>NZ_CP092850.1:0-35592 GCF_022533465.1 Methylobacterium organophilum | reverse complement strand
GAGGACGTCGCGTTGGTTGTTCGCCCAGTTACGCCAAGGAAGAACGCTGCGTGAACGTCATGCAACGCGACGTTGGCGCGGCAGGTTGAGCGGCCGCCGGCCCCTCGGCATGGCGACGTGGTCCCAGAGGAAGTCTCCGGAGAGCGCGATGTGCTCCCACCCGACGGGCGAGGTGTGGCTCAGCAGGTCGTCGGGCGCGGGCTCGACCGTCGTACGCAAGTGCGCCACCGCGTCGGCCATGTAGGTCGAGTTCCAATATACGATGGCGGCGATGACGAGGTTGAGCCCCGAAGCGCGATACTCCTGCGCCTCGCGCGAGCGGTCGGCGATGCGTCCCTGTTTGTAGGTGCAGATGGCACCGGCCAGAACGTGGCGCTGCTCGGACTTGTTCAGTCCCGCATGGCAGCGTCGGCGCAGCGCGGGCGCCTCGAGCCAGTCGAGCATGAACAACGTACGGCAGATGCGGCCCATCTCGGCGAGCGCGAGGTCGAGCTGGTTCTGCCGTTCGTAGGCGGCAAGCTTCTTCAGCATCGCGGAGGGCGCGACGACGCCGGCCTTCAGCGAGGCTACGAGGCGGATGATGTCCCCCCAGTGCTCGCGAATGAGTTCGACGCGCACCCTCTTTCCCATGATGGGCTTCAGCGCCGGGTATCGTGCGGCGGGCTCGATCGAGGCGAGCCGGCGGTCGGGGAAGTCGCGCAGGCGGGGGCAAAAGCGGAAACCCAGCAGCGCGCACAGGGCGTGGACGTGGTCGGTGCTGCCGCCAGTATCGGTGTAGTGCTCGGCGATGCTCAGGCCGCTGCCGTGATGGAGAAGCCCGTCGAGGACGAAGGGCGCCTCGTGCTCGGTGGCCGAGATCACGGTCGCATGGAAGGGATCGTGCTGATCAGAGGTGTGGGTGTAGAAGGCAAAGCCTGGATCGACACCGTAGCGGGCGTTGACCTCGCCGGCGGCGTCGCCGCGCTTGCCCGACCGGAAGAACTGACCGTCGGACGCCGAGGTGGTGCCATCCCCCCACACACAGGCGATCGGCAGCGCGTGGTGCGCGTCGATGATGCGCGCGAGCGCGGCCCGGTATGTCTCATCGCGGATATAGGCTTCGCGGGTCCAGAGAAGCTGGTCGCGGGTCACGCCCTGGCTCGCCTCGGCCATGCGAGACAGGCCGAGATTGGTGGCGTCGGCGAGGATCACGGCCAGGAGTGCGGCCTCGTTGTCGACCGGCCGGTGCGTGCGCAGATTGGTGAAGGCGGAGAGGAAGCCGGTCTCGCGCGCCACCTCGTGAAGAAGGTCGGTGACGCGCACGCGCGGCATCAGTGCGTCGATGCGCTCGGCCAGCGCCGCCGCGTCCGGCGGGGTCGCGGAACGCACCGGCGCGATAGACAGCCGGCCGTTCTTCATGGACACGCCCTCGACTTGGCCTCGGGTCAGGCGGCCTGCGAAGCGCTGGAGGCGCCAGTCGAGTTCACGGCCCCGCTCCGACAGCCACGCGTCGCCGCTCGCCGGCAAGTCGAGATCGGTGACGATGGGCGCAGCTTCGGCCGCAGGAAGGAGATAGCTGTCGAAGCGACGATACTCGCCCGAGCGCTCCACCCAGACGTCGCCCGAGCGCCACTTGTTACGCAGGTGGGCGAACACCGCAGTCTCGTAGAGCCTGCGGTCGACCTTGCCGTCAGCACCGGCGACGAGCCTGCGCCAATCCTTCTTGAACGGCATCGGCGCGTCGCGGGGCACGTCGCGTTTTCCGGAGCGGTTAAGCTGACGCAGGGTGGCGAGAGCAGCAATCGTGGGGTCCGTGCTCCGGCTCGCCCTGAAGTCGATCGCCTCTAGAAGGAGCGGCGCGAACTTCCTGAGGGTGCCATGCCGGTCGGCGGCGCGCACCAGCGGATCCTCCTCCGCGAGGTCAGCGATCGCAGCCGCGTCAGGCTTAGCGTGGATAAGCCGGTCCAGCCCGACCGCCCCGTCGATCGCGCTGAGCGCGTCGCCGCCGTCGCGCACCGCGGCCTCGACCGCTTCGATCGTGCCGTGGAGCAGGCGCATGAGCCGGCCAACGTCACGCGAGGTCGCCGTGTAGGTGCGCTCGCGGGCATTCTTCCCCCGTGTGAAGCTGGCACCGATCAGCCGATCGGCCATGCCGAGCACGGCGTCGGTCAATCGCCTCTCCAGGTCGAGCAGCGCCGCGACCAGGATGGCGCGGCGTCGGTGCGGCGTGTAGCGTTCGATCGCGTGGGGCGACGACAGTTGTCCCTCCCGCACGAGTGCGCGCAGCCGGTCGGGGTGGATCCGGTTGGTGAGGGTGGGGTCGAGACCGACCGCGCGCACCATCGCCAGCCGGTCCACAAGTTCGCGAACGTGGTCAGGCTTGGGCGCGACCGGCAGGTCCCTCGTCCAGGCAAGCAGCGTGCGGCCGGTCGCAGGATCCACGGCCAGCATTGCATCGAGCCTTGTGATCTGCTCGTGCGAGAGGCCGGCGAGCAAAGCGTCGGCGGCGCGCTTCCTCGCACGAGCGCGTCCGGCCAGCCCGGCGCGTTCGATCGTGTCGGGTGTCGGCAGGACGATGCGGACGTCGCGCAACGCGTGGATGATTCCTTCAGCGATCGGCCCTCCCTTGTCTGTCGGCCACGCCGCAGCCGCGGCGGACTCGATCATCAGCGGCAGATCCACCCGCGTCGCCGGGCGCAGGCCCAGGGCGCGCTCGAGCTCGCGAGCGTGCTCGGTCGCGGTCGCGACTCGGGCTGCGTAAGCGGCAAAGGCGCTCGGCTCGATCCCGAGTTGCTCGGCGAGGAAGACGACGAGCGCCTCGGGAGCGCCGGTAGCGACAGAGAGACCGAAGCCGGGGTCGCGCAGGAGCGCGAGCTGTAGCGCGAAGCCGAGCCGGTTCGCGTCGCCTCGATGCCCCGAGACGAGCGCCAGGTCGGTTAGGTCTAGGGTGTAGCGCCGGACAAGTTCGTCGCGACCCGTCGGCACGCCGAACAGCCGCTCGCGCTCGGCATCCGTCAGCAGGCTCCGACGTGCCATCCCGATCCTCCCACCGTCCAGAGAAGGCAGGGGATCATTGTGGACACGGATGCTTAACGGGACGCATTAAGTGGACGGGAACGAAGCCTGCGCCGGATCGGCTCGGCGGGCGTCCCGAGAACGGACGTTTGCGGGACGAGATCATGGGCGACGTGCTGGGTTACGCACGGGTGTCGACCGGAGACCAGGACGTCGCGGGGCAGACGCTGCGGCTCGAGCGGGCGGGCGCCATCTGCGTCTTCACCGACGTGCGGTCGGGCAAGAGCATGGACCGGCCCGGCCTGACCGAACTCCTCGCCTACGCGCGTCGCGGCGACACCCTGGCGGTGGTTCGCCTCGACCGACTCGGGCGCTCTCTCGCCGAGCTGTTGTCGAGCGTAAACCTGCTCAAGGAACGCGGCATTGCGCTCGTGAGCCTGGAGGAGAAGATCGACACCGGCTCGGCCGCCGGCGAACTGGTCTTCCACGTCTTCGGTGCGATCGCCCACTTCGAGCGGCGGCTGATCGCCGAGCGCACCAAGGACGGGATCGCGGCGGCCCGTGCCAAAGGCAAGCGTCCGGGCCGGCAACCGGTCGATCCGGACAAGGTCGTGGCCGCCCTGAAACTCGTCCAAGCCGGGCTATCGCCTACGGAAGCGGGGCGCCAGGTCGGGCTCGGCCGCGCCACCGTCTATCGCGAAATGGCCCTCGCCGGGATCACACGAGCGGTGTAGCCGCCACCCTCGCAGCTCTTCCGAGGCGGCAACCGTTCACGACCCGTTCGTCTCGACCGTAACTCAGCGAACAATCAACGCGACGCCCTCCTGATGACCTTTTTCCTGCCGTCCTGAACCACCCCATATTCCGGTAGGCACTTCTCCTTATTCGATGAACGTAGCGCGCGTGCCCCTCCGGCGAGGCGAGAGCACGCGGCCAGGCGGTGACCGCCGCGACGGTTTTGGCGGTGGCGCGCACCATCTCGGCCGAAAATTCGGCCCGGTTGAGCCGGGGAATAAGACTCGCTCGCTTTGTAGGACAAAACGGCCAAGGTTTAGTATTTAGTGGAAACCAATCAGCTGTCTGACAGCTGTCTGATACCCTCATACGAATACCGGGGAGGGCGCCTAGCGCCGTTCAGTCAGACATACGCCAGGATCCAGACAGCTTTCCGAAAGAGAATGGCTATCTGACAGCTTTCTGGTTATAAACAGGGTGTCGCCGGGTTAAGGTGGCTTTTACCGCAGAGCTGGAAGCTTCCCGGAACCGGATGGCTTTCCGACAGCTTCCCGGCACCTAACGGCTGCCCGGCAGCTTCCCGGTGCCTGACAGCTTCTAACGAGGTGTCTATGCCTGTCATCACGTTCTCATCGCCTAAGGGCGGTGCCGGCAAAACCACGGCTGCCTGCATCCTCGCCAGCATGCTGGCGGAGCAGGGAGCGACCGTAACCATCATCGACGCCGACCCCAATCAGTTCGTCCAAGAATGGGCGCAGCTGCCGGGCCTGCCCGCCACCCTTCAGGTCGTAGGCGGCGCGACGGAAGAGACGATCATGGACAAGATCGAGGAGGCGGCCAGCATGACCGCCTTCGTGATCGTGGATCTGGAGGGCTTGGCGAGCCTCATGGTCAGCCACGCAATCTCGATGTCCGACCTAGTTGTGATCCCCGTCCAAGGCTCGCAGTTCGACGCCTCGCAGGCTGCCCGTCAGATCGGGCTCATCAAGCGGACGGAGAAGCGCGGGGGGAGGGCCATTCCCTACACGGTGCTGATCACGCGCACGAATCCCGCGATCATGCCCCACACCCTCAAGCACATCTTGCAGAGCTTCGACGAGCGCGCGATCCCGGTCCTGAAAACCCGCTTGTGCGACCGTGAGGCCTACCGTGCCATGTTCTCCTATGGTGGCACGCTGCAGGGCCTAGCAGGGAAGGGGGTCGCCAACACGACCGTGGCGATCAACAACGCGGCCGAGTACGCCGCGGAGATTGTGCAGCGCCTGCGCGACAAGCGCGAGCAGGCCAAGGAGGTTGCGTGATGCCCGGCCAGCCCAAGCCTGAACGCACCGATCCGCTCGGCAAGCTCGACCTCGGTGGACTGGACGACTTCAAGCCCACGCCACGCGCTGCCCAGCAGCCGAAGCCGCCGGTCGAGGCAATTCGTGCCGTCTCCGAAGCGGAAGGTTTCCCCAGCCGCGAGTCCGCCCCACGCGAGAAGGCGAAGCCGGCATTGGCCAAGGTCGAACAGCGCCGCTACCGCACCGGCCGCAACAAACAGCTCAGCCTCAAGGTGACGGAAGAGACCGCCCAGCGCTTCACCCGCCTAGCCGACGAACACCGCTTGGTGCTTGGCGAGCTGCTGGAAAGAGCGCTTGAAGCCTACGAGGCCGCCCACAAAAGGAAATGACCTTCTCAAAAGCCTATCGGGCACCGAATAGGAAGCCAAAAGAAACCAGACAGCTGCCAGGAAGACCCACGGCGCCTCCCACACAGGGCACAATCAAGGTCTGGAAGGCCAAGCCAAGCTGGTTCGTCGTCATGCGCATAAGGGCAGCTTACGGAGCGTTGAGCTCTCAAGCGTGAGATCGTGGTGATGGCCAAACGAGCATGGCCAATTTCGCCACCTGCTGGAGCTTCGCGCGGCTCCCGCCGTCGCGCGCCAGGGTGGACAGTCCCTGGATCGCCGTTATGACGAAAGCTGCCAGCGCCGTCGGATCCGCCGTGCCCGGGACGTCTCCCGCGTCGATGCCGGCGGCGATCTTGTCGCGCAACGCGGCTTCGATCTCCCGACGGATCGCGGCCAATTCCTCTTTGACATCCTCAGCCTCGGCCGAGACCGCGATCGCCGAGCTGGCCAGCAGGCACCCCGCCGGCGTGTCCGTGCGGGTGAACGCCATCGCTGCGCCGTTAATCAGCGTGCGCGCGGCTGCCTCGGCGGTGGGTGCCTCCGCGATCACGTCAATGGGCGACTGCGGCTGCGCCAATTAGCGCCGGACCGCAGATCGGAACAGCCCCTTCTTGTCGCCGTAGGCGACGTAGATGCTCGGCGGTGTAACCCCCATCGCCCGCGTAAGCTCGGCAAGGGAGGTGGCCTCATAGCCGTAGCGCCAGAACAGCAGCATGGCCGGGAGCAGGGCAGCATCTGGGTCGAATGAAAGCGGGCGGCCGGTCTTGCGCCTGGATGTTGGGTCGATTGGTTTCATATCAAACAATACGAAAATTTAAGCAATGTAGCTGACCGACAACCGCACCTTGGGCCGCTCTGACCTCGCCGTGAGCCCCCTCGCGCTGAGCACGATGACCTTCGGCACTGCGCCTTGGGGCTCGAACGAGGCAGACAGCCGGGCGGTGTTCGACGCCTACGTGGACGCGGGTGGCAACTTCGTCGACACTGCCGATGTCTATGTGTGAAAGAGCCTCAAAGGCTGACCGCTCTCTCAGGTCACTTTAAGTCATTGCTCTTAAATTAAAATTTGTACCGAAGGTGGGGCACGATCGTGCCCCACCTTCGGTACAAATTTCTTAGCTTCCATAATGGATTACATCTGCTTTGCGCGGCTTCATCCTTCGACGCCTATCTACACCACAGTCAACTTCAGTTAGATGTCGACTTCCAAAACTCTTGGCGGGGAGCATCTGAACAGTGACGCCAACCTCGTAAGGAAGACCCCGGAGGAGCGCAACCGCGTCCTGACAACTCTCTTAATACATCTCGCTGAGGCAATGATACATGAAATTATTTAATTGATATTGAGTGTTTTTTGAACAACGATGCCTCTTGGAGTTATTATTCAAATTACAAAATACTTACGTCATTTAAGTCAAGTACGAATGAATGATCTCGATCAATTCCTCGCCGGCGTCCTCGCGCGTCTCCTCGGGCAAGTTGGCCTGCGGGATCAGATACTCACGGACATGTTCCTCCAGAACCTCGGCCATCAGACCATTGATCGCACCCCGTGCGGCGGTGATGCGCTGCAGAAGATCGGAGCAGCTCGACTCGCCCTGCAAGGCGCGCTCGATGGCGTCGACCTGACCGCGCAGGCGCCGCACCCGGTTCACCAACCCGCGCTTGTCCCGCAGTACGTGCGTGTCACTCCGAGCCTGTGATCCCGCGTCGACACTGTCATCCCGTCTCGCCATCGAATTCGTCCGACCTGCCAGTTTTAGAACTTTTCCAAAGAACCCGGCTTGACAGCCGTCAGCCTCGTCACCATACCCGGTCAGGTATCCGGCCGTGCGCCGGGTCCGATGTCAACGCCTCGGGACCGATGAACCCTCGATCTAGACCCTCATCCTCCATCGGTGAAGGCCGCGCACCGTCCGGTGCGGGCTCGCGCCGGCGGGGGATGGTCGACCCGCGCGGAGCGGAGCGCCATCATCTGACGGTCTGAGCCGGCAAGACCTCGTCTCGCCAGCTTCGTCAGCTGGCGCTCAAACCTCCTCTCGGGTCGCATCCGCAACCACCCGACGAACAGGAGGTGACCATGGCTTTCGTCCACGCCCTCGCGCCCGCGCTGCCCTACGCGCTGCGGTCCGGGCTCTTCCCTCAGCGGCGCAGCGGCGCCAGCCCGGCCGCTCCCACATCGACGCGTCCCGTCACCGGTGACACGTTGGCACCGGCCAAGTGGGCGGGCGATCACGTCGTCGCCGTCTGGCGACGCGACGAAGCGGATCGTCTCGTCTGCGCCTGGCAACTCGCACCCCGCTGATCCGACAAGCCGCCGATACCCGCTGAGGTATCGGCGGCTCCGCGCTGTGAAAGCACCATGACAGGCCGATCTTCATCCACTGTGGAGCCTCCCAGTCGCGCGCGCGACCGACGGATCTCCCACACCCGCCCCGGCTCGGATCGCGAGCACGGCGTCATCTGGCGCGACAACCTCTCCTCGCGAGCGGCCTGAACCGCACCGGAATGCCTTGCCCGAGCCCAGCCGGTCGCACGCGACCCAAGCTCGGAGTCATCATGCATGGTTTCTCTCGTCCGCGATCCCCTGCCGCCGCGTCGCGGCGTGCCGTCCTTTGCGGCGGCGGATGACGATGCCGACCCGGGAGGCCGGCTTGCTCCGTCCTGTCCCGGCGCGCCCGAGGGTGTCCGCGCGACAGGGCCCGATGAGATCGCCAGGCTCTACGCCGCGCTCGATCTGGTCTCCCCGCAGACCAATCCGCGCACGGCGCGACTGCTCGCGGCCGGCGCCAAGCGCATGGCGCAGAAGCTGATCGAGGAGGCGGGCGAGGTCGCACTCGAGGCGTCGCGCCAGCACGCTCGCGCCACCGTGCGCGAGAGCGCCGATCTGCTCTACCACCTCGTCGTGCTCTGGCGCGAGTGCGGCATCGCCCCGGACGAGATCTGGGCCGAGATGTACCGGCGTGCCGAGCGCTTCGGCATCGCCGAGAAGCTGCCCAAGGGCAGCTCTGAAGCGGGCGGCGTTCGCGCCGCCGACGATTTCACCTGATCCTCGGCGTCGGACGACACCTATGACCGCTCACACCTCGGCGCTCGACGCGTCCAGCCTTCCCGCCACGGCCGTCTTGGACGAGGCCCATCGCGGCGACATTCGCGGCGCGCTCGGCACCATCGCCGAGGGCGATCACGCACCCCGGATCGGCTGGGGGGCGCGCCTCAAGACGCTCCTGGCGATCCTCGGTCCCGGGCTCATCGTCATGGTCGGCGACAACGATGCCGGCGCCTTCGGCACCTACACCCAGGCCGGCCAGAACTACGGCACGGCGCTGCTGTGGACGCTGGCGCTGCTGATCCCGGTCCTGTTCGTAAACCAGGAGATGGTGCTGCGCCTCGGCGCGGTCACGGGCGTCGGGCACGCCCGCCTCATCCTAGAGCGGTTCGGCGGGTTCTGGGGCGCGTTCAGCGTCATCGACCTGTTCCTCCTCAACGCCCTGACGCTCGTCACCGAGTTCATCGGCATCAGCCTCGGCCTCGATTATCTCGGTGTGCCAAAGCTCTGGGGCGTGCTCGCAGCTGCAATCCTCGTGATCGCGGCCGCGAGCACCGGCGACTTCCGCCGCTTCGAACGCTTCGCGCTGGCGCTCGTCGCCGGCAGCCTCCTGCTCGTGCCCGTGGTGCTGATCGTGCACCCGCCGGTAGGCCAGATCGCCCGGGACTTCCTCGTGCCGCGGCTCCCCGCGGGCGCCAAGCTCTCGGAGGTGATGCTGCTGATCATCGCCATCGTCGGCACCACGGTGGCGCCCTGGCAGCTGTTCTTCCAGCAGAGCTACGTCATCGACAAGCGGATCACGCCGCGCTTCATGCGCTACGAGAAGGTCGATCTCTGCCTCGGCATCGTGCTCGTCATCGTCGGCGCGGTAGCGATGATGGCCTTCTGCGCCGCGACCTTCGCCGGAAGGCCCGAGTTCGGCAATTTCGGTGACGCGGGCGGGGTCGCAGCCGGGCTGGAGCGGTATGTCGGCCCGGTGCCGGCGGTGCTGTTCGCGCTCGCGCTCATCGACGCCAGCATCATCGGTGCGGCCGCCGTGTCGCTGGCTACCGCCTACGCCATCGGCGACGTCCTCGCCCTGCGGCACTCGCTGCATCGCAAACCCGGCGAGGCCAAGGGCTTCTTCCTGGTCTACTCCGGACTGATTGCACTGGCCGCAGGGTTGGTGCTGACGCCCGGCACGCCGCTCGGCCTGCTCACCAACGCCGTGCAGACGCTGGCCGGCGTGCTCCTGCCCAGCGCCAGCGTGTTCCTGCTCCTGCTGTGCAACGACAGGGCCGTGCTCGGGCCGTGGGTGAACGGGCGCGCGATGAACCTGTTCACCGGCGCGGTGATCTCCGTGCTTGTGATGCTCTCGCTGATCCTGACCGCGTCCGTCCTGTTCCCGGACGCCACGAACGAGACCGTCATCGTCGGCGTGCTCGTCGGCGGCAGCCTCGTCGCGCTGGTCACCGCGGGCGCGCTCGCGCTCCTGCGTCGGCGCACGTGCGCCGACGGGTTGGCCGTCGATCCCGCGGCCGGCGACCGGGCAACCTTGCCGCGCGAGCGCTGGCGGATGCCGCCGCTGGATCAGCTCCCGCTCGCCAAGCTGTCGCTGCCGGCGCGCGTGTGGATGGTGGTGCTGCGCGCCTACCTCGTCGTCGCTGGCGGCCTCGTCCTGATGCGCATCGTCGGCCTCGCCCTCGGCGGCGAGGGCTAGACCGGTGCGGCGGCGCTTCATCCCGGCCGCCGTCCGAGCCGGCCTGCTCCGGTGGCTCAGGTCGGACCTGGCCGCGCTCCACCTCGGCCTGCACGACCCGGCTGTGTGGCGGCGCGCGGCGATCCTCGCGTGCCTGCGCGATCGCCGGCCGGATCTGCTGACGGCCGACTCGCAGGGTTCGGCTGCCCTCGCGGACCGGATCCTGAGTGACGCCCTGGGCGACTTCACTGCGGCCTCGAGCCGATGCGGACGGGCGCCATGACCGGCACGCTCACCCTCTTGCACATTGCGGGCGCCGTCGCGCTGCTCCTGTGGGGCACGCACATGGTCACGACCGGCCTCGCCCGCGGCTTCGGGCCGGAGCTGCGCGACCTGATCGGGCGCGGGCTCAAGGGCCGAGCACGCGCCTGTTTCGCGGGTCTGCTCGTCACGGCGGTGCTCCAGAGCAGCACCGCCACCGCGCTCATGGCGACCGCCTTCGCCGCGAGCGGCACCCTCGACCTCTCGGCCGGCCTCGCCCTCATGCTCGGCGCCAACGTCGGTACGGCGTTGATCGTGCAGGTGCTGTCCTTCGACGTGGCCGCGGCCGCCCCCATCCTGATCCTGTTCGGGTTCCTGTTGTTCCGCGCGCGCGCGGATCGGTCCAAACCGCGCAATCTCGGCCGGGCACTGATCGGCCTCGGCTTGATGCTGACGGCGCTCGCGTTGCTCGGACAGTGCCTCACCGCCGTCGAGGCCACGCCGATCCTACGCAGCCTCGTGGGGGCGCTTGCGGCCGAGCCGGTCCTGGCCGTCCTGGCGGCGGCGATGCTCGCCTGGGCGGCTCATTCCAGCGTGGCGGCGATCCTGTTCATCGTCTCGCTCGGGGGTGCAGGCGTGATCACCCTTGAGGGTGCCCTCGCCCTCGTGCTCGGCGCCAACCTCGGCGCGGCACTGCCGCCCTATCTTGAAGCAGCCGGTGCGCCGGCAGCGCGCCGGCTTCCCCTGGGCAACCTGCTCGTGCGAGCGGCCGGCTGCGCCGCCGCGCTGCCGCTCCTCGACCCGATCACCGCAGGTCTCGCCGAGTTCGGCGTCGCTGACCCCGCGCGCGGAGCCATGGCGTTCCACCTCGCGCTCAACCTCGCGCTCGCCATCCTCGTCCTACCCTGGACGGCCGCGCTTGGCCGCCTCACCACGCGTCTCTTGCCCGCGCCGATCATGCCTGAGAGCGCACGGCAAGACGCGCCGATCGCGGAACTCCCGCACCACCTCGACCTCACCGCCCTGGCGACCCCGAGCCTGGCCCTCGCCAACGCCGCCCTTGAAGCCCTGCACATGGCGGATCTGGCCGGCGCAGCCCTGCGCGATGCCCTTCAGGCGTTCCGCACCGGAGATCGGACCTTGGCCGGTGCAGCCGGGCGGCGGGACGCGGCCATCGACCGGATCGGGCTCGCGATCCGGCGTTACCTGGCCGACCTCGGCGGCGAGGAGGTCGGCACCGTCTCGGCGGATGCGCAGGCGCGAGCCCAGGAGATCCTGACCTTCGTGCTCAACCTCGAGCACGTCGGTGACATCATAGCCCATAACCTGGTCGCGTTCGCCAGCCGGCGGCTGAAACGGACCGGCGAGCCGTTCTCCGTCGAGGAACTCGCCGACATCGAACGGCTCCACGCCGAGGCGCTCACCAGCCTGCAGCTCGCGCTCGCTGCGTTCCTACGCGACGACCTCGACGCCGCGCGGTCGGTGGCCCGGCGCAAGGGTCTCCTGCGCGCGCTGGAGCGCGCGGCCATCGACCGGCACGTCGCGCGCCTGCGCGATGCGCCGCACGACGCCGATCCGGCCGCGATGGCGGAGGCGAATGCGCTGTTCCTGCGGACGCTGCGCGATCTGCGCCGGGTGCACTCGCACGTCGCCGCGCTGTGCGCGCCCCTGCTCGAACGGCGGCACGAGGCGGTGCTCGGCGGCGAGGACGAGACCATCTCGGCCGGCGGTCCGGGCGGCGACGGCGAGGATCCGGTTCAGGAGGCGTCGAGCCTCCGGCCGGCAGCTTGAGCGGGAGACGACCATGCGGCTTGTCATTGGGGGCAGCGGTCATCTGGAATACCGGGATCTCGTGAGCTTCGAGTTGGCGAAGCTGCACCGCCGCTGCCGAGTCATGGTCCTGATCCACGGCGGTCTGGGCGGCGTCTGCGCGGCGGCCGAGGACTGGGCGCGGCGGGCCGGTGTGCACGTGGTGCGCTACCCGCCGAACTGGGTTCGCTACGGTAAGACGGCGGAGGCGGTGCGCAACCGATTCATGCTGAAGGACGCCCGACCCGATCTAGTGGCGGCCTTCCCCGGCGGCCCGCACACGCTGGATCTCGTGCGATGCGCCCTTCGGGCACGGCTCGCCGTCTACGAGGTGCCCGAGCGCGACGTGCCGGCCCAGACGATCCTCGACCGTGCGGACGGGCCGCCGGGTCGAGATCGCTCGAACGGGCTTCGAAGCCAGCGCGCTATCGTGCTGCACATCTGAACATCGACCGACACAGGGAGATCATCGTGGTTCGGCATCCCAACCTCGCGAGGCTGCTCTCAGGCCTCGGTCGATCGGCGTTCGGGCTGACGATGCGGGCCTACCGCGCCGGCCTGATCGGGCGGCGCGGCGCCCTGATCGGGACGCAGGTCGCGCATCAGCTGAGCCGAATGGGCTTGCAGGTCGCGCTCGACCACCGGCCGCTCGCGCGGCCACCCCGCGCAGGGCCGGGGACGGAGCGAGGCTCGACCGCGGGGCCAGCCGAGCTTCCGGTGCTGGTGCATATCCTCGAACACGCACTGCACGTCCTCTCGATCCTGCCGCGGATCATGCGCTCACGCCGTTTCGGGACGGCTCTGCTGATCCGCCTCGCCGTTGCCGGTCTGGGCGACGTGGGTTTTGCCATGCTCCGTCATGAACATATCGCGTGATCCAAGCTCCCGAATGGATCCGAGATCTCATCAAACATTCGTTTTATCGTAGATGCACAAAAAGATGAAATTCATACAGTAAAAATTGAGGCTATGCCATGAGATATCTGCAAATTCAGATCTTATCGCCGATCGAGAAGCTTTTATCGCTTCTGGGTGGCGCCGTCGCGATCCTATGCTTGGACCAAGCGCGGGCCGCCGAATGGAGAGGTTCATCGTCGGATCGCCCGACCGTCGCAGACTGGTCCGGCGGGTATCTGGGCGTCGAGGGCAGCGCCGGAGACGCCTACGGCAGCTTCAACTTCGACGCGGGCTCGGTCGAGCGTCGCTCCGTGCCGGCGTTTCGAAGCGGGGATAGCACTGGCCGCAGCGATCAGGGACGCAATGCCACGACGGTGCTGGGCGGTGTCGTCAGCGGCTACAACTGGCAGACCGGTCCGTACGTCTACGGCCTGGAGGCGGACCTCTACGGCGCAAACCTGAAGCGGCCCGTGTCGTCGACCGTGCCGGGGTTCGGCTTCGAGAACGGCGACGCCTCCTTCAGTCTCATCCGCGCTCAGGCAGATCTGTTCGGCGCTGCCCGCGCCCGTATCGGCTACGCGTTCGAACGCAACCTCGTCTACGCCACCTTCGGCCTCGCGGGCGCCGAGACACGCTTCCGCTCCACGTTTCCCGACCTGGATACCGGCTTCGCCGGGATCGCAAGGCGTGACCACTCCTATCTCGGCTTCACACTCGGGGCCGGCGTGCAGTTCGCAATCGCTGAGAACCTCGCCCTGGGCATCGACTATCGCTATGCCGATTACGGCAGGAGCGCTCGCTTCGGTCTCGGCAGCGTTGCGGGTCCGGACGGCGGGGCGTTCTCGACCCAGGCCTCGTTCACCTCAAACCAAGTGATGGCGCGGCTCCTCTGGGTTCCCGGAGGACTGCGCCTGCCCCCCGAACCCGACGAGCTCGCCCCCCACGATCCGGACAACGGCGACACCGGCCGCTTCTCGCTGCACGGCCAGACGACGTTCATCGACCAGGGGGTGACGGGCTTCCATTCGCCTTACCGCGGCGACAACAGCCTCGTGCCGCATCAGGCGCGCGGCACGCTCACCGCCACCGCCTTCCTCGGGTTCAAGCTGACCGACAACACCGAGCTGTATTACAATCCTGAGTTCGACCA
This sequence comes from Methylobacterium organophilum, assembly GCF_022533465.1. Classification (NCBI taxonomy): domain Bacteria; kingdom Pseudomonadati; phylum Pseudomonadota; class Alphaproteobacteria; order Hyphomicrobiales; family Methylobacteriaceae; genus Methylobacterium; species Methylobacterium organophilum. The sequence goes on along the minus strand of NZ_CP092850.1, from coordinate 21,350 downwards.
AGGCTTCGGTCTGAGCCGCACGCTCGGCGTGGCCGGCTTTCCCAACGGCGAGGCGCAGAAGGCCGGCTCGTCCTCTCCGAAGCTGCGCTCGCAGCGCTACTTCGTGCGTCAGACCTTCGGGCTCGGCGGCGAGACCGAGACCGTGCCGGACGGGCCGAACCAAGTCGCGATCACACGGGATATCGAGCGGATCACCGTCGCGGCGGGCAAATTCGCGCTGGGCGACTTCTTCGACGGCAACATTTATGCCCACGATCCGCGCGTCGACTTCATGAACTGGTCGCTCTGGGAGTCGGCGGCCTACGATTTCCCGGCCAACCTGCCCGGCTACACCCAGGGCATCGTGGTCGAGTACAACCGTCGCGAGTTCGCGCTGCGCGCAGCCTATACCCAGGTCCCCAAGCTCCCGAGTACGGATCCGCTCGATCCGCGCTTCCCGCGCCGGGGCGGGGCCGTGGTCGAGTTCGAGGAACGCCACGTGCTCCCGATCCTCGACCAGCCGGGAAGGCTGAGGATCGGCGCGTTCTCGCACGAGGGACGTACCGCCAACTACCGGCAGGTGGTCGCGCTCGCGGACTCGATCGACATCCCCGACGTCAACACGGCCGTGAACCTCAGCCGGAGAACCCGCAACAAACGGGGCGCCTACATCAATCTCGAACAGGCGCTCACGCCGGAGATCGGCCTGTTCGCCCGGGTCAGCGCCGCCGATGGCCGCAATGAGAACCTCTCCTTCACCGATGTCGATCGGAGCGCCTCCGGTGGGTTCTCGTTCAAGGGCTCCCTGTGGGAGCGACCGAGCGACACGATTGGCATCGGCGCGATGATCAACGGCCTGTCGCGCGCGCATCGGGACTACTTTGCCGCAGGCGGCCTCGGCCTCGTGATCGGTGACGGGCAGTTGCGTTACGGGCCAGAGCGCGGCATCGAGACCTACTATGCGCTGGGTTTGACAAACACGGTGACAGTGTCGTTCGACTATCAGTTCATCGACAATCCTGGTTACAATAAGGATCGCGGCCCAGCCAATTTTTTCAGTAGTCGTCTACACATCGATTTTTAGTTTCTATTTTTGAAATTCACAACCAGTCCAGATGTATATGCCTCACATACTCTGAATCATTATTTCTATCATGTATATCTCGATCTAACCGATCCGTGGGATCCGCGCGTTCAGGCAGACATCAGCCCGAGGCGTACGCAAGTAATCGCGGCCTGCGTGCGCGTCGTCACGTTCAGCTTGCGCATCACGCGGTCTACGTGGAAGTTCACCGTCCGCTCGCTGATACCGAGGAGGGCGGCGATGGCGACAGAGGATTTGCCTTCCACCACCCGGGCGAGGACCTCCCGTTCGCGTTCGGTCAGCGTCGGGCGCTCGGTGTCCCCCACGGCCGGCGCTGTCCGCTGCAGGACGTTGTGCAGGACGGCCAGCAGCAGCTCGAAGTCGATGGGCTTGGCGACGAAGTCGTCGCAGCCCAGCTGGCGCGCCTCGATCTGGTTCTCCCGGCCGGCGAAAGCCGTCAGCAGCACGAACGGGGTCCGCGAGCCGGTCTTGCGCAATGCGCGCAGCAGTTCGAGCCCGCTCAGGCCCGGAAGGTCGATGTCGCAGAGGATCGCGTCGTGCGCCTCGCCCAACCGCGCCAAACCTTGCATGCCGGTGATCGCAAGATCGACACGGAAGCCCGCCTCTGCGAGCACCTCGTTGGTGAGTTCGGCGATGTCGGGATCGTCCTCGATGCACAGGATGCGCCGCGTCACGGCTTCGCTCCGGGCAGATGCAGGTGTACCGTCGTGCCCCGGTCGACCTGGCTCTCGATGCGAACCTGGCCGCCATGCGCCTCGACGAAATGGCGCACGAGATGCAGGCCGATGCCGAGGCCAGGAACACCGCCGCTGTTGGCGGCGCGATAGTAAGGCTCGAAGACCCGATCGAGTTCCTCCAGGGCGATCCCGACGCCGTGGTCGGCCACCGTGATCTCGCTTCCGTCGAGTAGGGCCGAGCGGCCGGCGTGGATGCTGATCGCGCAAGGCTGCGGCGAGTACTTGATCGCGTTCGAAACGAGGTTCGACACCGCCTGATGGATCAGGACGCGGTCGCCGTGCAGGGTTGGCTCGGCCACGCACACGGCGATGTGAACATGCGCGGCCTCATATTCGGCCACGAGCGCCTCGAGGAAAGGGACTGCCTCGATCGCCTCGCGGTTCAGCAAGATCTCTCCACGGCCGACTTCGGCAGCGAGGCGGACGCGCTCGACCAGACCCTTGAGGCGCGTCGCGGCGTGTCGGATCTTCTCGCTGCGAGCGATGATGTCCATCGGCTCGATCGTCTGCGCCAGCTTGCCGAGGCGATAGCCTTGACCGTCGATCGCAGTCAGCGCCGTCGCGATCTCGTGAGTCAGGATCTGCACGAACCGCCGTCCGGTCTCGGCCACCAGCCGTTCTTCGGTCAGACGTGCGTCGACCAGGGCGTGGTTGCGCCGTCGTTGCTCGACCAGGAAGGCGACGAGCCACTGCGCGGCGACCGCGATCACGCGGTTGACGACGAAGCTGAGGACGATCCCGCCCTCCGGCGGTCGAATGAACGAGCCGACCAACGAGGCGGCGGTGGCGAGGGCGGCGAGACGGAACGTGCTGCCGGGACCCATGTAGACGCCGAGGAGGATCGGCAGCGTGTAGGCGAAGCAGATCGAGACGTTGTCGGCGGGCTCGAAGAGATCAGCCGTGAACACGCCGACCACGAGGAGGAGCGCGAGGGCGAGCCTCGGCTTGAGACTAAGCATCGGCAACGTGGTAATTTGGAAGAGCGCTCGTCGCGCCGCGCGACTCGGCTCGATGAGCAGAGGGCGCGCGCGCATGAGACCGACAGGGCTAGCGGCGCGCTTGGGTAACGCTCGGGTTCCCGTATGGTGCGCGCTCGCCAACGCTTTACCCTCCTTACCGACGTAACCCAACACCGATTGAAAGCTCGGGACGGATCGCCGCTACCAATCTTTCACAGAACCTGAGCTGCGACATTCTCGCCGGAACTTAGGGTAGTAGAGCGAGGATCGCGCCGACCTGCAACCTGTCAAACCTGACAGTTAGACGACCCGCGCACGCCGCCCACCGCTTGTAAAAATCATCATACACTTGCCACGGTCCGATATAAAAACCCTAACACTAGGTTGCTAAGCTCAACTTCCGAGGGTGTGCGCCTGTCAGAACTGACAGTTGCCGAAGGAGGAGCAACGCTCTACCGCGAAGCTGCGCCTGTGTGAGCCGGCCGCTCGGGCGTCGGTGCCCGCGACAAGCCAGCGCGATACACGCTGATGCTTCCTGTTCGCAATGTTTAGTTCTGTATGCATCGAGCTGCAAAAGTATGCGCGGCAGTCGTTTAGAAAGGTCGCGGCATGGATGTGCGTAATCAGCTCCGGCCTGATCTTCTCGATGCTGAAGCCGGGACACCGCTGAGGCCATTCGGCTCGCCGACGCTGAAGATCGCCGCCGCGTCTATGCTTCTGATCGGCACCGTCGCGGCGGTTGCCATCTGGCCCGACGCCGCACGCGACGTCGCTGGCAGGACGGCAGCACTCGTCACCGGCCTGTCCGGCCGCCGCGCGGACAGAGCCGATGCTTCCGAACCGGCGACGACAATCGCGGTCGAGCGCAGCTTTCGGCCGACGCCGATGCAGCTCGCGTCGTTCGGGATCACGAGCGTTCAGGCGACCGAGTTCCGACCGCAAGGACTGGCCGAAGGGCGCATCGCGCTCAACGATGACGACAACGTGCCGGTCTACTCTCCCTATGCTGGGCGTGTCACCAAGATCACCGCCAAGGCAGGTGACGACGTGAGGGCGGGCCAGCCCCTGTTCACCGTCGAGGTGACCGACATGGTCCAGGCGCAGAACGATTTCCAGAGCGCGATCAACGCCCTCAACAAAGCCCAGGAGCAGCTCAAGCTCAACCAGATCATCGCCGCGCGCCAGCAGGTGCTATTCCAGGCCAAAGCCGCCGCGCTCAAGGATTATCAGAGCGCCGAGAACGACGTCATCTCGGCCCAGAGCGACAAACAGACCGCGGAGGCGGCCCTGGAGGCGGTCAAGAACCGCCTGCGGATCCTGGGCAAGACCGACGCGGAGATCGCCGCGTTCCAGAAGAACAGCAGCATGAGTCCGGAGACGGTGATCCGAGCGCCGATCGCCGGGACAGTCGTGCAGCGCAAGGTCGGCCTCGGCCAGTACCTCGGCACCGGCAGCGATCCGGTCTTCACCATCGGCGATCTCGCGACCGTGTGGCTGATCGCCAACGTGCGCGAGAGCGACATCCCCCGCATCCGGCTCGGTCAGCCGGCCGTGGCGACCGTCAACGGCTTCGGCGACCGCACCTTCCGCGCGCGTGTCACCTACATGGCCGCGAGCCTCGATCCGGCGACGCGCCGGCTCGCGGTCCGGTGCGAGGTCGAGAACCCCGATCAAGAACTCAAGCCTGAGATGTTCGCGCGGTTCGCGATCATCACCGGCGACGCCGTGAGCGGCCCGGCGGTCCCAGAGAGCGCGGTCGTTCAGGAGGGGGACCGCGCGCATGTCTGGGTGCTGCGCCCGGACGGCGCGGTCGAGGCCCGCGAGATCAAGCTCGGGCTGCGTGACGGTGATCTTCTGCAGGTCACCGAGGGCTTGCAGACCGGCGAACGGATCGTCTCGCGCGGCGCCCTCTTCATCGATCGGGCCGCGAGCGGAGAGAAGGCTTCATGATCACCGATCGACGAGCTTCGGCTTGCACCGCAACCGACCGCGGGAAGTTGTCATGACCGGCGTCATCACCTTCGTCCTGCGCCAGCGCGTCCTCGTCCTCCTGCTGTTTCTCGCGACGCTGGTAGTCGGCGCGGCCAGCTATGCCCAACTGAACATCGAGGCTTATCCCGACCCCGTGCCGCCGCTCGTGGACGTGATTACCCAGAACCCCGGCCAATCGGCCGAGGAGATCGAGCGCTACATCACCATCCCGCTGGAGGTGCAGCTCGCCGGCATCCCGAATGCCACCGTCGTGCGGACGATCTCGCTGTTTGGCCTCTCCGACGTGAAGGTCCAGTTCAACTACAATTTCACCTATGAGGAGGCCGAGCAGCGGGTCCTCAACCGCTTGTCGCAGCTCAGCCCCCTGCCGAACGGCGCCCAGCCCTCAATCTCGCCGGTGAGCCCGATCGGCGAGATCATGCGCTATCAGCTGGTCGGACCGAAGGGGTTCTCGCCCACCGACCTCAAGACGCTCCAGGACTGGATCCTGCAGCGGCGGTTCAAGGCGATCCCCGGGGTCATCGACGTCACCGGCTTCGGCGGCAAGACCAAGGAATATGAGATCGCCGTCGACCTCGCCCGGCTTCAAGGGCAGGGCCTGACCTTGGTGCAACTCGTCACGTCCCTGAACAACTCCAGCATCAACGTCGGCGGTCAGACGCTGAACATCGGCGAGCAAGCGGCCGTGGTGCGCGGCATCGGTTTGATCCGCGATCCGGACGACATCCGCAACACCATGCTCACGCAGGTGAACGGAACGCCCGTGCTCGTGCGCGACGTCGCCGAGGTGCGGGTCTCGAACGCACCCCGGCTCGGCATCGTCGGCCACGACGATCAGGACGACATCGTGCTCGGCATCGTGCTGCTGCGCCGCGGCAGCCCGAGCCTGCCGACGATCCAGCGCGTGGAAGCCGAGATCGAGAAGATCAACGCGAGCGGCATTCTCCCGCCCGACGTGCGCATCGTGCCGCTCTACGACCGGTCGGGGCTGATCGGCAAAACCACGCACACGGTGATGCACAACCTCGTCTTCGGCGTGGCGCTCGTGTTCGTGGTTCAGTGGCTGTTCCTGGGCTCGCTGCGAAGCGCCATCATCGTGGCGGCGACGATCCCGTTCGCCCTCGCCTTCGCGGTGGCGATCTTGGTGATCCGCGGCGAGTCGGCCAACCTGCTGTCGCTCGGTGCCATCGACTTCGGCCTGATCGTCGATGCGACCGTGATCATGGTCGAGAACGTCTTCCGACACTTGTCGGAGCATCCCGGCGGTCCGATCACGCACGCCGATGACGCTGGCGATGAGGGGTCGGCCCTGACGGGCAAGCTCGGCACCATCAGTTTCGCCGCGTCCGAGGTGAACCGGGCGATTTTCTTCTCGGCGACGATCATCATCGTCGGCTTCCTGCCACTGTTCACGCTGAGCGGCGTTGAAGGGCACATCTTCGGGCCGATGGCCAAGACCTACGCGTACGCGCTGATCGGCGGCCTGCTCGCGACCTTCACGGTCTCGCCGGCCCTGTCGGCCCTGATCCTGCCGAACGAGATGGAGGAGCGCGACACGCTCATCGTGCGCCTCCTGCACTTCGGGCACACGCGCTTCCTGCGCTTCGCCTTGGGCAACAAGATCCTGACGCTCGGCGCCATGCTCGTCGTCCTGCTCGTCGCCGGCACGATGGTCCGCTCGCTCGGCCTGGAGTTCCTGCCCAAGCTCGAGGAGGGCAATCTCTGGATCCGCGGGACGATGCCACCCTCGATCTCGCTCGAGGCCGCGAACACCTACGTCAACCGGATACGCGCCGTGCTCAAGGCGTATCCGGAGGTGGAGACCACGATCACGCAGCATGGCCGGCCCGACGACGGCACGGACGCGACCGGCTTCTTCAACGTCGAGATCTTCGCACCGCTGACCGACGAGGAGACTTGGCCATCGGGGCTGACCAAGGAGCGGCTCGTCGAGGATATGTCAAAGACGCTGGAGGAGCACTTCCCCGGCGTCGAGTTCAACTTCTCCCAGTACATCCAGGACAATGTCGAGGAAGCGGCTTCCGGCGTGAAGGGCGAGAACTCCGTCAAGGTGTACGGCAACGATCTCAGCGCGATCTCGCAGGCGGCCGAGCAGATCAAGGCGGCCCTGGCCGAGGTGAAGGGCATCACCGACTTGGCGATCTTCACCTCACTGGGTCAGCCGACGGTCCGCATCACCGTCGATCGCGAGAAGGCGGCCCGGTACGGGCTGGCGCCCGGGGATGTGAACACCACGGTTCAGGCCGCGATCGGCGGTCAGACCGCGGGTGACGTGTACGAGTATGGCTCGGATCGGCACTTCGCGATGCGCGTGCGCCTGGCCTCGGCGTACCGCCGCGACCTCGCCACGATCCGCAACATCACGGTGGGCGCCCAGAATCCGAGCGGCGGCGTGATTCCCGTGCCGCTTTCTGAGATCGCCACGGTCGAGCTCGTCTCGGGCGCCTCGTTCATCTATCGCGAGGGTCAGCAGCGCTACATCCCGGTCAAGTTCTCGGTGCGGGGACGCGACCTCGGCGGCGCCGTGATCGAGGCGCAGAACCGGGTCGCCCAGCAGGTCCAGTTGCCGCCGGGCTCTCACCTCGAATGGGTCGGCGAGTTCGGGAACCTGCAGGACGCGATCGCCCGACTGAAGGTCGTCGTCCCGATCACGCTCGCGCTGATCGCCCTGCTCCTTTACATCAACTTCTCATCGGCCACCGACATGCTGCTGACGCTGTCGGTGATCCCGATGGCGATGATCGGCGGCATCTTCGCCCTCGTGCTGACGGGGACGCCGTTCTCGGTCTCGGCGGCGATCGGCTTCATCGCGCTGTTCGGCATCTCGACCATGGAGGGCGTGATCCTGCTCGCCTACTACAACCAGCTCGTCGAAGACGGCTGGCAGCGCCGCAACGCGGTGTTCCAGGCCGCGACGGTGCGGATGCGCCCGGTGATGATGACCTGCGTCGCGGCCTGCGTCGGCCTGCTGCCGGCCGCCTTGTCGACCGGCATCGGCTCGCAGGTCCAGAAGCCGCTGGCGCTGGTTGTGGTTGGCGGCATCCTCCTGGCGCCGGCCCTGATCCTGGTCGTTATGCCGATCCTGATCTCGCTGTTCTCGCGGCGGCGACCGGCCAGGAGCACGCAGGTTCGACCCAAAGTACAGGCCGTGTCCGCCCCTTAAACGTCCCGCAATCGCCATAGAGAACGGTCAAGCTCAGATGCTTGCCGTCGCTCGACGGACCACGCCTGCAGAAGTGCCTCGATGCGTCCCGATCTCGATCATCATGCCGCGCGATATCCGGTGCGGGACGGGATGTTCGTCCGCGTGTCGGAAGGATGGGTAATCCCGCTGACGATGGCCCTCGGTCGTCTCTCTCGGTATGGCGGCGTCATACTGCTGGCTTGGAGCGTCGCCGCCTGCGCGGTGGGGCCGAACTTCATGCCGCCGGAGGATCCGCCGGTCAGCCGCTACACCAGGGAGCCGCTGAAGAACCCGTCGGCCGCCGACAAGATTCGCACCCGGCAAGGCGGCTCGGCCGACCAGAGCTTCGCCTCGGGCGCCGACATCCCCGGCCAGTGGTGGACGCTGTTCCATTCCAAGGCACTCAACCGCCTCGTCGAGCAGGCGCTGGCCAACAACCCGACGCTGGAGGCCGCGCAGGCCTCCCTGCGGGTAGCGCAGCAGAACGCGCTCGCCCAGAAGGGCACGCTCTATCCGAGCCTGACCGCGACGCCTCAGGCCGAAGGCATCCAGGCCCCGGGCCTCGACCTGCAATCGCCGCTGCAGAACCAGACCCAGTACCTCTACAGCCTGTTTACCCCGCAGGCGGTGGTCTCGTACAATCCAGACGTGTTCGGCGGGAACCGGCGGCAGATCGAGTCGCTGGAGGCCGCCACCGAGAACCAGCGCTTTCAGCTGGAGGCGGCCTATCTAAGTCTGACCGCCAACGTCGTCGCCGCCGCCATCCAGGAGGCATCCCTGCGCGCGCAGATCGATGCGACGCAGAAAGTGATCCAGGCGCAGATCGAGGTGCTGCAGCTGTACAACAAGCAGCTGTCGCTCGGGCAGATCGCCGGGGCCGACGTGGTGCAGCAGCAGGCGGCGCTCGCCCTGTCGCAGCAGCTGCTGCCACCGCTGGAGAAGGCGCTCGCGCAGCAGCGCAACCTGCTCACCGCACTCGCCGGGCGTCTGCCCTCCGACGAGGTCCCGGAGACCTTCCGTCTCTCGGCATTGAGGCTGCCGACCCGGCTTCCGGTGAGCCTGCCCTCGCGGCTCGTGCAGCAGCGCCCCGACGTCAAGGCGGCGGAAGCCATGGTGCAGCAGGCGAGCGCCAGCGTCGGCGTCGCGGTCGCCAACCGCCTGCCCCAGTTCACGCTGACGGCCACGGGCGGATCGAGCGCGACGCAAATAACCCAGATTACCAACCCGGCCGCCTCGTTCTTCACGATCGTCGGCCAGGCGACGGCACCGATCTTCGATGCCGGCACCCTGTTCCGACGCCAGCGGGCCGCCGAGGAAGGCTTGACCCAGGCGCAGGCGCAGTACCGCGCCACGGTGATCACCGCCTTCCAGAACGTCGCCGACGCGCTGCGAGCGCTGCAGGCCGACGCCAGGGCGGTGGCCGCCGCCGACGCAGCGGTCAATGCGACGAACCAGAGCCTGGAGCTGGTCCGCAAGCAGTTCACGGCCGGCTCGGTGACCTCGACGCAAGTGCTGATCGCCCAGCAGGGTTACCTGTCGGCGCTGGTCACCGCGGCGGGTGCTCGCGCGACCCAGTACGCCGACACCGCGGCGCTGTTCGTGGCGCTGGGCGGCGGCTGGTGGAACCGCGCCGACGTGGCGCCGCCGCCCCCGGAGAAGGATCCGCTGAAGTTCCTGTGATCCAGCATCTCTCCGTAACCCGAGGCGATGGCAGTGTTGGTTCGTCGAACCCGTCCGCTGTTCTCGGAACGACCCGATCCAGTGAATACAAGGGCACAGAGCACATGCGGCATCGACGACCTCGCATCGATCGGATCGGTCCCTCCCATGATGGCGAGGGACTACTGTACGACCAGTCCGGCAGGCTCTCTGAAGCGCTGGATCAGGTCGGTCTCGCCTGCCGGGACTTTACGCCCACCTCCGCCGACGATCATCGGCGAGCCGCGAGGGTTGCGAGAATGGTCTGCGCGACGGCACTCGGCCTTCTCGTTGGAATGGCCGGCCTCAAGACCGCGTCGGCCGCCGACCTGATCGTCTCAGAGCCCGTCGGTCGGTTCCTGGCGACCTGCGAGACTCTCGCGCGGTCCTGCTACGCCGACGCCTGCGGTCGAGATCAGATCGATGCGGCTTCGGGCTGCCGAGGCCAGTGCCCAAGCTCGGTCGTGATCAGCGTCGTGCCCGCTGCCTGTCCGCTAACCGATCGGTCAACGGACGCTCGGAAGATCCGCTCGCAAAGGATCAATCCGTCTGCGCGGACGCTGTCTCAATAGGTTGGTACGATAAAAATTGCGGTGAGGGGACCCTGTACGTTACAGTCCCGCTCATGACGCATGTGCTGATCGGCTATGCCCGCTGCTCGACCGACAAGCAGGACCTCGCTGCCCAGCGCCACGCGCTGTTCCAGCTCGGGGTGGCGACTGACCGCATCTACACTGACAAGGGCTTCACGGGGACGAACCGGGCACGCCCGGGCCTCGACCAAGCGCTGGCCGCGGTCCGGAGTGGCGATACCCTAGTAGTACCCAAGCTCGACCGGCTGGCCCGATCGGTGCCGGACGCGCGCGCGATTGGCGACGCGCTCGCGGAACGGGGTGTGAGGCTCCAGCTCGGCGCCAGCGTGCACGACCCGTCCGACCCGATGGGCAAGCTGTTCTTCAACATCCTGGCGACGTTTGCCGAGTTCGAGGCGGACCTGATCCGGCTGCGCACGCGCGAGGGCATGGCGATGGCACGCGCCAAGGGGAAGCTGCGGGGCAAGAAGCCTAAGCTCTCGGATCGCCAGCAGAAGGAGCTGCGCCGGATGTACGACACAGGCGACTACGCGATCAGCGACTTGGCCGAGCTGTTTTCAGTCTCACGGCCGACCGTCTACCGGACCCTGGAGCGCCAATCTACGATGCCTGCTGTCGTGGCGACCTAAGTGGACGCGGCACGGCGCCCGGCATTGGGTTCACACATCACCGGTTTCCCTCGATACAGAGCGACAGAGACGCCGAGGATCAATGCCAAATAACGATCAAGATAACACCAGAGGACCGCCCGAGGGCCTCCCACTACCTTGATGCGCTCTCAAATGCCGTCAACCTCGCAGGCGGCAGGTTTTCTACATCCTGAGCAATATGTGAGGCGATGGGCGACGCGCATCTGAAGAGGATACCTTGGTTAATACTTATATCTCTTCGAAGCTTATGTGAACTGAGCAAATCGTATCAATTTTACCGATTTACCAGCCGCTTCAGAAACACGATCCTTCTATTGCGACTGTCATCGTTCATATAGATCGGGTGCAAGGATCGTTATGTCTCCCATGGACAAGGACGCGCTGCTGAGAGCGCTTTTCAAGGACTTGCTTATCGTCAATACAGAGATTCACCCCGACGTGCGGCAGGCCGAGGCCCGCTGGGCGTCCGAGCTTGGTCTTGTGCGCCCGAACTATAACGTGGTGTCGGCACGTCCCGGCCAGGATCTGAGCGGCTTTGGGGCCATCTGGACAGAGGCCGACGAAATGCTCTTTCGGACGCGGGGCGTAGTCGTGCTCAAGCCGCAGGTGCAGGGTCATGCCTGAACAGACAATGCCGGCGAGGACCGGGCGCGACATCATCCTCATCGACGACGCACGCCATCCTCAGTGGGTCGCTGCGGCAAACGCTTTCGCCCGGCGGATGGGCTCGACGACCTACACCGTACTCCAGGTTCACCAGCCCGACACGCGCTGGTTCGAGAACAACCGGCTTGCGGTGCCGCAACCTGAGCAACTGGAGGCCTTTGCAAGAGACGGGATCGTGCTGCTGCCCACGTGGCATCAGGTTCAGATGTTGGCCTACAATCCGAATTCTTTCGCCAGCATCGCAGTCACGACATGTATCAACGAGGCGGTGTCACGCTACGCGGGTCGTCAGGTCCGCCTCGCGCAGTTGGGAGGATCCGAGACGGATCTCACCGAGCAGCGCAAGTTGGCCACACGTGTGCTCCACGCGTTCGACGCCCTCGATGCTGATGGTCTTGCCGCACTGTGCGAGGCGGCCTTTCTGAACGATCCGGAGGTCGCATCGATGCATCTAAGATTTGATGATCTCAGGACTCGTCATCGTCCCATGTGGCTAGAACAACTCAATGCTGCCTGGCTGAAAGAAAAAATAAGTCTCGAAAAATTAGCCTCTCTAGATTATAGATAATTTCTTCCAAGCTTTTTGGTCCGCGAGGACATGCCGTCGTCGAACTTCAAGTGAGACAGAGGGGCAAGCTGTGCTTGCAGCGATGCTGCCTACTTTCCTCGTGACTGATCCGCAATGCGCCTGATCTTCTCAGCCTTCCTCGCGACCGTGCTCCTGGCCTACCCAGTCGCCGGTTTGATCCAGAACGGGCTCGACCCAGCGTATTGGCCCGCAGAGGTGACGCGCCCCGGTGCCTGGTTCGGGGCCCTATTCTCCCCGCATGCCGGTGACGCGCTCGCGATGCCGTACCTCATGCTGATCGGTCGCGCGCCCGAATTCGCGAATGGCGGCTGGTCGCTAGCCCCACTCATCGCCTTCTCGCCCCTCCTGATCCTGTTTGGCGCCGCGCTACTACGGCGCGCCAAGCCCGAACAGAAGCGGGACACCTCCGACCTGTTCGGCTCGGCCCGCTTCGCCACCGCGACCGAGCGCGGCCGCCTGCGCGGCGGGCTCGAACTCGGCCGCGACCCGGAGACCGGCCGTGCCGTGCGCCTCGCCGTGCAAGGCACGCTCGTCACCATCGCGCCGCCGCGCAAGGGCAAGACGTCGGGCTTGCTCATCCCCAATCTCGCCTTTCCCGAACCTCAGGGCTGGGGCGGACCCGCGGTCGTGTTCGATCCCAAGGGGGAGGTCTACCGCTCCGTCGCCGCACGGCGCCGGGCGCTCGGGCGCCGCGTCATCTGCCTCGACCCCATGGGTCTGGCCGGCGGCACCGACCACTGGAACCCGCTCCAGGGCCGCGACCCGGACGACGTCCTCTACCTTCAGAGCACCGCCCTGGCCCTTCTGCCCGAGGCCACCGGTGACGGCGAGGCCTCCGCCTACTTCCGCAATCGGGCCGTCGACCTGATCACCGGCGCGCTGTTGGTCGCCCTGCGCCAGCCGGAGGCGTGCACGGTCGTGGAGGTCCAGGATCTGCTCACCGACGAGGCCCGCTTCCATGGCCTCCTGCAACAGTACGTCACCCACTGGCCCGAGCCCGCGGCCTACGCCGCCATGGAGATCCTGCAGGCCGATCCGAAGACCAAGGACCCGATCAAATCCACCGCCCTACAGGCGTTCCAGTGGCTGGCCGACCGGCGCCTGCGCGACCTCGTCGGCGACTCGACCTTCCAGCTATCGGAGCTGTCCACCGGCGCCGTCGACCTGTTCGTGGCGGTGCCGACCGAGTACAAGGCGGTGCTAGCCCCGTTCCTGCGCTGGCTGCTGTCCGACCTTTTCGCTTCGGTGCGTCGCCACCGCCCGGCCGAGCGGTTGATGATCTTCGTCGACGAGGCCGCGGTGCTCGGCCGGTTCGACGCGCTGCTGACCGCGGCGGGCGAGTTGCCGGGCTACGGCGCCAGCCTGTGGACGATGTGGCAGGATCGCGCCCAGCTCGTCGGGCTCTACGGCGAGGCCGGGGCTGACGTGCTGCTCAACACCGCCGAGGTCGTCACCGTCTTCGACGTCCCGGCCGTCGATCCGGACGAGACCGAGCGCTGGTCGCGGGCGATCGGCGACTACACCGCCTTCGTCGAGACCCGGACGGCCCCGACCGGCGACGCCAAGGGCAGCCCGTCCACGACCCGGGCCTCGCAGGGCGCGCGCTTGATGACCAAGGAGGCGCTGATCGCGATGCCGGGCGACGAGCTCCTGGTGTTTCCCAACAGCGGCGGCCAGACCCGCCATCCGCTGCGCCTGAAGAAGACGGTCGCGCACACCGACCCGCGCTTTCGCAAGCTGATCACCGCCGTGCCGCCGGTCGGCCGGGCGCGCTGAGCCGGGGACGCCGCCACGCAGGCGCGAGCGCCAGCCGGACGCGCCTCGGTCGAGGGTGGAAAACGCGGCCGCCGCGGTTGGCAGGGCGGATCCACCCAGCGGCGCCGGACCGCCGGAACGCCACATGCCCGAGGTGAGCCGCAACCGATCGAGGGATACGGACCTCAGCGTGAGGCCGGTCCGGAGCGGGTCCGCAGCCAATCAGATGGCACACGCGTCGCGGCATAGCCCTCACCAGGGCGCCAGTCGCGCAGCTCGGCCATGCCGTCGGCGTCCCGCATCAGCGCGTAGGCGCGGCCCGCCACGAGGCGATCCCCGGCGGGTCGCCCGTCCGGCATGACCCAGGCGATGGCCACATCCCGGTCGCTCCGAACCTCGACCCAGGAGATCGGCGTGCGGCGATAGGCTAGGAGCAGCGCGAGCAGGAGACAGAGCGCGAGCAGGGCGTCACGGGTGAGCCGGCGTACGCGGAACGGCAGGCGCCCGCGCCAGACCGCGATGCGGCTGGCGTGGCCAGGAGCGGGCCGGGCGCCCGGCCCCACAGCGTCGGACCGGTCACGGATGGAGAGCAGGAGCTCGCGCCGATGTTCGGGCAGGAGCTGTACTGCGCCCTCTTCCAACGCCGCAAACCGCTCGTGGATCGGGCGCGTCTTCAGCCGGGTGAGCGCGGCGCGGCTGTCCCGCTCGAACCCGGCCGCAGCCTCGCGCGCGGCGCGATCAGCCCGCGTGAGGCGGGCGTGCACGTCCTCAGGCGTTGCGGGCACGCTTGCTCCCCCCTGCCGGCGTACCGGCCCGAGCCGGAACCGGCGCTTCTTCGACCAGCCAGAGGGCTGCCGGCTTGACCGCCTCCATCACGGCGAGGCGGAACGCGGTCAGATCGCGCAGCATCCGTCCGGCCTGCGCCTGCGAGGTCTGCTTGACCAAGCCCGCCCGGTCGAGCCGACTGACGCCGCGCAGCTGACCTGCCGCCAGCACCTCGCGCGTCCTGTCCTCCAGCTCGAATTGGCGCAGGTGCGTGACCACCGCGTCGCCGGCTACCCGCTTGAGCAGGGCCGGATCGACGGCGCCCCGCACCGCGTTGGCCACGACGAAGCGGGCGCCCGCCCAGTCCTTGGCCGCGTGCAGCAGCGCGCCGCCGTCGGCGAGCGCGCCGGCCTCGGCGGCGACCACCACCACGAGCCCGAGCTCGATCCCGGCCTCGCGCAGCGCCGGTGCCTCGTGCGTCAGGACCCCCAGCAGAGACGCCGAGGTGTTGGCGCCGATGTCCACCAGCGTGGGGGTCGCGACCTCGAAGAGCGCGTTGATCACGTCGTCGAACTCGGCACGCGCCGCCTTGCCGCCGCTGGCGTCGATCGCCTCGCGCGAGGCGCGCATGAGGAAGTGCTGCACGCTGCCCGGCTCATTCGCGGCCGTCGCGGCCTTGAACTCGGTCAGACGGTGCACCGACTCGATCTCCAGGATCGGGGCATCCGGCACCGCCTCGGCGAGGCCGCGGGTCACAGTTGACTTGCCGACGCCGCCGGTTTCCTGGGCGACGAGGAGGACGCGGGGCATGAGGTCAGTCCTTCTTGAACAGGTGGGCGTGCCGCTCGGCCTGCATCTGGCGGATCTCCGCCTCGGTGAGCGGTGCGTCTGTAGGCGCGGGGTCCGGTGTATCGCTGCCCGAGCGCAGCTCCGGGGCGAGCCGTGTCGGCCGTGACCTGGAACCGGTCGAGGCCGCGGGCGACGGTGCGGGATCCGCGCGGTCGGGGCGAGCCGCCCGCGCCGCCGTCCTGGAGGCGCGGGCGGCGGCCTGCCGGCGCACGCTGGAGATGACGCCGGTGAGGTTGCGCCCGGTGATCGGCTCGCCGGCGGCGGTGGTGAAGCCCTGCGCCGTGAGCCCGGCCGCGACCGCGTCCCAGGTCAAGCCGCCGGCCTGGAGGGCGACCAGAGCGTCGAGGTGGTCGCGCACGATGTCCATCAAGCCCGTGGCGGGCCGACCACCCGGCGCACCGGCCTTGCGGCGGCTGTCGGGGGTGGCGGCGGCGTCGCGGGCGAGGCGGCGTAGGTCGAGGCGGGGGCGCTGGGCCATGGCGACGCCCTAGCAAGGCGGGGCTTGCCAGGGCGTGCAGCCGATCGCGCGAATGCCGGGGGCGACGGCAAGCCGACGTTAAGGTCCGGCAGCGGACGGCAGGCTACGGCTGAGGACGGCAGCGATACGGTAGCGTGTACGGCAAGGGGAGGGGTATCACACCACACGCACTGAAGTGGTGAAGCGTTAACCGCGCGGCCATGCGAGCCTCGCCAGGCCGTCGCGACCGTGCCAGGGCTGCCGTCCGGATCCGCACGCAGCAGGTACGCCGATGGCCGATCAGGTCAAGCTCACGATCACGCTGGAGGCATCCCTCGCCGCCCGGTTGAGCGCCGCCGCGGCCGAGCGCGGCTGGGCCTCCGAGAGCCTGGCGGCCGACTGCGTCGCTCAAGCCCTGGAGGTGGCGATCCGCCACCGTGTCCTGATCGAGCGCATGGAACAGGTCGACGCCGCGATCCTCGACATGGCACAGGCCGTCGGTGAGCTCGGGGCCCCGTCGACCGGCATCGACCTGTCCCAGATCTGCCGCTATCGCAAGGGCACTGGCGGCCCGGATCTGGCCTGATGACCGCCTCGCTGCACCGCCTCGGCGCCGGGGCCGAGGCCGGGCTATACTACACCAATGACAGCGAGCGCGAAGCCAGGCCGGACCGGCGCGACGAGTACTACCTCGCGGACGGCGGCGGGGTGTGGTGGAGCAGCGGTGAGAGCGTCGTGCGCCACGGCGCGGCGATCGACGCGAGCTCGTTCCGCGACCTGTGCGCGGGGTTCCATCCCGGAACCGGCAAGCCGCTGGTCCGCGGCGCCGGTCCAGGCCACTGGGCCGGACAGGATTGCACCCTGACCCCCGGGAAATCCGTCTCCGTCCTCTGGATGGCCGGCACGCCCGAGCAGCGCGCCGCGATCGAGGCCGCCCACCGCGCCGCCGTCGAGCGGGCGCTCGCCTTCGTGGCGGCGGAGGGACTGGTCACCGTCCGAACCGGTGCGGGCGGCGTCGAACGGCACCGGCCGAGTGACATCATCGTCGGCCGCTTCGATCATTACACGACCCGAGAAGGCGATCCAAATATCCATACGCACTGTGTCTTCATCAACGCTGCCGGTGCGCCGCCTAAATCTGGATCCGGACGTTACAAATCACAGACACATCTGACCATCGAGGTCGAACAACTCTACGCTTACCAGATTTGCGTGGGTGCCGCGTATCGCGCTGCCTTGGCCGAGGACCTGCATCGCCGTTTCGGCCTGCGCTACCGCGAGGCCGGGCGCGGGCAGTGGGAGATCGCCGGCCCGCCCGAGGCGGTGCTGGCGGCCTTCTCCAAACGCTCGGAGCAGATCCTCAACTACGCCGGGGCCGGCGCCACCAGCGCCCAGCGCGAGATCGCCGCGCTCGCCACGCGCCGCGGCAAGCACGAGCTGCCGACCGGCGCCGAGCTGGAGGCGCGCTGGCGCGAGGAGCTCGCCGTCTGCGCGCTCGATCCGTGGGATGCCGCGCGCCATCCCGAGCGCGACCCCGCCATCGCGATGGCCGCCGCGCGTGAGACGGAACGCGACCCCCCGTTCGATCAGCCCGAGATCCCCGGCGACAGCCCGGTCACGCGCGCCGCCTCGGCGTTGTTTCGGCACGAGAGTGTGGTGACGCGCAAGGACCTGCTCCAGCGCGCTCTGGAGCTCGCTGGCGTGCAGGGACTCGGGGTCGATGCCGTGGAGGCGGAGCTCGCCCGCCTGGAGCGGGACGGCACGCTGCTGCCACTGAGCGCCGCCGAGAGGGTGCCGGGCGCCCACGCGTGCTGGACCAGCCCGGGCATCGCCGCCTGCGAGGCCGCGATGCTGCGCGCCGCCGACCGCCCGCTGGAGCGGATCTGGATCACCCCCGAGGCGGTCGAAGCGGCCCTTGCGCGGGCGGGCCATCTCAGCCCCGAACAGGGCGAGGCCGTGCGCCATGCTGCCGGTCCGGATGGGGTGTCTCTGCTCCAGGCCGGCGCGGGCACAGGTAAGACGACCACGGCCGCAGCCCTGGTGGCCGCGGCCCACGACTCTGGATTGCGCGTCGTCGG
The DNA here is from genome assembly GCF_022533465.1 of Methylobacterium organophilum. Classification (NCBI taxonomy): domain Bacteria; kingdom Pseudomonadati; phylum Pseudomonadota; class Alphaproteobacteria; order Hyphomicrobiales; family Methylobacteriaceae; genus Methylobacterium; species Methylobacterium organophilum. The sequence continues at coordinate 3,273 of NZ_CP092850.1, read as the reverse complement.
CTTGGCACCATCCTGGGTCGCCGCCGACGAGCTCGCGCGCTCCACCGGGATCCTGGCGCAGGCGATCGCGCGCTGGCGCCACGATCGGACTCGGGCGACGGATCCGGACCCCGCGCCTCACCCCGATCCCTCGCCGGCATTCGGCGCCGACACCCTGGTGCTGGTCGACGAGGCCGGGATGGTATCAACCCGTGACCTGGAAGCCGTGCTGAGCGCGGCGCAGGCGGCCGGGGCCAAAGTGGTGCTGATCGGCGACCGGCGTCAGCTCGCCTCGGTCGGGGGCGCCAGCGCGCTGCGGGCGGTCGCCGAGGTGGTCGGACGCTCGGCCGTGCTCGAACACGTCCGCCGGCAGACGGTGGATTGGCAGCGTGCCGCCTCGGTGGTGATGGCGCGCGGCGATGCCGAGGCGGGTCTGCGCGCCTACGCCGCCAACGACCGGGTCGAGCTGATCTCCGGAGCCGAGGCGGCTCACGCCCGGGTGATCGCGCTCTGGTCCGAGCAGCGCGTGGTCCATAAAGGCGACGCGCTGATTGTGACCCGGCGCAATGCCGATGCGGCGGCGCTGAACGCGCGGGCGCGGGCCGTGCTGCGGGCGGAAGGACAGCTCGGACCCGACGTAGTCGCGCTGCCGTCGCGCAACCGCGCCGATGAGGTCGTACCGCTGGCGCTCGCGATCGGCGACGTCCTGCGGTTCGGCGAGAGCCTGCCGCACTTGGGCCTGCGCAACGGCAACCGCGCCCGGGTTGAGGCGATCACCACCGATCCGGACGCGGGACCGCGCCTACGGCTGCGGCTGGAGGACGGGCGCGCGCTCGACACGGCCTGGGAGCAGCTGACGCGGGAGCCACGCTTCGGCCGCCGATCATCACAACCCAAGATCGTACACGCCTACGCAGGTACAACTTACGCGGCGCAGGGCCGAACCTGTTGCGCGGCGGTGGTGTACCTCGGGGCCAGCACGGACGCGCGCGAGGTGTATGTCGGGCTGACCCGCCACCGGCACGATGCGCGGGTGGTGGTCGAGCGCGACCGGCTCGACGCCCTGTGTCGGCAGCGGCAGGCGGATGCGCGCGTGCCGGCGACCGACACGCTGGTGCTGGAACGGCTGTTCCGGGAGGCACGGACCTACCGCGAGAAGGCCAACGTGGTCGACTACACCGCTGACCGGGTGGCGTTCGTGCGCGACGGGCTGCTCGGACTGACAGAGCGGGTCAGCCCGGGCGTCGACGTGCGCCGAGCGATCCGCGCGGCCCGGGCTCTGCGCGAGGCCGTGGCGTGGCTCGGGGTGGATTGCCTGATTGTGCCCGCTTGGCGCTTGGTCGACGCCTGCGGGCGCCGCCTGAGCCGCGCGTCGGCGCCGGTGACGCGCGCCCTGGTCATGCGGTTCGCCCGCCACCTCGGCCGCCCCAGCTCGGTGCCGCCGCGCGATCGCGACGTCGGTATCGAGCGATGAGCTCCATTCCTGTGGTCCGCGACCGATCCGGATCCGTGCCGCACTGATCCAGGCCGCCTGCGCTCAGGCGTAGGGTCCGCGGAACAGGTCGCCGAGCGCCTTGCGGCGAAACAGGGTCGTCCAGCGGCGTCGGCGGTGTTCGGGCCGATCGTGGATGATATGGCAGCGCTGGCAGAAGGCGGCGAGATTGGCATCGGCGTTGTTGGCGGTGTCGTGGTCGCGATGGGCCGCGGCCAGAACCACCCGGGTCCGGCGCACGGTCCTGAGGACGTCCACAGCACCGGGCTGGACGCGCACCCGCCGCCCGCGCCTGTCGCGCCAGGAGGCCGCGTCCGCATCCCACCATCGCCCGTCGCCGAGGTGGACTACCGTCCGCCCGTGCGGTCGCCCGCAGCCCTCGCAGCGTCCCTGAGCGCGCCCGAACCGGATTACGGCCGAGAGCTGGGGCCAGTCGATCGGGTAGAAGAAGCGGTGCTCGGGCCGGATCGGCATGGGGATCGGGATACGGGATCGAAGCGTGACCGTAGAGCGAGACGGGTCGTCCGCACAGGGGTCTGGGCGGGGATGGCATTCGGTCGGTGGGGGCCTGATGGGCTTGAGGCCGAAGAAGCCCTGCCCGTCTCCCGAGGAGAGGGCGGCGTTCGTTAGACCGCACGAGCTCAGACCCTCAGCGCATGGCTCGGCCCGTGCCACGACCCGCGCGGATTCGCGTGTGCCCGCTCCGGTCGAGGTCGACCGCTGCCCCCCGACAGCCCTTCGACGGTTCCGTTTTCCCCGATTCTGACAGGATGAGAACTCCAGTACTCGTGCGCTTCGCGGATTTGCACCCTCCCCCATCGCTCAGCGTGGCCCGGTGATCCTCAGCACCCGAGAGTTCTCTGCCCGGCTTGCGCGCCAGCCGCATCCACGCCTGCCACTCGGGCGAGACGATGCGCACGACGTTGGTGTCGTTCCTGAAGCCCGTCACCCGCCGCTCCTCGACGGTGACGAGCCCGAGTCTCTTGGCCTCGCGCAGGGCGTTGCGGACGGTAGTCTCGGCCACGCCCGCGATCGCCGCGAGCTGCCCCACGGCCAGTCGGCAATCGCCTCGTTTTGAGGTTTCCGTGGCCACCAGGGCCAGCACCGCCTGCTCGGCCAGGGTGAACTGGGCCGCTAACCCCGGCGGCAGCCTTCCCGAAGCCGCCCAGCGGCGGCGGCGCTCCAGCGAGGCCTCCGTGCGCGGGCGTGAGCCGACGGCCCTCCTGGGTGCTCCTGCGCCGTCCTGGAACGTGGGCGCGATTGCAGCCTCAGGGCTGGGTCGTAGACCCGCCGGTAGCCGACGAGCCGCGGGCGCGTCCGTGCGCGCCTCGATCAGCCCGGACAGGGTCTCGGCCTCGGTCTCCGTGACGTGCCCTTCGCCGTAAGCGCGCCAGAGCAGCGCCGTCACGGACGGAAGGGTGATTCGGTCAGCCGCCTCGATCGCGCAGCGGATTTTTTCGGCAAACACGTGTCTTGGCCCTTTTCCATAGGGCCACAGGGGGACGTTTGGCGGCGCAAGCTGTGCGCTCCGTTCAAGACAAGCCGATATCGTTGCCGGAACCGGGGTTCCGACTTGACGCCTGAGGGCGCTTTATGGCTTGTGAGGGATGCTGTTGTGCCTCACAGGCCATCTCGATTTCGAAGGCCTCACCCTTGCCGGGGTGGGGCCTTTGGCTTTTCAGGGTCCTACTGCGGCGATTGCTCTCCTGAATGGCTGGCTCACGACTCGCTTGGGCGAGCACGGCCATGACAGCCCATGTCGACCGGGCGGCACGGCTAAGTCAACGTTGCGGGTGGCTGAT
>NZ_CP092849.1:0-37085 GCF_022533465.1 Methylobacterium organophilum | reverse complement strand
GAGGGTTTTAGGGCTGCATAGATGACCTATCTTCCTCGCCGAGCGCATTCGGCGGGAGGTGGGTCATGGGTCTGCAGTGCAAGCGTTGTGGCAGTGAGGAGCACGTCAAAAATGGGCTGATGCGCTCCAAGCAGCGGTATCGGTGCAAGGCCTGTGGCCTGAACTTCACCGACACGCCCGCCCGCGGCAAGCCGCTGGCCATGAAGGCCACCGCGGTCCTGCTGTATGTCAGCGGCTTGTCGATGAACCGCACCGCCAAGCTGCTCGGTGTCTCGACACCGACGATCCAGGCTTGGCTGGAGCAGTTCGCCGCCGCCTACGCGCACAAGCCCGAGCCGGAAGGCCGGGCGGTGGTGATCGAGCTTGATGAGATGTGGCACTATGTGAAAAAAAGTCCGAGCCGCTCTGGATCTGGAAAGCTTGGGATCGTGCTTCAGGGCAGTTGGTGGACTGGGAATGCGGCGGTCGTGACAAGGCCACCTGCGAGCGCCTGATCCAACGGCTGCAGCGCTGGCGCACCCGGCTCTACTGCACGGACGCCTACGCTGCCTACACCGCGCTGTTGCCGATCGGGCAGCACTATACGGGCAAGGACGAGACCCACAGCATCGAGCGGGACAACGCCCGGCAGCGGCATTGGCTCGCCCGCTTTCGACGCCGCTCAATCGTGGTCTCGAAAGCCAAGCGCATGGTGGACGTCAGCCTCGCCCTCTTCGCCCGTTTCGCCGGAAACTGCAGGATCAGCGACCTGCTCTCTATGCTAACCTAAAACCCTCGGCTGGCGAGGCCAGCCGGTAGCGAGCTGCCTAGGCGCCGAATCATCGGCGCCCTAGACAAATTCATCCGGGGCCTGCGGTCAAGCTTATATACAAGGTTGCTGGTTGTATTGGTGCCTATTGGTGACTCTAGATAGTCAGATGTAACCCAAGGGGAAGTCGCCAACTGGGTCCTATATCTTTATTCCGTGTTTGTTCAAATAATCCTCTATTGCAATATCGATAACGTGGGTCACGAGATTACCGGTAGATGCTGCGTGTACTCTGAGCGCTAGGTCCACTGGCTTGGGAAGTTGAACCTGAATTCTTTTACCTAGTTCAGTTTGTCTGAATTCAGAAAATGGGCGAGTAGAAGTTTTTTCTACTTTGGTCGGGGATTTCGTCGGCTTCTTAGCAGAAAATGCCTCAGAAATTTCAGATGCGGAGGAAGGTTTGTTCTCCATCTGCTCCGCATAAGTTGGTCCAGAGACTACTGGCGTCTCGCGCCGAGAGTCCGCAAACTTAGAGGTTAGCTTAGATAAAGTAAGTGCAGGCTTGGCCGCCTGTTCGATTGCAGGCGTTCCGCCCACTTGCGAGGGAGCTGTTTGATCGTTGCTCTTGGCAATGTCGTCCGACATATCGCTTCCCTCCGTTAGTTATTGAGCAGATCGTATGCGAGATTGCGTGAATTTGTTTGAGCATTGACCGTGGCGTCATCCTTTCCTTTTAAGAGATACAGGGATCCCGTTCCTTCAGTGATCGTTTTCACACGTTCTCTTTTCTGCATCAAAACATCAGACACCGAGATATTATGCTCAAGGAATGATTTATATACATTCTCAAGACTCTTCGAGTTCTTTGTAATTGGATCGTATTCGTTCAAAACAACTTTATACTTTGGCATTTCTTTTTTATCTTTTGCCGTCAGCTCTCGAAGTTGATTAACAAAAGCAATAACCTGATCTCCGTCGAAGCTGCTTATCTTGCACGGAATAACCAAAAGGTCCGTAATGCTTGAAAGAGCGAAGGTAAGCTGATCGGCAAAACCGGCAGTATCGACAATAATCACGTCAAAATGACTGTTTTCATCAAGCAAATTGACAATTTTGCTCGGTTCTGTCGAAGCAAGAACTTCTAAATTGTCCTGTCGACTATTATTTGACAAAGTTTTCTGATGCCAACGAATGGCAGATTGCTGTTTGTCTGTATCTATGATCAGAGTTTTAAATCCTTGATTGGCTAGTTCGCCAGCTAGAATTATAGATATAGTCGTTTTTCCGCTTCCTCCCTTTGGGGTTGCGACCGTGATTATTGAAGCCATCTGATTTTCCTTCGGGCGCAGCGGACAGGGGGAGCGGAGTGGCTGTCGGGCCACCTACCCTACCTCCGGCATCGTTAATATCGGATTATCGCAAGCCCGGAAACAGGGGGGATCGCATTCCGATATTCCGGTAAATGTGGAAACATGAAAGCCGGGAACATCGCATTCCGCTTTGCCAGGAAAATAGCAGACCTGGAAGCATGATAAATCGCTTTCCGTGTTTCCATGAAGGTCGCATAAACGGAAGCCATGAATATCGCATTCCGGTTTCACCGGTAGATCGCATACCCGGGAATCGATCTTATCTCATACCGATATACCATGAAAATAGAAAGAACGGAAACCATATTTGTCCTTTTCCGCTTTTACGCTAAAATCGCAAAATATGAAACCGCTAACATCGCAATAAGATCTTCCGACAAAATCGTAAATACGGAAAATATGTATATCGCAATCATGCTATCCAGGTATATCGCAAAGTGCGAAACCGGGAAAATCGGATTATCGGAAGCCTGTATGTGGCGTGATCAAGGAAAGTCCGGGAATGTCGCAATCCGGGAAACCCGGAAAATTGCCTCCTTCGGAGAAGTCTGAACGGTGCTTCGAGGAGTGGCGTCGCCCCTCCTCTTCGCTGTGGTTTGATGGTATGGCTGAGGTGACAAGATACCGGTTTTTGGCGGATGCCAAAACCGGGGGCACGCTCGCCGCGTGCTGGGGCGCATCGAGGCGATGCGCGGTCAGCCGCCCTGGTCGGACGGCTTCGGACGCCCTGGTCAGGCGGCTCGGGTCGCCAGGGCGCTAGAAGGGGAGGGGGGCTTGCCGCGTCGGAAACCTGCGGAACGGAAAGCGCGCTACCAAACCGTCCTGTCGGAAGCCGACTCGGCCTGCCTTGCCGCCACGGCCGAACGCATGGGATTGCCCCGCGCCGAGGTCGTGCGCAGGCTGATCCGCGCTTCGGCGACCCTTGAGCCGGCCCTATCCGTAACGGAGTCTGCCGAGATCGAGGGCTTGCGCCGGCAGGTCCGGCGAGCCGGCATCAATCTGTCCGAGCTTCTGAAAGCGATCCGATCCGGCCGGGCGGTCCGTCTGGCCGACAGCGCGCCCGTCTGGCGCGAGCTGCTTGCCGCGATTGAGGAGGTCGAGGGGCGGCTGTCCCGGTTGAGCGGCCCTTATGGGGTCCGGCTCTATCAGGCCCTTGAAGCCGCACAGCGTCAGGAGGAGGGCGCCTCTTGAGCGATGATGCGGGGCTTCTTCGAGAGTGGGCGGCGCAGGCGGCCGACCTGAATACGCGACTCCGGGCGGACGCCGCTCGCCGTCAGGCGTGGGCTTACGACGAGGAGAAGGCCCGTTCTCCCGGTGGGGGAGGTGGTGCATCGGCCAAGGGCTTCGCTTCGGGGAGGAGCGACCGGAAGCGGCCGGCGTCCGAGGCAGGAGCGGTGTCGAACTCGATGCCCGGCACAGGGATGCCGGGATCGGCCTCGAGCGCGCCCGGTTCGGTGCGACCCCAGAGCGTCGGCAGCTCTGTGGCCTCAGGATCGGCAGGCAGAGGTCAGTCCGCCGGCGGCACCGTCAGCCCTTCGGGGTATGGTGCGCGCGGCAGAGCCGGAGCCCAAGCCAGGACGGCCACGGCTCGCTCTGGGGCGCGTGTTCCAGGGCGTGGAGTCCAGGCGGGCCGCACTGCCTCTGCCATGGTCGCGAAGGGGTACGCCCCGGCCGTGGTTAAGGTCGTGTCCTACGCGGCCGGGAGCACGCGGGCCAAGGCGACGGCGCAGTACGTGCTTCGCGAGGAGGTGCAGCTTGAAACCCATGACGGGCGCGAGCTGACCGACCGCGAGGCCGTGAATGCCGAGATCGAGACGTGGTCACAGCGGTTCGGCAAGCGCGAGCCGACCCAGGACGTGATGAGCGTGCGGGTCGGGATCGCCGGCCTCAAGGACGAGGCCGAGGACCGGGGGCAGCTTCGACGGGCGGTCGAGGCCGGCTTTGCCGGGCACCGCTATGCCTTCCGGATGGAGGCCGGGACGGACGGGTCGCTGAGCGCGCATGTCGTGGTGGCGGCGGCCGGCGAGGGGCGGGAGCGGTTCAAGGTCGCCGCGCAGCGGATCGGGGACGAGGCCGACGGGTTCGACCGCCGGGTGCTCGACGCGCCGACCGAGGCGCGGATCAAGGCGCGGATGGAAGAGGCGACGGGGGCGGGGCAGCACCGGATGAGCCTGGAGCCGTCCGCGCCCGGGCACGGGGTCGAGGCGGTGCGGTTTCATCTCGGCCGACTGATCGAAAGCGCCACCTCGGGGGCCGTGGGCGACGATGGCCAGCACATCGGCACCGCGGCCCACGTGCACGAGGCAGCGCGCGCCTGGCGGCCGCATCTGCGCTCGCAGCAGGCGCGGGACACCTTGCACCTGGTCGTCTCTGCCCGGGCCGGGACGGACAAGCAGCGGTTCCGCGACGCGGTGCGGGATTTCCTCGGCGACACGTTCGCCGATCACACCTTCCTGTTCGGGATGCACACGGACAAGGAGGAAAGCAGCGGCCACATCCATGCGCACGCGGTCATCGCAGTGCGGAGCATGGGGGGCGCCAAGATCCATCCAGGCCCGCAGGATCTCCGGCGTTGGCGGGAGACCTACGCCGAGCACGCCCAGGCGCAGGGCCTTCAGATCGTGGCGACGACCGCCCAGGATCGCGCATCGAGCCAGAGCTACGGTCGACGGGACAAGGCGATCGTCGATGCGGCCGAGCAGCCCCGGCCGGGGCGGGCGGCACGGGATCGGGCCTATGCCAGCCACCCGGCCAATCAGGAGATGATCGCCAACGCCCGTCAGCGGATCGCGACGGCCCGAACCAACCCTGTTAAGGTTCCGGTCGGAGCCCAGGCGCTCGCGCTGACGGCCGAGGCCGCCCGGATCTGGTCGGAGCTGGCCCAGGCCCAGCCGGACAATCCGGTCGCGGCGCAGTACGCGCAGCGCACCGAGGAAGCCTATCGGCTCGGGGAGCGCGCGCGCAGCCACCAATCAGCCCAAGCTCACACGGAGCAGCACCCAGGAGCCCCGACCATGCCTGTCACCGCCGAGAAGATGGAAGCCGATCTCAAGCTCATGAACGAGCAGGCTGCGACGACAGCGGCCAAGCTCGAAGGGCCGGCGAGAGAGCGCTACGAGCACCTGACGGCGAACGTCCTACAGGCGAGCGCCGTGAAGCTCGACCTTCAGCGGATGATGGAGAAGGGGCAGACGCATATCGACCTTGAGACGGTGCGGGGGATGCTGCCACCCGACAGGGCCGAGGCGATCATCGCGAGCGTGCGCGAGCGTGAGGCCCAGGAGAAGGCACAAGCTCAGGAGAAGGCTCAGGGCCAGGAGCAGGACGGTACTTTGGCACAGCCGAGCGGGACACCCGCGCCCGCCGGGAACCAGGACCGGCGCGCGACGGAGGCCGAAAGGGCCGAAGCCAACAGGGTTGCGGTCCGAGAGGAGCGGGAGGCCGAGGCGGCAGAACGTCTTGAGCGGGCTGCCTTCGAAGTGACGCGGGCCGACGAGGCTGATACGTCCCGTTCCCCTGATGCTATGCAACAGCTCGACGCCGATCGCGGCCTCGCCCGCGAGGCGGCACGCCTCGCAGGGCGTGAACGAGAGGAAGCCGAGGCGGCCGAGCAGCGGGCGCGATCCGGTTCGGCCGGCGGCGATGGGCGAAGCGCGCCCTCTGGCAAGACCCACGATCCGGAGGAGGTTCGTCGGCAGGTGTTGGAGCGGCGCCGTCTGGAGCGTGAGGCCCAGACCCGCGCGGCGCAGTCGCGTGATGAACAGGAAATGGATTGAGGTGCGGCCGGGGCTGATTCCGATGCCTTGCCGGCCCTCGAAAGTGTCCGTCGTCAGATGATTTGAGACAGGCTGCGGGCCTCAGGAACGGAGGCACTGGTCCACCTGGGTTGAGAAGTTAGGCAGCCTGCGCGTGGTGGCGCAAGCGGCGGTCGGTGAGAGTCTGGCGCTTGATCCGCTCCCGCTCGCGCAGGATGGCCTCGCCCCGGCCGAAGTAGACGTCGGCCGGCGTGAGATTGTTCAGGCTCTCATGAGCTCGGACGTGGTTGTAGTGCTCCACGAACGCCCCGACCCGCGCCTCCAACTCGCCGGGCAGATAGGCGTGTTCGAGCAGGATGCGGTTCTTCAGCGTCTGGTGCCAGCGCTCGATCTTGCCCTGAGTTTGGGGATGGCGGGGAGCACCGCGGATGTGGGTCATGCCGCGGCTGCCGAGCCAGTCGGCCAGGTCACCCGCGACGTAGCTCGATCCGTTGTCGGTCAGCAGCCGCGGCCGGTGCACCACCTGCACCTGATCGAGCCCGGCGGCGCTGAGCGCCAGGTCGAGCGTGGCAGTGACGTCGCTGGCCTGCATCGTGGCGCACAGCTTCCAGGCCACGATGAAGCGGGAGAAGTCGTCGAGCACCGTCGACAGATAGTACCAGCCCCAGCCGACCACCTTCAGGTAGGTGAAGTCGGTCTGCCAGAGCTGGTTGGAGGCCGTGGTCTTGTCACGGAACTCGTCGGCTGCCTTGACAACGATGTAGGCTGGGCTGGTGATCAGGTCGTGCGCCTTGAGCAGGCGGTAGACCGTGGCTTCCGAGACGAAGGAGCGCTGCTCGTCGGTGAAGCGCACGGCCAGCTCGCGTGGGCTGAGCTCCGGCTGCTCGAGCGCGAGGGCGACGATCTGCTCGCGGATCGCCGTGGGCAGGCGGTTCCAGACCCGGCTGGGCCGAGAGGGTCGGTCGGCCAGGGCCTCGGGTCCCCCTTGCTGGTAGGCGTCGTACCAGCGGTAGAATGTGGCGCGCGGGATGCCGAGTTTCTCCAGGGTGGCGCGCACCGGCAGAGAGGACTGCTCGACCAGCCGGATGATCTCCAGCTTCTCAGAAGCCGAGTACCTCATGCCTCGTCTTCCCCAGCTCCGCTCATACTTTTTTTGAGCAGGCGGTTTTCCAGGGTGAGATCGGCCACGACCTCCTTGAGGGCACGAGCCTCACGGCGCAGGTCCTTGACCTCGTCCGAGGTGGCGGCGCGGGCCGTGTCGCCGGCCAGCCGCTTCTTGCCCGCTTCCAGGAACTCCTTGGACCAGCCGTAGTACATCGAGGTGGCAATGCCTTCGCGTCGGCACAGCTCTGCGATGCTGTCCTCGCCGCGCAGGCCCTCCAGCACGATGCGGATCTTCTCCTCGGCCGAGAACTGGCGGCGGGTGGCGCGGCGGATGTCCTTGATCACCGCCTCTGCCGGCTTCCGTGCCGGCCCGGATGTCTGCTTCATCTTCGCTCCTTGGGGGCTACGATGAACCAGTCATCCTCCGTTCGTGAAGGGCCTCACTCTGTCTCACGGCCGCTGACGGCGGACAATCGAGACTCCGTATTGCTTCGTATCGGTTGAAAAGCTGATCGCCGATTTCCTCAAAGAGGTTAGGGCGATGCGCGGGAGTTGAAAAGATGTCTGACGTTGAAATCAAAATCGGCGGTTCACTTGAGGAGATGGGCCAGCGCTTCATTGATGCGTGGCATCGGGCCGAGGCCGGTGACGCCACGCCCAGCGCGCCCGTCGTCACATTCGAGACCTGGGGCGCCTTCCTGGCGACGTTCTCGGACGCGCGCTTGGCTCTCCTGCGAAGCTTGGCCGAGGCCGGGCCGGCACCGTCGATCCGCGCGCTCGCGGGCACGCTCGGCCGCGATTACCGGCGGGTCCATGACGACGTGACAGCCCTGGCCGCAGCGGGGCTGATCGGCCGGGAGGGAACCACAGTCACGCTTGCGGCGGCGGGCGCCGAGGCCCGCATCAACTTCCTCGGCGGGACGTGACGCCGGCCGGGCCTCGCCTCGACCCATCGGCGGAAACGGTCTTTCGCGCGCTCGGCGGCGTTCGCACGGCACGAGGATACCTCTGCCGCTGCCCAGTCCCCTCGCATGGGCAGGGTCGGGGTGACCGCAACCCATCGCTCTTCGTATCGGAAGGCGAGCGCCGCCTTGTGCTGACCTGCTTTGCCGGGTGTTCCTGGCAGGACATCGCCGCGGCCTTGCGCAGCCGCAACCTGACCGAAGAGGCCGCGCCGCCGCGAAGGGAGCCCCCGCCGCCCAAGACCACGACAGCGGACGCGGCGGCCCTGTGGCGCGAGGCCCTTCCCGTCGAGGGCACGCTTGCCGCCCGCTACGTCGCGGCGCGGGGCCTGCCGCCCCCGCCCCCTTCGTTGCGGTTCCTGCCGGATGCGCCGTTCTCGAGCCGCCGCCTGATGCCCGCCCTCGTGGAGGACGTCGCGTTGGTTGTTCGCCCAGTTACGCCAAGGAAGAACGCTGCGTGAACGTCATGCAACGCGACGTTGGCGCGGCAGGTTGAGCGGCCGCCGGCCCCTCGGCATGGCGACGTGGTCCCAGAGGAAGTCTCCGGAGAGCGCGATGTGCTCCCACCCGACGGGCGAGGTGTGGCTCAGCAGGTCGTCGGGCGCGGGCTCGACCGTCGTACGCAAGTGCGCCACCGCGTCGGCCATGTAGGTCGAGTTCCAATATACGATGGCGGCGATGACGAGGTTGAGCCCCGAAGCGCGATACTCCTGCGCCTCGCGCGAGCGGTCGGCGATGCGTCCCTGTTTGTAGGTGCAGATGGCACCGGCCAGAACGTGGCGCTGCTCGGACTTGTTCAGTCCCGCATGGCAGCGTCGGCGCAGCGCGGGCGCCTCGAGCCAGTCGAGCATGAACAACGTACGGCAGATGCGGCCCATCTCGGCGAGCGCGAGGTCGAGCTGGTTCTGCCGTTCGTAGGCGGCAAGCTTCTTCAGCATCGCGGAGGGCGCGACGACGCCGGCCTTCAGCGAGGCTACGAGGCGGATGATGTCCCCCCAGTGCTCGCGAATGAGTTCGACGCGCACCCTCTTTCCCATGATGGGCTTCAGCGCCGGGTATCGTGCGGCGGGCTCGATCGAGGCGAGCCGGCGGTCGGGGAAGTCGCGCAGGCGGGGGCAAAAGCGGAAACCCAGCAGCGCGCACAGGGCGTGGACGTGGTCGGTGCTGCCGCCAGTATCGGTGTAGTGCTCGGCGATGCTCAGGCCGCTGCCGTGATGGAGAAGCCCGTCGAGGACGAAGGGCGCCTCGTGCTCGGTGGCCGAGATCACGGTCGCATGGAAGGGATCGTGCTGATCAGAGGTGTGGGTGTAGAAGGCAAAGCCTGGATCGACACCGTAGCGGGCGTTGACCTCGCCGGCGGCGTCGCCGCGCTTGCCCGACCGGAAGAACTGACCGTCGGACGCCGAGGTGGTGCCATCCCCCCACACACAGGCGATCGGCAGCGCGTGGTGCGCGTCGATGATGCGCGCGAGCGCGGCCCGGTATGTCTCATCGCGGATATAGGCTTCGCGGGTCCAGAGAAGCTGGTCGCGGGTCACGCCCTGGCTCGCCTCGGCCATGCGAGACAGGCCGAGATTGGTGGCGTCGGCGAGGATCACGGCCAGGAGTGCGGCCTCGTTGTCGACCGGCCGGTGCGTGCGCAGATTGGTGAAGGCGGAGAGGAAGCCGGTCTCGCGCGCCACCTCGTGAAGAAGGTCGGTGACGCGCACGCGCGGCATCAGTGCGTCGATGCGCTCGGCCAGCGCCGCCGCGTCCGGCGGGGTCGCGGAACGCACCGGCGCGATAGACAGCCGGCCGTTCTTCATGGACACGCCCTCGACTTGGCCTCGGGTCAGGCGGCCTGCGAAGCGCTGGAGGCGCCAGTCGAGTTCACGGCCCCGCTCCGACAGCCACGCGTCGCCGCTCGCCGGCAAGTCGAGATCGGTGACGATGGGCGCAGCTTCGGCCGCAGGAAGGAGATAGCTGTCGAAGCGACGATACTCGCCCGAGCGCTCCACCCAGACGTCGCCCGAGCGCCACTTGTTACGCAGGTGGGCGAACACCGCAGTCTCGTAGAGCCTGCGGTCGACCTTGCCGTCAGCACCGGCGACGAGCCTGCGCCAATCCTTCTTGAACGGCATCGGCGCGTCGCGGGGCACGTCGCGTTTTCCGGAGCGGTTAAGCTGACGCAGGGTGGCGAGAGCAGCAATCGTGGGGTCCGTGCTCCGGCTCGCCCTGAAGTCGATCGCCTCTAGAAGGAGCGGCGCGAACTTCCTGAGGGTGCCATGCCGGTCGGCGGCGCGCACCAGCGGATCCTCCTCCGCGAGGTCAGCGATCGCAGCCGCGTCAGGCTTAGCGTGGATAAGCCGGTCCAGCCCGACCGCCCCGTCGATCGCGCTGAGCGCGTCGCCGCCGTCGCGCACCGCGGCCTCGACCGCTTCGATCGTGCCGTGGAGCAGGCGCATGAGCCGGCCAACGTCACGCGAGGTCGCCGTGTAGGTGCGCTCGCGGGCATTCTTCCCCCGTGTGAAGCTGGCACCGATCAGCCGATCGGCCATGCCGAGCACGGCGTCGGTCAATCGCCTCTCCAGGTCGAGCAGCGCCGCGACCAGGATGGCGCGGCGTCGGTGCGGCGTGTAGCGTTCGATCGCGTGGGGCGACGACAGTTGTCCCTCCCGCACGAGTGCGCGCAGCCGGTCGGGGTGGATCCGGTTGGTGAGGGTGGGGTCGAGACCGACCGCGCGCACCATCGCCAGCCGGTCCACAAGTTCGCGAACGTGGTCAGGCTTGGGCGCGACCGGCAGGTCCCTCGTCCAGGCAAGCAGCGTGCGGCCGGTCGCAGGATCCACGGCCAGCATTGCATCGAGCCTTGTGATCTGCTCGTGCGAGAGGCCGGCGAGCAAAGCGTCGGCGGCGCGCTTCCTCGCACGAGCGCGTCCGGCCAGCCCGGCGCGTTCGATCGTGTCGGGTGTCGGCAGGACGATGCGGACGTCGCGCAACGCGTGGATGATTCCTTCAGCGATCGGCCCTCCCTTGTCTGTCGGCCACGCCGCAGCCGCGGCGGACTCGATCATCAGCGGCAGATCCACCCGCGTCGCCGGGCGCAGGCCCAGGGCGCGCTCGAGCTCGCGAGCGTGCTCGGTCGCGGTCGCGACTCGGGCTGCGTAAGCGGCAAAGGCGCTCGGCTCGATCCCGAGTTGCTCGGCGAGGAAGACGACGAGCGCCTCGGGAGCGCCGGTAGCGACAGAGAGACCGAAGCCGGGGTCGCGCAGGAGCGCGAGCTGTAGCGCGAAGCCGAGCCGGTTCGCGTCGCCTCGATGCCCCGAGACGAGCGCCAGGTCGGTTAGGTCTAGGGTGTAGCGCCGGACAAGTTCGTCGCGACCCGTCGGCACGCCGAACAGCCGCTCGCGCTCGGCATCCGTCAGCAGGCTCCGACGTGCCATCCCGATCCTCCCACCGTCCAGAGAAGGCAGGGGATCATTGTGGACACGGATGCTTAACGGGACGCATTAAGTGGACGGGAACGAAGCCTGCGCCGGATCGGCTCGGCGGGCGTCCCGAGAACGGACGTTTGCGGGACGAGATCATGGGCGACGTGCTGGGTTACGCACGGGTGTCGACCGGAGACCAGGACGTCGCGGGGCAGACGCTGCGGCTCGAGCGGGCGGGCGCCATCTGCGTCTTCACCGACGTGCGGTCGGGCAAGAGCATGGACCGGCCCGGCCTGACCGAACTCCTCGCCTACGCGCGTCGCGGCGACACCCTGGCGGTGGTTCGCCTCGACCGACTCGGGCGCTCTCTCGCCGAGCTGTTGTCGAGCGTAAACCTGCTCAAGGAACGCGGCATTGCGCTCGTGAGCCTGGAGGAGAAGATCGACACCGGCTCGGCCGCCGGCGAACTGGTCTTCCACGTCTTCGGTGCGATCGCCCACTTCGAGCGGCGGCTGATCGCCGAGCGCACCAAGGACGGGATCGCGGCGGCCCGTGCCAAAGGCAAGCGTCCGGGCCGGCAACCGGTCGATCCGGACAAGGTCGTGGCCGCCCTGAAACTCGTCCAAGCCGGGCTATCGCCTACGGAAGCGGGGCGCCAGGTCGGGCTCGGCCGCGCCACCGTCTATCGCGAAATGGCCCTCGCCGGGATCACACGAGCGGTGTAGCCGCCACCCTCGCAGCTCTTCCGAGGCGGCAACCGTTCACGACCCGTTCGTCTCGACCGTAACTCAGCGAACAATCAACGCGACGCCCTCTCGTGGCCGGAATGCAGGACGTTGAGCGCCAGCTTGTCGCCGTGCAGATCACCTTCTTGCATCCCTCTCGGCCGGAGAAGGCGGGCGTGAAGCGCCCGCGCCGGATCATCGGCCCGGCGCGCGGCGCTGCCCTGCGGCTTGCCGCACCGGCCGAGATCCTTGGGCTGGCCGAGGGATATGAGAACGGCCATGCCGCCATGATGCTGCACGGTCTTCCGACCTGGTGCTGTCTCGGCGCAGAGCGCATGGCCTTGGTACGGCTTCCGCCCGTCGTGCGCCGTCTCGTGATCTTCGCCGATCCCGATGCGCCCGGCTTGCGCGCGGCCGAGGCTACACGCGCCGCCCATCCACGACTTTCCGTCGAGATCCGACCGCCACCAGGGGGGAACGAGGGTGCGGATGAGCCGGACGACTACGCGGATCACTACCGCAAGCGTGGGCTATCAAGTGCCGTGACGCTAAAAAGTACGGACGAGGGCACGGATTCCGTGATTGACTCGGGAGCCGGGCTCGGCCGACATGCACTGTAACGCTCGAACTCGTGTGTGTACGAGTCTCGGGATCGTTAGGAGATCGACCGACCGCCGCAGCAGTCCGACCCCTTCAAACGACAACGGCCCCCTCTCCTTGCCGGGAGAGAGGGCCGAGCCGGTGCAAGAAGCACGCTTGTCGAGGAAAACTCTGCACTCCTCACAAGCCACAGAATGCCCCTCGGGGTCAAGTGAGAAACACCGTTTCTCGCAACGGCGAAGCGTTGCTTGCAGGTGAGCCGCCCTCTTGAGGGCGCTTCAGAACGACCGTCGCGGCCCGACCGAAAGGGATCGGGTCAATGCACGATACAGTCGGCCGCCGAGGGGCGGCCGGAAGGCGACTCACTGCGCCCTTCGGGGCACGGGGGCTCACGGCTGCCCAGATCGCGGCCCAGATCGCAGCGCACGAGGCGCCGGCCGTGGGGCGGGTGGCCCACAAATGGGTGGTGGTCCGCGACATCACCGCCGCGCGCGCGCAGCTCGGCGTGTCGGCTCAGGCGCTCGCCGTGCTCGAAGCGCTGGTGAGCTTCCTCCCCGAAACCGTCCTGGCTCCGGAGGCAGAGACCGACTTGGTTGTGTGGCCGTCGAACCGGTCCTTGAGCGCAAGGGCGAATGGCTTGTCGGATGCCTCCCTGCGCCGGCATCTGGCCGCGCTGATCGAGGCCGGGCTTGTGATCCGGCGCGACAGCCCCAACGGGAAACGCTTCGCGCGGCGCGGCGAGGGGGGGCAGCTCACCCACGCCTATGGGTTCGACCTCGCGCCGCTTGCCGTCCGTGCCGACGAGTTCGGCGCCTTGGCCGAGGCCGCCCGCGCCGAGATCCTGGCTCAGAAGCTCGCACGGGAGAAGGCGACCCTCCTCCGGCGCGACTGCGCCAAGCTCCTCGATGCGCTCGACCGTCAGGCGGATGCCCCCCCGGCCGGGGAGGAAGGCGGGGGCTTCCGTGCCCGCTACAGCGCCGCACTGGCCGCCTGCCCACGTCGGCCGACACCAGCCCAGATCGCGGCCTTGGGAGACGAGCTTGAGGGCCTTGCCCTGGCTGTGAGTGAAGCCCTCGCGCCCCGCCAAGAATCCAAAAAAATAAGCGGCAGTGCCGCTCAGAATGAGCGCCACTTACAGAATTCAAAGGGGGATGGTTCTGTTTCTGAACCGGCGTTCGAGATGGGGCAGAAGGAATCCGGCGCGCCAGAACCAGCAAGGGCGGATGTTGAGATTCGCACGACCTACCCGCTCGCGACGGTGCTCGATGCCTGCCCGAAGATTCGGGAGGTGATCCCTAGCGGTATCCGATCGTGGCGCGAGCTGGTCGATGCGGCCGAGAAGGTTCGATCCTGGCTCGGAATCAGCCCCAGCGCATGGAAAGCGGCACGGGAGGCGATGGGCGAGGAGGCCGCCGCCGTGACGATCGCTGCCATCCTCGAGCGACAGGAGCAGATCACCAGCCCGGGCGGCTATCTGCGCACCCTGACGGAGCGCAAGCGCGCCGGCACCTACTCCCTCGGACCCGTTCTGCAGGCCCTCAATCGTGCTCGCCTCGCGCAGCTCGACCCAGGCGGCTTTCCGGCCACGCCGTCGCGCTCTGTCGCCCGTGCGGGTACTATCCGGCCATGACGCAGGTGATCGATAAGGCTCATCTCGCCGCTGTGGTGACTGGAACCGACCGCGAGCGGATCGCGGCTTTCCTGCGCGATGATGCGACGGCGTTTGCACCGAACGGTTTTCCGACCACGACCGCCGGAGCCGCCCGGCATATCTGGCGTGGGCACGCCTTCGAATTTCCGATCCTTGGCGTGGCGACGGCCGGCTTGTCCTGTCTGATGGAGGCGCTGACCCGCTTGCCCATCGGGGAGCCGCTGACGCGGCACTATCTCAAATCCCCCCAACACATCTGCACCGTGTTCCTGAACGTCGAAGGGGCCTTCGTGGGGGCGGTCCTGTATGGCAAGCCAAACGTCCCACTACCCGACGGGCCGGTGAGCGTGGCAGTTTCGCGCCCAACCTCCGAGGCAGATCCGGCTCAACAACGGCGAAGACGGCCGCAGCAACTTGATCTATTCGGATGATAAGGCGCTCTTATAGCATGAGTAAAGATATGACTGAATTTGTCGCGATGAGCGAAGAAGAGAGTTTTTCTTTTATGTACCGACCTAGATTGTTGGTAATGGTTGAGGGTAGGCATTGTAGAGATTTTGAAAACGAACATTACAATCCAAAAATTGTTCGTCTCTGGCGATACGACTTGAATAGAACGGGATCAGTTCGGAAGCACTGTTTCTGGTCAGAATTAAAAACTGAGTATCCTCATTTATCTGGAGAGGCCACTGGGATCGGTGATTGTGAGTGTGTTTGGCGTGCTGAATGGTCTTTTCCAATCATGGACGCCATGAACGCTGTAACAGTTGGAAATATGAGGTTTAGCCGTTGTGGTGCCTTCAGAGAATACACCAACAACCATGAAATTCCGGAAGGAAATTTGATTTGGGCGCAGATGAGGCCTTTGTAGTAAGAAAACGATGTCGGTGAGCTGATGGAAGTTCTGTCTGATCGTCAGCGGATCGAGCTTGCGCTTCCCGCTTATCTTCTCTTAGCGCTCAGCTCTGCGCCGAGAGTGTTCTCACCTAGCAACCCAAGCGACGCGGAACGCGCCAAGGCCGACATATCCAACCTGCGCACACAGTTGGGAAAAGTAAGCCTTGAGTCTTTTGCCGATCTATCGCCTAAAAAATATAATTCTCTCAAGCGTCGTTTAGAACGTACCGCTAAAGCTGAGATTGCCAATTGGAAGGATCAATCTGCGCTCTTAATGATGATTATGCTTTGTCTATTTCTTAACCTTCTAGTTGATCGGCAACATCTAATACTTTGGGAAGGGACGCCGATGGATTGGGCAATGCGACAGCTTTTTCAGATGAGTAAGCACGGCTTTGATGATGCAGAGCTTGTCGCCACGGCTCATATTCATGCTGCACAGATGCTCGACCGTCTTCAGAAGGAGGGTTTGTACCTTTCGGATTTTGCTAGCGATGCGAGAGGTCTCCAAGATTGATGTCGAATCTCATTCCCACCGCGCTGAACATCGTCCGGGGACGACCGAAGGCGGGTCACGCCAATGCTGGCGATCGACGCTATCAACCGCCGCTACGGGCGGGATCGGGTGCGGTTCGCCAGCACAGGATTGGATCGGGCCTGGAAGCTCCGGGCCGATTTTCGCTCTCCCTGCTACACTACACGGTGGGAGGAGCTGCTTACTGTATAGCTTTACCTTATTATTAAAGTAAAAGTTAGGCAGACTAAGATATTTCATGAAATTCGGCTATGTCGTGTAAGGGGCCAAGCACCGGATATTTTGGCTCAAGCGGATCACCAGCCGGCGCCTGCCAAGCAAACCGGTATTCATTTTGGTGGAGATATTTAATATTTTTCGTAAAAATCGGAAAGAGCTGATTTCTATGAATTGTATAGGGATCATAATACACCAGAGATCTATCCTGCATTGTGGAGTATGGGAGTATTTTTGAAACAGCTTCGGAAAATCGACGCTTGAATTCCTGTTTGTTCCTGATGACGATGACAGCTTCGGCTTTGAATTCACTAAAGAGTCGAGCATCATACCCAAGCCCGCAACACCAGACATAGAAGTCTGAAACCGTCATCCCTCTTAATAGTTCCTGTTTCCTAACGGGCATCTCAATTTCAGCCCCATTTTCGTCCAATCCATAAAACTTCACCATCATCTGTTCGTTTGGAGTCCTTGTCCAATGCATCAGTTCGTTGTCTCTTTGAGCTTCATTTAGGGATGCATCATTGAAACTGCTAGCTGGAGCAATTCTGAATACTCCTTCGTCAAATGATCTTTTTATATGGTCTCTTTGTCCAAATTTTGCGAAACATTCAGGTGATCCGCCAAATGGTATCTTCAGCGTTGCTGGGGTATAGCTTGCAGATGCCGTACTTCTGGCAGTCTCTTCATCAAAGCTTATCATTCCGTCGCCGCGTCGATTGCTTTGTTCGCAGCAAACGTGAACAATTAATCGGAGTAAACTTCTTCTATTGATTGGATCACGGGGCGGCGTGACCTCTCCATGTTGTCCGGTGCTCCACAAATTGTAGGTGAGCATGTCATATCGTTCTTGCAATAAATCTTCTGACATCTCGCGGAGATAATTCGAGGCCTCGTATTCTAAAACCCAGTTTTGATAGCTCATTTGTGAAAACCCGGCTGCTTTATAAAGGATTATATTGATAAAAAGCGTCCTGGTCTATTTCCTCTATTGTTGCATCGGAATGCATTTCCAGTGCTTTGGCTAAAAAGCATGACTGAGCCAATGTTTGGATCCAGAATGGAATTGATTGCGGCAGTGAAGGTTGACCACGACATCGTTGCTGGCCGCATCATCGCCAATGAAGTCTTATGTCTAAGTCTTTCGACTGAAATTCCGGCCTTCTCCAAACGGCGAATGCACGCCGGGATATTATCCCAGCGTGGTCGGTTGAATTCACCTATGTCACGACGCTTCTTCGGCAGTTTTATCATGATCTGCCCTCCCGGAGGCGAAGAGACCAAACGTCCGTCGGTGCGGTAGGTTCCATATTTTCGGAGTTTTGTTTTTCAAATTGCGGTGTCAGCGTGGGGTGAATAGCCACTTGCAAAGCGAGAACAGTATTTGTTGCATAGAAGCTAAGCGGGTTCTCCTGTCTATCGAACCAGATCAGGCCGCTTCCGCAATGCGGATTTCCAGCTTGAGGCCGGCAGCGGTCGCCATATCAACCAGGGCATCCAGGCTGAACTTGCCGAGTTTGCCCCGGAGTAGATCGTTGATCCGAGGACGGGTGACGCCCAGGCGCCCCGCCGCGACCTCTTGTGTCACGTTCCAGGATTTTACATGCGAAACAAGGGCGCCGAGGAGATCAGCGCGCGCCTTCATGCTGGCGGCTTCCACCGGAGTGTTTGCGATTGCGTCGAACACGTCGTCAAAGGTTTGGACTTCCATCGCCTTAATCCTTCCAGGCCTTGAGCCGCTTCGTGGCAAGCTCAATGTCCTTTTGCGGTGTTTGCTGGGTCCGCTTCTCGAAAGCGTGCAGGACAAGGACACGATCCGGCAGCGTCGCGAGGTACAACACGCGGAAGGCGCCCGACGCCTCCCTCACCCTGATCTCCCTCAACGCCCGGCCCCACAGTCTTCAGCGGCTTCCAGTCGGCGGGATCGTCCCCGGCCTGGATGGCGCGAAGTTGATAGCCCGCCTCGGAGCGGGGCCGGTGAGAGGATGGTCAAAATCGTACGCTAAGCCCGGCTACCGTCCCGATTGGGATCGAATTCTGGGAAAACGTCAGGCCGGCAGCCTCAGGGCTCGCCGTCGCTCGATACGTGCCGCTACCAGCAGTTCGCGGACGGCCGGGTCGGCAAGCTGTTCTAATTGCATCAGCGGCAGATGGCGCATAGCCTTGCCTGTACCTTGGAGAAGGCGGGTTAAATCGCCTAGATTTGCACCTCGGTAGAATGCGAGATTTACATGATCCTTATAGGGTAGCGCACAAGCGTAAGCCTCGCTCATCTTCTTCGGACCCCAACCCCAGCTCACCGCCCGATCACCCGGCCGTGCAACCTCCACAAGGCCGGGATGCAGTTCCAGGGCCAGCGCCCTCAACGCGCGAAGAAGCACACCATGCTGGGGCTCTAGCCCGATGATCTGCTCAAAGGTGCCGATAGCTTCATTCATGCATGATGCCTCATTTGGAACGCCGCTCTCTCCATGGCGCAAATATGCGTACTAATCGGTCCGGCTCGGGGCGGAATGACACGCTAACGCCGGACCCTTAGCGTACGATTTTGACCATCTTCTCACCGGACCCCGGAGCGGGCATCATCCGGGAAGTCCCGGAGCCGGGCGAGACTGTCGCCTAAGAACGTGATCGGCTTCATGTGCGATCACTGTATCGAAATCGATACATCATGACAAGGGGATTCTCCATAACTCACAAGTTATGGACATCGCGCTTGCCCCTTTGATCGCAAGGGGTTACGTTGTCCATAACTCATGTCCACAACTTCGCCCCTTCGCACCCTCGGATATGCCCGCGTTTCGACCGTGGGACAGACCCTGGAGGTTCAGCTCACCCAGCTTGCGGCTGCGGGGTGCAATCCGATCTATCGAGAGAAGGTCAGCGGTAAGAGCGGCGACCGACGCGAGCTGAACCGACTCCTCCGAGAGGTTCAGCCGGGGGATGTGGTGGTCGTCACCCGGATTGACCGGCTCGCGCGATCCCTGTTCGACCTGTTCGCGATCATCCAGCGCATCCACCAGGCCGGGGGGCGGTTCCGCTCGCTCGCTCAGGCGTGGACCGACACCAGCACGGCCGAGGGCAAGATGATGCTGGCCGTCATGGGCGGCATGGCTGAGATCGAGCGGGAGATGATCCTGACGCGCACCGCCGAGGGACGCGCCCGCGTGAAGGCGGCCGGCGGCAAGACCGGCGGCCCGAAGCACAAGCTGACCCCGGCTCAGCAAAGAGAGGTCCGCCAACGGCTCGCTGACGGCGAAACTGCCACGGCGCTGGCGGTGTCCTTCAACGTCTCTCATCAGACCATTGGCCGGCTGCGGCCGAAGCCGGGAGAGTCGGGATGATCGCTGTCATCCTCTAGGGTATGATGATTGCTAGATAATAGGAGGAGATGCTGAGCAAAGAATAAGAAGGTCTGAGAGCGAATAAATAAAAAGAAAGTTCACATAAAATTATAAAATATTCAATTTGCGTGCGTTAAAATCTACCGACGATATGTGTTAAAATAGGAAACTTAGCTTGTGAGAAAAGCAGGGACGGATATTTCTGTAACAACACAATAGATAGGGAAAAGATCATGCGGTTCTATGTGGCTGCTATCGTCTTTTTTGTATTAGGATGCCTGTCCATTGGCGGTGCTGTGTGGGCTCGCCTCCAGATTGGTCGGGAGATTTTCTATCGCACGTCTGAATTCGGTATGTTGGAGTTTAAAAGCTACCGGTATGCCATCCTGTTTCAATTAAAACAGAGCGCTATTGCAGTTCTGAGCAAGATTGGTATCTGGTTTGGTCTGTTTTTCTTATTTATTGCTTTCAGTAATGGTTTTATAATGGGCGGGCGCTGAGGCTTTTTCCTCACACTGGGATTGTATGCACTTTTTAGGTCTCTTGGATGGGTTGACAGGAATTTGTCACGGCTGACGTTATAAATTCCCGAGGATCCGAAGGGGCCTTAGATGCCGCTGCGCCGTTCCTTACGGCATCGTGAGCTGACGATTGCCGCTACCGCCAGCTTGCTCGTGTGTTGGCAGGCGGGCGCTCGCGCTCAGTCTGACGGGTTTCCCCTTCCTTTGGCGTTCCCGCACCAGCCGCCTGCCAAGCCGGTCAGTCCGCCCCAGAGGACAGGGCCCGAGGTTCCGGCCCCTGCGGCGCCGGGAACCCGGTACGAACCGCAGTCACAGGTTCAGACCAAGCCCATGCGCGTCGAGGTGATCGACGGCAACCGCTTCCGCGATATCGAGAGTGGCGCTGTCTATCGCCTGTGGGGCGTCGACGTGTGTGCTCCCGACCAAACGGCCCTGCTTGGCCGCCAGCCGTGGCCGTGCGGGACCATGGCCCGGGCATGGCTCGTGAACGAAACCCTTGGGAAGTGGGTGAGCTGCGTCCTCCTCGACAAGCAGGGCGACGAGTTGGCGGTGCGGTGCTCCTCATCAACGCACCAGGACGTTGCCCTTGCCATGCTCAAGGAGGGGGTGGCCGTGGCCTTACCCCCGGAGCGTGAGCCGAAGCAGGTCAAGGTCTACCTCGCGGCTCAAGAGGCCGCACGAAAGGCGTTCCGGGGGCTTTGGGGATCGGCCTTCGACATGCCGTGGGCCTATCGCAGTCAGCTCGCCGCAGCGGAGCTGAAGGCTGAATCCCCTCCCCCTCCTGCGCCAGATCCGGTGAACCCGACGGAAGGTCCGACTCCAAGCGGCATCACGGGGGATCAACCCATTCAGAACGAAAACGGGCCACCGAAGTCACCCGGCCTTGTCCGTGGTCGGCCGAATGCGGAAAGGCGATAGATATGCGCAATATTTTTAAAGCAAAATATCTGATAATCGCGCTCGCATTTGCTCCTTTACATGCAAATGCTGAAGGTATCAAAGCCCTAGAAAAGGGCTTTTACCTTCCAACAGATGTTGGATGCACCGGCATCGGCGGAGCTGCCGAAATTTATTTCGACGGTACAAATATATCTGGTCATTATCAATTGTGTAAAACGACTAAGATTGACCAAAAAAATTCATATAAATCCGTCTGCATTGAGGCTCAAGGCCCGGATCAGCCGACAATGGCTGATATCGAAAAGGATCCGGATAGAACAACCGTAGTTCAAGAAATTGATGTCAAATCAAAAGCATCTTTCATATTAAACAAGAGAATATATAACCATTGCAGGTCTTGATATGAGAAAGCTGCCTGCATTCTGCGTAATTGTTGCGGCTACCGCGGCTTATGCATCGAATTGCCCGAGTGGTGATGCGATGCTTAAGAACAATACACCACTAAATCAGCTTTGCCCGAATGGATTTACGAGCAAAAGCGGGGGTTCTATTGAAAATGCTATGGCTAATCAGAAAGACAATGTTGCCATGGTGTATGCGTCGGCACAGAACACAGGTGTTCCGACCGATCTTGCTCTTGCTGTAAGTTATCATGAATCGGTTGGTTTCAATTCATGTGCGGGTTCCGACACAGGTGTGAAGGGCCCTATGCAGCTCACACAAAGAACCGCGCGTTCATTAGGTTTTGATCGAGATATCAATCAGCAAAATATCAATGGCGGTATGGCCGTCTTGAAGAGAGCTTATGACAAGTGCGGTTATAATTACACATGCTTGTCTGCGAATTATAATGGATCTCCTCGGCCGGGTGAACAGGCAGGTTGGGCGCGTGGCGTTGAGGCAGCAACTAATAAGTTCAAGAATAATCCAAAGTTGCTTGCTTCTGCTTGCAACGAGTCGACGACTGCAAACTGCAACCCAAACGACGCGGGAAATCCGAACCTGCCGGGATCCGGAACGGCGGTAGCACAGAACCCAACCAAAGGCGGTGACGCGGCAAGTGCCGGATCTGGCGCTCAAGCATCAGCCTCGCCAGCGGACCTCAGTTCCCCGGCCGAGCATCCCCCGACCCGCGACATGGCATCGATCATCCTCCCCGTGGGAGCGGCTGCGCTTGAGCCCCGCGAGATCCCCGAGGGGATCGCCCTGCCCCAGAACACGCTCTGACCAAGGACAGGACTTCGCGATGACGACCCGCCTCCCCCTCGTTGCCATGCTGTGCGCCCTCGGCGGCTGCAACTCAGCCGGGCCGCCGATCGTCTACACGGCGGCCCCGGCCGAAGATCCGATCTACAGCCCCCAGGGGATCTACCCGGGCCGGCTCGAGTATGCCCCGGATCGCAGCGAGTTCGCCCCGGTGCTCACTCACCGGGGCTACTACCCGACCCAGGACGAGGCGCAGGCCGCATGGCTGCGAGCTGCGAACGGGCACGCGATCACGGATGTCCCGCCCACGGCGGTCCTGGCGCGGCCTGATGGCTCGACGGCTACCGGGAGCTTCGGGTTCGGCAGGCGCACGCCGCCGGACACCTTGCCCGTGGCCGTGCGCCTGTTCGGCTGCGGTCCTGGCCGGATCGACAATCAGACCGGCCGCACCTCCGATCCCCGCCGCCCGCTGTCGGTCCTGTGCGCGACCGACTTCCTGGATGCGGCCGGCGGGGTGATGTTCCGTTCGCCCGTGAACTTCGTCTATGCGCAACGGGCTTGGCATATCGACCGAACCAATCCCCCTGCGCAGCTCGCTCGGTGGTTCGGACAGACGCGGAGCCCCAAGGACCCGCTGTCCTGGGTGCCTGGTCGGCCGCGGTACGAGTAGGCACCCCTTGATGCGCCTCGCGCCATTGCTTCTGGCTGTCGTGGGCGGGTTGTGGGCCGCCCAGGCTCATTCCCAGTCGGGCGGAGCGACGACCGATCCGGAGCGGCCCCGGCCGCTCAAATACGCCGATCTTCGAGAGGACGGGCCCCAGGTCGGGACGTTCCGCGAGATATGGGCTGATGCCCTCTCGCAGAACAATAAGGCATACGAACATCAGGGCGATCTTCGCTACGTTGGAAGCTTCGCACCAGCAACGGAAGCGCATTACATCATCTGGACACCCTCGCGGAGCGTCGTGTTTTCGGTCCTGAACACGGCCACGTTCTGTAAGAAGCATCTTGAGCGACCGGATATCGGCGTCAGCGTCAAGATGTGCCCAATGCGCGTGGCCTTCTACGAAGGCGGACGAAAGATCGTCATCGGCGGAATGAACGTCTGTTATCTGGAATGGACAGACCCAGCTCTAGCCAAATCTGATCCGTACCGATCAGTTGCATATGCTAGCTACGATCCAAAAAGTAAGTTGCTATCTGTCCGTATCACGGTCGATCATAAGGCGATAGACGACTGTGGCTATAGTATCAAACTGACCTCCGAAGTCGATGAGCACGCAAAGCCCTAATACCAATCCTCATTGATCAGAACCCATGTGTCCATTGGCGTAGTCCGATGGACATGATGCGCCAGGGCTGGTCGATGAGCTTGTTCCAGGCGTCGCAGCAGTGATCGAGGATATCGGCGTAGGATTTGAAGATCCGGTTGCCGAGCCAGTTGTCGCGAAGGAACTGCCACAGGTTCTCGACGGGGTTGAGTTCGGGACTACGCGCCGGCAGCGGCAGAAGGGTGATGTTGTCGGGGACCGGCAGCTTCTTGGTCGTGTGCCAGCCGGCCTGATCGAGGAGGAGCACGGCGTGGGCACCGGGAGCCACGGTCCCTGAGATCTCTTCGAGGTGGTGGGCCATCGCCTCGGTGGTGCAGCGGGGCATGACCAAACCCGCGCCGACGCCCCGGGCCGGGCAGATCGCCCCGAAGATGTAGGCCGACTGTGTGCGCTGATCCTTTGGGGCTGAGGGGCGTGTCCCGCGCTTGGCCCAGCGCCGGGTCAGCGTGTTCTTCTGGCCGACACGGGCCTCGTCGCAGAACCAGACCTCTATCGGCTTGCCGCCGACAGCTTGCGCGATCTCCGCCAGACGGTCGGGGAAGTCTTTTTAAAAATGGCCGCGGCCTCCGGGTCCTGGGCGTGATGGCGCGGACGGGCCGAGAGCTTGCGGTAGCCCATCGCCCGCAAGACCCGGCTCAGGGTCTGCTCGGAAACCGACACGCCGTGATCCTCGGACAGGATCTGGGCCAGATCGCAGAGCCGCCAGCGTACCACGCCGTGAGCGGCGGGAACCGGCCCCTGTTCGACCAGCGCCTTGAGGACGTCCCGCTGATCGGCGTTCAGGCGCGGACGGGCCCCAGGGGCCTTGCCGTCGATCAGCCCGTCCGGGCCATCGGCGTTGAAGGCCAGGACCCAGTCGCGCACCGTCTGCAGCCCGACCCCGCCGATCTCGGCCGCCTCCGAGCGCGAGCCGCCCGCCGAGATCACCGACAGCGCCAGCAAGCGGCGGGTCTGGGCCGGATCGCGTGAACCCTTGGCCAGGGCACGTAAGGATCCGGCATCGAAGTCCGACCGCAGCGGTACGGGAGCGGCCATCGCATCCTCCTCAGGCCCCAAACCCGAGGACAGAATCACGGCCGAGACAGCGGCGCTACCCGTCGTGAGTCGCGCTCAACGAGGTCTGGTATAAGGCCAAGGTTCAAACCCAACCAGCTTGGCCATGGGAAGGACTGCTGAGGGTGAATTTCCGCCCTTCTGCTTTCGAGCAGAAAACTTGTAAGGCGACATTTGGCTGAACGGGAAGCTGATAGGTATCATCCCGGCCTAGCCGCGGGCCACCGATGGTGAAGGTCGTCGATGACGAAGGGGTGGGCATGCCGATCCGCCCCGATGCCTTCGAGGTGTGGATGGTCTGGTGAGAGGTCGCCGTGCTCATGCTCGACGACGTCCGGGTCCGAGCCGGGCCACAACACGGCCGCCGCCGCGATAGCCCCCAGGGTGAGCATGCCGAGAACCGCGAGCGTGACCGGCATGCCGGCCTCGGCTCCGAGCCAGCCCGCCAGCGGGTATGTCACGAGCCAGGCAACGTGCGACAGGGCGAACTGCGCCGCGAACACCGCGGGCCGGTCCTCGGGTGTGGCCGAGCGCCGGAGCAGCCGCCCGGTCGGGGTCTGAGCGGCCGAGTAGCCGACCCCGAGCACCAGCCAAGTGGCGAGCAGCATCGGCCAGCCGATCACGCCGCCCCAGGTCGTCGCTGCGAAGGCGAGCAGCACGACGCCGAGGAGACCCGCCGCCGGCAGCATCACGGTCCGGTCCGGCAGCCGGTCGAGCACCCGCGGCAGGAGAAGGGCCGCGACCATCGAGCCGCCGCCGAACAACCCGAGTGCCACGGCGACGTCGTTCTGGGGCCGGTGCAGGATGGCTTGCACGATCACGACGGTGTTGACGATGACCATCGAGCCGGCCGCCGACACCGCGAGGTTCAGGGCGAGCAGCCCGCGCAGGCGGGGGGTGGCGAGGTAGATGCGCAGCCCCCTTGTGGTCCGGTCATAGATCCCGCGGCGCTCGGTCGGCTTCGGGGTCGGCAGGCGGACGGAGACGACGAACGCCGCCGAGCATAGGAAGCCCGCCACGGTACCGCCGAACAGCCAGTGGAAGTCGATGACGGTCAGCAGGACCGCCGCGAGCGCTGGGCTGAGCAGGTTCTCCAGGTCGTAGGCCAGCCGCGAGAGGGAGAGCGCCCGGGTGTAGTCGTGCTCTTCCGGCAGGATGTCGGGGATGGTCGCCTGGAAGGTCGGGGTGAAGGCGGCCGAACAGGACTGGAGCACGAAGACGAGGACGTAGACCTGCCAGATCTGGTCGACGAACGGCAAGAGCAGGGCGACGGCGGCGCGCACGAGGTCGGTCGCCACCAGGAAGGCGCGGCGCGGCAACTGCCCGGTGAAAGCGTTCGCCACCGGCGCCACCAGCACGTAGGCAACCATCTTGATGGCCAGCGCCGTGCCGAGCACCGCGCCGGCCTCGGGGCCAGCGAGGCGATAGGCCAGCAGCCCGAGGGCAACCGTCAGCAGGCCGGTGCCGATCAGGGCAATGACCTGCGCTGCGAAAAGGTGCCGGTAGGTCCGGTCGGCGAGGACGCTCAGCATCGGGCGCCCCTCAGAGGTACTTCGCCAGCGCCTTGAACTCGGCGAGCGCGGTCCTGGCGGACTTGCCACCTTCCCCGACCCCGTCGCCGATGCAGTGCTCCATGTGGTCCTCGATCAGCACCCGCTTGGCGTTGGCGATGGCGCTCTCCACCGCATGGAGCTGCTGCGCGAGGTCCACGCAGGGGCGGCCCTCCTCGATCATGGCGATGACGCCGGCGAGGTGGCCGTGCGCGCGCTTCAGGCGCTTGACGATGTCCGGGTGAGAGGCGTGTGCGTGTTCCATGTTGACATGCTATCCCCCCGGATAGGATACAGGAAGCGAAATCGACGTGCCGGCGTGGGCCGGACTGGATCGGAAGGTGGGTGCCGCGTGTCCTTTGGACGGCGTCTCATAGCGGCAGCCGTCGCGTTGGTGCTCACGGCCGTTATGGTCGCGCCGCTGCTCGCCGAGGCCCGCCATGAGGCGGCGCCGCCGGTCACGCACGCCATGCTTTCGTTCGCCGACCACGGCCACGCCGCGGACCGGCAAGACGCAGACGAACTGATTCACCACGCGCAGTCCCATGCGGAGGGCGTGATGCCTGCCGATGTGAACGCCCCGGTGGGCGCCGCCTCGACGACCGTGTTGTTCTTCACCCTCGACGAGCCTGGTCCGGCCGGCGACGGCGTCCGTGGCCCGTTCGAGCCTCCGAGGGGCTGAGACAACCGTCTCGCTTCCCCTCCTCGAACGACAACACCGCGACGCCCTGGCGCGCGGCCACCCGTCCATGGCATCGACATGTTCAGACGTCTCATCCCCGTGCTGCTGGCCGTCGCCAGCGGCTTCCTGATCGCGACGTGTTGGCCCGGTGCGCCGTCCGCCGTCCGCTCCATGCTTCCGAGTGCCTGGTCCGGCGCCACGGCGGCGCGCCCCGCACCTCAACCGGCAGCCGCCCCGGAACCGGAAAAACCCGGGCTCGTGCGACTGACGGATGCCCAGGTCGCCAAGGCCGGCATCCGCACCGAGGCCGCCGCCGGGGGCCGGCTGTCGCGACACCTGCACCTCCCGGGCACAATCGTACCGAGCGCCAACCTGACCGCTCGCATCGCGGTGAAGACCACCGGCACGGTGGTCGAGCTGCGCAAGGGCCTTGGCGACCGGGTGGTTAAGGGTGAGGTCGTGGCCCTGCTCGACAGCCGCGAGATCGCCGAGACCAAAGGCGAGTACCTTGCCGCCCGGGTCTCTGCCGATCTGCAGAGATCCCTGTTCGAGCGCGACAAGGCCCTCTGGGACAAGCGCATCTCGTCCGAGCAGCAGTACCTGCGCTCGCAGGCGAGCTACCAGGACCTCAAGGTCAAGGAGGACGCCGCCCGGCGCAAGCTCACCTTCCTGGGCCTGAGCCCGGCCGAGATCGACGCCTTGCCGAACCAGCCGGAGGCGCAGTTCGAACGTCAGGAGATCCGCTCACCCATCGCGGGCAAGATCGTCGAGCGTCGCGTCGACCCTGGAGCCGCGGTCGGGCGCGACAACCTGGAGACCGAACTCTACTCGGTCGTCGACCTCTCGAAGGTCTGGGTCGACCTCGCGGTGAGTCCGGGCGACATGCCGCTGGTCCGCGAGGGCCAGGCGGTGACGGTCCGTGCCGAGGCGACCGGCGAGGCGGCGAGCGGGCGCATCGTCTTCATCGTGCCCGTCCTCGACCAGAACACCCGGGCCGCCCGGGTCGTGGCCGAGCTGGCCAACCCGGACGAGACGTGGCGTCCCGGCTCGTTCGTGGCCGCCGAGATCCTGGTGTCCGACAAGCCGGCCCGGGTGATGGTGCCCGCCGGCGCGATCCAGACGCTGGATGGCAAGCCGAACGTGTTCGTGCGGGTGGCCGACGGCTTCGAGGCGCGGCCGGTGACGCTCGGGCGGTCCGACGACGACGGTGCGGAGGTGACGGTCGGGCTCGAACCCGGGGAGGCGGTCGCGGTCGTCAACAGCTTCACGCTGAAGGCCGAGCTCGGCAAGGCCGCGGCGGAGGACTGAACCATGATCCGCTCCGTCCTCGGCTTCTCCATCGCCAACCGCTACGCGGTCATCCTCGTGACCCTCATCGCCACCGCCTTCGGTGCATGGTCGCTCGCGCGCCTGCCCATCGACGCGGTCCCCGACGTCACCAACAACCAGGTGCAGATCAACGCCGTCGCCCCGGCGCTGACGCCGGTCGAGATCGAGAAGCAGGTCACGGTGCTGCTGGAGCGCGCGCTCGCCGGCACGCCCGGCCTGGAGAGCATCCGCTCGTTCTCGCGCAACGGCTTCGCGCAGCTCACCGCCGTGTTCAGCGACAAGGTCGACGTCTACTTCGCGAGAGCGCAGGTCAACGAGCGCCTGGTCGAGGTGCGGGACACCCTACCGCCCGGGGTGGAGGTGAAGCTCGGGCCGATCTCGACGGGCCTCGGCGAGATCTACTGGTGGGCCGTCGAGTACCAGGCTCCCGGCGAGGGAGCACTGGTCAGGGACGGCCAAGCCGGCTGGCAGTCGGACGGCAGCTACCTCACGCCCGAGGGTGAGCGACTGAAGTCCGACTTCGAGCGCACCGTCTACCTGCGCACGGTACAGGACTGGATCATCCGGCCGCAGATGAAGAGCGTGCCGGGCGTGGCCGGGGCCGACGCCATCGGCGGCTTCGTGAAGGAGTATCAGATCCGGCCGGACCCGATGAAGCTCGTCGGCTACGGCCTGTCCTTCGCCGACCTCACCCGGGCCGTCGAGGCCAACAACGCGACGCGCGGGGCCAACTACGTCGAGCGCAACGGCGAGGGCTACGTCGTTCGGGCCGGTGGCCTGATCGAGAACATGGATCAGATCCGGGACATCGTGGTGGCGACCCGGACCGGGGTCCCCATCAAGGTCTCGGACGTGGCCGAGGTCGGTATCGGGCGAGAGTTGCGCACCGGCTCGGCCAGCGAGAATGGGCACGAGGTGGTGTTGGGCACCGCCCTGATGCTGATCGGCGAGAACAGCCGCACGGTCTCGGCCGCCGCAGACGCCAAGATCCGGGAGATCAACAAGCTCCTGCCGCCCGGTATCCAGGCCCGGACGCTGCTCAGTCGCACCGACCTCGTGGACGCCACCGTGAGGACGGTGGCCCGCAACCTCGCCGAGGGCGCGTTGCTCGTCGTCGCGGTGCTGTTCCTGGCGCTGGGCAACATCCGGGCGGCGTTGATCACGGCGCTGGTCATCCCGGTGACCATGGCGATGACCGCGACCGGCATGCTGGCGGGGAGGATCAGCGCCAACCTGATGAGCTTGGGCGCTCTCGACTTCGGCCTCATCGTCGACGGTGCGGTCATCATCGCCGAGAATAGCTTGCGCCACCTCGCCGAGCGCCAGCACGCCCTCGGGCGCACGCTGAACCTCGACGAGCGGTTGGAGACGGTGCGGGTCTCGGCCGAGGAGATGATCAAGCCGAGCGTCTATGGGCAGGCCATCATCATCCTCGTCTACGTGCCGCTGCTGACCTTCACGGGCGTCGAGGGCAAGACCTTCGCGCCGATGGCCCTGACGGTGCTGATCGCCCTGGCGGCGGCCTTCGTGCTGTCGCTCACCTTCGTCCCGGCGATGGTCGCGACCTTCATCAGCGGCCGGGTCAGCGAGGGCGACAACGCGCTCATCCGGGCGCTGAAGGCGATGTACCGGCCAGTGCTCGGCGGAGCGATCCGTGCGCCGCTGGTCTTCATCGCCGGCGCGGTCGCCATCCTCGGGCTTGCCGGGGTCCTGGCGACGCGGCTGGGGCAGGAGTTCACGCCGACGCTCGACGAGAAGAACATCGTCATGGAGGCGCGCCGCATCCCATCGACCTCGATCACGCAGTCGCAGGCGATGCAACTCGGCGTCGAGGAGACGATGAGCAAGTTCCCGGAGGTGGCCTTCGTCTACTCGCGCTGCGGCACGCCCGACATCGCCGCCGACCCCATGCCGCCGAACGCTTGCGACGCCTACCTCATTCTCAAGCCGCAGAGCGCCTGGCCCGACCCGCACGAGAGCAAGGAGGCTCTCATCGGGCGAATGGAGGCGGAGGCAAAGCTGATCCCGGGCACGCTGCTCGGCTTCTCCCAGCCCATCCAGATGCGCTTCAACGAGCTCATCGCAGGCGTGCGTGACGACCTCGCCGTGAAAGTGTTCGGCGAGGAGTTCGGTCCGATGGTCGAGGGCGCCCGCAAGATCGCCGGCATCCTGCGCGGCCTGGAGGGCGCCGCCGACGTGAAGGTCGAGGAGGCGGTCGGCCTGCCGTTCCTGGAGATCAAGATCGACCGGCGCGAGATCGCTCGTCGCGGCTTGAGCATGGCCGACGTGCAGGACGTCATCGGCACGGCCATCGGCGGCAAGGACGCCGGGCTGGTGTTCGAGGGCGACCGGCGCTTCGCCATCGTGGTCCGCCTCGCCGACGACGTCCGGGGCGACGTCGAAGCCTTGAAGAACCTCCCCGTCCCGCTACCGCCCGCGCAGGCGGCTTCGGCCCGGACGAGCACCGGCGTGCCGGCGGCGCCGGGAGCGACGGGCATGAGCGTACCGCTCCGCCAACTGGCGAGCTTCACCTTCACGGAGGGACCGAACCAGGTCAGCCGCGAGAACGGACGGCGACGCGTGGTGGTGACCGCGAATGTGCGCGGTCGCGACATCGGGTCGCTGGTGGCCGAGGCACAGGAGCGCATCGCCGCCGAGGTTCGGCTGCCGCCGGGCTACGAGGTGCGCTGGGGTGGCCAGTTCGAGAACCTGACAGCGGCCCGCCAGCGCCTGATGGTGGTGGTGCCGGCCTGCTTCGCGCTGATCTTCATCCTGCTGCTCGGGGCGCTCGGCTCGCCGCGGGACGCGCTCATCGTGTTCAGCGCAGTGCCGATGGCCCTGACCGGGGGCGTGGCGGCGCTGTGGCTACGGGACATGCCGTTCTCGGTCTCGGCGGCGGTCGGGTTCATTGCGCTATCGGGCGTAGCGGTCCTGAACGGACTGGTCCTGCTCAACCACATCCGGGCGTTGGTGGCGGAGGGGTTGTTAGTTCCCCAGGCGGTGCGGGAGGGGGCCCTCACGCGCCTGCGGCCGGTCGTGATGACAGCGCTCGTGGCGGCCCTTGGCTTCGTGCCGATGGCGTTGGCGACCGGAACGGGTGCTGAGGTGCAGCGACCCTTGGCGACGGTGGTCATCGGCGGCCTGATGAGCGCGACCCTGCTCACCCTGCTGGTGCTACCTGCCCTGTACGCGCGGTTCGGGAGGGCGAAGGTGTCGTCGCGGCAAGCGTCGGGTGAGGAGCGCACACGATTGCAGCCAGCTGAGTAGCAGGCGCCGCCTATCGGTGGCTTATTTGTCACGTCCGTTTTCGGGTGTTCGTCCGGTCTTCGTGAACGACTGGGTTGGGTCGAAAGCTGCACCTCGCACGGTCGAGCGGGTTAGGTTCTTACCCTGGCCCGGTCCGTCTCAGGTAACGAAGCAGTCCGACCCCTTTGGGCCGGGCTCTAGTCGCCCTTCGGGCGACCGGAGCCGCCGCCGGCGTCTCCGCCCTGACGGGTGACGATCCCTGTCGGGCGCTCCGCCCTGCGGGCTGCACGCATGGCGGACGCCAGGCGTCCCCCTTCCTTATTGTCGGACGGGGAAGGGAGGGCTCTGCCTTCCCTCCCCCGCAAGGCCGCCGGCCGGGTCCGCCCCAGCTTTCGGCGCGCGGTCGCGCGCCTGCCAAGCCGGCCCGGGCCGCGGCCCTGGCCGCCCTTCGGGTGGGCGCAACCCCGCCCGGCCGGCGACCTTGCCCCCCTCCCATCCGCTGTTCCGCACGAGCTCGCGGAGCAGGAGCAGTGCTCCCGCCCCGCACGCACCACCGAAGCCCCTTCGGACAGGACAGAGGATGTGACCATGACCAGCACCATCACCGCCATCGACGCCCGCCCCGAGACCCGGATCGCCCTGGACCGCCTGTCTCCCGATCCGCTCAACGTGCGGAAGACCTACCGGCCCGAGGCCATCGCCGAACTGGCGGCGTCGATCAAAGCCGTGGGCCTCCTCAAGAACCTCGTGGTCCGCAAGGCCAAGAAGCGGGGGCACTTCTACGTCAGCGCCGGTGGCCGGCGCCTTGCTGCCTTGAACATGCTCGCAGAGGCCGGCGATCTCACCGCCGATTATGCGGTGCGCGCCATCGAATGCAGCGCAGCCGAGGCCGTCGAGATCAGCTTGGCCGAGAACGTCACCGCCGAGGCCATGAACCCGGTGGACGAGTTCGAGGCATACAACGCCCTGGTGTCCGACCGGGTGCCGGTGGCCGAGATCGCGGCGCGCTTCGGCAAGACCGACGCCTATATCCGCCAGCGCATGGCGCTCGCTCGCGTCTCCCCGCGTATCCTTGACGCCTACCGGGTGGGTGAGATCGATTTCGACATTGTGGCCGCTTTCACCGTCAGCGACGATCACGCCCGCCAGGACGAGGTTTGGGCCACCCTGAGCACGTGGAACCGGCACGCCCTGACCATCAAGCGGCTGCTGGCCGGCAACGCCATCTCTGCCACCGACCGCCGCGTTGCCTTCGTGGGCGGTCTGGCGGCCTACGAGGCGGCTGGCGGCCCGGTGCGCCGCGACTTGTTCGATGCAACGCCGAATGCCGGCTACGCCCTGGATGAGGCGTTTCTAGAGCGTTTGGTCGCCGATCGGCTGGAGGCCCAGGCCGAGCCGGTACGCGGCGAGGGTTGGGCGTGGGTGGAGGTGCGCCCCTCTATCGAATGGCAGGACCTCCGTGCCTTCCAGCACATCGACCCGCAGCCGGTGGACCTCAGCGACGAGCAGAGCGCCGCGCTCGATGCCCTACAGGCCGAGCGGAGCGAGCTTGAAACCGTGCTCGATGTTGAGGGCGACGACGAGGCGGGAACCGGCGAGGCCCGCATCGAGGCGATTGACGCTCAGGTCGCGGCTTTGTCGGAGAGCCGGTTCACCCCAGCCGACATGGCGACCGGCGGCGCCATCGTTGCCATGGACTATTACGGCCGCATCGTGATCCACCGGGGCCTGCGTCGTCCCGAGGCCGGCATTCGTTCCGATCAGGAGGCCGGCACGGTTCCGGCCGGCGCGGCGACGGACGTGCAGGACCGCGACGCCCTGCCGGGCTCTGATGCCGTCCCGGCCTCGGCCTCCATCACCCATTCGGCTGCGTTTCTCACCGACCTTACGGCGCAGAAGACCGCTGCGTTGCGGATCGAGTTGGCCCATAACCCTGACGTGGCTCTTGTCGCCGTCGTTCACGCCATGCTCCTGAACCTGATCTACCCCTATGCCATCGTCAAAACGGCGCTCGAACTCCGGCTCGTGAACACCCGCCTCGAGCCGGCGATGAAGAACCCGGACGGCAACGCCGCCCTGGCCGACCTCGCCAGCATGGCCGAGAACTACGGCCACGCCCTACCGGGCGACCCGGCCGACCTGTGGGAGCACCTGTCGCGGCTCTCCAGGGAGGAGCTTCTGAACCTTCTGGCCTTCGCCGCCGCCCACGGCGTCAACGCCGTGCAGCAGCCCCACGATCAGCGCGTAGAGGCTCGCGAGCAGGCCAATCAGCTCGGGCAGTCCCTGGCGGTGGACATGGGCCGGTGGTTCACCCCGACCGGGGCGAGCTACTTCCAGCACCTGAACCGTGCCGGGATCGAGGCGGCTGTGATCGAAGCCAAGGGAGCCGACGCCGCCCTCAAGGTTCGTGCCGCCGCGAAGAAGTCCGAGGCCGTCAACCTCGCGGAACGCCTCGTGGCGGGCAGCGGCTGGCTGCCGGAGCCGGTGCGGGTGCCGGCACCCGAGGCCAATCAGGGTGATGACAGCGTGCCCTATCGCATGGCCGCCGAGTAGCTGCCGCATCCGCCGGGCGCGAGGCGCCCGGCGGGCTTGGAGCGGATTGACGCGCTCTGCATTACGTCTTTACGTTTGTTTCATTACGACCGTATTGAGGGAGCAAGCATGACGACCACCCTGAACGTTCGCAACCCGCGCGCGCACGAGTTGGCCCGCGAGTTGGCCCAGCGCCGCAACACCGGGATCACCGAGGCCGTGATCCAAGCCCTGGAGCATGAATTGGAACGCGAGCGGGCCTCAACCCCCCTTTCCCAGCGGCTCGAAGCTCTTGCGGATCGAGCACTCGCGAAGGCTGGACCCAACCCCCAGCCCGTCACCGAGGCGGATCGCGACGCCATGTGGGCCCGCTGATGTTCATCGACACGTCCGCCTTCGTGGCGATCTTCTGCAAGGAGCCCGAAGCCGGGATCTTCGCCAACTGCATCGAGCGGGCGAAGCGCCGTTGCACCTCACCCATGGTCCGCCTGGAAACCTGCATGGTCCTGGCGAGCCGCCTGGATCGCGATCCGGCCGATGTTCAGGCTGACTTCGAAGAGTTCCTGACCGAGGCCGGGATCACGGTCGTGTCGATCAGCGACAGCATTGGCCGCATCGCCGTGGAGGCGTTCCAGCGATACGGCAAGGGCCGGGGCCACCCGGCACAACTCAACCTCGCGGACTGCCTGTCCTACGCCTGTGCCCGCGCCTACCGCGATCCCATCCTCTTCAAGGGGCGGGATTTCGGCCATACCGACCTGAAGAGCGCGCTCTAGTCGCTGCACTAAATAGCGACCCTGGAGCGGATCATGCCCAAGGTGCCGGGCACGAGCTCCGCGCTATCGTCATGAACCCGCTCACCGACCAGGAATGCGAGGTAGCTCCCCAGATCGAGGAATCGATCAAGCCCGCCGCCGTAGAAGGCAAGGACGGCGGGCTCCTCGGCCTCAGCACGCCAGACCAAGTATGTGGCTCCGCCCTTGGTCGCATCGAGACCGTACAGGGTGATCCGAGACGGGCCGACCGGCTCCGATAGCTCTGACGTCATCCTCGCTAGGTGCTCGATATGCCATGAGCATTCCCGCACGCCGGCCGAGGCTTCCGCGATCTGCCCAAGCCCCAACCAAGTCTGGCCGAGTGCCGCCCCGGCCCAGGCACCAGCATACGCGAAGCGTGCCCGCAGCATCGGGCTGAGAGGCATAGTCATGTCCGGATCGAGGGTGGCTATGACCTCGCCGGAGGAGGCTGGCACCTCCACCGACTGCCGGATGTCATCCTTCTCGTTCAATCTGTGCAGCCGTTCCAGCCACTGATGTATGTCATGAGCCACGATCTACCCCCCCTGCGGGTCCGAGCCGGAATGGCTCGACGTTCTGTTGCGATCCAAGCCGGGCCGACAGCTTGGCCGGAGCGGCTAACGCCAGCGGTCACTTGTTCGAACGCCGATCTCACGGCCGTCCAGGCGTGCGAGTTGGAGGGCGACCTGGGTCCAGAACCAGACTTTCCGTCCGTTAGGGCGCCGCGCCCGATCGCGGGCGAGATGGTAGGCCGAGGGGCCGTAGCGAGCGTGCATGATCCGGGCTCGCGCCCGTACCTTGGCCCAGCGTCGGGCTCGCCGGCCCAGACACCTCACGGAGGAGCGCCAGGCGCACCGGAGCGGATCAAGAGGCCGGCTCCGAACCAGGCGAGGGCACGGTGTGGCTACAATCTGGCTGCCAGCCGAGAACGGTTAGAATGGCGCCCAGGCTGGCCGTGAGGCGGACAAGGCGGCTGTCGTGCCGGCGCGCGTCATGCGAAGCCAGAGCGTGAAGGTAGATGCGTCCCAGCTCGCCGAGATCCCTGCGACGATCCTCGGCAGGATCGTGAGATCGCCCCATCGGTCCTCTCCCCGATAGGTCCGTGTCCGCGGTACGCCCCCGCAACACCGACCTCGACCAGCCGCAGCCGGGGAGTTGGAAAACCGCGTTTGAACGGCTCCTACGACCTTTAGCACCGGGGCGCCTGGACATGCGTCGCAGGCTCCCCGACCCGAAGGGTCAAGGATGTGTGGTGCCGTAACGGCCGGCACCAAACCGTCAAACGAGGGGTTTCCACACCCCAGGGTGGCGCGTACCACCCCGCAGAAATCATAGGCTCGCGCGTGCCCTCATTCCAGCGGTTGTTGACCGAGGAAGGCGATGCGGCGCTGATATTCGACAGCCCGACATGGGCGGTCCGGCGTGGCGCCGGGTGCCGACCGGCGCCAGACCCAAATCCTCTCTCTGAGAACCGCGAGTTTACGGGCCATCGTCGGGCGTCAAGGACGCATGGTCCCCCCAAAATGCTGCGCATTTCGGTTCCCCCATGCGCCGGCTCCGCCGGTCGCTGCGCGATCCCTGACCCCCTCCTCCGACACCCGTTCGCTGCCTTCGTCATCGAGACCAAGGAGCATCCCATGCGCTACGACATCCATCACGAGATCGCCGAGCTGCGCGCCGAGCTGGCCCACACCTGCCTGAGCCGCACCGAGCGTGCCGACGCGAAGGCCCGCCTCGCCCAGCTCCTCGCCCAGGTTCCCGAACGGAAGAGGGAGGCGTGAGCCTCCCCCTCCCGCCTCAGGTCACGGGATTCTGAGAGGCGTCAGCGGCGAGGCGTGCGCGGCGCTCCGGCCCGCTTCGCCCTCCCCGGCTTGGACGCTGCCTCCGGCGCCTCACTCTCAGTTTCAGCGTTTACCGGGTTAGGAGATCCCTCGGGGGCCTCGCCCTCTGCTTCCGGCTGCATCTCTGCCTCTTCACGCAGCCGCTTCCGGGCTTGCCGTACTCGATACGCCAGTTCCTCCCGCGTGCGTTGGATCGCGATGACCTCGGCGGGATCACGTGGAACGTCCTCGATATCCTTCAGCGCATCAGCCAGCTCGGGCCGACGCGCCTTGTAAAGCTTGGCTCGCCGCCCGTCTTTCTTGAACGCGACATGCTCGGGATGATTGTTGATGCGATCCGCACGAGCCTGCTCCGCCTCATAATCGAGGCCGTTTCGGGCAAAGGCGCGTTTAATTTCCGTAGGCGTAAATCCAAGAAACTCTAAAAGGTTGACGCCTTTGGCGCGTGCGATTTCCTCCATCGTATTCAACGTAGGATTTCCCGAATTAGTCCCATATTTATGGGCCATCGGTATGCCGATGTTGTATCGATGTGCAAATTCTAGCAGGCTCTCATAAGATCTCTTGTCTTTCAAAAAGGCTCTCGAAAAGGCGGCTCCAACTAGGGAGTAGCCATATGAAGACTCATGCCAATTCTCTTCGCATGACCAAAACTTATCGATATAAGGTTGGTCTGTCGGAGATTGTGTCTTGAGACCAAGTTTTCGCTGCGGAATTCTTGTCCCTCCCTTTTTGTCGTTCGTTGGCATCTTGGACCGCACGAATTTCGGCCGGCTGGCG
>NZ_CP092848.1:3982500-5247103 GCF_022533465.1 Methylobacterium organophilum | reverse complement strand
GCGGTCGTGGCCGCGGGCTTCTCCGGCTCGGGGCCGGACGGGCCATGAAGTTGAGGTCGCGCGGCTTGCGCGGATCGGCGGTCAGCACGCGGCGCGGCTCGGCCGGCGGGGCCGGGCGCGGCGCCGGAGCGGCGGGACGGGCCGGAGCCGCCGCCGGACGAGCCGACGCGGCGGCACCGCTGGGGCGCGGCGGGAGGGCGGCCGGGCGGGCCGGGGCCACAGGCGCGGCCGGACGCGGAGCCACGGGAGTCGCCGCAGCGGGAGCGGCAGGCGCGGTGGCAGCAGGCGCGGGGACGGCCGGCGGCGCGGCGGCGGCCGCAGCCCCTCCTCGGCGCGGCGGCGCGATTCCTCGGCGGCGCGGCGGCGGTGCTCGTCGTCCTGGCGGCGACGCTCCTCCTCCTCGCGGCGACGGGCCTCGGCGGCCTCCCGCTCGCGGCGGTCGGCTTCCTCACGCTCGCGGCGGGCGCGGATCTCCGCCTCCGCCTTGGCGCGGGCGTCGGCCTCGCGGCGCTGCGCATCGGCCAGGGCGTTGGCGCGGGCATCCCGCTCCTGATCGCTCAGGGTGCGCAGCACGACGCCCGAGGCGCTGCGGCCCGCCGGCCGCGTCGCCGTCGACGGCGCAGAGGGCGGGGCAGGACGATTCGCGGGGGCGGGTGGGGCCTCGCGCGGCGCGACCGTGCCCGGCGCAGCGCCGATGGTGCGGCGCTTCACCGTTTCGACCACGACGGACTTGGACCGGCCGTGGGAGAAGCTCTGACGCACAGTACCCTGCTCCACCGGCCGCTTCAGCGTCAGCGGCTTGGCGGGGGCACGATTCTGCGTCTTGTCGCCCGTGTTGTTCGTATCGCTCATTCAGTCCGAACCCTGGGGGTATCCATCGTCCCGTCGACCGGCGTCCCGTCGCGCGCCGGGCCGGTCCATCATCTCGTCGTCGTGCAGATCGGAGGCGGCCGTGCCGGCGCCGGTCGGCTCCGCCGTCCCGGACGCCGCCGCCGTGCCCTCGAAGGCTCGGAGCCGACGCCAACGCGCGAGACAGCCGGTAGTGCCGGCACCCGCGACGAGGGCAGCGTGTATCACATGATCCCGGCCCAAGGCCACGTCCAATTCGGCACTGGACAGGTCATCGACAGCCGGAATGCGGAATATGTCATCGCCATAGCGCCTGCGCAATGCCGCGGCGAGCTTGCGCCGGCCATCCGCACTGGCATCGGAGGCGTGAATCAGGGCGGCGACACCCTCGCGACCGCCGATCTCCGCCTCGACCTTGCTGAAGCCGGTGACGAGGCAGCCCGCCTTGTTGGCCAGAGCGATTCCCTGGCGCAGGTCGGCCCGCAACGCCTCGGCGATGCGGTCGGCCAGATCCGGCGCAGCCTTGACCGCGCTGGACTTGAAGGCGCGCTGGAAGGCCTTGCGCTTCACCGCCTGCTCGACGAGGGCGCGACTCGCGCCCACCCAGGCCCCGCGGCCCGGCAGCTTGGCGCGCAGATCCGGCACCACCTCGCCCTCGGGGCCGAGGACGAAGCGCAGCATCGCATCCGGCGCCTGCACCGTGCGGGTGACGATGCAGGTGCGCGCAGCATTGGCCCGGCCCCGGCCGAGGCCGGGGTCGAGGTCCATCTCCGCATCCTGCGTCACCGGCTGCATGCTTCCCGAACGTCCTTCCGATCTCAGGCGTGCTGCGACTCGCCTTCGGCCGGGGTCTCGGCCTCGCCCTCGGCGGCCTCTTCACCCTCTTCGGCCTCCGGCTCGGGCAGGGCCTCGATCCAGCCGGCCTTCAGGCGGGCGGCCATGATCAGGGCCTCGGCCTCGGCGCGGGAGAGATCGAAGCCGTCGAGGAAGCCGGCATGGCGCACGGCCTCGGGGCCGCGGCCCTCGGTGTAGCCGACGAGGTCGTCGGTGGCGCAGCCCGCGAGATCCTCGACGCTCTTCACGTCGTTCTCGCCGAGCGCCACCATCATCGGCGTGGTGATGCCGTCGATCTCGCGCAGGGCGTCCTCGACGCCCAGCGCCTGGCGGCGCTCGTCGAATTCCTGCTCGACCCGGGCGAGGTAATCCTGGGCGCGGGCCTGGATCTCGGCACCGGTCTCCTCGTCGAGGCCCTGGATGTTCGAGAGCTCGTTCGTCTCGACGTAAGCGATCTCCTCGACGGAGCGGAAGCCTTCCGCGGCGAGCAGCTGGCCGACGGTCTCGTCGACGTCGAGGGCCTCCATGAAGGTCTGGCTGCGCTCGGCGAATTCCTTCTGGCGGCGCTCCGATTCCTCGGCCTCCGTCAGGATGTCGATGTCCCAGCCGGTAAGCTGGGAGGCCAGACGCACGTTCTGGCCGCGGCGGCCGATGGCCAGCGAGAGCTGGTCGTCGGGCACCACCACCTCGATGCGGTCGGCTTCCTCGTCGAGAACCACCTTCACGACTTCCGCCGGCTGGAGGGCGTTGACGATGAAGGTCGCCTGATCCTGCGACCACGGGATGATGTCGATCTTCTCGCCCTGCAGCTCGCCGACCACCGCCTGGACGCGGGAGCCGCGCATACCGACGCAGGCGCCGACCGGGTCGATCGAGGAATCGCGCGAGATCACGGCGATCTTGGCGCGGGAGCCAGGATCGCGGGCGACCGCCTTCACCTCGACGATGCCGTCGTAGATCTCCGGCACTTCCTGGCCGAACAGCTTGGCCATGAACTGGGGATGCGAGCGCGACAGGAAGATCTGCGGACCGCGCACCTCGGAACGCACGTCGAACAGGTAGGCGCGGATGCGGTCGCCGGGGCGGAAGGTCTCGCGCGGGATCATCTCGTCGCGGCGCACGATGCCCTCGCCGCGGCCGAGATCGACGATGACGTTGCCGTACTCGACGCGCTTCACGACGCCGTTGAGGATCTCGCCGATGCGGTCCTTGTACTCGTCGTACTGGCGGGCGCGCTCGGCGTCGCGCACCTTCTGCACGATCACCTGCTTGGCCGATTGCGCGGCGACGCGGCCGAAATCGAAGGGCGGCAGGGTGTCGGAGATCACGTCCCCGACCTGCGCGGCCGGGTTGTAGCGGCGGGCCTGGTCGACGGTGATCTCGCGGGCGTCGTTCTCGACCTCCTCGACCACGAGGAGGTGGCGCGACAGACGCAGGGCGCCGCTCTTCGCGTCGATCTCGGCATGCACGTCGGTCTCGGCGCCGTAGCGGGAGCGGGCCGCCTTGGCGATCGCCTCTTCCATCGCCTCGATGACGATCTGGCGGTCGATGACCTTCTCGCGGGCGACCGCATCGGCGATCTGCAGGAGTTCGAGCCGGTTGGCGCTGACGACGGCCATGGTCTTGGTCCTTCTTCGGTCGGTCGTGTGTTCGGCGTGACGGGCTGTCGGGGCAGTGTCAGTGGAGGGTGTCGCGGTTCTTCAGCCGGGCGGCCTTGGTGACGACGCCGCCCTTGGCGGGCTTCGCCCCGGGCTTGGCAGCCGGCTTGGCCCCGGCCTTGGCCTTCACGGGCTTGCCGCCCTTCTTGGGTCGCTGCGGCTGCGGGATGACGCGGTAGACGGGGGCCTCTTCGGCCTCCTCTTCATCGTCCCCCTCATCCGGATCCTCGTCCTGGGGCGGGGCGGAGCCGCGGCGGAGGGATTCGCGGATCAGCTCATCGGTGAGGACGAGATGGGCTTCGCCGAGATCGGCGAGCGGCAGCTCGATCCGGCTCGGCAGGCCCTCCTTCACGTCGGGCAGGTCGATCGGCACCGTGGTGCCGTCCGGGCTCGGGACGCCGAGGATACCGCGGAAGCGCTTGCGCCCGTCGAGGGGGCGGGCGAGCTCGACCTTGGCCTCGTAGCCGGCCCAGCGCTCGAAATCGGAGACGCGCACCAGCGGGCGGTCGATGCCGGGCGAGGAGATCTCAAGGTAATAGGCCCCGCCGATCGGGTCCTCCAGGTCGAGGATCGGCGAGATGGCGCGGCTCACGGCCTCGCAATCGTCGACGCTCATGGTGCCGTCCGGCCGCTCGGCCATGATCTGCACCGTGCAGCCCTGCGTGGTCGAGATCTTCACCCGCACGAGGCGGAAGCCGAGGCCCTCGATCGGCCCCTCGACCACCTGAGTGACCCGTGCGGCGACGCCGCTCTCCACGACAAGAC
The DNA here is from genome assembly GCF_022533465.1 of Methylobacterium organophilum. NCBI lineage: Bacteria > Pseudomonadati > Pseudomonadota > Alphaproteobacteria > Hyphomicrobiales > Methylobacteriaceae > Methylobacterium > Methylobacterium organophilum. Next base: position 5,242,997 of record NZ_CP092848.1, on the reverse strand, counting down.
GCTTCTCGGTGGTCTCCGCCATGCCTGCGCTCGGCCGTTCGTCCGTATCAGTAAGTTGAACGCTCTGGAGCCGCGCCCCATCGGGCCCGATCCCAAATCATGCTTCGCCGCGCGCAGGGACGCCGAAGGGGAATCCGTTCGGCGAAGCGCGCGCCGGCTACGGCCAAGGCTCGCGGGAAATAAAAAAGAGCGGACCCGGTGGGGCCCACTCCCGCAAGCAGTCTAACGACCGCAACCAGAATGTAGCGCTTCAGGTAGCCCCCTTCGCGCTTCGATTCAAGGGCTTTGCGCACGCCGCCCGCATCGAGCGGGCGGAACGTGCCGGTATTGCTTGCCCGGGGCCGGCCCCTCCGGTTCAGAACTTGTAGGTGATGCCGCCGCCGAAGATCCACGGATCGATGTCGACCCGGCCGCGCACCACCCCCGCGTTCAGCTTCACCTTGGTGTCGAGGAAGAGCTTCTTCACGTCGAGGTTCACACCCCAATGTTCGTCGAGCATGTAATCGAAGCCGGCCTGCAGGGCGGGCGCGAAGCTGTTGCTCAGGCGCAGGCCCGTGAAGCCGCCCCGCGCCTGTTCGTCGAAGAAGATCGAGTAGTTCACGCCGGCGCCGAGATAGGGCTTGAACGGGCCGAATCCGTCGAAGTGATACTGCAGGGTCAGCGTCGGCGGCAGGATCCAGGTGGTGCCGATGCGCGTGCCCGCGAGACTTCCAGCCCCCTGGATGCCGTGCCGCGTGACGCCGAGGATCAGCTCCGCGGCGATGTTCTTCGTGAAGAAGTAGGAGATGTCGAGTTCGGGGATAACCGTGTCGGTGATGTCGACCCCCGCGCCGGCGAGGGGCACCCCACCCGCCGAAAGACGGGCACCCGCGTCGGGCCTCACGTCGAGGACGCGCAGGCGCACCATCCAGGGCGACCACGGAGCCGGGAGGGTGACAGCGACGGGCTCGGCGCGGGGCGGCAGATCGGCGGAATGGGCGGCTGGCGCCATGACACAGAGGCCGGCGGCCACGGCAAGGGCGTTGATCCTGGTGGACATGGGGAGTCGTCGATCCGTACGTCGCGTGAGGAAGGCACCGGCAAGCCGGCCTCCCTCAAGAACGTCGTCCGTCGAGCCCCCTCCTTGATCCGGATCAAAGGCCGAGCTTACGGCGGCGCGCGCCTCAGCCCGGTAGCACCGGCGGGTGATAGGGCAGGGTGAAAGCCAGGGCCCAGAGCAGGAACAGCACCACCGGCAGGTGGAAGATCAGCTGCAGGAAGCTGAAGCCGACGATATCGCGCGCCTTCAGGCCGAGGATGCCGAGAAGGGGCAGCATGAAGAACGGGTTGATCAGGTTCGGCAGCGCCTCGGCGGCGTTGTAGACCTGCACGGCCCAGCCGAGATGCACCTTCAGCTCGTTGGCCGCCTGCATCACGTAGGGCGCCTCCAGCAGCCACTTGCCGCCGCCCGAGGGGATGAAGAAGCCGAGCACGGCCGAATACACGCCCATCGAGAGCGGGAAGCTGCCCGCCGTGTTCAGCGAGACGAAGGCGTGGGTGATGACGTCGGCCACGCTGGTGCCGCCCGTGTTCTTGGCGCCCGTGAGGATCGCGGCGATGGCGGCGTAGAACGGGAACTGGATCAGGATGCCCGAGGTCGCCGGCACGGCCTTGCCGAGCGCCCGCAGGAAGCGCTTCGGCCGCCAGTGCAACACGAAGCCGAGCATCAGGAACAGGAAATTGTAGGTGTTGAGGTTGGAGATCGCGACCTTCCAGTCCTGCCGGCCGAATTCCTGGATCAGCCAGCCCGCGGCGAGGGCGCCGATCAGCAGGGTGAGGACGGGGGCGTGCTCCAGCCACTCGCCGGGCTGGCGCGGCGGCTCGACATCCGTGCTCTCGGGCGTGGGGTCGATCCCGAGATCCTGCGCCGTCACCGCGCTCTCCCGGCTCGGGGCGGAGGCGACGGCGATCACCGTCGAGATCAGCACCAGGACGAGGGCGATCAGCATCGACTGCCAGAGGAAGATGGTCTCGCTGAAGGGGATCACGCCGGTGATCGGCAGCAGGCTCGGCGGCAGGCTCTTCGGATTGGCCTGGAGCTGGGCCGCGGAGGAGGACAGGCCCATTGCCCAGGTCGCCCCGAGGCCGAGATAGGCGGCCGCGCCGGCCGCGCGGTAATCGACACGCAGATCCGCGCGCCGGGCGAGCGCCCGCACCAGCAAGCCGCCGAAGATCAGGCTCAGGCCCCAGCTCAGGAGCGAGGTGAGCATGGTCACGAGCGCCACGAAGCCAATGGCGGCGCGCTCGCTCTTCGGCACCACGGCGCAGCGCTCGATCAGGGCCTGGACGGGCGCCGAGGTCGCCACGACGTAGCCGCCGATGGTCACGAAGACCATCTGCATGGTGAAGGGGATCAGGCTCCAGAAGCCGTCGCCGAAGCTCTTGGTGACGCTTTGCACCGGCGCCCCGTTCAGGAGGGCGGCGGCGGCGACGATCACCACCGCGACCGCCACGAATACGAAGGCGTCCGGGAACCACTTCTCCGCCCAGTCGGTGAAGCGCAAAGCCCAGCGGGCGAGCGTCTTGTCTTCCTGCCGGCTCGTGTCTGGCGTCATCGGACCCGTTCGCTCCCTGTCCCGGAGCTTTTGGCCGCCCCGTGGGTGCCATGGTGGCCAAGACCAGCCCCGGCTCAAGGGCCACGGCCACCTCAGCCGGGACGAACCTGCAGGAAATCCACTGCCTGTAGCGCCCCCTCGACGAACACCCCCGCCGTCAGGGCGCCCCCATAGACGGCGCCCGTATCGAGGTTGGTGCGGAAGCGCCGCAGCTCCGGCCGGCCGCGCGTCTGCGGCGTATGGCCGTGGACGACGTGGCGGCCGAAATCATGGTCCACGCTGAGGAAGGGCTCGCGGATCCAGAGATGCGTCTCCGCATCCGATTCGGGCGGTGGCCGATCCGGCCGCAGGCCCGCATGGACGTACCAGTGCCGCTCGTCCGCATGCAGGGTCGGCAACGCCTCGATCCAGTCGAGCACGTCGCCGGAGATCTCCTCCGGGCCGCTGACGCCGAAGGATTCGAGCGTCTGCGCCCCGCCGTTGGAGACCCAGTGCCCGAGGGCGCCGCGCTCGCGCAGCGTGTCGCGCAGCATGGCCTCGTGATTGCCCATCAGGCAGGTCACGGCCTCGGGCTCCCGCCATTGCAGCTTGCGCAGGGTCTCGATCACCCGGGCGCTGTCGGGGCCGCGGTCGATGTAGTCGCCGAGGAAAACGAGCTTCCTGGCCCGTCCCGCCGTATGGGCCTCGATGCGGTCGAGCAGCCCGTCCAGCAGATCGGCGCAGCCGTGGATGTCGCCGACGGCGTAGGTGAGCGTCTCCCCGGTCATGGCATTGTTGTCGGGGGAATCTCGCCGGGGGGCAAGGTCGGGAGAGGCACAGGGGGCCAAGGGCCACCCGGTTCGCCTCACCCCCTCCCGAAGAGGGGGCGCCTAACCCGAAAGAGACGGGTGCCGGCGAACGGGGCGCCGCGTTCGTTTCCCAGGACTGCCCTTCGGGATGCCGGCCGGCTCGGGCCGCAGAACCGGCGCACGTGGAGGGCGGGATCGCAGCAGCACGCGCGGGGCATCCGAAAGGTCGGCTTCCATGCGGATCGCATTCGCAGCCCTCGTCGTCACCATGTCGGCCACGATCTTGGCCCCCACCCCGGCCCTTGCCCAGGACGGCGGGAAGGCCGCGCTGGACCGGCTGAAGGCCGCCCCCGTGCCGAGCCAGCAGGGGGATCTCGACACGATGGGCTTGGCCTCGGCCCATCGCGAGCGGGCCGAGAGCATCGATCAGCGCACCTCGGGGCTGTGGCAGTCCTGGCTCGTCTCGATCTGCGAGGGCTGCGGCCCCGAGCGGCATCTCTACTCGGACAGGGACACCCAGGACTTCATGCGACGCCAGAGCCGCCGCGCCGCCGAGAAGGGCGACGCGAAACCCGACGGGACGGCGGAGGGCAAACCCGAGGGGAAGGCACGGCGCTACGTCTATTTCCCGCCCGCCGGGATCGTCCGGGTCGGCGCGTCGGGCAGCCTCTACAACGACCTCTCGAACCACAACATCGATCAGATCCGGCGCGACCCGAACCGGTGAGCGCGGCCCGATAAACCGGGAAGCCCGGGCGCAACCGCGCCCGGGCTTCCCGCGACCGGATCAGTTCAGCGTCGCCCCCAGCGGGCGGCGCTCGGCGGCGACGTCGCCGATCATCAGGCCCATCGGCCCGAGCCGCACCGGCACCGTCTCGCCGTCGTGGATCTGCCCGGAGAGCAGCGCCTCGGCGAGGGGATCCTGCACGTTCTTCTGGATCACCCGCTTCAGGGGACGCGCCCCGTAGGCGGGATCGTAGCCCTTGTCGGCGAGCCAGTTGCGGGCCTCCTCGTCCAGGTCGAGGGTGATCTTGCGATCCTCCAGGAGCTTGGCCAGCCGCCCGAGCTGGATGTCGACGATCGCCCCCATCTCCGAGCGCGCGAGGCGATGGAACAGGATGATCTCGTCGATCCGGTTCAGGAATTCGGGCCGGAAATGGCTCCGGACGACGCCCATCACCTCGTCGCGCACCGCCTCGGTATCCTGACCCGCCGGCTGGTTGACCAGATACTCGGCCCCTAGGTTCGAGGTCATGATCAGGAGCGTGTTGCGGAAGTCGACCGTACGGCCCTGTCCGTCCGTCAGGCGCCCGTCGTCGAGCACCTGCAGGAGGACGTTGAACACGTCCGGATGCGCCTTCTCCACCTCGTCGAACAGCACGACCTGATAGGGCCGGCGCCGCACCGCCTCGGTCAGGGCGCCGCCCTCCTCGTAGCCCACATAGCCCGGAGGCGCGCCGATGAGGCGGGCGACCGCGTGCTTCTCCATGTACTCGGACATGTCGATGCGCACGAGCGCCGTGTCGTCGTCGAACAGGAAGCCGGCGAGCGCCTTGGTCAGCTCGGTCTTGCCGACGCCGGTCGGCCCCAGGAACATGAACGAGCCGATCGGCCGGTTCGGATCCTGCAGGCCGGCCCGCGCCCGGCGGACCGCGGTCGAGACCGCCTCCACCGCCTCGCGCTGGCCGACGACGCGCTTCGCGAGCGCCTCCTCCATCGCGAGCAGCTTCTCGCGCTCGCCCTCCAGCATCTTGTCGACGGGCACGCCGGTCCAACGGGAGACGACACCGGCGATGTGGGCGGGCGTCACCGCCTCCTCGACCATGCCGTCGCGGGCCACCGCCGATTCCGCCGCGGCCTCGATCTCGGAGAGCTGCTTCTCCAGCCCCGGGATCACGCCGTAGGCGAGTTCGCCCGCGCGCTGGTACTGGCCCTGACGCTGGGCGGCGGCGAGCTCGTTGCGCGCCTCGTCGAGCTTCTTCTTCAGCTCGGCAGCGGCGCCGAGCTTGTCCTTCTCCGCCTTCCAGCGGGCGGTGATCGCGGCGGACTGCTCCTCGAGATCGGCCAGCTCCTTCTCGAGCCGCACGAGGCGGTCGCGGGAAGCGGTGTCGGTCTCCTTCTTCAGGGCCTCGGCCTCGATCTTCAGCCGCACGATCTCGCGGTCGATGTTGTCGAGCTCTTCCGGCTTCGAATCGACCTGCATGCGCAGGCGCGAGCCGGCCTCGTCGACGAGGTCGATGGCCTTGTCGGGCAGGAAGCGGTCGGTGATGTAGCGGTTCGAGAGCGTCGCCGCCGCCACCAGGGCGGAGTCCTGGATGCGCACGCCGTGGTGCTGCTCGTACTTCTCCTTGATGCCGCGCAGGATCGAGACCGTGTCCTCCACGGTCGGCTCGGAGACGAAGACCGGCTGGAAGCGCCGGGCCAGCGCCGCGTCCTTCTCGACATGCTTGCGGTACTCGTCGAGCGTCGTGGCGCCGACGCAGTGCAATTCGCCGCGGGCGAGGGCGGGTTTGAGCAGGTTCGAGGCGTCCATCGCCCCGTCCGCCTTCCCGGCGCCGACCAGCGTGTGCATCTCGTCGATGAACAGGATGATGCGCCCCTCCGCGGCGGTGACCTCGGAGAGCACGCCCTTCAGCCGCTCCTCGAACTCGCCACGATACTTCGCACCGGCGATCAGGGCGCCCATGTCGAGGGCGAGCAGGCTCTTTTCCTTGAGGGATTCCGGCACGTCGCCGTTGACGATGCGCAGGGCCAGCCCCTCGACGATGGCGGTCTTGCCGACGCCGGGCTCGCCGATCAGCACGGGATTGTTCTTGGTGCGCCGGGATAGCACCTGGATCGTGCGGCGGATCTCCTCGTCGCGGCCGATCACCGGATCGAGCTTGCCCTCGCGGGCGGCCTCGGTGAGGTCGCGGGCATATTTCTTGAGCGCGTCATAGGCGTTCTCGGCGCTCGCATTGTCGGCGGTGCGGCCCTTGCGGAGCGCATTGATCGCCCCGTTGAGCGAGGCCGCGGTGACACCGGCGGCGGCCAGGATGCGGCCGGCTTCCGTGTCCTTCTCAACGGCGAAGGCCAGAAGCAGCCGCTCGACGGTGACGTAGGAATCGCCGGCCTTCTCGGCTGCCTTCTCCGCGGTGTCGAACAGGCGCACGAGGTCGCGCGTCGCCTGCGGCTGCGCCCCGCCGCCGGACACCTTCGGCTGCTTGGCGAGCCACTGCTCGACCTGGGCATGGGCGACCCGCGACTGGCCGCCGGCGCGGTCGATCAGACCAGCGCAGAGGCCCTCGGGATCGTCGAGGAGCACCTTGAGGAGGTGGCCGGGTTCGAGCTGGGGATTGCCCTCGCGCAGCGCGAGCGTCTGCGCCGCCTGGACGAACCCGCGGGCGCGCTCGGTGTATTTTTCGAAGTTCATGCGTCGTTTCCTTTCCCGGATCGGACGTCCCGCCCGCCTCGACGGCACGGCGCGCCCGACACGAACGCCCGCGGTCTCCCCGCCGGGCGGCCGGCGCTCTCCGCGAGCCGCCGGCTCCGCTGATCTGGTGTTGCAGATCGGTTACACAAGGGGGTGCCGAAGCTTTGCATGACCGCTCCGCAGGGCCGACACAAATGCGTGTCCCGCTAGCCGCCTCACCTTGATCTGGCGCATGGTCGCGCCCGCGACAGCGTCCCTCCTGCAAACCTGTCCGGAGAGCCATGAGCCCCACGCCGCAGATCCACCTCGCTGCGCTCTACCGCTACCCGGTCAAAGGGCTCTCGCCCGAGCCGTTGGAGACCGCCGATCTCGAAACCAGCAGCTATTTCCCGGGCGACCGGCTCTACGCCATCGAGAACGGCCCCTCGGGCTTCGACGAGGCCGCGCCCCGCCATCTCTCCAAGCTCGCCTACCTGATGCTGATGCGCGACGAGGCACTGGCCCGGCTCAGGACCCGCTACGACGAGGCCGGCCACCGCCTGCGGATCGAGCACGATGGCGTGGTCGCGGTCGACGCCGACCTGCGGGAGGCGGAGGGGCGGGCGGCGGTCGCCAGCTTCCTGAAGGGCTTCCTGCCGGCCGAGGCCCTGCGCGGGGAGCCGCGGCTGCTCACGGCGCCGGAGGGCTACCGCTTCACGGATTCACGCATCGGCTTCGTCTCGCTCATCAACCGCGCGAGCGTCCGCGCCATCGAGGATTTCGTCGGCGCCCCGGTGGATCCCCTGCGCTTCCGCGGGAATCTCTACGTCGAGGGCCTGGAGCCCTGGGCCGAGCTGGACATGTCCGGCCGCGTGCTCGAAGCGCCGGGCGGCCTCCGCCTGAAGCTGACCACGCGGACGCTGCGCTGCGCGGCCACGAATGTCGACCCGCAGACCGGGATGCGCGACCTCGCGATCCCCCGCGCGCTGATGCAGCATCTCGGCCACGCCGATTGCGGTATCTACGCCGAGGTGATCGCAGGCGGCACGTTGAGGGCCGGCGACGCGCTCACGCCGATCGGCTGAGCGACCTCAGCCGGCCTCGCCGAGCTTGAACGGCCGGGGCGGCTCGGCCATCGCGTGGCGACGCTCGCAGGTGATCTTGAGATAGCGGCCCTCGCCCCCGGGCAGGCCCGCCGCGGCCGCGGTGGCCTGGGCGTGCATCACGCATTCCATCGGCGTGCGGGCGGGAGAGACGATGACGTCGAGCGCCGTGTCGCGGGAGCAATCGACGGAAGCCAGCGACGACGCACAGACAAGGGCGACGGCGAGAAGTTCGGACATGACGGACCCCATTTTCGTGTTGCGAAAAGGTCCGCGGGGTTGCTCCGGCGTGCGAGGCACCGCGTGATTATTGCCTGAGCGTTTCCCTTGATTTGATTTGCTCGCAATCAACGCACGCGACATGCCAGTTTGAAGCGGGGCCGTCGTCGGCTCAGCCTTGCGTTGCAAGCATGTCGCACTCCAACCCTCGTCCGTATCCCTGGCGGGACGGCCTCAGCCCCGGGCATTGAGCCAGAGCGGCTCGGGCTCGCAGGAGGGCAGCAACGCCGCCACCGCGTCGAGATCGACGATGTAGCTCTCCGTCAACCGGTGCCAGACCTCGGAGGAGGTGGCCGCCGTCCGGCCGAGCGCCTCGAGCGTGCTCGCGAGCAGGTTCGGATTGGTGAGGGTCGGGCGCGGGGTGAGGGGATCAGCGTTGAGCATGGGCGAAGAATCCCGTCTGAACAGGACGATGATCCTTCACCTTGGTTAATAGGGCATTAAATGCGATCCCACGACACGGGATGCAAAGCCGGCGAAATGCCCGCGACGCTTCGGGAAATTCCGTCCCGACCACGCACAGGCGGTTCGCAGGAGCGCCGCCTTGCGCTAGAAGCGCCGCCGCGTCCGGGATCGCGCCCCGGGCCCGGGCCACGGAGACCAACACCGCGATGACAGATTCGCTGCCGAACGTGCATGTGCGCGCCGAGATCCTGACCCAGGCGCTGCCGCACATGCAGCGCTACGATCAGGAGATCGTGGTCATCAAGTATGGCGGCCATGCCATGGGCGATCCGGCGGCGGCCGAGGATTTCGCCGAGGACATCGTGCTCCTGGAGCAGTCCGGCGTGAAGCCGATCGTCGTCCATGGCGGCGGTCCCCAGATCGGCAAGATGCTCGGCCGGCTCGGCATCGAATCCGAGTTCCGCGGCGGCCTGCGCGTCACCGATGCCGCCACCGTCGAGGTGGTCGAGATGGTCCTGGCCGGCTCGATCAACAAGCAGATCGTCGGTTGGATCTCGGCCGAGGGCGGCCGCGCCATCGGCCTCTGCGGCAAGGACGGCAACATGGTCCGCGCCAAGCGGGCGCTGCGCACCATCAAGGATCCGGACAGCAACATCGAGCAGGCGATCGATCTCGGCCTGGTCGGCGAGCCCGAGCATGTCGAGCGCGGCGTGCTCGACGCGGTGCTGAAGGCGGAGCTGATCCCGGTTCTGGCGCCGGTCGCCTATGGGGCGGACGGGGCGACTTACAACGTCAACGCGGATACCTTCTCCGGAGCCATCGCCGGCGCCCTGCGGGCCAAGCGCCTGCTGCTGCTGACCGATGTCCCGGGCGTCCTCGACAAGAACAAGAAGCTCATCCCCGAACTCTCCATCGAGGATTGCCGTCGTCTGATCGCCGACGGCACGATCACCGCGGGCATGATCCCGAAGGTCGAGACCTGCATCTACGCCATCGAACAGGGCGTGGAGGCCGTGGTCATTCTCGACGGCAAGGTTCCGCACGCGGCGCTGCTGGAGCTCTTCACCGATTACGGTGCCGGCACCCTCATCCGCCGCGGCTGACCTGACGCGCATGGGAAGAGAGGGGTGATCGCTGCGACGCGATCACCCCGGAGCGTTAAGCTTCCTTTCGCAACGCAATGGTCTATTTGTAGAGGGTGGGCGTTCCGCCCATCCTCATCCCCCCGAGGCCTCTTGTTCCTTCCGGGCAAAAGCCACTTCACCGCCGCCGATTCCCGCGGTTTCGATCATGTCGACACCTGGGTGTTCGACCTCGACAACACGCTCTACCCGAGCGAGGCCATGGTCTGGCCACAGGTGGACGAGCGGATCACCCTCTACGTGATGCGCCTCTACGGGCTCGATGCGATCTCGGCCCGCGCTCTGCAGAAGTATTTCTACCACCGCTACGGCACCACCCTGAAGGCGCTGATGGTGGAGGAGGACGTCGACCCGCACGACTTCCTCGATTTCGCCCACGACATCGACCACTCGACGATCAAGCTCGACGACGCCCTGGGCGCCTCGATCGAGCGGCTGCCCGGGCGCAAGCTGATCCTCACCAACGGCTCGCGCCGGCACGCGGAGAACGTGGCGCGCAAGCTCGGCATCCTCGACCATTTCGAGGACGTGTTCGACATCGCCGCAGCCGATTTCGTCCCCAAGCCCGAGCGCACCACCTACGAGCGCTTTCTCGACCGGCACGGCGTCGACCCGGCCCGTGCCGCCCTGTTCGAGGACATCGCCCGCAACCTCCTGGTGCCGCACGATCTCGGCATGTCCACCGTGCTGGTGGTGCCGCAGACCCCGGACCCGTTCCGCGAGCGCTTCGAGCAGGAGGCGGTGAAGGAGCCGCATATCGACCACATCACCAACGACCTCGCCGGCTTCCTGCGCGACTGCGTGCAGCCGGTCGCGACTCTCCCCACCGGCAAGTGACCGAGGCCGGCTTCGACTGGGGAGAGCGGCGGGCCCCGAGCCTCGCCGAGATCGAGGCCCTCGCCGACGCGGCCTATGAGCGCCTGCCCGAGGCGTTCCGCCGTCTCTGCGACGGTTTGCGCATCCATGTCGACGATTTCCCCGACGAGGAGACGCTGACCGAGATGGATTGCGAGACCGCCTTCGATCTGCTCGGGCTGTTTCGCGGCGTCGGCCTCGCGCAGGCGGGCATGGTGGCGACGGGGCAGATGCCCAACGCCGTCTGGCTCTACCGCCGGCCCCTCCTCGACTACTGGGCCGAGCACGACGAGACGCTGGGCCACCTCGTCGCCCATGTCCTCATCCACGAGATCGGCCACCATTTCGGGCTGTCGGACGAGGACATGGCCGCGATCGAAGCCGCGGCCGCCGATTAGGCGGCGACGGGCCTCAGGCCTCGGCGCGGGGACGGATGGGCAGCCTCACCTTGGGGCGGCGGGTGCGGAACTGGCCGCGCTCGATCGCCACGAACACGAGCACCGCCAGCGCCAGGGAGGTCAGCCACCAGATCACGGTGACGCCGACGCCGCAGCAGGCGATGGCGAAAGCGGTCACGAAGGCCGCCGTCGTCCCGGGGGCGAGCAGGGCGGAATCGCGCCCGGCGCGGCGGATCGCGTTGTGGAGCGCGAAGGCCAGGGCGAAGGCGCCCACGATGCCGAGTTCGTACCAGATCCCGAACAGCAGGGTGGTCGGCGCATTCGGCGGCAGGACGCCGAAGATGCGGCCGCGCAGGGCGGATTCGAGGCCATGTCCGGTGATGAGGCGCAGCGGCTCGGTGGACACCACCTTCTGCCACGCCTTGAGGGACAGCACGCCCGGCGAGAGCGGGCCGAACAGCACGGCGCCGAGCGGCCGGGCGAGGAAGGGGATCACCGGCGCCAGCGCGATCAGGCCGGCCGTCACCACCGCCGTGATTCGGACGCCGAGCTGCTGCCAGCGGGTGGTGATGGCGAAGGCGATGGCACCGGCAGCCAGCGCGAAGAGGGGGATCGGCCCCGGCGCGATCAGCAGAGCGGCGGCCACCAGGATCACCGTGACCAGGGCCTCCACGTCGCGGCGGCGCGAGCGCAGCCACGCCACCGCCGGCCAGGCGAGCAGCGCGAGCAGGACTGCGCCACGTTCCAGAGTGCTGTCCCCCTCGGCGGCCTCGGTGAAGCCGGCGGAGTCGCTGAGCGCGGCGAGCGCCATCACCACCGCCGCGGCGCCGACTCCGAGGGGGAGCAGATAGAGGTTGGCCGAGCGCATCCGCTCGGGCAGGGCGAAATAGCCGAGCAAGGTCAGGCCGATCGCCCCGAACAGGTTGGCGACGCGCTCCGCCGCAGGGCCGGGGAACGGCGTCCAGACCAGCGAGACCGCCGACCACAGCACCACCAGCAGCCCGGCGAGGAAGGCGGGGGCCTTGAGGAGCCGCGACAGGCTCGGGGCCACCTTGCGCTGGCGCCCGTCGATGGCGCTGGCGATGACGAGGAGCACGACGCCGATCGGCGCGAGCACCACGAGGGCCCGGCGCGAGACCTGGGCGGCGATCGGCGTGATGACGAACAGCCCGAAGAAGCCGATCCGGCGCAGGAGCGCCGCGGCATCGAGCGCGGGATCGTCGGTTTGGCTGGAGGCGCGCACCATGGTCGGAAGAAGGCCGTGACCGGCGCGACGAGGGAATGCGGGCGCCACGGAATGTCCTCTAGCGGAGGCTCTTGCGGGGGGCTGTAGGCGGGCTGCAACACCGCAACCGCAAGCGGCAAGCGCGCGCCATGCGGTCAGACCGGGGTCGTTTCCGTTCCCCGCCGCACCCGCCAGGACGATCGGCGGCCGAGGAGGCGCCCGGCATCGGCCAGCAGGCGCCAGCCGGCCCAGGTGGCGAGGAAGCCGACGAGACCGGCGATGAGCCCGTCCGCCGTGGTCGGCACCGCCGGCTGGTAATCGCGATAGGCGGCGCGGGCGAGGCCCATATCCGGCGAACGCATCACCACCAGGAGGCGGCCGAGCGGGCTCGCCGCCTCGTTGAGCGCGGTCTGCTGCGCCTCCAGCGCCCTCAGCCGCTCGATGTCGTAGCGGGCCGCCTCGCCCCGGCGGGCGACCAGCGCGTCGGAATTCCGGCGCAGCCGCTCCAGGGCGGCATCCCGGCTCTGCCCGGTCGCCTGGGCATCGCCGTCGAGGGTGGCGACCGCGCGGCGCAGCTCGTCCACGGCACCGCCGAGGCGCTGGGCGTATTGCTGCGCGTATTCCGGTCCCTGCGCCGCCACCGCGCCGCCGAGGACCCCGAGCGCGAGGCCGAAGGTACGGATCACCCGGAGCACGTCGCCACCTCCCGTAAAGCTCACAGGACAAGAGCGGGATGCGGGTCGACGTTCCCGGCTCCGGCCTAGCTTCCCGCAGAATCCGCGTTCCGGAGCGCCTCGGCCACAGCCTCCGCCGTCACCTCGGCCGCCGACCTGCGGATCTTGAGGGCGCGCGTCGGCCGGCCCGGCACCTGCACGAGGATCACCGTCTCGAAGCCGGGGCAGGCCGGATCGGCGCAGGCGATCTCGCTGACCTTCACGACGACATCCTCGGCGAAGCCGCCGGCCGCCCGGGTCCAGGCCGCGATCCGACCACGGACCGGCTCGTCCGTTCTGGGTCGTCGGAAGCCGAGCAGGCCCATGCGGGGCTCAGCCCGGCAGGGTCAGGATGCCGGCCTGGCCGTCCCCGCAGCCGAAGGCGAGGCGGCTGCCGCGGGCGTCCCAGACGAGGGCCGAGACGGCGCTGCCCCGCACGGCGGGGCGAACCAGCAGCTCCGAGGCGTCGGTGAAGCGCACGAGCAGGATGCAGCCGTCCTCGTAGCCGACGGCAAGCACCGGCGCCTTGGGATGGAAGGCGACGCGGGAGACCCGGGCCGGGCGCACGCCGCATTCCCGCGGGGCCTTGCCGGTCGGACCCTCCTTGGAATCGAAAGGCCAGACGATCGCGGCCTCGGCGCCGCTCGTGGCGAGCCAGTTCCCGTCATGCGACCAGGACAGGGAGCGGACCTTGGCCGGGTAGCCGGACATGCGCATGTGGCCGCGATCCGGCTGCAGGCGCCAGCCATGCAGGGCGTTCTCCTGCATCGTCGAGACGACGAACCGCCCGTCGGGCGACCAGGTGACGTCGAGATGCGAGCCCTTCCACTCGACGAGCTCGGGATCGGTCTCGAGATTCGGGTACCAGAGGCTCACGCCGTTGTAATGCGCCACCGCGAGCCGGTAGCCCTTGGGTGCGAAGGCGAGGCCGCGGGCCGTGGTCGGCACGGTCAGGGTGCGTTCGCGGCCCTTGGCATCCCGCGCCGTCACCGTCTTTCCCGCCGACCAGGCCACGGCGCCGTCGGGATGCAGGGCGATCGCGTCGATCCAGGCCCCCCCCTTGGCCGCGCCGAGCTCGGCGCTCTCCCCCGAGGCGTCGGTGGCGACCACGCGGCCGTCGTCGCCCCCGGTCACGATCCGCGTCGCGTCGCCCGCACTGACCAGGATGCCCGCCTCGGGATGGGCCGGCGCCGTCTGCTGCGCGCCGTCGCGCAGGAGCAGCACGCCCCCCTCGGCGCGTGCCAGGGCCAGCGTGTCCTTCAGCCAGCAGGCGGCGGCGACATGGGTGCCGGCGTCCACGGCGGTGACGTAGGTGGTCAGGGAGGGGGCGGCGCTGGCGCTCATGCGGCGGAGGACCTTCTCGGGGGCGTCAGGACGTGGGTCGCGGGCGGCTTAGCAGAGTCACGACCCCGGCGGCCACGGCAAGGAGAGCGGTCAGCACGGCGGGGATCGCGAGCGCTGTGATGTCGAGATGTCGATGCGCGACCGTTCCCGCAACCGCGCCGAGCAGCAGCGACAGCCAGACGACGCAGTCGCCGACCCAACCGAAGCGCGGCCCCTGGCCGGCGAGCGCGAGGGCGAGCTTCTGCCCGAAGGCGAACAGGGCGCCGGTCACGAAGGTCGTGCCGGCCCGGAAGCCCTGGACCTGGGCCAGCACCGCGTTCTGGCTGCCCATGGCCAGGGCCAGGAACAGCGAGGCGATGCCGATATGTGTGGCGGCCTCCGCCGCGGCGAAGGCGGCGCAGAGCGCCAGCGCCTCGAACAGCAGGATCGCCGCGCTCGACCAGCGCGCCGGAGCCAGGGCCGTGAGCGCGCCGCCGATCACCGAGCCGAGCAGGAACACGGCGATCAGCAGGGTCGGCAGCACCGCCGCGCCGGCATCCGAATGCCCAGCCGCGACGGCGAGCTGCGTCGTGTTCCCGCTCATGAGCGAGGTGTAGAGGCCGCCGAGCCGGATGAAGCCGAGGGCGTCCACGAAACCGGCCAGGGCCGTGAGCAGCACGCCGAAACCGATCTGCCAGCGGCGGCTCATCGGGCCGCGCCCCCCGGGCCGCGACGGTTAACGGTCCGTTGACCATTTCGGCGCAAATCGAAGCAAACGCGGTGAACGCCGGTCCGCGAGGCCTCGTTGGTCCTGCGATCCGGAAGCTGAGCCGTTGCTCTTCTCCGGGTGAGTAGGAGTAGCGTCATGATCCCCTTCGCCTGCGCCCCCGCCGCCTTTCCCGTCTTCCGCTACGACGGCCAGATGGACACGGTCCTCGTGGTCGAGGACGAGATGGCCGTCTGCGAGCTGGCTGCCGAAGCGCTCTCCGACGAAGGCTATCGCGTGCTCACGGCCGCGGATGCGAACGAGGCGGAGGCGATCCTGGAGGGAGAGCGCGTGGACCTGCTCTTCACCGATATCGATCTCGCCCGCAATACCAATGGCATAGCCCTCGCCCACAGCGCCCGCCGGCGGCGCCCGGACCTGCCCGTGGTCTATACCTCCGGCGGCTGCGGGAGCCTCCTGCCGAACCAAGCCGTTACGCAATCCGTGTTCGTGCCGAAGCCCTATCGGCCGAGCGACATTGTCGCCCTGACGAACGGGATCCTCGGGCGGTCGGAGCGCCGCCCGGCCTGAGGGTTCCGCCCCTCCAGAGGTTCCCGGAGCCCTTCACCGATGCGCGCCCTTCTCCTGACCCTGCCGATCCTCGCCGCCGCCTGGCCCGCCCACGCGGCCTGCGACGTCAAGGATGCGAAGATCGAGGAAGCGATCGCGGCCAAGAAGGAGCTGCGGGACGCCGAGAACAAGCAGATGGTCCGTGATCTGCGCACCCTGCGCGACGCCGCCATCGTGCTCGACAGCTACAAGCATGGCGCCGAATGCGAGCGCCTCGTCGCCATCGTGAAGGCGCTCATCGCCAATCCCGAGAAGTCGATCGAGCAGAGCGGCGACACGGACGAGGAGAAGGCGGAGGAGGTCGAGGAGGCCCGGGAGCCCAAGGCCCCCGCCGCGGCCGCCCCGGCCGAGAAGGCGCCCAAATAGGGCGCCCCGCAGGGCGTCCGTCCGATCGCTTCAGCGCTGCACTCATCTTGCGCGCGCGAAACAAGACAGCGGCACCGCCCTTTTCCGAAGGGGCGTGCCGCAGGATTGCCGCAGCTCCGCCCACGACGATGGCGTGATGGGCTGCCCAGGCGCGTCCTCAGCGCTTCTCGGGCTCCGGATCGTGCTCCGGCGGCGCGTCCGCCTGAGGCCTGCGATGGGAACCCCGCGTGTGCGTGACGCGGGCGAGGGCCGCCGCGATCTGCTGGCGCAGGGATTCCGACAGGTCGATATCGACGAGCCGCCAGCTGAAGCCGCGCAGGCGCAGGCGCAGGCGGAACTGGTCGTCGCGCGGCGCCCGGGGCGGCACCGCGATCACCGTGGCCCGGAACCCGCGCATGTCCGAGGCGGTGTAATAGGTCGTCAGCGCGCGCAGGTTCGGGATCGAGAGGGCGGGGCCGGCGGGCCGATCGCCCCCCGGCAGGTCCAGGCCCTGCGGCCAGCCATCCTGCAGCAGATCGATCACCATCTGCGGCGTCACCAGCGCATCGACGATCGGCGTGGCGAGGGCGACAGCGGCATCCGCAAGGCGCTGTTGCTCGCGGCTCTCGCTCACGGCGGCATTCGCCCGGATCGTCGCCGCGAGCTGCCGGGTCAGCGACAGGCGCAAGGTCCGGAAGTTCACATGGCGCTCGATGTAGTCGACGTCATGGGCCTGCACGGCCCCGGCGAGCCCATACAGGGCCCAGAACGGCGTCAGCGTGTAGGCGAACCAGCCGAGCGTGAGGACGATGGGAATCGACCACCAGCGCATCACGACATCCGGACGGCAGAGGGAAGGACGGTGTTCACGCCGGGCTGCGCCAGCCGGCGAGCCCGGAAAAGGCCGCGACGACCCCTTCGTAGACCGCTCGCTTGAACGGCACGACGAGCCCGGGCAGCGTCTCGAGCGGCGCCCAGCGCCAAGCCTCGAATTCGGCGGCGTGCTGGCCGCCGCCGGGAGCGGCCACGTCGATCTCGTCCTCCGCGCCGGTGAAGCCGAAGGCGAACCATTTCTGCTTCTGCCCGCGGTAGCGACCGATCCAGGAGCGCTTCATCACCTCCGGGGGCAGGTCATAGGCCAGCCAGTCGCTGGTCTCCCCGAGGAAGGTCACCGAGTCGGAGGAGACATTGGTCTCCTCGTAGAGTTCGCGCAGAGCCGCCTCCCGGGGCGCTTCGCCCTCGTCGATGCCCCCTTGCGGCATCTGCCAGGCATGGTCGCCCGTCTGGCGGCTGCGGTGCCCGATGAAGACGAGGCCATCGCGGTTGAACAGCGTGATGCCCACGCAGAGCCGATAGGGCAGGCCGGCCGCGGCGCGGCCTTCGGGGATTCGGGCAAACTCACTCATGAGCGGGACCATAGGCCGTCGTTTTGCTCGACGGCAACGCGGGGCGGGTGCGTTGGGAACAAGGCTCCCTGCGCTTGTCGCTGGGCTCAGGGCGCGGCGCTCGACAGGCGGGTGCCGGTGCCGGCGGCGCGCAGAGCCGCGCTCACCGGGACGAGCCGGATGCCGCGGGCCTCGAGCCCCTCCGCCCAGCGGGCGATACGGTCGATCGTCATCGGCAGGGCGGCACCCGAGGCGAGCGCCAGACCCTTCTTCCGGGCCAGCTCCTCGAGCTTGGCGAGCTCGCGGTCGATCGCCTCGGGCCGCGGCTGCGCGTCGAGGACGAGATCGGCCCGAGCCGCCGGCACCTTGGCCCGAGCGGCCAGGGTCGCGGTGAGCGAGCGCGGCGAGGTGCCATCGTCGAAATAGCCGAGCCCGCGGGTGCCGATCTCCTTCAACACCGGCTCGAAGGCCGCGGCGTCGCTCGTCAGCCGGGCGCCCATGAAGTTCACCACGCCGACATAGCCGGTGAAGCGGCTCATGGCCCAGGCGAGCCGGTCGAGATTCTCCGGCGGCCGCGAGCTCGCGAGCAGCGTCTGCGGCCCGGGATCGCTGTCGGGGTAGTCGAACGGCTCCATCGGCGCGAGCAGGAAGATCTCGTGGCCGGCATCGCGGGCGCGGGCAGCGGTCTTCTCCAGGTCGGCGCCGTAGGGGGCAATGCCGAGGCTGACCGCGGAGGGCAGCCGCGCGATCGCGGCCACCGTCGCGGACTGGCCGACGCCGAGGCCGGAGACGAGGATCGCGATGCGGGGCCCGTTGCCGCCCTCGGCATCGGGCCGGGCATAGACGTCGAGGGGACGCAGCCGTCCCTCGCCCAGGCGGGGCATCGGCCCATGCCGGCCGCGCTCGACGATGCGCGGATCGGGCGCCGCGGCGAGGCGCACCTGCGGCGCGTCCGGGACGCGGATGATGACGGGACCCTCGGGGGCGGCGGCGCCCTCGGGCCGGTGCACGGTGACGCCGGAGGCCTGTTCCACGTCCCGGGCCGAGGACAGGTTCGCGCCCGGCTTGCCCGCGCCGGCCGCGGAGGCGACGGCCTCCCCGGCAGGGATGGCCTCACGAATCTCGATCGCGGCCGTGGCCCGGGGCTCGCCGCCGTGCGGATCGCCGAGCAGCGCCAGGGCGACCACGAGAGCGACGAGGCTGCCGCCGGCGAGACCCGCGACGAGCGTCCCGGCATGACCGGCGAGCACGAAGCGGCGGCGCGCCTTCGGCGGCTCAATCCCCAGCGGCCGGGTCAGGATATCGTCGGAACTCTCGTCCACCCGTCTTCTCGCACCCGTCTTCCGGCAAATCTGCGATTCCCGGGACCGCGAGCTTAGGGCGCTTCTGAAACGGAATCGGCCCGCAGCGTCGGTCTGAGCCGACATTGCGGGCCGTCATGGTTAATCTTTCCCTAAAGGCCGGGCGCCCTGCGGTGCCCCGCGTCGAGAAAGCGCATCAGTTCTGCGTGGCGGGCTTCGTCACGTTGGCGGCGCCCTTCTGGATGCCGTGCAGGAAGTCCACGGCGGCGATGAGCTGCTTGTCCTTGGCCGGGTCCGGCGGGATGTAGGCCGAGGAGCCGCCGCGCTCTTCCGTGTCCTTCTGCTTGAGGTGGCCCTTCAGGCCGGCCTCGCCCTTGGTCTCGTCCTTGCCCTTCAGGTCGTCCGGCACCTCCTGCAGGACCTCCTGATCCGGCTCGATGCCCTTGGCCTGAATCGAGCGGCCGGACGGCGTGTAATAGCGCGCCGTGGTCAGGCGCAGAGCGCCCTGGCCGCCGAGCGGGATGATCGACTGCACGGAGCCCTTGCCGAAGGAGCGGGTGCCCATGATGGTCGCCCGCTTATGATCCTGCAGGGCGCCGGCCACGATCTCCGAAGCCGAGGCCGCGCCGCCATTCACAAGCACCACGATCGGCTTGCCCTTGGCGAGGTCGCCGGCCTTGGCGGAGAAGCGCTGCGTCTCGTCCGGATTGCGACCGCGGGTTGAGACGATCTCGCCCCGGTCGAGGAAGGCGTCGGAGACCATCACCGCCTGGTCGAGCAGGCCGCCCGGGTTGTTGCGCAGGTCGAGCACGTAGCCCTTGAGCTTGTCGTTGCCGATCTCGCTGGAGAGCTTGTCGATGGCGGTCTTCAGGCCGTCATAGGTTTGCTCGTTGAACTGGGTCAGGCGCACGTAGCCGACGTCGCCGCCCTCGACCTTCGAGCGCACGGGGCGGATCTTGATCACGTCGCGGTTGAGCGTGACGTCGATCGGGTCCTTGGCCTCCTTGCGGGTGATCTTCAGTTTCACCGCGGAATTGACCGGGCCGCGCATCTTGTCGACGGCCTGGTTCAGGGTCATGCCCTGCACCTGGTCCTCGTCGATCTGGGTGATGATGTCGTTGGCGAGGATGCCGGCCTTCGAGGCGGGGGTGTCGTCGATCGGGGAGACGACCTTGATCAGGCCGTCCTCCATCGTGACCTCAATGCCGAGGCCGCCGAACTCGCCGCGGGTCGTGGTCTGCATGTCGCGGAAGGCCTTCGCGTCCATGTAGCTCGAATGCGGGTCCAGCGAGGTCAGCATGCCGTTGACCGCGGCCTCGATCAGCTTGGCCTCGTCGGGCTTCTCCACGTAGTCAGTGCGCACCTTCTCGAACACGTCACCGAACAGGCTGAGCTGCCGGTAGGTCTCGGCGGAGGCCGCGACCGCGCTGGTGCCGGAGAGCAATTGCGTCTGGGTCGCGACCACCGACCCACCGACGCCCAGGACCGCGCCGAACAACACGAGGGAAATCTTGCGCATTACCCGCGGACCTTCTCGCTGGGGCTCTTCGCCCACCAAGGCTCCGGATCGATGGAGCCGCCGTCTTTTCTGAACTCGACGTACAGGACGGGATCGCCCCGATCATCGTCCCTCGATGACGCACGCGTCGTTGGAGCCTGCGAAACCTCCGCCGATCCGCCGTCACCCATCGTCGCCACAGGCTCACCCGCCAGCACGAACTGCCCGACCTCGACGCTGATCTGGTCCATGCCGGCGAGCAAAAGATAGTAGCCGTCGCCCGCGTTGATGATCAAGAGACGGCCATAGGACCGGAAGGGCCCGGCAAAGGCCACCCAGCCATCCGCCGGAGAGGCGACGACCGCCTTCGGCCGCGCCCGGAGCGAGATGCCGCGGGTGGTGCCGCCATTCCCGTCGGGCTGGTTGAAGCCGCGGGCGAGCACGCCGCTGACGGGCCTCGGCAGGTCGCCGCGCAGTTCGGCGAACTTGATCTTCGGCGTGAGGCGGGCCGGATCGCGGGTGCCCGCGGCAGCGAATTTCTCCTGCGTCGCCCGCGCCTCCTTCTCCTGCGCCGCCCTGGCCGCCTCCTCGGCGCGGCGGACGGAGGCGACCTGGCCCTCCATGCGGTCGACCAGATCCTTCAGGGACTTGGCCTGGACGCCGAGTTCGGCGCTACGCTGACGCTCGGCCGCGAGGTTGCTCTCGACTTCGGCGAGCCGCGCCTTGCGGGCGGTGACGAGGGCGTCGAGCCGCTGGCGCTCCGCCGCCCAACCCGCGAGATCGTTCTTCAAAGCTTCGCGATCGGAGGCGATCAGCCCGCGCACCCGCACCAACTCGGTCAGGTCGCCGGCGAGCGTCTCGGCCTCGCCGCGCAGTTCCGGCACTACCGCGCCGAGCAGCATCGAGGTGCGGATGACCGCGAGCACGTCCTCGGGCCGCACCAGCACTGCGGGGGGCGGGCGCCGGCCCATACGCTGGAGCGCCGCCAGCACCTCGGCGATGACGCCGCGGCGGGCATCGAGCGACTTGCGGATCGCCGCCTCGCTGTCGGTGAGCGTGCGCAGGCGCTCGTCGAGGCGGCTCATCCGGTCCTCGGTCGCCTGGGCCTGGCGGGCCGCGTCGAGCAGGGCGGTGTTGAGCTTGGCCCGGTCGCCGGCGATCGCCGCCGCTTCCTTCTCCATGGCGGCGCGGCTTCCGGCGCTCGCGGCGAGCGCTTCCTCGATCTGCTTCAGGCTCTCGGCGCGCCGGTTCCGCTCCTCGGTGGCGCGCTGGATCGCCTCGGCAGGGGCGGGGGCCTCCTGCGCCGCGGCCGCCCCGGCCAGGGCCGCACCCGCGCAGAGGAGGCCGGCCGCGAGGAGACGGCGCGGGGATGTCGAAGACCGGAGATGCACCCTCAAGGCTCGCCGCGGTGATAGGGATGACCCGCCAGGATCGTGAGCGTCCGGTACACCTGCTCCAGGGCGAGCACGCGCACAAGGCCATGGGGCAGTGTCGCCGCCCCGAAGGCGAGAATGAGGTCGGCGCG
This sequence comes from Methylobacterium organophilum, assembly GCF_022533465.1. NCBI lineage: Bacteria > Pseudomonadati > Pseudomonadota > Alphaproteobacteria > Hyphomicrobiales > Methylobacteriaceae > Methylobacterium > Methylobacterium organophilum. The sequence goes on along the minus strand of NZ_CP092848.1, from coordinate 5,221,391 downwards.
TGTCCGAACGGCGTCGTCGAGGCCGTCCGCGCCGCCGATGGCGATCGCCAGAGCCGGCTTCGAAGCATCGCGCCAGACCCCGACCCGCTCCGCGATGCGCTCGCTGGAGAGATCGGAACGCCCGCGCTCGTCATAGGCGATCAAGGCCGCCTCCGCCGAGACATGGCCGAGGATCGCCGCCGCCTCCTCGGCGCAGCGGTCAGGGGCCCGCCGCGCCCGGCTCTCCGGAATCTCGACGAGGTCGCAGGCGGAGACGCCCAGGCTCTTGCCCAGGGCGAGGGCACGCTCGCGATAGCGGGTGGCGAGGTCACGCTCCGGGCCGTTCTTGAGCCGGCCGACGGCGACGAGGAGAAAACGCAAGGGGAGGGCGGTCCGGATTATCGCTGACCGCACGCCCTTAGCACGAGACGGCTTTTCGTCTCTCGCGCAGCGTGGCCTACCGCAAGCCCCCCGGACGGTCCCCGGCGGCCCAGGCCAGCGCCTGCTCCAGGCGGTCGTTGCCCCAGAACAGTTCGCCATCCTCGGTGAGGAAGCTCGGGGCACCGTAGATGCCGCGGGACCTCGCCTCCTCGCCCGCCACCTTGAGGCGGCCCTTGTTCACCTCCGAGGTCGCGGCCTTGAGGATCGCCGGCCCGTCGAGGCCGAGGCCGTCGAGGATTGCGGCCACGGCCGAGGGTTCGGCGATGGAGCCGCCCCTGGCGAAGGAGGTCGCGAACACCGCCTTCGAGAAGGGCACCAGCCAGTCGAAATCGCTGCCGTAGATCGCGGCGCGGGTGGCGGCGAGGCTGTTCTGCGGGAACGGGTTGGGGCGCGTCACCGGCGGCAGACCGGCCCGGGCCGCCTCCCGGTCGAGGTCCCGCCACATGTTGCGGCCCTTGGCCGGGTACAGATTGAAGGGCGAGTTGTTCCAGCCCTGGGCCAGGAAGATCGGCCCGAGCAGGAAGGGCCGCCAGCGCAGGGCGACGCCGGCCGCCTCGGCGAGGGCCTCGACGCGCATCGCCGCGAGATAGGAGTAGGTCGAGGCGAACTCGTACCAGAACTCCAGGGTCGGGCGACGCGGCATTCGTCAAAGCTCCGGGATCGAAAGTGACACTACGCAGAACCCACCGCGAAGGTTCATCCGCGACAGCCATGCTTTCCGAGGAGGGCAGCCTCGCGCGACCGCGCGCCGTCCCTCTCCTGTAAGCCGGCAGGGCGCATGCGGTTGCGCGGGGCGCAACTCCGCTGTTAAGCGACGCGGCATCCCGGCCGCTGAACGAAGCCTTCCCCGATGTCCGCTCCCTCTTCTCCCAAATCCGTCAAGAAGGTCGTGCTCGCCTATTCGGGCGGCCTCGACACCTCGATCATCCTCAAGTGGCTGCAGACCACCTACGGCTGCGAAGTCGTGACCTTCACCGCCGATCTCGGCCAGGGCGAGGAGCTGGAGCCGGCCCGCAAGAAGGCGGAGCTGCTCGGCATCAAGCCGGAGAACATCTTCATCGAGGATCTGCGCGAGGAATTCGTCCGCGACTACGTCTTCCCGATGTTCCGGGCCAATGCCGTCTATGAGGGCGTGTACCTGCTCGGCACCTCCATCGCCCGGCCGCTCATCGCCAAGAAGCAGATCGAGATCGCCGAGCGGGTCGGGGCCGACGCGGTCTGCCACGGCGCCACCGGCAAGGGCAACGACCAGGTCCGGTTCGAGCTCGGCTACTACGCCCTCAAGCCCGACGTGACCGTCATCGCCCCCTGGCGCGAATGGGACCTTCGCTCCCGCGAGCAGCTCATCGCCTTCGCCGAGCAGCACCAGATCCCGATCGCCAAGGACAAGCGCGGCGAGAGCCCGTTCTCCGTCGATGCCAACCTCCTGCACGCCTCCTCGGAGGGCAAGGTGCTGGAGGATCCGGCGGTAGAGGTGCCGGACTACGTCTATTCGCGCACCCTGTCGCCGGAAGAGGCGCCCGAGACTCCCACCGTCATCACCATCGGCTTCGAGAAGGGCGATGCGGTCTCCATCGACGGCGAGCGCCTGTCGCCGGCCACCCTGCTCGCCAAGCTGAACGAGCTCGGCCGCGCCAACGGCATCGGCCGGCTCGACCTCGTCGAGAACCGCTTCGTCGGCATGAAGAGCCGCGGCATGTACGAGACCCCCGGTGGCACCATCCTGCTGCCGGCCCACCGCGCCATCGAATCGATCACCTTGGATCGCGGCGCGGCACATCTGAAGGATCAGCTCATGCCGCAATACGCGGAGCTGATCTATAACGGCTTCTGGTTCTCGCCGGAGCGTGAGATGCTCCAGGCGCTCATCGACAAGAGCCAGGAGAAGGTCACCGGCACCGTGCGGCTGAAGCTCTACAAGGGCGGCGTGCACGTGATCGGCCGCGAGAGCCCGCATTCCCTCTACGACCAGGACCTCGTCACCTTCGAGGAGGGCGCCGTCGCCTACGACCACCGCGACGCGGCCGGCTTCATCAAGCTCAACGCGCTTCGGCTGCGGACGCTCGCCCAGCGCAAGAAGCGCGAAGGCTGAGTTCGCGCTCGGGCGATCTCCCCTCGTCCCGCTCGCGGGCGAGGGGAGGCACGCCCGCCCGTTTCAAGCGATCTGAAGCGGGTTCATCCCTCCTGCTCCGTGACCCCGAGCAGAATCTCGGTCACCGCATCGGAGAAGGACCGTAGGCGCCCGTCGTGCACCACACCGCCGGAGCCCACCGGGTCCCGGCTTGCAGCGGGCATGCCGTGAGCGAGCAGGGCCTCGGCGCATCCCGCCCAGTCCCCGCCGTTCTCGGGTTCGTTGAGGGAAGCCCAGGACAGGGTGCCGCTCACGTCGTCGCCGTAGCCATGGCGTTCCCGCCAGCCGGCGCCGTGCTCCAAGAGAAAGCGGGTCAGCTCGGCATCGCCCCGGAACACCGCATGGTTGAGGGCCGAGCCCTGCCAATCCCCGCCCGGGATCGCGACCGGCCAGCCGAGCCGCACCATCAGCCGCACGGCCTGCCCGCAGCCGAGCGCGGCGAGCTCGGGCAATTGCCGCAATTGCACCTCGGACAGGGATCCCGGTAGATCCGGTTGGAGGGATCGGATCCGCTCCGCGGCCGCCACATCCCCCGCCGCGCAAGCGGCGAGAAAGCGCTCCGGGTCGGACATCGCCGCCGCCGCACCGGCCTGCTCCAGGCGGGCGGCGACCTCCGGCAGGCCGAAACGCCGCGCCAGGACAAGGGCGCCGGTGCCGTCCGGCGTCCGCGCGCTCGGATCGGCCCCGGCGGCGAGCAGGGCCTCGACATGGGCCAGGGACCGGCGCCGCCGGATCGCCCAGAGCAGGGGCGTGCCCCAGGCCGAGGTCGGAAGGCCCGGCGGCGGCTCCTCCGGATCGGCCCCATGCGCGAGCAGCAAACGAAGCGGCTCGGCATCGGCGAGGTCGAGGGCACGGTAGAGCGCATTGGTGCCGGCAACGCGGGCGCCCGCCTTGAGGAGCAGCCGGGTGCACTCCGGTTCCTCCAGAGAATGATAGAGGGATTCCCCGTCATTCGGGTTCGCCCCCGCTTCGAGGAGCAGGCGCGTCAGTGCGGGATCACGGTTCTGCCCAGCCGCGCCGTAGAGGGCCGAGAGCGGCGTGCCCGGCGCACCGCCCCAGCGGCTGGGAACGGCCTGATCCGGATCGGCTCCTGCCTCGAGCAGACGCCGCGCGCAGGCGATCAATCCCTCGCGGTAGCGCGGCAGCCGCAGCAGGCTCGAATGCGTTACGGCCACGAGGGGCGGCAGGTTCAGTGGCCCGCCTGGGCGATGGACCCAACCGGGATCCGCATCGATCGCCGCGTGCAATGCGGTCTCCTGGCCGACGGCGCAGGCGAGAGGGGCGTCGCCGGCGAGGAAACCCGGATCCTCCTCGATCAGACGCGCCGCCGCGGCGGGGCTCGCGCGGCCCATTCCTCCCGCGATGTCGCCGGCATAGGCGAGGCGCAGCCATTCCTGAATCCGGCGTGCGGGGTCGGCAGCCCAGGCGCGGCGGGCCAGGACGAAGCGGGCCAAGTCCGGCCAGGAGGGGAAGCCATAGGCACGGGCGAGGGCGAACTGCGCCGCATGAAGCCGTAGATCCGGCTCGGCACCGCGGGCAGCGTCGCGAAAGAACGCGCGGGCGGAAGCGTCGCCCGCCCGGGCGCGGGCGAGCAGGCCCTTGGCCTGCCGTTTCAGATGGTCGAGATCGGGCTGATCGGGGAGCCGCTGCATGGAACCTCCGTGCATGAAGCGCCGATGACCCGCATCTCCGGCTGCACAAAGGTCTGCTGTCGTCGAAAACTCGGCGGCAAGTGGGCTCAACCCTTCCCGCGGGTCCGGGGGCGGCTTGCTCCGCACCCGGACATTAAGGCACCGCTTCCACGAGGGTCAACGCGGCTCCGCTCTCAGGCGTAATCGCCCGGGGCGATGTCGGCGTAGCGCAGAAAGATCTGAAGGGCGGGCTGCAGGGCGTGGTGCAGGCGGATGAGGTCGGTCTCCCGGCCGCCGAGATGCCGGCGCATCGAGGCTTCGAGGTCGGCCCCGCCGTAGGGAGCGGCCGGATCGACCAGGGGGATGCCGCGGGCCTCGTCCCAGGCCACCGCCAGATGCGGGATCAGGGCGAGATGCTCTTCCCCGACATCGAAGGTGATCTGCTTCGGGGCGGCGCCCGCCTCGTCGCGGAACACATCGCCGACGCCGGCGAGATCGAGCTTCACCAGGGGGTTGTGATAGGTGAAACGGCCGGGCTTGAGCGTCGCGTGCCGCACGAAGGCCGCGAGCGCCGCGCCGACCGCCCGGTGCTCCTCCTCCGCGCCCTCGTCGTCCCCGGTGACGTTGGCGATGTCGCCGTCCCGATCGGTGCTGCCGTAGGGCGCGTCGGGATGGATGATCGGCGCGCCATGCGCCTCCGGGTTCCAGGCCACCACGAGGCGCCGGATCAGGGCGATCCGCTCCAGGGTGATCTCGGTGGCGGGCACGGACATGGGAACTCTCCTTCTCGGCGGGCTCCATAACCGATTTTCGGCCGGTTGCGCCCCCCGTGCGCCCCGGCCGCAGCGATCTCGCCCGCAACCGATCGAGCGTCCCGCGGCAATTTCGGCCTCGCCCGGGCCTGTGCGGGATCAGCGGCGCAGGCAGCCCATCAGCCCGTCGACCTGTCCCATCCGGCCCTGAATACGGGCGGCGATGGCGCGCAGGCCGCGGGACGGCTTGCCGGCCCGGCGCTCGATCGGGTTCGGCAGCGCGGCCGCGAGCAGGGCCGCCTCCTGGCGCGTCAGCGCACGGGCATCCTTGTGGAACCAGTACCGGGCGGCGGCCTGCGCGCCGTAGAGGCCTTCGCCCCACTCGGCGACGTTGAGGTAGATTTCCATCGTCCGCCGCTTGCCCCAGACCGCGTCCGCCAGCAGCGCCAGGGGGATCTCGAGGCCCTTGCGGATGTAGGAGCGGCCGGGCCAGAGGAAGACGTTCTTGGCCGTCTGCATGGTGATGGTGGAGGCGCCCCGGCTCGGCCCGTCCTCGTCGTCCACGACCTCGCGCAGCGCCCCCCAGTCGACGCCGCTATGCAGGCAGAAGCGCTGATCCTCCGAGGCCATCACCGCCTGGACGAGGAAAGGCGAGATCGCCTCCAGCGCCGCCGGCTCCCGGTCGACGCCCTGCCACGTCAACCATCGGCCCAGCATCAGGGTTGAGGGCGGCATCAGCACGCTATAGACGAGCGCGAGCGTGAGCGTGAGGGCGACCACGATGACGGGAGCGACGGTGAGGAGGGTGGCGAGCCGCCGCAATCCGCGCCCACGGCCCGGCGGCCGCACGCGGCGCAGATCGCGCCCCTCGGGCATCCCGTCGCTGTCCTCCGGCATCCGCAACCTGCGCCTGCCCCTTCTCGACCAAGGCTTGTCCCGATGACCTCAACGCAAGGTTCCGCCGCTCCGGTCAAGGCGAACCCGTCGGCCGATGCCTTTGCCCACAGGCTTGCCGAGGTGGCGGCCACCGTCGAGCGCTTCATGGTCGACCTGCTCGACGAAAGCGTCCGCCCCGGCGAGATCGCCCGTCCGCCCCGGCTGATGGAGGCGATGCGCCACGCGGTGCTCGGCGGCGGCAAGCGCCTGCGCCCGTTCCTCGCGATCGAGACCGCCCGCATGCTCGGCGGTTCCGAGGCCGGGGCGCTCGCCGCCGGCGCGGGCGTCGAGCTGGTGCACTGCTATTCGCTGGTCCACGACGACATGCCGGCGATGGACAACGACGACATGCGCCGCGGCAAGCCCACGGTGCACAAGGCCTATGACGAGGCCACCGCCATCCTCGTCGGCGACGCCCTGCAGACGCTGGCCTTCGAGATCACGGCGGACGCCCAGTGGCAGCCGAACCCGGCGATCCGCGCCGATCTCGTGCTCGGCCTCGCCAAGGCCTCCGGCCTCGGCGGCATGGTCGGCGGGCAGCTCCTCGATCTCGCCGCGGAAGGCCGCTTCGGCGCCGTCTCCCTCGACGTCGAGGACACCCTGCGCATGCAGGCCATGAAGACCGGCGCCATCCTCGCCTATTCGGTGGAGGCGGGCGCCATCGTCGGCGGCGCCGACGCCGACGAGCGGGCGGCGCTCCTGCGCTACGGCAAGGCCCTCGGCCAGGCCTTCCAGGTCGCCGACGACATCCTCGACCGCGAGGCCTCCCCGGAGGCCATGGGCAAGGCCACCGGCAAGGACAAGGATGCCGGCAAGGCGACCCTCGTCGATCGCCTCGGCCTCGACGGCGCCCGCGCCGAGTGCGACCGCCTCGTCGCCCTCTGCGAGGAGGCGGTGGCTCCCTGGGGCGGGCGCGCCGAGATCCTGCGCCAGGCCGCCCGCTTCACGGTGGCCCGCAAGGCCTGAAGCGGGGCGCCGGGCTCACACCCCGGCCGGCATCGTCTTGGTCAGCAGCCAGTCCTCGACCACGATGGCGTCGAGGCCCGTGGTGTAGAACATCAGGATCGCGTCCTCCGCTGTGTGGAGGATCGGCTTGCCCATCACGTTGAAGCTCGTGTTGAGCAGGATCGGCACGCCGGTCAGGTCGCAAAAGGCCTCGATCAGGGCGGCATAGGCCGGGTTGCGCGCCCGCGTGACGCTCTGGAGCCGGCCGGTGCCGTCCGCATGCACCACCGCCGGCACCTTGGCCCGCACGGCGTCCCGCCAGACCAGGGTGCGCTCCATGTAGGGGCTGTCCGCGTAATCCTCGAACCAGTCGGGGCCCGCCTCCGCCAGGATGGAGGGGGCGAAGGGCCGGAAGGCCTCGCGGTACTTCACCTTGGCGTTGAGCCGTTCCTTGGCCCATTCGGGGCGCGGATCGGCCAGGATCGAGCGGTTGCCGAGCGCCCGGGGACCGAACTCGGCCCGGCCCTGCACCCAGCCGACGAGGCCCCCTTCGGCCAGGATCCGCGCCGCCTCCCGGGTGACACCTTCGTGGCCGAGCTTCCGTGCCCGCGGCTCCCAGGCCGTCATGCGCTCGAAGGGCTCGGTCGAGACCGTCGAGCCGAGATAGGGCGTCAGCGGCCGGGCGGCGGCGGCAGGTCCGCGCCACTCGGGATGATCCTCCGCATAGGCGAGCCAGGCCGCGCCGATGGCGTTGCCGTCGTCGGCGGGCGCCGAGGGCACGTGCAGCCGCCGGAAGCCGGAGCGCCCGAGCACGCGGCCATTGTAGGAGGAATTGAGCCCGCAGCCGCCGCCGATCACCAGATTCTCCGAGGGGGCCAGCCGCTCGGCTTCGGCGACGAGCACGTCCATCAGCTCGCAGAAGATCTCCTGGCCGCTGCGGGCAAGGTCGGCCCAGCCCTGCTCGGTCAGGTCGGGCGGGCGCCGGGCGAGGATCTCCGCCGTCACCGCCTGAACGACCGGCGTGTCGGCGAATTTCAGCCGCCCGTCTTCCACGCTGTAGAGGCGGCGCAGCAGCTCCATCAGATCGGGATCGGGCGTGCCGTAGGGGGCGAGCCCCATGATCTTCCATTCCTCGCCCTTGATCTGGTCGAAGCCGGCCAGGTCGGTGACGAGACCGTAGAGGAAGCCGACCGAGCCGCGGCCCCGGTGCCGGCGCACCTCCTCGATGCGGCCCTCCGCCAGCCGGTAGAGCGCCGCCGCACCCGTCTCGCCCATGCCGTCCACGATGAGCGCCGTGGCCTTGTCGAAGGGGCTGCCCCAGAGAGCGTAGGCCGCGTGCGCGAGATGGTGGGGGTAGCGCCTCTGCGCGGCCAGGCTCACCCGAGGCGTCCCGCCGAAGCCGCGGGTCTCGTTGTCGAGCGCCATCAGCGTGCCATGCCCGATCCGGGCCTGCATGGCGTGGAGATCGGCCACCAGGATGCGCTCGGCCCGCTCCGGCACGAAGGAGCGGTTGAGGGTCGAGGGATGGCGGCTCAGCGCCATCAGGTCGAAGGCGCCCGCCGCCGCCTGGCCCTTCAGGAACTCCGTGAACTGCTCACCCCAGGAGGAGGCGATGACGAGCTCTGCCCCCTCCGGCACATGGGCCTTCAGAAGGCCGACCATGCGGATGCCGGTATCGGGCTCGCAGTTCGGGGCCCGCTTGTATTGCAGGAAGCGCTCCGCGCCCTCCGCGAAGAGCACGGTCCCGTCCGGTCCGACGAGGGCGAGGGCCGGATCGTGGAAGGTGGTGGCGAGGCCTAGATAGTAGCGCATGGCGCGCAGTTACAACTGGTGCGCGCGCGGGACAACGCGGCTCAGGCCCGCGCCGCCTCCTCCACCCGCCGGGGGGCGCGCGCGAGCAGCAGGGCGCCGGCGAGCCCCGAGAGCAGGGAGCCGCCGAGGACGCCGAGCTTGGTCTCCGTCTCGTGCAGGCCGTCCGTGAAGGCGAGGCCACCGATGAACAGGCTCATGGTGAAGCCGATGCCGCAGAGCAGGGCGACACCGTAGACCTGCCGCCAGCTCGCCCCGGCCGGCCGCGCCGCGATGCCGGTCAGAACCGCGAGCCGCACGCTCGCGAAGACGCCGACCTGCTTGCCCAGGAACAGGCCGAGCCCCACGCCGAGGGTGACGGGATCGACCAAAGCCGAAGGCGGCAGGCCGAGGACACCGACGCCGGCATTGGCGAAACCGAAGACCGGCACGATCAGGAAGGAAACCCAAGGGCTCAGCCCATGCTCCAGCCGGTGCAAGGGCGAGGTCTCGTCCTCCGGCCGGCCCGGGCTCGGGCGGATCGGCACGAACAGGGCGAGCAGCACCCCGGCGACGGTGGCGTGCACGCCCGAGCGCAACACGAACACCCAGAGCACGAGGCCGAGCAGAAGATAGGGAAAAAGGACCCGCACGCCGAAACGGTTGAGGGCGAGGAGCGCGAGCAGCACGCCCCCCGCGCCGGCCAGCATCGGCAGGTCGAGGGAGCTTGTGTAGAACAGGGCGATGATGAGGACGGCCCCGAGATCGTCGACGATCGCCACCGCCGCGAGGAAGATCTTGAGGGAGACCGGCACCCGCGGGCCGAGCAGCGCAAGCACGCCCAAGGCGAAGGCGATGTCGGTGGCGGCGGGAATCGCCCAGCCGCGGGCGGTGCCGGAACCGAGATTGAAGGCGAGATAGACGAGGGCCGGTGCCGCCATGCCTGCGGCGGCGGCGATGCCGGGCAGCACCCGGTCCGGCCAGGTCCGCAAGCGTCCGTCCAGCCCCTCGCGCTTGATCTCGAGACCCACCAGCAGGAAGAACACGGCCATCAGGCCGTCATTCACCCAATGCAGAAGGCTGAAGGGCCCGAGCTTCGTATGCAGGGCGTGGGCGTAGTGCGCGCCGAGGGGCGAATTCGCCACAACGAGCGCCAGCGCCGCCGCCACCATCAGAACGATCCCACCCGCGGCCTCGTTGGTGAGGAAGCCGCGAAGAGCAGAGAGCGGACGGCGCGTGGACGGGGACGGAACGGTCATCGAGGGCGGAGTGCCCGGCTCGGACGCGGAGCGCAAGGAGGACCGGCCGGTGCCGCGCATGGTTGCGACGCGATGGCCTTACCCCCTTCCGCGATAGACGCTGCCGCACGCTTCAGACGTGGAAGGGCCACGTCGTTTCAGTGGGCCAAGGTCGTGCCGGGATCGCGCTTCGGCACCTGCGGAGCGGACCCGAAGCTCAGGGACATTCGCGAAGAACCGCGTTCGAGATCCGGATCGTCCGTGTTGCGCAGCTCGCAGGCAACCTGGGCGAAGGTGTCGTCCATAGGGACGTTCGCCAAGGCGAACTCCACCAGTTCCGTGTCTTGTCGCAGCCCCGCTCGTGCGTTCACCCGTTCGATTGGCTCGGGGGAGACGTGCACCGAAACGCACGCCTCCTTCCCGGCGCCATCGCGGTCGGTCAGGCATCGCATTGCCGACCTGCGATTGTCGCTCACATCCGAGACGATGCCGCATTCATTCAACCGCCGATCCAGGTGGCATGGAATCGCCCGGCCATGCGCCGAGCAGGATCGCGGCGGTTCCCTGCTCGACTTCGGTCATGACGCAACCTATCGCGCGTCCGTCGGCCTCGTGCGGCTGACGGCAAGAGGCGCCTACCTCCGCAGGATCTTGGTCACCAGCCGGCCGATCGGCGTGCTGGAGCCGGCATTGCGGTCGTCGCGGGCAACGGGGCGGTCCTCGGTGCCGAGGATCTTGGTGACGAGGCGTCCGATCAGGCTCATGGCAGACCTCCGGCAAGGGGCTGAGACGGCGCATGCCGTCTCTCGGGCAGCAGCTTGAGCGTATAACGGCTCCAGGGGAGCGCCCGTTCCAGAATGTGGCGCTCAGGCGCCTCTTCCGGAAGAGCGGGCGAGGTTACGGATCACCACCAGCACATAAGCCAGGAACGGGATCGCGAGCGCCACCGCGAAGCCGTGGGGCTTGGCGAGGTCCATGCCCCCGCCGATCACGGGCGGCCCGAGCATCAGCCCGACATTGTAGAGCATCACGAAGGCGGCGTTGGCGCCCGCGAGATCCGGTCCGCGCAGGGTCGCGCCGAGATGGGCGAGGCCGACCGTGTAGAGCGTGCCGGCAATACCGCCCCAGGCGAAGAGCAGGCCCGTCAGCCACGGTAGCGAACCGGAAAGCGCCGGGATCGCGGCTGCCCCGGCAGCGCCGAAAAGGCAGGCACCGAGCAGCACCCAGCGTCGGTCGATCCGGTCCGCGAGCAGACCGACGGGGATCTGGAAGGCCACGTTGCCCAGTGCCACGGCGCTCACCAGGGCCGCCGCCGTCTTCGCGTCGAAGCCGACATGGAGCGCATAAAGCGGCAGGATGGCGAAGCCGCCGGCTTCCACCGCCCCGTAGAGCGCGGCGGCGAGCACCGCGACCGGCGCGGTGCGCAGATAGGCGAGCACCTTGCCGCCGCCGCCATGGCCGAGACGCGGGGACAGGTTCCGGGCCAGCAGCAGCGGCGTCAGGCCGAGGAAGAAGAGGCCGGAGCCGGCGAGATAGGGAGCCCAGCCCTCCGTGCCGAACACGGCGAGCAAAGCCGGCCCGATGGCGAAGCCGATGGCGAGCACCGTGGCGTAGATGCCCATCACCAGCCCGCGCCGCGCGGGAGGCGCCGCGTCGTTGATCCAGTACTCGGACAGCACGAACAGCACGCCGAGCGTCGTCGAGAAGACGAAGCGCAGGGGAAACCACCAGGCCAGCCCGTAAAACAGCTTGAAGCCCGAGAGGCAGAGGCCGCCTACGAGGATCGCCAGCACGAGCAGGCGCACCACGCCGATGCGGGCGGCGAGCCGCGGCACGAAGGGCACGGTGAGGATGCTGGCGAGCCCGGCCACAGCGGTGTTGACGCCGATGAGCCCGCTGGAAGCCCCCATCCGCTCCATCTCGAGGGAAAGGAGCGGGATCGACAGGCCGAGCCCGGTGCCGACCACGGCCACGCAGGTGATGGCCGCGGCCATGGCGCCGAGGCGTTCGCGGTCGGACCGGGGGGAGGGGGCGAGCATGACCTTCACGGGCACGTGAGCGGACGGTCGCGCTGCCTCATCAGGCTTCACGGGCCGGAGCAAGCCGGGATGGAGCGGGTCAGCCCTGCCCGAACGGCGTTCCGGTCACGCGGCGTGCCGATCCGCACTCGCGCCGAAATGGCCGATATAGCGGGCGGCGATCGCCGAGACCGGCAGCACCACGAAGACGTCCGTGGTGCCGAACTGGCGGTCGACCACGGCGCCGTCGCCGAAGGTCGCGCCGACGCGCAGATAGCCCTTCATCAGCGGGGGCAGGGCGTTCAACGCCTTCTTCGGGTCGATCGCCTCCGGCGCCAGCCGGTCCATGGCGACGTAGCGCTCGGGCAGGGCCCGCACCCGCCAGGACTCCGGCGCCCGGGCATGGTGGTGCAGGAAGCTGAGCGGCAGGGCGAGCCGCTCGGGATCCGTGCCCTCCAGGCTGGCGCAGCCGAGCATCGCATCGATGCGGTGATGCAGCACGTAGGTCCAGATGCCGTGCCAGAGCAGCTCCACCGTGCGCTTGGTGCGGTAGGGCTTGAGCACGCAGGAGCGGCCGAGCTCCAGGAAGCGCTTGCCGGGATGGCGCTCCAGCAGGGGGGCGAGGTCGTATTCCCCGGCCGAGTAGAAGCCGAAGGCCGCATCCGCCCGGTCCTGGCGGAGCAGACGATAGGTGCCGACCACCTTGGGCCGCGCCTTGCGGAAGGGCTTGGCCTCGGTCGCGGCGTGGTCGATCACCAGCAGGTGGTCGCAGACCGCGTCGTAGGCGTCGATGTCGCGCCGCTTCAGCGCCGCCATGCCGGAGGGGATCGCCGACATCTCCTCGTAGAACACGCGGAAGCGCAGGCGCTGCGCCCGGCGGATCTCCGATTTGGTGGTGGCGAGGCGCACCTCCAGCGTGCCGATGCGGCCGAGGCAGGGGTCGAGGCCCGGATCGACGACAAGCTTCTTCGCCCGGGGCTTCAGGAGGATCGGCGCGCCGCCGGGCAGCATCAGGTCGCCGCCCTCGAAGGTCTGGCGGAAGCGGGCGAAGGGCGCCTGCACCTTCGTCTCCCAGCCGGCCTTCCACGCCGCGGTGGCATCACGCGCGGAAAAATTCGGCAGCATGGTCGACCCGTCCCGTCGAGGCCCGGGGCCGGGCGAACATCGTCCGCGCCCCCTCGTTGCCGGCGACAACAACACGAAGGCCGGCACGCTTTTATGACGGGAGAATGCGTGTTTGGACAAGGGGTTGGACCGATGGCCGCGCGGCGATTCCGGCGACTCTCCCCTCCCGCCTGCCACGTAGCCGACGAACGAAACCGGCTAAGGATTTCAAGGCGTTGCGCAGGGGCATGACGCGTCGCTGCGCCTCGCCATCCGGCTCCGCGGCGACCCGCCCCTTGCCAGCGACCATCCGGGCATGGTTCCTCCGGCAGCCTTGAGGCCGGACGGGAGCGTCCGCCCGCCCGCGAAGGCCCGACCATGGCTCTGTCCCCCCGCACGCGCCGCCTGATCCTGCCCGTCGGCGCCTTCCTCCTCGGGCTGGTCGGCGTCAGCGCCGCCGCGGTGATCATGCTGGTGCCCCAGGCGCATCAGGCGACGAGCGGGATCGGCGGCCCCTTCACCCTCACCGACCAGAACGGGAAGACCGTCACCGACCAGGACTTCCGCGGCGCGACGCATCTCGTCTTCTTCGGCTTCACCCATTGCCCGGATGTCTGCCCGACCACGCTGCAGCAGATCTCCGACGTGCTCGCCGCCCTCGGCCCGAAGGCGGAGGGCATGAAGGTCGCCTTCGTGACGGTCGATCCCGAGCGGGACACGCCGGAGGCGCTGAAGGACTACCTGTCGAGCTTCGATCCCCGCATCGTCGGCCTTACCGGCAGCCCGGAGCAGGTCGCCGCCACGGTGAAGGCCTATCGCGGCTACGCCAAGAAGGTGCCGGGCAAGGACGGCGACTACGTCATGGAGCACACGGCGCTGGTCTACGTCATGAATGCCCGCAACGACTTCGTCGGTGCCCTCAACCTCAACCGGCCGGCGCAGGAAACGGCGGCGGAGCTGACGAAGCGGCTCTGACCGTCCCCGTCCGCCGCCGCAGGTGCAGGGCGCCGCTGCGGGAGGTCCGCGAGAGGCCGTGCTCGGTCTTGTTCCATCGGAAGGGATGGTGGACCAGCTCGAACAGCGCGAGCCAGGCGGCGAGCCCGACGAGCAGGAAATACACGGGCATCAGCGGGACGCGCGGCAGCAGGTCGATCCAGCCGCGGCGCAGGCAGCCGAGAAGGCCGGGCAGCAGCATCGCGCCGGCGCCGCCGAGGAACACGGCATAGCTGCCCAGGCTGGTCAGGGTCGCGAGCAGCCCGAACTCCGCGCGGGCCGGCCCCGCGATCATCTCGTAGAGGCTCGCGAGCATCAGGAACGGATAGAGCAGGGCGGAGGCGACCGTGCCGGGCAGGAGCGCCCCGGCATAGAGGAAGCCCAGGGGCCCGAGCCGCCGCCACGCCTTCCGCAGCCCGCGGCCATGGGTGAAGCTCGTCTGCAGGTAGCCCTTCATCCAGCGCGTGCGCTGCCGCAGCCAGGCCCCGACGCGCTTGGGCGCCTCCTCGTAGGTGGAGCTCGGCAGATCGCCGACCGTGTAGCCGGCGAGCGCCAGCCGGATGCCGAGATCGGCATCCTCGGTCACGTTCCAGGGATCCCAGCCATGGAGCCGGCGCAGCACCGGCGTCCGGAAATGCGTGGAGGTGCCGCCGAGCGGGATCGGCATGCGCCAGCGGGCGAGCGCCGGGCCGAGCACGTCGAAGAGGGCCGCGTATTCGATGGCGAAGAACCGCGTCAGCCAGCCATCGGCGGCATTGTCGATCACAAGGCGGCCCTGCAGGCAGGCGATCGTGGCGGGGGAGCGGGCGAACTGGGCCGCCGCAGTCCGGAGCTGGCCGGGATCGACCACGTCCTCGGCATCGTAGACGACGAGATGGTCGCCCCTGGCGAGGGGCAGAGCGATGTTGAGCGCCCGCGGCTTGGTCCGCGGCAGCCCCGGCGGTGCGACGATCACCTCGAACCGGGCCGGCAAGGGGGCCGCCGCCAAGGCCGCCGCCGTTTCGGAATCGCCTTCCTCGATCAGGAACTTGATGTCGAGCTTGGCCGCCGGATAGTCGAGCTTCGACAGGGTGTAGATCAGGCGCGGCACCACCGCCGCCTCGCGGTAGAGGGCGACCAGGACCGTGTAGGTGGGCAGCATCGCGTCGGCGAGAGGCCGCGCCTCGAAGCGCCGCGGCTCCAGCGAGGCGGCGACGCCGACCGCCGCGATCCGGATCGACAGCATCGCGATCAGCAGGATCTGCGTCGCCGCGAGCACCAGATGGCCGATGAGAAGGGGCAGCCGCGCGGTCACGAGCCCGAGCAGGATCGTGAAGCCGACGAGGGCGAGATGCGTCAGATGCGGACCGGGTCGGCAGGACCATTCGGGATGGTGGCGGCCGAGATCGTCCGAGGCGTCCGCGGCGATCCTGTCGGCATGCAGGGCGAACACCGCCGCGCGCAGGCGCGTCGGTGTCGTGATGGCCGGGGGCGAGGCCAGTTCGCGATGCACGTCGAGCAGCCGCGCGACGGCGTAGCCGCGGGGCGCCGCAACCAGGGCATGGGCCGATCCCGCCGCCAGCGGGGCCGCACCGGCGCGGAGGGCCTGCGGGTAGGGTGTGTCCTCCGAGAGCGCGAAGGCCTCCCCGAGGAAGGTCACGCCGAGATGCCGCGCGAGCGCCCGGTAGAACGCCTCCTCGGAGAGCAGGCCGGTGTTGAGGAGGGTCGTCGCGGCATCCGCGCCGCCCTGGCGGGCCTGCTCCGCCGCCTTCTCCAGAATCGCCCGCGACACGCCCTGCGCAGCGAGGAAGGCGATCTCCGGCGGGAGCAGGAGGGAGGCATGCTCCGGCGGCGCGAGCAGGGACACGGGACCGGCTCCCGGCGGCTCCGCGACGTGCTAGGGAGAGGCGTGAGCCCGATCCGCCCCACCGCCGTCCATCGCACGCCGCCGCCTCGCCGGCGGTCAATCCGCGCCCGCGCGGCGCGCACCATGCTGCTGGGGTTGCTCGCACCTTTGCTCGGGGCTGCGGCAGATCCGCAACAGGACAAGAAACCGGAGGTCGCGCCCGGCGCCGAAGTCACAATTCCCAATATGTGGAACCCGCGTGCCCGCGGCGAGCGGATCGATGCCCCGCAGCTCGGACGCGCGGTCCGATTCCTGACGGACGACGAATTTCCGCCGCTGCATTTCGCCGGGCCGGACGGCACGCCGACCGGCTTCTCCGTCGAGCTGGCCCGGGCGGTCTGCGAGAAGCTCGCCATCGCCTGCACGGTGCAGGCGCGCCGCTTCGACACCCTGCTCGACGCGCTGGCGGACGGCCAGGGCGACGTGGTGGCCGCCGCCGTGCCGCTCACCGGGGGTCTGCGGGCCCGCTTCCTCGCGACGCGTCCCTATTTCCGCTGGCCGGCCCGCTTCGCCGCGCGCACCGGCCGCGACCTGCCCGAGCCCTCCGCCGCGGCGCTCGCCGGCAAGAAGGTCGGGGTGATCGAGGGCAGCGCCCACCAGGCCTATCTCAAGGTGTTCTTCCCCAAGGCGGAGGCGAAACCCTTCACCGACCTCGCGGCCATGGAGGGCGGCCTCAAGCGCGGCGAGATCGACTACGCCTTCGCCGACGGCCTGAGCCTCGCCCTCTGGATCGGCGGCCAGGATTCGGAGAATTGCTGCGCCTTCTTCGGGGGCGACTATCTGGAGAACCGCTATTTCGGCGAGGGAATCGGCCTCGTGACCCGGAAGGACGACGCCGCCCTTTCGCGCGCCCTCGACGACGCGCTCCAGCGCGTCTGGGACGACGGCCGATACACCGAACTCTACCTGCGCTTCTTCCCCGTCAGCCCGTTCTGAGCACCGGCCCGCGTTGACCGGGCCGGCCGCGCTCCATAGTTTGCGCCCCTCGCGACGCCCTCCGTGCCGCCCCGCACCGCGCGCCTTTCGCCGCTTCCATCAAAAGCTTGCCGATCATGACGACCCCGTCCGCCTTCGATCCCGCCATTCTGGAGGCCGCCGCCACGGCGGCCGCGTGGCCTTTCGAGGAGGCGCGAAAGCTCGTCGCGCGGCTGGAGAAGAAGCCGAAGGCGGAGGTGCTGTTCGAGACCGGCTACGGCCCCTCGGGCCTGCCGCATATCGGCACCTTCGGCGAGGTGGCCCGCACCTCAATGGTGCGTCACGCCTTCCGGGTTCTGACGAACGACAGCGTGCCGACCCGGCTGATCGCCTTCTCGGACGACATGGACGGCCTGCGCAAGGTGCCGGACAACGTACCGAATCGCGAGAAGCTCGCCGAGGCGCTCAACCTGCCGCTGACCAAGGTGCCCGATCCGTTCGGCACGCATGAGAGCTTCGGCCACCACAACAACGCCGAGCTGCGCCGCTTCCTCGACGCCTTCGGCTTCGACTACGAGTTCCGCTCGGCGACCGACTGCTACAAGGCCGGCCTCTTCGACGACACGCTGCGCCTCGTGGCGGAGCGTTACGAGGCGGTGATGGCGATCATGCTGCCCTCGCTGCGGGCCGAGCGCTCGGCCTCCTACTCGCCCTTCCTGCCGATCCACCCCGTCACCGGCCACGTGATGCAGGTGCCGATCGACGAGGTGCGGGCGTCGTCCGGCACCATCGTCTGGCGCGATCCTGCCACCGGCGAGGCCTACGAGACCCCGGTGACGGGCGGCCACGTCAAGCTGCAATGGAAGCCCGACTGGGCCATGCGCTGGGTCGCGCTCGGCGTCGATTACGAGATGGCCGGCAAGGACCTGATCGATTCGGTGAAGCTCTCCGGGCAGATCGCCCGGGCGCTCGGCGCCGAGCCGCCGGAAGGCTTCAACTACGAGCTCTTCCTCGACGAGAAGGGCCAGAAGATCTCGAAGTCCAAGGGCAACGGCCTGACCATCGACGAATGGCTCGCCTACGGCACGCCGGAATCGCTGGCCCTGTTCATGTACAACAAGCCCCGCGAGGCCAAGCGCCTGTTCTTCGACGTGATCCCGCGCCATGTCGACGAATACGGCAATTTCCTCGAGCGCTACGCGAAGCAGGACGCCAAGCTGCGTCTCGGCAATCCGGTCTGGCACCTGCATGCCGGGGAGCCGCCCGCCCCGGAGACGATCGACGCCTCGGGCACGACCATCTCTTTCGCGATGCTCCTGAACCTCGTGGCGGTCGCCAATGCCGACACGCCGGAGGTGCTGTGGGGCTTCATCCGCCGCTATGCGCCGAATGTCGGCCCGGAGACCCATCCGGGGCTCGCAGCGCAGGTCGCCGGGGCGCTCGCCTATTACCGGGACTTCGTCCGGCCGGAGAAGCAGTACCGCGCGGCGACCGACGAGGAGGCCGCGGCCCTGCGCGACCTCTCGGAGACGCTGGGCGCCTATGACGGCGCGATCGATCCGGAAGCGCTTCAGGCCATCGTCTACGAGGTCGGCCGGCGCCATTTCCCGGACCTGTCCGGCAAGGCCAAGAGCCCGGACGGGCGCCCGGGCGTGTCCAAGACGTGGTTCGCCTCGATCTACAACGTGCTGTTCGGCGAGGCGCAGGGGCCGCGCTTCGGCTCCTTCATCGCCCTCTACGGCGTGCCAGAGACCCGGGCGCTCCTGGAGAAGGCGCTGGCCGGCGACCTCGTCGCCGAGCACGCGGCCTTCCTCGAGAGCCGGAAGGCAGCCTGACCCGATCCATCCGGAACGACGGTACGACAAGAAAGGGACCGGATCGGTGCGATCCGGTCCCTTTTTCTTTGTTCACGCCGCGAAGTAAGTCGCTGCGGCAGCTCGGCCGGGCCGCTTCAGCCGTTCACCCGCTCCACGCGGCTGACCGAGCGCTTGGTGCGCAGCTCCGAGATGATGGCGTTGAGCTGCTTCAGGTCCCAGACCGAGAGGTCGATGCCGATCTCGGTGAAGTCCTGGGTGCGCCGCTTCATCGAGACGTTGTCGATGTTGCCGTCATGCTCGGCGATGACATGGGCGATCTGGGCCAGCGTACCGGGCTCGTTGATCGATTCGAGGGCGAGGCGGGCGGGGAAGCGCTCCTGCGAGCCCGCCTCCACGTCCCATCGCACGTCGAGCCAGCGCTCGGGCTCGTTGTCGAAGGCCGCGAGCGCCGCCGACTGGATCGGGTAGATCGTGATGCCGACGCCGGGCGTCAGGATGCCGACGATGCGGTCGCCGGGCACGGCGCCGCCGTTCGGGGCGAAGCTCACCGGAAGGTCGCCGGCGAGGCCGCGGATCGGGATGCCGCTGATGCCCTCCCGCTCCGCCTCGGGCGTCCCGCCCTCGGCGGGGGACATGACCCGCATGGTCTGGTCCTTCCGGCTGAGCCGCCAGGCGCCGTTGGCCGGCGAGGACTGCGTGCCGGGGGCGCCGACGCGCCGCTCGTCCTTGTAGTCGGGATAGACCGCCTTCACGACGTCGCCGGAGAACATCTCGCCCCGGCCGACCGCCGCGAACACGTCCTCGGTGCTGGCCCGGGCGAGCCGGGGCAGGGCCCCCTTCAGCTTCTCCTCCGAGAAGCTGCGGCCGGCCCGCTCGAAGGCGCGGTCGAGGATCTGGCGGCCGAGACCGGCATATTGCCGGCGCACCGCCACCCGGGTCGCCCGCCGGATCGCGGCGCGGGCCTTGCCGGTGACGACGAGGGATTCCCAGGCGGCCGGCGGCGAGGCCCCGTCGGAGCGCGCGATCTCGACCTCGTCGCCGTTCTGGAGCTGGTGCAGCAGCGGCACCATGCGGCCGTTCACCTTCGCACCGACGGCGGTGTTGCCCACATTCGTGTGGACGGCATAGGCGAAATCGATCGGCGTCGCGCCCCGGGGCAGGGCGATGAGCAGGCCCTTGGGCGTGAAGCAGAAGACCTGGTCCTGGAACAGCTCGAGCTTGGTGTGCTCCAGGAACTCCTCCGGGCTGTCGCCCTCGGCGAGCAGTTCGATCGTGCGGCGCAGCCATTGGTAGGCGCCGCTCTCGGTGGCGAGCCGCGGATGCACGCTGCCGTCCTCGGCGCTCTCCGGCTCGTCCTTGGAGAGCTCCTTGTAATGGGCATGGGCCGCGATGCCGTATTCGGCGATCTCGTCCATGGCGGCGGTGCGGATCTGCAGCTCCACGCGCTGCTGCTTGGGCCCGATCACCGTGGTGTGGATCGAGCGGTAGTCGTTCTGCTTGGGCGTGGAGATGTAGTCCTTGTAGCGGCCCGGCACCATCGGCCAGCTCGTATGCACCACGCCGAGGGCGCCGTAGCAGGCCGCCACCGTCTCGACCACGACGCGGAAGCCGACGATGTCCGAGAGCTGCTCGAAGGCGATCGACTTGCGCTCCATCTTCGACCAGATCGAGAACGGCTTCTTGAGCCGGCCCTTCACCGCCGCGCGGATGTCCTGCGCCGCGAGTCGGGCCGTCAGGTCCTGCTCGATGGTCTTGATGAGCTCGCCGGACTTGGCCGAGAGGTCCTCCAGCCGGCGGGTGATGGTCTCGTAGACCTCCGGCTTCAGGTTGCGGAAGGACAGGTCCTCCAGCTCGTCGCGCAGCTCCTGCATACCCATGCGGCCGGCGAGCGGCGCGTAGATGTCCAGCGTCTCCTCGGCGATGCGCGCGCGCTTCTCCGGCGTCATGAAGTGGAGCGTGCGCATGTTGTGCAGGCGGTCGGCGAGCTTGACGAGCAGCACCCTCACGTCGTCGGCCACCGCGAGCAGGAGCTTGCGGAAGTTCTCGCCCTGCACCGCCCGCTTCGAGACGAGATCGAGCCGCTTCAGCTTGGTCAGGCCGTCGACGAGAGCCCCGATATCCGGCCCGAACAACTCATTGATCTCGTCGACGGTGGCCGCGGTGTCCTCCACCGTGTCGTGCAGCACCGCGGCGACGATGGTCGCGTCGTCGAGCCGGAGGTCGGTGAGGATCGCCGCCACCTCGAGCGGGTGGGCGAAGAAGGGATCCCCCGAGGCACGCTTCTGCGTGCCGTGGGCCTTCATGGCGTAGATGTAGGCGCGGTTGAGAAGGGCCTCGTTGGTCGCCGGGTTGTAGCGCTTGACCCGTTCGACGAGTTCGTACTGGCGCATCATCCGCCGGGAAGACCCTTCACGCTCGACCTGAGACACTCGCCGATTGTCCTGCATCGCCGCCTCCCGCGCCAGAGGCGCGATGCGTCATGTCGCAGATGGGAAGCGGGGCCGGCATGCGCCATGCGCGCCTCGCGCATCCCGGCACGAAAAAGCCCGGCCGGAGCCGGGCTTCCCGCGATCGTCGCAGGGCTGGGGCCTTATTCGGCCTCGTCGTCCGTCTCGGTCGGCGGAGCGAGGTTCTCGAGGCCGCGCAGGAGATCCTCCTCGCTCATCCGGTCGAAGGCGATGTCCTTGTCGTCGGAGCTGGACTGGGGCGCCACGGCGGCGGCGGCCGGCGAGCTCGACAGCAGCGGCACGGTCTCGGCCTCGGGCTCGTCCACCTCGACGTATTTCTGCATCGAGTGGATCAGCTGCTCCTTGAGATCCTCGGCGGTGATGGTCTCGTCGCCGATCTCGCGCAGGGCCACGACGGGGTTCTTGTCGCGGTCGCGCTCGACGGTGAGCGGGGCGCCGGCGGCGAGCAGCCGGGCGCGGTGGCTGGCGAGCAGAACCAACTCGAAGCGGTTCTCGACCTTCTCGATGCAATCTTCGACGGTGACGCGAGCCATGCGAAGCGGCTCCTTCTCGAACGGCGTACGGATTTTGGCGAAATCAACCGGCTCCTTACACCGCATCGCCGCGAAGGAGCAAGCGGATGCCGAAATCCCGCGCCACCCTGCGCGCGACGTCACGAAGATTTCTTGTCGACACGGCAGAGCGAACCGGTCGGCGGACACGTTAACCTCCGATAAGGAGAGGCCGCTTCGCCCGTCATCACAGGCCGCTTCGCTCATGGAGACGCGAATGGACCGCCCGCCGAGCCGCCGTCGCCTCATGGCCTGCGCCTGCCATTGGGGAGCGGCCGCCTTCGCCGCGACGGCTCTGCCCGCCTCTCTCCACGCCACGGAATTCTCCAGCCGCAAGACCGAGATGACGCCCGACCAGGCGCTCGCGACCCTGCGCGAGGGCAACCGCCTCTTCCGCACCGACAGCCCGGTCCGGGCCGGGCAGACCCGGGAGCGCCGCATCGAGATCGCCCTGGGCCAGACCCCGTTCTGCGTCCTCGTCAGCTGCTCTGATTCCCGCGTCTCCCCCGAAACCCTGTTCGGGCGTGGGCTCGGCGAGCTGTTCATCGTGCGCAACGCCGGCAACGCGGTCGACCTCGCCGCGCTCGGCTCCATCGAATACGCGGTCGCGCAGCTCGGCATCCCCCTGATCCTGGTGATGGGCCATAGCCGATGCGGCGCCGTCGAGGCGGCGGTGGAGGTGGTCAACCGCAACACCGTCTATACCGGCGCGATCGGGCGGATGATCGAGCCGATCCTCCCCGCCGTCCTCTCCGTGAAGGACAAGCCGGGCGACCTCGTGGAGAACGCCATGCGCGCCAATGTGGACCGCATCGTCACGCGGCTGCGCACCGCCTCGGAGCCGGCCCTTCTCGATCCCCTGCGCCAGGGCCGGCTGCGCATCGTCGGCGCCTCCTACAGTCTCGACACCGGCACCGTGGACTTCTTCAACGAGGCCTGACCGGCATGTCCGCCAGGGCCAAGATGTTGTGCGGCGCATTGTTGACACCCGCGCCCGACGATGCGAGTGCGCCGCGCTCCCCCTTCGCAGACGTCCGGCCAGGTTCGAGCGTCCGCGCATCGCGGAATCGGCTTTCATGACGCGCGCTTTTCTCTTTCCCGGTCAGGGCAGCCAGGTCGTCGGCATGGGCAAGGCCCTCGCCGAAGCCTCCTCGGCGGCACGCCACGTCTTCTCCGAGGTGGACGACGCGCTCGGCGAGAACCTGTCCAAGGTGATGTTCGAGGGGCCGGCCGAGACCCTGACGCTCACCGCCAACGCCCAGCCGGCCCTGATGGCGGCGAGCCTCGCCGTGCTGCGGGCGCTCGAGGCGGAGCGCGGCCTCGATCTCGCCCGCGACGCGGCCTTCGTGGCCGGCCATTCGCTCGGCGAATATTCCGCCCTCGCGGCCGCTGGCACCTTCTCCATCGCGGACACGGCCCGGCTGCTGCGCATCCGCGGCGAGGCGATGCAGAAGGCGGTGGCGCCGGGCCTCGGCGCCATGGCCGCGCTGATCGGCGCCGATCTCGCCACCGCCCACGCCATCGCCGAGGAGGCGGCGCGCGACGGCAGCCAGCAGGCGGTCTGCGACATCGCCAACGACAACGGCGCCGGGCAGGTCGTGCTCTCCGGCCACCGCGAGGCGGTGGAACGCGCCGTCGCCCTGGCCCAGGGCCGCGGCATCAAGCGCGCCGTGATGCTCAACGTCTCCGCGCCCTTCCACTGCGCTCTGATGGGGCCGGCGGCCGAGGCCATGCGGGAGGCGCTGCAGAGCGTCTCCATGAGCGCCCCCAAGGTGCCGGTCTACGCCAATGTCACTGCCGGTCCGCTCAGCGATCCGGCCCAGATCCGCGAGGCCCTCGTCGCCCAGGTCACGGGCACCGTGCGCTGGGCGGAGAGCGTCGCCGCCATGGCGGCCGCCGGCGTCGACCGCTTCCACGAAGTGGGCGCCGGCAAGGTGCTGACCGGCCTCGTCAAGCGCATCGCGCCCTCCGCAAGCGCCAACGCCATCGGCACGCCCGACGACGTCGCCGCCTATTCTTGAGACTCAGACGGATCAGCCCATGTTCGATCTCTCCGGCCGCAAGGCCCTCGTCACCGGCGCGACCGGCGGCCTGGGAGGCGCCATCGCCCGGGCGCTGCACGCCCAGGGGGCCCATGTCGCCCTGTCCGGCACCCGCCGCGCCGTGCTGGAGGAGCTCGCCGCCGAGCTCGGCGGCGAGCGCGTTGCGGTGGTCGAGGGCAACCTGTCCGACAAGGACGCGGTCGAAGCCCTGGTCCCGGCGGCGGAAGCCGCCCTCGGCGGCCTCGACATCCTCGTGAACAATGCCGGCATCACCCGGGACAACCTGTTCATGCGCATGAAGGACGACGAGTGGGATGCGGTCATCGCCGTCAACCTCACCGCGGCTTTCCGGCTCTCCCGCGCCGCGGTGAAGGGCATGATGAAGCGCCGCCACGGCCGCATCGTGAATATCGGCTCGGTGGTCGGCGCCACCGGCAATCCCGGCCAGGGCAACTACGCGGCGGCCAAGGCCGGCCTCGTCGGCATGACGAAGGCCCTCGCCGCCGAGGTCGCGAGCCGCAACATCACCGTCAACTGCATCGCCCCGGGCTTCATCGCCTCGGCGATGACCGATGCCCTCAACGAGAAGCAGCGCGAGACCATCCTCACCCGCGTGCCCATGGGACGGCTCGGCGCCGGCTCCGATATCGGCGCCGCGGCGGTCTATCTCGCCTCCGACGAGGCGGCCTACCTCACGGGGCAGACGCTGCACGTCAATGGCGGCATGGCGATGTTCTGAGGGCGGACGCCGCTCTGCGATCGCCGCATTGCGGCGGCCGCCACCCCTGCGTTAACCCGACTTGTCGACCGAAAAACCACGCCGATGAACGGTTTCTGAACCTCCCCTCGCCAGCGCCGGAACGCTGTGTTAACACCCGCGCAGCCGTGCAAGGGGAGTTGACGTTCGGCGGGTTGCGGCACTTCGACGACGCGCGTTCCGACACCGGCCTGTCCTGCGAAAGAAGCCCGAACAAGGGTTAGGGCGGCCACGGCGCCTTCACCACACGCAAAACCATCACGACCCAAGAAGACGAGGACCAAGAACGATGAGCGATATCGCTGAGCGCGTGAAGAAGATCGTCGTCGAGCATCTGGGCGTCGAGCCCGAGAAGGTTACCGAGGGCGCGAACTTCATCGACGATCTCGGTGCCGACAGCCTCGACACCGTCGAGCTCGTGATGGCCTTCGAGGAGGAGTTCAACGTCGAGATTCCGGACGATGCCGCCGAGACGATCCAGACGGTGGGCGACGCCATCAAGTTCCTCGAGAAGAACTCGGCCTGAGTTCGGCAGGTCCGGTGTTCGAGCGGGGCGGCAACGCCTCGCTCACGTCGGACGTTCCTTCCCTCCATGGATCGGTATTTCAGGACAGCGCGATGCGTCGGGTAGTGATCACGGGTCTGGGCATGGTCACGCCGCTGGGAAGCGGCGTGGAGCATACCTGGAGCCGCCTGATCGCCGGGGATAGCGGCGCCTCCAAGGTGACGGGCTTCCCGGCGGACGATCTCGCCTGCCGGATCGCCTGCACCATTCCCTTCGGCGACGGCTCGGAGGGGACCTTCAATCCCGACACCTGGATGGAATCCAAAGAGCAGCGCAAGGTCGACCCCTTCATCGTCTACGCGATGGCGGCGGCCGGCCAGGCCCTCGACGACGCGGGCTGGCACCCGAAATCCGATGAGGATCAGTGGGCCACCGGCGTGCTGATCGGCTCCGGCATCGGCGGCATCGGCGGCATCTACGACGCCTCCGTCACCCTCCACGAGAAGGGTCCGCGCCGGATCTCGCCCTTCTTCATTCCCGGGCGCATCATCAACCTCGCCTCGGGCCAGGTCTCCATTCAATACGGGCTGAAGGGCCCGAACCATGCGGTCGTCACCGCCTGCTCCACCGGCGCCCACGCCATCGGCGACGCGGCCCGGCTGGTCGCCCTGGGCGATGCCGACGTGATGGTGGCCGGCGGCGCCGAATCACCGGTGAACCGCCTCTCGCTCGCGGGCTTCGCCGCCTGCCGGGCGCTTTCCACCGGATTCAACGACGCGCCCACCCGCGCCTCGCGTCCCTACGACAAGGACCGCGACGGCTTCGTCATGGGCGAGGGCGCCGGCGTCCTGGTGCTCGAGGAATACGAGCACGCCAAGGCCCGCGGCGCCAAGATCTACGCCGAGGTCATCGGCTACGGCCTTTCGGGCGACGCCTACCACATCACCTCGCCCTCGCCGGACGGCGACGGTGCTTTCCGCTGCATGAGCGCGGCGGTGAAGCGGGCGGGCATCGACCCGGCCCAGATCGACTACATCAACGCCCACGGCACCTCGACGCCCATGGGCGACGAGCTGGAGCTGAAGGCCGTGGAGCGCCTGCTCGGCGACGCCGCCGGCAAGGCGTCGATGTCCTCGACCAAGTCGGCGATCGGCCATCTGCTCGGCGCGGCCGGTGCGGTGGAGGCGATCTTCTCCGTGCTCGCGATCCGCGACAACGTGATGCCGCCGACCCTCAACCTCGACAATCCCTCCGTCGAAACGGCGATCGACCTCATTCCGCACGAGGCCAAGCGCAAGCCGGTCGACGTGGTGCTCTCGAACTCCTTCGGCTTCGGCGGCACCAACGCCTCGCTGGTGATGCGCCGCGTCGCCTGACGCCGGCGGCCCCCTCCGGGGCTGCGGACGGGAATTCAGCGAACCGAACGACGGCTCGGCCCGAAAGGCCGGGCCGTTTCGTTGTGAGCGCGGTTCCTCTGTAGGGATCCGCGTCCCGGGGGGCGCTCTCTTTCCGGGGGGCGCTCTTGCAACCAGGGGACGGTCAGGGGGCGTAAGCCCTCACCCGCTCGGACAGGCCGGGAATCGCCGCCGTCGGGACGGGACGCCGCTCGAACGCGCCGCTCAGCGGATCGGTGTCGCTTCCCCCTTCCCGATGGACGCGCTCGACGGCGACCGCGTCCCAGGGGCCGCCGATCGCGAACAGGGTGGCCGGGCGTCCCGCACCCTCCGCACCCCGCGGCTGCAATTCGGCCTCGGCGCTGAGGCGGCGGTCCGGCAGGGAGATGCGGCCCCTCAGGGAGGCCTCCAGCGCCCGCGCGGACAGCACCCCTTCGGCGATCTCGCCGATCCCGTCCGCGAAGCGGATCGAGAGGGCGGCGCGCTCGAAGGGCGTGCGGCCGTTGCGGCGGGCCAGCGCCCCCTGCGCCACGGCTCCGCCGCGATGGACCACGTCGTTCAGATCGAGCCCGGTAAGCGTGCCCGATTCCACGGTCAGGGTCGTGCGGCCGTTGAGCCTCCCGCAGAGCGCCGCCACGTCGGCGCCGCGTCCCTCGAAGGCGAAGCTGCCACGGGTCTCGCCGGCCATCCAGGCCGGGGCGCCGCTGAGCTCCAGCAGGGCGCCGAGATCGATTCCGTCGACGGTGCCGACGGTGCGCAGATCGGTGTCCCCGTCACGGCCCTGCGCCAGGATCAGCCGGCCCTTCAGCGTGCCGCCGCGGAGGCCGGCCCGGGCGAGGGAGGCCTCGATCCCGTCCTCGCGCACCAGGATGCTGGAGGCGAGATCCTCGAGAACCAAGGGGCCGAGCCGGGCGCTTCCCGCCGAGATGCGCAGGTCGAGGTCGCCGCGGGTGAGGGGAGCGAGCGCCAGGGACTGGCGGGTCCAGCGGCCGTCCTCGGCGGCGTTGTCGAGCCCGGTCAGGTGCATCAGGCCGGCGAGGAGGGGCGAGAGGTTGAGCGTGTCGGCGGCCAGGGTCGCCTGAATGCCAGCGCGGCTCGCCCCGAAGGTGGCGGATCCGGCGCCTTCCAGGACGTTGTCGCCCGCACGGACGCGCAGGTTCGGCACCTCGAAGCTTCCGCTCTTCGCCTCGAAGCTGGCTTCGAGGCCGAGATCCTCGACCAACGGCGAAAGCGCGAGGCCGCCGCCGGCCCAGGCCAGCGTCTCCGGCACGGACCGGACATCGATCGACGCCTGTCCTTTGGCGTGCCATCCGCCCTGCCAGCCGAGACTGCCCTCCGCGTTGAGGGTGCCGGCGGGCCAGGTCGCCAAAGCCATGAAGGGGCTCGTCTGGCCCAAGGCGAGCTCGCGCGGATTGACGCCCTTCAGCACCAGCCGGACGGCCGCGCCGTTCCAGGTGAAGCCGGCCGCGATGTCGAGGCTGTCCCGCAGGAGAGGCCAGGAAAAGGCGAGATCGACCTCGCGCGCGGTCTGCGGCGAGCCGTCCCGCGGGTCGCGGCCGACGAGCGTGGTGCGCCCAAGGGTGATCCGGCGGGGGGCCGCGGCACTGTTCCCCGAGACATGCTCGCTCAGCCGGGCGAGCGGCCCGACCCAGCGGTCGTCACCCTCGTGGGATTGCAGGATGACCGTGCTGCCATCGAGAGCCAGCGCAGCGACTTCGATCCGACCACCGAACAGGGCGAGCAGTGAGAATTGTAGAGAGAGAGTGCCGTCCCGGGCGATGAGCGGCCCGCTCGGCCCGGCGGTGAGGCGCACACGTGATGCGTTGAGCCGCGGCAGGGGCAGCAGCGCGATCTCTGCCGGCCCATCGGCTTCAAGGGCGAGGCCGTATTCCTCGCTCAGGCCATTGCTCACGAACTGTAGGAGAGCTGGAGAACGAACGGACCAAGGCAGGCAGGCCGCCAGGAGCCCGAGGGCCGCCGTCACCAGGCAGAGGGCGGAGAGGGCAGGTCGCTTCAGCACACCGACTCCAGACGCCGGATCGCGGGCGCCGCGCAGATCCCCCAAGCGCGGCCTAGTCATTCGGAGGTACCTCGTCCGAGAACGCGGAGACCGCAGAACGCCTTCCCATAGCCGTTGCGCAGAGGTTTGTCTCGCGCAGCAGAAGCGCCGCCCCGTCATTCGGCACGCGATCCAAGCGTTTCATGGCCCCGAAACGACACGCGAATTCGACGCGAGTGGGGCGCGAGGCGCGGCCAAGCCGCAAAAACGGTGCATAAACCGCGGGATCGGGTCCGGCACACCCGAAGTCAAGCTCGAACTAAAGCGATCTCTCAAGCGTTACTTCTGAAAATCAGGAGATCAGCCAGGAGATCAGCTATGCCGATACGCGCGACCATCGCGGCGCTCGCTTTCGCGGCCCTCCTCACCACCCCTGCCGGGGCTCAGACCCCAAGCGAGACCGGGACCGGCGGCGGTCCCTCCTCGACCTTCTACGCCCCTAACACCTCCGCGGTCGGCCGCGTGATGCCGCCGAGCCGAGGTTCAGCCCCGGATGCTGACGTGTCCTCGACGGCGCGGACGCCGCGGGAAAAGCAGGCCGACAACATCATGCGCGGCATCTGCATCGGCTGCGGCGCTCAGTAAGGCCTCTTACCCCTCCGTAATCGGGTTCGCCCCGGCGCCAAGAGCGCGTTTTTGCGTCCTCCGCGCGTTGAGCGACGACACGGAACAGGTTCTTAGGAAGCGCCCGGATCACACGAACCGAGCAGAGGATCGCTGGTACGAGGATCCCGGACAGGATCGTCGGGTACAGTAAGCCGACGATCCTCGCGATCGCCATCAGGGAGTGCATTCACCTCCAGGGCCGATCGCCGGCACAGCCGGTATCGTGTCAGCTATCATGAGCACGTCGATCACCGAACGATCGCCTTCCTGCGCGACCGGCTCTGCTTGCGCCACGGCGCATTCCCGTGCGCTCTGCAGCCAGGAACTGGATGATCGGCAACATCCGCGGCACGTCCCTCTCTCGATGCCTTGGGCGATACGGTTCTAGCGCGCCTGCCGGCAGGAAAGGGCTTGCGGGCACCCCTCCACGTCGAGCCCCCGCCCGCGAGGCATGATCGGTCTTCGGCGGCGAGCCCGTGTGGGCGGAAGGCCACGCGATCGGTCGGGCGGGGGCCTCAAAGGTCTTGCATCCGCCCGAATTTCTGTCGAAGAGGGCGCCCGTTCACTTGAAACTTGCAGGCAGGACGTGCGGCTCTCCGGCGCCGACGGACGTGTGCACGGGGACTTTACGATCGATGAGTGAGACGCCGCGGGAACTCGGGTCGGCGGACATCCAGAAGGTTCTGGAGCTTCTGCCGCATCGCTACCCGTTCCTGATGATCGACAAGATCATCGAGATCGACGGCGACGACAGCTGCATCGGCATCAAGAACGTCACCGTGAACGAGCCGCAATTCACCGGCCACTTTCCCGGCATGCCGGTCTTCCCCGGCGTGTTGCTGATCGAGGCCATGGCCCAGACCGCGGGCGCGATCTGCTGCCGCCACATCATGACGAACGACCTCAAGACCAAGCAGGTCTTCTTCATGACCATCGACAAGTGCAAGTTCCGCCGGCCGGTGGTGCCGGGTGACCAGGTGCGCTTCCACATGAAGAAGCTGAACCAGCGCAAGACGATGTGGTGGTTCCGCGGCGAGGCCCGGGTCGAGGGCGCCCTGGTCGCCGAGGCCGAGGTGGGTGCCATGCTGGTGACGGAATGAGCGCCGTGCATCCCGGCATCCATCCGAGCGCGGTCGTCGAGGACGGCGCGAAGCTCGGCGCAGACGTGCGCATCGGCCCCTTCTGCCATGTCGGCCCCGAGGTGACGCTCGGCGACGGCTGCGAGCTGATCAGCCACGTCGTCGTCGCCGGCCGCACCAGCATCGGCGCACGCACCAAGATCTTCCCCTTTGCCTCCCTGGGCCACCAGCCGCAGGACCTGAAGTTCCGCGGCGAGGAATCCACCCTGGTGATCGGCGCGGAATGCCTGATCCGCGAAGGCGTCACCATGAATCCCGGAACTGCCGGTGGCGGCCTGGAGACGGTGGTGGGCGACCGCTGCGCCTTCCTCGCTAACAGCCATGTCGGCCACGATTGCCGGGTCGGCGATAACGTCGTCTTCTCGAACAACGTTATGCTCGCCGGCCATTGCACGGTGGGCAACTTCGCGATCCTGGGCGGCGGCGCCGCCGTGATCCAGTTCGCCCGCGTCGGCGCGCATGCCTTCGTCGGTGGCCTCTCGGGGCTCGAGAACGACTGCATCCCCTACGGCATGGTGCTCGGCAACCGCGCCGCGCTCTCCGGCCTCAACATCATCGGCCTGCAGCGCCGCGGCTTCTCCCGCGAGGACATCCACGCCCTTCGCCGAGCCTACCGCCTGCTTTTCGCCCCCGAGGGCACGCTGATGGAGCGGGTCGAGGACGTGGCGGCGGAGTTCGACACACATCCGGCCGTTCAGGAAATCCTGGCCTTCATCCGCGAGGGCGGCAAGCGCTCGATCTGCACCCCGCGCGGCACGCCGGCGGCCGCTTGACGGAGGCCGTGGCGGCGCCGGCGCGCGCGGACGCCATCGCCCTCATCGCGGGGGCCGGACGGCTGCCGCAGCTCGTCGCGGATTCCCTCGACCGGGCGGGCCGCGCCTATCGCGTGCTGGCCGTGCGCGGCTTCGCGGAGCGGTCGATGCGGGCGCGGGCCGACGCCACCGTCGACCTTCTCGACATCCCCGGCGCCCTCGCCATCCTGAAGGATTGGGCGCCCGCGGGGATCGTGCCCGCGGGTAGCGTCGCCCGGCCGAACCCGGCGGCCCTCCTCAACGCCGCCCATGCCCTGCGCAACCGCGACATGCTCAAGGCCATTGCCGGGGGCGACGACCGGCTTCTGCGGGGCGTGCTCTCCCTCCTGGAGGAGAACGGCCATCGGGTGATGGGCGTGCACGAGGTCGCCCCCGATCTCCTGAGCCCGGAAGGGCGCCTGGGCCTCTACGCGCCCGATGCGGCGGCGGAGACCGCCATCGAGACGGGCCGGACGCTCCTCGCCAGCCTCTCGCCCTTCGACGTCGGGCAGGCGGCGGTGCTCGCCGGCGAGCGTGTCCTCGCCATCGAGGGGCCGGAGGGCACCGACCGGATGCTCGCTCGCGCCCGGCGCCTCGGGCGGCGCGCCTTCGGCTTCGGCCCGGCCACCCGGGCGAGCGTTCTCGTCAAGCTGCCGAAGCGCGGCCAGGACCTGCGGATCGACCTGCCGGCCATCGGCCCGCGCACCGTGCGCAACGCGGCGGCCGCGGGCTGCGTCGGCATCGCCATCGGGGCCGGCTACACGCTGGTCGTCGACCGACCCGAGACCGTGGCGGCGATCGACCGGCACGGCATGTTCCTGATCGGTTTGAAGGTCGATCCGTGACGCACCGGCGCATCTGGCTCGTGGCAGGCGAGGATTCCGGCGACCAGCTCGGCGCCAAGCTGATCCGCGCCCTGCGCGCCCTCTCCGACGGGCCACTCGCCTTCGGCGGCGTGGGCGGCGAGGCCATGGCGGCGGAGGGCTTCGCCTCGCTCTTCCCGATCGACGACGTGGCAGTGATGGGCTACCTGCCCGTGCTCGCCCGGGCCCGCACCCTGTTGCGGCGTATCCGCGAGACGGTCGAGGACGTGGTCGCGGCCAAGCCCGACGTGCTCGTCATCATCGACAGCCCCGGCTTCACCCACGCCGTTGCCTTACGCGTGCGCAAGAAGCTGCCGGATCTGCCGATCGTCGACTACGTCTCCCCGAGCGTCTGGGCCTGGCGGCCATGGCGTGCCAGGGGCATGCGCCCCTATATCGATCACGTGCTCGCCCTGCTGCCCTTCGAGCCCGAGGCCCATCGCCGCCTCGGTGGCCCACCCTGCAGCTATGTCGGCCACCCCCTGATCGAGCGCCTCGCCGACCTGCGCCCGACCCCAGAGGAGGAAGCGGTTCGCGCGGCCAAGCCCCCGACTCTGGTGGTGCTGCCGGGCTCCCGCCGCTCCGAGATCGAGCGGCTGATGCCGGTCTTCGGACAGACGCTCGCCGAGCTCGCCCGGCGCGCGGGTCCATTCGAGGCGGTGCTGCCCGCGGTCAGCCGCCACCGCGCCCTGATCGAGCGCCTGGCCCTGGCTTGGGAAAGGGCGCCGCGCATTGTCCATGGCGAGGCGGCCAAGCTCGCGGCCTTCCGCCGGGGGCGGGCGGCGCTCGCCGCCTCCGGCACCGTGACGCTGGAGCTCGCTTTGTCCGGCATGCCGATGGTGGTCGGCTACAAGGTCTCGCGGATCGAGGAGGTCGTCGCGCGCCGCCTGATCCAGGTCCCGACCATCGTGCTGCCGAACCTGATCCTCGGCGAGAATGCCATGCCGGAATTCGTGCAGGCGGAGTGCGAGCCGGGCCGACTCGTCCAGGCGCTGCTGCCGCTCCTCACTACCGGGCCGGCCCGCAACGCGCAGGTGAGGGCGCTCGCCCGTCTCGACGACCGCATGCGCTTGCCCGGTGACGAGGAGCCGAGCCGGGCCGCCGCGCGCATCGTGCTTTCGGCGACACGCGCACGCTGACGCCGAAAACACTGCCTGCTTCGACGCGCTTTCTTTCGCCGATCCGAGAACGACTTCGGCGGTGAGCGCTCTAGCGAGTCGGGTTCAATCCGGCGACGAGGCGGACGAGGTCGACCTGACCCTTGGCACCGGTCTTGGCGTAAGTGGCCTTGAGCTGCTTGCGCACGGTGTCCTCGCGGACGCCCTGGACCGCTGCGATCGTCTCGATACTCTTGCCCTCGCCGATGCCGCGGGCGACCCGCGCCTCCGCCGGGGTGAGGTCGAACAGCCCCTGAAGCAGGTCGGCTCCCGGCACCGAGGCCGGCAGCACCGGCACCAGGGTAAGCAGCACAGCGCTGCCGGAAAAGATGTCCTGGGCGGCCCCGCGGATCGGCACGAGATGGGCGACCATGGCCGGGTCGCCGTCGCTCTCGGGGATCGGGATCGAGCGGGCCACCCGCGCCCCGCCGGCCGCGAGCGCCCGCTCCAGCACCTCGTCGGCATCCGGATGGGACAGGCCGACGCGCTGGCGCCCGTCGCGCACCACCCGCGGGATCATCAGCTGGAGCTGCTCGTTGGCGGCCTGGATCCGGTTCTCGTGGGATAGGATCGCGGAGGGCAGGCCGACCAGGGCCAGCGCCTCCACCGCCGCCTGGACCAGGCGGAGCTGCAGCCGCGCCGAGAGCATCGCCGCCCGGCCGAGATGCGGGCGCAGCAGGTCGAGCACCTCCACCGCCGAACGCGGCACCGGGCCGTCGGCGAAGCGGCGCTCGATCGAGAAGACGAGGGTATCGCCGGTGGAGATGGGGAAAGCGGTGCCGGTGGCCCAGCCGAGCCCCCGCGGCCGCAGGAAGTCGCGTATGAAGATGTCCTCCTCGATCTCCCGAGGGGTGTAGACGTCTTCTTCCAGCAAGAAGCCCGGATGCTGCTTGGACAGGAGCCGCCCGGTCCGCTGGTTGATATCCGCCCAGCCGCCCTCGGCGAATTCCCGCATGAAACCGTCGAGACTGGCGGAATTCAGGGAGCGCAGGTTGTGCAGATCGGAGGCGACGAACACCGTACCGACCCCGCCCGCGACGTCCGCCATCATATCGAGCACACCCGGCCAGCGCTCCGGCAGCACCGAGGCCTCATAGATTCGGTCGGTCATGGCCTCGTGGTCGAGGCTCTTGCCCAAGTAACTCAACACGCCTCCGAGATCCTTAACCGCACGACAGGAGATCTGGCACGAACAAGACGCGCCGTTCAATCCTTCGTTGCATTCCGTTCACTCGAAACGACGGAAATCGAGATCCGACCGAAAAAGCCGCCGGCCTTCGAGGCCGACGGCTGCGAGTCGCATGCGATCGGGTGGCCCGTCAGGCGCCCATCGCCACCTTGAGGTTCGAATCGACCTTGTCGAGGAAGCCCGTGGTCGAGAGCCACTTCTGGTCCGGCCCGACGAGGAGCGCGAGGTCCTTCGTCATGAAGCCCGACTCGACGGTGTCGACGCAGACCTTCTCGAGCGTGCTCGCGAAGGTCGCCAGATCGCCGTTGCCGTCGAGCTTGGCCCGGTGGGACAGGCCGCGGGTCCAGGCGAAGATCGAGGCGATGGAGTTGGTCGAGGTCTCCTTGCCCTTCTGATGCTCGCGGTAGTGGCGCGTCACGGTGCCGTGGGCGGCCTCGGCCTCCACGGTCTGGCCGTCCGGCGTCATCAGCACCGAGGTCATCAGGCCGAGCGAGCCGAAGCCCTGGGCCGCCGTGTCGGACTGCACGTCGCCGTCGTAGTTCTTGCAGGCCCAGACATAGCCGCCCGACCACTTGAGGCAGGAGGCGACCATGTCGTCGATCAGGCGGTGCTCGTAGGTCAGCCCGAGGGACTGGAACTTCGACTTGAACTCCTCGTCGTAGACCTTCTGGAACAGGTCCTTGAAGCGGCCGTCATAGGCCTTGAGGATGGTGTTCTTGGTCGACAGATAGACCGGGTACTTGCGAGCGAGGCCGTAGTTCATCGAGGCACGGGCGAAGTCGATGATCGACTGGTCGAGGTTGTACATCGACATCGCGACGCCGGCCTCGGGGAACTTGAACACTTCTTTCTCAATGACGGTGCCATCGTCACCCTCGAACTTGATGGTCAGCCGGCCCTTGCCGGGCACCTTGAAGTCGGTGGCGCGGTACTGGTCGCCATAGGCGTGGCGGCCAATCACGAAGGGCTGCGTCCAGCCGGGCACCAGGCGCGGCACGTTCTTGCAGATGATCGGCTCGCGGAAGATAACGCCGCCGAGGATGTTGCGGATCGTGCCGTTGGGCGACTTCCACATCTCCTTGAGGTTGAATTCCTTCACCCGGGCCTCGTCCGGGGTGATGGTGGCGCATTTCACGCCGACGC
This sequence comes from Methylobacterium organophilum, assembly GCF_022533465.1. NCBI lineage: Bacteria > Pseudomonadati > Pseudomonadota > Alphaproteobacteria > Hyphomicrobiales > Methylobacteriaceae > Methylobacterium > Methylobacterium organophilum. The sequence goes on along the minus strand of NZ_CP092848.1, from coordinate 5,186,154 downwards.
CGTGGCGCTTGATCGCTTCCGCCGCGTCGACCGTCACCTTGTCGTTGGTGGCGTCGCGGTGCTCCACGCCGAGGTCATAATACTCGAGGTCGAGGTCGAGATAGGGGTGGATCAGCTTGTTCTTGATCTCCGCCCAGATGATCCGGGTCATCTCGTCGCCATCCAGCTCGACGACCGGGTTGGCCACCTTGATCTTCGCCATGTCGCTTCCTCGCGTCCCTTATTCTCGCTCGCGCGCCGGCTCCCGCCGCCCGCGACCTGCCGTCAAGCCGGATCGCCGCCCGCTATAACGCGCTGCAGCATCCCGACAAAGCCGTGGCCGGGCGGGCCGCTTTCGCTTGCGCCCGCCTGTCACCCCTCGCCCCGCGCTTTCCAAGCGAAACCCGTGCAACCCCGCCCCCCGCCGGAGCGGGTGGACAAACCAGCCTCCGACAGCACTTTCGCCCCCGGAAACGAAAGCCCAAGGAGACACCATGAGCGACCGCATCATCCTGCGCGCCGGCGAGGCCCTCGTCGCCGGCGGCCCGCCCAACACCGCCTCCGAGCCGGAAGTGATCATCGGCGAGCTCGACGGGCCGGTCGGCACCGCGCTGGCCACCCTGACCGGCGATCAGGTCGTCGGCCATTCCCGCGTCTTCGCGCTCCTCAACACCGACATCATGGTCCGCCCGGTGACGCTCTGCGTCTCCAAGGTGAGCGTGACCGAGAACAAGTACACCTCGATTCTGATGGGCACGGTGCAGTACGCCATCGCGAACGGCGTGCTCGACGCCGTCCGGGCCGGCTACATCCCCAAGGAGAAGGCCAACGATCTCGGCATCATCTGCTCGGTCTGGCTGAGCCCCGGCGTGATCCAGGCCGAGACCGTCGACCACAAGGCGCTGTTCGAGATCCAGCGCAAGGGTATGACCGAGGCGATCCGCAAGGCCATGACCAACGAGCCCTCGATCGACTGGCTCCTCGAGAACCAGGACAAGATCGTGCACAAGTACTACCAGATGGGCATCGACGGTAAGATCTGAGGCGGGATCGGCGCCCTCGGCGGGGCCGGGGGCGCTTTTCGGCTCAGGCGCGACATGCGAGAGGGGGCGCATGAGCGCCCCCGTCGTCATCCTGGTCGAGCCGCAACTCGCCGAGAACATCGGCATGACCGCCCGCGCGATGGCGAATTTCGGGCTGTCGGAGCTGCGCCTCGTCGCCCCCAAGAACGGATGGCCGAAGAAGGGCGTCCGGGAGGCGGCCTCGGGCGCCACCTTCGTCCTCGACGACGCCAAGGTCTATGCCACCGTGCCGGAGGCCATCGCCGGCCTGAACTACGTGCTCGCCACCACCGCGCGCGAGCGGGGCCAGATGAAAAGGGTCTACGGGCCCGACGAGGCCATGGCCGACGTGGCGACCCGGATCGGAGGCGGGCAGGGCGTCGGGCTGATGTTCGGCCGCGAACGGGTCGGCCTGACGAACGACGAGGTGTCCTTCGCGGACGCGATCGTGACCTTCCCGGTGACGGAGGCCTTTCCCTCCCTCAACCTCGCCCAGGCCGTCCTGCTCATGGCCTATGAATGGCGCCGGGCGGCCGGACTCGCGAGCCGGCGCTTCTCCGGCGAGATGCTGTCGCCGCCGGCCCCGCGGGAGGCGCTGCTCTCCCTCTTCGCGAGCCTGGAAGAGACCCTCGACGGAGCGGGCTTCTATCCGCCGGAGAAGAAGGCGGTGATCGCGCGCAACATGCGCGACATGCTCCACCGCATGGCCATGACGGAGCAGGACGTGCGCACCTTCCGCGGCGCCCTCAAAGCCCTGTCCCGCCGCATCGACCGGGGAGACCGAGCCTGAGATCAGCGGCGGCGCAGCTCCTCGGAGGCCAGTGCGACCGCGCGGGCGAATTCGGCCGCGGCCGCGCGGGCCTGGATCGGGCTCGGATAGCCGGCCTCCGAGCGCGCGATCGGGATCGCGTCGCCGAGATAAAGGGACCAGGCCCAGTGCCCCGGAGAATTTTCTCGGACTTCGAACCGCATGCTCGCCTCCGTGATCCGCGGACCTCCTCGCGGTGCAGAACGGGCGAGCCTTGCAAACGGATGACCGCCGCCGGCTAAGGACGGCACTTGCCCTCGCTATCCTCGTTTTCCACAAGCCTGGGAAGGGAACTGAGACACGGATCGCAGGAATTGCGCACAGAATTACAACCCACGATTTTGTGATCGCTGTTTCGTCATTTCTCCCGCCGGCGACGTCCCTTCGGAGCCGGCCGTGTCCTCCGCGCCACCTCGCGAACTTTCTTAACTGTCATGCTGGACGCTCGGAAATGGGCGTCCCGATCCCGAGCCGGAAGACACCACCGGCCGGCTGTCGGAGCCAGGCGTCCACGCGAAGGACCACTTCGGATGACGGGCGGTCCATCAAGAGGGGGCGGGATGGCCACCGATTACATGCTCGAAGGCCCCAAATGGGGCGGCTCCGCGGACGGGACCCCGGGTGGCACCGTCACCTACGCCTTCGACTCCTCGGTGCCGACCACCTTCTACAACGACATCCGCACGTCCCTCGGCAATTGGTCGAGCTACGGCAACATCCAGTTCCAGCAGGCGGGCTCGACCTCGGACGCCGACATCGTTTTCCATGAGGCGCCGCTCACGGCCGCCAACGGCTCCCCCGACGGGCCGGGCAACACGCTCGGAATCACCAACTACTCGTACTACACCTCCGGCAGCGCGAGCGGGACCTTCGTGCCCGGCGTCACGGTCACCTTCGATTCCGCGGAAGGCTGGACGCTCTCGGGCGACGGCCACGTGACGAGCGCGAGCGGCGTCCGGCTCGACCTGCTATCGACTCACGAAGTCGGTCACGCGATCGGCCTCGACCATTACGATGCCACGCCCGCGGTCATGAATTCGGTCTATAGCAGGACCGGGTTGACGAGTTCGGACATCCACGGCGTGCAAGCCCTCTACGGCGCGGCGGTGCTCTGCTTCGCCGGCGGGACAGCGATCCGCACGGCCCGCGGCGCCGTCGCGGTCGAGGATCTCCGCGTCGGCGACCGGGCCGTCACCGCCTCCGGAGCGCTGCGCCGGGTCACCTGGATCGGACATCGCACGATCCACTGCCGGATGCAGGCCCTTCCCTCGGAGAGCTGGCCGGTGCGGATCCGCCGGGACGCCTTCGGCCCGGGCCTGCCCGTCAAGGACCTCTTCCTCTCTCCCGGCCACCCGGTGCTGGTCGGGCAGGATGCGGACGGGGAGGGCGGCGTCCTCGTGCCCGTCATGTCCCTCATCAACGGAACCACCATCGCCCGCACACGCCGGGATCGCGTCACCTACTGGCACGTCGCCCTAGAGGAGCACGACATCCTGCTCGCGGAGGGCCTGCCGGCAGAGAGCTTCTTCGATCTCGGCCAGCGGGCTTGGTTCACCGGACACGAAGAGGGCGGCCTGCTCGATCCCGACATGGCCCTGGTCGGCGGCTCGCGCTGCCGCCGGGTTGCTGTCGACGGTCCGCTGGTCGAAGCCGAAAGACGGCGCCTCGACGCCGTCTTCGCGGAGAGCCTCGCCGCCCATTGCGGCTGGCCCTCGGAGGGCGCGCTCTGGCGTGCGGCCTGACCGGACGCGCGGCACTCCCCGCCGGCGCCGCCGTCAGGCCAAGCCAATCTGCTTCAAGCTCAGCTCCCAGACACGCTCCTGCAGGGCCTCGTCGCGGCTCGTCCGCGAGGATCTCTGTTCGCCACGGCGGGTGAAGTAGCGTCCGCTCACGCCCTCGAGCTCCGGCGCGCTGGCGGCGCGCAGGCTGTTCCGGGCGCCCTCGACCGGCGTGATCATCAACGGCTTGATCAAGCGCCAGCCGAAACCGAACAGCCCGCCGGCCTCGCTGGCGAAGCGGCTGGCCACCACGCCCGGATGAAGGGCGTTCACGGTCACCCCGCTGCCCGCCAGACGCCGGGCCAAGGCATAGGTGAAGAGGACGTTACCGAGCTTGGCCTGGGAATAGTTCTTCATCGCGCCATAGGCGCGTTCACCGCCGAGATCGTCGAGGTCGATCACGCCCCGGCGATGTGCCTCGGAGGCGAGGTTGACGATGCGGGATGGCGCGCTCCGCTTCAGCAGGTCGAGCAGCTCCAGAGTCAGAAGCACATAGGCGAGGTGGTCAAGGGCCCAGGTCCGCTCGAGGCCGTCCTCGGTGAGTCGACGCTCGGAGAAGATCGCGCCGGCATTGTTCACGAGCACATGCAGGCACTCGTAGCGCGCCTGCACCTCGCCGGCGAGCCGGCGGACCTGCGCCTGCGCGGCGAGATCGGCGACGAAGACGTCCGCCTCCGCCCCCGTCTCCCTGCGGATGCGCTCGGCGATCGCCTCCGTCCGGCCGCGGTCGCGCCCGACGACCCCGACCCGCGCGCCCAGGCGCGCGAGGCCGAGCGCCGTCTCGGCGCCGATACCCGAAGAGGCGCCGGTGACGAGGCAGGTCCTGCCCCTCATCGCTCGGCCCTCCGGATCACCCGGCATGTCGGGCTCAGAACACCGCCTGCCCGATGGCGACGGCCACGATCACGATGATGATCGCGATGGCGAGGAAAAGGCCGAACAGGATGCGCGAGATCGAGCGCGCGCCCGACGCGATGCCGGTGAAGCCGAGGCCGCCGGCGATGATCGAGATCACGAAGGCGATCAGCGCCCATTTCAACAGCTTCATGTCGTCCATTCCTCATACGCCGGTTCGGCTCCAAAGACGCATCGTCGCGTCTCCGAAGCGTAGCGATAACCGCCGATCCTGGGAACGCGTTCCGTAGCTGCCTCATGCCGGCGAGGGCGGGTTCGCCTGCGCGCTGCGCAGCACGATGCCCCGGGCGAGCGCGTGGTAGAGCCCTTCCCGGCAGACCAGCTTCGAGACAGCATCCGCGATGAGCGCAGCGATCATCAGCGGAATCATCATGGCATGGTCCTGGGTCATCTCGGTGACGATGACGAAGGCGGTGATCGGCGCCTGCAGCACACCGGTGAGGTAGGCGACCATGCCGATCAGCACGAGCGCCCCGATCGGTAGGCCGGCGAAGAGCGGATGCAGCGCGGCACCGAGTCCCGCCCCGACCGCGAGGGAAGGGGCGAACAGCCCGCCGGGAATGCCGCTGATCGAGGACAGCACCGTCGCGGCGAGCTTCAGGGGGGCGAAGTCGAGCCGGGCGGCCTCCTCCCCGTGCAGGATGGCGCGGGCCTCCTCGTATCCCGTGCCGTAGATCGTTCCCCCCGAAGCCGCGCCGCAGAGGGCGACGCCGAGCCCGCACAGGGCGGCGAAGAGCACGGGCCGGCCGCCCGCGAGCGCGCCGAGCCGCCCGGGCAGGCCCGTGCCGAACAGGATCACGATGCGGCTGAACACACCGCCGAGCAGGCCGCCGAGAACTCCGATCACGGGCACGGCGAGCCAGCCGGCGGAGAGCGGCATCCGGGCGTCGGTCGTGCCGAAATACGTGTAGTCGCCGAGGATCGCGAGCGAGGTGAGGCCGGCGGCGATCACCGTGGCCACGATGAGCCCGCTCGACTTGCTCTCGAAGGAACGGGCAAGTTCCTCGATGCCGAAGACGATGCCGGCGAGCGGCGTGTTGAAGGCAGCGGCGACGCCCGCCGCCCCGCCGGCCAACAGAAGGCCGCGCATGCGCTCGGGCGTGAGGTGCCCGACCGCGGCCATGATCGCCGCGCCCACCTGCACGGTCGGCCCCTCGCGGCCGATCGAGGCCCCGCACAGCAGGCCGAGGCACATCACCACGATCTTGCCGAAGGCGACCCGCAGCGAGACCAGGGAATGCCGCAGCGCCGGCGCGTCGATGGCCCGGGCAGCGATCACCTGCGGGATGCCCGACCCCTGCGCGTTCGGGAAGACGGTGCGGGCAAGCCAGGCGGCGAGCGCGAAACCCGCGGGCGCGAGGAGGAAGGGGATCCAGGGCCAAGCGTCCCGCATCTGCCGGAACAGGCCCTGCGCCCCATCGGCGAGCTTCGCCATCACCACCGCCGCCAAGCCGACGCAGAGGCCGCCGAACAGGAAGAGCAGGCGGTGGCGCCAGGTGGGATAGGCGGCGCGGGAGGCCTGCGCCAGCCGGGCAAGGGGCCGTCGCAGGGACGGGGAGGGCAGCGGCATGGTCTCGGATTGATGGAGGGGAACGGTGGAGGCCTTCGAGAACCTCACGATCTCATCAAGCGTGGCCGGCGCAAGCGCGAATCATGCCGCTCAGCCCTCCACCTTGCAAAGTCTGTCGACCGCCGCCCCGTAAGACTTGGCATCGAACTTCCTGAGGGAGTTCTCGCTTTGGTAGCGGACCGTGCCGAAGATCGGGCGCTTCTTCCAGGGCCGATCGTGCAGACCATAGATCCAGGCGACGTTGGTGAAGGAGTTCGCGTCGCGCCCATCGAGGAAGTAGCGGTTGTTGATCCGCAGGGTGGTCGCGAAGCCCTCCTCCGGCGAAGGGGACCATTCGAGGATCTTCTTGCCCCAGTACATCCGCAGCTGGTTGTGCATGTAGCCGGTCACACGCATCTCGCGCATGGCCACGTTCCAGTAATGGTCGTGCGTTTCGCCGGCCGTCAGCTCGGCCTCGGAATAGGTCCTGGGACGCGGATCGTCCGCATGCTCGGCCAGCGTCTTGCGCGCCCATTCGGGGATCGCCGTTTCGTAGCGGTCGTAGCCTTGTGTGAAGAACACGTGGTTCATCGCCAGCTCACGGCGGACGATCAGCTCCTCCAGATAGGCCGAGCGGTCGTCCTTCGACGCCGCCTTCGCCCTGGCGACGGCGAGCGCGATCTCGACCGGTGAGAGCTGCCCGAAATGCAGGTAGGGACTCATATGCGAGGCCGCGCCGGCCTCGGGCTTGTTGCGACCGGCGCCGTAGCCCGCGAAGGCGTTGTTCAGGAAAGCCCCGAGGCGCTTCAGCCCCTCCTTGCGGCCGCCGGAAAAGCGTTTGACCGGCCCGACGCCGGTGTCGAGATGCATCCGCCCGAGCAGCGTGTCGGGATCGGAGACATCGATCTCGCTCTCGAGCCTCAGCCCGTCGGCCCGATGCGCGACGATGCGTGGCTTCACCGGGTCAAGGTAATCGTCCCAGAGCCGTTGCAGCTTCGGGCGGAGGGTGCGGGCGGCGTATTCGTGCTTGGCCGAGACCGTCTCGACGGGCACGACGACGTCGCCCTCGACCTGGAGGATCCGGCAAGCAGCCCGATTGACGATCGTCTCGTACCAGCGCCGCTGGATGGTGAGATAGCCGCGGTCGAGGACGAGGAGCTTCGCCTTCTCCGCGAGTGAGAGGGCCACCTCGGCGGGCGTCGCCTTGCGCACCACGAAACCGATACCGCGCTCCTTCAGCCCCGCAGCGCATTCGGACAGGCCCTGCAGCAGGAAGGCGTAGTGCCGCGCCGTCGCCTCGGGGAAGCCGCTCTTCCCGTCGAGCAGGCCGTAACAGGCGACCACGGGACAGCCGAGGCGGTTCGCCTCCTCGATGGCGAGTTCGAGAGCGGGGTTGAACGCCGCACGGCAGGATTGCTGGAGGAGGTAGAGCACATAGGCGCCCTCCGACCGCGGCTCCGCTTCCTTGAGAACCCTGATTCGTTCGCGCTGGATCGCCATGCTCGTCCGTTCCGAAGATTGCCGGAGGGAAAGCTAGGGCAGCCGAGGCGCCACGCCGACCGGTTTTCGAAAACCCAATCGAAGCGTGAAAACTGAGGCATGGAAAGATCTTAACCGCGCCACTATTCGCGTATGCCCTGCAAAGATTGACGATCGGCCAACCGGAAGCTCTGCGACATTTTGGATACAGACGTGCACCCGTGTGCGCCGGCGCACGAGAAATGTCAGTGATCCTGTCCCAAACCGCTTGCAATTTCCCGACGAGGGATCAGATTGTGCATTGCGAGATCACGATGGCGTCGCGGTCTCGCTGCCCTCCTTGGGCGTTTCCTCCCTAGACTTCGGGCCGCTCCTCGGGGCGGCTTTTTTTTGCCTTCAGGTCAGCCGCGGGCGCGGGCGCGGATCATGAAGTTGTCGTAGGTGTACTCCGCGACCTGGAACCAGAGATATTCCTCGTTCCGGAAGGTCTTCATCGCCTCGTAGACACGCTTGAAGTCCGGGCTCTTGCCGGAGATCTCCCCGTAGACGTCGTTGGCGTTCTTCAGTGCTGCCTCCATCACATCCTGAGGGAAGGGGCGCAGCTGTGCGCCGCCGGCCACGAGCCGGCGCAGGGCCTGCGGATTGCGCGCGTCGTACTTCGCCTGCATCTCCGCGCCGGCCTGGGCTGCGGCCGCTTCGAGGACGGCGCGGTATCCCTTGGGCAGGGCCTTCCATTTCTCGGCATTGAACCAGAAATGCATGAGCGCACCGCCCTCCCAGAAGCCGGGATAGTGGTAGATCGGCGCGACCTTCTGCAGGCCGAGCTTCTCGTCGTCATGCGGGCCAATCCATTCGGCGGCGTCGAGCGCCTTCGATTCGAGCGCCCCAAAGATCTCCGCACCAGGCGTCGTCTGCGGCTGGACGCCGAATTTGGCGAGCACCTGGCCGCCCAGGCCGGCAACGCGGAACTTGAGGCCCTGGAGGTCAGCGAGGCTCTTCACCTCCTTGCGGAACCAGCCGCCCATCTGCGCGCCGGTATTGCCGCCGGGCAGGGAGGCCAACCCGTGCTTGGCGAAGATCTCGGAGAAGAGCTCCGCCGCGCCGCCCTGGCGCCACCAGGCGTTCTGGCCGCGGGCATTGAGGCCGAAGGGCATCGCGGTGGCTAGGGCGAAGACCGGGTCCTTGCCCAGGCCGAGGGTCGCGGGCCCATGCCCCATCTCGACCTTACCCGAGCCGACCGCGTCGAGAAGCTGCTCGGCGGGCACGCTTTCGCCGACGCCTGCCGGCTGGATCTGGAAGCGGCCGTCCGTCGCCTCGGTCACGATCCGGGCGAAGGTCTCGGTGGCGCCGAACAGGATGTCGAGGCTCTTCGGATAGGCGGAGGAGAGTCGCCAGCGCAGCTCCGGAGCGCCCTGCGCGATCGCCGGAGCGGGGAAGGTCGCGGCCGCGAGGCCCGCGGTAAGAAGGGCGCGCCGTCCAAGCGACTCAGCCATCGAGCGTCTCAGCCATGCGGTTCCATTCGTCGAAGAGCCGATTCCCGGGGGCGGGCCTCGGCGTCGCGAGGCATATACGCTCGAACCCGGGCTGAGGAAGCCTCCTACGGCTTCGCCGCCGCGCCGGCCTGTGCTAGCGCAGCCCCGTGAACACCTCCGCCATCACCCTCCACACCGTCTGCGGCCTGGACGAACTCGTCGAACACGAGGCGCGGGGCGTGAGCCACGTGCTCTCGATTCTCGATCCTGACACGCCGGACCCGACCGCCTTCACCGCCTACGGAACGCACAAGCGCACGGTGCTGCGCTTCCACGACGCGATCGAGCCGGGACCGGACGTGGTGCTGCCGGAGCGGGAGCATGTCGCCGCGATCCTCGATTTCGGCCGCGCGGTGGCGGAAGAGGGGGCACAGGACGCCCATATCCTCGTCCACTGCCATGTCGGCATCTCCCGCTCGACCGCGGCCCTGCTCACGCTATTCGCCCAGGCCGAGCCGGAAACCTCCGCAGAGGCGCTGGTGGCGCGGCTGCACGCGCAGCGGGAGAAGGCCTGGCCGAATGCCCGCCTGGTGGGCTTCGCCGACGCGATGCTCGGGCGGGAGGGAAGCCTGATCGAGGCGACGCGGCAGCTCCACGCGCTGCAACTGCGCAAGCGCCCGCATCTCGAGCCGCTGATGCGCGACCTGAAGCGCGGCGCGGAGATCGACGCGGCGCTGCGCGGCTGAGGCGCGCCTCCGCCTGCCTTCAATTGGACTTGGCGGGGGTGAAGGCGCCGTTCTGCCAGACGTAGAGCACGTAGCCTTGGGCGGTGACGTCGCCCTTGGCATCGAAGCCGACCGCGCCGAGCACGAGGTCGAAGCGCTCCGTGTGCAGGGTGCGGGCGATCTTCGGAGCCTCCAGGGAATGGGCGAAGTTCGCGGCCTCCACCAGGGCCTGGAGCGCCGCGTAGCCGTAGATCATCGAGCCGTCCGGCTCGATGCCCTGTCCCTTGAAGGCGGCGACCACGCCCTGCGCCTCCGGCTTGCGGCTCGGATCGAGGTAGAAGGTCATCAGCACGCCGTTGCTGGCGCCCCCGGCGATCTTGGCAAACTCCGGTGTGGCGATGGCCGAGGTGCCGAACCATTGCGGCTTGTAGCCCCGCTCGGCCGCGATCCGCACCAGACGGCCCATCTCCTGGGCGTCGCCGCCATAATAGACCACGTCGAGGCCGGCGCTCTTCAGCCGGTCGGCCAGCGCTGCGTCGTCGGCGTCGCTCGGCTGGAAGGCCGCGAACAAGGCCTCGTTCACGCCGATCCGGTTGAGATTGTCCTTGGTCGCCGCGGCGAGGGTGCGGGCGGCCGGGGAAGGATCGTAGAGGATGGCGATCTTGCGGTCGCGGAACCGCTCCGCCAGCACCGCCGCGGAGAGCCGGGCCTGGTCGTCGTCGCGGCCGCAGACGCGGAAGATCGTCGGAAGCCCGCGGTCGGTGAGTTTGGCCGCCACGGAGGCCGCCGAAATCATCACGACGCCGTTGGCCGCGTAGATGTCGGAGGCCGTCAGCGAGGCGTTGGAGCAGACATGCCCGACGACGAGGCGGACATTGGCCTGGACGTAATGGTTGGCGACCGCCGTGGCCTGGTTGGAGTCGCAGGCATCGTCCTGCACGTCCAGGACGATGGTCTCGCCGTTCATGCCGCCCTTGGCATTGGCATCGCGCGCCGCCGCCTGGACCCCGCGCAGCACCTGCTCGCCGACGCCGACATAAGGGCCGGACCGCGGCACGGCCACGCCGACCACGATATCCGCCCGGGCTGCAACGGGCAGGCAGGCCGCGGACAGAGCGAACAGGAATGCGGCGAGCGGCGCGCGCGGCAGGCGTGTAGCGGTCATCCCGCCCCCTATAACGCCTGAAGCGGCCCGTCCAAGTCTCCGCGTCTCGAGTCGTGCGATGGAGAACACGTGGTTGCTCGCGAAGGCGACCTCCGCACGGCCCTCGGTCGCCGCGGGGGCACGGCGCCGCCGATTCGTGCCGCCCACGGCAGCCATGCCGCCGCCATGGAAGACGCGGGGTGCCCAGCTTGGCAAGCCGTGGCGACGACGTGCGACCCTCGGTCCAGACGTTTCGAGAGGCAGCGGCCTCTGCCTACCGCACGGCGGTTGCGATGCCGGCGCCTGCGGCGACGGGGGATGTGACGGTCGAGAAGACGGAAAGGACCTTCTGGAGTTCGACCAGGGGGGCGTTGGAGACGTAGATCAGGTCGCGGTTGCGCATGCGGAAGGCCTGCTGCAGGAACAGGCTGTTGGGGTCGCGCATGTTGAAGCGGTAGACCACCGGCACGAGCTTGGCGTTGAGCAGGGGCGAGCGCGGGCGGATCCGGCGCACCAGCGAGGCCGGCTCGAAGCGGAAGATGAAGGCGCCTTCCGGATCGGCGGCGAAGGTGGAGAGCCCCGAGGCCCGGGCCAGCGCCTGGGCGAGGGAGATGCCCTCGGCCCGGAACTCGATCTCGGTGGTGTTGCCGAGCGCGCCCACCGCCAGCACCGTCTGCGGATCGCGCACCAGCGTCAGCGTGTCGCCCGGGCGCAGGTAGATGTTCTCGCGCGGGTTGGCCACCACCGCCGAGAGCGGCACCGTCACCGTGGTGCCGTTGCGCGACAGGCGCACGAACACCTCGTGCACCGGCGCGCGGGTGCCCCCGGCCGAGGCCAGCACGTCGAGCAGCCGGTCGCCCTTCTGCGAGAGCGGGATGCGCGCCCCGGCCACCACCTCGCCGTTGACGGTCACGCTCTGCGACAGGGGCCGCGACACGCTCACCAGAACCTGCGGCTGGATCGCCTTGCCGGACAGCTCGTTCTCGATCAGCGTCTGCACGTCCTGGGCGCGCCGGCCCGCCACCGGGATGCGCCCGGCATAGGGCACCGAGATCGTCCCGTCGCGCGCCACCGGCTGGTCCGGGATCATCGCCGACTTGGAGCCCGCCGAGAACCGGTCGGCCACCAGCGGGCCGGAGAACAGACCGCCCGAGCCCGCCTCCCAGATCTGCACCGAGACGGAATCGCCCACCCCGATCAGCGGCTCGGGCGCACCGCGATTGTCCCCGAAGGTCGAGAGCAGGCTGTCGAGCGGGCGCGCCCGCAGGGCCTCCACCACCGAGGCATCCACGTCCACGATCTCGTAACGCGCGAACAGACCCTCGCTCGTGGCAATGTCCGCCCCCTCAACGACCGCGCTCGTCGTCGGCCCAGAAGCCGGGAGCACCGAACACCCGGACACCGCGAGGGCGGTGACCAGGAGAAATGGGATCGCGCGCATCCAGGCTCGCCTGTGGTTGCTCTTTGGTTCCGTGCCTAGCTCAAAGGCACGGCACTGTCCGTGGCGGGTGGGACACAGTCCCTCGGAGAGCCCTGCCGTCTGCCGGCCGTCCCCGCTGACCACAGGAGGCGATGTCGTTCAGGAATTATTGATGTTTCTTTGTGCTAAGCGTGCGGATGTGTTGCTGAAGATTGCGTTGCGATCTTCGGCAACGGGAGATACTGCCTTTACATGTCGCCGGGGCGGGCGCGTGGGCTGAGAGCATGCAGAAAGCAATCGGCTACACGCCTCCGCATCTTGCGGATCCGCGCCCCGGTCGCGTTTGCCGACGCAGGGTCTTCTACCTGCCGGGCTACGACCCAGAGGCCCGCACCCGCTACCGCCTCCTCTTCGTCCGCGAGCTCAGCCGCCGCGCCAAACGCTTCGGCGAGCCCAAGCCGGAGATCGGCCCGGCGAAGCTGAGCGCGGACGGGCTCGTCCAGAGCTGGACGGTGAAGGCGGGTCCCTCCCTGGGCGATACGCAGACCCGCTACGACGTGCTCCTCTGGGACGACATCGTCATGCGGGATTTCGCGCGCTCGAAATTCGCGAGCGCCGGGCTTCTGCTGGCCGGCATGCTGCACGCCCTCGCCGCCGGCAAGCTGTTCCAGTTCTACCGGCTGAACTGGAAATACGGGAACGTCATCGTCTACCCCTTCGTCATGCTCGCCGCGCTCGGCCTCGCAGCGGCGGGCCTCGTGGCCTTCGCCCACGGCCATCTCGGCAACGGGTACGACCACAGCCTCGGCCTGCCACCCTGGCTGTCGATCTCGCTCGGCATCGCCCTGGCGATCGGCGCCGTAAAGGCGGTCGAGGTCTTCCTGAATCGCATCTTCTTCTGGCAGCTCGTCAACGACTGGGTCTTCAACTGGCAGCATGGGCAGGGCTGGCGCCCCGATTACGAGCGCCGCCTCGACGTGTTCGCCGAGATCATCCTGGCCGAGATCGCAGCGGATCCGCAGGTCGACGAGATCCTGATCGTGGGCCATTCCACCGGCGGCCTGACCGCGGCGGAGTTGGCCGCCCGCATCCTCGCCCGCGATCCCGGGCTCGGCGGGGAGGGCAATCCCCCTCTGGCGCTCGCCACCCTCGGCTCGGCCCTGCCGCTCGTCGCCCTGCAGCCCCAGGCCGCGCGCCTGCGCGCCGAGATCGCAAGCCTCGTCGCCTCGCGGCGCCTCGTCTGGATCGACTACGCCGCGCCCCAGGACTGGATGAACTTTCCCGGCTTCAACCCCGCCTTCGACCTCGAAGCCCCCCGGGGCGGCCCCATCGCCAACCCGACGCTGCGCTCACCCTGCTTCAAGGACATCATCGACCCGGCGATCTATCCGAGGGTCCGCTGGCGCCCGTTCCGAATGCATTTCCAGTTCCTGATGGCCAATGACCGACCTGGAGAATACGACTTTTTCGCCATGGTTCTGGGGCCGCAGCGGCTGCGCGAACGCGCCTGCGCAACCAGCCTCGCCGCCTCGCCGAAGGCGGGCTCGCCCTTGACGGGCGCCGCTTGAGCTTATCTCCCCGGGCAGGATCAGGCTCCAGGGGAGGGTAGGTGGACGGGAAGGCCGACACGCCGCAGGTGCTCTTGGTGATGGGCGTCTCGGGCTCCGGGAAGAGTACGGTGGCAAGCCTGCTGGCGCAGCGCCTCGCCTGGCCCTTCGTCGATGGCGACGACCTGCATTCCGCCGACCATATCGCGAAGATGCGCTCCGGCCACGCCCTCGACGAAGCCGACCGAACGCCCTGGCTCGCCCGGATCGGCGCTTGGATCGACGCCCGGCTGAAGGCGGGCGAATCCGGCGTCATCGTCTGCTCGGCCCTTCGGCGGGCCTATCGCGATACCTTGGTGCGGGACCGCGCGGTGCGCATCGTCTATCTCGAAGGAAACCGCGGCCTGATCGCGGAGCGGCTCGCCGCCCGGCGCGGCCATTTCATGCCGGGCTCCCTCCTCGACAGCCAGTTCGCCGCCCTGGAGCCGCCCGGGCCCGACGAGGATCCCATCACCGTCTCGATCGAAGACCCGCCCGACGCGATCGTGGCCGCGATCTGCGCCCGGCTGGACCTTCCGGCTGGTGATACAGGTTGAGGCGGGCACCCGTTCCGAAACCGCCTCTCGTCGAAGGTCGCGCATGGACATCGCCCTGGTCGTCTCGGACGTGGACGGGACGCTCGTCACCACCGACAAAAGGCTGACGCCGGCGACCGTCGCAGCGGTTCGGCGGCTGCAGGCGGCCGGTATCGCCTTCACGCTGGCCTCGAGCCGGCCGCCGATCGGCCTTAAGGCGCTCGTCGAAGCCCTGGACCTCAGCCTGCCGCTTGGTGCGTTTAATGGGGCTGCGATCGTGCGACCGGACCTCAGCCCTGTCGCACAGACGCTGCTGCAGGAGGATACGGCCCAGGCGGTCGCCGGGCGCCTCGAAGCCGCCGGGGTGGATCTCTGGATCTTCGCGCAGGGCGCCTGGATCCTGCGCGATCCGGACGGCGCCTACACGGATCTGGAAGCCCGGACGGTCGGCGCCGCCCCGCGGGTGGTCCCGGACCTCGCGCCCTTCCTGGCCTCCGCCTCCAAGCTCGTCGGCGTCTCCCGCAACGTCGGGCTGCTGCATGACCTCGAGCGCGATCTGTCGGACGCCTTCGCCGGGCGGGCCGCCATCCACCGGTCGCAGCCCTATTACCTCGACGTCACCCCGCCCCATGTCGACAAGGGAAGCTTCGTGAGTTGGATCGCCGAGAGCCTCGGGATCGGCCCGGACCGGATCGCCACCCTGGGGGATGCCGGCAACGACGTCGCCCTGTTCCGGCGCGGCCGGCTCTCCATCGCCATGGGCAACGCGGCGCCGGAGGTGCAGCGGGCCGCCTCCGCCATCACCGCCTCCAACGATGCCGACGGATTCGCCGAGGCGGTCGACCGGCTGATCCTGCCGCGCCGCTGACGGGCGGGCGGCCTCGATTCGGACCGCACCGAGGGCCGAAGCTGTGCCATTCCTGCGACAGCCTCCCCCGAAACCGCCACGCCTCCACAGCCGAGCCTGCCCGAACCGCTTTCTCGCCTCATTTGCCCGCGACCCAGGCGAGAGAACTGAGCCGTTAGAAACAAACCCGGGTCGACCATGCTCCAACGCGCCCTGCTCGCTGCCTTGATCGCCGCCGCCACGCAGGTGCCCGCGACGGTCCAGGCCCAGGACGGCACCCGGGACAACATCAACCAGCTCATCGAGGAGCAGGCCCGCGCCAACAAGGTGCCCGCCGCCTTCGTGCACCGCGTGGTCAAGCGCGAGAGCAACTACAACCCGAAGGCCAAGGGCGGCTCGGCCCTCGGCCTCATGCAGATCAAGCACGCCACCGCCCGCGGCATGGGCTATTCCGGCGATGCGGCCGGCCTGTACGATCCGGCGACGAACCTCAAATACGGCATCGCCTATCTCGCTGGCGCCTATCGCGCCGCCCAGGGCGACCTCGATCAGGCCTATCGCTACTACAATCGCGGCTACTACTACGTCGCCAAGCGCCTCGGCATCGTGAACGAGACCGCCGAGGTCGACACGGCCTCCCCCCCGGCCGCCACGCAGGTCGCCGCAGCGCAATCCGCCTCCGGCTTCGACGGCCTGTTCGGCCCGAAGGCGCAGCCCGCCTCCGCCGCGGCCAATCCGAACCAGGCCCTGGCCTATGCCGGCGGCGCGATGCCCGCTCAGGCAGTCGAGGTGCCGCTGCCGCCGATGCGGCCCGCCGCGCTGGTGGGTGGGGCCGTCTATGCCGCGCTCGAGCCCGCCGCCGCGCCCCAGGCTGCTCCGGTTCCGTCCGCCCCCGCGCCGATGCCGGCCGCCTCCGCGGCAGCCGCGCCCGTGGTCGTGGCCGCCGCGGATGCGGTGGAAGTGCCCCTGCCGCCGGTGCGGCCGAGCAACATGATGCTGGCCGCGGTCGCCAAGCCCGCTCCGGTCGCTCTCAGGCCGCGGACGGACATGCCGGTTCTCGAAGCCGCCGCTCTTCCCGCAGCGCAATAACGATTGTATGGGAGCAACCGCGCCTGTAATCGTTTTCAAGCGATTGTCGGCGCCGCACCCGATTCTTGTCGCCGGCTTTCCTCGGATCGGCTTGATCCCAGGAACGGACGACCTCAGATGGGGATCGAGCGCGGCCCGCTCGCGTGAAATTGGTCCGGTGGTTGCAGGAGACGGCGCGTATTGCCTTTCCGAATGCCGGATCGGGGCGATATTCTCCATCGGCCGCCGGCGGTCGACGCCGGCAACGATTCCCGTTCCGGCGCCTCATGAGTAACGAAGTGACGGACGACGCCATGACCGGCGCCATCGATCAAGAAGCCGCCTTCCTGAGCGAGCTCGGACGCAGGGTACGCAATGCCCGCACCGTGCGCGGCCTCTCGCGCAAACTGCTCTCCCAGACGTCCGGCCTGTCGGAGCGCTATATCGCGCAGCTCGAGGGCGGGCAGGGCAACGTCTCGATCATCCTGCTGCGGCGCGTCGCCAACGCCATGGGCGTTCGGCTGGACGATCTCATCGCCGGTCAGGACACGCCGGCCGAGTGGCGCATCGTGCGCGATCTGCTCGAACACGCCACGACGGACCAGGTGGCCGCGGCCAAGGCGGCCCTCGCCGGGACGCCCGCCCTCGGGGCAGGCGGCGGGCAGCCGCGGGTCGCCCTGATCGGCCTGCGCGGCGCCGGCAAGTCGACGCTCGGCAAGCTCGCCGCGGCGCGCCTCGGCTGGACCTTCGTCGAGCTCAACGCCGAGATCGAGCGGGAAAACGCCCTCTCGGTGAAAGAGATCTTCGCGATCTACGGCCAGGAAGGCTATCGCCGCCTGGAGCAGAAGGCCCTGCGCCGCCTCACCGAACATCCCGGCCCGGTCATTCTCGCCACCGGCGGCAGCATCGTTGCCGAGCCGCTCACCTACGATCTGCTGCTCCAGTCCTTCTTCACGATCTGGCTGCAGGCCCGGCCGGAGGAGCATCTGCAGCGGGTGCGCGACCAGGGCCATCTCGCCGCCACAGGCGACCAGGCCTCGGCGCTGGAGGATCTGAGGGCCGTGCTGCTCAGCCGCGAGCCGCTCTATGCCCGCGCCTCGGCCGCCGTCGATACCTCGGAGGTCCCGGTGCCGCAGATGCTGGAGCGGGTCGTGGCGGCGATCCAGGCCCGCTTCGGCATCGCCGCCCCGGGCAGCGCCTCGGGTCTCGAGCAGGAGTCGGCCTGACAGGCACCGCCCCCTTGATGCGGGGGCGGGGGCGCACCACGCTAAGCTGCAAGGCACCGCGGCAGGGAGGACAATCCCTTTCCCGGCGGCCAGGAACGGCGATCCGTTCTCCGAGCGGGCGCGTGCGGCACAGGATTCGACCGGATCTTCGCAAAGCGTTACTCCGGTCGTGGCATGCTGACCTCCCTGCCGGGGTCCCATGCCCCAGGTCGAGGAGGAGCTCATGTCCGCCAGCGCGTCCGTCAACCCGACCCACCGGGGGACGGAAGGCATTGCCGGCGTCGTCGATCCGCTCTGGAGCCGCGTCCGCTCGGAGGCGGAATCCGTGCTGCGGGACGAGCCGCAGCTCGCCTCCTTCCTGGTCTCGACCATCCTCAACCACCCGACGCTCGAGGCCGCGGTCTCGCAGCGGGTGGCGGCCCGCCTCGGCCATCCCTCCCTGCCGACCGACCTCGTCGCCCACGGCTTCCATGAGGCGCTCGCCGACGATGCCCGGATCGGGCAGGCCCTGCGCGCCGACATCGCCGCGGTGCTGGACCGCGATCCGGCCACGACCCGGGCGCTGGAGCCGGTGCTCTATTTCAAGGGTTTCCACGCGATCCAGGCGCATCGTCTCGCCCATTGGTACTGGGGCCACGGGCGGCGCGACCTCGCCCTCTACCTGCAGAGCCGCTCCTCCGAGGTCTTCCAGACCGACATCCATCCGGCGGCCCGGATCGGCCGCGGCGTCTTCCTCGACCACGCCACCGGGCTCGTCGTCGGCTCCACCGCGGTGATCGAGGACGACGTGTCGATCCTGCATGCGGTCACCCTCGGCGGCACCGGCAAACATGGCGGCGATCGTCACCCGAAGATCCGCCACGGCGTGATGATCGGTGCGGGCGCCAAGATCCTCGGCAACATCGAGGTCGGGGAATGCGCCCGGGTCGCCGCGGGCTCGGTGGTGCTGCGGGACGTGCCCGCCCACACCACCGTCGTCGGCGTGCCCGCACGGGTCGTCGGCGCGGCCGGCTGCGCGGAACCCTCCCGCTCCATGGACCAGCTCGTCGCGATGAGCGACTTCATCGACATCGCCGGCGGCATCTGAACCCGGATCCGCCTGCCGGGGATCTCGCGGATGTCCGAAGGCGTCTCGTCTCTCGGCCGGACGCGCTTGCCCGCCGCGCCGCATCATGGCAAGCCGCCGCCATCCCCGCACGTCCCCGGCTGCCGGAAGATCCCGAGGCCGCCGGTGCGAGCCGTGCCGCATGCCCTCCCGAACCCGAAAGGCCGAAGCGTGAACAAGACCGACATCGCGAAGGTGCAGAGCTACCTCCGCCGCACCTTCGCCAACACGAACATCCGCGTCGTCGGCCGCCCGAAGAAGGACGATTCCGCCGAGGTCTATATCGGCGAGGAGTTCCTCGGGGTCGTCTCCGAGGACAAGGAGGACGGCGACAACTCCTTCCAGTTCAACATGGCGATCCTCGACATCGACCTCGACGAGGAGTGAGCCGGAGGGGCAGCGACCTGTGGGCAGCGTTTACCCTGCCCACGGGTTTTGCTTAACACTTCGTTAAAGGGGCGGCAGAGTGCACGCGTCGGCAAACGCGGAGCGTGCACCATGGGTCTTTCCCCCTCGTCCATCGAGTCGATCCAGACCCTCTGCATCGGCCTGGCCCTGGCGGGGCTGCTGGCCAGCGCCTTCGAGCTCGTCACCGAACGCCGGGCGAGCTTCACCCTTCTGGAGAGGGGCGGCGTCTTCGCGGTGGCGGCGCTGCCGATGCTGGCCTTCAGCGCGCCCTTCATCATCCTGCGCAACACCCTGCGCGGACGCCGCATCGAGCGGCGGCCGATGCCCTTCGTGATGATCGCGACGATGATCGCCTGCGGCTGGAGCCTCGTCTCGGGCCGCGTCGCCCTCGACCTCGCCCATCTCGTCGTCGGCGGCTGAGGCGGTCTTCGCCCGGCCTTCCGGAGAGAGGAGGCCGCCCCGGTCCCGACCGGGCCCGGAGACGACGCTCCCTACCGGTTGGCGGTGGTGACGGGGGAAGCGCCGTTGTTGAGGGAGACCCAGGCCTTGCCCTCCTGGCCCTCGCGCTTGATGAAGCTGTAGCCGGTGTTCTGCCAGGCCAGCACGGCATTGGTCTTGTTGTCGAGGATGAAGTCGCCCCGGTCGGTGCGGACCATCAGCACGGCGTGGCCCTCGCCGATATCGTCGATCACCACGGTCATGCGCAGCGCCCGGCGCGGCAGGCCGCGCTCGACCAGCATGCGGCGCTTGAGCAGCTGCATGTCCTCGCAATCGCCGAAACCGTCATCGGGATAGTCCCAGCGGTCGACCACGCCCCAATGGGCCATGTCGGTGATCGGCTTGATGCGGGCGTTCACCCGGCGCGTCACGCCGGAGAGCATGCGCCACACCGCGGGCGTCAGGGTGATCTTCTCCGGCTCCGCCGTGTTGACGGTGCATTCCGCGGGCATGCGGTTGCAGAAGTCGTTCCAGGCCGCCACCGGCCGGGCGGCCGCCCCCTCCTCCGCGACGCTGCCATGGTCCGGAAGCGCCGCCACCGTCCGCGCCTGGGTGGAGGCGCCACCGATGAGAAGGAGGCTGGCGACCACGCTCAGATGCGCGGTGCGGCGGAGGCGGTTCCGGAGGGCGGCGCGCCCGATCGCCGTGCCGCCATCGACGCAACGCAGAACCGCGTACCGCATGATCCGGAGCCCAGCCGCCACTTCCCGATCATGAAGCTGGCATGACGGTCGCCGGAGCTCAACACGAAAGTTAAACCAAGGGTAACGCGCGACACTGGCTACCCGTTCCACGATAGGACGCCCCAAAATGATGAGCCGCCCTCGTGAGTCCTGCGCTTAGCGATTGGCAGTTGTCGTCGGCGGTGTGACTCCGCCTAGCGAGACCCATGCCACCGCCTCCTGCGACTCGCGCTTGATGAAGGTGTAGCCGGTCTCCTGCCAGGACAGAACCGCGCTGGTCTTGTTGTCGAGGATGAACTCGCCGCGGTCGGTGAGCAGGGTGAGGACGGCGTGGCCCTCGCCCTTCTCGTCGATCACCACGGTCATGCGCATGGCTCGCCGCGGCAGGCCGGCATCGGCCAGCAGACGGCGCTTGAGCAGCTGGAAATCCTCGCAATCGCCGCGGCCGTCCTCGGCGAGATCCCAGTGGTCGGGCCGGCCCCAATGCTCGGGGTCCGTGACCGCCTCGATGCTGCGGTTGATCCGGCGGTTCACCGCGTTGACCATCGACCAGACCGCGGGGGTGAGGACGATGCGCGTGGGCTCGGCGGTGTCGACCGCGCATTCCGTGGCATAGGCCTGGCAGAAATCGATCCAGGCGGCGAGCGGCTTGGCGGCGCCGAGCACGTCGAGGCTCATCCGAGGCGTGGGCAGGGCCGCGACGGTCTGCGCGGATGCGGTCACCGGGACCAGGGCCAGCGCCGCCGCGAGCCCCATGCCGAGAACCTTGAGAGAGAAGACCGCCTGCTGCATCGCCGCCATCCGCTGGAATGGGGCGAGAATGCGTTGGGCCCTGCTCCGGCGGCCTGAAGCCGATCCGAACAATTTTATCGAATTTCGGCCTGGACCGGGGCGCTTGGGAGCAGGGGCAACGACACCGTGCGGCTTTTCTTAAAACCGTCCCGGCCGGATTCAGGATCGGTGAACCATCCGCACGGGGGAAAAGGCATGCGGGGCGGCGGGCCGCCCGGCGGAACGCGTCAGAGCGTCAGGCCTTCGTGGAAGTCGTCGGCCGGGATCGGCAGCATGAACTGGGCGCCGATGCCGCCCTCGAAATAGCGCACCACCCGGCCCGGCGTGTTGCCGACCATCACAGGCGTGCCGAGCGGCGGCGCGATGCTGGTGGCGAGCGCGACGCCCGACATCGACACGTCGATGATGCGCGCCGGCGCCTCGCGGCCATTGTCGAGGCGCAGCAGAACGGCGCTGCGGGTCGGCACCAGACGCTCGTGGGTCCGGCCCTCCGGCAGGCCCAGCATCTCGCGATTGGCGAGCCAGGTCAGCTGCGAGGCGATCTTCTCGCGCTTGCGCGCGGTGGCGACGATGCGCGCGGCGAGCCCGGTGCGCGTGTGGCGGACGATCACGCCCTCGATGCGGCCAATCTGCTCGATATAGAGCACGATGCGCTCACCGAGCGCGCCGACGACCGCGCAGGTGATGCGGATCCCGCCGGGCGACATGTCCACGGTCTGGCAGGGAAACTCGCGCCGATCCGACAGCATGTAGCGGCCGAGCAACGCCACCGGCACCCGCTGGTGGCGGCGCTGGTCTGCCGCTCCCACCGGGGCGGGGGCGAAAGCAACGGCACGGGCGGCAGCCTCGATCATGTCGTCTCTGCGTTCGAGGGGCGCGGGATCACACCCTCGAACGTTGCACGACAGAAGTTACCAAAGGCTTGAACCAAAGGAAGTTGGTAACCCTAGATTATAATCGGTTGTACACTTCAAGTCCTGCCGCCGGGATGCACCATCAGATGCCCCCGACGCCAGGGACGCGAATCGTTGGCCGGCGGCGGGATCGTCGCGATCAGCGGCATCCGCTCGCCCGGCGGCGGGTCGAGGGGGACGAAGGCGGGGAGGGGGCCCCTCAGGACGCGCTGGGAGACCGCCTCCAGCCGCACGATCGGGCGCAGGCCGAACCAGTGCGGCACGTGGAAGGGGCTCAGGGCCCCGAGCAGCCGCGATCGCGTCCGGCCCCGGTGCCGCAGCGGCAGGAGCAGCAATTCGAGATCGAGCGCCTCGCCCTGCCTGGTCCGGCCCTTCAGCCCGGCGATCAGACCGACCCTGTCGCAGGCGACGGTCTCGACCAGGTGCTGGGGATGGGCGAGGGAGGAGGGCGCCATGCCGTCCCCCCACAGGCCGGCGAAGGCGGTGTCGCGCAGCTCGCGCCCGAACATGGCGCAGAGGCGCGTGCCCCCGATCCGGATCACCGCCTCCTCCGCCGGGGCCTCGATCTCCAGGATCAGGCTGTCCGCCAGCAGGTTGCGGATCGCCCCGGGCTCGATCTCGCTGCGCTCCGGGGCGCTGCGCTCGCCCCGCAGGCGATCCCAGTAGGCATGGAGCAATCGGCTCGTCGGATGCTTCATGTCGTTCCGAATCGTAAGGGCCGGCGGCCCGACCCGACGAAGACTCGATTCCCTGCGGGATGGGCGCCGCCAGCGGCCCGCCTCCTCAAGCTCTCGCACAGGCAGACGCCCGAACGGAACCTCGGCTCCGGGACGCCAACAATTAAGTTTCTGTTAAGGTTAACAGCCGGTTGACGTTGCCAGAGCGAGGGCAGCGGGCGACTATGCCTCATCGGATCGGAGCGCGGATGCCGCCGAGATCCACGATGGTGATGACCCGAGATTGCGAAGTCTTGACAGAGGAGGGGCCGCGTCGCGGTCCACGCCAATCCCAAGGTCCGGTCGGCGTGCCGCAGCGTTCGTGCGGCGATCCTTTCTGAAAGGGAGAGCGGAAACGCTCTCCCTTCTTTTTTTCTGGAATCCGGCGGATTTCACATGGCCCGCAGGCCGGGATGCGGCGCCTGGAGGGCTTGCGGCGGCGGCGCGAGGCCCGACATGGTGACGGCATGGATGCCTCCCCCGATTTCCCGCGCCAGAGCCGCGTGCCCGTCTTCAACATGCCCGGCATCGTCACGGCGGCGATCGCGCTCCTCCTGGGGCTCCATGCCTTGCGCACGGTCCTCCCGGACAGCTGGGACATCGCACTGCTGCTCGATCTCGCCTTCATCCCCGGCCGCTGGACCGCCGCGATCGACCCCTCCCGGGCCGCCGACATCATCTCCGCCGCCGGGACGGGGAGCGGCGGGACCGAGATCGCCGCGGCGCGGGAGGAATTCGCGCGCTATCTCGTCGCCCAGCCCTCGGCGAGCCCCTGGACCTTCGCGACCTACGCGCTGCTGCACGGGTCCTGGATGCACGTGATCTTCAACACGGTCTGGCTCGCCGCCTTCGGCTCGCCCGTGGCGCGCCGCTACGGCTCCCTGCGCTGGCTGGTGCTGGCGATCGCGGGCGCCGTGGCCGGCGCGCTCCTGCATCTCCTGATCGATCCCTTGAGCACGATGCCGCTGGTCGGAGCCTCCGCCGGCATCTCCGCGCTGATGGCCGCCGCCGCCCGCTTCGTGTTTCAGCCGCCGGCCCGCTTCACGCCTTCCGTGCCCTGGCAATTGCCGCCGGAGCCGCGGCTCCAGACCCTGCCCGAGCTGATGGGCAACCGCACCGCCGTGCTGTTCCTGGCCGTCTGGCTCGTCACGAACCTGCTGTTCGGCCTCGCCGCCATCCCGCTCGGGGGCGAGGACGGGCCGATCGCCTGGGACGCGCATCTCGGCGGCTTCGCGGTCGGCTTCTTCCTGCTTCCCCTGCTGGAGCGCCGGATACGCACTTAAGTGCATTATTCCGCAAGATTAGGCATGATTTTGCTATCCACATCGTGAAGACCGCTTGCCAGGACGGTGCGGTCGACCCACAATCGTGGATGAGATCGGGAGAAACCCGGCCTGCAACCTGCGCCGCAGGGGCTGGCGGCGCGTCTGTCCAGGGAGGGACATTCATGAGCGTCGCTCGCATCCTTGCCGAGAAGGGGAATGCCGTCGTCACGGTGCCGCCACACCGCACCATCGACGAGGCGATCCATCTCCTGGCCGAAAAGCGCATCGGCGCCCTCGTCGTGACCGGCGCCGAAGGACGTGTCCTCGGCATCCTGTCGGAGCGTGACGTGATGCGGGCGCTCGCCTCCGATGCAGGCAGCGCCTTCGACCAGCCGGTCTCCCGCTACATGACGAGCAAGGTCGTCACCTGCACCCGCCGCGCCACGGTGGAGGAGGTGATGGAGACCATGACCGAAGGCCGTTTCCGCCACCTGCCTGTGGTGGAGGAGGGACGCCTGCTCGGCGTCGTCTCCATCGGCGATGTGGTCAAGCGCCGGATCGCCGCCGTCGAGGCCGAGCATCAGGCGATGCGCGACTACATCACCATGGCCTGACCCGGCCGCGATCGCCGCGACACGAGCCGCAGCCCCCGGGCCGCGGCTCTTTCCGTTTGCGAGGGAGGCGTCAGTTCGCCCACTCGCCGGCGCGCATCACCGGCACCGCCGCGCCGTCGGCGGCGAGGCCGTCCACGTCGATCTCGGCCGAGCCGATCATCCAGTCGATATGGATCAGGCTGCGGTTGGCGCCGCGGGCGGAGAGGTCGTCCTCGCTCAGGCCCTCGCCACCCTCCACGAAGCACTTCGAATAGGCCTGGCCGAGGGCGATGTGGCTCGCGGCGTTCTCGTCGTAGAGGGTGTTGTAGAACAGGAGCCCGGAGGCCGAGATCGCCGAGGAGGCGGGCACCAGGGCGACTTCGCCGAGGCGGGCCGCGCCCTCGTCGGTCTCCAGCACCTTGGCGAGCACGTCCCCGCCGGTGCGGGCACTCGCCTCGACGATCCGGCCGCCTTCGAAGCGGACGCGGATGCCGTCGATCAGGGTGCCCTGGTAGGACAGGGGCTTGGTGCTCGAAACGAAGCCCTCCACCCGCGCCTTGTGCGGCGTGGTGAAGACCTCCTCCGTCGGGATGTTGGCGTTGCAGACGATGCCGTTCTTGGCCCGGGCCGCACCGCCGCACCAAGCATGGTCGTCGGCGAGCCCGACCGTGAGGTCGGTGCCCGGCC
The DNA here is from genome assembly GCF_022533465.1 of Methylobacterium organophilum. Lineage (NCBI taxonomy): Bacteria > Pseudomonadati > Pseudomonadota > Alphaproteobacteria > Hyphomicrobiales > Methylobacteriaceae > Methylobacterium > Methylobacterium organophilum. Next base: position 5,160,900 of record NZ_CP092848.1, on the reverse strand, counting down.
CGCGGAAGCGCAGGGCCGAGAAGCGCCGCGCGTTCAGCCATTCCGTGCGGGCATGGAGCGCCCGGTTATGCGCCTCCCAGGCCGCGATCGGATCCGGCCCATCGACCCGCGAGGCCTTGAAGATCGCGTCCCACAGGCGCGCGACCGCCTCGTGCGGGTCGAGATCCGGGAAGACCGTCCGCGCCCAGGCCGGGGTGGCGGCGGAGATGATGGTCCAGTTGATCGAGAAGCCCGCGATCAATTCCAGGGCCGGCACATAGGCCTTGGAGCGGGCCCGGTTCGCGCGGGAGACCTTTCCGGGATCCTGCCCGGCCAGCAGGGAGGGATCGTCGCCGGAGATGGCGAGGCGGGCGGCCCCGTTGCGATAGGCTTCGGCCATGCCGCCATAGAGCCAGCCGGCCGCCGCATCGAAGGCCTCGTCGGGGGCGTGGGCGAAGCGCGCCAAGGTGGCGGCCTCGTCCGTGTAGAGCGTCGTCACCAGGGAGGCGCCGGCCTTGTAGGCCTGCTCGGTGACCGCGCGTGCGAGGGGAACCGCGTCGAGGGGAGCGGTGACGATGAGTTCCTGCCCCGGCTCCAGTCCGAGACCGACCCGAACCGCGACCTGCGCGAGGCGGTCGAGCCGCTCCTCGAAGGCAGCGGCCGCCACCTTCCCATCGAACGCAACGTTCATTCCTCAAGTCCCAGGCTGATGGCGATGCGCCATCCTAGCCGATCGGGGCGGAATCGCGCAGGGCGGCGCCATCATTGTCTCGCGAGCGCGCCGAACCGTCACAGGCTCCGCGCAACCGGCCCGCGATGGGCCGCCGAAGGGGCGGCGTCCAGCCGCCTCAGGCGGCGCGCGACCAGATGATCTCGCCGAGATGCTCGCGGAAGGCGAAGCGCAGCAGATGATCGGCGACCACGTTCTCGAGCCGGGTCAGGCCGGCGGCATCCGGGGTGGCGACCTTCATCACCAGGGCGTCGGGGCTCGCATCGAAGGTGCAGATGCGGTCCTCGCCGAAGGGGACGACGCCGTGATCGCCGGTCTCCTCGACGGGAAACTTGTGGCTCCAGTGGCGGCAGAGCTGTTTCAGGTAGCGGTTGGCTTCCGAGGTCGGCACACGCGCCTGAGACGTCGGCATCGGTAGGGTCTCCTCATCAAATCGCGAATCGGGGGCCGCTCACGACGGCCCCGTCGTCATGGGCCGCATCTTCCAACCGCGCGCGGCGATATTGCGGCGCAAGAGGATTCGCGGCCCTCGAAGGGCGATGCTGGCCCAGGGCGGTGCCGAAACGGTTAACGTGCGTATAATTCACAGGCACGCCCCCTGTGTTCCGCGCATCGTCCCAGAGCGTTGCGGCCGGCGGCTTCCCGCGACCGCATTGCAGCATCATGAGAGGATTTTGTGCGATGCACAACACACGTCAATGCCTGCCGGGGGATTAAATGAGCCGGCGCGTCAGTGGGGAATGTGCGGGCTCACACAGGCAGCGCCGGGGGCGCCTCGTCGGAAAGGGCCACGACCTTGCCGGGATTGAGCAGGTTCTGCGGGTCGAACTCCCGCTTCAGGCGCCGCATCAGGTCGAGGCCGACCGGATCGCCATAAAGAACAAGCTCGTCGCGCTTGATCAGGCCGATGCCGTGCTCCGCCGAGATCGACCCGTCCATGGCATGCACAATGTCGTGAACGATGCGGTTGAACTGACCCCATTCCGCCAGGAAGGCCGGGCGATCCATCCCGACGGGCTGGCTCAGGTTGAAGTGCACGTTGCCGTCGCCGAAATGGCCGAAGGCGCAGACGCGCAGGCCCGGCATGGCCGCCTCGCAGGCGGCGCTCGCGGCCTCGATGAAATCGGGCAGGCGCGAGAGCGGCACCGAGACGTCGTGCTTGATCGAGCCGCCCTCGGCCTTCTGCACCTCGGGCAGCAGCTCGCGCAGGCGCCAGAGGCCGGCATTCTGCGCCTCGCTCCCGCCGATCGTGGCATCCTTGGCGAGCCCCGCCTCGAGCGCCTCGGCGAGCAGGGTCTCGAGCTCCGCCCGGGTATCGGCACCGGGGCGGGCCGAGGAAAGCTCGACGAGGGCATAGGCGCCGTGGTCGCCGGCCAGGGGCCGGGTCACGCCTCGGCCATGGGCGAGCACGATCTCCAGGCCGAAGCGCGGCATGAACTCGAAGGCGGTGAGGTCACGGTCGGCCGCCCGGCGCAGCCGCTCGAACAAAGCGAGGGCCTCGCGCGCCGAGGCCAGCCCGACGAAGCCGACGCTGCGCGAGAGCGGCTTCGGAAAAAGCTTCATGCAGGCGGCAGTGATGATGCCGAGGGTGCCCTCCGAGCCGACGAAGAGGTGCTTCAGGTCATAGCCGGTGTTGTTCTTGCGCAGGCGCTTCAGGCCGTTCCAGATCCGCCCGTCCGCCAGGACCACTTCGAGGCCGAGCACGAGGTCGCGGGTATTGCCATAGGCGAGCACGGCAGTGCCGCCGGCATTGGTGGCGAGCGCCCCGCCGATGCGCACCGAGCCCTCCGCCGCCCAGGACAGGGGGAACAGCATGCCCGCGGCCTCCGCCGCCGCCTGCATGTCGGCGAGCACCGCGCCGGCCTCGACGGTGATGCTGGCATCGATCGGGTCGACGGAGCGGATGGCGTCGAGCCGGGCGAGGGAGAGCACGATGCCCCCCAGCGGCAGGCCGCCGCCGACGAGGCCGGTATTGCCGCCCTGCGCCACCACCGGCACCCCGGCCTGAGCACAGGCGGCGACGGTGAAGGCGACCTCCGCGGTATCCTTCGGGCGCACGGCCGCCAGCGCCTTGCCGCGATAGAGCCCGCGCGATTCGACGAGATAGGGCGCGAGATCCTCCGGCGCCGTGAGCACATGCGCCGGGCCCAGCCGTTCGGCGAGGGCGGCGAGCAGGGGATGGGGAGTCTCGGAGCCTTGCGTCATCGTGGATGGCGGCCTGCGTCGGGCCGACTAGATAGCCGTGCAGCGCCGGCTTTGCACCCGGGGCCCCATCCTGGAAATCCGGCCATGTTGTCCGTCATCCCCAATCCCGTCCGCGTCGCGCTCCCCGTCATCGGCACCGAGGATTTCTTTCCGGTGCGCCGGGTCTATTGCGTCGGGCGCAATTACGGCGCCCATGCCCGCGAGATGGGGTCCGATCCCGACCGGGAGCCGCCCTTCTTCTTCATGAAGCCGGCCGATGCCCTCCAGGTGGTGCCGACCGGCGAGACCGTCGCGCATCCCTATCCCCCGGGCACCAGCAACTACCATTTCGAGGTGGAGATGGTGGCCGCCCTCGGCACGGGCGGCCGCGACATCCCCGTCGACCGGGCGCTGGCCCATGTCTACGGCTACGCGGTGGGCCTCGACATGACCCGGCGCGACCTGCAGGACGAGGCCAAGCGCCTGTCGCGGCCCTGGGACCTCGGCAAGGCCGCCGACGCCTCGGGTCCGATCGGCCCGCTTCGCCCGGCCGCGGCGATCGGGCATCCGGATCGGGGCGCCATCACCCTCCATGTCGACGGGAGGCTGCGCCAGAGCGGCGATCTCTCGGAGATGATCTGGTCGGTCTCGGAGCAGGTCGCCCTGCTCTCGACCTTCTTCACGCTCCAGCCCGGCGACCTGATCTTCACCGGCACGCCCTCGGGCGTCGGGCCGGTGGCCCGCGGCGAGACCATGAGGGCCGCCATCGACGGGTTGGGCGACATCGCCCTGCGGGTCGCCTGAGGCGCGCTCGGCCGGGAATCGGGTAAGCTCGGCCCATCATGGCCATCAACCTGAACCGCCCGATCCTGCGCGACCTCGCCCACGGCGCCGCCCTGCTGACGCGCGGCATGACGCTCGGCGTGCGCGGCGTCGCCATCGACGCCGCCGGCCGCGTCTGCCTCGTGCGCCACACCTACACCCGGGGCTGGTATCTGCCCGGCGGCGGCATCGAGCCGGGGGAGACGGCGGTGGCGGCGATGGTGCGGGAATTCCGCGAGGAGACCGGCCTCGGGGTCGAGCCCGAGGCCCTGAGCCTGCACGGCTTCTTCCTGAACAAGGCCCATCGCGGTCGCGACCACATCGCCGTCTACGTCGCCGCGGCCTTCACGCCACCGGCCGCGCCCAAGGCGCCGGACCGGGAGATCGCGGAATGCGGCTTCTTCCCCCTCGACGCCCTGCCGGCGGACCTGACCCGGGGATCCCGCGCGCGCCTGCGGGAGATCGCCGACGCCGTGCCGGCCGCCGCGCTTTGGTGAGGCGGCGCAAAAACAGCGTGACCGAACGCTTGCAACGGCCGGCGGAATGGTGTTTAGAGACGCCACCGGCGGCGCCGGGGCCGCGAGGCCTTGACGAAGCGACGGTGTGAGCGGGTGTAGCTCAGGGGTAGAGCACAACCTTGCCAAGGTTGGGGTCGAGGGTTCGAATCCCTTCGCCCGCTCCAGTTTCCAAAAGATTTGAAGGTTCAGCGGCAGGCCGCATTAGCGGTGTGTCGTGCAATGGTTTCGGCGTGAGCCAGGTCGCGAGACCCGACGAAGGCCGGTGTGAGCGGGTGTAGCTCAGGGGTAGAGCACAACCTTGCCAAGGTTGGGGTCGAGGGTTCGAATCCCTTCGCCCGCTCCAATTCTCCAACCGATCCGAATGACCGCCGAGAAGCCGCCTCCGGGCTGCTTTCGTCGTTCCGGGCTCCGGGCCGAAATGCCGGCCTCAGTTCGCGCAGGCGGGGGCCGCGGCCTGCCGGGGCCGGAAGGCGAAGGGCTGCGGCGCCGGCTGGCGGCCCGGCACCTTCTCCCAGCCCGTCCGGTTCTCCTTCAGGCCGTATTCCAGGAAATGGATGAACGGGTTGATCCGGTCGTCCCGCGCCACGTCGGAATTGGCCTCGAGATACCCGACCGTGCTGAAATAGGGGCCGGGATCCCGCCCCTCGCGCCAGCCGATCAGCAGGTAATGCTCCAGGGGCGACAAACGTTGATGGAGCACGTCCGGGTACGACGAGACGTAATAGCCTTCGTCGAAGAAACGCAGCTGCGGCGCGATGGGATTCACGGTCGTCACGGACGGGCAATCCTCTTTACACAACTTCGAGAGGAACGCGGGTTCGAGGGAAGCGGAGCGGAGATGTAGCGCGCGCGTCGTGATGCGGGAACGTGGGCGAAGTACACATTCTCTTGATACGCCCCAGCAATCCCCCGCCACGGCGCGGGCTCCAGACGCGTTCTGGCCGGTTCTCCCGGGAGATGGGCCGATCGTTTCCGGACTGGACCTTCGTCCAACCCGTCACGGAAGCACCTCGACACCTCGCCGACTTGCGCCTAGAATTTGAATGCATTCGTTTTCATTCAAAAAAACTTGATGGCCCGATGAATAAAATCGATCCCGGCATCGGCATCAACCGCCGCTACCTGCACGACGAGGTGGCCGATCGCATGCGCGAGCTCATCCATGCCGGTGAGCTGGAGCCCCGCGCCCGCGTCAACGAGAGCGAGCTGACCGAGAAGTTCGGCATCTCGCGCACGCCCCTGCGGGAGGCGATCAAGATCCTCGCCACCGAGGGCCTGCTGGAACTGCTGCCGAACCGCGGCGCGCGGGTGGCCAGCATCTCGCAGGAGGAGATCGAGGAGATGATCGAGGTGATCGCCGGGCTGGAGGCGACGGCCTGCGAGCTCGCCTGCCGCGTCATCGGCGACGACGAGATCGCGGCCATCGAAGAGAAGCACGCGGCCATGATCGTCGCCTGGCAGGCCCGGGACGAGGGGAGCTATTTCCGCCTCAACCGCGAGATCCACGAGGGGATCATGCTGGCGAGCGGCAACGCCACCCTGCGCGGAATCTATACCAGCCTGTCCGGCCGCACCCAGCGCTCGCGCTACACCGTGCACCAGAGCGAGGCGGAATGGGCGCGCGCCGTCGACGAGCACGAGCGCATGATGCCGCTCCTGCGCGCCCGCGACGGCGATGCGCTCGGCCGGCTGATGCGCTCCCATATCCGCGCCAAGAAGGCCGTCATCGCCGAGGCCTATGGCGAGGATACGGAGCGCACGCTGGTGCCGGCCTGAGCCCTCTCAGAACTTCGTGCCGCCCGAGAACCGGAAGGCCTGCGTCTGGTCCTTGCCGACCCGGCCGTAATAGGTGCCGTCGCTGCCGTAGACGCGGGTGCCCTCGTCCTTGGTGAGGGCGTAGGCGTAGTCGAAGCGGATCGGGCCGAGGGGCGAGTTCCACAGGATCGAGGCGCCGATCGAGGAGCGGATCGTGGCCTTGTCGCGCACGTTCACGCATTCCGGCTCCACGCCGATCGTGTAGGCGCTGTAGGAGCAGCCGCTGGTCGGGCTGTAGCCGTTGATGATGCCGTCGCCGTTCACGTCGAAGGTCTTCTTGCCCTTGTAGCCGAACAGGGTGCCGGCATCGGAGAAGAGCGCGCCCTTCAGGCCGAGGTCCTTCGGCACGCCGGGAAGCGGGAACTGCACCTCCAGGGTGCCGCCGAAATAGGTGGTGCCGCCGAGGGCGTTGGAGCGGGAATCGGTCGTGCCGACGTCGCGCGGGCCGATGCCGTTGATCGCGAAGCCGCGCACCAGCGACGGGCCCATGAAGAACTGGTCGGTGACGCGGAGCGGGTTGCCGTCGGTCGAGCCGATATGGCCGCCCTGGAACTTGATGAAGCCGACCACGTCCTCCCACAATTCCTTGTAGTAGCGGGCCTCGCCGGTCACCCGGTAGAAGTTCGAATCGCCGCCGAGCCCGGCGATGTCGGGCTTCAGCTCCGCGTAGAACCCGTTCTTCGGCGCCTGGAGATTGTCGAGGGTGGAATAAGCGAGCGTCACGCCGACGAGGGAGGTCAGGGTCGAGCCCTGGGCCGACTTGATGGCGATGGAGGCCTCGCCGTCCGCCGCGCAGGTCGGGTAGGTGGCCTGCCCGGCGCTGTTCACGGTGGTGTAGCCGCTGATCGGGTTCGAGCAGTCGTCGTAGGGTTCCTTGAGGGTGTTCGGGACCTTCAACTCGGTGTTGTAGATCGAGTAGCGGAAGGTGACGCCGAAAGTGTCGGTCACGGGCAGGCCGAGACGCAATTGCGTGCCAACCACCGTGGTCTCGTAGCGGGAATAGCGGGCGAGATCGCTGTACTTGTAGAAGGCGTCGATACCCGCCGCCATGCGATAGCCGAGGAAGTACGGCTCGGTGAAGGACAGGTCGACGCCCTTGGCATATTGGCCCGCCTGCACCGCCAGCCGGACATATTGCCCGCGTCCGAGGAAGTTGGATTCGGAGACGGAGACTTCGCCGATGATGCCGTCCTGGGTAGAGTAGCCGCCGGCCACCGAGAACGAGCCCGTGGGCTGATCCTCGACGTCGATGTTGACCACCACCCGGTCCGGCGCCGAGCCCGGCTCGTTGGAGAAGCGCACCTTCTTGAAGAAGCCCAGCCCGTTCAGGCGGCGCTCGGCCCGGTCGACCAGAACGCGGTTGTAGGCATCGCCCTCGCCCAGATCGAGCTCGCGCCGGATCACGTAGTCCCGGGTCCGGGTGTTGCCGCGGATGTTGATGCGCTCGATGTAGACCCGCGGGCCGTCCTCGACCACGAAGCCCAGCGACACCTTGTGGGTGGCCCGGTCGCGCTGGCCCGTCGGCCGCACCTGGGCGAAGGGGTAGCCCTGGCGGTTGACCTCGTTGGTCACCCCCACCAGCGTCTTCTCCACGTCCTCGGCGTTGTAGACGTCGCCGACCTGGGCGCGCACCTCGCCGTCCAGCGCGCCGGTATCGACCCCCGGAACCCGGGCATCCACTGCGACCGCGCCGACCGTGTACTGCTCGCCCTCGTCCACCGTGACGGTGATGACCCAGCCGGCATCCTCCGGCGTCTCGACGTAGCGCGCATCGGCGTTGACGATGCGGAAGTCGGCATAGCCGTTCTTGAGGTAGTAGCGCCGGATGATGTCCAGGTCGTTGGCGATGCGGTCGGGATCGTAGACGTCCGAGGTCTTGATGAACGACAGGAAGTTCATCTCGGAGGAGGTCATCATCCCGCGCAGGGTCGACTCCGAGTAAGCGTTGTTGCCCACGAAGTGGATCTCGCGGATGCCGGTCTTGTCGCCTTCCTCGATCTGGTAGACCACGTCGGTCCGCCCGTTCGGAAGATCCACCAGACGGTAGCTCACCCGCGCCGTCCCACGACCCGAACGCTTGTAAACGTCCCGGATCCGCTCAACGTCGGCGGAGACCTGGGCCGGATCGAGGGGGCCGTGGTCGCGGGTGACGGTGGCGGCCTCGAGCGTGGCCTTCTCGATCTTCTTGTTGCCCTCGAAGACGACGCGGCTGACCGCGCCCTTCTCCTGCACCCGCACCACGATCTTCCCGCCCGCGCTCGCGATCGACACATCCGAGAAATAGCCGCTCGCCAGGAGTTCGCGTCGGGCATCGGCGGGGGCGTTGCTGACGATGGAGCGGATCACCTCGGTGTCGACGCGCCGGTTGCCCTCGACCACGATCTCGGCCGCCGCCGGCAGGCTCGTCAGCGCGGACAGCGCACAGCCGAGGAGAAGGGCATGCCGGAGGGAGGAGGACAGCACCACGATACGCTCGCAAACGACTTCGCTGGGATCCACTGATGCGTGGGCAAATTTCCCACGTCAATCGAGCAGAGCCGTTCGGCGTGTGCTGGCGCACACGGACATCGTCCGGAAACGGTCGGGAAACCGTCCGGACGCGGAACGGGGAAAACGGGACCGGGAAACCGGAAGGGGGCTCAGCGGCCCTTCCAGTCGGGGGGCCGCTTGGCGAGGAAGGCCTCCATGCCCTCCCGGAAATCGGCGCTGGTGTAGCACATCAGGATCAGATCCTCGCCGGCCTCCTCCGCGGCGGGGCCGCCCTCGGCGAGGCGGCGCAGGCCCTCCTTGGTGGCGCGCAGGGTCAGCGGCGCATGGGTCGCGAGCTGCGTGGCGAGCGCCTCGGCGCGGGCCGCCAGCGCCTCGGCATCCTCCACCACCTCGGTGACGAGGCCGATGGCGAGGGCCTCCTCCGCCGGCACGAGGCGGGCGGTGAACAGCATGTCCTTCACCCGCGCCGGACCGACCAGGGCGGAGAGGCGCTTCAGGGTGGCGAGCGACAGGCAATTGCCCAGGGTCCGGGCGATGGGGAAGCCGAGCCGCGCATCCCTCGTCGCGAGACGCAGGTCGCAGGCGGCGGCGATGGCCGCCCCGCCCCCGGTACAGGCCCCGGCAATCGCGGCGACGACGGGCACGCGCACCCGCTCCAGCGTGCCGAGCACGCGGTCCATGAAGCGCTCGTATTCCAGCGCATCCTCGGGCGTGGTCACCTTGCGGAACTCGGCGATGTCGGTGCCGGCCGCGAAGGCCTTGCCGCCGGCGCCCGTCACGATGACCGCCTTGATCGCCGGATCCGCCTCGATCCGCGCGCAGAGCGCCACCAGCCCCTCGTACATGGCGAAGGTCATGGCGTTGCGCGCCTGCGGCCGGTTCAGGATGATCCGGGCGACGCCGGTCGCGCCGACCTCGAACAGGAGCGCGCCATCCGCCTCCTCGATACGCCGCTCGCTGCCCGACACCCGCGTCCTCCCGGATTCGTCCCGTCCGGCGCCTTCTCGCGCAATCCGGGCCGCCAGGGAACCGGCATCGGGGAACGGCGCGGCAGCGGTCACGGTTGTGACGGCGGGGCCGAGTTCGAGAGCGGGATGATTCAGATGCGCGCAAGCCAGGGGCGGGGACGGGGTGCGGGCGGGATCGCGGGCCTCCTGGCCGCCGGGCTTCTGCTGGCCGCGGCGACGCAGGCCGAGGCCGGTTGCCTGCGCCGGATCGTCAACACGTCGAACGCCGTCGCCCTGGTGAGCCGGGACGGCGGCCCCGCCGTGCTGATCCCGCCGCACCGCGCCCAGACGATCCGGTACCTGCATCCGGGCCGGATCACGGTGGCCCTGCATTGCGGCCCGATCGACACGCCGCCGGTCTTCAAGGCCAGCTACGCCACCATGGCCCTAATCGACCGCTGCTACATCGATATCGACGGCGGCGGCACGCAGCCGCTCACCCTCAACAACCCGCGCCAGGGCGACCTGATCGTCGGCCCCTTCGTCGAGGGCTGCCCGGCCGGGTCCCGCGCGGTGGTGAGCGCGCGCTATTGAGGCGCTTCGGGCGGGTTTCGCCCTGCCCGCCGGTCCGTGTTAAGCCGCGCCCGCGAATGCCGGCAGGGGGCGGCGCGGACAGCGTGGTCCCGGGCCCGGCCTTTCTCGAACCAGACGGACAGCCGATTCCATGCGCTCGTTCCTCAGCCTCACCGGAGCCCTCGTCCTCGCCATGACCGCATCCGCTTCCGCCGCCGAACCCGTCAAGCTGCCCTCCGGCCTGTCCTACACCGACGAGGTGGTCGGCACCGGCCCCGCGCCGCAGGCGGGCCAGAAGGTGACCGTCCACTACACCGGCTGGCTCGATCAGGGCGGCCAGAAGGGCAAGAAGTTCGACTCCTCCCGCGACCGCGGCCAGCCCTTCACCTTCACCATCGGCGCCGGCCAGGTGATCCAGGGCTGGGACGAGGGCGTCGCCAGCATGAAGACCGGCGGCCGCCGCATCCTCGTGATCCCGCCGGAGCTCGGCTACGGCCCCCGCGGCGCCGGCGGCGTCATCCCCCCGAACGCCACGCTGATCTTCGACGTGGAGCTGATCGGCGCCAAGTGATGGAGCGCGACGTGACGAGCGCCGATTAGGCGGCACCGCTCACCGGGTTATGCATCGGCCGCCGCGGGTGTTCCGCGGCGGCCTTTCTCATGTCGTCTGCCCGGCGAAGGCGCGGGCGAAGGCGGCACGGGATTGCGGGAAGCGTTCCGCGTCGAGGCGCGTCGGCCAGGCGCCGTCGACGTCGAAATAGAGCGCGTAGGCGATCTGCCCGGCATTCTCCCGGAACCACTCGGCCATCCGGGACACGAAGAGCGGGTTGTCGCCGGCCTGACCGACGCCCCATTCGGGATAGCTCATCGCCTTGCCGTGCCGGCGGGCGAAGGACCGGTGCCAGTCGAGGCCGAAGGGCACGTCGCGGGTCGCCTTCACCCAGCGCGTCTCTGGCGGATCCCCCGTGCCGAAATCGTAGATGTCGAGGCCGATCACGTCGACGACGTCGTCGCCCGGATAGGCCGCGTCGGCCGGGCAGGCCTGCGGCCCCCAGCCGGGACACCAGTCGAAGCGGAAGCGGGGCGAGGCCTGCCGGAACAGGCCGACCACCCGGCGATAGGCGCGGATGTAGTCGGGGGCGCGGCCCTTCGCGAGCCAGAGGCTGCCCGCGACGTTCATCTCCCAGCCGATGCGCAGGGTCGCCTCCGGCTGCGCCCGGGCGATGACCTCCGCCGCGTGGCGGAAGAACGGATCGAACGGGCCCCGGCCGATCTCGGCGAGGTCGGTCCCGGCCATGGTGAGCGGCACCGACCAGACGAGGGCGCGCTTCGGGTTCGCCCGCGCCCGGAAAGCGGGCAGCCAGTCGAGCCGGCGGAAATCCTCCCAGGTCTTGTCGCCGTAGAAGTCGAGGGCCGGCACGGAGGCGGGGGGCTGGGAGAGCCATGCCTCCCAGGCCGAGAGCGTCGTCTCCCGCCCCTCCGCTCCCCAATCGGTGAAGGCGCCGGCGAGGCACGGCGGCATGCCCGCGGGGGCGGCGGCCAGGGCAAAGCCGGCCGCGAGGCCGGTCAGGCAGTGGCGGCGGCTGAGCATCGGGCGTCTCCGGAGCGGACCGGCAACCGCCTTAGCAGCGAAAGGTCGAGGAAATCGTCACCCCCGCCGCGCCCGGTTGCAGAGCAGGTTGAGGATCAGCGCCGTCCAGCCGGTCTGGTGCGAGGCGCCGAGACCCCGGCCGGTATCCCCGTCGAAGAACTCGTGGAACAGGAGCGGCTCCGTCCCGTCCGGGGCCGAGACCGGCGCCGGCGCGCTGCCGCGATAGGCGCGCCGGCCCTCGGCATCGCGGGTGAACAGGCCGATCAGCCGGTCCTCCAGGGCGTCGGCGATGGCGTTCAGGTTCAGGTGCTCCCCCGAGTCCGTCGGATACTCGACCAGGAAGTCGTCGCCGTAATAGGCGTGGAAGCGGCGCAGGGCCTCGATGATCAGGTAGTTCATCGGCATCCAGACCGGCCCGCGCCAGTTGGAATTGCCGCCGAACATGTTCGAGGTGGAATCGGCCGGGTCGTAGCGCACGGTGAAGGAGGCGCCGAGGGCGTTCAGGGAATAGGGCTCCGCCTGATGCGCCTTGGAGAGCGAGCGCACGCCGTGGGGGGAGAGGAACTCCGCCTCGTCGAGCATGCGCTTCAGGAGCGCCTTCATGCGGTGCCCGCGCAGGAGCGAGAGCAGCTTGCGGTCGCCGACGCCGCCCTCCGTCCAGCGGGAGACGAGGCGGGCGAGGTGAGGGCGGTTCTCCAGCACCCAGTTCAGCCGCCGGGCGAAATCCGGCAGCCGCTGCAGCATCGCCGGCTCGATCACCTCGACGGCGAAGAGCGGCACCAGCCCGACCATGGAGCGCACCCGCAGGGGCAGCATGCGTCCGTCGGGCATGTCGACCTCGTCGTAGTAGAACGCGTCCTCCTCGTCCCACAGGCCGAAGCCCTCGCCGCCCATGTCGGTCATGGCCTCGGCGATGAGCAGGAAGTGCTCGAAGAACTTCGAGGCGGTGCTCTCGTAGACGTCGTTGTGCTGGGCGAGCTCCAGGGCGATCCGCATCATGGTGAGGGCGTACATCGCCATCCAGGCGGTGCCGTCCGCCTGGTGCACCATGCCGAAGCCGGGGGGCGGCCGGGAGCGGTCGAACACCCCGACATTGTCGAGCCCGAGGAAGCCGCCCTGGAAGACGTTGCGCCCGCCCGCATCCTTCCGGTTCACCCACCAGGTGAAGTTGATGAGCAGCTTGTGGAACACGCCCTCCAGGAAGGCGAGGTCGCCCCGGCCCCCGCGCCGGTCCCGGTCGATCTCGAAGACGCGGAAGGTCGCCCAGGCATGGACCGGCGGGTTGGTATCGCCGAACTCCCACTCGTAGGCGGGCAATTGGCCGTTCGGGTGCATGTACCATTCGCGGGTGAGCAGCAGCAGCTGGTTCTTGGCGAAGGTCGGGTCGAGCAGCGCGAGCGGGATGCAGTGGAAGGCGAGGTCCCAGGCCGCGAACCAGGGATATTCCCACTTGTCCGGCATGGAGAGCACGTCGTTGGCCGCGAAATGCGCCCAGGTGCGGTTGCGGCCCTCCCGCCGCTCCGAGGGCGGGCGCGGCATCAGCGGGTCGCCCTGCAGCCAGAGGCGGACATCGTAGCGGTAGAGCTGCTTGGTCCAGATCAGGCCGGCGGCGGCCTGCCGGAAGATGGCGCGGGCATCCGCGTCCTCGATGCCGTCCTGAAGGGAATCGTAGAAGGCGTCGGTCTCGGCGACCCGCTGGCGCAGCAGGCAATCCTCGCGGTCAACGGGGCGCGGGCTCGCCCCGGCCCGCAACCGCAGGCGGATCGAGGCCTCCTCGCCGGGGCGGAGGCGCAGCACGTAGTGCAGACCGACCTTGGTGCCGGATTCCGCGCGGATCGCGTCCGCGTCGCCATCGACGATCGCCGCATGGAAGCCGTCCTTGAAGGGGCCGGGCGCGTCGGGCTCGCCGGCATAGCGGCGCAGGTTCGTCTCGTTCTCGCAGAACATCACCCGCGGCGCGCCCTCGAAGGTGAGGTCGTAGGGGCCGAGCCGGGGATGCTCGCAGACGACGCTGCCGTCCGGGCGCAGCCGCATGATGGGATGCGGCTGCGTCCCGTTCGTCTGCCAGGACCAGGTGTTGCGGAACCAGGCCTGCGGGATCAGGTGGAGATCCGCCGTCTCGGGCCCGCGATTGACCGCCGTGACGCGCATGTGGATGTCCTCGACATCCCCCTTCGCGTACTCGACCGTCACGTCGAAGAAGCGGTTCTGCGCGAAGACGCCGGTATCCTCGATCTCGTATTCCGGCTGCTCGCGGCTGCGCTCCCGGCCCGCGCGCAGCAGGGCGTCGTAGGGATAGGCGGCCTGGGGGTAGCGGTAGAGGAACTTGAGGTAGGCGTGGCTCGGGACCGCGTCGAGGTAATGGTAGACCTCCTTCACGTCCTCGCCGTGGTTGCCCTCCTCGTTGGTCAGGCCGAACAGGCGCTCCTTGAGGATGTGGTCGCGCCCGTTCCAGAGGGCCAGCGACAGGCAGAGGAAGCCCCGCTCGTCGCACAGGCCCGCGAGCCCGTCCTCCCCCCAGCGATAGGCGCGGGAGCGCGCATCGTCATGGGTGAGGAAGCGCCAGGCATTGCCGTCGCGGCTGTAATCCTCGCGCACCGTGCCCCACTGGCGCTCGCTCAGGTAGGGACCCCAGAGGGACCAGGGGCGCTCGCCACGGGTCTGCTCGGCGATGCGGCGGCGCTCCGCCCAGGTCTCGATCATCTCCATGCCGATGGCCCTCAGGCGCGCCGGAGGCCGCGGGCCGGCGCGGCGTCGCGGTGCGCGCAGGAACGGGCACGAACATGTCTCGATAAGGGCTGGGACAACGAACGAAGGTGCATCGAACTCGGCAGGCGATCGGCTTGGGTCGCCTAACATGCATCATCAGCGCCAGCTTCGGGCTGCGCTGGGCGTCGGGCTGATTTCAACCGCATGCAGGCGGCCGATGCGGCAGCGCGGCAACGCTCACCCCGCCGTGTTCGGGCCGTTAAGAAAGCGGTTACCATGCGAGCCTAGCGCGTGATGCAGAACAGGCGCCATTCCGGCGCCGCAAGTACGCGCCATGATTGTTTTCGAGACGGCCCTCCCTACGCTGACATCGGTCACGGCGCAGATCGATATCTTCGGAAGTCTCGGACTGTGTTGCGGCTTCGGCGCGGGCCTGATGCCCCGGCGCAGCTGGATTCTTCGGATGTCGGCGCTGTGCAGTGCCTGTTTCGCGCTGCATTTCCTGCGTCTCGGCGCGCTGACCGGCACTGCCATGTGCAGCATCTCGGTGATGCAGAGCCTGCTCTCGGCACAGTTCGTGCGCGACGGGCGCCGTCCGGGCTGGCTGGGGCCGCTCTTCGCCCTGAGCTTTCTCGTGGTGATGGCGCTGACCGCCGCGACCTGGGCCGGCTGGCCCTCGGCCTGCGCGGGGATCGGGGCGCTGCTCGCCACCACCGGCCGGCTCCAGACCCGGACCGCCGCGATGCGCCGCTTCTTCCTGGCGAGCTCGACCTGCTGGGCCGGGCACAACCTGCTCGTCGGCTCGCCCTTCGGGCTGACCTGCGATCTCCTGACCCTCTCCGGCCTCGCCCTCGCCCTGCACCGCGAGCGGGCCGTCCCGCTGGCGCCACAGTTGAAGGCGGCCTGAGCGCACGCGCGGCCGGAGCGGACCACGCGCCCGGGAGCGCCACGTCGCGCCCAAGCCCATGGGCGGTGATGCGTGTCGTATCGGATCGAGGCTCATGCCGGCCCGATCCTGTCTGCTGAAGGGTCCGGCCGGGTGACGGGGGGCGCCCCCGGTGTCCCTGTGGATCGCCGCGGCGGCGAAACGTGGCCACGTGCTCCCGAACACAGCCAAGCCGGGGCGATCCGGTGTCAATCACGACAGACGCCAACAAGACGTCGCATCGACATCAGGAGATCTTCCCATGACCCACAGTAACATGACCGCGATGACCACCGATCAGACCATCGGCGCCCAGCCCGTTCTTCTTTCCGACGACGCTCTCGATCAGGTCCATGGCGGCGCCCGCTCGGCGTTCGGAGACCTCGACCGCATGTTCAACGACATCAAGCGCGGCATCGGCAACGGCGCGACCCATGTGGACTACCACCACGAGAGCAAGACGGTCGGCGGCAACACGACGACGGTCACGCAGAGCCGCTTCCGCCGCCGGTAAGCCAAAGCCGTCCCAAGCCCTGCCATGTCGGCCCGCCCGGTTCGCCGCGGCGGGCTCGTTCGTTTCTGGCCGGATCGCTGTCCCGGTCCGGCGATACGATCCGCTCGACCAGGCGGGCCTTCGTCACCGCCTCCGATGATCGCCTCGCCCCGGTGAGGCGCCGGGCTGCAGGGCAGCCCGGCCCCCTCATTTCAGCAGCGAGATCTGCACGTCGCCGACGCGGCGGGTCACCGCGACGGTGACGTCATCGTCGTGCCGGTGCAGGCGCAGATCGGCGCGCGACTCGCCGAGCTTCAGGTTGAACAGGTGCACCGCCTCGAGGAAGGGCGGCAGGATCGGGTCGCGGAAGCGGATCCGGTTGCGCTCGTGGTCGAGTTCGAGGCCGAGGCAGGCGGCCAGGAAGGCGAAGGGTGCCGCCGCCGCCCAGGCCTGGGGCGAGCAGGCCACGGGGTAGTTCACCGGCCCGCGCTGGCGCCGGCGCATGAAGCCGCAGAACAGTTCCGGGAGCCGCTTCTGGTCGTAGTAGAGGCTGGTGTCGAACATGCCCTGGAACACCCGGGCCGCCTCTGCCTTCAGGCCGTAGCGGGCGAGGCCGAGGGCGCAGATCGCGTTGTCGTGCGGCCAGATCGAGCCGTTGTGGTAGGACATCGGATTGTAGCGCGCCTCGCCCTTGGCGATGGTGCGGATGCCCCAGCCGTTGAAGCCGTCGTTGCAGAGGAGCTGCGCGGCCACCTTCGGTGCCCGCTCCGGCAGGGCGATGTCCGTGAACAGGGCATGGCCGGCATTGGAGGAGCGCACGGCGCATTGCCGCTTCTCGCCGTCGAGGGCGAGGGCGTAGGTGCCGATCTCCTCGCACCAGAAGGCGGCGTCGAACTTCTCGCGCAGGGTGTTGGCGGCGGCGGAGAGCCGGTTCGAGAGCTCGTCCTTGCCGAGCAGGCTCGCCAGTCGGGCCGCGCCGCGCTTGGCCGCGTAGACGTAGCCCTGCACCTCGCACAGGGCGATCGGCCCCTTGGCCATGGCGCCGTCGGCGTGGAAGATCGAATCGTGGCTGTCCTTCCAGCCCTGGTTGGCGAGCCCCTTCTCGGTCTCGCGGGCATATTCCACGAAGCCGTCGCCGTCCCGGTCGCCGTAGGTGTCGATCCAGTCCAGCGCCAGCTCGATCGCCGGCCAGATCGCCTCGATCGTGCCCCGGTCGCCGGTGATCGCGTAATACTGCGCGGCCAGCATCACGAAGAGCGGCGTGGCGTCGATGGTGCCGTAATAGTGGCGGAAGGGCACCTCGCCGAGCATCGCCATCTCGCCGCGCCGGGTCTCGTGCAGGACCTTGCCGGGCTGGGCGTCGGCCTCTGGATCGACGGTCTTGGCCTGGGTCGCGGCGAGGAAGCGCAGGACGCCCTTGCCGAAATTCGGATCGATCCAGAGGGCCATCATCGCGGTGATGATGCCGTCGCGGCCGAACACCGTGGAGTACCAGGGGATACCGGCGAAGGGGTAGACGCCCTCCTGGGTGCGGGTCGCCAGCATGTAGAGATCGGCGGTGGCCCGGCAGAGGCCCTCGTTGAACTGGTCGTTCGAGGAGATGATCGTGGTGATGCCCGCGGTCAGGGCCCGTTGGTCGCGGCGGTTGTCGCGATAGGCGCGGGCGAAGATGCGGCCCTCGGTGAGGTGCCGGGCCGGCCGGTCGGCCAAGCTGCCCGCGGCCCGGGACAGGGCGGCGGCGGCCTCCTCGCCGGCCTTCACCGGGCCGGGGGCCGAGGTGTAGGCGCGGTGCGCGTCGAAGGCCACGCGCAGGAAGAGCGAGCTGTGGGTGCCGGGCGCCAGCGTCACCTCGAACTCCGCCACACCGGGCTCGAGCTTCACGGGCTTGGGGCCGAAATGCACTGAGGTGGTGCGCACGATCTCGTCGAGGCCCGCATAGCGGAACTGCACCTCGGTCTCGCTCGCCACCAGCACGGAGCGCTTGCCGCGATGGCTTCGGTCGGTGCCGCGCACCTCGAACAGGTCGCGGAAATCGGCGTCGAAGGTCACGCCGATGCGCAGGCGGCGGGTGCGGGTGTCGTAGTTGCGCAGGCCGATGCGGTCGTAGCAGGCGCCGCGATACAGGAACTTGGTGCGCTCGATCGCGATCAGCTCGCGGGGGATCGAGGTCTCGTCATGGGCGTCGAGGCGGATGTCCGGCGTGGTCAGGTCGACGCTGAGCGCGCCGTTGTCGTCCTGCATCGCGGAGGACAGCATCATTGGGCGCTGATCCTCGATGGTCAGCGCCAGGCGCGAGAGGTAGCGCGTGTCCTGGAAGTACAGGCCCTCGGCGCCGGGCACCCAGCCGATATCGCCGTAGGCGTCGAGGACGGCGAAGGCCTCGCCGTATTTCAGCGAGCGCAGGGGCCGGTCGGTCAGCGAGGTCGTGGCCTCGATGTGGTATTGCGGCAGCGCCTCGTCGGCATCGACGAACCCCGCCGACCCTGCCGCCTCGCGCGCGTGCTTGGGACCCTGTGCCGCCGTGCCTGCCGCCATGTGCCGCCTCTCCTGCGAATTCGGGGTCATGCCTCGCCAAGGCCGCTCGCGCGGGCGCCGCGCCTCCCGGAAGGCGGCCGCGCGCAGCCTCGCAAAGACAAGGCCGCCGGTCGCTGACTGCGAGCCGGCGGCCCTGTTTCGAACCGACAGTTAGGCGATGTTGCGGCGAGGGCGAGGGGCTCCCGCCGCCTTTCTCGAAGGTTCTTCGCGGGGCGCGGCCTCAGGCCGGCATCGCGGCGACGTTGATCGTGGGGCGGGAGCCGTTGGCCTCGCCGTAATGGGGGGTGAAGGCGGCCGCGGTCGGCAGCTTGATCACGTTGCTCGCCCCCGCGAGCAGCTGCTCGTAGGCCGCGAGATACTTCGAAGCCATCACCTCCGCCGTGAAGCGGCCCTCGAAGTGGCCGCGTACGCCGGCACGGGGCAAGTCCTTGATCTTGCGGCAGGCCTCCACGGCCTCATCCAGCGTGTCGACAATAAACCCGCTAACCCCATCCTTGATCACTTCCGGCACCGAGCCGTTGCGGAAGGCGATGACAGGAGTTCCGGCGGACATGGCTTCGATCATTACCAGACCGAAGGGCTCCGGCCAGTCGATCGGGAAGGCGAGAGCCAGGGCGTTACCAAGGAAGTCTTTCTTCTGCTCCTCGTTGATCTCGCCGATATACTCGATCAGCGGGTGGTGGATCATCGGCTCGATGACCTCGTCCCAGTAATCCTGGTCGGCCTTGTCGACCTTGGCGGCGATCTTCAGCGGGATGCCCGAGCGCTTGGCCATCTCGATGGCGCGGTCGGGGCGCTTCTCCGGGGAGATGCGGCCGAGGAAGGCGAGATAGCCGCCCTTGGATTCCGGATAGTAGGGGCAGTTCTCCTTGGGCAGGCCGTGATGGATCGTGGCCAGCCAGTTGGAGTTCTCCGGCATCGGCTCGCGCTGGTTGTCGGAGATCGAGACGAGCGGCATGCCCGTGAAGGTCCGGTAGACCGGCATGAAGTCCGGCACGTCCAGGCGACCATGCATGGTCGTGAGGCACTTGTGGTACAGGTCCTCGAACATCGGGTACTGCAGGAGATCGATGTGGAAGTGGATCACGTCGAACTCATGCGCCCGGCGATGCACATGGTGCAGCATGGCGAGGTGGCCGGCGGTGTGGTCCCGGTAGCCGAGAAGGCGCAGGCCTTCCGGATGGCAGGCCGCGAGCTTGGCCGAAGTCTGGGAATCGCCGCTGGCGAACAGGGTCACGTCATGACCCTGACGGACGAGTTCTTCGGTGAGCCAGGACACGACACGCTCGGTGCCGCCATAGAACTTGGGGGGAACAGCTTCCGCTAGCGGAGCGACCTGAGCGATGCGCACGAAAACGTCTCCTGTGACGAACGAAGTGTTGCGCAGGGTTTTACCGACACGGCCTGAGCGGGACATGAACGAAACCCGCAGCCGAGGTTTATGGTTCCGCTTCCCCCCTTGCCGCCAGGGCGGCCACGCCTAGACACCCGCAATCCTCAGGCCAGGAGGGCGCGTCCGAGCAGGCCGCGCTTGCGACGCGCGTGCACCGCAAGCATTGAAACCTGGGAAAGCATCTGCCATAAGCCGCTCCGCGTCGAACCGCCCGGCCGATAGGGCTGCCGTGGCGGTTCTCGTTGCTCCAGCAGCATTCACGCGCAAGGCCCCGGCTCTCCGGCCGGGACGCCGTTGCGTTCAGGAGAGCCAAATGCCCAAGCTGAAGACCAAGTCGGGCGCCAAGAAGCGCTTCAAGATCACCGGCACCGGCAAGGTGATGTATGCCCAGGCCGGCAAGCGCCATGGCATGATCAAGCGGACCACGAAGCAGATCCGCAACCTGCGCGGCACCACGACCCTGTTCGAGGGCGATGCCGCCAACGTGAAGAAGTACTTCCTGCCGAACCAGCGGTAAGCCTTCACGCAAACGCCGAATCTGTTTTCTAGAATTCCAGGAGATCTCCCATGGCCCGCGTCAAGCGTGGCGTGACCAGTCACGCGAAGCACAAGAAGGTTCTGAAGGCCGCCAAGGGCTATTACGGCCGCCGCAAGAATACGATCCGCATCGCCAAGCAGGCGGTGGAGAAGGGTCTCCAGTACGCCTACCGCGACCGGAAGAACAAGAAGCGCACCTTCCGCGCCCTCTGGATCCAGCGCCTCAACGCCGCCGTGCGCGAGCATGGCCTGACCTATTCCCGCTTCATCGACGCCCTGTCGAAGTCGGGCATCCAGGTGGACCGCAAGGCGCTCTCCGAGCTCGCCATCCACGAGCCGGCCGCGTTCGCCGCCGTCGTCGAGAAGGCCAAGGCCGCGCTCCCGAAGGCTGCCTGATCCGGATTCTGCCCGGACGGGCGGAGCCGACGTTTTTCCATAAAGGCGCGGCGCGGACAGCGCCGCGCCTTTCTCTTTTCCGGCCACACCGCGCGGCCGGACCCTCCCGTCGCGACACCGCCCTTGCAGGATGGCGCGCGACGCGCAAAAGCACCCGCGACGATCTCGAAGGACAGCGGTGATGGATCTCGACGCTCTCGAACGCGACCTCGTCGGGCAGGTCGGGCAGGCCGGTGACGAGGCGGCCCTGGAAGCCGTGCGCGTCGCCGCGCTGGGCAAGAAGGGCAGCGTCTCGGAGCTGCTCAAGACTCTGGGCGCCATGAGCCCGGAGGAGCGGCGTGAGCGCGGCCCCCTGATCAACGGCCTGCGCGACCGGGTCAGCGGCGCGATCGCAGCCAAGCGCGAGGCCCTGGCGGAAGCCGCCCTCGAGGCGCGCCTGAAGGCGGAGCGGGTCGACGTCACCCTGCCCCTGCGCGAGGCGCCGCAGGTGCGCGGTCGCATCCATCCGATCTCCCAGGTCATCGACGAGATCACCGCGATCTTCGCCGATATGGGCTTCTCCGTCGCCGAGGGGCCGGACGTCGAAACGGACGAGCTGAACTTCACCGCGCTCAACTTCCCCGAGGGGCACCCGGCGCGGGAGATGCACGACACCTTCTTCCTGGCGCCCGACCATCTCGGCAAGCGCAAGGTGCTGCGCACCCATACCTCGCCGGTGCAGATCCGGACCATGCGCGCCCAGGAGCCGCCCCTGCGGGTGATCATCCCCGGCCGCACCTACCGGCACGATTCCGACCAGACCCACACCCCGATGTTCCATCAGGTCGAAGGACTGGTGATCGACCGCTCCGCCAATATCGCGAACCTCAAATGGGTGCTGGAGGAGTTCTGCAAGGCCTTCTTCGAGGTCGAGGGCGTGACCATGCGCTTCCGGCCCTCCTTCTTCCCCTTCACCGAACCCTCGGCGGAGGTCGACATCCAGTGCTCGCGCAAAGGCGGTGAGATCCGCTTCGGCGAGGGCACGGACTGGCTGGAGATCCTCGGCTGCGGCATGGTGCACCCGAACGTGCTGCGCAATTGCGGTCTCGACCCGGATCAGGTCCAGGGCTTCGCCTTCGGCATGGGCATCGACCGGATCGCCATGCTGAAATACGGCATGCCGGACCTGCGCCCCTTCTTCGAGGCGGATGTGCGCTGGATCGAGCATTACGGCTTCCGCCCCCTCGACGTGCCGAGCCTTGTGGGCGGGCTGACCGCCTGACGCCGACGCCTTTCTCTTCCTCGCCGGCCGGGCGCGTCGCGACACGCCCGCGTGCCGAAGGACAGGACCGATGAAGTTCACCCTCTCCTGGCTCAAGGACCACCTCGACACCGAGGCCTCGCTCGCGACCATCGCCGAGACGCTGACGCGGATCGGGCTGGAGGTGGAGGGCATCGCCGACAAGGCGGCCGACCTGCGGCCCTACGTCATCGCCAAGGTGCTCACTGCCGAGCAGCATCCCAATGCCGACCGGCTGCGGGTCTGCACCGTCGATTCCGGCGACGGCCAGCCGCTGCAGGTCGTCTGCGGCGCGCCGAACGCCCGCGCCGGCATGCTCTCGGTCTTCGCGCCTCCCGGCACCTACGTGCCGGGCAAGAACATCACCCTCTCCGTCGGCACCATTCGCGGTGTCGAGAGCCGCGGCATGCTCTGCTCCGGGGCCGAGCTCGGCCTGAGCGAGGATCATGACGGCATCCTCGACCTGCCCGCCGATGCGCCGATCGGCACGCCCTACGCCCTCTGGGCCGGGCTCGACGATCCGGTCATCGAGATCAACCTGACCCCGAACCGCTCCGACTGCGCCTCGATCCACGGCATCGCCCGGGATCTCGCTGCCACCGGTATCGGCACCCTGAAATCCGCCCCCCTGCCGCCGGTACGGGGGGAGGGCGCCTGCCCGGTGACCGTGCGCCGCGAGTTCGGTCCCGGCGACGAGGGCGCTTGCCCGCTCTTCGCCCTGCGGCTCGTGCGCGGCGTGAAGAACGGCCCCTCGCCGGAATGGATGCAGAAGCGCCTGCGCGCCATCGGCCTGCGCCCGATCAACACGTTGGTCGACATCACCAACTACGTCACCTTCGACCGGGGACGGCCCCTCCACGTCTTCGACGCCAACAAGGTCGCAGGCGGCCTCGTGGTCCGCCGTGCCCATCCCGGCGAGACGCTCGAAGCCCTCGACGGCAAGACCTACCGCCTCGACGACGCGGTGGTGATCGCCGACGAGCGCGGCGTCGAGTCGATCGCCGGCATCATGGGCGGCCAGGCCTCGGGCTGCGACGAGGGCACCACCGACGTGCTCATCGAATCCGCCCTCTGGGACCCACGCGACATCGCCCGGACCGGACGGCGGCTCGGCATCGTCACCGATGCCCGCTACCGGTTCGAGCGCGGCGTCGATCCGGCCTTCGCCCTGCCGGGCCTCGACCTCGCCACCCGCCTCGTCCTCGACCTCTGCGGCGGCACCCCGAGCGAGGCGACCGTCACCGGCGAAGTCCCGGAGAACGAGCACATCATCGATTTTCCCTGGACGGAAGTGCGTCGCCTCGCCGGTATCGAATTGTCCCGGGCCGAGATGAAGGTGAGCCTCGAGTCTCTCGGCTTCCATCTCGCCGGCTCCGGCGACCGGGTGAAGGTGCTCACTCCCTCCTGGCGGCCGGACGTTGAAGGCAAGGCCGATCTCGTCGAGGAGATCGTGCGCATCGCCGGGCTCGATCGCATCGAGTCCAAGCCGCTGCCCCGCAAGGAGGCCACGGTCGTCAAGCCGACGCTCACCGTGTTGCAGAAGCGCACGCGCCTCGCCAAGCGGGCGCTGGCGACCCGCGGCATGCTGGAGGCGGTGACCTGGTCCTTCATCCCGCATGACGATGCCGTGCTCTTCGGCGGCGGCGGCGCGGATCTCGCGCTCGCCAACCCGATCGCGGCCGATCTCTCCGACATGCGCCCGAGTCTGGTGCCGAGCCTGCTGCGCGCCGCCCAGAGCAACGCCGATCGCGGCTTCGGCGACGTGGCCCTGTTCGAGGTCGGGCAGTGCTTCGCCAACGACCAGCCGGAGGGCCAGAGCATCCGCGCCGCCGGCATCCGCCGCGGCAATGCCCGCCACGAGGGTGGCGGGCGCCATTGGAGCGGCACGGCCGAGGCCGTGGACGCCTTCGAGGCCAAAGCCGACGCCCTCGCCCTCGTCGCGGCCCTGGGCGTACCGACCGGAGGCCTGCAGGTCGTGGCCAGCGGCCCGGCCTGGCTGCATCCCGGCCGCTCCGGCACGCTCCAGTTCGGACCGAAGGGCGTGGTCGGCCATTTCGGCGAGGTGCATCCCCGGGTGATGAAGGCGCTCGACCTGAAGGGGACGCTGGTCGCCTTCGAGATCGTGCTCGATGCGCTGCCCCTGCCGAAATACAAGCCGACCAAGGTGAAGCCGCCGCTCGCCCTCTCGGATCTCCAGGCGGTGTCCCGCGACTTCGCCTTCGTCGTCTCCCGCGACGTTGCCGCCGCCGACCTGCTCAAGGCGGCGCAGGCCGCCGAGCGTAAGCTGATCGTGGGCGTCGACGTGTTCGATCTCTACGAGGGACCGGGCGTGCCGGAGGGATCGAAGTCGGTTGCGGTGGCGGTCCGGCTCCAGCCGATCGACAAGACCCTGACCGATGCCGAGATCGAGGCGGTGAGCGCCAAGATCGTCGCCGAGGTCGCCAAGAAGACCGGCGCAACCCTGCGGACCTGACCGGGAGCGCGGTGCGGAGGGGCGTGACCCGCCCCTCGCACCGCCCGCGAACACGACAAGGAGCGGCCATGGACGCGGATCTCGTCGCGGTTCTCTCGGAGGAGCGCTACCGTCCGGTGGAGGCCCTGAAACGGGCGGTCGCGCAGCCGGAGGCCATCGCCGAGCCGGTGCTCGCCCTGCTCGACAAGGCGGCCGGCGATTCGGATTGCCTCGACGACGGCGAGGCGAACCTGCTGTTCTGGGGACTGCACGCCCTCGCCGCCGCACGCGACACCCGGGTCCTCGCACCGCTGCTGCGCTTCCTGCGCAGCGACGGCGAGGCCATCGACGCCCTCCTCGGCGACGCCACCACCGAAACGCTGCCCGCGATCCTCGCCTCCTGCTTCGACGATGACGCCGCCGGGCTCGGCCGGCTGATCCTCGACAGCACGGTCGACGGCTTCGTGCGCAATTCCGCCTTCGCCGCGCTCGGCTTCCTGACCCGGCAGGGTCGCATCTCACGCGAGGCCGCGACGGCCCTGCTCGTGCGCTTCGACGAGGGGCGGGCGGCGGTGGAGGAGGATCCGGCCTGGATCGGCTGGGAGGAGACGATCGCCTATCTCGGCATCGCCGGGCTGGCGCCCCGCGCGGAAGCCGCACGGCGGGACGGGCGCCTCACGGACGCGTACAGCGATGCGGCCTGGTTCCGGAAGGCGCTGCGGCAGGCGAGCGCCGCGCCGCCGGATCTGAGCAGCTTCGAGCCGGGCCATTACGCCTATCTCGACGATCCGGTAACGGCCCTGGCCTGGACCGACGAGGCGGCGGGTCAGCCGGTGACGAATCCCTACAAGGGGGTCGGCCGCAACGATCCCTGCCCCTGCGGCAGCGGCAAGAAGTACAAGAAGTGCTGCCTCGAGGCAGGCGTGATCGCCGCTTCTAAGCCGCCGCTCCTGCCCGGTCTCCATTGAGCGGGTTTTCCGGGTCCCAGGCATAGGCCAGGGTCTCGAAGCGCATGGAGCGGGCGTCCACCATCAGCAGGCGCCCGACCAGCGGCTCTCCGAAGCCGGTCACGGCGCAGATCACCTCCATCGCCATCAGCGAGCCCATCACTCCGGCGAGCGCCCCGAGCACACCAGCCTCAGCACAGGCCGGCACCGCGCCGGGGGGAGGGGGGTTCGGGAACAGGCAGCGATAGGTCGGGTTCGGGCTGCCATCGGGGCCGCGTTCATGGGCGCGGATCGTGGTGAGCGAGCCGTCGAAGCGCCCGAGCGCTGCGGTCACCAGCGGGCGCTGCGCCCGGAAACAAGCATCCGAGACCGCGTAGCGGGTCGCGAAATTGTCCGAGCCATCGGCGACGAGGTCGTAGCGTGCGATCAGCCCGGCCGCGTTCTCCGCCGTCAGCCGAAAGGGGTGCGCCTCGACCGTGACATGAGGGTTGAGGCGGGCGACGGCCTCGGCCGCGCTCTCCACCTTCGGCCGTCCGAGATCGGGCGTGCC
Source organism: Methylobacterium organophilum (assembly GCF_022533465.1). Classification (NCBI taxonomy): domain Bacteria; kingdom Pseudomonadati; phylum Pseudomonadota; class Alphaproteobacteria; order Hyphomicrobiales; family Methylobacteriaceae; genus Methylobacterium; species Methylobacterium organophilum. Next base: position 5,135,035 of record NZ_CP092848.1, on the reverse strand, counting down.
ATGGATGACTTGCCGCTGCAAGTTCGAGAGCGAGACCGTGTCGTCGTCGGCGATGCCGATGGTGCCGATGCCGGCCGCGGCGAGATACTGGATCAGCGGCGCGCCGAGGCCGCCGGCTCCCACCACCAGCACCCGGGCCGCCTTCAGCTTCGCCTGGCCGGGGCCACCCACCTCCTGCAGCACGAGGTGGCGGGCATAGCGTTCGATTTCGTCGGACGAGAGGGCCATGAGACGGATGTAAGCCGCGAAGGGCCGACAAGGAAGCGCCGTTGCGCCGGCTCGCCGTGCGGCCTAGGCCAGCATCAGGCTCGAGACCGACATGATGACCGACACCTCCCCCCTCGCCCTCGCCCAGGCGCTGATCCGCTGCCCCTCCGTCACCCCGGAGGAGGGGGGCGCCCTGTCGCTCCTGGCCGGCCTGCTGTCGGAGGCAGGCTTCGCGGTCGAGCGGCCGGTCTTCTCGGCGGAAGGGACGCCGGACATCGAGAACCTCTATGCCCGCTTCGGCACAGGCGCCCCCTACCTGCTCTTCGCCGGCCATACCGACGTGGTGCCCACGGGAGCGGAAGCGCAGTGGACGCACGGCCCCTTCGCCGGCAACATCGCGGACGGCCAGCTCTATGGCCGCGGTGCCGTGGACATGAAGGGCGGCATCGCCTGCATGCTCTCCGCCGCGCTCACCTTCCTGAAGGCGCGAGGCGATGATTTCTCTGGCTCGATCGGCTTCCTCATCACCGGGGACGAGGAGGGGCCGGCGATCAACGGCACCGTGAAGCTCCTCGACTGGGCCAGGGCCCGGGGCGAGCGCTTCGACCATTGCCTGCTCGGCGAGCCGACCAACCCGACCACCCTCGGCGAGATGATCAAGATCGGCCGGCGCGGCTCGCTCACCGGCACGCTGACCGTGCACGGGCGCCAGGGCCACGTCGCCTATCCGCATCGGGCCGAGAACCCGATTCCCGGCCTCCTGCGCCTCGCCTCGGCCCTGATCGCCGATCCGCTCGACGGCGGCACCGCGCATTTCGACGCCTCGAACCTCGAATTCACGACCATCGATGTCGGCAACCCGGCGACCAACGTGATCCCGGCCTCGGCCAAGGCGGTGTTCAACATCCGCTTCAACGATACCTGGACCGCCGACAGCCTCGGTGCCGAGATCCGCGGGCGGCTGGAAGCGGCCGCGGGCAACGCCGTGCGCTTCAGCCTCGACCTGCAGCCCTCGAACGCCCCCGCCTTCCTCACCGAGCCCGACCGCTTCGTCGATCTGGTGACGGACGCCATCAAGGCGGAGACCGGCCTGCGGCCCCAGCTCTCCACCACGGGCGGCACCTCGGATGCCCGCTTCATCAAGGATGCCTGCCCGGTGATCGAGTTCGGCCTCGTGGGCGAGACCATGCACCAAGTCGACGAGCGGGTGGCCGTGGCGGATCTGGAGCGGCTGACGGCGATCTACGGGCGGGTGCTGGAAGCTTACTTCCCCTCGTAATCCACGCCCACAAACGTCAGTCCGCAGGCCGGGGCCAGCGGGCCGCAGCGGTGCTTGGCCTTGGTGGCCAGGATCTCGGCCACGTCGTCGGCGCTGAGGCGGGCGCAGCCAGCGAGCATCAGGGTGCCGACCATGGCGCGGACCTGATGGTGCAGGAAGGAGCGGGCGGAAGTCGCGACCACGATCTCCTCGTGCAGCCCCATGCCCTGCCGGGTCACGTCGAGCTGTTCGAGGGTGCGCACGGGGGAATTGGCCTGGCACTCCGCGGCGCGGAAGGCGGAGAAGTCGTGCCGGCCGAGGAGCCTGTTCCCCGCCGACTGCATGAGCCCGACATCGAGGGGCCAGGGCACGTGCCAGACATGAGCCCGAGTCAGGGCAGCGGGGCTGCGCCTGTTCAGGATGCGGTAGCGGTAGTGCCGGCGGATTGCCGAGTGGCGGGCGTCGAAGCTCTCCGGCACCACCTCCGCCGAGACCACCGCGACCGGATGAGGGCGCAGATGGGCGTTCAGCGCATCGCGCACCGTGTCGGTGCGCCAGTCCCGGGCGAGGTCGAGATGGGCGACCTGATGGGTCGCGTGCACGCCGGCATCGGTGCGGCCGGCACAGGTCAGCCGCACCTCCTCGCCGGAGAAGCGGGTCACGGCAGCCTCGATCGCGCCCTGCACGGTCGGGTCTTCCGCCTGCCGCTGCCAGCCGCAGAAGGGCGCGCCGTCATATTCGATGACGAGCTTGTAGCGGGGCATGTCAGGCCCTCACCCGACCTGCGCCCCCGGCGCCAGCCGCGCCCCGCGCAGGAAGTCCTCGCCACTGGCGATGCCCCCCTTGCCGGCCCTGCGCAGTTCGACGAGGCGCACGGCGCCGCTGCCACAGGCGAGGGTGGCGGCGGAATCGAGCAGCGTGCCCGGCGCGCCGGAGCCCTCCGCGGGCAGCGCCCGCAGCACCTTCACCCGTTCCGAGCCCTTGCCGAGATCAGCTTCGAAGAAGGCGCCGGGGAAGGGCGACAACCCGTTGATGTGGCGCGCCACCTCATGGGCCGGGCGCGACCAGTCGATCCGCGCCTCCTCGTTGGTGATCTTGTGGGCGTAGGCCACGCCCTCCTCCGACTGCGGCACGAAGGTGAGACCTTCGCGCCCGAGCCGGTCGAGGGCTTGGCCCATCAGGTCGGCGCCGAGCGGCATCAAGGCGTCGTGGAGCTCGCCCGCGGTCATGCCCTCTTCGATCGGGAGACGAGCCTCCAGAGCGACGGGGCCGGTATCGAGCCCGGCCTCCATGCGCATCACGCCGACGCCGCTCTCGGCGTCGCCCGCCATCACCGCCCGCTGGATCGGGGCGGCGCCGCGCCAGCGCGGCAGCAGCGAGCCGTGCAGATTCAGGCAGCCGTGCCGGGGCAGATCGAGGATCGCCTGCGGCAGCAGCATCCCATAGGCGACGACGACGGCGACGTCGGCGGCATGCGCGGCGAAGGTCTCTGCGGCCTCCGGCGTCTTCAGGGTCGAGGGCGTCAGCACCGGCAGCCCCAAGGCCTCGGCCTTCGCATGGACCGGCGAGGGCTTCAGCGCCATGCCGCGCCCGGCCTTGGCCGGCGCGCGGGTATAGACCGCGACGACGGCGTGCCCATCCGCATGCAAGCGCGCGAGGGTCGGCACCGCGAAGTCCGGGGTGCCCATGAACACGACGCGCATGGGAGCCTCAGGCCGCGGCGTCGCGTTTGGCCGCCTTGGCGAATTTCTTCATCACCCGGTCGCGCTTCAGCTTCGACAGGTGGTCGATGAAGAGCACGCCGTTGAGATGGTCGATCTCGTGCTGCAGGCAGGTGGCGAGCAGGCCGTCCGCCTCCTGCTCCACGATCTGGCCGTCGAGGTTCATGTAGCGCACGCGCACCCGGTCCGGCCGCTCCACCTCGCCGTAGAATTCGGGGATCGACAGGCAGCCCTCGTCGTAGACCCGCTTCTCCTCCGAAGCCCAGACGATCTCGGGGTTGAGGTAGACGGTGGGGTTGCGCGCGTCCTCGTCCTTCGAGGTGTCGATAGTGACGACCCGCTTCGGCACCCCGATCTGGATCGCGGCGAGGCCGACGCCGGGGGCGTCGTACATGGTCTCGATCATGTCCTGCGCGAGTTCGCGGATCTCCGCGGTCACCGTCTGCACCGGCTCGGAGGTCAGGCGGAGCTGCGCGTCGGGAAGGATGACGAGAGGGCGGATGGTCATGGCTCGGGCCGGGCTGTCGGGAGGCGATTTCCGGCAATACGGTCCGTGCCGGAACGGGTCAAATGGACGGAATGGTTAGAACGCCGTGCGGCTGCGGATCGCCGCCGAAAGGGTGCCCTCGTCGAGATAGTCGAGCTCGCCGCCCACGGGCACGCCATGGGCGAGCCGGGTCACGGTGAGGTTCAGGGAACGCAAGGCCTCGGTCACGTAATGGGCCGTGGTCTGGCCGTCGACGGTGGCGTTGAGGGCGAGGATCACCTCCCGCACCCGGGGGTCGGAGGCCCGCTCCACCAGCCGGTCGATGTTGAGATGCTCCGGGCGCACCCCGTCCAGGGCCGAGAGCACGCCGCCGAGCACGTGGTAGCGGGCGCTCACCGCGCCGGAGCGCTCCAGCGCCCAGAGATCGGACACGTCCTCCACCACGACGAGGGTGGTCGGATCCCGGTTCTCGTCCCGGCAGACGGTGCAGGGATCGCTGGTATCGACATTGCCGCAGGAGGTGCAGGTGACGATCCGCTCGGAGGCGACGCGCATCGCCTCCGCCAACGGCCCGAGCAGGGTCTCCCGCTTCTTGATGAGCTGGAGCGCGGCACGACGGGCCGAGCGGGGGCCGAGCCCCGGCATGCGCGCCAGCAGCTGGATCAGGCGCTCGATCTCCGGGCCGGCGACGGCTTGCGGCATGGTCTCTCTGCTTCGCGGGGATGCTTCACGGATGCGGCGGCGCGGACGGGCCGCATCCGCCTGTAGATAGGCATTTCCGGAGCCGACTGCATCCGCTTCGCGCCTGTTGGCACAGGCCTCGCCCCCCGGCTAGAGCGAAGGCCTGTTGCCGCCTCCGGAGACGCGCCCGTGGCCCATTGGCTGTTCAAGTCCGAGCCCTCGACCTGGTCCTGGGACCAGCAGGTGGAGGCCGGGGAGGCGGGCACCTTCTGGAACGGCGTGCGCAACCACCTTGCCAAAAACCAGATGCAGGCGATGCGGGTCGGCGAGCGCGGCTTCTTCTACCATTCCAACGAGGGCAAGGCGGTGGTCGGCATCGTCGAGGTGATCCGGCCCTATTACCCCGACCACACCGACGAGAGCGGCCGCTTCGGCATGGTCGATGTCCGCGCCGTCACCGCGATGCCGAAGCCCGTGACGCTCGAGGCGATCAAGGCCGAGCCGGCCCTGAAGGGCATGGCCCTGGTCACGAATTCCCGCCTCTCGGTCCAGCCCGTCACCGATGCGGAATGGAAGACCGTCTGCGCCATGGGGGGACTGACCGGCGGCCTCTCCGAGGACTGATCCCGGCCGGGATCCGAAATCCCGAAAATGTCTCCCGGGAACGTGAAGCGCGACCGCTTGCCGTGGGCGGCATTGCGCCCTTCCTCTTGCCGACCTTTCAGGAGGAGTGAGTCCGATGGCGCCCCGTGAACCCCTGCTCAAGCCTGTGCCGATCGCTGAGTTGCGCCCGACGCAGATGACCGTCGGCTACCGCGAGGTCGAGGAAAAGCGCAGGCGTTGGCGCGAGCACGATCCCGAGAAGAAGGCCGCCTTCCTCGGCTCGCACATGATCCCGACCCTGCTCGGACCGAAAAAGCGCCATTACGTCATCGATCACCACCACCTGTCCCGGGCACTGCTCGAGGAGGGCGTCGAGAATGTGCTGGTGACCGTCGTGGCCGACCTGCACAAGCTCGACAAGGACGCCTTCTGGACGGTGGCCGATCACAAATCCTGGGTGCACCCTTACGACTCGGATGGCGTGCGGGTCGGCTTCTCCGACATCCCGAAGGCGATCAGCGACCTGTCCGACGATCCCTTCCGCAGCCTCGCCGGCGAGCTGCGCCGGGCCGGCGGCTTCGCCAAGGACACGACCCCGTTCAGCGAGTTCCTCTGGGCGGACTTCCTGCGGCGCAACCTGAAGCGCAAGCAGGTCGAGCACGACTTCACCCAGGCCGTGGAGGAGGCATTGGCGCTGGCGAAATCCCAGGATGCCGGCTACCTGCCGGGCTGGTGCGGGCCGATCGAGAGCTAATTCCGTGCGCGAAGCGCCGCGCTGCCCGACAGCGCGGCGAGGGCCAGGGAGATCAGCGCGCTCCAGCCGGCGAGCGAAATCCCGAGGACGCGCAGGGCAGCCGTGCTGCAATCCACCACCCGGACCGAGTTGAGGTTCTTCAGGAAGTCGCCGACATCGGCGGGGGCAGCCCCGGCGCCCCCCCCGCAATCGCTCGGACCCAGCCAGAACCCCCATTCCGCCCCGGCATGGTAGGCGCCCAGAGCCGCGCCGTAGAGCAGAGCCAGCGCGCAGAAGCCGAGGGCCAGCCGTGCCGCCCGCGCCGGCAGGATCGCAGCGAGCAACGCCACCGGGACGACGGCGTAGTACGGGATGCGCTCTTGCAAGCAGAGCTTGCACGGCACGTAGCCGAAGCCATGCTCCAGGACGAGGGCGCCACCCACCGTGAGCGCTGCGGCGAGGGCGACGGCGAGCGCCGCGAGGCGGAGCGTCGGCCGCATTACAGCATCGCCTTGAAGGCGACGAAACCGAGGATCACCACCGCAGCGAACAAGGCCACGGCCACGTTCAGGTGCCGGTCGAGCACCGAGCGAATGCTCACTCCGTAGCGGCCGAGCAGCCCCGCCAGCACGAAGAAGCGGGCGCCGCGGGTGATCAGCGACAGCAGCACGAACCAGAACAGGTCATAATGGGCGAAGCCCGAGGTGATGGTGACGAGCTTGTAGGGGATCGGGGTGAGGCCTTTGAGCAGGATCACCCAGTGGCCGTATTTGGCATAGGAGGCCTGGAAGGTCTCGGCCTTGTCGGCGAGCCCGTAGAGGTTGAACAGCCACTGCCCGACCGAGTCGAACAGGAGGGCGCCGATGGCGTAGCCGAGCAGCCCGCCGAGCACCGAGGCGACCGTCGCGATGCCAGCGTAGAACCAGACCCGGTCCGGCCGGCTCACCCCCATCGGCACCAGCATCGCGTCCGGCGGCACCGGGAAGAACGAACTCTCGGCGAAAGAGACCGCCGCGAGCGCCCAGGGGGCGGAGGGCTTGGCGGCGAGCGCGAGGATCCACGCATAGAGGCGGCGAAGCATGGTCTCTCGTCCGGAGGGAAAGGCCGCGCCCTTTCAGCACAAGCGCGGGCGGAAGGCGAGGGCGATCCCGCAGACGGAGTTTTTCGCGAGCGGGGCAGCGCGGCCCTCACGAGCGCCGGACCGGTCTCTGAATAGAGCAGACAAGGCAATGCCGTGGGACTTTTGGTTTATCAGAGCGATCCTTGGCACGACACGCGTATTTCGAATTCCAGGGCCGCCAATTCACAAAGCATCTATATGATATCAGAAAATCAGAAAATCAATTTTCGGATAATATTATGCCGATTTTGAAATGAAAACCCACTTCACCGGATTGAACAGGAAAGATATGATGGCAGAGTAACGTGAGGGAGGGGGCTAACTTGCCGATAACAATCAACGAGCAATATCCAGGATCAAACAAGATCTATTTATCAGAGTCATTGCGAGAAAGTGGAAATAGCACTTTGGAGATATTTGGAAAAAATAACACGATAGAAATCCTAAACCCGATCGCTTGCGCGCATTTATATATTAAAATTACAGGCGACAACTCCATTAAAATAGATCATAACTGCGTGCTCAATGGGGTGAACATCCACCTCCTTCAACCCGGATCCCTGGATATCGGGGAGGGAACGGGCTTCAACGGCCATTCCAACATCCATATGCACGAGAGCGCAAAAATCACGATCGGACGGCATTGCTTGATTGCTGCCGGAACGAATTTCGCATCATCGCATATTCACAAGATCGTTGACGCCGCTACAGGCGAAAGATTGAATCCACCCGGCGACATCACCTTGGAAGATCACGTCTGGAGCGCGGGATCGGTCCATTTCTGGGGCGGCTCGTATATCGGTCGAGACAGCGTTGTTGGTCAGGGAACAATGGTGTCCAGGAAGAAATTTCCGCCAAACAGCCTTATTGTTGGAACTCCAGCGCGAATTGCGCGCGAAGGAATCAACTGGGAGTTCTAATCGGCTGGGATTTCGACAGAATCTCTACGGAAGAAGCTTCGCGATTAAATTTTGAGCCACATCCTGAAGTCTGGTGCCGCCCCTTCGATTGAGGCCACAGCGGAGGTAGGAATCGCGACGCAGCAAAGGGCGGTCACCTCTTGCGCGTCGCAACGACGCGCGCCCCCGGCATGCGCCCCACAGACGCCCGCCGAGATCGCCGCCCATACCTGACAGGTTAAGGCAGCCCCGATGCGGTCACCATCGATTTGCCACGCTTCGATACCAGCCCTCCAGAACTTTGCGGTAAAAGGGCACCGAGGGGCCCACGCGAGCGGGATCGAGAACGTGCGGAAATATTTCGGAACCGATGGCGTGCGCGGACGGGCGAATGGCGTGATCACGCCGGAGCTCGCCCTCAAAGTGGGCCAAGCGGCGGGCGTCATCTTCCAGCGCGGCGATCACCGCCACCGGGTCGTCATCGGCAAGGACACGCGCCTCTCCGGCTACATGATCGAGACCGCCCTCGTCGCCGGCTTCACTTCGGTCGGCATGGACGTGCTCCTGCTCGGACCGATGCCGACCCCCGCCGTCGCCATGCTCACCCGTTCCATGCGGGCCGATCTCGGCGTGATGATCTCCGCTTCGCACAATCCCTTCGAGGACAACGGCATCAAGCTGTTCGGTCCGGACGGTTTCAAGCTCTCCGACGAGGTCGAGCTGGAGATCGAGGCGCTGATCGACGGCGACATGCGCAAGAGCCTCGCCGGCGCGCAGGATCTCGGCCGGGCCAAGCGGATCGAGAGCGTGCATGCCCGCTACATCGAGTTCGCCAAGCGCACGCTGCCCCGCCACGTCACCCTGGAGGGCCTGCGCGTTGTGGTCGATTGCGCCAACGGCGCCGCTTATCGCGTCGCCCCGGAGACCCTGTGGGAGCTCGGCGCGGAGGTGATCTCCATCGGCGTCGAGCCCGACGGCTTCAACATCAACCGTGACGTCGGCTCGACCGCACCGAACGCCCTCATCAGTAAGGTGCGCGAGCTGCGCGCCGATGTCGGCATCGCGCTGGACGGCGATGCCGACCGGGTGCTCATCGTCGACGAGAAGGGCCAGAAGGTCGATGGCGACCAACTCATGGCCGTCGTCGCCCGCTCCTGGAAAGAGGACGAGCGGCTGACCCAGCCAGGGCTCGTGGCGACGATCATGTCGAATCTCGGCCTGGAGCGCTATCTCGGCGGACTCGGCCTGACCCTGGCTCGCACCGCGGTCGGCGACCGTTACGTGCTCGAGCACATGCGCGAGCATGGCTACAATCTCGGCGGCGAGCAATCCGGCCACATCATCATGTCCGACTACGCCACCACCGGCGACGGACTGGTGGCCGCCCTGCAGCTCCTCAGCGTGGTCAAGCGCCTGGAGCGGCCGGTGAGCGAGGTCTGCCACTGTTTCGACCCGCTGCCGCAGATCCTCAAGAATGTCCGCTTCCGCTCCGGCGAGCCCCTGCGGGCCGACTCGGTCGTCACCGCCATCGCCCAGGCCAAGCAGCGCCTCGGCAATGGTGGCCGGCTCGTCATTCGCCCCTCCGGCACCGAGCCGGTGATCCGCGTGATGGCCGAGGGCGACGATCACGACCTGGTGGCGGAGGTCGTCGACGAGGTCGTCGATGCGGTGGCCCGCGCGGCCGCCTGAGATCATGGGGCGGCGGGCGGCCGCGCCGCCCGCTTGTCGCAGAAGCATTTGGACGAGCGAGCGCTTCGTCAAGCTTAGTTTTTAACGTTAAGCTGGACTTAACCGAAGCGGAGCAAAGTCACACGCGTCTTCTGATGGCCGGCTCTCGGATTCCGGCGCTGCACGACGAGTGAAGGACAGTCCATGAGCCGCCCCACGCTCTCCGCACTGGCGGGGTGCCTCACGCTCCTCGCGAGCGTCGCCGCCCCCGGCCTCACCTACGCCGCCGATCTGCTTCCTCCGCCGCCGCCCCCGCCCGCGCCCATCCCCGTCGAGGTCGGCGGCGGCTGGTACCTGCGCGGCGATGTCGGCGTCGGCGCGACGGAGTTCGACAGAATCGCGCTTCGCACCAGCGGCGGTATCCCCGGCGGCTACCACACGGAAGGGGAGTCTTTCGGCAGCACCTACTTCGCCGGCGCCGGCATCGGCTACCAGTTCAACAGCTTCCTGCGCGGCGACGTGACCGGCGAGTATCGTGGCGGCGGCCGCGTGAGCTTCACGGACGTCTATAACAGCGCCTACGGCGACGGCACGCCGGGCACGGGCCTCGACTACAACAGTGGCAACGTCTCTTCCGTCGTCGTGATGGCCAACGCCTATTTCGACCTCGGCACCTGGTACGGCCTCACGCCCTATATCGGCGGCGGTGCCGGCTCGGCCTTCCACCACCTGAGCGGCTTCACCGATATCGGCGCCGGCACCGCCATGGGCGGCTACGGCATCGCCCGGCCGAAGAACACCACCAGCTTCGCCTGGAACCTGCAGGCAGGCATCACCTACGACATCACCGCCAATTTCAAGGTGGATGTCGGCTATCGTTACATGAACCTCGGCAATTTCAGCACCGGTACGGTGAACTGCTTCAACAACGGCTGTTCGGATTCCTATGGCTACAAGATCAAGGATCTGACCTCACACGATGTGAAGATCGGTCTGCGCTACCTGATCGGCGCAGCCGCCCCGGTCTACGTGCCGGACTACGCGCCGGGCCCGCTGGTACGGAAGTACTGATCTCTCATTTTCGATGTCATCGAGGCGGCACAGACAACCTGTGCCGCCTTTTTATTTTTAGAACTATGCTTTTAAGCAAATTATAACCCTTGGAAAGCAAAAATATGGAAGCTTGAAGATGGTTTTTCGCGCCGTCTTCCATCTCCTCGAACTCGATCGGAAGCCCTTGGCCATGGCGGTATCGCGTCCATGCTGGAACCGGCTTGCTCTGGCCCTGCTCGCTACCGGCACAGCCAATGGCGCGCGCGCCGCGGACCTTCCGCCGCCTCCCACGCCCATCGCCCAACCCGTCGCCGTCGGGAGCGGCTGGTACCTGCGCGGGGATTTCACCGAGAGCGTGTTCGACCATCCTCACGATGCCACCCGGCCGGATCCGAACGACCCGGGCATGCCGCCCCTGGTCGGCCTCCGCCTCAGCCGGGAGCCCGGCTATGGCGGCGGCGTCGGCTACCGCATCAACGAGTGGCTGCGGGTCGACGCAACCATCGACCAGCGCACCCCGGCGGCCTTCTCGGCCTATTCCTCGCGTTCCAACTTCGTGACCGGCCGCAACCTCGAAGCGGGCGACCTGAGCGCGCTGACGGGCTTGATGAACGTCTATGCCGATCTTGGCACTTGGTGGGGCTTCACGCCCTATATCGGGGCTGGGGTCGGCGTGGCGCAGAAGGACGTCCACCACGCCTATACGCAGACGACCTGCTTCGTAGATGGCTGCGACGGTGCCCCGGGCAGCGGGGCGCGCACCGCCGTGGCGCGCCCGGACAAATCCGTCGCTTCCCTGGCCTGGGCGCTCACGGCCGGTCTGTCCTACGCGGTTGGCGCCGGCTTCAGCATCGACGCGGCCTACCGCTACGTCGATCTCGGACGCGCCAAGAGCGGAACCGATCCCTATGGTGGCAGCACCCGCCTGAAGGACCTCACCGCAAACGAGTTCCGCATCGGCCTGCGCTACCAGTTCGCCGGCGGACTCCTGCCGGGCGCCTTCGGGCCGGCCTCGCCCTACGGCAACTGAGACTCTCGGATCCGACACCACGGGAGGCGACCGGCGCCCTAAGCCGCCGGTCGCCTCCGCACGTTTGTTCAAAATCGGGACAAGTAGGACTTGCTCAGATTGCTTCAGCGGAAAGATCAATACCGAAAATTAAGGTTACCAAAGTAAGACGTCATCATCGCTCGGCAACGGACGCTCGCGTTGCTGCCCTGAGGACGTTGAAGATGCGTAGACCAGCCCTCGGTTTCCTGGCCGTCCTGACCCTGCCGGGCGCCGCTGCCGCGGCCGATCTGGATTACGGCGTGCTGCGTGGGCCGGAATATGAGGAGAGCTACGCCTCCAGCACAATCGACTGGAGCGGCGTCTATGTCGGCGGCCACGGCGGATACTCGTCGGGTGCCTTCGGCTTCCGGAACACCTTCCAGCCTATCGTCGCCAACATGCTACGCTCAACCGTAGTCGAAAACGACATAAGCGCGTCGACTCTGCTCCAGGCGCACACCGATCGCCAGGGCGGAAGCACATTCGGCGGATTTGCTGGCTATAATGTGCAATTCGACGATATCGTTCTTGGTGTGGAGGTCGACTACACGCGGGCGGGACTCATCGGCGCGACCACAGACTCCATCCGCCGGTACATGACGACGCCGAGCGACGGCTATCTCACCCATGTAAATCTGTCGGGTCTGGCGAGCACCAAGATCGAGGATTACGGCACGATCCGCGCCCGCGCAGGCTATGCTCTCGGCAACTTCCTGCCTTTCGTAACGGGCGGTCTCGCGATCGGCCGCGCCCGAATCGCCGACAACGTTGCCGTGCAGACCTACGGCTACGATCAGGCCGCCTACAAAGCCAATATCGGCCTCGACGCAAGCAAGCAAACCTACGTCAACCACTACGGCTATTATAGCTTCGATCAGGCGAATCCGGCTGCTGGCGTTCCTTTCAATCCAGAGTTTTTTGGTCGCACGAAAACCAAGGTCGTTGGCGGCGTCGCACTCGGCACAGGTCTCGAATACGCGATCACGCCGAATATTCTTCTGCGTGGCGAGTACCAGTACGTCTATTTTAACGATTTCGACGGCCACAAGCTGAACCTGAACACCGTGCGCGGAGGCGCGGCCGTCAAGTTCTGATCTCGGCTTAATCCTTTTGGAAAACCCGCCGCGCTAGCCTTGCCGAAGGTGCCGGCTCACGACTCCCATCACCACGAGCGGAATATGCGGCGCACGCTTCTCATCTCCGGCAGCCTGATCCTGGGGCTCGCCGGCTTCGCGCCGGGGATGGCACAGGCTCAGGGTTACGGGGAGGGAGGCTACGCGGCCCCTCGGCACCGCCCCCATCCGCTCCGCCGCCTGCCGCCCCCGGACGTGCGCTACCGTGATCCGCGGGGCGAGTTGCAGCTCCGGGCGGCGCACGTCTCCACGATCCAGGCCTATCTCCCACGGCCGACCGACGTCCCGATCTACAACGCGCCGCCGCCGCGCTTCCCGCAATAGATTGCTCGCCCCCCTCGCCGGCGGCCTTAGCTGTCGAGCTCGCTGTCCCAGTACAGATAGTCGAGCCAGGTGTGGTGGTATTGCCGGTGGTCGAATTCCGGCTGGCGGCGATGCAGCTCGTAGCGCGTCGGCCGACGGGGCTCGTTGAGCAGCGGCATCTCCGCCTGTTCCGGCGTGCGGTTGGCCTTGCGCAGATTGCAGGGGCTGCAGGCGGCAACCACGTTTTCCCAGCTCGACAGGCCACCCTTGGAGCGCGGCACCACGTGGTCGAAGGTAAGGCCGCCGGAAGGTAGGCGCAGGCCGCAATACTGGCAGGAAAAGCCGTCGCGCAGATAGATGTTGTAGCGGGTGAAAGCCGGGCTGCGCGCGAGCGTCACGTAGTTCTTCAGCGCCACCACGCTCGGCACCTTGAGCGAGCGGCTCGGCGAGCGCGCCTCGGTGTGGTAGCTCGCGACCAGGGTAACACGGTCGAGGAACAGGGCGGTGAAGGCGTCCTTCCAGGACCAGAGCGAGAGCGGATTGTAGGAGAGTGGCCGATAATCCGCGTTGAGGACGAGTGTCTGGAGATCCATCATCGGCACGGTTCTCGACTTGCGGGGAAACGGGGGCAACGCGTCGGATCGAACGATCGCGCTGCCCCGAGCGGGCGATAGAGGGGCGCCCTCCGGCCCGCCTGCCGGCGGACTGACGGGGTGGGCGCGCGGCGCGACCGAGTTCGAAAATCGAGGGGACCAAAAGGCCGGATCGCGGCATCGTCCGCGCTCCAGGGGAGAGCGGAGAACCTGAAGTTCGCGCGCCAGCCAGCGTATCCGGCGGCCAGCGCCGCTTCCTCGCGGAATGAGGAAAGGGCCAAGTCCATCGCCGCTTAGTCTAATATCAGGGTGACAGGCTTGTGAAGGTTGTTCGACGGCGGCACGACACCGCGCCCACAGGCCGCATGGGTTCAAACCCTCGCTCGGTTTCGGCCATATTGCGGCGCAAGACTCGGCAGGGCCGCGTGAGGCCCTAGCTGACGGGTCGGCCCGCGGCCACGCGGCATGACATGGCCGCGCGTTAGGTCCCTGACCAAGGATGATGATGGTTCGACGGTTCTTCCTTTCCCCGCGGACGGCCACCTTCGCCGCCCTTCTTGCGAGCGTGGTGGCCCTCTCCCCCGCTGCCGTCACGGCGCAGGGAACGGCGCCCGCTCCGGCGCAGACGGTGCCACCGGCGCAGGGCACCGCACCGCCCGCACAACCGCAACCAGGGCACGAGCAGGGAAAGACGGCTCCGGCACAGCCACCACAGGGTCAGGCGCCCACCGCCGCGGCACCGCCCCCCAAGCCGGTGGTGAAAGCGCCGACGGCGGAAGCGCTCCAGAAGATCCGGGAGCGCCTCGACGAGATCAAGAACGATCTCGATGCCCGCGAGAAGACGGTCACCGGGCCAAATGTCGCCGCGGGGGATTTGACTCGTGCGCGCGACGGACTGGACGCCGTCTCCGACCGGATCCGCGGAATCATCGACTTACTCACCCCCGGCCTCGAAGCGGCTCGGGAGCGTCTTACCCAGCTCGGCCCGAAGCCGAAGGAAGGTGAGGAAGACGCGGATCTCGCCAAGGAGCGGGCCGAGCGCGAGCAGGCCGTGACCGACATCGACGGCACCCAGCGCCTCGCCAAGTCGCTCCTCGTCCAGAGCGAGCAGATCGTCGATCAGGTGACGAACCGCCGCCGGGCGGCCTTCACCCGCGGCCTGTTCGAGCGCACCTCCGGCCTGGTCAGCCCGGATCTCTGGATGCGCGTCGCCAACGACGTGCCCCGCGATCTGCGCGGCCTCCAGAGCGCCTTCGAGGACATCGTCTACCTGTTCTCGCGCAACGGCACGATCTGGAATCTGCTGCTCCTCGGCCTCGCCTTCGGCGTGTCGATCGCCCTCTATATCGGCCGGCGCAACATCGCCCCGGCGTTGGGGCGGCGCGATGCCAGCGTGACCAATCCGTCCCGGCACAGGAAGCTCCTCGCCGCGTGGCGGGTGCTGCTGCTCGGCACCGGCCCGGCGATCGCGGGCAGCTACGCCATCTACTACGCCCTGGACGTGACCGACCTGCTGCCGCAGCGGCTCCTGCCGGTGGCGAGCGCGATCCTGATCGGCCTCGCTTTCATCGCCTTCGTCCAGGCGCTCTGCGATGCCCTGCTCGCCGTCGGCAAGCCCGCCTGGCGCCCGGCGCCGGTCTCGGACGCCGCCGCCTGGCGCATCTCCACCCTCGCGGTCAGCATCGCCGTGGTCATCACCGTCTCGAAATCGGTCGAGGCCCTGAATGCCGGGATCTCGGCGGCCTTGCCGATCTCGATCGCCACCCGCGGCATCGGCGCGGTGGCCGCGGCCCTGCTGCTGGCGATCGGCCTTCACCGCTTCGCCGATACGGCGGAAAAGGAGGAGGCCTGCTTCGGCCCCTACGTCGCCACCGAGACCTCCACGGGGATCGGCGGCCCGCTGCGCATCCTCGGCTGGGTCGCGGTGGCCGTGGTCGGGCTCGCGCCCCTCGTCGGCTACGTCGCCCTCTCGGCCTTCCTCGTCGACCAGCTCATCTGGACGGCGAGCCTGATCGTGCTGCTCTGGCTGTTCATCGCCAGCGTGGACACCTTCATCGGCAGCACGCTGACCGAGGACACCAAGCTCGCCACCGCGCTCCAGGCCAATACGGGCCTGCGCAAGCGTTCCCTCAACCAGATCGCGGTGCTTGGCACGGGCGCCGCCCGCGTCGTGCTCATCGCCGTCGTCGCGCTTCTGGCGCTCGCACCCTGGGGGCTCGATTCCACCGACGTGTTCTCGTCGGTGCGCAGCGCCTTCTTCGGCTTCAAGGTCGGCGACGTCACGATCTCGCTTTCCTCGATCGTGTTCGGCGTCGGCATCCTGGTGCTCGGCGTGGTCATCACCCGCGCCGTCCAGCGCTGGCTGGAGAACACCTACCTGCCGGCCACGGATCTCGATGCGGGCCTGCGCAACTCCATCGCGACGGTCGTCGGCTATTTCGGCTTCCTCCTGGCCCTGGCCCTGGCCTTCTCCTATCTCGGCCTGAGCCTCGAGAAGCTCACCATCGTCGCCGGTGCCCTCTCGGTCGGTATCGGTTTCGGCCTCCAGTCGATCGTCAACAACTTCGTCTCCGGCCTCCTCCTGCTCTGGGAGCGGCCGATCCGGGTCGGCGATCAAGTCGTCATCGGCGACAGCGAGGGCATCGTGCGGCGCATCTCGGTGCGCTCCACGGAGATCCAGACCTTCGACCGCTCGGCGGTGATCGTGCCGAACTCGAACCTGATCTCCGGCGTGGTGAAGAACCGCGTCCGCGGCGACCGCACCGGCCGGGTCATCATCTCGGTCAGCGTCCTGCGCAATCAGGATCCGGTGCGGGCCGCCGAGATGATGGTGTCCTGCGCCGCCGCCCATCCCGACGTGCTGAAGGAGCCGCCGCCCCGGGTGGTGTTCAAGAAGATCGGCGACCCGTTCCTCGACTTCGACCTGATCGCCATGGTGACCGACGTCAATCTCGGCCAGAAGGTGCAGAGCGACCTCAACTTCTCGGTCTTCGCGACCCTGTCCGAGGCGGGCTTCATCCCCGCCATGGGCCCGGCCTCGAGCTTCGTCACCGTGCAGGGCCTCGAACCCGTGCGGGACGCTCTCAGCCAGATCGCCGGCGCGGTCGTGGTTCAGAGGCCCCCGGACGGCGCGCAGGATACGACGGAGGGCGATGCCCGCGAGCTCCCGCCGGGACGCGACGAGGTACGGCGCGCTACGCCACGCGAAGGCAGCCGCGACACCGGCGGGCGCACGCTCGGCACGAACTGACCTTGAGCGGACGGGCAGGACATCCCATTTGGGAAAGCCCTGCCTGCCCGAGACCCGTTTCGTGACCGGACGCCTGCCGCTTCTCGCCGCGCTCTGCGCCGCCGCCTTCATGCTCGGCGGTTGCGCCGGAGAGGTCTCGCCGAATGCGGCGGTCCCGAGCATGTACCTGCCGCTCACCACGCAGAGCGCCGCCGTCGACACGGCGGCGGCCCGGGACATGATCTCGGCCTACCGCCGCAACAACGGCGCGGGGACACTGACGATCGACCCCGAATTGCAGAAGCTCGCCGAGACAGAGGCCGCCGCCATGGCGGTGGCGGACAAGCCCAGCAACAGCCAGACCGTACGCAACGCGATCGGTCGGCTCGGCTATGCCGGAGCGGAGGCGAATCTCTCCGCCGGTTATCACACCCTGGCGGAAGCCTTTTCCGGCTGGCGGGAGAGCAAGCCCCACAACGCGGTCATGCTGGATCCCAACGCCACGCGGATGGGGATCGCCACGGCCTACGCGCCGGGCTCCAAGTACAAGGTCTACTGGGCCCTGCTCGTCGCCCGATGAGAAACGGGCGGCCCCTCGCGGAAGCCGCCCGTCGAGACATCTCAGGGCTGGTGCAGCGCCCGGGGCTCAGTGCCGCGTCGCCGATTCCGTGAAGCGGTTCGCCGAACGGACGATGTCGC
Source organism: Methylobacterium organophilum (assembly GCF_022533465.1). Taxonomy (NCBI): domain Bacteria; kingdom Pseudomonadati; phylum Pseudomonadota; class Alphaproteobacteria; order Hyphomicrobiales; family Methylobacteriaceae; genus Methylobacterium; species Methylobacterium organophilum. Next base: position 5,117,597 of record NZ_CP092848.1, on the reverse strand, counting down.
TGATGCAGGTCAGCGAAGCGTCGGCGACACGCTGAAGCTCGTCCACTTGGAGGCGGATCACCTCGGCGGGAGAGGTCGCCTTCGACAGCGCCTGGATATGGGCCAGGGCCGCAGCCCCCTCGCTGCGGGCATAGGCAACGAGGGTCGCATTGATCTCGTTGAGGGGCGCGAGGGACGGCACGAAGCCGAACGTGGCGCTGGCCCGGAAGAAGGGGGTCGGCTTCGCGACGGGAGCCTCGGGGGAGGCCGCCGCGACAGGCGCGCTCTCCGCAACGGGCACTGGGGGCTGTTCCGGAACGGCCTCGGCAACGGCCTCCGTGGCGATCTCCGTGACAGCCTCGGCCGTATCGGAGCTCACCTCGACAGCGTCCTGAGTGGCCTGCACTACGATCTCCACGGCCTGCTCGGCCTGCGCGATCGTCTCCTCGACGACGGCCTCGCTCGCTTCGACCGTCGTCTCGATCGGATCCGGATCCGCGATGCCCGCCTCGGGGATCTCAGGCACCTCGGGGGCACCGGCGTCCAAGGTCTCGGCCTCGGTCGTATCCTCGGCCTCCGTCACCGGGGTCTCGACCGGCGATTCGGTCTCGGGAGCGGCCTGGGTTTCCAAAGACCGCCCGTTCGGCGGGACCTGGCCCCGCCTCGTTCTGCGCCGTATCGTCGACATGAACCGCTCTCCTCCGCTTGCTGCACCATCGGCACGCCGGGCGTCCGGACGCCGAAAGCCCGAGCGGATGCACTCAGCAGACTCCGACGCGGCGGAAGCGCCGCGAGGCGTCATGCAGTCTCGCACCACCGGGGCTGCAGGACTGCGGCTGGACCCGCCATGCGGCGGGTCTCAGCGTTCGGCGGGGGCGCGACTCCCCCGCCACGCACGCCCTCCGCTTAGCGGGCGACGCTCTGCGCGAGAGCGCCGAATTCCTTCGCCTGAGCCTGGAAGGCGGCGAACTGCGTCTTCACGTACTCGGACTGAAGCTCGAAGGCCTCACGCGCGTCGCGGGTGCGGACGAGCTTCTGGGCGTAATCGAAGGCGGTGTTGGCGTTCGCCTGCGCGTTGTCCAGGCCCTTCAGAACCGCGGCGTGGAGCGCCGACTGGATCGAGGTGGCGGACGAGCCGAGCTGCTCCGAGGTCTTCACGGCGCCGTTGATGAAGGTGCCGAAAGCATTGCGAGCCTGATCGACGCTCTTCTCGGCGAAATCGCGAAACTCGGTCGGGATCTCGAAAGTCTGGGTGCTCAAGGCTGTCTCCTTCACATGTCGCAGAGCAACGCACCCGGAACGGCATGCGTCCGCGAAGACATATGTTGCAGCGCAACATGAAAGTCAAGAAGGAAGTTTCCGAGAGAACACCCCTGGGGGCTCGCAGCTGCAAAATTGCGCCGAATCTCTCGTTCGAAAACCCAGACTAACGGCCCGGGATCCGGGCAGTCAACGCATTCGGCGACACGAAATATCGCAATGCAATAATTCAAGATTCAGAGGTGGCCCGCGGCTTCGCCGGCGCGAATGAGCTCGTTGGCCGGCTCAGATCCGGCGCGAAAGCTTTTCTGCTTCGTGTCTGCCGCGGCCGCGATCTTGCGGTAGAGCGCCAAGAGTGCATCCGCATGGCGCGACATCGTCATCGGAGCCGACCAATAGGCGTCGTACGCCGCCCGGCCCATGGCGCCGACGCGCCCGTCATCGACGCATTGCCGGAAGACGGCAGCCAAGGCGCCTACTTCGGGCTCGGCGACGAAGCCCGTCCGCCCGTTCTCCACCTTCTCGGCCGCTCCAGACCGGCGCGAGGCGACGACGGGGATGCCCCGGGCCATCGCCTCATAGATCGTCAACGGCCCGGTTTCGTACCAGCGCGAGGACGCGCAGACCGCCCTGGCGCGGCGTACGAGGATCGCCTCCACCTCCTGTGGGGAGCGCCAACCGACGAGCTCGGCGCCCTGCGCCGCGAGCTCCGCCTCCAGCGGCCCCGCGCCGATGAACAGAGCTGGGATCCCAGCCTCGCGCGCCGCCGCGGCGACGAGATCGGCGCCCTTCTCGCGGGTCAGCCGGCCAACATAGACGATGGCGTCGCCCCGGGCAGGCTCGGCCGGCACGGCCTTCTCCACGCGCACCGGGTTGTCGACCCGGTGATGGCGCAGGGTCCGGCCGGCGAGGAGAGATCCGATACGGCCGACGCTTGCGTCGCAGACATGGATCACGTCGAGGGGCGCGCGTCCGAGTGCCATGCGCAGGGCCGCGGTCCGGCCGAGACGCACGAGCTTGTGCAGGCGGCTCCTCGGATCGCAGGCGGAGGCGAGGCAGCCCGCGGAGAGGGGTCGGAGCGTGCAGGGCTCCGACCGGTCGAAGCGGTAATAGACGCCGGTCGGGCAGACGAGGAAATAGTCGTGCAGGGTCAGCACCAGCGGCGCCTGCGCGTTCAACAGTACGGGGAGCACGCTGGGGGAGAGGGCCCGCGTCCACTGGTGGAGATGCAGGATATCCGGCGGCCGGGGCAGGGCGGCGAGGGCGGCCGCGAGACGGCGCGCCGCCTCCGCGCTCCAGATGCCGGCGACCGCCGCCCGCACCGCCGGCAGGTTCCAGACGTCCTCGAGGCCGAGGCAGATCCGCTGCAGACGGGGATGGTCGAGGAGCGGGTCGGCCTCCCCCGACACCGCCTGGAGATAGGTGACGTCCACCCCGGCCTCGGCCAAGCCGCGGGCGGATTCGAGCGCCACCTTCTCGGCGCCCCCGCTCGCGACGGCGAACTCGGCCAGGACGACGACGTGCATGGCGGCCCCCGGCCCCGCGTCTTCGGCACAGAGGCCGGAACAGGCCCGCAGGTTTACGCGCGATCAACTGCCGTCCGGTAAACAGGAGGCTCGATCGGGCCCGTCACACGACGCCCGGAAGCTGCAACGGCATCCGGGAGGAGGGCTTCCTCGGCGGTGCGCCCCGCGGCAGGCCGGGCCGGAACCTCCGAGGCTGCCTTGCACGTCGTCCTCGTCCTCGATCATGCCCATATCAACGGCGGCCAGGCCAAGGTCGCCCTCGATTCCGCCCTCGGCTTGCGGGCGCGCGGCCATGCGGTCACGGTCTTCGCGGCGGTCGGCCCGATCGATCCGCGCCTCACCGCGGCCGGCATCCGCGTCGTCTGCCTCGGCCAGGACGACATCGCCTCGACCACCAACAAGCTCGCCTTCGCCGCCCAGGCCATCTGGAACCGGCCGGCCGGCGCGGCGCTCGCCCGGGAGCTCGCGGCCTGCGATCCGGACGATACCCTGGTCCATGTCCATGCCTTCGCCAAGGCGCTCTCGCCTTCGATCGGCCCGGCGATCCGCGCCTCGGGGCTGCCCTGCCTCTACACGATGCACGAGTTCTTCCTGGTCTGCCCCAATGGCGGCTTCTACGCCTATCCGGCGGATGCGATCTGCCACCGCCGGCCGATGTCGGCCGATTGCCTGACCACGAATTGCGATGCGCGCTCCTATCCCCGCAAGCTCCTGCGGGTCGTGCGTCATCTCGGGCTGGAGCATGTGGCGGACCTGCCCAGGCTGTTCCGGCACGTCGTCACGATCAGCGCCCTGCAGGAGCGGGTGATCGCGCCGCTCCTGCCCGCGGGCACCGTCTTCCACCGGGTCGATAACCCCATCTCCGTGCCGCAGGCGCCGCCACGCGCCGGCCCTCCGGGCGACTTCCTGTTCGTCGGCCGCATCTCCACGGAGAAGGGCGCCCCGATCTTCGCGGAGGCCGCCCGTCAGGCGGGCGTGCGGCCGGTTTTCGTGGGCGACGGCCCGAGCGCGGCGGATCTCAAGGCGCGCTATCCCGAGAGCGTCATGCTCGGCTGGAAGAGCGCGCCGGAGGTGCAGGCCCTGATGCGCGCGGCGCGCGCCCTGGTCTTTCCGAGCATCTGGTACGAGGGCCAGCCGCTCACCGTCTACGAGGCGCTGGCCTGCGGCTGCCCGGTGATCGTCTCGGATGCCTGCGCCGGCCGCGAGGCGATCGAGGACGGGGAGAACGGCTTCTGGTTCCGCTCGGGCGATGCACAGGCCCTCGCCGGCCATCTGGTGCGGCTGAAGGAGGACGGGCTGGCCCGGCGCCTGGGCGAGACCGCCCATGCCCGCTACTGGTCGGCCCCCTTGAGCGTCAAGGCCCATCTCGACCGGCTGGAACAGGTCTACGGCGTCATCACGCGCGAGGCCCGGAATGCGGCGGGACCGGCCCTGCGGCCGAGCCTGCGGCGCGCGGCGCCGTCACGGCCGTGAGCGGGTCCGAACCAGGACGGCACGCCTCGCGTTGGTCTTGAGAAGGCCGCCGGCAGCGGCCCTCCGTGGCAGACCCAGCGAGGCGCAATGTCCGACAAGACGACGCAACCGAAAGACGATCCGAAAGCCGCGGGCTTCCGACAGGACGGCAAGGGCGACAAGGACAACCCCGAGAACCGCCAGGACAAGACGGATGCGCGGCTCGACGAGGCCCTGGAGGAAACCTTTCCGTCGAGCGATCCCGTCTCGGTGAAGATAACCAAGTAGGCCGCGGCCTCGGGTTTCGCGCAGGCGCTGGCCTCAGGCGGAGGCGCGAAGGACCATCGCGGCCTCGTCAGCGATGAGCGCCCGCGCGTCCACCGCAGGCATCGGACGCCCGAACAGATAGCCCTGCACCTCGTCGCAGCCCTTGTCCCGCAATTGCTCGAACTGCGCGACGGTCTCGACACCCTCGGCCACCGTGGGAATGCTCAGGCTCGCACCGAGCCCGATCATCGCCCGCACGATGGCCCGGGAATGAGCGTTCTCGCCGATCTGGCTCACGAAGGAGCGGTCGATCTTGATCTTGTCGAAGGGAAAAGACCGCAGGTAGCTGAGGGACGAGTAGCCCGTGCCGAAATCGTCCATCGCGATGCGCACGCCAAGGGCGCGCAGCGCATGAAGCGTCGCCTTGTTCGCCTCGCTCGCCGTCAGCAGAACGGATTCCGTCACCTCCAGCTCGAGCCGCGCCGGCGGCAGGCCGGCGTCGCGGAGCGCCTGCCGCACCAGCGGCACCAGATTGCGATCACGGAACTGGACCGGAGACAGATTCACCGCGATCCGGAGCGGGATCTCCCAGCGGGCAGCCTCCAGGCAGGCGGCGCGCAACACGAACGCGCCGACCGATCCTATCAGCCCGGTTTCTTCGGCCAGCGGGATGAACTCGGAGGGCGGGATCGGCCCGTCCACTGGATGGTGCCAGCGGACAAGGGCTTCGAAGGCCACGATCCGGCGCGTGCGCGTCTCGACGATCGGTTGATAGGCCAGGGTCAGCTCGCCGCGGTTCAGAGCCTCACGCAGATCGTTCTCGCGCTTCCGCCTTGCCTGCGCCCAGCCGTCCATGGCCGCGTCGAAGCAACGGGCGCTGTTGCCGCCTGCGGATTTGGCCCGGTAGAGGGCGAGATCCGCGTTGCGCAGGAGCGTGTCCGGGTCACTCCCATGCGCGGGCAGGCAGGCGATGCCGATGCTCGCCCCAACATGACTCTCCTGTCCGCCCAGGTGGAACGGCAGCGACAGGACCTCGATGATCCGGATCGCGACAGCATGGGCCGTGGCGGCCGCGTCGGGACCGGCCAGGAGGACCGCGAACTCGTCGCCGCCGAGCCTCGCGACGAGATCGCGGGCGCGCACGCAACCGGCGATGCGCTCCGCCGCCTCCCGCAACAGCGCATCCCCCGCCGGATGGCCGAGCGTGTCGTTGACGAACTTGAACTTATCGAGATCGAGGCAGAGCAGGGCGGCATCGACGCCCCCCTGCGCCTGGTTCGCAAGCGCCTCGGCAAGCCGGGTGGCGAAGAGCACGCGGTTGGGCAACCCTGTCAGAGCGTCGTGATGGGCCATGTGGATGATGCGGGCCTCGGCCCGCCGCCGCTCGGTCACGTCGATGGCGCCCCCCAGAAGCACGGGCCGTCCCTCGAAGGGCAGTGCCCGCTCGAACAACGTCACTTCGATCGTCGAGCCGTCGGCCCGGCGCTGGCGGCGGGTATTCCCGTCACCGGAGGGCTGTTCTCCATGCGGCTCGTCGAGATCGGGCAGGCGCCGGGCGAGCAGCTCTTCCCGACTGTAGCCGTAATGGGCGACGGCCGCTTCGTTGACGGCGACGAAGCGCGCGGAAGCCGGTTCCAGCAGCCACATCGGCAGGGGATGGTTGTCGAACAGGAGCCGGAAGGATTCCTCACGGGCCTTGATGTCGCCGACATCCGTCATGGTCACTGCGATGAGGTCGCCGATCGCCCGTGCCTCGACCTTCAGGGAAAGGGTCGTGCCGTCGGAGCGCGGATAGGCAAGTTCGAGCAGCGCACGGTCCGTGCGTCCCACCACGGCGGCGAGCATCCGCGTCACACCGAGGGAGGCCGGCACGAAATCTCCGAGACGCTGCCATTGCAGGGCATCGATCGAGCGCCCGAAGATCTCGGCGGCGCCCTGGTTCAGGGTGACGATCTTGAAGTCGTCGATCGCGCCTCCGGCGTTCCGGATCGTGCTGAGCGCCATCAGACCCTGCCCGGTGGCGCCGAAAAGGGCCTGGACGAGCTCCGTGCGCACGCAGGTCTCGTCAACGTGGACGAGGATCAGCGGCGTGTTGCCCGCACGGGCCAGGGGGACGCCGACCAGCTCCCAGCTCGACACCACACCGTCGGTGATGCGGTCGCAGCGTGCGCTCGCAGGCTCCTCCGTCCGAAGGGCGGCCTCGGCGATCTCCTCGATCGGCCATCGGACCTCCTCGGCCACGCTAGCGAGGGGAAGATCCTGCACCGCGCCCTCGAACCAGTTCTGGAAGCCGGGGCCGCCCCACATCAGCGTGTGGGCGCGACCGTCACGCGTGGCGACGAGGACACAACGGTCGGCCAGGCGCCCCAGGCGCCCGAGGACGACGGCCTCGTAGGTCGGCATGGCTCCCGGCCGAGCACGGCAACGGGCCCAGTGCTGAGCCAGCGTCCCGTTCTGTCGGGCCAAAGTCGGATGGGGCGACACGAACGTCGTGCTCCGGAAACACCGGACCGCAGGCTAAGCAAGCCTTCGTTGAGGGAAAGTATACGAGCCGGCTAGACTATCGGCTTATCCATCGACGCAGCGATGCTCGGCGACAGGAAACGAAGAGGCTCACGCAATCTTGTGCCGCCTCCGATTGATTGCTTCGGTTGACCGGCTCTCGCTCATCCCACCCGAAGTCGGACGCGCACGACTTCGGGTCTTCTTGCCGAGGCCCGGCAGGCTCGGGTCACCCGAGAGGAAGCGAACCTCGCATGATCCGATCGGATCGGCCGGAGCGTGGCCCCGGCCGCTTCCGGCCGCTCGTGTCGAGCCGAACCCGGATCACTGCTCCAGCAGACGCCGGGCGATGACCTGGGCCTGGATCTCGGCCGCGCCCTCGAAGATCGAGAGGATACGGGCATCGCAGAGAACACGGCTAATCGTGTACTCGAGCGCGAAGCCGTTGCCGCCGTGAATCTGCAAGGCGTTGTCCGCCGCTGCCCAGGCCACGCGGGCACCCAGCAGCTTGGCCATGCCGGCCTCGAGATCGCAGCGCTTGCCCTCGTCCTTCTCGCGGGCGGAGAAGTAGGTGAGCTGGCGGGCGATATTGATCTCCACCGCCATCATCGCGAGCTTGTCGGCGACGCGGGGGAAGTTCACCAGGGCCTTGCCGAACTGGATCCGCTCCTCGGCGTAGCGCAGACCGATATCGAGGGCCGACTGGGCGACGCCGATGGCGCGGGCCGCTGTCTGGATGCGGGCGGATTCGAAGGTCTGCATGAGCTGGGTGAAGCCCTTGCCCTCGACCTCGCCGAGCAGGTTCGATGCCGGCACCACGAAGTTCTCGAAGGCGAGTTCGAACTCCTTCATGCCCCGATAGCCGAGCACCTCGATCTCGCCGCCGGACAGGCCCTCGACGGGGAAAGGATTCGCGTCGTCGCCGCGGGGCTTCTCGGCGATCAGCATGGAGAGGCCCTTATGGCCCTTCTCCTCCGGCTTGGTGCGCACGAGCACCGTCATGATGTCGGCGCGCACGGGATGAGTGATCCAGGTCTTGTTGCCCGAGATCTTCCAGACGTCACCGTCCTTGACCGCCTTGGTGCGTAGGCTGGCGAGGTCGGAGCCCGTGTTCGGCTCGGTGAACACGGCGGTCGGCAGGATCTCACCCGAGGCGATGCGGGGCAGGAAGCGCTGCTTCTGCTCCTCGGTGCCGCCGCACAGGATCAGCTCGGCGGCGATCTCGGAGCGGGTGCCCAGAGAGCCGACGCCGATATAGGCGCGGGACAGCTCCTCGGAGACCACGCACATCGAGATCTTCGGCAGGCCCATGCCGCCGTATTCCTCGGGGATGGTCAGCCCGAACACGCCGAGCTCGGCCATCTTCTCGATGATTTCCATCGGGATGTAGGCGTTCTCGCGGTGCCATTCCTGCGCCTTCTCGACGACCTCGGCCTTGCCGAAGCGGCGCATCTCGGTGCGAATCGCCTCCATGTCCTCGTCGAGGCCAGAATCGCCGATCGTGGCGGAGCCGGAGCCCTCGCGGATCTTGGCGACGAGGGCGGCGCGGTTCTCCGGGGTGTTGCCGGTGGCGATCGCCGCCTCGACCGCATCGGTGCGGAACTGGAGGAGCTCCTTGGCGGAGAGGCCGAGGGAGCCCACCGGGCGCACCATCTCGCCCTGGCTCATCGGGATGCCGCCGAACATCTGGTCGAGATACTCGCCGATGCCGATCTTCACGAGCAGGCTCTCGGTCTCGCCGAGCTTGCCCGCCTCCTGCAGGCGAGCGGCATAGCCGGCGAGCTCTTTCACCGCCTCACCGTAGACGGCGAGCCAAGCGAGGCCGTGGGCGGCGTGCTGCTCGGCCTCGAACTTAGCGGCGTCGACCTTGCCCTCGGGCGACAGCACCTTGGTGCGCACGCGCCGGGTGGCCTCCGCGACGAGCTTCTTGGCGGCCTCGGCGGCGTCGCGGCTCAGCGCGACGAGATCCAACGGCTCGTGCGCGACGGCAGGGGAAGCGGACATGGCGTACTCTCTCGAAACGTTTCCAGTTGGGCTCTTTATAGGGTTGATGCGCCGCACTGTAGAGGTTTCTTGCCGTTCTCAGGCAGCGATCGACCTTGAATTCATGATACTTTTGGTCACCCGCGACTGGCTACCGCAACCCCCAGGGCCGCTATCGCCATCCCCCCGATCTGCACCGGCGTCAACGCCTCGCCGAACAGAGCGTAGGCCATCGCGGCAGAGACGGGGGGCACCAGGAAGAACAGCGAGGCAACGCCCGCCACTGCGCCGCGCCGGATCAGCGCCAGCAGGAGCAGGATGCCGGCCACGGAATTGACGAGAACCGACCAGGCCATCCCGGCGGCGAGGGGCAGGCTGAGGGAAAGCCGCGTCTCGCCGGCGGCCAAGGCCAGGGGGATTGCTATGGCGGAGGCGCCGAGGAACTGGACCGTCGCATTGGCAATGAGGTCGCTGCCGGCCCCCGTTCGTTTTTGCCAGAGGGTGCCGGCGGTCATCGCCCCCATGGCGCCGAGGCAGGCGGCGAGGGCCGTCGGCGGGATACCCGAGGCGTCGACGGCGCCGAGCTTCGGCGCCAGCACCAGGGCGGCTCCGGAGAAGCCCAGCGCGATGCCGAGCCAGCGGCGCGGACTTACCCGCTCACCGAGCACCGGGCCAGCCACCGCCGCGGTCAGCAGCGGCTGCAGGCTGCCGACCAGGGCGGCGATGCCCGAGGGCAGGCCGCGATGGACCGACCAGAACACACCGGCGACATAGAGCCCCTGCATCAGCACCCCGGCGACGATCCCGTCGCGCCAATCCTTCGCGTCCCGCGGCCAGGCGGCACGGAGGGCGAAGCCGATGCCGGCAAGCACCAGCGCGACCAGCACGAGGCGCACGGCAACGAAAGCGAGGGGCTCGGCATAGGGCGCGACGAACCGGGCGGCGACGAAGCCCGTCGCCCAGATCACCACGAAGAGGGCCGGAATCACGAAGCGGCTGGTGAAGTCGGGCATGGCCCGCACCTAGCAACACGGGTTCCCCCGCCCCGCAATGGCCACGCGGGAGGATCGGCCATGCGCGCTCCTGTATGCACCGGCACGATCCTGAGCTGTGGCACCCGCGTCACCGGACCAAGCGATCTCCGCTTCGGGAGGCGCCGCTCCGTTGACGCGAGACGGCCCCTGGCCCGTATGTCGACCGAGCCGTCCTCTCCACGGCCGGTGCTCTCCAGGTCCTCGCCAGCCCTTGCGCGTCCTCCGAACAAGCCTCGACATCGCAAGCCTCGCGGCCCAGCGCTTCGTCGCCCATGACGGATGGGCGATCGCGAGCCATATCGCGCTCTCGATCCTGACCTCGCTGTTCCCGTTTCTGATCCTGCTTGCGGCGTTGGCCGGTCTTCTCGGCACGAAATCGCTGGCCGACGAGGCCGGCATCCTGATCTTCGAAGCCTGGCCACGGGAGATCGCGGAGCCGATCGCGGGGGAGGTCCATCGAGTGCTCACGGAGCAGCGCGGCGGGGTGCTCACCCTCGGCGCCCTGCTCGCGCTCTACTTCTCCTCCTCGGGCGTCGAGAGCCTGCGCGTCGGCCTCAACCGCGCCTACGGCCTGCGGGAGATGCGGCCCTGGTGGCTGACCCGGCTGGAATCCATCGGCTATGTCGTGTGCGGGGCCTTCGCCATGCTGGCCTTCGCCCTGCTCGTGGTGCTCGGTCCCCTGATCTGGCGGCAGGCGGTCTTCGTCGCGCCGGGCCTCGAGCCCCTCGGCCTCACCGTCGCGATCGGCCGCATCGCGCTCACCGCCGTGCTGATCGCCCTGGTGCTGGTCATCGCCCACAAGTTCGTCGCGGCGGGCCGGCGCCCCGTCGCCGCGGTTCTACCCGGCATCGCCGTGACGCTGGTGCTCTGGTTCCTGGCAGGCCTCGGCTTCGGCTTCTATCTCGACCGCTTCTCGAACGCCTACGCCTCGACCTATGGGGGCCTCGCCACGGCGATGGTGTTCCTGGTCTTCCTCTACTGGCTGGCGGCGATGTTCCTGTTCGGCGGCGAGATCAACGGCACCGTGATCGCGGCGCGGCGCCAGCAATTGCAGGCGCGGATGCGGGCGCGACAGGCCGGCGTCGCGCCGCCCTGACCCGGCCGCAAGAACCGTGCGGTAGAATACAGTCGAGACGCCCGCCGATCACACACCACAACCATTGGTTTGCATCCAACGCCCAAGAAATCTCGACGAGGACATGGGCCGGGCCACATTTCAGACATTTCTAAGAGCGGAACCGCGGGAACTGTTCGCGGCTGGCGGCTTTTATTCCATGCTCTACTGCGACAGACCCACCTGACGGCCCCATTCTCGCAAGACAATGGGCCGTTTTTTGTTGGCTCGACGGTATCATGGAGCCAATCGTCTTGGACGCAATAGAATAGGTGCCGGCAGGTGGAGGCTCCCGTCAGGCGGCCAGCGGCAGGGACTCGGCGCCAACCCCGGCGGCCATGAACTGCGCCCGCGCCAGCTGGGCGAAGCGGCCGCCCTGCGCCACCAGCTCCTCGAAATGGCCCGCCTCGACGATCCGCCCCTCATGGAAGACGAGGATGCGGTCCGCGTCGCGGATCGTGGCCAGCCGGTGGGCGATCACGAAGGTGGTACGCCCCTCCATCACCGCCTCCAGGGCGCCCTGGAGCTTGCGCTCGGTGGCCGCGTCGAGGGCGCTCGTCGCTTCGTCGAGGATCAGCACCGGCGGGTTCTTGAGAAGCGCCCGGGCGATGGACAGGCGCTGGCGCTCGCCACCGGAGAGGGAGCGGCCGCGCTCGCCGATGACGGTGTCGAGACCGTCGGGCTGGCGGGCCATGAACTCCATGGCCTGGGCCCGTTCCAGGGCCTCCATCATCTCGGCGTCGGTCGCGTCGGGCCGGCCGACCTGCAGGTTCTCGCGGATCGAGCGGGCGAACAGCATCGGCTCCTGGAAGACCACGCCGATGTTGTGACGCAGCGAAGCCAGCCCGATGTCGCGGATATCCGTGCCGTCGATGCGGATCGCGCCGGTATCGGGATCGAAGGTCCGGTGCAGCAAGCCCAGCGTGGTCGACTTGCCCGAGCCGGTGGTGCCGACGAGGGCGATGGTCTGCCCGGCCTCCGCGGTGAAGGACACGCCGTCCAGCGCCCTGCGGCGGCCGTCATAGGAGAAGCCCACGTTCTCGAAGGCGACCTCGCCCGAAAAGCGCGCGACCTGCTTGGCGCCCGGGCGGTCGCGCACCGCCGGCACCGTGTCGAGGATCGCGAAGAACTCCCGCATCTTCGGCGCCTGCTGGAACACGCCGTTCACGAAGCTGACCACGTGGTCGAGCTTGCCCACCAGCATGGTGGCGAGGCTCATGAAGGCGACGATCTCGCCGATGCTCGCCGAGCCGTTCTGGTGCAGCAGGATGCCGGTGATGAAGATGGCGGTCATCGTGAGCGTGGCCGAGGCCTTGGTCGCCACCGCGGCGAGCGCCCACCAGGACAGGACCGGGATCTGCGCCTTCAGGAGGTCGCGGATGATGCCGTGCATGGCCTCCTTCTCCGCCTTGGCGCGGGTGAAGGACTGGATCACGGCGACGTTGCCCAGGGCGTCGGAGGCGTGGGCGGCAAGCCCCGAATGATAGTGCTCGACCTCGCCCTGCAACGCCTCGGTGCGGCGCATGACGAAGGTGGTGAGGCCGGTGAAGACGAGCACCAGCACCACGAGGATCGCGCCGAGCTGCCAGTTGATGAACAGCGTCATCGGCAGCAGCACGCTCAGGGAGACGAGGGCGGCGAGATGGTCGCGGAAAAAGCCGAGCCAGAGCCAGGACATGCCGTTCGTGCCCTCCAGCATCGCCTTGAGCACACGGCCGGAATGGTTGGCCGAGTGGAAGGCCAGCGGCAGGTCGAGCACGTGCTCGAAATAGTTCGCCATGGTGGTCAGGCGGTTGCGGTGCGCGAGCCGGTCCGCATGCAGGGCGATGGCGACGCCCGCAGCGATGGTGAAGAAGCCGAAGGCGACCCAGGCGCCGATCCAAGGCACCAGCGACGTGGTCTCCGAGCCTGCCCCGAGCCGGGTCAGCCCGTCGACGATCCGGCCCATGATGAGGGGTTCGGCGAAGGCCGCGACCGCGAGCAGGACATTGGCGAGCACGAGGCCGATGGCGAGGCGGCGATCCGCCCGCAGAAGCCCCATCACCCGCGCATAGAGCCGAATCATCGACATCGAACCGCTCTCCGAGCACCCGCGGCTGTCCGGCTTGCCGGGACAAGCTGCCGCGCGCAGCCCCGCCCGAGGATGTCACGACGGTCCTCAGCCCGGTACAGCGGACCGGTTTATGACGGATCCCGCCTGAACGGGCGCTGACGGGATGCATCCGGCGCGCCTTCGTCTTTACGGTTCCTTCAGCCTGTTTGTTTACGTCTACGCCCAGTGCCCGCCCTCCCGGCGGGGCGCGTTCGGACGGCGTCCATGGATCTCGCGACGGCTCTCGGTCTCATTTCCGGTCTCGGCGTGGTGGTCGGCCTGATCATGCTCGACGGCGGCCATTTCGGCGCCTACGCGTCGGAGCATGCGGTGGTCGTGGTGTTCGGCGGCGCCACCGCCGCGACCATGATCCGCTTCCCCTTCTCCGTCATCGTCCACGGCCTGCCGATGGGCCTGCGCTACGCCTTCACCACCCGCTCGGTGAAGCCGCGGGAGCTGATCGAAGAGATCACCAAGATCGCCGACGTGGTGCGCAAGTCCGGCCCCATCGCCCTGGAGAACATGGAGATCTCGGATCCCTTCCTCGCCCAGGGCGCACGCTACATTGCCGACGGCTACGACCGCGACTTCATCCGCGACACGATGGAGCGCGACCGCGACAACTTCCTGATGCATCTCGACGAGGGCTCGAAGGTGTATCGGGCCTACGGCGACTGCGCCCCGGCCTGGGGCATGGTGGGCACCATCCTCGGCATGGTGGCCATGTTCGCCAACATGTCCGACCCGTCCAAGCTCGGCCCCGCCATGGCGACCGCGCTGCTCGCCACGCTCTACGGCGCGGTGATCGCCAACCTCATCACCCTGCCGCTCGCCGACAAGCTGCACGTGAAGCTCGAGGAGGAGGACGTGTCCCGCTCCCTGATCATCGACGGCATCCTGCTGATCCGCGATCAGAAGAGCGCGTCGCTGGTGCGCGAGATGCTGATCGCCTACCTCCCGCACAATCACCGCGAAGAGCTGACCGCGGAAGCCGCCTGAGGCGGGCGCGGTCTGAGCCGGGGAGCACGGTGCGGTGGCCAAGAAGAAGCGCGGCGGAGCCCATGGTGGTCACGGCTGGTTCGTGACCTTCGCCGACCTGATGGCGCTGCTGATGAGCTTCTTCGTCATGGTCGCGGCCTATTCGACCCAGGACCAGAAGAAGCTGCAGGTCGTCGCCGGCTCGATGCGCGACGCGTTCGGCACCAACAAGGAATCGAAGTTCGCCGGCATCATCGAGTCGCAGGGGCTGCCCGCCGCCGACCACGTGAAATACCTCCGCGACATCCCGCCCGAGCGTGCCTCCGACCGCACCACCCCGCCGACCACGGATAGCGGCCTCGACGACGGCATCCCCGATCGCGGCTATCCGGATGCTTTCGGCCAGGCAGCCGCCTCCCTGCGCCAAGCGATGCAGGACATGCCGGAGATCGCGGAGCTCTCGAAGAACATCATCGTCGCCCCGAGCCAGCGCGGCCTCGACGTCTCGATCGTCGACCAAGACGGCCGCTCGATGTTCCCGGACGGCTCGACCCGGCCGAACGACCGCACGCGCCGCCTCCTGGAAAAGATCGCCCCGACGCTCGCCAAGCTGCCGAACCGGATCGCGGTCACGGGCTTCACCGCCAGCGACCGGCCCGGCATCCGCCCGCCCGCGCCGCCCTGGGAGCTCTCGGCGGGCCGCGCCGTGAGCGTGCGCGAGATCCTCGCCAATGCCGGCGTGCCGGGCGACCGCTTCGCCTCCGTGGCCGGCAAGGCGGATACCGAGCCGATGTTTCCCGACAACCCCTATCTCGCGGCCAATCGCCGGGTCACCGTCACGCTGCTCTCGGAAGCCGCGCCGACGCCGTCCGGCAAGCGGGTGCCGTAGGGCGCCACGCGCCGGAATCCATGCCGCGATGGATGCCGGCCCGGCATGACAGCGCGCGGGCCGGATGCGACCGCGCCGCGCTCCGACGGATTCCGCCCGGGCCAAAACGGCACTAGATAGCCGCTCGTCCGATTGCCTCCGGGGAGCCCCGCATGTCCGCCTCGCCGCGCCCGCCCGTCCGTCTTCTCGCCACCCTTCTCCTCGCGGCGAGCCCGCTCGCCGCCCCATCCGCCCGGGCGCAGATGGCCAACACGTCGGAGAAGGCGATCCCCCTGTCGAAGGGCGAGATCCAGCTTTCCCTGGCGCCGGTGGTGAAACAGGCCGCCCCCTCCGTGGTGAACGTCTACGCCTCGCATGTGGAGAAGCGGAACGCCCGCCAGGACGCCATGGCGGAGTTCATGCGCCGCTTCTTCGGAGAGGACGGACCAGGGGGCATGCCCCGGGAGCGCGCCCAGCGCTCCCTCGGCTCCGGCGTCATCGTCGACGCCTCGGGGCTGATCATCACGAACAACCACGTGATCGACAACATGAACGAGGTGAAGGTCGCTCTCGCCGACAAGCGGGAATTCGAGGCGACCATCGTGCTGCGCGATCCCCGCACCGACCTCGCCGTGCTCAAGATCAAGAGCCCGGACGACATCCGGGCGATGCCGATCGGCGATTCCGACCATCTCGAGGTCGGCGACTTCGTGATGGCGATCGGCAATCCCTTCGGCGTCGGCCAGACGGTGACCCAGGGGATCGTCTCGGCGCTGGCCCGGACGCAGGTCGGTTCCTCCGACTACCAGTTCTTCATCCAGACGGACGCAGCGATCAATCCGGGCAATTCCGGCGGCGCGCTCGTCGATTTGCGCGGGCATCTCGTCGGCATCAACACCGCGATCTACTCGCAATCCGGCGGCAGCCACGGCATCGGCTTCGCCATCCCCGCCAGCATGGTGCGCACGGTGGTCGAGACCGCCAAGAACGGCGCCAGCATGGTGCGCCGGCCCTGGCTCGGCGCCCGGGTCCAGACCGTGACGCCGGACATCGCCGAGAGCGTGGGCCTCGACCGCCCGAGCGGCGTGCTGGTGGCGAGCCTGCAGGCCAAGAGCCCGGCGGAGGAGGCCGGCCTGAAGCGCGGCGACGTGATCCTGACCATCGACGGCCAGCAGGTCGACGACCCGGAGGCCTTCGGCTACCGCTTCGCCCTCAAGGGCATCTCCGGCTCGACGCATTTCGGGATCCTGCGCGGCTCGAAGCGGCAGACGCTCGCCGTGAAGCTCGGCCCCGCCCCGGAGACGCGCCCGCGCGACCCGATCAAGGTGAAGACCCGCTCGCCCTTCGTCGGCGCCACCCTCGTCAACACCTCCCCGGCGGTGGCCGAGGAGATCCAGGTCGATCTGCCCGCCGAGGGCGTCGCCGTGACCGCCGTCGATGACGGCTCGATCGCCAACCGGGCGGGGTTCCGCAAGGGCGACGTGATCGTCGCCATCAACGGCACGCCGATCACCTCGACCAAGGACGTCGAGAAGGTCTCCCGCAACAGCCTCGGCATGTGGGAGGTCTCGATCAACCGCGGCGGCGAGGTGCTGACCTCGGTGTTCGGGGGCTGAGACCGCGTCCGCGGTATCGGCAAGCCAGCGCGGCGCCTGAGCGAAGGCGGAATCCGCATCGCGAAGCGATCGGCGGGATTTCGTATGACGTCAGCCCTGTGGGCGCGGCCACCGGGGGCCTTGCTTGATCGGCCACAGCGGAGTGTTGATGCGGCCATGTCCGATCTCTTCGCCTCGGCCGGCCTCGACCGGGCCGCGCCCCGGCCGCTGGCCGACACCCTGCGCCCGCAATCCCTCGCCGAGGTGGTCGGCCAGGAGCACCTGACCGGCCCGGACGGGGCGCTGACCCGGCTGCTGGCCTCCGGTACCCTCGGCTCCCTGGTGTTCTGGGGGCCGCCGGGCACGGGCAAGACCACGGTGGCCCGGCTGCTCGCCCGCGAGACCGACCTGCATTTCGAGCAGGTCTCGGCGATCTTTTCCGGCGTGGCGGACCTGCGGAAGGTGTTCGACGCCGCGCGCAAGCGCCGTTCGACGGGGCAGGGGACCCTGCTCTTCGTTGACGAGATCCACCGCTTCAACCGGGCCCAGCTCGACGCCTTCCTGCCGGTGATGGAGGACGGCACGGTGACCCTCGTCGGCGCCACCACGGAGAACCCCTCCTTCGAGCTCAACGCGGCGTTGCTCTCCCGCGCCCGGGTGCTCCTGTTCCGGGCGCTCGACGAGGCGGCCATCGCCAAGCTGCTCGCCCGGGCCGAGGACCTGACGAAGAAGCCCCTGCCGCTCACCGAGGAGGCCCGCTCCGTCCTCGTGCGCATGGCCGACGGCGACGGGCGCGCGGCCCTTACCCTGGCTGAGGAGATCTGGCGCTCCGGACGGCCCGGTGAGACCCTCGATGCGGAGATGCTCCAGACCCTCGTGCAGCGCCGGGCGCCCATCTACGACAAGTCGCAGGAGGGCCATTACAACCTGATCTCGGCCCTGCATAAGACCGTGCGCGGCTCGGACCCCGACGCAGCGCTCTACTATCTCTGCCGCATGCTCGACGGGGGCGAGGATCGGCTCTTCATCGCCCGGCGGCTCGTGCGCATGGCGGTGGAGGATATCGGGCTCGCCGACCCGCAGGCCCTGGTGGTCGCCACCGCCGCCAAGGACGCTTTCGATTTCCTAGGCAGCCCGGAAGGTGAGCTCGCCCTCGCGCAGGTCACGGTCTATCTCGCCTGCGCGCCCAAATCGAACGCGGTCTACACCGCCTACAAGGCGGCCACCCGCGTCGCCAAGGAGCACGGTTCCCTGCCGCCGCCCCGCACCATCCTCAACGCCCCGACCAAGCTGATGAAGCGCATCGGCTACGGCGAGGGCTACCGCTACGACCACGACGAGCCGGACGCCTTCTCGGGCCAAGATTACTGGCCGGAAAAGCTCGGCCGCCAGCAATTCTACGCGCCGACCGACCGGGGCATGGAGACCCGCTACGCCGAGCGCCTCGCATGGTGGGAGCGCCTGCGCCGGGAGCGGCGGGAGACGGAATAGGGGGCTATCCCGCCAGCAGCCGTTCCTCCAGCCGCGCCAGCAGCCGCGTGAACAGGGCCGGGTCGCGCAGGGCCCGGGCGGCGACGAGGCCGCCCTGGATCGCGGCGACCGCGTCCTCGGCCCGGGCTCGCGCCTCCACCGCGTCGAGACCGTAGCGCCGGAGGGCCTCGGCGAGGGCATCCCGCCAAGCGGCGAAGTAGCTGTCGATCCGCTCGGCGAAGCGGTCGCGGACCTCCCCGAGCGCCAGCACCCCGACGAGGCAGACCCGCCGGCCCGAGCGGAAATACGTGTCCGTCGCCCCGAGCATATTCCGCACGGCCCGCGCCGGATCCTCCGCCTCCCGCAGGGGCCGGAACATCTCCGCCTCGAACCACGCTTCGATCGAGGCGAGCACGGCCTCGGCCATCTCCTCCTTCCCCCCGGGGAAGAAGTGGTAGAGGCTGCCCTTGCCGAGGCCGGTGCGCTTCCCGATCAGGGTCAGGCTCGCACCCTCGAAGCCGTGCTCGCGAAACACCTCCGCGAGCACGGGTAGCAACTCCTCCCGCCCGGACGCCACCCGCGCCATCGGCGGCCCGTCAGAGCCCAAGTTCGGTCAGGCCCGGATGGTCGGCCGGGCGCGGACCGGAGCGGTCCCAGTGGAACAGACGCTCGCTCTCTCGGATCGGGATGTCGTTGATGCTGGCATGCCGAACCCGCATCAAGCCGTTGGCGTCGAACTCCCAGTTCTCGTTGCCATAGGCGCGGAACCAGTTCCCGGACGCGTCGTGGAACTCGTAGGCGAAGCGCACGGCGATACGGTCGTCGGTGAAGGCCCACAGCTCCTTGATCAGCCGGTACGCGTCCTCCTGCCCCCATTTGCGGGTCAGGAACGCCACGATGGCCGGGCGACCCTGGAAGATCTCCGAGCGGTTCCGCCAGCGGCTGTCGACCGTATAGGCCAGGGACACCTTCTCCGGGTCGCGCCCGTTCCAGCCATCCTCCGCCGCGCGAATCTTCTGAATCGCCGTCTCTCGGCTGAAGGGCGGGAAGGGCGGACGGGACTCGACCATGGCTGCGCTCCTGGCTCCTGGGCTTCTGTACCGATCGGTACAGAAACGAGGGGTAGGCCGCGATGCCGGGCGTGTCAACGCGGCCGGCGCCGCAGACCCAGTCCCGCCGCAGCGCCGCGCTGACAGCTACCCCTCGCCCCCGTCACCCCCTAAACAGGCTCAACCCTCATCCCAAGGACGCCGCACGATGCAGGCCTACGACGCCCTCGCCGCCACCTTCATCCGCATCGGCGCCATCCAGGACGCGGCGGGCATCCTGGGCTGGGACATGCAGACCCTGATGCCGGACGGGGCGGCGGAGGGGCGGGCCGAGCAGCTGGCGCAGTTGAGCGTGGTCGCCCACGAGATCCTGGTGGCACCGCGCACCGGCGACCTCCTGGGGCAGGCGCAGGACGAGACGAAAGACCTCGGCGAATGGGAACGAGCGAATCTGCGCGAGATGCGCCGGGCCTATCTCCACGCCTCCGCCGTCCCGGCCGACCTGGTGGCGGCCAGCTCCAAGGCGGCCTCGCGCTCAGAGATGGTCTGGCGCGAGGCGCGGCAGAATTCCGACTTCGCCCTGCTCGCCCCGCATCTGGCCGAGACCCTGCGGCTGCAGCGTGAGGTCGGGCAGGCCAAGGGGGCCGCCCTCGGGCTCGATCCCTACGATGCGCTGCTCGACGGCTACGATCCCGGCATGCGTCGGGCTGCCATCGATCCGCTCTTCGCGGCCCTGCGGGCGGAGCTGCCGGGCCTGATCGCCGCGGTGCAGGAAAAGCAAGCAGCGGAGGCCGCGCCGCTGCCGCTGCCCGGCCCCTTCCCGGTGGAGGCGCAGAAGGCGCTGGGCCTCACCCTGATGAAGGCGGTCGGCTTCGATTTCGCCCGCGGCCGGCTCGACGTCAGCCTGCACCCGTTCTGCGGCGGGGCCACGGACGACGTGCGCATCACCACCCGCTACGACGCGGCGAGCGCCACCGGCGCTCTGATGGGCGTGCTGCACGAGACCGGCCACGCCCTCTACGAGCAGGGCCGCCCGGCCCGCTGGCACCACCAGCCGGTTGGCAGCGCGCGGGGCATGAGCCTGCACGAGAGCCAGTCGCTGCTGGTGGAGATGCAGGCCTGCCGCAGCCCGGAATTCTGCGCCTATCTCGCTCCGCAGCTCGCCGCCACCTTCGGCGGGGAGGGGGCAGCCTGGACGGCGGAGAACCTCCACCGGCTCTATACGCGGGTGGCACCGGGCTTCATCCGGGTCGATGCGGACGAGGTCACCTACCCGGCCCATATCCTGCTGCGCTACGCCCTCGAATCCGCGATGGTCGCCGGCGACCTCGCCGTGGCCGACCTGCCCGGCGCCTTCAACGAGGGGATGCGCGACCTGCTCGGGCTCAGCGTGCCGAACGACCGCCTTGGCTGCCTGCAGGACATCCATTGGCCCGGCGGCAGCTTCGGCTATTTCCCGACCTACACACTGGGCGCCATGGCCGCCGCGCAGCTCTTCCGCGCCGCCTGCGCCGCGGAGCCCGGCATCTTGCCGGGCCTCGCGCAGGGCGATTTTACCCAGCTGCGGACTTGGCTGCGCGACAACGTGCACGCGAAGGCGAGCTTGCTCGAGACCGACGAGATTCTGCTCGCCGCCACCGGCAAGCCGCTGGGCGCGGAGGATTTTGGCCGGCACCTGCGCCGGCGCTATCTCGGCGAGGCTTGATCCGTTCTCCGGAAGCCGGGATTGCGCGGCGCAGCAAGGCGCCTTAACGGAGCCGCCCCCCTTCCTGAGCAAGACCGGTTCCCATGGCGGCCTGCGGCCTCGATTTCGGCACGTCCAACACCACCCTCGGCCTCGTGAAGGCCGGGCTGCCCACTCTGCTGCCCCTGGAAGGACGCCACCGCACCATCCCGAGCGCGATCTTCTTCCCGCCGGGCCGGGAGCCGGCGATCGGTCGGGCGGCAATCGAAGCCTATGTCGAGGGCGTGCCGGGCCGGCTGATGCGGGCGCTGAAATCCGTGCTCGGTTCGCCGCTGATCGAGGAGACCACCCCGGTCGGGCGTGAGCGCATCCGCTTCCGCGACGTCATCGCCCGCTACCTCACCGCGGTGAAGGCGCGGGCGGAGGCGGAGGCCAATGTCTCCTTCGACACGGTGGTGCATGGCCGCCCGGTGCACTTCGTCGACGGCGATCCGGAAGGCGACCGCAAGGCGGAGGAGACCCTGCGGGAAATCGCGCAGAGCATCGGCTTCCGCCATGTCCGCTTTCAGTACGAGCCCATCGCCGCGGCGCTCGACTACGAGCAGCGGGTGACGGGGGAGGAGATCGCCCTCATCGCCGATATCGGCGGCGGCACCTCGGATTTCTCGATCGTGCGACTCTCCCCGGAGCGGCATCGCCGGGACGACCGCGTCGAAGACATCCTGGCCAATGACGGCGTGCGCATCGGCGGCACGGATTTCGACCGCGGCCTCAGTCTCGGCGCGGTCATGCCGCTGCTCGGCCTCGGCAGCCCGATGAAGCGCGGCGACCTCGCCGTGCCCAATGCGTATTTCCACGACCTCGCGACGTGGTCGAGCATCAACCGGCTCTACAATCCCAAGACCCTGCGCGAGATCGACGAGGTGATTCGCGACGGCGCCCGGCCGGATCTCGTCACCCGCCTGCGCAGCGTGGTGGAGGCCGAGCGCGGCCACAGCCTCGCCATGCAGGTGGAAGGAGCCAAGATCGCCGCCTCGGAGACCGGGCGCGGTAGCGTCGATCTCGGCTTCGTGGAGCGGGAGCTCGAAGTCGGGATCGACCGCGACCGCCTCGTCGGGCACACCGAGGACCTGTCGCGCCGCGTCGCCGCCCGGATCGGCCGCTGCCTGGAGCAGGCCGGCCTGCCGGCGGAACGGATCGACGCCCTGTTCCTCACCGGCGGCTCCACCGGCCTGCCGCATGTGCGCGCCGCCCTGACCGCGAGCCTGCCCCGCGCCAAGGTGGTGGAGGGCGACACCTTCGGCTCGGTCGGCCTCGGCCTCACCATCGAGGCGGGGCGCCTGCCGGGATAAGCATCAGGCCTCGCCCGCATGTGTGCTCTGGGCGGCAGCTTGCACCCTCGGACTGGGCGAAGACGGCCCGTCAGAAGGCGACCGCCTCCTCGGCTTCCGAATCGAACCGGAGTCAGGGGGTGATCCTGGGCATTGGGGACATTTCCACGCTCGTGGCGGGCCCGTTCTTTCCGGGCCACCCGCGGCAAGGACGTGGCTTTTCCCCCGTGCCCGACAGGCCGCGGGAGACTTTTCGCAGCGGTCGCCCGCGCGGAGGCCGCTTTGCGGCGCCGGGGCACGGTGTTAGCAGCGAGCCATGAAGGGAAGACCACCACATCGCGGCGGCAAGGGCTCCGGAGGCGACGGGGCCGGAGGCAAGGGCTTCGGCGGCCCGCGCAGCCGTCCGCCCCGCGCCGGCAGCGGGCCGCGCACCTCCGCCCTCGAAGCCGCGCGCCGCGCTGCCAAGAACCGCGGCGAGGACGTCGCCGACCGTTCCCCCTGGGCGACCGAGGACGCTGCGCCTGCTCCGGAGAAGGCACCGCGCAAGCCGCGATCTGCGCCGCCCAAGGCCGCGTCCCGGGCGCCGAAGGCCGCCGTCGCAGCGGAGGCGCCCACCCGCCGGGAGCAGCGTGCCGCGGCCTCGGAGACGCTGGCCACCGGCGTGCAGACGCTGACGGTCGAGACGGACGAAGCCGGGATGCGCATCGACCGCTTCCTCACCGCCCGCTTCCCGCAGCTGCCCTTCGCCCGGGTGCAGAGCATCGTCCGCAAGGGCGAGCTGCGCGTCGACGGCAAGCGCGCCAAGCCCAACGACCGGTTGGAACCCGGGATGTCGGTGCGGGTGCCGCCGCTGAAGCTCGATCAGCCGGCCGACCGCCCGCGCAGCCCAAGCAAGGTCGCCGGGGATGCCGAATTCCTCCGTTCGCTGATCCTCTACGAGGATGCGGACATGATGATCCTCAACAAGCCGTTCGGGCTGGCCGTCCAGGGCGGTTCCGGCACCGTGCGGCATGTCGACGGGCTGCTCGACGCGCTCACCGAGCCGGGCGGCCAGCGCCCGCGCCTCGTTCACCGCCTCGACAAGGACACGGCGGGCTGCCTGATCATCGCCAAGACGCGGCTCGCCGCGGCGACGCTCGCCAAGAGCTTCCGCTCGCGGGCGGCGCGCAAGATCTACTGGGCGCTCACCGCCGGCGTGCCGCGGACCCGCCAGGGCCGCGTCTCGACCTATCTCGCCAAGGAAGAGCCGACGGATGCGGATGCCCGCATGCGCATCGCCAAGCATGGCGACGAGGGCGCGAGCCATGCGCTCACCTACTACGCCGTGGTCGATCAGGCAGCGCAGAAGCTGTCCTGGCTGTCGCTCAAGCCGGTGACCGGGCGCACCCACCAGCTCAGGGCGCATGCCGCCCATATCGGCCATCCGATCGTGGGGGATCCCAAATATTTCGACGTGGAGAACTGGGAGCTGCCCGGCGGCATCCAGAACCGGCTGCACCTGCTGGCTCGCCGGATCGTGATTCCGCATCCGCGCACCGGCAAACCGGTCGATGTCAGCGCGCCGCTGCCGCCGCACATGGCCCAGAGCTGGAACCTGCTCGGCTTCGACGCGGCCCGCTACGACCCGATCGTCGAGGCACCCGAGGCCTGACAGGAACCACCCCGACAAGGCCCGATCCGGCTGCTGAGACGATCGGCCGGGTTGGCAAATGCCAAGCGAGCGATATCCTTGCCCCATGGCTGCGCTCCGGGCCAGCGGCACGGCGCCTTCGCCGGTCGCGAGGCACCGGTCCCCGCACCGACGTGTCTCGCCGGGAACCATGAAGCCAGCGACCTTCCTCCTCCTCGCCCTTGCCGGGCTTGCCATGGCCGGACCGGTGCAAGCGGCCGCCGTAAAGCGGACGCCGTCCACCCCGACGTCCGCACCACAGACAGAGCAGGACCTCGAGACGGCGGACAAGGCCGCCCCTCAGGCGCCGCCGCCGATCAAGGCAGCCGCTCAGGCACAGACGAAGCTACCGAACGCACCCGCAGGGACGCCACGAAGCGCGAGTCGCCGGCGCGTGTCTTATGCGAGCTGCAACCGGGAATCGCATCGGCGCAATCTTCGCGGGGGTGCCCGGCGTCGCTTCCTGATCCGCTGCCGCCTTGGCTACGAACGGCGCGCACAGCCGCCGGGCCAGGGCCAGCCGCCCGCATCCGGCCGCCGGCCGTGAGGACAGTGCGCGAGGCAAACCCGTGGTGAGGCTCGTCGTCTTCGACGTGGACGGGACCCTCGTCGACAGCCAGCACCTGATCGTCGAAGCCCAGGCGCGAGCCTTCGCGGCCCATGGCATGACCGCACCCGCCCGTCGGGAGGCCCTGTCCGTCGTCGGTCTTTCCTTAGGCGAGGCCTTTCGTCGGCTCGTGGGCGATGCCGGCCCCATCGATTCGCTCTCGGACAGCTACCGCAACGCCTTCCAGGCGCTGCGCATCGATCCGAACTACGAAGAGCCTCTGTTTCCCGGCATGGGCGAACTGATCGAGCGGCTTCATGCCCGCGGGGACGTCCGGCTGGGGATCGCAACCGGCAAATCCCGCCGCGGCGTCGCCCACCTGGTCGAGAAATACGGCTGGGAGCGCTGGTTCACGACCATCCAGACCGCGGACGATGCGCCTTCGAAGCCCGACCCGACCATGCTTCGCCAAGCGATGGCGGAAGCCGGCGCCGAGGCCCCCATGACCGTCATGATCGGCGACACCACTTACGATATGATGATGGCCCGGGATGCGGGCGTGGCCGCCATCGGTGTCGGCTGGGGCTATCATACGCCGGGCGCCCTCTACGGAGCCGGCGCGGTTACCGTCGTGGACTCGGCCCAGAACCTGAACGATCTCTTCTCCGGTTCGCTCGACGACGCGCAGCAAAATTCCCTCGCCGATGCCCTGAACGCGCGCTGACGGCACCTCGCCCGAGGCCCCTCGATTGGTGTAAGGCGCCCAGAATGAGCGACGATGTTACCCGCGACTGGCTCGGCGATCCGGGCGATTCACCGCGTACCGACCCGCTGCAGGCGGCGCGGGCTCAGACCAAGCCGCCCCTGCCCAAGCGCTTCTACAAGCAGGCCGCTGCCGAGGCGGGGGAGGGCGGCTTTCGTCTGACGCTCGATGGCCGCAACGCCAACACTCCGGCCCGCAATCGGCTCTCCGTGCCGGATCGGGCCATCGCGGAAGCGCTCGCCGCCGAATGGGAGGCGCAGCGCGCGTTCATCGATCCCGCGACGATGCCCCTGACTCGGCTCGTCAACTCCGCCATCGATGGCGTAGCGTCCCGCATGGAGGCTGTGGCCGAGGATCTGTGCGCCTATGCCGGCACTGACCTCGTCGCCTATCGCGCCGCAGAGCCCGAGCGGCTCGTTGCCGCCCAGGCGGAAGCCTGGGACCCGGTGATCGACTGGGCGCATGAGGCTTTCGGCGCACGCCTGATCCTCAGCGAGGGCGTCATGCATGTTGCCCAGCCGGACACCGCGGTCGCAGCTCTCCGTCAGGCCGTGCTGACCGAGCGGAACCCTTTCCGCCTCGCGGCTCTCCACGCCATGACCACGCTGACCGGTTCGCTGCTGATCGCACTCGCCGTGCTGCATCGCCGGCTCGATGCCGAGACCGCCTGGGCCGCGGCGCATGTCGACGAGACCTATCAGGCGAGCATCTGGGGGCCGGACGCGGAAGCCGAGGCCCGGCTCGCCTACCGCAGGGCGGAGTTCGATGCCGCCGCGAAACTGGCTGCGATCTCTCCGTAGCCCCTGACGGCTGACCGGGGCTCGTCCTCTCCACCATGAAGGGCCAGGCTGAGCCCGCAAGGCCCAAGACACGCCGGCAACAGGCCTTTTTGCATACAATTCGCCCCGTTTCCGGAGGCGGCAACGCATGCTAGAGGCGGTCAGCCTGCCATGGCCAAGCCGGGCCAACGACCCGGACGGACGATTCTGGCCAGGGCAAAAATGATCACGAAGGGTGGGGCCGCCGGAAGACCATGAAGGACATCCTCGAGAAGCTGGAAGAGCGGCGCGCGCAGGCCCGCCTCGGCGGCGGCGAGAAGCGCCTCGACGCCCAGCATAAGCGCGGCAAGCTCACGGCCCGCGAGCGCATCGAACTCCTCCTCGACCATGGGTCGTTCGAGGAGTTCGACATGTTCGTGCAGCACCGCTCGAACGATTTCGGGATGGAGAAGCAGAAGATCCCCGGCGACGGGGTGGTCACCGGCTGGGGCACGGTGAACGGCCGCAAGGTCTTCCTGTTCTCCAAGGACTTCACCGTCTTCGGCGGCTCCCTCTCCGAGGCGCATGCCCAGAAGATCGTCAAAGTCCAGGACATGGCGCTGAAGATGCGCGCGCCGATCATCGGCATCTTCGATGCCGGCGGCGCGCGCATCCAAGAGGGCGTCGCGGCCCTCGGCGGCTACGGCGAGGTCTTCCGCCGCAACGTCATGGCTTCGGGCGTCATCCCCCAGATCTCGGTCATCATGGGCCCTTGTGCGGGCGGAGACGTCTACTCGCCGGCCATGACCGATTTCATCTTCATGGTCCGCGACACGAGCTACATGTTCGTGACCGGCCCGGACGTGGTGAAGACCGTAACCAACGAGGTCGTGACCGCCGAGGAGCTCGGCGGCGCCAAGGTCCACACCACGAAGTCCTCCATCGCCGACGGCTCCTTCGAGAACGACGTCGAAGCGATCCTGCAGATCCGCCGCCTGCTCGACTTCCTGCCCGCCAACAACATCGAGGGCGTGCCGGAGATCGAGAGCTTCGACGACGTCAACCGCCTCGACAAGTCGCTCGACACGCTGATCCCGGACAATCCGAACAAGCCCTACGACATGGGCGAGCTGATCCGCCGCGTGGTCGACGAGGGCGACTTCTTCGAGATCCAGGCGACCTATGCCCGCAACATCATCACCGGCTTCGGCCGGGTCGAGGGCCGCACCGTCGGCTTCGTGGCCAACCAACCCCTGGTGCTCGCCGGCGTGCTCGACTCGGACGCCTCGCGCAAGGCGGCGCGGTTCGTACGCTTCTGCGACAGCTTCGGCATTCCGATCGTCACCTTCGTGGACGTGCCGGGCTTCCTGCCGGGCACGGCGCAGGAATATGGCGGCCTGATCAAGCACGGCGCCAAGCTGCTCTTCGCCTATTCCCAGGCAACGGTGCCGCTCGTGACGATCATCACCCGCAAGGCCTTCGGGGGTGCCTACGACGTCATGGCCTCGAAGCATGTCGGGGCGGATCTCAACTACGCTTGGCCGACGGCGCAGATCGCGGTGATGGGCGCCAAGGGCGCCGTCGAGATCATCTTCCGCGCCGAGATCGGCGACGAGGCGAAGATCGCGGAGCGCACCAAGGAGTACGAGGATCGCTTCCTCTCGCCCTTCGTCGCGGCCGAGCGCGGCTATATCGACGAGGTGATCATGCCGCACTCGACCCGTAAGCGCATTGCGCGGGCGCTGGGCATGCTCCGTTCCAAGGCCATGGAGCAGCCCTGGAAGAAGCACGACAACATCCCGCTCTGAGAGAGCGGAACCGGCGGCAGGGCCGAAGCACTGCCGCCTCTTCCCCCTTACGATCCTGCTGGGCCTCAGGCCGCGTGCACGCGCGACAGGAACGTCGCCACTGACGCCTGCAGGCTCGCACTGCTTTCTCCGACACGCAGGGCCCCCGTTCGCACCTGGGCCGCCTGCGTCTCGTTCGACGAGGCGGCAGCCCGTACCCCGGCCACGTTCTCCGAGACCGTGCGGACCTCCATCGCCGCCTGACCGATCGCCTGGGCGATCTCCTGGCTGGCCTGCCCCTGCTGACCGGCGGCCGCGGCGACCTCCGTGGCGATGTCCGTCATCTGCGCAACCGTCCTGCGGATCGAGCTGATCGCCTCGGCCGTCCCCATCGAAGCGGCCTGGATCGCGCCGACCTGACCCACGATCTGGTCGGTGGCCAGCGCCGTCTGACCGGCGAGCGCTTTCACTTCGGCCGCGACCACCGCGAAGCCACGGCCGGCGGCGCCAGCGCGGGCGGCCTCGATCGTGGCGTTGAGGGCGAGCAGGTTGGTCTGATCCGCAACGCTGCGGATGAGGGCGACCACACTTCCGATCTCGGTGGCCGCCTTGGAGAGGCTCTCCACCGTCTCGCCGAGGACGGTGGTGTCGGTGAGAGCGACGCCCGCGATTTCCCGGGCATACCGGACCTGATCCGCGATCGATCCGGCCGAGCTGGAGAGTTGCTCCGCCGCGCCGGCGATGCTGTTCACGACACCGGCCGAACTGCTGGAGGAATCCGCGACGACGGAGGCCCGGCCGGTGGTCTCGGAGGCGGTCTCGGAGAGGGTGTCGGCGGCCGCCTGCATCGCCTCGGCGGAGCGGGCGAGTTCGGCGACCGCCATCCCGCTCTCCGCCTCGAACAGGCGCGTCGCCTCCGCGAGCTGCGAGGCCCGGCGCACATCCTCCGCCTGGCGATGCTGGGCGTTGAGATCGAGTTCGCGCCGCTCGATGAGCGCCTGCTGAAAGGCCGCGATCGCCTGCGCCATCTCGCCCACCTCGTCGCGACGCTGCGTGAAGGGGATGGTCTCGTCGAGACAGCCCGCCGCAAGGCCGAGCATCGTCTGCTTCAGGCGGTGGAGAGGACGCTGGATCTGCGAGATGGCAATCCAGAAGGCTGCCGCGAGCCCCAGGGTGAGGCCGACCGCGGGAATGGCCAGCAGGGCGATCGTGGCTCGGTGCTGCGACTGTGCCTCTGCCTCGCGCTGTGCGTCGAGCTTGGCGAGCACCTCGGCGCCGAGGGCGTTGATCTGTGCCACCATGCGCTCGCGGTTCTTCACCGTGGCTTCATCGGTCGCCTGGATCAAAGCGGCCTTCGGTGACACGGAGAGGCCGAGTTCGGCGGTATCTCTCTGGTAGGCGACGAACTCCTTCACGGCGAGGTCGAGCCTCCGGCTCTGCTCGGGCGTAAGCTGCCCCTCCATAGCCGAAAGAAATGGCTCGCGGGTCCGCTCCACCTGGGCCAGGGCGGTCTGCAGGGCGGCGAGGCGCGGGCGGGCTTCGTCGGCATCGGCCGCCGTGTAGAGCGCAGTCGCCTCGACCACCGCGTGCTCGATCGCATGGGCGAGGCTGCGCGCCTGCAATCCCGCATTCCAGACGGCCTCGGTCCGCTCGGACCAAGCCTGCCGCTCCGATGCCTGACCGATGGCGAAGGCCGCGATCCCGAGGGCAACGAGGCCGAGAAGGCCGACGACGGCGAACAATTTGACGCCCAGAGAGATACGCATAGGACTGCCGACAGCTATGGTGTGGGGGTTATCGCACCTATAGCCATGCATCCCTTGCATCGATCTTAAAAAGAGCCGACTAACATTGTGACACTACTATTACAGATCGTTACAATTGCTTGAATTAATTCGCTGCCAGCTGAACTGCTGCACGAACATGCATCTGAGCTTTTACAGCCGTGCGCGACCACGCCGGGTCCAGCGGATCCCAGCCTCTCTTTTGACGCCCTGGATTCTGTCGAGCCGTCGCAGCGCTCTGGAACTCGGATACCGGGCAATGCACCAGGCTTCGGCTCCGCGGCACCTTGCTTAGAAAGACAACAGCCGGCCTTCCGACAGCGCCCGAAGATCGGATCCGACCCGATGGCATCCGGCCGGCTGCTCTCGTGACATCGCGCCGTCTTTCGACGAACCGGTCTCCGCTTCGTCGGAAGGCGCCCTAGCTGCGATCCGCCTGCTCGATCACGGCGCAGAGGGTGAGCGGCCCCTTCTCCGATTTCATCAGCGAACAGGTGACGAGCGCGCCGCCCGCCGAAACGTTGCTGTGACGGGTCCGGGTCGCCGCATCGCGGGCACTCCGCGCCGCCGCCTCGAGAATATCGGGAGCGATGCCGGTGACCGCGTGCCCGGCTCGCGCGAACAGCGCGTAATAGGGATCCGGCGGCGTCTCGCCCCGGTGCTGCGCCCCGACAGAAGAGGGATGGATGCCCCCGCAGGACAGGGTCAGCGTCATGTCGGGGCCGGCCTGGAAATTGGCGAAATCCGCTGTGCGGTTGCCGACCTCGGCCTTGGCTTCGGCTGCGACCTTGTCGATCAGGTCCCCGCATTCGTCGGCCATGGCCGGTGCGGCGAAAAGGAAGACCGGGAGGAGGAAGACGGCGCGCATACCAGGAACCATAGCGCCGTCGCCCGGCGCCGTCCCCTCGAACGCTGAGGCGTTTCGACGCCGGCCGTTGCTCGTCAGGCGAAGTCGCCGGACCGGCTCGCCGCGAGGGCGGGGCGGTCCGCCAGAAGCCGCCGCTTGAGCCGTGCGACAGCCTCGCGCTGCAACTCGCTCGGGCTCGAATGGGCACCCGCGACCTTGGTCAACATCGCGACGAGCTCTAGCCGCTCTTCCGGCGTCAGAGCGTCCCTCAGCAGCGGCAGCAGTTCGTCCGCGACGAGGGAGAACGGGCGACGCTCCTGCGTGTAGGTCCAGGCCCGTTCGAACAGGGCCGGGGCGTTCTCCACCTGCAGCGGAGTCTCCAGGAAGGCGAGGATCTGCGTCTTCTCGGCGGCCGTGACCGGGCTGCCGGTGCGCACAATCTGGATCATCAGAATGGTCGCGGCGAGGCGCACGTCGCGGACGCGGGCGAGCGGCGTCCCGATCAGGTCCTGCAAGGCGGATCGGGCACGGCGCTGCAGGCCCTTGGTGTCCCGGTCGACCTCCTGCAGACCCTTCACCGTGCCATGGACCCGAAGGACCCAGAACAGCACGCCGCCCAGCACCGCGATCACCAACAGCAGAAAGGGCATCCGACCTGCCTCCCAAAAGCTCCATCGCACGCGAATCCCGGCGGCGACCGAACCATGGCCGGCAGGACGGGTCAAACCGTGGCGGGCGTCCCCAATTCGACCAGCACGATCTCCGGCGGCACGCCGAAACGGACGGCGACCTTGCTCACACCGAGGCCGCCCGAGACGATCAGATGGCGTCGACCCTCGACGACATGGCCATAGGCATAGCGCTCGCGCGGCGTCCCGATCAGCATCGGCGAGGTCCCGAAGATCCGGATCTGTCCGCCATGGGTATGGCCCGCCAGGGTGAGGGCGACCCGCTCGGGCACATGCAGGAAGATGTCGGGCTCGTGCGCCATCAGGATCACCGGCGCCGCGTCGCTCACCTTAGCCAGAGTGCCGGGAAGATCGGCGAGGCTGCGGCGGCTCCCGACCGGCAGGAACGGCTCCTGGTCGGCGAGCCCGGCGAGCCAGAAAGCATGACCGTCCTTCACGAGGCGGATGGCGTCGTTCTCCATCACCGGGATGCCCTGGGCCTCCAGCAACCGGCGTGATTCGACGGGTCCCTTGCGGGCGCGCATCGCCGCTTCGTCGTCCCACCAATCGTGGTTGCCCAGAATGGCATGTACGCCCAACGGCGCCCGCAAGCCGGCGGCGAGCTTCGCAAAATCGGTGAGCGGCACGCGCCGCCACGTCACCGTGCGGCTTGCGGGATAATCACCGAGGAGCAGGATCAGGTCCGGGGACAGCGCGTTCGCCGCCGCCACGATCTCCTCGACGCGGGCGAGCGGCATCCAGGGTTCGCAGACATGAATGTCCGCGATCACGGCGATCCGCAGATGGAGGCCCGGTGTCCAGCCGGGCGGGGTCAAGGCATAGGCCGTGGTGACGAGCCGGAAGCGCGGCTCGACACAGAAGGCGTAGCCCGCTGTCGATCCTCCGGCGAGCAGGCTCGCCGAGAGGCCGCCGAGAACCTGTCGGCGGCTCGGGAGAAGCAGCACCTGAGGGTGGCTCAGAGAGCCGGCTCGTCCTCGTGCACCATCCGCTTCGCGAAGCGGGCCGCAGCCTTGGCACGAGCGGCCTCGGCCGTCTGCGCCACGCTGCGCATCGCGGCAGCGAGCGCCGGGAGCGCTACCGGCCGGAAACGCTCATGGCCGTTCGTGGCCGCACCCTGCGGCTGCGTCTCCAGCGACGCTTCCGGGTTCCGGCTGGAGGAGTCCATGGTCTTCGTCCTGTCCGTTCTTGGAGCGGCCGTGTTCGGCCTTGGCTCTCGATCCTGGTCCGTGATCGCGACGGCGTTCGGGCGCCATTGCGGCCCGATCCGGGCAAACGCCGGATCTGCAGCCTGCTCATTGGCCGGCAAATGAGATGAACGGAAGCTTAAAGCCGAACCTCTGCCTGACATTCACGCAAGCCTGTCGCGTAGGCAGCACGCTCGATTGAATAGACTGCATTCAAGATTTCAGGCAGCCTGCATCTTCTCGACGCCCGTCTCCACAATCCATGCTGCAGTGCGATCAAGCGCCCGCAGCAGGCGCTCGAACAGAGCGTCGATCTCTTCCCGGGTGATGATCAGCGGCGGGCAGACCGCCAGCCGATCGCCGGGGAAGGCACGCAGGATCAGACCCTCGTCCTGGGCGAAGGCGACGCAGCGCGCGGCGACGGCGGCACTCGGCAAGTACTGCGCACGGCTCGTCTTGTCGGCGACGAGCTCGATGCCGCCGATCAGGCCGAGCCCCTTCGCCTCGCCGACGAGAGGATGTTCGCGCAGCGATTCGAGGCGCGCCTGGAAATGCGGCGCCTTTTCCGCCGCGCCCTCGACAATGCGGTCGCGCCGGTAGATCGCCAGGGCGCGGTTGGCCACCGCGCAAGCGACGGGATGACCGGAATAGGTAAAGCCGTGTCCGAAGCCGCCGAGCTTGCGGCTCTCGTCCAGCATGGCCTCGTAGAGGGGGGCATCGATGGAGAGGCCGCCCAGAGGCAGGTAGCCCGAGGTGACGGCCTTGGCGAAGGAGAGCGTGTGCGGGCGCATGCCCAGCGCCTCGGAGCCGAACCAGGTGCCGAGCCGCCCGAAGCCGCAGATCACCTCATCGGCGATCAGCCGCACGTCGTAGCGGTCGAGCACCGCCTGGATCTTCTCGAAATAGGTCGCGGGCGGCAGGATCACGCCCCCGGCGCCCATCACCGGCTCCGCAATGAAGGCGGCGACCGTCTCCGGTCCCTCCCGAAGGATCAGGGTTTCGAGTTCCTCCGCAAGACGGTCCGCGAAGGCCGCCTCGTCCTCATCGGGTCGCGCGCCGCGATAGGGATGCGGGCAGGCCGTGTGCAGGAAGCCCGGCAACGGCAGGTCGAAATCGGCATGGTTGCCAGGCAAGCCGGTCAAGGACGCCGTGGCGACGGTGACGCCGTGATAGCCCTTCAGCCGGGCGATGATCTTCTTCTTGGCCGGACGCCCGAGGGCGTTGTTCATGTACCAGGCGAGCTTGATCTGGGTGTCGTTCGCCTCCGAGCCCGACGAAGTGAACAGGATCTTCGAGGTCGGGACCGGCATCAGGCCCTTCAGGGTCTCGGCAAGCTCGATCGCCGGGTCGTGACTGCGGCCGGAGAAGAGATGCGCGAAGGGCAGGCGGGCCATCTGCTCGCGAGCCGCCTCCACCAATTCGGCATTCGAGAAGCCGAGGGCCGCGCACCAGAGCCCCGACATTCCTTCGAGATAGGGACGGCCCTGGACGTCGTAGACCCAAACACCTTCGCCGCGCTCCAGAACCAGCGGACCCGCTTCCCGGAAAGCCGCGAGATTCGTGTAGGGATGGATCAGGGTTTCGACGTCGCGGGTGGCGAGGTTCGACAGCATGGCGCTCGGCGGATCGTTCTGAGGGTGCGGCCACACTAACGACCTGAAGCGGCGTCAGGAACCCGGTCGACGAAGGCAGCCCCCACCCCGAACGCGATGCTCGACCCCGCCACCATCGTCGCCACGCCGGCCCCCGGCCGGGCCTGCGGCGCCTGCACGCTCTGCTGCAAGGTCTACGACGTGCCCGACGTGCAGAGCCTCGCCGGGCAATGGTGCCGCCACACCCGGCCCGGAAAGGGCTGTGGCATCCACGAGGCCCGACCGGGCCATTGTCGCGCCTTTCACTGCCTCTGGATGACCGAGAGCTGGCTTGGGCCGGAATGGAAGCCGGATCGGGCCAAGATGGTTCTCAGCCTCGATCCGGTAACACGATTCCTGAACGTGCAGGTCGATCCGGGGCAAGCCAATGCCTGGCGACGCGAGCCCTATTATGGGCAGTTGCGCAAATGGGCCGCGGCCTCGCTCCCCCTGCAGCGCTACGTGCTGGTGCACCTGAACAAGACGACGACCGTCGTGCTGCCCGATCGCGACGTTCCCCTGGGCACCTTCTCCCCCGGCGATCGCCTGGTGGCTCGGGAGCGGATGTCGCTTGCGGGCCTCACCGCGGATGTCGAAAAGATCGACGGCAGCGTGTGAGCACCTTCAGGCCATGCAGCGGCCAGGCACCATGCGTCGAGCCTCGGGACCGGCAAGGGAGCTGATGGCCGTCTCGCAACCCTCGCGGGTCATGCGCTTCGGACGGGCGGGGGTCTCCTGCACCAGTTCCGGACGGCTCGGGGCGGGCGCCACCTTCGGCTCTGGCCGCGGGGCGTTGGCCAGATGCAATGGGCTTGTCGGCAGGAGAGCCGAGCGCTGGCCCGGAAGATCCTGCACCACGCTCCGGTTCACAGCCGCCGGACGAACATCCTGCGCCATGGCCGCATCCGCGCTGGCGCGGACGGAGGGAAGAACGAGGAGGGTGAGGATCGCAGCAGGCCCGCCAACACCGAGGATGAACCCTGACCGAAGCATCTTCGCGATCTCCGACGAGCTTGACCGATTGACTTGACAACGCCTCTTGAACGCTACGGTTCCGCACCTGTCCCGGTTTGGAGCACGATGCTATAAACCCTTGTCAATCAATAACTTGATCGAAAATTCACCCGCTCTCACATTGCGTGGTCTCGTGATGAAAATGCACCACTCCACGAAAAAATAAGTGGTTCTGTGGAAAAAGTGGAACTGGGGAGGCGCCTCCTCGTTGAGAAAACACCCGGCCACCTGGTCCTCCCCGCATTCCCCTTGTGCATTGGCCGGAACCTCTGAACACGGGTCGGACATTGTCCGACCCGTTTTTTGTGCTCGTTCCTGGGCTCGCCCATCAAAAAAGCCCCGGACGAGCCGGGGCTTTTGTCGCCGAATTGAGGGCGAAGCGTCAGGCGCTCTTGGCTTCTCTGCGACGAGCCGTCTGCTGGAAGAACAGCGCTTGGCTGATCACCGCAGAGACGTTGGCCGGCTGGAACGGCTTGGCGATGAGGAAGGCCGGCTCCGGACGCTCGCCGGTGAGGAAGCGTTCGGGATAGGCGGTGATGAAGATTACCGGGACCTCGAAGGTCTTCAGAAGATCGTTCACGGCATCGAGGCCGGACGAACCGTCGGCGAGCTGGATGTCCGCGAGGATCAGGCCCGGGCGGGTGCCCTCCGAGGCGATTTTCACGGCCTCCGTACGCGTACGGGCGACGCCGATGACATTGTGCCCAAGGCCTTCCACCAAGGCCTCGAGGTCCATGGCGATCAGCGGCTCGTCCTCGATGATGAGGATCTGCGTCGCCATGTCAGCCGCGAGTTCGCGGCCGGCCTCGTCGACGAGCTCACGCACCTGCGCCACATCCACCTCGAGGATGATCGCAGCGTCCTCCTCCGAGAATCCCTCAAGGCAGGAAAGCAGGAAGGCCTGACGTGGCAGCGGCGTGATCTGCCCGAGCCGGACCTCGGCCGGAAGATCATGCTGCACCTGCTCGCTATGGCCGTTCACGGAGAGCGAGTTCCAGATCCGCGTGAAGACGCGGAACAGGTCCGCCTTGACGTTGCTGCTGCGGCCCAGCGTCTCCGGCTCGTTCACCAGCGTCTCGAGCGTGGCAGCCACGTAGGCGTCGCCCGCGACCTGACTGCCGGTGAGCGCGCGCGCGTAGCGGCGCAGATACGGCAGGTGCTGCACGACGAGTTGCGCTGTGGACATGTCTTCCCCTGACCTTTGCCGGTCTTGCGTTGCTTCCGCCCTAACGCAGCCGGAACGACTCCGTTCCGGTCAAACGGAACCCTTCCCAGGCAGGGGCGTTTGCGCGAAAGCCATGGCTCATATGGAGCTGCAAGACAATCGCGGTACACCGCGGGTGCAGCGCAAGGGATGTTCGGGCGGATGAGTAGCGAAGAGGATGCCGGGGCGCCGCAGGGCGGCCACCGACAGTGGGGGCCGCGCACGCGCAGCCGGGGGATGGAGGAGCAGACGCAGAAGCGGATCGGTATCCATCTGCGCGCCCTCTACGATTCCGTCGTCGAGCAACCGATTCCCGATAGGTTCAAGGACCTGATCGCTCGCCTCGACGACTCCGAAAGCGCCCCGCCGGCGTCGACCGAGAGCTGAACAGGGCTGACCGCGCTGCAGAAGCAGCGCGGCCCTTTTCCTGCGGACGCGTCAAAGTGTCGACGAGCGACCGCGGATGAGGCCGATGACGGCCGAGATCGCGAACAGGACGATCGCTACGAAGAAGACGAGCTTCGCAGCCTCCATCGCCGTGCCGGCGATGCCGCCGAAACCAAGCAGGGCGGCAACGAGGGCGACAACGAGAAATGTGACGGCCCAACCGAGCATTTGCCGATTCCTTTCGAAGACGTGGCGCGACCCGTGCCGCGGCCTTTGACCCAAATAACGTCAAGGTTTGAGCGCCGGTTCCGCTCCTTTCGGCGCTATCCACGACTTCCTCAGCCTTGATCCGGCTGCGCATTGGTCCGACGTTAAGGATCGATGCCGAAGATTTGCGACGGCAGGCGGTCCGAACGGCCCAAATCCTGCCGCAACCACCGGGATGCTGACACAGCGCCGGAACCGACTAGCGGGACGCGGGGTTCGTCACCATCTGTTCGATCGTACCGAGGCAGGGAGCAGCGATGACCACACGTCCGAGAACAGCTGCGAAGAGCCGCTTCGGCGGCGCCATTCGGGCGGTCGTCGAGAAGATCGGGCGCGCCCTCGAATCGCTGCAGCCGGTACCCCGCTATCAGCCTGTCCCCGTACGCGTTCGCCGCAGCTCCGAGATGCGTCGCTGACGTCTTCGGACGGTCTGATCCGTGACGTCGGTCGGCGCCGTCCTCCCCCGGGCGGCGCCTTTTTTCTGACACCTCAAAGGGTCTGGCGTCCCGCCCTTGCTCGAAGACGAAGAGATCAGTCTGCTTCTCAAGGGCCATCCCGAATTTCGGAACTTGCCGGAGTCCTCGAAAGTCCCTCGCCCGGGTTTGAGGATCCGCTGGGGCTGTCGTAGGGCAGGAAAGAGGCGCGGCGCCACCGGTCGGGCCGCCGACAATCGGCCTCCGGAGCCACGATGACGCTTTCCTCCGCGAGCGGCCAGGACAACCCCGCCCTCGATCCCTCCCTGCCGGCGAATGGCCGGCTCGAACAACTGACGCCGCTCGTGCGGCGACGAATCTGCACGAATGCCGGCCCGTTCACCGCGAGCGGCACATGCAGCTACATCGTAGGCCAGGGGCGCGTCGCCGTGATCGATCCGGGACCGGAGGATCCGATGCATGTGGACGCGTTGCTGGAAGTCCTAGCCGGCGAAACGGTGGACGCGATCGTCGTCACCCACACCCATCGTGACCATTCCCCCGGTGCACGGCTGCTGCAGGCCCGCACCGGCGCCCCGATCGTCGGATGCGGCCCCCATCGCGCTGCCCGTGGTCTCGCCGAAGGGGAACTTCCGGCGCTGGACGCCAGCGCGGATCGCCAGCACCAGCCCGACCGCTCCCTCAGCGAAGGCGACGCGGTGTCGGGGCCGGGCTGGACGCTCATCGCCCTGGAAACGCCGGGGCACACCATGAACCATCTCGCTTTCGCCTTCCCGGAGGAGAACGCCTTGTTCTCGGGCGATCACGTCATGGCCTGGTCAACCACCGTCGTGGCGCCCCCGGACGGCTCCATGCGCGCCTACATGGCCTCCCTCGAACGCCTCCGGGACAGAACCGAGACGGTGTTCTGGCCCGGCCATGGCGGCCCGGTGCGCGACCCGCGCCGCTTCGTGAGAGGGCTTGCCGCCCATCGCCGCCAGCGCGAGGCCGCGATCCGTGCGCGGCTCGCGGCCGGCGACCGGGAGATCGGTGCGATCGTCGCGGCCGTCTATCAGGGCTTGAGGCCGGCCCTGCGGGGGGCCGCGGCCCTCTCGGTCTTCGCCCATTTGGAGGACATGGTGGAACGCGGCCTCGTCCAGGCGGACGGGCCGCCGACCCTGCACGCTCGCTTCGCGCCGGCCTGAAGACTATTTCAGCGCGATCGCGAGATTGGCGATCTCATCGAGATAAGTGCGGATCCGGTCGGCATTGTCGCCGAGGTCGCGGCTTCCGAACCGGGAGGCCGAGCGCACGTCGATGCGCGCCCCGTCCGCCCGCGGATGGATGCGGATCGTGACGTCCGCGGGCAGGTTCAGGACGCGGCTATAGGCGATAGCATCGATGCGCCCGTTGCCGACCCGGCCGCCCGGGCGCAGGGCTTCGACGATCTGCCACTTGCGATTGACCGCCGCGGTGCGGGCTAGGGTGAAGGCCTCGTCGGGATCCACGTCGAGGGTGAGCGGCGCAATCTGCGGATACGCCGCCTTTTGGGCCTGACGCGCCTCCGGGCCCGGATCCAACGGAAACCGGCCGCCACGGGCGGCGAAGGCGGCACGGGAACGGGAGAAGGCCGGAGCATTGTCCGTATCAGTGCTGACATCCGCAATCGCCGGCAGACGCAGACCACGCAGGGCGGCATAGGCCGGATAGGCCAGCACCACGCAGGCGATCGCCACCCCGACCAGAGCCGCACCGAGACCGCGCGCGCCCTCGCGCCAGACCCTCAGAAAAGCGAAACCTGCCAGGACGAGGGCGAACACCGCGACGAGGAGACCGCCCGCGAGCGTGGCAAGGGCGGGCCCCGTCTCCGTCCCTGGCGCACGCACGACGAGCACGGCGATGGCGCAGACCAGCAGGGCGAACACGGACAGATTGCGCGCATAATGGCCGGCGCGGGTGACGGGTTCCTCGATCAGCAGGCGACGCATGACAGGACAGGCATGAGAGGAAACCGCTTTCAAACGCGCGCCCGAGACCAAGGTGACCGGACGCGACAGCTCAAGCCTTACAGGGCGGGAGCGTCCATCGCCAAGCGAATGAGCAAGGGATCAAAAACCTGAGGTCTGCTATATCCTGGCGCGTGATGCCAATTTCTCCTTCGCGCCAGAACCCTGCACCCGACGCGCAACTGATGCGGGTCTGGTTCCGCTTCCTTCGCCTCAACCGGCGCGTCACCGTCGCGGTCGCAGGAGAGTTGCGCGAAGTGGGATTGTCGATCCCCCAGTTCGACGTGCTCTCGACTCTCACCGAGCAGCAGGGCCTCACCCAACAGGATCTCGCCGCGCGTCTCTACGTCACGAAGGGGAACGTCTCGGGTCTGATCGACAGGCTCGTCGATGCAGGGCTGGTGGAGCGGCATCCAATCCCGGGCGACCGGCGCTCCCATGCCCTCCATCTCACCGCCCATGGCGCCGATCTCGCCCGGCGCGGCATGGCCGTGCAAGAGGGTTACGTGCGCCGCACCTTCGGACGCCTTCCGCCCGAAGCCATCGCCGAGTTCGAGCGGCTGATCCTCCTCTGGCGCGGCTATGCGCGGGAGGATTCCGAGACCCAGGCATAACGGAGCAGGCGCCCCCGCCCTGGGAGCGCCCGCCCGGCACCGTCAAGGTCAAAGCCTTTCCGGAGGCGAGCTCCGGAACGGGAGGCT
Source organism: Methylobacterium organophilum (assembly GCF_022533465.1). Lineage (NCBI taxonomy): Bacteria > Pseudomonadati > Pseudomonadota > Alphaproteobacteria > Hyphomicrobiales > Methylobacteriaceae > Methylobacterium > Methylobacterium organophilum. The sequence continues at coordinate 5,077,762 of NZ_CP092848.1, read as the reverse complement.
CAGGCGTCGCCGGCACGGCCGGTCGACTGGCCACCCTTCCGCCCGGCTGTCGAGGCGAGTTCGCGGTCCTGCGAGAAAGAGCGCTTCTCGGCCGGCACGGAGCGGCCGCCCTTGCTCGCGATTTCGCGTTGCCTTTCAATATTCATCGAGGCGAAACCTCGCTTGGAGGTTGAATTCCCAGTTGCCATCTGCGCCTCCTCGGCTTTTTCTCACACCGGTGACAACCTTCAGCAATATCGATGGTTCCTTGGCCGTAACGGGCGGCCTCCCGAACCCCCGGCAGCGGCGGAGCGTTGACGGGTCTGGAGAGGGGCGCTTGCGCGGCCAAAATCGCCAACTCAGGATGCTCACATGACCAACCGCTCGATGGTGAAGCCGTCGGCCACCGTAAAGGCCAACACGACGCCGTTACCCCCGATGCCTGCGCCGGAGGACAGCCCCACGCCGACGACGACCCACGAACCGACCGATTCTCCGCAGCCGAATGCCAGCGCGGCGCACACGCCGGGCGATAAGCCACGACCGAAGGTCTGATGTCCTGTCCGGTGGAACGCTCCGCCGCCTCCTACCTCAGATCCAGCCCTGCAGCTCCTTGCGCACGATGTGTTCGATCACACGCATGCCGAGGTCCGTGTCATTGAGACAGGGGATATAGGCGAAGCGCTCGCCGCCATTCTCCTCGAAATAGTGGCGGTTCTCGCCGTCGAGCTCTTCGAGGGTCTCGAGGCAATCGGCGGAGAAACCCGGCGCGACGATCGCCATGCGCTTCACGCCGGATTTGGCGAGCGCCTGCACCGTCTCGTCCGTATAGGGTTTCAGCCATTCCTCGTTGCCGAAACGGGACTGGAAGGTGACCTGCATCTTCTCCGGGCTGAAGCCGAGCGCTTCCCGGATCAGGCGCCCGGTCTTGCGGCACTGGCAGTGATAGGGATCACCCTTGAGCAGGTAGCTCTTCGGCACGCCGTGGAACGAGGTGAGGATCACCTCCGGCTCGAAATCGAGCTTGGCCAAACCGTCGCGAATCGAGTCGGCCATGGCCCGGATGTAGACGGGATCGTCGTGATAGGGGGGCGAGACGCGCACGGTAGGCTGCCAGCGCATCTGCATCAGCGCCTTGAAGGCCTGATCGCAGGCGGTCGCCGACGTCGCCGCGGCATATTGCGGATAGAGCGGCACCAGCAGGATGCGGTCACAGCCCTGGTCGAGCAGGGCCTGGATGCGGAGCGAAACCTCGGGCTTGCCGTAGCGCATCGCCCAGTCGACCACGACCGCATCGCCCATCGCCGCCTGCAGCTTGTCGCGCTGACCGCGGGTGATGGTCTTGAGCGGGCCCTCGTCGAGCTCGTTGTTCCAGATGCTGGCATAATCGCGGCCCTTCGGCCCCGGGCGCTTGCTGAGGATGACGAGGTTGAGGAGCGGCCACCAGATCAGCCGCGGCACCTCGATGACCCGACGGTCGGACAGGAACTCCTTGAGATAGCGCCGCATCGGCCAGTAGGTCGTGCCCTCGGGCGTACCGAGATTCATCAGCAGCACCCCGACGCGGCCGCTGCGCACGACCGGATGATCGGAGGGGAGGGGGCTCGCCGCCACCGGACGGGCGGTTTTCAGCACGTCGGGTTCCACACGTTCGTTCATCGGGCTTCCGGTCGGGGCTTCGGCACCCGCGCCAGGATCGGTCGCAGCGCTCATGGGGCAGCGGTCCGGTTGTGCACGGGCTGAGTTCGATCTAGAGGACGCGGCTTGCCAGCGAAGATCCCGAAGGTCAGCGCGACATGCCGTCTCCCCGGTATTTCCTGAAGCACTTCGTGCCCTTCACGGGGTACCCCTACACGGGCTCGCCCACGGCCTGCAATCTATGCGGCTCGCCGCATTCGGTCACCGTCGCCGAGACCGATCGCCGGCTGAAAGTGCTCAAATCGGTCGCCTGCACCGATTGCGGCCTGATCCGCACCGATCCGATGCCGACCCCGGACGAGCTGTCGGAGTATTATGCGACCGCCTACCGGGCCGATTACCAGCTCGCCTTCGCAGGCGGCCCGCCGCGCCATCACCTCAACCGCTCCGCCCGGGAGGCAGCGTTCCGCGCGGACCTGCTGGCGCCCAAACTCGTGCCGGGGGCTCGCCTGCTCGATTTCGGCTCGGGCTCCGGCGAATTCCTGGCTGCGGCCCGCAGTCGCGGGGTCGAGGCGATCGGCGTCGAACCGGGCCGCGACTACGCGAATTTCGCGCGCGCGCAGCACGGCGTCGAGGTGCTGGACGATGCGGGGGAGGGCCGCTTCCCCGATGGGCATTTCGACGTGATCTCCTCGCATCACGTCTTCGAGCACCTGCGCAACCCGGCGGACGTGATGGAACGCCTCGCCCGCTGGCTGAAGCCCGACGGCATCATCTATGCGGCGGTGCCCAACATGGCCGCCACCGGCAAACCGCCGCATGAGCGGTTCCATTTCGCCCATGTGCACGGTTTCGTGCGCGAGACCTTCGACCTGATGGCGCGCCGCGCCGGTCTGGTGCCGCATACGGACTATCAGCGGGAGGACACCACGGTCGTCTACCGCAAGACCGATGCGCCGCCGGTGCGCCTGACCAATCCGGGCCTCGCGAACAGGCTCGTTTCCGAGCTTCGCCCGATGAATCCCGGCATCTATCTCGCCTCCGGTGCCTGGATCTGGCCAGCTCTGCGGCGGAACGCCAAGGCCGTGCGCGACGGGCTGGCACGGCGCTAGGCAGGGCGCCTGCGTCGTCAGCCCGTCACGGAAGGCGGCGAGAGCACCAGCATGGCCTCGTCCCTCAACCGCCGTGACCTCATCGGTGCCGGTCTCGCCTCGGGCCTCGCCGTGCAGAACGGCCCGGCCCAGGCTCAGGAGAGTGCGCGGCCAACCTTCAGCCTGCTCCTCGTCAACGACATCTACCTGATGAGCGCGGTCGAGGGCCGTGGCGGCTTCGCCCGGCTCAACGCCGTGGTGAAGGCCGAACGGGCCCGCGGCGTGCCCATGCTCTACTGCCACGCGGGCGATTGCCTTTCGCCCTCGTTGATGTCGGGCTTCGACAAGGGCGCGCACATCGTCGCTCTCCACAACCTCGCGCCGCCGGACGTGTTCGTGCCGGGCAATCACGAGTTCGATTTCGGGCCGAAGAACTTTTCCGAGCGCATGGCGCAGGCGCGCTTTCCCTGGTTCGCCGCGAACCTGCGCGATGCGGAGGGCCAGAAGCTCCCCGGCGGCCGCGACCGAGCCCTGTTCGAACTCGGCGGCGTGAAGGTCGGCCTCGTCGGCATTGCCCTGCAATCGACACCGCAGAAGTCGCAATCGGGCGACCTGCGCTTCGGCCCCGAAATCGAGACGCTGGCGCGGGAGGCGGCGGCCATCCGCGCCGAGGGTGCCGAGATCGTGGTCGGCGTCTGCCATACGGCGCGACCGGTGGACGATGCGATCCTGCGCGGGCGCGTGGTCGACATCCTGCTCTCGGGCCACGACCACGATCTTTACCTGCACGATGACGGGCAGGGAGTCGTGGTCGAATCGAGCCACGATGCCCTCTTCGTCACCGCGGTCGATGTCACGGTGACGCGTAACGGCAAGGGCAAGCTGGCTTGGCGCGCGGGCTTCCGCATCCACGACACCGCGCAGACCGTCCCCGACCCAGAGACGGAAGCACTGGTACGCCGCTACGAGGGCGAACTCTCGAAGGAGCTCGACGTACCGATCGCGACGACGGCGGTCCCCCTCGACAGCCGGGTGGCGACGGTGCGCGCCAGGGAATCGAGTTTTGCTGACCTCGTCGCCGACGCGGTGCGCGCTCGGACCGGGGCCGAGATCGGCCTGATGAACGGCGGCGGTATCCGCGGTGATCGGCTCTATCCGTCCGGCACGGTGCTGACCCGCCGGGATGTGCTGACCGAACTGCCCTTCGGCAACACCACGGTGCTGGTCGAGATCACCGGCAACGTGCTGCGGGCCGCGATCGAGCACGGCTATGCCGATCTCGGTCGAACCTCGGGCCGCTTCCTCCAGATCTCCGGCCTCCAGGTCACTCTCGACCCGACCTCGCCACCGGGTAAGCGACTCGTCTCGGCCCTCGTCGGCGGCGTGCCGCTGCAGGACGAGAAGCGCTACCGGGTCGCCGCCAATAACTTCATGCTGGATGGCGGCAACGGCTACGGCATGCTGGCCGAGGGTCGGGTGCTGATCGGCCCCACCGACGGCACGCTTCTCGCCGATGCGGTGATGACCTATCTGCGCGAGCGCTCGCCCGTCACGGTCGAGGAAGGACGGATTCTTCTACGCTGATGCCTGCTCCGGTCGCCGCTGCCCTTTCCGCCTTCCGGGCTACCGGCTCACCCTGGCTGGCGCTCCCCTTCTTCCGCGACGGCTCAGCGGAAGCGGTGGCGCGGAAGGTCGACGACCGGGTCGCGACGGGGGCACAGGTTCTACCGGCCCCTGAGAACATCTTCCGCGCGCTCACCCTCACGCCCCTCGACCAGGTGAAGGTGGTGATCCTGGGCCAGGATCCTTATCCGACGCCAGGAGATGCCAACGGGCTCGCCTTCTCCTATGTCGGCCCCCGCCGCCTGCCGGCTTCCCTCAAGGTCATCCTAGCCGAGGTCGATCCGCCCCCGGAGGGCGTGAAGCCTGTTTTCCGCACCGGTGATCTGACGCCCTGGGCAAAGCAGGGCGTGCTGCTCCTCAACTCCGCGCTCACTGTCGAGAAGGGGGCTGCCGGAGCGCATCTGCGCTACGGCTGGGCGCGGCTCGCCGACGAGGCCGTGGCCGCTGTCTCGGCCCGCCCGGGACGAACGGCCTTCCTGCTCTGGGGGGCGCAGGCGCGGGCTCGCAAGGTGCTGATCGACACCGGCCGCCACCTCGTGATCGAGAGCGGCCACCCCTCACCCCTCAACCGGGCCCGGGACTTCCCCGGATCGCGTCCTTTCGCCAAGGCCAATGCCTGGCTCGACGAGCAGGGCCTCGACCCGATCGACTGGTCCCTCGAGAAGACCGCCTGAGGCGAGCTGCCCCCTTGCGGGTTGAGGCCCCTCCTGTATCCGGAACCGGCTTAAGCGGCTCGTAAGATGCCGCGGCCCCGAGGAACCGCCCGATGACCACCCGCCCGCTGCTCGCCGCCTTGCTCTTCGCCGGCCTGTCCCTACCCGCCTTCGCGGAGGAGGCGGCCAAGCCCGATGCGCCGCAGACCCCGGCCCCTTCGGAGCCCCGCCCGATCCGCAATGCGCCGTCGCCCCGGGCGCTGGAATTCGCCGCCTACATCTTCTCCGCCGCCAATGTGTGCGGCTATCGGATCGGCGTGAAGGACTTCGAGGCGCTGCTCGCCAAGCAGAATGTCCGGCCCGAGGACGTGAGCCCGCGCGGGCCCTTCGGCGCCCGCGTCCAGGGCATCTTCGCCCTGATGTCGAACCAGATGCAGATCAACCGCGAGCAGGCCTGTTTGGCAGTAGCCGGTGAATACGGCCCCGAGGGCAACATCGCCAAGAACGTTCTGCTGCCCCCCGGCAGCGGCGAGCCGGCGCCCGAAACCAAGCCCGCACAGTAAGCACGAAAGGCCCGCGATGCGTCGCAAGCCGGATCACGGCCGCTATGAGTACAGTGGCCTGCCCGACAGGCCGGTCTATGACTGGCCCGGCGGCAAGCGCCTCGCCGTCTACATCGCCCTCAACCTCGAGACCTTCGCCTTCGGCGAGGGCCTCGGCGCCGAACTCGCCCCCGGCGGCCCGCAGCCGGACGTGCTGAACTATGCGTGGCGCGATTGGGGCAACCGGGTCGGCGCTTATCGCCTACTCGACCTGTTCGACAGCCTGTCCCTGCCCGTCGCCATCCTCGCCAACAGCGATCTCTACGCGGATTGTCCGGGCCTGATGGAAGCGGTGCGGGTGCGCGCCGCCGCACTCGGCCACGAGATCGTCGGGCACGGCCGCACCAATGCCGAGCGCCAGGGGGACCGCGACGAGGCGGCCGAGCAGGCGCTGATCACGGAGGCGACCGCGACGATCGCGGCGCAGGAGGGCAGGGCGCCCGCGGGCTGGCTCGGTCCCTGGATCTCCCAGTCCCGGGTCACGCCCGACCTCCTGAAGGAGGCCGGCTACACCTACCTGCTCGACTGGGCCCATGACGACCAGCCAGTCTGGTTCGCAACGCGCGATGGTGGCCGGATCCTGTCGGTGCCCTATCCCCAGGAATTGAACGACATTCCGGCCATCGTCGCGCGCAAGGAGACGGGCCGCGCCTTCGCCGAGGCGATCGAGGAGGCCTTCGCGGAGATGCTCATCGCCGCCAAGGCGGCACCTCTCGTCATGGGCATCGCGCTCCATCCCTACATCGTGGGCCAGCCCCACAGGCTTGGCCCGCTGCGACGGGCTCTGACGCGAATCGCCGCCCATCGGGACGCGATCTGGATCACGACCCCGGGCGCCATCGCCCACCACGTGGCCGGACTGCCGGAAGGCACGATTCCGGCTTGAGGCGCGGCGCTTGCGAGAGAGGCGGGATCCGTCGAAAAGCAGAAGCGTGCCACCTGCCGGCCGGAAGCGGAACTGACGAAAGATCCGGATGACGACACGCAGCTATTTCCACCTGCATCTCGTCTCGGATTCGACCGGCGAGACGCTGATCAATGTCGGCCGCGCCGCCGCCGCGCAGTACGAGGGCGTCTCGGCGATCGAGCACGTCTACCCGCTGGTGCGCACGGGCACGCAGCTCGCCCGCGTCATCTCGGAGATCCGCGCGGCCCCGGGCCTCGTACTCTACACCCTGATCGGCCACGAGCTGAGCGAGCAGCTCGAATCCGCCTGCCGGGAGGCGAACTCGCCGACGCTCAACGTGCTGGAGCCGGTGCATTCCCTGCTGCGCTCCTATCTCGGCGCCAGTTCCACGGAGCGGCCGGGCGCCCAGCACATGCTGAACGCGGAGTACTTCAAACGCATCGACGCGATGAACTTCACCCTCGCCCATGACGACGGAAACCTGCCCGTCGACATCGACGAGGCGGATGTTGTCCTGATCGGCGTCAGCCGCACCTCGAAGACGCCGACGTCGATCTACCTGGCGAATCGCGGGCTCAAGACCGCCAACATTCCGCTGGTGCCCTCCATGCCGATCCCGCCGGCCCTGGAGAACGCGCGCAAGCCCCTCATCGTCGGGCTGATCGCCTCGCCGGAGCGCATCGTACAGATCCGCCAGAACCGGCTCCTCAGCCTCAAGGCGGATGACAGCTCGATGTATGTCGACCGCGATTCCGTGGCGAGCGAAGTCGCCGCCTCCCGCCGGCTCTGTGCCAAGTACAATTGGCCGACGATCGATGTGACCCGGCGCTCCATCGAGGAAACGGCGGCGGCGATCCTCGACCTTTATCGCGAGCATCGCCTCAAGTTCATCTCGACCTGACCGGAAGCCCATCGTGACCGAGCAACCGACCGGCATCGCCCGGGAGCCGATCATCCTCGCTTCGACGAGTCGCACGCGCCGCGATCTCCTCCTCGGCGCCGGGATCGAAGCCGAGGCGGTCGCGCCGCAGGTCGATGAGCGCGCGATCGAACGGGAGGCCGAGGGCCTCCCCCCCGCCGATCTCGCTCTTCGTCTCGCCGAGGCGAAGGCCCGCGCCGGGGCGACCCTGCGGCCCGGCCGCCTCGTGATCGGGGCCGACCAGGTGCTGGAGGAAGGCGGCCGCGTCTTCCACAAGCCCGCGGATGCGGAGGCCGCTTGCGCCCAGATCGCGGCCCTGCAGGGGCGGACCCATCGCCTGCTCTCGGCGGTCGCCGTCGCTCGCGACGGCGCGGTGGAGTCCTTCGTCGAGGAGGCGCGCCTGACCATGCGGTCGCTCCCCGGGGAAGCCATCGCGCGCTACGTCAGCCTCGCCGGCGAGCGTGCGGTGACGGGAAGCGTCGGCGGCTACCAGCTCGAAGGGCTCGGCGTGCATCTGTTCGCGCGCATCGAGGGCGACCACAGCACCATCCTCGGCCTGCCCCTCCTCCCGCTGCTCGCACGCTTGCGGGCCCTGGGCGCACTGGCCTTCTGAATCTCGAGGACACAGACGTGACGCGCAGAGCCTTCGTGGTCGGCCATCCGATCGCCCATTCCCGCTCGCCGCTGATTCACGGCCACTGGCTCGCCGAGCTGGGTATCGACGGCACCTACGAACGCATCGACGTGGCACCGGCCGACTTCCCGGACTTCGTGCGAAGCCTTGCCGCGAAAGGCTTCGCCGGCGGCAACGTCACCATCCCGCACAAAGAGGCCGCCTTCGCGCTCTGCGATACCCTCACCGAACGGGCGGACAAGATCGGCGCGGTCAATACCCTGATCGTCGACGCGGATGGGCGAATCAGGGGTGACAACACGGATGCCGAGGGCTTCGTGCGCCACGTCGAACAGAGCGTCGGCGCGGAACGGCTCGACGCCGTCGACCGGGCTCTGGTTCTCGGAGCGGGGGGCGCGGCTCGGGCGATCGTGGTCGGTCTGCGCGAGCGCGGCATACCCTGCGTTCTTGTCGCCAACCGCACCCTGGAGCGGGCGCAGAGCCTCGCGTCGATTGAGAAGGGGATCGAGGCTATCGCCTGGGACGATCTGCCCAAAGCGCTCGCGGCGACCCGGCTTCTCGTCAACACGACCTCGCTGGGAATGACCGGACATCCGCCCCTCGCCCTCGACCTGTCGACTCTCCCACCCGACGCCATCGTGTCGGATATCGTCTATACGCCCCTCGACACCGATCTGCTGCTCGCCGGCCGTGCCCGCGGCCTCGCGACGGTCGACGGGCTCGGCATGCTGCTGCATCAGGCGGTGCCGGGTTTCGCGGCCTGGTTCGGCGTGAGACCCACCGTCACCGCGGCCCTGCGCGAGACGATCGTGGCCGATCTCACGGCGACACGTCGATGAGCGCTGCCGGGCGCCCGACGATCCTCGGCCTGACCGGCTCGATCGGCATGGGCAAGTCGGCCACCGCCGCGATGTTCGCCGAGCACGGCGTGCCAGTGCATGATGCCGATGCCGCCGTACACGCCCTCTACGCTCCCGGCGGCGCGGCCGTCGACAAGATCGGCGCTCGCTTTCCCGGCACCCTCAATGCAGCAGGCGGCGTCGACCGCGCCAAGTTGCGCGCCCTCGTCCTCGACGATCCGGAGGCGATGCGCGATCTCGAACAGCTGGTTCATCCCCTCGTGGCCGAACAGGAACGGGCCTTTCTTGCCCGCCACGCACAGGCGCCTCTGGTCGTTCTCGACATCCCCCTCCTGTTCGAAGGCGGGGCGGCGGCACGCTGCGACGCCGTCCTCGTGGTCACAGCGCCACCGGAAATCCAGCGCGAGCGGGTGCTCGCACGGCCCGGCATGACGGAGGAGGCTTTCACGCGTATCCTCGCCAAGCAGATGCCCGATGGGGAGAAGCGCGCCCGGGCCGATTACCTGCTCGACACGAGCCTTGGCTTCGCGGAGGCTGGAGCGCGGGTGGCCGAGATCATTGTGGATCTCACCCGAGGCCGGGCTGCCCAGCGGCCTGTTTCGGAGGGATGATCGGGCTAGACCCGCGAAACGGAAGACAGATGCTGCGCGAGATCGTTCTGGACACCGAGACCACGGGCACCGACGCCCGCGGCGGCGACCGCATCATCGAGATCGGCGGCGTCGAGCTGATCAACCACATCCAAACGGGACTCACCTTCCACGAGTACATCAACCCGCAGCGGCCGGTCTCTGAAGGCGCCTTCGCCGTGCACGGCCTGTCCGATGCCTTCCTCTCCGACAAGCCGGTCTTCGCAGATGTCGCCGAGAAGTTCGCCGCCTTCTGCGGCGATGCCCGCCTTGTGATCCACAACGCGGCCTTCGACGTCGGCTTCCTCAATGCCGAGTACCAGCGGCTCGGCCCTGCCGCTCCGCCACAGATCGTGCTCGAAGAGGTCGTCGACACGCTGATCATGGCCCGGCGCAAGCATCCGGGCGCCGCCAACAACCTCGACGCGCTCTGCAACCGCTACGGCATCGACACGACCCGCCGCACCAAGCACGGGGCGCTCCTCGACGCGCAGATCCTGGCGGAAGTCTATATCGAGCTGCTCGGTGGCAAGCAGACCCATCTCAGCCTGACGGTCGAGGAGGCGCCCCCGCCGATCGCCGAGATCGCGACCACGGCGGAGATTGTCGCGCTGCCTCAGATCGTCGCCCGCAGCCGCCTGACGGCGGAGGAACGCGAGCGCCATGCCGGCCTGCGCCGCAGTCTCGGCGCTCATGCGCTCTGGCTCGACTACATTGCGGACGAGGCGGCGGGCGCCTGACCGGCACCGTCACCGCGTGACGCCCTCATGCGGGCGTCACCGGCAGGTTGTCGATGAGGCGGGTGTTCCCGAGATAGGCCGCCGCCAGGAGCCGCGCCGGCCGTGACGCCGTCGTGACGGACGCCAGCGTCTCGGCATCGCGCAGTTCAAGATATTGGGGACGGAAACCCGCCGTCTCCAGCGCAGAAAGGCCCTCGCTCAGGAGTGGGCCGGCGGCGGCGCCCGCACCGAGGCGGCCGGCAAGATCGGCCATCACCCGATGCAGTTCCGGCGCCTTGGCGCGCTCCTCCGGGCTCAGGTAGCGGTTGCGCGAGGACAAGGCGAGCCCATCCGGCTCGCGCAGGGTCGGTACGCCACGGATGTCGAAGGGCATGTCGAGGTCGCGCACCATGCGCTGGATGACCTTGAGCTGCTGGAAATCCTTCTCTCCGAACAGCGCGATCTCGGGCCGGACCTGATGGAGGAGCTTCGTCACCACGGTGGCGACGCCGGAAAAGTGGCCGGGGCGCAGGTCGCCGCAGAGTCCCCCGCTCGGACCGCCGACTTCGATGCGGGTCGCGAAGCCCTCCGGATACATGATCTCGACGCCGGGCAGCCAAGCGAGATCGGCCTGCGCCTCCCGAAGCAGGACGAGATCGGCCTCGAGCACCCGCGGATAGCGCGAGAAATCCTCGTTCGGCCCAAACTGGGTCGGGTTCACGAAGATGCTCACGACGACACGCTGCCCGACCCGTTTCGCCTCCTCGACGAGGCTCAGATGGCCGGCATGCAGGGCACCCATGGTCGGCACCAGCACGATTGTCTCGCCGGCCGCCCGCCAGCGGCCGGTGGCATCCCGCAGGGCCTCGATGGTCCCGACCCGGAGGAGGGATTGATCCGACATCGCAACACGACCTTCGCCAGCACGCTTCTCGGCCGCCTCATAGCGGATCCCGCCGATAGCGCCACGGGAGAAGCCGCATGTCGGGATCCCGCGCCAGAGCGGAAAGGTCAGGGGCAGTAGCGTAGCGGCCGGCCGAAGGGATCGTCGCGGCCAAGGGGCGGCCTGAAGCCGTAATAGCTCGGCTTGCCGAGGCCGTAGGGCGAGCCGACGTAGCTCGGATCGTCCGGCGCGTCGGTGGGCACGGGCGCACGCCGCGGCGCGCAGCCGACCACCCTCTGCGGCCCTGCCGGCACACCCGTCACCACCCCGTCCCCGTCGCTGCGGGGGAAGAAACGCGCCGAAGGGGGAGGGGCGGGATAAGGCTCGTACAGATCCGCGGCCGAGGCCGGGAGACCGGCCGCGCCGAGACAGAGGAAGGCCGCGAGGCCACGCCACCGAGCCATCGCCCTCTCCGCAGACAGAGCCGGACGATGGCGCAGCATGGTAAACAGCCGGTTAGCGCCGCGGCTCAGCCGAAATGCCGCCCGAGCACTTCGCGGACGCGATCGACCATCTCGGCCACTGGCACGGAGAACTGCGCCGGCCGGGCAGCCTTCCACTCGGCGTTGCTGGCGATGGACTCGGCCGCCTTGGCGCCCTCGATCAGGTCCTTGATCTGGACCTCGCCGGCCTCGCGCTCGTTCGAGCCCTGGATGATCGCCACCGGCGCCCCGCGACGGTCGGCATACTTCATCTGAGCTTTCATGCCTGAGGCGCCGAGATAGAGTTCCGAGCGGATGCCGGCCGCGCGCAAAGCCGCGACCAGGGCCTGATACTCGGCGATGTTCTCCCGATCCAGGACCAGCACGACCACAGGGCCGGCCTTGGCAGCGCCAGCGAGCAACGGGCTCTTCACGAGCTGCAGCGCCGAGAACAGGCGGGAGACGCCGATGGAGAAGCCGGTTGCTGGCACGGGCTCGGACCGGAAGCGGCCGACGAGGCCGTCGTAACGGCCGCCGCCTGCTACGGAGCCGAAGCGCACCACCTGTCCCTCCTCGTTGGTCACGGGGAAGGTCAACTCCGCCTCGTAGACGGGACCGGTATAGTATTCGAGGCCGCGCACCACGCTCGGATCGGCACGGACCCGGTCGGGCCCGTAGCCGGCAGCCGCACAGAGGCGCAGGATCGCATGCAGCTCGGCGATGCCCTCGCGACCGGTCTCGGAGCTGCCGACCACGTCGTGCCAGGCACCGAAGAAGCTCTCCCAGAAAGCCATGCGGTCGCCGTCCTGGGTGGGCGAGGCCTGGAAGGCGACATAGGCGAGGATGCGCTCGATCGCGTCCTCGGCCAAGCCGGCGCCCTTGGTGAAGTCGCCGCTCTCGTCCTTGCGGCCGGCGCCGAGGAGAAGCCTCACGCCATCCGGGCCGAGACGGTCGAGCTTGTCGATGGCGCGTAACACCGTAAGCCGCTGACCCGCCTTGTCGGCTCCGGAGAGGCCACAGGCCTCCATCACCCCATCCAAAACCTTCCGATTATTGACCCGCACCACGTACTGGCCGGCGAGGCCGAGACGGTCGAGGGTATCGGCCATCAACATGCAGACTTCCGCATCCGCAGCCACGGAACCGGCACCGACGATGTCCGCGTCGAACTGCATGAACTGACGGAAGCGGCCCGGCCCCGGCTTCTCGTTGCGGAACACGTAGCCCGCGCGGAAGCTGCGATAGGGCTTCGGGATCACATCGAAATGCTCCGCGACATGCCGGGCGAGCGGCGCCGTAAGGTCGTAGCGCAGCGATAACCAGGATTCGTCGTCGTCCTGGAACGAGAAGACTCCCTCGTTCGGACGGTCGAGGTCGGGCAGGAATTTTCCGAGCGACTCCGTGTACTCGATGAAGGGCGTCTCCAGCGCCTCGAACCCGTAGAGCTCGAAGGTCGCGCGGATCGTCTCCAGCATGCGGCCCTGGGCGGCGATCTCCGCCGCACCGCGGTCGACAAAACCGCGCGGGAGGCGGGCTTTCAGGGTCTCGGCCTTGGCCATTTCAGGCTTTCAGAACAGGGGGCAACGTCGTTCGGCTCTATCGCAGGCGCGCGGCGGGCGGCAAGCGCCCTCGGGATTCACCGGCTTCGCACAGGTCACGCCCGCTGCTCCGCACCTGCCCGACGCCGTGCCCGGCGACGCTCCCGCGCACTCTCTTCCGTCGTCGCGCTGAGCCAGAACACCAGCACCAAAGCTGCGACACCCGCCACCCCGAGGGCGAGGAAGGCGGCTTCCCAGCCGAACCACGCCTGAACCAGGCCGCCGAACCCCGCAGAGACCGCGCCACCGACACCCTGCACGGCGTTGATCGAACCGAAAGCGGTCTGCGTACGTCCCGACCCCCAGGTCAGGTCGGCCACCACGACCGGTACCGCCACGCCGATGATGCCGGAGGCGACGCCGTCCAGCACCTCGGCGGCGATGAGCCAAGCCGGATCGTCGATGAAGGCGGAGAGAGCCGCCCGCAGGGGCAAGGCGAAGCAGGCGGCGATCAGGAGCTGACGCCGCCCACGCCGATCCGCGAGCGAGCCCGCGAAATAGGCGACCGGGATCATCACCCCCTGAGCAATCATCACATAGGCTGCCGTCCAGCCCGTGGCGCTGAAGCCCGTCGCCACGAGCTTCTGCCCGAGGAGGGACAGCATGCCCCCATTGCCGAGCTGGAACAGAGCAAGGGCGATCGCCAGCACGAGCAGGCGGCGGTTCGCCAAGACACTGAGGATCGAGGAGCGCTCGGGATCCTGCTGGTCCTCCTCCTTCCAACCCACGGCCCTACGCTTGTTCCAGCAGCGAGCCGGCGTCGCGATCGTGGCAAGGATCGCCGCGACGGCCATCGCGCCGAGCACCCAGAATGCGATGGAAGGTCCGAGGCGAACGGTCCCGAGCCCGACGGCCGCGGCCGCAGCGAGGATGCCGAGATGGTTGAAAGCCTGATTGCGACCCTGCTGCCGGGGAAAGGCGTCCTTGCCGACCATGCCGAGGGTGAGCGCCGTGACGGCTGGCAAAAGCAGCGTGCCTCCCGCCGCCGCGATCATCTGCGCGGCGAACACGGCCGCAAAGCCCCGGGCGGGGAGAAGCAACAACGTTCCCGCAAGAATCGCGACGCAGGCGACGATGATGAGGAGGCGCGGCCGCCCGAGCCTGTCGACCAGCGCTCCGAACGGGCCGCTGAGGAGCAGCGCCCCGATGCCGGAGAGCATGGTGACCAATCCGACCCGAGAAGGGCTCCAATCGCCGAGCTGCGCGAGCCAAGTCCCGAGAAAGGGCCCCAATCCACCCTGGATGTCGCCGATGAAGACGTTGATCAGGGCGAGATGAGTCGCGGGCGCCATGCGTTTCCGTCATTGCCGCGCGCATGCCGGGCCAAGCCGGCCGGCTGCAAAGGCAGCTCTGACCGTTCGGCCAAGCGGATAGGCGGGCGGGAAGTTCCGGAGCGGTTGTCCGGACGGGAAAGACGGAGACCCTCCGCGGGCGCGCCGCGGAGGGTCTCGACGATAAAATCGAACCTACGAACCAGATCAGGAAGCCAGCGGCGCGCCGGGCTGACCACCGGCCTGCTGAGCTTCCATCATCTTCTGGCGGTACAGGCTCACGAAATCGATCGGGTCGATGTACAGGGGCGGGAAGCCACCGTTGCGCACGGCCTCGGCCACGATCTGGCGAGCGAAGGGGAAGAGCAGACGCGGGCACTCGATCATCACAGCCGGATGGATCTGGTCCTGCGGGATGTTCCGCATGCGGAAGATGCCGGCATACTTCAGCTCGAAGGCGAAGAGCACATCGTTGTTGATCTTCGCGTTGCCCTCAAGGGTCAGCTCGACCTCGAAGTCGGCCTCGGCGATCTGCTGCGCGTTGACGTTGACCTGAATGTTGATCTGCGGGCTCGCCTCCTGCGGCTGCAGGGAGCGCGGCGCGTTCGGGTTCTCGAACGAGAGGTCCTTCGCGTACTGAGCCAACGCGTTGATCGCGGGGGCGAGATCCCCGCCCTGCGCCGCCGCGCCGTTGCCGTTCGGAGCCGGGTTGTCGGCCATGGCGTTTGTCCTCTCTATCGAAAACACGTCTTGCGCAGGTCCGACCGTCCGGCCCACACTCGTCCGATGATGGGTTGGGAACGGGTCTCGACGGACAACCCCCCTCGACGGCCGTGCCGCTATCACGCCCGTTTGCGACGAACAAGCGCAGCGCCCCGCGGAGAAGGGCTCACGTTTCCTCACAAAGCTGTCCCGGCAAGCGCGAACCCGCCTGGATCCCGCTCGCGGAGCACACCATATCGATTCCGGTCTCGTGCCGAGGACGTCGGACTGCTATGCGGCTCGTTCTTTGCGCCCGGAGCCCCTGCCGGATAACGGGCGGCCGAGGGGGTTTTCGTCGAGGCGCCCCGGAGACCGCCGCGTTGGCCAACGCGCGACACGATTTGGATCGGTGATGCAGGATTCCTTCGACGTTACGACCCTGATCTTCCTGGCCCTGGCCGTCTTCGTCATCTGGCGGCTGCGTTCGGTGCTGGGGCAGAAGACCGGCGCCGAGCGCTCGCCGTTCCGCCCGATCGAGCGCAATCGCACGGAGCCGCAAGCGGGCCGGAACGAGGGCGACAATGTCGTGCGTCTGCCTGGGGCCGACCGTGTGCAGCCGGCAGCCGCCCCGGCGACAGAGACGCGCGATTGGCGCGGGATCGCCGAGCCGGGCTCGGCGGTCGCGCGCGGACTCGAACTCGCCGTGCAGGCCGAGCCCGGCTTCGATCCCCGCGCCTTCCTCGAGGGGGCAAAGAGCGCCTACGAGACCATCGTGATCGCCTTCGCGAAGGGTGACCGGAAGACCCTGCGCTCGCTTCTATCCCGAGAGGTCGGAGAGGGCTTCGAGAGGGCCATCGCAGAGCGCGAGAAGCGGCGCGAGACCGTCGAGACCACCTTCGTCTCGATCGACAAGGCCGAGATCGTGGCCGTGGACGTGCGCAACCGTGTCGCACAGATCACGGTCCGCTTCCTGTCGAACCTCATCACCGCGACCCGCGATGCAGACGGCAAGGTCGTGGATGGCAGCCCGGAGACCGTAGTCGAAGTCCCCGACGTTTGGACCTTCGCCCGCACTCTCGGCAGCCGGGATCCGAACTGGCAGCTCGTGGCGACCGAGGCCGGCAACTGACCTGCCCGGGCGATGGCGCGCCTTGCACGATATAGGTTCGCTTTCGCCGCGGCCGTCTGCGCCCAGGCCGGGTTGGCCACGGCCGACGACACGGTCAAGGTCGGCGGTGCGCTTCTCGAACCGGTGCGTCTCGGGAGCCTTCCCGGCTTCCACAACGATGATCTCGGGGCCGCTCTCGACACCTTTCGGCAGAGCTGCGCAACCCGCCAGACGGTTCCGGCCCAACTGGATGCTGCGGGGAATACGGATGATCTCGAAGCCGCCTGCGCGGCCTCGAACGGGATCACCTTCGAGAAGGCCAACGACTTCTTCGAGCAGAACTTCAACGCCTACCGCATCCTGCGCCCTGACCGTTCGGGAAACGAGATCCGCCAGGGCTTCCTGACCGGTTACTTCGAGCCCGAACTGATCGGCTCCCTTGTTGAGAAACCCGGCTTCACGACTCCAGCCCTGGCACGCCCCGACGATCTTGTCAGCTTTGAACAGGGACAGAGTGCGCCCGGCCTGGATCCCGAACTGCGCGCGGCACGTCGGATCGGTGAGGGTTTCGTGCCGTTCCCCACGCGCGCCGAGATCGAGGATGGAGTCCTGGGAAACGGCACCCGGCCCGTCCTATGGCTACGCGATGCGGTCGACCTCTTCGTCCTGCAGGTGCAGGGCTCGGGACGGGTTCGCCTGCCTGATGGCCGCATCGTGCGCCTGACCTATGACGGCAAGAACGGGCGCCCCTATACCTCGATCGGGAAGCTGATCGTACAGGAGGGCCACCTTCCTCTTGAGGGACTGACGCTCGCGCGTTGGACAGGCTGGCTGCGGGCGCATCCGCAAGAGGCGCGGCGCCTGATGCGTGCCAATGCATCCTATGTCTTCTTCCGCCCGGAAGACATCGCAGATCCGCGGCTCGGGCCGCCGGGCGCGGCCAAGGCGCCGCTCACGCCGGGTCGCAGCCTGGCGGTGGATGGGGGGATTTGGCGGTATGGGTTGCCGTTCTGGCTGGAGGGGCGTCTGCCGGGAGGCACGGCGGACGGCCGGATGGTGATCGCGCAAGATACCGGAAGCGCGATTATTGGCCCGGCACGGGGCGATCTCTTCGTCGGCACCGGCGAGGCGGCGGGAATCGCCGCCGGAAACTTGCGCGATGCTGTGGGCTTCGTCGTTCTGCTTCCCAAGCACATCGGCAAGACTGGGACGGCGGACGCCGCGCGATGAGGAAGCCCCGCCGGCCCCGGACGCTCACGGAGGGTGAGGCGCGTCTCTGGGGGGAGATCGCCAAGCTGATCACCCCGCTGCGCGCGCGCGCGAAACGCGGCCCGACGACGGCCGCGCCTGAAAAAGCCTCACAGCAAACCATTGAAAAAGAAAAGATTTCCCGGCCAGCCGAGCACCCGGCTCCCCCGCGTCCGAAGCCGGTCGCAGCGGCCCCCAAGCCCGCGCCCGTGCTGCCCGCGGCGCGCCCGGGGCAGCGCCCGCTCAAGCTCGGCGACCTCCATCCCAGCGTCGCGGTGCCGAAGCCGAGCCCCCCTGCGGTGGCGGCAGCGAAGCCGACGCGGACCGCCCCCTCCGGCCTGGAGCGGCGCGAGCATCGCGGCCTGAAGCGCGGCCTGCTGCCGATCGAGGCGCGTATCGATCTACACGGTCTCTACCAGGCGGAGGCGCATGCGGCCCTGGTCGGCTTCCTGATGCGCTCGCGCGCGGCCGGCCATGCCCGCGTCCTCGTCGTCACGGGCAAGGGCGGGGAGGGCGCCCGCGATCCCTTCTCCGAGCGGGGCGTGCTGCGCCGGAGCGTGCCGCACTGGTTGCGCGGGCCGGACCTGCAGAGCGTCGTCGTCGGCTTCGAGGAGGCGGCCCGCCATCATGGCGGAGCGGGAGCCCTCTACGTGCGACTGCGACGCCGCTGACCGCAGCTCCAAAAAAGATCATATAAATCATAGACTTACAGCATCCACAGCCCGCATTGCCCGCGCCGCGCCGGGGGACTTGAGCCAGATCACGAAAAGCGGTATTGACAATTGCTCTCCTTGTTGAGCCATGCCGCATCCCCAGGGCCTCCCGGCTCCGACGAGACGATGTGCGGGCTCCCTCGCTTCCTGCGATGACGAACCGGATCGTGGTGCCCCCGGCACCCGGTGCAAGGCTCCCCAACCGACCCGCGCCACCCCGCCTTTCTCGCCTTCTCCTGAAGTCATCAATCACCACATGACGTCATCGAACGACGCTCTCGCTCCCGCAGACATTCCCGCCGAGCCGACCCTGGCGGCGACGGATCTCGACACGGTTCGTGAAGTAAAGCTTCAGGACCTGAAGTCGAAGACGCCGACCGAGCTCATCGCCTTCGCCGAAGAGGTCGAGGTCGAGAACGCCTCGACCATGCGCAAGCAGGAATTGATGTTCGCGATCCTGAAGCAGCTCGCTGCCAAGGAGGTCGAGATCATCGGCTCGGGCACCGTCGAGGTCCTGCAGGACGGTTTCGGCTTCCTGCGCTCGTCGGATTCCAACTATCTGCCGGGCCCGGACGACATCTACATTTCCCCGACCCAGATCCGCCGCTTCGGCCTGCGCACGGGTGATACCGTCGAAGGTCCCATCCGGGGGCCGAAAGATGGCGAGCGGTATTTCGCGCTGATCAAGGTCAACACGATCAATTTCGAGAACCCCGAGAAGATCAAGCACAAGGTTCACTTCGACAACCTGACGCCGCTATTCCCGACGAAGCGCTTCAAGCTCGAGCTGGACAATCCCACCAAGAAGGATTTCTCGCCGCGCATCATCGACATCGTCTCGCCGATCGGGAAAGGCCAGCGCGCCCTGATCGTGGCGCCGCCCCGGACGGGTAAGACGGTGCTGATGCAGAACATCGCCCAGTCGATCACCCTGAATCACCCCGAGTGCTACCTGATCGTGCTGCTCATCGACGAGCGGCCGGAGGAAGTCACCGACATGCAGCGCTCGGTGAAGGGCGAGGTCATCGCCTCCACCTTCGACGAGCCGGCCACCCGCCACGTCCAGGTCGCCGAGATGGTGATCGAGAAGGCCAAGCGTCTGGTCGAGCACGGCCGAGATGTCGTGATCCTTCTCGACTCGATCACCCGTCTGGGCCGCGCCTACAACACGGTCGTGCCGTCCTCCGGCAAGGTTCTGACCGGCGGCGTCGACGCCAATGCTCTGCAGCGGCCGAAGCGTTTCTTCGGCGCGGCGCGCAACATCGAAGAAGGCGGCTCTCTGTCGATCATCGCCACGGCGCTGATCGATACCGGCTCGCGCATGGACGAAGTGATCTTCGAAGAGTTCAAGGGCACCGGCAACTCCGAGATCATCCTCGACCGGAAAGTCTCCGACAAGCGCATCTTCCCGGCGATCGACATCACCCGCTCGGGCACGCGCAAGGAAGAGCTTCTGGTTCCGCCGGATTCTCTCAAGAAGACCTATGTCCTGCGCCGGATCCTCAACCCGATGGGCGTCACCGACGCGATCGAGTTCCTGCTGGACAAGCTGCGCCAGACCAAGAGCAATGCCGATTTCTTCGACTCGATGAACACCTGAGCCGAAGAAGCACAGCCCAAGTCTTCGCAAGTAACGCGAAAAACGCAGCCCCGCTTCCGGCTCCGGCACGGCTCCGAAGCCGGGCGCCCGGGGCTTCGAAGCCCTGGCCTCGGGGCTTCGAGGCGGCTGAGCAGAACCCCGCTCCGCCGGGATTGTGTCGCCGCCCCGCAGCCAGACGTCGCATCCGCCACCCGGTCACACCAGGACCGGGTGCGGACCCCGGGAAGGACGGGAGCCCGGAGCACCCTTGCCCGACGAGGCCACCATCTTCGCCCCCGCGAGCGGCTTCGGCCAGGCCGCGATCTGCCTGATCCGCATCAGTGGCCCGGCCTCGGCGCCCCTGCTCGCATCGCTGTCCGGCGCCCTGCCGCCGCCCCGCCGCCAATCGCTGCGAACCCTGCGCGCCGCCGACGGCACGCTGCTCGACCGGGCGGTCGTGGTGTTCATGCCCGGCCCGGCCACCTTCACCGGGCAGGACATGGCCGAGCTGCACCTGCATGGCGGGCTCGCCGTGCGCGCGGCGGTGCTGCGGGCGCTGCACGCCTTTCCCGGCTGCCGGGCGGCGGAGCCGGGTGAATTCGCCCGACGGGCCTTTCTGGCCGGGCGCATCGACCTGACCGAGGCGGAGGCCACCGCCGACCTGATCGACGCCGAGACCGAGGCCCAGCGCCGGCAGGCCCTGCGCCAGCTCGAGGGCGCCCTGGGCCGCCAAGTCGCGGAATGGCGCGAGACCGCGATCGGGCTCCTCGCTCAGGCCGAGGCCGCCCTCGATTTCGCCGACGAGGGCGATGTCGCGGACGAGGCGCTGGACGCGGCCCTCGGCCGAGCCGCTTCCGCCCTGCGCGACGCGATCCGCGCCGCGCTTCGCGACGGGCGCCGGGGCGAGCGCCTGCGCGAGGGCTTCTGCGTGGTCCTGGCCGGCCCGCCCAATGCCGGCAAATCGACCCTGCTCAACACCCTGGCCGGCCGCGACGCGGCCATCGTCTCCCACATCCCCGGCACCACCCGGGACGTGATCGAGGTGCGCTGCGATCTCGGCGGGCTGCCCGTGGTGCTCGTCGACACGGCGGGCCTGCGCGAGACCACCGACCCGATCGAGGCCGAGGGCGTCGCCCGCACCCGCCGCCGCATCGCCTCCGCCGACCTCGTCCTGCATCTCGTCCCGCCGGAGGGGGCGGAGGAGCAGGCACAGGGCGAGGTGCCCTGCCTCGTCGTGCGCACCAAGGCGGATCTCGGAGAGGGGGGAGCGGAGGAGGCCGAGGCCCTCGCCCTCTCCGCCAAGACCGGGGAGGGGATCGAGGCCCTGCTCGCGGCGATCCAGCGGAGCGCCGAATCCGCCCTCGGCGGCGGCGAGGCCCTGGTCACCCGCGAGCGTCACCGCGACGCCCTCACCCGCGCCGCCGCGCATCTCGACCGCGTCGCCGCGCCCGCGACCGACCTGCCGGAGCTGATCGCCGAGGACCTGCGCCTCGCCGTGCGTGCCCTGGGCGAAGTCGGCGGCCATGTCGGTGTCGAGGAGATGCTCGACCGGTTGTTTTCGGGGTTCTGTATCGGGAAGTAGCCGAGGCGCCTCCGCGGTGTCCGGCTGGGCGCGCCGGCCGCGCGCAGTCCCTCTCTCCGCGTGCGGGGAGAGGAGGGTGCCTCCACGGTGTCCGGCTCGCGCGCCAGTCGTGCGCAGCCCCTCGCCCCGCTTGCGGGGAGAGGGCCGCGACGACCTCGTCGTCGGCGCGGCGAGGCGGCAGCCGAGGGTGAGGGGGCGCAACCGGATGAGGCTCTTCCGGAATCGCCCCCTCACCACCGCTCCGGCTGCGCCTGCGCTTCCCGCATGGACGACGAGGTCCATGCGGGCCTCTCCCCGCGTGCGGGGAGAGGGGGGTGCTTCTGCGGTTTCCGGCTCGCACGTCGGTCGCGTGCAGCCCCTCGCCCCGCACGCAGAGAGAGGGGGGTGCCTCCGCGGTTTCCGGCTCGCGCATTGGTCGTGCGCGTCCCCTCGCCCCGCTTGCGGGGAGAGGGCCGCGACGACCTCGTCGTCGGCGCGGCGAGGCGGCAGCCGAGGGTGAGGGGGCGCAACCGGATGAGGCTCCTCCGGAATCACCCCCTCACCGCCGCTCCGGCTGCGCCTGCGCTTCCCGCATGGACGACGAGGTCCATGCGGGCCTCTCCCCGCGTGCGGGGAGAGGGGGGTGCCTCCGCGGTGTCCGGCTCGCGCATTGGTCGTGCGCATCCCCTCTCCCCGTGTGCGGGGAGAGGGGTGGCTCTGCGGTTTCCGGCTCGCACGTCGGTCGCGTGCAGCCCCTCGCCCCGCTTCCCACGTTCCGATCCGGCCGAAAGCCGTCCCGAACGAGAACGGGCCCCAAAAGGGGCCCGCTTCGTGTCCGTGGCCGCGGCGGCTTACCGGTAGGGGTTCAGTCCGGTGCGGGAGACGTAGGAGGTCGGGTCGATCGCGTCGACCGCCGAGAAGTCGACGTTGCGGATCGCGGTCGAGCGGGCGCCGATGAACGGGCCGTTGGTGATCGGGTCGGGCAGGTTCGAGCCGCCATAGAGGTCGTTGCGGCCGTAGACCGGGCTCAGGGCGTTCGAGGCGGCGATGAAGGCCGGGTTGGTAGCCGGGTTCATCACGGAGCCGTTGCCGGGCTCGGTGACGTTGCCGGCGTCGAGCCAGCTGCGCGGACGGATGCGGATCGGCAGCGGCTGGCTCACGCGCACGTAGCCCGGATTGCCGTAGGGGCCCTGTGCCTCGGCGGCCGTGCCGAAACCGATGGCGGAGAGCGTAAGGGCGCCCAGCAGGGCTATCTTGGTCGAGCGCATGGGACCACCTTGTTGAAACCGGGGACAGTATGGCCAAGCTTCCTTAAGGAATCCGGCCTTTGGCGAATAGACGTGTGAGCGGGGCCGTTGTTCCGGCCCTAGCGCGAAGCTTGTGCGTTTTGCCGCAATAACGCCTCATTTTTTCGTGCGCGTTTCTGAGCGGCGGAATGCGCGGTGGGCTTAGCCCCGGCTTTCGCAGGGGTGATCGAGCCGGTGGCCTCCCCCGCCTGGGCCGCCTCGGCGCCCGTGCCGGCCTTGCAGGAGGGGTCGCGCCGCGCCTCGGCCTGGGTGAAGGCGGTCTCCAGCGGCGACACCGATGTGCCCTTCAGCACCAGCCGATCGACGGCGCAGGCCAGATCCCGCGGTTCCGGCATCTGGCCGAGGATGCCGCAGAGCCAGCCATCGAGGCGCATGGCCTGGGTCTCCAGGCTCTGGAAGCCGAGGCAGGCCCGGCTGCCCTCGCCGGACAGCGTCGCCGCCACGGTCTCGAAAGCGCCGAACTTGGTGGCGAGCTGCCCGCGCTCGCCCGTGCGCGTCACGGCGAGGCCGCGCCCGTCCGCCGCCCGGCGGGCGAGGGTGACGAACAGGCTCGACCCGGTCTCGGCGCCATCGGTCATGGTCAGCACCAGATAGGGCGCCTCGATCGCGTCGAAGCTGCCCGAGGTCAGCGCGTCCTCGCGCAGGCCCGTGGCGGCGTTCCAGCGGGGCGGCTCCGTGCGCAGGAGCAGGTCCGGCTGCGCCGGCTCCAGGCCGAGCAGGGGCCCGCCGGCGGCCACGGGCGTGGCCGCGCGGACGGGGGCAAGCGCCCGGGGCGGGTCGCTCCAGGGCGCCGGGGCCGGGGCGCCGGGCCGCGGTCCCGGGCCACCAGGGCGAGGCCGGCGATCAGGGCGGCGGCGCTGGCGATCTGGCCGGCGCGCCGCAGGCGGCGGAAGGGTTTGGCCCGCACCAGCAGGCGCGGGGCGGGCTCCTCGGCGGCGCTCTCGTCGGGCTCGAAGCTCGGCTCTCTGCGCATCGGCGGCACTCCCGAAAGGGGGCGGAAGGCAGCGCGCCTTCCCGGCCTTCCGCTGTGCGGCCGCGGGCCCCAAGCTTCGGTTTCCGGGGGAAGGGACGAGCCGGATTCGTCCCCGGCTGCCTCCGGTTACAGTGAACGCTTTCTTTCGCCGCGCCTCCGGCAGGATCCTGCCGGTCGCTCCGGGCCGCCCTTGACAGCACGCGCGCGTGGGCGCTTTGTGCACCCGCGAACGGAGCCCACCCCGCCTGAGCGGGGGCGGGCTCGTTTGCTTGGGGCACCCGCGATCCCGGCTTTCCGGAACGGCAGGCCCGCCCCTTTCGGCAAGGCCGCCCGCCGCGAGGGTCGCGACGAGGCGGCACGGTCCCTTCGGCGCAGAACGCCCGGGACCCGCGAAGCGGAGCGGATGAGATGGGTTACAAGGTCGCCGTCGTCGGAGCCACGGGCAATGTGGGCCGCGAGATGCTCGACATCCTGGCCGAGCGCGCCTTCCCGGCCGACGAGGTCGTGGCGCTGGCCTCGCGCCGCAGCCAGGGCCAGGAAGTCTCCTTCGGCGACAAGATTCTCAAGGTCAAAGCCCTCGACACCTACGACTTCACCGACACGGACATCTGCCTGATGTCGGCCGGCGGCGAGGCCTCGAAGGAGTGGAGCCCGCGCATCGGCCAGCAGGGCTGCGTGGTGATCGATAACTCCTCGGCCTTCCGCTACGACGCCGACGTGCCGCTGATCGTACCCGAGGTGAATGCCGACGCGGTGGTGGGCTTCACCAAGCGCAACATCATCGCCAACCCGAATTGCTCCACGGCGCAGCTCGTGGTCGCGCTCAAGCCGCTGCACGAGGCGGCGACCATCAAGCGTGTGGTGGTCTCGACCTATCAGTCGGTCTCCGGCGCCGGCAAGGACGCCATGGACGAGCTGTTCAACCAGACCCGCGCGGTCTTCACCGCCGGCGAGGTGGTGCAGAAGAAGTTTACCAAGCGGATCGCCTTCAACGTCATCCCCCACATCGACGTGTTCATGGAGGATGGCTACACGAAGGAAGAGTGGAAGATGGTCGCCGAGACCAAGAAGATGCTCGATCCCAAGATCAAGCTCACGGCCACCGCAGTGCGGGTGCCGGTCTTCATCGGCCATGCCGAGTCGGTGAACATCGAGTTCGAGCGTCCGCTCTCCCCCGAGCAGGCGACCGAGATCCTGCGTGCGGCCCCGGGCGTGCTCGTGATCGATAAGCGCGAGAACGGCGGCTACATGACCCCGCACGAGGCGGCGGGCGAGGACGCCACCTACATCTCCCGCATCCGCGAGGACGCCACCATCGAGAACGGCCTGAACTTCTGGTGCGTCTCCGACAACCTGCGCAAGGGCGCGGCGCTGAACGCGGTGCAGATCGCCGAGGTGCTGATCAACCGCAAGCTGCTGCAGAAGGGCCAGCAGGCGGCCTGATCCGGCCCTCACAGAGGACTGTGCTCGAGAGGCGCCGCTCCGGAAGGGGCGGCGCCTCTCGCGTTCAGCCGGGCACCCGCGGCATCCGGAACGGCAGCATCAGCTGCACCAAAGGGTTGCGGAAGCGGGTGAGCGACAGGCTCTCGTGCACCGGCCGCACCGCCTCGCCGTCGAGGCGGGTGGCGAGCAGGGAGCGGGCGTAGAAGGGGGTGTCCTCGAAGGTGCGCAGCACCCGGGCGGCGCCGTCGTCGCTGCGGGTCGAACGGCCCATGCGCCAGAGCCGCGTCGGCGGCAGCGCGGCGGGGAGCGGCGGGCGCAATTCCCGGCGGCGGCCGTCCCGGGCGAAGCGCAGGGACAGGTTCTGGCCGCTGCCGTCCTTCCGGCGCACGTCGTAGAGGATGGCCGCCCCCTCGGAGAGGTCGGCCCGGCACCAGGTCCAGTCGGAGAAGGTGTCCTCCAGGCGGCCGTCGCCGTCATTGGTGTCGAAATAGCCGGTGCCGCGCCAGCGCAGGGCCGGCTCCTCCAGCGCGACCTCGACCGCGGAGGAGGGCGCCATCGGCCACCAGCGATGCAGGCCCGGCGCGTCGAGGGTGAAGGGGCCTTCCGTGATCCCGTGGGGGCTGAGCCGTATGGTGCCGCGGATCGGGTAGGGCAGGGGCGCGGCCCGCTCGTCGAGGCGGATCGTCAGCGCCGTGCCGTCCCATTCCATGGCGCTCGCGCCGATGGCGATCGAGGCGGCGTCGCGGGAAAGCGCCCGGGCACCGCGCTCGGTCATGGCGAAGCGGTTCGCCCGCTCGCCGTAGAGCACCACATTCATGGCGCAATGGGCGAAGGGGTCCTGGGCGCGGTCGAGGACGTAATAGGGCGAGAACACGCTGCCGATGAAGGCGATGACGGTCAGCCCCTGGCGCCCGTCCGCGCTCAGCGCGTCGACATACCACCAGGCATAGCCGCCCGTCGCGACCGGGCCGTCGAAGCGAGGTCGGCGAGCACCGCCTGGGCCGCCAGCCGCCCGGACTGGGCCGCCATCGGCACGCCCGGCCCCGGATGCACGCTCCCCCCCGCCAGGTAGAGGCCCGGCAGGCGGGTGCGCGCCCCCTGACGCTTGAAGGTCGCGCTCCAGCCGTGGGAGGCCCGGCCGTAGAGGGCGCCCCCCGTCCCCGGAAACAGCGCCTCGAAGCCCTCCGGCGTGGTGATCGCCGGGGCCGCCGCCGGGGTCAGGGTGAGCCCGCAGGCCGAGAGCCGTTCCGTCAGAGTCCTCTCGCATCGGGCGATCTCCGGGCTGGTGGGCGGGCGCTCGCGCCCATCGGCGGGGGCGTTGACGAGGACGAGCAGGCGCTCCGGCCCCGAAACCGCGCCGCCCTCCGCCGCCCGATCCTGGGCGCAGACATAGACGGTCGGGTCGGAGGGGAGCTGGCGCCGGGTCAGGATCTCGGCGAACTCGGCCCGGTAATCGGCGGAGAAGAACACGTTGTGGTGGGCGAGGGGAAACCCCTCGGCCCGCGCGTTCAGGCAGAGGGTAAGGGCGGAGAGCGAGCGCTCCGGCGGCGCGATCCGGTCGCCGGCGCAGGCCGCCGCGCGTCCGAACAGGCCGAGCCCGAAGGCCGCCGCATCGGCATTGGCGACGACCACGTCCGCGGGGATGCGCTCGCCGCTGGCGAGCAGCACGCCGGTCACGCTCCCGGCCTCGGTGAGGATGCGGTCGACCTCCGCACCGTAGCGCAGCCGCGCCCCGTTCTCGGCGGCGAGCGCCGCCAGCACCCGGGCGAGGCCGGAGAGGCCGCCCTCGAGGGTCCAGAGCCCGGCCTGCTCGACATGGGCGACGAGCATCAGGGTGGCGGGGGCGGCGAAGGGCGAGGCGCCGCAATAGGTGGCGTAGCGGCCGAAGAGCTGGCGCAGGCGCGGATCGCGAAAGTACTCGCCGAGCGCCGACCAGAGCGTGGCGAAGGGCTGGATGCGCCAGAGGTCGCCGAGGCCCGACAGGCCGACCCGCCGGCCGAGCTCGACCGGCCCCGGCCGCTCGCCGCGGATGAAGGGACCTTCGAGGGTGCGGTAGACCTCCGCCGCCCGGGCGCAGAAACGGCGATAGCCCTCGGCCTCGCGGGCCCCGGCGAAGTCGGCGATGGCCCGGGCCGAGGCCTCCTCGTCGGCGAAGAGGTCGAGCCGCTCGGTCCGGCTCCAGGCGTGGCGGGCGATCAGGCGCGCGGGCGTCAGGCGCACCCTCTCCTCCAGGGCCGCGCCCACCTCGGAAAAGATCTCGTCGAAGACCCAGCGCATGGTGAAGACGGTCGGCCCGGCCTCGACCGGGCGGCCGTCGACCTCGAGGCTGCGCATCTTGCCGCCCGGGCACGCGGCCCGCTCCAGCAGGAGCACGTCGAGCCCGGCATGGGCGAGCCGCAGGGCGGCGACGAGCCCCGCCACCCCGGCTCCGACCACGACGATCCGCTCGGAGGCCACGATCCCACGCTCCTGGCGGCCATTGATCCTGACGCCATTAAGTGTCAATCTTTGTTGACATACAAGACCGACAAACAAACGATACACCGGGAGAGAGCTATGGATGCCGGCGGACGGATCGAGGCGGCGCTCGATATGGCGGTGGCGCGGGCGGAGGCGCCGGGGGCGCCGCCGCGGCTGGCGGAGGCGATCCGGTACGCGGTGTTTCCCGGGGGCCACCGGATCCGGCCGCGGCTCTGCCTGGCGGTGGCGCGGGCCTGCGGCGACGACGATCCCGAAGCCTCCGACGCGGCGGCCGGCGCCATCGAGCTGCTGCACTGCGCTTCGCTGGTGCATGACGATTTGCCCTGTTTCGACGACGCGCCGATGCGCCGGCAGAAGCCGAGCGTACACTTGGCCTTCGGCGAGCCCCTGGCGGTGCTGACGGGGGACGCCTTGATCGTGCTGGCCTTCGACACGCTGGCCCGGGGCGCCGCCCGGCGGCCCTCGCGCCTCGCGGCCCTGGTCGGGCTGGTCGCCCGGGCGGTGGGTTCGCCCGCCGGCATCTGCGCCGGCCAGGCCTGGGAATCGGAGCCGACGGTGGCGCTCAGCGACTACCAGCAGGCCAAGACCGGCGCCCTGTTCGCCGCAGCCACGGTGGCGGGCGCCACCGCGGCGGGGGAGGCGGCCCTGCCCTGGCGGCTGCTCGGCGAATGCCTGGGCGAGGCCTATCAGGTCGCCGACGACCTGCGGGACGTGGCCTGCCGCCAGGAGGAGATCGGCAAGCCCGCCGGCCGCGACGTGACCCTCGGCCGGCCGAACGCCGCGGCCCTGCTCGGCATGGGCGGGGCCATCGAGCGCCTGCGCCGGCTCTGCCGCGACGCGATCGAGGTGATCCCGGATTGCCCCGGCGCCGAGGCGCTGCGCGCGGAGATCACCGCGCAGACCCGGCTGTTCCTGCCGGCGAGCCTGCGCCTGGCCCCGGCCTGACGGAGCGCGCCATGCCCGCTTCCCCCGCGGAAGCCCGAGCGGTGGCGGCGCTGCCCTGGCGCGAGCGGGTGCTCGCCTGGCGCAATCGGCTGGTGGCGAGCCCCCGCTTCCAGCTCTGGGCGGCGGGCTTCCCCCTGACCCGGGGGCGGGCGCGGCGCAACACCCGCGCCCTGTTCGATCTCTGCGCCGGCTTCGTCTACGCCCAGGTGCTGTTCGCCTGCGTGCGGCTCGACCTGTTCCGCCTGCTCCAGGCCGGCCCGCTCGCGGCGGAAGCGGTGGCGCGGCGCCGGGACCTGCCGCCGGAGCGGGCGGAGCGCCTGCTCAAGGCGGCCGTCTCCCTCGCCCTGCTGCACCGGCTGAAGGACGGCCGCTTCGCCCTGGCCGATCTCGGGGCGGCGATGATCGGCAATCCGGCGATCGCGGCGATGATCGAGCATCACGCCCTGCTCTATGCCGACCTCGCCGATCCGGTGGCCCTGCTGCGCGGGACGGGCGGCCCGACCCGCCTCGCACGCTATTGGCCCTATGCGGAAAACCGCGATGCCGAGGCGATCCAGGAAGCGGCGGTCGCCCCCTATGGCGGGCTGATGGCGGCCTCCCAGGCCATGATCGCGCAGGACGTGCTCGACGCGGTCTCGCTCCAGGGCCGCAGCGGCCTGCTCGATGTCGGGGGCGGGGAGGGCGCCTTCGCCGCCTCGGTGGCGCGGCGCTACCCGGACCTGCCCCTCGCCCTGTTCGACCTGCCCGCGGTCGCCCGCCGGGCGCAGAGGCGGCTGGCGGAGGAGGGGCTCGGCGGCCGGGTCGCCTGCCATGGCGGCAGCTTCCATGCCGATCCGCTGCCGCGGGGCTACGACGCGGTCTCCCTGGTCCGCATCGTCCACGACCACGACGATGCGGAGGCGCTGCATCTCCTGCGTGCCGCGCACACCGCCCTGCCACCGGGGGGACGGTTGATCCTGGCGGAACCCATGGCCGGGACGAAGGGGGCCGAGCCGATCGGCGACGCGTATTTCGGATTCTACCTGCTCGCCATGGGCAGCGGACGGCCCCGCACCGCCTCGGAGCTGGCTTCGATGCTGGCTTCGGCCGGCTTCGAGGCCATCCGCGAAGCCGGCACCCGCCGGCCGCTGCTGGTGCGGGTGCTGATCGCGGATCGAGGTTGAAAGTCGTAAGTTATACTTGACGTCGTGAAGTGTCATTCTAAACTTACACTCAGCGACAACGTCCCTTGACGGAGTCGCCCGGCCGCCAGGGAGCGTCCGGACAGGCCAGGCGCCGGCGGCCCGAGCAAATCGGGCCGAAGACGGCGACCGGGAAGAGCGGAGGCTCCAGCCATGGACGCACTCGCCGTCATCCTCGAACGTCCCGAGTGGCTGGCCCTGACCCGCCTGCCGCTGACGGAGGCCGGCGCGGCCGATGCGGTGGTGGCGATCGCCTGGAGCGGGATCAGCACCGGCACGGAGCGGCTGCTCTGGTCGGGCCGGATGCCCGCCTTCCCCGGCATGGGCTACCCCCTGGTGCCCGGCTACGAGTCGGTCGGCACCGTGGCCTGGGCCGGCCCCGAATCGGGGCTGCGCACCGGGGAAACGGTGTTCGTGCCCGGCGCCCGCTGCTTCGGCGAGGTGCGGGGCCTGTTCGGTGGCGCCGCCTCGCATCTGGTGGTGCCCGGCGCCCGCCTCGTCCCCGTTTCCCCGGCGCTCGGCGAGCGGGCCTGCCTGATCGCGCTCGCCGCCACCGCCTACCGCGCCCTGTCCGGCGTCACCCCCGGCGAGCCCGCCCTCATCGTCGGCCACGGCGTGCTCGGGCGGCTGCTCGCGCGCCTCACCCGGGCCGCGGGCGGCCAGCCGGTGGTCTGGGAGACGAGCCCGGTCCGCCGCGACGGGGCATTCGGCTACCCGGTCCTCGCCCCGGGGAAGGACCCGCAGGGCGCCTACGCCACCATCACCGATGCCAGCGGCGATGCGAACGGGCTCGACGCCCTGATCGCCCGCCTGGCGCCCGGCGGCGAGATCGTGCTCGCCGGCTTCTACGAGGCGCCCCTCGCCTTCGCCTTCCCCCCCGCCTTCCTGCGGGAGGCCCGCATCCGCGTCTCGGCGGAGTTCAAGCCGGGCGACCTCGCCGCGGTGACCGCGCTCATCACCGGCGGCCGCCTCTCCCTCGACGGCCTGATCACCCACCGCCTGCCCGCGGCCAGGGCCGAGGAGGCCTACCGCACGGCCTTCGGCGATCCGGCCTGCCTGAAGATGATCCTCGACTGGAGAGCCTGTTCATGAACCTGCAGCTGAACAAGGCCGCCCTGGAAGCCGCCGCGCATCTGCGCGCCGAGGCCGCCATCGCCCCCGACCCCGTCGCCACCGCCCCGGCGAAGAAGGAGACGCAGATCATCGCGATCTACGGCAAGGGCGGCATCGGCAAGTCCTTCACCCTGGCCAATCTCAGCTACATGATGGCCCAGCAGGGCAAGCGGGTGCTGCTGATCGGCTGCGACCCGAAGAGCGACACCACCTCGCTGCTCTTCGGCGGCCGGGCCTGCCCGACCATCATCGAGACCTCGACCCGGAAGAAGCTCGCCGGCGAACCGGTCGCCATCGGCGACGTCTGCTTCAAGCGCGACGGCGTCTACGCGATGGAGCTCGGCGGGCCGGAGGTCGGCCGCGGCTGCGGCGGACGGGGCATCATCCACGGCTTCGAGCTCTTGGAGAAGCTCGGCTTCCACGACTGGGGCTTCGACTACGTCCTGCTCGACTTCCTGGGCGACGTGGTCTGCGGCGGCTTCGGCCTGCCGATCGCCCGGGACATGTGCCAGAAGGTCATCGTCGTCGGCTCCAACGACCTGCAATCCCTCTACGTCGCCAACAACGTCTGCTCGGCGGTGGAGTATTTCCGCAAGCTCGGCGGCAATGTCGGCGTCGGCGGCCTCGTCATCAACAAGGACGACGGCACCGGGGAGGCGCAGGCCTTCGCCGAGGCCGCGGGCATCCCGGTCCTGGCCTCGATCCCCGCCGACGACGACATCCGCCGCAAGAGTGCGAATTACGAGATCATCGGCAAGCCGGACGGGCGCTGGGGGCCGCTCTTCGCGGAGCTGGCGCAGAACGTGGCGCAGGCCGCCCCGCACCAGCCGAAGCCCCTCACGCAGGACGGGCTGCTCGGCCTGTTCGCCGGCGAGACGGTGGGCCGCGACGTGGTGCTGGAGCCGGCCACCCTGGCCGACATGTGCGGCGCGGCCAGCCTCGAGAAGCCGTCCCTCGAAGTCGTCTACGACGAGGTCTGAGGCATGGCCGTCACCCTCGACATCGCCGATCTGCGCGCCCGCCGCGACAAGGCCCCCACGCCGCCCCGGCCGGAGGGCCAAGCGGGCACCGAAGCGGGCGCCGAGGTGATCAACCTCGACGCCACCCGCGGCGACGGCCTCGGCTGCCATGCCGGCAAGGACGCGATGCGCGCCGCGGCCGAATCCGCCGGGATGTCGGAGACGCTGGAGCGCTACGCCGCCGATTACCCGACCGGGCCGCACGACCAGCCCCAGAGCATGTGCCCGGCCTTCGGCTCCCTGCGGGTGGGCCTGCGCATGCGCCGTACCGCCACGATCCTGTCGGGCTCCGCCTGCTGCGTCTACGGCCTCACCTTCACCGCGCATTTCTACGGGGCGCGCCGCAGCGTCGGCTACGTGCCCTTCAATTCCGAGACCCTGGTCACGGGCAAGCTGTTCGAGGACATCCGCGAGGCGGTGTACGCCACCGCCAGACCGGAGGCGTGCGACGCCGTCGTCGTCATCAATCTCTGCGTGCCGACCGCCTCCGGCGTGCCGCTCCGGCTCCTGCCCAAGGCCATCGACGGGGTGCGGGTGATCGGCATCGACGTGCCGGGCTTCGGCGTGCCGACCCATGCCGAGGCCAAGGACGTGCTGGCCGGGGCCATGCTCAAATTCGCCCGGACGGAGGCCGAGCAGGGTCCCGTCCCGGCACCCCGGGGCGGGCGCGCCGACCGGCCCACGGTGACGCTGCTCGGCGAAATGTTCCCGGCCGATCCCGTGGTGATCGGCGGCCTGCTCGAACCCCTCGGCCTGGCGGCGGGGCCGGTGGTGCCGACGCGGGAATGGCGCGAGCTCTACGCCGCCCTCGACGGGGCGGCGGTGGCGGCGATCCACCCCTTCTACACGGCCTCGATCCGCGAATTCGCGGCGGCGGGCCGGCCCGTGATCGGCTCGGCCCCGGTCGGGCATGACGGCACCGCCGAATGGCTCGCGGCCATCGGCCGGGCCTGCGACGTGACGCCGGAGGTGATCGCCGCCGCCCAGAACCGGCTGCTGCCGGCGATCCGCGGTGCGCTCGCCGCCCGGCCGATCCGCGGCCGCATCACGCTCTCGGGCTACGAGGGCTCGGAACTGCTGGTCGCCCGTCTGCTGGTCGAGAGCGGGGCCGAGGTGCCCTATGTCGGCACCGCCTGCCCGAAGACGCCCTGGTCCGAGCCCGACCGGGTCTGGCTCGAAGAGCGCGGCGTCACGGTGCGCTACCGCGCCTCCCTGGAGGACGACCTCGCCGCCCTGACCACGTTCCGGCCCGACCTCGCCATCGGCACCACGCCGGTGGTGCAGAAGGCCAAGGAGCGGGCGATCCCCGCCCTCTATTTCACGAACCTGATCTCCGCCCGCCCGCTGATGGGGGCGGCCGGGGCCGGCTCGCTGGCCCAGGTCGTCAACGCGGCGCTCGCCAGCGGCCCGCGCTTCTCCGCCATGCGACAGTTCTTCGAGGGCGTCGGCACCGGCCACGCCGCCGGCATCTGGCAGGAGGTCCCCCGCGCCAAGGCGGCGCCCAAGGCGAAGACGGCCAGCACGGCGCCGATCGGGGAGATGGCCTGATGCTCGTCCTCGATCACGACCGGGCCGGGGGCTACTGGGGCGCCGTCTACGTCTTCACGGCGATCAAGGGCCTGCAGGTCGTCATCGACGGCCCCGTCGGCTGCGAGAACCTGCCCGTGACCTCGGTGCTCCACTACACCGACGCCCTGCCGCCCCACGAGCTGCCCATCGTCGTCACCGGGCTCGCCGAGGAGGAGCTCGGCCGCCACGGCACGGAAGGGGCGATGAAGCGGGCGCACGCCACCCTCGATCCGGCCCAGCCGAGCGTGGTGGTGACGGGCTCCATCGCCGAGATGATCGGCGGCGGGGTGACGCCGGAGGGCACCAACCTCCAGCGCTTCCTGCCGCGCACCATCGACGAGGACCAGTGGCAGGCGGCCGACCGGGCCATCGCCTGGCTCTGGCAGGAATACGGCGCCAGGCGTTTCGCCAAGAAGGGCATCCCCGCCCGGCCCGAGCGCAAGCCCGGGGAGAAGCCGCGGGTCAACATCATCGGCCCGGCCTATGGCTGCTTCAACCTGGCGAGCGACCTCGCCGAGATCCGCCGGCTGGTGGAGGGCATCGGGGCGGAGGTGAACCTCACCTTCCCCCTGGGCAGCCACCTCGCCGACGTGCCGAAACTGGTGAACGCGGACGCCAATATCTGCCTCTATCGGGAATTCGGCCGGCTGCTCTGCGAGAGCCTGGAGCGGCCCTACCTGCAGGCGCCGATCGGGGTGCTCTCGACCACCAAGTTCCTGCGCGCGCTCGGCGCGCTCCTCGGGCTCGATCCCGAGCCCTTCATCGAGCGGGAGAAGCACACCACGATCAAGCCGGTCTGGGATCTCTGGCGCTCGGTGACGCAGG
Organism: Methylobacterium organophilum; assembly: GCF_022533465.1. Taxonomy (NCBI): domain Bacteria; kingdom Pseudomonadati; phylum Pseudomonadota; class Alphaproteobacteria; order Hyphomicrobiales; family Methylobacteriaceae; genus Methylobacterium; species Methylobacterium organophilum. Next base: position 5,043,507 of record NZ_CP092848.1, on the reverse strand, counting down.
ACTTCTTCGGCACCGCGAGCTTCGGCGTCGTCGCCACCGAGACCTATGCGAGGGGCCTGCGCCACTTCCTCGAGGAGGAGCTGGGCCTGCCCTGCCAGTTCAGCTTCGCCCGCAGCGCCGGCCAGAAGCCCGACAACGCGGCGGTGCGCGCGGCTATCGCCGAGACCCCGCCGCTGGTGCTGTTCGGCTCCTACAACGAGCGCATGTACCTCGCCGAGAGCGGCGGCCGGTCGGCCTACGTGCCCGCCTCCTTCCCCGGCGCCCTGGTCCGGCGGCACACCGGCACGCCCTTCATGGGCTACGCGGGGGCGACCTACCTGGTCCAGGAGGTCTGCAACGCCCTGTTCGACATGCTCTTCCACATCCTGCCGCTCGCCCGCGACATGGATGCGGTCGAGGCCACGCCTGCGCGGATGCAGCGCCCGCTGCCCTGGGACGCGGAGGCCCGCGCCCGGCTCGACGCCCTGATCGAGACCCTCCCCGTGCTGGTGCGCATCTCCGCGGCCAAGCGCCTGCGCGACGCGGCCGAGCGCCTGGCCCGCACCGAGGGCGCGGCGGAGATCGGCCTGCCCCATCTCGCCCGCGCCCGCGCCGAACTCGCCCCCGGAGCCGCCGCATGAGCGCCCCCCTCGCCCTGTCCCGCATCCATCGCCCGGCGCCCGCCGCCGCGCGCAACCCGGAGAGACCGGCCATGCAACGTTCGATGCCGTCGCCGTCGCGCCTGCACGCGGAGGCGTTCCAGTTCCGGCTCATCCTGGCCGCGACCTACCCGTTCTTCCTGGCCGCGGCCCTGTTGCAGCGCCTGCTGCCGCAGCGGGGCCCGCGCTACCCGGCGCCGCGCCGCTCCGTCTTCGCGGAGGCCCGCGCCATGGCCGTCTCCGCCATCCCCTTCGCCTTCATGGGCTGAGCCTGGGGTGATCTTCGGGCCGGTCCCCGGGCCGGCTCACGGGGTGAGTTCGACCCCGCGAAGCTTCCGTCCGCTCACACGGGAGGAAGATTGCCGCGGCGACCTCGGCGCCACGGCAGAACCCGCAGCGGTCCCTCGGGGCCGCAGCCAAGAGAAACGGAGGTTCCATCGATGGCAAGCGGAGTATCCACCGAGAGACCGAGCAGCCTGTCCGGGCTGACGGAAGCCGAAGCCAAGGAGTTCCACGCGATCTTCCTGACGAGCTTCATCATCTTCACGGCGATCGCCGTGGTCGCCCACATCCTGGTCTGGCTGTGGCGGCCCTGGCTCCCCGGCCCGCAGGGCTACGCCTCGCTCGACGGCGTGACCGATGCGGCCCGGGCGCTCGCGACGATGATCGGCTGAGGGAGGCCCGACCATGCACAAGATCTGGCTTCTCTTCGATCCGCGGCGGACCCTCGTCGCGCTGTTCACCTTCCTGTTCGTCCTGGCCCTGCTGATCCACTTCATCCTGCTCAGCACCGACCGGTTCAACTGGCTGGAAGGCCCCAAGGCCGCCAAGGCGGCGGCCGCGCACAGCCTCGTCCTCCCGACGATGCCCTCCTGACGGAGCGGCCGCGTCGCGCCTCGACGAGACGCGCCCGCGGACGGGCCGCCGGGTCTCCGGCCCCGCCCGCGGAAACCTGAACCCCCACCTCCAGCGCGAGGGCTGCCGCCATGGCGATGCTGAGCTTCGAGAGGAAATACCGCGTCCGCGGCGGCACCCTGATCGGCGGCGACCTGTTCGATTTCTGGCTGGGGCCGTTCTATGTCGGCTTCTTCGGGGTGACGACGATCTTCTTCTCCGTGCTCGGCACGGCGCTGATCGTCTACGGGGCCGCCCTCGGCCCGACCTGGAACATCTGGCAGATCAACATCGCGCCCCCCGACCTGAAATACGGGCTGGCGCTGGCGCCGCTGAAGGAAGGCGGCCTCTGGCAGATCATCACCTTCTGCGCGGTCGGGGCCTTCGGCTCCTGGGCGCTGCGCGAGGTCGAGATCTGCCGCAAGCTCGGCATCGGCTACCACGTGCCCTTCGCCTTCTCGGTGGCGATCTTCGCCTACGTGACCCTGGTGGTGATCCGCCCGTTCCTGATGGGCGCCTGGGGCTACGGCTTCCCCTACGGCATCCTGAGCCACCTCGATTGGGTCTCGAACACCGGCTACCAGTATCTCCACTTCCACTACAATCCGGCGCACATGCTGGCGGTGTCGTTCTTCTTCACGACGACCTTCGCCCTGGCCCTGCACGGCTCGCTGATCCTGTCCTCGACCAACCCGCCGCGCGACAGCGACGTGGTGAAGACGCCCGAGCACGAGGACACCTATTTCCGCGACACGATCGGCTACTCGATCGGCACCCTCGGCATCCACCGCCTCGGCCTGTTCCTGGCCCTCTCGGCGGGCTTCTGGAGCGCGGTCTGCATCGTGATCAGCGGTCCGTTCTGGACGCGCGGCTGGCCCGAATGGTGGGGCTGGTGGCTCAATCTCCCGGTCTGGCGCTGACCGGCGGAAGGGAGGACGCGCCGATGACCTATTACCAGAACATCTTCACCCAGGTGCAGGTCCGGCCGGTCGAGCCGGAGCGCGGCATCCCCGTCGCCACGGACAACCGTGTCGGCAAGGCCTTCAACAGCTACCTGTTCGGCCTGTTCGGCAACAGCCAGGTCGGGCCGATCTACGGCGGCTATCTCGGCGCCCTGTCCCTGACCTGCGGCCTGATCGCCTTCGAGATCATCGGCCTCAACATGTGGGCGAGCGTGAACTGGGATCCGATCCAGTTCGTGCGGCAACTGCCCTGGCTCGCCCTGGAGCCGCCGCGCCCGCAATACGGCCTCAAGGTGCTGCCCCCCCTCGCCGAGGGCGGCTGGTGGCTGATCGCCGGCTTCTTCCTCACCACCTCGATCCTGCTCTGGTGGGTGCGGATGTACCGCCGGGCCCGGGCCCTGGGGCTCGGCACCCACGTGCCCTGGGCCTTCGCCTCCGCGATCTGGCTCTACCTCGTGCTCGGCTTCATCCGGCCGCTGCTGATGGGCTCGTGGTCGGAGGCGGTGCCCTTCGGCATCTTCCCCCATCTCGATTGGACCGCGGCCTTCTCGCTGCGCTACGGTAACCTGTTCTACAACCCGTTCCACATGCTCTCGATCGTCTTCCTCTACGGGTCGACGCTGCTCTTCGCGATGCATGGCGGCACCATCCTGGCCTGCTCCCGCTACGGGGCCGAGCGGGAGATCGACCAGATCGTCAACCGCGGCACGGCCACCGAGCGGGCCGCCCTGTTCTGGCGCTGGACCATGGGCTTCAACGCCACCATGGAATCCATCCACCGCTGGGCCTGGTGGTTCGCGGTGCTCACCACCCTCACCGGCGGCATCGGCATCCTGCTCACCGGCACGGTCGTCGACAACTGGTACCTCTGGGCGGTCAAGCACGGCGTCGCCCCCGCCTATCCGCACGTCTTCGGGCCGGTGACCGACCCGCTCAATCCGGCCGGAGGCACGCCATGAGGACGCTGCTCGTTGTCGCCGCCGGCGTGGTCGCGCTGTTCCTGACCATCGCCCAGTTCGGCACCGCCGGCTGGACGAAACCGCCCATCCTCGCCCAGCAGCACGGCTTCCGCGGCACCGGCATGGACCAGATCCAGACCCGCCGGGAGGCCGAAGAGATCAAGGCCGCCAACCTGCCGCCGACCCCGGCCGATCCGGTCGAGGCCGGCACCGACAAGGCCGGCGCCGTCTACCAGAACGTGAAGGTGCTCCAGGACGTCAGCGTGGAGGAGTTCAACCGGCTGATGACCTCGATGACGGAATGGGTCAGCCCCGAGCAGGGCTGCACCTATTGCCACAACACCGAGAACATGGCCGACGACAGCCTCTACCAGAAGAAGGTCGCCCGGCGGATGCTGCAGATGGTGCAGCACATCAACACCGCCTGGAAGGAGAAGCATGTCGGCGAGGCCGGCGTGACCTGCTACACCTGCCATCGCGGCCAGCCGGTGCCGCAGCATGTCTGGTTCGACAATCCGGGGCCGACCTACAAGACCGGCTTCAAGCCCCGCAACAACGGCCAGAACCTGGCCTCCCCCTCCGTCGGCCTGTCCTCGCTGCCCTACAACACCCTCGAGACCTTCCTGGCCAAGAAGGACACCGACCAGAACCTGATCCGCGTCAACGCCACCACGGCCCTGCCCGAGAGCAAGGGCAAGCCGATCCAGGACGCGGAGAAGACCTACGGCCTGATGATCCACATGTCGGAATCGCTGGGGGTGAACTGCACCTACTGCCACAACACCCGGGCGATCTCGAACTGGTCGCAATCGACCCCGCAGCGGACGCTCGCCTGGCACGGCATCCGGATGGTGCGCGACCTCAACGGCGACTACATCACGCCGCTGACCGCGACCTTCCCGGCCAACCGCCTCGGCCCGACCGGGGACGCCCCGAAGATCAACTGCGCCACCTGCCATAACGGCCAGAGCAAGCCGATGGCCGGGGCCCATGTGGTCGAGCCCTATCCGGAACTCGCCAAGGTGACGGAGACGGGCGAGGCACCGAAGGCGCCCGACACCCAACCGGCCGAACCGACCCCCGCGCCGCAATAGCCGGCCTGGGGCGGATCGCGGCTTTCGCCCCGATCCGCCCCCGCCCTTCCTCGCCCCCTGGGCGAGGGGGACCGCGCGTGAGCGCAGTGGAGGGCCAAGCCGGGCTGAGACGGGACATCTCGGGACCGCCTTCTCCGTCCGCTTCGCGGCCGCCTCTCCCAAGGGGAGAGGAAAGACGCGTGACACGTGAACGTCGTCGTATCCCCGCGAGGGAGCCCTCCGAAACCGATCGCCGTTGAGCCGGACACGGACCGGATTTCGCGTGACAGGCATCGGGTTCCCGTCGTTTTAGGAACCCGGTCAGGACGGGAGGGACGCATGGCCGAGGATCCGCAGCAGAGCGAGGCCTATCGCGCGGGCAAGGCCGCCGCGGAGGCGCGGGAGCCGCGCTCGCGCAACCCGCATCCGCCGGGCAGCCCGGAGCACGAGGCCTGGCAGGCGGGCTTCGCCGCCGTCACCGCGCCGGACGAGATCGCCGACGACATCGCGGATTTCGCCTGATGCGGGCCGTGCTCGCGGGCGCCGGCCTCGCGCTCCTCGCCCTCGCTCACCCGGTATCGGCCCAGGAGGCAGCCCAGCAGGCGGCGAGAAAGCCCCTGGTGATCCCGCAGGAGGCCGGGGCGCGGCAGGGCCGCGTCGTCGGCCGGGCGATCCTCTGCGGCGTCGCTCCGGAGCGGGTCGACGCCCTGCTGCGGAGCCGGCGCGAGGCGATGCAGCGGGCGGTCGGGGTGGCCCTGACCCAGGAGCGCTACGTGCTCGCTCTCAACGACGCCATCGCCTTCGAAACGAGCCTGCCGAAGCCGGAGGCCCCGGCCTTCTGCGAGACGGCGCTCGCCGGCTTCGCCGCCCTGGAGACGGGCGAGTAGGGCGCCCGCGCCGGGCGGGGCGGCGCTCCGACCCGGCCGAAAGTTCGATTGACGGCGGCCGGGCCGGGGGGCTGTGCTGGCCGCGCCATCACCACGGAGAAAAACGCCCATGGCCGATCTGAAGACGCTGCGCGAGGTGTCCGGGCTCGTGTCGGAGCCGGCGGGGCTGAAGGGCTCCGCCCTGGTGCTGATCGACCTGCAGAACACCTATCGCCAGGGGCTGATGACGCTCGAAGGCGTCGAGGCGGCGGTGCGGGAGGCCCAGACCCTGCTCGGCCGGGCGCGGCAGGCGGGCATCCCGGTCTTCCACGTGCGCCACGATGCCGGCCCCGGCTCGCCCTACGACGTGAGCGCGGCCATCGGCCAGATCAGCGACGAGGTCGCCCCGATTCCTGGCGAGCCGGTCGTCACCAAGAACTATCCGAGCTCCTTCGTCGGCACCGACCTGCAGCAGAAGCTGGAGGCGGCCGGAGTGAAGGACGTGATCCTGGCGGGCTTCATGACGCATATGTGCGTCAACTCCACCGCCCGCAGCGCCTTCAACCTGGGCTTCCGCCCCACCGTGGTCGCCGCCGCCACCGCCACCCGCGCCCTGCCGGGGCCGGACGGCAGCATCGTCCCCGCCGCCGCCCTCCAGGCCGCGAGCCTCGCGGCCCTGGGCGATTTGTTCGCGGTGATCGCGCCCACGGGGGCGGAGATCCGCTGAGGCGGCTTTTTGGGGAGTGGGCCGCGCTCAGACGAACCGGCCGCCGCGCTGGATGACCTCGATCTTGTAGCCGTCCGGATCGGTGGTGAAGAAGAACTTCGCGAGCGGCGTGTCGCCGTGCTTCAGCGCCTTCACGGGGGTGGCGGGCAGGCCCTCGCGTTCGAAGCGGGCATGCTCGGCCTCGACATCCTCCACGGTGACGGCGAAATGCCCGTAGCCGTCGCCGAGATTGTAGGGCTCGCTGCGGCCCTTGTTCACCGTCAGCTCCAGCTCGAAGGGCGAGGACGGGTCGCGCAGGTAGATCAGCGTGAAATCCGGGAAGTCGATCCGGTCCGCCACCGCGAGGCCGAAGGCGCGGGCGTAGAAGTCGCGCGAGCGCTGCTCGTCGAGGACGCGGATCATCGAGTGGACGGGCTTGGACATGGAGGTTCCTCGAAGTCGGTTCGCGGCGCGCCGGCCGGGCCGGGGCGCCCCGCCCATCTGGCGCGAATGGGGCGCGACGGAAAGGCCCCGTCATCCTTAACGGTACGTCAACCTTACGGGGCGTCTCTGGGGGCGCGATGCTCGCCCCGAATCCCCACGGACCCGACGCCGCCGGCCTCTTGCCCCCGGGCGATGCCGGCCTGCAGGCCGCCTTCCTCGGCTGGCGGGACGCCCTCGTCCGCGAGCGGCGCATGGCGGGCAACACGGTCGAGGCCTATGCCCGCGACCTGCGCCAGTTCCTCGTCCATCTCGACCAGCGCCGCGGCACCCCGACCCTCGCCCTCATCACCGCCCTGACGCCGCGGGACTTGCGCGCCTTCATGGCGGCGCGGCGGGCGGAGGGCATCGGCGGGCGCTCGCTGATGCGGATGCTCGCGGGCCTGCGCTCCTTCGCCCGCTACCTGGAGCGGGAGGGGCATGGCGGCGTCGCGGCCCTCGGCGCGGTGCGCTCGCCCAAGGTCGAGCGGCGCCTGCCGCGCCCCCTGCCGGTGCCGGCGGCCCTGGCCATGACCCGGGCCGAGACGAGGGCCGGCGAGGCCAAGGAACCCTGGGTGCTCGCCCGGGACGCCGCGGTGATCGCGCTGCTCTACGGCTCCGGCCTGCGCATCTCCGAGGCCCTCGGCCTCACCCGCAAGGACGCGCCCCTGCCGGGGATCGACGAGGTGCGGGTGACCGGCAAGGGCGGCAAGGTGCGCGCCGTGCCGGTGCTGCCCGCGGTGGCGCAGGCGGTCGCCGATTACCTCGCCGCCTGCCCCTACCCTCTCAACGAGGAGGACGCGCTCTTCGTGGGCGCCAAGGGCGGCCCGCTCTCGCCGCGGGTGGTGCAATACGCCGTCGCCAGCCTGCGCGGGGCGCTCGGCCTGCCCGACAGCGCGACGCCGCACGCCCTGCGCCACTCCTTCGCCACGCATCTGCTCGCCCGCCAGGGGGAGCTGCGGGCGATCCAGGAGCTGATGGGCCACGCCTCGCTCTCGACCACGCAGCTCTACACCAAGGTCGACGCCGCCCGCCTGATGAGCGCCTTCGAGGCCGCCCATCCCCGCGCCGGGCGCGTGGTCCCGTGAGCGCGATGCCGCGCCCGGGACGGAAAACCGTGACAAGCCGGCTCGAAATTCCAGTGGAGCCGTCCCGCGACCTTTGTCTCGCCGCGATTGCGTGGCGCTATGGTTACCAACAAGGCGGCCCGGCTTCTCGGTCCGCCTCGCCGATCAGGAGCAGCCCATGCCCGTCGTTGGCCTCTGCGTCGCAGTCCTTCCTGTCATCGCCGTCCTTGCCGTCACCGCCGTGGTGAAGACGCTGCTCCTGCCGGTCTCGGCGGTGCGCGTGCTGGCCCGGTCCCGCGCCAGCCGCGCCTAGCCGGTTCGGCTCAGGCGGCCGCCCCGGCGCGCCGCGTCGCGAGGCTGACGAGCAGGGCGACGGCGACGTTCAGGATCAGCGCCACGGCGCCGATATTGACGTCCTGGATCGCCCCCGGCAGCCCCGGGAACAGGCTCGCCATGGTCCAGCCGCCCGAGCTCGTCACCGCCACGGTGCCGACGCCCGCGAGGATGCCCGCCATGGCCCCCGCCTTGGTCAGCGGGTTGCGGGGCAGCAGGCTCGCGAACAGGGCCGGGAAGAGCTGGGTGACGAAGCTGTAGCCCATCAGCAGCAGCTGCACGATCGTCTCGCCCCCGTGCAGGGTGAAGGCGACGCAGACCAGCGCCAGCACCGGCGCCGTGAGCCGCGCCAGGGTGCCCGTGGAGGCATCCGCCCGCCCGCGCAGGAGCGGGCGCAGCAGGGTGTTGGCCGTGAGCGTCGCCCCCGCGATCAGGATCATCGAGCCCGGCACCAGGGCCGTGAACACGCCGGTCGCCCCGATCACCCCGACGAACCACGGCGGGAAAGTCTCCAGGGCGATCTTGAACAGCGACAGGTCGACATCCGGCCCCTTCAGCCCCGGCACCTGCAGCACCGCGGAGAAGCCTGCGAAGAACACGAACAGCAGCATCAGCTGGTAGAGCGGCAGCAGCACCGCGTTGCGGCGGAACACCCCCGGCTCCCGCGCCGTGTAGAGCGAGGCGAAGGTGTGCGGGAACATCCAGCCCCCGAGGGCCGTGAGCAGCGTCGTCGAGGCGAACCAGGAGGCGCTCTGGCCCCGCTCCGGAAGGGCGAGGAAGCCGGGCTTGGCCTGGTCGATCGCCCGGAACATCTCCCCGATGCCGCCATAGTAGTGATACGGCAGGTAGATCCCCAGGAAGACGACCACGCCGAGGATCATCATGTCCTTGAGCACCGCCGTCCAGGCGGAGCCGCGCACGCCGGAGACCGTCACGTAGACGGTGACGACCGCCGCCCCGATCCAGATCGCCACGGTCGGCGGGATCGCGCCGTAGGAGGCGGTGGACACGATGATGCCGAGGCCCTTCAACTGCAGCACCATGTAGGGGACGAGGGAGACGATCCCGACCAGGGCCACCAGCACGCCGAGGCCCGGGCTGTCGTATTTCGCGGCGAAGAAATCCGGCTGCGAGAACAGGTTGCGCGCCTTGGCGTAGCGCCAGATCGGCGGCAGCAGCCAGTAGGAGATCACGTAGATCAGGCTGAGATAGCAGAGGATGTAGTAGGTCGGGCCGCCCTTGCCGTAGGCCCAGCCCGAGCCGCCGAGGAAGGCGAAGGTGGTGTAGATCTCCCCCGCCATCAGCAGGAAGACCAGAGCCGTGCCGAAGCCGCGGCCGCCCACGCTCCACTGCTCCATGTCCATGTCGCGGCCGGCCCGGGCCAGCAGGCCGAGGCCGAGGGCCACGAGGACGGCCAGCCCGATGATCGGAAGCGCCGCGTTCATCGGTCGGAGCCCGGGCGGTTGGCCGGATCGGTGAGGTAGATCACCCCCATGATCGCCGCGGTCGCCACCGTGCAGCCGACGAGCCAGGCGAGCAGGAACGGCATGCCGAGCACCAAAGGCTCGACCCGGTTGAACACGAAGGGGCCGCCGAGCATGCCGAGAAACGGCAGCAGGCCGAGCCATTGCAGGTGCTTCATGCGCGATTCGGTTCCGTCTTGAGCGGAGATGCCGGGAGAAGAGGCAGGGGACGGGCCAAGGTCCATGATCCGCCGCGACGGTCAAGCTGGCACATGGCTTGCGGATCTTTCCTGCGGATGGATGACCATCATCCGGAGTGATCGCCATGCAATCGTCGGCCGCCAGCCCTCCCGAGGGCAATGTCCTGTTCCCCCTCGTCCTGTCGCTGGCCGGCGCCGCCGCCACCGGCGTGCTCTGGGCCTATGCCAACCCGATCCAGCTGGTGCCGGGCGTCATCCAGTGGCGCATCTTCGCCTTCCTGCCGCCGCTGATCGGCGTGCTGCTGGGCGCGCGCAGCGGCTTCATCGCCGGCTATCTCGGCACCATCGTCTGGTCGCTGCTGGCCGGCACCTTCATCCCCGCCCATTCGCTGATCGTCGACGGCATCATGGTGGGCCTGACGGGCTTCGTGCCCGGCTTCCTGTTCGATCCCGGCAAGCAGACGACGGACAAGGTCTGGCTCGCCAAGCTCGCCGCCACCTGCCTCGCCGTGGGCCTCGTCATGGTCGTCGCCGTCTCGGCGAGCCTCGCCTATCTCGGCATCTTCCCGTTCTGGTGGGCGGTCACCTATCTCGGCCTGTCCGACGTGGTGCCGATGCTGGTGGGCACGCCGCTCCTGGTTCTGCCCGCCACGAAGGTGCTGGAGAGCGCCCATCCCGGCGGCTTCACCCGGTTCTGACCGCGGCGGACCGGAGGACGGCCAGGGTTCGGACATTCAAGGTACGTGGCGTTGCTCGACATCCAGGACCTGACGGTCGGCTTCGGGGCGAGCCGGCCGGCGCTCGATCGGATCGGCCTCGCCCTCGGGGAGGGAGAGGCCGCCCTCGTCTGCGGGGCAGGCGCCTCGGGAAAATCCGTGCTGCTCGCCGCCGCGGCCGGGGTGATCCCGCGGCTGGTGAAGCCCCGGTTGTGGCAGGGGGAGGTGCGCCTGCACGGCGCGCCGCTCTCCGGCCTGGGGGCCGCCGACCTGTTCCGCACCGTGAGCCCGGTCTTCCAGAATCTCGACGACCAGCTCTGGAACCTGAGCGTCGAGGACCTGATCGCCTTTCCCCTCGAGAACCGGCGGATGGAGCGGGCGGCCCTGCGCCGCCGCATCGCCGAACTGATGGATCTCTTCGCCCTCTGGCCGCTCTCGGGTCGAATGGTGCTCGACCTGTCCGGGGGCGAGCGGCGCATGGTGGCGCTGGCGGCGGCGCTGGCCGGGCGGCCGCGGCTCCTCGCCCTCGACGAGCCGACCACTGGCCTCGACCCGGCCGCCCGCGTCCGGCTGCTCGGCATCCTGACCGCCCTGCGGGCCGCGCCCGAGGCCCCGGCGCTCCTCGCCGCCGACCAGGACGCCGCCGCCCTGGCCCCGGCCATGGACCGCATCGCCTTCCTGACGGAGGGCCGCCTCGGCGCCGCCCTGCCCCGGGCGGAGGCGATGGCCCGCCCGGGGTCCTGGCACGAGGCCGGCATCCTGCCCCCTTCCCGCCGGCGGCCCTGCCGGGCGCAGGGCGCGCCGGGGGAGAGCCTGCTCGACGTCTTCGACCTGCGCTCGGTCCTGCGCCGCGGCACCGGGGCGCCGGTGCTCGACGCGGTCAGCTTCGGCCTTCGCCGCGGCGAGGTGCTGGGCCTCGTCGGCCGCAACGGTGCCGGCAAGACCACCCTGTTCCAGACCGTGCTCGGCCTCGCCCGTGCGGCGGCGGGGCGGATCCTGATCGCCGGGGAGGAGGCCCGCGACTGGACGCCGGCCAGGCGGGCCCGGCGCATCGGCTACATGCCGCAGAACATGCGCCGGGTGCTGTTCAACCTCAGTGTGATCGACGAGGCGGCCTTCGCGGTCTGCGCGGAGACGCGCCGCCTCAAGGAGCCCGCGGTGGTGGCGCGGGCGCGCGCCGCCCTCGACACCTACGGCCTCGCCAGGAAGGCGGAGGCCAATCCCTTCGCGCTCTCGGCCAGGGAGCAGGCGCTGCTCGGCCTCGCCTGCCTGGACGCGGCGGAGAGTCCCGTCGCCATCCTCGACGAGCCCCTGCTCGCCCGCGATGCCCTCGGCCGGGCCATGCTGGAGCGCTTCCTGGCCGTGGGCCGGGCGCAGGGGCGGGCCGCGATCCTGATCTCGCACGACCTCGAACTCGTCGACGACGTGGCCGACCGGGTCATGATCCTGGAGGAGGGCCGGATCGGCTTCGACGGCCCGACGGCGGAGGCCTGGGCGGCGCCGGCCTTCGCCCGCCTCGGCTGGCCGCGGCCCTATGCGGATCTGGAGCGCGCCGCATGAGCACGCTTTTGCGCCTGAACTTCTTCGTGAAGCTCGCCGGGGCCTTCGCGGTGATGCTCGCGGCCTGGCTCGCGCCGCAGGCCTGGATGACCGCGGCCATCGCCGCCCTCGTCGTCCTCGTCCTGAGCCTGCTGCGGCTGCCGGGGCTGCGCGGCTACCTGAAGGGCGCGGCGATCCTCGTCGTGCTGGTGGTGGCCTCCTGGCTCCTGAACCTGTCGCTGCAGGGGATGCCGTTGCCCGAGGCGGCGCTCACGGCGCTGCGCATGGCGGCGCGGCTGGTGGCCACGACGGGCGCCTTCTTCTTCGTGGTCGAGACCAGCACCCCCGGCGCGATCATGGCCGCGGCGAGCGCGGCCCGGTTGCCGCCGACGGCGACGCTGGTGCTCTCGCTGATGTTCGGCATCGTGCCGATGCTGCGCCGGGAATTCGAGCAGATCGCCGATGCGCAGCGCGCCCGCGGCCTCGACATCGACGCCGCGCCCTTCCACCTGCGCCTGCGCTTCGCCCTGGCCCGCGGCGTGCCGCTGCTGGTGCAGGCGGTGCGCATGGCGCACGCCATCTCCGTCTCCCTCACCGTCTCCGGCTACGATACCCGGGCGAAGCGCACGAGCTGGCGCGGCGTCGGGCTCCTCGTCGAAGACCGCCTGCCCCGGAAACCCGCCCAGCCATGACCTCCGCCGAGCCCCCCTTCACCGGCCATGCCTGGCCCGTCGACGTCGCCGGCTATCCGCTCGACCTGCCGATCGTGGCGATCAAGCCGGATTTCGCGATCTCGCTGATGATGATCATCGATCTCGGCGTGCGCTTCGGCGCCCATATCGGGCAGAAGCTCGCCGAGAAGCTGGCGCCCCTCGAACCGGAGGTGGTGGTGGGGGCGGCGACCCTCGGCATCCCCGTCGCCATCGAGGTGAGCCGGGCGCTCGGCCTGAACGACTACGTCGTGCTGCAGAAATCGCCCAAGCTCCATCTCGCCAACGCCCTGACCCAGCCGATCCGCTCGATCACCTCCCATGGCGAGCAGCGCCTGCTCCTCGACCCGCGGGCGGTGCCCCTGCTCGCGGGCAAGCGCACGGTGGTGGTGGACGACGTGATCGCCAGCGGCGGCAGCCTCAAGGGCTCCGTGGCGCTCGCCCGCCAGGCGGGGGCGGAGGTCGTCGGCATCGGCGTGGTGCTGACCGAGGCCCATGACTGGGAGCCGGTGCTCGGCCCCGACGCCGCCCTGGTGCACAGCCTCGCCCATATCCCGCAATTCGCCCCCGACGGGGCGGGCGGCTGGGCGCCGATCCCGGCGACGCTCTGAGGGGAAGGGGACTCCTTCGGCCGCGTCCCGCCCCTCTCCGCGGACTGTCGGAGAGAGGGCAGGAAAGACCGTCGCGGAGATCGGTCAGCCGCTTAAGAGAAAGGGAGGCGGTCCCCGCCTCACGCGGCGCCGCGGGCGTTCGCCTCGCCGCCGGAATCGACGAAGGTCTTCAGCTCTTCGAGGGAATCGAAGGTGAAACGGCCGCGCGGGGTCTCGGCCTCGATCTTGCCGTCCGAGAACATCACATAGGTGTTGCCGCCGGAGGAATAGGTGCCGACGACCTGGCGCTCCTCCGCCCGCGGCGCGGCGGCTTCGGGCGCTTCCGGCGTCTCGGGCGCCGCCGGAGCGTCCTCGGCCACGGCCGGCTCCGGGGCGGGCTCGGAGGCCGGCGGGGGCGCGTCGAGGGCCGGGCGCAGCTCGGCGGCGAAGAGGTCCTCGTCCTCCGGCCGCTCTTCGCCCTCCGGCAGGAATTCGGGCTCCGCCGCCTCGTCCGAGGCCGCATGCAGGGGCTCCGGGGCCGCGGCCTCCGCCTCGGGCGGCAGCAGGTCGGGCAGCAGCGGCTCCTCCGCCCGCGCGGCGGCGTCCTCGGGCGCCGGGTCATTGCCGGGCAGGGGCGGATCGTCGAAGACCGGCTCCGGCCCGCGCAGGCCCGCGCCAAGACCCACGCCCAGGCCGGCCGCACCCACGGTGAGGCCGGCGAGCCCTGCCGCGCCGGCCAGGGCCGGGCGCTCGGCCGGAAGGCTCGGCGGCGCCAGCGTCACGCTCTCGGAGGGATGCGGCAGCGGAGGCAGGGCGGGGGCGGACGCGCGGGGCGCCGCGCCGCCGGCGAGCAGGCGCTCGATCCGCCCCAGGCGCAGGGCCAGCACCGCCAGGCCGAGCAGGATCACTCCGGCGGAGGCCGCGGTGGAGCCCCCCACCACCATGGCGAGCCCGCTCTCCAGCCTCACATAGGGGAAACCCTGGATCACGGCGGCGGCACCGCCGATGATCATGACGAGGCTGAGCGCGAACAGCGCGATGATCATGGTACTCTCGGGCAAACGGCCGTCACTTCGGAGCGGCACGATAAGGCGTTGGTGCGGTTTTTCAAAACCGCACGACGATGTTTTCCGCCTCATCAGCGGTGGACGGCGCGCCCTGACGGCCATTTCGGGCGAAGGTGCGGCGTTGCCGCGGCGCACCCAGCGACTTACGTAACCGCGGGCCGCCCCGGCGGCATGCACGCGAATCCGGCGGGACCGCCGGAGGGAAGCGGTGCAGGACGACCCTGCCGCGGGGCCCGAACGACCCGGAGAGACGCATGACCTTCACCCTCCCCGAGCTGCCCTACGCCTACGATGCGCTGGGGCCGTACATGTCCAAGGAAACCCTCGAGTTTCACCACGACAAGCACCACAAGGCCTATGTCGACACGGGCAACAAGCTGCTCGAGGGCACCGATCTCCAAGGCAAGAGCGTCGAGGAGATCGTGAAGGCCTCCTACGGGACCAACCAGGCCCTGTTCAACAATGCCGGCCAGCACTTCAACCACCTCCATTTCTGGAACTGGATGAAGCCCAATGGCGGCGGCACCCCGCCGGCCGCCCTCGCCAAGAAGATCGACGAGGATCTCGGCGGCTTCGAGAAGTTCAAGGCGGACTTCATCCAGGCCGGCATCGGCCAGTTCGGCTCGGGCTGGGCCTGGCTCGCGGTCAAGGACGGCAAGCTCCTCATCCAGAAGACCCCGAACGGCGAGAACCCGCTGGTGCACGGTGCCAAGCCGATCCTCGGCGTCGACGTGTGGGAGCACTCCTACTACATCGACTACCGCAACCGCCGGCCCGACTACCTCAAGGCCTTCCTCGAGAACCTGGTGAACTGGGAATACGTCGAGAAGCTCTACGGCGAGGCCGCCTGATCCTCGCCTGCAACCGCCGGGCGTGACCGCCCGGGCCAGGGCCGCTCTCCTCCCGGAGGGCGGCCTTTTTGTTGAACTGAAATAATTCCAGTCAGACTCCGTTCACCTGCTGACTGCCAGATAATCCCGCACCAAGTTTCCGGATAATCCCGGCACGCGGAATACCTGATTCGCGGGAGGACAGCACGAGCGATGGACGGCCGCAAACGGACACAACCTCGGGGTGAAATAGCAGAGACCGCATCGCCCGCAAGCGGGCCGGGCGCCCCGCGTCGCGGACGGCTGCCCCAGGCGGCCCGCGATCACCTCGGGGCTCAGCTGCGCGACCTCTACACCGCCGTCTCCGACACCGAGAGCCAGCGCCTCGCCGAGCTCGTCGCCCGGCTCGGCGCGGTCCTCGACGCCCTCGACGCCGATGCCCGCTCCGGCTTCGGCAAGGAGCTGATCGCCGCGCTGCCCGCCCTGCGCGGCTTCGCCCTGTCGCTGGCCGTGAGCGCCGCCAAGGCCGACGACCTCGTGCAGGAGACCATGCTGAAGGCCTGGGCGAACCGGGAGAAATTCCAGCCGGGCACGAACTTCCTGGCCTGGCTGTTCACGATCCTGCGCAACCACTTCTACAGCGAGATCCGCAAGCACCGCCGCGAGGTGGAGGATGCGGACGGCATCGCCGCCTCGGGGCTGATCGCGCTGCCCGATCAGGTCGACCGGGTCGAATTGCAGAACGTCTGGACCAACCTCGCCAAGCTGCCCGCCTCCCAGCGGGAGGCGCTGCTGCTGGTGGGCGCCCACGGCATGACCTACGAGGATGCCGCCGACCTGATCGGCTGCCAGGTCGGCACGGTGAAGAGCCGGGTCAGCCGCGCCCGCAACACCCTGGCCGACGCCCTCGGCTTCGCCGATGGGCGCCTGAGCCGGGCCTCGGTCTGAGGGCGCTCACACGATCGTCGGGGTGATGCCGCCATCGACGCGCAGGGCCGCGCCGTTGGTGGCCGCGGCCAGGGGGCTGGCGAGGTAGGCGACGAGGCTCGCCACCTCCTCCGGCTCGATCATGCGCTGGATCAGGGAGGTCGGGCGCTCCTTGGCGAAGAATTCCTGCTCGATCGCCGCCGGGGGCGCCTCCGGATCCGAGGCGACGCTGCGCAGGAAGTCCTCGATTCCCTCGGAGCGGGTGGTCCCGGGCAGCACGGAATTCACGGTGACCCGGCTGCCCCGGGTCCGGGCCGCGAGGCCGCGGGCGATGGCGAGCTGGGCCGTCTTGGTCATGCCGTAATGGATCATGTCCGGGGGGACGAGCAGGGCGGATTCGCTCGCCACGAAGACGATCCGGCCCCAGCCGCGGGCGAGCATGCCGGGGAAATAGGCCCGGGCGAGCCGCGCGCCGGAGAGCACGTTGACCTCGAAGAAGCGCCGCCAATCGGCGTCGCTGATCTCTTCGAAGGCCTTGCTCTCGTAGATTCCGAGATTGTTCACGAGGATGTCGACCGCCGGCAAGGCCGCGACCAGGGTCTCCGCGCCCTCCGCCGTGGCGGGATCGGCCGCGATGGTCCGGACTTTCCCGCCGATCTTGTCGGCCGCCGCCGCGAGCTTGTCCGGTGTGCGCCCGGTGATCGCGACCGCCGCCCCTTCCTCCGCGAGCCTCCGGGCGATCGCGAGGCCGATGCCGGCGGTGGAGCCGGTGACGAGGGCAATCTTGCCTGTGAGCTGAAGGTCCATCTCTGCACTCCGCTTAGGGGCAGCGGCCTGGGCGCGCCGCGATGGGCCGGAGATGGACGCGGGGCCCGCGGCCCGGTAGCGCTCGAACCGTCCAAGCATCTTTGAGCGGAGCGCACAGATGAGCCGGGAGCAGGCGGACCGTGCCCGGGAGATGGAGGTGCTGGCCCGCATCGTGGATTGCGGCTCCCTCTCGGGGGCGGCGCGGGCCCTCAAGCTCTCGCCCTCCGGGGTCAGCCGCATCCTCGACCGGCTGGAGGCGCGGCTCGGGGTGCGGCTCGTGGTGCGCACGACAAGGCGGCTCTCCCTGACGCCGGAGGGCGCGGCCTATCACCGGGCGGCCACGCGCATCCTGGCCGATCTCGACGAGGCGGAGCGCGAGGCGACGGAGGGCGGCGCCCTGCGGGGCCGCGTGCGGGTCGATGCCACCCTGCCGTTCGGGCAGCGTTGCATCGTGCCGCTGCTGCCGGCCTTCCTGGCGGCCCATCCCGGCATCCGGGTCGACCTCACCCTCTCCGATCGGGTGAGCGACCTCGTCGACGCGCGCACCGACGTGGCGATCCGGGTCGGGCATCTGCCCGATAGCGGGCTGATGGCCCGCAAGCTCCTCGACAATCGCCGCCTCGTGGTCGCCGCGCCCGCCTATCTCGCCCGGCACGGCACGCCGCAGGCGCCCGAGGATCTGGCCGGGCACAATTGCCTGGAGCTCAACTTCGCCCGCGCCGCCCGCGGCTGGCCGTTCCGGGTGGAGGGGGCCCGCCGCGTGGTCGCGGTCTCCGGCAATGTGGAGGCGAACAATGGCGAGACCCTGCGCGCTCTCTGCGTGGCCGGGCTCGGCATCGCCCGGCTCGGCGCATTCCTGGTGCGCGAAGATCTCGAAGCGGGCCGCCTCGTCACCCTGCTCGAAGCCCATGACAACGGCGAGACCGAGCCGATCCAGGCGCTCCATGTCGGCGGTGCCCGCGTCCCCCGCCGGGTGCGGGCCTTCGTGGATTTCCTGGCCGCCAACCTGCCCGCGACGCGGTGAGGGCGCGCGGGGCGCCGGCTCGTGCCGAAGCCGCCCCCCGCGCCCGTCGCCGTCAGCGCGTGCCGCCGCCGACGTTGATCACCTCGCCGGTCACCCAGCGGGCGTCGTCGGAGGCAAGGAAGGCCACCACGCCGGCGATGTCGTCCGGTCGGCCCGCACGGCCGAGGGGGATCTGCGCGACCAGGGCGGCCTCCATCTCCGAGCCCGCGATGCCGGCCGTGTGGGTGCCCTCGGTCACCACGAAGCCCGGGCTGACCACGTTGACCCGGATCCGGCGCGGGGCCAGCTCGTTGGCGAGGACGCCCGAGATGGCGTCCACCGCGCCTTTGGTCCCGGTATAGACCGCCATCGTCGCCGGCTGGATGCTGGTGACGACCGACGAGATGTTGATGATGCTGCTTCCCTCGCCGAGATGCTTGGTGGCGGCCTTCGTGGTCAGCAGCACGCCCAGCACGTTGATGTCGAAGTGGCGCCGGTAATGCTCCTCGGTGATCGCCTCGATCGGCGCGAATTCGTAGACGCCGGAATTGTTGACCAGCACGTCGAGCCGGCCGAACCGCGTCACCGCCGCCTCGATCAGCGCCTCCGCCTCCGCAGCCTTGGAGACGTCGCCCTGCACCGCGACCGCCTTGCCGCCCTCCGCCGTGATGGCCTCGACGACCGCGTCCGCGCCCGCCCGGCTCGACGCGTAATTGACCACGACCGCCGCGCCGTCCTTCGCCAATGCCTTGGCGATCGCCGCGCCGATCCCCTTGGATGCGCCGGTCACCACGGCGACCTTGCCGTCAAGCTTCGACATCTGTGCTAACCTTCGACATGGGAAGGCTCCGGAATGGTGCCGTTAGTCCCATAGTTCGGAATTTCGGAACTAACGGGACGCGATTCAAGCCCCCATATGGATCAATCATGAGGCCCCTGTTCCACCCCGCGATCGAGGATGTCCGGCCGGGCGCGATCCTCCACGCGCTGTCCGATCCCTGCCGCGCGGCGATCTTCGCCCGGATCGCGCGGGCGGGCTGCGTGGAGGCCTGCTCGACCCTCTCGGCGGTGGGGGACCGGGTCATCCCGAAATCGTCCCTGTCCAGCCACGTCAAGGTTCTGCGCGAGGCCGGCCTGATCCGCTGCGAGCGCCACGGCGTGGAGATGCGCAACCATTCGCGCTGCGCCGAGGTGGAGGCCCGCTTCCCGGGCCTGCTGTCGGCGATCATGAACGCCTACGCATCCCAGGGAGACGAGGGCGCCGACGCGGTGCCGTCGGAGGAGCTGGCGGCCTCGGCCTGAGTCCCGGCGCAATCCAGCCGCGTCACGAGGACCGCGAGCTCGCTCTGCCGGTCGAGGCCGAGCTTGGCGAAGCAGGCGCGCAGATGCACCCGGATCGTGGCCTCCGACACGAGGAGGGCGCGGGCGGCCTCCCGCGGGGAGGCGCCGCGCCCGATCAGCGTCGCCGTGCCGGCCTCGCAGGGAGTCAGGCCGAGCTGCTGCAGCAGGCCCGCAATCGGCCGGATCGCGGGAGCGAAGATGTCCCTGAGCAACAGGATGGCGCCGCCCTCCGCAGGGAGGGGGCTCGCCGGGGCCGCGTCCGGCCCTCTCTGCGGGATCAGCTCGACATGGATCGGCCGGCGCGTCCCGTCGCCCTTGAGCAGCATGGCCGCCTCGCCGGGAGGGCCGATGCCCCCCGTGGCGGCGCCCAGGAGACGGTCGAAGCGCGGCCGCTCCGTCCGCCCGAGGCTGTGCAGGCAGCCGCTTCGGTCGATCCGCAGGCATCCCTTGATCAGATCGGCGGCCGCCCGGGTGACGTGCACGACCCGGGCCGAGCCGTCGAGGAAGATCGCCCCGAAGGCGATCGCGTCGAGGGAGGAGGAGCACAAAGCCGCCGGCACCCGGACCGGCTCCCGCGGCTTCAGGAAAGGGCCGCGGGCGTCGAAACCGGTGCCGAGCGTCGCCAGCACCCCCGTCCAGGCGGCGGGACCGAGCGTCGCCGCGTGACAGGCCCCGATGAGGGACGAACCTTCGGCAGCGGCCATCGCAGTCTTCGCCCCGAAGATCCCGGAGGATCCTTCGCCGGCTATAATCCAGCAATGAACAGGGGCCGCAAATCACAATCGATCATTTATTCGTGATGTTGATTTTGAATACAATTAACATTTGCTGAAATATTGTGTCTTACACAAATCGCTTCCGAGCAAAATTCTCGATCGAAAGACAGATTTCGACACTCGGATCGTATCAAAAGATCTTTTCGGATCCGGTTCGGCCGCCGGCCTGGATCTGCGGCGGCCGAGGCGGGTCCGATCAGTTCATCTCGCCATGGAGGGAATCCTGCCATCGCATGGCCGAATCCGCGTTCGGATTGCCGCTCCCGGGGGCCGGGACGGCGGTGGGGGCCGCCCGGTTCGCCTCGAGCGACACGTAAGCCGGGCGGCTGTGATGCCGTGACGGCGTCGCCATCACGGACGTGCTCGTGGATGCCAAAGCGGCAACACAGACGACGATGTCGAAGCAGCGCAACCTGGTCATGGGAACGCCTCCGTTGCGGGTCGGGTCCATGGAGGATGCGGCGCCGCACGCGGCGGCGAATACCTCATTTAAGGTAGAGAACGGCGCGCGGGGCTCAGCCCGCGCAGTCCCGGATCAGCCGGCGCAGGAAGGCCTCGCCCTTGGCGAAGGCCTCCAGGGTGATGAACTCGTCGGGCTGGTGGGCCTGGTCGATGGAGCCGGGGCCGCAGACCACGGTCGGCAGGCCGGCCCGCTGGAAGCGGCCGGCTTCTGTGGCGTAGGGCACGCTGATCGTCGCGTTCTTCTCCGCCAGCCGCAGGGCCAGACGCTCGGCCTCCGAGCCGGGATCGGGCGCGAGGCCCGGCACCGCCACCTCCTCCACCGTCTCGATGCGCCCGTAATCGCCGTAGCGGTTGAGCCGCTCGGCGGTGACGCGGGCGCAGGCTTTCGCGAAGCGCGCGGGGATCTCGGCCATGTCGAGGTCGGGCAGGCCGCGGAACTCCCAATGGAAGGCGCAGAGCTTGGGCAGGATGTTGCGGGCGGTGCCGCCCTGGATCGTGCCGACATGCACCGTGGTGGCGGGCGGATCGAAGCGGCCGGAGGCGTCGCCCCGGGCGATCATGTCGTCGGCGATGGCGTTGAGCTCAGAGACGAGCTCGGCCGCGGCCATCACCGCGTTGGCCCCGAGCATGGGCTTGGCCGAATGCGCCTCGTGCCCGTGCACGGTGGTGAGATAG
Source organism: Methylobacterium organophilum (assembly GCF_022533465.1). NCBI lineage: Bacteria > Pseudomonadati > Pseudomonadota > Alphaproteobacteria > Hyphomicrobiales > Methylobacteriaceae > Methylobacterium > Methylobacterium organophilum. Next base: position 5,022,423 of record NZ_CP092848.1, on the reverse strand, counting down.
GTGACGATGCTCTTGTGCGCATCCGCCACCGCCATGTCGGTCGGCTCCCCGACGATCACCGCGCCGGGGCGCGGCAGGTCGGCCCCGAAGCGGGCGATGGTGTCGGCGACGCCGAGGCAGGTCGTCTCCTCGTCGTAGGAGAGCAGGATGTGGATCGGCCGCGCCAGATCGGCGGCGAGCATGTCCGGCACCGCGGCCAGGACGAGGGCGTCGAAGCCCTTCATGTCGACGGCGCCGCGGCCATAGGCCTTGCCGCCCTCGACCCGCAGGGTGAAGGGGTCGCCCGTCCAGGCCTGGCCGGTGACGGGCACCACATCGGTATGGCCGGAGAGCACGACGCCGCCGTCGCTGTTCGGGCCGATGGTGGCGAACAGGGCCTGCTTGTCGCCGGCCGCGTTCGGCACGCGGAGATAGGAGACGCCCCAGCCGTCGAGATAGGCGGCGACGAAGTCGATCAGGGCGATGTTCGACTTCGAACTCTCGGTGTCGAAGGCGACGAGCCGGGCGAGCAGGTCGAGCGGCGCGTAGCGGTCGCCCGCGCGCATCCCGCTAATGGACGCTGCGGCGGACATGCGGCGAGTCGAGCGAGAAGGCCGGGATCTCCGCCTCGAAGCTCTCGCCGGCCGGCGTCGCCATGGTGTAGCTGCCGGCCATCAGGCCGTCGGGCGTGGTGAGGGGGCAACCGCTGGTGTAGCTGAAGGACTCGCCCGGCTCGAGCACCGGCTGCTTGCCGACGACGCCGGCGCCGCGCACCTCCTGACAGGCGCCGCGGCCGTCGATGATCCGCCAGTGCCGGGAGCGCAACTGCACCTGCTCCGGCCCGTTGTTCACGATCTCGACCGTGTAGGCGAAGAAGTAGCGGCTCTCGCCCGGGGAGGATTCCTCCTCCACGAAACGAGGCTCCACGGTCACCGTGATGCCGCGCGTCTCGGCCTTGTACATCGCGGGAAAGCGTCTCCGTGATCGGTGGCGGGCCGCGAGCGACATCCGCAACGCGACGTGGTACGTGCCGCCCCCGATGGCGTCAATCGCGGCGAAATACGACAGGGTTTGCGTGAGCGTAGGGTCGATCTCGGCCGATCCCGCTGCCGGGAAGGCGGGGGAGACGGCCGGCACGAGGCGCCTGCGCTTCGGCCTCGGAGCCGGGGCGCTGCTGCTCGTCGCGGGCCTGAGCGCCCTGGTCCATCCGCAGGTCGCCGCCCCCGCCGCGACCCTCGCCGCGGCCCTGGCGCTGGAGGTGGCCGGCCGCCTCGCCATGGCCGCCGCCACCCGGCGGGTCGGGCTCCGCGTGGCCCTGCGCGGGCTGCCCTCCCTGGTGCTCGCCGCCGGCCGGCTGCCGGGGGTCTGCGCCCTCGCCCTGCTCGTCTGCGTCGCCGCCTGGCCCGAGCGGCTGGCCCTGCTCCTCGGGCTCGCCGCGGGGCTGCTCGCCATGAGCGCCTTCGCGCAATTGTCCCTCGCCCGCATAGTGCTTTCCCTCAGGGAACAGGCAGCCGACCCTTGACGGCGGCGCCCGCGGCGCCGATGCCCGAATCGCTTGAGGAAATGCGGGGGCCGGCTTTGGGCGCAGCCGAGATCAGGGACGGGATCCAGCCGGGCCAGGCCATCGCGGCCTTGACCGAAGCGGGCGCGATCCGCCCGGCGAGCCCCTATGCCTCGGACCAGATCCAGCCGGCGAGCCTCGACCTGCGCCTCGGCGCCCGGGCCTACCGGGTGCGCACGAGCTTCCTGCCGGGCCGGAGCCGCACCGTCGCGGCCTGCGTCGAGACGCTGGCCCTCCATCCGATCGACCTGACCCAGGGCGCGGTGCTGGAGACGGGCTGCGTCTACATCGCCGAATTGCAGGAGAGCCTGGCGCTGCCCGCCGATCTCAGCGCCAGCGCCAACCCGAAGAGTTCCACCGGCCGCATCGACGTCTTCACCCGGGTGATCGCCGACCGGGCCGCGGCCTTCGACCAGGTCGAGCCGGGCTATGTCGGCCCGCTCTATGCCGAGATCTCGCCGCGCACCTTCCCCGTGCTGGTGCGCACCGGCTCCCGCCTCTCCCAGATCCGCTTCCGCCGGGGCGACCCGCGGCTCAGCGATGCCGAGCTCTCCGCGCTCCATGCCCGCGTGCCCCTGGTGAGCGCCGTCGCGCCCTCCTTCCAGGGCGGCGTCGCCGTCTCGGTGGACCTCGCCGGCTTCGACGGGCTGATCGGCTATCGCGGCAAGCGCCACACCGGCCTCATCGACGTGGACCGCCCCCGCGACCACGCCACCGCCGATTTCTGGGAGCCGCTGCCCGCCGACGGGCGCGGCACGCTGATCCTCGATCCCGGCCAGTTCTACATCCTGGCCTCCAAGGAAGCGGTGCAGGTGCCCCCGGACCACGCCGCCGAGATGGTGCCCTTCGATCCGCTGGTGGGCGAGTTCCGCGTGCATTACGCGGGCTTCTTCGATCCCGGCTTCGGCCACGAGGCGGCGGGGGGCACCGGCGCCCGGGCGGTGCTGGAGGTGCGCTCCCGCGACGTGCCTTTCCTGCTCGAGGACGGCCAGATCGTCGGCCGCCTCGTCTACGAGCGGATGGCGGCCCTGCCGGAGACCCTTTACGGCGCCGGCGCCGGCTCGAACTACCAGGCCCAGGGCCTCAAGCTCTCGAAGCACTTTTCCTGAGAAAGCCGCGCGGGGCGAGGCACGCTAGCGCGGCTCTTCGCCGCCCAGCACGCCTTCGACCGTGCCGATCGCCCGGTCCAGGCGGCGGGCGACGTCGCCGGTGGTCGCCGTGACCCGGGCGAGGCGGGCGCTCGCGGCGTCGAGCTCGGCGGCGAGGCGGGCGCGGTCCTCCTCCATCAGGGCGAGCTCGGTCTCGTGGTCGGCCCGGTTCTCCTCGGCCTCCACGCGCCGCGCCACGGCGGCTTCGAGCCGCGTCAGCGCCGCGTCGAGCTTCGACAGAGCTTCCTCGAGTGCCGGCATCATCCCTCCGTAGGGGAAGGGTTTTCCGACAGCGGCGGGGAAAATTCCAGCGCCGTCCGGCAAATCGCCGCCGCGCGGGTGCCGCTGCCCGCAAGAAAAACCCCCCACCGCGGCGGAGGCCGGGTGGGGGGAAGGTGCACGTCTCGAACACTCCGAGGGGGCTCGGAGATACGATGTGAACGAGTGGAGGGGCGGAGTTCATCCTCGCGGAACGGCGAAGTCCGTGTTGTCGCTCGGGCATCGCGTGCCGGCGCCTGCGTTCTCCACAACAGTTACAACCGGCGATCGCTGCCCCGCTTCGCCTTTGACAGCCCCCCTCCCCATGCTAGACAGCCGGCGCCCGCCCGATGCCGCCGCGGCCTGCCCCCGCTTGCCGGGCGGGACGCCTGCCGGAGCATGACGATCGTGACCCCAGGAAGCCCCTCGCACGCAGGATCCGGTCGCCGGTCCGCGCGTGGCGCGGCGTCCGACGCGGGGCACGGGACCGCGGTTCATCTCCGGTTCAAGCCCGCCGGTCATGGAGCGGGGGCGATGCGGCTTCGCCGCAGCCGACGGACACCGATGCGGCGCCCGGGCCGCAACCCTACATCAGGACGAACGGCGCGACGCGCCCGCTCACACTACGAAGGAGTCACGCCGTGACGGTCAAGGTTGCCATCAACGGATTCGGTCGCATCGGCCGCAACGTGCTGCGCGCCATCCACGAGGCCGGCCGCACCGACATCGAGGTCGTGGCGATCAACGATCTCGGCCCGGTCGAGACCAACGCCCACCTGCTGCGCTACGATTCCGTGCACGGCCGCTACCCGGGCCAGGTCGCCGTGGACGGCGACTGCATCCTCATCGACGGCAAGCGCATCAAGGTCACCGCGATCCGCAACCCGGCCGAGCTGCCCCACCGCGACCTCGGCGTCGACATCGCCCTGGAATGCACCGGCATCTTCACCGCCAAGGAGAAGGCCAAGGCCCATCTCGACGCCGGCGCCAAGCGCGTCCTCGTCTCGGCCCCGGCCGACGGCGCCGACCTCACCGTGGTCTACGGCGTGAACCACCAGCTGCTCTCGGCCGAGCACCTCGTCGTCTCGAACGCCTCCTGCACCACGAACTGCCTCGCCCCCGTCGCCAAGGTGCTGAACGAGGCGATCGGGATCGAGCGCGGCTTCATGACCACGATCCACTCCTACACCAACGACCAGCCCTCGCTGGACCAGATGCACAAGGACCTCTACCGGGCCCGCGCCGCGGCCCTGTCGATGATCCCGACCTCCACCGGCGCCGCCAAGGCCGTCGGCCTGGTGCTGCCGGAGCTGAAGGGCAAGCTCGACGGCACCTCGATCCGCGTGCCGACCCCGAACGTCTCGGCCGTGGACCTCGTCTTCACCGCCAAGCGCGCCACCTCGGTCCAGGAGGTCAACGACGCGATCAAGGCCGCCGCCGCCGGCCCGCTCAAGGGCGTGCTCGGCGTGACCGACCAGCCGAACGTGTCGATCGACTTCAACCACGACCCGCACTCCTCCACCTTCCACCTCGACCAGACCAAGGTCATGGACGGCACCTTCGTGCGCATCCTGTCCTGGTACGACAACGAGTGGGGCTTCTCGAACCGGATGGCCGACACCGCCGTTGCCATGGCGAAGCTCATCTGAGCCGGAAGCGGGAGCCCGCCGGGCTCCCGCGCGCCGCCCCGCGCGGCGCCCTCTGGACATGGACGGGCGGCGCGCAGGACGGGCCGCCCCTCCCGACAGGAAGCGTGGTGTGCCGACATGACCGAGACCTCGCCGAACGCGCCCGCCGGGGGCCCCTTCATCCCGGACGCGTCCCCGACCCACCCGCCCGCCAGCACGAATCCGGCACAGCCCCCGGCTCCCCGGACCCCGGCCGTGGGCAAGGCCGAGCTTCCCCCGCCGCCCTCCGTCCATGGCGACCAGCTCGCCCGGATCGAGGACAAGACCGCCCGGATCGAGGACAAGTACGCCCGCTCCGAGGCGCTGCTCTCCCGGGTCGAGGAGAAGGTCGAGGCGGCGGCCGCCCGCATGAACGAGGCGGCGCGCCAGTCGGACCTCGCCTCCCTGCGCGGCGAGCTCCGCGGCATGAGCGACCGGGTGCGGCGCATGCCCGGCACCGGCGCCCTGGTGCTCACCGCGATCATCACCTCCGTGCTCACCGTGGTGCTGATGGTGGCCGTGCAGCGGCTCAACCTCGACCATCTGCTGCCGCCGCGCGCGGGCGCCCCCGCGGGGCAGACCACCGCCCCGGCCAACCCGCAATAATTCCCATCCCCACGCCCTCGAACAACCGGACCAGAACGACAGGATGAGCGCCTTCCGCACCCTCGACGATGCCGGCGCCCTCAAGGGCAAGCGCGTCCTCCTGCGCGTCGACCTCAACGTGCCGATGGAGGGGGGCCGGGTCACCGACGCCACCCGCATCGCGCGGGTGGTGCCGACCATCAAGGAGATCGCGGACAAGGGCGGCAAGGTCATCCTGCTCGCGCATTTCGGCCGTCCGAAGGGCAAGCCCGATCCCAAGGAGAGCCTGAAGCCGATCCTGCCGACGCTCTCCGAGCAGCTCGGCCGCCCGGTGGCCTTCGCCGAGGATTGCGTCGGCGAGGCCGCGGCCCAGGCGGTCGCGGCCCTGCAGGACGGCGACGTGCTCCTGCTCGAGAACACCCGCTACCATGCAGGCGAGGAGAAGAACGACGCGGACTTCACCAAGGCGCTCGCCGCCAACGGCGACCTCTACGTCAACGAGGCCTTCTCCGCCGCCCACCGGGCCCACGCCTCCACCGAGGGCCTCGCCCACCGGCTGCCGGCCTATGCCGGCCGGCTGATGCAGGCGGAGCTCGACGCCCTCACCCAGGGCCTCGAGGATCCCAAGCGCCCGCTCATCGCCATCGTCGGTGGCGCCAAGGTCTCCACCAAGATCGACCTGCTCGAGAACCTCGTCGCCAAGGTCGACATGCTGGTGATCGGCGGCGGCATGGCCAACACCTTCCTGCACGCGCAGGGCAAGGCGGTGGGCAAGTCCCTCTGCGAGAAGGACCTCGCCGACACCGCCCGCCGCATCCTGGCAAAGGCCGAGGCCGAGGGCTGCGAGATCATCCTGCCGGCGGACGCCCTCGTCGCCCGCGAGTTCAAGGCGAATGCCGAGAACGAGACGGTGCGCGTCGACGCGGTGCCGGAGGACGCGATGATCCTCGATGTTGGCGCCGCCTCCATCGCCACCGTCGACGGCGCCATCGACCGCGCCGCGACGCTGGTCTGGAACGGCCCCCTCGGCGCCTTCGAGCTGACGCCCTTCGACACCGGCACCGTGGCCGTGGCCCAGCACGCCGCCCGGCGCACCAAGGCCGGCCAGCTCGTGACCGTGGCCGGCGGCGGCGACACCGTGGCCGCCCTCAACCATGCCGGCGTCGGCGAGGACTTCTCCTACGTCTCGACCGCGGGCGGCGCCTTCCTCGAATGGCTGGAGGGCAAGGCGCTGCCGGGCGTGGAGGCCCTGCGGGCCAAGGGCTGACGCCCTTCCGACGACGACCGAATTCCCCGCCGCCCTCCTCCTTCGGAGGGGGAGGAGCGGGACCTCCAGGTGATCTATCATGGGCCTTTGCGCAGGCCCGACCGCACGAGGCATAGAGACATGGCACGCATCACCCTTCGGCAGCTCCTCGACCACGCCGCCGAGCACGGCTACGGCGTGCCCGCCTTCAACCTGAACAACATGGAGCAGGGCTTGGCCATCATGGCCGCGGCCGACGCCACCGATTCGCCGGTGATCCTCCAGGCGAGCCGCGGCGCCCGCGCCTATGCCAACGACGTGGTGCTGGCCAAGCTGATCGACGGCCTCGTCGAGATCTATCCGCACATCCCGGTCTGCATGCATCTCGACCACGGGAACAACGAGGCCACCTGCGCCACCGCCATCCAGTACGGCTTCACCTCCGTGATGATGGACGGCTCGCTCAAGGCCGACGGCAAGACCCCGGCCGACTACGCCTACAATGTCGAGATCACCCGCAACGTCACCAAGATGGCCCATTGGGCCGGCGTCTCGGTGGAGGGCGAGCTCGGCGTGCTCGGCTCCCTGGAGAGCGGCACCGGCGAGGCCGAGGACGGCCACGGCGCCGAGGGCGAGCTCTCCCACGACCAGCTCCTGACCGACCCGGACGAGGCGGTGAAGTTCGTGCGCGAGACCAAGGTCGACGCGCTGGCCGTCGCCATGGGCACCAGCCACGGCGCCTACAAGTTCACCAAGAAGCCCGACGGCGCCGTGCTCGCGATGAACGTGATCGAGGAGATCCACCGCCGCCTGCCGAACACGCACCTCGTCATGCACGGCTCCTCCTCCGTGCCGCAGGAGCTGCAGGACATCATCAACCAGTATGGCGGCGCGATGAAGCCGACCTGGGGCGTGCCGGTCGAGGAGATCCAGCGCGGCATCAAGCACGGCGTGCGCAAGATCAACATCGACACCGACAACCGCATGGCGATGACCGGCCAGATCCGGAAGATCCTCACCGAAAGCCCGGCCGAGTTCGACCCGCGCAAGTACCTGAAGCCCGCCATGGAGGCGATGACCAAGCTCTGCAAGCAGCGCTTCGAGGAGTTCGGCACCGCCGGCAACGGCGCGAAGATCCGCCCGATCTCGGTCGCGCAGATGGCCGCGCGCTACGCCAACGGCTCCCTCGACCCGCGCATCGACGGCTGAGACCGTCCCCGACACGAAAAACAGCGGAGATCCTCTGTCGATGGCGGAAGCCTTCACCCGTCTCGCCCTGCTGTCGCCCCATGGCGTCGAGGCCGGGCAGGCGGACCGACTGGCCCAGGCCCTGGACCGGGCCTGCGCCGCGGCCGATATCGCGGCGGTGCTGCTCCGGCTCGCGCCGGGGGACGAGCGCGGCCTGACGAGCCTCGTCAAGCGCCTCGCCCCGCCCGCGCAGGAGCACGGGGCGGCGGTGCTCGTCGCGGCGCAGGGCTTCACCGGGGATCTCGTCAGCGTCGCCGCCCGCGGGGGCGCGGACGGCGTGCATGTGGAGAAGGCGGCGGAGAGCGGCCTGCGCGACCTGCGCGGCCGCCTGCGCGACGGCCGCATCCTCGGGGCGGGCGGCTTCCTCAACTCGAAGCACGAGGCCATGGCGGCCGGCGAGACCGGCGCCGACTACCTGATGTTCGGCGGCCTCTACCCGGACGGCACGGCGCCGGACCCGGAGCTGGTCCGCGAGCGGGCCGCCTGGTGGGCCGAGATCTTCGAGACGCCCTGCATCGCGGTGGCCACGCAGGCCGCCGAGATCGACGACCTCGCCGCCACCGGCGCCGAGTTCGTCGGGCTGGAAAGCGCGATCTGGCTCGACGACGCGGCGGCGGTCGGCGACGCCCAGGCGCTCCTGCGGAAGGCGGCCGGCCCGGCATGACGGGGCCGGCACGTCTGAGACCGTTTCCGCTTGGTGGCTTCGGCCGGCCCGAGTCTCCCCTCTCCCCGCCTGCGGGGAGAGGGGGGCGCTGGCTTCACCCGCTCCGATCGAACGGAACCGGCATGATACGATTGGCCCTCGCGGGCGTGCTCGCCGTTTCGGCGGCGCAGGCGCTGGCGGCGCCCAAGGAGCCCGCGCCCGCCGCGAAGGATGCAGGCCCCCCCGGTTCGTTGGTGCCCGGATCGGCCGCCAAGCCCGTGCCCGCCGGGCCGGCGCGACTCTCGGCGGACGGGCTCAAGCGCGAGCTTCCGACGCCCTACACGCCCAATGCCGAGGGTCTGCATCCGCGCCTCAGCGATCAGGTCGACCTCGCCTACGGCGCCTATCAGCGCGGGCGTTACAACACCGCCTTCCGCGAGGCGACGACGCGGATCGAGCGAAACCCGAAGGACGCCGCCGCCCTGACCCTGCTCGGCGAGCTCTACAATCAGGGCCTCGGGGTGAAGCAGGATCCGAAGCGCGCCTTGGAATGGTACCGCCTCGCCGCCAACGAGGGGGACGCCCACGCCATGGCCTCCCTCGGCCTGATGGCCATGGACGGGCGTGGCCAGCCGAAGGACCCGAAGGCGGGGCGCGTCTGGCTGGAGAAGGCGGCCGCCAAGGGCGAGGCGACGGCGGCCTACAATCTCGCCCTGATCCAGATCGGCACCGGCAAGCCCGAAGATCTGACGGCGGCGGCGGCCAATCTGCGCAAGGCCGCGGAGGCCGAGCTCGGCCCGGCCCAGCACGATCTCGGCGTGCTCTACCTTCAAGGGCGCGGCCTGCCCAAGGACCCGGCCCAGGCGGCGGCCTGGTTCCAGCGCGCGGCCAATAACGGCGACCTCGCCGGCGAGGTCGAGTTCGCGATCCTGCTCTTCAACGGGACGGGCACGAACAAGGACGAGACCCGGGCCGCCCGCCTGTTCCTGCATGCCGCCGCCCGCGGCAACGCCATCGCCCAGAACCGCGTCGCCCGCCTTTACGCGGTCGGCCGGGGCGTGCCGAAGAACCTCGTCGAGGCCGCCGCCTGGAACCTCGCCGCCGCGGCCCAGGGCCTGTCCGACGCCTGGCTCGACCAGACCCTGTCGGGCCTCTCCGCCGACGAGCGCAGCCGCGCGGAGAGGCTGGCCGCAGACCGGGCGAAGCTGCAGGAATAGGGCAGCCGCCAGACGCGTCCGGTCGGGCCGCCTTCGGTCGCAGCGCGTCGCGGGGGCACCGGGCGCGATGCCGCCCCCTCACGTCCGCTTCGCGGCCACCTACCCCCGACGGGGAGAAAAGACGGAAACTCAGTGAACGGCGTCGCCGCCCGCGCTGGCCTCGGCCTCGGCGGGATGGTCGGAGACCAGGGTCTTGTCCGCCGGGGGTTCGGCGCTGGCGACGGACTTGCGGGTCAGCATCGGCTCCAGGCGCTCGGCCAGGGCCTTGTCGAGATGGCGCGCATAGGGGCCCTCGAAATAGCGCTCCCCGGTGCCCCGGCCGTAGAGCCGGTCATGGGTGCGCATCATGTTCGCCACTTCCGGGCGGCAGACGAAGCCGATCACGCCGGCCGCCTCGACCCAGCGGCCCTCCTGCGCCAACCGCGTGGCCTTGGGATTGGACATCACGGTCTCGGCGAAGCAGGTGGTCGCCGCCTCGCGCAGGGGCGCGAGGACGGCCTCGGCATTCGGGTTGAGGCGCGCGGCAGGCCGGGCCTGCGCCACGCCCCCGAGAACCATGGTCGCGACGACGGAAAACAGCAGAGCTTTCATCGAGAGGGCCTCGAACCACGCCACTCCCGAATATTCAGCGGGAATTGGGCCTGGAACAGGGCGATCCTCGGCGGAAATTGCGGCCGGCCCGCTTTCGGCCGGCGCCTGTCACCGCCCGGGCACAGGGTCGCGGCGCGGCGGGCTCAGCCCCGCTTCACGGCGCTCCAGGTGCCGCTGCAGCTGAACGGGCCGTTGCCAGCGGTCTGCCAGATGCCGTCGCCGACGCCGTTCTTGCGGAGCTGGCCGGAGACCTGGGCCGCGTCCTGGCCCCGGGAGATGACCGCCCGCACCGCCCCCGACGACGAGACGCGGCCGTTGATGGCGAACTCGCCGCCGGCATAGCTCGCCTCGCCCCGGTCGATCTGCACGCCGTAGCGATAGGCGCGGTCGCAGGGGCCGTCCTGGGTCAGAACCTCGATGCTCCAGCGCCCGTCGAACCGATGCGGCACCGCCACCTTGCGCTTGGCGGCGTAGGCATCGCCGATCCCGGTGGCCGTGACGGCGAGGGCGGCAGCGAGGATCGCAAGTCTCATGTCTCTTCCCGACGCTTCGGACACTGGCTTCGGAGTCCGGCGCGGCCACCTCGGCCGCAGCGGGGAACGCCCGAGAGGCCGGTCGGTTTCCGCGCCAAGCTTGCTCGGGGGCGGCCTGCCGGGCCGCGGAGAGCGCCCCCGCACATCGCGCCTCAGGCGGAGGCCCGGCTCTGCCGCTGCGCCTCGGCGAGCAGGGCCAGCAGGTCGCAGCCGGCATAGAGGAAGGCATCGACGCCCGCCGCCTTCAGCGCCTCCGCCTCCGCCGGACGGCCGGCGAGGTAGACGAAGCGGGCGCCCGCTGCCTTCAGGGCCTCGGCCGCGGGGGCGGCCTCGGTGGCGTAGAGCGCGTCGGAGGAGCAGAGGCAGGCGATGGGGGTGTCGGAGGCTTTGAAGGCTTCCGCGAGCTCCGCGGAGGCTTCGAAGCCGTCGTTGGTCTGCGCCTCGATGCCGCCCGCCGCGAAGGCGTTGGCGGCGAAGGTGGAGCGGGCGTTGTGAACCGCCACCGGGCCGAGATTGGCCAGGAACACCGAGGGCCGGCGCCCGTTCGCGGCCAGGGCTGCGTCGGAGGCGTCGCGCAGGCCCTCGAAGGGTTCGGCGAGGCGCAGGGACGGCAGCACGCCCCCGGCCGCCGCCGGGCGGGGCGCGATATCGAGCACCGTCACCGGCTTCTCGGCGAGGAAGGGGAACTCGCTCGATCCGGTCAGCGGCTCCTGCCGGGTGGCGATGCGCCGGGCACGGGTCTCGCGGAGCTGGGCGATGCGGCCGGGCAGCGCGCCGGCCTTCAGGCTGGCGAGCAGGCCGCCCTCCTTTTCGATCTCCTGGAAGGCGGCCCAGGCCTGCTCGGTCAGCTGCTGGGTCAGCGCCTCGAAGCCGCCGGCGCCGGCCGCGGGATCGGAGACGCGGGCGAGGTTCGATTCCTCGAGCAGGATGATCTGGCTGTTGCGCACCACCCGGCGGGCGAAGGCGTCCGGCAGGCCAAGGGCCAGGGTGTAGGGCAGCGCGGTCACGGAATCCGCCCCGCCGAGGCCCGCCGAGGCCGAGGCCATGGTCGTGCGCAGGATGTTCACGAAGGGATCGCGGCGGGTCATCATCCGCCAGGCGGTCTCGGCATGGACCCGCAGGGGCTTCGGCTCCAGGCCGCAGGCCTCCTCGACCCGCGCCCAGAGGCGGCGGATCGCGCGGAACTTGGCGATGGTCAGGAACTCGCCCGCATCCGCCACGAGCAGGACGGCGAGGGCGTCGCGGGCCGCCTCCAGGGAATGGCTGCCCGCCTCGAAGGCCCGGAGATAGGCGACCGCGGCGGCGAGCACCGCGGCGAGCTCCTGGACCTCGCTGCAGCCGGCCTCGTGATAGGGCCGGCCATCGGCCAGGGCGACGCGGCCGCGATGGCCGGCGAAGGCGGCCAGCGTGGCGGAGAGCCGGGCCTCCCAATCCGCCTCGAGCGCACCGGTCGCGGCGAAGCTGCCGATCGGGTCGAGGCCGAGATCGAGGTCGAGGGCGGCCGGCTCGTCGCCGCGGCGGCCGACGAGGTCCTTCAGGGCGGCCGCGGCGGCGAAGCCCTGCGGTCCGGCATCGAGGCGCAGGGCGATCAGCGGCAGCATCGTGCCCTTGAGCGCCGCGTCGAGGGCCTGCGCCGAATCGAGGGCGAGGCCGAAGCCCCGGGCGGCGGGCGCTCCCTCGCCCACGAGCACCAGGGCGTCGGCGCCGCCCTCCAGGTCGGTCAGGGCCTGGGCGGCGGCCTTGTCGGAGTCGGGATGGTCCACCCGCTGCGCCAGGCGCCAGGGGCCGGGGGCGCGGACCGGCTGCACCACCGGATCCGCGGCCGGGTAGAGCGGCTCGATCCGCAGGCCGTCCACCGTCCTGGTGACGAGGCGCTTCTCGAAATCGCCACCCTTGAGGGCCGCCTCGACGGCGCTGCGCCAGCGCGCTTCGGTCGCGGGCGCGAACAGCTCGGCGAGGGGGCGGTCTTCCATGGCGTCGGAACCTTGTCGGTGGTCGTTTCCCGGCCTCATGCGAGGCCTCGTGCTTTGCCGCAAGCCCTCGCACGGCCATCGCACCGGCCGCAACCGACTTTAGTCCAGTACACCCCTCTCGAACCGACGAAAAAACCTGAAGGCTCAACCAAAAAGAATCAGTCCGGCGAAGCCGAGCGAGCCGACGATGATGCGCCACCAGGCAAACAGCTGGAAGCCGTGGCGGGAGACGTAGTCGAGCACCGTGCGCACGACGATCAGGGCTGAGACGAAGGCCGCGACGAAGCCGATCACGATCAGCAGCGCGTCGTTGCTCGACAGGTTCTTGTAGTTGTCGAGCAGGTCCTTGGCGAAGGCGCCGGCCATGGTCGGCATGGCGAGGTAGAACGAGAACTCCGTGGCCGCGCGCTTGTTGGCGCCCATCAGCATCGCCCCGACGATGGTCGCCCCCGAGCGGGACACGCCGGGGATCATGGCGAAGCACTGGAAGATGCCGATCTTGAGCGCCATCGGCAGGCTGAAGTCGAAGACGTCGTCCTTACGCTGGTCGAGGTCGGTCTCGTCGACCACGAGCAGCACCAGGCCGCCCGCCACCAGCGTGGCGCAGACGATCCAGGGATTGAACAGGTAGGCCTTGATCGCCTTCGAGAAGATGCCGCCGATGATGGCGGCGGGCAGGAAGGCGACCAGGATCGCGAGCACGAAGCGGCGCGCCCGCGGATCGTTCGGGACCGCCTTGGCGATGCCGAGGAGCCGGCCGAAATAGGCGAACAGGATCGCCAGGATCGCGCCGAGCTGGATCAGCACCTCGAAGGTGTTGTTGGGCGAGTGGAAGCCGATGAAATGGCCGATGAGGAGCTGGTGCCCCGTGGACGAGACCGGAATGAACTCGGTCGCGCCCTCCACCAGGGCCAGCACGAGGGCCTTCACGATGTTCACGAAGTCCATGGGGCCGCCCGTGTCTAGCAGAGATCCGGTGATCGGAACGGGATCGTGCCGGGGAGGCCCGGCCGCACGTCTTCCCATGCCGTGCCGTCCCGGATTTGCCAAGCTTTGAGTCGCGGCGGTTGACGGGCAGTTACCGATTGCCTGCGAGCGTGTTAAGGAGGCGGCAAGGAACGGGTCATAACGCTGGGGCGATGCGCCCGCCTCTTGCGGGTCCGCCCCTCCGGTGCCATCGCGCCGACCCCCACCGCCCAGCACGGCCTCGATGGCGACGCTCCACCACTCTCCCTTCTGCCCCAACTCGCGCTTCATACGGCTCGCCCTGGCCGAGATGGGCATGGAGCCGGCGCTGGTCGAAGAGCGGCCCTGGGAGCGCCGGGAGGACTTCCTGATGCTGAACCCCGCCGGCACCACGCCGGTGCTGGTGGAGCAGACCGGGCTCGCCATCCCCGGGGCGGGGGTGATCGCCGAATATCTCGACGAGACGCGGGGCCTCGGCCTCGCCGACCGCCGCCTCCTGCCGGACACGACCGCGGCGCGGGTCGAGGTGCGCCGGCTGCTCGACTGGTTCCTGGTGAAGTTCCACGCCGAGGTCACGGAGTACCTCGTCACCGAGAAGATCCATAAGCGCTTCATGACCAGCGCCGAGGGGGGCGGCCCGCCGGACATGGGCGCCATCCGTGCGGCGCGCACCAATGTGCGCTACCATCTGAAATATCTCGGCTATCTGATCGGGCGGCGCCGCTGGATCGCCGGCGACCATCTGACCTACGCCGATCTCGCGGCCGCGGCCCATCTGTCCTGCGTGGATTATCTCGGCGACGTGCCATGGGACGAGGACGAGATGGCGAGGGACTGGTACGCGCGGATCAAGTCGCGCCCGTCCTTCCGCGGGGTGCTGGCCGACCGGGTGCCGGGCATGGCGCCGGCGGCGCATTATCCGGATCTGGATTTCTGAGGGCCACCGGGGCGCCCCTGCGCCGGATCATCGAGGAGCGGGCGCGCAGGCTCGGCTTCGACGCCTTCGCCGTCACGACCCCCGAGGCGGTGCCGGCCCTGCGCGAGCGCCTGCCGCAATGGCTCGCCGCGCAGCATCACGGCTCCATGGACTGGATGGCGGAGCGGGCCGCGCAGCGCAGCGACCCGAAGGCGCTCTGGAGCGAGGTCCGCAGCGTGATCATGCTCGGCATGAATGCCGGGCCGGAGGCCGACCCGCTCGCGCTCCTCGCCCGGCGGGAGCACGCCGCCATCGCCACCTACGCGCAGCGGCGGGACTACCATGAGGTGGTCAAGGGCAAGCTGAAGGAGCTCGGCGGCTTCATCTCCGCCCGGAGCGGCGGCCCGGTGAAGGTCTTCGTCGACACCGCCCCGGTGATGGAAAAGCCCCTGGCGGAGGCCGCCGGCCTCGGCTGGCAGGGCAAGCACACCGTGCTGATCTCCCGGGAGCACGGCAACTGGCTGCTGCTCGGGGCGATCTACACGAGCGTGGCGCTGCCCCACGACGCCCCGGCCCAGGAGCGCTGCGGCTCCTGCCGGCGCTGCCTCGACATCTGCCCGACCGACGCCTTCCCGGCGCCCTTCCGGCTCGATGCGCGGCGCTGCCTGTCCTACCTCACCATCGAGCATGCCGGCCCGATCCCGGTCGAATTCCGGGAGGCGATGGGCAACCGCGTCTTCGGCTGTGACGATTGCCTGGCCGTCTGCCCCTGGAACAAGTTCGCCGGCGCGGCGCAGGAGGCGCGGATGGCGGCCCGCGACGACCTCCTCGCCCCGCCGCTCGCCGAACTCGCCCGGCTCGATGACGCCGCCTTCCGCGCCCGCTTCGCCAACACGCCGGTGAAGCGGACCGGACGGGACCGCTTCCTGCGCAACGTGCTGATCGCCATCGGCAATTCCGGCGCGCCGGCCCTGGCGGAGGAGGCCCTGCGCGGCCTGTCCGATCCCTCGGCCCTGGTGCGCGGCGCCGCCGTCTGGGCCTGCGGGCGCCTGCTCGACGCGGAGAGCCTGGAGGCGGCCTATGCGCGGCACGGCAGGGACGAGGCCGAGGCGAGCGTGCGGGCGGAATGGCGCGCGCTTCTGCCGCCCGGGCGCGGCCCTGCTATAGGGAACCCGGATGCCGCCTGAGGACATCGTCCACAGCGGCCGGTGATGGACAGCGCATCGGACTGGAACGGCATGAACCTCTTCGTCTTCGGGCTCGGCTTCTCCGCGCGCCATTTCGTCGAGCGCGACCGCGCCCGGTTCGGCGCGGTCCGCGCCACCGTCACCGAGGCCGGGCGGGCCGGGCAGCTCGCGGCGGAGACCGGCTTCCCGGTCTACACCTTCGGGCCGGAGGCGGACGATCCGCGCATCGCCGAGGCGCTCGCCGACACCGACATCCTGCTCGTCTCGGCCCCGCCGACCCGGGATGGCGACAGCGTGCTGCGGCGCTACCGCCGGGCGATCGCGCAGAGCCGCATCCGCTGGATCGGCTATCTCTCGACCATCGGCGTCTATGGCGACCAGGGCGGCGCCTGGATCGACGAGCGCGTCCCGGCGGTGCCGACCAGCGACCGCTCCCGGGAGCGCCTGGCGGTGGAGAAGGCCTGGCAGGCGCTCGGCGAGGAGACCGGCCAGGCGGTGCAGATCTTCCGCCTCTCCGGCATCTACGGGCCGGGCCGCAACCCGATCGTGAAGCTGCGCGAGGGCAAGACCCAGCGCATCATCAAGCCGGGCCAGGTCTTCAACCGCATCCATGTCGAGGACATCGCCCGCACGCTGGCCGCCTCGATCGAGCGGCCCCGCAACGGGGCGATCTACAACGTCACCGACGACGAGCCGGCCCCGCCGCAGGACGTGATCGCCTACGCGGCCGCGCTGACCGGCCTGCCGCTGCCCCCGGCCGTCGATTTCGAGACCGCGGAGCTGAGCCCGATGGCGCGCAGCTTCTACGGCGAGAACAAGCGGGTGGAGAACCGCCTGATCCGCTCCGAGCTCGGGGTCGAGCTGGCCTATCCGACCTATCGCGAGGGCATCGCCGCCCTGGTCGGGGACGCGAAGCGGTAGGAGCAAGCCCTCACACCGTTTCAGGATCATCGCTACCGCCGAGCGCGCCTCCCCTCGCCCCGTCTGCGGGTCGGTTCACCGATCCGCGCGCGTGCCGAAGGGGGCCCCTCTCCTCGCCCTCTGGGCGAGAGGGACCGCGCGCAGCGCGGGGGAGTGGGTACACCACGAACAAGACCCGGAACTCCGGCGCCAACCCTCTCCGTCCGCTTCGCGGCCACCTCTCCCGAAGGGAGAGGAAGGATTGGCCTCAGAGCAGTTCCCGCTGCCCCTTGCCGTAGCGCTCGAAATAGAACGGGATCGGCAGGTGCGGGGCGAAATCCGCGCCGGCCGCGGCCTCCAGGTCGTCGAGCACGGCGCGGGTGATGCGCGGCAGGTCGAGCTGGCGCGCCTCGTCGAGGCCGACCCAGGCGAGCTCCGTCAGCTCCGAATCCGGTCCCACGATGCCGGCGCGCTCGACCGCGATCGACCGGCGGTCGGCGACGAAGAAGCGGGTGTCGAAGCGGCGGGGCCGGCCGGGGGGCGTGATCGCCCGGGCCACGAGGCTGAGGGCTTCGAGATCCGGCAGCACGCCCTCGTCGCGGAAGGCCGTCCAGGGTCCCTCGGGCACGGAATCCGGCGAGCCGTAATCGCGGGTGCCGAGCATCAGGCCCGTTTCCTCGAAGGTCTCGCGGATCGCGGCCAGGGCGAGGATGCGCCCGAGATCGCCGCTCGCGCGGGCGACGCGGGCGGCCAGGGCCGCCTCGCTGCGGCCGGGCAGGGCGCCCATCACCGGCATCTTGCGGTCGGTGGGCTCGATGCGGCCGCCGGGGAAGACGAACTTGCCGCCCATGAAGGCGAGGCGGGCATTGCGCCGGCCCATGAGCACGCGCAGCCGCTTGCGCGAGCGGTCCAGCAGGATCAGCGTCGCGGCGTGGCGGGGCTTGAGCGCGGGGGCCTTGCGGGCGGGCGGCTCAGAGGCGCCCGAAGCCGGCGGCAGGGTTTGCGTGATCGCCGGGTCCAAAGCCTGCCTCCTGGGAGCCGTGCCGCTCCGCGTCGGGAGGTAGCTTGCCGAAGCCGTGCATGCCAAGGGCGTATTGCAGGCCGACGACGGCCCCCTTCACCGGCTGCAGCAGCGCGAGCGCCATCACCAGGGCGAGCAGGGGCCACAGCAGCATCGAGGCCCAGAGGGGCACGTCGTAGTTCATCTCGACCTTCAGGGCGAGGTAGCCGACGATGTGGCCGACGATGAAGATCACGAGATAGGGCGGCAGGTCGTCCGCCCGGTGGCCGTGCATCTCGAGCCCGCAGCATTCGCAGGACGGCCGGACCTTCAGGAAGCGGCCGAACATGTGGCCCTTCCCGCATTCCGGGCAGCGGTTCAGGAAGCCGCGCAACATCGACCGCGGAACCGGCGGCCGGGCGGGGACGATCTCGGTGGGCGGGGTATCCATGCCGCCTTCTACACCCGCGACGCTCATCCGCGCGAGCCGCGGTGACGCGTGGGCGTGCTGCGTCCGGCGGTGGCCTTCGCGGAGGCCCGGGCGGGCGCCTTGCCGAATTTGGGCTTGCCGGACTTGGGTGCGCCGGACTTGGGCGTTCCGGGACCGGGCTTGCCGGCCTTCGGCTTGGGGCCCTTGCCGAATTTCCGCCCCGCCGATCCGCGGCCGCCGGCCGGGCGGCCCTCGGAGAGCAGCTCGAAGCGCAGCGCCCCGGCCACCGCCGCCGCCTCGACGAGGCGCACCTCGACCCGGTCGCCCAGGCGGAAGCTCTCGCCGGTGCGGTCCCCGACGAGGGCGTGCCGGCCCTCCTCGTGGCGGAAATAGTCGGCCCCCAGGGTCGAGACCGGGACGAAGCCGTCCGCCCCCGTCTCGTCGAGCTTCACGAACAGGCCGGAGCGGGTGACGCCGGAGATCTGGCCGGAAAAGGTCGCGCCGACCTTGTCGGCGAGATGGGCCGCGATCAGCCGGTCGATGGTCTCGCGCTCGGCCGCCATGGCCCGGCGCTCGGCCGCCGAGATCTGCTCGCCGATCTGCTCCAGCAGGCCGGCGGTGACGTCGGCGGGCAGGCCGTCCTTGCCGAAGCCCTCCGCGGCGATCAGCGCCCGGTGCACGATCAGGTCGGCATAGCGCCGGATCGGCGAGGTGAAATGCGCGTAGCGGCGCAGGTTCAGACCGAAATGGCCGAGATTCTGGCTCGAATAGACGGCCTGGGCCTGGGAGCGCAGCACCACCTCGTTGATGAAGGTGGAATGCTCGGTCTCGGCCACCGAGAGCAGGATCCGGTTGAACAGGGCGGGCCGCAGCGCCCCCTCCTTCGGCAGCTTGATGCCGATCGAGGCCAGCACCTCGCCGAGCATCCGCATCTTCTCCAGGGCCGGCTCGTCGTGAACGCGGTAGATGAGGGGCGACTTCGCCTTCTCCAGGGTCTCGGCCGCGGCCACGTTGGCCTGGATCATGAACTCCTCGATCAGCCGATGCGCCTCCAGGCGCTCCGGCACGATCACCCGGTCGACGCCCCCCTCCGGGGTGAGGAGCACCTTGCGCTCGGGCAGGTCCAGGGCGAGGGGACCGCGGCTGTCGCGGCCCTTCTTCAAGACCTCGTAGGCGTCGTAGAGCGGACGCAGCACGCTCGCGAGCAGGGGGCCGGTCTTCTCGTCCGGCCGCCCGTCGATCGCCGCCTGGGCCTGGGCATAGGCGAGCTTGGCGCGGGAGCGCATGATGACGCGGTGGAAGCTGTGGCGCCGCTTGGCCCCGTCCGCGGAGAAGACCATGCGCACGGCGAGCGCCGGCCGGTCCTCGGCCTCGCGCAGGGAGCAGAGATCGTTGGAGATGCGCTCCGGCAGCATCGGCACGACCCGGTCGGGGAAATAGACCGAGTTGCCGCGCAGCAGCGCCTCGCGGTCGAGAGCGGAGCCGGGGCGGACATAAGCCGCGACATCGGCGATGGCGACGGTGACGATGACGCCGCCGGGATTGTTCGGGTCCGGATCGGGCTCGCCCATCACCGCGTCGTCGTGGTCCTTGGCGTCCGGCGGGTCGATGGTCAGGAGCGGCCGGTCGCGCCAATCCTCGCGGCCGCGCAGGGTCACCTTCTTCACCGCATCCGCCTCGTCGATCACGGCCTGCGGGAAGACATGGGGGATGTTGTGCAGGTGGAGCGCGATCAGGCTGACCGCCTTCTCCGAGCCGAGGGTGCCGAGGCGCTCGCGCACCCGGCCCCGGGGCAGGCCGAAGCGGGTCTCCCGCTCGACACTGACGCTGACGAGGTCGCCGTCCCGGGCCTCGCCCTCCTCGCCGGGGGGAATCGCGATCTCGCGGCCCTGGGAACGCTTCTCCACCGGCTCGATGCGCCCGCCCTCGCGGCTGGCGCGGTAGATGCCGATGATCTCGGCGCGGTTCTTTCCGATCACCTTGATCACCCGGCCGGTATAGCGGCCGGGGCTCTCGGGATCGGCGGCGACGCGAATCAGGGCGCGGTCGCCGAGGCCCGGAGCCGGGCCGGCCCCGCGGCGCCCGCGCGGGACCGCGACCAGGATGCGCGGGGCCTCGCCCTCGCCCTCCCATTGCGCGGGCTTGGCGATCAGCTCGCCGTCGCGGTCGCGGGAGAGGATGTCGGCGAGCACCACGGGGGGCAGGGCCCCGGCCCGGCTGAGGCCACCCCGGCCGCGCTCGATCGCGCCCGCGTCCTCAATCTCCTTCAGAAGGCGCTTCAGGCCGATCTTGTCGCCGCCCTTGATGCCGAAGGCCTGGGCGATCTCGCGCTTGCCGACCTTGCCGGGCGACTCGGCGATGAAGGCGAGGATCTGCTCGCGGGAGGGGAGGGCGGGCGCGCTGCCCGAAGGATGGATGCGTCTGGCCAAGGATGGGCTTTCGGCGCCGAAGCCGATGCCGCCGGCGCGCAGGGATGTCGAAGGTCGAAGCGGCCGTCGCGACCGCGCTGACGACGAAGATGGGCCTTGAACGGCCCGACAACAACGCCGCCGGGATTGGCGTGAACAGGTTCCGGCTCGCGGATCAACCCGTCGCGGCGGCTTTGCGGATCCGCTCGACCGCCGCATCCACGTCGAAACCGGGTCCGGTGAGGGCGGCGAGCGGGATCGGGCAGGCCTCGGGCAGGGTCAGGCTCACCTGCCCCTCCTCGGGGCGCAGCGCGGGCGACTCGGCGGCCTTCACCGCCAGCGTCCAGGCCCCGTCGATCCGCACGCTGTCCGCCGCAGGCGGATCGGCCGCGAGCGCCGCGATCCGTTCCGCGGCCGCCTGCCGGAAGGCGAGGCTGCGGCCGTCGTCGGAGACCAGGGCCGCCCGGACCAGATCGGCCAGGGCGTCCCTGACCCTCTCCACGCTCGCCTTCATCGGCTTTCCGCTCTCCGCGCAGGCCCCGGACGATCCGGCCGGCGCCAGGCGGGGGCGGGCACGCTCAATAGGGCGTGCCCTGCGCCCGCCGCGCCTTCAGGGCTTCCGCGTACCAAACCAGCTCGTCGAGGAAGCGGTTCGCCGATTTCGTCAGCCATTCCTCGGCGGGCTCGCCCGCCTCGTTCACGGCCTTGTGCAGGCGCGGGATCGGCAGGAGGGAAGAGATGCTCGGGCAGCCGAGCTCGGCCAGCATGGCCCGGAGCTGCATCGCCGCCCGGACGCCGCCGAACTGGCCGGCGGAATAGCAGCAGATTCCCGAAGGACGCCAGAAATACTCCTCCAGGAAATGGTCGAGGAGGTTCGAGAGGGCCGGCGGGATGGAGTGGTTGTATTCCGCCGAGACGATCAGGAAGGCGTCGGCGCGGGTATAGAGCGCGGCGAGATCCTGCAGCGCCTGCGGCGCCTCGCCCTTGGGGTATTCCTTGTACATCCGGTCGAGGAGCGGGAGCTTCCGTTCGGCCGGATCGACCAGCGGCGCCTCGATGCCGCGGGCTTCGAGGCGGGCGACGAGGAAGCGGGCGGCACGGATGCCGATCCGGTCCGTACGCACGCTGCCGAGGAGGACGGGAATCACGAGCGACATCGGTCGGGTCTCCTTGCGGGCCTGCGACGATCAAGTCGGGCGGCGGCCGCACAAGAAAAGGGGCCGGATCGCTCCGGCCCCTCCAAAGACGTCGCGTGAGAGCCGGCGAGGGCTCAGAGCGAGTAGTAGTGCACGAACTCGATCGGGTGCGGGGTCATCTCGTAGCGCAGCACCTCGGTCATCTTCAGCTCGATGAACGAGTCGATCTGGTCGTCCGAGAACACGCCGCCGGCCTTGAGGAAGGCGCGGTCCTTGTCGAGGTTCTGCAGGGCCTCGCGCAGCGAGCCGCAGACGGTCGGGATCTTCTTCAGCTCCCGCGGGGGCAGGTCGTAGAGATCCTTGTCCATGGCCGGGCCCGGATCGATCTTGTTGATGATGCCGTCGAGGCCGGCCATCAGCAGGGCCGAGAAGGCGAGGTAGGGGTTGGCCATCGGATCGGGAAAGCGGACCTCGACACGCTTGGCCTTCGGGTTCGTCGTCCACGGAATCCGGCAGGAGGCCGAGCGGTTGCGGGCCGAGTAGGCCAGGAGAACCGGGGCCTCGTAGCCCGGGACCAGGCGCTTGTAGGAGTTGGTCGACGGGTTGGTGAAGGCGTTGAGCGCCTTGGCGTGCTTGATGATGCCGCCGATGTACCACAGGCATTCCTGGCTGAGGTCGGCATACTTGTCCCCCGCGAAGAGCGGCTTGCCGTTCTTCCAGATCGACTGGTGCACGTGCATGCCGGAGCCGTTGTCGCCGTAGACGGGCTTGGGCATGAAGGTCGCGGTCTTGCCGTAGCTCTGCGCGACGTTGTGGATGCAGTACTTGTAGATCTGCATGTGGTCGGCGAGCGTGGTCAGCTTGTCGAACTTCATGCCGAGCTCGTGCTGGGCCGAGGCCACCTCGTGGTGGTGCTTCTCGACCTTCACGCCCATCGACTGCATGGCGGCCAGCATCTCGCCGCGCATGTCCTGCGCCGAATCCTGCGGGGGCACCGGGAAGTAGCCGCCCTTGGTCTGGACGCGGTGGCCGAGGTTGCCGCCCTCGTACTCGGTCATGCCGTTGATCGGCAGCTCGGTCGAATCGAGCTTGAAGCCGGTGTTGTAGGGATCGGCGGCGAACTTCACGTCGTCGAACACAAAGAACTCGGCCTCGGGGCCGACGAAGATGTCGTCGCCGATGCCGGTGGAGCGCAGATAGGCCTCGGCCAGCTTGGCGGTCGAGCGCGGATCGCGGGAATAGGGCTCGCCGGTCGAGGGCTCCAGCACGTCGCAGACGATCGACATGGTGGAGGCCGAGAAGAACGGATCCATGCAGGCCGTGCTCGGATCGGGCATCAGCAGCATGTCCGACTCGTTGATCGCCTTCCAGCCGGCGATCGACGAACCGTCGAACATCGTGCCTTCGGCGAAGATCTCGTCGTCGACGAGCGAGACGTCGAAGGTGACGTGCTGCCACTTGCCACGGGGATCGGTGAACCGGAAGTCGACGTACTTGACGTCGTTGTCCTTGATCTCTCTCAGCACATCAGCTGCGGATTTCATCGGGCGTGGTCTCCAAAGCGATGTCCGAGGGAGAAGCACCGGCGAGCGCTCGGCGACGGACCGCGGCTCCGGCTCCGCACGGGGCGGGCCTTCGGCGGCAGGCGGGCGGTAGTCGGCCGCGCGCCGTCACGGCGTCGGAAGATCGACCGGTAAAGCCTCCCTCGGCGCGTTTCCGCGCCCGCCACGCCGATCGTGACGAGCGTGCCGCCCGAGGCTCTTGAAGACACCGGCTCCGGCTGGAAACGGCGGCCCCGCTCGACGGCGGCATCCTGCTATCCGCTAAAGCCCTGCCTGTCACCCGTTCTCGAACGGGGAGAGGCGCTTGCCTCCCGCTCCGCGGCCGAATCGGGCGACAAACCGCCCCGAATGTCGATTCGTGAAAAAGTTCCTTTCACCGCGGATTTTCCCGATCACGACCGCGTGAGAAGGCGACGCTTGGCATGCGAAATGCTAAACCGTGAGTGGCCGTCGATGGCTCCGACCTGTCTGAACGTGTGTCAGATTTCGAATGGTCCACGGACGAGAGACCTAGGATGACAAAATACAAGCTCGAGTATATATGGCTCGACGGTTATACTCCGGTCCCGAACCTGCGTGGCAAGACGCAGATCAAGGAGTATGAGAGCTTCCCCACGCTGGAGCAGCTTCCGCTCTGGGGCTTCGACGGCAGCTCCACGCAGCAGGCCGAGGGTTCCAACTCCGACTGCGTGCTCAAGCCGATCCGCCACTTCCCCGATCCCGCCCGCACCAACGGCGTGCTCGTGCTTTGCGAAGTGATGATGCCGGACGGCAAGACCCCGCATCCGTCCAACAAGCGCGCCACCATCCTGGACGATTCCGGCGCCTGGTTCGGCTTCGAGCAGGAATACTTCTTCTACAAGAACGGCCGCCCGCTCGGCTTCCCCGAGAGCGGCTACCCGGCGCCGCAGGGCCCGTACTACACCGGCGTCGGCTACTCGAATGTCGGCTCGGTCGCGCGCCAGATCGTCGAGGAGCATCTCGACCTCTGCCTCGCCGCCGGCATCAACCACGAGGGCATCAACGCCGAGGTGGCGAAGGGCCAGTGGGAATTCCAGATCTTCGGCAAGGGCTCCAAGAAGGCCGCCGACGAGATGTGGATGGCCCGCTACCTGATGCAGCGCCTCTGCGAGAAGTACGAGATCGACATCGAGTACCACTGCAAGCCGCTCGGCGACACCGACTGGAACGGCTCGGGCATGCACTGCAACTTCTCGACGACGTTCATGCGCGAGACGGGCGGCAAGGAGTACTTCGAGGCGCTGATGGCGGCCTTCGACAGGAACCTTGAGGACCACATCGCCGTCTACGGCCCGGACAATCACATGCGCCTGACCGGCAAGCATGAGACGGCGCCGTGGAACAAGTTCAGCTACGGCGTGGCCGACCGCGGCGCGTCGATCCGCGTGCCCCACAGCTTCGTCAACAACGGCTACAAGGGCTACCTCGAGGATCGCCGCCCGAACTCGCAGGGCGACCCCTACCAGATCGCCTCGCAGGTCCTGAAGACGATCGCCTCCGTGCCGCTCCCCGGCGCCAAGGCCGAGGCCGAGAAGGCCGTCGCCTAAGGATCTTCGAGGCCGAATACGGCATCGGACCAGAGCCGCTCCCGCCGCGAGGTGGGGGCGGTTTTTGTTTGGGCCTCGCGCCGCGCCCGGCGAAGGGGCCTTAGGCCCCGAAGATCGACCAGCCCATGCGTTTCGTCAGCGATTCCAGGGCGATGCGGCCGAGATGGGAATTGCCGGCGGCGTCGAGCCCCGGGGACCAGACCGCGATCGAGGCCTTGCCCGGGACGATCGCCAGAATGCCGCCGCCGACCCCGCTCTTGCCCGGCAGGCCGACCCGGTAGGCGAACTCGCCCGACCCGTCGTAATGGCCGCAGGTCAGCATCACCGCGTTGATGCGGCGCGCCCGCTCGGCCGAGATCACCGAATGCCCCGCCAGGGGATGCCGCCCGCCATAGGCGAGGAACAAGCCGGCGGTAGCGAGCTGCCGGCAGGACATGGCGATGGCGCAGTGGTGGAAATAGACGCCCAGGGTGTAGTCGACCGGGTTCTCGATCACCCCGAAGGAGCGCATGTAGTTGGCGAGCGCGGCGTTGCGGAAGCCGGTGCGCTTCTCCGAGGCGGCCACGGTCTCGTCGATGACGATGCCGGAATCGAGCGCCAGGAACTGCATGAAGCGCAGGATCTCGCCGAGCGCCTCCCGCGGCTGGTGGCCCGACAGGATCACGTCCGTGACCGCGATCGCCCCCGCATTGATGAAGGGATTGCGCGGGATGCCCTGCTCGCGCTCCAGCTGGACGATGGAGTTGAAGGGGCTGCCCGAGGGCTCGCGGCCGACGCGCCGCCAGAGCCGGTCGCCGACCATGCCGAGCGCCAGGGTGAGGGTGAAGACCTTGGAAATGCTCTGGATCGAGAAGGGGATATCGGCGTCGCCCCCGGCGGCGGTGCGGCCCTCCGCATCGATCACGACGAGGCCGAAGGCGTTCGGATCGGCCCGGGCCAGTTCGGGGATGTAGCTGGCGACCTCGCCCCGGTCGGGCCGCGCCCGCATCTCGTCGGCGATCTCCTGGACGACTCGGTCGAGGTCGGGCACGGCGGGCTCGCTGGTTGCGGCCGCGGCAACGCGCCCCGCGACGCGAGCGATGCGGCGTCAGGAGGACGGGGATGCTGTTGGGGACGCGCCGCGCTCGGCCCGGCGCCTCCCGGATCGGGTCAGATCGCGTCCGGACCGGTCTCGCCGGTGCGGATGCGGATCGCCTCCTCGATCGTCGAGACGAAGATCTTGCCGTCGCCGATGCGGCCGGTCTGGGCCGACTTGCGGATGGCCTCCACGGCGCCCTCCACGAGGGCGTCGGAAAGCACGATCTCGAGCTTCACCTTCGGCAGGAAGTCCACGACGTATTCGGCGCCGCGATAGAGCTCCGTATGGCCCTTCTGGCGGCCAAAGCCCTTGGCCTCGATCACGGTGATGCCCTGGAGGCCGACCTCCTGGAGAGCCTCCTTCACCTCGTCGAGCTTGAACGGCTTGATGATCGCCTCGATCTTCTTCATCCGAAAAGGCCCGACCTGAACGCTGTGATGTTAGAATTTCTACCATCCCCCATAGCGAACCGCCACGGCGATTTGAACGGGACGGCGCACGATCTGCCCAGCTCCTATGCAGATTGCGCGGAAAATTACAGCATTTCGCCGACAAATGATGGATTCTTATGCAGATGATGGATGGTGCACGGGCAGATTGGGTGCAGGGCGAGGGGGATGCGTGCCGCCTGCTCACCGTGGAGGCGATGCGGCGGGTGGATGCGGCGGCGATCGCGGGCGGCACGCCGGGCCTCGTGCTGATGCGCAACGCCGGGGCGGCCGTCGCCGAGCGGGCCCGGGCACATCTCGGCTCCGGCGGACGCGTGCTGGTGCTGTGCGGTCCGGGCAATAACGGCGGCGACGGCTTCGAGGCCGCCCGCCTTCTGGCCGAAGCCGGCTTCGAGGCCGTCCTGCACCTCCTCGGAGAACGGGAAGCGCTGACGGGCGACGCGGCCGCGGCGGCGGCCGCCTGGACCGGCCCGGTCGCGGCGATCGAGCCCCTGCCGGATTTTGCCGCCTTCGACCTCGTCATCGACGCCCTGTTCGGCGCCGGGCTGTCGCGGGACATCGAGGGCGCGGCGGCCCGCCTGATCGCGGCGCTGAACGCGGCGCGCCGTCCCGTCCTCGCCGTCGACGTGCCGAGCGGCGTCGACGGGGATACCGGCGCGGTCCGGGGCGTGGCGGTGCGGGCGGACGAGACGGTGACCTTCGTCCGGCTGAAGCCCGGCCACCTGCTGCAGCCGGGCCGGGCGCAATGCGGCGCGCTCCACGTGGCGGAGATCGGCACCGGCGCGGCGGCGCTCGCGGCCGGCCTCGCTGTGGCCGCGCCGCCGGCCTACCGCAACGGGCCGGCCCTGTGGGAAAACAGCTTTCCGCATCTCGAAGCGGCGAGCCACAAATACACCCGCGGCCATGCCGTGGTCGTGTCGGGGCCGGCCCACAAGACCGGGGCGGCGCGGCTCGCCGCGCGGGGCGCCCTGCGCGTGGGCGCGGGCCTCGTCACCCTCGTCTCGCCCCAGGCGGCCCTGGCGGAGAACGCGGCGCATCTGACGGCGATCATGCTACGCCCCTGCGAGGATGCGGACGACCTCGACGACCTGCTGACCGACGAGCGGCTCAACGTGGTTCTGGCCGGGCCGGGGCTCGGGAGCGGGGAACGTACCCGCGACATCGTCGCGGTGGCGGCCTCGGCCGGCCGGGGCCTCGTCCTCGACGCCGACGCGCTCACGAGCTTCGCCGGCCAGCTGCCTCTGCTCGCCGCCCATCTGCGCGACGGCGCGGCCCGGGCCGTGCTCACCCCCCATGCCGGCGAATTCGCCCGGCTGTTCAAGGACACCGACGCCGTCGCGGAGGGCCTGCCCAAGCACGAGCGGGCGCGCCGGGCGGCGGCGCTCAGCGGGGCGGTCGTGGTGCTGAAGGGGGCCGACACGGTGATCGCCGACCCGGACGGGCGCGTGGCGATCAACGACCACGGCACGCCCTATCTCGGCACGGCCGGCTCCGGCGACGTGCTCGCCGGGCTCGTCGCAGGGCTGATCGCGCAGGGCATGGCGCCCTTCGAGGCCGCCGCTGCGGCGGTCTGGCTACACGGGGATGCCGGCCTGCGCCACGGGCCGGGCCTGATCGCGGAGGACCTGCCCGAGCTGATGCCGGCGGTGCTGCGGGATCTCGTCCGAGACCGTCCGGTCAGGTGACCTCGAAGCTCGTCCAGAGCCCGGTGTCGAAGCGCTCCAGCACCGTCGCGCCGAGGAGCCAGCGCCCGGGATTGTCGGCGATGAAGGCGATGCGGGCGGTCTTGCCCTCGACGAGCTGGAAGGTGTCGAGCCAGTAGGGCTCCCAGCCGTCGTCGAGGGGGTGCAGCAGGCGGAAGACGTGGCCGTGCAGGTGCAGGGCCTGGGTGAAGGCGGTGTCGTTGCGAATCGCCAGCACCACGGCCTGGCCGCGCTTCACCGAGAAGGCCGGGCCGGAATCCGGCCCGCCGCTCGCCCCGTTCACCTGCCAGATCCGGGCGGGATCGCCGCTGAAGGCCGGCTCGGCGGCGGGGTTGGCCTTGTCGATCCGGGCGCCCCCGGTGAGCACGATGTCCCGGCGGAAGGCGTTCTGCAGCTTGATCTCGGCCGGCAGGGCCTTGTTCTCGGGAAGCGCCGCGATCGGCGGGCGCTTCTCCGTCACCGGCTCGCCCTTGGCGACGAGCTTGGCCAGGACGAAGCCGTTGCCGATCAGCGCGGTGATGCTGCCGCCGCCCGCCGCCTCTGCCGGCATGTCGAACATCAGGTCGTAGCGCGTGCCGGGCGGGAAGGGCAGGGTGGCCCGCAGGGGCTCGAAGGTGTCCGTCGGCTGCCCGTCCACCGCCACGACATAGACCTTGAGCCCGTCGAAGCGGATGCGGGTGCTGCGGGCGTTGCAGCCATTGGCGAGGCGCAGCCGCACCCGGGCGCCGGGGCGCAGTTCGATCGTCTCCGGGATCGGCTTGCCGTTGAGCGTGACGAGGTTGCCGAGGCGGCCGGAGGCGGCGGCGAAGGGCATCGGGCCGAAGGGGGCGAGCCGGCCGTCCTCCTCGAGCCGCCAATCCTGCATCAGCAGGCCGAGATCGTGGTCGAGGGCGGGGGGCGCCTTCTCCGCCACCACAAACAGGCCGGCGAGGCCCCGGCCGGAGGGCTCGCTGGCGCCGCCCACCACGAGGGGGCGGATCAGGCTGGTGCCGGAATCGGGGGGGACGAACTCGTAGGTGAACTCGGCCCCGGGGGCGATCGGCGGCTGCGTGACGCCGCCGACGCCGTCCATGGCGTTGCGGTTGCGGATGCCGTGCCAGTGCAGGGACAGGGGCTTGGCGGTGCGGTTGGCCACCTTCAGGCGGAAGGGCTCGCCCTGCCGGCCCCGCAGCAGGGGCGGGGCCGTCTTGCCGTCGAAGCACCAGATCTCGGTCTCCGCCGCCGGCTCCGGCCTGAACCGGACGCGGCCCGGCGCGGCGGGGAAGGCGGGGGGCGCCTCGGCCGGGGAGGGGGAAGGCGGCGCGGGCGAGGCCGCCGGCTTTCCGGCCTGCGCGAGCGCCCCGGCCGGGAGAAGCGCGGCGGCCCCGGCGAGGAGGGCGCGGCGGGAGAATCCCGGCTCGGAGGTGGGCTGCGGCGGCGGGCGGTCCGACATGACACCTCGGGATCGGGAGCGGGCACCGGCCGCGGAGCCGGGCACGGGCTTGTAGCGGCGGGGCCGGCTCCCGGCTACCGTTCAAAGGGAATCGCCCGGAGAGACACCCACCCGTAAGTTTTTTGCTGCGGCCCGGGACACGCATGCTATAGAGCCGCGCCTATACGGCGGGACGCACGCCGTGTCGCAGGCGCTCGCGGGCGTGGCGGAACTGGTAGACGCGCTGGATTTAGGTTCCAGTGACGAAAGTCGTGGGGGTTCGAGCCCCTCCGCCCGCACCAGGCCGCACGAGGCAACGGACGGCTTCCTCTCTCCAGTGAAGCCGGCTCGGCCGATCCCGTCACGAGGCGATTCTCGACCGCTGCTGCGCCGGAAGCCGGCAGCCCGCCTCCCGTGCGGGCTCCCGGCGCATACGAGATCAGTGACGACCTTTTTGAGAAGAAGCGAACCACGACGATGCAGGTGACCGAGACCACGTCCGAGGGCTTGAAGCGCGAGTTTCAGGTGCTCCTGCCGGCCAACGAGCTGGAAGCCCGCCTCGACGCCGAGCTGTCCAACATCAAGGGCAAGGTGCAGATCAAGGGCTTCCGCCCCGGCAAGGTGCCCGTGGCGCATCTGCGCAAGGTCTACGGCAAGTCCGTGATGGCCGACGTGCTGCAGAACGCCGTCAATGAGGCCAACCAGCAGATCGTCGCCGAGAACAGCCTCAAGCTCGCCCTCGAGCCGCAGATCGAGTTCCCGAAGGACGAGGAGAAGAACATCGTCGAGCGGGCGCTGGACGCCAAGGACGACCTCGCCTTCAAGGTGAAGCTCGAGCTGCTGCCGACCTTCGAGCTGGTCGACCTCTCCGACGTCACCCTCAAGAAGCTCGTCGTGAAGCCCTCCGAGGAGGAGGTCGGCGAGGCGATCGAGCGGATGGCCAAGGAGAACCGCTCCTTCGAGGACCGCGCCGAGGGCGAGGCCGCCCAGAGCGGCGACCGCCTCACCATCGACTTCGTCGGCCGCATCGACGGCGTCGAGTTCGAGGGCGGCAAGGGCGAGGACGTGGACCTGGAGCTCGGCTCCAACACCTTCATCCCCGGCTTCGAGGACCAGCTCGTCGGCGCCAAGGTCGGTGACAGCCGCCTCGTGAAGGTCGCCTTCCCGGCCGACTACCAGGCCGAGCAGCTCGCCGGCAAGGATGCCGAGTTCGACGTGACCGTGAAGGCGGTGAAGGCCCCGGGCGAGACCAAGGCCGACGACGAGCTCGCCAAGCGCTTCGGCATGGAATCCCTCGACAAGCTCAAGGAAGCCATCGAGAAGGCCATCGGCTCGGACTACGACGCCCAGTCGCGCCGCAAGCTCAAGAAGGAGCTCCTCGACGCGCTGGACGGCAAGTACGCCTTCGAGCTGCCCCCGAGCCTCGTGCACCAGGAGTTCGCGGCCGTGTGGGCGCAGGTCGAGCAGGACCTGAAGAACCGCGGCAAGACCTTCGAGGACGAGGGCTCGACCGAGGAGAAGGCCCAGGCGGAGTACCGCAAGATCGCCGAGCGTCGCGTCCGCCTCGGACTGGTGCTTGCGCAGGTCGGCGAGACGGCCGATATCAAGGTCTCCGACGACGAGGTCAATCAGGCCCTGTTCGCCCGCATCCGGCAGTTCCCGGGTCAGGAGCAGCAGGTCTACGACTTCTACCGGAAGAACCCGCAGGCGCTCGCCGAGCTTCGTGCGCCGCTGTTCGAGGAGAAGGTGGTCGACCACGTTCTCGGACAGGTCAAACTCGTCGAAGAGCCCGTCTCCAAGGAGGCGCTCTTCGCCGAGGACGAGGAAGCCGACGACGCCGCCAAGACCGAGCCGGCGGCCGAGAAGGCCGCCGAGTAAGGCCTGCCCCCTCGCAGACAGGGAGCGGGCCGATCAGGCGGCGTTAACCGAGCGCCGCCGATGTTCGCTTGAACCGAGGCCCGGTGCGATTCGCACCGGGTCCGGACCTGGAGCCGAGGGCTGACGATGAGAGATCCGGTCGACTACTTCCACAACTCGCTCGTGCCGATGGTGGTCGAGCAGTCGAGCCGCGGCGAACGCGCCTTCGACATCTATTCCCGGCTCCTGCGCGAGCGGATCATCTTCCTGACCGGGCCGGTCGAGGACCAGGGCGCCTCCCTGATCGTGGCGCAGCTCCTGTTCCTGGAAGCCGAGAACCCGAAGAAGGAAATCTCTTTCTACATCAACTCGCCCGGCGGCGTGGTCACCTCCGGCCTGTCGATCTACGACACGATGCAGTTCATCCGCTGCCCGGTGACGACCCTCTGCGTCGGCCAGGCCGCCTCGATGGGCTCGCTGCTGCTGACCGCCGGCGAGCCCGGCCACCGCTTCGCCCTGCCCAACGCCCGGATCATGGTCCACCAGCCCTCCGGCGGCTTCCAGGGCCAGGCGACGGACATCCTGATCCATGCCCGCGAGATCGAGGCCCTGAAGAAGCGCCTCAACGAGATCTACGTGAAGCATACCGGCCGCGACTACGAGACGATCCACCAGGCGCTCGAGCGGGACAACTTCATGACCGCCGACGCGGCCAAGGATTTCGGCCTGATCGACGACATCCTGCACAAGCGGCCGGAGCCGGCGGCGGCCTGATCGGCCGGTTTGGCGGGCGTGTGCGGCAACGATGTCGCAACACTCCCGCCGACCGCCGGTTGATCCTCAAACGGCCACATGCTTGCATCAGGGCTTGTGCCGTTTCGGGCTCACCCGTGCAGGCAGGTGACTGTTTCTTTAAGCGGATGCCCTTAACTAAGACCGATGCGCGTGTGCCCCTGGCTGGCGCCGCGCTTCCGAATCGGAGACCGATATGAGCAAGACCGGCGGCAACGATTCCAAGAGCACGCTGTACTGCTCGTTCTGCGGCAAGAGCCAGCACGAGGTCCGCAAGCTGATCGCGGGCCCGACGGTGTTCATCTGCGACGAGTGCGTCGAGCTGTGCATGGACATCATCCGCGAGGAGTCGAAATCCTCGCTCGTGAAGTCGCGCGACGGGGTGCCCACCCCGAAGGAGATCCGGCGCGTCCTCGACGACTACGTCATCGGCCAGGACTTCGCCAAGAAGGTCCTCTCGGTCGCGGTGCACAACCACTACAAGCGCCTCGCCCACGCGACGAAGCACTCGGATGTCGAGCTCGCCAAGTCCAACATCATGCTGATCGGGCCGACCGGCTCGGGCAAGACGCTGCTCGCGCAGACGCTCGCCCGCATCCTCGACGTGCCCTTCACCATGGCGGATGCGACGACGCTGACCGAAGCCGGCTATGTCGGCGAGGATGTCGAGAACATCATCCTCAAGCTGCTCCAGGCCTCCGACTACAACGTCGAGCGGGCGCAGCGCGGCATCGTCTACATCGACGAGATCGACAAGATCTCCCGCAAGTCGGACAACCCCTCGATCACCCGCGACGTCTCGGGCGAGGGCGTGCAGCAGGCGCTCCTGAAGATCATGGAGGGCACCGTCGCCTCCGTGCCTCCGCAGGGCGGCCGCAAGCACCCGCAGCAGGAGTTCCTGCAGGTCGACACCACGAACATCCTCTTCATCTGCGGCGGCGCCTTCGCCGGCCTTGAGCGGATCATCTCCCAGCGCGGCAAGGGCACCTCGATCGGCTTCGGCGCGAGCGTGCAGGCGCCCGACGACCGCCGCACCGGCGAGATCTTCCGCTCGGTGGAGCCGGAGGACCTGCTGAAGTTCGGCCTCATCCCCGAATTCGTCGGCCGCCTGCCGGTGCTGGCGACCCTGGAGGATCTCGACGAGGAAGCCCTCAAGAAGATCCTGCAGGAGCCGAAGAACGCCCTGGTGAAGCAGTACCAGCGGCTGTTCGAGATGGAAAACGTGGAGCTGACCTTCCAGGACGAGGCGCTCTCGCTGGTCGCCCGCAAGGCGATCGAGCGCAAGACCGGCGCCCGCGGCCTGCGCTCCATCCTGGAGACCATCCTCCTCGACACGATGTACGACCTGCCCGGCCTCGACTCGGTCGAGCAGGTGGTGATCGGCCCGGAGGTGGTCGACGGGAAGGCGAAGCCGCTCTTCATCCACGGCGACCGCAACAAGGAAGCGCCGGCGAGCGTCAGCGCCTGAGGAGGGCCCGGGGGGCCGCCGGGGTCAGCCCCGGCGGCCCCTCGCGCATCCGGACAACCCCTTCATATCCTTAGCCGGGATGCTTGAAAGCGGGGGCTTCCGGGGCCAATTCTAGCCTCAGCACGGTGGCCGCACGCTCACATCCCGAGGTGCGGTGCCGGGCCACCAGCCGCAGACGTTTCCCCCAACGCTTCCGACCTCAAGCGGCCCGGTCGGCCCCTGGCAGGATGCTTGCTCGCTTCAGAGGAGCCGCTGCCCGGCGTCATCAGAAAAGGAAGTCATTATGACTCAGTCCAAAGCGCGCCACCCCGTCGTTCCGGGCTCGACGGGCTCCTACGCCGTCCTGCCGCTCCGCGACATCGTCGTCTTCCCGCACATGATCGTGCCGCTCTTCGTCGGCCGCGAGAAGTCGATCCGCGCGCTGGAAGAGGCCGTGCGCACCGATCGCCACATCCTGCTCGCCACGCAGATCAATGCCGGCGACGACGATCCGGCCACGGACGCGATCTACACGATCGGCACGCTCGCTTCCGTGCTGCAGCTCCTGAAGCTGCCCGACGGCACCGTGAAGGTGCTGGTCGAGGGCGCCGGCCGCGCGCGCATCGAGTCCTTCGTGCGCTCCGACGAATTCTACGAGGCCCATGCCCTCACGCTGGCCGACGATCTCGGCGACCGCGTCGAGGCGGAGGCGCTCGCCCGCTCGGTCATCTCCGAGTTCGAGAACTACGTGAAGCTGAACAAGAAGATCTCGCCCGAGGTCGTCTCGGCGGTCACGCAGATCGAGGAGCCCTCCAAGCTCGCCGATACGGTCGGCTCGCATCTCGCGGTCAAGATCGCCGACAAGCAGGCGATCCTCGAGATCCCCACGGTGGCCCAGCGCCTCGAGCGCGTGCTGTCGCTGATGGAGAGCGAGATCTCCGTGCTCCAGGTGGAGAAGCGCATCCGGACCCGCGTCAAGCGGCAGATGGAGAAGACCCAGCGCGAGTACTACCTCAACGAGCAGATGAAGGCGATCCAGAAGGAACTCGGCGACGAGGACGGCCGCGACGAGCTGGCCGAGCTCGAGGACAAGATCGAGAAGACCAAGTTCTCCAAGGAGGCCCGCGAGAAGGCGCAGGCCGAGCTGAAGAAGCTGCGCCAGATGTCGCCGATGTCGGCCGAGGCCACGGTCGTGCGCAACTACCTCGACTGGATGCTGGGCATCCCGTGGGGCAAGCGCTCGAAAATCAAGAAGGACCTGCTCGGGGCGCAGCAGCTCCTCGACTCGGACCATTTCGGCCTCGACAAGGTCAAGGACCGGATCGTCGAGTACCTCGCCGTGCAGCAGCGGGCGAACAAGCTCACCGGCCCGATCCTCTGCCTCGTCGGCCCCCCCGGCGTCGGCAAGACCTCCCTCGGCAAGTCGATCGCCAAGGCGACCGGCCGTGAGTTCGTGCGCATGTCGCTGGGCGGCGTGCGGGACGAGGCCGAGATCCGCGGCCACCGCCGGACCTATATCGGCTCGATGCCGGGCAAGATCGTCCAGTCGATGCGCAAGGCCAAGACCTCGAACCCGCTCATCCTGCTCGACGAGATCGACAAGATGGGCATGGATTTCCGCGGCGACCCCTCCGCGGCGCTCCTCGAGGTGCTGGACCCCGAGCAGAACGCGACCTTCAACGACCATTACCTCGAGGTCGATTACGACCTGTCGAACGTGATGTTCGTGACGACCGCGAACACGCTGAACATCCCCGCGCCCCTCATGGACCGCATGGAGGTGATCCGCATCGCCGGCTACACCGAGGAGGAGAAGCTGGAGATCGCCCGCCGCCACCTGATCCCGGAGGCGATGAAGAAGCACGGGCTCGGCACCGACGAGTGGTCGATCACCGATGACGGGCTGATGATGCTCATCCGCCGCTACACGCGGGAGGCGGGCGTCCGCAACCTGGAGCGGGAGATCTCCAACCTCGTCCGCAAGGCGGTGAAGGAGATCCTGATCACCAAGGTGAAGCAGGTCGAGGCCAATCCCGAGACCCTGCCGGAATTCCTGGGCCCGCCGAAGTTCCGCTACGGCGAGATCGACGCGGACGACCAGGTCGGCGTGGTGACGGGCCTGGCCTGGACCGAGGTCGGGGGCGAGCTGCTCACGATCGAGGGCGTCATGATGCCCGGCAAGGGCAAGATGACGGTCACGGGCAACCTGCGGGACGTGATGAAGGAGTCGATCTCGGCGGCGGCGAGCTATGTCCGCTCCCGGGCCATCGATTTCGGCATCGAGCCGCCGCTCTTCGAGCGCCGGGACATCCACGTCCACGTGCCGGAGGGGGCGACCCCGAAGGACGGCCCCTCCGCCGGCATCGCCATGGCGACCGCGATCATCTCGACGCTCACCGGTATCCCGGTGCGCCGCGACATCGCCATGACCGGCGAGGTGACGCTGCGCGGCCGCGTGCTGCCGATCGGCGGCCTGAAGGAGAAGCTCCTGGCGGCCCTGCGCGGCGGCATCAAGACGGTGCTGATCCCGGAGGAGAACGCCAAGGACATCGCCGAGGTGCCCGACAGCGTGAAGAACGGCCTGGAGATCATCCCGGTCTCCCGGATGGACCAGGTCCTCACCCACGCCCTGGTGCGCCAGCCCGAGCCGATCGAGTGGGACGAGCCGGTCGCCACGGCGCCCAAGGCCGCCCACGAGGACGGCGCCGCATTGGTGGCCCATTGAGGGTTAGCCCATGAGGCTTGAGGCCGCACCCGCCGTGCGGCCCCTGAAGAGACGGAAGAGGCCCCCGGGTACCCCCGGGGGCCTTCTTTTTGCCGCGCCCCTTGCGCCGAGCCGGCCTCTTGCCTACCAAGCCCGTGACAAACAGGGCGGTTAGCTCAGTTGGTAGAGCGTCTCCTTTACACGGAGAGGGTCGGGGGTTCGAGCCCCTCACCGCCCACCAGTGATCTTGAGACACTTAAATGGGGTTTGAGAAGGCCCAAGATAGCGCCTTCTTTCATCACGTCCCCAAACCGCTTGATGGCCAGTTACAGTCGTCATTCAAATCGACTTGTCTCGCATCTCGGAGGGCCGCCGGATGTCTCTATATAGCCAGTTTCTAGACAATACTGGACGCCCCATTCACAAGTCCGGTCACTATTTCTTTGCCTACGAGAGGCATTTTGGGAAGTATGTAGGCCAACCGGTCACTTTCCTGGAAATTGGCGCAGGCAATGGCGGGTCCTCGCAAATGTGGAAGAGGTGGCTCGGACCTCTAGCGCAGATTGTCACCATCGACATCAACGAGGTTTGCCGGCAATATGCCGACGAACAAGTTTCTGTTCGAATCGGAGATCAATCAGATCCCATATTCCTCCAATCTCTAATCGACGAATTCGGACCTCCAGACGCGGTGCTGGATGATGGCAGCCATCAGATGCACCACGTCACGGAAACCTTCTCGTTTTTGTACGAACGCATCGCCCCCAATGGCGTATACATGATCGAGGACATGCATACAGCCTATTGGCCCGACTATGGCGGCGGACGCGGCGACCCGAGATCAATCATCGAATGCTTTAAAGGCCTGATCGACGACCTCAACGCAGACCACATCCGCGATGGATCAGTTTCTCCAAGCAATTTTACGCGGCAGACAATAGCCATGACAGCATATGATAGCATTCTTGTGTTTGAGAAAGCGCCGACAATCAACAAAAGCATGAAGATGATCGGCAATGAAAATCTGAGAGTAAATTACTAATACGCCCGAGAAAACGATGTCGTCGCTACAGCCTTGCACATCCTTATGGGGGACCAGCCAAGTTATTGAGGATGTTCCGACGACAAAAATATTCAAAAACTGTATATATTTACCTTATGCCCATGGAAGGCCCTGGGGAATAATTGACGCAGATGGCAAATTTATTTCGGAAGCCATTGACTATCGAGAAGGTCTATACCCCCCTCCAGATCAAGTTATAAGCACCGAAGCTCAACTTGATGAAATTCCATATCATCGAGAAAACACTACCTATATTTACGGCGGCCGTATAAACCCTCACTTTGGACATTTTTTGGTAAATACTCTGCCGAGATATTGGAACATTAATAAAATAAGAAGTCCAAACACAAAAATACTTTACCATGGGCCAAATAGCCCCAAGGAGCTTTTTTCGATATCTTTTGTCTCCGCAATTTTCCGCCAGCTAGGTCTAGCTCCGCGTGATTTTATTAATTTTCAACAAAATACAGAAATTTCCAATATTGTAATTCCCAGCACGAGCCTTGAAGAACAGCGCGCGGGCTACCTTTCTTATAGAGATCTGTGCGGATCTATTGGAGACAGAATACTGTACAAATTCGGAAGCAACACAGAAATATCCACAATATATTACTCCAAAACAAGGCTTAAATCAGCAGTTGGCAATATATCAAATGAGATTGATATCGAAAATTATTTACACGCCAATGGCGTACAGATTTTCTATCCAGAAATGCTCTCTTTTGAGGAGCAGATTTACTTAATGTCAAATTGCAAGAATATCATAGCCTCTTCTGGATCATTTCTGCATGCGAGTATTTTCTGCCCCCCTCGAAAAATAACATGCCTCAACGTCACAGAAAAAATCAATACAAATTATACAATAATTGATCAACTAACAGGAAACGATGCGGCCTATTATTATCCACCGGCCATTCAGGTTCTTCCGAAGACAGAAGGTTTTCTTACATCCCGCTATATTCCTGACGCCAAACAGGTAGCAGCTGAAATACTAGAACTCTCGAGGATGTAAAAAGTGCATATTAAGATTATAGAAATTTTCATAATGATACTGATAATGTTATGTCGTGACGGGCCTCTTCATGCACAAGAGAGAGCTGAGCAGAAAGATCTCAGCCATATCGTGATCGCATCGCCATCGATCGTCACCTGCCCTGCGGCGAACTGTCCCACACCACCACAAAGCAAGCCTGTCCTTTCGACGCAGGTTATCTACGGGACCACGACAAAGGATGCCACACAGCCGGAATGGCTCTCCTCGCTCGGGATGTTCGTGAATACTGGCCACCCGGACGGCCAAAAAGTGACTCAGTACCTCGGAATCGTACAGGCTCCCGGAGCCGGTACCGTTTGGTCCTTGAACACAGACGCCGTACGCAACGGCACGATGGGGGGCGCGAATAGCTTTGGCGGTTTCGTCGGCAGCGGCAAGCCGGGAATTCCGGGAACGATCGGCGAGAAAAATGGTACGATCGGTTATGAACTCGACTTCACGAACTGGGATGCGCACAGCTCACCGGGCAAGGGGCCTTTTACCGTCGGCCAGTACGTGCATGCGCAAGGTTCTTTCACCTCGCTGAGCGCGATCTACCTTGATGCCCATATGGGTAACGGCGCCCAGGCTTGGCACAACGGCCTCTTCTTCAACGGCAGCGA
The DNA here is from genome assembly GCF_022533465.1 of Methylobacterium organophilum. Lineage (NCBI taxonomy): Bacteria > Pseudomonadati > Pseudomonadota > Alphaproteobacteria > Hyphomicrobiales > Methylobacteriaceae > Methylobacterium > Methylobacterium organophilum. Next base: position 4,983,541 of record NZ_CP092848.1, on the reverse strand, counting down.
CGTGATCGAGATGAACACGTTCATGGATGCGACCCGATCGCGCCACTCGCTCACTGTTGCAGGACAGCACGATATTGGCCTCAATACAACCATGGCAAACTCAGATATGACGGCCGTCGCTCTGAAATCGGGACAAACAGCCTGCTTCGATGGGCGATCGCATTGCATCACCTGGAGAGACGGAAAGCTGATCTATTTAAATGCTAGAGGAACTCCTGTTTTTACCATTGACGAAGATGGCAATGCGTCCTTTGCAGGAAAGGTTCGCGAAAACTCTGCGCGCTAAATCATCTGTTTAGACAAAAACGCCAGCCAAACACTTAACGCGCTGGATATATTTTTGAATATTTCATTTATACCCCGGCCCGCGTTTGCCAAAGTCCCCTCATGACACGGCATCGTGATCATTGCATCGGATGTCATTCGATCCCGCGTCGGCTCGCCCGCAGAAATGACATCGTTCTGGATATAAGATGTGCTTCGTAGCCCGGTCGGAGGAACGGAGAATGGACCTATCGCCTCTTGCAAGGTGCGGAGCCGAAGAGGCGCATAAGGCGTCCCGTTTGGCAGCGGATCGGACGATGCATCTCGATCGGGTAAAAACGACGCGGCTTCGAATTAAACTCGTAAGCGATAGCAAAGACGCCAGCGTACAAATTATTCGCCGCGCAACGCACGCCTCGTTCTCATAGAACCATGACATGTCGCTCGATCTGACCGTCCCGAAGAAGCAACCGCTGACCGCAATCGACACCTATTGTCAGGTCGTCGGCGCCCTGATGCTGCGTGACATGCAGACCCGCTTCGGCGCCACCCGCTGGGGCTGGGGCGTCCAGGTGCTGTGGCCGGTCACCCACGTGATGATCATCGCCGCCGTCATGGCCTTCCGCCACATGCCCTCGCCGATCGGCGACAGCGCCCTGATCTTCGCGGCCACCGGCGCGGCCCCGGCGCTCGTCTACCGCTACATCGCCCGCGAGGTGATGAAGGGCTTTTCCGTCAACAGGCCGCTCACCTATTTCCCCCAGGTCTCGAACTTCGCCGTCTTCGTCTCGCGCTGCCTCAACGAGATCATCGGCTCCTTCCTGGGCCTGGCGGCCATCCTGGCCATCATCGCCGCCTGCGGCGTCGACCCGCTGCCGATCGACACGATGCAGGCCCTGACCGGCTACCTGGTCGCGATCGTGTTCGGCATCGGCCTCGGCGGCATCAATGTCGGCATCGTGTCCGTGTTCCCGGGCTGGAACATCGGCTTCATCCTGTTCAGCATCCTGATCTATTTCGCCAGCGGCGTGATGTTCCTGCCCTCCTACCTGCCGCCGGAGATCTACTGGTGGATGAAGTGGCTGCCGCCGGTGCAGTATGTCGAGTGGGTGCGCCTGGGCTACGATCCGGGCCTGGATGTCGAGATCGACTATCTCTACACGATCACGGCCACGCTCGTGACCCTGGCCGTCGGCCTCGCCATGGAGCGCTACATCAGCCGCAGCCAGGGGACCTGAGGCGGGGCGGGCTCAGGGCATCGCACGCGAGGGGGATTTCCGGCGCAGGAGAGACGCGCCGGAGATCCGCTCCGTCACCAGCCCCCGCAGCCCCGCCACGTCGAAGCCCCAGACCACGCCGCCATAGATCGCCGCCCCGAGCGGCAGGCACAGGGCCAGGGCCGCGGCCGGGGGCAGGTGGCGCAGGGGCGTGAGCGCGGCGAGCATGGCGGCGCTGCCGAGGGCCGCCAGGGCGATGTCCCGCCAGGGCAGGGCGAGCCGCTCCCGGCCCGCCAGCGCGCGGATCGCCAGCAGGGCGACGGCAGCGGCGAGCCCCAGGGTCTGCGCCGCGGCCACGCCCGCCGGCCCGTAGAGCGGCGGCAGCCAGAGGATCCCCAGGGCGTTCACGGCGAGGCCCAGGGCGGCGGCGAGCACCACCGGGCCGGTGCGGCGCCGGATCTGGAAGATCGGGTTCAGGGCGTAGTGCATCACCGAGAGGCACAGGATGCCCGGCAGCAGCAGCGCCGTGTAGAGGGCGAAGGGGCCGCGATAGGCCTCCGGCACCAGCAGGCCCTGCAGGGCCGGCGTCACCGCCCAGTAGCCGGCCGCCGCCGGCAGCAGCAGCGCCACCACCACGCCGAGATTGCGCGAGACCTGCGCCTCCGCCGCGACGCGGCCGTGATGCTCCTCGGCCCGCACGGCGAGCTGGAACAGCAGCAGGTCGAGCGCCGTGCCGAAGGTGGTGAAGACCCGGCCCCCGAGATCGGCCGCGAGGGCGAAATAGCCGGCCTCGGCGAAATCGGAGGCGGCAACGATGGCGCCCCGGTTCACGAAGGGCAGGAGCTGGTAGATCGCATTGGCCGCGATCAGGGGCAGGCCGTAGCGCGCGAAGAGCCGCAGGGTCTCCCGCGCCCGGTGCGGGCTCACCGCCACCTTCGGGTCGCGCAGGGCCGCGCGCATCACCAGCACCGCCAGGAACTGGCTCGCGCCCCCCGCGAGAAGGACCCAGACCGGCTGCGGCAGCAGGAGGGCGGTGCCACCCATCAGCACGACGCCGAACAGGTTCTTCCACACGACGAGGCGCAGATAGGTGCCGCCCACGAAGCGGGCCCGGGCTAGCGCGGCGTGATAGTCGAACAACCCGATCGCCAGGGCCGCCAGCGCGGTCGCCGCCGCCACGGCGAACCGCCCCTCCGGTTCGGGATCGATCCGGAGGCCGAGGCCGCCGCAGAGGGCCGCCGCGGCGAACAGGGCAAGGCCGGTGACGGCATAGGCCCGGTCGAGCCCCTGCCGGATCCAGGGCTCGGCCTCGCGCACCCGGGCGGAGTAGAACCGCGTCGCCGACAGGCGCAGCCACTCGAACAGGAGGGTGTTGAGCACCACGGCGCCCGCCGTCGCCAGGGCGAAGCGGCCGAAATCGGCCGGCCCGAGCAGCTTGGCGATCAAGAGGCCGAGGACGAAGTTCAGCCCGGCATTGACGACGAAGGCAGCCAGGACGGCCATGGATCGGGTCGCTTCCGCTTGTCCGGCGCCGCAACCGCGCCGGCCGCATCCTCGCGGGCAGCCGCGAAGAAAGGCTGAACGGCCCGCCCGGCCGTCGAAGGCGTCAGCCGACCTGCGCCAGGGCCTGCTCGATATCCGCGATCAGATCCTCGGGATCCTCGAGGCCGATCGAGAGACGCACCGTCTCCGGACCGACCAGGGCCGCCGCCCGCTCCTCGGGACGGAGCTGGCGATGGGTCGTCGTGGCGGGATGGATCGCGAGCGACTTGATCTCGCCGATATTCACGAGATGCGAGATCAGGTTGAGGCTGGTGATGAACCGCAGCGCCGCCGGCTCGCCGCCCTTGAGGGCGAAGGTGAAGATCGAGCCCGGCCCCTGGGGCACGTAGTGGTTGGCGAGCGCCTCGCCCTTCTGGCCGGGCAGGGCGGGGTAGCTCACCCATTCCACGGCGGGATGCGCCTTGAGATAGGCGGCGACCGCCTTCGCGTTGGCGCAGTGGCGGGCCATCCGCAGGGGCAGCGTCTCGATGCCGGTCAGCGTCAGGAAGGCGTTCATCGGCGAGAGGCCGGGCCCGAGGTCGCGCAGGCCGAACAGGCGGCAGGCGACGGCGAAGCTCATCTCGGGGAAGCGCTGCGACACGATCAGCCCGTCGTAATCGGGCCAGGGATCGTTGATCAGGTTGTAGCGGCTACCCTGGGACACCCAGTCGAAGCGGCCGGCATCGCAGATCACGCCGCCGATGGTCTGGCCGGAGCCGCCCAGGAACTTCGAGGTCGAGTGCACGACGATGTCGGCGCCGTACTCGATCGGCCGGATCAGGGCGGGGGAGGCGAGGGTGTTGTCGACGACCAGGGGCAGCCTGTGCCGCTGCGCCACCGCGGCGATGGCTTCGAGATCCATCACCGTGGCGCAGGGATTCACGATCGATTCGCAGACGATGGCCTTGGTCTCGGGGGTGATCGCCGCCTCGAAGGCCTCCGGCGTGATGTCGGCGGCGAATTGCGGCTTGAGGTCGTAACGCCCGTCGAGGCGGCGCATCAGGCCGAGCGAGCCGCCGAACAGGCGGGGCGAGGCGACATAGGCGTCGCCGGACTGCATCAGCGTCATCAGCACGAGCAGCACCGCCGACTGGCCGGAGGAGACCGCCACCGCGCCCTTGGCGCCTTCCAGGGCCGCCACCCGGCGCTCCAGGGCCGCCACGGTCGGGTTCGAGCCGCGCGAGTAGGAGAAGCCGGTCTTGCGCATGGCGAAGATGTCGGCGGCCTGCTCGGTCGAATCGAACACGAAGCCGTTGGTGAAGTAGATCGGCTGCGCCCGTGCGCCCGTCGCCGGATCGGGAGCCGCGCCGGCATGGACGGCCTGGGTGGCGAAGCGGAGCGTCGGGGTCTCGCTGGACATGGGGTCGGGATACCGTCTGGGGTCAGGCTGCCCGCCGGACGCAGGCCTTGAGGGTGCGTACCAGCATCGAGGGCGAATAGGGCTTGGGAATGAAGCGGGCGCCCTCGGGCATGTCGTTCGGCCCGGGCGTGCCCATCCCGGACACGATCAGCACCGGGATCTCCGGCCAGCGCAGGGCGACGAGTCGGGCCAGAGCGAAGCCGTCCATCGAGCCTTGGGGCATGTCGACGTCGGTCATCAGGACGCCGACGTCTCCGCTCTCCTCCAGGACGGTCAGGGCCTTGTCCGCGTGCGGCGCCTCGAGAACCTTGAAGCCGGCCTCGGCGAGCGTGTCGGAGGCCTCCATCAGCAGGAGGCCGTCATCCTCGACAAGAAGCACGACGGGCGGCTTGGACGGGGCGTCTGTCATCAGGCTCGGGGGCACTCTCGCGTGGGCCGCTCTTCGGGGCCTAATTCGCGGGTCCCACGAGGTCAAGGACGGCCGTCCTTCGGGCGATACGGCCGGTGGAAAGGCGATTTGCCGGAGGCTGCCCAGGCGAAGACGGCGATTTTCGGGAGCCGAAGCCCTGTCAAGCGAGCCGGCAAAGAAGAGGAGCCATGCATCCGTCGCGGGGGACTTTCCCCGTGACGGCCCCTATACGGCGCCTCCCCGATTCACACGCAGCAAGCAAATCACCCCTCCACGATGGCCGCAGCACTCCGTACCCGCACCCCCTGGACGAAGGACCAGACCGACCTGGCAATCTCGCTATGGGTCGCGGGCCGGGACATCGCGGAAATCGCGGCCAAGACCGGGACCCCGGTGGCGGAGATCATGAGCCGCATCGCCGACGCCGCCGCCCAGGCCGGCCCCGATGCCGACGCCGTGGCCGCCGCGGCCGCCCCCGTCGAGCCGGTGGTGGCCGCGCCGGTCAAGGCGAAGCCCGCCGCCCCCAAGCCCAACATCCTGAAGCCGACCGTGCTCAAGCCCGTCGCCGAGCTGCGGCCGGCCGCGGCGCCGAAGCCCATCCCCGCCAAGCCGGTCGTGGCCGCGAAGGCGGCCCCCGCGCCCATGGCGGCGGTGGCGCCCAAGGCGACCGCTCCCAAGCCCGCAGCTCCGAAGGCCGTGGCCGAGACGCCCGTCGAGACCGTCGCCGCGGCGCCGAAGCCCGAGCCCCGCAAGCCGATGCCGCTGCCCGCCGACGTCGCCAACGACGACATGCGGCTCGAGAACACGGACGAGGATGCGGCCCTGCCGGCGATCGCCGCGCCCGTGGTCGGCCCGATCCGCACCGCGGCCCGGCTGCTCGTCGCGGCCGATGGCGGCGAGGGCGTGCCCTTCATGAAGGCCACCGCCTTCGAGTGCCACTTCCCGCTCTGGGCCGACAACGAGCAGGCCTCGATCGAGGCCAAGCGCGTCTGCGGCTGCCGAGTGCTCGCCGGCAAGAGCTGGTGCGCGCATCATCTCCAGGCCGTGTTCGAGCCGCCGCGCAAGCCGCAGCCCCGCGTCGCCTGACATCCGGGCGACGGCCCGCTCCGACAGGCCGGACGCCGGTTCGCCCCGAAGGTCGGACCGGCTTTTCCCGGAAAGCCCATTCGCTAGACAGTCCAACTCCATTCGAAAGCAAATCTCGCCTGCAATCGCCTCCTGACGACAATCGCCGAGACTTCGCCACGACAGTCATCCCGTAACATGTAGATCGGGACGTTCCGGCATCTTTGCGTTGTCGCCCTCTCTACGTCAGGAATCGGACAAATCTGCGTCAATTTGCCTCCCTCTCGCGGCGGCCGATCTTTCCTCTTCCGCGGACCGGCCTCGCTCAAGCTCGCAGACGGGCAGGGCGTTTACAACCTTCAATAGAATTATCGATCGGCGGGCCGAAAGCTCTTCCGGCGCTCCAGACGATGAGCCGGCAGTCGAATTCTCGCCGAAGGGCCGTTCAACCGACCGCCACGAATACAACCTGTGCGCCATTTACTCGGGAGAGGTCGAAAAGAGCCCGTCGCTCAGGTTGCCCGATTCATCGCGGCTTTAACCAACCGCTCAATCAACTCGGACGAGCGGAGCAAAAAGAGTTCTTCACCGTTGTGACTCTCTGGTGGGACGGCAACCACTAGGGACACCATGTCGGTTCAGATCAAGGGCGACGGCGATTCCGACGTGATGTACCGCCTCCTGGTGCAGAGCGTGACGGACTGCGCCATTTTCATGCTGTCCGTCTCGGGGACGGTGACGCACTGGAACGCCGGCGCGCAGCGCATCAAAGGCTACGACGCGGACGAGATCGTCGGCCGGCATTTCGACTGCTTCTACACCGAGGCGGATCGACGAGCCGGGCTGCCCGAGAAAGGACTTTCGGTGGCCCGCAGCGAGGGCCGCTTCGAGTCCGAGGGCTGGCGCCTGCGCAAGGACGGAACACGCTTCTGGGCCGATGCCGCCATCCATGCCGTCCATGACGAGACCGGCACCCTGATCGGCTTCGCGAAGATCACCCGCGACCGGACCGAGCGGCGGCGGACCGAACTGACCCTCTCGGCCACCCGCGCCAAGCTCGATCTCGCCCTGTCCAACATGGTCAACGGGCTTTGCCTGATCGACGAATCGCAGCGGCTCGTCCTCAGCAACGAGCGTTTCTCCGAGATGCTGCACCTCCCGCCGCAGGACGGAATCCAGGGCAGGAGCCTGTCCTCGGTCATTTCGGCGGCGCTCGGCCGCGCGCAGGCCAGCGCCTATGTCGAGCATCACCTCGGCGCGGGCCTGTTGCACGACCCGGCCCCGTATGAATTCCGTCTCCACGGCCGCATCCTGTCGGTGACGACGCGCGCCATCGCGAGCGGCGGCTGGGTCTCGACCTTCTCCGACATCACGGAACACCGGCACAGCGAGAACCGGATCCGTCACCTCGCCGAGCATGATGCGCTCACGAATCTCGCCAATCGGGCGACCTTCCACGCGCATCTCGGCCATGTCCTCGGCAACACCAAGGTGGCCCGCGCCGTCTTCTGCGTGGATATCGACCGCTTCAAGCTGGTCAACGATACCCTGGGGCCCTGTGCCGGCGACCGACTGCTCCAGGCGGTTGCCGGGCGCCTGCGGGAGATGTTCCGGGGCAACGACCTCGTCGGGCGCGTCGGCGGCGACGAGTTCGCCATCGTGCTGAGCACGGCCAAGCCGGCCCATCTCGGTGTGATCGCGGACCGCCTCGTCACCCGGCTCCGAGAGCCCTTCCTGCTCGACGGCACCACCGTCAACATCACCTGCAGCGTCGGCATCGCCGTGGCCGGCCCCGGCGTCGCGACCGTCGAAACGCTCCTGCGGAACGCCGATCTCGCCCTCGACAAGGCCAAGCAGGACGGCCGGGACCGGTCCTGCTTCTACGACGAGAGCCTGGGCGCGCTCGCGGCCGTGCGCCTGGATCTGGAGCGGAGGCTACGCCGCGCCCTGGAGCGGCGCGAGTTCGCGCTGCACTACCAGCCCGTGATCCGCGCCAAGACCGGCGAGACCGTCGGCTTCGAGGCATTGCTGCGCTGGCGCGGGCCGGACGGGCAGATGGTGCCGCCGGCCGCCTTCATCCCCCTGGCGGAAGAAGCCGGACTGATGCCCGAGATCGGGGCCTGGGTCCTGGAGGAAGCCTGCCGCAACGCGGCCTCCTGGCCGCAACCGCTCACGATCTCCGTGAACGTCTCCCCGATGCAGCTGCGCAGCGCGCATCTTCTCACGACGATCGCGGCGGCGCTGGAGCGGAGCGGCCTGCCCGCCCACCGCCTGGAGATCGAGATCACCGAGACGGCGATCCTGGAGAACCGGGAGACGGCCCTGGACCTGCTGCGCCGCATCCGGGCGATGGGCATCCAGGTGGCCCTCGACGATTTCGGCACCGGCTACTCGTCGCTGAGCTTCGTTCACAGCTTCCCGCTGACCCGGATCAAGATCGACCGCAGCTTCGTGCGCGATCTCGGGGAGGACGCGCGCTCGACCCAGATCGTGCGGGCCATCCTCGGCCTCGCCCGCGGCCTCGGCCTCGCCGTCACCGCGGAGGGGGTCGAGACCCAGGAGCAGTTCCGGATCCTGCGCAAGGAGCGCTGCCCCGACGTCCAGGGCTTCCTGCTTGGCCAGCCGGAGGCCGTGGCCTGCCCTTTCGAAGCCCCGCGTAGCCTGCGCCAGTTCCCCCGCCCGACGGAATCCTGCCCCCAGGCCGCCTGAGGGACGGGCCGCGACAGCCCCGTCAGGCGTGCTCGACCAGGACCTCCGCCGGGGCCTCCATGGTCAGCACCACGCCGGTCTCGGGGTAGCTGAGCACGGCGGCACCGCCGAAGCTGTGCACGAGGCTGCGCTCGATCAGGCGCGAGCCGAAGCCGGTCCGCGTCGGCGGCTTGACGGGCGGGCCGCCGATCTCCTCCCAGCGGAAGCGCAGCCGCGCCTCGCCGTCGACGGGCGTGACCTCCCAGGCGATGGCGACATGCCCCTCCGAGCGCGACAGCGCGCCGTACTTGGCCGCGTTGGTCCCGAGCTCGTGCAGGATCAGGGCGAGGGTCAGGGCCGGCCGCGGGCCGAGGGTCAGGTCCGGGCCCTGCACGCGGAAGCGGTCCGGCGCCCCGTCGCCGTGGAGGGCGATGGCCCCGTCGACCAAGCTGCGCAGGCAGGCGCTGGACCAGGCGCCCTGCATCAGCACGTCATGCGCCTGGGCCAGCGCCAGCAGGCGGGCGCCGAGGGCCTCGCCGGCGGCATCGAGCGAGGCGGCGTTGCGCAGGGTCTGGGTCGCGACCGCCTGGACCATGGCCAGCGTGTTCTTCACCCGGTGCGACAGCTCCTGCATCAGCAGCGTCTGGCGCGCCTCGTTCTGCTTGATCTCGGTGATGTCGCGGGCGACCGCGAGGATGCGCTCGGGCCGGTGGTCCTTGCCGTTCACCGGCGCCACCGCGATGTCCCACCAGGTCTGCCCCGAGGCCTCGTCGCCGAAGGCCGCCTGGAAACGCGAGGACGAACCCCGGCAGGCCAGCACCACCGCCTCGCCCACCGCCGCCCGACTCGCCGCCGGCCAGAACTCCGCGAAGGGCCGGCCGGCTACGGCCGCGAAGTTGCCGGCGCCGAACACCGCCAGGCAGCGGTCGTTGAGGGTGATCAGCCGCCCGTCGAGATCGAGCACGCTCACGCAATCCGTCGTGGAGGCGAGGATGCGGCGGTTGAACTCCTCGCTGGCGCGCAGCTGCGCGTTCAGGTCCTCGGCGGTGATGGCGCGGATGGCGCTCGCGTCGAGGGCGCGGGCGAACACGGCTTCCGCGTGGCGCCGGGCCTCCTCGGCCTCAGCGAGCTTCATGCGCAGGCGCGCATTCTCGGATTCGAGCGCCGACGACGCAGCATCGCTCCCGCATCGTGCGGCCATGAAGGCCTGTACCACCGCACTCCCCCATCGCTCCGCCTAAGGGTATGAAGGCAACCCTTGGTTAACCCTTGAGGCGGACCCCGGTGCGCCGCGGCGCGGGCGTGTTCTGTCGTTTGAACTCGACGGCGGCGGGAAGGGCGGATCTTGCGTCCGCTTCATACCCCGACGCGGCGAGGATCGAACCCGCGATTCGGCATGGGCCAAGCATAGCACGGAGCCTTGCCCCCGCAAGGGCCGGCAATTTTCGTCAAGTTTTCGATACGGCTCCGGACACGCGAAAACAGAAACCCGCGCAACCCGATACTTTCAGCTTGACCATTCGGTAATGGTGCGATGCAGGAGCCGAGAACCGAAAACTAGGATCAAGCTCTCCTCGGTCGAAGGAGCGTCGATTTCGGACTACCACCTTGGCCTGAGCTCGTCGCAAGGCCACGCTCTTCGGTGCAGGGCGCCTCAGCGGTTCCGGCCGAGCAGGACGAGCCAGCCGAGACCGAGCACGGCCACCGTCAGGCCGATGATGACGAAGACCGGCGTGCCGAGCTCCATCAACCGTGGCGCGATCTGGGTGGCGAAGGCGGCCACGACGAGGCCGACCGCGACCCGGGCGGCCCCGCGCTCGATGCCGCGCACGAGCTTGTCCATGCCCTTCAGCTCGATCTCGACGGTGACGCGGCCCTGCTTGAGCCGCACCAGCATCAGGTGGATCAGGGTCGGCAGCTCCGAGGCCGCGCCGTAGAGCCCGGTTCCGAGCGCCTCCGCCTTGCGCAGGAGGCCGCGGGCCGAGAAGGTGCTGCGCAGGGAGGCCCGCACCGTGGGGCCGGCCGCGGCGAAGAGGTCGAAGCCCGGATCGAGCTGGCGCATCACGCCGTCCGCCGTCACCAGCCCCTTGAACAGGATGGCGAGGTCGGTGGGCATGGCGAGGTCGTTCTCGCGGGCCATGGTCATGAAGTCGGTGAGCACGAGCCCGAGATTGAGCGGTACGCTCGAATGGGTCTGGACGAAGTTCTGGGCGGATTGCTCGAGCTTGGTCAGGTCGGGATTCGAGGTGCCGGTCCAGTCGAGCAGGGTCGCCATCAGGCCGTCGACATCCTGCTTCAGCATGGCACCGATCAGCACCAGGAGCTGCTGGCGGCGCTTGTGCGAGAGCCGGCCGACGATGCCGAAATCGATGAAGCCGATGCGGTTGCCCGGCATCACCAGCAGGTTGCCGGGATGGGGATCGGCGTGGAACACGCCCTCGATCAGCGCCATGCGCAGGAAGGCGTCGCAGCCCTTCTGGGCGAGCAGCTTCTTGTCCGCGTCGATCGCCCGCAGGGCGGCGGCGTCGTTGGGCGAGATGCCGTGGATGAATTCCTGCACCAGCACCCGCTCGGAGCACCATTCCCAGTAGATCTTCGGGATCACGATGTCGTCGCGGCCGGCGAAGATCTCGGCGATCATCTCGCAGTTGCGGGCCTCGTTGAGCAGGTCGAGCTCGCCGTTCAAGCCGGAGGCGAGGTGGCGCATCTGCTCCTGCGGCTGGTAGCGGGCGAGCTCCGGCCATTCCGTCTCGACGATGCGGGCGCCGTGGGCCATCAGGCGCAGATCCGCCTCGATGATCTTGCGCAGGCCCGGCCGCAGCACCTTGACCACGACCTCCTCGCCCGAATGCAGGCGCGCCCGGTAGACCTGGGCGATGGAGGCGGAGGCGATCGGGTTCGTGTCGAACTCGGCGAAGACCTCGTTGGGCGGGGCGCCGAGATCGGCCTCGAGCTGCGGGCCGATCAGCGACCACGGCACCGGCTTCACCTGGCTGTGCAGCTTCTCCAGCTCGTCGGTCCAGACCGGCGAGAGCAGGTCGGGCCGGGAGGCCAGGATCTGCCCGAACTTGATGAAGGTCGGCCCCAGGGCCTCGATCGCCCGGCGCAGGCGCTCGGGCTGCGACAGCCGGGTCACATCGACCTTGGGCTGGCGGCGGGGGATCAGCGGGATGTTGCGCAGGCCGAAGCGGTCGACGGCCTTGTTGAGACCGAAGCCGATGAAGATCGTCGCGATCTCCGACAGGCGCTGGCGGTCGCGCGCGGCGACGAAGGCGGTCTTCAGCATGCTAACCGGATGGCCCGCGGCGCCGGGATTGGCAAGCGCGTCAAGGGCCACGGGCTTTAGGCTTTTTGGCGGCGTTTGCGCGCGCCCCGCCGGGCAGGCGGGGGAGGGGGCCGCAGCCGGGGCGGCCAGGGCAAGGCCCTTGCCTGCTCAGGATGATCCGTTTCAAACCCATAGGCGATTTATTCAAGATTAACCAAAAGCCCGTTCAATGCACGGAGGCTTAAGGTTGATTCTTCCCTAAACGGCGGAGCCGGTCTCTTCGGACCTCACCCGCGGGGCGTCTTGCGACGCGCCGCGCGAGAGCCGGCCTGCGCCCGTGCGGGAACGCGTATCCGAGTGATGCCCGCATGGATTACGTCGCGTATTCTTCGATCCGTCGCGTGCGGCGCCGCTCCCGCTCCCGCAACCGCTTCCTGCCGATGCTCGCCCTCGCGGCGATCGGGGCCGCCGGCTATGGCGGCCTCCTCCTGAGGCACGACGCCGAGCCGGTCGCGGTCGCCGAGGCGCCCCAGGCCGAGCCGCCGGCGCCGGAGCCGCAGGCGCCCCCCGCGCCGAGCTTCGCCTGGATGCTCGACCCGAGCCCGGCCCTCGGCCGCGGCGCCCAGACCCTCGGCCTGCCCGCCCGGCCCGTTCCCGCCGCCCGCCTGGCCGCGGCTCTGCCCCAGAGCCAAGAATCGGCTCCGGCCGAGGCGGTCACCACGACTGCCGCCTTGCCCGCCCCGAAGCCGGCCCCGCGGATCCTGGCCGAGACCCCTGCCGCCGCGCCGAAGCCCGTCGCCCAGGCCGTGCCCCTGCCGGTCTCCCGCCCGCCGGAGCTGCGGCCCGCGAGCCCGCCCCAGACGCCCCGCATCTTGGCGAGTCGCTCCTTGGCGAGCCGCGCCGTGGCGAGCCGCGTCACCACGCAATCGACCCGCAGCGTCTTCGCCGCGGCGACCCCGCAGCCGCCCGCCGCCGAGCGCTCCTTCTTCGAGACGATCTTCGGCGGCGATTCCACGCCCGCCAGCGAGCGCAGTTCGGCGACGGCGCTGGCCTATGCCGGCCCCGACAGCGACGCCATCGCGATGACGCCGCGCAACCGCCTGCTGCCCGCGCCGCCCTCCGTCAGCAGCGCCGCCACCGCCGTCTACGACATCACCGCGCAGCGGGTCTATCTGCCGAGCGGCGAGGTGCTGGAGGCCCATTCCGGCCTCGGCGCCGCCCAGGACAACCCGAACCACGTGCATCTGCGCATGCGGGGCGCCACGCCGCCCGGCACCTACGACCTGCGCGAGCGCGAGGCCCTGTTCCACGGGGTGCGGGCGATCCGCCTCACCCCGGTCGGCGGCAGCGGCACGATCTATGGCCGCAACGGCCTGCTCGCCCACACCTACATGCTCGGCGCGAGCGGCGCCTCGAACGGCTGCGTCGTGTTCCGCAACTACGACCGCTTCCTGCAGGCCTATCTGCGCGGGGAGGTCCGCCGCCTCGTCGTGGTGGCGAGCGGCGGCCGGGACGCGATGGCCAACATCGCCAACCGCTGAGGAAGGCCCGGCACGAAACGAAAAATCCCCCGGGTGGACCCCGGGGGATTTTTTGGGCCGTGGCGGCGCCGGGCCGATGACTGGTCGATCTTGCTACTGGTCGATCTTGGCGCCGAGCAGGGCGATGGCCTTCTGGTAGACGCCGGCATCGTTCCAGCCCTGGATCGCGGCGAAGTTCGGCTCGCCGGGCTGATAGCCCGCGCCGGGCCGCCAGCCATGGGCCTTGAGGAAGTTCGCCGTCGAGTTCAGCGCGTTGGCCGAGCTGTCGAGGCTGCCGCCGACGCCGTAGGTCAGCACGTTCTTCGGCAGGAACTGGGTGTGGCCGACCTCGCCATGGGCCGCGCCCCGGGTGCTCGGCGTCAGCACACCGCGATCGACCAGGGTGAGGGCCGCATAGAGCTGGTCGGTGAAGAAGGCCGAGCGGCGGCAATCATAGGCGAGCGTCGCCACCGCGGAGAGGGTGTTCACATTGCCCTTCACCGCGCCGAAACCGGTCTCCATGCCCCAGATCGCGAGCAGGGGCCCCGGCGGCACGCCGTAGCGCTGCTCGATGGCGGCGAAGAGGGCCGCGTTCTGCTGCTTGAGCGCCCGCCCGCGGGCCACGATGGTCGTGCCGCCGCGCTTGGCCAGGAACTGGTCCAGGGAGAGCTTGAAGCTCTTCTGGCCGCGATCGGCCGAGATGGTCGCCGTGGAATAGCTCGTGCCCTGGAGCGCGGCGAGGCTCGCGGCGCTGGCCCGGCCCCGGGCCTCCTCCGCGAATTCGCGCTTCCACGCCTCGAAGCCGGCCGCCGTGTTGCCGCATTGCGCAGCCTCGGCCCGGCCGGCCAGGCACGCCAGCGCCAGGCCGAGAACCGCCAGACGCTTCCTGTCCCCGCTTCTGATCATTCGAAACTCCTCGTACGCGGCGGGTATAAGAACCGCTGCTCTTCCGGAGCAAGCTTAGCCGCCCCGATCGGCAGGGCTATATAAGGAAGATCTGCGCGGTTTCATGGCCGCGGCCGCCACTTCCGCGCGAGCGTGGCACCGAAACCTCAGCACGGCGCCCCCCGCGGCGGGACGGCGTCACGCCTCTGTGATCCGCCCGGGCCGCCGAGAACACGGCCAAGGCGCCCCTGAACGGCAAAGGGCGCGACCCCTGTCCGGGAGTCGCGCCCTGTCTCGCGAGGCGGCCGACCGCCTCGCCGGGTCGGCGGCGCCTCAGGCGGCGACGGCGGACTTGCGGCCGCGGGGCTTCTTGGGAGCCTCCTCGGTCGTCTCGACCTTGGTGCGGCGGCCACGGGCCTTCGGCGCCTCGGTCACGGTCTCGCTGGCCTCCGCCGCCATCTCGGCGGGGCGGCGGCGCTGCTGGCCGAGGCCGAGATCCTTGGCGAGGGCCGAACGGGCGGCGGAGTAGTTGGCCGACACCGTCGGATAGTCGGCCGGCAGGCCATAGCGGCGGCGATAGGTCTCGAAGTCCAGCCCGTGCGTGGTCAGGTGGCGCTTGAGCGTCTTGTAGGGCTTGCCGTCGATGAACGAGATCAGCGCGTCGGGCGTGATCGACTTCTTGATCTGGGCCGGCGTGGCCTTCTCGATGTCGTCCTCGACCGGCGCGGCGGGCGCCGAAAGATTGACGAGGGCAGCATGGACCTGGGCGATCAGGCCCGGCAATTCGGCGGCGGGCATCGAGTTGTTCGAGACATAGGCAGACACGAGATCCGCCGCGAGTTCGATACGATCGATCGACGCCACCTGGCTTTCATCCGACATATAACAGGGCCCTTTCTTTTTCCCTGTCTCGGAGCTACCGCTCCTGTGCAGGAATTCAAGCGAATTCCTCTATGGAAACCTGTAAAAACCGGAAATCCGCCGATTCTTGCGTGTTTTTGCGCGTATAGCGCGAATTCGGAGAGCCCTGCCCGCAGGATTAGGTTGCTCAGAAAGCCCGCGCGCAGAGCCGCGGCAGGCTTGGCGAGACGTTGATTCGTCCAGAAGTGTTCCTGGCGTGGACCAGGCGGAAAAAAGCGAGAACTCCCGAAGCTCAGGTAAACATGCCCCGGCTCTAACCCGGTCGTCCGGGCGACTTTCATCGCGCGCTTGTTGTCATCTCCCACCGCGGCCGAGGGCAGGCGGCCTTCTGATGGGTCCTTCACCTGACCAGCGTATTCCTCTGCACGCTCGGCGAGGATGCGGCGGCTGGCGCCGGCCGGTCGCAAAACGTCGGGCAAAGGCCCGAACGCGAAAGGGGCGGCTCCATGGAGCCGCCCCTCTGCCTGTACTGTCGATGGACGAGGAAAGATCAGGCGCGGTTCGGTCAGGCCCGCAGCGCCGCGTCCAGATCCTCGATCAGATCCTGCGGATCCTCGATGCCGATCGAGAGGCGCACGACCTCCGGGCCGGCCCCGGCGGCGCTCTTCTGCGCGTCGGTGAGCTGGCGGTGGGTGGTCGAGGCCGGGTGGATCACCAGGGAGCGGGTGTCGCCGATATTGGCGAGATGGCTGAACAGCCGCAGGTTCGAGACCAGCTTCACGCCCGCCTCGTAGCCGCCCTTGAGACCGAAGGTGAACACCGCGCCGGCGCCCTTGGGCGTGTAGCGCCGGGCGAGCCCGTGATACTTGTCGCTCTCGAGGCCCGGATAGCTCACCCATTCCACGAGGGGGTGATCCTTCAGGAAGGTCGCGACCTTCAGGGCGTTGTCGGAATGGCGCTGCATGCGCAGCGGCAGCGTCTCGATGCCGTTGAGGATCAGGAAGGCGTTGAAGGGCGAGAGCGCCGGCCCGAGATCGCGCAGGGACAGCACCCGTACGGCGATGGCGAAGCCGAAATTGCCGAAGGTCTCGGAGAGCACCATGCCGGCATATTCCGGCCGGGGCTTGGAGAGCATCGGGTAGCGCTCATCCCCCTCCCAGCGGAAGCTGCCGCCGTCGACGATCAGGCCGCCGATGGAGTTGCCGTGGCCGCCCAGGAACTTGGTGGCCGAATGCACGACGATGTCGGCGCCGTGCTCGAAGGGCCGGATCAGGTAGGGGGTCGCCATCGTGTTGTCGACGATGAGCGGGATGTTGTGGCGCTTGGCCACCGCCGCGATCGCCGCGATGTCGGTGATGACGCCGCCCGGATTGGCGATCGACTCGATGAAGATCGCCTTGGTGCGCGGGGTGATCGCCGCCTCGAAGGAGGCCGGGTCGTCGGTATCGGCCCAGACGACGTTCCAGCCGAAGTTCTTGTAGGAATGGTTGAACTGGTTGATCGAGCCGCCATAGAGCTTGTTGGCCGCCACGAACTCGTCGCCCGGCTGCATCAGGGCGTGCAGGGTCAGGAACTCCGCGGCATGGCCGGAGGCAACGGCGAGCGCCGCGGTGCCGCCTTCGAGGGCGGCGATGCGCTCCTCCAGCACCGCGTTGGTCGGGTTGGTGATGCGGCTGTAGATGTTGCCGAAGGCCTGCAGGCCGAACAGCGAGGCGGCGTGGTCGACATCGTCGAACACGAAGCTCGTGGTCTGATAGATCGGCGTCGCCCGCGCGCCCGTGGCCGGGTCGGGGCTCGCCCCCGCATGGATCGCAAGCGTGTTGAAGCCGGGCTGGCGGTCGGTCATCGCTAAAGTCTCCCGCGGGCCGTTTACGCCCCGCCTTCGCGCCGTTGCAAGCGGGCAGGCGCAGGCCCGCCGTGCGCTTTCGCCCCGGCTGCCCGGAGGAACCGCATTCGCCCACCGAAGTTCTCGGCGAACGTTTTCTCAAGAGAACTCGAGGTGAGCGATGGCGGCGGCGGCCAAGGACGACCACGAGGCGATCTACAAGGACTTCAAGGCGGCGGTGAACATGACCGCCTCCGCTCTGGAAACGTTCCTCGAGACCGAGGAAAGCCGCTCCGTCGGCCAGAAGACGGAGGGCGGCGAGGCCACGGGCCACAAGTCTGGCCGCCAGATCGTGAGCATCCTCCACAAGAAGAAGGCCGATCTCAGCGACGACGACTACGCGCATATGAAGAAAGTCGTCGGCTACGTGCATCGCCACCTCAAGCAGGGCGGCCCGGAGGACAAGGCCAAGCGGGCGGACTCGCCCTGGCGCCTCTCGCTGATGAACTGGGGGCACGATCCGCTGAAGGCGTGAGCCCCTCGGGCCCGCGCCCAGGGAGGGGATCGCACCACCACCCTGGCGTGTCGCCGAGGCGGCTTCCCCTCGGCCCGGGAGCGCTCTAGACCCGGCCGTCTTCCTGATACGGTCGGAGTGTGCTCGATGGCGAAGGTCGCGTTTCTGGGGCTCGGCGTGATGGGCGCGCCGATGGCCGGCCACCTCGCCGCGAAGGGCCACGAGGTCACGGTCTACAACCGCACCGCCGAGAAGGCGAAGGCCTGGGTCGCCAAGCATGGCGGCGCCTTCGCCGCCACCCCGCGGGAGGCCGCAAAGGGCCAGGCGATCGTATTCGCCTGCGTCGGCAACGACGACGACCTGCGCAGCGTGACGCTCGGCGAGGACGGCGCCTTCGCGGGCATGGAGCAGGGCGCGGTCTTCGTCGACCACACCACGGCCTCCGCCCAGGTCGCCCGCGAACTCGCCGCCGCCGCGGAGGCCGCCGGCCTCGCCTTCATCGACGCCCCCGTCTCCGGCGGCCAGGCCGGCGCGGAGAACGGGACGCTCACCGTGATGTGCGGCGGCCATCCCGAGATCTATGCCCGCGTCGAGCCGGCGATCCTCGCCTATGCCCGAGCGAGCCGCCTGATGGGCGAGGCGGGCTCCGGCCAGCTCACCAAGATGGTCAACCAGATCTGCATCGCCGGCACCGTGCAGGGCCTGTCCGAGGCCCTGCATTTCGCCAAGCGGGCCGAGCTCGACGTCGAGGCCGTGCTGGAGGTGATCGGCAAGGGCGCCGCCGGCTCCTGGCAGATGGAGAACCGGGGCCGCACCATGAATGCGGGGGCGTTCGATTTCGGCTTCGCCGTCGAGTGGATGCGCAAGGATCTCGGCATCCTCCTCGCCGAGGCCCGCCGCAACGGCGCCAAGCTCCCCCTGACCGCCCTGGTCGACCAGTTCTATGCCGAGGTCGAGGCCATGGGCGGCAGCCGCTGGGACACCTCCGCGCTCATCGCGCGGCTGGAGCGGTGAGCGCCTCGCTCGCCAGCGCCAGGGCCGCCTCCGGGCGGGTCCAGATCCAGTCCTCGCCCATCTGGTGGCGGAACCAGGTGAACTGGCGCTTGGCGTAGCGGCGGGTGTCGGCCTGGCCCCGGCGCACGGCCTCCGCGTAGGGGAGGGCGCCGTCGAGATGGGCGATCAGGCCCGGCACGCCGTGGGCGCGCATCACCGGCAGCATCGGGTCGAGGCGGCGCGCGCGCAGGGCCGCGACCTCGTCGAGGGCGCCCGCCGCCATCATCGCCAGGAACCGGGCATCGATGCGGGCGCGCAGGGCCTCGCGCTCCACGTCGAGGAAGATCCGCAGCAGCGGTTGTCCGGCGAGCGGCCCGGGGGCGCGCCGGCCCTGGAAGGCGGCGATGGGCCGGCCGGTGGCGCGGAAGATTTCCAGGGCGCGCATCACCCGCATCCGGTCGGAGGGACGCAGCGACGCCGCCCCTTCCGGATCGAGCGCGGCGAGTTCGGCGTGCAGCGCCTCGGTCGGGCGCCCCTCCGCCTCGGCCCGCACCGCCGCGCGCACGGCGTCGGGCACCTCCGGCATGTCGGAGAAGCCCTCTTCGAGGGCGCGGAAATAGAGGCCGGTGCCGCCGACGAAGATCGGCAGCCGGCCCGCCCGGCCGGTCTCCTCGAGCAGGGCGGCGGCCGCCCGCTGGAAATGGCCGACGGAAAAGTTCACCGCCCCGTCGACGCTGCCGTAGAGCCGGTGCGGCGCCAGGGCTTCCTCGTCCACGCTCGGCCGGGCCGAGAGACGGCGCAGATCGGCATAGACCTGCATGGAATCCGTGTTGATCAGGCTGCCGTGAAACCTCTGCGCCAGGGCCAGCGCCAGGGCCGACTTGCCCGAGGCGGTCGGCCCTGCGATGAGAACCGCGGCGGGCCGCTCCCGGCCCGCGCCCGACCTGTCCGCGAGCGGCAAGACTGTTCTCCCATGACTCTCGTCGCGAGCCTGATAGCAAACCCCGCCCGGCCCGCCATCACCGATGCGGTGCTGGCCGAGGCGCGCCGGGTGCTCCGCACGGACCATCAGCCGCGCATCCTGCACGGGCAGGTCGCCGCGGAGATCCTCGTCGAGGGCGGTGAGGCCGAGCCGCTGGAGGCGCGCCTGCGCGAGGTCTTCGCCGGCGAGCCGATCGACGTCGCCGTCCTGCCCGGCGGACCGCATCGGCGCAAGCGCCTGTTCCTGGCCGACATGGATTCCACCATGATCGAGCAGGAATGCATCGACGAGCTCGCCGCCACCCTCGGCCTCAAGGCGCATGTCGCCGCGATCACCGAGCGGGCGATGCGCGGAGAGATCGCCTTCGAGCCGGCCCTGCGCGAGCGCGTGGCGCTCCTCAAAGGGATCGAGGCCGGCGTGATCGAGGCCCTGATCCGCGACCGCATCACCCTGACCCCGGGCGGCCGCACCCTGGTGGCGACGATGCGGGCCCACGGCGCCCTGACCTGCCTCGTCTCCGGCGGCTTCACCCTGTTCACCGGCCCGATCGGCGCGACGCTGGGCTTCGAGGAGACCCGGGCCAATCGGCTCGGCCTGGAGGCGGGCCGCCTCAGCGGCACGGTCGAGGAGCCGATCGTCGGCCGTGAGGCCAAGCGGGCGACGCTGATCGAAGGGCGCGAGCGCCTCGGCCTCGCTGCCGAGGAGACGCTGGCGGTGGGCGACGGCGCCAACGACCTTGCCATGCTGGGCGAGGCCGGTCTCGGCGTCGCCTTCCGGGCCAAGCCGGCGGTGGCCGCCGCTGCCCGCGCCCGCATCGACCACGGCGACCTGACGGCGCTGCTCTACCTGCAGGGATTCGGCGCGAGCGAGTTCGTGGTCGGCTGAGGCCTCAGGGACGGGTACGGACAGCACCGGCACGTAAAAAAGCCGCCGCCCCGGAGAGGGCGGCGGCGTCGCGTTCAGCATCCCGGCGGCGGGATCAGTCCAGGCCGATCGCCACGAAGCGCACGTCGCCGGCCGCGCTCGCCACCAGCAGCAGCACGGACTTGCGGCCTTCCTTCTTGAGCGCGTCGATCCGCTTGGTCACGTCGGCGGGGCTGCTCACCGCCTCCTGGCCGACCTCGACGATGACCTCGCCCGCCTGGATCCGCTTGTCGGCGGCGGTGGAGGAGGGGTCGACGCGGGTGATGACGACGCCCTTCACGCTGTCCTTGATGCTGTAGCGACGACGCAGCTCGTCGGTGATGCCCGAGAGGTTGAGGCCCAGGGCCTGCCGGGTCACGCTCTCGGCCTCGGGCTGCTTGGCATTGGCGAGCTGGGGCTTCTCGTTGTCCTCGAGGCGGCCGAGCACCACGGACTTGGTCTGCTCGGCGCCCTTGCGGACCACCACGACATCGACCGTCTTGCCCACGGGGGTGGTGGCGACGATGCGCGGCAGCTCGCTCGACGACTTCACGGGCACGCCGTTGAACTTGGTGATCACGTCGCCGACCTGGAGATCGGCGCCCTTGGCCGGGCCCTTCTCGTCGACGCCGGCGATCAGCGCGCCGGTAGCGCCCTTGAGCCCGAGGGCCTCGGCGGTGGCCTCGTCCACGTTCTGGATGCGGACGCCGAGCCAGCCGCGGCGGACCTCGCCGAACTCGCGCAGCTGGCTCATCACCGGGCCGGCGGTGTTCGAGGGCACGGCGAAGCCGATGCCGACCGAGCCGCCGGACGGGGACAGGATCGCCGTGTTGATGCCGATCACCTCGCCGTCCATGTTGAACAGCGGGCCGCCGGAATTGCCCTTATTGATGGCGGCGTCGGTCTGAATGTAGTTGTCGTAGGGGCCGGAATCGATGTTGCGGCCCCGGGCCGAGACGATGCCGGCCGAGACCGAGCCGCCCAGGCCGAACGGGTTGCCGATCGCCATCACCCAGTCGCCCGGGCGCATCTTGTCGGAATCGCCGAAGGGCACCGCCTTGAGCGGGCGGTCGGCCGGCGGCTTCACCTTGAGGACGGCGAGGTCGATCTTCGAATCCTTGCCGACGATCTCCGCCTTCAGCTTGGTGCCGTCATGCAGGATGACCTGGATGTCGTTGGCGTCGCCGATGACGTGGTTGTTGGTCACCACGATGCCGGCCGCGTCGATGATGAAGCCGGAGCCGAGGGAGTTCGACTTGCGGGACTGGCGCTGGCTGTCGTCGTCCCCGCCGCCGCGGCCGCCGCGCTTCTTGAAGAACTCCTCGAAGAGATCCTCGAAGGGCGTGCCCGGGGGCAGTTGCGGCATGGCGCGGCCGCCCCGGTTCGACGCTTCCACCGTGGTCGAGGCGGAGATGTTGACGACGGCGTCGGTCACCTTCTCCGCGAGATCGGCGAGCGACTCGGGGCCGCGGGCGAAGGCAGGCATCGGCAGCACGCTGCCGGAGACGGCGACGCCGATCATCACCGCCGCGAGCGCCGAGCGGGCGTGTCGCCCGAGCGCGGGAAGGCGGTCCGGAAGGGTGCCGGGCGCGACGAAACGCATCGATCGACCTCTTGAATTCTCTGCCGCTGCCGAAGCGTGCCTATAGATCGGCAGCACGGTCCTGCAATCAAGTGCGGCGCGCGCGCCCTTCGGGAGGACCCGCGCGCCGCCGTCTCGGGAGTTCGCCGCCGTCAGGGCGCGGCGTTGGTCTGCGCGCCGGCCTTGCCGCCGGCGGCGGGCGGGCGGCCCTGCGGATCGTTGAAGAACCGGAAGAAATCCGAGTTCGGGCTCACCACGAGGCGCGTGTCCTGCGACTTCAGGCTCTGCTCGTAGGCCTGCATCGAGCGGTAGAAGGCGAAGAAATCGGCGTCCTTGCCATAGGCCTCGGCGAGGATGCGGTTCTTCTCCGCGTCGCCCTGGCCGCGCATCTGGTCGGCCTTGCTCTGCGCCTCGGCGAGGAGAACCGTCACGTCGCGGTCGGCCTTGGCGCGGATGGTGGCCGCGGCCTGGTCGCCGTTGGCGCGGATATCGGCCGCCTCGCGCTTCCGCTCCGAGGCCATGCGGTCGTAGACGGCCGAGGAGTTCTTGGCCGGCAGGTCGACGCGGGTCATGCGCAGGTCGACGATCTGAACCCCGAGCTCCTTGGCGCGCTGGTTCACGTCCTCCTGGATCTCGTTCATGAGATCGGCGCGGTCGGTCCGCACGATGGCGTCGCGGCTCGAACGGGCGAGCACGTTGCGCAGGGACGAGTTGGTGAAGCTCGCCAGGCGCTGGTTGGCGAGCCCGATGGTGCCGACCGACTGGTAGAAGCGCAGCGGATCGACGATGCGGTAGCGGGCGAAGGCGTCGACCTCCAGGTTCTGGCGGTCGGCGGTGAGCAGCGTCTGCACCGGCAGGTCGAGGTCAAGCACGCGCTTGTCGTAGATGACCACGTTGTCGACGAAGGGCACCTTGAAATACAGGCCCGGCTTGTTCTCGCCGGTCTGGTTCAGCACCGAGCGCACGCGCCCGAGCTGGAGCACCAGGGCCTGCTGCATCTGCCCCACGGTGAAGAGCGAGGCGTAGAGGCCGACCACGATCGCCGCGGCGACGATGATCAGGCCGGTGCGGAGCACGGGATTGTTCATCGGCCGCCTCCCGCGCTCGGCGTGCCCGCGGCACGGCCCGGGTGGTCGGTCAGCGGAAGCACCGGCAGCACGCCCGCCGCGGCGCCCGCGGCGCCGGCGGCGGCCCCGCCCTGGTCGATGATCACCTTGTTCACGGAGCCGAGCACCTTCTCCATCGTCTCCAGGAAGATGCGCTCGCGGATGATCTGCGGCGCGGCCTTGTAGGTCTCGTAGACCTGATCGAAGCGGGCGGCCTGGCCGGTCGCCTCGGCGGTGGCCTGGGCCCGGTAGGCCTCGGCCGCCTGCAGGATCTGCGAGGCGCGGCCCCGGGCCTGGGGCACCTCGCGGCTGGCATAGGTCTCCGCCTCGTTGCGGGCGCGCTGGGCGTCCTGCTGGGCGGCGTTCACGTCGATGAAGGCGGGGCGCACCTCGGGGGGTGGGTTCACGCTGGTGAGCTGCACCACCTCGATGCGCACGCCGGCGCCGTACTCGTCGAGGGCGGCCTGGATGATCTCCTTGACCTCCTGGGTGATGCTCGACTGCTCGTTGGTCAGGATCGCCTGGATGTTGCGCCGGCCGATCACCTCGCGCATCGCGCTCTCGGCGATGGCCTTGATCGTCCCCTCCGGGTTCTCGAGGTTGAAGACGTAGTCCTCCGCCTTGAGCGGGTTGACGCGCCACTGCACCTCGAAATCGAGATCGACGATGTTCTCGTCGCCGGTGAGGATCAGGCTCTCCTCGGGCTTGTCGACGGTGCGCGTCGCGCCCGAGGCCCGGTAGCCGATCTGGATCGAGTTGACCTGGCCGACATTCGGCTTGACCACGCCGCCGATCGGGGCCGGGAAGTTGTAGCGCAGGCCCTCACCGCTCTGGCCGGTATAGCGGCCGAAGATGGTGTTGATGCCGACCTCGTTCGGCTTCACCGTGTAGAAGCCGGTGAGCAGCCAGCCGCCCACCAGCAGGCCGGCCACGAGCACGATGCCCTTGCCGCTGCCGAGGCCGCCGCGGCCGCCGCCGCCATTGGGGAAGATGCCGCGCAGGCGGTCCTGACCGCGCCGGAGCAGATCTTCGAGATCGGGATGCGTCTTGCCGCCGCCGCCCCCGCCCCAGGGGCCGCCGCCATTGCCGCCGCCGGGACGGCCCCAGGGTCCCCCCCCGCCGCCACCGCCGCTCTGATTGCTCCAAGGCATGCTCGACGTGTTCTCCTGCTCCGCCGGGCTAACGCGCGAGGCGCCCCACCCCTTCCCGACACGCCCTTCGGCCGGCCGGGATTTTCGTTGGACCGAAAACCGCTTAGGCGCGGGGCTCCGAGCCGTCCGCACCTGAGTGGCGCCACCCCGTCCTGTCAAGGCTGGCAAGTGGTGCTTCCCGCCGCCAACCGCAACGGTCACGCTCTGCGCAATCTCCGCGCAGGGGCCCCGGCAGGGCCGTCCGGCTCACGCCACCCGCTCCAGATCGACGAAATGGAAGGCGTGCTCGTCATGGGGGCCCGGCGCATGCGCCTCGCGCCGGGTCTCGCGAAAGGCGCCGCGGTCGAAATCCGGGAAGAGCACGTCGCCCTCCGGCGCCGCGTCGACCTCGGTGAGGTGGATCAGGGCCGCCCGGGGGAGGGCGAGGCGGTAGATCTCCGCGCCGCCCACCACCATCAGCTCCGGCGCCCGCGCGGCCTCCAGGGCCTCGTCCCAGCCATGCACCACCTCCGCCCCCTCGGCGGCAAAGCCTTCGTCGCGGGTCAGCACCAGGGTGCGCCGGCCCGGCAGGGGCCGGCCGATGGAGTCCCAGGTCTTGCGGCCCATCAGCAGCGGCTTGCCCATGGTGAGCGCCTTGAAGCGCTGCAGGTCGCTGCGCAGGCGCCAGACCAGGCCGTTGTCGCGGCCGATCACGCCGTTCCGCGCGACGGCAACGACGAGGGTGATGCGGGGCGCCATCAGACGGCCACCGCCGCGCGAATCGCCGGATGGGGATCGTAATCCTCGATGGCAATGTCCTCGTAGGTGAAGTCGAAGAGCGAGCGCACCGCCGGGTTCAGGCGCAGGCGGGGCAGGGGCCGCGGCGTCCGGGTGAGCTGGAGGCGGGCCTGATCCAGGTGGTTCACGTAGAGATGCGCGTCACCGAAGCTGTGGACGAAATCGCCCGGCCGCAGCCCGGTCACCTGCGCGACCATGGCGGTCAGCAGCGCGTAGCTCGCGATGTTGAAGGGCACGCCGAGGAAGGCGTCGGCGGAGCGCTGGTAGAGCTGGCAGGAGAGCCGGCCCTCGGCCACGTAGAACTGGAACAGGCAGTGGCAGGGGGCCAGCGCCATGCGGTCGAGATCGGCCGGGTTCCAGGCCGAGACGATCAGGCGGCGGGAATCCGGGTTGCGGCGGATCTGCTCCACCACCTCGGCGATCTGGTCGACGGTGCCCCCGCCCGGCTTCTCCCAGCTGCGCCACTGCTTGCCGTAGACCGGGCCGAGATCCCCCTCCGCATCCGCCCATTCGTCCCAGATCGTCACGCCGTTGGCCTGGAGGGCGCGCACGTTGGTGTCGCCCTGGAGGAACCAGAGCAGCTCGTGGATGATCGAGCGCAGGTGGAGCTGCTTGGTGGTGACGAGGGGGAAGCCCGCGCCGAGATCGAAGCGCATCTGGTGGCCGAACACCGACAGGGTGCCCGTGCCGGTGCGGTCGTCCTTGCGGACGCCCTGCGTCAGGATGCGGTCGAGCAGGTCGAGATAGGGTTGCATGGCGCCACGTCGGAGAGGGACGGGCAGCATAGGCAGCCGGGCCGCCCACCGGAAGCGCGTGCCGGCCAGCGCCAACAGGCGGATCGCCCCAGGGTGAATCAGTGCGCCGGCCAGAGCAGGTAGGCGACGAGGGCGAGGTTGCTCCAGCCATGGAGCAGGATGCAGGGCCAGAGCCGCCCGGTGCGCCAGCGCAGCCAGCCGAGCACCAGGGCGAGGGGCAAGAGCGTGATCGGCCGGGCGAAGCCGAGCTCGGAGACATGGGCCACGCAGAACAGGAGGGCCGTGGTCACGATCGCGCCGGCCGGGCGCATCACGTCACCGGCCCGGGCGAAGGTGGCCCCGCGCAGGAGCAGTTCCTCGCCCAGCGGCGCCAGCAGCCCGACATAGGCGAGCCACAGCACCAGCATGGTCCGGCTCATATAAGGAGAGAGATGCACCCCGCGGGCGAAGGGCACGTGCAGGGCCTCCGACGCGCCGCTCACCCAGGCGATGTGGAGCGCGGGCCAGAGGAAGAAGAGCAGCCAGAGCCGCTTGAGGCCCCGGCGCGCCGCCGCGGGTCTGGCCAGCCCGAGCCGCGCCCGCCAGGCCGGCCCGTCGCGCCAGCGCGCGGCGGCGACCACCATCAGCGCCAGGCCGAGCTGGCGCAGGATGTCGACGGCGAGTGCCCGGGCATTGACCTCGGCGAGCGGCAGGAGCGGCCGCTGCGCCTGGGGCAGGAGGGGGTTGATGCCGAGGCGCAGGTCGCCGGCCACCCGCACCAGCAGGATCGCGGACAGTGTAGCGATGACGAGGTAGAGGACCGGCTGCAGAACGAGGAGGACGATGCGGCCGAACCAGGCGAGACGCGAGGGCGCGGCCCCGATCGCAGGGCCGGCCGGATGCATCCCGGCCACAGCCGCGTCGCCGAACGGGGGGAAGCGCGGATCGCTCTTCAAAACCGCCCTCGGTCCCTCTATATTCCCCTGGCCGGTCGCGAGACCGGCTATGGCGATAAACGTTCTTCGCAATAAACCTATCGGACCCGGGGGCGGTACCCGGCGCCTCCACCCGAACCCATGACGGAAGGCCGCAAGGCGCGACGTGGGTTCCGGCGGGGGCGAAATAGGATCGACGAGGGCGTAAAGGTTGAGCTTTCGCTCGGCATGGTTCCGCCGTTATCGGGCCAATGCAATAGTTGCCAACGACAACTTTGCTCCGGTGGCTGTCGCCGCGTAAGCGGTGCCAAAAACCGATCTAAAGTCCTAGCGGGTAGCACCGCATAGGCGGGGTTCGGAGGTACCTGGCAACAGAAACCTCCACTTGATTTTCCATGGCCCGACGTGCCCCGTGTCCGGCAGGGCCCGGGCAGAGCGAGCGCCGATGGCAGAAGACCTCATCCGGTACGACCTCCTGGTGCAGGACGCCCTGCGCGGCGTCGTGCGCAAGGTCCTGAGCGATGCGGCCCGCGACGGGCTCTCGGGAGAGCACCACTTCTACATCTCGTTCCGCACCGAGGCGCCGGGCGTGCGCATGTCGCAGCGCCTG
The DNA here is from genome assembly GCF_022533465.1 of Methylobacterium organophilum. Taxonomy (NCBI): domain Bacteria; kingdom Pseudomonadati; phylum Pseudomonadota; class Alphaproteobacteria; order Hyphomicrobiales; family Methylobacteriaceae; genus Methylobacterium; species Methylobacterium organophilum. The sequence continues at coordinate 4,956,353 of NZ_CP092848.1, read as the reverse complement.
CGCGAGAAGTACCCGCAGGACATGACGATCGTCCTGCAGCATCAGTTCTGGGATCTCGGCGTCACCGAGCACGCCTTCGAGGTGGGACTGTCCTTTTCCGGCGTGCCGGAGCGGCTGCTGATCCCGTTCGATGCCCTGTCCGGCTTCTTCGACCCCTCCGTCCAGTTCGGCCTGAAGTTCGACCAGAACGAAGCCGGCGAGGAGACGGAGGAGGAGGCGGCGCCCTCGACCAAGGCGGGCCCGCGCGGCGCGGCCTCCGAGCCGGCCGAGGTCTCCCCCAAGGGCGGCACGCTCACCGCCCTGCCGAATGCCGCGAAGATCGTGCCCGCCCTGCCGGCCAAGCCGGAGGCGGCCGTCGCCGAGGACAAGGGCGCCGACAAGCCCGCCAAGGACAAGCCGGCCGCGGCCAAGGGCGAGGCCAAGGAAGGCAGCGCCGAGGTCGTGAGCCTCGACGCATTCCGCAAGAAGAGCTGAGTCGCGATCCGAGCCGCTCCGCCGAAGGTCGCCCTTCGGCGGAAGACGCGTGCCGTCAGCGCCGCTCCACCCGCAGGCGCAGGCCGCTCTCGGGGCGCAGCGTCACCCGGTGGAGCGGGGTGACCGGCGGGTGCCGCGCGGGCAGGCCGAGCCGCACCGCGCGCACCACATGCGCCAGAACCAGCGTCGATTCCTGGAGCGAGAAGCTCTGGCCGATGCAGACCCGCGGCCCCGCCCCGAAGGGCAGGTAGGCGTAGCGCGGGATCGCCTCGCGCCGCGGCCCCGAGAAGCGCTCCGGATCGAAGGCGTCGGGCTCGTCCCAGAGCGTCTGGTGCCGGTGCAGCACGTAGGGCGCGACGATGACGGTCGAGCCCCGCGGGATCTTGATGCGGCCGAGCCGGTCCTCGCGGATCGCCTGCCGGCTCATGAAGGGCACCGGCGGGAAGAGGCGCATGGTCTCCTCCATCACCGCCCGGGCATAGGGCAACCGCTCGAGGGCGAGCCGGCCTTCCGCGTCCGCGGCCGCATCGGCCTCCGCCTCGAGGCGGTCGCGTACGCCCGTATCCTGCGACACGCAGTAGAGCGCCCAGGTCAGCGCATTGGCCGTGGTCTCGTGGCCGGCGGCGATGAAGGTGACGATGTTGGCCTTCACCTCCAGGTCGCTCAGGCCCTGGCCCGTCTCGGGATCCTGGGCGGCGAGCAGCAGGGTCAGCAGGTCCTCCGGCGCCGCGCCGGCGGCCATCAGGGCCCGGCGCCGCTCGATCAGCTCGTCCACCACCTCTGCGAAGAAGCGCATGGCGGGGCGTGCCCGCAGGCGGCCGAGCCGCGGCACGAAGCCGGGCACGCCGAACACGTCGAGGGGATCGATCGGCCCGACCGATTCGAGGAAGCGGGTGATGGCGCGGCCCAGGGCGTCGGGATCCCGCGGCAGGCCGTGGGTGAAGATGGTCCGCTCCAGCACGTCGAGGGTGACGCGGGTCATCTCCGCGACGATGTCCACGGCGGCCCCGTCCCGCCGCGCCAGCCGCCTGGCGACGCGGGCGCCCGCGGCATCCATCGCCGCGACGAAGCCGCCGACATGGCGGGCGGAGAAGATCGGCGCGAGGGTGCGTCGCTGGAGCCGCCATTCCTCCCCCTCCGCCGTGAGCAGGCCGTTGCCGAGGCCCGGCGCCAGCACCCGGCGCTGGAGATCGTCCTTGCGGTAGTTCTTCGCGTTCTCGACGAAGAGGTAGCGCACCAAGGCCGGGTCGCTGACCACGGTGAGCCGGCCCATGGCGCCCTCGGCCGCGACCACCGGCTCGCGGAAATGCGCCTGCGTCCAGGTCGCGACCGGGTTGGCGCGCACCGCCTTGAGGAAGGCGAACAGGCCCAGGGGCCTAGTGAGCGGCGGCGGGACCCGGGGGCGGAAGAGCGGCGCCGCGGGCGGCATCGCGGGCGGCCCGTCGCCCGGCGCCCCGGCCAGCACAGTTTCCGGCATCGCATTCCTTGCGCATACGGCGCGGACAGAGGCGTCCGCCTGTCAGCGGCGGCATCGCGCTCGCCCCGCCTCTTCGGTAAGTAGGGGCCGCAACGCCAGCCACGAAGAGGCCACGATGTCGCCGCTCACCGCGCAAGCCGGAACCGAGACCCGAACCGAATCCGATACCTTCGGTCCGATCGAGGTGCCCGCCCAACGCTACTGGGGGGCGCAGACGCAGCGCTCGATCCAGAACTTCAAGATCGGGGTGGAGAAGCAGCCGGCGCCGATCGTGCACGCCCTGGGCATCGTGAAGCAGGCCGCCGCCCTGGTGAACAAGGATCTCGGCGGCCTCGATCCCAAGATCGCCGACGCCATCGCCGCCTCCGCCGGCCAGGTCGCCGCCGGCGAATTCGACGACGAGTTCCCCCTCGTGGTCTGGCAGACGGGCTCGGGCACCCAGTCCAACATGAACGCCAACGAGGTGATCGCGAGCCTCGCCAACGAGCGGCTCGGCGGCAAGCGCGGCGGCAAGGCGCCGGTGCACCCGAACGACCATTGCAACCGCGGCCAGTCCTCCAACGACACCTTCCCCACCGCCATGCACATCGCGGTGGCCATGGAGATCCAGAACCGGCTGATGCCGGCCCTGACCCATCTGCACGACGCCCTCGACGCCAAGGCCAAGGAGTTCGGCGGCATCGTGAAGATCGGCCGCACCCATCTCCAGGACGCGACACCGGTCTCGCTGGGCCAGGAATTCTCCGGCTACGTCGCCCAGGTGGCGCTGGGCGGCGCCCGCGTCGCCGCGACCCTGCCGGGCGTCCTGGCCCTGGCCCAGGGCGGCACCGCCGTCGGCACGGGCCTCAACGCTCATCCGGAATTCGCCGACCGCTTCGCCGCCAAGGTCGCGGAGCTGACCGGGCTGCCCTTCACCTCCGCCGAGAACAAGTTCGAGGCGCTCGCCACCCACGATGCCCTGGTCTTCACGCAGGGCGCACTGACGGCGCTGGCCTCCGGCCTGTTCAAGATCGCGCAGGACATCCGCCTGCTCGGCTCCGGCCCGCGCTCCGGCCTCGGCGAATTGTCCCTGCCGGAGAACGAGCCCGGCTCCTCGATCATGCCGGGCAAGGTCAACCCGACCCAGTGCGAGGCGCTGACCATGGTCTGCGCCCAGGTGATCGGCAACGGCACCACGGTGAGCTTCGCCGGCAGCCAGGGCCATTTCGAGCTCAACGTGTTCAAGCCGGTGATCGCCAACGCGGTGCTGCAATCGATCCGCCTGCTGGCGGATGCGGCGGTGAGCTTCACCGACAATTGCGTCGTCGGCATCAAGGCCAACACCGACAAGATCGCCGAGCTGATGAACCGCTCGCTGATGCTGGTGACGGCGCTCGCCCCCTCGATCGGCTACGACAAGGCCGCCGAGATCGCCAAGACCGCGCACAAGAACGGCACGACCCTCAAGGAGGAGGCGCTGCGCCTCGGCTACGTGACCGAGGCCGAGTTCGAGCGCGTGGTGCGACCCGAGACCATGCTGGCGCCGAGCGCCGAGTGATAGCATTCTCGTTCGCCCCCGGGCCGTCGCGGCCCGGGCGGCGGAGGGAGGGGGCGATGGGCGAGATCATCAACCTGCGGCAGGTGCGCAAGGACCGGGAGCGCGCCGAGAAGGAGGCCAAGGCCGCGGAGAACCGCGTCGCCTTCGGCCGGCCGAAGAAGGCCAAGACCCTTCAGGAGAAGCGCAAGCGCCTCGAGACCGACCGCCACGAGGGCCACCGGCTGGAGCGGCCGGAGGGCGAGTGAGGCCGGCTCCGGCCCCCTGACCCGCCCATGAGCGTCGGCATCCTCAAGCGCTCGGTGATGATCGCCGGGCATCGCACCAGCGTGTCGCTGGAAGAGCCGTTCTGGGCGGCGCTGCAGGCCATCGCCCGCGGGCGGGGCAGCTCCGTGCAGGCGCTGATCGGGGCGATCGACGCGGAACGGGGGGAGCAGAACCTGTCCTCCGCCATCCGCGTCTTCGTGCTGGCAGCGGTGCGGCGGGGGGAGGGGGCCTCCGAGCCCCCCATATGAAAACGCCCGGCCGCGGGGCCGGGCGTTTCCTGGATGTTTCGGATCGCTCCGATCAGGCGGTGAGGACGGTCGAGGGCTCGACCTTCACGCCCGGGCCCATCGTCGAGGTGACGGCGATGCGCTGGATGTAGGTGCCCTTGGCGCCGGCGGGCTTCGCCTTGGCGACCGCGTCGGCGAAGGCCTTGATGTTCTCCACGAGCTTCTGCTCGTCGAAGGACACCTTGCCGACGCCGGCATGGATGATGCCCGCCTTCTCGACGCGGAACTCCACCGCGCCGCCCTTGGCGGCGGCGACGGCGCCCTTCACGTCCATGGTGACGGTGCCGACCTTCGGGTTCGGCATCAGGCCGCGCGGGCCCAGCACCTTGCCGAGACGGCCGACCAGCGGCATCAGGTCCGGGGTCGCGATGCAGCGATCGAACTCGATCTTGCCGCCCTGGACGATCTCGAGGAGATCCTCGGCGCCGACGATGTCGGCACCCGCCGCCTTGGCGTCGTCCGCCTTGGCGCCGCGGGCGAAGACCGCCACGCGGACCGTGCGGCCGGAGCCGTTCGGCAGGTTGCAGACGCCGCGGACCATCTGGTCGGCGTGACGCGGATCGACGCCGAGATTCATCGAGATCTCGACGGTCTCGTCGAACTTGGCCGAAGCCTTCGCCTTCACGAGCTTGATCGCCTCGTCGATGGCGTAGAGCTTGGTCGCCTCGATGCCCTCGCGGGCGGCGCGGATGCGCTTTCCTTCGCGTGCCATGTCGCCCTCCTTACGCCGTGACTTCCAGGCCCATGGCCCGGGCGGAACCGCGGATCATGGCGACGGCCGACTCGACGTTGTCGCAGTTGAGGTCGGGCATCTTCTTCTCGGCGATCTCGCGCAGCTGGGCCTCGGAGACCTTGCCGACGGTCGCGCCCTTGCCCGGGGTCTTGGAGCCGGAGGCCGGCTTCTTGCCGAGCTTCAGGCCGGCCGCCTTCTTCAGGAAGAAGGTGACCGGGGGCTGCTTCATCTCGAAGGTGAAGGAGCGATCCTGATACGCGGTGATGATCACCGGGATCGGGGTGCCCTTCTCCATCTGCGCGGTCTTCGCGTTGAAGGCCTTGCAGAATTCCATGATGTTGAGGCCGCGCTGACCGAGCGCGGGACCGATCGGCGGCGACGGGTTGGCGGCGCCGGCCGGGACCTGAAGCTTCACGTAGCCCGTGATCTTCTTCGCCATGGGACTGCTCCCAAAGAAAGTCCGCCGCCGGGCTGCCTAGGCCCGGGCACGAAGCGGACGGTTGCAGGTCGCGGTGCGATCCGTGGATCCCGGAGGCGAAGCCGGGCGGATCTCCCGCGGGGTGTTGGCGGCCCTTTCAGAAAGCGCCGCCGTTTCCAGGTCGCCATGCGACCGAGAAATCTTCCGTCAGAAGTATGTCAGTGCTGACTGACTTCTTTCGGCAAAAAAAGATCAGGCCTTCTCGACCTGGCCGTATTCGAGCTCGACCGGGGTGGCGCGGCCGAAGATCGACACCGCCACCTTGAGGCGCGAGCGGGCCTCGTCGATCTCCTCGACGGTGCCGTTGAAGGAGGCGAAGGGGCCGTCCGCGACGCGCACGGTCTCGCCGATCTCGAAGGAGACGGACTGCTTCGGGCGCTCGGCGCCCTCCTGCACCTGGCCCTTGATGCGCTCGGCCTCGGCATCCGGGATCGGCACGGGCTTCGACTTGTCGGCGCCCAGGAAGCCGGTCACCTTCGGGGTGTTCTTGATGAGGTGGTAGACCTCGTCGGTCAGGTCGCACTTCACGAGCACGTAGCCCGGGAAGAACTTGCGCTCCGCATCGACCTTGCGGCCGCGGCGCACCTCGGTGACCTTCTCGGTCGGGACCATGACCTCGTCGAACAGGTCCGTCAGCCCGCGCTGGGCCGCCTGGTCCTTGATGGACTGCGCGACCTTGTTCTCGAAATTCGAGTAGGCGTGGACGATGTACCAGCGCTTCGACACGGTTCCGTTCAACTCCTAAATGACCGCCAGCCGCCTCAGGCGCCGATGCCGAGGATCAGGCCGACGACGAAGCGCAGCACCTGGTCCACGACCGTGAAGAAGGTGCTGGCCAGCACGACCATGACGAAGACCATGATCGTGGTCACCGTGGTCTCCTTGCGGGTCGGCCACGTGACCTTGCGGCCCTCGTCGCGCACCTGGGCCAGGAACTCCAGCGGGCTCGCGCGCTTGGGCGCGGGGCGGGCCGGAGCGGCAGGCCGCTGCGGGGCGGGGGCCGCCGTTCCACGCGCGGGCGCGCGCGCCGGGTCCACCTTCTTCGTCGCTTCGTTCGATGCCATGGCGCTTCAAACAACCGGATACGTACCGAGAAAATCGCGGACGCGATGCGAGGGGCCGTGAACAACGCCCGCACCGACACACGCTAACGATCTCGGAGTGCGCCCGCTCTAGCGCAAGAGTCCCGGCTTGTCGATGGGCTCGGGAAACCGTCGCCGGCTCTTCGCGAGAAGACGCGCCCTTCGATGCCGAACCGGAGACCGTCCTGGAAACCGCTTCGGCGAAGAGCGCTCAGACCCTCCTGCCCGCTGGCAGGAGTGGAGGGACTCGAACCCCCAACCCCCGGTTTTGGAGACCGGTGCTCTGACCAGTTGAGCTACACTCCTACGGGCGCCGCGGCGCGAGGCGCGTCTTGCCGCAAGATCCACACAGATGCAAGCGGATTGCGCTGCATCGCCCCCCCCTTGGACCACCGCAATCAGACCGAACCCGAGAGGCTTGCCCAAACTACAGTTCCTGAAATATATTCCCTAAAATTCTACTGATTTTTGACCTCAACATCCGAAACAAAATCTGATTTTAAGCCCATGGAGGCGGAAGTGCACACTATATCATTAGCTATGGCCATGGCTTTCGGCGGAATCGCCGGCGGATTCGCTAGCTACATCATCACTCCGATAGATGAGGAAAATAATACAAAAATTCCAAAATGGTCATATGTTATTTTACTTGGAGTAATTGTAGCTTTTACTGTGCCGCTATTTTTGAGCCTCGCACAAAGTCGTTTAGTTGAAGACATAACGAATCCTGCAAATCCAAATAAGAGTGTTGGTGCTAATGTATTGGTCCTAATGGGGTTTTGCATCGTAGCCGCATTCTCTGCTCGCCGATTCCTTGAAAATCTGTCAGAGAGAGTCTTAGCGGACCTTAAAAAGACAAAAGCTAAAGTAGAAGACAACGCAGAACAAATTGAAAAACTCGATGAAGCTCTTGAGAAAAACATTCCAGCACCGCAGCCCCCAAACGAGGCCGAGAACTTAATTCCACAAACAGGCGCTCCGTTGATTTTAAATGAACTTCCAAATATTTATAAGGTCCTCTATGCCACAAGCTTAAATACAAAGAGAACGCTATCTGGCATTTCGAAAGACTCCGGACTAACCAGAGAAGAGACTCAAAAAATTATTCACAGCGCAATTTCTAAAGGTTTTATTGAAATAACAGTTTCGGATCGGACTGGAGGCCGGCGCTTTCGGCTAACACCTGCAGGAACTGCCGAGCTGACACGACAGGCAGTTGAGTATGGGCCGAAAACTTCCCACTAACGAGAGTTACTCCCTGGCCAGGGGATAGGCGGAAGCGTCAAAATGAAACGCCAAAACCCGCATCGGCTTTCAAGCCGATGCGGGTTTGGATTAAGTGACGAATCGCGATTTTGACGCTTAGTCGTTGATGGCGGCGACGACGCCGGCACCGACGGTTCGGCCGCCTTCACGGATGGCGAAGCGGAGCTTCTCTTCCATGGCGACGGGGGTGATCAGGACGACGTCCATGGTCACGTTGTCGCCGGGCATCACCATCTCGGTGCCTTCCGGCAGGGTGACGACGCCGGTCACGTCCGTGGTGCGGAAGTAGAACTGCGGACGGTAGTTGGTGAAGAACGGCGTGTGGCGGCCGCCCTCTTCCTTGGTGAGGATGTAGGCCTCGGCCTTGAACTTGGCGTGGGGCTTGACCGAGCCGGGCTTGCACACGACCTGGCCGCGCTCGACGTCCTCGCGCTTGGTGCCGCGCAGCAGCACGCCGACATTGTCGCCCGCCTGGCCCTGGTCGAGCAGCTTGCGGAACATCTCGACGCCGGTCACCGTCGTCGTGGTGGTCGGGCGGATGCCGACGATCTCGACGGTCTCGCCGACCTTCACGATGCCGCGCTCGACGCGGCCGGTCACCACCGTGCCGCGGCCCGAGATCGAGAACACGTCCTCGATCGGCATCAGGAACGGCAGGTCGATCGGCCGCTCCGGCTGCGGGATGTAGGCGTCCACCGTCTCCATCAGCTTGAGCACGGCGTCACGGCCGATCTTGGGCTCCTTGTCCTCGAGCGCCATCAGGGCCGAGCCCTTGGTGATCGGGATGTCGTCGCCGGGGAAGTCGTACTTCGAGAGAAGCTCGCGCACCTCCAGCTCGACCAGCTCCAGAAGCTCCTCGTCGTCGACCATGTCGACCTTGTTGAGGAACACCACCAGCGCCGGAACGCCGACCTGGCGCGCCAGAAGGATGTGCTCGCGGGTCTGCGGCATCGGGCCGTCGGCCGCCGACACCACCAGGATCGCGCCGTCCATCTGCGCCGCGCCCGTGATCATGTTCTTCACGTAGTCGGCGTGGCCGGGGCAGTCCACGTGCGCGTAGTGACGGTTCGTCGTCTCGTACTCCACATGCGCCGTCGAGATCGTGATCCCGCGCGCCTTCTCCTCCGGAGCCTTGTCGATCTGGTCATAGGCCGTGAACGTCGCGCCGCCGCTCTCCGCCAGAACCTTCGTGATCGCCGCCGTCAGGGACGTCTTGCCGTGGTCGACGTGACCAATCGTCCCAATGTTGCAGTGCGGCTTCGAACGGGTGAACTTTTCCTTGGCCATCGTCTGTCCCTAGCGTTGGCTCGCTTGCAGCAAGGCTCGCCCAGGAAAGGGCCGGGCGAAGGCGCGGCCCGCTTAGAGGGTCGCGGCGGCTTGATCAAGTCGGGCCGCTTTCCGGACCCTCCGCACCCGCCCCGCGCCGGGCGGGGCGCCGGCCCGAGAGCCCGCCGGAGCGCCGGCCTTGGGGCATCCCGTTGACGCTTCCTTGAGCCTCTTTCTCAAGCTGCCCTTCATGCGAAGCTGGGAAGGGAGAGGGACAGGCCCGCGACGGGCCGGCGGAGATCCCGGATGAGCCTCGAGGGAGTGGTGGCGGTCCTCAGCGTCGCGGTGATCGCCTTCGTGTTCGGCCTGGCCCTCCTTCTGCGCCGGCGCGGGCCCTTCGACCTGCACGCCGACAACGCGGACGTGCTCCAGGGCCGGCTCGCCCGCCTCACCGAGAGCGAGGAGCGCTACCGCGCCCTGGTCGAGGCCACGACCCAGGCCGTGGTGCAGCGGGACGCCCAGGGGCGCATCACCTTCGCGAGCGACAGCTTCGCCGCGCTGATCGGACAGGAGCCCCTGGCGCTGATCGGCTCCACGGCCGACCTCGAAGTGCTGGAGCACGGCCCCGTCACCCTGCGCCCCGACGGGGTGCGGCAGGTGGAGGAGCGCGTCGTGCCGGTCGACGGGGTGCCGCGCTGGTTCGTCTTCATCGAGATGCCGGTGCACGGCCCGGACGGCACCCGGCACCGCCTGCGGGCGGGCTACGACGTGACCGAGCGGGTGGAGGCGGTGCGCTCCCTCGACGAGGCCAAGAGCAAGGCGGAGAGCGCCAACGTCGCCAAGTCGCGCTTCCTCGCCACCGTCAGCCACGAATTCCGCACGCCGCTCAACGGCATCCTCGGCATGGCCGACCTCGTGCTGGAGACCGGGCTCGACCCGGAGCAGCGCACCTATGTCGAGGCGGTGCGCACCAGCGGCAAGGCCCTGCTCGGCCTCGTCGACGGCATCCTCGACTTCTCGCGCATCGAGGCGGGCCGGCTCGACCTCGCCGCCGAACCCTTCGACGCCGCCGCGCTCGCCGAGGGCGTGGTCGAGCTGCTGGCGCCCCGGGCCCAGGACAAGGGGCTGGAGATCGCCCTCGACCTCGCCGACGCGGCCGCGGTGCTACATGTCGGCGATGCCGACCGCGTGCGCCAGATCCTGGTCAACCTCGCCGGCAACGCCATCAAGTTCACCCAGAGCGGCGGCGTCGGGGTCAGCCTCGCCTCGGGCGCGAGCGGGATCGTGCTCACCATCGAGGATACCGGGCCCGGCATCCCGGAGGAGCGGATCCCGGTCCTGTTCGAGGAATTCGAGCAGGGCGACGGCAGCGCCAGCCGCAGCCACGAGGGCACCGGCCTCGGCCTCGCCATCACCAAGCGGCTGGTGGAGCGCATGAACGGGCGGATCGAGGCCACCTCCCGCCTCGGGCGCGGCTCGACCTTCCGGGTGCTGCTGCCGCTGGCCCCGGCCGAGGAGGCCCCGGCCGGGGCCGCGCCGGATCCGAGCCTGGCCGGGCGCAGGGTGCTGATCGTGGCCGATTCGCCCTATCAGGCGCCGTTCCTGGCCCGCCGGCTCACCCGGGCCGGCGCCTCGGCCACGGTGGTGCCGGACGCGGCCACCGGCCTCGCCGCCCTGGAGAGCGCCCGCTTCGACGCCCTGATCGCCGACCGGCGCCTCGGCGACGCGCCGGTGCGCGACCTCGCCGCCCAGGCGACCCGCTGCGCGGTGCGCTGCAGCCTGATCCTGCTCTCGCCCTTCGACCGGCGGGAATTCGGGGCGCCGGGGGCGTCGGGCTTCGACAGCTACCTGATCAAGCCGGTCCGCGCCCGCTCCCTGTTCGACCGCCTGCTCGAGCCCGGCCCCGCCTCCGGCGAGGCGCGCAAGGCGGCCGGCCCCGCCGCGCCGGCGGCGGGGTCCCAGGTCGGGGCGGGGCGGCGGGTGCTGCTCGCCGAGGACAATCCCATCAACGCCCTGCTCGCCAGCAAGGCCCTGGAGCGGCTCGGGGCGCAGGTGACCCTGGCCCGGGACGGCGCCGAGGCTCTGGCCTGCCTCGCGGCGGCTTCGGAGCCCTTCGACCTCGCCCTCATCGATATCCGCATGCCCGGCCTCGACGGCCTCGAAACCGCCCGCCGCATCCGCACCCGCGAAGCCACCCAAACCACCCCCCCGCTCCACCTCGTGGCGCTCACGGCCAATGCTGCCCGCGAGGACGAGATGGCCGCGATGGCGGCGGGCTTCGACGGCTTCATGGCCAAGCCGCTCAACCTGCGGGCGCTGCCGGCCCTGCTCGAACGGCGGCAGGTGGCAGCCTGAGAGATCGCCGCCCGCCCCGATCGGGCGGGGGCGCCTCAGACCAGCGGGTTCAGGGCGGCGTTGCGGGCGGGCAGCGGCGCGCGCATCGAGAGGCGGAAGCCCTGGGGCTCGTAGGTGGTCTCGATCTCCGCCTGGACCTGGGCGGTCAGCACCCGCTGCAGCAGGCGCGAGCCGAAGCCCTGGCGGGAGGGCGGGGCGACTTTCGGGCCGCCGCTCTCGCTCCACTCGAACAGGAGGGTGCCTGCCGGCCCGCCTTCGGCGAGCGACCAGCGCACCGCCACCCGGCCCGCGGGCGTCGAGAGCGCCCCGTATTTCACGGCATTGGTGGTGAGTTCGTGGATCGCCATGCCGATCGGCACGGCGATCTCGGAGGGCAGGTCCACCGGCGGCCCGTCGAGGCTCACCCGTGTGTCCGGCAATCCCGCCCCCGCGCTCTCCGCATAGGGCCGCAGCTCGTTCTCCAGGAGGCCATTGAGGCTCGCGGTCTGCCAGGTGTCCTCGGTCAGCACCGAATGGGTGTGCGCCAGGGATTTGATGCGGCCGACGAAGGCCTCGTAGAAGCTCTCGATGCTGGTCGCGGTGCGCGCCGTCGAGCCGACGATGGCCTGCACGGTGGCGAGGGTGTTCTTCACCCGGTGGTGCAGTTCGCGGATCAGCAGCGTCTGGCGTTCCTCGGCGAGCTTGCGCTCGGTCACGTCGGCGACGACGCCGATCAGCCGGCGCGGCAGCCGGTCGGGCGCGTCGCGCTCGAAGCGGCCGGCCATCTCGATATGCCGCCAATGGCCGTCGCCGCCCCGGCGCACCCGGCCCGAGGCGTAGAGGATCGCATCCTCCCGCAGCGCCCGGGAGATCGCCTGCCGGAACGGCTTGCGATCCTCCGGATGCAGGATCGACGACAGGAACTCGACCTTGCCCACGGCTCCCTCGTCCGGCGAGCGGCCGAAGATCTCGAACATCCGGTCGTTCTCCCAGATCGCCCGGTCGTCGAGGAGATGCCATTCGAAGATGCCGAGGGCCGCGAGCGAGGTCGCGACGCGCAGGCGCTGCTCGCGGGCGCGCAGGGCATCCTGCACCTCCATCCGGGTCGAGAGGTCCTGCACCACCCCGACCATGCCGGTGAGGCTGTCCTCGGCGGAGAAGATCGCCTGGCCGCGCACGCCGATCCAGATCACGCTGTCGTCGCCGCCCCGGCGGAAGCGGGTCTCGATGCGGTAGGGCCGGCGCTCCCGGGTCGCCGCGGCGATCTCCGCCCGGACGCGCTCGCGATCCTCCAGCAGGATGCGGTCGCGCAGGGTCTCGCCGTCGACGGAGTGTCCAGGGGGATAGCCGAAGATCTGGGCGGCCCGGCGGGACAGGGCGAAGGTGCCGTTCGCGGCGTCCCAGCGCCATTCCCCGAGGCCCGCCGCCACCAGCGCCTCGCGGTTCTGCTCGGAATGCACGAGTTCGTCGGGATCGACCGCCTCGGCCACCAGCACGATCTCCGCACCCGGCCCCGCTTGCGACACCCGCAGGCGCAGGTCGATCGCGCCCCCGTCCGCCCGCCGGCAGCGCCGGATGCCGGAGCGGGGCAGGGGATCCTGCGCGCCGAAGATCTCCGCGAAGGGACGGCCGGCGAGCGCTCCGGGCGAATAGCCGAGCAGGCTGCAGAGCTGGGGATTGGCGTCGCGAAGGGTTGCGCCATCCGCCGTCACCACGGCGAGGCCGATGGGTGCCCCCGCGAAGGCGGCCGCATGCGCAGACGGCGCGGCCAACCCCGCTGCCGCTCTCGGACCGTGGTCCGCTCCGTGCTCCAAACCTCGACAACCCCGTCCGACGGAAGGACCCACGTGCCCCGCGCAGGCGGGCGGCACCATGGACGCGAGCGCGCAAGACGGCAAGGCTTTCTCCGGCCACGATTTCTCCGATCCACCCCTCCTTCGGCCGCCTCCCGGAGGGGCGGGCGCGGGGGGCGGCGATCCGTCGCCGCCCGTCCTCAGGCCCGGAACAGGCGGGGGAGCAGCCCGGGCAGCGCCTGCAGCAGCATCAGCTCGGCCCGCAGCACCGCGCCGAGATCCTCCGGCGCGCGTTTCAGGAGAGCCCGGGCGAGCCGGATCGGGATCTGGCCGAGGATCGCCGCGGCGAGCACGGCGAGCGCCACGGCCGGCCCGTGATGCTTGGCCGCGTAGAGGGCCTGCGCGCGCAGGAAATAGAACAGCCGGCGGTCCTTCACCGCCTCGGTAGTGCCCTGGCCGCGATGGCGCACCTCCGCCTCCGCCACGTGGCGCAGGGCGAAGCCCGCCCGCCCGACGCGGGTGCACAGATCCGCGTCCTCCCAATAAACGAAGAAGCGTTCGTCGAAGCCGCCGAGCTTCTCGAAGAGCGGGCGGCGGATCATCAGGAAGGCCCCCATCACCGCATCGACGGCGCGCGGGCTCTCGTGGTCCCAGTCCCGCATGAAATGCGATCCGGCCAGCCCGAGGCGGTCGAGGAACAGGGTCTGCGCCACCAGCCCGATACCGGTGGGGGTGCGCGCGCAGGTCCGCTGCGTCCGCCCCGCCTCGTCGACCAGGCGGGCGCCGACGACCCCCGTCGCGGACCCGGCGAACAGGGCGGCGCGGGCACACACGAGGCTGTCCGGTGCGACCATCGTGTCGGGGTTCAGGAACAGGATCGCCTCGGCCCGCCCCGCCGCCGCACCCTGGTTGCAGGCGGCGGCGAAGCCCCGGTTCTCCCGGTTGCGGATCACGGAGAGGGCGAGGCCCGGCACGTCGAGCCCGTCGACGGAGCCGTCGCTCGAGGCGTTGTCGACGACGATGACCTTGAGGGCGGAGGCCTCCCGGCTCGCGGCGAGGCTCGCCAGGCAGGCCGCGAGCTGGGGGCCCGCGTTCCAGTTGACGATGACGACGTCGAGGGAGGGGGGCGTCACGGCGGCGCGTCCGCGGGCCGGCCGAGGCGGCCCGCGAGGCCCTGGAACGCCGCGGCGACCAGACGGGCGAGGATGGCGGGGCGAAAGCGGCTGTCGGCCCAGTAGAGCCAGATCTGGACGGGCAGGTAGAGCATCTGCCGGCGCTTCCAGCGGCCCGGGATATGGGCCAGGCGCCAGCCATACACGGTGTTGCGCACGTAGGTCGCCATCCGGAAGGGCACCTGGCGCGGCATCGCCACGGGCAGGAGGCGCCCGCGGATCACGCCGCGCCCCACGCTGTGGGCGATCACCGTCTCCGTGTCCATCCAGCAGGTCAGGCCCCGCGCCCAGGCCCGGAAGCACCATTCGAGCTCGACGGCGTCGATGAAGTAGTCGGCCCGGAACGCCCCGACGAGGTCGAACACGGCGAGATCGAGGAGGGAGCCGGAAGTCGCCAGGAACTCCACCGGCTGCAGAGGCCCCAGAGCCGCCACGCCCGGCCGGGCCGGGTAGTGCGGCGCCTTGCTCTCCCGGGTCGGGGCGGGGGCCGGGCCGACCACGGCGACGGGATCGGGCCGGAGCGCGAGGCGCAGCATCGCGGCCCGGAGGCCCTTCAGGGTCTCGATGCCGGCATCGGCATCCTGGTCGAGCAGCAGCAGGTAGCGGAAGCCAGCCTCCCGCGCCGCCGCCACCACCGCGTTCAGGGCGGCAGCGATGCCGACATTGCCGCCCTGGGCGAGATAGCGCAGGCCGGGGACCGACAGCAGGCGGTCGATCGTCTCTTCGGACGTGCCGCCGTTGTCGAAGACGAACACGCCCGGCACCTGGCCGGCGAACCGCTCGGCGATCCGGTCGGTCTGGGCCTCGCTCGGCCGAAACAGCACCACGGCCACCGCGGTGTCGGAGAGGATCATGGCGTCGGTCGCGTCTCGGCCCTGGGGTGACATCGCGGTCGGGGAGGAGCGATCCGCGCCTTGCGGCGGGTCTCCCCCGGTCCGGCCGCGGGGTAGCACGGGCAGCCAGCCCCTTCACACAGCCCGGCGATCAAGGCGGAAGTGTGAGAATTTCCCACAAATTGCCCGTATTCCACGGTGACGTGCCCGGCGAGGACACGGTTCAGGCGGCGCAGGCCGCGGCGGGGCGCTCTTCCATGAGGCAAACGATGTCGTCCCAGCGCGACAGGAAGGCGGCGACGCAATCGGGGTCGAAATGCGTGCCCGCCTGGGCCTTCAGGTGGTCGCGCGCCTTCTCCAGAGGCCAGGCGGGCTTGTAGACCCGGGCGGAGGTGAGGGCATCGAACACGTCGGCCACGGCGATGATACGGCCGGCGAGGGGAATCTCCGTGCCGGACAGCCCCTGGGGATAGCCCTTGCCGTCCCAGCGCTCGTGATGGGTGAGGGCGATCTCGGCGGCGAGTTGGAGCAGCCGCGAGGGGCTGTCGTTCAGCATCCGGAAGCCGCGCAGGGCATGCTGCTGCATCTCCTGCCGCTCCGCATCGGTGAGCGGGCCGGGCTTGAGGAGGATGGTGTCGGGGATGCCGATCTTGCCGATGTCGTGCATCGTCGAGGCCAGCGCGATGTCGTTGGCCTCGGCCTCGGAGAGGCCCAGGCCCTCGGCGATGGCGATGACGCAGCCGGCGACGCGGGTGAGGTGGTCCCCGGCCTGGTCGTCGCGGAACTCGGCGGCGAGCATCAGGCGGCGGATGATCTCGCGCTCGCGGGCCGACGCTTCGGCCACGGCCCGCTCGACGGTGCGGTGCATGGCGCGGGCCTGCCGCTCGTTCTCCCGGCGGGCGAGCGAGAGGGCGATGAGGTTGCGCAGGCGGATCTGCAGATCGAGGATGTCGGCGGAGGCGACGAGGATGTCGGTGGCGCCGGCTTCCAGCGCCGAGCGCCGCAGCGCCCGCGGATCGCCCGTCGAGGCCACGAACAGGATCGGCATCCGGGCGCAGGTCTCGGTGGCGCGCAGCGCCCGGATCAGGCCGCAGCCGTCGAAGGAGGGGCGGTCCTGCTCGATCACGACGAGATCGAAGGCCCCGCCACCGATCTCGGCCCGTGCGGCGGCGATGTCGGTGAAGAGCCGGATCGAGCCATCGAGGCCGCGCAGGGCCTGCACGATCTGGGCCGGCAGCTGGGACGCCACCACGGCCACGACGGGAGCCCCGTCCTCCTCGGTCATGCCGCTCGACATCGCGCCCCCGCTCCGCACCGGCCCGCCCGCCGATCACGGCCGCTCAGAGTGAAGCAAAGCCGTTAACCGGCCACTAAGGATGCGCGACGTCGTCTCCCGCGCCACCCGCGCTCGCGCGCGGGAGCGGGTCCTCAGCGCCCGGTCGAGCCGAAGCCGCCCGCCCCCCGGGCACCGTCGTCGACGGAGCCCGCGTCCGCCTCCAGCCACTCGATCTCCGGCCGCACGATCCGGGTGAGGACGAGCTGGGCGATCCGGTCCCCCGGCGCGACCACGATGCCGCGGTCCACCGCATCGGGGCCGGGGGCCGGATTGCGGTTCCAGGCGGAGATCATCAGCGGTCCCTCGTAATCGGCGTCGATGACGCCCGTGCCGTTGCCGAGGACGAGGCCCTCGCGGTGGCCGAGGCCGGAGCGCGGGAAGACGAGGCCGCACCAGTCCGGATCGCGGATGCGCAGCGAGATCCCTGCCGGGATAAGGAGGGGAGGGCCCTGGGGCGCGAGCGTGACCGGCGCGTCGAGGCAGGCATGCAGGTCGAGCCCGGCCGAGCCGGCGCTGCCCCACCGGGGAAAGCCCCAGCCGGGCAGGCGCGGATCGAGGAGGCGGATCGCGACGCGCATCAGGCAGCTCGGCTCCATTGGACAGGCCCTGGACAGCGCCGATAACCTTTCGCGCCCGAGACGGACAAGACGAACCCGTGGGAGGAGAGGGCCATGGCCCGCTGGATCGCGGGACTCGACGGATGCCGCGGCGCCTGGGCCGGGGTGCTCCTCGATCTCGATGCGCCGGAGCGTTTCCGCGTCGCCCGGTTCGCGCAGGTGGCCGAGGTCTTGGACGGGGCCGAGGCGCCGATTGTCGTCGGGATCGACGTGCCGATCGGCCTGCCCGCGCGCACCGCCTCCGGGCGCTCCGCGGACCGGGCCGCGCGCCTCCTGCTCGGGAAGAGCCGCTCCAGCGTGTTCCCCGTCCCGCCGCGGTCGGCGGTCGAGGCCGGCAGCTACGAGGAGGCCAAGCGCCTCGCCCGGCTCGCCTCGGACCCGCCGCGGGCCTTCTCGATCCAGTGCTGGAACATCCTGCCCTATATCCGCACGGTCGATGCGCTGCTGCGGGCGCGGCCGGAGCTGCGCGCCCGCCTCTACGAGGTCCATCCGGAGGTGGCCTTCTTCCGCCTCAACGGCGACCGGGCGCTCGCCGCCTCCAAGAAGCGGGCGGAGGGAGCGGAACAGCGGCGCGGCCTGCTGCGCGAGGCCGGCCTGCCGAAGGCGCTGGTCGCCTCGGCGCCACCGCCGGGGATCGGGCGGGACGACCATCTCGACGCCCTGGCCGGCCTGGTCGTCGCCCGCGACATCGCCGAGGGCCGCGCCACCCGCCTGCCGCCGGAACAGGAGCACGATTCCCACGGCCTGCCCGTCGTGATCTGGGCGCCGGCGCGACGCGGTGCGGTTGCGGACGCGGCCTGCGGAACCTGATAAGGCCCCCGCCATGACGACGACGCCGACCGATCCCTCTCTGCCCGACGCGTCCCTGCCGCGGCGGGACATCGCCCGCGCCCTGGTGTTCGACCCCGCCGACCGCCTGCTGCTCATCGAGTACGAATCGGTGCGCCCGATCGATCCGGCCCGGCCGGACCTCAAGAGCTTCTGGTTCATGCCCGGCGGCGGCCTGGAGGCCGGGGAGACGCATGAAGAGGCCTGCCGGCGCGAGCTCTCGGAGGAGATCGGCGTCGCCGAGGCGCCGATCGGCCCCCTGGTCGCCACCTGCGACGGGCCCTTTCGCCTGTTCAAGACGCCCCGTTTCGCGTTCGAGCGCTATTTCCTGGTCCGCCTGCCCGACGACCGGATCGACACGAGCCGGCTGGCGGAGACCGAGGACAATCCCGTGCGCGGCACCCGCTGGTGGACGCTCGACGACCTGGCGGCCTCCGCCGAGCGGATCGAGCCGGCGGGCCTCGCGGACCTGGCGCGTCAGCTCGTCGCAGGCGACATCCCCGGGCAGCCTGTCACGCTGGGCTGGCGTTAGGCCCCGGACTGAACATGGCGCCCGCAACGGCGCGTAGGAGGTGATGTATGTTTCCTGAGGTGCTGACGGAAGGCTATCGCAGCTTTCTCGGCGAACGCCTTCCGCGGGAGCGGGAGCGCTTCGAGACGCTGGCGAAGAAGGGGCAGTCGCCCGAGGTGCTGCTGATCGGCTGCTGCGACAGCCGCGTGGCCCCCGAGGTGATCTTCGACGTCGGTCCGGGCGAGATCTTCACGATCCGCAACGTGGCCAACATCGTGCCTCCCTACGAGAGCGACGGCGGCTATCACGGCACCTCCTCGGCCCTCGAATTCGCGGTGCAGGCGCTCAAGGTGAAGCACATCGTCGTGCTGGGCCATGCGAGCTGCGGCGGCATCAAGGCCTATGCGGATTCCGCCTCGCCCCTCTCGCCGGGCAACTTCATCGGCAAGTGGGTCTCCCTGGTCGAGCCCGCCTCGAACAAGCTCGCCGCGACCGGCGACAGCGTCGAGAAGGAGGGTTACCTGACCCGGCTCGAATACGCCTCGATCAAGCAGAGCCTCGAGAACCTGATGACCTTCGGCTTCGTGAAGGAGGCCGTCGAGCAGGGGGCGCTCTCGCTGCACGGCGCGCATTTCGGCGTGGCCACGGGCGAGCTGCGCATCCTCGATCCCAAGACCGGCGACTTCCAGTCGGTGGTGGAGCGGGACGGGCGCAGCCTGAAGCCCTCCGCCCTCATCAACTGCGGCGACGCCTGAAATCCTCCGACGCGGCAAGCCCCTCACGCCGCGCGGGTGAGGGGCCGATGCGCCTCCGGATCGGCCCACCGGACATGATGGAAAGAAAAAAGACGGCGGGTCCCTCGGCCCGCCGTCTCTTCATCAATCTTGGTCGATGCGCTCAGCGGGCGCCCGGAAGGCGCTGAGCCTCCGCATAGTGCTCCTGGAGCACCGGCAGAGCCTGCTGGGCGTAGTTGCGCAGGGCCGGGTTCGGGCCGCCCTGGGCGTAGGACTGGTACATGCTGATGGTCATCTGATGGGCCTGGACCTGCTGGCGGCCATAGGCCCGGTCGAAGCGCGGGCCGGCCGGGGTCGCGGCCAGCTCGGCGAGCATCTGCTGCTGCTGCGGGCTCGGCTGCACCACCGTGGTGCCGGCGGTGGTGTCGATGTCCGTCACCGCAGCGCCGGTGCGGGCGCCGCGCGCCGCGCCGGTGGTCGCCCCCTCGACGGCGCCGAGCGGGCCGTTCTGCAGCGTGCCGCCGACGGCCCCCGCCGCCGCGCCGGTCGCGGCACCGACCGCACCGCCGGCCACCGCGAGCGGCGCCTGGACGAGGCCGCCGACGAGATCGCCCGGGCCAGCCGCCTGGGCCGCGGCGTAGTTGCGGTCGCCGCCGACCAGGGCGACGTTGGCGGCGCGATGGTCGCGCAGGGCCTCGCGGGCATAGGCGCGCACGGCCGGGTTGCGGGTCTTCTGCAGCGCGATCTGGCTGGCCTGGATCTCGTAGGCGTTGGATTGCAGCGCATCCAGGCGGAAATCGCCCGAGCTCTGGGCCAGGGCCGGGGTCGCCATGATCGCGACGAGCGCCGACGCAGATACGATATTCTTCAGCATCAGAAGCCTCTGTTTGGGGATGATCGACACACGAAGTCGCCTCACGCACCGGCTCTACCGGTCGAGGCGACGAAGATGACTTCAGCCCGACAACGACGCGTTCCGGCGAAGGTTCCTCCATCTTTCTCCATCCATGCGATGACGTGCCTGAGCTTCAAATGAGTTCGAGGAAGCTTGGCTTTTTCGCAGGCAATTCTGGCAAACTCTGGCTTGTCCAGGTGCTGCGCGCCTTCGCGGCCCTGCTCGTCGTCGTGCATCATGCCCAGCACGAGGCGATGCTCACAGCCGCGCGCACCGGCGCCGCCTTCACGCCGAGCGGGCTCCTGCCCTGGCCGGCCGGGGTCGACATCTTCTTCGTGATCTCCGGCTTCATCATCGTCCACGCCGCCGGGCCGCTCTACGGGACGCGGGGCGGGCGGGCGCGCTTCCTCGCCCACCGCGTCGCCCGGCTGGTGCCGCTCTACTGGCTCGTCACCGCCCTCTATCTCGGCCTCGCCCTGGCCCTGCCCGGCGCCTTGAGCGGGGAGGGCGGCGGCAGCGCGCGCGACCCCGCCATTCTGATCGGCTCGTTCCTGTTCTGGCCGGTCGCCCGCCCCGACGGCACGGTTCTGCCGCTCTACGGACTCGGCTGGACGCTCGAATACGAGATGCTGTTCTACGCACTCTTCGCCCTCGGGCTCGGGCGGAGCCGGGCCGCGGCGGCGGGATTCACCGTGCTGATCCTTGGGCTCCTCGTCGGGGCGGCCCTGCTCCCGGGCCGCCTGCCCATGCCCCTCGCCTTCTGGGCGAACCCGATCGTGCTCGAATTCGTGTTCGGCATGGCCCTGGCTCTGATCCGCACGCGGGGCCTGCGGCTGCCCGATCCCGCGCGCTGGGCGCTCGCCCTCGCCGGCCTCGTCCTGCTCGCGCTCGCGGGCGATCCCTCGGACGCGGCCCGGCCGATCCTCTGGGGCGGCCCGGCGGCGCTGCTGGTCGCCGCCGCTGCCCTCGGGCGCCGGCGTGGGGGAGAGGGCGGGCCGTCGCTCGGCATCCGGGTCGCGGCGCTCTTGGGGGACGCCTCCTACGCCCTCTACCTGGTCCACCCCTTCGCCCTGCGCCTCACCCGCGAGTTCCTGCTGCGGCTCGGCCTCGCCGGGGCGCTCGGACCCTGGGACGCCCTCGTCCTGATGGTCGCCGCGACGCTGCCCGCGGCGATCGCCGTCCATCTCCTGATCGAGCGCCCGCTGACGGCCCTGGCCCGGCGGAGGCTCGACCCGCGACCGGAAACCGAGCCTCCGAAATCCTGATGACAAGGCGAGCGGCGAGTTCACCGCGCCGCGGAACGGATTTAGCTTCGGCCCGAGAGTGCGCGCTTCCCTTCCCGGGACCGCGCCAGACGGGAGCGTTCCGCCATGAAGACCCTGCTCGTCCCGGTGGCCCTGCACGACGCGCTGCCCTCCGTGTTCGACACCGCCCTGCTGGTGGCCCGGCGCTTCGGCAGCCTGATCGAAGGCGTGGCCCTGCGCCCGGCACTCGCCGAATACGTACCCGTCGACATGGTCGGCGGCATGACCTGGCTGCGGGACGAGGAGGCCGACCGCGCCGAGGCGGAGACGGCGGGCAGCCGCTTCATCGCCCATATGGAAGCCGCGGGCCTGCCCCGGCGCGATGTCGGCACGTCCTGCGCCCCGCGGGCTGCCGTCGAGGCCGGTGCCCGCTTCCGCTGGCGCCCGGACGTGCCGCCGGGCGACGCCTTCCTCGGGCAATATGCCCGCCTGTTCTCGGCGACCGTGGTCGGCCGGCCGGGCAACGACGACCGCTCGCCGCGCATGACCACCTTCGAGACCGCCCTGTTCGAGAGCGGCCGGCCGATCCTGCTCGCGCCGCCGACCGCGCCCACGACCCTCGGCGAGGCGATCGTGCTGGCCTGGAACGGCTCGACCGAGACCGCCCGCGCGCTCGCCTTCGCCCTGCCGTTCCTGCGCCGCGCCCGGCGGGTCCTCGTGCTCAGCGCGGAGGGCGGCATGGTGCCGGGGCCGAGCGCCGAGGATGTCGCCCGCTCCCTCGTCTGCGAGGGCATCGAGGCGGATCACCGTGCCCTGCCGGCGGGCCGTCGCACCCCGGGGGAGCTCTTCCTCGACGAGGCCGCTTCCTATGGCTGCGACCTGCTCATCAAGGGCGCGTACACCCAGAGCCGCCTGCGCCAGATGATCTTCGGCGGCCCGACCGCCCATATCCTGGCCGAGGCGCGGATCCCCGTTCTGATGGCCCATTGATCCCGCGCAGGACCCCGGCATCCGGCCTGCCGACCCTGTGGATACGGCGCGATTGCCGCAGTTGCCAGAGGCCGCGAAGCCCTCTAAATTGCTGAAAAGCTTGAAGTTTTTTAATCGTTCTAATCTAGAGGCGCAACTCCTTGCCGCCTCGGGGGCTTCCCGGAACGGAATCGCTTTGAGCTGCCAGGCCGGCCTCCGGAGCGGCGTGCAGAACGCCGCTTCGCGCCATGAGACGAGTTCGTGAACGCCGCATGATCGTCTGTTCCTGTAACGTGCTCTCCGATGGACAGGTCCGTGGCTGCCTCCAGCCCGGGCCCGGATGCCCCCGCACACCCGCCCAGGTCTATGCCTGCTTGGGTTGCAGCGCGAAATGCGGACGCTGCGCCCGCACCATCCGCGGGATCATGCAGCGCGCCCTCGCGGAGGCGGCAAGCGCCGGCGCGGGCCATGCAACCTGCGGAACGGGTTGCGAATCCGGTTGCAGTTTGGTCCAATTCCAAACTACACCCGAGGATGTCGCGGCCTGATTCGGATCGTCTGCAACGCCGCGATCCCGACTTCTAAGGAGAGTGGCGTATGAAGGGCGATGTGAAGGTCGTCGAATATCTCAATCGCGGCCTGCGCAGCGAGCTGACGGCCGTGAGCCAGTACTGGCTCCATTTCCGCATGCTGAACGACTGGGGCTACGTGGATCTCGCCAAGTTCTGGCGCAAGGAATCCATCGAGGAGATGAACCACGCCGACCGGTTCATCGACCGGATCCTGTTCCTCGAAGGCTTCCCCAATCTCCAGGAGCTCGATCCGCTGCGCATCGGCCAGAACGTCCAGGAGATCATCGAGTGCGATCTCGCGGCCGAGAACGAGGCCCGCGCCCTCTATCTCGAAGCCGCCCAGTACTGCGAGTCGATCAACGACCGCGTCTCCAAGAACCTGTTCGAGCACCTGGCCGAGGACGAGGAAGGCCATATCGACTTCCTCGAGACGCAGCTCGACCTGATCGGCAAGATCGGCCTGCCGCTCTATTCCCAGCGCCACATCGGCGGCCTGGAGCAGATCGCCCCCGAGAAGGACTGATCGGCCCCGGTCGATCCATCTGCCGGGAGGGATGTCGCCTCCCGGCACGTTCAAGGAGCCGGGGATTTCGTTCGTCCGGCCTCTTGCGTGACGACGTAGCGATCGATGTCGCGCAGGCCGAAGCGTCGCCGCGAGCGTCGTCGGTTCCAGCATGATGTCGGGCCTGTCCAGGCCCGAGATCCAGCGCGCAACGTGTCGCCGGTCATCGAAGGCCTCGCATGGGCAGGGCGGCCGGATGCCGCCCGTGGGGAAGTGTAGCGCGAAGGGCGCCGGTATGCGACACGGACGGGAGCCGCCGTCCTTGGCGTCCAGGACGGCCGTCGGCGCCAGAGGGGCGCCCCGACACCCGAGCCAGCCCCCGAGCACACCCTTGAGCAAGTCCCGGCGCAAGCCCGAACCACGGCCCGCTTCCAACCCGCTCCTCGCCCCCGAGGAGCGTGCGGACGACATCGACCAGTCGATCCGACCGCTCTCGCTCGCCGAGTTCATCGGCCAGCGGGCGGCGCGGGCGAACATGCAGATCTTCATCGAGGCGGCCAAGAAGACCGGCCAGGCCCTCGACCACGTGCTCTTCGTCGGGCCGCCGGGGCTGGGCAAGACCACCCTGGCGCAGATCGTCGCCCGCGAACTAGGCGTGAATTTCCGCTCCACCTCCGGCCCGGTCATCGCCAAGGCCGGGGACCTCGCCGCGCAGCTCACCAACCTGGACGAGCGCGACGTGCTCTTCATCGACGAGATCCACCGCCTCAACCCCGCGGTGGAGGAAATCCTCTATCCGGCGATGGAGGATTACCAGCTCGATCTGATCATCGGCGAGGGGCCGGCGGCGCGCTCGGTGAAGATCGAGCTGCCGAAATTCACCCTCGTCGGCGCCACCACCCGGGCGGGCCTTCTCACCACGCCCCTGCGCGACCGCTTCGGCATCCCGATCCGGCTCGAATTCTACGACATCGACGAATTGGAGCTGATCGTGCGCCGGGGCGCGCGGGTGCTCGGCCTGTCCATGTCGGAGGAGGGGGCCAACGAGATCGCCAAGCGCGCCCGCGGCACCCCGCGCATCGCCGGCCGCCTGCTGCGCCGGGTGCGCGACTTCGCCATCGTCGAGGAGGCGGACACGGTGACCCGCGCCATCGCCGACCGGGCGCTGCAGATGCTCGACGTGGACCCCGTCGGCCTCGACGTGATGGACCGCAAGTACCTGACGATGATCGCGACCTCCTTCGGCGGCGGCCCCGTCGGCATCGAGACCATCGCCGCCGCCCTGTCGGAGCCCCGCGACGCCATCGAGGACATCATCGAGCCCTATCTGATCCAGAAGGGCTTCGTGCAGCGCACCCCCCGCGGCCGCGTCCTCACCCCCCACGCCTTCCGCCACATGGGCTTCGCCGAGCCCAAGCGCGATCCGCGGGCGCAGTTCGGGCTGTTCTCGGGCGAGGAGCCGGATGCCTGACGGGACCCGGCTGCCGTTTCGTCGCGCGCTCAAGCGGGAGGGGCTGAGCGCGCTGCGGGAGCGTGGCCTTCACGGTCGCTCGGGATCGGCTGACCATCCTCGGCATCTTCTACGGCGGCCGTGATCCCGCCCGGGCGTTGACCGCCAACCGGCCCTGGCTACTTGGACCCAGCGCAAGGGAGCGCGCGTGGACGCAACGAACGTGACCGGACCGAATCTCGACGGCCGCCTGAGCGAGGGCAGGCACCGCCTCGCCATCCGCGTCTATTACGAGGACACCGACTTCTCGGGCTTCGTCTACCACGCGAGCTACCTGCGCTTCATGGAGCGGGGCCGCACGGAGCTGCTGCGGGCGCTGGCCGGCGACCAGTCCGAGATGCACCGGGAGGCGGACGGGCTCGTCTTCGTCGTGCGCCGGATGACCCTCGACTTCCTCAAGCCCGCCCGCATGGACGACGTGCTCGACGTGGTGACCTGGTCGAGCGAATTGCGCGGGGCCTCGATGCGACTCGCGCAGGAGGTCCGCCGGGACGGGGAGACCCTGGTCGCCGCCGAGGTCGTGGTCGCCTGCGTGCGGGAGGGCCGGGCGATTCGCCTTCCCGAGGGCCTGCGCCGGGCGCTCACGCCGCCGCAGCGCAGCATGGCAACCGATCCTTAACCCTGTCGCGCGCTTAAACTCCTCGTGCGCGTGCCGTCCGAGCGCCCGCAGCGACCCTTACTTTCGACAGAATCCGAAGCGATTCCCCTTTGATATCGCTCAAGGATCCGGATCGGAGCGCGGGTTGCGACAAGCCGCGACGGCCGGCCTTGGTGTGTGAGGATCGCGACCGATGAATCCAGCCGACGCCATGCAGGCCGCGCCCGTCGTGGACATGAGCCTGCTCGGCCTGTTCCTGCAGGCGCATTTCGTCGTGAAGATCGTGATGGTGGGCCTGCTCGGCGCCTCCATCTGGTGCTGGACGATCATCGTCGACAAGACGCTGCTGTTCCGCCGCACCGAGGCCGAGATGGACGCGTTCGAGGACGCGTTCTGGTCCGGCCGCTCCCTCGAGGAGCTCTACCGCTCCTTCAACGACCGCCCGGCCACCGGGCTGGCCGCCCTGTTCGTGGCGGCGATGCGCGAGTGGAAGCGCTCCTTCGAGGGCTCGGGCCGGCAGATCCAGTCCCTGTCCCAGCGCATCGACAAGGTGCTCGACGTGACGATCCAGCGCGAGGTCGAGCGGCTCGATTCGAAGCTGCTGTTCCTGGCCTCGATCGGCTCGGCCGGCCCCTATATCGGCCTGTTCGGCACGGTCTGGGGCATCATGACCGCCTTCACCT
Organism: Methylobacterium organophilum; assembly: GCF_022533465.1. Lineage (NCBI taxonomy): Bacteria > Pseudomonadati > Pseudomonadota > Alphaproteobacteria > Hyphomicrobiales > Methylobacteriaceae > Methylobacterium > Methylobacterium organophilum. Next base: position 4,930,358 of record NZ_CP092848.1, on the reverse strand, counting down.
CGATCGCGGCCTCCAAGAACACCTCCCTCGCGGTGGTCGCCCCCGGCATCGCGGAGGCGCTCTTCGCCACCGCCATCGGCCTGTTCGCGGCCATTCCCGCGGTGCTGGCCTACAACAAGCTCCAGGCCTCCGTGGCCAAGTCGCAGTCGCGGCTCGAGGGCTTCGCCGACGAGTTCTCGGCCATCCTGTCCCGCCAGATCGACGAGCGCCTCTCGCTCGCCGCCTGACCGCCAGCCAAGGAAGGCAGCCCCATGGCCATGACCCACGGCGCCGCGCAGGGCGGCGCCAAGCGTCGCCGCCGCGGACGGCGCGGCCACGGCGCCATCAACGAGATCAACATGACGCCGTTCATCGACGTCGTGCTCGTGCTCCTGATCGTGTTCATGGTCGCCGCCCCGATGATGACGGTCGGCGTGCCCCTCGACCTGCCGCAATCGAAGGCGAGCCCGCTCAATTCGGACGTGAAGCCGATCACGCTCTCGATCCGCCAGTCCGGCCAGATCTTCCTCGGCGAGGTCGAGCTGAAGGACGACGACATCGTGCCCCAGCTCCTGCAGACCTCGAAGTCCGGCACCGAGGAGCGCGTCTTCGTGCGCGGCGACAAGCGGGTCGATTACGGTCGCGTCGCCCAGGTGATGGCGATCGTGACCGGCGGGGGCTTCAAGAAGGTCGCCCTCGTCACCGAGCCCGAACAGAACTGAGGGCGCGGCCGCCGTGGCTCTCCGCATCCCCCTCCGCTTCGAGCGCAAGGAGCCGGGCGTCTGGATCTCGGCGGGCGCGCATGCGCTGCTGCTCGGCGCCGCGCTCTTTGCGGTGGCCGCGCCGGCCCTGCCCGATGCGGACGAGGGCGTGCCCGTCGAGGTCATCACCGAGAATCAGTTCTCGGAGCTGACCCGCGGCGAGCGCAATGCCGAGAAGCCGCAGGAGAAGCCCAACAAGGCCGACCGCGTCGCCGAGAAGGTCGAGGACCGCGAGCCCGAGAACGCCAAGGTCGACGCGCCCGCGCCGCCGACCCGGCCGGCGGACATGAAGCTCGCCGCCGTCGACGAGATTCCCCTGCGCTCCGACACGCCCGATCCGGCCAAGGAAGCCGAAGCCGCCGCCGCGGCCAAGGCGGCCGCCGCCAAGGCCGAGGCCGAGAAGGCGGAAGCCGCCAAGGCTGCGAAGGCCAAGGCCGCGGCGGACAAGGCGGCTGCGGAAAAGGCGGCCGCCGAGAAAGCCGCGGCCGAGGCCGAGAAGCGCGAAGAGCTTCAGAAGCTGATCGAGCGCGAGGAGGCGGAAGCCGCGGCCAAGGCAGCCGCCAAGGCCAAGGCGGACAAGGCGAAGGCCGAGGCCGCCAAGGCGAAGGCGGAGGCCGACGCGAAGGCCAAGGCCGAGGCGGAGAAGGCCAAGGCGGAAGCCGAGCACCAGAAGCAGCTCGCGGAAGCCAAGGCCAAGGCGGAAGCCGACGCCAAGGCGAAGGCGGACGCCGCGGCCAAAGCGAAGGCCAAGGCCGTGGCCGAGGCGAAAGCCAAGGCGGAAGCCGAGGCCAAGGCCCGCAAGCAGGCCGAGCTCGCCGACAAGTTCAATGCCGGCGACATCAAGCAGCTGCTCGCCTCGAAGGCGCCCTCGCAATCGACAGGCGCGACCGGCCGCGAGGTGCAGCGCACGGCCTCCCTCGGCACCGCCACGGGGGCCTCCCAGAAGCTGTCCCCGTCGCTGCGCGATGCCCTGGTCGGCATGCTCCAGCAGCAGATCGAGCGCTGCTACTCGGCCCCGCCGGGGGCGACGCAGGGGGTGATCCTGCCGATGCTCGACATCAAGCTGAACCCGGACGGCTCGCTCACCACCGAGCCGCGGGTGATGCGGGCGGGCCAGAGCGCGGTCGACCAGTCGATCGCGCAGGCGGCGCTCCGGGCGGTGAGGCGCTGCGCGCCCTACAAGATCCCGGCCCAGTACGCGCCGTATTACAATGACTGGAAGGCCATCAACGCGGAGTTCGAGTTCTCGGCGACATGACCGCCGGTGCGCCTTCCCTCGAATCCTGAAAAGCCGGAACAGACCATGACGACCATGCACCGTCCGAATGCGCAGGTGCGGCGCCTCCTCGCGCCGCTGGCAGGCCTCTTCCTCGCCGTCGCGCTCGCGATCTTCGGCGCGGCGAGCCCGGCGCGGGCGCAATTGCAGTTGCGCATCGGCGGCGGCGCCTTCCAGCCGATGCCGATCGCCGTCACGGATTTCGCCGGCGACCCGAGCCTCGGCTCCCTGGTCTCCAGCGTGGTGACGAACAACCTGCGCCGCTCGGGCTATTTCACGCCGCTGGAGAAGGCCCGCTTCCCCGAGAACCCGAATTTCGACGCCGCACCGAATTTCGAGCGCTGGCGTGAGGCCGGCGTGCAGGGCCTCGTCACCGGCCGGGTCGGCCGCGACGGCGGCGGGCGGCTCAAGGTCGAGTTCCGCCTCTGGGACGTGACCTCCGGCCAGCAGATCACCGGCCAGCAATACGGCACCGACACCGCCAATGCCCGGCGCACCGGCCACCTGATCTCCGACGCGGTCTACACCAAGATCACCGGCCTCGGCCCCTGGTTCGACAGCCGCGTCGCCTTCGTCGACGAATCCGGCCCCAAGGAGAACCGCCGCAAGCGCCTGATGGTGATGGACCAGGACGGCGCCAACGTGCGCGCGCTCACGAGCGGCGACACCGCCATCGTCGCCCCGCGCTACTCTCCGGCCGGCCAGGACATCGCCTTCATGGCCCAGGCCACCGGCCACCAGCCCCGGGTCCAGATGATCGACCTCGAGACCGGCAGCCGCCAAGTCGTCGGCAATTTCAACTCGATGAGCGCGAGCCCGCGCTTCTCGCCGGATGGCCGCCGCCTCGTGCTCAGCGTGCAGCAGGGCGGCAATGCCGACATCGTCACCGTGGACCTCGCCTCGAAGGCGCAGACCCCGATCACCCAGGGGCTCGCGATCGACACCTCGCCCGCCTACTCGCCGGACGGCAGCCAGATCGTGTTCGAATCCGACCGCGGCGGCTCGCAGCAGATCTACGTGATGAACGCGGACGGCTCGAACGCCCGGCGCATCTCCTTCGGCGAGGGCTCGGCCTCCCAGCCGGCCTGGTCGCCGCGGGGCGACCTGATCGCCTTCACCCGCCAGCGCAAGGGCGGCTTCGCCATCTGCGTGATGAAGCCGGACGGCTCGGGCGAGCGCGTGCTCACCGAGGGCTTCCACAACGAGAGCCCGACCTTCGCGCCGAACGGCCAGTACGTGATGTTCTTCCGCGATCCCGGCGGCCAGGGCGGCGGCAAGCTCTACATGGTCGACATCACCGGTCGTGTGGAGCAGCCGATCCCGACCCCCTCCTATGCCTCCGATCCGACCTGGTCGCCCCTGCTGGGCGGCCGCTGAGGCCGGGCGGCAGGCACAGGCGAGCCTTACATTGGAAAAAGAAGTATTTGCCTGAGAGGTTTTGCCAAACTCTCCCTGTCCGCCGAAGCCATCGAGAGGATTTTTAAGACACGTTTGCCGTCATATTTTGTTCCTCCGCAGAACGCGCCGTGGAGAAAAGTTGACTGTCGTGCAATCTTGTTGACACGGCGAGCGCAGAACCGCGATGCGTCGGGACGTATCCTGATGCATCGCAGATCTGCCTACGCCGTCGTCAGGAATAGGTTCACGGCAGGATGCCCCGGTTTTTTTTCGACATCGAAGACGGCGTCTTCGTCCGCGACGAGGAAGGACTCGAGCTCGATGGGCAGGACGCCATCCGGCGTGAGGCTGCCAAGGCCATTACCGCGATCGCCAGCGACGCCGCTCAGGGCGGCGCGTTCCCGACATTGGTGCTGACGGTGCGCGATATGGCGGACCAGACGGTGCTGCGGGTGCGCCTGGTCTGCTCGATCGAGGATCTGTGATCTCCGGTTTCCCGAATCCGATCCCCGACCCTCCGGAGCGCGCCGGCCCGACGGCGCGGCGCCTCCGACCAGCCTGCCTGTAAAGCCCTTTTCACACCGCCTCACGACCGCGCGGCAGGCCAGGTCCCCGGTGTCCCCACGAAACGGAGCCGATTCTGGAACTCCGAGCCGCGCCCTCTCGTAAAACCCCCTGCGACCCCTGGCTTCGCATCGCGGGAGAGACGGCGCTGATGAAGGAAGACGGCCTCGGCGAATCACTGGAAGCCCTGCGCACCACGCTTCAGGCCTCGGGGGTGGTCGGGACATGGGAATGGTCCGTCCCGGACAATCACGTGCTGCTCGATCGGAACGCGGCCGAGCTCCTGGCCGGCGACCCCGGCCTGGCACAGCAGGCCCTCACGGTGGATCGCGCCAAGGCTCTCGTGCACCCCGCGGATCGGGTGGTGCTGTTCCAGAAGATGCGGGAGGTCGGCCGCGACGGCGGGCCGATCGTGGTGGAGCACCGCGTCGTCGGCGCCGATGGGGGCATCCGCCGGATCCTCAGCCGGGGCCATATCGCCCCGGAGCCCGGCGGCGGCTCCATGCGCGGCCGCGGAATCCTCATCGACGTCACGGCGTGCCGCACCTCGCTGAAAGCGATTGCCCCGGTGAGCGGCGAGGCCGCGGATCCGCTGCACCGGATCATCGACCATTGCCTGGCCGCCCGCGGGCTTCTGGATGGGGCGACGCGCTCCCACATCCGGCTGCTGCTCGACATGGCCCTCCTGGAATGCGGCCAGGAACTGGCCCGGCGGGGCGGGCCTTTCGAGAGCCATTGAGAGACGCCGTCGGGCCGCGCCCAGCCGGCTCACGTGACCCCGGTCGGGCCGTCGAGGACGCGGCGGACGCGCCGGACGAGATCCATGCGGCGATAGGGCTTGTTGATCAGCTCGAACTCGCTGCCGCCGGCATCGGTCCGCTCCAGGGACGCCTCCGCATAGCCCGTCGTCAGCAGCACCTTGATGCGGGGATGCCGCTCGCGGGCGGCGCGGGCCAGCATCACCCCGTTCATGCCGCCGGGCATGATCAGGTCGGAGAACAGCAGGTCGACGCGCCGGTCGCCCTCCAGAACCGCGATCGCCTCGCGGGCATTCCTGGCCATCAGGATCGCGTAGCCGAAATCCTCCAGGATCATCCGCGCCGTCTCGGCCACCTCGCCGCGGTCGTCCACGATCAGGATCGTTTCCGTGCCGCTGCGGTCGCTCGCCCGCGGCCCGGGCTGCTGGTCCGGCTGCACCTCGCTGTCGGTCGCCGGGAAGAGCAGCCGCACGCGGGTGCCGCGCCCGACCTCGGAGCTGATGCGCACCGCGCCGCCCGATTGCTTGGCGAATCCGTAGACGGTGGCGAGGCCGAGGCCCGTGCCCTTGCCCTCCTCCTTGGTGGTGAAGAACGGCTCCATCACCCGGGCGAGCACCTCCGGCGGCATGCCGGTGCCGGTATCGGTGACGCAGATCACCGCGTAGCGGCCGGGATTGATCGTCTGGAACAGATCCTCCTCGCTGTGCTCCACGACGAGGTTCTGGGTGGCGATGGTGACGACGCCGCCATGGGGCATGGCGTCCCGGGCATTGATCAGGACGTTGAGCAGGGCGACCTCGGCCTGAGTCGGGTCGAGGCGGATGTTCCACAGATCCGCGGCGAGGTCGCGCTGCAGCTCGACATCGTCGCCGAGCGTGCGGCCGGCGAGCTCGCTCATGCTCTCGACGAGGGCGTTGAGGTTGATCGCCCGGCCCTCCAGCCGCTGCTTGCGCGAGAAGGCGAGGAGCTGGTGCGTCAGCTTCGAGGCGCGGTCCGTCGCACCGCGGATCGCGTCGGCGGCGCGGGCGAGGCGGCCGACATCGTAGCGCTCGCTCGCGGCCAGCGCCGTCAGGATGTCGGCATAGCCGCCGATCACCTGGAGCAGGTTGTTGAAGTCGTGGGCGATGCCCCCGGTGAGCTGGCCCAGGGACTCCATCTTCTGCGCCTGATGCAGCGCATCCTCGGCGTCGCGGCGGCGGGACACGTCGAGCTGGGAGCCGAAGAAGTAAACGAGGTTGCCGTTCTTGTCGTAGACGGGGCTGACGAACAGGGCGTTCCAGAAGCTGGTGCCGTCCTTGCGGTAGTTCAGGATCTCGGTCGCGATCTCCTTGCGCGCCTGGATCGCGCGGCGGACCTCCGCGAGCGTGGCCTGGTCCGTCTCCGGCCCCTGCAGGAACCGGCAATTGCGCCCGACCAGCTCCTCGACCGTATAGCCGGTCATGCGCAGGAAGGCGTTGTTGGCGAAGATGATCGGGTTGTCCGGCTGGTAGGGATCGGTGACGATCATCGGCATCCGCGTCGTCTCGACGGCGGCGAAGAAGATGTCGGCGTGCCTGTCCTTCAGCGGTTTGGGGCCGGTTCCGGTGACGGTGGGAATCCTGGTCGGGGGCTCTGACATGCGGTGCGATCGCGGCCTTCGGGACGGCCGCGCAGCGGACCGCGCCGAGCCCGTTCCCCGGCCGGAACGACGCTCAGAGGAACGCAGGCGAGCCTCGGGGACAAGTCGGCACCCTCCGGGAAACCGGACCGTGCCGCCGGCCTCGGCCGGCGCAGGCCCGCAAAGGCCTGCTGCTCCCAATCCGCCGAAGGCGGAACGGTTCCTCCGCCGACCGGCCATCCACAGCTACGGAACCATCCTGGCCGGCCAGACCAATTTTCTTCAAGCCTGTCTTTAAAAGACTTCGCGAGCGGAAAATTCGATTTATGGTAGGGCTCCAAGACGGTCGACGCTCGGGCCTTCCCTGTGAGCGACGCTGAGCTTTGAGTCATGAATTCATTGTCCAAGCGTCACCGTCACGCCCGCTTTGTCACAGGCAGAGGCGGACTCGGGATTGCGGGCCGAGGCCCGGTCGGCGACCACGACTTCCGACGCTCAGGCGAAACGTGCATCGTGCACGGCCTGTGACGAGCGGAGGCGGGTGGAGGAAAACGCAGCCATGAAGAAGAACAAGGTCATCACGGCCGACGAGGCGATCGCGCTCATCCGCGAGAACGACGTCGTCACGACGACGGGCTTCGTCCAGAGCTGCATCCCGGAGGCTTTGCACGCCGCCCTGGAGAAGCGCTTCGTCGAGACCGGCAGCCCCCGGGGCCTGACTCTCATCATGACCGCCGGCGCGGGCGACAGCAAAGGCCTCGGCACCGGCCGCCTCCACCATGACGGGCTGCTCTCCCGGGTCATCGCCGCCAATTTCGGGCGCATGCCCAAGGTCGCCCAGGCCGCGCAGAACAACCAGATCCGCGGCTACAACCTGCCCCAGGGCGTCATCTCCCAGCTCTACCGCGCCTGCGCCGCCGGCCAGCCGGGCCTGTTCTCGAAGGTGGGCCTCAAGACCTATGTCGACCCGCGCCACGGCGGAGCCAAGGTCAACGAGGTGACGAAAGAGGACATCGTCAAGCTCGTCGAGGTCGATGGCGAGGAGTGGCTGTTCTACACCGCCACCAAGATCGACGTGGCCTTCATCCGCGCCACCTCCGCCGACCCGTCGGGCAACCTCTCTTTCGAGAAGGAGGCGCTGACGCTGGACTGCCTCGCCCAGGCCATGGCCGCCCGCAACAACGGCGGCATCGTCATCGCCCAGGTCGAGCGCATCGTCGACGACGGCTACCTGCTGCCCAAGGACGTGCGCGTTCCCGGCATCCTCGTCGACTGCGTGGTCGTCGCCGAGCCGGAGATGCACCGGATGAATTACGGCGTGATGTACGACGCCGCCCTCGCCGGCGAGATCCGGGTGCCGGTCACCGGCATCAAGCGGATGGCGCTCAACGAGCGCAAGATCATCGCCCGCCGCGCCGCCTTCGAGCTGCCGCCGAACGGCGTGGTCAATCTCGGCGTCGGCGCGCCGGAGGGCATCTCCTCCGTCGCCAACGAGGAGAAGATCACCCCCTACATCACCCTGACCACGGAGGCCGGGGCGGTCGGCGGGGTGCTGGCCTCGGGGTCGAGCTTCGGCGCGGCGACGAATGCCGACTGCATCATCGACCAGAACCAGATGTTCGACTTCTACGACGGCGGCGGCCTCGACATGACCTGCCTCGGCATGGCCGAGTGCGACGAGGCCGGCAACGTCAACACCTCGAAGTTCGGCGGCAAGCTGAACGGCTGCGGCGGCTTCATCAACATCTCGCAGAACGCCCGCACGGTGGTCTTCGCCGGCACCTTCACCGCGGGCGGCCTGGAGATCGCCGTCCAGGACGGGCAGGTGAAGATCGTCACCGAGGGCAAGGCGCGCAAGTTCGTCACCCAGGTGCAGCAGAACACCTTCTCGGGGCCCTACGCCGTCGAGCGCTCGCAGCCGGTGATCTACGTGACCGAGCGCTGCGTCTTCCAGCTCACCCGGGAGGGGCTGGAGTTGATCGAGGTGGCGCCGGGCATCGACATCGAGCGCGACATCCTCGCCCATATGGACTTCAAGCCGATCGTGCGGAACCCGGTGCCGATGGATGCGCGCATCTTCCGCGACGAGCCGATGGACCTGATCTCCGACCTGCTCAACCTCGATCTGAAGTCCCGCGTCAGCTACGACGGGGAGCGCAACATCCTCTTCATCAACCTGGAAGGCTGGTATTGCCGGGTGAAGAGCGACATGGACGAGCTGCGCATGACCATCGTCGAGGCCTGCCGCAAGGCCGGCCAGCGGGTCAACGCCGTGATCAACCACGACGGCTTCCGGCTCAACGAGAACCTTTACGACGATTATGCCGGGATGGTTCAGTATCTCCAGGCGAACTACTACGCGACGACCACCCGCTACGCGACCAGCGCCTTCCTCCGCCTGAAGATGGAGGAGGCCCTGACCAACCGCGGCGTCGCTCCCCACGTCTTCGAGCGCAAGGAGGAGGCCCAGGCCTTCCTCGGCACCAACGAGGACAAGAAGGCCCGCAAGATGATCTCCCCGGCGGTGGCCTCGGCGGCCTGAGACGCCGGGTCTCGTTGCCGACCGGAAGAGCCCTCGCCCCTCGCAGGCGGGGGCTCTTTCCGTTCCGGAGCGGGGCAGGGGAGGGCGCACCGGAGGACTCGCATGTCTTGCGCGCACTCCAACTATCCCCCAATCTTGGGGGTGAGTTGGAGCGCGGCATGCCTGAGACCTGGACCATCGCCCAAGCCGCCCTGATCGTCGAGAAGCCGGTGGCCGTGCTTCAAAAAGTCGTCGAGCGGGCACCCGTCAGGCCGAAGATGGTCGAGCGCGGCGGCCGGCGCATCCGTGCCTTCGATCTGCACGATCTGGTGTTCCTGCAGGCGCTGGACACCCTGAAGCGTGACCTCACGCCCCTCAAGCAGGCCGAGGTCTACGAGGCTCTGGCCCACCTGCCTCCTGAGAGCCCCCTGCGCGACGTGGAGGCGGGCGATCTCCGCTACGATTTCGGCCCTTATCTCCGCTCGATCCGCTCCAGGATTGACGAGACGAACCGGCTTCTCGCGCTGATCGACGCGAGCGGGCGGGAACCGGTCGTCAAGGGCACCTCCATCGAGGCCTACCGCCTTGCGGCTCTCTTCGACGGCATGTCCCTCGGCGAGATCCTGCGCGACTATCCCTCGCTCACGGAGGAACAGTTCCGCGCCGCCAAGGCCTACGCGGACAGCCATCCCAAGCCGGGGCGCCCCTATCCGACCGTCACCGCCAAGAAGGCGCTACGGAATGCGCGAGCCGCCGACGACGAGGCCTTCCTGCCGTCCCGCGGATGATCCGCTATCTCCTCGACACGGACGTCGTCAGCCAGGCCGGCAAAGCGCCGCCGAACGTCGCCGTGACGGCTTGGCTCGATTCGGTGGACGACCACGCCCTCGCCATCGGCGGCGTCACCCTGCGCGAGCGCTGGGAGGGCGCCGAAAAAGCCCGGCAGGCGGGAGCCCCCCAGGCCGCCGCCATCGCAGCCGACGTGGAGCGCATGGCCGCGGCTTTTCGCGGGCGGATCCTCCCGGTCGATGCGCGCGTCACCCGCTATTGGGCGGCGCTCCTGGTGCCGGACCAGTCGCGGGCCGACGACAAGTGTCAGGTCGCCATCGCTTCCGTCGTCGGCCTGACGCTGGTCTCGCTCAATTGGCGGCACGTGCAGGGTCTGGGCGTGCCCGTTCTCAACCCCGGCCGAAGGCCCGCCAAGCTCTATCCCGCGTGACCGCTTCCTCTCCTAGGCCAGCAGCCGGAAGGCGATGAGCGTCATGTCGTCCCGGCGCTCCTCCTCGCCGCGATAGGCGGCCAGCGCCGTCTCCACGGCCTCGACCTGGGCCGAGAGGGGCGCGTCCTGGTGGTCCTCCAGGATCGCGGTCACGCCTCGGTGGCCGAGGAGGCGGGCCGGGGCGGAGGGAAGGGACCGGCCCATCTGGTCGGTGATGCCGTCGGTCATCAGGTAGAAGGTCGCGCCCGGCTCCAGCGGGATCGCGAGGTCCGCATGCACCGCGGCCTCGCGCCCGTCGCGGGGATAGCCCAGCCCCCGGCGGTCGCCGCGCCAGCGCGTCACCGCGCCGCCGGCGATGCGGGTCAGGGCGAGGCCGGCGCCGGCGAAGTGCAGGACGCCTGCCGCGCGGTCGATCACGCAGATCCCGCAATCGAGCCCGTCGTCGGAATCGGCGCCGCGCCCGTCCTGGCGCAGCTGCGTGCGCACCATCGTGTCGAGGCCGGCCAGCAGCTCGGCGGGCGAGCGCAGGCCGCGCTCGTGCAGCAGCCGGTCGAGGGCGGTCGCCACGATCAGGGTGAGGAAGGCGCCGGGCACGCCGTGTCCGGTGCAATCGGCCACGAGCACGATGCTCTTGCCGTCGATGTCCTCCAGCCAGAAATAGTCGCCGCCGACGAGGTGCAGCGGCTCGTAGAGAACGGCGAGTTCCACGCCGCTCCCGGCGAGCGCCGTGCGCTCGGGCAGCACCGAGCTCTGGATGCGCTTGGCGTAGCCGATGCTCTCCATCACCTGGCGGTTGGCCTCGCCGAGCTCGGCATGGGCCGCTTCCAGCTGCTGGAGCAGGCGCTTGGCCTCGGTACCGGTGCGCAGGCCCTCGACCATGTTGTTGAAGGCGGTGGAGATCGCGTCGATCTCGTTGCTCGGGCGCAGGTTGCCGCCGAGATCGACCGTCGCCCAGCGCTGGTGCTCGACCTCCCGCATCGCCACGAGCAGCCGCTTGAGCGGCGCGATGACGTGGCGGGCAACGGTGTGGTGGAGCGTCACCACGAAGGCCAGCATCAGGATCAGGCTGGTGCCGAGCGCCAGCAGCGCCTGCTGCTGGGCATGGCGCTCGAGGGCCTTGGCGGAAACGGTGACGGACAGGCTGCCGGCGGGCTCGCCGCTGCCGGGCAGGGTCAGGTCGGTGACGACCTGGATCAGCTGCCAGGCCTGCTCCCGGGGCGGCTGGCCGACGCTCGCGACGACATGCCCCTCCGCGTTGCGCAGGACGGCGTAGCGAAGGTCCGGATCGAGGCCGAGCGCCTGGATCTGCGGTCGGTAGATCTCGGGGTTGCGGTCCCAGCCCGGCCGGGCGATGGCGGTGGCGGTCAGGGCCGCGACCAGATTGGCGCGATCGGCGTATTGGTGGTGCCCGTCGCGATAGTTCGTCCAGGCGATGCCGATCTGCGTCAGCAGCACCGCCACGGCGATCACCGGGTAGATCCGCAGGAACAGGGTATGGGCGAGGCTGTCGAGGTTGCGCCCGCGGGCGGCGCCGCGCAGCGCCCCCGGCTTCATGATCTGCGCGACCTCCTCCGTCCGCGCCTCGACGTCCTTGAAGCCGAGCCCGTCCAGGAAATCGCCGCCCCGCCGCGGCCCGGCGCCGCGTAGGGCGCCCCCGCGGGGAACGGCCGAGCCGGAGGCCTCGCTCATGGCTCTTCCTCCGGAGCGCCGGTGTCCTGGGCGACGCAGACGCGATCCCGGCCGCCCGCCTTGGCCGCGTAGAGCGCCGCATCCGCCCGGCGCATCAGAAGGCCGAGGCTCTCCCCGGAGCGGGAGACCGCGAGCCCGATGCTGACCGAAATCGTGAGGGACTCCTCCTCGCTCTCGACCGGGGTCGCCGCCACGGCCCGCCGCAGGTCCTCGGCGAAGGCGAGGCCGTCCGCCGCCGTCATGTCCTCGAGCAGGATCGCGAATTCCTCGCCGCCCATCCGGCCGAAGGCGTGCGCCCCGCGCAGGGCCTCGCGGCAGGTCTGGGCGAAGGTGACGAGCGCGGCATCGCCCGTGGCGTGGCCGTAGCTGTCGTTGATCTTCTTGAAGCGGTCGAGGTCGAGCATCAGCAGGCAGGCCGGCCGGCCCTCGCGGCCATGGCGCCGAAGCTCCTGCTCGCAATGCTGGGTGAAGCGACGGCGGCTGAAGGCGCCGGTGAGATGGTCGGTCTCGGCGAGGCGCCGCATCTCGGCTTCGAGCCGCTTGCGGTGCTCGATCTCGGTCGAGAGGGCCTCGTTGAGCATCTGAAGGTCGCGCTGCTGGTCGGCGAGCCACTGGTTGGCGCGCTGCAGGTCCGACTGCATGCGGTCGCTCATGCGCACGATCTGGCGCTGCTCGCGGTAGCCCCGGCGATAGGCCTCGGCGAGGTCGCGCACGCCGGCCGCCACCTCCGCGAGGCGGGCCAGCATGTCGTCGGTGCGGGCGAGGACCGCCTCCTCGTTGTCGAACAGGCTGAAGGCATCGCTGTCGACCTTGGCGGCCAGGGTGGAGCGCCTACCCATGGGACTGCTCCAGCTTCACCAGCTCGAAATGCGCGTGCTCGAAATCGGCGGCGAAATCCTCGCCCGCCTCCTCGATCGACTCGTCGCCCTCGGCATAGAGCCAGCGCACCGTCACCGGGCGCCCATCGGCGGCCGCGTCCTCCAGCGCCATGAACAGGTTCATCAGCGCCTTGGCGCTCGACGAGTTGAAATAGGCGAGCTCCACCGTGAGGGTCACCGGTTCGAGCTCGTCCGCCTCCAGGAAGGCGCGCAGGGCCTGGAGCAGCGGGCCGAAGAAGGCGGCCGCATCCTCCGGGTAGGATTCCCCGCGCAGCAGCAGCGTGCCGTTCGGGAAATCGAAATCGACGAGCGGCGAGCGGTTGGTCGCAGCCTTCTCGATGCGGTCCATCGGAAAGACTCCTCAGATATAGGCTTTGAGGCAGAACAGGCTCTTGCCCGGGCCCAGTGCCTCGAAGCCGTACTTGACGGGGGCGCTGGAGCGCCGGGCGATCTCGATCAGCCCGATGCTGCCGCCGAGGCTGCCCTCGTCCGGGGGCTGACGCAGCTTCTCGCGATAGAACTTCTTCAGCTCCTCGCTCGAGAGGCCGGCGATGTGGTCGAGGCGGGCGCGCAGGGCCTCGACCTCCTCCGCACCGACCTCGTTGGCGCAGATGACGAAGAAGCGCCCCTCCTCGGTGCCGACGGCGATCATGCCGCTCGACACCATGCCGGCGCTGCTGGAGGTGTCGGGGCAGACCTTGGCCGCGGAATAGCGGATCACGTTCTGCGCCTGCTCGACGAAGATCGAGAACACCTTCTTGGCCACCGTCGCGTCGGTCTCCTCCTGCTGCATGCGCAGCTTGAGCACCTCGCCGAGGGAGAACAGCAGGCCCTCGGAGAAATCGCCGCCGAAGGAGAGGATCAGGCCGTTGCGCTTCGCGGCCTCATGGAACGACATGAACTCCTGGGCGAGCACGACAGCCTCCGGCGGGATCGACGACACAACGCGACCGTGCACCGTCACGCCGGGCCTTCCCGGGCGGACGGCGCCCCGTCACGCGGCCGGACCGCCACTCTCGGGCGACTCGACCCGACCGAAGCTCTAGCAAGGCGATCATTCACAAGACGTTACGAACGCCGTCGATCACGGTTTCCTGATCTTGCGCAGGGCGTCGCGACCTGGATGAAAGAAGATCTTATTTGCGCAATCCGCACAATTTTTGGTCATTAATTTGCGTCAATAAAAGGTCAGGCGAAGCTTTTGCGCGGGTCGAAGGCATCGCGCACCGCCTCGCCGGCGAAGACGAGCAGACTCAGCATCGCCGCGACCACGAAGAAGCCGGTGAGGCCGAGCCAGGGCGCGTTGATATTGTCCTTGCCCTGGGCGAGCAGCTCGCCGAGCGAGGCCGAGCCCGGCGGCAGGCCGAAGCCGAGGAAGTCGAGCGAGGTCAGGGTCGTGATCGAGCCGTTCAGGATGAAGGGCAGGAAGGTCAGGGTCGCCACCATGGCGTTGGGCAGGAGGTGACGCGCCATGATGCGCACGTTCGAGAGGCCGAGCGCCCGGGCGGCGCGGACATATTCGAAATTGCGCGCCCGCAGGAATTCCGCCCGCACCACGCCGACCAGGGCGGTCCAGGCGAACAGGGTCAGGATGGCGAGCAGGGTGAAGAAGCTCGGCACCAGGAAGGCCGACATGATGATGATCAGGTAGAGCGTCGGAATCGCGCTCCAGATCTCGATCACCCGCTGGAAGATCAGGTCCGTCCAGCCGCCGAAATAGCCCTGCACCGCCCCCGCGATCACGCCGATCACCGAGGAGATCAGCGCCAGGATGAGGCCGAACAGCACCGAGATGCGGAAGCCGTAGATGATGCGCGCCAGAACGTCGCGGGAGGCGTTGTCGGTGCCGAGCCAGTGCCACTCGATGTCCCGGCAGCCGAGTTCGCGCCCCGTCGCCTTGACCCCCGCCCGCTCGGCCACGGGCCGGCACTGGGCGTCGTCGAGCGCCCAGGTCGGCGGAGAGGGCGCCGGGGTCGGCATGTCGCTCATGAAGGTGTTGTAGGAATAGGGGATCGGCGGCCAGAGCGCCCAGCCGTTCTCGGCGATCTCCTTGCGGATCTCCGGCTGCCGGTAGTCGGTCCGGGCCAGGAAGCCGCCGAACTTCTCCTCCGGATAATCGACGAGGACCGGGACCAGCCACTCGCCCTTGTACTGGAGCAGGATCGGCCGGTCGTTGGCGATGACCTCGGCGAACAGGCTCGAGACGAACAGCAGGGCGAAGATCACCGCCGACCAGGAGCCCCGGCGATTCGCCCAGAAGTTGTCGAGCCGGCGCCGGGTCAGGGGCGAGAGCCGGCTGCGCGTGGCCGTCGGCAGGGGCTGCATCGGGGGGGCGTTGCCCGGCGCCGTCACCGGCACGGCATCGGGCTCGGGGCGCGCAACCTCGTTCATCGGCCCGCCGCCCCTTCGTTCATGCCAAACCTGTTCAGTCGATGCGGACCGCCGTGCCCTCGATCTCGCTCGGGCGAAGGCCGCCCTTGCGCTCCAGGTGCCGGCGCAGCAGCCGGACGTTGCGGCGGTTGGCCTTGAAGGCGGCGTCGAGCAGGTCGCCCGCCAGGGGCACCGCACCGACCGCTCCGTCGAAGGCCACGTTGGCCATCATCCGGGCGACCAGCCAGCGCGGGGCGCCCAGGCGCCGCGCCTCGTAGACGATGTAGGAGGCGATCGCCATCCCGGCGATGTCGCCGATCACCGGCACGAGGCCGATCAACGCGTCGACGCCGACCCGGCGGTTCGTGCCGGGGATCAGGAAGACGGAATCCATCACGAAGGCGAGCTGCTCCAGGCGCTGCAGGCTCGCTTCCGGGCCGGTGTCGGTGAAGCGGCGCAGATCGGCCGCGCCGAAAGGCTCGCGCTGGAACGAGCCGGGGTCGAAGCTGGTGCGGGACGCGCTCATGCGGGAGGATGTGGCCCCGCCCATCCCCCTCGGCAAGGACGCCCCCGCCAACGGGCCGCGCCGCCGGCATCACACCGCCCGGCCCAGGGGGGCGAGGCGCGCGAGCGCCGCGTCGAGGGTGGCGTCGCTCTTGGCGAAGCAGAAGCGGACGAGGTTGCGCACGTTTCCCTGCGCGTAGAAGGCGCTGACGGGGATGGCGGCGACGCCCCGCTCCCGCACCAGCCGCTGGCAGAAGCCGACATCGTCGGGCGCGCCGATATCGACATTCAGGAAGTAGGTGGCGGCGGAGGGCAGCACGGTCAGCCCGAGCCCGGAGAGGCCCGCGGCCAGCCGGTCGCGGGAGCGGGCGAAGCCGGCCCGCATCTCCCGGAAATAGGCCTCGTCCTTGGCGAGCCCGTAGGCCACCGCCTCCTGGAGGTTGGGGGGCGTCGTGAAGGTGATGAACTGATGGGCCCGGGCGAGCACGCGCAGAACTGGCTCGTCCGCCATCACGAAGCCGACCTTCCAGCCGGTCAGCGAGAAGATCTTGCCCGCCGAGCCGACCTTCACCGTGCGCTCCCGCATGCCCGGGAAGCCCATGAGCGGGCGGTGGCGCGCCCCGTCGAAGACCACGTGCTCCCAGACCTCGTCGCACAGGGCGAAGGCGTCGAAGCGGCGGCAAAACTCCGCCAGCAGCGCCAGGTCCTCGTCCGGGAACAGGGTCGCGCTCGGGTTGAGCGGATTGTTGAGGATGACGAGCTTCGTCCGCTCGGAGAAGACGGCGGCGAGCGCCGCCGCCTCGATGCGGAAATGCGGCGGCTGCAGGGTGACGAAGCGGGGCACGCCCCCGGCCCGGCGGACCAGGGGGAGGTAGGCGTCGTACATCGGCTCGAACAGCACCACCTCGTCGCCGGGCGCGACCAGGGCGAGGATCGCCCCGGCCAGGGCCTCGGTCGCGCCGGAGGTCACCATCACCTCCCGCGCGGGATCGAGGTCGAGGCCCTGGAAGCGGGCGTAATGGGCGGCGATGCCCTCGCGCAGGGCCGGCAGCCCCATCATCGGCGGGTACTGGTTGTTGCCGCGGATCAGGGCCTCGGCACCCCGCGCCCGCACGTCCTCCGGTCCGGGATCGTCCGGGAAGCCCTGGCCGAGATTGATCGCCCCGTGCTCGCGGGCGAGCTGCGACATGACGTCGAAGATGGTGGTGGGCAGGGCGGCGAAGACAGGATTCATGCCGGTCGGGTCGTGCCTCTCGCGCCGCGTCCGGGGCACGCACCCCGGCATATCGGACAGGGTTCGCGCTCTACCATGCGGGAAAACACGCGCAAAACGTGCGCCCGCGCACATCCAGAACCGGGCGGGTCCATCCGCGGCCCGGACGGGATGATTTCGACGGCTGACGATTGTTGACACTCGTCAGCCCTCGTCTAAATCTCAACCCACGGTCGGACCGGCCACCGCGCGAAGGGAACTCCGCCCCCTCGTTCCCGACGTGCGGCGCGCCGGTCCGATCGTCTCCCAGAAGGCCGCCGCGCGACACGGCGGCCTTCTGCTTTTCCGGCGCCCGCCGTTCCGAAAGCCGCACCCCGCCGCGCGGATCGGTGCTATGGGGTCGCGCGCCCCGCGCCCTTCCGGAACTCGACGACCATGCGTGTCTCCCTCGCCTTGGGCATCGCCCTCGCCACCGCCGGCCTCGGGGTGGCCCTGCGGCTGGCGCTTCCGGTCACCCCGGTCGATGCCGGCTTCCGCGACGTCGTGCAGCACTACCGGTCGCTGGAGCGGCCCTGATCTCTCCGGAGCCGGCGCAGGTGCGCCGTCACACCTGAAGCTTGCGGCCTCGTTTCTCAGCAACATGCGGGAAACGGAGCCGCCGTAGTGGGGTCGCATTGCTCGGCGAGCCTCGGGGCTCGGCGGCCGGGATGTCGGGCGAGGAAGAGGGGGACGCGACCGCACGTCCTGCCCCCCAGCCCGCATCCGGGGCCGCGCCGTGATAGGCTCGGGTCCTGAACGGCCCGGGACGGGACGGCGCTTCCGCAGGCGCCCTCCCGACGGGCCAGATCCTGACTGAGTTTTCTGGGATGAACGAGAACTCGCCGATCCGCCGGGAAACGGCCCGGGAATACCCGACGACCGCCCCGGCGCCCGTGCGCCGGCGCAGCCGGCTGGGCCACTGGATCCTGATCCTGCTCCTCCTGGCGGGGGCAGGCGCGGCCGGCTACCGCTTTTACGAGACCCGGATGAAGGGCGCGGGCGAGACGCAGGAGGCGCGCGCTCCGGGCGGCCGCGGCCGCGGCGGCCATCACGGCGCGCCGCCCCAGGCGGTCGGGATCGCCACGATCGCGGCCGGCGACATGCCGGTGATCCTCCAGGGCCTCGGCACGGTGACCCCGCTCGCCACGGTGACCGTGCGCTCGCAGATCAGCGGCTACCTCACCGAGATCGGCTTCCGCGAGGGCCAGACGGTCAAGCGCGGCGACTACCTCGCCCAGATCGACGACCGGCCCTACCGGGCGCTCCTCGCCCAGTACGAGGGCCAGCTCGCCAAGGACCAGGCGCTCCTGCAGAACTCGAAGCTCGACCTGCAGCGCTACCAGACCCTGAACCGCCAGGATTCGATCTCGAAGCAGAACGTCGACACCCAGGCGGCCCTGGTGAAACAGAACGAGGGCACCGTCGCCTCCGACCAGGCCCTCGTCGACCAGCAAAAGCTCAACATCGCCTATGCCCACATCGTCTCGCCGGTGGACGGGCGGGTCGGCCTGCGTCAGGTCGATCAGGGCAACTACATCACCGGCGCCTCGACCAACATCGTCGTGGTCACGCAGCTCCATCCGATCTCGGTGGTGTTCACCCTGCCGGAGGACGACGTCGCCCGGGTGATGAAGCGGCTGCGCGCGGGCGCCAAGCTCACGGTGCGGGCCTATGACCGCGGCGACCAGCACGAGATCGCCACCGGCACCCTCGACACGGTCGACAACCAGATCGACACGACCACCGGCACGGTGAAGCTGCGCGCCCTGTTCCAGAACGACGACGAGACCCTGTTCCCGAACCAGTTCGTCAACGCCAAGCTCACCGTCGACACGATCCGCAACGCGCCGCTGGTGCCGAATTCCGCGATCCTGCGCGGGGCCCCGGGCACCTACGTCTACCTGATGCAGGGCGACGACAAGGTCAGCGTGCGCCCGATCAAGATCAGCGAGAGCGACGGCCTCCGCACCGTGGTGACCGAGGGGTTGCAGCCGGGCGACCGCGTCGTCACCGACGGCACCGACCGCCTGCGCGACGGCGCCAGCGTGCGGGTCACGGAAGGCGCGGGCAAGCCGCAGCGGGACGCGCCGGCGGGCAACGCCAGCGCGCCCGGCGCCGCCATCCCCGGCACGCCCGCCGCGGCCTCAGGTGCCCCAAGCGACGCCAAGCCAGCCGACGCCAAGCCAGCCGACGCCAAGCCGGGCGAGGCCAAGCCGGCCGAGAGCAGCGGGACGGAGGGCGCCCCGCCCGCCGAGCGCAAGCGCAACCGGCACAGGGCGGCGCAGTGACCGCCGGGGGCGCCCCATGAACCCGTCCCGCCTCTTCATCCTGCGACCGGTGGCCACGACGCTGCTGATGCTGGCGATCCTGATCGTCGGCGCGGTGTCCTATCTCAACCTGCCGGTCTCGGCGCTGCCCTCCGTCGACTATCCGACCATCCAGGTGCAGACCTTCTATCCGGGGGCGAGCCCGGAGGTGATGACCTCGGCCGTCACCGCGCCCCTGGAGCGGCAATTCGGCCAGATGGCCAACCTCAACCAGATGTCCTCGCAGAGCTCGGCGGGGGCCTCGGTCATCACCCTGCAGTTCAGCCTCGACATCCCCCTCGACATCGCAGAGCAATCGGTCCAGGCGGCGATCAACGCGGCGGGCAACCTCCTGCCCTCGGACCTGCCGGCGCCGCCGATCTACGCCAAGGTGAACCCGGCCGACGCGCCGGTCATCACCCTGGCGCTGACCTCGAAGACGATGCCGCTCACCCAGGTGCGCGACCTCGCCGAGACGCGCCTCGCCCAGAAGATCAGCCAGGTGGCCGGCGTCGGCCTCGTCAGCATGGGCGGCGGCATGCGCCCGGCGGTG
Organism: Methylobacterium organophilum; assembly: GCF_022533465.1. Lineage (NCBI taxonomy): Bacteria > Pseudomonadati > Pseudomonadota > Alphaproteobacteria > Hyphomicrobiales > Methylobacteriaceae > Methylobacterium > Methylobacterium organophilum. Next base: position 4,910,733 of record NZ_CP092848.1, on the reverse strand, counting down.
CGGATCCGCTTCAATTCCCGGGCGCTCGCCGCCTACGGGCTCAACATCGACGACCTGCGCACCACGATCGCGAACCTCAACGTCAACACGCCCAAGGGCAATATCGACGGGCCGACCCAGTCCTACACCATCAACGCCAACGACCAGATCCGCGACCCGAGCGTCTACGAGCAGGCCATCGTCGCCTACAAGAACGGCGCGCCGGTGCGCCTCTCGGACGTGGCGGATGTGGTCGACGGGGCCGAGAACACCAAGCTCGGCGCCTGGGCCGACCGCACCCCGGCGGTGATCCTCAACATCCAGCGCCAGCCCGGGGCCAACGTCATCGAGACGGTCGACAAGATCAAGGCGCTGCTGCCCCAGCTCCAGGCGACCATGCCGGCGGCGATCGGCATCGCCGTGCTCACCGACCGCACCACCACGATCCGCGCCTCGGTGACGGACGTGCAGTTCGAGCTGATGCTCGCCATCGCCCTGGTGGTGATGGTGATCTTCCTGTTCCTGCGCAGCGTCTCCGCGACGCTGATCCCGAGCCTGTCGGTGCCGCTCTCCCTGGTGGGGGCGCTCGCCGCCATGGATCTCTGGGGCTTCTCCCTCGACAACCTCTCCCTGATGGCGCTCACCATCGCCACGGGCTTCGTGGTCGACGACGCCATCGTGGTGATCGAGAACATCGCCCGCCACGTGGAGGAGGGGGATTCGCCGCTCGAAGCCGCGATGAAGGGCTCCCGCGAGATCGGCTTCACCATCATCTCGCTCACGGTCTCGCTGATCGCGGTGCTGATCCCGCTCCTGTTCATGGGCGACGTGGTCGGGCGCCTGTTCCACGAATTCGCGATCACGCTGGCCGCCACCATCGTGATCTCGGCGGTGGTCTCGCTGACGCTGGTGCCGATGATGTGCGCCCGCCTGCTCAAGCCCGGGACCGGGCACGCCGCCGCCCGGGAAGGGTTCTTCGCGCGGATCGGCCGGCGCGCCACCGACGGCACCATCGCCCTCTACGGGCGGGCCCTGCGGGTCGTGCTCGCCCATCAGGGCCTGACCCTGCTCGTCTTCCTCGGCACCGTGGCGCTCACCGCCTGGCTGTTCGTGGCGGTGCCGAAGGGCTTCTTCCCCGTGCAGGACACGGGGGTGATCCAGGGCATCAGCCAGGCCGACCAGACCGTCTCCTACGAGGCCATGGCCGAGCGCCAGCAGCAGCTCGCCGACATCGTCCTGAGGGACCCGGACGTGGCGAGCCTGTCCTCCTTCATCGGGGTGGACGGCCAGAACGTCACCCTCAATTCCGGCCGCTTCCTGATCAACCTGAAGCCCCGCGACGCACGCACGGCGACCGCCGGCGACATCATCCGCCGGCTCAACGCGGCGACGCGCGGGGTGCCGGGGGTGCGGCTCTACATGCAGCCGGTCCAGGACCTGACCATCGACACCGCGGTCTCGGCCACCCAGTACCAGGTCATCTTGGAGAACCCGAACCTCGAGGAGTTCGAGACCTGGGTGCCGCGCTTCGTCGAGGCGCTGCAGCGCTCCCCCCTGCTCGCGGACGTGACCAGCGACTATCAGGGCAGCGGGCTCGCCGCCTACGTCACCATCGACCGGGCCACCGCCGGCCGCTACGGCATCACCCCGGCCACCATCGACAACGTGCTCTACGACGCCTTCGGCCAGCGCATCATCTCGACGATCTTCACCCAGTCGAGCCAGTACCGGGTGATCCTCGAGGCCGATCCGGACCTGCACCGGACCCTCGACTCCCTGAACACCCTCTACCTGCCGTCCTCCACCGCCGCCTCCGGGCAGGTGCCGCTCGCCGCCGTGGCGCGGATCTCCGAGCGGCGGGCGCCGCTGCTGGTCGGCCATCTCGGCCAGTTCCCGGCCACCACCGTCTCCTTCAACCTCGCCCCGGGCGCCGCACTCGGCGAGGCGGTGCAGGCGATCGAGGAGGCCCGCAAGGCCATCGACCTGCCGGCCAGCTTCAACCTGGTGCCGCAGGGCTCGGTCTTCGCCTTCGAATCCGCGCTCTCCAACGAGCTGTTCCTGGTGCTCGCGGCCATCGTCACGGTCTACATCGTGCTCGGCGTGCTCTACGAGAGCTTCATCCACCCGATCACGATCCTCTCGACCCTGCCCTCGGCCGGCATCGGCGCGCTGCTCGGCCTGATGTGGTTCGGGCTCTCCCTCGACATCATCGCCATCATCGGCATCGTGCTGCTCATCGGCATCGTGAAGAAGAACGCGATCATGATGATCGACTTCGCGCTCCAGGCGGAGCGCGAGGAGGGCCGCTCGCCCCGGGACGCGATCTACGAGGCCTGCCTCCTGCGCTTCCGCCCGATCATGATGACGACGCTCGCCGCCCTGTTCGCGGCGGTGCCGATGATCGTGGGCACCGGCGTCGGCTCCGAATTGCGCCAGCCGCTGGGCATCGTCATCGCCGGCGGCCTCATCGTCAGCCAGGTGCTGACGCTGTTCACCACCCCGGTGATCTACCTCGCCTTCGACCGCCTGGAGCGCCGGCTCTCGGGCCGCCGCGACGGGGAGGCGGGCCTCCCGGCGGGCGAGGCCCTGCCGTGAACGTCTCCGCCCCCTTCATCCGGCGGCCGATCGCCACGACGCTGCTCACCGTCGGCGTGCTGCTCGCCGGGCTGTTCGCCTTCGTGAAGCTGCCGGTGGCGCCGCTGCCGCAGGTCGATTTCCCGGTCATCATGGTGCAGGCCCAGATGGCCGGCGCCTCGCCGGAGACCATGGCCACCACCGTCGCCGCGCCCCTGGAGCGCCGCCTCGGCGTCATCGCCGACGTCAACGAGATGACCTCGACGAGTTCGACCGGCACCGTGCGGATCGTGCTGCTGTTCGGGCTGAACCGGGACATCGACGGGGCCGCCCGCGACGTGCAGGCGGCGATCAACGCGGCCCGGGCCGACCTGCCGACCTCGCTGCGCACCAACCCGACCTACCGCAAGTTCAACCCCGCGGACATGCCGATCCTGATCCTCGGCCTGACCTCGGACACCCTCACCCCGGGCCAGCTCTACGATTCCGCGGCCACCGTGGTGCAGCAGAAGATGTCCCAGATCGAGGGCATCGGGAACGTCGATATCGGCGGCTCCTCGCTGCCCGCCGTGCGGGTCGAGCTCGATCCGATGGCCCTGTTCCATTACGGCATCGGGCTCGAAGGCATCCGCGCGGCGCTGGCCTCCGCCAATGCCAACTCGCCGAAGGGCGCGGTCGAGACGGCGGACCGGCGCTACCAGCTCTACGCCAACGACCAGGGCCGGCAGGCCTCCGATTACCGCGACATCGTCGTGGCCTACCGCAACAATGCGGGGGTGCGCCTGTCCGATGTCGGCCAGGTGATCGATTCCGTCGAGGACAAGCGCAATCTCGGCCTCGTCAACGGCAAGCCGGGCGTGATCCTGTTCATCTACAAGCAGCCGGGCTCGAACGTGGTCGAGACGGTCAAGCGGGTGCGCGAGGCGATCCCGCAGGTGAAGGCCGCCCTGCCCGGCGATATCGACCTCGACATCTCCGGCGACCGCAGCGCCACCATCCGCGCCTCCCTGAAGGAGACCGAGGAGACCCTGCTGATCGCGGTGGCCCTCGTGGTATTCGTGGTGTTCGTGTTCCTGCGCTCGGGCCGGGCCACCCTGATCCCGGCGGTGGCGGTGCCGATCTCGATCATCGGCACCTTCGGGGTGATGTACCTGCTCGGCTACTCCCTCGACATCCTGTCGCTGATGGCGCTCATCATCGCCACGGGCTTCGTGGTCGACGACGCCATCGTGGTGCTGGAGAACATCCAGCGGCACATCGAGGCGGGCAAGCCCCGGGTCGAGGCGGCCCTCCAGGGGGCCCGCGAGGTCGGCTTCACCGTGATCTCGATGAGCCTCTCGCTCATCGCCGTGTTCCTGCCCATCCTGCTGATGGGCGGCCTCGTCGGGCGCCTGTTCCAGGAATTCGCGGTCACCCTGTCCCTGGCGATCCTGATCTCCCTGGTGCTCTCGCTCACCACCACGCCGATGATGTGCGCCCGCCTGCTGCGCCCGGAGGGTCATGGCGTCGCGACCCAGCGCCCGAGCCTGCCGATCCGGATGCTGGAGGGCGCCTTCGACGCCACCCTGCGCGGCTACGAGCGCAGCCTGCATGTCGCCCTGCGCCATCGCCGGTTCGTGCTGCTCAGCGTGTTCGGGGCGATCGGGCTCAACGTCTATCTCTACGTCATCGTGCCCAAGGGCTTCTTCCCCGAACAGGATACGGGGCAGCTCATGGGCGGCATCCAGGCCGACCAGCGCATCTCCTTCCAGGCGATGAAGGAGAAGCTGACCCGGGCGAGCGCCATCGTGCAGGCCGACCCGGCGGTGGAGAGCGTGGTCGGCTTCACCGGCGGACGCGGCACCAACTCGGCCAACGTCTTCGTCGGGCTCAAGCCCCTGGGCCAGCGCGACTCGATCGAGACGGTGATGGGCCGGCTGCGGCCCAAGCTCGCCCAGGTCGCCGGCGCCCGGCTGTTCCTGTTCCCGCGCCAGGACCTGAAGATGGGCGGCCGGCAGAGCTTCGCCCAGTACCAGTACACGCTCCAGGGCGACACGGCGGAGGAGCTCTACGAATGGGCGCCCAAGCTGGTCGCGGCCCTGCAGCAGCAGCCGGGGCTCTTCGCCGACGTCACCTCCGACCAGCAGGAGGGGGGCCTGGAGAGCCGCCTCGTCATCGATCGGCCCACCGCCTTCCGCTACGGCATCACCCCGGACCAGATCGACAACACCCTCTACGACGCCTTCGGCCAGCGCCAAGTCTCGACGATCTACAACCCGCTCAACCAGTACCACGTCGTGATGGAGATCGCGCCGCGCTACCTGCAATCGCCGGAGACGCTGAAGTCGATCTTCGTCTCGACCACGGGGGGCAAGGCGCGGGGCTCGGCCACCACCAACGCCGTGGCCGGCACGGTGGCCGCCTCCGACACGACGGACGGGACGGCCAATGCCGGCTCGACCACCACCTCCACCGCCAGCGCGGGGGCGAGCGGCAGCTCGGGGGGCGACGCCGCCGCCATCGCCGCGGATTCGGCCCGCAACGCCGCCTCCAACGCCATCGCCGCGAGCAAGGGCGGCGCCTCGTCGAGCGCGCCGGTCTCCGCCGCGAAGGAGACCATGGTGCCGCTCTCGGCCTTCGCCCGGTTCGAGACCGGCAACGCCCCCGTGCAGGTCGCCCATCAGGGCCTGTTCGTGGCCACCACGGTCTCGTTCAACCTCGCCCCCGGCAAGAGCCTGTCGGACGCGACCGCGGCCATCGACAGGGCGATGCTCGACCTGCGCATGCCCGCCACCATCCACGGCGAATATGCCGGCGCGGCCAAGAACTATCAGGCCTCCGCCTCCCGCCAGCCGCTGCTGATCCTCGCCGCGCTCCTCGCGGTCTACGCGGTGCTCGGCATCCTCTACGAGAGCTACGTGCACCCGATCACGATTCTCTCGACCCTGCCCTCGGCGGGAATCGGCGCGGTGCTGGCCCTGCTGGTGACGGGCACGGAATTCACGATCATCGCTCTGATCGCGGTGTTCCTGCTGATCGGCATCGTGAAGAAGAACGCGATCATGATGATCGACTTCGCCCTCGACGCCGAGCGCACCCGCGGCATGGGCCCGGCGGAGGCGATCTTCGAGGCCTGCCTCTTGCGCTTCCGTCCGATCATGATGACAACGCTGGCCGCGCTCCTCGGCGCGCTGCCGCTGATCCTCGGAGGCGGGGAGGGCTCGGAGCTGCGCCGCCCGCTCGGCATCGCCATCGTCGGCGGCCTTATCGTGAGCCAGATCCTGACCCTCTACACCACCCCCGTCGTCTATCTCTATCTCGACCGCCTCCGGCTCTGGGCGCTGAACCGGGGCCGGCGGAACCGGGGCGGCGCGGCGGTGCCGGCGGAATGATGCGCGTGACCGGTTCCATCGCCGACAGGGGGAGGGTGGCCCGCCTCGCCCTCGCCCTCATGCTGTCCCTCTCCACCGCCGGCTGCATGGTCGGGCCGGATTACGTGCGGCCCTCCGTCGAGACGCCGCTGGGCTTCAAGCAGGGGGGGATGCGGGAGGACAGCGTCGCCTATGTCCAGAGCCGCAAGGGCTGGCGCGCCTCTCGGCCCAACGACGGGGCCGAGCGCGGCGACTGGTGGCGCGTGTTCCGCGATCCGACCCTCGACCGGCTGATGCGCTCGGTCGATGTCGACAACCAGACCCTGCGCGCCGCCGTGTCGAACTACGCCCAGGCGCGGGCGCTGGTCGCCTCGGCCCGGGCCGCCCTGTTCCCCACCGTGCTCGGCGCGCCGTCGATCACCCGCTCGCGCTCCCTCGGCTCCGAGCGCACCACGGTCTCCCTGCAGGGCCAGGCGAGCTGGGAGCTCGACCTGTTCGGCCGCCTGCGCCGCCAGCTGGAGGGCGAGGTGGCGAGCGCCCAGGCCAGCGCGGCCGATCTCGCTCTGGTCCGCCTCGGCATCCAGGCGGAGCTCGCCACCAACTACCTGCAGCTGCGCTACCAGGAATCCCTGAAGGCGGTGCTCCAGGAGAACATCGAGGGCTTCAGGCGCAGCCTCGCCATCGCCGAGAACCAGTACAATGCCGGCGTCGCCGCCCGCTCCGACGTCATCACCGCGCAGACGCAGCTCCAGACCACGGAGGCCTCCGCCATCGCCGTCGACCTGCAGCGGGCGACCTTCGAGCACGCCATCGCCCTACTGGTCGGCCGGCCACCCTCCGAGGTGAGCATCCCCCGGGGCAAGCTCGCCCAGACGCCCCCGAGCGTGCCGGTCGGCATCCCTTCCGAGCTGCTGGAGCGCCGCCCCGACATCGCCCAGGCGGAGCGGCTGGTCCAGGCGCAGAGCGAGCAGATCGGCGTCGCGGTGGCGGCCTTCTACCCCACCGTCACCCTCTCGGCCTCCGGCGGCATCTCCGGGGCCACCAGCAACGGCCTCTTCTCCGCGACCAACCAGGTCTGGTCGGTGGCCGCCGCCGGCAGCGAGACCCTGTTCGACGGCGGCGCCCGCACGGCGGCGCTCGACGCCGCCCGCGCCGCCTACGACGCGGCGGTGGCCAATTACCGCCAGACCGTGCTCACCGCCTTCGGGGAGGTGGAGAACGACCTGGCCGGCGTGCGCATCCTCGCCCGGCAGATCGGCAAGCAGGAGGAGGCGGTCGCCTCCGCCCGGCGCGCGGTCGAGATCGCCCTCAACGAGTACCGGGCCGGCACCCAGAACTACACCACCGTGGTCACGGCCCAGTCGCTGCTGATCAACAACGAGGTCACGGCCCTGCAGATCAGGCTCAGCCGCTTCACCACCGCCGTCGACCTGATCCGGGCCCTGGGCGGCGGCTGGGACGCCCGCAGCCTGCCCACGGGCGAGGAGCTGAAGGCCGAGCGCCTGCCGATCGACCGCGGCACCGCGATGCGCACGGACGAGTAGGTCCTCACGAAGCAGCGTGGCCGGAACGGCCGCGCCGCAAGCCGGTTGATCCGCCGTTGCCGCGCTGCGGCGAGAGACCGGGTTGCCCGACGATGGCCGAGAACGGCAATTCCCCGCACGAGACGCTCCGCCACGGAGGCGCCCTCCCGGACGGCGCCCCGCCGCAGAAGACCAGCCGGGCGGGCTTCACCCCGGCGCCTCCCTGCACCCTGGTGATCTTCGGCGCGGGCGGCGACCTGACCAAGCGCCTGCTGATGCCGGCCCTCTACAACCTCGCCGGCGGCGGCCTGCTCTCCGACAAGCTCGCGATCCTCGGCGTCGACCACAACGCCAATACCGACGACGGGTGGCGCGAGACGCTGAGCGACACGATGCAGTCCTTCACGAAGGACGCCTCCGCCGAGTTCCACGTGGACGCGATCGACGCGGCGCAATGGGGCTTCGTGCGGGAGCGCCTGCGCTACCACCAGGGCGACTTCGAGGACGCGGCCACCTTCACGGGCCTCGCGGAGAAGATCAGCGGCAACGCGGTGTTCTACCTGGCCGTCGCCGCCCGCTTCTTCGGCCCGATCGTCGACGGGCTCGGCAAGGCGGGGCTGCTGGAGCAGGGCGAGGACGCCTTCCGCCGCGTGGTCATCGAAAAGCCCTTCGGCTCGGACCTCGCCTCCGCCCGGGCGCTCAACGCGCGCATCCTCAAGCAGGCCGACGAGAGCCAGTTCTACCGGATCGACCATTTCCTCGGGAAGGAGACGGTCCAGAGCATCATGGCCCTGCGCTTCGGCAACGGCATGCTGGAGCCGGTCTGGCGGCGGGAATACATCGACCACGTCCAGATCACCGCCGCCGAGACCATCGGCGTGGAGGGGCGGGGCAGCTTCTACGAGGGCACCGGGGCGCTGCGCGACATGGTGCCCAACCACCTGTTCCAGCTCCTCTCCATGGTCGCCATGGAGCCGCCGAACTCCTTCGCGGCCGAGGCCGTGCGCACGGAGAAGGCCAAGCTGGTCGAGGCGGTGCGGCCGGTGACGCCAGAGCACGCCGTGCGCGGGCAATACACGGCGGGCCGCATCGAGGGGCGGGACGTGCCGGCCTATCGCGACGAGCCGAATGTCGACAAGAATTCGACCACCGAGACCTATGTCGCCCTGAAGCTCGAGATCGAGAACTGGCGCTGGGCCGGGGTGCCCTTCTACCTGCGCACCGGCAAGCGGATGGGCGGGCGGCGCACGGAGATCGCGATCCATTTCCGGCCGCCGCCCTTCCACCTCTTCGACGAGACGCCGGTGACGCATCTCGCCCCCAACGTGATGCGGCTCTCCATCGACCCCGAGCACGGCATGAGCACGCAGCTCAACGTGAAGGAGCCCGGGCCGCAGATGCGGCTCGGCACCGTCTCCACCCAATTCCGCTACGCCGACTTCTTCGAGCAGGCGCCCAATGTCGGCTACGAGACCCTGATCTACGATTGCATGGTCGGCGACGCGACCCTGTTCCAGCGCGCCGACAACATCGAGGCCGGCTGGGCCGCGGTGGAGCCCCTGATCCAGGCCTGGAAGGACGCCCCGGTCGACCTCTACGAAGCCGGCAGCCAGGGCCCCGACGCCGCCGACAAGCTGCTGGAAACGGACGGGCGGCGCTGGCTGAGGGTCGATTGAGCGCCCTCAGGCGCGCTGCCCGCCCCTGAGGGCGCCGCCCTCGGGGGCGAGATCGCCCAAATCGTCGTGATGCAGCAGCTTCACCCCCGTCGCGGCGGCCAGGCGGCGGGCGGCGGGGGTGAAGCCGGCATTCGAGACCACGGCGGCGGCATCCGCCGACCAGTAGCGCGCGGCGGCGGCCACCTCCTGCACCGCGGCGTTGCCCACCGCGCGGCCGTAGCGCTTGCACTGGACCACGAGGCGCAGGCCGTCGCGCTCGGCCACGATGTCGGCGCCCTGGTCGCCGCTCGCGGGGGTCGGATGCGCGCTCCAGCCGGCCCGGACGAGCCGGGCGATGCAGAAGCGCTCGTAATCGATCCCGTCCTCCGGCAGATCCTCCTCCTCGGGGAGGGGATGGCCGGCGGCGACCCGCTCGATCGTGTCGAGCAGCCGGTCCCAGTTGCGGTCGATCAGGGCGGCGTAGCCCCGCTCCTCGAGGGCGGGGACCAGGGTGCGCTCGGCGAAGTAGTCCCGCTCCCGCAGCCAGCCGTCCTCGATCAGGTTGCCATAGGCGTCGACATAGCGCTCCTGGCGCCGGCGCAGGGCGAGGGTCGCCGCGTGCTGCCGCGCGATCCGGCGGATGCAGGCACGGAAACGGCGGGGCCGGTCGAGGCGGTGGAGGGCGATGGCGACCATCGCGGCCGCGGTCGCGAGCAGGGCGGGGCGCCCGTACCAGAAGGCGGCGCCGCCCCCGATCACGAGGGTCCAGAACAGGCGCCGGGCCGTGACCGAACCGTTCGACATCGCCCCTTCGCGGATCCCTCGACCGGGGACCGGATGCCCCCCGCCGGCAGAATCCGCGCCGGAGCTTGCCGCTTCTCTAACGGAGGCCGGGCGACGGCACGCGTCCCATCCGCCCGACGGCGATTCAACCGGACAACGGTCAGTTGCCGAAGGAACCGGAGGGGCGGTGGACAGGAACAGGACGCACCGGCCGAAGATCCGCCGCCTCACCGGAACGTGAAACGGCGACCCGAGACCTTGCGTATCCTCGCCGGAGACGCCGGAAGACATCGGCGATAGGAAGGTCGTCCGGCCCCTTCCGGCGGAGGACTTGCCCTCTGCCGGGAAGAGGGACCGTCACGTCTCGGAGAGCTGGGTGCGATCCCGCGGATCGGCTGTGGACAATGCGGTGTCAGGCGCCCGCCCGGGCCCGGCGCCGGGCCGGCTTCTCCGCATTGTCGCCGCCGCGGCTCTTCCGGCGCTGCTGGCCGAGGCCCGTCGCCTTGGCGAGCTCCGAACGGGCCGCCGCGTAGTTCGGCGCCACCATCGGATAGTCGTGCGGCAGGCCCCAGCGCGCGCGATACTCCTCCGGCGTCAGGTTGTAGCGCGTGCGCAGGTGGCGCTTGAGCGATTTGAACTTCTTGCCGTCCTCCAGACAGATCAGGAAGTCGGGCGTGATCGAACGCTTCACCGACACGGCGGGCGTCAGCGCGACGGAGGCCGATTGCGGCGTCGGCTCGGTCAGTTGCCGCAGCATCGCGTGCACGGAGGTGATCAACCCGGGCAACTCGGCCGCGGCGATCGAATTGTTGCTGACGAAGGCGGACACGATGTCACCCGCGAGGGCGACATGGTCCTGAATGTCCTGATCCCGCGAAAACTCGTTGTCGGATGTCATTGCTTGAAGTTCCTGCCGCCGGCCCGGTCGGAAAATCTGGCATAAATGGTCGATCGCGGTGCGAGCGAGCCTATAGCGAAAGCCGGCGTGTCACTGCATAAATAGTGCGCCACTCATTTTTGCGCAAGCCCCAGTCAAACACACATGATAAGAAATTCGTGGACTGAAATTGCGCCGGGCACGCAGTCCTGTGGGCACGGCCCTCCCGCATGCAAAGCACGGGCCGGTCGCCTCAGCTTTCGCGGTGCGGACTGCGCAATATTCATCATACGGCACCCGCACCACGATACAGGGCCCATCGTGCCGTCACCGGATTTGACCAACCCTCCACACTGGCAATGAAATTCGGAGATTCGCTACTTGCTTTGCAGCCCGTAGCCTTTGAACCGGATGACCGTGCGCGCGATCTCATCGTCGTCGAGAAGAACCGGCGTGCCGATCCGCAATGCGAGGCTGTACTGATGCGCCAAGGCCTCGACCTCGGTCGCGATCCAGAAGGCGCGGTCGAGGCTGGGGCCGATGGCGATCAGGCCGTGATTGCCGAGCAGGCAGGCGAGGCGGTCGTCGAGGGCCTCCACGGCGAGGCGGGAGAGCGCCTCGGTGCCGTAGGGGGCGTAGGGCGCGCAGCGGATCGTCGGGCCGCCGGCGGCGGCGATCATGTAATGCGCCGCGGGGATCTCCCTGTGGCAGATCGCGAAGGCGGTGGCGTGGGGCGGATGGGCATGCACCACCGCGCCGATCTCGGGCCGCGCCGCCAGGATGTCCCGGTGGAAGCGCCATTCGGAGGAGGGCTTGAGCCGGTGCGCGAAGCCGCCCTCGGCATCGAGCGCGACGATGTCCTCCGGCTCCAGCTGCTCCGCCGGGATGCCGGAGGGCGTGATCAGGAGCCCGTCGCCGAAGCGCACGGAGATGTTGCCGCTGGTCCCCTGGCTGAGGCCCTCGGCCAGCATCCGGCGCATCGCCGCGACGATGGCGCTCCGCGCCGCTTGGTCGTCCATCGTACCGTTTCCCCCTTTTCAGGTTCTCATGCGCCCGGGGAGAGACGCTTTCAAGGTGCGGGCCCGGTGTCCGGGACGGTTCCCCGCGCTATAGAACCCGGCCATGACACCGTTTCCGGTTGATCGCTTCGGTTTCGTGCGCAGCCCCTCTCCCCGCTTGCGCGGAGCGGGGACGCGCGGCGCGTTCCGCGCCGATCGACGGGAACCGGCAACGGGGACCGGCATGCGAGCCCGCCCGTGAGCACCTATCGCTTCGCCGCGATGCTGGCGCCCGAGCGCATCGCCGTGGTGGGCGCGGGGGACCGTCCCGATTCGGTCGGGCGCGCCGTGATGGATTCGCTGAAGGCCGGCGGCTTCACCGGGGCGGTGATGCCGGTCAATCCCCGCCACGCCCTGGTCGACGGCATTCCCTGCCACGCCCGGCTCGCCGACCTGCCCGCACCCCCGGATCTCGTGCTGATCGCGACCCCGCCGGAGACGGTGCCCGGCATCGTGGCCGAGGCGGGCGAGGCGGGGGCCGCCGCCGCCGTGATCCTGTCGGCCCATCTCGGCTACGGCGAGGCCGCGCCCGTGGCCGCGGCGCGCCGGGCCGCCCGCGCCCAGTCGATGCGCCTGCTCGGCCCGGATTCGGTGGGCGTGAGCGTGCCGAGCCGCAACCTCAACGCGACGCTGCTCGCCCGCACCCCGAAGCCCGGGGACGTGGCCCTGATCTCGCAATCGGGCACCGTCGCCTCGGCCATCGCCGAATGGGCCTCCCGCCGGGGGGTCGGCTTCTCGGCCATCGTCACCCTCGGCCGCTCGGTGGACGTGGACGTGGCCGACTGCCTCGACCACTTCGCAGCCGACATCCACACGCGGGCGATCCTGCTCTCGCTCCACCAGATCGCCGATCCGCGCAAATTCCTGTCCGCGGCCCGGGCCGCCGCCCGCGCCAAGCCGGTGGTGGTCCTGCGCACCGGCCGGCACGAGGCCCATGCCCGCACGCCGGAGACCCACACCGCGGCCCTGGCCAAGCCCTCGGCGGTCTACGACGCCGCCTTCCGCCGGGCGGGTCTGCTCGCCGTCGACAGCCTCGACGCGATGTTCTCCGCCCTGGAGGCCCTGGGCCGGGTCCGTCCCTTCCCGGGTTCGCGCCTGATGATCCTGTCGAACGGCCGCGGCATCGGGGCGCTCGCCGCCGACCATCTCGCCGAGCGGGGCGGGCATGCGGCCCCGGTCCCGCCGGAGCTGCGCCAGCGCCTCGAAGGCGTGCGCCACGGCCAGTCCGAGAACCCCCTCGACATCGGCGTCGATGCCGGCCCCGCCGATTACGCCGCCGCCCTCGGCCCGCTCCTCGCGAGCCGGGACAACGACGCCCTGCTCGCCCTGCACGTCCCCACCGCCCGCGCCGCCCCGAAGGCGGTGGCCGAGACCGTGGCCAAGGCGGTGGAGCAGGCCCGGGCCGGGGCCGGGCGCAAGAAGCCGGTCTTCGCCGTGTCGGTGGGGGAGGATCCGGAGGCGGCGGCGATCTATGCCAAGGCCCGGATCCCGCTCTTCGCCACCGATGCGGACGCCGTCGACGGCTTCCTGCATCTGGTGCGCTACCGCGAGGCGCAGGACGACCTCGCCCGCACCCCCGATTCGCTGCCCAAGGGCTTTTCGCCGGACACGGACGCGGCCCGCGCCATCGTCGACCGGGCGCTCTCCAACGGCCAGAACTGGCTCGATCCCGATGCGGTGATCGGCCTGCTGGAGGCCTACCGCATCCCGATGGTGCCCCACACCCTGGCCCCGGACGGCGAGACCGCCGCCGACGTGGCCTGGCCGATGATCGCCCGCGGCGAGGCGGTGGCGCTCAAGCTCGTCTCGCCCGACGTGGTCCACAAGTCGGATGTCGGCGGCGTGCGCCTCGGCCTCACCTCGGAGGCCGATATCCGCGAGGCCGCCGCCCGCATGCTGGCGCGGGTGCGCAAGCTCAGGCCGGATGCCCGGGTCACGGGCTTCGCCGTGCAGCCGATGATCCGCCGCGGCGGGCGGCGCGAGCTGATCGTGGGGCTGGCCGAGGATCCGACCTTCGGCCCCGTGGTGGTGTTCGGCCGCGGCGGCACGGCGGTGGAGGTGATCGACGACCGGGCGCTCGCCCTGCCGCCCCTCGACCTGCGGCTCGCCGCCGACCTGATCGACCGCACCCGCGTCTCCCGGCGGCTCGCCGCCTACCGGGACGTCGCCGCGGCCGACCGGGCGACCCTCGCCCTGACGCTGGTGAAGATCGCCCAGCTCGCCGTCGATCTGCCGCAGGTGCGCGAGCTCGACATCAACCCCCTGCTCGCCGGCGAGAACGGCGTGCTCGGGCTCGACGCCCGGGTGCGGATCGGCCCCCTGCCGGAGCGCAAGGGCGCCGCCCGCAACCGGCTCGCCATCCGGCCCTATCCCAAGGCCTGGGAGCGCAGCCTGACCCTGAAGGGGCGGCCCATCGCCGTGCGGCCGGTGCGCCCGGAGGACGAGGGCCTGTTCCGCGCCTTCTTCGAGCGGGTGGACCCGGAGGATGTGCGCTTGCGCTTCTTCGCCCCCGTGCGCGACTTCAGCCACGCCTTCCTCGCCCGCCTGACCCAGCTCGACTATGCCCGCGCCATCGCCTTCGTGGCCCTGGCCGAGGACGTGGCCGACGACGCCGCCCGCATGCTCGGCGCCGTGCGCCTGCACGCGGATGCCAACCACGAGAGCGGCGAATACGCGATCCTGGTGCGCTCCGACCTCAAGGGCACGGGGCTCGGCTACGCCCTGATGCGCCTGATGATCGACTGGGCCCGGGCCGAGGGCATCGCCCGGATCGAGGGCACCATCCTCGCCGAGAACCGCGCCATGCTCGCCGTCTGCCGCCGCCTCGGTTTCGAGGCCAAGCCCGACCGGGAGGATCCGGGGCTGATCAAGGTGAGCCTGACGCTCGACGGCCCGTAGACGTCATTCGACGGAACGGCCGCCTCTGAGGTCGTCCGCGTTCAGACGGACACAGCACGCCGTATCTGCGAACGGTCGGATCGCCAAAGAAAAACCCCGCATCCTGCGACGCGGGGTTCTTTCGCTATCCGGACGAAACTTGGCTCAGTGGCCGCCCTGGCTCGCGTCGCGGGTGGCCTCGTAGAGGAACCAGGTGCGCTCCTCGGACTGGTCGATCCACTCCTCGAGCAGGGAGGTGGTGGAGACGTCCTTGGCGTCGTCGGTGATGCCGTGCAGCTCGCGCATGTTGGCGGTGAGCGTCTTGTTGTCGTCCCGCAGCTCCTTGAGCATGTCGAGCGGGCTCACGTAATCGGCGTCGTTGTCGGCGACGCGGGCGAGCTGGCTCGCCTGGCCGAGGGAGCGCAGGGTGGTGCCGCCGATCTTGCGGGCGCGCTCGCCGACCGCATCGATGATCGCGAAGATCTGCTGGCTCTGCTCGTCGAGGAGCAGGTGGTAGTCGCGGAAGTTCGGGCCGCTGACATGCCAGTGGAAGTTCTTGGTCTTCACGTAGAGGGCGAAGAGGTCCGAGAGCAGGACGGTGAGGCCCTCGGCGATCTTCTTCACGTCCTCGGGGTTCAGGTCGGTCGGGGTGTTGAGGCGGTCGCTGGCGACGCGCAGGTTCGGCTTGGCCTTGGCCATGATCGGCTCCTTCGCAGGTCCTCGAAATCCAGGGATGCGTGGCGCTTCGCGTTCGTGCCACGCTCGCTCCGGCAGAATGAACGGGAGCCGCGAATGTTCCGGGCCGCATGCCAGGGCTCTGTGGAGCGCGGGTGCGGCGTTTTTCCTAGAGCGGCTCGCCGCGCAGCAGGCGGGCTCCAGCCGCTTCGAGGTGCGAGGCTTTGGCCTCGAAGCCGCGCGTCAGGCGCTTAGAGGCGTTCACGAGGCCGAGTCCGAAGTCGCGGGCAAGCCGGACGGGGGTCACGTCGTTGGAGAAGAGCCGGTTCAGGCCGTCCGTGGCGGCGACCATGGCGAGCACGGGGAAGCGCCGGGCCTGCTCGTAAGTCCTTGTCACGTCGTCGCTTCCGGGATCCATCCCGAGCCGCAGCGCCTCCGTCGCGGCCTCGGCCAGGGCGGCGGCGCCGGCGAGCCCCAGATTGAGCCCCTGGCCGGCGATCGGATGGATCACGTGGGCCGAATCTCCCAGCAATGCCAAGCGCTTGGCCCGGAACGTCCGGGCCATCCCGACCGAGAGAGGGAAGACCCGCGGCCCGGCCTCCAGGGAGAGCCGCCCGAGCTGGAGGGTGAAGCGCCGCTCGATCTCCGACAAAACCTCGTCGGCAGAACCACTTAGCAGCACCGGCGCCTCCGCCGCGCGCTCCGTCCAGACGATCGAGGAGCGGTGCCCTCCGGCATCGTCCCGCAGCGGCAGAATCGCGAAAGGCCCCCCCGGCAGGAAGTGCTGAACGGCCCGTCCGCCATGGTCGCGCTCGTGCCGGATCGTCGCGACGATCCCGTTCTGCGTGTAGCGATGGCCGACCCAGCCGATGCCGGCCGCCTCGCGCAGGCGCGAGCGGGCGCCGTCCGCCGCCACGACGAGGGCGGCGGAAAGCCGTTCCCCGCCAGAGAGTTCGGCATCGATGCGGCTCGGGGCGGGGAGGGCGCTCCGCACGCTCTCGTCGCGCAGATCCACGCCCGCCTCCTCGCAGGCCGCGAGGAGAGCCTCAACCAAGGGTTCCGCCTCGACGAGATGGGCGAGGGGGCCGTCCGCACCCGGCTCGGCCCCGAAGGTGAGGAAGACCGGCCGCACCGGATCGGCCAGCCGGCTGTCGCTGATCGCCATGTCGAGGACCGGCTGCGCCCCCGCCGCGATCGCCGGCCAGATCCCGATCTGCGCCAGCATCCGCCGCGGCCCCGCCGCCAGCGCATAAGCCCGCCCGCGATGGCGCGCCGCCCCCTCGCCAAGCGCCTGATCGCAAACGACGACGTCGATGCCCGCCCCATGCGCCCGCTTCAAGGCCAGGGCGAAGGTCAGCCCGGCGATGCCCCCGCCCGCCACCACGATCCTGCGAGCCCCCGCGCGCGTGTCCGTTCCGCTCACCCGCCTGCTCCTCGCCCGCATCGCTCCATCCGCCTCAACTGGCACTCCGAAGGCCTCGCGGCAATCGCGCTCACCCGGCCATGCCGGACGCACATGCCGATCCGCCTCCGAACCGGTATGTGTGTCCGCATCGATCCACGAGCCAGCAACGGATTCCATGCCGGGCGCCATCAGCGACCTCATCGCCCTCCTCGATCTCGAGCCGCGGGGCACCGACCTCTATCGCGGCGTCAGCCCGAAGATCGGCTGGCCCCGCGTCTTCGGCGGCCAGGTCGTGGCGCAGGCCCTCGTCGCGGCGACGCGCACAGTGCCTGAGAGCCGCCCCCCGCATTCGCTCCACGCCTATTTCCTCCTCGGCGGCGATCCGAAGGTGCCGATCGACTACGAGGTCGAGCGTATCCGCGACGGCGGCAGCTTCACGACGCGCCGGGTCAAGGCCCTGCAGGGCGAGCGGGCGATCTTCGCGATGTCCGTCTCCTTCCACGCGGCGGAGGAGGGCTTCGAGCATGCCTTTCCCATCGCCGATATCCCGGGGCCCGACGATCTGCCGGATGCCCGCGAGGCCATGACGGGGAGCGACGCGATCCTGCCCCCGGCCGTGCTCGCCTATTTCACCAAGACCTGGCCGATCGCCCTGCGCCCCGTCGAGGTGGAGCGCTACCGCGACCGCACCCCGCGCGCGCCACGCTTCCACGTCTGGCTGAAGGCGGACGGGCCGCTTCCCGACGATCCTGCCGTGCACCGCGCCGTGCTGGCCTATGCCTCGGACATGACGCTGCTCGACGCCACCCTGATCGCCCATGGGCGCACGGTCTTCGATGCCGACATCCAGTCGGCGAGCCTCGATCACGCGCTCTGGTTCCATCGCCCGTTCCGGGCGGACGACTGGCTGCTCTATGTCCAGGACAGCCCGAGCGCCGCCGGCGGACGCGGCTTCGCCCGCGGGACGCTGTACGATCGGGCTGGCCGTCTGGTCGCCTCCGTCGCCCAGGAGGGCCTGATCAGGCCGCGGCTGGCGCCGACGCCCGCCGCACCGTTCACGATTTCGTAATCGCCGAGCCCCGTTTTGCTCATATGGGCGCAAAATCGCGCACAGTGCCGCTATAATGCGCACCAGAAGCCAAGCTTCTGCCTGCCGGATAAGCATTTTGCGTTCGCTTTGTGAGCATTGAAGCGGCCGGACCAAAGGTTCCGTCTGGCATAGAGATTGAATGAGGCCGCACGGTCGCAGGGTCATTCCGATCCTTGCGGAACCGCCGGACCGGGGCTGCTGCAAACGCGGCGTTTCAGGGGAGCCCGGCGGCGAACGCACAACAAGGGGCGCAGCCCATGAAAATCGTGATGGCGATAATCAAGCCGTTCAAATTGGAGGAGGTCCGTGACGCCCTCACCGGGATCGGCGTGCACGGCCTGACCGTGACCGAGGTGAAGGGTTACGGCCGCCAGAAGGGTCACACCGAGATCTACCGGGGCGCCGAGTATGCCGTGAGCTTCCTGCCGAAGCTGAAGATCGAAGTCGCCGTCTCGGCCGACCTCGTCACCAGCGTGATCGACACGATCGCCGGCGCCGCCCGCACCGGCCAGATCGGTGATGGCAAGATCTTCGTGCTGCCGCTCGAGAAGGCCGTCCGCATCCGCACCGGCGAGACCGACGCCGACGCCCTCTGAGGCCGCCCGTGGCCGCCGCGACGCCGGCACGCCGCAACCTTCCCTTCATCCTCCAAGTCAGCATCGCATCGCGATCGGGAGTCCCGTGTCCATGAAACTTCGCCACCTTCTCGCGCTCGGACTGGGAGGCGCCGCGCTCGGCCTTCTCCTGGTCGAGCCGTCCCTCGCGCAGACGCCGGCTCCGGAAGCCGCCGCACCGGCCGCTGCCGCCGCCGCGACGCCCGTGCCGAACAAGGGCGACACCGCCTGGATGCTCCTGTCCTCCGTGCTCGTTCTGATGATGACCGTGCCGGGCCTCGCCCTGTTCTACGGCGGCCTCGTTCGCACCAAGAACATGCTCTCGGTGCTGACCCAGGTCTTCGCCATCGCCTCGATCGTCTGCCTGCTGTGGGTGTTCTACGGCTACAGCCTCGCCTTCACGAACGGCGGCGGCCTCAACGACTTCGTCGGCGGCTTCTCCAAGGCCTTCCTGAAGGGCGTCGACGGCACCACGGTCGCGGCCACCTTCTCGAACGGCGTGGTCATTCCCGAATACGTCTACATCTGCTTCCAGATGACGTTCGCGATGATCACCCCGGGCCTCATCGTCGGCGCCTTCGCCGAGCGCATGAAGTTCTCGGCGCTCGTCGTGTTCTCGATCCTGTGGGTCACGTTCATCTATTTCCCGATGGCCCACATGGTCTGGTACTGGGGCGGTCCGGACATCTTCGCCGACGCCGCGCGCAAGCTCGCCGCCGCGACCGACAAGGCGGCCGCCCAGGCCGATTACGACGCCGTGCTGGCGGATGCCGGCATGCTCTTCAAGTGGGGCGCGCTCGACTTCGCCGGCGGCACCGTGGTGCACATCAACGCGGGCATCGCGGGCTTCGTCGGCTGCCTGATCCTCGGCAAGCGCATCGGCTACGGCCGTGACCTGCTCGCCCCGCATTCGCTGACCATGACCATGATCGGCGCCTCGCTGCTCTGGGTCGGCTGGTTCGGCTTCAACGCCGGCTCCAACCTCGAGGCCAACGGCACCACCGCCATCGCCATGATCAACACCTTCGTCGCCACGGCGGCCGCGGCGGTCTCCTGGCTGTTCGTGGAGTGGGTCGCGAAGGGCAAGCCGTCGCTCCTCGGCATGCTGTCGGGTGCCATCGCCGGCCTGGTCGCCGTCACCCCCGCCGCCGGCTTCGCCGGCCCGATGGGCTCGATCGTCCTCGGTCTCGTCGCCGGTGCGGTCTGCTTCGTGATGTGCTCCACCGTGAAGAACGCGCTCGGCTACGACGACTCCCTCGACGTGTTCGGCGTGCACTGCATCGGCGGCATCATCGGCGCGCTGGCCACCGGCATCCTCGTCGATCCGGCCCTCGGCGGCGCGGGCATCCCGGACTACACCACGAAGCCCGGCGAGCTCGTCCTCGGCGCCTATGACATGACCGCCCAGCTGATCATCCAGGCCAAGGCCGTGGGCTTCACGCTGCTGTGGTCGGGTGTCGGCTCGGCGATCCTCTACAAGCTCGTCGACTGGACGATCGGCCTGCGCGTCACGCAGGAAGAGGAACGCGAGGGCCTCGACATCGCCGATCACGGCGAGCGCGCCTACAACTACTGATCCACGCCTCCACTTGCGAGATCCGAGGCCCCGGCGGTTCCCGCCGGGGCTTTTCCATATGTCGCAGAGCCGTGCAGGCTCGAAAGCTTGTATCGATTCGATGGGGAAGACGGCGACACCCGCATGAAGCCTCCGAACCACCGGCGACCGAATTTATCGACAGGAATAAGAAAATCTCAGGAGGAGTCCGGGCGGCCCGTCGAGGCGTGCCCTCTCGGCAACACCCCGATAGCCTCGATTCAAGCTAAGCCGTAAATGCCCAAAAACTGTGCAATTGCCTGAAACTTCATTTTGCGATGCCAAGCCGGCTTCGGCACGTTGGTCCTATCAAGAAGACTGGGGCTGAGCTCGAAATGACCGTTAAACTGAAGTTGCAGGCTAGCGTAGCCGCACTCGCCTTCATCTCTACCGTTCCCGCCTTCGCCGCCGATCTTCCGGCCAAGTCCACGCCGGTTGTGGTCGAAGAACACTGCAAAGCAGCGATCTCGACCCCGGCCTTCGGCGGTCTGATCAAGGCCAACCCGAACCCGGCCTGTTTCACTACGGGTCTCGGCGACATCTATGTCGGCGGCGCGGTAACCGGCTTCGCCTATTACCAGACCAACGCGTTCGGTATTCCTTCGCCCGGCGGCGAGCAGGACCGTTACGGACGTGTCGACTTCAGCAACCTGCAGGCTTGGGTGCAGAAGGCGGATGGTCCGCTCCAGTTCTACGTGCATACCGGCCTCTACTCGATCCCGGCGCTGGGCCTGCCGCTCTACAGCTCCTTCGAGCAGACGGACCTGCTGTTCGGCCCGGTCCCGGTCGCCTACGGCAAGTGGCAGATCAACGACGAGTGGTCGATCCAGGCCGGCCGTATGTTCACCAACATCGGCACCGAGCTGCTGTTCTCCTACCAGAACCTCAACATCTCCCGCGGTCTGGTGTTCAACCAGGAGAACTTCATCAATCACGGCGTGCAGGTGAACTATGCCAGCGGCCCGTGGGCGGCCTCGCTTGCGGTCGTGGACGGCTTCTACTCCGGCGAGCTGAACTGGGTCACCGGTCTCATCACCTACAAGATCGACGACTCCAACACGATCGGCATCAACGGCGGCACGCATTTCAGCGACTTCGATGCCTCGACCCGCAGCGCGCGCTTCCAGTTCGCGACGATCAACTCGCTGCAGAACAGCAGCATCATCAGCGTGAACTACACCTACGCGAACGGCCCCTGGATCGTCTCGCCCTACTTCCAGTACACTTCGGTCGACCGGAAGGACAATTACTTCGTCCCGCTCCGCGGCGCCGAGACCTGGGGCGGCGCCCTGCTCGCTGGCTACTCGTTCACCGACAATTTCGCCCTGGCCGGCCGGCTTGAATACATCGCGCAATCGGGCACCAAGGGCGACTTCGCCGGCACGACCGCGACCAACGTGCTGTTCGGACCGGGCAGCTCGGCCTTCTCCTTCACGATCACCCCGACCTTCACCTGGGATCGCTACTTCCTCCGCGGCGAGTTCGCGACCGTGCAGGCTTTCGACGTCGCGACCGATGCCACCCTGGGCGTCGGCTCCGGCTTCGGCCGCAATGGCCTCAAGAAGTCGCAGGAGCGCTACCTGATCGAGACCGGCTTCACCTTCTGACGTCCTCCGTCTCTGTCATCGTCGTCGAGAGGCCCCGGAGCGATCCGGGGCCTCTTTCGTTTCGCGTGTGCGCGCCGGCTCGGAGCAACCGGCGATCTATGCTTAGCCCACCGTTAACCCGGCGGGGTTAGCGTTACCGGAGCGTTGTCCCCGCGTCCGGTTCCGCATGCGTTCCCTCCGCCGTTCCGCGTCGCCCTTCGAGACGTTCGTCGACAGCTTCCGGCCGTTCATGGCCAAGCGGCTGACGGAGTGCGGCGGCCTTGTGCTCTTCACGGGAGCCGTGGCGACCACCGTCGCGCTTGCGACCTGGTCGATCGACGACCCGAGCCTGAACCACGCCACCGACCACGCGGCCCACAACGTGCTCGGCCGGCCGGGCGCCGTCGTGGCCGATCTGGCGATGCAGCTGCTCGGCCTCGGCTCGATCGCACTGGTGCTGCCGCCCGCCCTGTGGGGCATGCGACTCATGCGCGAGCACCGGCTGCCCCAGGGCGGCCTGCGCCTGACGCTGTGGATCATGGGATTTCTCTGCGCCAGCGCGACCGCCAGCGCCCTGCCGCCGACCGCGCGCTGGCCGTTGCCGACCGGTCTCGGCGGCGTCGCAGGCGACGCGCTGATGTCCGCGGTGCAATTCGTCGCCGGGCCCGCCGCGGCGCTGGCCGGCTTCGTCTTCGCGGCCCTCTCGATCCTCTGCCTGACGGGCGCCTGCCGGACCGCGGGTCAGATGGAGGAGGATCAGTGGGAGGACGAGCCGGTCGCGCCACGCCGCGCCCCTGTCCGGGAGCGCCGGACCGGCCCGTCCGAGCGCGACGACGCGGGCGAGCCGGGGCTGGGGCTGCTGTCCCTGGGAGCCCTGGCACAGGCCGTCATGAGCGGCCGCTCCCATCTCCGGGATCGGATCGAGGCTTGGCGTATGCAGCGGGAGGAGACCGCGGCGGCCTATGCCGGCGCCTCGCCCGCCCTCGCGGCGAGACGCGCCTTCTCCGAAGAGGAGGCCCCTCCATGGGCGGACCAGGCCCAAGAGCGCTTCGGCACCGCTCCCGCCATGCGGCGCGAGCCTGTTTTCGACGAGGCCGAGGCAGCCGACGCGTCGCCGCGCCCGGTCCGCTCGGATTCGAAGCCGCGCCGCCCCGCCCCCCCCGTAATCCGCGAACTCGAAGACGATCTCGACGCGATGGACGGGGAAGAGCCCCCGTCGAACCGCACCCGCGTCTCGGCGCCGGTGCCCCCGGCCCCTCCGGCGCGTCCGCGACCCGGGCAGGGCTTCGCGCCTCAGCCGGGCGAGACCGCCTATCGCCATCCCGCCCTGGAGCTTCTGGCACTCCCCCGGCCGCCGCTTCCGGGCTCGGAGATCTCGACCGACGCCCTGGAGCAGAACGCGACCATGCTGGAAGCGACGCTGCAGGATTTCGGCGTGCGCGGGGATATCCTGGCCGTGCGGCCCGGCCCCGTCGTCACCCTCTACGAGCTCGAACCCGCCCCCGGCACCAAATCCAGCCGCGTGATCTCGCTCGCCGACGACATCGCCCGCTCGATGTCCGCCGTCTCCGCCCGCGTCGCCGTGGTGCCGGGGCGGAACGCCATCGGCATCGAACTGCCCAACGCCAAGCGCGAGACCGTCTTCCTGCGGGAATTGCTGGCCTCCGAGGATTTCGTCGAGACCAAGCACAAGCTCGCTCTGTGCCTCGGCAAGAACATCGGCGGCGAGCCGATCATCGCCGACCTTGCCCGCATGCCCCACCTGCTCGTCGCCGGCACCACCGGATCCGGCAAGTCGGTCGCCATCAACACCATGATCCTCTCGCTCCTCTACCGGCTCAAGCCCGAGGAGTGCCGCCTGATCATGGTCGATCCCAAGATGCTGGAGCTCTCCGTCTACGACGGCATCCCGCACCTGCTCTCCCCCGTCGTCACCGACCCCAAGAAGGCGGTCATCGCCCTCAAATGGGCCGTGCGCGAGATGGAGGAGCGCTACAAGAAAATGGCCAAGATCAGCGTGCGCAACATCGACGGCTACAATGCCCGTCTGGTGGAGGCGCGCGAGCGCGGCGAGACGCTGACCCGCACCGTCCAGACCGGCTTCGACCGCAACACCGGCGAGGCGGTCTACGAGGACGAGGTCATGGACCTCAACCCGCTGCCCTACATCGTGATCGTGGTCGACGAGATGGCCGACCTGATGATGGTGGCGGGCAAGGACATCGAGGGCGCGATCCAGCGGCTGGCGCAGATGGCGCGCGCGGCCGGCATCCACCTGATCATGGCCACGCAGCGTCCCTCGGTCGACGTGATCACCGGCACGATCAAGGCCAACTTCCCGACGCGGATCAGCTTCCAGGTCACCAGCAAGATCGACAGCCGCACGATCCTGGGCGAGATGGGCGCCGAGCAGCTGCTCGGTCAGGGCGACATGCTGTTCATGGCCGGCGGCGGCCGCACCACCCGCGTGCACGGACCGTTCTGCTCGGATGCCGAGGTCGAGAGCGTCGTCGCCCATCTCAAGCGCCAGGGCCGGCCCGCCTATCTCGAGGCCGTCACCGCGGAGGAGGGCGAGATCCCGGCCGGTGGCGGCGCTGCCGGCGAGGAGGGCCCGGTCTTCGATGCCGGCAATTTCGGTGGGGAGGGGGGCGACCTCTACGAGCAGGCCGTGGCGGTGGTGCTGCGGGACAAGAAGGCCTCGACCTCCTACATCCAGCGCCGCCTGCAGATCGGCTACAACCGCGCCGCCTCGCTGATGGAGCGCATGGAAACCGAAGGTCTCGTCGGCTCGGCCAACCATGCCGGCAAGCGCGAGATCCTGGTCGAGACCGAAGGCGGCCAGGATTACTGAACAGCCGGGACCGCGCCAGGGCGAAACAATGCCGCGTCGCCTCGCACGAGCGGCAACGCGGAATTAATCCGAAACACACAAAATTCCCTCTCGGCGAAGGGATGCACACATCTTCGCGGAGGGGAAACCGTGCCGACTCGTGATTTTTCCATTCGCAGCAAGCTGATCGGGGCGTTCTCGATCCTGCTCCTGTTCCTCGGCGCGGTCGGCCTGACAGGCCTCTACGGCGCCACGCGGATCGACGGCGCCCTCGTCGAGATCGAGGCGAATTGGCTGCCGAGCATCAAGAAGGCCGGTGAGATCGATGCCCTGACCGGGCGCTACACCACGAGCCTCCTGCGCCACATCCTCAGCAGCGACCCGAAGACCATGGCGGTCGTCGACAAGGACCTCGCCGAGCGGGGGCAGAAGATCGATCGCGCGGCGAAGGACTACGAGCTTCTGATCAGCTCTCCGGAAGAACGCGGCTTCTACCAGGCCTTCATGCAGGACTGGCAGGCCTTCACCAAGGCGGCCGAGCCGATTCTCGTCCTGTCGCGCGCCGGCGAGAAGGCAAAGGCGCTGGCCCTCTACGAGGCCGAGGGCGTGCCGCCACGGCGGCGCGCGTCCCTGGCGCTGGAAAAGATCATCGCGCTCAACGATGCCGGTGCCGCCAGCGCCGAGACCGAGAGCCGCGCCATCTACACGCAGACCCGCACGCTGATCGTCGGGACGAGCCTCGGCGCCCTGGCCCTGTCCCTGGCGCTGGCGGGCCTTCTCATCCGCGGCATCGGCCGGGGCATCGGGGCGGTCGTGACGCCGATGACGGCGCTCGCCGCCGACGACCTCTCGGTCCAGATCCCGCATCAGGGCGCGCGCACGGAGATCGGGCGGATCGCCGACGCGGTCCAGGTGTTCAAGACGCGCCTGATCCGAATGAAGGCCCTTGAAGAGGAGACGGCGCTGGCGCGGGCGGGTGCAGAGGCGCAGCGCAAGGCCGGGATGCAGGCCATGGCGGCGGGGTTCGAGGCGGCGGTGGGGGGCATCGTCGGGCAGGTCTCGTCGGCGGCGACGCAGCTTCAGGCGACCGCCCAGGCGATGACGGCGACCGCGACCCAGACCGCGGGCCAGTCCTCCAGCGTCGCGGCGGCGGCGGAGGAGGCGGCGGCCAACGTCAACACGGTGGCCGCGGCGGCCGAAGAGCTCGGCTCCTCGGTGCAGGAGATCGGCCGTCAGGTCGACGGCTCGGCGGCTCTGGCCCAGGCCGCGGTCGGCCAGGCCGACCAGACGGCGGCCCTGGTGCGCGAGCTCTCGGACGCCGCCGCCCGGATCGGCGACGTGGTCGGCCTGATCTCGACCATCGCCGGCCAGACCAACCTGCTGGCGCTGAACGCCACCATCGAGGCGGCCCGGGCCGGCGAAGCGGGGCGCGGCTTCGCGGTGGTCGCCGCCGAGGTCAAGGAGCTCGCCAGCCAGACCGCCCGGGCCACCGACGAGATCTCGGCCCAGATCGGCCGAATCCAGGGCTCGACCGACCAGGCGGTGGCGGCGATCGGCGGCATCGCCGACCGGATCCGCGAGATCAGCGGAGTGGCGACCTCGATCGCCGCGGCGGTGGAGCAGCAGGGCGCGGCCACGCAGGAGATCGTGCGCAACGTGGCCCAGGCCTCGACCGGCACGGCCGAGGTGACGACCAACATCACCGGGGTGGCGAACGCGGCGGAAGAGACGGGCGCGGCGGCCAACCAGGTGCTGGGCGCCGCCTCCGAGCTCTCGCGCCAGTCCGAGCGCCTCTCGTCCGAGGTCGCCCACTTCCTGGCCACCGTGCGCGCCGCCTGAGGTAGGATATCCTTCCGATGGATCTCGGGCTCGCCCGAGATCCGAAAGCCGCGCAGGGTTTCGATCCGCACACGCCGCCGGCCCCGCAGGGCGCCCGCTGGGAGCATGGCCCGAGAGCGCTCACGAAGGGGGAGGGGACGCCCCGGAGCCACGCGACAAGCTTGTGGGAAGCCAGCGGCTCCCCGGCGTCCCGTGGCCCGAGCCTTCCAGCCCAGACCGTCTTTGCGTCGCGCTGTCTCCGGCTTCTCCGACAGGACGCCTGGACATCGTGGGACGACACCCTCGGCTGCCGCCTCGCCGCGCCGACGACCATCCCGGCAAGCGAAGCCGCCCTGGGGCACCGCCCTTTCCGGAATGGGCGCAAGACGGTGACGATGCCGCAGTCGTGCCCTGCATCGCTTCGGCTTCGCCGCGCGAGGACGGAGAAGGATCGGCGGGACAGTCAGCGCCTCGACGCCTACCACTCCCACTCGGCGCCGACGCCGACGCTGGTGCGACCGTCGCTGCCGGCTTCGCCCTTGAGCTTGATCCGGCGGGTCACGTCGAAATCGACGCCGACCGCCGTGTCCGCAGGCTTGGCGCCCGCCTTCACGCCGATGCTGACCCGGTCGTTGATGTAGCGGGAGGCACCGACCGCCGGGCCGCCGCTGGCGCCGGTGGAAACGTCGAGGCTGTCGAGACCGAGGCCCTTGCGGGCGGATTCGAACACGTCCGGTCCGCCGGCCCCGCCGGAGAGCTGCGCCACGGCCTGGGCGAGTTGGAGCGCCTGGAAGGGGGAGAGGCCGCCCGCCGCCTTCTTGAACAGGAGGCGGGAGAGCACTTCGTCTTGCGGCAAGCTCGGATCCGACGTCAGCGCGAAGGCCGGCGCATCCGCCGGGCCGGTCACGGCGACGCGGGCGGTGACGTCGCCCACCTTGGTCTCGGCGGCGAAATCGAGATCCGGCGTGGTCACGGCGCCGCCGAAGGTGAGGCGGCCGCGGGTGAAGTCGAGGCGCTGGCCGACGAGGCTCAGGCGCCCGCGCCGCATCTCGAAATCGCCCAGCGCCCGGGGATCGCGGGACGAGCCGGTGAGGTGCAACTCCCCGCCCAACTCCGCATCGATGCCGCGGCCGCGCACGAAGATGCGGTTGGGCGCGCTCACCACGAGGTCGAGGGTCGCATCGAAGGGCGCTGCGGCCTTGCCCCGGCGCTTGCCTGCCTCGGTCTGCGCCTTGCGCTCGGCGCGCTGGGCGAGGCGGGCCTTCACCTCCGGGGTCACGTTGACCCGGCGGATGCCGGGCAGGGGCTGCACCGTGGCGGGCAGGCGGTCGGGCACCGATACGTCGACCGAGACCACGTCGACCCGCCCGGAGATGCGCGGCGTGCGCGCGAGCGGACCGGACAGAGAGAGGTTGAGGCTCGACACCGCGGTCATCAGCGGGCTCGAGACCAGCTCGGCCCGCTCGCCGGTGATGCGCAGGGTGCCCGGGAAGCCCGAGGCGGGATCGACGGCGACGCGCCCGTCGACCGCGAGGCGGCCGCCGTTGCGGGTGGCGGCGGTGATCCGCTCGATGGCGAGGGTGTCGCCCCGGCCGGTCACCCGGCCCTGGATCTCGGTGAGGCGGATGCCGTTGAGGGGATCGCTGAAGCTGCCGCCCGAGAGCGTGGCGCTGCCTTCCACCCGCGGCGCCGCGATGGTGCCGGTGACGCCCCCGTCGAGGGCGAGCCGCCCAGTGACCCGCTGGCCGCCGGTGCTGAGCAGGGAATTGGCGAGCGCCGCCTCCAGGCTGCCGCGGGCGCGCAGGGACAGGGGACCGCCGGGCTCGATCGGCACGGTGCCGGCGATGGTCACGTCGGCCCCGCGGCCGGCGGAGACGCGCCCGTCGAGGCTGGCAGCCCCGTCGCTCAGGGTGCCGGAGGCTTTGGCGTCGATCGGCGGCAGCCCGGCCTTGCGGGTCTCCGGAGCCACGAGCCGAGTGATCGAGAGCGCGTAGCGCCCTTCCGGCCAGGTGGCCGACCCGCGCAGGTCGGCCTCGCCGTCGAGGGTGCCGGACAGGGCGAGGCTCGGGCTCGCGATGCGGGCCAGCGAGAGGGGCAGGGCGCGGATGCCGACCTTGAGGTCGAGCTCCCGGCCGGCCCGTCCCTGCAGGCTGACCCGGCCCGAGCCGGCGGCAATGGTGAGCCCGTCGATCCAAGCCGCCCCGTCCTCCAGGGTCACACTGGCCGGGCCGGCGAGCGCCAACCGGTCGCCGTTGCGGGCGGCGGCGAAGCGCTGCAGCTCGATGCGGATTCGCTCGCCCGGCACGAGGCGGGCGGCACTGTCGAGGGCGAAGCCCCTCGCCTTGGCAGAAAGCGTCACGTCGCTGGCGCTCGGCGTCCCGACCGCGGCGAGGCGAACCGTGTCGAGACTCTGGCCCGCGGCGATCAGGCGGTCGGCCTCCAGCCTTCCGTCGAGGACGGGCCTTCCGCGCAGGTCGTGCCCGGCGAGATCGGCATCGAGCCGGGTCAGCCCGTAAGCATCGTAGCGCAGCGACGCGCCGGTGGCGCGCAGGGCCGCATCTTGCCGACCGCCCGCCCGGGCGAGGCTGAGGGCGGCGTCGAGGCGGCCGCCCATCGGCGCCAGCGCCAGGGGGCTGAGATCGTCGAGATTGCCGGCCTTCACCGCGAGACGCCCCTCGCTCAGGAGGCTGTCGGCCTCGACCGTGGCCGCGCCGTCCACCGTGACGGAGCCGAGCGCGAAGGCGAGGCGGTCGAGGGACCAATCGCGAGGGGAACGCTTGGCGAGATGGGCCTCGCCGGTCAGGGGCTTGCCGGCCACGTCGCCGGAGAGGCGCAGGCTGCCGTCGAGGGCGCCGGTGAGGTCCGTCAGGACGGTTTCGAGCCTCAGGCCCCGGATCGGGCGGCCATTGGCGGTCACCTCGGGGGCGGTCAGAGTCGCGGTCAGGTCGGGTTTTTCGAGGCTGCCGGTGAGGCGGCCCTCCAGGGCGGCCCGGCCGGCGAGCCGCCCGTCGAGAGCGGCGAGGCTCTTCAGGTCGATCCGGCCGCTCACATCGGCCTGCGTCGTGGTGGCCTGGCCCTGGAGGCTCGCGAGCAGGCCGGCGCCCTCGAAGCGCAGGCGCTCGAAACCGTAGCCGTCATAGACTTGGAAGACGCGACCGGTGAGGCCGGGATTGCGCCCGAGCAGGCGGTCGGCGGCTTCAAGGCCGGTGACGAGGCCGCTCGTGGTCACGGTGAGATCGGCCGCGAGCGCCTTGCGGGCCGGATCGCCGCTGAGGGCGGCCCTAGCATCGAGGCTGCCCGCCAGCGTGCGGCCGGCGAGCCCCGAGAAAGCGGCGAGATCGGGCAGGGACGCGTCGAGCCGACCGGTGAGAAGATTCTGGCCGACACGCCCGGTATAGGCGGCGCGGGCGGTCTCCGCGTCGAGCTTCAGGGTGGTGACGTCGAGGGTGCCGTCGCTCTGCGTCTCCGCCCGGAAGGCGAAGAGGGCGTGGCGGCCGAGGGCCCGGCGCAGGGCCGGATCGGCCGGGCGCAGGCCGTCGAGATGGCCGTCCGCGGCCAGGGTGAAACGGGGCGTGGCCTTGGGGTCGGTCGCCGGGATCGGCTCGGCGCTCACCGTGGCGTCGATCCGGTCGAGGGCGGACTCCTTCGTGCGCAGGCCGGCGGCCTGGAGGGCGCCGCGCACCCGGGGCGCGGCGAGGGGACCCTTCACGCTGCCGTCGAACAGGAGGCTGCGCAATTCGGCCTCGGCGGCCTTGGTCACCTCGCCCTCGGTGGGCACGGCCCGGGCCTGGAGGCTCAGATCGGCGACGCGGTCGGCGGTGATGCCGCCGCCGGCGCTGAGCCTGGCCGTGCGGGAGGTGAGGTCGAGGCGGTCGATCCGGAAGGTGCCGCTATCGGCGAAGCCCATGCCGCCTTCGAGTTTGGTCTCGCCGGAGAACACCGCCGCGGCGGGGCCGGGCATCAGGCCCTCGATGCGCGCGCCGAGATCGAGGGCGAGGCGGCGCTCCGCCCCGATCCGCGAGATCCGGGCGGTGCCCCGCGCCCCGATCTCGGGGCCGGCATCGAAGTCGAGCTTGGCGTTCCAGGCATCCAGGGTGCCGTGGCCGTCGAGATCGAACCGGATCGGCGGCTCGCCGGGGAGGTTGGCCGCCTTCGAGAGCAGGCCGTGCTCGGGCTCGATCAGATTCGCCTTCACCTCCAGCGTCGCGCCCTTGGGCACGAACAGGAGCCTGGCGACGAAGCGCCCCGCCGCGTCGAGGCGCCGGGCATCGACGCTGAGATCGAGGCCCTCGGCCGGGTTGCCGAGCTTGGCCATGCCCTCCGCCGCGAGCCGGGCCGGCTGGCCGGCGATGCTCTCGCCGAGCACCAGCTCGGCGAGCTTGAAGCCCTTGATCTCGACCTTGACCGGCAGCTCCGGCAGCAGGGACCCGTCGGGCTTGGCCTCGGGCGGCGTCGGGCCGGGGATGGGTTTGCGCAGGACCTCCAGTCGGCCGATCTCCAGGCTGTCCACCTGCAGACGGCCGGAGAGCAGGGCGAGGCGGCTCCAGACCAGCCGGGCGCGGTCGAGCTTCAGCCAGACGCCGTCGCGGTCGCTGATGGCGACGTCGCGGATCGTGGCGTCGGAGGAGAGCGCGCCGTCCACGGCGCCGATCGCGACCCGGGAGGAGGGGGTGGAGAGCGCCTTCGAGAGCAGGCCGCCGAGCACCGACTTCTCCCCCTCTCCGGCCGCGCGGGGGAGGGCGGGGGCGAGCAGCACCACGGCGAGGAGGACGAGGAGCGTCGCGACGACCCGCCCCCCGCGGAGGCGGGAGGGGATGCGCTCCGGCGGCGCGGCGTGGTCCTTCGAAGCCCGGTCGACGATCAAAAGGCCTGGCCCAAGCTGATGTAGAGCACGACGGGGCGCTCGTGGTTCCCCTTCACGTGATCGAGGGGGAAAGCGAGGTCGACGCGGACGGGGCCGATGCCGGTGTAGTAGCGCAGCCCGATGCCCGCCGCCTTGCGGATTCGTTCCGAGAAATCGGGCACGGGCGAGGCGAAGGCGGTGCCGGCATCGAAGAAGGGCACCACGCCGATCGTATCCGTGACCTTGATGCGGGCCTCCAGCGAAGCCTCGAACAGGCTGCGGCCGCCGATCGGCAGGTTGAACGGCCCGCGCGGGCCGAGGGTGCGGAAGGGGAAGCCGCGCACCGAACCGCCGCCACCGGCGAAGAAGCGGAAATTGTCCGGGATCTCCGCGAGACCCGCCCCCGAGACCGAGCCGAGGCCGATGCGGCCCGCCAGGATGTAGCGGGATTCGTCGTCCAGCGAGTAGTAGGTCGAGCCCTGGGCCTTGGCGACGACGATGCCCGGATCCGAGCCCATGAAGCCCGGATAGGGCGCGACGGAGGCCATGAGCCGCACGCCCTCGGTGGGATCGAGCAGGCTGTCGGTGGAATCGTAGGTCACGGAGATCGGCACGCCGATCAGCCGATAATCGACCGTGCCGAGGGCGTCCTTCGAGCGGCCGAACTGGCCGTCGATGCCGATCTGGGCGGAGAAGCTGTCCGAGAAGCGGTGGCGGATCGCCGCCGAGGCCCCGGCCGCATCCACGAAGTAGCTCTGCTGCACCTCGCGCGCGGCGAAGACATTGGCCAGGAAGTCGTTGCGGGTGCCCCAGAGCGCCGGCTTCACGAAGGTCGCCGAGACGCGGCCGCCCAGCCCGTTGGTGCCGATGCCCGCCGCCTTGCGCTGCTGCGCGTAGGGGTCGAAGCCGAGGCCCAGATAGTAGAGGTCGGCGTCGATGCGAAAGGTCTCGCCGCCGCCGAACAGGTTGCGGTTGGAGTAGTAGGCGCGCACCCCCGGCCCGTCGACGGTGGAGTAGCGGGCCGAGAGGCCGATCAGGTTGCGCTCGCGCTCGCCGAGCTCGACGAAGAGCGGCAGGTTGCCTTGCGCGTCGAGCGCCTCGCCCTCGCGCACCCGGATCGAGCCGAGCCCCTCGACCTTGGCCAGCGTCCGGCGCAGCTCCGCCACGGCCTTGGGCGCGTAGGGATCCCCCGGCTCGGTGTAGATGAAGGAGCGGATGACGGCGGGGTCGATGCCCTCGGCGCCGTGCACGGCCACCTCGCCGATCCCCGCGACGGGGCCCGGCTCGATGGTGAAGCCGACATCCATGACATGGCCGGCATCGTCCACCACGGGATCGCGGGCGACCGCCTTGGCGAACGGATGCCCGAGCGCCCGGAAGCGGTCGACGATCCGCGCCTCGCGGGCGAGCACCGTGGCCGAGCGGGCGGGCACGTCGTCGTCGACCCGGGTGAAGCGCTCGGGCAGCACCTCTTCGGGGAAGGGCCGGCCGCTGGCGTCCCGGGCCTTCACCGAGCGCAGCGTGTAAAGGGGGCCGGGATCGACGGCGATCTTCACCGGCACCAGGGCGCGGTTGCGGGACGCCTCCGCGGCCCGCGCGGCCGCGGCGACGGAGGACTCGCCGGTCACGGCCACGCCGTCGATGCGGATCGAGACCGTGCCCTGATAATAGCCGTAGCCGGACAGCGCATCGACGAGGCGGCGCAGATCAGCCTCCGCCCGGCGCACCAGCCCCTCGCCGTCCGGCGGCGCCTCCTGGCGCAGGCGATAGAGGGTCGAGGTGTCCTGAAGCGCCGTGAGAACGTCGGAATCGTCCACCCCGGTGATGCGCATCGTGTAGGGCAGGGCAGCCGCGCTCGGGGCCGGGGGCTCCTCCTCGCCACCGAACAGGCCGAACAGGTCGAAGGCCCGGGCGGGGGCCGGCAGAGCCACGGCCAGAGCCGCGGCGAATGCGCAGGCCCAAAGGCCGGCCGAGCGGCCGCGCCTCCCGGAGAACAGCCGACGCACGATCACCCGCGGGCCGCGCCGGTGGGGAACCGGCGCCCGAAGCGGACCATCCGCAGGCCGAATGACGATGTCTGGAAACGCGCCATCGCATGCCCCCGTCAGCGACGATCGACCGAACCGACGCGACGCTCGGGCAAAAGTTCGGTGCACCGGACCAGCCGGCACGCCTCGCAAGCACCACGCGTATGGAGCGCAACGGTAGCCTTAAGCGGGACCGGAGAGCAACCTTTGATAACCTGTCGGCCGGCCGTTCCCCTGTGGGTCGCTGTGGTCATCGGGGATTCGCCCCGTCGGCGATCCCCACAGGGAAAACATCCTCAGATTGCAATTGGTGCGACGCTTCGCCTCTAGGGGATCCAGAATCGCCCTCCGCGGGTTGCCCCGCGGGGACGACCAACCTACCTGTCGAGCAACCGATCTGCCTCTGCCTCCCACCCAGAACGATTGCCGGGA
The DNA here is from genome assembly GCF_022533465.1 of Methylobacterium organophilum. Classification (NCBI taxonomy): domain Bacteria; kingdom Pseudomonadati; phylum Pseudomonadota; class Alphaproteobacteria; order Hyphomicrobiales; family Methylobacteriaceae; genus Methylobacterium; species Methylobacterium organophilum. The sequence goes on along the minus strand of NZ_CP092848.1, from coordinate 4,877,143 downwards.
GGTCTTGAGCAGCTGCCGCGCGTGCGGCGGGAACAGGATCGGTCGACCACTCCGCATGGCGAACTGCACGGCTCTGCCGACGTCGGGTTTCGTCGTCAGCGGAGATTGCGTGGCACGGACGATAAGGACACGAGCGCCATGAACCAGGGCACCGTCAAGTGGTTCGACGAGATCAAGGGCTACGGCTTCATCCAGCCCGACAGCGGCGGCAAGGACGTCTTCGTTCACATCTCCGCCGTCCAGCAGGCCGGCCTGCGGGGCCTGGCTGAGGGCCAGAAGGTGTCGTTCGACGTCGAGAACGACCGCCGCAGCGGCAAGCCCTCGGCGGTGAATCTTCGCGCGTCCTGAGCGTTCGCCGTAACTGAAAATTCGACCTTTTCGCGCAACAGGTCGAAAATTATCCCACTTATCGACGCGGATCGGCCGAACCTCTGTTGCTTGTTGCAGCGCAAAGGTGCATCCGGTCCGCCGTTTCAAAGAATCGGGTCCGTCGGACCCTGCGTCGCCGATGCCCGGTCCGAGCCCGGCGATGAACCGACTCACGACATGAGAAAGGTCATATGAGCGCATTCGACTTCAGGAACTTCGAAGACCGCCGGCAGAATTCGCAGAGCGCCAAGGCGGCCCTCCTGGAAAAGTTCAAGGCCCGCCCGGCCCTCGACGACCCCGAGATGATGGCCAAGGCCAAGGCCCGCGCCGAAGTGGCGAAGGCCCGCGAGGAGCGCGCCCGTGAGCGCGAGCGCCTCCGGCTCGAGGCCGAGCGGAAGGCCGCCGAGGAGAAGCGTCTCCGCGAGGAGGCCGAACTCGCCGCCCAGATCGCCCGTGAGGAGGCCGAGGCCGCCGCTCTGGCCGCTCGCAAGGCCGCCGAGGCAGCCGAGCGCAAGGCACAGCGCGATGCCCGCTACGCGGCCCGCAAGGCGAAGGTGAAGGTCAAGCGCTGAGCTGCGCGACCTTCTCCGAACTTCGAACACCCTCGCAAGCCCGCCACACGTGGCGGGCTTTCGTCGTTGGAGGGCATCTGCGCCCTGGCGCCGGGCCCTGATCGTTCTACTCTGGCGGCAGCGGAGGGAAGATTCTCTTCCCAGAGCCGCTGTCAGGGAGAACGGACATGGCGAGCGTCGATGTCGATATGGTGAAGTGCGCCTGCCCGGATTGCGTCTGCGTGATCCCGGTGGCCAAGGCGGTGGAGAAGGACGGCAAGGCCTTCTGCTGCGACGAATGCGCGGAGGGGCATCCCGATCACGCCGGCTGCGAGCACGCGGGCTGCGCCTGCCACGGCTGAACGTCATACCGGCCGGGTGTTGCGGCGCCCGGATGTCGGTGCCTCGTGCCGATCCCGGCTACGTTCCGGGTCGGTCAGGAGCGGGCCGGGCTGCATCGCGTCATGCAGCCCGGACGATGTGATGCGCGCGGCGAGCCCGCTCAGAACCGCGCCGTCAAGAACAACCTTAGGTTTCGTCCCGGCAGCAGGATCTCGTCCTTCTTGAACGAGGCCGAGTTGCGGATCTGGTCGTCCAGGAGGTTGCGGCCCTGCAGGCCCAGGGTGATCTCGCTTGCGCCGTAGACGGCCGGGTCGAGGGGCTTGGTGTAGCTGACCTCCGCCCGCAGATCGTCGAAGCCGGGCGTCGTCGTCTCGAGCGACGCGATCTCGGTATGGGCGAAGGCGTGCAGCAGGAAGACCCGGGCGAACCACCCGTCCGCCCGAAGGAACACGCCGCCGCCGACGCGGTGGGGCGGGATGCGCGGCACGAAGGTGTTGTCGTCGAATTGCGCCCGGACGAAGTCGTATTGCGCATCGATGCCGAAGAAACCGTCGCCCACCGGGATCAGGTCGAGCTGCGCGGCGATCTCGGCGCCGTAGAAGGCGGCGTTGCGCTGGGAATAGACGATCTGCTGCAGCTCGTCGTCGCTGCCGCACGAAGCGAAATCGTCGCCGCAGCGGATGCCCGTGTCCCGCTTGTAGATGAAGCCCGTGTAGCGGGTGTAGTAGCCGGTGGCGTCGAGCCGGAACGGACCCTCCGCCCGGCGGATGCTCGCCTCGACGGTACGGGCGCGCTCCTTCTTCAGGTCGGCATTGCCGATCTCGAAGGTCTCGGTCGCGTCGTGCGGCCCCCGCGAATAGAGCTCGAAGGCCGTGGGTGCGCGCTCGACATAGGAGCCGTTCAGGCTCGCCACGAAGCCGTAGGGCAGGTCCTGCAGCGCGCCGAAGGACAGGCTCTTCGGCGCGAAATGCCGGCGGCGGCCGTAGGAGAGGGGATCCTGCCCGTCGACCGGCAGGAAGTCGCTCGGGAACTGCGTCGCCGTGCCGGTGGAGCGGTCGCCCTCGATGCGCCCGGCGCCCTGCAGGCGCAGCCCCCCGCCGAGATTCAGCTCCTCGAACAGATAGGCCGCGTTGGAGCGGGAATCCGTGGGCGCGAGCAGGGAGCCGGCCTCGCCCGAGGTGCCGATCAGGCGTCGCCCGGTCTGCAGGCCGAGGGCGCCGGTGAGGGTGCCGAAGGGCAGGGTCACCGGCACGTGCTGCAGCTCGACGCGGCCCTCCGCCTCGCGGTTCTTGAAGGTCGCCTGGATGCCGTCGATCCCGTCCTCGCCGATGCCGGTCTCGTTGTGCTTGTAGACCGAGCCGCCGGCCCAGAAGCGGATGACCTCGAACGGGCCTTCCAGCGGTCGGTACTCGCCGCGGGCGAGCACCCGGTCCTGGTTGGGATCGAGCCGGGTGCGGCTCTGGGCGGCTTCGGCGCCGGGGATCTGATAGAGCGCGTCGTAGTGGCTGTAGGAGATGCCGACGAAGCCGCGGTCGCCCACGATGGAGATGCCGACCGCGCCGCCCTGCGAGCGGTTGGCTGAGTTGGCCTGGATGCCGAGCGGCGTGTCGTAGCTGTCCGCCCCGGTCTTGAAGCCGTCGGCATGGACCGCGACGTTCTCCGCGCCGGCATCGACCGTGCCCGCCACGAGGCGGCCGTTGTCCACGCTCGAATAGCCGGTGTTCACTTGGCCGGCATAGCCCTTGGCGGGGATGAAGGTCGGGACCCGGTTGTTCTCTGCCGAGACCACGCCGCCGATCGCCTGGCTGCCGTAGCGCAGGGAGGCGGGGCCGCGGATCACCTCGATGCGGTTGGCCACGAGGGGATTGATCGGGACGCCGTGATCCTCGCCGAGCTCGGACACGTCCTGGATGCCGACGCCGTTCTCCTGGATGCGCACGCGGTTGTTGTCGAGGCCGCGGATGATCGGCCGCGAGGCGGCGCCCGGCGCGTAGGTCGAGGCCGAGATGCCGGGCCGGTCGATCAGGGCGTCGCCCAGGGTGCGCGGCTGGTCGCGGGCGATCTGCTCCTGCGTCACCACCGTGACCGGCGAGAAGGTGTTGGTGACGACGGGCAGCACGCCGGTCGGGACCGAGGCGGGCCGGCCTTCGGTCGTGCCAGCGCCCCGGGCCTGGACCGGGCTCGCCGAGGTCACGCTCAGCTCTTCCAGCGTGGTCTCCGTCTGCGGCGCAGCCAGCGCCTGGCCCTGCAGGCCGATGAGCCCGAGGGCCGTCCCCGCCAGAAGCCGCCCCAATTCGGATCGCCCGCGCCGCATCATACCCCGCCAAAAATGTTATAATGTTTCATTGCGGAAGCGTGACACTGTTACAAGGGGGCGGGGCCGCCCCAGCCCTCGGAAACCCGGGGCGTGGCGCGGCTGCATCACCCGCGCAGGGGCGCTCTGGCAGCGCTTGGGCTTCGCGGAGATCGGCCGCATCCCGGAAGCCTTCCGCCATCCGCATCTCGGCCTCGTCGACGCCCTGGTGATGCACCGCTCGCTCTGACGGGAACCGGAGCGGTTGCCCGGGCTTTTGGCCCGCATGTCCGCGATCTCCGCAAAACCCGGCGGCCTGCGCGTCAGCGTCGACCTGAACCGCTGCCAGGGCTACGCCCAATGCTGCTACGCCGCGCCCGAGCAATTCGCCCTGCACGGCCACGAGGCCCTGTTCTACGATCCGGCCCCCTCGGCGGAAGCCTGGGGTGCGGTGGAACGGGCCCGCGTCGCCTGCCCTGTCCAGGCGATCCGCCTCGAATGCCCGACGGCGGATCGCGATGCCGAAAGCTGATCGCGCCGTCATCGTCGGCGCCTCGCTCGCGGGCCTGCGCGGGGCCGAGGCCCTGCGCCGGGCCGGCTTCGACGGCGCTTTGACCCTCGTCGGAGCCGAGCGCCACGCCCCCTACGACCGGCCGCCCCTGTCGAAGCAGGTGCTCACCGGGGAACTGCGCCCGGATTCCTCCGCGCTGCCGCAGCCCGCCGGCCTCGACGCGGAATGGCGCCTGGGAACCGCAGCGACTCGGCTCGACCGGTCGGCGCGCACGATCCATCTCGCCGATGGCAGCCGGCTTCCCTACGACCGGCTGCTGATCGCCACCGGCGCCGCGGCCCGGCCTTGGCCGAACCCGGCAGAGGCGCGACTGACCGGCCTCCACACCCTGCGGGACCGGGACGACGCGACGCGCCTGCGCGCCGCCCTCGTCGCCGAGACGGGCCGCGTCGTGGTGATCGGCGGCGGCTTCATCGGTTGCGAGGTCGCCCATGCGGCCCGGGCCCTCGGCCTCGCCGTCACCCTGGTCGAGCCCTCGGAGACGCCCCTGAAACGGGTGCTCGGCGCCCATCTGGGGGCCGTGGTCGCCGCGCGGCTGAAGGCCGTGGGGGTCGATCTGCGCACCGGCACCAGGGTCGAGCGGCTGGAGGGCGACGGGGAGGGCCGCGTCGCCCGGGTCCATCTCTCCGACGGCACCAGCCTCGAGACGGGCACGGTGGTGGCCGCGCTCGGCGCCCTGCGCAACACCGCCTGGCTCGCGGACTCCGGCCTCGCCTTCGACGAGAAGGGCCTCGATTGCGACGCGGAAGCCCGCGCCCTCGACGAGGCGGGCCGGCCGGATCCGGCGATCTTCGTCGCCGGGGACGTCGCCCGCTTCCCCCACCCCCTCTACGGTCGCCGCGTCGCCCTGGAGCATTGGGAGCATGCGGTGGCGCAGGGCGCGTATGCCGGCGCCCGGATGGCCGGCGCCGAAGCGGCGGGTGCCTACGACACCGTGCCGGTCTTCTGGTCGGCGCAGGGTGACCTCAACATCAAGTCGATCGGCCTCACCGACGGGGCGGATGCATTGGTGATCGCGCAAGGCGACCCGAAGACCGGGCGCTTCCTGGCCCTCTACGGGCGGCAGGGGATCTGCATCGCCGCCGTCTCCTTCGACATGGCCCGCTGGCTGCCCGTCTACACGGAAGCGATCGGGCGCAAGGCGCCGTTCCCGCCGATCCGCGGGGCGGTGGAGCAGGGCGATCTCGCCCTGCTCGATCCGGGCTTCGACCGGGGCTGATCGCGCGATCGCGGCGGCGGCAAGCATCGCCAGAAACATCGCGCGGAGCGCACTGCGACATCCGCGCATAGGGCAGGAACATCCGCCGGCAGATCCTGTTCTCCCAGCACTTCCTACGATCAAGGGTAACCCAATGCGCAGGCTTGTACTTGCTTCGACGGCGCTTGTCGGTCTCGGGATGTTCGCGGCGGCGCATTCCGCGGAAGCGCGCCCTTTCGGCTGGCACGGCGGCTATGGCGGATACCATGGTGGTTTCCGCGGCGGCTATCGCGGAGCGGGCTTCAACCGCGGCTGGGGCTATGGCGGATACCGCCGCTACGGCTACGGCTATGGCCGGCGCGGGATCGGCCTCGGCGTGGGCGCCGGCCTCGCGGGCCTGGCGGTCGGAACCGCCATCGGCGCGGGCTATGGCGGCGGCTATTACGGCGACCCCTACGGCTATGGCGGCCCGGTGACGGTCGGCTATGGCGGCTACGGCCCCTATGGCGGCGGCTATTACGGGTACGGCTAGTAAGGCCCTTCGCGCCCCATCGCCCCCCTCTCCCCTCCGCGGGAGAGGGGTTTTTCATGCGCCTCGTCCTGCGAAAAACGACGTCTTGGCCCGCTGCGTCAGCGCATTCGGGCGCCCTCGATTGACTTACCCCCGCGGCAACGCTTGATCCCTTGAGCAAAGCCGGACCGGGACGGACGGATTCGGCAGCGGGGGATGCGCGCCGATGAGCTTCCTGGTCTGCCTCGCGGCGCTCTTCTTCCTGATGGCCATCGCCTATCGGGGCTTCTCGGTCATCCTGTTCGCGCCGGTGGCCGCCATGGGAGCGGTGCTGCTCACCGACCCCGCCGCGGTGCCGGTGGTCTTCTCCAGCCTGTTCATGGAGAAGCTGGTCGGCTTCCTGAAGCTGTACTTCCCGGTCTTCCTGCTTGGGGCCGTATTCGGCAAGGCCGTCGAGATCTCCGGCTTCGCCCGCTCCATCGTCGGGGCGGTGGTGGGGCTGCTCGGCCAGGGCCGCGCAGTGGTGGCGATCGTGCTGGTGGGCGCCATCCTCACCTATGGCGGCGTCTCGCTCTTCGTGGCGGTGTTCGCGGTCTATCCCTTCGCCGCCGAGCTGTTCCGGCGCAGCGACATCCCGAAGCGCCTCGTGCCCGGCACCATCGCCCTCGGCAGCTTCACCTTCACCATGGACACCCTGCCGGGGACCCCGCAGATTCAGAACATCATCCCGACCACCTTCTTCAAGACCGACGCCTACGCGGCGCCCTGGCTCGGGGTGATCGGCGCGCTCTTCGTGTTCGGAATCGGGGTGAGCTATCTCGAATGGCGCCGCCGCCAAGCCGCCGCCTCGGGGGAGGGCTACGGCGAAGGCCACGGCAACGAGCCGGCGGCGACCACCGATGCGGTGACGATCCATCCCGCCGTGGCCCTGCTGCCGCTGCTCATCGTCGGCATCGGCAACAAGCTGCTGCTCGGGCTGATCACGAGCGCCTATGGGACGGAAGCGAGCGCTGCGCTCAGCCCCGACATGGCCGCCCATCCGATCACCGTGCCGGTGAAGACGGTGGCGGCGATCTGGGCCGTGGAGGGCGCGCTGCTGCTCGGCATCCTCGCCACGGTGATCCTCGGCTGGCGCAACCTCGCCCCGCGCTTCGCCGAGGGCTCGAAGGCGGCGGTGGCGGGCTCGCTGCTCGCCGGCATGAACACCGCCACCGAATACGGCTTCGGCGGCGTCATCGCGGCCCTGCCGGGCTTCAAGGTGATCTCGGACGCGCTCTCGGCGATCCCCAATCCCCTGGTGAACGAAGCCGTGACGGTGAACGTGCTCGCCGGCGTCACCGGCTCGGCCTCGGGCGGACTCTCCATCGCGCTCGCCGCCCTGTCCGAGCGCTTCGTGCAGGCGGCGCAGGCCAACGGCATCCCGCTCGAGGTGATGCATCGCGTCGCCGCCATGGCGAGCGGCGGCATGGACACGCTGCCCCATAACGGCGCCGTCATCACCCTGCTCGCCGTGACGGGGCTGACGCACCGCCAATCCTACGGCGACATCTTCGCCATCACCCTGATCAAGACGGCGGCGGTGTTCGTCGTGATCGGGGTCTACTACCTCACCGGGATCGTCTGAGGAGACGAAGCGTTGCCGGGAGGATCCCCGGACACGCCCGAGCCTCGATGACCGACCGCACCCTCTTCGCCCAGGTGAAGGACCAGAAGAACCGGGCGAATCCGTACCCGCTCTTCGCCAGGCTCCGGGAGACGCCCGTGGCCGAGCAGGAGGACGGCACCTTCGTCGCCTCCACCCGCGCCGCCATCGCGAGTCTGCTCGGCGATCCGCGGGTGAGCTCCGAAACGCTTCCCCCCGCCGACCGGCCGAGGACGGGCAATCCCTTCACCGACTGGATCGTGAAGCCGATCCGCGACCGCATCACCGACGCGCACCGCCCCTTCATCTTCCGCGACCCGCCGGATCACGACAGCCTGCGGGCCAACGTGATGCACCAGTTCTCGATCCCGCGGGTGCGCGCCATGCGCGCGCGCTCCGATGCCCTGGTGGCCGAGCTGCTCGAAAAGAAGCGGGATGCCCGCGTGATCGACCTCGTCGACGACCTCTCCTACCCGCTGCCCGTCACCATCATCTGCGAGCTGTTCGGCGTGCCCCGGGAGGACGAGCCGAAATTCCACGGCTGGGCGACCCAGCTCGCCACCGCCCTCGAGCCGGACAGCTTCGAGGACGACGAAATCCGCGCGAAGAACCAGACCACCTTCGACGCGATCGCCGGCTACATGGCCGACCTGATCAAGGCGAAGCGCCGGCACCCGCAGGACGACATGCTCTCGGGGCTCGCCACCGAGGCCGCGCCGGAGGCCGAGCGGATGGGCGATTACGACCTGATCGCCACCGCGATCCTGATGCTCGTGGCCGGCCACGAGACCACGGTGAACCTGATCACCAACGGCATGCTGACGCTGCTGCGCCACCCGCAGGAATGGCGGCGCCTCGCCGAGGATCCGAGCCGCGCGCCGCGGCTGATCGAGGAGCTGCTGCGCTACGAGCCGCCGGTCCAGTTCCGCACCCGCACGGCGCTCGCCGACATCGCAATCGCCGGCACCACGATCCCGAAGGGGGCGCCGCTGGTGCTGGTCCTCGCCTCCGGCAACCGCGACCCGGCCTTCTTCCGCGACCCCGAGCGCTTCGATCCCGACCGCAGCGACAACCGCCATCTCGGCTTCGGCGGCAGCCTGCATTACTGCGTCGGCGCCCCGCTCGCCCGGTTCGAGGCGGAAAGCGCCCTGGTCGCCCTGGCGCAGCGCCTGAAGAACCCGCGCCTCATCGAGGACCCGCCGCCCTATCGGCCGGGCGCCGCGCTGCGCGGGCCGAAGCATCTGCGGATCGCGATTGAGGGGGTGGGGTAGGGTCGAAGTTGACCGGCTCGGCGGTTCGAGGCGCTGCCGAGGGTGGCTCTGCGGCCATCCGTTCCGGGGCGCCGAACCAGACGAAGCCGATCTCGATCCCTTGCCCGTTCGCAGCCCTGTCCGCTCGCTTCAAGCGGCGCGGTGACCGGCCGGGCGATCCGAGCAGTAAGCCTGAAAGGTCGCGACGAGATGCCTGAAGAGCGCATCGATCCGGGCGCTGCGACGCACATCCTCGTGCGCCACGATCCAGGTGTCGAGGACATGCACGACACGGTCAGGCAACACGCGCACGAGGTCCCGCGCACCGACAGGCACCTGCACGACGCCGATGCCGAGGCCGGCGCGCACCGCGGCGAGCTGGGCCGGATGGCTGTCGCTGCGCAGGGCGATGCGCAACGGGCCGCCGGCCTCCCGGCTGAGCCTGTCGACGACGGCGAGATAAGCCTGGGCGCGGTCGGGCGCGATCAGGGCATGCCGGGGCAGGTCAGCGATCGTTTCCGGGAGGCCGTTCCGGTCCACGTAAGCCGGTGCGGCGAAGAAGCCGAGCGGGATACTCCCCACATGACGCGCCACGAGCGAGGCTTGGCTCGGCCTCGCCATGCGCACCGCCACATCGGCCTCCTGACCGGGAAGGTCGGTGTTGGCGTTGGTGAGAAGCAGCTCGACCATCAAGCGCGGATGGCGTTCCCGTAGGGTCGCCAACATCGGCGGCACGACCTCGATGCCGACGAAGTCCGAGACGCTGAGCCGAACCGGACCTGCGATCTCGGAGGCCGCCCCGGCGGCCTCGCGCCGGAACGCTTCGGAGGCATAGGCCATGCGTCGCGCATGCGCAGCCAGCCCGCGCGCCTCTGGCGTCGGCGCGAGCCCGTTCACGCTCCGGACGAAGAGCGACTGGCCGATGGCGCGCTCCAGCGCTTCGATCCGATGCCGCACGGTGGGCTGGGTGAGGCCGAGCGCCCGCGCAGCAGCCGAGAAGCTGCCCGTGTCGAGCACGCTCAGAAAGGCACGCTGATCGTCCCAGCTCAGATGATCATTGCTCATCGAATTTCGATAGGCGGATCATCAATGCCAATCAATTTCCTCTTGGCACCCTCCGCGGCATCAAGGCGGTGACAGCGGAAGGGACAGAGCGATGAAGACGATTCTGGTGCTCGGGGCGACGGGCGGCATCGGCGGAGCGGTAACGAGGACGATGCTGGCCCGGGGCTGGCGCGTCACCACCCTCGTGCGGGACCCGGTGCGGGCGGCAAAAGCGTGGGGCGCATCGGGCGCGCCGGATTGGCGGACCGGAGACGCCATGAACCGGGCGGATGTCGTTCGCGCGGCGGAGGGCGCCTGCGTGATCGTCCATGCGGTGAACCCCGCCGGATATCGTGGCTGGGATCGGCTGGTCCTTCCGATGCTCGACAACACGATCGCGGCAGCGCGGAGCGCCGGTGCCCGGTTGGTGTTGCCGGGGACGATTTACAATTACGACCCGACCAACACCCCGATCATCGATGAGACCACCCCGCAACGGCCGCGGGGCCGCAAGGGCGCGATCCGCGTCGCGATGGAGACGCGCCTGGCGGAGGCGGCTCCAGAGGTGCGGAGCCTCATCGTTCGGGCGGGCGACTTCTTCGGCCCGGGCGCCGGCCAAAGCTGGTTCGCGCAGGCCCTGGCCAAGCGCCCCCTAACACGGATCGTGAACCCCGGCACGCCCGGAGTCGGCCACGCCTTCGCGTTCCTGCCCGACCTCGCCGAGGTCATCGCGCGCCTGATCGTATTGCCCTCGGATCACCTGCTGCCGTGCGAACGCCTCCAGTTTCCGGGGCACAATCTGTCCGAGACCGGCGAGATGGTCGCCGCGATCCGCCGGGCCTCGGGACGCCCGGACCTGCCCGAACGCCGCTTTCCCTGGGGCCTGATGCGGGTGCTCGCGCCCTTCGGCGGGTTTCCGCGCGAGGTCATGGAGGTTCGCCCGTTCTGGAAGCACTCCGTGCGCCTCGACGGACGACGATTGACCGAACTCGTCAGCGATCTGCCGTCTACGTCGCTCGATGCGGCCGTCACAGAGGCGCTGAGGTCGTGACCGCTTGCGGGGCGCTGGCTTCTCCGCGGGAACGGCGACATCGGGTCGAGCGCAGCCCCCTCCCTACGGCGCCCCCACCCGCTGCCGATCCAGGAAATCCCGCGTCAACGCCGCGACCTCGTCGGCCGCCTCGTCGAGGGCGAAGTGGCTCGCGTCCAGCAGATGCAGCTCCGCGCCGGGCACGTCGCGCCGATAGGCCTCGGCGCCTGCCGTCTCGAAGGAGGCGTCGTGGCGGCCCCAGAGCACGAGGAGCGGCGGCTGCCGGTCGCGCAGCCAGGCCTGCCAGGCGGGATAGGAGGCCACGTTGGTGCGGTAATCGTAAAACAGGTCGCTCTGGATCTGCCGCTGCCCGGGCCGGCTCAGGAAGGCGAATTCGTCCGTCCACAGGTCGGGATCGTAGCGCTCGGGATGCGGGCTTTTCCCCACGTGGCGCAGGCGCGCCGCCTCGCGCGACAGCAGGTTCTCCTGCAGCCGCGCCTCGTTGGCCGCCCGGTCGGCCCAGTAGGCGCGCCGCGCCGCCCAGAGCGGGCCGAGCCCCTCCTCGTGCGAGACCGCGTTCTGGATCACCAGGGCGCCGACCCGCTCGGGATGGGCCAGCGCCATCCGGAAGCCGACCGGGCCGCCGTAATCCTGCAGGAACAGGGCGTAGCGCGACAGGCCCAGCGCCCGGGTGAAGCCCTCCATCAGCGCGGCCAGGTGATCGAAGGTGTAGGCGAAATCCTTCGGATCCGGCGCGTCGCTGTGGCCGAAGCCGGGATAATCCGGGGCGATCAGGCGATAGCGGTCGGACAGGCGGGACAGGAGCGGCGCGTACATCCGCGAGGAGGAGGGAAAGCCGTGCAGCAGCAGGAGCACCGGCGCCTCCTTCGGCCCCGCCTCCCGGTAGAAGATCGAGACGCCCTCGACGCTCACCCGCGCATAAGTCGTCGGCGGGGCCGGCGCCGCCCCGGCGCCCTCCGCCGGTGCGAGCAGGAAGGCCGCCGTCGCGACGGCGAGGGGAGCGAGGATGCGCATGGCCGTCTCCACGGACAGGATGCCGATGCAACTAGGTCGGCGCGCGGCGCCGCCATCCTCCCGGCGAAGCCCTTCGGGCGGTCGCCTCGCTTCTTGACCCCACCGGCACGCCCTCCCTACACACGGGCTCGACGGCGGGTCCTCCGGCCCGCGCCCGAGATCCGCTGACGCTCATGAACGCCCCGGTCACTCCGAAGAAACTCATCAAGGGCGGCCTGCACGACTGGGAGGTCGTGGTGGGCATGGAGATCCACGCCCAAGTCACGAGCCGCTCGAAGCTGTTCTCCGGCGCCTCGACCGCCTTCGGCGGCGAGCCGAACGACCATGTCTCCCTGGTGGACGCGGCCATGCCCGGCATGCTGCCCGTCATCAACGAGGAATGCGTGGCCCAGGCCGTGCGCACCGGCCTCGGGCTGAAGGCCAAGATCAATCTGCGCTCGGTGTTCGACCGGAAGAACTACTTCTACCCGGATCTGCCGCAGGGCTACCAGATCTCGCAGTACAAGGACCCGATCGTCGGCGAGGGCGAGGTGCTGGTCGATCTGCCCGAGGGCGAGTCGATCACGGTGGGCATCGAGCGGCTGCATCTGGAGCAGGATGCCGGCAAGTCCCTGCACGACCAGGACCCGACCAGGAGCTTCGTCGATCTCAACCGCTCGGGCGTGGCGCTGATGGAGATCGTCTCGCGGCCGGACCTGCGCTCCTCCGAGGAGGCCAAGGCCTACGTCACCAAGCTGCGCACGATCCTGCGCTATCTCGGCACCTGCGACGGCGACATGGAGAAGGGCAATCTCCGCGCCGACGTGAACGTCTCCGTGCGCAAGCCCGGCGAGCCCTTCGGCACCCGCTGCGAGATCAAGAACGTCAACTCGATCCGCTTCATCGGCCAGGCGATCGAGGTCGAGGCCCGGCGCCAGATCGCGATCCTGGAGGATGGCGGCACGATCGACCAGGAGACGCGGCTGTTCGACCCGAACAAGGGCGAGACCCGCTCCATGCGCTCCAAGGAAGAGGCACACGATTACCGCTACTTCCCCGATCCGGACCTGCTGCCGCTCGAATTCGACCAGGCCTTCGTCGATGCCCTGGCCGCCGAACTGCCGGAGCTGCCGGACGCCAAGAAGGCGCGCTTCATCGCCGATTTCGGGCTGTCCGCCTACGATGCGGGCGTGCTCGTGGCCGAGCGCGCCTCCGCCGATTACTTCGAGGCGGTGGCCAAGGGCCGCGACGGCAAGGCCGCGGCCAACTGGGTGATCAACGAGCTGTTCGGCCGTCTCAACAAGGAAGGCCGCACCATCGAGGACACCCCGGTCTCCGCCGAGCAGCTCGGCGCCATCGTCGACCTGATCGGCGAGGGCGTGATCTCGGGCAAGATCGCCAAGGACCTGTTCGAGATCGTCTGGTCCGAGGGCGGCGACCCGCGGGCGATCGTCGAGGCCCGCGGCATGAAGCAGGTCACCGACACGGGCGCCATCGAGAAGGCCATCGACGAGATCATCGCCAAGAACCCGGACAAGGTCGAGCAGGCCAAGGCCAAGCCGACCCTGCTCGGCTGGTTCGTCGGCCAGACCATGAAAGCCACCGGCGGCAAGGCCAACCCGGCCGCGGTCAACGCCCTGCTCAAGGACAAGCTCGGCATCGAGTGAGGCGGCCGAACGCCCCTCATCACGATGAAATCCTCGAAGCCCCGCTCCGGCGGGGCTTTTTGCAAAGGTCCTGCTGCAAGCGTCTTGTTGCAAGCGTCTTGCATACACGCCCCCGCCCAAGCGGCGCGGGACAGGACGACCGGGCGGAAGGCCCGGCGGGAATGGACCGCCCACAACGCGAAAAGGTCCGCATGTTTCCCTCACCGTTTCCGCCCCTCGCCCTCCCGACCGGCCGCCTGCGGGGAGGAGCCTGAGCATGCGCACCTCCTCGCGCTGGTGGTGGGACCTCTCGACGGCGGAGTTCGCCGCCCTCGACTGGTCGGACATGGTGGCGATCCTGCCGATCGCGGCGGTGGAGCAGCACGGGCCACACCTGCCGGTGCGGGTCGATGCGGCGATCAATGCCGGCATCGTCGCCCGCGCCGTCGAGACCATGCCCGACGACCTGCCGGCCCTGGTCCTGCCCATGCTGCCCATCGGCAAGTCCAACGAGCACCTGAACTATCCCGGCACCCTCACGCTGAGTCACGAGACCCTGGCCCGGGTCTGGTACGAGGTCGGCGAGAGCGTGTTCCGCGCCGGCTGCCGCCGGCTGATCCTGCTCAACAGCCATGGCGGCCAGCCGCAGGTGATGGAGATCGTGCTGCGCGAATTGCGCGTGCGCCTCGGCATGCTCGCGGTCGGCTGCGGCTGGAGCGGCATCACGCCCAAGGACGACCTGTTCTCCGCCCATGAGCGGACCCACGGCATCCATGGCGGCGAGATCGAGACGAGCGTGATGCGCCACCTCCACCCGGACCTCGTCGCCATGGAGAAGGCCGAGGATTTCGTGCCGCTCTCGGTGCCCCTGGAACGGGCGGGCGGGCTGCTTACCCCGGAGGGCGCCGTCGGTTTCGGCTGGATGGCGCAGGATCTGCACCCGTCTGGGGCCAGCGGCAACGCCGCCGCCGCCGATGCGGAACGCGGCGAGGCCCTGGTCGAGCGCGCCGCCGCCGCCCTGAACCGCCTGGTGCGCGAGGTCTCGGCGTTTCCCCTCGCCAACCTGACCCGGGAGACCGCCTTCGATGGCCGCTGAGACCCCGCTCGCCGTGGCCGGGCCGGAGAGCGTCGAGCTCCGGCTTGCGGACGGCGTCAGCCTCGTCGCCGACATCTACCGCCCCGCCGGCCCGGGCCGGCACCCGGTGATGCTGATGCGCCAGCCCTATGGGCGGACCATCGCCTCGACCCTGACGCTCGCCCACCCCGCCTGGTACGCCGCCCAGGGCTACGTCGTCGTCGTGCAGGACGTGCGCGGGCGCGGCGGCAGCGGCGGCGATTTCCGCCTGTTCGAGCACGAGGCCGAGGACGGGGCGCAGACACTCGCCTGGGCCGCGGAGCTACCCGGCGCCAACGGGCAGGTCGCCACCTACGGCTTCAGCTACCAGGCGGTGACGCAGTTCCTGGCGCTCGCAGGCGCGCTCAAGGCCGGCACCAAGCGGCCCGACGCGATCGTACCCAGCATGGGCGGTTGGGATATCCGGGACGACTGGGCCTATACGGGGGGCGCCTTCGGGCTCTCCGGCGGCCTCGGCTGGGCCTGCCAGATGGGCGCCGAGGTGGCGCGGCTGAAGGGCGACGCGGAGGCCTACGAGGCGCTCGCCGCGGCCGGCCGCGGCACGCCCTGGATGGGCGCCGTGGCGGCCCACCCGCCGGTGCTGGAGCGCTTCTCCGCCTATCAGCACCATCAGGACTGGATCGGCGACGATCCCGGCTACTGGGATAGGATTTCTCCGCGCCGGCTCCTCGACGGCCAGGTGCCGGCGGTGCCGGGCCTGTATGTCGGCGGCTGGCAGGATTTCTTCCTCGACGGGACCCTCTCCGCCCATGCCGCCTTCGGCCGGGCCGGCGCGCCGCAGCGCCTCGTCGTCGGTCCCTGGACGCACGCCCCCTGGGGCCGGCGGGTCGGCGCCCTCGATCTCGGCCCGGAGGCGGTCACCGACATCGACGTCCGGACGGTCGCCTTCCTCGACCATGTCCTGAAGGGGCGCGACCTCGCCGGGCCGGCGGTGCGGCTGTTCGATGTCGGCACGAAAAGCTGGACGGGCTTCGACGCCTTCCCCGATCCGGAGCCGACCGCCCTCCACCTCGCCTCGGACGGCCGGGCCGCCACCGCCTCGACCGGGCGGCTCGTCGCGGAGCCCGAGGCCTCGGGCGACGACCGCCTCGTGCACGACCCCTGGCGGCCCGCGCCCGCCCAGGGCGGCGCCTGGGGGCCCGTGCTCGGCTTCCAGGATCGGGCCGCCCTCGACGACCGCAGCGACGTGGCGGTCTACGACACGGCGCCGCTGGCCGCGCCCCTGCGCCTCGCCGGCCGGGTCGCGCTGGAGGTCCATGTCGCCACCGCGGCCCCCTCGCACGACCTGCATGCGGTGCTCTCCCGGCTGGAGCCGGACGGGCGGGCGATCACCCTGACGGCGGGCTATCTCCGAGTGACGGACGCGACCGCGCCGGGGCCGCGGCGGGTGGCGATGCGGGCCCTGTGCTGCACGCTCCAGCCCGGCCAGCGCCTGCGTCTCTCGATCCAGGCCGCCGCCTGGCCGGCCTTCGCGGTCAATCCGGGCACCGGCGCCCGGGCGGAGGAGGCCCGCGGCGACGCGGCCGTGGTCACCACCCTCGCCCTGCGCCACGGCGCGGACCACCCGTCCCGGCTGCTGCTGCCGGTGATCGGATAGCACCGCCGCCGGAGGCGCGGCGCAAGCGATCCGGGACACGCCCTCTCGGAGGAGGGGTGCCCCGGGTTGCTGCGCCTGCGAGGAAAGCCGGACGCGGCCTTCCTCAGCCCCGGCCGATGGTCGCCTCGATCTGCCCGTGCGGCTCGTCGGTGGGCAGGAACACCGTGCCCGGATTCTCCAGGCCGAAGGGGGAGAGATCGATCGGGATGTAGTGCTTGTTGGGCATGGCGAAGCCGATCTCGGCGATCTCGGGGATCGCCGCGAGCACCGCCTCGCCCATGCGGTACATGCTGTCCTGCACGCCGAGCGAATAGGTCGTCCCGAACACCTCGATCAGGATGGCGAGCACCTGCGCGTTCGCCGCGGTGTAATCGGCGGGCGCGGCCGACCAGGTCCAGGTCGCGTCCATGCTGGTGGCGGCGATGCGGTCGCTGGTGTCGGGCAGGGTCCGGTAGGCGTCGTCCACGAAGTCGGACCAGCCCGATTGCGTGGTCTTCATGAAGGTGAAGCCCCGCAGGCCCGACTGCATCACCGACCTGTCGCGGCTCGCCACGAGCTTCACGTAGCCGAAGCCGTTGGCGTCGAGCACGAAGGTGTGGCCGTGCGGCGCGCCCCCGAAGGACTGGCGCAGCCAGCGCGTCTCCTTGGCCTCGACCTCCAGGGTCTCGATCTGCGGATAGGTGTCGAGGAAGACCTTGGCGAGGGCGCCCGCGAAGTCCTCCTTGTCGAGGGAGAGGTTCTTGGCCGCGGTGATGTTGCAGATGTTCTTCACGCTGTCGGTGGCGATGCAGGCGCGGTTGTCGCCCGCGGTCCAGGCGGCGTCGAAGGCGCCCTTCATGAGCACGGTGAGGTTCAGCTCGCGCGGGGTGTGATGGTCGCCGTCGCGGGTGAGGCGCATCACCCGCACCCGGCCCTTGCCGTATTTCGAGGCGGTCAGCGGCATCGTGGAACTCCTGGTGACACGGTCAGCGGGCCGCGGCGGCGAGACCCTCACCGGCAAAGCTTCGCACCGATCATCGGCAAGCGACATGCCAGATGCGGGGACGAGGCGGTGGTGTCGCCCTGGCCCGTTGCCTGCTAGGCCGGAGCGCTTTCCATCCCCCTCGTCCCGTCGTGCCCATGCCCATCAGCCTCGCCGAATTGAACGATGCCGCGCCCGCTGCCTTCGTGGCAGCGCTGGGGGGCGTGTTCGAGCACGCTCCCTGGGTGGCGGAGGCGGCGGCCCGGGGCCGGCCCTTCGCGACGGTGCAGGCGCTCGAGGCGGCGATGCGGGCGGCGGTGGAGGCGGCGCCGGACGCGCAGCGCCTCGCCCTGCTCGCCGGCCATCCGGAGCTCGCCGGCCGCGCCGCCCGGGCCGGGGCCATCGCCCCGGATTCCATCGCCGAGCAGGCCGCGGCCGGGCTCGACCGGCTCTCGGAGGCGGAATACGCGCGCTTCGCGGCGCTGAACGCCGCCTATCGCGAAAAATTCGGGCTGCCCTTCATCCTCTGCGTGAAGCGGCACGGGCGCGCCTCCCTGCTCAAGCAGTTCGAGGCCCGGCTCGGCTCGACGCCGGAACAGGAGCGGCGGACCGCCGAGGCGGAGGTCTTCCACATCGCCGCGATCCGCCTGAACGCCCTGGTCGAGGGGGAGGGCCCCCTGAAGACCACGGGGCGGATCTCGACCCATGTCCTCGACACCAGCCGCGGCCGCCCGGCCGAGGGCGTGGCGCTGGAGCTCTACGAGATCGTGCCCGGCGCCGAGCCGGCCCTGGTCGCCCGCGCGCTCACCAATGCGGACGGGCGCACCGACGCGCCCCTGATCGGCGGCCGGCCGGTGCCGATCGGGACCTACGAGCTGCGCTTCGCCCTGGGCGACCATTACCGCCGCCTCGGCCTCGACCTGCCCGATCCGCCCTTCCTCGACGTGGTGCCCCTTCGCTTCGGCGTGGCGGAGCCGGAAGGGCATTACCACGTGCCCCTGGTCGCCACGCCCTGGAGCTTCCAGACCTATCGCGGGAGCTGATGCCGTGACCGCTCTCGCGACCGCCATCCAGGCCCGACTCGACGCGCTCGCCGCCATCAGCGCGGAGGAGGGGGCCATCACCCGGGTCTATCTCAGCCCCGAACAGGCTCGGGCCAACGCCCTCGTCATGGACTGGATGCGCGAAGCGGGCCTGAGCGCCCGCCTCGACGCCGCCGGCAACGTGATCGGGCGCCTGGAAGGGCCCGAGCCCGGCGGGCCGGCCCTGGTGATCGGCTCGCATCTCGACACCGTGCGCGATGCGGGCCGCTACGACGGGCCGCTCGGCGTCGTCACCGGCATCGTCTGCCTCGCCGCCCTCGCGGAGGAGGGGATCCGCCTGCCCTTCGCCGTCGAGGTGGTGGGCTTCGCCGACGAGGAGGGCACCCGCTTCAACGCGACGCTGCTCGGCAGCCGCGCCTTCGCCGGCCGCCTCGACCCGACGGTGCTCGCCACGCAGGATGCGGAGGGGATCAGCATCGCCCAGGCCCTGCGCGCCTTCGGGCGCGACCCCGACCGGATCGGGGAGGCGGCGCGGCCCCCGGGCGACCTCCTCGGCTATATCGAATGGCATATCGAGCAGGGGCCGATGCTGGAGCGGGCCGGCCTGCCGGTCGGCGTCGTCACCGGCATCAGCGGCGCGACCCGCCTCGCGGTGACGCTGGAGGGGGAGGCCGGCCATGCCGGCACCGTGGCCATGGAGGGCCGCCGCGACGCCCTCGCCGGCGCGGCCGAATGCGTGCTCGCGGTCGAGGCCCGCTGCCGGGGCGAGGCGGGGCTCGTCGGCACGGTCGGCCGGATCGCCGCCTTCCCGGATGCGGTGAACGTGATCCCTGGCCGCGTGGCCTTCAGCCTCGACTTGCGCGCGCCCGAGGACGGGCAGCGCCGGGCGGCGCTCGCGGAGATCGAGACCCTCTGGCGCGACATCGCCGCCCGGCGGGGTCTCGCCCTGTCGATGACGCGCACCCACGAGGCGCCGGCCGTGCCCTGCGACCAGGCCCTGACCGGGCGGATCGCCGAGGCCGTCGCGGCGCGCGGCTGGCCGGTGCTGCGCCTGCCGAGCGGGGCGGGGCATGACGGCATGGCGATCGCGCCGATCGCCCCCATCGCGATGCTGTTCGTGCGCTGCCGCGGCGGCATCAGCCACAATCCGGCGGAATACGCCGCGCTCCCCGACATCGAGGCGGGCGCGCAGGTGCTGCTCGACGTGCTGCGCGGCTTCTCCGGCTGAGCGGATTGGCCGCATCGGCGCCGGTACACGCCTTGCGGCCTTCGCCCCGGCCGGCACGTCGCCGGCCTGAGGAGAGCAGGTCGATGGTCAGGTTCGGGATCGTTCTGAAGGCGGGCGCCCTGGCGGCCGTTCTGGTCGCGGGCGGCCTGGCGGCCGGCAGCGCGTCGGCGGCGGCGCCGACCGGATGGATGCAGGGCAGCGTGACCCCGCCCGCGGGCCAGAAGCGCATCACCGCGCCCGGCGGCCGTCGGGGCAAGGCGGCCCGGCACCGTCACCGCATGAAGCATCGCTGAGGCTTTTCGAGAAAGTCGTTCAGACCCCACGAAGAGCATACAACGAAATAAAATATCGCCGCATCTTCCATGGCGCGTCGCTCATGGAAGATGCACGAAGTCTTTCCCTCGCAAAAAACATGACCGAAATCCGCCTCCCGGCGCGCGGATGCTGGAACTTCTGCGCGGCCCATCAATTTCTCCCGGCGAAACAGGGCTTTGCCCAAATTTCCTCAAGCCAAAATTTCCTCAAGCCAGGAGAGACGATGATGCGATTTCGCATGACGGGCGCGCTCGCCCTTTGCACGCTGATGGGCCTCGGCGGCGCAGCCCTGGCCCAGTCCACGGGTGCCCCGGCCGGGCGCGAGCCGGCAACCGCCGCGGGCGGAACGGAGGGCATCGCCGGACCGCGCAACGAGATTCAGGCGATCGAGGACGGCAAGGCGGTTCCCGCGCCCCCGGGCGTCGGCGAGCCGGTGACCGCCGCCCCCGCCGCCAAGACGGACGTGCGTCCGCCCGCCCCGCCGCAGCCCTGATCGCGGCACGGGCTTCGACGACAACACCCCGCCGGATCGCTCCGGCGGGGTGTTTCGTCTCGCGTCAGACGTCGCTGAAGAGCTGTTTGGCCAGGCGGCTGTGCTCCTCGCGCAGGCGCCCGGTCTCGATGCCGAGGGGCACGCCGTCCAGCACCCGCCAATGGCCCGCCACCATCACCCGGTCGGCCTTGTAGGCGCCGCAGAGCACCAGGGCGGCCAGCGGATCGTGGCTGCCGGAGAAGCGCAGCTCGTCCAGGGTGAAGAGGGCGAGATCCGCCTCGCGCCCCTCCTCGATCCGGCCGATGTCGGAGCGGCCGAGGCAGCGGGCCGAGCCCTCCGTCGCCCAGCGCAGGGCGTCGAGATGGGTCACGGCCTCGGCCCCGTAGGTGAGGCGGTTGAGCATGAGGGCGTGACGCACGCCCTCGATCAGGTTCGAGTTGTCGTTGGAGGCGGAGCCGTCGACGCCGAGGCCCACGGGGGAGCCCGCCGCCTCGAGCTCACAGGTGCGGCAGCGGCCGGAAGCCAACGTCATGTTCGAGGTCGGGCAGTGGCAGACGCCGACACCGGCCTTGCCAAGGCGCTTCACCTCGTCGTCGTTGAAGTGGATGCCGTGGGCGAGCCAGGCCCGGTTCGTCATCCAGCCGACCTCCTCCAGGTAATCGACCGGGCGCTGGCCGAAGACGGAGAGGCAATAGGCGTCCTCGTCGAGGGTCTCGCCGAGATGGGTGTGCAGGCGGCAATCGTAGCGGTCGGCCAGGGCCGCGCTCTCGCGCATCAGGCGCTTCGTCACGTTGAAGGGCGAGCAGGGGGCGAGCCCGATCTGCACCATCGCGCCCGGCTTCGGGTCGTGGAACAGGCGCAGCACGCGCTCGCTGTCGTCGAGGATGGTGTCGTCGTCCTGGACGAGGGCATCGGGCGGCAGGCCGCCGTCGCGCTCCGACAGGCTCATGGAGCCGCGGGTGACGAAGGCGCGGATGCCCAGCGCCCTGGCTTCCTCGACCTGGATGTCGACGGAGGATTCGAGCCCCCTCGGGAACAGGTAATGGTGGTCGCCCGCAGTGGTGCAGCCGGAGAGCAGCAATTCCGTGTAGGCGAGCCGGCTCGCGAGCCGGAAAGCCTCCGGGGTCAACTTGTCCCAGACCGTGTAGAGCGCCTTCAGCCAGGGGAAGAGCGGCTTGTTGATCGCCACCGGGTGGGCGCGGGTCAGCGTCTGGAAGAAGTGGTGGTGGGTGTTGACGAGGCCCGGGATGACGACGTGGTTCTTCGCGTCGAAGGTCTCGTCCACCGGCGCCGTGGGCGTCCCGCCCGAGGGCACCCGCTCGACGATCCGGCTTCCCTCGACGACGATGCCGCCCCCGGCATTCTCGGCCAGGATCGCCAGGGGATCGCGGATCCAGAGACGCCGGGAGGGCACTGCGCCGTCGGTCATGCAAGCTTTCCGTCAGAAACGAGGATGCCGGCCCGTCGCCGAGCCGGCCTTGGACGCTTCCGGAGGGCGGGCCCGCCTTCCGGATGTGTCACGCGCTCACAACAAGAGGCATGCCACCGCCCCGTGGGACGGCGGCCGGCCTCGCGCGATCAGAAGATGTGCACCGAGACGCCGGCGAGGAAGCTCTTCTCCTCGGTGCCCTTGAAGGTCGCGGTCTCGACGTTGCCGAACTTGTTCAGCCAGTACTGGAAGCCGATGAAGGCATCGAGACGGTTCGGCTGATCCCACACGAGCTTGCCCACGTCGAGCACCAGGTTGGTGCGCGACAGGAATTCCACCCCACGGGGCGCGTTGAAGGCGAAGGCGGCCGGGTTGATGACGCCGCGGCCCTTGGGCAGCACGATGTTGTTGAAGCCGGCCAGGCTGAGCGGCAGGCCGGTGAAGGTCAGCGGGAAGTTATAGACGATCTCGAACTCCGGCACGACGTCGAAGCTCTGGTCGCGATCCGGCTGGAGATTGAAGCCGTTGCGGTTCCACTCCTTGTAGGCGTGGACCGACAGGTTCAGGAAGCCCGCCGGCACGTCGAAGGAGAAGTTCAGGCCGCCGACGACGCTGCGTTTCTTCGAGCCGAACGGATCGTTCTGCGAATTGGCGTCGACGCCGTAGGACAGGGACACGTCCTTGACGATGCCCGAAAACGTGAAGGCCTTGGTGCCGGTGAGCGCGTTCAGGCTCAGCGTGCCGCGATAGAGGCCGTAGGCTTCGGTGTTGCCGTAATCGTAGGTGAAGGGCGCGCCGATCGAGCCCGGCGGGTTGGTGGTGCCGGCCGGGTACTGCGAGCCCGACTGCAGGATGTCGAGGGACACGAAGTTCGTGCCGTACGCCCAGGCATCCGCGTGCGAGATGTTGAGGATGTTCTTGGGGGCGTCGCGGTTGCGGAACGTGCCGTCCGCCTGAAGGATCTGGCTGCCCGGATTGGCGGCCGGGAACTGGTAGCGATAGCTGATCTGCGTATCGGCAAAGAGGAAGAAGGGAACTTCCTTCTGCTCCTGCGGTTGCGCCTTCTCTTTCGTCGTCAGGTCTGCGGCCCCGGCAAGGCCGATCATCGACACGGAGAGCAGCGCGGCTGCGAACCCCCTTGCGAACATTTTTATTCTCCTCATTCGCAATGAACCCGGAGCGCAGGGCAGCAACCGATATGCCAGCGTGCGTCATACCGATTATACTCTGATAAGTTGTATCAAATATACAACAAGCGGTGGTGCCCGCCGGAGATGCGCGCAGGTGGCGTCCGTGGCCGAGGCGCGGTCGAGCCGAGACGGGGAGCGTCTCGCGACACGGATACGGGACCTTGCCTGCCGCGGTCGGCGCCGGCCTGCCCGGGTTCGCGCGGCAGATGCTTCCTGGGTCGCCCCGTTGCCATCTTGCGCACGGGCCGTTGATGATATGCGCGCATTCGCCTCGCGACGCGTTGCGGAGGACCGTCAAGTCGGCTTACCAGTAGGGCAGACCGCGGCGCACGACCTTCCGCCGCGGGCGTCATCCCGCCGGGCTCTCCAACACGAGCGAGCGCAATGCCCGCAGTCCAGACCCGCGCCGAGAGCCTCTCCGACGCGATCGCCAACGCGATTCTCTCCGGCGAGCTCGCCCCCGGCCTGCATCTCGACGAGCAGGTTCTGGCACGCCGCTTCGGGGTCTCGCGCACGCCGGTGCGCGATGCCCTACGCCTGCTCAACGGCACGGGTCTCGTCGACATCCGCCCGCGCTTCGGCGCCACGGTGCGCAGCATCACCCCGGACGAGCTCGACATGCTCTTCATCGCCATGGGGGAGATCGAGGCGACCTGCGCCCGGCTCGCCACCCTGAGCATGACTCCGGCCGAGCGCGGCCAGCTCCAGAGGCTGCACGAGCGGATGGGCCGCCTCGCCGAGGCCGACGACCGCGCCGCCTACACCGAGGCCAATCAGGAATTCCACGGCCTGCTCTACGAGGGGGCGCACAACGTCGTCGTCGAGGAGATCGCGCACAACCTGCGCCGCCGCCTCACCCCCTATCGCAAGGCGCAGTTCCGGGCCCCGGGGCGGCTCCTGCGCTCCCATGCGGAGCACGGCCTCGTCGTCCGCGCGGTGCTCTCCCGCGATGCCGCCGCGGCCAATGCGGCCATGCTCGTGCATATGAGCGTGGTCGAGGACGTGTTCGAGCGGGTCGACGCGACGGACGCGGTCCAGCGCCAGGCGGCGGCGGAAGGGGCCCAGGCGACGCGGCGGGGCAGGCCGCCCGCGCGCCGAACCGCCGGCGAGACCCAGCTCCGCCCGCGCCGCTGAGGCAGGCGCCCCCGGCCGGGCCAGGCTGCTCAGCCGCTAGCCAGCGCCTGCAACATCTTCGTGCAGCGCGATGCATGGTTTGGGCAGGCAATTTCCGAATTCTTGCATACACGATGACGGCGACGGCGAGTCGGCCTCACTCCGCCTTCGCGTTCCATGGGATTGTGCGCATGGCCCTCGTTCTCGATGCGGATCCCACTCCGCTGACCTTCGATCCTGCGAAGACGGCCCTCGTCGTGATCGACATGCAGCGGGATTTCCTGGAGCCGGGGGGCTTCGGCGAGACGCTGGGCAACGACGTCTCCCTGCTGGCCGCGGCGGTGCCCCCGGCCCAGCGCCTGCTCGCGGCGGCGCGGGCCGCGGGGCTGTTCGTCGTGCATACACGGGAGGGGCACAAACCCGACCTGTCCGACGCGCCCAGGAACAAGATCGAGCGGGGCGCGCCCAAGCTCCGGATCGGCGACCCAGGCCCGATGGGCCGCATCCTGATCCGGGGCGAGCCGGGCCACGACATCGTCCCGGCGCTCGCGCCCCTGCCCGGCGAGCCGGTGATCGACAAGCCCGGCAAGGGCGCCTTCTACGCCACCGATTTCGCGCAGGTCTTGGAATCGCGCGCCATCGAGACGCTGATCGTCTGCGGCGTGACCACGGAGGTCTGCGTGAACACCACGGTGCGCGAGGCCAACGATCGGGGCTATCGCTGCATCGTGATCGGCGATGCCTGCGCCTCCTACGTCCCCGCCCTGCACGAGGCCGGCCTGGAGATGATCCGATCCCAGGGCGGCATCTTCGGCTGGGTCTCAGATTCCGAGAAAGCCGTCGCCGCCCTGGCCGGGCGGGACTGACGCTGGCATGCCCGGTGCACCCGCACCGGCGCCAGAGCCTCTGGGGCCGCCGGTGATCGCCCGCGGCCCGCCTCGAGAGTAGCATGACAGACAGAGCCGAACCGTCCTTCGATCCCGAAGCCTTCGCCACCGCCGCGGCCGATGCCCTCGGCGTCCCCCTGACCGTCGAACGCATCCCCGCGGTGGTCGCCAATCTGCGGGTCCTGAAGGCGGCCGCCGACCTCGTCTCCGCCTTCGCGCTCCCCGACGAGGCCGAGACGGCCCCGGTCTTCGAGGCCTGAGACGATGACGGATCTCTCCACCGCCACCGCCGCGGAGATCGCCGCCGCGATCCGGGCCGGCTCGGCGAGCGCGCAGGGCGTCGTCTCCGCCGCGCTGGCGCGGATCGCGCGCATCGACCCGCAGGTGAACAGCTTCACGGACGTCCTGGCCGAGCGGGCCCTTGCCCGGGCGCAGGCGATCGACGCGGACCTGGCCCGGGGCGAGACGCCCGGGCCGCTCGCCGGGGTGCCCTTCGCGGTCAAGAACCTGTTCGACATCGCCGGCCTGCCGACCCGGGCCGGGTCGAAGATCAATCGCGAGCGCGCCCCCGCCGCCCGCGACGCCGCCCTGATCGAGCGGCTGGAAGCCGCCGGGGCCATCCTCGTCGGCGGCCTCAACATGGGCGAGTACGCCTATGACTTCACCGGCGAGAACGTGCATGACGGGAACACCCGCAACCCGCACGCCCTCGGGCACATGGCGGGCGGCTCGTCCGGCGGCTCGGGAGGCGCCGTCGGCGCGGGCCTGGTTCCGCTGGCCCTGGGCTCCGACACCAACGGCTCGATCCGCGTGCCCTCCGCCTTCTGCGGCTGCTTCGGCCTGAAGCCGACCTATGGCCGGCTCACCCGGGCGGGCAGCTTCCCCTTCGTGGGCAGCCTCGACCATCTCGGGCCGATGGCCCGCAGCGTCACCGACCTGGCGCTGGCCTACGACGCGATGCAGGGGCCGGACCCGGCCGATCCGGTCGCCACCAAGCGCCCCGCGGAGGCCGTCGCGCCGCGGATCGAGGCGGGCCTCGGCGATCTGCGCATCGCCACCGCCGGGGGCTATTTCGCCCGCAGCGGCGAGCCCGAGGCCTTCGCCGCCGTGGCGAAGGTCGCGCAGGCCCTCGCGGTCACCCGCGTGGTCGAGATCCCGGAAGCTGCCCGCGCCCGGGCCGCGGCCTATCTCATCACCGCCGCCGAGGGCGCGGCCCTGCATCTCGACCGCCTGCGGGCGCGGCCCGACGATTTCGACCCAGCCGTGCGCGACCGGCTCGCCGCCGGCGCGATGATCCCGGCCCCCTGGGTCGAGCGGGCGCAGCGCTTCCGGCGCTGGTACCGCGACGCCGTGCTTCGCCTCTTCGAGGAGGTCGACGTGATCCTGGCCCCCTCCGTGCCCTGCCGGGCACCCAGGAGCGGGCAGGCCACCTTCGTGCTCGACGGGGTGGAATTGCCGGTGCGGGCCAATATCGGCCTCTACACGCAGCCGATCTCCTTCATCGGCCTGCCGGTCGCCGCCGTGCCGGTCCGGCTCGACGACGGCCTGCCGCTCGGCGTGCAGGTCATCGCCGCGCCCTGGCGCGAGGACGTGGCCCTGCGGGTCGCACGGCACCTGGAACGCCTGAGCACCTGCACGGCGCCGGTCGCCCCCCTCGAAGCGTGACGCATCCCATGATCGAGATCGACGACCCGGCGGTGAAGGCCGAGGTGGAGGCGGTGTTCGCCGCCTACGAGACGGCCCTGGTGACCAACGACGTGGCCACCCTCGAGAACCTGTTCCACGACGACCCCCGCACCATCCGCTACGGAGCGGGGGAGAACCTCTACGGCATGGAGGCGATCCGCGCCTTCCGCCGGGCGCGGGCGCCGCAGGGGCTGGCGCGCAGCCTGGAGCACACGGTCATCACCACCTACGGTCGCGACATGGCCGTGGCGATGACCCTGTTCCGGCGGGAGGGGGCGACGGGCCGCATCGGCCGCCAGAGCCAGACCTGGGTACGATTCCCCGAGGGCTGGAAGGTGGTCGCCGCCCATGTCAGCGTCATCGAGGATCCCGGCCCGGCCTGAGGGGCCGCAGCCGGGACCGTTTCCACTCCGATCGCGCGGAAACGGCCTCAGATCCGCTCGGCCAGGGCGTTCAGCGCCCGCGGCACCGCGATGTTGGAGCTGGCGGCCTGGGGGTCGCCGGCCGCCGTCGTGAGCAGACGGGCGATCTTGGCCGGGTCCACGGCGTTCCGATCCCCGAGGCAGTCGATCAGGACCTGAAGCGCGTACTCGATCGCCACGATGCGCGCCTCGAGATCCCCCTGCTTGCCGTTCACGAGCTGTCTCCCTCGGTGATGCCTGCACGCCCCAGTTGAATCTTGAGGGACGCGACGCCCGCCTCGGCAGGTGCACCGGCATTATCGTGCCTGAGCTCGGCCCCTGCCATCGCGGCTGGCGCGTGGCTGACCATTGCCGTCCGCACAGCTCGCGGCCGGATGGGCGGCAGGCTTGTCTCCCGCGCAGGCGTTCAGGACCGCCGGGGCGGCTTCGGATGCTCCAGGAAGAAGCGCAGCATCTCGCGGCTCGCATCCGGGCCGGCGGGATCGGTGAAGGAGCCGTCCGGGCTGCCGCCGGACCAGGCATGGCCAGCCCCGTGCAGGCTCCATTGCTCGAGCATCACGCGGCCCGATGCGTCGGCATGCCGGGTCAGGGTGTAGCGGCTGCCATCCGCGCCGACGCCCGTGCGGGTTGTGGCTTCGAGGGGAGCCGCCGCGGCGAACTGGGCGATGACCCGGTCGCCGTTGACGACGTTGACGGTCTTGTCGCGGTCGCCGTGGAAGACGATCGCCGGCAGGGCGGTGCCGTTGGGCCGCACGGTGCCCCCGCCGCCGTTCATGGCCTGGAAGGCGGACGCCGCGTCCCGCGCCGCGCCGCAGGCGAGGCCGGAATGCACGCCCACCGCCGCATAGAGATCGGGATAGGCGCTGCCCATGATCGCCGCGGCCGCCCCGCCCGCCGAGAGGCCGGCGACGTAGACCCGGGCCGGATCGACCGCGTACTCCGCCATGATCTCCTGGGTGATGCCGGCGATGAGGGCGGGCTCGCCGCGCCCGCGGGCCTGCTCGGCGGCGTTGAACCAGTTCCAGCAGCGGGAGACATTGGCGGAGGCACTCTGGGCCGGATAGGCCACGAGGAAGACCTCCGCCTCGGCGAGGACGTTCATGCGGGTGCCGGCAGCAAAGTCATCCGGGTTCTGGTTGCAGCCGTGCAGCATCACCACCAGGGGCACCGGCTCGCCCCGGTAGCCCTCGGGCACGTAGAGCTTGTAGCCGCGCTTCCCGGCGGCGCCGGAGAAGCTGCGCTCCGTGAAGCGGGCATCGTCCGGGGCCGGCGCCGGGCGCCCCCAGCCCTCGAAGCCGTGCAGCCCCTCCGAGAAGGCGCCGGCGCCGGGAAGGCGATCGAGCAGCGCGCGCATCGGCTCGGGCATGGACCAGGAGGCTACGGGATCGGGCGCCTGGGTCCGAGCGGAGGACAGCTCTCCGTTGGCCGGCGGCTCGGGCGCGGCGGTCCAGGCGCCGCCGGGCCGGGTGGGCGCCACGAGATCGATCGTGTCGTTCCTCCGGGACTCCGGTGGCGGCGTGTCCGCCGGCCTGCCTCGCAGCAGGGCCAGGGCCTCGCCGAGCTGGCCCGCCCGGGTGAGGCGCGTGACCTCGCGCATATCGACCTTGAAGAGCGGCTTCATCGCGTTGCCTTCGGAGAGAGGAGCGGGGTGACAGGCACGGTCAGGCGATACGGTCGCTCAGCGCCGCCTTGACGGCGGGGCTCGCCTGGAAGGCGCCGAGAACCTGCACGGAGGCGATCGCCGCACGGGCGAGCTCCGGCGTCACATCCCCGGCGATGCTGGCGAGGCCGACGACATGGATGTGGAGCGGCGTGCCGGCGTCCCGCGCCGCCTCCAGCTCCGCCCGGCCGATCTGACGCAGGCCGAGATCGAGCCGGTTGCGCGACACCGACTGGCGCACCGCCTCGTCGTGGCGCTCCAGCTGGTTGCGGATCGCCGTGCGGATGAAGTCGGCGCGGTTCCCGTAGAACCCGTCGCGCACCATCAGGTCGATGCGCCCGAGATCGACGAAGCCGAGATTGACCGTGATCTTCTCGCTGTCCGCCACCCGGAGACGATGCGGCTGCACCTCGGCATTCATCGCCAGAACCTTCCGTTCGCCATCCGCGGACCATCCCGCTGGATGGTTTTCAAGATGGTGCGGCGCACAATCCTTTTCAAGACGCGCCGAGCCGAAAGGGGTTCCGCCTTAGCCCCCGATCCGACGACCTCATCCTCGCGGGCCGAGCAGGATGATCGCCGTGCCGGCGAGGCAGGTGGCGGCGCCGAGGGCATCCCAGCGGTCCGGCACGCGCCCCTCGACCCACCAGAGCCAGAGGATCGAGGCGGCGACGTAGACGCCGCCATAGGCGGCATAGGCACGGCCCGCCGCCTCGCTCTCCACCAGAGTCAGCAGCCAGGCGAACAGGGCGAGACTCGCGAACCCCGGGAGCAGCCACAAAGGCGAGCGATCGAGCCGGAGCCAGGCCCAGAACGCGAAGCAGCCGGCGATCTCGGCCAGGGCCGCGGCGGCATAGGCGCCCAGGCTGGTCATGCCCGCGCCGTCTCCCGCTGCATGGCGAGCAGGTCGAGGGAGGGCGGCTCCGCCATGCCCAGGCGGGTCAAGACGGCATGGGCCTGCCCGCGATGATGGGTCTGGTGGTTGAACAGATGGGCGAGCACGTCCCGCACCGGCTGTCGCTGCGGCGTACCGGCGGTGGTGGCGTAGTCGAGGATGGCGGAGAGCGCGTCGGGCGACAGGGCGTCGAGAAAGGCCGCGAGCCGCGCATCCTCCGCCTCGCGGGCCGCCCGCAGCGGTTCCAGCGCGTCGAACAGGATGGCGTCGAGCCGCGAGGGCGCCTCGCCCGTGCCGGTGAGCCGCCTCAGCCAGATTCGATCGGTCACGAGGAGGTGGTTCAGGGTGCCGTGCAGGCTCCCGAAGAAGGCGCCCGCCTCCTGCCGGTAGGCCGCGTCCGGCAGCGTGGCCGCCGCCGCGTAGAGACGGCGGTTCGCCCAGGCATTGTAGGCGGCGAGGCCGCGGAAATGGGTGAGCAGCGCGAACATCCGCGAATGGGCTCCGGCGGGCCCGAAGGCCCGACACCTCACCGTAAGGCGCGAAGACCCGCTTGTCAGACCCCTCGCGTCGACGGGCGGCAGGGCGATTCGCGCCGACATCCTGGCGCGGCGGCGCCGACCCCGCGATGCGCATGCGAGCGGATTCCGGATCTCCCTCCAAGCTTAATAAACCTCAGATTGCATAATCATCGCAGGCAATTCGAAGTTAAGACATATGAATCAGCCCTTAACCGACAACACACGACACGAAATTATACGTTTATTAAATCCGGCCTTGAATTGTCGGAAGATATCCCGACCCTCTTCCGGCAGAAGGCCTACTCCGAGGCCATGCGATCCGATCTTGTGCCAGGCGTGATGGCGAGCGGCGTACTTCTGGTGCTTCCGTTTGTCTTGCTCGGCATGCCCCGCTCGGACGATGTCGCGGTGATCGGGCCCCCCGCCGACGGGCTCGCGGGAGCGGCCCGCGCCGTGGCGCAGGCCGGCGGCCAGATCGTGAATGCCGTCGCCGGAGGCCCGATCCTGCTCGCCCGCTCGGAGCGGCCGGGCTTCGCCGCGCGCCTCTACGCGGCCGGCGCCTGGCTCGTGCTGCCCGCCTTCGGGGGCGGCTGCGCCGGGCGCGGCCCCTCCGCACGCGCTTCCGCAGAGATCCGCATCGCCCCCGGCAAGGCCTCCCCATGACCGACCTGAACCAGCTCCGGCACGCCTTCGCGCGCCTCCTCGTCGCCCTGCTCTGGCTGCACGTGCCCCTCGCCGCCGGGGTCGCGCTCGCAACGGGGCACGACTTCGCCGCGGGGCCGCCCCTGGCGGCGGCGGTCCTCGCGAGCGTCGCGACCCTGTTCTGGAAGCGCGATCCGATCGGGCTCTCGACCCGCCTCGTCAGCGGAGCCGCCCTGGTCGGCATGGCCAGCATCCTGCTCTACGGCATGGTCGGCCATCCCTGGCAGATCGACCTGCACATGTATTTCTTCGCCTGCCTCGCGGTGCTGGTCGGCTGGTGCGACTGGCGGGTGATCCTGCTGGCGGCGGGGGCGACGGCCCTGCATCACCTCGCGCTCAGCTTCGCCCTGCCGACGCTGGTCTTCCCCGAGGCCGCGACTGCGAATCTCGGCCGCGTGGTTCTGCATGCCCTGATCGTGGCGATGGAGACCGGCGTGCTGATGTGGATCTGTCACACCGTCTCCCACGCCTTCCGGGCGCTCAGCGCCTCGGAACAGGACGCGCAGGCCCAGGTCGCCCGCACTCAGGCCCTGGAACAGGAGGCGGCCCTGGCGCGGGCGGGCGTCGAGGCGCAGCGCAAGGCGGCCATGGTCGAGATCGCGCAGAGCTTCGAGCGGACGGTCGGCGGCATCGTCGCGGGCGTCGACGCCTCCGCCGCCGAGCTGCAGGCGACGGCCGAGACCATGACGGCGACCGCCAGCGAGACGGCCGGCCGCTCCGGCGGCGTGGCCGACGCCGCCCGGGAAGCCGCCGCCAAGGTCGGCACCGTGGCCGCCGCGGCCGAGCAACTCGGTGCCTCGGTGCAGGAGATCGGCCGCCAGGTCACGGGCTCAGCCGATCTCGCGCAGCGGGCCGTCACCGAAGCCGATCAGAGCGCGGGCCTGGTGCAGGCGCTCAGCGCCGCCGTCACCCGGATCGGCGACGTGGTCGGGCTGATCTCGACCATCGCCGGCCAGACGAACCTCCTCGCCCTCAACGCCACGATCGAGGCGGCCCGGGCCGGCGAGGCCGGCCGCGGCTTCGCGGTGGTGGCCGCCGAGGTCAAGGAACTCGCCAGCCAGACCGCGAAGGCGACGGAGGAGATCTCGGCCCAGATCGCGCAGATTCAGGGCGCGACCGGCGAGGCGGTGACCGCCATCGGCGGGATCACCGAGCGGATCCGCGAGATCAACGCGGTGACCGCTGCCATCGCCGCGGCGGTGGAGGAGCAGGGCGCGGCCACGCAGGAGATCGTGCGCAACGCCGCCCAGGCCTCGACGGGAACCGCTTCGGTGACCGGCAGCATCACCGGCATGGCGGAGGCGTCCGAGAAGACCGGCACGGCCGCCCATCAGCTGCTCGCCGCCGCCGCCCTGCTCTCGGGCCGATCCGGGCAACTCAGCGCCGAGGTCTCGCGCTTCCTCGACACGGTGCGGGCCGCCTGACCGGAGCCGGGCCCCCCGCGACACGTGACGGGATCCCCGGCCTCCGGGCATCCCGTCTTCGCGTGCAACCACGCTTTGGGAGAACCATCTTTACCCCCCGTCATGCGGCACCTATGGTGACCGCCTGCCGTCCATTGTGGGATCCATGCTGAACACCGCCTCCGGCGCTCCCGTCGAGAGCCCCCGCACGCTGGAAAAGGCGCTCGGGCATCAGGTGCGCCAGTTCCGACGCGAACGCGACCTCTCGGTCTCGGATCTCGCCGCCGCCGCCGGCCTCTCCCTCGGCATGATCTCCAAGATCGAGAACGGGCAGATCTCGCCCTCGCTCTCGACCATCAACGCCCTGGCCAACGCCCTCAACGTGCCGATCACGGCCCTGTTCTCGGCCTTCGAGGAGAAGCGCGACTGCTCCTATGTGCGGGCGGGGCAGGGGGTCGCGATCGAGCGGCGCGGCACCAAGGTCGGCCATGTCTACGAGCTGCTCGGCGCGGCGCTCGGCGGCGACATCGTGGTCGAGCCCTATCTCATCACCCTGAAGGAGGATGCGGAGGCCTATACCGGCTTCCGGCATGCGGGCCTCGAATTCATCTACATGCTGAGCGGCGAGGTGGTATACCGCCATGCCGGCCACGATTACCGCCTTCAGCCCGGCGACGCGTTGCTGTTCGACCCCGCCGCCCTGCACGGCCCGGCCGAGCTGGTGAAGACGCCGATGACCTATCTCTCGATCATCATCTATCCGCGCACCTGATCGCCCGGCGCTGGCGAGGCGCCGCGGCCTTGCGATAGGACAAAGACACGGCGCGCCGCCGATGCTCCGACGCGCCCTCGACCACGCCCCTGAGGCCGGACCCCGCCGATGCTCACCGCCGCCCCGCCGCGCGCCGCCCCGCCCGAGACGGGCCCCGACGCCCTCGACCCGCAGGCGATGCGCGAGCCGCTGCCCAACGCCTGGTACTGCGTCGGCCCCGCCGACGGCATCGCCACGAACCGGATGCGGGCGGTCGCCCTCCAGGGGGAGCAGATCGTGCTCGGGCGCGCCAAGGACGGCACCGCCTTCGCCCTGCGCGACCGCTGCCCGCACCGGGGCATGGCCCTGTCCAAGGGCAAATGCGACGGCGAGACCCTGATGTGCCCGTTCCACGGCTGGCGCTTCGGCACGGACGGGCGCTGCCGCGACGTACCGACCCTCTCGACCCACGATTCCGCCGATTTCTCCCGCATCGCCGTGCAGCGCTTCCCCGTGATCGAGAGCGCGGGCTTCCTCTGGGTGAACCCCTATCTCGGGCCGGCCCGGGTCGAGGACGTGCCGGCGGTGCCCGAGCTCGGCTTCGAGGCGGCGGGCTGCCTCGTGCTGGAGCTCGAGGTCGAGGCTTCCTTCGACCTGACCACGCTGAGCCTGGTCGATCCCGGCCACGTCGCCTTCGTGCACGACAATTGGTGGTTCCGGGCAAGCAAGGAGCTGCGGGAGAAGGTGAAGACCTTCCAGCCGGTGCCGCACGGCTTCGTCATGACGAGCCACGCCACCACCACCTCCTCGCCGCTCTACCGGTTGCTCGGCGGGGCGCCCGAGGTCGAGATCGAGTTCCGGCTGCCGGGAGTGCGGCTGGAGCGGATCGTGGCCGGCACGAAACGGGTGGCGAACTACACCTTCGCCACGCCGCTCGGCCCGAACCGGACCATGCTCACCAACGCCCTCTACTGGAGCATGCCGGCGCTCAACCTGCTCAAGCCGATCGCCAAGCCGCTGATGCGCCAGTTCCTGACCCAGGACCAGCAGGTGCTCCAGCACGCCCAGAAGGGCCTGGACCGCAAGCCCACCATGGTGCTGCTCGGCCAGGGCGACCTGCCCTCGCAATGGTATTTCCGCCTGAAGCGGGAGGCGCTGGAAGCGGCCCGCGCCGGGCGCCCCTTCGAGAACCCGCTGGAGCGGCAGGAGCTGCGCTGGCGCTCGTGAGGGCGAACCGTCGCGCTTGAACCGCGGCCGCGGCCCGCCATCTGGAACCCTCATGAAACGGCGACGCCTGATCACGGTCGCGAGCGCGGCCACGGTGATGACCCTCGGCGGCGTCGGCTATGCCGCGCACCGGCGCGGCAACAATCCCTATTACCGGGGGCCCGAGAGCGACCATTTCGACGGGGTGCGCTTCCACGCCCCCGGCCAAGCCCCCGACAAGGACCTCTCGGACATCGCCCGCTGGCGCATGACCGCCAAGCGGGAGGCCTGGCCCGAGGCCGCCCCGAGCCCGTTCCCGCCGGACAAGCCGCCGGAACGCTTCGACGGGCTGCGCGTCGTGCTGATCGGGCATGCGAGCTACCTGTTCCAGGTCGCCGGCCGCAACATCCTGGTCGATCCGGTCTTCGCCAAGCGCGCGAGCCCGTTCCGCTTCGCCGGGCCGAAGCGGGCCAACCCGCCGGGCATCGCCTATGCGGACCTGCCGCCGATCGACGCGGTGCTGATCACCCACAACCACTACGACCATCTCGACGGGCCGGGCATGGCCCGGCTCTGGACCGACCATCAGCCGCTGATCGTGGCGCCGCTCGGCAACGACACGATCCTGCGCGGCTACGACGACAGCATGCATGTCGAGGCCCGGGACTGGGGCCAGTCGGTCGATCTCGGCGGCGGCGTCACCGCCCATCTCACCCCCGCCAACCACTGGTCGGCGCGGGGCCTCAACGACCGGCGCATGGCGCTCTGGTGCGCCTATCTGCTCACCACCCCCCGCGGGGTGCATTACCATGTCGGCGATACCGGCCTCGGGGACGGCGCGATCTTCCGCGACCTGCGCGCCACCTTCGGCGCACCCCGCCTCGCTACACTGCCGATCGGCGCCTACGAGCCGCGCTGGTTCATGCAATCCCACCACATGAACCCGGCCGACGCGGTGGAGGCCCTGCAGCTCCTCGGCGCCGATCAGGCGCTGGGCCACCACTGGGGCACGTTCAAGCTCACCGACGAGGGCATCGAGCGCCCGGCCGAGGCCCTGGGCGAGGCCCTGTCCGCGGCCGGGCTGCCGGCGGAGCGGTTCCTGGCGCTGCGGCCGGGGCAGGTCTGGGTGGGGTAGGGACGGGTTGGGTCAGGGCGGCGCCCCGGCCTCAGCCAGACTCGCTTGCCGCGATCAACGCTGCGACGGCCGCCTTGAGCTTCGGGAGTTCGTCCTCCACCACGCCCCAGATCACCCGATCGGACAGGCCATGGTACTCGTGCCGGAGCACGTTGCCGATGGCCCGCACCTTCGGCCAGGGAATCCCGGGCTGTAGGGCCTGGATCTCCTCAGGAAGCGCGCGGCTGGCCTCGGAGATGATCTCGATCCCGCGCTGCACGCCGTGCCGCAGAAGCCAGTCGCCAGTGTAAGCGTCGAAATCCTTCCCGGCCGTCGCCTGCTCGATCCCCTCGATCGCAACGCGCATGTCCTCGAGGGCATGCCGGAAATCCCGCCGCGCCATCAGAACACGCGCAAGGCCGACCGCTCGATCCTATCGCGCAGGAGGGGATGGAGGCCGTCCCGCGTGGCGAGATCGACATCGACGCCCAGCCGCTCCTCCAAGAGGAGCTTGATGCCGATCAGGTCGAACGCGTTGAAGCGGGATTCCGGGTCGTACTCGATGAACAGATCGAGATCGCTCCCAGGCCTCGCCTCGTCGCGCAGGGTCGAACCGAACAGGTAGAGTGAGGTCGCGCCGAGGGCGCGCACCGAGTCCGCATTCGCCTGCAGATTCGCGATGGCCTCGGCCCGTCTCATACGCCGATCATAGCCGAAACCCCCGGGGCGATCACGCCGATTCCGCGGGCGAAGGCCGGCCGCTCACCGCCACCCCCACCGAGGCCGCGATCACGCAGCCCACCGCCAGCCATTGCACCGGCGTCAGCCGCTCGCCGAGGAGCGCCAGGGCGGCCAGGGCGGCGACGGCCGGCTCCAGGCTCATCAGGATGCCGAAGGCCTCCCGGCGCAGGCGCTGCAGGGCGAACATCTCGAGGGAATAGGGCAGGGCGCTCGACAGCACGGCGATGGCGAGCCCGGTCAGCAGGGTGTCCGGGGTGAACAGGGCGCCGCCGCCCTGGGCGAGGCCGACCGGCGCGGCGAGCAGCGCGGCCACGCTCATCCCGAGGGAGACCGCCGGCCCACCCCCGGCCCGGCCGGCCCATTGCCCGAACACGATGTAGAGGCCCCAGGCCACGCCCGCGCCGAGCGCCAGCGCCGCCCCCAGCGGATCGAGGGAGGCCGCCCCGTGTAGCGGCAGCAGCAGGCCGAGCCCCAGCACGGCGAGGCCGATCCAGGCGAGGTCGCGCAGGCGGCGCGAGCCGAACAGGGCCACCGCGAGGGGCCCGGTGAACTCGATCGCCACGGCGATGCCGAGGGGGATCGTGCGCAGGGCGAGGTAGAACAGCAGGTTCATCAGGCCGAGGGTCGCGCCGTAGAGCAGGATCGCCCCCGCCTCCCGCCGCTCCAGGGGCCGCCGCCAGGGCCGCCACAGGGCGAGCAGGATCAGCGCCGAGAAGCCGACGCGCAGGGCGGTGACGCCGGTGGCGCCGATCACCGGGAACAGCCCCTTGGCGAGGGCTGCCCCGCTCTGGATCGAGACCATGCCCGCCACCAGCGCGGCGATGGGCAGGAGCGGCGCAGCGCCCTCCGGACCGGGCGCGCGCACGGCCTAGAGGATGAAGCGGCTGAGATCCGCGTTGGCGGCGAGCCCCTCGACCTGGGCGCGGACATAGGCCGCGTCCACCGTCACGGTCTCGCCGGAGCGGTCGGTGGCGGTGAACGAGATCTCGTCGATCACCCGCTCCAGCACGGTCTGGAGCCGGCGGGCGCCGATATTCTCCACCGAGCCGTTCACCTCCACCGCCACCCGGGCCAGGGCGTCGACGGCGTCCTCGGTGACGACCAGGGTCACGCCCTCGGTCTCCATCAGGGCGACGGTCTGCTTGATCAGGCTCGCCTCCGTCGCGGTGAGGATCTGCTTGAAATCCTCCACGGTGAGCGGCTGCAACTCCACGCGGATCGGCAGGCGGCCCTGCAATTCCGGCAGCAGGTCCGAGGGCTTGGCGACGTGGAAGGCGCCGCTCGCGATGAACAGCACGTGGTCGGTCTTCACCGGCCCGTGCTTGGTCGCGACCGTGGTGCCCTCGATCAGGGGCAGCAGGTCGCGCTGCACGCCCTCGCGGGAGACGTCGGCGCCGGAGCGGCCCTCGCGGGCGGTGATCTTGTCGATCTCGTCGAGGAAGACGATGCCGTTGTCCTCGACCTCGCGGATCGCCTCCTGGATCAGGGAATCGTCGTCGACGAGCTTGTCGGATTCCTCCGCCAGGAGCGGCGCGTAGGCGTCGCGCACGGTGATGCGGCGGGGCTTGCCGCGCTGGCCGCCCAGCGCCTTGCCGAGCATGTCGGAGAGGTTGATCGCCCCCATCGAGGCGCCGGGCATGCCGGGGATCTCGAACATCGGCAGGCCCTGGGGCGAGGCGGAGGCGAGCTCCAGCTCGACCTCCTTGTCGTCGAGCTCGTTGTTGCGCAGCTTCTTGCGGAAGGC
This sequence comes from Methylobacterium organophilum, assembly GCF_022533465.1. Lineage (NCBI taxonomy): Bacteria > Pseudomonadati > Pseudomonadota > Alphaproteobacteria > Hyphomicrobiales > Methylobacteriaceae > Methylobacterium > Methylobacterium organophilum. The sequence continues at coordinate 4,839,449 of NZ_CP092848.1, read as the reverse complement.
GTCGCGGGTAGCCGGGCTCGCCGTCGGCCCGACCAGGGCGTCGAGGATGCGCGCCTCGGCGGCGGCCTCGGCCTTGGCCTTCACCGCCTTGCGCTTCTCCTCGCGCTTGAGGCCGATGCCAACCTCCACGAGGTCGCGCACGATCTGCTCCACGTCGCGGCCGACATAGCCGACCTCGGTGAACTTCGTCGCCTCGACCTTGAGGAAGGGGGCGCCGGCGAGCCGGGCGAGGCGGCGGGCGATCTCGGTCTTGCCGCAGCCGGTCGGCCCGATCATCAGGATGTTCTTGGGCGCCACCTCCTCGCGCAGCGGCCCCTTGAGCTGCTGCCGGCGCCAGCGGTTGCGCAGGGCGATGGCGACGGCGCGCTTGGCATCGTGCTGGCCGACGATGAAGCGGTCGAGCTCGGAAACGATCTCGCGGGGGGAAAAGGTGGTCATCGGGCTCCTTGGCATCCCGCGAAGGCGTTGGGACGATGCGGGGGCGCGCCGCCCGGCTCGGGCCGGCACCGCGGCCGTGTCGAGCCCGATCTAGGCGCCGCGCCGCAAGCTTTAAAGACGTTGCGACCCGCCGGCCACCGCTTCGCCGAGGGCCTGCGCCTGCACGGCGACGGTGCGGGCGACCTGGCGGTGGCGGCGCGTCTGCTCGTCGGGGCCGAGGATGCCGCCCGCCCGCAGCCGGGCCTTGAGGGCGGCGAGCTCCGGGTCGCCCCAGCGGGCGAGCAGCTTCTGGAAGGCGGCGTGCCGCTCCGGCCGGAAGGGGACGGGGGCGCCGCGCCCGTCCCGGGCGGGATGGGGCGGAAACAATGTGCCGCAGGGCACGAGCCCCGGCGGGATCGGCGCGGTGGCCGCATGGGTCTGCCCCTTCCGCAGCCGCTGCGGCATCAGATAGGCGAGGGGGCCCGGGGCCGCCGCGACCTCCGGATGCCAGCAGGGCCGGTCGATCTCGATCCGGCCGATCCGGGTCACGAAGACCTGCGGCCGGGCGCCCTTTTCGAGCAGGGCGGCGGCGGGATGGCCGGGGCCGAAGAGCGGCCGGCCGCATCCGGCCCGGAGGATTGCAAGCGTGTCGGGGTCGGAGGCCCGCAGGCAGACATCGACCGCGCGCTGGCCGAGGCCGAGATCGAACAGGATGCCGTCCCGGTCCCGCGCATGCAGGGCGCCCGCATCCGGGCCGAGCTCGGTCACGGCGCGGCGCTGCCCCATGGCGCAGACCGCCTCCGGCAGGCAGAGGGCGATGGCCTGGCTCCAGCCGGAGGCGAAGGCGGTCTCGTAGGCGAAGGGCCGGAGCCCGGCCTGAGGCTCGAGGCGGAGGCCGGCCCGCGCCGTCGCGAGCCCGATCCCGGGAAGCGCCGCCGCGGCCTCGTCGGGATCGCGCGCGAAGAAGGCGAGCGCCCCGAAGCTGCCGAGCGCCCAGGTCGTCTCGGGATCGGCGAGGCAGGCGCGCAGCAGGGTGTCGACATCCGGATCGGGGGCCATGCGCGCCTCGTCTGGGGTTCGGACGCCCGCCTACACCGTCCCGCCGGCCTTCTGCCGCCGGGTCGGGTGGGTCATCGCCTCGAGTTCCAGAAGCGCGTTGAGCTGCGCCTCGGTGAGCAGGCCCTCCTCCAGCACCAGCTCGGCCACGGCGCGGTTCTCGGCCAGGGCCCGGCGGGCGATGCGGGAGCTCGCCTCGTAGCCGAGCGTCGGGGCCAGGGCGGTGACGAGGCCGACCGAGCCCTGGACGAGGCTGCGGCAGCGCTCCCGGTCGGCCTCGATGCCTTCGACGCAGCGCTTCGTCAGGGTGTCCACCGCCGCGCCGAGCATGCGGATCGAGGAGAGCACGCAATAGCCGATGGTCGGCTCGAAGGCGTTGAGCTGGAGCTGGCCGCCCTCGGCGCAGAGCGTCACCGTGAGGTCGTGGCCGATCACCAGGAAGGCGACCTGGTTGACCACCTCCGGGATCACCGGATTGACCTTGCCGGGCATGATCGAGGAGCCCGCCTGCACCGCCGGCAGCCGGATCTCGCCGAACCCCGCCCGCGGCCCCGAGGAGAGCAGGCGCAGATCGTTGCAGATCTTCGAGAGCTTGACCGCGACCCGCTTCAGCACGCCGGAGAACAGCACGAAGGCGCCGAGATCCGAGGTCGCCTCGATCAGGTTCGAGGCGAGCACCATCGGCTGGCCGGAGAGGCGCGACAGCTCCTCCACCGCGAGCGCGGCATAGCGCGGATCGGCGTTGATGCCGGTGCCGATGGCCGTGGCGCCGAGATTGACCTCGCGGAACAGGCCGGAAATCTCGTTGAGCCGGGCCACGTCCTCCTTGAGGGTGGCGTGGAAGCCGTCGAATTCCTGGCCGAGCGTCATCGGCACGGCGTCCTGGAGCTGGGTGCGGCCCATCTTCAGCACGTCGGCGAATTCCACCGCCTTGCCCTTGAAGGCGTAGGCGAGGTCGTCGAGGGCCCGCACCAGGCCCTGCGTCGCGAAGATCACCGCGAGGCGGAGCGCCGTCGGATAGGCGTCGTTGGTCGACTGCGCCATGTTGACGTCGTCGTTGGGGTGCAGCGCCTCGTACTGGCCCGGCGCCTTGCCGAGGAGGCCGAGGGCGACGTTGGCGATCACCTCGTTGGCGTTCATGTTGGTCGAGGTGCCCGCGCCGCCCTGGATCGCGTCGACCACGAAGGATTCGGCGAAAGTCTTGTCGGTCGCCACCATCGTGCAGGCGCGCTCGATCGCGTCGGCCTTGACCGGGTCGAGATAGCCGAGGCGCCGGTTGGCCCGGGCCGCGGCCTGCTTCACCAGGGCGAGGGCCCGCACCAGTTCGGGGAAATGCCCCACCGGCACGCCGGTGATCGGGAAGTTCGTCACCGCCCGCTTGGTGTGGATGCCCCAGAGCGCCGCGGCCGGCACGTCGGCATAGCCGAGGAGATCGTGCTCGGAGCGGATCTCCGCCCCCGTCATCTCGACATTGCGGACCGTCGCCACCGCAAGCGGCTCGGACGGGGGTGCTTCGCTGTCCATGCCGTCCTCCCGCGCGGTCGGGCGACCGCCGGAATCGGCCGCCGGGCCCGGCCCGGGCCTAGCGCATCGGACACCACCCCGTCGAGGCGGGGCGGGGCTCAGGCGATCGCCTGCCGCATCCGCCGCCGCAGGCGCTCCGCCAGCTTGAGGGGCCGATCGATCCAGGCGTAGCGGTCGAGGCGATCCTGCAGGGCCACGACCTGCCGCTTGAGGGCGATGCGCTCGATCTCCTCCGGCGTCGGCAGGGCGTCGGCCGGCTTGCGGCCGATCTCCCGCCCGACCCGGATGCGGGCCGGATCGACCACCGGCGCCACCGCCGCACGGAAGTCGCCCGCCTCCATGCCCGCGGGCAGGAAGGGGCGCAGATGGGCGTAGAGGTAGTCGAGATCCTCGGCGAAGCGCGGGAACTTCATCATCACGATCGGCACGTCGTGTTCGAGCAGCCGTTCGAGGAGAAGGTGGAGGCCGTGGGCGAGGATGCGCGCCTGGTCGAGCGGCTCCAGGGAATGGGCCGCCCCGCCGGGCACGGTGCCGAATTCGCGCCAGGGCGCGTCGAGCCGGGCGGTGCCGGGCAGGCCGTAGATGTGGCCGAGCTCCAGGGCGAGCCGGCTCGCCACCGCTTCCTTCAGGTCGCGGATCGGCAGGATCGCCCCGTCGAGGCGCAGGCCGGGATCGGCCAGGAACTGGTCCACGAACTGATAGGCCCAGGGCGACTTGACCACGTAGGGGTGGTCCTTGGGCACCAGCGGGTCGCTCTCCAGGCCCGCCTGCGCGGCCCGATCATAGCCGGCATGCGGATTGCGTGACAGTTCCGTGTCGAGTCCGCAGGCGGTGAGCACCTCCACCAGGAAGGTCGTCCCGGCCCGGCCGGTGCCGGCGATCAGCAGGTGGTGCCGGGCGTCCGCCACGGGAGGTTGCTGCGATCCCATCCTGATCTCCTCGAAAGCGCGTCGGAGCCACTGTTGACGTGGGTATTTTTCCCACATAACGAAAGCGTGAGCGGGACGCAAATGCATCGTTCGGTTGTATTTGCGTCTCGCGAACCGTCAAGCATGGCGTGGGGCGGTGATCGGCAGGCGGGAGCCCGGCATGGCAGGATGCGGCTTGGGAACGGATCTGCGACACAACCTGACCTGGCAGAGCCTCCAGCCGCGCGAGGCCCGCTGGGCGCAGCTCGGCCAGAGGCCGGCCATCGCCTGGCTCACCGGCCTGTCGGGCGCGGGCAAGTCGAGCATCGCCGATGCCGTCGACCGGGCGCTCAACCAGGCCGGGCTGCACGGTATGGTGCTCGACGGGGACAACGTCCGATACGGGCTGAACCGCGATCTCGGCTTCTCGGACGCCGACCGGCGCGAGAACATCCGCCGGGTCGCCGAGACCGCCCGGCTGATGGCGGAGGCCGGTCTCTACGTGATCGTGTCCCTGATCTCCCCGTTCCGGACCGAGCGGGAGGCCGCGCGGGCCAGCGCCGGCGACATCCCCTTCCTGGAGGTCTTCATCGATACGCCGCTCCGCCTCTGCGAGGCGCGCGATCCGAAGGGCCTCTATGTCCGGGCCCGGGCCGGAGAGATCGCCGGCTTCACCGGCATCTCGGCGCCCTACGAGGCGCCGCTCGCCCCGGACCTGACGATCGCGACGGAGGGCCGGTCGATCCGGGATTCGGCGGCGCCGGTCATCGCCCGCCTCGCCGCCCTATGCCGGCCGGAGCGGGAACGCTGACGGCGAACCGGCCGGTACGGCAATGGCTCTTCCCGTCCCGGGCCGGTGCGGCTACGCTCGGGCCGCAGCGGCGGGGCAGATTCCGCCGCGGGTGCCGAAGAACCGCGACAAGGGCCGAGACGGCACCACATGGACGTCTTCGTACAGCAGCTCATCAACGGGCTCACGCTCGGCTCGATCTACGGGCTGATCGCCATCGGCTACACGATGGTGTTCGGCATCATCGGCATGGTGAACTTCGCCCATGGCGACGTCTTCATGGTGTCGAGCTTCATCGCGCTGATCGCCTTCCTGATCGTCACCGCCTGGCTCGGCATCGCCTCCGTGGCCCTGGCTCTGCTGATCGTGCTCCTCGTGGCGATGGCGCTGACCGCGCTCTGGGGCTGGGCGATCGAACGGGTGGCCTACCGGCCCCTGCGCGGCTCCTTCCGCCTCGCCCCGCTCATCTCGGCCATCGGCGTCTCGATCTTCCTGTCGAACTTCGTGCAGGTGGCCCAGGGCGCCCGCAACAAGCCGACGCCGCCCCTGCTCAATGGCGGCCTGACCCTGTTCGAGCGGGAGGGCTACGCCGTGACTCTCTCCTACAAGCAGATGGCGATCATGGCGGTGACCGCGCTCCTGCTGGCCGGCTTCTGGTATCTCGTGCAACGCACGCCCTTCGGCCGGGCGCAGCGGGCCTGCGAGCAGGACCGCAAGATGGCGGCTCTGCTCGGCATCGACGTGGACCGCACCATCTCCCTCACCTTCGTGCTGGGCGCGGTGCTCGCGGCGGTGGCGGGGGTGCTGTACCTCGTCTATTACGGCGTGGTCTCCTTCTCGGACGGGTTCGTGCCCGGGGTGAAGGCCTTCACCGCGGCGGTGCTCGGCGGCATCGGCTCCCTGCCCGGCGCGGTGCTCGGCGGCCTCATCATCGGCCTCGTCGAGACCTTCTGGTCGGCCTATTTCTCCATCGAGTACAAGGACGTGGCCGCCTTCTCGATCCTCGCCATCGTCCTGATCTTCATGCCCTCGGGCCTGCTCGGCCGGGCCGAGGTCGAGAAGGTCTGAGCCGGTGGCCGCCGCCGCGTCGGAGAACGCCCTGCCGGGCATCCTGAAGGATTGCGCGCTCACGGCGCTGGTCGCCTTCGGGCTCTGCGTGCCGATCGTCAGCTACCGCGCCGATCTCGGGGAGGGGGGCGCCCTCGGCCTGACCCCGCGCTGGGGGCTGGTGGCCGGCCTCTGCGCCGCCCTGTTCGGCCTGCGGCTGCTCCAGCGCCTGGTGCTCCTGCGGCGCGACGCGCGCCGGACGCTCACCCCGAGCCCTTCCCAGGCGACGGAGCCCGTCGACGCCACGCCCCAGGCCGGGCAGCGCCTGCCGCGCCTCGGCCTGCCCCTGTTCCTGGCCGCCGCCCTGCTGATGCCGCCGGCGGTGGTGTTCCTCACCGGCGGCCTCGGCCCCTCCCGCTACTGGATCGACCTCGGCATCCTGATCCTGACCTACGTCATGCTCGGCTGGGGGCTGAACATCGTGGTCGGGCTCGCGGGGCTCCTCGACCTCGGCTACGTCGCCTTCTACGCCGTCGGCGCCTATACCTACGCCCTGCTCTCGACGACCCTCGGCCTGTCCTTCTGGGTCTGCCTGCCGCTGGCCGGCCTGTTCGCGGGGCTCTGGGGCATGATGCTCGGCTTTCCCGTGCTGCGCCTGAGGGGCGACTATCTCGCCATCGTCACCCTGGCCTTCGGCGAGATCATCCGCCTCGTGCTCATCAACTGGGTCGACCTCACCGGCGGGGCGGCGGGGGTGTCCTCGATCCCCCGGGCGACCTTCTTCGGCCTGCCCTTCACCCCGGGGCCGAACGGCTTCGCCGGCACCTTCGGGCTCAAGTTCGACGCGATGCACCGCGTCGTCTTCCTCTACTACCTGATCCTGGCGCTCGCCCTCCTGACCGCCTTCGCGACCCTGCGCCTGCGGCGCCTGCCCATCGGCCGGGCCTGGGAGGCCCTGCGCGAGGACGAGATCGCCTGCCGCTCGCTCGGGATCGACACCACCGCGACCAAGCTCACCGCCTTCGCGCTGGGCGCCATGTTCGGGGGCTTCGCCGGCTCCTTCTTCGCCGTGCGCCAGGGCTTCGTCAGCCCGGAGAGCTTCAACTTCCTGGAGAGCGCCATCATCCTGGCGATCGTGGTGCTCGGCGGCATGGGCAGCCAGATCGGCGTGGCCCTCGCCGCCATCGTCATGGTCGGCGGGCCGGAGCTCCTGCGCAATCTCGGCTTCCTCAAGGCCGTGTTCGGCGAGGGCTTCGACCCCAACGAGTACCGCCTCGTCGTGTTCGGCCTGGCCATGGTCGCCATGATGGTCTGGCGCCCCCGCGGCCTCATCGCCGAGCGGGTGCCGACCGTGGCCCTCAAGGAGCGCAAGGCCATCGCCGGCAGCCTCGTGCGCGAGGGCCACGGCTGATGGCGCCCCCCGACGACGCCGTCCTCGCGGTCGAGCATCTGCGCATGCGCTTCGGCGGGCTGACCGCCGTGGACGACCTCTCCTTCCGCGTCCGGCGGGGGGACATCACCGCGCTGATCGGCCCGAACGGCGCGGGCAAGACCACGGTGTTCAACTGCATCACCGGCTTCTACCGGCCGAGCGAGGGGCGGCTGACCCTGCGCCATCCGGACGGCGCCGCGCATCTGCTGGAGCGGCTGCCGAACCATCAGGTGAACCGGCGGGCCCGGGTGGCGCGCACCTTCCAGAACATCCGCCTGTTTCCCGGCATGACCGTCCTGGAGAACCTGCTCGTCGCCCAGCACGCCCCCCTGATGCGCGCCTCGGGCTTCACCCTGCTCGGCCTCCTCGGCCTCGGCGGCTACCGGGCGGCGGAGGCCGCCGCGATCGCCAAGGCCAGGGACTGGCTCGACCGGATCGGCCTGACCGCCCGGGCCGACGATCCGGCCGGCGACCTGCCCTATGGCGACCAGCGCCGGCTGGAGATCGCCCGGGCCATGTGCACGGACCCGGTCCTGCTCTGCCTCGACGAGCCGGCGGCGGGGCTGAACCCGCGGGAATCCCACGAGCTGAACGGCCTGCTGCGCCACATCCGCGACGCGCATGCCACCTCCGTGCTCCTGATCGAGCACGACATGGCCGTGGTGATGGAGATCTCCGACCACGTGGTCGTGCTCGATTACGGCCGGAAGATCGCCGACGGCACGCCGGAGGCGATCCGCAACGACCCGCGGGTGATCGCGGCCTATCTCGGGGTCGAGGACGAGGAGGTCGAGCAGGTCGATGCCGAGCTCGGCCTCACCCTGCCCGTCGCGGAGAGGCGGGCATGAGCGTGGCCGGCATCAACGTCCTCGTGGAGGAGACCCGGGCCCGGCAGGCGGCCGCCGCCGAGCCCCTGCTCGCCCTGCGCAGCGTCTCGGCCTCCTACGGCAGCGTCGCCGCCCTGCGCGGGGTCGATCTCGACGTGCGGGAGGGGGAGATCGTCACCCTGATCGGGGCGAACGGGGCCGGCAAGTCGACCCTGATGATGACGGTGTTCGGCGCCCCGCGCGCCCGCTCCGGCACGATCCGCTTCGCCGGGCAGGACGTGACGCGCCTGCCGACCCACCGCATCGCCCGGCTCGGCCTCGCCCAGTCGCCGGAGGGGCGGCGCATCTTCCCGCGCATGAGCGTCTACGAGAATCTGCAGATGGGCGCCGCCCTGCACGAGGGGCGCTTCTTCGCGCAGGATCTGGAGCGGGTCTGCACCCTGTTCCCGCGGCTGAAGGAGCGGCTGCACCAGCGCGGCGGCACCATGTCGGGCGGCGAGCAGCAGATGCTCGCCATCGCCCGCGCCCTGATGAGCCGGCCGCGTCTGCTCATGCTCGACGAGCCCTCCCTCGGCCTCGCCCCCCTCATGGTGAAGCAGATCTTCTCCGCCATCCGCACCCTCAACCGGCAGGACGGCCTCACCGTCTTCCTGGTGGAGCAGAACGCCTATCACGCCCTCCGCCTCGCCCATCGCGGCTACGTGCTGGTCAACGGGCGCATCACCCTCTCGGGGGAGGGCCGGGCGCTCTTGGAGGATCCGGCGATCAAGGCCGCCTATCTCGAAGGCGGCCACGCCCTGCCGGAGGAGAGCTGAGGCGATGCTCCAGGGAATCCTCTACGAGGAGGACTCGGTCTTCCTGTTCCTGCTCGTCACCGTGGCCATGGGCGGCTGGGCGGCCTGGATGACGGCACGGGCGGTGGCGCTCGGCTGGCGTCCGGCCTGGCAGATCGTGCCGCCGCTGCTCCTGCTCGCCGGAGCCGTGCGCTTCATCCATTTCGCCCTGTTCCAGGGCACGCTGCTCTCCGCCCGCTACTACGCGGCGGACGCCCTGGTGGTGCTCCTCGTCGGGGCATTGGCCTTCCGCGTCACGCGGGTGCGGCAGATGACGGGGCAATATCCCTGGCTCTACGAGCGCCGCGGGCCGCTGGCCTGGCGGGCGAAGGGGCCGGAGGCAACGTGATCGCGCGGGCATCGGCCCCGCGCTTGCTTGGAACGGGGGCATTGAGGGGGATGGGCATGAAGACGTCGCTGCTGGCCGGGCTCGCCCTCGGGCTTCTCCTCGCGGGCTCGGCCCAGGCGCAGGTGAAGATCGGGCTCGCCGCCCCGCTCACCGGCAACAGCGCCGCCTTCGGGGCGCAGTTCCGCAACGGCGCCACCCAGGCGGTCGAGGACATCAACGCCGCCGGCGGCGTGAAGGGCAAGAAGATCGAGCTCTCCATCGGCGACGACGCCTCCGACCCCAAGCAGGGCGTCTCGGTCGCCAACAAGTTCGCCTCGGACGGGGTGACCATGGTGGTCGGCGATTTCAATTCCGGCGTCTCGATCCCCGCCTCCGAGGCCTATGCGGATGCGGGCATCCTCCAGATCACCCCCGGCTCGACCGCGGTGAAGTTCACCGAGCGGGGCCTGTGGAACGTCTTCCGCACCTGCGGCCGCGACGATCAGCAGGGGGCCATCGCCGGCGACTACCTCGCCAAGGCCTTCGCGGGGAAGAAGGTCGCCTTCGTCCACGACAAGACGCCCTACGGCAAGGGCCTCGTCGACGAGACCCTGAAGGCGTTCAAGGCCAAGGGCGGCAAGGAGACGCTGATCGAGGGCATCAACCCGGGCGAGAAGGACTATTCCGCCCTCGTGTCGAAGCTGAAGCAGAACGGCGTCGATGTGGTCTATTTCGGCGGCTACTACACGGAGGCCGGCCTCATCATCCGCCAGATGCGCGACCAGAAGCTCGAAGCGCCCCTGATGGGCGGCGACGGCATGGTCGACAAGGAGCTCGTCGCCATCGCCGGGCCGGCCGCCGAGGGCACGCTCGTCACCTTCACCCCGGACCGGACCCGCAGCGCCGAGGCCAAGGACATCGTCGCCCGCTTCAAGGCCAAGGGCATCAACCCGGAAGCCTATACCCTCTACGCCTATGCCGCGGTCCAGATCCTCAAGGCCGCGGTCGAGGCGACGGGCTCCACCGAGGCCGAGGCGCTGGCCGCCTATCTGCACCAGGGCAAGCCGACCCCGACGGTGATCGGCGAGATCGCCTACGACAAGAAGGGCGACATCACCCGGCCGGATTACGTGATGTATGTCTGGAAGAAGAACGCCAACGGCGTCGTCGACTATGTCGGCAACGAGATCACCCCGTGATCCCGCTGCCGACCCGAGGGCTCAGAAGAAGAGCGTCGTGTTGAGATAGCCGTAGAAGGTGTCTCCGGTATCGGGCGCGTTGGGGGCGTTGCGCAGGAAGTCGCCCTTGATGAGGTAGGCGAGCCCGGTATCGAGGATCATCGTGTCGGGGATGATCCAGTAGCGCACGCGGCCCTCGATCTGCTGGCCGGCGAAGGTGCCGGAGCGGCCCGAGCGGTCACGGATCAGCGTCGCCGCGAAAGTGTCGGTGGCGCTTTCCAGCCAGAGCGGCCGATAGGCGACGAAGAAGTCCCAGACCTTGCTCGGGGTGATCTCGAAGCGCAGGGCGGGCGAGATCATGTTCGCCCGCTGCACCGGGCCGTAGAGGCCGGTCGGGCCGTATTCCCAGCGCCGGGCGCCGTAGAGCGTGTCGAAGCGGTTGTAGCTGTTCGGGTTGGAGCCGTCGCCGCTGGCATGGTCGTAATGCAGGGAGACCCGCGGCTTCCAATCGGCATCGAAGGTGTAGCCGATTTCGGCGTGGACGAAATAGGCCGAGACGTCGAGATCCTTCACGTCGGTCACCGCCGCCGTCTCGCGGGTGAGGCCGGTCTGGTAGATCCCCTCGAGGTCCCAGTCGAATTCGCCCACCCGCGGCAGGCGCGCCAGCCGCATCCCGGGGGTGAACAGGCGCCGGTTGCGGGTCTGCACCGAGCCCGGGCCCGTACCGGAATCCTGCTCGTAGAGGCCGTAGCCGTAGAGTTCGAGGGAGCCGCCGAAGATGCCCGCGAAGGTGTAGGAAGCGCCGAAGAGCTGCAGGTCCGGGCTCTCGCGGTCGAACTCGATCCCGTTGTCGAGGATGCCGGGCACGTCGTCGGGCAGCCGCGTATGCGGCATCGACCAGAGCACGGTGAGCTTGTCCTTGTTCGCGCCCTGCCAATCGAACAGCATGCCGGTATAGGCATTGATGGTGTTGCGGAACTGCTGCCGGGAGACGAGGCGGCGCGAGCCGATGTTCTTGGTGAAGCGGCCGAGCGTCAGGCTGCTCTTCGAGCCTTCACCGCCGAGATCGCCCAGATCGAAGTTGAGATAGGCCTGGCCCGGTTCGAGGGCGTTGATCTCCGTGGTGGAGGCGGAGGAATTGCGGCGCTGGAAGTAGCCGCGGCTGTCGAACAGCTCCACGCCGATGCGCACCGGATCCTTGACGCCGTATTCCACGTGCAGGGTGGTGAGATACGAGTTCAGGATGTCGTTGCTGGCGAAGGTCGAGGGGCGGAACTGGTTGGCGATGCCTTCCGCCCTCGGGCGGAACGAGCCGCTGATGCGCCAGTTCTCGGGCTCGCCCAGGGCCTTGTAGAGGAAGTTCGGCGGCTTGACCGGGACCGCCGCGAAATAGGGCCCGTCCTGCGCCTTCCTGGCTTTCGCCGTCGCCACCTGCGCCTTGGCGGTCGCCACGTCGGTGGCCGTGGGCGCCGGGCCGCCCTGGGCGCGGGCGGAGCCGATGGGAGCGCCCACGAGGGGAGGGACGAAAGCGCCGGCCAGCAACGACGCGCACACAACCGACCGCTTCACGGCACCGCCTCCTGTTCTTGCACAAACTTCGATCAAGGATGGCTAGAGTTCACTCACCCTGGCATATCAGCGCAAGGACTGCCGATCTGAATCATGCATTTTGTTGGTATCTTCGAACGTCTTCGCGCCCGCCGCGGCGGTTTTCCACACAGCCAGCAATGCTCATATCAAAATGAAATCAGGGGCTTATATGAGATGCCTCGCCCCTGATCTGCGCATGACCTTTGTCCCCCGGCCGCAACGCCCGGGCGGAATTGTGCAGAGACTTGTCTTTCTCGGGATTAATTTCGAACGTGCCGGCCAGGATGAGAGACGGCTCCCCCGTCGCGTTCGGTGCCGCGGCGGATGACAAGCCGGGGCGCCGGCCTCACTATGGCACCGCCGCCGCCCGCCGGGCGGCCCAGGGTCGGGAAGCTCCACCGATGCGCCTCAAGGCCGTGTTCCTGCTCACCGCCCTCGCGGCCGCCTGCGGGCCCGCCGGGGCGCAGGCGCTCACCGGCACCCTGAAGAAGGTGAAGGACAGCGGCGCCCTCACCCTCGGCTACCGCGATTCCTCGGTGCCCTTCTCCTATCTCGACGGCAACCAGAAGCCGGTCGGCTACGCCCTGGAGATCTGTCAGAAGGTGGCGGAGGCGGTGAAGGCGCATCTGAAGCTCGATTCGCTGGCGGTGAAGCTCAATCCCGTCACCTCGGCGACGCGCATGCCGCTCATCGCCAACGGCACCATCGACCTCGAATGCGGCTCGACCACCAACAATGCCGACCGCCAGAAGCAGGCCGCCTTCACCAACACCCACTTCCTCACCGCGACGCGCTTCGTGGCGAAGAAGGACAAGGCGCTGGACAGCTTCGACGGCCTGAAGGGCCGCACCGTGGTCTCGACCTCGGGCACCACCAGCATCCGCCAGATCAACGAGGCCAACACCGCCCGCGGCCTCGGCCTCCGGATCCTGCCGGCCAAGGACCATGCCGAGGCCTTCCTGATGGTCGAGACCGGCCGGGCCGACGCCTTCGTGATGGACGATGTGCTGCTCGCCGCCCTGGTCGCCGGTTCCAAGGCGCCGGAGGCCTACGCGATCTCCTCGGAGGCGCTCTCGAAGCCCGAGCCCTACGGCATCATGCTGCGCAGGGACGACGCGCCCTTCAAGGCGGTGGTCGACGCCGCCACCGCCGCGCTCTACCGGAGCCCGGAGGGGAAGGCGCTCTACGCGAAATGGTTCGAGCAGCCGATCCCGCCCCGGGGCATCAACCTCAAGCTGCCGATGAGCGAGGCCATGCGGAAGGCCTTCGAGACCCCGAGCGACAGCGCCGACCCCGTCGCCTACTGAGCGACGGCCGATGAACTACAACTGGAACTGGAACGTCTTCTTCGAGCCGAGCCCGGAAGGGGTCGGCTCCTATGCCGACATGCTGCTCTCCGGCCTCGCCTGGACGGTCGCGACCGCGCTCGCCTCCTGGGCGATCGCCTTCACCCTCGGCTCGGCGATCGGGGTGATGCGCACGCTGCCCTCGAAGGCGGCGCGGGCCCTCGGCACGGCCTATGTCGAGCTGTTCCGCAACATCCCCCTGCTGGTGCAGATGTTCCTCTGGTACTTCGTGCTGCCCGAATTGCTGCCGGAGGCGCTCGGCAGCGCGGTGAAGCAAGTGCCGGACGCGCCCTTCTACACGGCGGTGCTCTGCCTCGGCTTCTTCACCGCGGCGCGGGTGGCCGAGCAGGTGCGGGCCGGCATCGAGGCGCTGCCCCGGGGCCAGCGCCTCGCCGGCACGGCCCTGGGGCTCGGCACCGCGCAGACCTACCGCCACGTGCTGCTGCCCAACGCCTACCGCCTCATCCTGCCGCCGCTGACCTCCGAGTTCCTGAACAACCTCAAGAACACGTCGGTGGCGCTCACCATCGGCCTGCTCGAACTCACCGCCCGGGCCCGCGCGATGCAGGAATTCTCCTTCCACGTCTTCGAGGCCTTCACCGCGGCGACCCTTCTCTACGTGGCGGTCAACCTCGTGGTGATCCTGTGCGCGAGCCGGCTCGAGCGGGCGGTCGCGATCCCCGGGCAGCGCTGATGTTTTCGCAGTTCGATCTCGGCGTGGTCGGGGCCTCGCTGCCCTATCTGTTCGGGCAGGGCATGGTCTTCACCCTGACGCTGACCGCCTTGGCGGCGGGCCTGGGCCTGGTGCTCGGCACGTGGCTCGCGATGCTGCGGCTCTCCGGGCTGCCCGGGCTGCGGCACGTGGCCAAGCTCTATGTCGAGCTGATGCGCTCCCTGCCGCTCGTGCTGGTGATCTTCTGGTTCTACTTCCTAGTGCCCTACCTCGGAGCCTGGGCGACCGGCGCCTCGGAGCCGATCCAGGTCGGCGCCTTCACCAGCGCCCTGATCACATTCACCCTCTTCGAGGCGGCCTACTTCTCCGAGATCATGCGAGCCGGCCTCCAATCCATCCCGAAGGGCCAGACGGCCGCCGCCCAGGCGCTCGGGCTCGGCTACTGGCAGGTGATGGGCAGCGTGGTCCTGCCCCAGGCCTTCCGCAACATGCTGCCGCTGCTGCTGACCCAGACCATCGTGCTCTTCCAGGACACCTCGCTCGTCTACGTGCTCTCGCTCACCGACTTCCTGGGGGCCGCCGTGAAGGTCGCCCAGCGGGACGGGCGCCTCGTCGAGATGTATCTGTTCGCGGCGCTTACCTATCTCGTGATCTGTCTGGCCGCCTCGCTCCTGGTGCGCCGCCTACAATCCCGCGTCGCGATCATCCGCTGAGGGACGTCATGACCTCCACGCCGATCCCGGCGCCCGGCACGCCCCAGACGCCCGTCCGGGCGACCGACGCCCCTGAGGATGCCGGGCTGCAGGAGGCGCCGCTCGTCGCGCCCCGCCCTGCCAGCGCGGCGCAGATGATCGCCATCGAGGCCGTGTCCAAGTGGTACGGCGACTTCAAGGTGCTCTCCAACTGCACGACGGAGATCGCCCGCGGCGAGGTGGTGGTGGTCTGCGGCCCCTCGGGCTCAGGCAAGTCGACCCTGATCAAGTGCGTGAACGCGCTGGAGCCGTTCCAGGAGGGCCAGATCACCGTCGACGGCACGCGGGTGAAGGACCGGGCCACGAACCTGCCCAAGCTGCGCGCCCGGGTCGGCATGGTGTTCCAGCATTTCGAGCTGTTCCCGCATCTGTCGATCCTCGACAACCTGACGCTCGCCCCGCGCAAGGTGCTGAAGCGCTCGGCCGCGGACGCCGAGAAGCGGGGGCTCGACCTGCTCGCCCGGGTCGGCCTCTCGGCGCATGCGCGGAAATTTCCGGGCCAGCTCTCCGGCGGCCAGCAGCAGCGGGTGGCGATCGCCCGGGCGTTCGCCATGGACCCGGTGGTGATGCTGTTCGACGAGCCGACCTCGGCCCTCGACCCGGAGATGGTCGGCGAGGTGCTCGACGTGATGGTCGAGCTCGCCCGGGACGGCATGACCATGATGGTGGTGACCCACGAGATGGGCTTCGCCCGCAATGTCGCCGACCGGGTGATCTTCATGGACCAGGGTGAGATCGTGGAGGACACGAGCAAGGACGCCTTCTTCGACGAGCCCCGCAGCCTCCGCGTCCAGGCCTTCCTATCGAAGATCCTGTCGCATTGAGGGGGCAGGGGCCGATGAGGCCGCTGACCGGCCTCTCCGTCCACCCCGGCCGATCCGCAAAGCACGGATGCCGCGGAGGCGCATCGCCTCGACGCCAGACTGCCGCCGCGATCACGGGGTTGTGCCGGGCGGCCCCGCCACGGCCGATCCTGCCGCCCCCCCACCGCCCAGGACTGGGTCGCCGCTTTGCTGACGGGGCTTCGGCTGGCCTGAGCGGCCTGCCTCAGCGCAGCGGCGCGGACAGGATCTCCGTCAGGTCCCAGCGGTCCTTCCGCAGAGAGCGGACATCAGCGATCTTCCAGAGGCCGCCCTCGCGCAGGAGGCTGTAACGCAACTCCTGCGGGCTGCCGTTGCGGAAGGTGGCCTGCACCTCGGCCCGGTCGGCCTCCACCACGAGCAGCGTGAGCGTCAGGCTCTTGGAAAAGCCCGGCTCCGTATCCTGGCCGTTGACGTGGAAGGCGAAGCCGAGGCGCCCGACCTCGCCCTTCGCCTCGCGCTGGTCGCGCTCGAACAGGTGGCGCAGGCCCTTGGCGTAGAAGCGGACGGCATTGATGTCGTCCTTGGCGTAGAAGGCGCGCACCGTCTCGACGGGATCGGTCGCCGATTGCGCCCGCGCGCTCCCGGCGGAGAGCGCCAGGACAAGGGCGATGAGAGCGGTGCGCATGGCCTCGCTCAGGCGGCCTCAGCCGGGGCGCCGCCGGCCTCCGTCTTGAGCCAGGCGGCGCCGCAGGCCTTGGCGAGCTCGCGCACCCGCAGGATGTAGCTCTGCCGTTCGGTCACCGAGATCACGCCGCGCGCATCGAGCAGGTTGAAGACGTGGCTCGCCTTGATGCACTGGTCGTAGGCCGGCTGCACCATGCGATGGCGCCCGCCTTCCGTGGCCGGAGCACCGGCGTCCAGATAGGAGCGGCAGGCCTTTTCCGCGTCGGCGAAGTGCCGAAACAGCATCGCCGTGTCGGCGGCCTCGAAGTTGTGGCGCGAATATTCCTGCTCGGCCTGCAGGAAGACGTCGCCGTAAGTGACCTTCGCGTCGCCTTCGCCGCCGTTGAAATTGAGGTCGTAGACGTTCTCGACGCCCTGCACGTACATGGCGAGCCGCTCGAGGCCGTAGGTCAGCTCGCCGGCGACCGGCGCGCATTCGAAGCCGGCCACCTGCTGGAAATAGGTGAACTGGCTCACCTCCATGCCGTCGCACCAGCATTCCCAACCGAGGCCCCAGGCGCCCAGCGTCGGGCTCTCCCAGTCGTCCTCGACGAAGCGGATGTCGTGGAGCTTGAGGTCGACGCCGATCGCGGCGAGCGATTCAAGGTAGAGCTCCTGAAGGTTCGGCGGGTTCGGCTTCAGGATGACCTGGAACTGGTAATAATGCTGCAGCCGGTTCGGGTTCTCGCCGTAGCGGCCGTCCTTCGGGCGCCGCGACGGCTGAACATAGGCCGCGTTCCAGGGCTTCGGCCCGAGCGCCCGCAGCGTCGTGGCCGGATGGAAGGTGCCGGCGCCGACCTCCATATCGTAGGGCTGCAGGATCACGCAGCCCTTGCCCGCCCAGAAGCGCTGCAGGGTCAGGATCAGGCCCTGGAACGAGCGTGTGGGCGAGAGATCGACGTCGCTCGACATGGAGATTCCGACAGCGGGAAGAAGGGTCGCGCGACCGTTTAGAGCCCTCGCCGCCGAAGGGGAAGCCGCTTGAATGACGGAGGCCGCGGGGCGTCGCACGGGGGATGGAAACCGCCCCGGTGCGCGCCCGCACACATTTCTGCCACGATTCCTTTAAGCCGGGGAACCGTGAAGCTTACGGCCAAGTTGTTTCGACAATTCAGGGTCGTGGGCCGCCCCATTGGGCGGATCAGAACAGCGGCAGCCAAGTCATGCGCAAGGGATTTACCGTTTTCGCCGCGGCCATCGCCGCCTCTCTCGTCGCCACACCAATGGTGATCTCGGCGTCCAACGCCCTCGCCACCGCGGACACGACCGGCACGGTCGCCGCCACCGTGGCGATCACCCCAGTCGAGGTCGCGCCGGTCCAGGCCGCCCCCGCCGCCTCACTTCCCGGCGCGCAGGATTGCCGCCGCAAGGTGCGCGTCGTCTATACCGGCTATGGCAGCGTGCCCGCGGCCTGCGTGGCGAGCGCGCAGTAAGCGGCGCGCCACCTCAGGGAAGGGGCGCGCGCAGGGCCGGGGCCAGCACGTAGCCGTGCGGGATGCGGCGCTTGCCGATGAAGCCACCCGCCGAGGCGTCGTGGTAATAGTCGAAGCCCGTCATGCCGAAGGCGCCGCCATTCATGACCTGCGGCACGGGGATGGCGCCGAGCGCATGCACGTCTTCGCCGTTGCGGCCGACGGAGCCGCGACGGAACTGGCTTGGATAGGGATCGAGCTCGATCACCTGCGGGCCGCGCCCGCCCGCCTCGAAGATGCGCTGCTTGGTGCCCTCGGTCTCCGCCGCGGCCGCGGTAACCGACAGGGCGGCGAGGGCACCCGCGAGGGCGGCGAGACGGCGTGAGGTCACCACGGGCGGACTCCGGCTGGGCGAGGGAACGGCCGAGGCTGGCCGCTCAACCCTTGGACTGTAGCACGGTGCGGCGCTCGCGCAGCCGCTCCTCGCAATTCGTGTCGAACATCTTCGCAACGATCGGCGAAGGTCGTGAATCGCAGACAAACGCCTCGTCTGGGGACGGGGCGGGAATCGGATCGCGGGCGACGATCGGATGGGGCGCGCAGGCCCCGACGCTCCCGGCAAGGCCGAGGAGAACGATCAGCTTCGGGAGGCGCATCGGTCTTCGGCCACGTCTCTACGGGGGCGGCGGCGAGGGTCGCACCGCTCCATGGCCGACGAAACTGCGGACCGGTGGCCACGCTGGCAAGCGGTCCGCGGCTGCAATGGCCGGTTTAGGCGTCCCCTGTCGCCCGCCCGCAACAACGGCCGCCTTCGCCGCAGGCGGGCGACCGAACCCGGGCCCGCACGCGTGGTTGGCCCATCGAGGCATCGTCCGGAGAGACGCGCAGCGTCCCGATGGAGCCCAAGAAACCGAGGGAGCTGCCCATGGCCCAGCAGATCCCCGTCGCCCCGGACGCCCGCGCCGATGCCGTTGAGGCGGGCAGCGACGCAGCCCATGCGATCACCGAGGACCTCGCCTATCGCCGCTCGGCATCGTCAATGTCGTCTTCGTCGGGCCACACGGCGCGGGCGACCGCAGCTGGGTGCTGGTCGATGGGGGCCTGCGCGGCACCGCCACGGCGATCCGCGACACGGCCGCCGCCCGCTTTGGCACGGGCGCGCGCCCCGCGGCGATCCTGCTTACCCATGGCCATTTCGACCATGTCGGCGTGCTGGAGGATCTGGCCCGCGAGGGGACGCCCCGGTCTACGCCCACGGGCTGGAAAAACCCTATCTCGACGGCAGCGCGGCCCAGGAATCGGCCTATGCCGTCGCCACGCGGGCACTGGAACTGCACGGCCCGCCCACGTATCTGACGCTCGACTGGGACGCAGCCGGCGCTTCCGTGCGCTTCCTCGCCAGCCTGAAACCCGAGCGCGCGATCACCGGGCACGGCCGCCCCCTACGCGGACCGGACCTGCAGCGCGCCCTCGATGCCCTGGCCCAGGACTTCGAGCGCGTCGCCGTTCCCGAACGGGGCCGCTATGTCGAGCGACCCGCCCGGGCGGCGGACGGCTCGGCCTACCGGGAGGCCTGAGCGGAGCCACCCGCAACACGCAGCGAGCCCCAAGCGAGCTCCGTGCAGCGAACCCATGCGCGCCGGCGAGTTGACGCTGGCGATGGGGTCTGCGACCCGCAGTTCACGGCCTCTGCCTTGCTTCGGCGGGCAGGCTTGGCCTGAGCCCGGGGCCGGAATGCGGCCTCGCGAGAATGGTCGCTGGCACGGCGCGTCAGGCCGAGGCGGCGCTGGGAGGTGTGGATGACGACGACGATCGACAGCGGCCAGAAGCTTCACCTCGTGTTCGGCGGCGAACTCGAGGATCTGGACAGCGTGCGCTTCCGCGACGTGAAGGGCCTCGATATCGTCGGGATCTTCCCCGATTACGCCTCCGCCCAGACCGCGTGGCGGGCCAAGGCTCAGGCCACCGTCGACAGCGCGCAGACCCGCTACTTCATCGTGCACCTGCACCGCCTGCTGGAGCCCTGAGCGCCGGCGCCCGCCAGCTGGTGGGTGGGGAGGGCGGGCCGTGAAGGCATTGTGACACCCTGCCGCCACTGATAAGAGCGCCCCCGTCGGGACGAGAGTCGTGTGCCCTCCGACGGTTTTCGCGCGGGATACCCGTCGTTTGCGAGAGTTTGCGAGCCTTATAGAGAGCCCGGCAATGAAGTCGTCGATCAAGATCATCGCCGGCAACGCGAGCCGTCCGCTCGCCGAGGCGATCGCCGCCTATCTGGAACTGCCGCTGGCGAGCTGCATGGTCCGGCGCTTCGCCGACATGGAGATCTTCGTCGAGCTGCAGGAGAACGTGCGCGGCGAGGACGTGTTCATCGTCCAGTCGACCTCGTTTCCCGCCAACGATCACCTGATGGAACTGCTCATCATGATCGACGCGGCCCGGCGCTCCTCCGCCCGCCGCATCACGGCGGTAATCCCCTATTTCGGCTATGCGCGGCAGGACCGGCGCACCTCGGGCCGCACGCCGATCTCGGCCAAGCTCGTGGCCAATCTCATCACCGAGGCCGGCGCCGACCGCGTGATGACGCTGGATCTCCATGCCGGCCAGATCCAGGGCTTCTTCGACATCCCGACTGACAACCTCTTCGCCGCCCCGGTGATGGTGCGCGACATCAAGGAGCGGCTGCCCCCGGGCGAGCGCATGGTGGTCTCCCCCGACGTCGGCGGCGTGGTGCGCGCCCGGGCGCTCGCCAAGCGCATCGACGCGCCGCTCGCCATCGTCGACAAGCGCCGCGAACGTCCCGGCGAGTCGGAGGTGATGAACATCATTGGCGACGTAAGCGGGCGGTCCTGCATCCTCGTCGACGACATCGTCGATTCCGGCGGTACCCTGGTGAACGCCGCCGAAGCCCTGCTGAATGCCGGCGCCAAGGACGTCTCCGCCTACATCACGCATGGGGTGCTCTCGGGCGGCGCGGTCTCGCGCATCGCCGCCTCGAAGATGAAGGAGCTCGTCATCACAGACTCGATCCAGCCGACCCAGGCGGTGAAGCTCGCCCGCAACATCCGCGTGATCGGCATCGCCCCGCTGCTCGGCGAGGCGATCGGGCGTACGGCCACGGAATCGAGCGTGTCGAGCCTCTTCGTCTGAACCGGCAGCTCCCGCTCGCGACCGACCCCGCTCTTCTCAAGGGAGCGGGGTATTTCGTGTCTTGCAATAGGTATTTATTCCTTATATGGGAGGTGAGCCTCCCATCGCGCCTCCTACCGAGCCTTTTGATCATTGTGCAAATTTACATTTAGACACCGCGCAAACTCATAGGAGCCTCCTGCCTGCAAACCAGGTTCGCCAACCGGGAGACAGGCCATACTCAAGCTGTCGACGTCCTCCTGCGCGGGCAGGCCGCCCGGGTGCGTAAGGAGATCTTCGACCGCAACGCGCTGCTCGTCCTGGAGCAGCAGATCCGTAAGACCCGCGCCGGGCTGGAGTGCAGCCGTCAGCCCTGGCCCTCGCGGTGGCCGGCGACGAGCGGAAACACTTCGCCAGGACGAGGTCGAAGCGCGCACCCGCGCGCTGGAGGCTCAGGCGATCGCCGCGCTCAGGGGCAGCCGGGAGGATCTGGCGGAGGAGGAGGCGTCGGCCATGGCCGAGCTGGAGGCAGAGCGCGACGCCCTGCGCGCGGCCCGGGCCCGCTTCGCGGCGGAAATCGCCGGCATCGGCGCCCACGTGGCCGATGCCTCGAAGCGCCAGGGCGAGTTGGAGCGCGGCCGGCGGGTCAAGCCGTGAACGAAGCCGTACGGCGCCTCGGCGCGGGCGCGTCCCGGCAAGATGCCGCGACCCTACGCGAGGCAGAGACTACCCTGGCGCACCTTCAGGCGCTTCAAGCAGAGGCGGCCGATGTCGAGGCCGCCCTGGCCGAGGCCGGGCCAGGACATCGCTGAGCGCATGGAGCGCGCGGGCTTCGGTCCGACCCACCGTCCGGACGGCGACAGCATCCTCACACGCCTGCGCCGCGCGGCCGAGGCGCCGTCGCCCGATGCCGCCCACGCCTGATCCCGACACCCCCATCCTCAGGAGGACGAGTTGGCGCGCGGGTTGCCTGGGCGAGGGGATCACCTCTCGAGTCCTCCCATGCATTTCCAGTGGATCGCCCTTCGCTACTTCCGTGAAACGGTTCAGGCCCGCTCCATCCGGAAGGCTTCGGAGACGCTCAACGTCGCGCCCTCGGCGGTGAACAGGCAGATCATCAAGATCGAGGAGCAACTGGGCGCGCCACTGTTTGAGCGCAGTTCCCGCGGCCTCAAGCTGACCGCAGCGGGCGAGCTCTTCTATCGCTGGGTGCTCACCAGCCAAGGCGGCCTCGACCAGACCATCACGGAGATCAACGACCTGCGCGGCGCGCGCACCGGGCACGTCACCGTGGCCTGCGAGGAGGGCATCGCGAAGGATTTCCTGCCCGCCATCGTCCGCGCCTTCCGCGCCAAGCACCGGCAGGTCGGCTTCACGCTGCAGGTTCACGATATGCAGGACGTGGTGGCGCGGGTCGCGGAGGGGCAGGCCGATCTCGGCCTCGCCTTCAGCCCCATGCCCGATGCGAGGGTGCGGCGGCGCAGCCAGGCCTCGATGGCGATCGGCGCGGTTCTGCACCCGGCCCATCCCCTCGCGGTGCGCCCCGAGATGAAGCTCTCGGACCTGATCGGCGAGACGCTGGTCCTGCCCGACAACGGCTTCTCGACCCGCCAGATCTTCAATGCGCAGCTCGGCGGCGATGCCGAGCTGCTCTTCGCACGCCGGATCGAGACCAATTCCTTCGAGACCATGACCGCCCTGATCAAGGCGGGCATCGCCATCGGCGTCCGCTCGCAGATGGGCATCGCCGGCGAGATCGCCAGGGGCGACGTGGTGTTCGTGCCCTTCGAGCGGCGCTCCTTCCCGCCCGAGACCGTTACCCTGCTCGTCAAAGGAACGCGCATCCTGCCCGCGGCCGGCGCGCATTTCGTCGAGGCGGTGGATGCGGCTCTGCGGGCGCTCACGGAAGAGTCCCGCTGGGCCGCCCCGCAGGCGGACAGCTTGGCCCTCAGGCCGTCGGCATGAGGGCGCAGCCGTAACACTTGATCAGGTTGCAGGTGTCGTGGTCGACGACGTTGGTGTCGGCGAGCTCGAGATTGAAGAAGCTCTGCTCCTCTCCCTCGAAGAGGGGGCCGGCATGCCACGTGCCCTTGTAGAGGGCCACCGCCGCATCGCCCGGGATGCGAAACACCTTGATACTTTCGAGCGTCGGCGCCTCCGCCTCGCCCGGCGCCGCGACACCGAGATACCAAGTCTTGCCGCCGACGGAGGCGAGAGTCTGGGTGACTGCCTTGTGCCGGGTGATGCGATGGATCGTCAGGCCCCGGGCGGGCAGGCGCATGGCGTAGAAGCGGGGCGTGCCGGCGGAGAAATCGAGCTGGGCATCCTGCGGCCCGAAGGGCACACCGTCCTCCATGGGCACCACCACCGTGCCGAAGGGCGCGAAGGCCTCCGGCGTGAGAGCGTGGATCGGGACGGCGCGGGTCTCGGCAACGGCTTCGGGCGCGGTCTCAGGCGTGCTCATGGGAAACCTCTTCGGAAACGGGGGCAGGCAACACCGCGCGGTGGCGGATCTCGAAATCCTCGGGCAGGTCGAGCTCGGCCTCGGCATAGGCCTGGAGGGCGGGCAGGAAAGCCCCGGCCTGGAGCACGAACAGGCGCTGCGTGATGCCGCGGACCACCCGTGGCAGGGCATGGCGATGCCCGCTGATCGACGCCGTATGCGGGCCGTGGCTCACGGCGCTCGCACCGTTGAAGCAGAAGACGCGGGTAACCCAGGCATCGGCCGCCTCCCGCGGGGTGAAGCTGAAATCGGTGGCCAGGAACGGATAGGCGGCGAAACGCTCGTCCTCCTCCCCCGGCTCCGGACGGTAGCGGTCGGCCCACCGGGCGATCACCGGGGCGAGGGACCGCAACTCGGGCCGGGCGGCGAGATCGACCGCGACGCCAGTGGCGCAGAGCAGGTGGTCGCAGGCAAGCGTCCCCCGCGGGGTCTCGACCGCGATTGCGTCGCCGGCCAGGCGCACGGAGAGCCACGGGCTGCCGGGATGCAGATGGAAATCCGGATTGGCCATGGCCATGGCGAAGCCCCGGGGTGCCGGCGGCTGATCGACCCGCCGGACATGGCGCGCCACCCGCCAGCGCGTCGCGCAGTCGAGATCCGGGAAATGCGCGAGCATGCCAGCATTCTCCAGGTGGCGATGAGGATTGGCCCGCGGCAGGCGCTCCCGGCGGAAGCACAGGTCGACCCGGGCCGCGCCAGCGGCGAGCGCCGCGTTGGCGTTGTCGAAGGCCGAGGCGCCGTGGCCGAGGATGGCGATGCGCTTACCGCGCAACCGGGCGAAGTCGATGAAGCCGTTGGTGTGGTCGTAGCGGTCCCGGGGCAGGGCGGCGCTCACGAATTCGGGCACGTCCCAGCCTCCGGCCCCGTCGAAGCCGGTGGCGATCACCACGTTGCGGGCATAGCGCAGGACCTCGCGCCCGCCCTGCATGGCCGCGACCACCACGACATCGGCATCGTCCGGCGCGGGGCGGATATCGATCACCGCGGTTCCGCTCTCGACCGCGAGGCCCAGGGTGTCCCGATACCAGCGTAGATAGGCCGCCCAGTCCCGGCGGGGGATGCGCTGCAGGGCGTCCCAGGCCCCGGCGCCGTAGCGGGCCGCGTACCAGGCGGCGACCGACAGGCTCGGGCAGCCGAACTCGATGCCGTTCAGGCCCTTGGGGGTGCGCAGTTCCTCCATGCGGGCGAAGCTGTCCCACACGCCCTCCTGGCCGGCCGGAGCCCGGTCGAGGAGCACGACGTCGTCGACCCCGTCCCGGCGGAGGGCGGCCGCCGTCATCAGGCCGGACTGGCCGCCGCCGACGATGAGGGCCGCGTGGATCGGCGCGCCGTCCGGCCGCCGCGCCGGCGTGACCCAGCGCGCCGACGGATAGGACAGGGCATCGAGATCGGCCCGTGCCCGGGCGGCGAGTGCGTCGAGCGCTGCATCGCCAGTCGTCGCGGCCGTCTCGGCGCGGCAGGCATGGCTTCGCCCGGACAGCGCGCCCATTGGTCTCTCCTGATGCTCCCCGCTCCTTTGCGGTGACGAGATCTGGCGCGGGCGCCGGCATCTTGAGAAGCCTCATGTTCCGTACGAGGCGTGCGCGTTTCGGCAACGAGCGACCCCGAGATTGTTGCCGCCGTAGAGCGGGCGCGCTCGGTCCGGCTCCGCGACATCCGGCCCGGTGTCGCCGAAACGCGTCGCGTTGCCCTTCCGGCAACGGAGGGCGCGAAACTTGCTGCTTCGTGCCGCGGGCAGGCCCGTGCACAAGATCGGCTAGGCGCGAACAGGGCGGCCACGAGGCCGCCGCAGAGAGGGAGTTGACCCGTTCCATGCTGCCCTACAGCTTCGAGACCCCCGATTCGGTGAAGGCGTTCCGGATCGGCCCGAACGACACGAACTACTTCGCGATGCTGTTCGACGAGACAAAAGACGCGATCGACAACATCTTCGTCATCGAGATCTTCAACGTAGGCGGCGCCACGCCGCCCAACGAGCATGCTGCCGCGCACGAGTTCTTCTACGTGCTCGAAGGGGAGGGGATCGCCCGCTGCGAGGACAAGACCATGACGATCAAGAAGGGCGACGCGCTGCTGCTGCGCCCGGGCAGCGAGCACGTCATCCAGAACACCGGCAAGGGCAAGCTCTACACGCTCACGGTGATGACCCCGAACGAGGGCTTCGCCGAGCTCATCCGCCGCGGCGAGCCGGTCGCGCTCGACGCCGAGGACATGCGGGTGCTTCGCGGCCAATGAGCGAGGACGCGCTGTCCGCGGGCACGGCCCTGCGCCCCCTCGGCGCGAGCCCGCGCAA
This sequence comes from Methylobacterium organophilum, assembly GCF_022533465.1. Taxonomy (NCBI): domain Bacteria; kingdom Pseudomonadati; phylum Pseudomonadota; class Alphaproteobacteria; order Hyphomicrobiales; family Methylobacteriaceae; genus Methylobacterium; species Methylobacterium organophilum. The sequence goes on along the minus strand of NZ_CP092848.1, from coordinate 4,813,888 downwards.
CCAGTGGCAGGTCGATGCGCAGCGGGTCAGCCTGCTGCGCGGTCCCGGGCCGCAGCGGCCGGTGACGGTGGAGGACAAGGGCCGGGCGATCACCTTCGACCTCGCCCGAACCGCCTGCCTCGTCGTCGACATGCAGAACGACTTCTGCCACCCGGACGGCTGGCTCGCCCATATCGGCGTCGACGTGAGCCCGGCCCGCCGGCCGATCGAGCCCCTGCAACGGCTGCTGCCCGCCCTCCGCGGGGCGGACGTGCCGGTGATCTGGGTGAACTGGGGCAACCGGCCGGACCGGCTCAACCTCAGCCCGGCTCTGCTCCACGTCTACAACCCCACCGGCGCCGGCATCGGCCTCGGCGACCCCCTGCCGAAATCCGGCGCGCCGGTGCTGCAGCTCGGCAGCTGGGCGGCGGAGGTGGTGGAGGAACTGGCGCCCGATCCGCGGGATATCCAGGTGGCGAAGTACCGGATGTCGGGCTTCCCCGACACGCCCCTCGCCAGCATCCTGCGCAATCTCGACGTGACGACGCTGCTCTTCGCCGGTGTCAACCTCGACCAATGCGTGATGTGCACCCTGCAGGACGCCAATTTCCTCGGCTATGACTGCCTGCTGCTGGAGGATTGCGCCGCCACCACCTCGCCGGACTTCTGCACCCAGGCGACCCTGTACAACATCCGCCAGTGCTTCGGCTTCGTCACGGACGGGCCGGCCCTGCTAGGCCAGCTCGGATAAAGCTCAGAGCCCGTAGCGCGCCCAGGCGGCCCGCTCCTCGAGGGCAGCCAGCGCCGCCTCGGGCAGGGCAGCGGCGACGCTGCCCGGCGTGCCGCGGCGGAGCAGGCGGCCGAGGAGCGAGCCCTTGGCATCGGCCACGAGACGCAGGTCAACCTTGTCGCCGTAGCGCGCCCGCAGGGTGCCGCGCAGGTCGCCGAGGGCGTCGACCAGGCCGAGGGGTAGCGCCTGCCGCCCACTCCAGACCGCTCCGGTGAACAGGTTCTCCCCCGGCGACAGCTTCGGCCGGCGCTCGCTGACGAGCGCGGTGAACAGCGCCTGCACGTCGGCCTGGATCCGCTTCAGCCGCTCCACGTCGGCCGGATCCTCCGGCCGGAACGGGTCGAGCATGGCCTTGGCCTCGCCCTGGGTGTGCACCCGGCGCTCGACGCCGATGCGCTCGATCAGCCGGTCGAAGCCGAATCCCGCCGAGACCACACCGATCGAGCCGACCAGCGAGGTCGGGTCGGCGACGATCTCGTCGGCCGCGCAGGCGATCATGTAGCCGCCCGAGGCCGCGACATCCTCCACGAAGGCGAAGACCGGGACGTCCTTCTCCGCGGCCAGTTGCCGGATGCGGCGGTAGATCAGGTGCGACTGGGCGGGCGAGCCGCCGGGGGAATTCACGATCAGCGCCACCGCCTCAATCCGCGGCATGGCGAAGGCGCGCTCCAGGGCCGGGCCGAGGGTGGCGATCGACAGGCCCGGCCGCAGGGGGGACAGGGCGCCGATCGTGCCGCTGAGGCGCAGAACCGCCACCCGCGGGCGGGGATCGCGCCAGCGCTTCGGCAGCAGCCGGCGGAAAACGTTCGGACGCGCGCTCTTGCCCGGCATGCTGCCCCTGAGGATCTCGATCTCGACCATAAGCCGGGCGGCTTCGCCACCTCGGCCGTCTCCTGCGTAATCCGCCGCGGCCCGGCGCGCCATCCGCAGCCGCCGACAGGAGCCTTCCGCGGCGCCGGATCGGGCTGCCTGCCCGAACCGTTTCGCCCCGCCGATCGTTCCTCGGCCGCCCGCAAGCCGTCCTGCGGGATCGCGGCAAGCGTCAACGGACGGATCCACGAGGAGGAGTACGCGAGGATGCGTGTGTTGAGATGGATGATCCTGGCGATCGGCATGCTGGGGGGCGCCGTCGGCCTCTCGGCGAGCGCCGGGGCGGCGTCGCTGCCGGCCAGCGCCGCGGTCGCGGGGGTGGAGGGCGCCCTCGTCGCCAAGGCGCATTGGCATGGGCGGAGACGATACTGGCATCGCCGGCACTGGGGCTATCGCCCGTACTGGCGCCGGCGCCACGCCTGGCATCGCCGACACTATTACCGCCGCCCGGTCTATTATCGCCCGGTCTATGGCTGGCGGCGCCATCACTACTACCGGCCCTATGGCTGGCGCCGCCATTACGGCTGGGGGCATCGCCACTGGGGCCACCATTATGGCTGGCGCCACCGTCACTGGGGCCATCACCACGGCTGGGGCCACCATCACGGCTGGCGGCGCTTCTGAGGCCCCCGCCTCACGCTCGCGACAGGAAGACCGAAGGGCGCCCAGATGGGCGCCCTTTTTCGTGGGGTTCGAGGATGACGGCCCTGAGCCCGCGCTCGCTTCGGAAGCGGCTCGACGGTTCTCGCCCCCACCCGTCCGTTCCGAACCGTCGGCGAGCCTCCCGGAACCCGTCGTTCGGTTGCGATGACTTGCCCGTTGCCCATACGCTCAGGTCGATCTTGGAAGAACGGCGCCGTTCACACGACATCCTTGCGGGATCAGGCAACCGCTTGAGTCATCTCAGCGAGCTTGGCGACCGTGTTCATGTTCCGAGCCGTCCCCTGCTTTTCACTGGGTATGCGAAGTCGAGTGGTCCCCATTCCATCCGGATAGAAAATGAATAGCTCGCGCTTGCCCAAGCGCACCTGCTCGTTTTTGAGCCCTGTCACGCCGTCGATCGGATCGGCCGGAAGCGTCCCATCCACGAACAGGGCCATGACCCGATTGCCAGGCGAAGCTACAAACGGGTTGCGGGCGAGCGTGTCAGCGATCTCAGAGGCGGTCCGCACGATCACACCGACATTCCTGCCTGCATAGGTATACAGCTCACTCTCAAGCGCGGATCGCACCTCGGCCTCCGAACCCCCGCTTCGGAAAACGGCGTTCCCGCTGGCGATATAGGTTCTCACCTTCTCGAACCCAACCGCCTCACACATCTGGGCCAGCGTCGTCATCGGCAGCTTGCCGGTACCGCCGACATTCACGGCGCGAAGCAAGGCCACATATCCGGTCACCGTCTCACTCCGCCATTTCGCTGACGCCGCCAAGCCATATCACGACGGCATCACCGTCTTCCCCCACTCACCCCTCGAGCCAACGCTCTCCACGGTGAAGCGCCTCCGCCTGCGGGGTGAAGCGGCCCTCCGCATCCTGCAGGACAAGGGGCGGCAGCAGACGGAAGGGCGCGCGGCTGCCCTTCCGGCCCGTGAGCAGGATGCGGATCGCCGGATCGCCGGCCCGGGCGTGGACCGGGCGGAGCGCGAGCTCGCCGAAGCGGTTGCGCAGGGCGTCGAGGCAGGCGGGCAGGGCGTCGGCGCGGTGGATCAGGCCGAGGCGTCCGCCGGGCTTGGCCAGATCGGCGCAGGCGCGCATCCAGGCTTCAAGGCCGCCCGGCGCGAAGCCATGGGCCGAGGCCTTGCCGGCGATGGGGGAGGGGCGGTGGCGCCCCCCCTCGAAGAAGGGGGGGTTGGTGAGCACCACCTCCGCGCTCTCCCCCGCGAGCCCGGCCGCCCGGCGGGCCGCGCCCAGCGCCAGCAGATCGGCGCAGAGCACCGCGACGCGCTCCGACAGGCCGTTCTCCGCGGCGTTGCGGCGGGCGAGGTCGGCCAGCACCGGCTCGCGCTCCACCAGCACCACCCGGCAATCCGGCGCGCGCCGGGCGACGGCGAGGCCGACCGCCCCCGTGCTCGCCCCGGCATCGAGAACTATGCCCGCCGCGTCGGGGCCCAGCAGGCTCGCGAGCAGCACCGCATCCGTGCCGGCGCGATGAGCGCCCCGCGGCGGCTGGCGCAGCCGCAGACGGCCTCCGAGCCAGTCCTCTGGCTCCGGCGGATCGCCGGGCGAAGGATCGGGCAGGGCGGCGGGCTCAAGCGCCATCGCCGTGCCCTCGGTCGTCGCGCAGCTCGTGGGCGAGCCCGGCCTCGGTGAGGAGGCGCCGGGCCTGGCGGGCCTGGTCGTCCGGCACCAGCAGCCGCCTCGGGAAGGCGCCGATGGAGCCTTCGATCCCGCTGACATGTTCGTCGGCCACCAGCACGGGAATCGCCGCGCCTTCGAGCAGGGAGCGAGCGAAGCCGACGAGGACGATGTCGTTGGTGCGGATCAGCTCGGTCACGGCAGGCTCCGGGCGGGGTCGCCCGGCTTAGCACCGGGAGCCGACGCTGTCGCTGAGGCCCGATCCGCCGATCCTCGGCGATCATCCGGATTTGGGGCGGGACACGCACGGCATAGGGCGACCCGCGGCTAAGGGGCGTGTTGCGACACCGCACGCCCCGTGCGAAGGGGTCGGCCTACGGTTGCGGTCCGGCCGCGCCATCGCAAGGAGGCATCGCGCTTGGGCGTCGTCGTATCCCTGGATGAGAGCCGTCCCGATCCGGAGGCGAGCCTCACCGATCTGGTCGCCCTGGTGCGCGAGGGCATGGAGAAGGTCAACGCGACGATCCTGTCGCGCACCGGCTCCGACGTCGCCATGATCCCGGAGGTCGCCAACCACCTGATCGCCTCCGGCGGAAAGCGCCTGCGCCCGATCCTCACTCTCGCCGCCGCCGATCTCTGCGGCTATGCCGGACATGACGGGGCGGTAAAGCTCGCGGCCTCCGTCGAGTTCATGCACACCGCCACGCTCCTCCACGACGACGTGGTCGACGAGAGCGACATGCGCCGCGGGCGCGTCGCCGCCCGCATCAAGTGGGGCAACGAGGCGAGCGTGCTGGTGGGCGATTTCCTGCTCGGCCAAGCCTTCCGCATGATGGTGGAGGTGGGCTCGCTGCGCGCCCTCGACATCCTCTCCGCCGCCGCGACGGTGATCGCGGAGGGCGAGGTGATGCAGCTCACCGCCGCCAAGAACACCGAGACCAGCGAGGACGAGTACCTCGCGGTGATCCGCGCCAAAACGGCCGAGCTCTTCGCCGCCGCCTGCGAGGTCGGGCCGGTGCTCGCCGAGCGGCCCCGGGCGGAGCAGGCGGCCTGCCGCTCCTACGGCATGAATCTCGGCATCGCCTTCCAGCTCATCGACGACGTGCTTGATTACGGCGGCACCAGCGCGGCTCTGGGCAAGAATGTCGGCGACGATTTCCGCGAGGGCAAGATCACCCTGCCGATCGTGCTCGCTTTCCGCCGGGGCAGCGATGCGGAGCGCGCCTTCTGGCGGCGGACCCTGGAGCAGGGCGAGCTCGGCGAGGGCGACCTGGAGGAAGCCCTCGCGATCCTGCGCCGCCACCGGGCGCTGGAGGACACGATCGAGCGGGCCCGCCATTACGGCGCCATGGCCCGGGATGCCCTGGCGCTGTTCCCCAAGAGCCCGATGAAGTCGGCCCTGCTGCAGGTCGTGGATTTCTGCATCGCCCGGGCGCACTGACGGCGCCGGCAGGCGCTGTCAACCACAAGACGTTCGGCGCCGGCAGGCGCTGTCGGTCGGGAATTGCGCTGCCGTCAGCGCAGCCAGGTCGGCGCCACCCACCAGAGCGGGTTCTGCGCCCGGATCACCCGGGCCGCCCGCACCGCCTCCCGGCGGTCGGCGAACAGGCCGAACACCGTCGCGCCGGAGCCCGACATGCGGGCGAGGCGGCAGCCGGGCTGTCCGCGCAGGGCCGCCAGCGCCGTCCCGATGACTGGGGCCACGCTCAGCGCCGGGGCTTCGAGATCGTTGCGGGCCGGCGTCACCGCCGCGAGCAGGGCGCCAGCGTCGAGGCCAGGGGCGATCTCGGGATGGGCGGCGCCGGGCAGCGTCTGGCCCACGGCGAGCCCGAGGGCCTTGAAGACCGGAGCCGTGGCCACCGGCACGCCGGGATTGATCAACACCGCCGGCACCGGCGCGAGGCCGAGCCCCGGCCCCACTGCCTCGCCGGCGCCACGCATCATCCGGGCACGGGGGTCGAGGCAGACGGGCACGTCAGCGCCAGTGGCGCGGGCGGCTGCGACGACGGCCGGATAATCGAGGGGCAGGTCATTGAGCCGGGCGAGCAGCCGCAGGGCAGAAGCCGCATCCGAGGACCCGCCGCCGATCCCCGCCGCCACGGGCAGGCGCTTCACCAGATGAAAAGCACCGAGGCGCAGACCGGGAACATGCTCGGCAAGACGGCGCGCCACGCGCAGGACGAGGTTGTCGTCGGTCGGCCCCGCGGGACCGGCAGTCGGGCCGCTCACGGCGAGGGACAATGCCTCGCCAGGGATCAGGCTCAGGATGTCGGCGGTGCCCGCGAAGGCGACGAGGCTTTCGAGGACGTGATAGCCGTCACCCTCGCGCCGCCCGAGCACGTGCAGGGTCAGGTTGATCTTGGCCGGAGCGCGGGCGATGAGGGCGGACACGGGCTCTTCCGGCAGGGTGACGGGCGTTCGGCGAAGCTTCGCGCGGCGTTTACGCGGGCGCAGCGGGATCGGCAACCGCGCGGCCTCCGCGCTTGACGCGGAGGCGCTAGCCCGATTGATCGACGTCTTCCCCGTTTGCCGAAAGCCCTCCCATGACGCCGCCCGACGGCCCACCCCGTTTCCGCAAGCCCTACCGGCCCCGCCCGCAGGGGCCGCGCCCCCCGATGCCGAAGGCGCGGGAGGGGCTCGACCACGTGGTGCTCTACGGCTGGCACCCGGTCTCGCAGGCGCTGTCGAACAGCGGCCGGCGCCTGCACCGGCTGCTCGCGACCGAAAACGCCGCGGCCCGGCTCGCGGAGGAGATCGGGACCCTGCCGATCACGCCGGAGATCGTGCGCCCGGCGGCGATCGGCAGCCTGCTCGGGCCGGATGCGGTGCATCAGGGCCTCTACCTCGAGGCCGACCCGCTCTCCGCACCGGCCCTCGACGCGATGCCGGACGACGCCCTGCTCATCGCCCTCGACCAGATCACCGACCCGCACAATGTCGGCGCGATCGTGCGCACGGCGGCTGCCTTCGGCGTCACAGCCATCGTGACCACGGCGCGCCACTCGCCCAACGCGACCGGGGTAATGGCGAAGTCCGCTTCGGGGGGGCTGGAGCACGTCCCGATGGTGGTCGTGCGCAATCTCGGCGATGCGCTGACCACCCTGCGGGAGCGGGGCTTTTCCTGCATCGGCCTCGACTCGGACGCGGAGACGGATCTCGAGGCGCTGACACCCCGGAGCCCGGCGGTGATCGTGCTCGGCGCCGAGGGCAAGGGCCTGCGCCAGCGCACCCGCGAATGCTGCGATGTGCTCGCGCGGATCGACTTCACCGGTGCGATCCGGAGCCTCAACGTCTCCAACGCGGCTGCGATCACCCTCTACGCCCTGACACGGAAGGGAAACGGGGCGGCCTGAACCGCCCCCTCCCGATCAGGCCGAGGCGAGGGGCTTCGACACGTCCTCCAGGGAACGGCCCTCCGCCTTGGTCCCCCAGACCCCGCCGACGATCGCCGCCACCGCCATCAGCGCAGCGCCGAGCAGATAGCCGCCGAGCACCCAGTCCCGCGAGCCTGTCTCGACCAGGCTGCCGAACAGGAGCGGGCCGGAGACCCCGCCGATGCCGGTGCCCAGAGCGTAGAAGGCCGCGATGGCAAGGGCGCGGATTTCCAGGGGGAAGGTTTCGGCGACCGTGAGATAGGCGGAGCTCGCCGCGGCGGAGGCGAAGAAAAACACGACCATCCAGGCTACCGTCTGACCGACGGCTCCGAAGCTGTCTCCGAGGAACAGGAAGCCCACCCCGGCGAGAAGAACCGCCGAGATGCCGTAGGTGAAGGCGATCATCGGCCGCCGCCCGATCGTGTCGAAGAAGCGGCCGAGCAGCAGCGGCCCCAGGAAGGAGCCCAGGGCGAAGGGCAGCAGGTACCAGCCGACATGCTCGCCGGGCACCTGATAGAAGCGCTCGAGCACCAGGGCATAGGTGAAGAACAGGGCGTTGTAGAAGAAGGCCTGCGCGATCATCAGCGACAGGCCGACCAGGGTCTGGCGCCGGCTCGTCACGAACATGGCGTGGGCGACCTCCGAGAGCGGGGTGTGGTGGCGCGTCCTGAGCTTCAGACGCCGGCTCTCGTCGGGCGGGGGCAGGGTGACGCCGTCGTCGGTGAAGCGCTTCTCGATGCCGGTCACGACCCGGTCGGCCTCGGCGGCGTAGCCGTGGGTGACGAGCCAGCGCGGGCTCTCAGGGATCCAGGTCCGCAGAAGCAGGATCACGAGGCCGATGCCCCCGCCGACGAAGAAGGCGATGCGCCAGCCCCAGGCCGGATCGATCATGCCCGGCCGCAGCACGACGATGGACAGGAAGGAGCCGAGCGCCGCCCCGATCCAGAACGAGCCGTTGATGACGAGGTCCGTCCAGCCGCGGACGCGCGCCGGGATCAGCTCCTGGATGGTCGAGTTGATCGCCGTGTACTCGCCGCCGATGCCCGCCCCGGTGAGGAAGCGGAAGAGGCAGAAGCTCCAGATGTTCCAGGACAGGCCCGTCGCCGCGGTGGCGGTCAGGTAGAGGGCCAGCGTGATGAAGAACAGCTTCTTGCGCCCGATCCGGTCGGTGAGCCAGCCAAAGCCGACCGCGCCCGTGACCGCGCCGACGAGGTAGGAGCTCGCCGCGAGCCCGACATCGAACTCGGTGAAGGACATCGGCGCCTGACGGAGCGCCCCGACCAGGGAGCCGGCCAGCGTCACCTCCAGGCCGTCGAGCACCCAGGTGATGCCCAGGGCGACGATCACGAGCAGGTGGAAGCGCCCGAAGGGCAGCCGGTCGAGCCTGGCGGAAATGTCGGTGTCGACGACGGTGCCCATCGCCACGCGTTCGGGCGCCGTGCCCCCGGTCGCTCCTTCCGCCTTGCTCGCCATCGACGCCTCGTTAACCGTGGTTGCAGACAGGTGTTGGCAACGCCCGGCGGAATCCGAGGACCGCTTCCGCGCACCAGCAAGCGGAAACGCTTCAAGCGGCGCAATGGACCCATTCACCGGGCCAAGCCGCCATGATCAATCTTTCGAGGATCGCACTTCTCACCCTCACCGTCGCGGGAGGGTTCTTCGCCGCGCAGTTGCTCGCCACCGGGTCGGGCCAGGCCGCCGATGCGACGGCGGGCTCGGACGCCACGGGTATCTGGTCGCTCCGGCCGCAGCGCTCGGCGCCTGCATCGGAACCGTCGAGAGAGCTGCGGCTGCCGCGCTCGGTCCCGCTCTCCGCCCTGCCGGGCGAACGCCGCTCGGTCCGCGTGGTCTACCAGGGCTACGGACCGACGGGCAGCACGGCACGGCCGGCCGGCGACTGAGCGATCAGCGCGCCATATTCACCCAGCGTACGAGGTCGACGAGCACCTGGCCCAGGGCGGCATCGAGGCCGACCGCCGCACTCCGCGCATCGACCTTCCCGACGGGCACGCGGGCCGTGAAGATGCGGGCATTGACGACCCGGCCGGTTCCCTCGGCCACGAGCTTGGCGGAGAGGTCCACCACCGCCTCGCCCGAGCCGGCCTGGATGTCGAATTCCCGGATCTCGCTCACGAGCTGATAATCCGAGACCACCTTGTCGCCGGGCCGCGTCACCGAGCGCAGGCGGCCCGAATTCTCCAGACTCTGGATCAACCGCGTCTGGATCAGACGCGGCAACCGGTCGGCCCACTGGCCACCGCCCAGGAAGGAGAGGGAGCCGCCCGGCTCGCGCACGATGATGCGGTCGGCCTCGAGGGGCTGCAGCCCCACCGGCTCCGAGACCATGATCGCGCGCGCCGCGCCACCGGTACGGCTCGAGGGCGGTAGCGCCGCGAGATCGAAGGTCAGCGGTGCGCTACCGCCCCCGCAGCCGCCGAGGGCCACGAGCAGACAGGCGAACACCGCCGCTCTTGCCGGGGATCCCGCCTCCCGCCGCAACCGCATCGGGCTCGGCATGGAGAAACCAGGGGTGATAGGCGCGATCTGCAACTGGTCCGTCCCTTCGCCGCGAAGCGGCTCGGCCAACGTCTTCATCCTTAAACTAAAGCAAAGCACAAGCGTTGCCGTGCGCCCCGGCACAACGGGTGCGGTCGGGTACGGTTAGCGGCCGCCGTTGTATTCCGGCAACGACGGCCTCCCGCCGAAAATCACCTGCGAGGGGTCGCGCTCCAGGCTCTTGGCGGCGCGGTTCAGGGTGTTGAGCGTACGCTGCCCGTCGCTGGAGAGTGCCTCGACCTCGCGGCGGCTCGAACCGGACAGACGGTTGAAGCTCGTCGAGATGTTGGCGGTGCGCTTGTCGAGATTCTCCGACAGGGTCCGGAAAGCCCGGCCCGCGTCGCGCACCGAAATCGCCGCCTCGCGCACCTCGGCGAAGGTCGAGGATCCCTGCTGGCCGGAAGCCGAGCCGAGGAAGCTCTCGGCGCCCTTCAGCACGGCATCGACGCGGTCGGCGGACGCGTTGAGCTTGGCGGCGAGGGAACGGGCATCGTGCAGGCCGGCCTCGATATCCGGGCTTGCCGTGGCGAGCGCGCCGGAGAAGCGGTCGGCATTCTCGATCACCCGGTTGAGGCGCTGGCCGTCCACCGCCTTGACGAGGCCGGCGATCGAGGGGCCGGCCTCGGCGAGCGTCTTCGAGAAGGCCTCGACGTTGGCCAGCGTGCGGTTGATCGCGCCCTCGTTGCCGGCCACGACCTTGTCGAGCCGCTGCAGCACGTCGTCGGCACGCTGGGCGATCTGCTTGGCGGCGGCCATCATGTCCTGGATGTCGCTCGAATCCGCGAAGATCGTCGGCATCTTGTCGCCCGAGCCGGGCTGGAGCGGGGGCGCGTCGGCGCTGCCGCCGGACAGGGCGATCTGCGAGACGCCGGTGAGCATCGCGGAATCGAGCCGGGCCCGGGTGTCGGCGCGCAGGGGCGTCGAGGGATCGACCTGGACGACCGCCTCGACCCGGCGCGGATCCTGCGGCAGCAGGCGCACTTCCGTCGCCTCGCCGACCTTGATGCCGTTGAACGACACCGTGGAGCCCTTGGCGAGGCCCCCGACCGAGCCGGAGAAGATCACCCGGACGAACTGGGTGGCCTGACCGCGGGAGCCGCCCTGCAGCCAGAACACGAAGCCGAAGGCGGCGATGACCACACCGACGGTGAAGGCGCCGATGAGGGCGTAATTGGCACGCGTCTCCATGAGCTCAGCCGTTTCCCTGATCCATCGAGGGCGCGCGGTGCGGGCCCGCACCGACGCCGCGGCCGCCCGCGCGGCGGGCCTCAGGCGCGAAGCTGCGCATGACCGTCTCCCTGATCCCTTGCCGCGTGTTCGCCCCCGCCGGTGGCGATGGCCCGCGCGCGCTTGCCGTGGAAGTAGGAGCGCAGCCAGGGATGATCGCTCGCGAGCATCGCCTCGATCGGCCCCTCGGCGATGATCTGTCCGTCGCCCAGAGCCGCGATGCGGTCGCAGGCGGTGTAGAGGCTGTCGAGGTCGTGGGTGACCATGAACACGGTCAGGCCCAGCGTCTCCTTCAGCGTGGAGACGAGATCGTCGAACTCGCCGGCGCCGATCGGGTCGAGGCCCGAGGTCGGCTCGTCGAGGAACAGGATCTCGGGATCGAGGGCCAGCGAGCGGGCGAGCGCGGCCCGCTTGATCATGCCGCCCGACAGCTCGGAGGGATACTTGTCGGCGGCGTCGGGCTTGAGGCCGACCATCTCGATCTTGAGGCGGGCGAACTCGTCGAGCAGGCGTTCGGACAGGTCCAGATGCTCCCGCATCGGCATCTGGATGTTCTGCTTGACCGTGAGTCCGGAGAACAGCGCGCCCTGCTGGAACAGCACGCCCCAGCGCTGCTCCAGCTGGCGGCGGCGGGCGAGGGTGAGCCCGTCCACGTCCTCGCCGAAGATCTCGATGGTGCCGGAGCGCTTCGGCACGAGGCCGAGGATGGTCCGCGTCAGCACCGACTTGCCCTGGCCGGAGGGGCCGACGAAGCCGAGGATCTCGCCGCGATAGATGTCGAGGTTCAGCCCCTTCATCACCGTGCGGTGGCCGAAGCCGACCACGAGGTCGCGCACGCGGATGATCGCGTCGCGGGCCTGCGGGGGACGAGGGCGTGCGTTCTCGCTCAAAGCTCGGGTCCCGGGCTTCTCAGAAGTCGATGGCCGCGAAGAAGACAGCGAAGAGCCCATCGAGCACGATCACCATGAAGATGGACTTCACAACTGAGGCGGTCACGTGGCGGCCCAGCGACTCGGCCGAGCCTTCCACCGCGAACCCCTCGATCGTGGCGATGATCCCGATGATCAGCGCCATGAAGGGCGCCTTGATCAGCCCCACGGCGAAGTGGTGGAACGAGACCGCCACCTGCAGCCGCGAGACGAAGGCGTCGACCGTCATGCCGCCATAGATCGCCGAGGTCAGGCCGCCCCCGGCGATGGCCGCCAGCGAGGCGAGGAAGGCGAGGAGCGGCAGCCCGATCACCAGGGCGAGGATGCGCGGCACGATCAGGATCTCGATCGGGTCGAGGCCCATGACGCGGAGCGCATCGACCTCCTCGCGCATGCGCATCGAGCCGATTTCGGCGGTGAAGGCCGAGCCGGAGCGGCCCGCCACCATGATCGAGGTGAGCAGCACGCCGAGCTCGCGCAGGATCAGGATGCCGATCAGGTTCACGACGAAGCTCTGGGCGCCGAAGCGCTGAAGCTGGAAGATGCCCTGCTGCGCCACGATCCCGCCCACGAGGAACGAGATCAGCGCGATGATCGGCACGCCGCGATAGGCGACCTGCTCGATCTGGTTGACCAGGGCCGCGCCGCGGAAGGTGCCCGGGCGCAGGGCCACGCGGCCGCAGGCGCTGATCACCTCGCCGAGGAAGGCGAGGCCGGCCACGCATTCGTGGCCGATGGTCACGGTGCGCCGGCCGATGGTCTCGAACAGGCCGACGATGCCGCCCCGACCGCGGGGCGGCGGCGGCTCGGCGGCGCGCAGATGCATCTCGTCGAGAAGAATGCGGTGCTCGGGCCGCGCCCCGGCATAGGCGAGCCGGCCGCCGCGCTGCTCGATCTCGCTGCGGGTCCGCTCCAGCACCCAGGCGCCGAGCGTGTCGAGGCGGATGACGTGGGAGAGGTCGATCAGGACCGCCTGGCGCGCGCCCTGCTCGGCGATGCCGGCGCAGGCCCGCTCCACCGCGGCGCCCTGATCGGCGGTCCAGCGGCCGCGCAGCAGGAAGCGGCCGCTCGCCGGATCGAGATCGGCCGTCGCGGCATCGGGGGCGAGCGCGCTGTCGTCTCTGCGCAGGACCATCATTCCGTTTCCGCGTCGAGGCGGCGCAGGTTTATGGAAACATCCTCAACGGACCGTTTCCGAAAGGCATGATGCAGCATCCGCGCCGCTTCATGGCGCGATCAAGGCAGCGCGCCGGGCGAGGACGCCGCCGCGTGCGGCAAGGCACAAGCCCGTGAGCGCCAGCGGCGCCATCGACAGGAACGTCGCCGCACCTCCGGCCTGGGCGTAGACGAGGCCGCAGAGCAGGGTCGAACCGGAGGCGACGAGGGCGGTGGCGGCGCTCACCGTCCCCTGCGCCCGGCCGCGGGCCCCCTCCGGCGCGAGCTGCGAGACGGCGGCCATGGCGCCGAGCTGCGTCGCGCCGAAGGTGAAGCCGTGCAGGAGCTGGAGGGCGAGGGCCGCCGGAAGCTCGGTGCCGTAGGCGGCCATGCCCACCGCCCGGACGAGGGCCGCGCCGGCCCCGAGCCCGATCATGCGGAAGGGCGAGCGCCAACGCGCAGGCACCTTCCGCACGATGGCGAAGAGGACGATCTCCGAAGCGACGCCGATCGCCCAGAGGGCGCCGATCCAGCGCGGCGCGATGCCGTGCGCGGCCCAGTGGATCGCTCCGAAGGCGTTCACCGCGGCATGGGTCGCCTGGATCGTCGCCGCCGCGGCGATGGCGAGGCGCAGCTGGTTCGGCAGGCGCGGCCCGGGCGCCTCCCCGCCGGGGGAGGCCGGCCGGGCGGGGCTGCCGGTCTCGCCCACCGCCAGCGCGACCGCGCCCGCGACGAGCGAGAGAAGCGTGAGAAGGAGCGGCACGGCGAAACGCTCGCCGAGCAGGCCGAGCAAGGCGCCGCCGGCGAGGTTCGCCACCAGGAAGCCGACCGAGCCGCCCATGCGGATGCGGGCATAGTCGAGCCGCGCGGAGCGGCGCACCGCGGCGAGCGTCAGGTAGTCGATGCAGGGCACGAGCGAGGCGCCGCAGAGCGCGTTCAGCGCCACCAGCCCGGCGAGGGGCGCCCCGCCGAACCCGGCCGCAAGCGGCATGGCCGCATAGGTGAGGCCGCCACCGAGGCTCCCCGCGATCAGGAGGGCGCGGGCGGGCACGCCCCGGTCGATCAGGGACATCAGCGGCGCGGTCGCCACGATGCGGATCACGATCGGCAGGGCGATCAGGGCGCCGATCACCCGCGGATCGAGCCCCAGGGCGTTCAGCCAGACCGGCATGAACGGCATGGCGATGCCGATCTCGACGAACACGAAGGTGTAGAGCAGCGTGAGCCGGACGGGATCGGGCTCGGGCGTCGGCGACATCGGAAAGGGGAATTCCGCGGAAATGGCTCGGCGATACCGGTCGTAAGCCTGCGTTAAAGGCCCCGTGTCAAACTGCGCGGAACTTCGAAACGTGCCGGCCGGTGCGGGCGCTGCGCCCCGTGCCGACGGGCCCGAAGCGTGTGGTGTTCATGTCGAGTTCCCGTTCGCTGACGCCGCTGGACGCGTCCGAGTACGACCTGATCGAGGCCGCGGTGCGCGAGACCGCCCGGGGCCGCTGGTTCCTGTCGGAATTCGCCCGGCGCAACCGCAACGCCGACACCGATCTGCTGCTGAACGCGATCGGCCGATTGGAGAACGCCGTCACCAGCGATCGGACCGGGGAGGGCGTCGGCCGCCTGCGCGGCGACCTGATGGACATGGCCGACGCCATCGCCCGGACCAAGGTCGAGATCACCGCCCTCAACGCCCCGGAGCGGGACCAGAGCCGGCTGACCATGGCCTCCGAGGCCCTCGACGCCATCGTGCGCGACACCGAGCGGGCGACCTCCGACATCCTGGGCGCCGCCGAGAACGTGCAGGAGGCCGCCTGGACCCTGCGCGAGACCGGCGCCGATGCCGGCGTCTGCGACGAGCTCGACCGCCGGGCCACCCAGATCTACACGGCCTGTTCCTTCCAGGACCTCACCGCCCAGCGCACCGGCCGCATCGTCCATACGCTGCGCTACCTGGAAGAGCGCATCGCTTCGATGATCGCGATCTGGGGCGAGCCGATCGAGCCGGCCCCGTCCGCGCACGAGAGCCGGACGACGCCGACGACCTTCGACCTCAGCCAGAGCGACGTCGACCGCTTCATCGACATGGAGCCGAATGCCGAGGCGCCCGCCCCCAAGGCGCCGCTTCCGGCAGCCTCCGCGCTCGCCGACGATCTCGTCTTCCTGCCGGAGGTCCCGGAAGCGGCCGAGAGCGCGCCGGTGGCCCCGGTCGCGGCCCTGGCGCTGGTGACCGAGGACTTCGTCCCGGAGGAGGACCTCGCCGAGGAGGGCAGGGTCGAACAGGCCGCCGTCGAAACGGCCGAGATGCCGGAGAGCCCGGAAGCGGCGTTGGCGGACGCG
This sequence comes from Methylobacterium organophilum, assembly GCF_022533465.1. NCBI lineage: Bacteria > Pseudomonadati > Pseudomonadota > Alphaproteobacteria > Hyphomicrobiales > Methylobacteriaceae > Methylobacterium > Methylobacterium organophilum. The sequence continues at coordinate 4,798,382 of NZ_CP092848.1, read as the reverse complement.
GCGAGCGACCCTGAGCTCGAGGACGAGCCGGCCCTCCTCGCGATCGAGCCCGAAACGCCTCCGCCGGCCACCGAGCCTGAACTCGTCGTCCCCTCCGACGACGTCGAGGCCTTCGACGCGGAGGTCGAGGCCGCCCCCGCGGCAGCCGAGACCAAAGCCGAAGCCGAGCTGGGCGAGGTCGATCTCTCCGCGGTGTTCGGCGATCTCGACAGCCTGACGATCGAGGAGAAGATCGCGCTGTTCTCGTGAGCGCGGCCCCTCGCCGGCGGGACGGCTCGTGCGCGGCCCCCGCCTGATGTAGAGGGGCGGGATGGCGCTCCATCTGCTCAAGCTCTGCGTCGGCCCCGGCTCGATCGAGGAGCTGGAGGCGCGCATCGCCCGCCATCGCGAGGAGGCCCTGCGCAGCGGGCAGGATCCGGCCCCCTTCCACACCACCCGGATGATCCCCAAGCGGGCAGGCGCGATTGCCGGCAAGGGCTCGATCTACTGGGTGATCAAGGGCACCCTGCTGTGCCGGCAGGCCATCACCCGGATCGACCCCTTCACCGGAACCGACGGGATCGGCCGCTGCCGGCTGGTGCTCGACCCCCAAGTGGTGCCGGTTTCGCCACGGCCCTGCCGGCCCTTCCAGGGCTGGCGCTATCTGGAACCGCGCGACGCCCCCACCGACCTCGATGCCCGCACCTCGGGCGACCTCGCCGAGATGCCGGAATCGCTGCGTCGGGAACTCGCCGCGATGGGGTTGATCTGAGCCGGCCGCACGTTCAACCGATCGGGGCCATCGAGCCGGCGGCGTGCGTGGCCCGCGCTTCCAGCAGCCAGCAGGCCGCATCGAAGCGCACCGCCTCCCCGTGCAGGTACGGATCGAAGGCAGCGCGGACCCGCCGCACGATCTCCGCGCAGCGCGGCGCATCCACATCCGGCAGGATCCGGCCGAGCGGGCCCAGGCGCGTGACGTACTCGGCGAGATCCCGTTCGGGCATCGTGCAGGGAACGTCGATGGGTCGGATCACGACATCGCCCCATCCGCTCGCCCCCAGGATGTACCGCACCCTGTCCGCGTCCGCGAAGGCGAACTGGCCCGGCGCATCCGGCCGGCGCGGCGGAAGCTCGGGAAGGAGCGGGGCGGCCGCCCGCTCGGCCGTCGTCATGAAGGGATTCTGCTCCGCGCTCCGCCAGACGACCGCGCGCAGCCGCGCATCCTCCTGCGCGGCGGCCCTGAGATTGGTGAAGGCGCGGACGGGATCGGCGAAGAACATGATTCCGAAGCGCGAGATGACGGTCCCGAAGCTCTTCGGCACGAAGACGTAGCGCTCGGCATCGGCGCAGACGAACCGCACCCTCTCGCCCAGCGAAGCGGACAGGGCACGGGCGGCCTCGATCATCGGCACGGACAGATCGATGCCGGTGACCGGGACCATCGGGCTCGTGGCGCCCGCGGCAGCGCGCGTGGTGCTCCCGGTCCCGCAGCCGACATCCAGCACCGGGCGGTCGGGCGAGGCCGCGACGGCCTCGCGGAGCAGGTCCTCGAAGGGCCTGAACAGGTCGTCGAGCAGGGTCTGCGCCTGGACCCAGGCATGGCCGGCGCGGCCGTTCCAGACGCCGGCCTGGTCCTCTTCCACAGCGTGTTGCGTGCTCGTCATCGCCACCTTCCGTTTGCGCGTGAAACGAAGAAGCGTCACCGTGCCACTTCAAGTCGACTTGAGGTCAAGGGAGTATGCTGCTCGACATTTCGGAGGTCGCCCGCCGCTCCGGCGTGCCCGCCTCGACGCTGCGCTACTACGAAGAGAGGGGGCTCATCGTCTCGGTCGGCCGACGCGGACTCCGGCGCCTGTTCGAGGCCCAGGTCCTGCAGAGCGTGGCCCTGATCGCCCTTGGCCGATCCGCCGGCTTCTCCCTCGACGAGATCGCCCGGATGTTCGCGCCGGACGGAAGCCCTCGGATCGACCGAGCGCTTCTCGCCGCCAAGGCGAGCGAACTGGACGACACCATCCGAAAACTCACGGCCCTGCGCGACGGGCTGATCCACGCGGCCGCCTGCGGCGCGCCGAGCCATATGGAATGCCCGACCTTCCGCCGGATCCTGGCCGCCGCCGCAGCCCGCAGGGCGGGACGGCCCGGGCGAAGGAAGGCGCTCTCCTGCGTCCCGGCATAGCCCTTCTTCGACGCCTCGCTTGCCCGAGGCGGGAGGGGCCGCATCGACCCAAAAAAGGCCGGGACCCGTTCGGGGTCCCGGCCTTCCGATCTCCAGGATCTTAAGGGATCAGATCCCCTCGAACCGGCCGCTGGCATGGGCCAGCAGGGTGTAGACCTTGCCCGTCTCGGAGGTGAGATAGGCGTCGGCCCGGCGGGTGTCGGTGTCGTTGCGGGTCACCTCGCCGAGCAGGCGCTCGAACTCGCCCACGTAGCGGTCGACGGTGCGGGCGAACTCCGCATCGGTCCGGTAGCGCCGCTCCACCTCGACGAAGGTCTGCCGGCCCGGCCCCGTATAGAGCTTCACGTCGAGCAGGTTCGGATCGTTCCGGCGGTAGCGCTGCCAGAACTCGACCGCGGCCTGATGGTCGATCATCCGGGCGATGTCCGTGGAGATCGCGTCGAGGGTGATGCGGTTGGCCGGCGCGGGGGCCGCCTGAGCCGGAGCCGTCTCCTCGCCGTCCTCGTCGATCGAGGCGCGGGTCAGGAGGTCGGAGAGCCAGCCGCGATTGTCGCGACCGGACTTCGCCCCCTGGGCGGGGCGCGCCGCCGCCTGGGCTGCGGCGGCCGGACGGGCGGACGCGGCCGGGGGCGCCGACGGGGCCGAAGCAGGGCGGCTCTGCGCCGGAGCGGGCGTAGCCGCAGCGAGCGCCGCCGGGGCAGGGGCGGGCGCCGCGGCCCGGCCCCCCTCGGCGACCCGGCGCTGCTCGACCGGCTGGGCGACGTCGACGGCCCGGTTCGAGCGCGAGACCAGCGCCGAGAGCTGGTTGAGCGCCTCGATCTGTTCGGAGACGACGCGACGCATCTCGCCGGCCGCATCCTGCGTCTCGCGGGGGATCTCCAGCACGCCGCGCTGCAGCTCGCCGCGGGTCGCCTCCAGCTCCTGACGGACCTGGGCGGCCATGGCGCCGACCTGGGCGATGGTGGCGCCGAGATTCTGCGAGGCGGTGCCGAACACGTCGCGCATCTGCGCCGCGGCGGCTTCGATCGCCGTGCGCACCGAAGAGACGGCACGCTCGCTCTCCGCATCGGCACCGCTGCGCAGTCGGTCGAACTCGGCGGTGACGCTCGATCCGGCCGCCTGGGCGGTCCGGGTCATGCTCTCGCCGACCTCCTTCGCCCGCGCCTCGGCGGCGCGCAGCGTCTGCTCGATACGCTCGCCGAAGCGGGCGGCCTCCGCCTCCAGGTTGCGGGAGCGCTGCTCCAGCCCGGCCAGCACGGCCTCGACCTCCTGGCGGCGACCGTCGAGGGACGCGGCGAGGCGGCTCTCGATGCTCTCCAGCGAACCCGCGGCGCCCGTGAGGGTGGCGGCATGCGCCTCGGCCTGCTCGCCGAGGCTGCGCCCGCTCCGGCCGAGGGAGGCCGAGAGGGCGGTGGCTTCCTTGAGGGCACCCTCGGCCGCCTGGCGCAGAGCCTCGACCTGGCTCCGCACCCCGGCGCTGGCCCGCTCGGTCTCGGCCGCGACGGTGCCGAGGGCCGACTGGATCTGCTCGATGCGTGCAGCCAGTCCGTTCTCGATCGCACCGAGATTGCCGGCGGTCCCGGCGACGAGGTCGGTGAGCGCGGCATTGGCCGCCTCGACCCGCGCCAGCACCGCGCCGAGATCGTCGCGCAGGCCGTCATTCGCCCGGGCGAGGGCGGCGAGCGTCCGCGCGGCCCCCTCGTCGATGGCCGTGCGCAGGGCGTTGGCGGAGGCCTCGGTCCGGGCCACCAGCTCCTCGGTGCGCTGGCGCAGGGTCTCGACCAGGGGCGTGCCCTGATCGGCGAAGGCCCGCTCGATCGCCTCGCCCCGCTCGGCCAGCGCCGCGACCAGCGCCGCGGCAGGCCCGTCGACCGTCTCGCGCAAGCGCTCGGTCTGTCGGCCGAAGGCCGCCACGAGGGCCGTCCCGCGACCGTCGATCATCTCGGCCAGAGATCCGGTGCCCCCCTCGATCGCGTGAGCGATCCGCTCGGCGCTCTGGGTGAGGCGCTGGGCGAGCTGGGTGCCGCGGGCATCGATCATGCCGGCGAGGCTGTCGGTGCGGCCCGCGAGCTCGGTGGTGAGGGCGGTGCTGCGGCTCTCCAGCAGACCGGCGACATCCGAGCGATGCGTGTCGAGAAGCCGGGTGAGCGACTCCGTGCCCGAGGCGAGGGCCTCGGAGAGCGTGCCGCCACGGCTTTCCAGCAGCGCGCCGATGGCGGCGTTGCGCTCGTCCAGCAGCTTCTGCAGCACCTCGGAATGCGCCTCCGTCAGCGCCGCCTGCCGGTTCACGCGCTCGTCCATCGCCGCGATCAGGGCGGCGGTGCGCTGATCCACCAGGGCGGTATAGGCCTCCTGGCGATCGTCGAAAGCCTCCGCCAGGGCGTCGGCCCGCGAGGCGACGATGGAGGCGAAGCTGCGCAGGCGGCTGTCGATGCGGGTGGTGAAGGCCTCGCTGCGGGAATCCACGGCCTGGGTCAGGTTGGTGCCCTGCGCCTCGATCAGCTTGGCGAAGGCGGCGCCGCGCTCCGTGACGAGGCCGTCGAGGCTCGCCATCCGCTCGTCGAACAGCTGGGCGAGGGCCCGAGCCTGCGCGTCGAGGCGGTGGGTGAGGGCCTCGGAGCGGTCCTCGACGAGGCCGTTCATCGTGGCCAGGATCTCGTCGAACAACCCGCGCAGCTCCTGCGCCCGGTCCGCGACGGCCCGGCTGACCTCGGTGCCGCGTCCCTCGACCACGCTGCCCAGGGCCGTGAGGCGCTCGTCGAACAGTTCCTCGAGGCGGCGCGTGCGGGCATCGACCGCCCCGGCCGCGAGGCCGAGCCCGGCCTCGATGCTGGCGACGAGGTCGCGGGTGCGGTCCTCGAAGGCGGCGCGGAACGGCTCGATCCGGCCGGCGAGGCTCTCGTCGAAGGCGCCGGCATGGCTCTCGAGCAGAGCGCGGATCTCGTTCGCGCGGCCCTCCACGATCTCATGCAGGCGTCCGGTCCCGTCGCCGAGGGCGCGGTCGATCTCCGCGGAGAGCGTGCGCAGCGCCGACAGCAGGCCCTCGCCACGCCGGTCGAACTCGCTGCCGAGGGACTGGCCGCCGCGCTCGAACACCTGCGCCAGCTCGGTGATGCGGCCGGACAGATCCAGGGAGACGGCACGGCCGCGCTCCTCGATCAGGCCGGACAGGGCCCCCGTGCGCTCGTCGAACAGCTTGACGAGGCTGTCCGTCTGGGCGGCCAGCACCTCCTGGGCGCTTCCGCCGCGGGCCTCGATCAGGGCCACCAGCGCCTGAACCTGGCGGGAGAGCTCGGCATCGAGGGCGCGGGTCCGCGTCTCGATCAGATGCACCGTCTCGCCGGCCCGTGCCGCGAACGTCTCGTCGAGGGCGCGGCTGCGCTCGTCGAGGGCGGCACTGGCCGCCTCGAGGCGGGCGAGGACGCCGTTGTCGAAGCGCTGCGCGCCCGCATCCAGGCGACCGGCGAGATCGTGGCTGCGCGCCTCGATCTGCGCCCCGATCTCGGCGGCACGGGCGGCGATGGCCTCGCCGAGCAGGCGACCGCGCTCGGCGATCGTCTCGGCCAGGGTCTTGGCCCGCTCGTCGAAGCCGGCGGAGAGCGTACGACTGCCGTCGTCGAGCACCCGGCCGATCTCGCCGGAGCGCGCGGCCAGCATCTCGTTCAGGGCGGCGGCGCGGGCCTCGATCTGCGCCTCGATCTCGGAGGCATGCCTGTGGAAGATCTCGCCGATCTCGACAGACCGGTTCTTCGAACGCTCCTCGAGGGTGCCGAGATGGGTTTCGACCACCGCGCGGGCCTCGCGGGCCCGCTCGGCGATGGTCTCGGCGAGGGTCTTGCCGCGCTCGGAAATGACGCGGTCCATCTCCTCCAGGCGACCGGTCACGGATTCGCCGAAGGCCTGAGTGCCCACGGCGATCCGGTCGGCGAGGATGTCGCCGCGGGTGATGGTTTCCTGCAGGGCGGCGAGGCGGTTGGTGAGCACGTCGTCGATCGCCTTGGCCCGGTGCTCGGTCGTCTCGGCGAAGGCCGCGCCCGTCTGGCCGAGGGCGTCGCTGACGCGGGACGCGTGGCTCGCCATGGCGAGCACGATCTCGCGGCCGGTGCCGGCGAGCTTCGTCTGGGCCTCGTCGGCCTGAGAGGCGATCATGGCCGTCAGCGTCAGGCCATGGGTGCCGAAGGCGCTCTCGACCTCGCCGATGCGCGCGGTGAGATCGCCGCTGGCGCCCTGGGCCGCACGGGCGACCGCGCCGCTCGCCTCCTCGGCACGGGCGGCGAGTTCCTCCGCCATCTGGCGGATCGTGCCGCGCAGGTTCTCCAGGGCCGCCTCGGTGCGCTGGCCGACATCGCCGGTCAGGCCCTCGGTGCTGCCGCGGAACTGGGCCAGGATCTCGCCGGTGCGCGCCTGCAGGGTGCCGAGGGCCTCCTCGGCGGCCATCCCCAGCGCCTGGGACAGTTCGGTGAAGCGGGTGCCGATCTCGGCGCCGCGGGCGGCGGCGGCGGCCTCGGAAGCCTGGGCGGCCTCGCGATACTGCTCGATCAGGGCACGGGTGCGGGCCTCGACGCCGCCCCCGGCCTGATCGGCGGCGCGGGCAACCGCCTCGGAGAGGCCGGTGAAGGTGGCGACGATCTCGGCCGTGCGCCGCTGCGCCGCCTCGCCCATGCCGGCGGAGGCCTGCTGCAGGCGGTCGGCCGCCTCGGCGGTGCGCGCGGCCAAAGCCTCGGCGGTCTCCGTCAGGCGACGCTCGAAGGCCTCCACGGCCTCCAGGCTGCGCGCCTCCAATTCGCCCGTGGCGCTCGCCGCCGAGCGGCGCAGGGCCTGGGCGGCCTCCGCCGTGCTGGTGCCCACGGCAATGGTGGTCTCCTCGACCTCGCGCCGGAGGACGGCGCTGGCCTCGGCGCTGCGGGCGCCGAGCTCGCCGGCCAGGGTCTGCACGGCGCTGCGCACCGCCTCGACCGCGCTCGCGGTGTTGCGCTCGAAGGTGGAGCCGAGCAGGTCCAGCGCCTGCTCGATGCCGGAGGCGGCGGCATCCGCGCGGGTGGTGACGAGCCGCGCCACGCGCTCGCCCGCCGCTTCCAGGTTGGTGCCGAGTTCGGCCCCCTGGACGGTGATGGTGTCGTGCAGGCGGTTCGCCGCCGCCTCGATCCGGCCGGTCAGCTCGGCGCCGCGCCCGTCCACCGTCTGGGTGACGCGGTCAGCGGACGCGAGGATATCGTCGCGCAGGGCGTTCGCCCGCTGCACGAAGGCCTCGGCCGCGCCTGTGGCTGCGGCGCTGAGGGCGGCCTCGGTCGCGCGGCCGCGGGCCTGGATCAGCTCGGACAGGTCGCTGCCGGCGGTCTCGATCTCCGCGCGGAGGGCCGCGCTGCGGGCGGCGATGCCCTCGGAGATGGCGAAGCCCGTGCCCTCGAACTGAGTGCGCAGGGCGTCGCCCGTCTCGGCGAAGCGCGCCGTGATCTCCGCCCCGGTGGCGGAGAAGCGCTCGGCCAGGGCATGGCCGGTGGCGGAGAAGCGGTCGGTCAGCTCGCCGCCGCGGGACAGGAACAGGGCCTCGAGATCCCGGGCCGAGGTCTCGAAGGTGCCGCGCACGCTCTCGCTCTGGCGGCTGAGAGCCTCGACCACGCCCTCGCCGGTCTCGGTGAGGGTGCGGGCCAGGGTCCCGGCGCTGTCGGACAGACGCGCGCCGACGCTGCCGCTCGACAGTTCGAAGGAGCGGGCGACCTCGGAGGCGCGCTCCTGCAGGGTGCGGGTCAGGCCGTCGCCGACCTCGACGAGGCTCTGGCGCACGCCGTCGCTGGTGACGGTGAGGCGCTGGACGAGGTCGTCGCCCCGCTCGGAGACGAGCCCGACCACCCGCTCGCCGGCCTCGCCCAGCGCAGCGGTGATCTGCTCGCCGCGCGCGCCCAGGGTGGCGGTGATGGCATCGCCCCGTTCGGACAGGGCCGCGGTGATCTCGGCGCCGCGGGCGTCGAGGCTGCCGGTGACCCGCTCGCCCGCGCTGGTGATGGCGGCGACGATCCGCTCGGCCGCCCCGTCGAGTTCCTGGCTCAGGTTCTCGTGCGAGCCGGCGATGGCGCCGCGCACCCGGTCGGCATTGGCGACGATGGACTCGCGCTGCGCGATCAGCTCGTCGACCAGGGAGCGGATGCGGATCTCGTTGTCGGAATAGGCGCGCTCCAGCGTGGCGATCTCGCCGCGCACGAGCGTCTCCAGCTCGCCGGCCCGGGCCAGCGCCCGCTCCACGCCGTCGCCGACCGCGGCCACCTCGCGGCGCACGGTCTGCGACATGGTGAGGACGGCATCCGTCGAGAAGCTCTCCGGCTCCGCGAGCCGGATCGCGACCTCGCCCACGGCGCGGGCGACGAGTCGCATCTCCTGGGCGCGCACGGCCAGCATCGCGGTGATGAGGAAGAGCACGATCGGCCCGGCGAGGGCCGCGGCGGCCACCGCCGCCTGCAGGGCGGTCAGGCCCAGCACGAAGCCCTTGAGGTCGCCCCCGGACTGCACCCAGGCCAGCGCGATCAGGCCGTTCAGCCAGAGGAACGAGGCGATGCCGGCGAAGACGTAGGGCTTGCGCGAGGGACGCACCCGAAGGGTCTGCTGCAGCAGACCGATATTCTGGCGGTCGTCGTTGGCCACGAGGGAGCGGTCGGGCGGCAACAGGCCGCCCTCGCGGCGGTTGCGGCCGCGCTCGGGCCGCGCCTCGGCCGGGGCGGCGTCGAGATCGAGGGCGGGGGGCGCCTTGCGGCCCGCCGGCTCGGTGAGGGGATCGCCGTCGCCGACATCGGGGAGCCGGGGCTCGACCCGGGCCTGCGTCTCGCCCGGCGTCGGAAGGTCCAGATTCAAAGCCTGTTCGATCGCGGAGAGGGCGGCCTCGGCCGGATCTTTCAGCTTCTTTTCCGTGGCCATGCACCGCCTCGTTACGCAAGGTTACGCAAGCCGCCTCACCGGGGGCGCGGCACCCCCGCAGAAGAGACGGATTTACCCGTTTACCAAGGAACTCTAGCCCTCCGGGCGAACTGCGGATACCCGAGCCGGCCGAAGCGCCCAAAAAACCTTAACGGAATGGTTACCAAGATGGCCGCCGCGGGAGGCGGACCGCGCTATCGCATGGTGCCGCAAGGCTTAAACGCTTGCCAACGGCGCTCGCGAGAGCTGTGGATTGCGGGCGGGGCGCCCCGCTCCGGAGCCCCCGGCCGCTTTGAGGGAACCCAGACCGCCGTGACCGACGCGCTGATCGACCGCGCCCATCTCGACGCCCAGACCTTCGGGGATACCGATCTCGCCGCGGAGCTGCTCGGGCTCTTCTCGGACCAATGCGCGAGCCTGATGCCGGCGCTGCGCGACGCGGACAGGCCGGGGCCGGAGCGGGCCGACCTCGCCCATACCCTCAAGGGTTCGGCCCTCGGGGTCGGCGCCACGCGGGTCGCGGCGCTCGCCAGCGCCCTCGAAGCCCGCCTGCGGACGGGCGGGGAGGCGGCGCCGGAAACGATCGCGCGCCTGACCGAGGCGGTGGACGCCACCCTCGCCGAAATCGGTGCCCCGTCGCCGCGGCGTTGATCAGGAGCGGGCGCCGAAGGCCGTGGCGGAATCCCTGGCGCCCTCCGGGCTGAGGAGCCGACGCCTGCGGCCGATCCGACCATCCGCGGCGGAACCGCGCTGCGGCGCGCAATCGCGCTTGCAATCCGCGCCCCGCCCCGCCAAGGCAAGGTCCGTGCGGCGCGTGTGGCACGCACGAACAGGAGCCGGAGCAGGGCATGCCCAAGATCACCTTCGTCGACAACGCCGGAACGGCCCGGACGGTCGACGGCGCGGTCGGTTCGACCGTGATGGAGACGGCCTTGCGCAACAACGTCCCCGGCATCGACGCCGAATGCGGCGGCGCCTGCGCCTGCGCCACCTGCCACGTCTATGTCGACGAGGCCTGGACCGAGGCGGTCGGGCCGGCCGAGCCGATGGAGCAAGACATGCTCGACTTCGCCACGGACGTGCGCGCCAATTCCCGCCTGTCCTGCCAGATCCGGGTGACCGACGCCCTCGACGGCCTCACGGTGACGACCCCCGCCCGCCAGGGCTGATCCGGCCGATCAGCGCACCAGGGCGCGCATCGCCCGGTCGAGTCCCTCCAGGGTCAGGGGAAACATCCGGCCGCCGAGGATGCGCTGCACCATGCCGATGGACTGGGTGTAGCCCCAGTGCGCCTCCGGCACCGGGTTCAGCCAGGCGGCCTTCGGGAAATGATCGAGGAGGCGGGCGAGCCAGACCTCGCCCGCCTCCTCGTTCCAATGCTCGACCGAGCCGCCCGGCATCATGATCTCGTAGGGGCTCATCGAAGCGTCCCCCACGAACACCACCCGGTAATCCGGCGGATAGGTGCGGATCACGTCGAGGAGCGGCGTCGCCTCCTCGTGGCGGCGCCGGTTCTGCGTCCACACGGCCTCGTAGGGGCAGTTGTGGAAGTAGAAATGGGCGAAGTGCTTGAACTCGCTGCGGGCGGCGGAGAACAGCTCCTCGGCCTGCTCGATATGCCAGTCCATCGAGCCGCCGACATCGAGGAAGAGCAGCACCTTCACGGCGTTGCGCCGCTCCGGCCGCAGCTTCACGTCGAGATAGCCCTGCCGCGCGGTCTCGCGGATGGTGCCGTCGAGGTCGAGTTCCTCGGCCGCGCCCGTGCGGGCGAAGCGGCGCAGGCGGCGGAGCGCGACGCGCATGTTGCGCGTCCCGAGTTCCACCGTGTCGTCGAGGTCCTTGAACGCGCGCCGGTCCCAGACCTTCACCGCCCGGAAGTTGCGGTTGCCGTCCTGGCCGATGCGGATGCCCTCGGGGTTGTAGCCGTAGGCGCCGAAGGGGGAGGTGCCACCGGTGCCGATCCATTTCGAGCCGCCCTGATGGCGCTCCTTCTGCTCGGCGAGGCGCTGCTTCAGGGTCTCGAACAGCTTGTCCCAGCCCAGCGCCTTCAGCTCGGCCTTCTCCGCCTCGGTGAGGTATTTCTCCGCGAGCCGGCGCAGCCATTCCTCGGGGATCGCCGCCGGCTCCATCGCCTCGCCGACGGTCTCGAGTCCCTTGAAGACGCTGCTGAAGACCCGGTCGAACCGGTCGAGATTGCGCTCGTCCTTCACCAGCACGGCCCGGGCGAGGAAATAGAACTCCTCGACGCGCTTGGCCGGCAGGTCGCGCTCCAGGCCCTCCAGCAGCGCCAGGTATTCGCGCAGGGTGACGGGCACCCGGGCCTCGCGCAGGGCCGTGAAGAACTGCAGCAGCATGGCCGGACAACGCCCGAGCGGGGCGTCCGGGTCAAGGCTGAGATGGTGAGACGATTCGGAACAAAACGTGAGCGGTTGCGGGGACTTCGTTCACGATTCCTCAACTGCCTGCCGCAATGCGGTAACGCCCTGTGGAAAGTTCACGAATCCGGTGGATATCCCAGGCCTGAGTCTTTGCACAGTAAGAGGGGGCGTCATCAAGTTTTCAAACGGGCGGTTTCACAAGGATAGCGCCTGCCGAGATTTATCGATCGGAATCGGCCGATGGACGTCAACTTGCGCTCGCTCAGCGACTTCAAACGGTTTCTCCGGACGCCGGGCGCGACGATTCAGATCGTGCACAACACGCTGATCGAGCGGCAATCCGAGGAGATGCAGGCGGCTTACCGCCGCAAGGGCATGTACGAGCCGCGGACCGTGCACGCCCTCTCCAAGAAGGCGGCCGTCTTCGCCGTACGCGGCCACGACACCAATGTCTGGCTCTATTGGGACAAGGGCACCCGCAAGTGGCGCTTCTCCGGCGACACCGTGGCCGTGCCGCTCCACGCCGCCCTCGGGCCCGCCGACGAGGTGGTCTATCGCTGCAGCCTGAACGAGGCGCTGCCCGAGCCGGCGACCGTGCCGTCGAGCGTCGCGTCCCGCGGCAAGCCGGGGGCGGCGGCTGCCAAGCGCCTGCGCGAGGCCCGCCGCACCGGCGCCCCGGATTCCGAGCCGCCGAGCTTCGAGCAGCTGGAGCCCTCCTTCGGCCCCTCCTACCGGCGGGACTGAGACCGCCTCAAGCCGCCTCGGTCGGCGTCTCCGCCTTCGCCTCCCGCGGCTCCAGCGTCTTGCCGACGGTGCGCCGTGCCCGGAACACCGGCCGCGACTCGGATTCCTTGCGCTTGAGCATCGAGCGGAACTCGTCGCGCCGCTCGTGGATCGAGGCGATGACGAGACCCATCGGCACGCCGACATCGACCAGCACCGCCTCCGAGAGCTGGAGCGAAGCCTCGATCGTCTCCGGCACCGCGTCGTCGACCCCCATCTCGTAGAGCTGGGTCGCGTGCTTGGCGTCGCGGGCCCGGGCGACGATGGTGAGGTCCGGCCGCTCGGCGCGGGCCGCCTGCACCACGGCCTCGACGGCATAGGCGTTGTCGAGGGTCACCACGAGGGCGCGGGCGGTGGCGATGTCGCAGCGGCGCAGCATCTCCGGATTGGCGGAATCCCCGAAATAGACCGGATTGCCGAGGCGCCGGTGCTCCGAGACCCGGGCCGGGTCGGCATCGACGGCGATGTAGGGGATGTCGTGACGCTTCAGCATGTCGCCGACGAGGCGGCCGACGCGGCCATAGCCCGCCACGATCACCCGGTTCTGCTGCTTGTCCGGCGGCGGCTCGGCCCGGGCGCGGCCGAGCTGCTCCTTCGAGACGCGCTTGCCGATCCGCCGGCCCGCTGCGGCGAGCGCGGGGATCGCGATCATGCTGACCGTCGTGACGATCAGGGCGGCCTGGCCGACATTCTCCGGCACGAGGCCCCCGACCATGGCGCCGCCGATGAGCACGAAGGCGAATTCGCCTCCCGGCCCGAGCAGGAGCGCGGCCTCCAACGCCACCGGCCGGGCAATGCCCATCAGCGGGGCGGCGAGCACGATCACCCCGCCCTTGATGACGAGGAGCGCGAGCGACAGCCCGAGAATGGCGCCCGGGGCGGCGAGGAGCTGGGCGGGATCGAGATTCATGCCCACCGACACGAAGAACACGCCCAGCAGCAGGCCCTTGAACGGGTCGATCGTCGCCTCGATCGCCCGGCGATACTCGGTCTCGGCGAGCAGCAGGCCGGCGACGAAGGCGCCGAGCGTCATCGACATGCCGCTCGCGGCCGCGGTCAGCGCCGTGCCGACGATGACGAGCAGGCAGGCCGCCATGAACAATTCGGGGCTCTTGGTGCGCGCCACGAGCTGGAACAGCGGGCGCAGCGCCAGGCGCCCCCCCACCACGATCACGCCGAGGGCGACGATCGCCTGGAGCAGGGCGAGCGCCATGGCCGCCCCGACATTGCCGCCGCCATTGTTGCCGAGCACCGCGATGGCGAACAGCACGGGGGCGACCGCGAGGTCCTGGAACAGCAGCACCGCGAAGCTGGTGCGGCCGGCCGGGGTGTTGAGCCGGCGCTGCTCGGCCAGCACCGGCAGCACCACCGCCGTCGAGGAGAGCGCGAGGGCGATGCCGACGATGATCGCCCCGGCGAGCGGACTGCCGAGCAGGGCGAGCAGCAGGCCAAGCAGGATCGCCGAGACGCCGACCTGGATCGCGCCGAAGCCGAAGACGAGCCGGCGCATCATGCGCAGGCGCTCCCAGGACAGCTCGATCCCGATCATGAACATCAGGAAGATCACGCCGAACTCGGCGAGATGCGAAATCTCCGCCCGGTTGCCGATGGTGAAGTGCGACAGCCAGGGATGGCCGAGGGCGAGCTTGCCGAGGCCGAAGGGCCCGAGCAGGGCGCCCGCCCCGATGAAGCCGAGGACGGGGCTGATCCGCAGGCGGTGGAACAGCGGCACGATCACGCCCGCGGTCACCAGGAAGATGATCGCTTCCCTGTAGGAGCCGAGATGGGCGCCGGCTTCGGCTGCGACCTGCGCGCCGGCCACGGGTGTTTCGGTCATCGCCTGCGGGTGTCGCCTTCCGGATGGTCGGGGCCGTGCACGCCAAGGCCCGCCCCATCATGGCGAGCCAACCCGCAGCACGGCAACCGAATTTCCGCGTCTTCCGCCAGCCACGGGGAAATTTCCATCGCCAAGGCCACGCTTCATCCGAGGCCGGCGCCGCGATGTGTCCTGCCGCACGAGGTGGAGACATCCTGTGCGGGAAATGTCGCCGTCCACCGTCTCGTGCCCGCGGAGCGCTCGACGGCACAACTTCGGCACAATACCCGCATAAGGGCAGACCTTACGGAAGTGTTTAAGACGCGCCGCCCGCGGCCGAAGCCCCGAGTGATCCATGCGGAAAGTGCCCCCCAACCGGGACGTCCAGCGCGAGGCGCGCGAATGGGCGCTCGACCAGCATCGCTGGAAACACCAGCGCGACGTCGAGCGCGGCTACCGCATCAAGTGGGGCTATGTCGCGATCGCCTATCTCGTCGAGTTCATGGTGATCGGGGCCTCGCTCGCCGGCGCCTGGCTGTTCGCGGGCTATTACAGCGACGGGGACGACCGCAGCTTCTACTTCATGCTGCTGGCGCCCCTGGTCTACGCGGCGGTGGAGCTCTGCCGCGTGCCCCTCGGCATCCTGGCGCGCACTCAGCGCTCCTGGTTCGTGAAGGGGCTCGCCATCATCGGCATCGTGTTCGCCGCGGGCGTGACCACCAAGTCCGTTTCCCAGCTCGGCGAAATGATGTTCCATCCCCGCCTGATGGAAGCGGCCAAGGCCAAGACCGCCCTGAAGGACGCCCAGGCCGACCGCGACAGCCTCGACACCCGCATCGCCGCCGCCAATGCCCGCGTCGAGCAATACACCGCCGAGCTGGAGCAGATTGAGAAGCGGGCCGGCGAGAACGCCGCTCAGCTCGCCGGCCTGCCGGCCCAGCGCTGCGAGCGCGTCTACGGCACCAACAGCCGGGGCATGCGCTACTCGAACCTGAAATGCGTCACCGACCCGCGCACCGCGACCCTCAACGCGGCGGTGGCCAAGGCCGGCAGCGACCGGGCCGGCGTGACCAAGGATCTGGAAGAGGCCCGCAAGGCCCGCGCCCAGCTCGACCGCGGCGCCGCCGACCGCAAGGTAGCCGATGCCGAGCAGGCCTACCGCAACGCGGTCAACCGCTCGCAGCTCCACTCCTTCACCGCCATGGTCTACGGCGTCGATCCGATCGACGTGACCGACAGCCAGGTCCACGCCTTCCTGCGCATCTTCGTGTTCGTGCCCGCGCTCTGCGCCGCCTTCGCCTCCACCATCCTGGCGCTCTCGGCGGTCTCGGTGCGCAAGACGTTCATGGACGAGGACGATCTCGGCGCGGTGGTCGACCCGGAGGCCGCACCCCACCTGATCGCCTCCCTGACCGAATCCCTGCGGCAGGATCTGGGCCTCGCTCCGGCGAGACCGCGGGAGGACAGCCACAGAGAGGCCGTCTCCGGCGCCGTGATCCCCCTCGACCGGCGGCAGGGGCCACCGGCCCAGTCGAACATTCCCGGCGCCGCCCCGGCGAGCGCCGGGGCATGAGATCGTGAGACGCTGAGACCGTGAGCGCGCCCCCATGAGCCTCCACACGCCCGGCACGCACGAGAACATCGTGCTCGCACAGAACGTCAACGGCCGCCTTCGGGCGGAGGCGCGCATCATCGCCGCCCGCGCCTTCCTGTTCCGGGCCCTGGGCGCGGGCGCCTTCGCGGCGCTCGCCGGCATCGGTCTCGGCGCCGCCTCCTATGGCTACGCCTACATGAACCAGTTCGATTCCGCGGCGGAGAAGATCGCCGCGGCGATGCAGGCCGCACTCTCCGACGTGACGCTGAAGACCAAGGGCGAGGTGACGCTCACCGACAACACCCTCAAGCTCGAGGGGCTGCCCAAGCCGTCGAGCGGCGTGCCGACCCCGACCAAGGCCCAGCTGAACGAGGAGGCGACCGCCGCCTCGAAGGCGCCGGTGAACACCACCTTCACCGTGTTCAAGCAGGTGCCCTATCTCGACGGGCAGATCGTCTCCGGCTGGAACTTCAAGGCCAACGAGGACAAGCCCTTCCAGCAATATTGCTACTTCTCCCGTCGCTCGAACGAGCCGAAGGGGCAGGTCGAAATCAAGATCGACCTCGCCATGGACGGCAAGACCCTGCCGCAACCGCAGAAATCGGACGTGAACCTGGAGATCCTGGCGCGCAACTGCGTCTGGCACGACGGGAAGACGCTGTAGAACGGCACGGCCGGGTCAGGCTCGCACCCCGAGCGCGGATCGGGAAGCCCCGCGGGACGAGCCCCGCGTTGCCGCGGGGGAGGGGGCGGGCTAGTTCAGGACCTCTCCCTCTCCGATGCGAGCCCCCATGCGCTTTTCCGGAACCGAGACCTACGTCGCTACGCCCGATCTGACCGCGGCGGTCAACGCGGCGATCGTGCTGCAGCGCCCGCTCCTGGTGAAGGGCGAGCCCGGCACCGGCAAGACGGTGCTGGCGGAAGAGATCGCCAAGGGACTCGGCGCGCCCCTGCTCACCTGGAACGTCAAGTCGACCACCAAGGCGCAGCAGGGACTCTACGAGTACGACGCGGTCTCGCGCCTGCGCGATTCCCAGCTCGGCGATCCGCGCGTCTCGGAGATCGCGCACTACATCCGGCGCGGCAAACTCTGGGAGGCCTTCGCGGCACCGGTGCGCCCGGTCCTGCTCATCGACGAGATCGACAAGGCCGATATCGAGTTCCCCAACGACCTCCTGACCGAGCTCGACCGGATGGAGTTCCACGTCTACGAGACCGGGCAGACCGTGCGGGCGGAGAACCGCCCGGTGGTGATCATCACCTCGAACAACGAGAAGGAACTGCCGGACGCCTTCCTGCGCCGCTGCTTCTTCCACTACATCGCCTTCCCGGATGGGGAGACGCTGAAGCGCATCGTCGAGGTGCATTACCCGGGCATCAAGCAGCGCCTGGTGGAGGAGGCCCTGCGCGTCTTCCTCGCCACCCGCGAAGTGCCCGGTCTCAAGAAGAAGCCCTCGACCTCGGAGCTTCTCGACTGGCTCAAGCTTCTGGTGTCCGAGGACGTGGCGCCGGAGACCCTGCGCGAGACCAACGAGCGCAAACTCATCCCGCCGCTGCACGGCGCGCTCCTCAAGAACGAGCAGGACGTGAGCCTGTTCGAGAAGCTGGCCTTCATGATGCGGCGTGAGGGGCGCGGCGGCTGAAGCGTCAGGCTGTCACCGCCTCCAGCCCGTCGACGTCGCCCCCGCTGATCAGCGGCAGGTGGCGCGTGATCCGTTCCGCATCCCAATCCCACCAGGCGATCCGCTGCATGCGGGCGGCGTCCGCTTCGCTCAGGCGCCGGCGCAGGATCCGGGCCGGGTTGCCGGCGACGACCGCGTAGGGCGGCACCGGGCGCGTCACCACCGAGAGGGCGCCGACCACGGCCCCGTCGCCGATCGTCACGCCGGGCAGGATCGTGCTGTCCAGCCCGAACCAGACGTCGTTGCCGATCACCGTGTCGCCCCGTTTCGGAAAATCGAGCTCCTCGGGAAAGCGCCCGCGCCAGCCGCCGCCGAAGATCGCGAAGGGATAGGTGGAGGGACCCGCCATCCGGTGGTTGCCGCCGTTCATGGCGAAGCGCGTGCCTGCAGCGATGGCGCAGAACCGCCCGATGCGCAGGCGGTCGCCGATGAAGGGAAAGTGATAGAGGATGCTGTCGAGGAAGGCGCCCGGGCCTTCGGGATCGTCGTAGTAGGTGTAGGCGCCGACCGAGACGTTCTCCGGCAGGAGCAGGTTCTTGACGAAGGTCACCCTCGGATGGCCCGGCATCGGATGCAGGGCGTCGGGATCGGGGCCGAAGCGGGGATCATGCGGCACGGCTCTCGCCTCCTTGCATCTGCGGAATGGCCGGGCCGCGCAGACAGCGGAGGCGCACGCCCCGTGCAAGTGATCTTGCGCACATGACGGGTCACCCGCCGAGGGACATCAGGATGTCGGACTGGCCGCTCAAGGAGCGCACCATGGGTCGCTTCGGCAGAGGAGCCGGCATGGACAGGGACCGCATGTCATGAAGACGAAAAAGCTCGGCCGCACCGGCCTCGACGTCTCGCCCCTCTGCCTCGGCTGCATGACCTACGGCGTGCCCGAGCGCGGGCCCCATCCCTGGACGCTGGACGAGGCGCAGAGCCGGCCCTTCATCAAGAAGGCCCTCGAGTTGGGCATCAACTTCTTCGACACGGCCAATTACTACTCGGACGGGACCTCCGAGGAGATCGTCGGCCGGGCTCTGAAGGACTATGCCGACCGCGACGCCATCGTGCTCGCGACCAAGGTCTATTTCCCGCTCAAGAGCCAGCCGAATGCCGGCGGCCTCTCGCGCAAGGCGATCTTCTCTTCGATCGACGCCTCGTTGAAGCGACTCGGCACGGATTATGTCGACCTCTACCAGATCCACCGCTGGGACTATGACACGCCGATCGAGGTGACGCTGGAGGCGCTGCACGACGTCGTGAAGGCCGGCAAGGCGCGCTATATCGGCGCCTCCTCGATGTTCGCCTGGCAATTCGCCAAGGCCCTCTTCACCGCGGACCTGCACGGCTGGACCCGGTTCGCCACCATGCAGAATCACCTCAACCTCCTGTACCGGGAGGAGGAGCGGGAGATGATGCCGCTTTGCGCCGACCAGGGCATCGCGCTGCTGCCCTGGAGCCCGCTCGCCCGCGGTCGCCTGACCCGCGACGCGCAGGCCGTCAGCGACCGGCAGAAGACCGACGAGGTCGGTAAGGGCCTCTACGACCGGACCGCGGAAGCCGACGGCAAGGTGATCGAGGCGGTCGCCGCCATCGCCGAGGCGCGGGGCGTGAAGCGGGCGCAGGTGGCGCTCGCCTGGGTGCTGTCGCGGCCAGGCGTGGCCGCGCCGATCATCGGCGCCTCGAAGCCGGAGCATCTCGACGATGCCGTCGCCGCCCTCGATCTCGTCCTGACGCCGGAGGAGATCGCCGCCCTGGAAGCGCCCTACATGCCCCACGCGATCGTCGGATTTGCCTGAAGCCATGCGCCGCCTCATCCTCCTGCGCCACGCCAAGTCCGATCATCCCCCCGGCGTGGCCGATCTCGACAGGCCGCTGGATGCCCGCGGGCGCCGGGACGGCCCGCGCATCGGCGCGGTGCTCGTCGCCGACGGCCTGGTGCCGGAGCATGTCTTCGTCTCGCCCGCGCGGCGCACGCAGGAAACCTGGGCCCTGGTGCGGGAGCACCTGGGGAGTCTCGAGGCGGAGACCGTGCCCTCGATCTACGAGGCCGCCGCGTCCCGACTGCTGGCGGCAATCCACTCCGCGCCGGACACGGCCGGGAGCCTGATGATGATCGGCCACAATCCCGGCTTCCAGAAGCTCGGCCTGTCGCTCGCCGGCACCGGCGAGCCGGAGGCGCTTGCTACCCTGCGGGACAACCTGCCCACCGCCGCCGTGGCGGTGATCGACTTCCCCGAGGCGGAAAGCTGGGAAGCGGTGGCGCCGGGCACCGGCCGGCTCGTGCGGCTGATCCTTCCGCGGACCCTCGCGGAGGAGGAGGCCTGAACCGAATCCGCCCCGGCGCCGTTCCTCACCGAACAACCGGGGCCGGACCTTGCTCCTCGAAGCGCTGCTCGCCGTCACGACCCTGCTGCCCCGGGCCGAGGCCGGGCTCGCGGCCGCTCGGGTGCAGATTGCCGCCCTGCCGGCACCCCGGCTGGAACGGTCCGCCCCCGCGCCCGAGCCGCCGGCTTTCAGCGCCGTGGCCCGGGCGGTCTCCAACTGGCGGTCGGAGGCGGGGGAGTCGCTCCTGCCGGCGAGCCTCGCCTTCGTGGTGCGCCACGCGGCCGAGGATCCGGGCTTCGTCGCCCGCTGCGTGAAGCTCAACAATTACTGGTGCATCAAGCGGGCTGGCTGGACCGGCGAGATTGGGGGCGATTCGGAAAACCACACCGCCTTCGCCGGGGCCGCCGAGGGAGCCGATGCCGCCGCCCAGCTCCTGCGCCGCTACTATCGCGCCTTCGGACGGCGCAGCGCGCTCGCCATCGTGCGGCGCTGGGCCCCTGCCGAATGCGCCGCGTCCCCGGCGGCCGTGACGGCCGCGAGCCTCCCCGCGCAGCCGGTCTCCGGCGCCCTCGCGCCGAAGGGGATCGGTCGGACACTCCGCGCCCGCTATCTCGCACGGCACCTGCGCGGCGGCGCGCCGCGGCGTGTCGCGGCCGTGCGGCCATCCGTTGGCGGGGGATTGCGGGTCCAGCCGTGGTCGGCCCGGGCGCGGCTCGCGGGCCATCCCGGCCGCCGGCCCGGGCGGGTCGCCGCGGCCCTGCCGCCGCTCAAGCCCGTCGCCGACATCGCCACCGGGATCGCCGCCGCGCCGAAGGCCAAGCCGGCCGACAAGCCGGTCGCCGCGCCCGCCCCGAAGCCGCTTGCCGCCGCCCGGCCGAGCGGCGCGGCCGACCCCGCCGCCCTGCTCGCCCCCGACCGCCTCGTCGCGGAGGCCGCCGCGCTCCCCTCCATCGCCGCGGGCCTGCCGAGCGGCAGCCTGCTCGACCTGCGCCTACCCACCCCGTTCTGCGCCAATGACGAGACCCGCATCCGCAACTATGCCGCCCGCATCGCGTCGAGCGTGGGGCTGAAGCCCGACGACGACCTGCGCCTGTTCGAGGCGGACGGCACGCCGACGGAGCGGCTCGCCCCGGTGATGCTGGCCATGTCCGCGGTCGAGCTCGGCACCCTGCGCGCAGCGCCCGCCCTCGTCGCGGCGGCGATCGCCCGGCTGACCGCGCGCTCGGCCTCGGCCGAGGCGCGATGAGCGGGGCTGCGAGCGAGGCCTTGCGGCAGCCCCCCGCCTGCGCCACCTGATGCCCAGCCTCCCGACGAGAAGCGCGATACCGATCCTTGCCGCCCCTGTCCGACTACGCCGCGCAAGCGGGTTCCGCGCTCAAGGCCTTCGCCGAAGCCTCCAGCGATCTCCTGGTCCAGCCGACCCTGCGGCTCGGCGTGACCGGGCTCGCCCGCTCCGGCAAGACGGTCTTCACCACCGCGCTGATCCACCACCTCGTCGAGACCCATGCCCTGCCGGCCTTCGCCCCGGCGCAGGAGGGACGGCTGCGCCGCGCCCGGCTGGTGCCCCAGCCCGACGACGACGTGCCGCGCTTCCCCTTCGAGGAGCATTTCGCCGCCCTCACCGAGGCCCGGCACTGGCCGCGCTCCACCGACCGGATCAGCCAATTCCGTCTCGCCATCGAGTACGAGCGCAAGGGCGGCTGGTTCTCCGGGCCGGGCACGCTGATGCTCGACGTGGTGGATTATCCCGGCGAATGGCTGCTCGACCTCGCCCTGATCGAGCAGAGCTATGTCGGCTGGTCGCGGGCCACCATCGCCGGCACCCGCCGGGCGGGGCGGGCGGGGATGGCCGCTCCCTGGCTCGCCGTGCTGAAGGGCCTCGAGGCGAATGCGCCGCTGGACGAGCTTGTGGCCGAGCGGGCGGCGGACAGCTTCAAGGGCTACCTCGCGGCCCTGCGCAACGGCCCCGAGGCGGTGGCGACGACGCCGCCGGGCCGCTTCCTGATGCCGGGCGACCTCGCCGGCTCGCCGATGCTGACCTTCGCCCCCCTCGACCACCTGCCGGAGACCCTGAAGCCCGACAGCCTGGCCGGGCTGATGGAGCGGCGCTTCGAGGCCTACAAGGCCAAAGTGGTGGTGCCCTTCTTCCGCGACCACTTTCAGCGGGTCGACCGCCAGATCGTGCTGGTCGACGTGCTCTCCGCGGTCGATGCCGGGCCGGCGGCGCTGGCCGAGCTGGAGGAGGCCCTCGACGCGGTGCTGCTGTCCTTCCGGATCGGGCGGAACACGATCCTGTCGCGGCTGTTCGCGCCGCGGGCGGAGAAGATCCTGTTCGCGGCGACCAAGGCCGACCACCTGCACCAGACCAGCCACGACCGCCTCGACGCCCTGCTGCGTCTGCTCGTCGCCCGGGCCATGCGCCGCACCGAGGCCGCCGGCGCCCGGGTCGGCACCGTGGCGCTCGCCTCCGTGCGGGCGACCCGGGAGACCACGGTGCATGACGGCGACGAGGTCCTGCGCACCGTCTCCGGCACCCCGGAGGCCGGAGAGCGGGTCGGCGACGAGGTCTTCGACGGCGAGACCGACGCGGCGATCTATCCGGGCGAATTGCCGGCGAATGTCGAATCGGTGCTGTCCGGCGCGGTGCCGCCCGGCTCGCTGCGCTTCCCCCGCTTCCGCCCGCCCCTCGTCAGGCCCGACGCCCTCGGCCGTCCCGGCCACCTGCCGCAGATCCGGCTCGACCGGGCCATGCAGTTCCTGATCGGGGACCGCCTGGCGTGAGGCTTTCGGAAAGGTCCTGATCCATGTCCTCCGGCCCGCGCCCCCGCGCCTTCCGCATGCCCTCCGGCGCGCCCTCCGCCACGCCCGAGGCGGAGACGGCGGCCCCGCCGCCGAACCCGGACGTGCGCCTCGTCGAGGAGCCCTTCGAGATCGTGGATGCCGCCGACGGCACGCCGGTGCCCGTGGCGGTGAAACGCCGGGCGCCCTGGCTGTCGATCCTGTTCGCGGCGCTCGGCGGCCTCGTCTCGATCGGGATCGGCCTCTCGATCGAGCGGCTGATCGCCGACCTGTTCTCCTCCGCCCCCTGGCTCGGCTGGGTCGCCCTCGCACTGCTGGGGGTGGCGCTGGTGGCTTTGCTCGCCATCGTAACGCGGGAGGTCGCCGGCGTCTGGCGGGAGCGCAAGATCGAGTCCCTGCGCGAGCGGGCCATCGCCGGCCTGCGGGAGCGCGACCACAGCGCGGCGCAGGGCGTGGTGCGCGAGCTGCAGGGCTTCTACGCGGACCGGGCGGCGCTCGCCGCCGGCCGGCAACGGCTGGCCGCCCTCGGCGACGCCATCCTCGACGTGGACGACCGGATCGGGCTGGCCGAGCACGAGCTCGTCGCCCCCCTCGACCGGCAGGCCAAGGCCGCCATCGCCCAGGCCGCCAGCCAGGTCTCGGCGGTGACCGCGCTCAGCCCCCGGGCCATCGTGGACGTGGCCTTCGTGGTCTTCGCCGCCGCGCGGCTGCTGCGCCGGATCGCGGCGATCTATGGCGGCCGGCCGGGGCTGCTCGGCTTCCTGCGGCTGGCCCGCGCCGCCGTCGGGCATCTCACCGTCACCGGCGGCATGGCGCTCGGCGAGGGCATGCTGCAGCAGGTGCTCGGCCTCGGCATCGCCGCCCGCGTCTCGGCCAAGCTCGGCGAGGGCGTGCTCAACGGCCTGATGACCGCCCGCTTCGGCCTCGCCGCCATGGCGGTCTGCCGCCCGCTCCCCTTCACCCGCGAGACCCCACCGACCGTGAACGACGTGGCGGGGCAGCTTTTGAAGTTCGGGCGGGAGGAGGGTTGACCCCTCACAACGTCTTCATGAACCCCGCGAGGCGCATCAGGCCCTCCGGCCAGGGACCGTGGCCGCTCGCGACGTTGATGTGGCCGGATTCGCCGGCATCGACGATGGCCGCCCCCCAGGCATAGGCGAAGTCCTCGGCGCGGGCGTAGTCGCAATAGGGGTCGGTGCGGCTCGCCACCACCAGGGACGGGAAGGGCAGGGGGTCGCGCGGCACCGGGGCGAAGGCGCGCACGCTCTCGGGCAAGTCGTTGCGGGATTCGATGTCGGGAAAGGCGACGAACAGGGCGCCGGCCACCTTGCCGGAGGCGAAGCGCGGCGCGGCCTCCACCGCTGCGACCACGCCGAGGCTGTGGGCGATCAGAATCACCGGCTGCGTCGCCGCCGCCACCGCCTCGGCGATGCGGGTGCGCCAGCCCTCCGGGTCCGGGTTGTGCCAGTCGTCCTGGGCGACGATGCGGGCGGTGCGCATCTTGGCGGCCCAGCGCGCCTGCCAATGCTCCTCCTCGGAGCCGGCATAGCCCGGCAGGATCAGGATCTCGGCGTCGGCAGTCTTCATGGGGCCGGGATAGCGCCTGACAGGGGAAGCGTCGAGATGCGGTCAGGCGGCGGCCCTGGCCCGCCAGCGGGTGATCCAGGCGGCGAGCGCAGTCGAGGCGCGGTTCTTGGCCTTGGCCTCGATCTCGAAATCGCTCCAGGCGAGGTGGCGGGCCACCAGCGCGTTCACCGCCTCGTTCCACATCCCGTCCGAATGGGCCGCGAGGTCGCGCCGGGAATGGCCCGCGGCCGAGAGGGCCGCGTAGTCCGGCAGCACGCGCACGTCGTGATCGGCCAGGAGCGCCTCCCGCGAGACGCTGATATGGCTGACCGGGCGCACCCCGCGCCAGGAAGCGATCACCGCGGGGATGCGCGCATCCTCCGGCTCGAGATAGGCGCCGCCGCTCTCGACCCAGTGATGATGCAGGTCGAGGACGATCGGCACGCGGTCGCCGAGCCGCAGCACCGCGTCCAGGGAGAACAGGGATTCGTCGTTCTCCACCGTGAGCAGGTCGCGGGCGGCCTGGGAGAGCAGGGGCAGGTTCTCGCGGAAGCCCTCGATGCCCGGCGCGCGCCCGCCGATATGGATGTTCACGTGGGCGCCATGCGGATGCCAGCCGCCGCCATAGCCGAGCAACCCCATGATCTCGGCGTGGTATTCGAGCTCGGCGATGCCGTTGCGCTGCGCCTCCGGGTTGCGCGAGGCGATGATGCAGAAGGGGCCGGGATGCATGCTGAGGCGCACGCCGTCCGCCCGGGCCGCCTCGCCGATCCGGCCGAGCCCCGTCTCGATGAGACGCCGGAGCTCGGGCGCCACGTAGATGTCCCGGGCAACGGGATGGTTGAAGCCCGGCAGCACGTCGCTGCCGATGCGCATCAGGCGCTCCAGGGGCGGCCGGCCCGCGACCCAGGCCACCTGCCGCCCGAGCGCCGCGAGGTTGTGGCGGACGATCCCCTCGATCTTCGCCCGGCGTGCCGCCGGGGCGAGGTTGCCGAGATGCGACATGGTGGTGCCGGTGAGATTCATCGCCAGGGCCGCCGCGCGGGCGGCCTTGAGGGTGGCGTGGCGGCCGGGCTCCTCGTCGGGGATGAACTTGCAGCAGAAGCCGAGGCGGGGCGGGGAGGCGGGCCGGGTCATGACCCGACAACGCCCCAGGCCCGGTTTCGCCCCGTTTCAGCGAGCGTTTCTCAACTCCAGAACGGCTTCACGTCGACGAGGGCGTCGAAGCCCGTCTCCGCCTTCTCGATGAGGTCGCCGGCATGGGCCTCGTTGTCCGCCGCCGTCAGCCCCGCCGCGAACAGGGCCGGGCCGGGGGTCTCGGCGCCGGGCTCCTGCGGCGTCAGCATCCGGGCGATGGCGTGGGCCGTGGCGAGGTCGTTGAGCGCGCCGAGCTGGTCCTGCATGTCCGAGAGGGCGACGACGAAGGCCTTGTGCCGACGGCGCGCCTTCTTGTCGGAGAAGAGCGGCGCGAAGAACTCCGCACCGTAGCGCAGCTTCTTGGCCTCGATGCGCAGGCGGTGGCGCGCCTCCGGCTCGAGATCGGCGAGGTGCTTGCCGCGCTTGCGCACCCGGCGGCGCAGGCGCTGCAGCACGTCCGCGGCGAAGTCCACCGCCGGCCGGTCGCGCTCGGGCAGCCCTTCCGCCTTGCGCCAGGTCCCCGCCTCCAGCCAGGTGACGAGGTCGATGAGAAGGGCGCGCCATTCCGGGCTGCCCAGAACCGCGAGCACCGCGTCGTAGCTCGCCGCGCGCTTCGGGAGCAGCTTCTCCCGCAGCTCCGGCAGGCCCGGCTCGTCGGGCCGCCGCTCGATCTCGGCGGGCAGGGTCTCGCTCAGGAAGACGTCGAGGTTGCGCGCCTCGCCGAAGGGGGCGGTGACGCGCTTGATCTCCCCGCGCAAGCGCTCGGCAGCGGCGTCCTCCTTCAGCATCGGCTTGAACAGGGTGAAGGCGGAGCGCAGCCGCCGCACGGCCACGCGGATCTGGTGCAGCGCCTCGGGGTCGCGATTGAACAGGAACACGTCCTCGTTCAGGCGCAGGTGCCGCAGGCAGCCATGGGCGATCTGCACGAAGGCCTCCCCGGCCGTGCCCTCCGGGTCGAGGGGCGTGGTGCCGGCCTTCGAGGGCTTGTGCAGGCGCTCGCCGATCAGCGCGTCGCCGCGCTCGCCCTTGCTCAGCACGCCGAGGCGCAGGGGCACGGTCTCGGCCAGGGCCTGGGCGAGGGCGAAGAGGTCGGCGGGCTGGCCCTGCTTCAGCTCCAGCTCCAGTTCGCAGACCGGGGCGTCGCCGAGCTCGCTCTCGATGCGGCCGAGATCGAGGGTCATGGCGATGGTCGCGGCGCCGTACGGCACCGTGCGGGCGGTGCGCTCGATCGCGGTGACGAAGAGCGGCGCGAGGGTGGCATCGTCCGCCTTCGCCAGCACGGCGGCCACGGGCGTATCCGCATAAGCCGCGGGATCGGGCGCGTTGCCCGCGATCTCCCGCTCCCATTCCGGCCGGTCGAACAGGCCGGTGGAGGCGGAGGCGCCCTTCACCGTCTGGAGGATCCGCTCCCCCTCCCGCCGCACCCGCAGGGACAGCCCGGCCGCGCGCAGGTCGCGGGCGGGGGTGTCGAAATAGGTGGCGGAGAGGAGGAGGGGCTCCGTCTCGGCCTCCGCCTGGAGCAGGGGATGCGCCGAGAGCGCGGTGAGGTCCGGGCCGTCGCATTCCAGCTTCAGCTCGATCTCGCGGGCACCCGACATGCGTCCTCTCACCCTCCGTGCGGTGGATCGCGGCAGCGCGCCGCGCCCCTCCAACGCCCGCCACCTCGCGCGGATGCATGGCATGGCGTCAAGCCTCCGCACCGATGCCGGCGCGCTTTGCATGAACGGAATGATCGACGGGAGCACCGGGTTTCGCTAAGCTTGCCACCCGCCGGCCGATCTGCCGTGGCGCCGTCCGTCCCGGCCTTCGGCGATTCGCGCGACGCTTCCGGCGGCCGAGACCGCCACGGGAGGACGCTAGATGTCCCACGGCACCGGCTCCGTCACCGCTCTTCTCGTGCTCCTGCTCGGCACCCTGGCCGCCTCCGCCCAGGAGAGCGGCCGGGAGGCCAGGCCCGGCCAGGGCAGCTGGACCGATCCGCCGGCCCGCACCGCGGCACCGGACAAGAGCGCGGAATCCGCCAAGGCCGCGGAGAGGGCCGCGCCTGTCGCCGGAGCGCGGGCGCCGTCTTCGCAGGAGCGCCAGCGGCCGGAGAAGGTGGCCCGGCAGAGCCCGACGCCCGCCGCCTCCGGCCTCGCCCGGCCCCCGCGCCGCGCGACGGCGCAGCGGACGCGGACGGTCAAAGCGGCGCCGGCGAAGGCACGTCCGACCCGGGTGGCGACGCGGTCACGGCCGCCGCGGCGCGAGGCGGGCCCGGTGCTCGTCCGCGACCGCGCTCCGGCGCGGGCCGTCGACGGTTTCGCCTATGGCCCGGCCTATCCGACCCCGCGGGACTATCCCGTCATGGTCGGGCGCCGGCTGGAACGCGAGGGCTGGGAGGACGAGCGGGCGCACCGCATCGCCCGGGCGCGGGCGGCGGGCTTCCTGGTGATGCGCGCCCGCACCGTCCGCTACCCCGACGGCACGGTGGTGCGCAGCCTCAGGCCGGTCAGCGTGGAGGACGATTTCTGAGGCGGGATCCGGCCCGGCGGGCGCGACGGGCGCCGCGACCGGGGTTCAAAAGGCTTAGCGGATCCGGCCGGGGCGGGCGGGCTCGAACACGATCCGCCGGTGGAACGCGCACCAGCTCTTGCCGTCCGCGACCGGGGCGCCGCAGCAGACGGCGCGGTCGTTCGGCTCGCCGATGATGTATTTGCAGACGAAGGCGCCCGACTGCGCGAAGGGCACGCGCAGCTTCTCGGAGGGCTCCTCGATGGCGTTGGCATCGTCGAACTGCGAGATGCGGAGCATCTGGTTCATGCGTGTCGAACTCGTGTCTCGACCGTGAGAGGATCCACACAGAAGCGCCGTTCCGTCCCGCACCCCTTGTGCGGTCAGGCCGTTTGTCGCTATGCGGTCGATCTCCGGTGGAACTTCAGAAACGTCGGGACCCGTTTCGCGGCGGCTTGATCCAAAACCGAGACTCAACGGCGCATCCCGCTGTTATAACTGGGGTTCTTGCTGCGGCAAACAAGTGCTGGCGTCCCCCCGCCATGCATGCACAGACCATCACGAAGACGGTGAACGACCCGCAACGGGCCGCGGGCATTGCTTGCGACGGCCGAAGATCAGGGCGTTTTCTTTAATCATTACAATTGTTTGAAACTGTTCTTCGACCTTGGGTTGGAAGGTCCCGAGCCGGATCCCCGGGCGGCGGAACGCAGGCCTGCCTCAATCGGACACAGGGTTTTGACCCCCGCGCGGCATTCCGCGGGGATCCGGGACGAGCGCTTTCACCGCTCCTGTCGAATCGCCGCGAATCGCACCCCTCCCGGCCAGCCGGGCGAGAAGGCGACGGCTACTCCGCCGCGAACAGCGTCGGCTCGTCCGGCTCGGCCTCCGCCGCACGGGGATCGCCGGGGGCGGTCTCGCAGCCGAGGCCGGGCAGGGCGGCGACGCGGGTGCCGCGGAAGCCGGTGCGGCAGACCACGAGGCCGCGGGTCTCCATGTAACTGAGCAGGCGCCGCGCCCGGCCCGGGGAGCGGCTGCCGATGGCCCGCGCCAAGGCCGCATCGCCGGGGCAGGGCGCGCCGGCCAGGGCCGCCCGGGCGATGAGCAGGAACACGCCCTGCACCTCCTCCGGCAGCTGCGCCGCGGCGGCCCTAGCCTGCTCCCAGCGCTCGTCCGGCACGCTCTCGGGGGCGGGCTCCGCCTCGTCGAGGCCGGCCCGGGCGACGCCGAGGCGGCGGCGGAAGGCGGGCAGGTCCATGGCCTCCCCGTCGAGACCGCGCATGCGGCAGCGGACCAGGAAGTCCTGGTACATCACGGCGACCGGCTGGCCGCGCATCTCCGCATCGTCCGCGAGGCCGCGCAGGACGGCGTCGAGGCCGGCGCGCTCCGCCTCCGGGTCGCGGGGCGTCTCGGCCACCGGCTCCGGGCGATGGGCGGCGAGCTCGCGCAGGAGATCGGCGGTGCTGGTGCGGGGTGCCGGCGCCGGGCGCGGAGCCGGGCTCCAGGCGGGCGGGGCCGGCTCGTCGGGGGAGCGGGTGAGGATGAGGGCGCGCAGATCCGCCTCGGAGGCCTGCGGCAGGGGGATGAGCTTGGCCGGCGCCGAGCGGGCGGCGGTGGCGACCGGGCCGATGCGCAGCGCCAGCGGGCGGCGGGCGAGGGCCGGGCCGAGGGCCACGAACTCGCCCCGGGCGAGGTCGCGGAAGCGCTCGGCCCCGCGCCGGTCGAGGCCGAGCAGCTCGGCGGCGCGCTGCATGTCGATGTCGAGGAAGGTGCGGCCCATCAGGAAGTTGGTGGCTTCCGCCGCCACGTTCTTGGCGAGCTTGGCGAGGCGCTGCGTCGCCACGATGCCGGCGAGCCCCCGCTTGCGGCCGCGGCACATCAGGTTGGTCATCGCCCCGAGGGAGGCCTTGCGCGCCTCGTCGGAGACGTCGCCCGCCGCGGCGGGGGCGAAGATCTGCGCCTCGTCGACGATGACGAGGGCCGGGTACCAATGCGCCCGCTCCGCCTCGAACAGCCCGCCGAGGAAGGCGGCGGCGGCGCGCATCTGCGCCTCCATGTCGAGGGCCTCCAGGTTGAGCACCACCGAGACCCGATGCGCCCGCACCCGAGCGGCGATGGCCTGGAGCGCGGCCTCGCCGTGGGTGCCCTCGACCACGACATGGCCATGCGCCTCGGAGAGCGAGACGAAATCGCCCTCCGGGTCGACGATGACCTGCTGCACCGCCCCGGCGCTCTGCTCCAGCAGGCGGCGCAGGAGATGCGACTTGCCCGAACCCGAATTGCCCTGGACGAGGAGACGGGTCGCGAGAAGCTCTTCGAGGTCGAGCAGGGCGGGGCCGCCGCCCGGCCCCAGCGCAGTGCCCATCTCGATGGCGACGCTCATCCTGTCTCCGTTCGCCTCAGAATCCGAACGGGCCTTCTAGCACGCTCAGACCCGGCCCGCGGCGCGGACACCGCGCCGATCCACACGTCTTCTCGCGGGCGATGGGTCGCGGGCGGCAGGCGGAACCGGAGCGGGTCAGGCCCGCGGCGGCGCGTCCGGCCGCACGGTGCGCTGATAGAGCACGAAGAGCAGGCGGGCCGAGAGGCAGCCGAGGATCGCCGCCACCGCCTTCACGTCGAAATCGCTGAAACGCCCGTGGCGGGAATGGACGAGCAGCTGACCCGCCTCGAGGAGCCCGGCCAGCATCACGCAGGCCGCGAGCGCCCAGAGCCAGTGCCGGGGATAGGCCAGCGCCAGGGTAAAGCCGAGCAGGGCATAGGCCAGCGCGCGCTCGAGCATGGCGGATTCGAACAGCTCCGGGCGTAGGCCGATCGGCGAGAGCGTGGCGAAGGCCAGGGCCGCGATCAGGAACCAGGCGGCGAGGCGAACGAGGGCGAGCATGGGGAGTCCTCGCCCGGGACGGAGGGATCGGTCAAGGCACAGGCGCGTGCGGCCCATTGCTGACCACCGATGCCCTAAGATTTCGTCAGCCGCGGGCCGCCGCTCTCAGGCCAGGATCGCGACGATCAGCGCCAGGGGGAGGGCGGCGAGCGCCGCCGGGCGGATCAGCCGGGGACGATAGGAGGCGAGCGCCACCACCAGGAGCGCGGCGCCGGTGAGGGCGCCGAGCCATTGCACGGGTCCGAAATTCCAGCCCTCCCGCAGCACCGCCACGGCGAAGGAGGCGGCGATGCCGGCCCAGCCCGCGAGGCGCAGCACCCGCACCCGGCCCGGCGAGGGCCGGCCGGCCAGGGCCTCGGCATGGTGGCGGTTCATGCTGAGGCACAGAGCGGCGAGCGCCGCGAAGCTGAGGCCGAGATTGAGGAGCAGGACGGAGGGCGTCACGGGCACGTCACCGGTTCGAGGCCGTCAGGCCCGTTCGAGTTGGGCGAGGCCCGCCGCCGGCGTCGGCCGCGGGCGCGGGGTCGTGGCCCGGGCCGCGACGACCTTGCGGCTGGCGAAGGCGAGCAGCGCGCCAACGCCGAGGAGCGCCGCGTCGAACCCCAGGGACGGGCTGCCCGAGACGCCGAGCGTCAGCAGGTCGACCACGGGCAGGGCGGCGAACAGGGCGGCCCCGGCCGCGAACAGGGCACGCCAGGCCGCCCGCTGCGGCATCAGAAGGCCGAGCCCGGCGGCGAGGCACCAGGCCGCGAAGAAGGCGCGCACCTCCCCGTCGCCGCGCCCGGAAAGGTCGAGGGGCAGCAGGCGGTTCGCCAGAAGATAGGCGGCGATGCCGATCGGCAGGCCGGCGATCACGCCGAGATTGAGCGCGCCGACCAGGCGCAGACCGAAGAAAGGGCGCTCCCCGGGCCGGGGCGCCCGGGCGACGCACCAGAGCACGAGCCCCGTCGCCACCGTGGCCACGCCCATCAGGCCGCACAGGAAGAACAGCACCCGCAGGGCCGGCCCGGCGAAATGGGCTTCGTGCAGGCCGACCATCACCGCGTAGGTCTTCACCGCGGGCTTGGCCTCCGCGAACAGGGTCTCGATCACCGCACCGCTCGCGCCGTCGAAGACGACCTGCGGGTGCTGGTGGGCGAGGCCATGCGGCTCCTCGAACACGGCCGAGACCGTGGCCGAGGCATCGGCGGGGGCGCTGACGATCAGCATTTCCAGGGGCTGGCGGGTCATGCCCGCGGCCCGCTCGACCATGGGCCCCACCGGCGCGAGCGTCCCGGGCCGGTTCGCGTAGGGGCGCGGCGCCGCCATCTGCCCGGCCTCCGCATAGAAGCGCAGCTCGTCGCCCTTGTAGGCCGCCATCAGCCCGAAGGGCATGTAGATCGGCGCCAGGGTGACGAGGCCGGTATAGATCACGAGCAAGTGGTAGGGCAGGGCCAGCACGCCGGTGACGTTGTGCGCGTCGAGCCAACCGCGCTGGGCCGACTTGCCCCGCCGGAAGGTGAAGAAATCCGCGAAGAGGCGGCGATGCGTGACGATGCCCGAGAGCAGGGCCACCAGCATGACCAGCGCGCACAGGCCCACGAGATAGCGCCCGAGCAGGGGCGGCATGTGCAGCTCGTAGTGGAAGCGGTAGAGGAAGTCGCCGCCGAGCGTCTCGCGGACCTTGGGCTCGCCGCCGGTCGCGGGATCGATGCGGGCATGGCCGAACGGGGCGTCCGGCGCCGTCATCCAGTAGAGGTCGAGGACCGGATCCTCGGGCTTGGGGAAGTTCACGTACCAGGCGATGGCGGCGGGCGCCTTCTCCTTCAGATGGGCGAAGCCCGTCTCCGCGGCCCGGGCGAGCTCGGCCGGACTCGCCGGCACGGCCTGGTCCCGGGCCTCCGGCCGCATCCAGTCGGAGATCTCGGCCCGGTAATAGCTCGCCGTGCCGGTGACGAAGACGCAGAAGAACACCCAGCCGACGACGAGGCCGGCCCAGCTGTGCAGCCAGGCCATGGACTGGCGCAGACCGTTCCTCATCGCTCCCTCCCCATGACCGCCGTTCCTATCCCGCCTGACCGACGCCCGTGGAGAGGGCGAGCCAGAGGGCGGCGCCGAGCCCGAGGAGCGGCAGGCCGAGCCCGATGGTGGCCGCCTTCAGGGAGCGGGCGGAGAAGACGTAGAGAACGGCCAGCGCCATGACGGCAAAGCTCGCCAGGGTGGAGGCGGTCACGGCCTCGGCCCGGTCGAGGGGAAGGGTCAGGGAGAGCAGGGCCGTCAGCAGCGCAGCGAGCCCGTAGCCGCCGAGAGCCGCGAGCGCGATTCGCCCGGCGACGGCGGCACGATCGGCCAGGCTGAGGGACCGACTCACGCAACGCGCTCCTCAATTTCTGCGTGACGCCGCAGGGAGACCCGGCGCTCCGGGACGAGACCCGCAGCGCGACCGGTCCCGCGACGGGAACGGGGTTCGCGGATAGCAGCCCGGGCCAGCGCGAAGCAACGCGAATGTTATGGAACCGTTCTAATCAAGCGGTTGAGGCAGAAGGGGTTTTCCCGAGCCCGGGAAAGGATGCGCCCGTCCTCCTCCGGGACGAATGCGCATCGGCGGACCGGACGGGCCCGTTCGAGCCACCCGATCCGCCGAAGGCGACGTCGCCCTGCTGGGGGGCTGCAGGCGTGCCGCGCTCGCCGTTTTAGGTTGCAATTGATGCTGCTTTGTTTCGGAGCCGCGCCCGCGAGAGCCCGGAAGCGGGACAAAGCGGCCGCCGCCGCCGATTCACCGCCGTCCCATCCGATCGTCGAGTCGGAGCCCGCTCCCATGCCGCCCGGCAGACGCAGCTCGGGAACTGCGTCTTCTGTGCCATGGTTGACGATTCCTGTGCGCAAGCGACCCGGGATTCGCATCCGCATTCCCCATCTGGGGGATGAACCCCGATGCTACCTCATGTTGATCTTTGCTCGCTGTGGTGGGGAACACGTCCATGCGAAGCTCAACGACTCTTCCTGGCTGGGTCATGCGCCAGCTCAATCGTCGGGCCGGCCGGTACAATGACGACAAGATCGTCCGCTGGATCAGCCTGAATCCCGGACGTGACCGGGCGGACCTGCAGGGCGAGCTGCAGGAGGGCGGCTCCGACAACGTGGTGGATTTCAACAGCCGCCGTCTCCTCGCCGCCTCCTGAAGCGGCCACCCTCAAGAAACTTGACGTTGATTCAAGCCGTCCCGTCGGGGCGGCTTCTTCGTGTTTCAGGCCAGCATCAGCCGGGCGGCGATCAGGGCGAGGCCGAGGGCGAGCCAGGTCACGTAATCGCCGACGAGCCCGCTATGGGCCGCCTCCAGGATCCGGTTGGGCAGGGAGGCGGTGCGCCGCAACCCGCCGGTGAGCCCCGCCGGCAGATGGGCGCGGGACAGGTCGTAGCCCGCCACCACCAGGGCGAGCACCACGGAGAGCCAGGGCAGCCACGGCGCGGCCTCGGCCGCGGTGACGGTCGCGCCGCCCGCATGGGCGAAGGCGGGCACCGCATCCCGCGCCAGGCGCTCCACCGGCCCGGCGGGCACGGCGAGCGCGACGGCGAGCAGGAAAAGGCAGGGGCTCAGCATCAGCCACAGCGGCCGGTCGGCCTTCTCGCGCTCCGCCTCGCTCGGCGCCCGTTCCTCGTCGCCGGCCACCGCCCCCCAGCCGAGGAAGATCCGGCCGGCGGCACGCAGCACCGCGGCGCCGGTCAGGCCGCAGCCGACGAGGCTCGCGGCGAGGGCGACACCATGCCCGTCCCGGGCGAGCGCGCCCTGCAGCAGGTGGGTGCCGTGATCGAGCAGGCCGAGGGGGAGCCCCGCCAGCAGCAAGCCGCCCAGCGCCATCGCCGCGCCGGTGGGCCCGAGGCCGCGGCCGAGCCCGCGCAGGCCGATCTCGTCGATGCTGGCGCGGGTGGCGAGCAGGATGCCCGCGACCATGAACAGGGCGCCCTTCACCAGCCCGTGGCCGACGAGATAGACGAGGAAGCCGCCGAGCCCGGCCTGGGACAGGGCGCCGATGCCGAGCATCATGATGCCGGCATGGCTGATGGTGGAGAAGGCGAGCAGGCGCTTCAGGTGACGCTGCTTGAAGGCCATCACCCCGCCGAGCAGGGCGGTGACGCCACCGAGCCAGACCATGGCCTCGGAGACCGTACCGGCGATCCGGTCCGAGGCCGAGAACACGACCCAGACGAGCTTGGCGAGGCCGAACAGCCCCAGGGAGACCATCGCCCCCGAAAAGATCACCGAGACCGGGCTCGGGGCGACGGCATGGGCATCGGCCAGCCAGAACTGGAAGGGCACCATCGCTGCCTTGATCATCAGGGCGGTGGCGATCAGGCAGAAGGCCGCCGCGACCAGCGCGTCGCGGGGATGGGCGGCCACCGCCATGCGCAGCCCCTCGAAATCGAGGGTGCCGGCCCGGGCATAGATCAGACCGATGCCGCCGAGCATCAGGAAGCCGGCGAGGCTGTTGGTGACGGTGAAGTTGAGCGCCCCCGACAGGGCGGAGCTCTCCAGCCGGTAGGCGGTGAGCGCGAAGGCCGCCACCGACATCACCTCGAACCAGACGAACAGGTTGAACAGGTCGCGGGTGAAGCAGAAGCCCGTCATCGCCGCCAGGAACAGCAGCATCAGCACCTGGAAATGCCCGTGCACCTCGGCGAAGTAGCCCCAGGCGAAGACGAAGGCCGCCGCGTAGAGCAGGCCGATGAAGGCCGCGATCCAGGCGCTCGCCGCATCGACCTGGAAGCCGATGCCCACGGCCTGCCCCGCCCGGGGCGCCCAGCCGCCGAACCAGTAGACCAGCGGCCCCGCTTCCGCCGCCCGCAGGGCGATGAGCCCGGACAGGCCGCTGCAGAGGAGCGCCGTCAGGGTGGCGAGGATGTCGGGCAGAGGGCCCCGCATCCGGCCGGACAGGGCGAGGGTGAGGGCGCCGACGAGGAGCGGCAGGGCGACCGGCAGGGGCGGCAGCGCGGAGGAGGGCAGCCAGGCGAGGGAATCGGCCGGGCTCATGCGCGCCCGTCCTTCCCGTCCGCGGATCTCCCGGCGGGCGCGCCGGGACCCTGCGGATGCATCGGCCGCAGCGCCTCCGGGTCGAGGGTCCCGCGCCGCTTGTGGATCTGGATCGCCAGCACGAGGAGCAGCGCGCTCACCGTGGCGCCGACGACGATGTCGGTGAGCACCAGCGCCTGGACCACGGGATCGACGGCGGGGGTGCCGGGCGGGTGGTCGTAGAAGATCGGCGCCACCGCATCGAAGCGGTAGCCGACCGCGAGCAGCAGCACGTAGGTCGCCGACTGGCAGACGGAGAGGCAGCCGACGAGGTGGATGGCGTTGCGGCTCGTGGCGATGCCGTAGAGGCCGATGGCGAAGAGCCAGCCGGCCACCGCATAGGGCAGGGCACCGAGGAAGGCGCCCATGTCAGGCCTCCTCCGAGGAAGCGTCGTCGTCCTCCGGCGCCCGCGTCTCCTCCATGAATTCGAGGAAGAGCTGGGTGAAGCCGCCGAAGACGGCCAGCGCCACGGCAAGGTTGGCCACGAGGATCAGGCCGCCGGAGAACAGGTCCTTGAAGCTGCCCAGCGGCAGGGTGTTCTCGAGGAAGGCGGCGCCGAGCAGCATCGGCCCGAGGCCGCACAGGGTGAAGAGCAGGGCGCCCCCGCCCTCCAGGGCATCGAGCCACTCGGCGTGGATCGCCGCGCGCCAGCCGGCATAGCCCTCGCCGAGATAGAAGAGCAGGGTGCCCGAGGCGAGGATGACGCCGCCCTGGAAGCCGCCGCCGGGCGTCACCGTGGCATGGAGCACGACGTAGAGGCCGAACACCACGGTGGGCGGCCCGAACAGGCGGCAGAGCAGGGTCACGGCCTCCGCCCGCGGCACCACCGGCCGGCCGGGCAGGCGGATGGCGCGGTCGGTCGCCTTCTTGCCCCGGGAGCCGCGCAGCAGCAGCACGGTGCCGGCGATGGCCGCGAGCAGCATGAACTCCTCGCCGAGGGTGTCGAGGCCACGGATGTCGAAATTGATCGCGCTCACCAGGTTGGCGACGTGGCGCTCCTTCGGCCCGATCTCGTTGATCAGCGCGCCATAGGGCGGCAGTCGGTGCCGAAGCCCGGCATCGCCCCCAGAACCGCGACGAGCCCCGGCAGCAGCAGGAGGGCGGCGAGCCCGAGCAGGGCGAGGCGCAGCGGGCGGCTCACGCGTCGGGCTCGCCGCGTTTCGATTGCGCCGTGCGCACGGAGCTGAGCGCCACCAGGAAGAGGAGGGGGACGGCAAGCGTGCCCACGGCCAGCTCCGACAGGGCGACATCCGGCGCCTGCAGAGCGAGGAAGAGCAGGGTGAGCACGAAGCCGTTGATCATCAGGGCGAAGACTTGGCGGCGCGGCTCGCGCATCAGGACCACGCCGGTGCCCGATGCGGCGGCGGGGAGGAGCAGCAGGGCGAGGAGCAGGCTCACGCGTCCCGGCCCTCCCGGATGAGCAGGGCCCGGCCGGTGGCATGGGACAGGGCCGCCCCCGCCAGGACGAGGAGCAGCATCATCGCCAGCACCTTGAAGGAGCGCGGGGAGGGGCCGTCCGCACAGAAGGCGGCGAGGCTGATGCAGGCCCCGGCGACGGCGTTGGAGAACGAGACGGCGTGCAGGATGTCGAGGCCCGAGCGCAGGCGCAGGGCCGCCAGGGCGCCGAGCCACAGGCTCAGCACCGCGCCGGCGAGCGACAGGACCACGAGAAGATCGGCGAGGCCGCTCACAGCCAGCGCTCCAGGAACACGGCGGTGAGCAAAGAGGCGGGCAGGCTGAGCACGACCAGGGTGAGGGCGAGGTCGATCGAGGAGGGCTGGTCGATCGCGAAGGTGAGGAGGATCAGAACCACCACCGTCATGGTGGAGGCGAGCTGGGCCGCCGCGAAGCGCCGGGCGATGTTGCCGCGACAGGCCGCGAGCCCCGACACGGCGAGGGCCGGGACCAGGGCGCAGGCGGAAACGAGGAAGGGCGTCGCGCTCATCGCGCCGCGGCCCCCGGGGGCAGGACATGGACGAGGATGCGGCCGCGCTCGGCCTCGAGGCGCAGCACGAAGGCGTCCGGCGTGATCGAGGTGGCGAGCACCGAGACCGCGCGGCGGCCGGCCTCCTCCGCCGAATCCCCCCTCAAGGGACAGCCGATGATCTCGCCCTCGGTGGCCGCCCGCACCGTGCCGATCGGGCCGCCCCGCCACACGCCGCGGGCGAGGCGCAGGCCGACGCGCAGGCTCTCCTTCGGCAACCGGGCGAGGGAGCCGGCGAGCGGCCGCAGGGCATCGGGGCGGACCTTCAGCGCGTCCTGCCCACAGAGGGCGAGCCAGCGCAGGGAGATCGTGCCGAGGGCGCCACAGATCGCGGCGGCGAGGGCCTCGGTGGCACTGAAGCTGCCGACGAGGCCGAGATAGAGCAGGCTCAGCCCGAGCCAGGCGAGGGCGCCCGAGAGAAGGGTGCGGCCCATCGGCCAGGCTCCGCCGTTCCGTCGATCGAGCAAGCGCAACGGAAGGTCGCGGCCAAGGGTTCCGCGCTCTCAAGGTTCCGCGCTCTCAGGGTTCCGGCGCGAGGACCGCCTCCGCATGCGTGGGCGGATCTCATGAGATCGTCCGCGGAAAGGTTTCGGAAGCGGGGTCTTCCCCCGGCAACCCCCTTGGCAGCGCCGACCGGCAGGTTCATGCTGCCACAAAAAAGACACCGTCGAAAAACGTGCGTCGTCGACCGGAGTTTACGCCATGCTCATCGCCAATCGCCTCGTCAAATCCGCCTGGATCGCCGTCGAAGTCGGGCGGGAGCGCTGCGAGCGGGTGCTGGTGGTCGAGGCCTATATCGCGGTCAGCCCGCTGGAGAAGGATTTCGACGCGGAGCGCTACGAGAAGGTCGTGGAGGACGTGCGCCGCGTGCTCGCCGAGAACCCGGCAATCGACCGCGCCTCGATCCTGAGCATGCACCGCGACAACAACTGCACCGCCCTGTTCCGGACCAAGCAGGCGAGCGCCGCCTGATTCCGCGCCGCCTCTTCCCCGCCCCTCACGACCGCGCGGTCGCGGGGCGTCCTCACTCCTGAGGGGCTTCGGCCGGATCGAAGTCCTGGCCGTGATAGGGCTCGTCGACGACCCGCGCCGCCCTGGGCGTGATGCCGGCGCGGCGCTGGTGCCGCGGCTCCCCAGAACTTCCGCAGCCCTGGCAGACGGAGCCCGCCGCACGCCGGCCGCGCTCCGCGATCACGCGATCGAGATCCGCCTGACGCTCGGCGTAGTTCTGCTGCTCCCGCAGGGCCTGTTCCGTCGCCCGCCCGATCATGGCCGCGGTAGCCGCCGCCGACGACGCGGCGCCGGGAAGCGCCCCGGTCGCCTCCTGCGCCGACGCCACCGGCGCGGCGCCGAGCAGGGCGACCAGTCCCAGCCCCCTCAACAAGCCCCGCATGGTTGTCTCCTGCACTGGCATCGCAACCCAGCATAGACGCTCTCGCCCGGTCTGTCCGGTGCGCGGCATCGGAGCAAAGGGGGGAGCCTTCGCCCCTTGTCGGAAACGGTCCGGGCTGGCAAGGGCCCCTAAGACTTCATCGGATAATGACAATTGTATGACAGTGTGTTTTTCTCGAATTGTTGCGGATTAAAATCGAATATCTGATATTTAGCCTGCTAAGTCACTGTATTGCTCGATAAATCTACAAGAAAACACTCAAAATAACTTTCAACGACATCCCGCCAATGCTATCGGCACCGCATGTTCATGCATCGGCGGGTGGGATCTGCTGCGCGGTGGAGGGGCCCGAACTTGCGTTCGGCCATCGTGCGGCGATCCGGATCGCCTGCATCGCCTCGGGCGGTGCGGATGCGGGACAGCGGCCGGTGAGGTCGCGACCGGACAGGCGCGGAACGGGCTCCGTGCGCTCTCAAGCAATGACGGCGCGCTCCGGCCCGGCCTGACGCGGCGCACGCGGTCGGCCGGCCCAGCGAACCCTTGGGGACCTGAAACGATGAAACTGCGTGTCTTGGCGGCCAAGCTGGGATTGACCGCGTTCGCCTTCATGCCGGATGCGGCCGAAGCCCAGACGGTGGCGGAGCTGCAACGCCAGATCGACGAGCTCCGGGCGATCATCAAGCAGCAATCGGCGGAGCGGGACCGGAAGGGCGGCAACGGCCACCGGGGCGGCCATCCTGTCGGCCGCCACGATGCGGGCACGCATCCCGCGGCGAGCCGGCCGGTCGAATCCGCCGTGATCCGGTCCTCGACCAATGGCGCCCCGACGGCCTCGATCACCGGGCGTTCGGATGCGGGCACCTATCCGGCGGCGGGCCGCCCGGTGCAATCGGCCGTGGCCTTGCCGGCCGCGGGCGGCCTGCCGCCGCACACCCTGGTGATCGACGATCCCGGCACCTGGTGGGACGCGCTGGTGCCGCCGATGCCGCAGATCCTCGCCGACGACCCCGCGCACGCGTCGCGGCCCAAGACCTGGTTCGAGCGGATCTCG
The DNA here is from genome assembly GCF_022533465.1 of Methylobacterium organophilum. Taxonomy (NCBI): domain Bacteria; kingdom Pseudomonadati; phylum Pseudomonadota; class Alphaproteobacteria; order Hyphomicrobiales; family Methylobacteriaceae; genus Methylobacterium; species Methylobacterium organophilum. The sequence goes on along the minus strand of NZ_CP092848.1, from coordinate 4,758,400 downwards.
ATCCGCGGCTACACGCAGTTGCGCGTCAACGAGTTCCTCTCCGGCGACGACACCGCGCCCAACGGCTTCTCGCGGCTGCGCTCCGTCCATGACGGCGGCATCACCGACCAGGGCACCTTCACCTTCCGCCGGGTGCGCCTGATCATCCAGGGCAACATCCACGAGCGGGTCTTCCTCTACATCCAGCCGGATTTCGCGGTGAGCGTGAACAACCAGGCCGGCTCGGAGCAGCGCCTGCATTTCGGGCAGCTGCGCGACGCCTTCGCCGACGTGTTCCTGGACGACGAGCACCGGACCAAGCTGCGCTTCGGCCAGCAGAAGGTGCCCTATGGCTGGGAGAACCTGCAATCCTCGCAGAACCGCCTGACGCTGGACCGCAGCGACGCGATCAACAGCGGCATCCCGGGCGAGCGCGACATCGGCATTACCGCCTATTACACGCCCTGGCACGTGCAGCGGATCTGGGACCGCCTCGCCAAGGACGGGCAGAAGCTGTTCGGCAATTACGGCGCCTTCGGCATCGGCGTCTATAACGGCCAGACCATCAACCGCGTCGAGCGCAACAACGACGTGATGGTGGCCGGCATGGCGACCTGGCCGATCGAGCTCGACCGGCTCGGCGAGGCCTTCCGGGGGCAGGTGCTCGAACTCGGCGCCTCGGCCTATCGCAACGCGTTCCAGCCCGAGATCCGCAGCGGCGGCGTGAGCCCGGTCGCCTTCCGGGACGAGCGCGTGGGCGTGCACGCGATCCTCTATCCCCAGCCCTTCGGCCTCCAGGCGGAGTGGAACTGGGGCCGCGGCCCGGAATACGACCCCGTCACCCGGGCCATCGAGACCAAGCCCCTGGAGGGCGGCTACGTCCAGGCCATGTACCGGGTCGACCATTCCCTGGTCGGTCCCTTCATGCCCTATGCCCGCTGGCAGACCTATCGCGGCGGCTGGAAGGTGGGCACCAACGCCCCCCGGCTCGAGACCGACGAGATCGAATTCGGCATCGAGTTCCAGCCGATCAAGGCGGTCGAGGTCACCCTGGCCTATGCCCACATGAATCACCGCGAAGCCGACGAACGCCGCCTCGGCCGCGCCGAGGGCGACCTGTTCCGGGCCCAGCTCCAGATCAACTACTGAGGCGATGCCCGGCCGGCCCGGTCAGGCCGCCTCGATCTCCGTGCTCACCTCCAGCCACTCCTCCTCGGCGCGGGCGAGGGCGTCGGCGGCCTCCGCGCGCATGCGGGCGAGGTCGCCGGCCTTGGCGGCGTCCTTGAGGAAGGCGGTCCCGTCGGCGAGCGCGGCGTCGATCTTGGCCATGGCGTCGGAGAGCTTGGCCATCCGCGCCTCGATCGCTTCGAGGCGCTTCTTGAGGGGCGCCAGAGCCGCCCGGCGCTCCACGGCGGAGCGGCGGGCCTCCGCCTTCTGGCCGCCGGTCGATTCGGCGGCGCCCGCCTCCGCCCGCTCCGGGCCGGCGAGCACTAGGCGGCGGTAATCGTCCATGTCGCCGTCGAAGGCCTTCACCGAGCCGTTGCGCACGAGCCAGAGCCGGTCGGCGCAGGCCTCGATCAGGAAGCGGTCGTGGGAGACCAGGATGACGGCGCCCTCGTAGTCGTTGATCGCCTCGACCAGCGCCTGCCGGCTCTCGATGTCGAGGTGGTTGGTCGGCTCGTCGAGGATGAGCAGGTGCGGGCCGGAAAAGGCGGCGAGACCCATCAGCAGCCGCGCCTTCTCGCCACCCGAGAGCTGGGAGACCGGCGTGTCGGCCTTGGCGGCGGGGAAGCCCAGGCGGGCGGCGGCGGAGCGCACCTTCGCCTCCGGCGCATCGGGCATGAGGTCGCGGACATGGGCGACGGCGCTCTCGGCCGGGCGCAGCTCGTCGAGCTGGTGCTGGGCGAAATAGGCGACCTCCATCTTGGAGGAGCGCTTCAACTCGCCCGAGAGGGGGGCGAGGCGCCCGCCGATCAGCTTGCAGAAGGTCGACTTGCCGTTGCCGTTGGCGCCGAGCAGCGCCACCCGGTCGTCGGGGGCCAGCGAGAGGTTGAGGCCCGAGAGCACGACGCGCTCGCCGTAGCCGGCCTGGACGCGCTCCATGGCGACGATGGGCGGCGAGAGCGGCTTTTCCGGGCTCGGCAGGTGGATCACCGGCACGTCGTCCTCGAGGAGGGCCGCGATCGGCTCCATCTTGGCGAGGCGCTTCATGCGCGACTGGGCCTGGCGCGCCTTGGTCGCCTTGGCCTTGAAGCGGTCGATGAAGCTCTGGAGATGGGCGCGCTCGGCGTCCTGCTTGGCCTTGGCCTTGGCCTGCAGCACCCGCTTCTCGGAGAGCTGGCGGGCGAAGGAGCTGTAGCCGCCCCGGTAGATCGTGAGCTTGCCCCGGTCGAGATGCAGGATGTGGTCGACGGAGGTGTCGAGCAGGTCCCGGTCGTGGCTGATGATGATCGCCGTGCGCGGATACTTCTCGAGATAGTCGTAGAGCCAGAGCGTGCCCTCGATGTCGAGGTAGTTGGTCGGCTCGTCGAGCAGCAGCAGGTCGGGCTCGGAGAACAGCACCGCGGCGAGCGCCACGCGCATGCGCCAGCCTCCGGAGAAGGCCGAGCAGGGCCGTCCTTGAGCCTCCGCGTCGAAGCCGAGGCCGTGCAGGATCGCCGCCGCCCGCGCCGGGGCCGAATGGGCGCCGATATCGACGAGCCGGGTCTCGATCTCGGCCCGGCGGAAGCCCTCCGCGGTCTCGGCCTCCGCGAGCAGCCGCGTGCGCTCGGTATCGGCGGCGAGCACGACCGCGTGCAGCGTCTCGGGGCCGGCCGGCGCCTCCTGGGCCACCGCGCCGATGCGCATGCCCTTCGGGATCGAGACCGCGCCGGCATCCGTCGGCAGGTCGCCGAGGATCGCCCGGAACAGGGTGGTCTTGCCCGCCCCGTTGCGGCCGACCAGCCCGACCCGCGCCCGATCGGGGATCGCGAAGGTCGCGGAATCGAGGATCACCCGCTCGCCGATGCGGTAGGAGAGGTCGTTGACGCGCAGCATGGGGCCTATTGCCGGGTGACGGCGCGGGAAGGCAAGGGGGCGCAGCGCGCCCGCCATCCACGCCAAACGCCGCCCCGCCACCGCACCGCGACTTGACCCGCCCGGACGAGGCGCTAACGATCCGCCCAAGCTTCGTGTCTCTCGCCCGACGCATGCATCGCCATCGGCGCCGGAATGGGCACCGTTCCCGGGGGCGTTTCGTGAGCGACGCCTGAAGGGGGTTTAGAGCGTGGCGACAGGCCGGTTGGCGACCATCCCGTTTTTCCGGGAACCCGGGGTCGATCTCTCCACCTACGAGACCCGCTGCCACTGGCGGCGCTTCGACGAGAACGAGGTTCTCGTCGATTACGACGACGTCTCGACCGACGTGTACTTCCTGGCGGCGGGCGAGGTGCGCATCCTCAACCGCTCGCAATCGGGCAAGGAGGTGATCCTCGGCGAGATGCGCGGCGGCGCCTTCTTCGGCGAGCTCGCCGCCTTGGACGGGATCGGCCGCTCGGCCAACGTCACGGCGCTCACCCGCGGCGAGGTCTGCGTGGTGCCGGCCAACGTCTTCCGCCAGATCGTGTTCGCCTCCGAGGCGATCGCCGACCGGCTGTTCCGGCTGCTCGCCAAGCGCGTGCGCGAATTGAACACGCGGCTCATGGAGCACGCGCTCCTCGACCTGCGCCACCGGCTCTACGCGGAACTGCTGCGCCTGTCGGTGCCCCGGGCGGGGCATGACGGGGAGCGGGTGGTGACGCCGCCGCCCTATCACCACGTGCTCGCCGCCCGCATCGGCTGCCGCCGGGAGCAGGTGACCCGGGAATTCACGGTGATGGCAGGCGAGGGCCTGATCGACCGCACCCGCGGCGCCCTGGTGCTGCGCCGGCCCGACCTGCTCGAAGCCCGCGTCGCCGAGGCCCTGCGCGAGGACGGCTGAGGCCGGCTTCACCTCCGCGCGGCACGGCTTTAGCGTCTCCGCCGCGCCCCACCCGAAAACCCCGCTGGGCGCCTGATCCCGGACGCATCTTGCTCGCTCCCGCACCGACCGCCTCCGCCTCGCTCCTGCATCTCGACGGCGTCACCAAGCGCTTCGGCGGCCATGTGGCGGTCGATGCCGTCTCCCTCGACCTCGCGGGCGGCGAGTTCTTCTGCCTGCTGGGGCCCTCGGGCTGCGGCAAGAGCACCCTGCTGCGCCTGATCGCCGGGTTCGAGACCGCGAGCGAGGGCGCGATCCGCCTCGACGGGATCAACATCACCGGCTTGCCGCCGCACCGGCGGCCGGTGAACATGATGTTCCAGTCCTACGCGCTGTTTCCGCATCTGAGCGTGGCCGGGAACATCGCCTACGGCCTGAAGGGGCGCGGCCGCGCGGCCATCGCGGCGCGGGTCGCGGAACTGCTGCGCCTCGTGCGCCTCGAAGGCTTCGCCGAGCGCCGGCCGGACAGCCTGTCCGGCGGCCAGCGCCAGCGGGTGGCGCTCGCCCGGGCGCTGGCGCGCGAACCGAAGCTGCTCCTGCTCGACGAGCCCCTCGGCGCCCTCGACCGGGGCCTGCGGGAGGAGACGCAGGCCGAGCTGCGCGCCCTGCAGAAGCGGCTCGGCACCGGCTTCGTGGTGGTCACCCACGATCCGGCGGAGGCGCTCGCCCTGTCCGACCGGATCGGGGTGATGGACCGGGGCCGGCTCGTGCAGGTCGGGCCGCCGCGGGACCTCTACGAGCGGCCGGCGACCCGCTTCGTGGCCGGGCTCCTCGGCGACGTGAACCTGATCGAGGGCCGGCTCGGCCCCGCGGAGAACGGCCGGCGCGTGGTCGATACCGCCCTCGGGCGCCTGCTCTGCGGGCCGAGCGGGGAGGGGGCGCAGGGGGAGGCCGTGGTCGTGGCGATCCGGCCGGAGCGGATCCGCATCGGCGCGGCGCTGGGCGACGAGACCGCGCTCACCGGCATTCTGGAGGAGGCGACCTATCTCGGCGACCGCCTGCGCCGTACGATCCGCATGGAAGACGGCAGCACCCTGCGCGTCGTGGCAAGCCTGCCCGGCCCCGCGGCGGAGGCGCCGGGGACGCGGATCGACCTGAGTCTCCCCGCCGACGCCCTGGTGCTGCTCCCGGCATGAGCGCGCCGGGACCGAAGGGCTTCGGCGACCGGGCCCTGCGCGGGCTGGTGCGCGGCCTGCCCGCCCTGTGGCTCGCCCTGTTCTTCCTCGTGCCCTTCGCGGTCACCCTGAAGATCAGCTTTTCCTCGCCGGCCACCGCGCAGCCGCCCTACCTGCCGGTGATCGACTGGCAGGGCGGCCTCGAGGGCTGGCGCGAGTTCCTGGAAGCCCTGGACTTCCAGAACTACGAGATGCTGGCCTCGGACACGCTCTATCGCGATGCCGCCCTCTCGTCGCTCGGCTACGCGCTCGCCGCGACGGCGCTCCTCGTCCTGATCGGCACGCCCATGGCCCATGCCATGGCCCGGGCCGAGCGGCGCTTCCAGCCGCTGCTCGCCGCCCTGGTGATCGTGCCGTTCTGGACGAGTTTCCTGATCCGGGTCTATGCCTGGATCGCGATCCTGAAGCCCGAGGGTCTGCTCAACGCGGCCCTGCTGCGCCTGCACCTGATCGGCGAGCCCCTGCAGATCCTCGACACGCCGTTTGCCGTGCTGATCGGGCTCACCTACGCCTACCTGCCCTTCATGGTGCTGCCGCTCTACGCGGTGATGAGCCGGCTCGACCCCGCCCTGCCGGAGGCGGCGGCCGATCTCGGGGCGGGTCGGGCGCGCATCTTCTTCACGGTGACGCTGCCGCTCGCCGCCCCCGGCCTCGCCGCCGGGGCATTGCTCTGCTTCATCCCCATGGTCGGCGAGTTCATCATCCCCGACCTCCTCGGCGGCTCGGACACGCTGATGCTCGGCCGCGTCCTGTGGAGCGAGTTCTTCTCCAACCGCGACTGGCCGCTGGCCTCCGCCGTGGCGGTGCTGCTCCTCGTCCTCGTCGTCGGTCCGGTGGTGCTGTTCCGCGAGGCGGAGCAGCGGCGCGAGGAGGCGGCGCGATGAGCGCGCTCAATCGCTGGTCGCTCGGGCTCGGGCTGGCCTTCCTCTACGCGCCGATCCTGGTGCTGGTGGCCTATTCCTTCAACGCCTCGAAACTCGTCACCGTCTGGGGCGGCTTCTCGACCCACTGGTACGGCGTGCTCCTGGCCGACGGCCCGCTCATCGCCGCCGCCCTCGTCTCCCTGAAGGTGGCGCTGCTCTCGGCCGGCCTCGCCAGCGTGCTCGGCACGCTCGCCGCGCTGGCCCTCGACCGGCACGGGCGCTTCCGCGGGCGCGGCGCCTTCACCGGCATGCTCTACGCGCCGATGGTGATGCCGGAGGTGATGACCGGGCTGTCGCTGCTGCTGCTCTTCGTCGGGATCGGCCTCGATCGGGGGCTGACGACCATCGTGATCGCGCATGCGACCTTCGCCACGGGCTTCGTCGCGGTGGTCGTGGGCGCGCGCCTCAAGGGCCTCGACCGCTCCCTGGAGGAGGCGGCGGCGGATCTCGGGGCGCCGCCCTGGCGGGTCTTCTTCAGCGTGACGCTGCCGCTGATCGCGCCGTCGCTGGCGGCCGGGTTCCTGCTCGCCTTCACCCTGTCGCTGGACGACCTCGTGATCGCGAGCTTCGTCTCGGGACCGGGAGCAACCACCCTGCCGATGCGGCTCTACAGCCAGGTCCGGCTCGGGGTGAATCCGGAGATCAACGCCGCCTCGACCCTGCTGGTGGCGGCGGTGACCGCGATCGTGCTGGCCGCCTCCTGGCTCAGCGCCCGCAGCGGCGGCACGCAGGCCGGCTGAAGCAGCCCGCCCGAGAGGTGCCTCTGACGAGAGCGGAGTTGGGGCGGGGCGTCGCCGCAGCGACGCCCCGGAGATCCTCACGCCTGCGCGACCTCCTGCCACTCGGCGACGCGGGCGAGGCCCTTCTCGGTAATCTGCCAGACGGCGAAGGTGCCGCCGATATGCGGGCCGGCCTGGGTGCCGACGAAGCGCAGCTTGCCGGCGCGCTCCAGCACCCGCAGGCGGGCATGGTCGCGGGGCCAGCCGCGCTCGGGGGTCTGCTTGATGGAGATACGGCCTTCGACACCGAAGGCGGCCTTGGACAGAAGACGGCGGGCATGCGGATGCATGGCAGCTCCATGGTTGGAGAAGCGGGCGGTCTTGTTCGGGTCGCGCCGCCGCGGACGGCAGCACGGAGAAGGCAGGGCAGCGACGTCGCGCATCGGATCCAGTCCGATGCCCGAGAACCTCGCAAGGCATCGGCGGTTTCCGGATCGTGGATCCCACCATCCGGGCCGATGCTTTCGGCCGCAGCGCGCACCCCTTCGCGCATCCCTGGGACGCGTCGCGGCGTGTGCATGATCGAGCGATCGGTCTCGATGGCGCTCCCACCGTCGCCGGCGGAAACACGATGCAGCGGCTTCACATCCCCGCCGGACCCTCCCGGTCCGCGGCGCGAGGCGGTCGGCCGTTGCGGGCCGGTCTCCGAGGGGAAGGCCCGGTCGTGGGCGTCCCGTCGAATCGATGGCCGAGCGCACCGGGGTGCGTCCGGAATCTTAGCCGTTCAGAGTCGTGAAGCAACCCTCGGGCGAACGATTGGCCGACACGATCCGGTGTGCGCCGCCGCAACCGTTCCGCGGCACCACGCAGCCCCGGATTGTTGCGCGGTTGCGCTTTCGCCCGGCCGGCCGCCCTGCCATGGAGCGGAAATCGAAGCTGAGCAGGAGACGAGGACGGGCATGACGGCGCGAATGACGGAGTTGCCCGCGCTCTTGGCCAAGGTGGTCGAGCATGTCCGAACCGCCAACGAGAAAGCGGAAATCGCCCAGGGCCGCATCCTCGAGATGGCCCGCCTGCTCGATGCCCTGGCCGAGGAGAACGCGCAGCTGCGAGCCGATCTCGACGCCCAGGAGGCGGCGGCGGCCCAAGCCGCGACCGAGATCCGCCGGGTCTCGGAGGCGCTGGAGGCCGAGCGGCAGATGCGCGCCCTGATGGAAACCCGCGCCCGCCGGGCGGAGCAGCGCTGCCCGGACCATGGCGGCCATGCGGGCGGCACCAGCCCCCTCTCCGGCCCGGACAGCCTCCGTCCCCCGTCTTCCGCCCTGCACTGAGCGGGGCGGGCGGAGCCGACGCCGGTCAGATGCCGGCCCCGCGCCGCCTCACCCCAGCAGCCGGTCCAGGGTGATCGGGAATTCCCGCACCCGCACGCCCGTGGCGTGATGGATCGCGTTGGCGATGGCGCCCGCCGTGCCGGTGATGCCGATCTCGCCCACGCCCTTGATGCCGAGCGGATTCACGTGCGGATCCTGCTCCTCGACGAGGATCGCCTCGATCGAGGGCAGATCGGCATTCACCGGCACGTGATACTCGCCGAGATTGGCGTTCATGACCCGGCCCGTGCGCGGGTCGAGCACCGCATGCTCGTGCAGGGCGAAGGACACGCCCCAGATCATGCCGCCGTAATACTGGCTGGTGACGAGGCGCGGATTGATCACCCGGCCCGCCGCGAAGGCGCCGACGAGGCGGGTCACCCGCACCTGGCCGAGATCGGGATCGACCGCGACCTCGGCGAAGACCGCGCCGTGAGCATGCATGGCATAGGCGTCCCGCGAAGCCGGATCGGCCACGCCCTTGCCGGAGGCCTTCACCGAGACGCGGCCGGCCCGCTGCAGGATCTCGGCGAAGGATTCGCTGCGGCTCTCGTCGTCCCGGCGGTGGAGCCGGCCGCCCCGGGCGACCGTGCCGGCATTGCCCGCCCCGAAGAGCGGCGAGCGCTCGTCGCTGGTGGCGAGCTGCGCGAGCTCGGCCAGCACCGCCTGGGTGGCCGCATGGATCGCCGTGCCCGCGGTGGCGGTGTGGGCCGAGCCGCCGGCGATGCCGGCATTGGGCAGGTCCGACGAGCCGCTGCGGAAATCGAGCCGGTCGAGATCGAGGCCGAGCCCGTGCGCGGCGATCTGCGCCAGCGCCGTCCAGGCGCCCTGGCCCATGTCGTGCGCGCCGAGCGACACCACACCGGTGCCATCGGCCCGGATCTCCGCCTCGGCCTCCCCCTGCATCATCAGGGCCGGGAACAGGGCAGTGCCGACGCCCCAGCCGAGCAGGCGCCCCTCCGGATCCCGGAGGGACCGCGGCGCCCGCGGCCGCCGCTCCCAGCCGAAGCGGGCCGCGCCCTGCGCGTAGCATTCCCGCAGAGCCTTCGAGGAGAAGGGCTTGCCGGAGATCGGTTCGGCCTCCGCGTAGTTCTTCAGGCGGAATTCCAGCGGGTCGAGGCCGCAGGCCTCCGCCATCTCGTCGATGGCGCTCTCCAGCGCGATGCTGCCCGTGGCCTCGCCCGGCGCCCGCATGAAGATCGGCGTGCCGGTATCGACCCGCACCCCCGCATGCGAGGTCGAGAGCGCGGGCGCCGCATAGAGATAGCGGGAGACAGCGCTGGCCGGCTCGTAGAAATCGTCGAAGCGGCTGGTGGCGGTCAGGGTGTGGTGGTCCAGCGCGGTGAGCGCCCCGGCCGCATCCGTGCCCAGGCGCAGGGTCTGGCGGGTCTCGGCCCGGTGGCCCACGGGGCCGAACATCTGCTCGCGCCGCAGCACCAGCTTCACCGGCCGGCCGGTGAGCTTCGCCGCCATGATGCCGAGCACCTGCGGCCCGCTCATGGTGCCCTTGGAGCCGAAGCCGCCGCCGAGGAAGGGCGAGCGGATCAGGATGTTCTTCGGATCGAGGCCGAACAGGCCGGCGAGCCGCAGCTGGCCCATGGCGAGGCCCTGGCTCGGCGTGTCGACGACGAGCCGGTCGCCCTGCCACTGCGCCACGATGGCATGGGGCTCCAGGGCGTTGTGATACTGGGCCGGGGTCTCGTAGACCGCCTCGATCCTGCGATCCGCCACGGCCAAGCCGGCCTCCACGTCGCCGCGGGCCACGGTCGCCTTGTCGCCGGCGCCGACGGCAGGGGGCGCGAAGGGCGCGTCCGCATCGAGCCCGAGGGCGGGCGCCTCCGCCTCGTAGCGGGGGCTGAGCAGCTCGGCTCCCTCGGTCGCCGCCTCCAGCGTCTCCGCGATCACCACGGCGATCGGCTGGTGGGCGTAGCGGACCCGGTCGTTCTGCAGGAGGTCGAGCCGGAACATGAAGGGATTCTCCTTCGCGTCCGGGTCGAGGGCGAGCGTCGGGGCGTTGGCGGGCGTCATCACCGCGACGACGCCGGGATGGGCCTGCGCTGCCGCCACGTCGAGATGGGCGACGCGGCCCCGGGCGATGCGGCTCACGGCGATCACCGCATGCAGCAGCCCCTCGGGGCGGTTGTCGGCGGCGTAGGTGGCCGCGCCCGTGACCTTGAGGCGGCCGTCGCGCCGGGTCAGCGGCTGGCCGAGGCTCGACCCGTGCCGGGCCTGCTCGTAGGCGATGTCAGGCATGGAGGCTGTGTCCCGGATGGGGGGCGAAGGGGGAGCCGGGCAGGGCGGGCATCCGCTCCGGCGTGCCGGCGGCGGCGAGCGCGAAGGCGCGCCGGATCAGCCGCCGGGCGAGTTCGATCTTGAAGGCGTTGTCGCCGGAGGGCTTCGCCTCCGCCAGGGCGGCGTCGGCCGCACCACGGAAGGCCGCCTCGGTGGGCTCGGCCCCGGCGAGCAGGCTCTCCGCCGCGCGGGCGCGCCAGGGCTTGAGGGCGACGCCGCCCAGCGCCAGCCGCGCCTGCCCGATCCGCCCCCCGTCAAGGGTGAGCGCCGCAGCGGCGGAGACCACGGCGAAGGCGTAGGAGGTGCGCTCGCGGACCTTGAGGTAGCGGCTGTGGCCGGAAAAGGCCGAAGCCTCCGCCGGGAGGCGGACCGCCACGATCAGCTCGCCCGGCGCCAGCACGCTCTCCCGCTCCGGCGCGTCGCCGGGCAGGCGGTGGAAGGCGTCGAGCGCCACCTCCCGGCGGCCGTCCTTGCCCTCGATCTCCACCACCGCGTCGAGGGCGACGAGGGGCACGCAGAAATCGGAGGGATGGGTGGCGATGCAGTGCTCGCTCCAGCCGAGCACGGCGTGCATCCGGTTGGCCCCGCCCCGCGCCTCGCAGCCGGCGCCGGGCGCGCGTTTGTTGCAGGCGCTGGCCGGGTCGTAGAAATAGGCGCAGCGGGTGCGCTGCATCAGGTTGCCGGCGGTGGTGGCCGCGTTGCGCAGCTGCGCCGAGGCGCCGGAGAGCAGGGCTTCGGCCACCGCCGGATAGGCTCGGGCGAAGTCCGGGTCGTGGGCGAGATCGGCGTTGCGCACCAGCGCGCCGATCCGCAAGGCCCCGTCCGGCAGCCGCTCGATCCGGTCGAGGCCGGGCAGGCGGGTCACGTCGACGAGGCGGCTCGGGCGGCTGATCCCCCCTTTCATCAGGTCGAGGAGATTGGTGCCGGCGGCGAGATAGGCGGCGCCGGGCTCGGAGGCGGCGGCGACCGCCTCGGCGAGGCTGCCCGCGCGGACGTAGTCGAAGCGGTTCACGCGGCCTCTCCCTTCATACGCGCCTGCGCGTCGAGGACAGCCTCGGTGATGCCGATATAGGCGCCGCAGCGGCAGAGATTGCCGCTCATCGCCTCCCGCACCCGCTCGGGATCGTCCCCGGCCTGGGCCTCCCGGATCAGCCCGACGGCGCTCATGATCTGGCCGGGGGTGCAGAAGCCGCACTGGAAGCCGTCATGGTCGATGAAAGCGGCCTGGACCGGGTGGAGCGCGTCGCCCTGCGCCAGCCCCTCGATGGTCGTGACCGCCGCCCCGTCGAGGCTGACGGCGAGGGCCAGGCAGGAATTCACCCGACGGCCGTCGACAAGCACCGTGCAGGCGCCGCACTGGCCGCGGTCGCAGCCCTTCTTGGTGCCGGTGAGGCCGAGGCGCTCCCGCAGGAGGTCGAGAAGCGTGACCCGGGGATCGTCCAGCGCGATCGCGCGCGGCTCCCCGTTCACGGTCAGCGTGAGGGACATGCTCATGGCCGAGCCCATGCGGTTTCCGGTATGGAACCGTTTTAAGTAGCCCAGGCTTGACCGGCGACCAGTGCGGTGCGGCATCCACAACCGGATCGCGCGCAGGCCGGAGCCTTTCCCGAAGCGGTCGGCCTCGGGAGAGGCCGCGGCGCTCTCGGTCCCGCACCTATTTCGGGAACGGGGCGCTGGCGGAATCGGCCGAGAGCGGCTTGTCGCCGGCCGTCACGCCGTTCTTCGACAGGATATGGGCGACGATCGGATCGAGCTGGTCGTCCGGCAGAGAACCGGGAGCGTTCTGCGGCATGTTCTCGTGAATGTAGGTGCGCAGGTCCGCCACCGGCTTTCCGGCCCATTTCTCCTTGAAGGCGTCCCCGACCAGGGCGGGCCCCTGCGCGCCGGACAGGTTCGGCCGGTGGCACTGGGCGCAATGGTTGTTGAACTTGGTGTGGCCGTCCTCGGCCTGCTGCTGGGTGAAGGGGCCGGTATCGGCGAGCGCGGCGCCCGCAGGCAGGGCGATGGCGAAGGTGAGGGCGGCAAACAGTCTCGTTGCGCGCATCATGGCGTGGTGTTCCTCCAAAGTCGGGTCGGCCCTGATGATCGTCCGGGGCGGAGCCGAACCGCCGGGCCGGACATTGGTGCGCCCGTGGCGTTCGAGCGCAGCGACGCAACTCCCGAGACACCGGAAAGGATGCAACCGCACATTGAATCGCTGAAGTTCTTCCTCGCAGAGACTGTCGATCTGCCGAGCGAAAACTGTATTCATCGATCAATTTTGCAGCGCAAAACGATCTCATTGGCGACAATTCGATTGTGCCTAAAAAAGTCTTCCCGGTCACAGTTTCCGAGATCGTCGCCGGGTCCCCGCATCACGAGACCCGCGCGTCGCCGGAAAGCGCAGGCGATCCCCAGAGTTTGGGCAAATCTGGTATCAAAAAACGGGATAATTCGGTAATGAACAGCGGAGGCGCCGCGCCGGACAGGATGCGCGCTCCGGGCCGGATGGGGTGGAAATGGCGGTGCGTGTCCAGTGGGTCGCGGGGCTGATGGCCGGTGGCGCAGCTCTTATTCTGTTGGCCGCCCCCTCGGTCCTGCCCTCCGCGTGGGTCGCGCCGCTGGTGCCGCTACGCCATGCAACCCTGGGGATGGTGGACCAGGCCTTCGACCGGATCAAGGACGCCCTGCCGGCCCCGCGCGGCGCCAAGGCCGAGCGCCCCCCCGTCACCCCCGCCAGCGCGGGCGCCCCCGCGGTGAAGCCGGCGCAGCGCACCGCCATCGAGGGCGGCCGCGTCGTCGTGAGCCTGAACGCGGAGGAGCAGGCGCGCGCCGGGATCGAGACGGAGACGCGCAGGCCGCAAGCCCACCGCATCGAGATCCAGGCCTATGGCAGCGTGCTCGACCTCGCCCGGGTGACGGAACTCACCAATGCCTACGCCAGCGCGAAGGCCCAGCTCCAGACGGCGGAGGCCAGGGCGGAGGTGTCGCAGGCCGCGATCCTGCGGGCCAAGAGCCTCGGCCCCTACGCCACCCAGGTACAGGTCGAGACGGCGGAGGGCACCTACCGCACCGACCAGGCGGCGCTCGCCGCCGCCCAGTCGCAATTGCGCACCCTCGCCGCGACCGCGCAGCAGGAATGGGGGCCGGTGATCGGCAAGGCCATCGTCGAGCGCGCGCCCCTGATCACGCGGCTGATCGAGCGCACCGACTTCCTGGTGCAGGTGACGCTTCCCCCCGGCGAGAGCCTGAAGGGGCGCCCGGACGTGGCCTTCGCCGAGGTGCCGCCCCAGAGCGAGCGGGTCGCCCTGCGCTACGTCTCCCCGGCCACCCGCACCGACCAGCGCATCCAGGGCGTGAGCCTGTTCTACATCGTCTCCGGCGACAGCGGCCTCCTGCCCGGGATGAGCACGCTCGCCTTCATCACCATCGACCGCGCCGCCACCGGCATCCTGGTGCCGGAAGAGGCGGTGGTGCACTGGCAGGGCGGCGCCTGGTTCTATCGCAGCCTGGGGGAGGGCGGCTTCGCCCGGCATCCCCTGCGCCCGGACGCGCAGGCCTCGGCCGATTCCTTCATCGTCGAGGATCTCGACGGCGAGACCGGGATCGTCCTGAAGGGCGCGCAGACGCTGCTCTCGGAGGAGCTGAAGGCCTCGCTCCAGGTCGCCGGCGGCGCGGACGACGACGACTGACCGGACGAGACGCCCGTGACACCCCCGCTCTCCGGCCCGCAGGCCGCCCTCGTCCGCTTCGCCGTGCGCTTCCGCGGCGTGATCCTGGCCCTGGGCCTCGCGCTGATCGCCTACGGCGTGCTCGCCCTCGGCGAGGCCAAGTACGACGTCTTCCCGGAATTCGCGCCGCCCAGCGTGACGATCCAGACCGAGGCGCCGGGGCTCAACCCGGAGCAGGTCGAGGTCATCGTCACCCAGACGGTGGAGGTCGCGATCAACGGCCTGCCGGGGCTGACGGCCCTGCGCTCCTCCTCGATCCAGGGCCTGTCGGTGATCAACGCGACCTTCGGGGCGGGCAGCGACATCTACCGGGTGCGCCAGCTCGTCAACGAGCGCCTCGCCGCCGTCGCCGGCCGGCTGCCCCAGGGGGTGATGCCGCCCTCCATGACGGCGCTGACCTCCTCCACCGGCACCGTGCTCCTGGTCGGGCTGACCTCCGACACGCGCTCGGCCCTCGACCTGCGCACCCTGGCCGATTGGCGCCTGCGCCTGCGTCTGCTCGCCGTGCCCGGCATCGCCGAGGTGCTGGTCTATGGCGGCGACCTGCGCTCGATCCAGATCCAGGTGCGCCCGGCCGACCTCATGCGCTTCGGCATCGGCCTCAACGACGTGCTCGCGGCGGCGCGCAAGGCCACCGGCGTGCGCGGGGCGGGCTTCGTCGACACGCCCAACCAGCGCATCACCCTGCAGACCGAGGGACAGTCGCTGACGCCGGAGGCGGTGGCGCGCACGGTCCTCCTCAACGAGGGCGGGGCGAGCGTGCTGCTCGGCGATGTCGCCAACGTCGTGGACGCCCCCGAGCCGCCGATCAGCGCCGCCCTGGTCGACGGCAAGCCCGGCGTGCTCCTCATGGTCGGGGCGCAGATCCGGGCCAACACCGTGGACGTCACCGCGCGCGTCGAGGCGGCCCTGGCCGAACTCAAGCCGGGGCTGGAGCGGGAAGGCGTCCAGATGCGCACGGACCTGTTCCGGCCGGCGAACTTCATCGCGCTCGCCAACGGCAACGT
Source organism: Methylobacterium organophilum (assembly GCF_022533465.1). Lineage (NCBI taxonomy): Bacteria > Pseudomonadati > Pseudomonadota > Alphaproteobacteria > Hyphomicrobiales > Methylobacteriaceae > Methylobacterium > Methylobacterium organophilum. Next base: position 4,743,228 of record NZ_CP092848.1, on the reverse strand, counting down.
GCTGCAGGCCCTCGCCATCGGCGGCGGCCTCGTCGTGGTGGTGCTGTTCCTGTTCCTGTTTGACTGGCGCACCAGCGTGATCAGCGCGGTGGCGATCCCGCTCTCGCTGCTCGCGGCGGTGAGCGTGCTGCAGGCGCTGGGCGAGAGCCTCAACACCATGACGCTGGGCGGCCTCGCCATCGCCATCGGCGAGGTGGTGGACGACGCGGTGATCGGCGTCGAGAACGTGGTGCGGCGCCTGCGCGAGAACCGGCGGGACGCCGCGCGCCGGCCCGAATCCGCCGTCATCGTCGACGCGATCCTGGAGGTGCGCAGCTCGGTCGCCTACGCCACCTTCGCCGTGCTGCTCGTCTTCCTGCCGGTGCTGGCGCTGACCGGAGTCGCCGGCCGCCTGTTCGGCCCCCTGGCTCTCGCCTACATCCTCGCGGTGCTCGCCTCCCTGGTGGTGGCGCTGACCGTGACCCCAGCCCTGTCCGCGCTGCTCCTTACCGGCCGGGAGCTGGCACCGCGCGACCCACCGGTGATGCGCACCGCCCGCGCGGGCTATGCCTGGCTGCTGCGGCGGATCAACCGCCATCCCCGGCTCGTCACCCTGGCCGGCCTGCTGCTGACCCTCGCCGGGGGCGCGGTGCTGCCCGTCTTCGGGGGCGCCTTCCTGCCCGACCTGAAGGAGGGCCACCTGATCCTTCACATGGCGGCGCTGCCGGGCACCTCGCTCGAGGAATCCGTACGCATCGGCGGGCGGATCACCACGGCGCTCAAGGAGATCCCCGGCGTGCGCGCCGTCGCCCAGCAGGTCGGCCGGGCCGAGGCCGGCTACGATGTCGGCGGCACGCATTACAGCGAGATCCATATCGACCTCACCCCCGGCCTCGACGGGGAAGGCCAGGAGCGGGCGGAGGCCGGGATCCGCGCCGTGATGGCGCGCACCCCCGGCGCGCATTTCTCCCTCAAGACCTTCCTGACCGAGCGGATCGAGGAGACCGTCTCCGGCTTCACCGCGCCGGTCGTCATCAATGTCTACGGCTCCGACCTCGACCGGATCGAGGCCGCCGCCCGCGACGTCGCCCGGGAGCTCGGGGAAGTGCGGGGCGCCGCCGACATCCAGCAGCAATCCCCCGCCGGCCTGCCGCAGATCAATGTGAGCCTGCGCCCCAACGACCTGCGCCACTGGGGCCTCGACGCCGTCGAGGTGCTGGAGAGCGTGCGCACCGCCTATCAGGGCGACGTGGTGGGCCAGGCCTACCAGGGCAACGCCGTGTTCAACGTGATCGTCATCCTCGACCGGGGCACCCGCGCGCGCCTCTCGGGCATCGGCGAACTGCCCCTGAAGGTGCGCGGCGGCCTCTATGTCCGCCTCGCCCAGGTGGCCGACGTCTACGAGACCTCGGGCCGCTATTCCGTGCAGCATTCGGGCGCCCAGCGCGTCCAGGCCATCACCGCCAACGTGGTCGGGCGGGACGTCGCCTCCTTCGTGGAGGCCGCCAAACGCAAGATCGCCCGGGAGGTGAAGCTGCCGCCGGGCGTCTATGTCGGCTTCGCCGGGGCGGCGGAGGCGCAGGCCCGGGCGCAGCGCGATCTCCTCGCCTATTCGGCTCTGGCCGGCCTCGGCATCGTCGTCCTGCTCGCCGTGGTGACCGGCTCCACGCGCAACCTGCTGCTGGTCCTCGTCAACCTGCCCTTCGCCTTCGTCGGCGGCGTGGTGGCGGTGGCGCTCACCGGGGCGGTGATCTCGCTGGGCTCCATCGTCGGGTTCGTGACCCTGTTCGGCATCTCGCTGCGCAACACCATCATGATGATCGCCCATTACGAGCATCTCGTCGGGGTGGAGGGCCGGCGCTGGGGGCCGGAGGCCGCGGTGGAGGGCGCCTGCGACCGCCTCGTGCCGATCCTGATGACCTCGCTGGTCACCGGCCTCGGCCTGCTGCCCCTGGCGCTCGGGGCCGGCGAGCCGGGCCGCGAGATCGAGGGGCCGATGGCGATCGTGATCCTCGGCGGCCTCGTCACCTCGACCCTGCTCAACCTGCTGATCCTGCCGGCCCTGGCGCTCCGCCACGGCCGTTTCGCCCCCGCGGAGAGCCCGGCGGCCTGAGACTCGGCCCCCGGAGAGCCCGCCGGAGCCGCCCCGCAATCGGTCCGCGGAGAAAACACGCAACGGAAGATCTGGAATTGTTCCTGCCGAAGTCGCTGTGGATGCGACCAAACCGAACGATTTCATCAGGTTGAGACGCGCTCCCAGCTGTCACGCCACGTAAAGCCGGTGGGATCGCATGACTTTTTCAAGATTGGTGCTTGCGTCCTTGCGTCGACCGTATAATCGTGCCGCGCGGGGGCATACGAACGGATCAATGGGATGACGGAAGAGAACCAAGAATTTACCAAAGACTTCGTTGCTCTGGCCGGCGACATCGTGTCTGCCTACGTCTCGAACAATTCGATGCCGGCGGCCGAGCTCCCGGCCCTGATCCTCAACATCCATTCCGCATTGCTCGGCCTTGCCGGCCCCGCGGCGCCCGCCCCGGTGGCTGCCGAAGCCGTCGAGAAGCCGAGCCCGGCGCAGATCCGGAAGTCCGTGACGCCGGACGCCATCATCAGCTTCATCGACGGCAAGCCCTACAAGACGCTCAAGCGTCACCTGGGCACCCACGGCCTGGATCCCTATTCCTACCGCCAGAAGTTCGGCCTTCCCTCCGACTACCCCATGGTCGCACCGAACTATGCCGCGCAGCGCTCCGCGCTGGCGAAGTCGATCGGCCTCGGCCGACCGGGCGGCCGGCTGCCGGAGGAAGAGCCTGTGGTGGTGGAGCCTGCGCCGAAGGGGCGTCGGAAGTCCTCTTGAGGACCGGTCTCGCGGAGCGCATCGCCGTTATGCGCCCGCGTTCGATTCGCTGAAGAAGGCGGCCTGGCTGCCCCGGCGAAGTGACACGGCGGCAGATCCCGTCCCGGAGGCGCCGCAATCACGCCCCTCTCGCGGGCGTCCCGGCGGGACAAGGCCGTTTTCGTCTTAGCAACGCAACATCCCGACCGGCTCAGGCCCGTCGGGTCGATCGAGCCGCGGGCGCCATCTTCCATCCTCTTCTCCGGCCGAGCGCCCGGAGAAGAATCGCCTTCCGTCTCAATGTCCGGCGGCAGAATTGGCGGCCATCCGCGAATGGATGACCGCCGGGGGCGCTCGCCTCAGGCGCGCGCCTGGCCCTCGTCGCGGCTCAGGCTGCGGTTGATGCCCAGAGCCAGCAGCGTCGCGACGCCGCCCGAGAGCAGGTAGACGCCGACCCAGGCGAGGCCGTAACGGCTCGACAGGGTGAGCGCGACGAGCGGCGCGAAGCCGGCGCCGAACAGCCAGGCGAGGTCCGAGGTCAGGGCGGAGCCGGTGTAGCGGTAGCGGCTGCCGAAGTTCGAGGAGACCGCGCCCGCCGTCTGCCCGTAGGACAGGCCGAGCAGGCCGAACCCGACCACGACGTAGATGGTCTGGGCGGCGGCGCTGTCCCCGAACAGGATCGGCGCGAGGATGCTGCCCAGGGCGAACACGGTGATCAGCGCGGCCGAGATCGCCAGCATGGTGCGGCGGCCGATCTGGTCGGCGATCAGGCCCGAGGAGACCATGGCGCCCGCGCCGATGATCGCGCCGGCGAACTGCACCATCAGGAACTCGCCCGCCGAGCGCTGCGTGAACAGCGTGATCCAGCTGATCGGGAAGATGGTGACCAGGTGGAACAGGGCGAAGCTCGCGAGCGGCACCAGGGCGCCGATGGCGAGGTTGCGGCCATGGCTGCGGATCAGGGCGAAGACCGGGACCGGGGTGAGCTCGTTCTGGTTGAGGAGCTCGGTGAACTCGTCGGTCACGACGAGGCGCAGGCGGGCGAACAGGGCCACCACGTTGATCGCGAAGGCGACGTAGAAGGGGTAGCGCCAGCCCCAGTCCACGAAGTCCGCATCGTCCAGGTTGACGATGAAGAAGGAGAACAGGGCGCTCGCGAGCATGAAGCCGAGGGGCGCGCCGAGCTGGGGCAGCATCGCGTACCAGCCCCGGCGGTTGTCCGGCGCGTTCAGGGCGAGCAGCGAGGCGAGGCCGTCCCAGGCGCCGCCGAGCGCCAGGCCCTGGCCGAATCGGAAAGCCGCGAGCAGCCAGACCGCGACCATGCCGATGGTCTCGTAGCGCGGCAGGAAACTGATCGCGGCGGTGCAGCTGCCGAGCAGGAACAGCGCGATGGTCAGCTTGACGCTGCGGCCGTGGCGCCGGTCGATCTCCATGAAGATGGTGGAGCCGATCGGCCGGGCGACGAAGGCCAGCGCGAACAGGGCGAAGGAATAGAGCGTGCCCGTGAGCGGATCCACGAAGGGGAAGAACACCCGCGGGAACACCAGCACCGAGGCGATGCCGAACACGAAGAAGTCGAAGAACTCCGAGGTGCGCCCGATGATCACGCCCATGGCGATCTCGCTCGGAGCGACCTTGTGGTCGGTACTCACCAGATGGGCGTCGCGTTCGAGCGCCGTGGAGGAGGGCAGGGCGTAGTCAGAGCTCATCGGAATGCGGCTCGCATGATCGTGGCCCCCCGGCTACAGGTCCGGGACCGGAAAAGGTTATGGCGCGTCCGCGTTCTGCGTCAAAGCGTAGCCGCGTGCGGCCTGCCGACCCATGTCGTGAACGTCGCACCACGGCACCTGGCTCCGTCGCTGCAATGCGCCAAAACGGCTTGTAGCCATCGCAAGCCGGTTTGCTATGCTCTGAACGCCCGGCTGATCGAAGCTGACCGCAATTGTCATTATTCCATGTTGCGGCGCAGGAGACAGCCGCCGTCCGGCGGCCTTCTTGGTCCGGGCGCCGTGCCCCGCGTTCACGCCCAGACGAACGGATGACCCTCAGAACCCTGCGCACCCTGGCGCTGCTCCCCCTGTTCGGCCTGCTCTCGGGCTGCAACATGGTCCTGATGCAGCCCTCCGGGGACATCGCCGCGCGCCAGCGCGACCTGCTCATCGCCTCGACGGGGCTGATGCTGCTGATCATCGTCCCGGTGATCGCCTTCACCCTGTTCTTTGCCTGGCGCTACCGCTCCTCGAACACCGAGGCCGCCTACGATCCGGACTGGCACCACTCGACGCAGCTCGAGGTGCTGATCTGGTCGGCGCCCCTCGTCATCATCATCGCGCTCGGCGCGCTGACCTGGATCAGCACGCACACGCTCGACCCCTATCGGCCGCTCTCGCGGATCGAGGCCGGCAAGCCCGTGCCCGCCGGGGTGAAGCCGCTCACCGTCGAGGTCGTCGCCCTCGATTGGAAATGGCTGTTCTTCTATCCGGACCAGGGCATCGCCACGGTCAACGAGCTCGCCGCCCCGGTCGACGTGCCGATCACCTTCAAGATCACCTCGGCCTCGATCATGAACTCGTTCTTCATCCCGGCGCTGGCGGGCCAGGTCTACGCCATGGCCGGCATGGAGACGAAGCTGCACGCCGTGATCAACAAGGCCGGCGTCTACGAGGGCTTCTCGGCCAATTACAGCGGCTCCGGCTTCTCGCGGATGAACTTCAAGTTCCACGGCCTCGACAAGGCCGGCTTCGACGCCTGGGTCGCCAAGGTGAAGTCCGACGGCTCGGAGCTGAGCCGCGACGCCTATCTGAAGCTCGAGCGTCCGAGCGAGCAGGAGCCCGTGCGCTACTACAAGTCGGTGGACGAGGGGCTCTACAGCGCCGTCCTCAACATGTGCGCCGTGCCGGGCAAGATGTGCATGAACGAGATGATGCACATCGACATGGCCGGCGGCGCCGGCAAGGAGAGCCACGAGAACCGCGAGCGGCTCGAATACGACAACCGCCACGCCATCGAGGGCCACGAGGCCGAGGCGGCCACGGTGCCGGCCTCGGGCCGCCCGGCCCGCGCCCACGACGTCCAGCCCGAGGGCATGAAGCCCGACCACGTGGCCCCCAAGAGCAACGAGGGCGGGGCGCCCCCGGCCGAACCTCGCCACGATCATTCCGCGCCGGGCACGACGCACGACGACCCGGCCCCCAACCAGACGAACCAGTGAGCGCGGCGCTGTCCTAGCCGCCACGCCGCACCTTCGAACGAGTCGATCGCGATGGATCTCCAGAAGCTCCTGTTCGGGCGCCTGACGCTCGAGGCCATCCCATTCCACGAACCGATCCTGATCGTGACCTTCCTCGGGGTCGCGGTGGGCGGCCTCGCGGTCCTGGGCGCCGTCACCTATTTCCGCCTGTGGGGCACCCTCTGGCGCGACTGGTTCACCTCGGTGGACCACAAGAAGATCGGCATCATGTACATCGTGCTGGCGCTGGTGATGCTCCTGCGGGGCTTCGCCGACGCGATCATGATGCGCGCGCAGCAGGCGATGGCCTTCGGCCCGAACGAGGGCTACCTGCCGCCCCACCACTACGACCAGATCTTCACCGCCCACGGCGTGATCATGATCTTCTTCATGGCCATGCCCTTCGTGACGGGCCTGATGAACTACGTCGTGCCGCTGCAGATCGGCGCCCGCGACGTCGCCTTCCCCTTCCTGAACAACTTCTCGTTCTGGATGACGGTGAGCGGCGCGGTCACGGTGATGATCTCGCTGTTCGTGGGCGAGTTCGCCCGCACCGGCTGGCTTGCCTATCCACCCCTCTCCGGCCCGGCCGCGAGCCCGGGCGTCGGCGTCGACTACTACATCTGGGCCCTCCAGATCGCGGGTATCGGCACGCTGCTCTCGGGCATCAACCTGATCGCGACCATCGTGAAGATGCGCGCCCCCGGCATGACCATGATGAAGATGCCGGTCTTCGTGTGGACCTCGCTCTGCACGAACGTGCTGATCGTCGCCGCCTTCCCGATCCTGACCGCCGTTCTCGCGCTGCTGTCGCTCGACCGCTACGTCGGCACGCACTTCTTCTCGAACGACCTCGGCGGCAATCCGATGATGTACATCAACCTCATCTGGATCTGGGGTCACCCGGAGGTCTACATCCTCATCCTGCCGGCCTTCGGCATCTTCTCGGAGATCGTGTCGACCTATTCGGGCAAGCGCCTGTTCGGCTACGCCTCGATGGTCTACGCCACGGTCGTCATCACGATCCTGTCCTACCTGGTCTGGCTGCACCACTTCTTCACGATGGGCTCGGGCGCGTCCGTGAACTCGTTCTTCGGGATCACGACGATGATCATCTCGATCCCGACGGGCGCCAAGATCTTCAACTGGCTGTTCACGATGTACCGCGGGCGCATCCGCTTCGAGGTGCCGATGCTGTGGACGATCGGCTTCATGGTGACCTTCGTGGTCGGCGGCATGACCGGCGTCATGCTCGCGGTGCCGCCCGCCGACTTCGTGCTGCACAATTCGCTGTTCCTGATCGCGCACTTCCACAACGTGATCATCGGCGGCGTGGTGTTCGGCGTGCTCGCCGGCGTCACCTACTGGTTCCCGAAGGCCTTCGGCTTCAAGCTCGACCCGTTCTGGGGGAAGATGTCCTTCTGGTTCTGGCTCACCGGCTACTGGTTCGCCTTCACGCCGCTCTACGTGCTCGGCCTGATGGGCGTGACCCGCCGCCTGAACCACTTCGACGATCCCTCGCTCCAGATCTGGTTCGTGATCGCGGCCTTCGGCGCCTTCCTGATCCTGCTCGGCATCCTCTCGTTCCTGATCCAGCTCGTGGTCAGCTTCGTGAAGCGCGAGGAGCTGCGCGACCTGACCGGCGATCCCTGGAACGGCCGCACCCTGGAATGGTCGACCTCGTCGCCGCCGCCGGACTACAACTTCGCCTTCACGCCCGTGATCCACGATCACGACGCGTGGTGGGACATGAAGCGCCGCGGCTATGCGCGTCCGCTCAAGGGCTTCAGGCCGATCCACATGCCGAAGAACACCGGCACCGGCGTGATCCTGGGCGCGATCAGCGTGGTCTTCTCCTTCGCGATGATCTGGTACATCTGGTGGCTCGCCGCCCTGTCCTTCGCCGCGATGATCGCCGTGTCGATCCTCCACACCTTCAACTACAACCGCGACTTCTACATCCCGGCCGACGCGGTCGTCCGGGCCGAGAACGAGCGCACCGCACTCCTCTCGGGACGGGCCTGAGACCATGGCGAGCCACGCTGACACCATGACCGCCTCCGCCGAGGGGCCGGTCTTCCACCTGGAAGAGGATCATCATCCCGAGAACGGGACGATGCTCGGCTTCTGGCTCTACCTGATGAGCGACTGCCTCATCTTCGCGGTGCTGTTCGCCGTCTACGCCGTCTACGGCCGCAGCTACGCGGCGGGTCCCTCCCCGAAGGACCTGTTCGACCTGCCGCTGGTGGCGGTGAACACCTCGATGCTGCTCCTCTCCTCCATCACCTATGGCTTTGCCATGCTGGAGATGGAGAAGGACCGGCAGAAGCCGATGCAGGTCTGGCTCGCGATCACGGGCCTGTTCGGCCTCGCCTTCGTCGGGCTCGAGCTGTTCGAGTTCGCGCACTTGATCCACGAGGGCGCCGGGCCGCAGCGCAGCGCCTTCCTGTCCTCCTTCTTCACCCTGGTCAGCACCCACGGCCTGCACGTGAGCCTCGGCATCGTCTGGCTCGTGACGCTGATGATCCAGGTCACCCAGCGCGGCCTGATCCCCGAGAACAAGCGCCGTCTGATGTGCCTGTCGATGTTCTGGCACTTCCTCGACGTGATCTGGATCGGCGTGTTCACCTTCGTCTACCTGATGGGAGTGCTTCAATGAGCGCGAGCGCCGGCCACCACGCCGACGGCCACGCCCATCACCATGAGGGCGCCGCCCACGGCTCCTTCTCGGGCTACATGACCGGCTTCATCCTGTCGGTCATCCTCACCGCGATCCCGTTCTGGCTGGTGATGGCCGACGTGCTGGGCGACAACCGCCTCACCGGCCTCGTCATCATGGCCTTCGCCGTGGTGCAGGTGGTGGTTCACATGATCTACTTCCTGCACATGAACACCAAGTCCGAGGGCGGTTGGACCGTGCTCGCGCTGATCTTCACGATCACGCTGGTGGTCATCACGCTGACGGGCTCGCTGTGGGTGATGTACCACCTCAACAGCAACATGATGCCCCATGCCGGGCACGACATGATGCCCAAGCCCGGCATCCAGACGCAGATGCCCGCGGGTCAGCCGGCCCCCGCGCCGCAGCACCATCACGCGCATTGACGCGGGGCGGCGGCGTGGACGCTCCCGGATCCGGGACGGCCCGCCGCCGCTCGACCTCGACCCTCGTCCTGATCGGCCTCTCGGCCGGCCTCGTCTTCCTCGGATTCCTGGCGCTGGGCACCTGGCAGGTGCAGCGCCTCGGCTGGAAGCGGGACCTGATCGCCCGGGTCGAGGCCCGGGTGCATGCGCCCCCGGGCGCCCCGCCTGCCCGGTCCGACTGGCCCCGCCTCGGCGCGGCCGCGGACGAGTACCGGCACATACTCCTCGAAGGCCGCTTCCTCCCGCAGGCCGATACCCTGGTCCAGGCCGTGACCGAACGCGGCGGCGGCTCCTGGGTGATGACGCCCCTGCGCCTCGCCGATGGCGCCCTTGTCCTGGTCAACCGCGGCTTCGTGCCCCTCGACGCCAAGGATCCCGCCGCCTGGGCGCCTCCGGAAGGCGCCGTGACGGTCACCGGCCTGCTGCGCCTGCCCGAGCCGGGCGGCGCCTTCCTGCGGGCCAACGACCCGGCCGCCGGCCGCTGGTATTCCCGCGACGTCGCGGCCATCGCCACCGCCCGGGGCCTCCCGGAGGTCGCGCCCTATTTCGTGGATGCCGATGCGCGCGGCGACGAGGGCCTGCCGGTCGGCGGCCTGACCGTGATCGCCTTCCCGAACAACCACCTCGTCTACGCGATCACCTGGTACGCCCTCGCCCTGATGGTGGCGGCCGGCTTCGCCTACCTCCTGCGCTACGAGCGCCGGCTCCGGGCGGCCTGAAGGCCCTTCTCTCCGTTTCAAGCGCAGCCGGGGGCCACGCCTTCGACACGGCTCGGGAGCCCCGAAGGTCGATCCTCGCCTGCGGTACAAGCTCTGCAGCAAAGCGTCCGGATCAGGCGACAGAAACCCTGGCTTCCGCAAATTGTTCCGAAGATTTATTACTTTTTATCAGAAACTATGCAGATAAAATCTTGCAATTATTTTTGCATATGTTGATGCGAAGCATCGGTTTCCTTCGATGATCTAAGGCAGCTGGCTCATTCCGGCTTCCTGCATCCATTCGGCGGAGCGTTCTCATGAGAGCCCTGGTCTGGCACGGCACACAGGACATCCGCTGCGACACGGTGCCCGATCCGGAAATCAAGGAGGATCGCGACGCCATCATCAAGGTGACCGCCTGCGCGATCTGCGGCTCCGACCTGCACCTCTACGATCACGTCATGCCCGGCATGGAGAAGGGCGACGTGATGGGCCACGAATTCATGGGGGAGGTGGTCGAGACCGGACGGGGCGTGAACGGCGCCTTGAAGAAGGGCGAGCGCGTGGTGATCCCGTTCACGATCATCTGCGGCGAGTGCGACCAGTGCAAGCGCGGCTTCTTCTCGGTCTGCGAGCGCTCGAACCGCAACAAGCACATCGCGGCCAAGGTCTTCGGGCACACCACGGCCGGCCTGTTCGGCTACACCCACCTCACCGGCGGCTATGCGGGCGGGCAGGCCGAGTACGTGCGCGTGCCCTTCGCCGACCGGACGCACATCAAGGTGCCGCAGAACCTGTCGGACGAGCAGGTGCTCTTCCTCGGCGACATCCTGCCCACCGGCTGGCAGGCCGCGGTGCAGGCGGACATCCAGCCCACCGACACCGTCGCGATCTGGGGCGCCGGGCCGGTCGGTCAGATGACGGTGCGCTCCGCCATCCTGCTCGGCGCGCGCCAGGTGGTCTGCATCGACAGCGTGCCCGAGCGCCTCGCGATGGCGCAGGCCGCCGGGGCGATCACCATCGACCACACCCGGGAGAGCACGGTCGAGCGCCTCAACGAACTGACCGGCGGCAAGGGGCCGGAGAAGTGCATCGACGCCGTGGGCATGGAGGCGCATTCGCCCCGCGCCCTCGAACAGGCCTATGACCGCGTCAAGCAGGCGATGATGCTGGAGAGCGACCGCGCCACGGTGCTGCGGGAGATGATCTATGTCTGCCGCCCGGCCGGCATCCTCTCGATCCCCGGCGTCTATGGCGGCCTCGTCGACAAGCTGCCGATGGGCGCGCTGATGAACAAGGGGCTCACGATCCGCACCGGCCAGACCCACGTGAACCGCTGGACCGACGACCTCGTGAAGCGGATCGACGAGGGACAGATCGACCCCTCCTTCGTGATCACCCACCGGGTCGGCCTGGAGGAGGGCCCGGAGATGTACAAGACGTTCCGCGACAAGAAGGACGGCTGCATCAAGGTCGTGTTGCGCCCGTGACGATGCCCCCCAGCAAGGCGAGGAACGCGACGATGGCCGAGACGCGCGATCGGAACGGGCACGACCGCCTCCGCGGCGGTCCGGGGCCGCGCAGGCCGGATCCGGCGACGCGGGAGCTCGCCCGCGGCCTGGGCTGGTTCTCGCTCGGCCTCGGCCTGACCGAGATCGCCTGCGGCGACCGGCTCGCCCGCTGGCTCGGCATGCCGGCAGCGGCCCCGGTGCTGCGCGCCTACGGCGTCCGCGAGATCCTGCAGGGCGTCGGCATCCTGAGCGCGCAGGATCCGGCCCCCTGGCTCTGGGGGCGTGTGGCGGGCGACGCCCTCGACATCGCCACGGTGCTGCCGGCGCTGACCGAGCGGAACCCGCGCAGCGACAACGCGCGGATCGCCCTGGCCGCCCTCGCGGGCGTCACCGCCCTGGACATCGCCTGCGCGCGCAGGCTGTCCGAGGCGCCCCGGCAGCCGCCGGAGCGGCTGCACCGGGACTACCGCACGCGCTCGGGCTTCCCCCGGCCGGCCGGGACGATGCGGGGCGCCGCGCACGAAGCCGCCAACCCCCTCGAGATCGTCGGCCCGCAGGCGATGCGGCCGTGGGGGCGGGCGGCCGGTTGAGGGCGAGGCGGCGGGGCGCACCCGCCGCATGCGTGCCGCCTGTCCGCCAAGGGTCGTCTTCGCGGACGGGATCGGCTATCCTTGAAAGCATTCCAGCTTTCCAAGGTTTCTGTCTGATGGCGACGGCGTCCCACGACACCGCCCGGCGCGAGCCCTTTGCCCCTTCCGCGATCGAGAAGACGCCGGATTTCGAGCCGGCTCCGGTGCTGCGGCCGGCCGGGCGCACCTCCCTCGTCGGCCTGTCCCGCGAGGCCCTGAAGGCGCAGCTCATCGAGGCCGGCGTGGCCGAGCGCGAGGCGCGCATGCGCGTGAGCCAGATCTGGCATTGGCTCTACGTGCGCGGCGCCCGCGACTTCTCCGAGATGACCAATGTCGGCAAGGCGCTGAAGGCGCAGCTCGCCGAGCGCTTCACCCTGGATCGGCCGGAGATCATCACCGAGCAGGTCTCCCGCGACGGCACCCGCAAGTGGCTGCTGCGCATGGCGCCGACCGGCGCCCACGATCACAACCGCGGCGCCGAGATCGAGTGCGTCTACATTCCGGGGCCGGATCGCGGCACGCTCTGCGTGTCGAGCCAGGTCGGCTGCACGCTCACCTGCTCGTTCTGCCACACCGGCACGCAGCGCCTCGTGCGCAACCTCTCCTGCGCGGAGATCGTGTCCCAGCTCGTCGTCGCCCGCGACCAGCTCGGCGATTTCGCCGGCCAGATGCCGAGCAAGGATGCCGGCGGCACCGGCGAGGTCGGCCGGCTCGTCACCAACATCGTGTTCATGGGCATGGGCGAGCCGCTCTACAACCTGGACAACGTGATCGAGGCGGTCTCGGTGATGTCGGACCAGGAGGGGCTCGGCCTGTCCCGCCGCCGCATCACGGTCTCGACCTCCGGCGTGGTGCCGCAGATCGAGCGCCTCGGCCTGGAGGCGAACGCCATGCTCGCGATCTCGCTGCACGCCGTGCGCGACGAGCTGCGCGACGAACTGGTGCCGTTGAACCGGAAATACCCGATCGCCCAGCTGCTCGAGGCCTGCCGCGCCTATCCGGGCCTCAGCAACGCCCGCCGCATCACCTTCGAATACGTCATGCTCAAGGGCGTGAACGATTCGGACGGCGATGCCCGCGCCCTGGTGCGCCTGCTCAAGGGCATCCCGGCCAAGATCAACCTGATCCCGTTCAATCCCTGGCCCGGCTCGAAATACGAGTGCTCGGACTGGGACCGGATCGAGCGCTTCTCCGAGATCGTGTTCAACGCCGGCTACGCCTCGCCGGTGCGCACGCCGCGGGGCCGCGACATCCTAGCCGCCTGCGGCCAGCTCAAGAGCGAGACCGAGAAGCTGCGCGCCCGCGCCCGGATGATGATGGAGGAGGGCATGGGCGCCGAGGCGATCTATGCCGGCGCCGAGGACTGAGCGGCCGCCGCCGCGATGTATCTCGTCGGCCGCCTGCTGATCGGCGCCTTCGCCCTCCTGCTGGCGATCCCCTGCGGTGCCGCGGTGCTCGCCACGGGCGTCCTGCTCGACCCCGCGACGAGCGAGGCGCTGAGCCGCCTGGGCCTCGTCGGATTCTTCGGGGGCCTCAGCGACCTCGCCGAGGGCATCCCGCCGGAGGTCGCCTTCATGGCCCTGCTCGCCTTCGCGCAGGCGCTGTTCGTCCTCCTCGTCCTGCCGCCGACCCTCACCGCCATCCTCGGCGAGGCCTTCGGCCTGCGGGCCCTGGCCTGGTATGGCGGCGCGAGCGGCCTCTTCACCGCCCTCCTGCCCTGGCTCGCCCGGGGCGGCATCCGCCCGCCCTCCGGCCCGGCGGCCCTTGCCGCGGAAGGCCGCATCGCGGCCATCCTGCTCCTGGCGGGCGCGGCCTCGGGCCTCGTCTACTGGCTGGTGGCCGGGCGGGGAGCCGGGCGCAGGGCCACCCCCGCCCCCTGAGCCGCAGGTGCGTGCCGCGTCCCTCGCGACCACGGCACGAGCGACCACCCGATCCGGGCGGTCGTGAGAAGCCGCAGCCCGCCGCGCAGCCCATTCCTTCTCTGATTTCGGCACGATGCGCCCGGCCGGCGCGCCCGCGACAAAAAATTCCCCGCGGCACCAGGAATAAATCGCCACGTCATCCGTAATAGAAGGGATGGATCAATATCACGGTCTACGGCAGATCGACTTGCCCACTCAATCGATCGACAGACCACACACAATCCATTGTTGCGTTTTCGTAACATTCATCCCTGATATTTGATTTGCATGCATTATCAGCGCGCATCGCGCTCACGAATTCGCGATGATGGGGGCATCGCGGCATAGGGAATAAAATCCCCGCCGCCTGGTGCTCAGGAGTTCGCAATAATGCTGGGTCGGTTCAAACGCGCAGCGGTCGCGGTGAGCGCGCTTCTGCTCGGTTTCGGTGCGGAACAAGCGCAGGCGGCTTCGGCGGCCCAGCCGGGTCAGACCATCGGTCTTCCCACGGGTGCCCAGCTGCCGATCGGTCTCATCCTGCTCGACACGTCGAGCTTCGGCATCCGCAACACGCAGCCCAACCAGACCGAGAACAACATCAACCTGCCGGGCATCGTGTGGGTGCCGGGCGTGCACCTCTTCGGCGGCCGGCTCCACCTGATCTTCATCCAGCCGGCCGTGGTCACCAAGCCCGCCTCCGGCGCCCGCACGATGAGCGGCATCGGCGTCCCCCTCGTCGCCGCGCAGCTCGCCTGGAAGCTCACGCCGAACTTCAGCGTCTCCTATCTGCTCGGCGGCTACCTGCCGATCGACACGCAGTTCGTCATCAACCAGGGCTCGCTGCAGCAGCGCTTCGCCGCCAGCTATCTCGGCGACGGGCTCAACCTCACCGCCAACCTGCTCTACGGCACCTATTTCGATCCGACCAACGCCCAGGGCGTGACCTATCCGGACTTCCTCAACCTCGACCTGACCGCGGTGAAGAGCTTCGGCAAATGGCAGCTCGGGCCGGTCGCCTTCGGCTCGGTCGACCTGCCGGTCAACCGGCCCGGCTATCGGCGCCAGGCTCAGATCGCCGTCGGCGGCCTCGTCGGCTACAATTTCGGCGACTGGTTCCTGCAGGGCTACGTGACGCGGGACATCGTCGAGCAGAATTACGGCGGCTACGACACCCGCGGCTGGCTGCGCGGCGTCTTCTTCCTCTACAAGCAGCAGGATGCCGCATCCCCGATGACCGGCCTGCTGGTCAAGCGCTGACGCCCCGCGTCAAGGCGGGCCGCGGCGACGCGGGCCCGCCTTCCGGCAGGGGTGGGGATGGAATCGCCGCCGCGCGCTATATGCGGCGCATGGCGACCTTCCTGCGTTCCCTGGGCACGTCCCTCCTGTTTCTCGGCGCCCTCGCCGGCACGGCCCGCGCCCAGGCGGATCCGACGCCGGGCTGGTCGGGCACCGCGCCGATCCAGGCCGAGGAGGCGCGCGAACTGCCGGTGCTCGCCGCCCACGGCATGGTCTCCTCCCAGGAGGCGCGCGCCACGAAGGTCGGCGTCGAGATCCTGCGGCGGGGCGGCAACGCCGTGGATGCGGCGGTGGCGGTCGGCTTCGCCCTGGCCGTGACGCTGCCGCGGGCGGGCAATCTCGGCGGCGGCGGCTTCATGATGGTCCATCTGAAGGACCGCAACGAGACCGTGGCGATCGACTACCGCGAGACCGCCCCCGCGGCCGCGACCGAGACCATGTTCCTCGACGCCAAGGGCGAGCCCGACCGGGCCGCCTCGACCCGCACCGGCAAGGCGGTGGGGGTGCCCGGCACCGTGCGCGGGCTCGCCGAGGCGCATCGCCGCTACGGCTCGGGCAAGTTCAGCCTCGCCGACCTGATCGCGCCGGCGGAAAGGCTCGCACGCGAGGGGATCCCGGTGGAGTCGGGCCTCGCCGATTCCCTGCCCCGCGCCTCCGGGCTGCTGGGGCAATGGCCTTCGAGCCGGGCGATCTTCTTCGAGGGCGACCACGTGCTGCCGCGCGGCGCCACCCTGGTGCAGCGGGATCTCGGGCAGACCCTGGACCGGATCGCCAAAGAGGGGCCGGACGCCTTCTATACCGGACCGATCGCGGAGCGGATCGCGGCGGCCGTGCGGGAGGCCGGGGGCCTGATGACGGCCCAGGACCTCGCCGCCTACCGGCCCGAGATCCGCACACCCGTGCGCGGCACCTATCGCGGCTACGAGATCGTCTCGATGCCGCCGCCGAGCTCGGGGGGCGTCCACCTGATCGAGATCCTGAACATCCTCGAGGGCTACGACCTCGCCGCCATGGGGGCGGGCAGCGCCGCCGCGCTCCACACCCTGGCCGAGGCGATGAAGCCGGCCTATGCCGACCGCGCCGCCTGGCTCGGCGACCCCGACCGCACCAGGGTGCCGGTCGCCGGCCTGACCACGAAGGCCTATGCGGCGGAGCTGCGCGCGAAGATCGATCCGGAGCGGGCCCGGCCGGCCGAGGCGGTGAAGGCCGGCAACCCGCTGCCCTACGAGAGCGACCAGACCACGCATTTCTCGGTGGTCGATGCCGAGGGCAACGCGGTCTCGAACACCTACACCCTCAATTTCTCCTACGGGATCGGGCTCGTGGCCGAGGGCACCGGCGTGCTCCTCAACAACGAGATGGACGATTTTTCCGCCAAGCCCGGCGCGAAGAACGCCTACGGCCTCGTCGGCGGCGCGGCCAATGCCGTGGCGCCGCGGGCCCGGCCGCTCTCCTCGATGACCCCGACCTTCGTCTTCCGCGACGGCCGGCTCTTCCTGGTGACGGGCAGCCCCGGCGGCAGCCGCATCATCACCACGACCCTCCAGGTGATCGTGAACGTGATCGATTTCCGCATGAACCTCGCCCAGGCCGTGGCGGCCCCGCGCCTCCACCACCAATGGCAGCCGGACGTGCTGATGCTGGAGGAGGGCGTCTCGCCCGACACCATCGCCCTGCTGCGCCAGCGTGGGCATACGGTGAAGGTCGGCGCCCCCTCCGGCTCGGCCAATTCCGTGATGATGCAGGACGGCCTGCTCGCCGGCGCCGCCGACCCGCGCCAGCGCGGGACCCTGGCCGAGGGAGAGTGAAGGGCTCAGGCGTAAAAGGCCCAACCGCAGGTGGTCGGCCGTCAAACCGGCGCCGGGCTTGCTTGTCGACCGGGGAGGGGGGAACACACCTCCGACCGCCGAGGACGCCGACATGCAGGGACCCGGAACGCCGACGCTCGACCAGCTCACCGTCTTTCTGACCGTGGTCGAGGCGGGCAGCTTCGCCGCCGCCGGGCGCAAGCTCAACCGCGCCACCTCGGTGATCAGCTACGCGATCGCCAATCTGGAGCTGCAGCTCGGGCTGCCGCTCTTCGACCGGGAATCGACCCGCCGGCCGCAGCTCACGGAGGCCGGCCGCGCGGTGCTCGCCGAGGCGCGCACCGTCTCCCACAGTATCGGGGCACTGCGGGCCAAGGTGCGGGGCCTGCTCGGCGGCCTCGAATCCGAGGTGAGCTTCGTGGTGGAGGTGATGCTGCCCACCGCCCGGCTCGTGGACGCGCTCCAGGCCTTCCGGGAGACCTTCCCCACCGTCGACCTGCGCCTGCACGTCGAATCCCTCGGGGCGGTGACGCAATACGTCAACGAGGGCCGGGCGGTGATCGGCATCACCGGGCCGATCGAGACCGGGATCGACACGATGGAGCGCATCGCGGTCGGCTCGGTGGAGATGGTGCCGGTGGCCGCCCCCCTGCATCCCCTGGCCCAGGCCTCGGCCAACCTGCCCGGGGCGGTGCGCGACCACGTGCAGCTCGTGCTCTCGGACCGCTCGCCGCTCACGGCGGGCCGCGACTTCGCGGTGCTCGCGACCCATACCTGGCGGCTCGCGGATCTCTCCGCCAAGCACGCCCTGCTGCTCGCCGGGATCGGCTGGGGCAGCCTGCCGCTGCCGATGATCGAGGCCGACCTCGCCGCGGGCCGGCTGAAGCGCCTCGCCATCCCCGAGGCGGTGCAGCGGCGCCTCGCCTTCAGCGCGATCTACCGCACCGACACCCCGCCGGGGCCGGCGGCGAGCTGGCTGATCCGCCGCTTCGTGGAGCAGGCCGAGGAAACGGAGACGCGGGCGGCCTCCTGACGCGAGCCGCTCAGACGAGGCGCAGGGCGGGCCGGGCCGGCCGGCCGCTCTCCCGCGCCTCGGCGGCGGGCGCCTCGCTGGCGGGCTTCGGGCCGACCGCGTGGTAGCGGCGATGGGCGTAGACCAGCCCCTCGGTCTCGGTGGGCTCGGCCAGGGCCACGACCTCGCAGAACAGCACGTCGTGGGTGCCGACCGGCTCCCGCTTCACGATGCGGCAATCGAAGGCGATGAGCGCGCCTTCGAGCACCGGCGCCCCGGTCGCGAGGGCGCTCCAGCGGCCGGCGGCGAAGCGCTCGTCCATGGGCGTGCGCCCGCCGAAGGCACCGGCCACCCCCTGCTGCTCGGCCGCGAGCGTGTTGACGCAGAGCGCGTCGTTGCGGGCGACGGCCGGATAGGCGGAGGAGGCGCGGTTCACGCAGACGAGGAGGGTCGGGGGCGCGTCGCTGACGCTGCACACCGCGGAGGCGGTGAAGCCCGCCCGCCCGCCGGGGCCGTCCGTGGTGACGAGATGCACGGCGCTGGCGAGCCGCGCCATGGCCTCGCGATAGGCCCCCGCCGCGATGCCCGGCCGCGCGTCCTGCGCCATCGGATTGGTGTCGGTCATGGGCGGGCCTTTCGCGGGCGGGGTCAGGTCCGGTCGAGGAACCCGAGCAGCGTGCGGTTGAATGCCTCCGGCTGCGTCACGCTGTGGGCGTGGCCACCCTCGGGGGCAAGGTCGAGATGGGCCTTCGGAAGGCAAGCCGCGAGCCGTTCCGAGGCGGTGTAGGGCACGAGCACGTCGTCGCGGGCGGCCATCACCAGGGTCTCATGGCCGATCCGCCCGAGATCGGGTCGCGCATCGAAGCGTTCCAGGGCCGCGATCCGGGCGAACACGTTGGCCGCCCCCGGGAAATGGGCGAGGGCATGGGCCTCGTCCGCCGCCACCCGCTCGGCATGGGCCGAGAGCCAGGGCGCCGGATAGAGGAAGATCGCCTGCGCCCTCACATAGGCCTCCGGCCCGACCGCCGCGAGCAGCGCCTTGCGGGCGGCGAAGCAGCGGCGCGTCGCCGGATCCATCGCGTCCCAGCCGTTGATCACCACGATGCGGCCGACCCGCTCCGGATGGTCGAGGGCGAGCTTCAGGGCGATCAGGCCGCCGAGCGCATGGCCGACGATGTCCGCCTGCGGGATCGCGTGGGCGTCGAGCACGGCGAGGGCGTCCCGCGCCATGGCCGCGATGTCGTGGCCGGGCTCCAGGGCGCCGGGGGAGCGCCCTGTGCCGCGGTGGTCGTAGGTGAGGACCCGGAAACGCGCCGCCAGAGCCGGGATCTGCGGAGCGAAATAGCCCGCCGAGCCCCCCAGCCCCGGGGAGAGCAGGACGGCGCGCCCGCCCTCGCCCTGGATCGCGTGGTGGAGCATCAGGCCGCCTTGCCGAGATGCGCGACGGAGGCGATTTCGACCAGGGCGTCGGGCTTCACCAGCCCGCACTGGATGCAGTAGCGGGCCGGCTTCTCGCCGGGGAAGTACTCGGCATAGACGGCGTTGATCGCGCCGTAATCGGCCCAGTCCTTCAGGAAGATGTGGTTGAAGGTGACGTCGTCCATGCTGCCGCCCGCGGCCTCGACCACGCCCTTGATCGTCTCCAGCACGTGCCGGGTCTGGGCGCTCGCATCGCCCACATGAACGACATTGGCCTCGGCATCGAGGGGCAGCGTGCCCGAGACGTAGAGCACGCCGTCGGCCAGCGTGCCGGGCACGTAGGGCGCGAGCGGCTTGCCGGTGCCGGGCGGGATCACGACGGTCTTGGGCATGGGCGGGACACCTCGGGCAGAATGAACGGGGAGGAAACGGGACTATTCGGCGGCGAGGGCGGCGGCGGGCTTCAGGGCCGCCTGGAAGCTTCCCACGTCGGAGACCCAGCCGAAGAAGGTCTCGATGTTGAGGAGCGCGCCCTCCTGCAGGCTCGGCGGGCCGGCCTGATGGGTCGCGTCGGCGAGGACGATTCCGAAATATTCGAGGAAGAAGCCGTCGCGCAGGGTCGATTCCACGCAGATGGGGTGGATGGCTCCCGCTCCGACTGACGGCATCTGAGTGCCAGGATGTGGTTGCTGTCGAAGCAGCCACGCAGATGCAGGAGCCATCCCCATGGAGATCATCACCGTCGGCATCGATCTAGCCAAGAGCATCTTCCAGGTTCACGCCGTCGACGCAGCTGGGCACGTCGTCGTTCGCAAGGCTCTGAGGCGGGCGCAGGTCGTGCCGTTCTTCGCCAAGCTGCCGCGCTGCCTGGTCGGCATGGAGGCGTGCGGCACAGCGCACCATTGGGCCCGGGAACTCATGAGGCTCGGCCATGACGTGCGGCTGATGCCGCCAGCTTACGTGAAGCCGTACGTCAAGCGCGGCAAAACCGATGCGAATGATGCCGCTGCCATCTGCGAGGCGGTGACACGCCCGAGCATGCGCTTCGTGCCGGTGAAGTCGACCGAGCAGCAGGCGGCGCTGGCCCTGCACCGGACGCGCGACCTGCTGGTCAAGCAACGCACGCAGCTGGTGAACATGATCCGCGGTCTGCTCGCCGAGTTCGGGATCGAGATGGCGCGGGGCCTGCGCCATGCGCTCGAACTGGCAGCTCGGCTCTCAGCCGGAGACGCGGCCGAGGTGCCGCCCCTGGCCCAGCGCGTAGTGAATGGGCTGGCCGATCAGATCGGCGCCGTGCAGATCCAGCTCACCCGGCTGGAGAAGGAGTTGCTGGCCTGGCATCGGGACTGCGACCTGTCACAGCGCCTGGCGACGATCCCGGGTGTCGGCATCGTCTCGGCGACCGCGCTGGCCGCCTCGGTGAGCGAGCCCGAGCGCTTCCGCTCCGGTCGGCAGTTCGCGGCCTCGTTGGGTCTGACACCGCTGCAGAACTGCAGCGGCGGCAAGGAGCGCCTGGGTCGGATCTCGCGCATGGGCGACCGTTACCTGCGCCGCCTGCTCGTGGTCGGCATGACCTCTCTGATCCGGCGCGCGAAGGCGACGCCGACTTCGGTCGACCCGCGGCTGCCGGCGCTGCTGCAGCGCAAGCCGGTGCGCGTGGTGACTGTTGCGGCGGCCAATCGCACGGCGCGGGTCGCCTGGGCGATCATGACCCGCGGTGGCACCTACCGCGCACCAGCGGCCATGGCCGCCTGACAGCACGGCGAGGAGACTTTGCCAGGTTGCGAGGACGATGAGAGTTGATGGCGAACCGGTCAGACCGGGAGCCGGGACACCCCGCCGAATGTCCAGGGCGTCATAGCCCGCTAAGCAGAGTGGGACCCAGCTCGCGGATACCATCAGGGCCAGCAGTCAACATGCACGACTGCATCAACAGGCCGGACACAAGACTGCACCCGACCAACGCGCCAGAAGCTCGATTCGCCACTTGCAATGCGGGAGCCATCCACACAAGACATTCGTGGCGATGCCGGTGAAGACCAGGGTGCGGATGCCGCGGGCGCGCAGGGTGCTGTCGAGATTGGTGTTGTAGAAGCCGCTGTAGCGCGGCTTCGGCATCAGGATGTCGCCGGGCTGCGGCTTCAGCGCGTCGACCAAGGCGTAGTCCCAGCCGCCCTTGGCCAGCAGGGTGCCGGAGAGTTCCGGCCGCTTGCGCATGGTCTTGAGGGCGTTGGACTTGTGCCAGTTCGGCGAGCCGGGGCCGCCCGCCTCGACATAGGCCGGGTCCCAGCCGTTCTGGAACCAGACGATGGTGATGCCCGCCGCCCGCGCAGCCGCCACGGCCTGGGCGATCTTCTCGATCACCGGCCCCGTGGCCGAGACGTCGAAGCCGGCGAGGTCGAGATAGCCGCCCTTGGTGGCGTAGGCGTTCTGCATGTCGACCACGATCAGCGCGGTCGCGGCCGGGTCGAAGGCGATCGGCTCGGGCCGGGCCTTCAGGGTGGTGCCGCCGAAGCGGCCGGCGGGGTCGCGGTAGCCGGCGGGCGCGTCCATCACGCCACCTCCGCCAGGGCCGCGGGGGCGGACGCCGCGAGGGGGGCGACCTCCGCCGTGATGTGCCGGCGCGTCTTCATGAGCGGCTGGATCCGGGTGCCGAAGGCGTCGAGCCCCTTCAGGAAGTCGTCGAAGGTGAGCAACACGCCGCCGGTGCCGGGCACCTCGGCCACCTCGTCGAGCATGCGGGCGATGCTGGCATAGGAGCCGACCAGCGTGCCCATGTTGATGTTCACCGCGGAGGTCGGATCGGCCATCTGGCGGATATTGGTGTCGCCGCCGGATTTGGTGTCGACCGCGCCCTGCAGCCCGAGCCAGGCGATCGCCTCCTCGTCGGCGCCGGCCTTGTAATGCTCCCACTTGGCCTGGGCCGCCTCGTCGGTCTCGTCGGCGATGAGCATGAACAGGACGTAGGAGGAGACCTCCCGCCCGGTCGCGGCCTTGGCCTCCTCCAGCCGGGCCACGGTGGGGGCGAAGGCGGTCGGCGTGTTCACGCCCTTGCCGAAGCAGAAATTGTAGTCCGCGTATTTCGCGGTGAAGGCCATGCCCGCCGCGCTCTGGCCGGCGCAGATCACCTTCATCGGCACCTGCGGCTGCGGGCTCAGCCGGCAATCGTCCATCTGGAAATAGGTGCCCTTCAGGTCGCTGCGGCCGGTCTCCCAGAGCTCGCGCAGGATCTGGGCGTATTCCGACAGGTAGTCGTAGCGCTTGGCGAAGAACTCGTCCCCGGGCCAGACGCCCATCTGCGAGTATTCCGGCTTCTGCCAGCCGGTGATCAGGTTGACGCCGAAGCGGCCGTTCGAGATCGAGTCGATGGTCGCGGCCATGCGGGCCGTGATGGCCGGCGGGATGCAGAGCGTCGGCGCGGTGGCGTAGAGCTTGATCCGGCTGGTGACGGCGGCGAGCCCGGCCATCAGCGTGAAGGAATCGAGGTTGTGGTCCCAGAACTCGGTCTTGCCGCCGAAGCCGCGCAGCTTGATCATCGAGAGGGCGAAGTCGAGCCCGTAGCCTTCGGCCTTGAGCGTGACCTGCTTGTTCAGCTCGAAGGTCGGCATGTATTGCGGGGCGTTTTCCGAAATCAGCCAGCCGTTGTTGCCGATCGGGATGAAGACGCCGACGTTCAGGGACTTGGTCATGGCACCCTCGCTGCACCGGCCGCGCTGCCGAAACGGCATCGAGACCTGACGAGTTTCGAGGCCGCGCCGCTTCGGGATGGGCCGAAGACTTGCGGCGACGTCCAACGGTAGCAATTCGGACCAAATGGTCAAACTTCAAACGGCCGATTTTGACCGTTTGCACAAACTCTCCGCGCGATGCCTGCGCTTCGTGCGGGGTTTGCTTGTTCCAAGTGCGGAAATCGGGCGGGGCGGGCAGGGGAGGGGGCGAATCGGGCCGGTTAGCCGCGCGTCTTTCCTCCACCTTTGGGGGAGGTGGCCGCGAAGCGGACGGAGGGGGCCGGCACCGCAGCGGCCAGCATCAAGCGCGGCACCCACTCCCCCGCGCTGCGCGCGGTCCCCCTCGCCCAGGGGGCAAGGAAAGGCGCTCCATCCGGCACAGGTGAGATCCGCGCGTCCGGTCGCCGCTTACGGGGAGAGGGCGTCTCGGCTCACGTCAGCCCCAGCCCGGCGAGCACCATGCGCTGGGTCTGGACCACCGTGGCCTCGAAGAAATCCGGGTCGTCGAGGGTGCGGCCGGTCACGGCCTCCACCTGCGCGGCGAAGTCGGCATAGTGCTGGGTGATCGCCCAGATCGCGAAGACGAGGTGGTAGGGGTCGTGGGCGGCGATGCGCTTCTGCGCGATCCAGCCGCGCAGCACCGCGGCCTTGGCCTCCACCAGGGCCCGCAACGGCCCGGCGAGCTCCGCCCGCAGCAGGGAGGCGCCCTGCACGACCTCCAGGCAGAACAGCCGCGAGGCCTGGGGCGCGTCCCGGGAGAGGGTGATCTTGGTGCGGATGTAGCTCTTCAGGGCCTCCGCCGGCTCGCTGTCGGCATCGAGCGCCTGGAGCGGGTCGAGCCAGACGGTCAGCACCCGGCGCAGCACCGCGACGTAGAGCTCTTCCTTGGACGGGAAATAGTAGAGCAGGTTGGTCTTGGAGAGGCCGGCCCGCTCGGCGATCTGGTCCAGGCTCGCCCCGTGCAGGCCGACGGTGGAGAACACCTCGAGCCCGGCATCGAGGATCGCCTCCCGCCGGGCCTCCCCGTCCTTCCGCCTGCGCCGCGTCCCTGCTGCTGCGGCCACGCCGCCCTCCCCCTGCGCGCCGGCTTCGGCCGGCGTCAGGGGGTCCTAGCTCATTTTCCTCGAGCGGGGCGAGCGCCTATTCGAGGCCGCCCACCGCGCTCTCCACCGCCGCGAGGATCGCCCCCGAGCGCAGGAGCGCGAGGGCGTCGACCATCTCGGTGTGGTACCAGCGGTCGCCCGACAGGGAGGGCGCGATCACCGCGCGCACCGCGTCGAGGGCGGCCTGCGTGCCCGTGCCGATCGGGTGCTCCCCCGCCAGCTCGCCGACCAGGGTGAGGGCCTGGGCCGCCATCAGGATCTCGCCGGCGACGATGGCCTGGGCGTTCTGCACCACCGTGCGGGCCTTGCGCGCGCACCAGGTCGAGTTCGAGACATGGTCCTCGGCGTTGGACTTGCCGGGGATCGAATCGACCGAGCCCGGCATCGACAGCGTGCGGTTCTCCATGACCAGGGCCGACATCGAGCATTGCACCGTGGCGTAGCCGGTGTTGAGCCCCTTCTTGCCGGCGAGCAGGTTGCGCGGCAGGCCGTAGCTCATGGTCGGGTCGATCAGGCGGGCGAGGCGGCGCTCGGAGATGGAGCCGAGATCCGTCGTGGCGATGGCGAGCAGGTCCATGGCCTGAGCCACGTAGGCGCCGTGGAAATGGCCGCCGGAGATGCAGGTGTAGCCCCCGGTGCCGTCGGCGAAGATCAGCGGGTTGTCGGTGGCCGAATTGATCTCCGTGCCGATGATCCCGTCGATGTAGCGGAGCGCTTCGCGCACCGGTCCGTGCACCTGGGGCGCGCAGCGCAGGGAATAGACATCCTGAACGCGCGGAGGCGGCACCTGGCCGGGCTGGCGGCTCTCCTCCGGATAGACCGTGAGCCGGGCGGCCTCCGAGCAGCGCTGCGAGTCGCCGATGAGCTTGAGCACGTTGCGGGCGCTCGCCGCCTGGCCCTGGTGGGGCCTCGCCGCATGCACCCGCGGGTCGAAGGCGGCCTTCTCCGCGCGCAGGCATTCGAGCGTGAGCGCCAGGGCGATGTCGGCATGCTTGAGCAGGCTCTTGGCGTCCTCCAGGGCGAGCACGCCGACCGCCAGGGACACGGTGGAGCCGTTGATGAGGGCGGAGGCATCCTTGGCCTCCAGCGCGAAATCCGGCGGCAGGCCGGCCTTCTCCAGAGCCTGCCGGGCCGGCATGCGCGCACCCTTGTAGAAGGCCTCGGCCTCCGTGAAGCCGCAGACGGCGCCGGCGAGATGGGCAAGCGGCGCGAGGTCGCCCGAGGCGCCGACCGAGCCCTTCTGCGGGATCACCGGCACGATGCCGGCATTGAGGCAGGCGAGCAGCCGCTCGACCACGGCCACGCGGGGGCCGGAATAGTTCGAGGCGAAGGCGTTGGCGCGCAGCAGCATGGTGGCGCGCACCACGTCCGTGTCGAAGGGCTCGCCGACGCCGGTGGCGTGGGCATAGACGGTGAGGCGCTGATAGGCCTCCATCTCCGCCATGTGCACCCGCTGGTCCTTGAACAGGCCGACGCCGGTGTTGAAGGCGTACATCAGCGGCGCGTCGTCGTTCATGAAGTTCGCGTCGATATAGGCCCGGGCCGCCTCGAGCTCCCGGCGCGCGCCCGCATCCAGCGCGGCCTCGGCATAGGCGCCCGCGGCGTCGGGACGGGCCACGGCGAGGACGCCCGTCGCGTCCAGGGTGCGCCCGTCGATGGTGGTGGTGCTCGTCACGGCTTGCTCCGGCTTTTCTTCGAGGTCCGTCGGGACCCGGCGGGCCTTTCCCGCCCGGCCGGCCCGCCCGGCCTCCGGGAGGCCGGGAGCAGGAAGCGGGCCGCTTGGGCCGGCTGCATACGCCAGGCGGCTCCGGTTCGCATGCGTCTTGCGCTCCGGCGGGGACTGCCCAAAGAAGGGCCGTTTCCCGTCCGCGAGGCGTCCATCTCCCCGTCAGATCCCTCCCGCGCGGCTCCGGCGCGCCAGCGCTCGCAGGGGCAGGTCGGCCTGAGCGTCGGCCTCGCCGGCGGGGCGAGCCGCATCCGCGACCTCGCCGAGAGCGGGCCCTCGCGCCTGCGCTTCCCGAAGGTCGCGGGCGGGGCGCCGGAGGCCGTCCTCGTCAACACGGCCGGCGGCATCGCCTGCGGCGACCGCTTCACCGTCTCGGCCGAGGTGGGGGAGGGGGCAGCGCTCGTCTTCACCACCACGGCGGCGGAGAAGATCTACCGCTCGGACGGCCCGGTGAGCCGGATCGAGAACCATCTGCGCGTGGGGGCGGGGGGCCGGATCGACTGGCTGCCGCAGGAGACCATCCTCTACGACCAGGCGCGGCTCGCCCGCCGCTTCGAGGCCGATCTCGGGGCGGGCGCCGCGCTGCTGGCCTGCGAGATCCTGGTGCTGGGGCGCGCCGCCCGGGGCGAGACCGTCGCGCAGGGCCTCGTCGAGGACCAGTGGCGGATCCGGCGGCAGGGGCGCCTCGCCTATGCGGATTCCCTGCGCCTGGAGGGCGAGCTGCACGCGCTGATGCGCCGGCCGGCGATCGGCGGCGGCGCCCGGGCGCTCGCCACGCTGATCGATCTCGCGCCCGGCGCCGAGGCCCGCCTCGACGAGGCGCGGGCCCTCCTCGACGATCCGGCGGTGGAGGCGGGGGCGAGCGCCTGGAACGGGCATCTCGCCCTGCGCCTGCTCGCCGCCGACGCCGATGCCCTGCGCCGGCTCTGCGCCCGCTTCCTCACCGCCTGGCGCGGGGCGCCGCTGCCGCGGGTCTGGCAGAGCTGAGCCCCGCCCCTCCGCACGATCCTCGCGCGAACATCGCTTGATCTTGGGCCGCGCATGATCCTTGCTGGCGCCGACCCCGATCCGCGCCCCACCGGAACGAGACGCCCGTGCTCCTGACCCCCCGCGAGAAAGACAAGCTCCTCATCGCCATGGCCGCGCAGGTGGCCCGCAACCGGCTCGGCCGGGGCGTGAAGCTCAACCACCCGGAGGCGGTGGCGCTGATCACCGACTTCGTGGTCGAGGGCGCCCGCGACGGCCGCTCCGTGGCCGAGCTGATGCAGGCCGGCGCCACCGTGCTCGACGCCTCCCAGGTGATGGAGGGGGTGGCCGAGATGATCCACGACATCCAGGTCGAGGCGACCTTCCCCGACGGCACCAAGCTCGTCACCGTCCATCACCCGATCCGGGGCGCGGCCTCCGCGGACGTGCCCGGCACGGTGACGACGCAGCCCGGCGAGATCGTGTTCAACGCGGATGCCGAGCGCACGGTGATCGCGGTGGCCAATACCGGCGACCGGCCGATCCAGGTCGGCTCGCACTACCATTTCTACGAGGTCAATCCGGGCCTCGTGTTCGAGCGTGCACAGGCCCGCGGCAAGCGCCTCGACATCGCGCCCGGCACCGCCGTGCGCTTCGAGCCCGGCGCGACCCGGGAGGTGACCCTGGTGCCGCTCTCGGGCGGGCGCACGGTCTACGGCTTCCGCGGCGACGTGATGGGGCGCCTCTGAGATGTCCAACACCCCCAAGCCCGCCAGCCTGCCCCGGGCGGCCTATGCCGACATGTTCGGCCCCACCACCGGCGACCGGATCCGCCTCGCCGATACCTGCCTGGAGATCGAGATCGAGCGCGACCTCACCACCTACGGCGAGGAGGTGAAGTTCGGCGGCGGCAAGGTCATCCGCGACGGCATGGGCCAGAGCCAGGCCACCAACGCGCAAGGGGCGGTCGACACCGTCATCACCAACGCGGTGGTGCTCGACCATTGGGGCATCGTGAAATGCGATGTCGGCCTCGTCCGCGGCCGCATCGCGAAGCTCGGCAAGGCCGGCAACCCGGACGTGCAGCCGAATGTCGACATCGTGGTCGGCCCGGGCACGGAGGTGATCGCCGGCGAGGGCAAGATCCTCACCGCCGGGGGCTTCGACAGCCACATCCACTTCATCTGCCCGCAGCAGATCGAGGAGGCGCTCTGCTCCGGCGTCACCACCATGCTCGGCGGCGGCACCGGCCCGGCCCACGGCACCTTCGCCACCACCTGCACCCCCGGCCCCTGGCACATCGCCCGGATGATCGAGGCGGCCGACGCCTTCCCGATGAACCTCGCCTTCGCCGGCAAGGGCAACGCCTCGGTGCCGGGCGCGCTGGAGGAGATGATCCGGGCGGGGGCCTGCGCGCTCAAGCTTCACGAGGATTGGGGCACGACGCCGGCCGCGATCGATGCCTGCCTGTCGGTGGCGGATGCGCACGACATCCAGGTCATGATCCACACCGACACGCTCAACGAATCGGGCTTCGTCGAGGACACGATCGCCGCCTTCAAGGGCCGCACCATCCACGCCTTCCACACGGAAGGGGCGGGGGGCGGGCACGCGCCGGACATCATCAAGGTGGCGGGCCTGCCCAACGTGCTGCCCTCCTCGACCAACCCGACCCGGCCCTTCACCAAGAACACCATCGACGAGCATCTCGACATGCTGATGGTGTGCCACCACCTCGACCCGTCGATCCCGGAAGACCTCGCCTTCGCCGAGAGCCGCATCCGCAAGGAGACGATCGCCGCCGAGGACATCCTGCACGACATCGGCGCGCTCTCGATGATGTCCTCGGACAGCCAGGCCATGGGCCGGGTCGGCGAGGTCATCATCCGCACCTGGCAGACCGCCGACAAGATGAAGCGCCAGCGGGGGAGCCTGCCCGGCGACGCCTCGGGCAACGACAACCTGCGGGCCCGCCGCTACGTCGCCAAGTACACGATCAACCCGGCCATCGCGCACGGGGTCTCCAGGCACATCGGCTCGGTGGAGCCGGGCAAGCTCGCCGACCTCGTGCTGTGGAGCCCGGCCTTCTTCGGGGTGAAGCCGGACCTCGTGCTCAAGGGCGGCGCCATCGCCACGGCGCCGATGGGCGATCCCAACGCCTCGATCCCGACGCCCCAGCCGGTGCATTACCGCCCGATGTTCGGCAGCTTCGGCCGGGTCCCCTTCGCCACGGCGCTCACCTTCGTGTCGAAGGCGGCGATCGAGGACGGCCTGCGCGAGCGCCTGGGCGTATCCAAGGAGTTCGTCGCGGTGGAGAACGTCCGCGGCGGCATCTCGAAGAAGAGCCTCATCCTCAACGACGCCACCCCGGTGATCGAGGTCGATCCCGAGACCTACGACGTCCGCGCCGACGGAGAGCTTCTAGTGTGCGAGCCCGCCGAGGTTCTGCCGATGGCGCAGCGGTATTTCCTGTTCTGAGGTAGGATCGGGCGCGATGACGGGAGGCCCCGCATGACCAAGGCCGCGCTGAAGCCGCCACCGGCGGCCGATCTCTACGGGACGGATTTCCATGCCTGGACCCAGGCCCAGGCCGCCTTGTTGCGCGCGCGACGGTTCGACGAACTCGATCTCGGCAACCTGATCGAAGAGGTGGCGAGCGTGGGGGCCAGCGAGAAGCGCGAGATCGAGAGTCGGCTCGATATCCTCCTGGCGCACCTTCTCACGTGGGCCTATCAGCCCGGTGCCCGGACGAGCTCCTGGCAGGCGACCCTGCGCGAGCAACGCATGCGGATCGGCCGGATCCTGAAATCGAGCCCCAGCCTGAAAAAATATCCGGCCGAGGTCTTTTCGGAGAGCTATCTCGCCGGCCGGCTCGAGGCGGCCCGGGAGACGGGGATCGACTTCAGCCTCTTCCCGGAACAGCCTCCCTTCACGGTCGAGCAGGCGCTCGATCCGGATTTCCTGCCGAAGGAGCCCGGTCTCCTCGATCCGTCCCGGATTCCATGATCCGCGCCACCCGCGTCATCCGCCGCGACGCCCTTACCGGCGGCGAGATCGTCGACCGCATCGTGCTCGATTCCGGCGACCGCCACCGCCGCCGCATGGCGATGCAGGCGGTGGGCGGCACGCGCTTCCTGCTCGATCTGCCGGAGGCGGCCGTGCTCGAGGACGGCGACGCCCTCGCCCTGGAGGATGGCCGCCTCGTCTGGGTCGAGGCGGCCTCGGAACGGCTCCTGGAGATCCGCGCCGCCAGCCCGCTCGCCCTCAAGCGGCTGATCTGGCACATCGGCAACCGGCACATCCCCGCCGAGATCGGGGAGGAGGCGGTCTTCATCGGCTTCGACCACGTGCTCGCCGAGATGGTGCGGGGCCTCGGCGGAAGCGCCGAGCCGGTGACGCGTCCGTTCCGCCCGGAAGGCGGCGCCTATGCCGGCGGGCACGGGCATGCCCATGGGCACGCCCACGAGCATGGCGACGGCCACGGGCACGGGCACGATCGTCACCACGGGCACCCTCACCACCATGGTTGAGGCGGGCACGGCCGAGGCGGGGATGGAGGCGCTCCGGCTGATGGCCTGGCTGTCGCCGACCTATCCGGTCGGGGCCTTCGCCTATTCGCACGGTCTCGAATGGGCGGTGGAGACCGGCGACATCCGGGACGAGGCGAGCCTGTCGGAGTGGCTCGGCGACGTGCTGGAGCGGGGCGCGGGGCGCAACGACATGATCCTCTGCGGCGCCGCTCACCGGGCCTGCGGGCAGGAGGCGGCGCTGGCCGCGCTCAACGACCTCGCCCTGGCCCTGGCACCCTCGCGGGAACTGCATCTGGAGACGAGCCAGCAGGGCCGCAGCTTCCTCGACGCCACCCTCGCCGCCTGGCCCTGCCCGGCGCTCGCCCGGGCCGCGGCGGCGCTGCCCGGCCCCGTCGCCTACCCGGTCGCGGTCGGGGCGGCGGCGGGCGCCCACGGCATGGGCCGGGGCGCCACCGTCTCCGCCTACGGCCTCGCCTTCGTGCAGAACCTCGTCTCGGCGGCCCTGCGCGTCGCCCCCATCGGCCAGAGCGCCGGCACCCGCCTCATCGCCGGCCTGAGCCCCCGCGTGGCGGCGCTCGCCGCCACGACCGACGATCTCGGCTCCGAGGATCTCGGGGCGGCGACCCTGCGCGTCGATCTCGGCTCCTTCCGGCACGAGACGCAGTATTCCCGCATCTTCCGCTCCTGAGGACACCGCAATGGCATCCGCACACGGCCCCCTCCGCGTCGGCATCGGCGGCCCCGTCGGCTCCGGCAAGACCGCGCTGATGGAGCAGCTCTGCAAGCGCTTCCGCGACACCTACGAGATCTGCGCCATCACCAACGACATCTACACGAAGGAGGATGCCCGCCTCCTCACCGTGGCCGGCGCCCTGCCGGAGGAGCGCATCATGGGCGTCGAGACCGGCGGCTGCCCGCACACCGCGATCCGCGAGGATGCTTCGAT
Organism: Methylobacterium organophilum; assembly: GCF_022533465.1. Classification (NCBI taxonomy): domain Bacteria; kingdom Pseudomonadati; phylum Pseudomonadota; class Alphaproteobacteria; order Hyphomicrobiales; family Methylobacteriaceae; genus Methylobacterium; species Methylobacterium organophilum. The sequence goes on along the minus strand of NZ_CP092848.1, from coordinate 4,711,764 downwards.
CAACCTCGCCGCGGTGGCGGAGATGCGCCGCCGCTTTCCGAAGCTCGACCTCGTGCTGATCGAATCGGGCGGCGACAACCTCGCCGCGACCTTCTCGCCGGAGCTCGCCGACATCACGCTCTACGTCATCGACGTGGCGGGCGGGGAAAGATCCCGCGCAAGGGCGGCCCGGGCATCACCCGCTCGGACCTGCTCATCGTCAACAAGACCGACCTCGCGCCCCTGGTCGGCGCCGATCTCGCGGTGATGGAAGCCGACACGCAGCGCATGCGCGGCACGCGGCCCTACGTGTTCTCCTCCCTGCGGGAGGGCCGGGGGCCGATGCCATCGCGCGCTTCGTGGTCGAGGCCGGCGGCCTGGCCTGAGGCCACCGGGCCCGCTTCCGGGCTCTCCCCGCGCGGCGCGGGGAGAGCCGGATCGTCAGGCCGCCTCGAACAGCGGCACCAGCTCCATCGCCGGCACGGTGACGAGGCCCTTGTCGGTGATGCGGATCTCCGGGATCACCGAGAGCGGGATCAGGTTGAAGCCCATATAGGGGATGGCGCAGCCGGCCTCCGCCCAGGCCGCCTTCACGGCCCGCAACTCGTCGGCGACGACGCCGACCCGCTTGTCGGACATCAGCCCGGCGATGGGCAGCGGCACCATGGCGACGACCGCCCCGTCCGCCACCACGCAGACCCCGCCCTGGGCGGCGCGCAGGGCCTCCAGCGCCACCCGCATGTCGGCCTCGTTCAGGCCCGCCACGATGATGTTGTGGGAATCGTGCCCGACGCTGCTCGCCACGGCCCCGCGCTTCAGGCCGAAGGCCCGGAGCAGGCCATGGGCGACCTTGCCGTGGAAGCCGTGCCGCTCGATCACCGCCACGTGGCAGAGATCGTTGGCGGCGAGGGTCGCGGCCCAGTCCGCCCCGGGGTGAGGGCGAGGCGCTCGTGCTTGAGCTCGATGCCCGGCAGCACCGTGCGGATCGCGTTCACGCGGCAGGGCCCCTCCGGCAGGGGCGGCACCAGGGCGGGCAGGGGATCGGGCAGGCGCACGGTGGCATAGGCCGGGGCGGGATAGCGGTAGGGCTTCTCCAGGGCCTCCTCCAGCCGCGGGGTGGGCTTGCGGCCCTCCACCACCAGCTCGCCGCCATACCAGGTCGCCTGGGGCACGGATCGTCGTCGAGGAGCACGAGATCGGCCCGGCGCCCGCCGCCGAGGCCGCCGATCTCGCCGTCGAGATGGAAGCGCGTCGCCGGGTGGAGCGAGCCCATCGACCAGGCGGCGGCCTTCGGGATGCCGTGCTCGACCGCCTGGCGCACCACCCAGTCGAGGCCGTGGTCGAGGAGGTCGTCCGCGTCGCGGTCGTCGGTGCAGGCGCAGACCCGCTTCCAGGCCGCGCCGTAATCCGTCACCGTGCCGATCGCCTTGGGCAGGGAATGCCAGGGCGTGGCCGGGGCCGCCGCGCAGGAAGATCCAGAGGCCGGCCTCGAGCAGGTCGTCGGCGATGTCGCGGTCGATCGCCTCGTGCGTGTCGGTGACGCCGCTCGCCGCGTAAGCGGCCACGAAGTCGCGCCCGTAGATGTGGCCCGAGACCGGCCGGCCCCGCTCCAGGGCCGCGGCGATGATGGCATGCGCCCGCGGGTCGCCCATGGCCACCGCCACGAAATCCATCTTCTCGCCCAGCGCCAGGGCCTCCGGCCACGTGTCGAACAGGGCCGCGATCTTCTCCGGCGTCAGGTCGCCGCCGGCGGTCTCGAGCTCCGGGGTGGTGGCGGGCACGGTGCTCGGCACGGTGAGGTAGATGTTGAGGGCGCCACCCTCGCATCCTCGAGCATCCACTCGACGCCATTGGCGTCGAGCACGTTGCCGATCTCGTGGCTGTCGCAGAACACCGTGGTGGTGCCGTTGATGAGCGCCGCCTCCGCATAGGCGCAGGCGGTGATCATGCTGCTCTCGATATGCAGGTGCGGGTCGACGAGGCCCGGGGCGATCAGGCCGCCGGCGGCGTCGTAGCGGGGGCGCTGCCCCGGTAGCTGCCGGCGGGCTTCAGGGCGGCGATGCGCCCGCCCGCGATCCAGAGCTCCCGGTCGGGCAGGATGCGCTCGAATAGGTCGAGAGGACCCGGGCGCCGGTGATCACCAGATCCGCCTCGGAGCGGGCTCCGGCGACATCGGCGAGCCGCCTCGTCAGCCTGTGCCTGGGGGAAACGGCGAAACGGTTGAGCGGGCTGTCCGTCATCAGAGCCTTGGCCTTCCTCGACACGCCACCCCCGCACACATCATGCCACCCCACGACAACATCTCAGGCGGGAGGGTTGAAGAGATCTCCGTCAGAAGGAACCTCGGCCCAAAGGACCACGATCACCGCCGGATGCGAAGGCTCGCCCCGACGCACTACGGCGCAGCCGTTCCGCATATGAAGCCGAACGGCCGGCCCCATGGCAGGTGGCGAACCAGATCTGCAATTCGGCATTAGCATGGCCTTGCAAATCCCGAACGAAGGACTTAGACACCCGGCTCACCGGCGGCCAACACAGCCGCCGCAGGCGCCCGTAGCTCAGCTGGATAGAGCACCAGACTACGAATCTGGGGGTCAGAGGTTCGAATCCTTTCGGGCGCGCCATTCATTCTCCAAGCCATTGTCTGGCTGGAATTTCTGCTAAAATCAGTACCTTGGGCCGCCGCCGGTCATGCAATCGGGCGGTGCAAACGGGCCATGGCGCTGATGTCATATCTCTCTCGTGATCGGCTTGGCACGTACTACTTCCGCAGGGTGATCCCGGCGGAGCTGCGCCCCTTCATGCCGGCGCCGTGGACCGGAAAGGCGAACTGGAAGCAGAGCCTCAGGACCAAGGAACCGGCTGCCGCCAAAAAGCCGGCTCCAGGATGCTGCGCGACTGCATGGCGGACTTCGAGCAGGCCGAGCGGACGAAGCGAGGGGAGATCCCTACAGCCTCGACCCGACGTGCTGCCACGATGCCCCTGCCTGAGGAGATTGAGGCGGACGTGCTGGCGGAGCTGTTGGCTGCCGATGACACCGAGCGATCGGACGGGGATGCTCGCAGACAGCTCCAGACTGCCGCCGAGCGTTCGCAGTGGCCCGACCTGATGCCGGTTGCCTTCGCCCGGCGCGGGATGGCTGAGGACCACCACCACGTCTACGGCGGGGAGTTGGAGGAACTGGCGGCGGACTACCGCAAGGCTCTCTCCCGATCCGATCCCGGCATCGTTGACGCTGAGACCCGCAACCTCCTGCGGCGAAAACAAGCACCGATAGACCCGACCTCCGAGGCCTACCATGAGGCGTCCTTGGCGGTCCTGCGGGCCCACGTGAAGGCCTACGGGCTGATGCTCGCTTGGCAGTAGGGTAAGGTGGTCTCTACCCCGCCGCCCAGCTCACAGCGCGGCCCAACCATCACAGAGGCCTACGAGGCTTGAAAGGCAGGCAGCGGCGCACGGGACAGCCGCAAGCCCAGCGGGCGGACCTTGCTCGAAGCCGAACGCTCTGTGCGCCTTCTCAGGGAGTGGCACGGAGACATCCGCCTGGGCGATCTTACGCGGGAGAAGGCGAGGGAGTTCAGGGACGCTCTTGCCCGGGTGCCGACACGCCTCCCTGCGGATCTCCGCCGGCTGCCAATGCGGGTCCTCCTGAAGCGGGACCTCAAAGGCTACCCAACCCAGCACGCCGCCACGATCAACAAGACGCTGAACATCCTGTCCGCCATCGTCAGCCACGCGGAGGCAGCCGGCAGCCTCGACACGGTGCCGGGCTTCAAGAACCCATTCGGCAAGGGCATCAAGCTGGTGGTGGATGCGAGGGCGGAGGAGAAGCGGCAACCCTTCAGCGCGACCGACCTCAAGGCCATCTTCAGCACGGGGGTCTATCAGAGCGGCGAGCGGCCCCGCGGAGGGGGAGGGGAGGCAGCCTTCTGGCTTCCGCTGATGGCCCTCCTGTCTGGCGCACGGCAAGGCGAGCTGGCGCAGCTCCGCGTGATGGATTTGGCGCAGGACGCTGAGACGGGCGTCTGGCACCTCGACATCGGGACGGCCGGAGGGCGAAGCATCAAGACGGCCTCCTCCCGGCGGAAGATCCCCCTGCACCCCGAACTGGAGCGGATCGGCCTGCTTCGCTACCGGCAGTCGCTGCTTGATGCCGGCTCAAAGCCCGACAGCCCGCTGTGGCCACACGTCGAGGCCGACAGCGAGGGGCGGCAGAATGGGCCGTGGTCGAAGTGGTTCAACCGATACCTCCGCGACAAGACAGGCATCGAGGACCGGACCAAGGTGTTTCACTCGTTCCGGCACACCTTCAAGGAGCTGGCGCGGGCCGCCAAGCTGGCTGAGGATGTGCACGATGCGCTCACAGGGCACACCGGGGGCGGTGTCGGGCGGCAGTACGGCGGGTTTGGTCTGAAGGTCCTAGCGGAAGAGCTGGCGCGGATCGAGGCGCCCGACGTGGTGCGGGGCTTACGGACGGAGTACTAGCTTGCGAGAAGCGGGAGCCGTTGAACGCTACTGCCTTCCCCTCACGATAGCATCCCGCAACTCAACCAAATCTTGGTCGAACTTGAATTCGCTATCTGCTGATATTTCTTTGAAACTGCACGCTCTGAATGTTTTAGACCCCGTAGGGCCAGAGAATGCACAATATTCAAACTCGCAGTTATCAAAACTTGAAATCATCAATTCATGAAATCTAACACTTGAATATCCAACGCTGCAATTATTGAACTCTGCACCAGAAAGTGACGAAATCGACGCCGAGTAGATGCTGCATTCGATGAACTTACACTGCATGAAGTCGTAATCGTTCAGCTTCAAATCACCAATGCCGCACCCTCTCAATGTTATATCACCTACATGAATTGATTTTGGAACTTCTCTCGATGCTATCGCGGAAAAGGCGTCGATAAAGTCCGCCTGAGACTTTACTGCTGCCTTCTCGTTATCCTGCGATCTCGCCCTACAAAACGACGCCAAAACCGCAAACGCTTCATTTCTGTATCGATGTTGTTTATTACTTGCAATCTCGCGCAAAATTGCGATGCCCGCGACACGAACAGCTAATCCGTCAGCTTGGAGCATTTCGGCTCCCTTTTGGAGCCGATCAGCATTCGCCCCTGCCTCAGCTAATGCAATCTGCTGCTGAAGACCCCTGATGTTCGGTCCCGCAGAGTGGTGGTACGACTGATGGCGCATGGAGGGACGCGCTATGGGACAGGTTCTCCACGGCAGCGCCACGACGACTGAGACGGTCCGTCGGGCAATCCAAGCTCGTCAAGAGAGCGTAAGGGCCGCCGCCAAGCGCTACGGCATCAGCGCCACGACGGTGCAGAAGTGGCGCTCACGCCAGACCAGCACGGATGCACGGATGGGGCCGAAGGAGCCCCGCTTCAGCGTGCTGAGCGTGGAGGACGAGGCGGTCATCGTCGCCTTTCGACGGCATACCCTGTTGCCACTGGACGATTGCCTCTACGCGTTGCAGCCGAGCCTGCCGCATCTGACCCGCTCGTCGCTGCATCGCTGCCTGCAGCGTCACGGCATCAGCCGCCTGCCGGATGTTGACGGCGACAAGCCCAAGCGCTCGCGCTTCAAGGCCTACCCAATCGGCTACTTCCACATCGACATCGCGCAGGTCAGCACCGAACAGGGCAAGCTACACCTGCTCGTGGCCATCGACCGCACGAGCAAGTTTGCTTTCGTTCAACTGCATGAGAAGGCGACGCAGCGGATTGCGGCAGCCTTTCTACACGATCTGGTCGCCGCCGTGCCGTACACGATCCACACGGTGCTGACGGATAACGGCATCCAGTTCGCCGACAATCATCCGGTGGACGAGGAGGCCGAGGCCAAGGCGGCCGCCTACTGGGCGACCCAGGATCGGCCACGCATCTACCGCTGGCACTCATTTGAGTGGGCCTGCGAGCAGACGAAGATCGAGCATCGCCTGACCAAGCCGCGCTGCCCGTGGACGAACGGCCAAGTCGAGCGCATGAACCGCACCATCAAGGACGCCACGGTCAAGCGCTACCATTACGCCAGCCACGACGAGCTCCGGCAGCACCTGCAGCTGTTCGTGGATGCCTACAACTACGGCCGCCGGCTCAAGACCCTGCGCGGCCTCACGCCCTACGAGTTCATCTGCCAGACCTGGACGAAAGAGCCAGAACGCTTCAGGCTCGATCCGTCACACCACATGCCGGGACCAAACAGCTAAGCTGTGCTTCACCGGTTGCAGCTTGGCGATGAGCAGTCCAGCTTCGCCAAACGGCGAGCGGCAGGCCGATTATGCCTGCAAGGAGTAATCCGAGCTGATATGCGATCTGGACAGCTTCCACACCTGACTTTCCGGACGAAATCGCGAAGACAATCACCAGGACAACTGCTATCAGGACAGCTGTTGCACCACAAACTACAATATTTGGAGCGCCGATTGTCGTTATCATTCGGCGAATTCGTTCTATAACCACGAAAACCCCTAGAGCAATCTGCGATCTATGCCGCTCTTCGGAGCTATAAATCACGGCTTTCCTCTCTGCACCACCCGCAGCTTCATCATTCCGGGCGGCATGTCAGGCGGCTGCGGGCGGCCGGCCTCAAGATCCGGGAAGTGGGCCTTGCACTTCGGCACGTACTGGCTCTTGGCCCGGGGGTGCCGCTCATCGAGCCACGGGCAATCGAAGGCGATGCGCAGAAGCACGTTCTCCAGCGGGGTCTCAGGGCCAAGCCGCGCGGCCAACCTGGCAAGCCAGCAACGGTGAAGGCATCGCTGGCTCCTTCACCGGTCAACGCTCCAGCCACCGTCCTGTCGCAACACCACCGGGCACGGCTCTAGTTGACCGAGCGGCCCGTAGTGGCGGCGCTCAGCTCGGAAGACCGCGGGGAGAGGATGCTGTCTCCGGTCTGCCAGGTCCGCACGGCATCCCGCCAAGCCTCATGCACCGAGCCGGCCATGTAGCCGTACTGCCGGGCGTTGGCCGCCACCCGCACCCGGTCGCCCTGGATCGCCCCGCCAATCATCCGCTCCAGAGGCCGGGCTCCTAGGTCGTGGACTCATTCAGGTCCATGCGACGACACAGGAAACGAGCGCGACGGCGGCCAGATAGTTGCAAGACAAACGGTCATATCGGGTCGCGACGCGCCGCCAGTTTTTGAGATGGCCGAACAGGCGCTCGATCCGGTTGCGCCGCCGGTAGGCGATCCGGCTGTGCTTGTAGGGGACCGTCCGGGAGGCCGTGGACGGGATGGTGGCGATCACCTTGCGGCTCTTCAACCAATCCCTCAGGCTCTGTGCGTCGTAGGCCTTGTCGGCAATCAGGCGCTTGGGTGGTACGACGGCCTGTAACAGAGGCAACGCCATACTGATGTCGGCCACGTTGCCCGGTGTCAGGGTGAACGCAATCGGTCGGCCACGACCATCGGCCAAGCAATGGATTTTGCTCGTGAAGCCGCCGCGCGAGCGGCCGATGGCTTGGATCCAGGCCCCCCTTTTCCGCCGGATGCCGAGCGGTGTGCCTTCACGTGAGAGGCATCGAGCATCAGCTCCTCGGGGACAGGACCTGCGGCAGCGAGCCTGGCAAAAAGCCGCTGCCAGACACCGCGCTGAGACCACCTGTTGTAGCGGTTGTAGATCGTCGTGTGCGGGCCGTAGGCAGAGGGCGTGTCCTGCCAGCGGCAGCCGACCTTCAGCACATGTAGGATGCCGCTGATCACCCGCCGGTCATCGACCCGCGGCTTGCCCGGTTGACCGTGAGGCAACTGCGGTTCGATCCGCGCCCAGGCTTCGTCCGAGAGCCAGAACAGCCGTGCCATTGCGATCCTCCTACGCAGGAAGCCCCATACCCAGGAAGAAAACGCAAGAGAAAGCAATTGGTTGTATGAGTCCCCTACCTAGGCCGACGCATACCGGCAAATCCTCCCAGAGCGCGGCCGCCGCGGCGGCAATCCGGCCGGAAACGAACGAGCCCGCCGCGGCGAACCGGGCGGGCCGACATGGCAGGGCTTGGGACGGCTTTGGCTTACCGGCGGCGGAAGCGGCTCTGCGTGACCGTCGTCGTGTTGCCGCCGACCGTCTTGCTCTCGTGGTGGTAGTCCACATGGGTCGCGCCGTTGCCGATGCCGCGCTTGATGTCGTTGAACATGCGGTCGAGGTCTCCGAACGCCGAGCGGGCGCCGCCATGGACCTGATCGAGAGCGTCGTCGGAAAGAAGAACGGGCTGGGCGCCGATGGTCTGATCGGTGGTCATCGCGGTCATGTCACGGTGGGTCATGGGAAGATCTCCTGATGTCGATGCGACGTCTTGCTGGCGTCTGTCGTGATTGACACCGGATCGCCCCGGCTTGGCTGTGTTCGGGAGCACGTGGCCACGCTTTGCCGCCGTGGCGATCCACAGGGACACTGGGGGCGCCGCCCGTCACCCAGCTGAACCCTTCAGCAGAGCCGCGGGTGAAGGCCGTTCTCCCAGGAGCGCGGCGTCGCATACGGCCCAGCCTGAACCGCTTCGCACTCAATGAGTGTCGAGCCTACCTTCTATGACGCACCCTGATCGGATAGCGCTCTCACCGTACAGCAAAGGCCGACCCTGCACTCGTTTTGAGCCTCGACTACCGCGTGGGAGCCAATCAGCATCTCCATTAGAATTTTATATTTTTATTATTCATCGTCATTTCCGCAATTCGAAAGGTGAGATCGTAAGATGAGAGGGAATCGCCGATGTAGCGGTCAATGGCGCTGATCCCGCGAGGCGTGAGGGTGATAGCCTTCCGGCCGGCTCCGATGCGCTCGACCAAATTGTGCGCTTCTGCTGCGACGATGACGTTGCGGATATGCGATCGCGAAACACCGAGGCGGTCCATCAATCCGGCGAAGCTCGTCTCCGTCACGGTTGAACACGGATCCTGGCTCTTGATGAGAAGCAAATTCATCAGGACAAGAGCCCCATTGTTCATCTGTGCAAATGGAAGAAGCGCGGCATCCTTCATGAGAAGCTGGGCGATGACGCTAAAAATCTTCAGGGCATTGCGGCGATGGGCGACATAGAACTCCTGGTCGCGCCGGACCGCGATACCATAATCGCTGCCTGGATAGAGCATCTGCAGAATATCGTAGTAGCTGCAGAGCCAATCGCGATCCCATGTCAGCATCTTCTCCGTCGGCTGGAGGAATCGCAGGCGCCCGTCGGCGGCCGGGCGCTCGACGGTGACATGTCCGGTCGCCATCACGCGGGCGATGAAGTCGTCGAGCTGGCGAGGACTGGAAAGACCGATCAAGGCAGCCGCATCCTTGAACCGCTTGAGGGTTGGCCAGGTCGATCGGTCGTCGGCATCATAAGACGCGTGAAGGCTTACGATGACACCGATGGCCGCAACACGATACGCGGTCGACGGCCAATTGCCTGGAAAGCGGCGGACTTCGTAGTGCGACAGCATATGCGCAATGTAGATGGTCCGGATTCGCGCATAGTCCGGATGTGAGACGATCTCGCCAGTCGTCCGATGCTCGATATCGGGAATGAATCGGCGAAAGAGGCCGCTGTCGGTCGGATAGGGCTTCAAGGTCGTTCTACCTTTCGCGCACCTGCGCCGATTCATCGAGGCGGCCATCGGTGCGGATCGCGGATCCGGAATGCATGTTGGCGCGGAACGCGTTGCGTTTGGCGGCCGCAAGCGCCTCTTCCGGCAACACGCTGCGGGATTGCACAGGACGCTCGCGAGGCTGCTCCTCGGTGCCGAAGAAAATCCCCTCGCCCCGCGCGGGGGCTAGGTGCGTGAGCACGGCCTGCTTCAGTTTAGGCGCCAGCATCCTGTAGGCCGGTATCGACACGCCGCAGAACAGTGCAGCGATTAATCCGTACTCGATAGCGGTCGCACCTGCCGCGCTCGTCGCAAATGATCGGAATCGCATCGCAGCGTCTCGCCTCACGCAACCCGGGATGGTCACAGATCCAGTTGTCGAATCCACGTTCCGAGGGTGGAGCCGCCCTTCGATTGGTCAGGCCAGATCAACGGCTCGGCGGAGGCTTCCCGGGGCAGGAAACCGAACCGTTGCTTGAAGGCGCGGCTAAACGTTTTCTCGTTTGAGAAGCCCGTGGCATAGGCGACGCTCGAGACGCGGGGCCGGGGCCCACCGTCGTTTCGGGTCAGGAGCCGCATCGCCCGAGCGAGGCGCCGCTCACGGATGTAGTTCTGCACACCCTCATCCGCAGCGAACTGTCGGTACAGGGTGGCGCGCGACAGGCCGAAGCGGGCGCAGATCGTCTCCGCCCCAAGGTTGGGCGAGCCGAGATGATTCAGGATGAAGGCCCGAATTTCGAGGCTGGTCCGCCGCTCCGCCGCTTCGCCCTCCGTCGGGGTACCGGGAAGCGCGGTGCTGCAGAGCTTCGAGGCGGCTTCCGCGATGCCCGGCAGATGCGCGGCATCGATCTTCTCCATCAGCCCGACCGTCTCGCAGAGATAGGACGAGAGCAGTCGCGCGACCGGGTCCTGCGCCGCGCTGAAGACGCTCCCATGCAAGGCTTCGACCGCGCCAGCGCGGGGGGCCAGCCTGGCACGCGGCAGAAGGATGCTCGTTACTGAGACGGGCGGTGAATCCGTCTCGACCGGCTGCGCGAGATCATAGACCACGAAATCCGAGGGCCTCACCTCGACCTCGCGGTGCCGGGTGCGCAGCCGGCTCGTCCCCCTCCGGTAGAGCTGGATGAGCACGTGATCGATGCCCTGCTGCGCGGCCTTGCGCGCGCTGCGCTCGAGCTTCTGCGCCGGCGCCGACATCTCCCCGACGAGGACGTTCCCGAGATTGTAGCTGCACATCGACACCGTGCCGTCGATCTGCGTCCCGGTCAGCGCGGTCGCATCGAAGACCGGGGTGAGATGCTCGGCCCATGCTCGCCACGCGGCAACCGGATCGACGGGGGGCGTGAACCTATCGGCAGCGACGCTTGTCATGTCCCGGCCATGAATGCTTAACCGAGGCCCTTTTGCTCATAGCAAAAGCAGCGATGCTCATACGCGATTTAGGCAGACCAAAAGCACAGCCCAAGTCGAGCCAAGCAATATGCATGTCGATTATCTGTATGTTTCTCGACGTGCAATCGGGGCAAAATGTCAAATTTTGCGAGGATCTCGACGGCCTACCCTGAACTCGTTTGCGCGATTTTCCCACCAGCGCAGATGAATCCGCCTTAAGCATCGCAGCAATGAGACAAAATGCGATACTTTTGGTACTCAGAGCGATATTTGATTACTTTGAAGCATTCTCAGACATATATGAGATAAAACGCGATCAATACATCGCAATGGAGGCAGAGAAATTAGATTCTGAGTAATCTTGCCGATCTCTGATTGCCGTGTCGCCGAAGCGTTCGGCCTCAGCTCGATCGGATCTCACCATGTCATCCAGCATCACGCTCTCGGCAGCGACGCGGCAGAACCTGCTGTCGCTGCAGGATACGGCCAACCTTCTCGCCACGACCCAGACACGTCTCTCGACGGGCAAGAAGGTGAACTCGGCTCTCGACAATCCGACCAACTTTTTCACTTCGCAGAGCCTGACCGCTCGCTCGTCCGACCTCTCGGCACTGCTCGACGGCATGTCGAACGGCGTGCAGGTCATCCAGGCGGCCAACCAGGGCATCACCTCGATCCAGAAGCTTCTCGACAGCGCGAAGTCGACGGCCCAGCAGGCACTCGCCGACAAGACCGGCGGCAGCAGCGGCCTCACCGGAGGCTCGGCGGCCCAGACCGCCAAGGTGAATGGCGGCTCGACGCTCGCAAGCCTCGGCACGACCGCGAACGGCACCACCACCTTCGATCTGTCGAGCCCGACGAAGGACGCCTCGCTCGATATCTCGCTCGATGGCGGGAATACCAAGACAACGATCCGCCTCGACTCGAATTCGCTCAGCAAAGCGGGCCTCGACCTGACCAAGGTCACGAGCGACCAGCTCCTGAGCGCGATCAGCAATCAGATCTCGGCGAGCAGTGCGCTGAACGGCAAGGTCACGGCGAGCATCGGCACCGACGGTCGCCTCGCCTTCGCGACCACCGCCACGGGTGCCTCTGCCAAGCTCAGCGTGGCCGGCTCGGCCGATTCGACCGTCGATATCGGCTACGGCAAGTCGTCGATCCCACCGACCGCCGCCACGGTCACCGCCACCAACGCCCTCAGCGCCATCACCAATTTCGCGAACGGCGCCAGCGCGTCGCTCAGCGTCTCGGACGGCTCGAAGAACGTCACCATCACCCTCAACAGCGATTCGCTGCTCAGCGACGGAACCACCAAGCTGGGCAACGCAGCGACCGCGGCCAGCATCCAGTCCGCGATCCAGTACCAGCTCACGCAGGCGGGCTCCTCTGCCACCGTGAGCGTGGACGGCGCGACGAACAAGCTCGTCTTCACCTCGAGCGACACCGGCCCGGACGCGGCGCTTACCGTGACCGGAGGGGCCGATTCCACGATCGGCGGCGCCACGGGCGCCACCGGCATCGGCTTCACCAGCTTCAACAGCGCCGGCAGCACCTCCGTCGCGCCGACCGACCTGTCCGTGAGCAACGCCGTGGCCGGCACCGTCGCCGGCCCTGCGGTGACCAGCACCGGCGCCGCGGGCGTCACCGCCTTCGGCAAGGCTCTGCCGACCAGCGGTTCGATCACCATCCCGGCCACGCTGGACACCACCTTCAGCGTCGGGGGCCAGACCGTCACCCTCAAGGCCTCGTCACCGACGGGAACGGGCAGCGACACGCTTGCCACCCACTCGACGCTCACGGACGTGCTCGGCGCGATCAACGCCCAGCTCCACGCCGCCGGCTCGGCGGCGGCCAGCATCACCGCAGGCGCGGACAGCAGCGGCCACATCACCTTCACCGACGCCAATCAGGCGAATGCCGCGCCGACGGTGAGCATCACGGACGATTACCTCGGCCTGCTCTCAAGCCCTGCCTCGACGAAATTGACGGCCGCCTTCAACGGCACGACCTTTGATCTGACCGGCAACAAGGCTGCGGCCTTCACCATCAGCGATGCCAGCGGCAATACGAAAAGCGTCACGATCAACGCCGACTCGCCGAAGAGCGGTCAGGCCACGCTCGGGAACAACAACACCAACGCCGTCTCCTCAGCGGACGTGCTCGACTCGATCAATACGCAGCTCGCCGGCACGAAGTTCAAGGCGTATGTCGACACGGCCGGCAAGCTCAACTTCGTCGGCAGCGACCCGTCTGCCAGCGCTCTGACGATCAGCAACGCCTCGGACACGACCGGCGCAGCGGTTTTCGCGGACGTGGCAGCCGGCGCCGCCGGGACCCAGGCCTCGTCGAGCACCACGACGCAGAGCGCCCAGGCCACGGCGACGGCAGCCAACGCCGCGACGACGCTGAACGCCAACTCGTTCGGCACCGGCGGCCACACCACCTTCACGGTCAACGGCACTGCGGTCACCGTCGGCGGCGCCTCGCTGTACGATTCCGACCCTGCCCACACGCTCGCCTCGGATCCGAGCAAGCTGGCCCAGGCGGTCAACGTGGCCATGCAGGGCGCCGGCGTTACCGGCGTCACCGCGAGCCTGACTGGTGGCAAACTGGTCTTTTCCGCCTCCAACGGCGGCAGCACGCCACCGGCCATCGGCACCAACGGCGGTAGCAACACCGATCAGCTCGGCCTGTTCGGCACACCCGCGACGACGACGCTGACCACCGACCTCTCGACGAAGCTGGTCAATGGCAGCCTCGACCTGAGCGGCGGCAAATCCTCCAGCTTCAAGGTCAGCGGAACGACCGTGACCGTCAGCGCGACGGCAACCGACGGAAATGGCGGCTCCGGGACGCTCGGCACCAGCGCAACGCTCGCCGCGCTCGCGAAGTCGGTGAACGCGCAACTGAACGGCACCGGCTACTCGGCCTACATCAACAGCCAGAACAAACTGACCTTCGTCTCGGCCGACAGCCAGTCGGCTCCGCCCGCCATCACGCCGACGGCCGCGGGATCGACCGGCCTGACGGATGCGCTCGGACTCGGCCTCGGCACCGCGGCCTCGACGACCGCCGGCACCGCGGCCGCGTTCAATGGGAACGGCACCATCGACCTGTCGGCCGGCAAGTCCAGCACGTTCAACATCGGTGACGGCACCAACAGCACGACCGTCACGATCAACCAGAACAGCACCACGGACGGCACGACGCCGATCGGCGCGAACGCTACCAAGGCGCAGGTCGCCGCAGCGATCCAGTATCAGCTTAACAACGCAACCTCCAACGGCAACCCGGCGCCGGTGAAGGCCACGGTCTCGTTTGACGCGGCCAGCGGCAAGCTCACCGTGACCTCGCAGGCGGTCGGCAGCCAGGCGAAGGCCACCCTGTCCGGGATCAGCGACACGGCTCAGCTCGGTGTCGGCAGCACCGTGACAACGAACGGCACCTATACGCAGGGAACCGGACAAGCCGCCATTGCCACGACGGCCACGGGCTCTGCAGCCACCGACGGATCCTCGCAGGCCTCCATCGTCGGGACCGACCAGAGCGCGTATCCGACCCGGGACTTCAGCGGTACGAAGGACGCGTCCTTCACGCTGAAGCTCGGCGACGGCCCGATGAAGATGATCAGCTTGAACAGCAGCACTTTCGGAAGTTCTGCGACGACCAGCCAAAGCGCCATTGCCAAGGCGATCAACGACCAGATCGCGGCCGATACCGGGCTCGCCGGCAAGGTGAGCGCGAGCTACGTCAACAACAAGCTCGTGATCTCCACCACGGCCTCAGGCTCCAACCAGAAGCTCGCCGTCTCGGCAGCCCAGGCGACATCGGGCGGCGTCGGCGCGGTCGATATCGGGTTCGGAATCTCAGGACAGGGAGCGACCGCCCAGACGGCCAGCGGCACCGACGTCGGCGGCAGCAAGGGCATCAGCTCGGCCCGATCCTCGCTGGCCGCCCAGTACAACCAGATCCTGCAGCAGATCTCGCGGCAGGCACAGGACTCGGGCTATAACGGCGTGAACCTTCTCTATCGCGACAGCAACAACGCTGCCGACAACACCCTGCACATCACCTTCAACGAGAAGAACACCTCGGCGCTCGACATCCAGGGCGTGAGATTCGACGCGACGGGTCTCGGTCTCGATGCCGTCTCCGGCAACTTCCAAACCGATACCGAGATCACCGCGGCCATCGACTCGCTCAGCACGGCCACCAGCCTGTTGCGGAGCCAGTCCTCAACCTTCGGCTCCAACCTGATGGTGGTGCAGAACCGTCAGGACTTCACCAAGGCGATCACCAACATCCTCGACACGGGCGCAGCGAACCTGACGAATGCCGACCTCAACGAGGAGGCGGCGAACTCCCAGGCGCTCTCGACCCGCAACTCGCTCGCGATCTCGGCACTGTCGCTTGCCAACCAGGCCCAGCAGGGCATCCTGCAACTGCTGCGCTGAAGTCTCCGGGGAACCGGGACGGATGGCTGTCCCATCCGTCCCACTCCTTCTTTCCCGCGGCCGCCCCATCGGCCGCGGGCATATAATCCCGGGATGGGTGTAACGGGTCGAGGGCCTCGGCAGCCTGCTACGACTACTCCGGCGGCGCGCGTTGCAGAACGGCCCGGACGCCTGCAACCTGCCAAGCGCTCAACCACCAGCAACTCGTCTTGCCGCTGCAGCCCGGCAGGTGCTTCCGTTATAGGCCGGCACGCAGCCCCAAGATGAGGCCCGTCAGCGTCACCCGGCGCGCAGCCGGACGTTTCGGGAGGGCGGCCTCTTTCCCACTCAGGCCAGTCAGGTCCCGCGCCAACACACACGTGCTCGAAGCGGCGCTGGAGATGTTGAGGGCGCCTCCCGCACCGGCGGCTTGGTAGTGGGCCAGCGTCCGCCCCCTCCGGCCAAATGCCCGTGATCCGTTGTCAGGACGACGCAGTTCGAGAGATAGAGGCAAAGAGGGCTTGGCAGCATTCGCCGGGCACTGCGGGAATCCAGCGCATGTCCAAACCCGTAGTGGTCCCGAGCATGATTGAACCGACAAGCCACGTCGAGCTCGATCGGGCCTTCGAGTTCTGGCAGAGCACGGCGCTTGCACGATTCGGCGATGTCGATCGCCAACATCCGCGCGAGCCGTTCTCGGCCAAGCGCCTCACCGTCGCTATGCCGGACTGGATCCTGACGCACACGATCAGCAGCCCGATAGGGCTGGATTTCAGGGCCTGCCCCATCGATCGCAACGCCCGCGACATGGTGGTGATCGGCCCGGGCAACCTCGCCTACCGGCGCCTGGCGTCGCCGCGCCACGACGCGCGGACGGTCGCGACGATCGCTTATGCCTGCGGGTTCACCGATATCCCGACCTTCAACCGCGCCTTCCGCCGACGCTTCGACCTCTCGCCGCGCGACCTGCGGGCGAGCCGCGCCTGATCGCTCGCCCGCGGGTCGCAGGGCGAGGCGCGACCCACGGATATATTCGTTGTCGATCCGTCTCAGGGCCGCGCGAGGCCGCCGCGCCGGATACTGCGCGGGGCAATAGAATCGGTCGAAGGCGCCGATCGCCGGGATTAGGGACATCTCGGCCGATAGTCCATTTTTGTTCAAACCAAATAAATCACTCGCTTACAAATATTTTTATTTTCCACCGCAGCAGCGCATTGACTCAAGCAAATCTTGCATGCTTTTAAGTCATTCTAAAGAGATTTCCGGGAAACGTTTTGCCGGCAGATCGACGGCCGGACGCGCGGCATGGCCGTTAGACTTCAAAGCGCATGCACAAGAGATGATGTTTTGCTCGATTCTGCAGATCATCGGATCTCGAGTGCAAATCCAGTGTGATCGTCACTGCAGGTCCGGCGTCGGGTCGTTGAGGAGTGGGCAGGATGCGAGCGTCGCGGCGCGATTTCGTCAAGCTCGGCATGGCCGGCGGCATCGCGATCACGCTGTCCCGTCTCGCCCGCGCCCAGGCGGCCCCCGGACCGCAGCCCTTCCTGGCCCATGAGACGCTGCCTCAGGCGAGCCCCTTCGGCCCGGCCGCCGGCCGCATCGACGGCGTCGCGAAGGTCACGGGCGAGAAGCTCTACGCCTCGGATTTCCGCGCCTCGGACATGCCGGGCTGGCCGGCCCGGACGAGCCACGCCCTGCTCGTACGCGCCAACAACGCGACCCATGTCTACGAGGGGCTCGACCTGGCCCGCCTCGATCCGGCCGCCGCGCCCGACGTGGTGGTGACGGCGTCCGACCTCGCGCGCCTCGGCGTGACGGTGCCGGCCTTCTACGCCGGCGACCTGCTCTGCCCGGTCGGCGAGACGCCGCTCTATCTCGGGCAGCCGGTCGCGCTCCTCCTGTTCACGCAATTCGACGCCTACGACCGGGCGCGGCTCGCCTTCCGCGAGGGGGGCATGCTGAAATTCGGCCGGGAGACCGGCCCGCTGAAGCGGCCGAACTACGCCGCCTATCGCTTCACCCGCGTCGCCGGCGCGACGCCCGAGGCGCCCGATCTCTACGCGCCGATCCGGGAGGGCTGGATCAGCCCGGGCTTCACCGAGAGCTCCGGCCGGCCGATCTGGGCGGCGCTGCCGGTGGCCGAGGGCGGCGCCTACGCCCAGGGCGCCCGGCACGGCGAGGCGATCCGCGCGGAGCTGAAGGGGGCCGACCCGGCCGTGCTCACCCTGGAGCGCGCCTTCACCACGCAATCAGTCGACCCGATGTTCCTGGAGCCGGAGGCCGGGCTCGCCTGGTACGAGCCGTCGGGCAAGGTGCTCGACATCGTGCTCGGCGTGCAGTCGCCCTTCGAGGCCGCGGAATCGGTGGCGACGCTGCTCGGCACCGCGCAGGCGGACCGCCGACCCGTGCGGATCGACGCCAAGTTCGCCCATGTGGGCGGCGGCTTCGGCGGGCGCGACCACACACACGCCCTTCCCCCTCTACGTGGCGCTGGCGGCGATCTTCCTGCCCGGCCGGCCGGTGCGCCTCGCCCATGACCGGTTCCAGCAGTTCCAGGGCGGCGTGAAGCGTCACGCCTTCGCCATGCGCTCGCAGATCGGGGTCGACCGGGCGAGCGGATTGATCCGCGCCTTCGCGGCCGACCACGTGCTCGACGGGGGCGGCCTCGCCAATTACTCGGCCAGCGTCGCGACGGTTGGGGCCACCGGCGCGATCAGCATGTACGACGTGCCGAAGGTCGACGTGACCACGGTGGCCGAGCACAGCCGCGGCGTCACCGCCGGGTCCACGCGCGGCTACGGCACGCTGCAGACCATGACGGCGCTGGAGACGCTGATCGACGAGGTCGCGGCCGCCTTGCCCCTCGACCCGATCGAGCTGCGCCGGCGCAACGCTCTGCCGCCCGGCGGTCGCACCATGACGGGCAACCCCTTCTCGGTCTCGGTCCGCGCCCCGGAGATCCTCGACAAGCTCGAGGCCCATCCGATCTGGCGGGACCGCGCGCTCCATCAAAGGCAGGCGCGGCCGGGCGTGCTCGTCGGCACGGGCGTCGCCTGCGCGGCCAAGGATTACGGGACCGGGGCGGATTGCTCCCTGGGCGCGGTCAGCATCGATGCCGAAGGGCGCGTCGCGATCCACAGCGAC
Organism: Methylobacterium organophilum; assembly: GCF_022533465.1. Taxonomy (NCBI): domain Bacteria; kingdom Pseudomonadati; phylum Pseudomonadota; class Alphaproteobacteria; order Hyphomicrobiales; family Methylobacteriaceae; genus Methylobacterium; species Methylobacterium organophilum. The sequence goes on along the minus strand of NZ_CP092848.1, from coordinate 4,693,239 downwards.
GCCGTGGAGATGGGCAACGGGATCGGCACGGCGCTGGCCAACCGCGTCGCCGCCCATCTCGGCCGCCGTGCCGATGCGGTGACCGTGGCGCAGGTCGACGCCTTCGATGAGCTGGGCCTGCGCAGCTCGGGCGATCCCTACGCGATCAGCCAGGCCGAGCAGGATGCGGCGGCACGCGACCCGCGCTGGGTGCCGGCGATCTCCTCGCCGACCAGCGCCTCCATCGGGGCGCATGTAGGCACGCACGCAGCCGCCGAGGCCGCCCGCATCGTCTTCCGGTTCGGCCTGTGGCCGGCGGCCCTGGCACTGTGGGGCATTGCCCCCGGCGACCCGCGGACGCGCCAGTGGCAGGACGCCTACTGGCAGGGCGATGTGCTGATCCTCTCCGGCCTCTCGCCCCTGCCGCTCAAGACCATCGCCGCCAAAGCCCACCAGCAGGGCGGCGTCACCGGGGCGATGACCCACGCATTCTCCCGCTGGGCCTGGGCGGAGGCGACCTTCGGGCTTCCCGAAGAGGACTGGACCGCCGACATCGACGCCCTCGCGATCCGGCGGGGCGCGGGCGGCTTCGTGCGGATCGACCGCCGGGCGGTCGCCTTCCCGCCGACGGAGTACAACCGCATCGGCACGGCCTTCACCTCCATGTGCGGCACGGTGGTGCGGGTGGAGATCGATCGCGCCAGCGGCGCGCTCACCATCGCCAAGGCCTACAGCGTGCTCGAATGCGGCGCAGTGCTGGTGCCCCAGGTCGTGCTCGGCCAGGCGCAGGGCGGGTTCGCCATGGGGGTCGGCTACGCCCTGCTGGAGACCCTGCCGCCCTTCGAGGACGGGCCCGGCAACGGCCAGTGGAATCTCGGCCGCTACCTGGTGGCGCGCGGCTCCGACCTGCCCCTGCACGACCTCGAGATCGAGGTGCTGCCGCCGCTCTCGCCGCGCGAGCCGCCCAAGGGCATGGCGGAGGTGGTGATGATTCCGGTGGTGCCGGCGCTGCTCAACGCCATCCATGCGGCGACCGGCCACCGCTTCCAGTCGCTGCCGGTGACCCAGGCGATGATCAAGGGAGTTCTGGGGTGACGACGATCTCGCTCACGATCAACGGGCGCCCGCACGGCCCGGTCGCGATCCGCGACGACCTGACCATGAACGACTTCCTGCGCGAGGTGCTGGGCATGACCGGCACCAAGTTCGGCTGCGGGGCGGCGCAGTGCCTGAGCTGCGCGATCATCGTCGACGAGGCCGACGGCACCAGCGCGACGACGCCGACCTGCGTCGCGCCGGCCGTGTCGTTCGACGGGAAGACGATCCGCACCGTCGAGGGCCATGCCCGGGACGGCCGCCTGACGCCCCTGCAGGCGAGCTTCATTGAGCATTTCGCCTTCCAGTGCGGCTACTGCACCCCGGGCTTCCTCAACGAGGGCCAGGTTCTGCTGGAGCGCCTGGAGAAGGCGCCGATCGGCCGCGCCGACGTGGAGCGGGTGGTGGCCGAGGCGCTGGACGGGCATCTCTGCCGCTGCTCGGGCTACGTGAAGTATCATGAGGCGGTGCGCGCGGTGATCCTCGCCGATCCCGCCCGCTACCTCGCCTGAGGGACGTGCCGATGCGCATCGCTCTCCTCGCCGCCGCGTTCGGCCTCGCCGGCCTTCTCGCTGGCACGATGGCGAGCCGAGGCGGCCCCGTCGGGCCCGGCAACGGGCCGTCCTCCGCCCTGGCCAGCCCCGAAAGCTTCGCCGGGATCGCCGATTCCCGGGCGCGCTCGGCGGCCACCTTCACCGAGCTCGGCCGGGTGCTGACCCATCCGCGCTGCACCAACTGCCACCCGGCCGGGGACCGGCCGCGGCAGGGCGACGAGGCCCGGCCGCATCAGCCGCCGGTCTCCCGGGGCGCGGACGGCCACGGCCTCCCAGCCTTGCGCTGCGACCGCTGCCACGGGCCGGCGAACTTCGACCCGGCCGGCCTGCCCGACCATCCGGTCTGGCACCTCGCCCCGGCGGAGATGGCCTGGGAGGGCCGCAGCGTCGCGGCGATCTGCGCGCAGATCAAGGACCCGGCCCGCAACGGCGGCCGCTCGCTGCAGGATCTCGTCGCGCATATCGGCGACGACAGCCTCGTTGGCTGGGCCTGGGCACCAGGCCGCGGGCGCAGCCCGGCGCCTGGCAACCCAGAAGCAGGCCAAGGCGCTCGTCGAAGCCTGGATCGCCAGCGGCGCCGCCTGCCCCTGACACGCCGTCCGAGAACGGTGGGAGCGGGCGCGGCAATGCCGCCGGGCCCGCGGATGAGACGTGTCCGCCGCGACCGGGAGGCTTCGATGAGGAGGAAGACATGAGCCGCCTTGCCGCACTGCGCCGCCGCTGGTCCGCAGCGACGCTGTCGGGCGCCCTCGCGCTCGCAGCCGGCGCGGCCCAGGCGCAGCCGGAGATCCCGGCCTATATGGACGTCATCGTCGGCGCCCGGTGCCGACGCCGGCACAGGCCGCGCGGCAGGACGTGCTCGACTCGCTCACCCGCATCATCGCCGACCGCACCGTGGGCGAGACCTTCTTCGGCCGCCGATATCTGATGGATTACGAACTCATGGGGGCGACGCGCGCGACTCCATCGTCGCCGAGACCAAGGCCCGCGGCCTGCCCACCCATCGACCGCCCAAGGTGCCGTTCGGCTCCCACCAAGGGCCGACCCTGGTCACGACCGGCCCCGGCCCGGCCTCGCGCGCCGACCTGCCCTAGACCCAGGACGCCGCCGACTGTGGACGCGGATCGCCGGGGACGTTGTCCCCGGCGCGAGGGCCGGAAGCCCCCGACTCACTGCCGAGCGGTGCAGCGCTTCTTCCCGCTTCTTTCCACCTTGCGCGTCGCGAAGTTGAAGACCGACTTTTCCTCGATGGCGGCCGAGCCCGTGGTCTTCATGAACGACGCATAGTCTTTGCAGTTCTTCGCCGTGGGCTTCTCGTCGATCTCCCCCCAGAACGTGAGCCCGCGCTCCTCGATGCTGAACTCGTCGCTCATGCAGCCCTCCGTGGGCTGGCAGTTTCCCTTCACGGAATAGCCGGTCGCCAGCAGCTTCCGTCCTCCGGGAACCTCGTGAATCGCGAGGGCGCGGTCGGGCCCGGTGCCGTTGTCGAGGATCAGGAACGACCGGAACAGGGCGATGTAGTAATAGGCGTCGTCATCCGTCGCACCCAGGACCACGTCGGTACCGCGCGGGTCGACCTCGCAATCGGCCTTCAGCGCGGCCGTGGGCGGGCGGACCCGGAAGGTGGTGCCGACCGCGTCCTGCTTCTCCGTCGCGAGCACGGTCGCCACGTCGTTGCGATAGCAGTGCCATGCCACGGTGGAGGAGGGGGCCTGCATCGGACTAGGCTCGGCCCTGACTGCAGAAATCCCCAGCGCGACGAAGGCGCAGGAGAGGACCACAGAACGAAACGGCATCGTCGGCTCACTAGCGGAGGAATCGGAGGCCCACCCCACCACACTCGTCGGCCCCGGTCGATGGCGGCGGACGGCACCGGGGGATGCGTTCCGAGCTCAGGTGTTGAGGAGGCGGCTCAGCGTGTCCGCCAGCGTCAGGGTGAAGAGGATCGCCAGCCAGAACAGGCCGCAGGCGGCGGCGAGCCGGATCAGGGCGTCGGCGCGCCCGAGACGCATGAAGAGCACGGCGACGAGTCCCGCCTGCGTCGCGGCGATGCCGAACGGGACAGCCCCCGCCAGCGGCTCGGGGAGGAGGCGGGCCGCGAGAAGGCCGAGGGCCAGCAGCGCCAGGAGCAAGGCCCAGACGACGAGGCCGCGGCGTCCGATCGCCCGCGCGGAGAGGGAGCGGGGCGCGCTCATCCGGCCCGCCCCGCGAGGTAAAGGGCGGGGTAGAGGAAGATCCAGACCAGGTCGACGAAGCCCCAATACAGCGTCGCCACCTCGACTTGGGGATTTCCGACGAGGAAATCCGGCTCGCGCGCGCCCTTCCAGAGGAGCCGCGCGAGGAGCCCGAGACCGATCGAGAGATGGATCGCGTGGAGGACGGTCGAGAGCCAGTAGAAGCCGAAGAAGAGCTGCGCCGGCCCTTCCGGAAGCGCGAAACGCGCGCCCGGCACCAGATGCCTCTCGATGTCCTCGCGGTATTCGAGCCCCTTCACCACCAGGAAGGCGAGGCCCAGGGCGAGGGTGGCCGCGAGGCACCACAAGGTCATGCGGCGCAGGCGGCCATCCTCGGCGGCCTGCGCCGCCACTGCCGCTCCGAGGCCGCTCGTGAGGAGGAGGACGGTGTTGATCGTGCCGTAGACGAGGTTGGTCTCCCGCGCGGCCGCGAGGAAGGCTTGCGGGTGCTCCAGGCGCAGGGCCGTGTAGAGCAGGAACAGCGCCCCGAAGAACAGCACCTCGCTCGCGAGGAACACCCAGATCCCGAAGGTGGCGCCCGCGCGCTGGCGCGCGAGGGCCTGCGCCTCGGGCAGGGCGAGCTCGTCCCAGGGCTCGCGCAGGAGCTTGTCCGCCCCCGCGCTCACGTGAGCGACCCGTGCGCCGACATGCGGGGCTGGTCGCCGGTGGGTGTCGCGCCTTCCGGATGATAGTTGTAGGGCGACGACAGCACCTCCGGGCGCCCCAGGAAATTCCCGCGGGGCGGCGGCGAGGTGGTGCGCCATTCGAGCCCGGCGGCGTTCCAGGGGTCGTTGACCGCGCGCGTGCCGAAGAAGATCGACCAGGTCAGGTAGCCGAGCGGCATCAGGTAGGCGACGGCGAGCACCGCCGCGCCGGAGGACGAGAGCACGTTCCAGACCTGAAATTCCGGCGGATAGACGTGGTAGCGCCGCGGCATGCCGAGATAGCCGGCGATGAATTGCGGGAAGAAGGTCAGGTTGAAGCCGAAGAACATCAGGATCGCGGCGAAGCGCGCCCAGGCCTCCGGGTACATCCGCCCCGTCACCTTCGGCCACCAGAAATGCAGGCCCGCGAAATAGGCCGACACCGACGCGCCGACCATGATGTAGTGGAAATGCGCCACCACGAAGTAGGTGTCCTGCACGTGCACATCGATCGGCACGGAGGCCAGGAACAGTCCGGTCAGGCCGCCCACCGTGAACAGGCCGAGGAAGCCCAGGGCGTAGAGCATCGGCGATTCGAAGCCGATCTGGCCGCGGTAGAGCGTGGCGGTCCAGTTGAACACCTTGATGGCCGAGGGCACGGCTACGATGAAGGACAGGAACGAGAAGACCAGGGCGGCGAAGGGCGACATGCCCGAGGTGAACATGTGGTGGCCCCAGGTGAAGAAGCCGATCACCGCGATCGCCACCAGGGCGTAGACCATGAAGGAATAGCCGAAGATGCGCCGGCGGGCGTAGCAGGTGATCACCTCGGAGATCACGCCCATGGCCGGCAGGATCATGATGTAGACCGCCGGGTGCGAATAGAACCAGAACAGGTGCTGGAACAGGATCGGGTCGCCCCCTCTGGCCGGATCGAAGATCGGCAGGTCGAAGGTGCGCTCGGCGATGACGAGGGTCAGTGTCAGCGCCAGGACCGGGGTGGCGAGCACGAAGATGATGCTCGTCGTGTACATCGACCACACGAAGAGCGGCAGGCGGAACCAGGTCATGCCCGGCGACCGCAGGTAATGGACCGTGGCGATGAAGTTCACGCCCGTGGCGATGCTGGAGAAGCCCGACACGAACACGCCGAGCACGGCGAGCGCCACGAATGAGTTGGAGAACACCGTCGAGTAGGGGACGTAGAAGGTCCAGCCGGTGTCGATGCCGCCGGCCACCACCGCGGCGAGCGTCAGCAGGCCGCCACCCATGTTGAGGTACCAACTGATCAGGTTCAGCTTGGGAAAGGCGAGGTCCCGCGCGCCAATCATCAGCGGCAGCAGGAAATTGCCCATCGTCGTCGGGATCGACGGGATGAGGAAGAACCACACCATGACGATGCCGTGCAGCGAGAACAGCTTGTTGTAGGTGTCCGCGCCGACGAGATCGGCCTGCGGCGTGAACAGCTCCAGCCGCACCAGGGTGGCGGCCGCCCCGCCCACGAAGAAGAAGAACGTGATCGAGAGCGCGTAGAGAATGGCGATGCGCTTGTGGTCGGTGGTGAAGAGCCAGGAGCGCAGGGAATGCCCGTCCGCGAGGTAGCTGACCGGCAGGTGCAGATCGAGCTCGCGCGGATTGGCGAGCGTCGGGGCGTCGGTGGAGGCGCCGCTGCTCATCGGGTCGGACTCCTGTGGCGGGGATGTCGCGGCATGTCCCTCCCGCCTCTGTGGGGACGGATGGAGGGCAGGTGCTTCGGCATCGACCGCGCCTGGAACGACGAATTCGTCACGGCCGCGCTCCCGCATCGGCCGGCGCGCCCGGCAGCATGGCGGGGCTGCGCGGGGTCTGGTTGGCGGGGGCCTGGCCCGGCGCGCAGATGTTCTCCGCGGGCGAGAGGTTCAGCGCGCCGACCGGGTCGAACGTGTCGGTGCCGAGGCGGAGATAGGCGACGAGCGCCTGGATCTCCCCCTCGGTGAGCCGTCCCTCGAAGCTCGGCATGATCGCCTCGTAGCCGGCGACCACGTCGCGGCCCGGCTGCAGAATGGAATCGCGCAGATAGGTCTCGTCGACGGTGACCGTGCGCCCGTCCTCGAGGGACACCGACTGGCCCCAGATCCCGGCGAGCGAGGGCGCGTGCACCTTGGAGCCGGCATCGTGGCAGCCCGAGCAGCCGCGCTCGGTGAAGAGCCGCTCGCCCTTCTCGGCGAGCCCGTCCCGCTCCGGCTGGGTCGAGAGCCAGTGCGCGTAATCCTGCGGCTCCATCACGATCACGCGGCCGAGCATGCGGGAATGATCGGTGCCGCAGAATTCCGTGCAGAGCAGGTGATAGGTGCCGGTTTTGGTGGCCTGGAACCAGGCTTCCGTCTGCTGATAGGGCAGGGCGTCGCGCTTCAGGCGGAAGGCAGGCACGAAGAACGAGTGGATCACGTCCTGCGAGGTCAGGACAAGGCGCACCGGGGCGCCGACGGGCAGGTGCAGCTCGTTGATCTCGCGGGCGCCGCTCGGCCCTTGCGTCTTCCACATCCACTGTTTGCCGACGACGTGGATCTCGATGGCGTCCTTGGGGGCCGAATAGGCGCCGATCTCGACCGAGGCGGCCCACCAGAAGATGAAGACGAAGACGAACAGCGTCGCGGCGGTCCAGCCGATCTCGAACTCGCGGGAGACGATGATCGGCAATTCGCCGCGCTTGGCCGGCGAGCCGCGCCGGAAACGGATCGCGAAGGTGACGACGAGCCCGACGACGAGGAGCACGATCGCGAGGGAGATCAGGGTCAGCCCCGCGAAGATCGCGTCCACCTTGGCCGCCTGGAGGGAGGCGGCCTCGGGCCGCAGGAAGGAGGGGATCAGGGCGATCACGGCGTCCCTCCCGCTCCGGACGGCCTGGCCGGCCCGTCGCCGGGGGAGGGCATCGGGCGCGCGCCGCCGCCGCGGCTGCCGAGCGGGGGCACCCGCTCGGGCTGGAGGGGCGCGGCGTAGGCCGCCTGGCCCCGGCCGGCGAGCTGCCGCATGGCGTCCTCGATCGGCATGCGGGCGATGCCCTTCTCGCGGTCCACCCAGGCATAGCCGGCGAGCTGCCCGCGTTGTTCCTTCAGCAGGGCGGCGAGGTCGGCCTCGGGGTTCTGCTGCAGCCGCGGCGCCGGGAAGGTCTTGGGCGCCTCGACGAGCGGGCCGGGGACCTGGAAGCGGTAATAGAAGCGGATCCCGGTGAGCGTCGCCGCGGTGAAGACGACGATGAACAGGCCCGTCAGCAGGACCGGCCGCAGGGCGATGCCGGGGGGCTCGGTGCCGGGCCGGGCGTGGCCGACGACCTCGTTATGGACGCCCCTGTGGAGCTGTCCCGGTGCGCTCTCAGGCATGGCCGAGCCTCCGCCCGCACCGGCCGAGACGCCGCCGGGATAGGTGCGCGACGAGCGCCAGGACGGCCAGGAAGGGCAGGGCGAGGAGCGCCGCCGGGCCGGCCCCCGCACCGTAGGCGGGCAGGACGTACCAGGCGAGATGCAGGGCGACGCCGAGGAGGACGACGAGCCCCACCGCCCGCAGCAGGGCCGGGCTCCGGCGCACGGCGGAGAAGAGCAGCATCGCGAAGGGCAGCACGCCGCCGACGAGCAGCGTCGCGATCAGGATCCCGCCCCAGGGACTCTCGCCGCGTTTCAGATACCACGCCGCCTTGGGGGGCAGGTCGCCGTACCAGGCGACGATGAAGGACATCAGCTCCAGGTAGAGGACGCCGAGCAGGCTCGCGAGCATCAGGCCGGCGAGGTCCGAGGCGCCGCGGGCATCGAGCCCGGCCGGGCTGACCAGGGCGGCGAAGGCGAGGGCGGCGAGGATCTGGTGCAGTGCGACGCCCGCCGCGAAAGCCGAGGAATTGAAGCCCGGCTCCACGGAGAGGATCCAGTCGACGGCGACGAGGCTGATCGTCAGCCCGTAGAAGCTCAGGCCCAGGCCGGCGACGAGCTTGCCGCAGCGGCCCGCCCAGCACGCCCAGGCCAGCAGCGACCACCCGACGAGGGTCACCGCCGCGCGCAACAGGAACAGCGTCGGGTCGAGGTAGAGCTGCAAAACGTCGGGCTTGGCGCCTGCGCCCGCGGCCCAGGGATAGGTGGCGGGGAGCCCGAGCGCGATGCCGAGGAAGGCCAGCGCCACGAGCGGCACCAGGGCGGTGGCCGGCCGCAGTACCGGCGCCAGCGTCTCGCCCCAGCGCCCCCCGGTGAGGGCGTGGATCATGAGGAGCACGAGGCTGCCGACCGGGACCGCGCTCCAGGCGATCCAGGCGACGAGCCAGCCGCGGGCGAGGGCCTCCGTCACGGCAGTTTCTCCCGCAAGCCCGGCACCTCGGCGACGCGGGCGCCCTGGGAGAGTTGCAGCGCGCGGATATAGGCGGCGATGGCCCAGCGGTCCCGCGGCTCGACCCGGGCGGCGTAGGAATACATCACGCCGTAGCCCCGGGTGATCACGTCGACGACGTAGCGGGCGGGCGCCGCCCGCAGGCGGTCCTCGTGATAGGAGGGGGGCGCCGGAAAGCCCCGCTGCACGACCATGCCGTCGCCGTGCCCGGTCAGCCCGTGGCAGGGGGTGCAGAAGGCCTCGTAGCGCTGCCGGCCGCGTGCCAGCAGGGCGGCATCGACCGGCGGCGGCTCCTTCAAGGCGGCCTCGCGGTCGAGCGCCCCGACCTCCACCGTGCCCTCGGGTGGGCGCCGCGCCTCGGCCCCGTCCGGGAAAAGCGGGGCCTTGCCGTAGACCTCGTAGCGGCTCTGCGTCTGCATGGACTGGTCCCCGCAGGCGGCCAGGAGGAGGAACGGCAGGACCAGGGGCGGGAGAGCGCGGAGACGCCTCATGGCGGCATCTCCGAGACCAGCGTCGCGCCGGCCTGCTCCAGGCGCTGCCGCAGGGGGGCAGCCTCGCCCCGGGGCGCCACCAGGAGCAGGAAGCGGTCCTGGCTCGCCCGCTCGAATTGCGGCAGGGCGAAGAGCGGATGATGCAGCCGGGGCAGGCCGCAGGTCCACAGCATCGCCACGAACCCCGCGAAGGCCGCGGCCAGCACGCCGACCTCGAAGGGCACGAGCAGGAAGACCGGCCAGGAATGGAGGGGCCTCCCGCCCGAATTGAGCGGATAGGCGATCACCGAGGAATACCATTGTAGGGCGTACATCGCCGCCGCCGCGCCGAAGCCGGCGATGGCCATGACCGGCCGCACGGGGTTGCGCGGGGGCGCGAAGGCCTCGGTCAATGCGGGCACGGGGAAGGGCGTGAAGGCATCGAGCGCCCGATGGCCGTCCGCGCGGGCGACCCGCAGGGCCTGCACCAACGCCTCGGGCGTCTCGAACACGGCGAGCAGGGGGCGGCTCATGCGGCGGCTCCCTCGTCATGGGCGACCTGCCGGATCTCGTGCATCGAGACGATCGGGAAGATCCGCGCCAGGACCAGGAAGCCGAAGACGAACAGGCCGAGGGGCGCGATCAGGATCGCCACGTCGTAGAGGCTGACATGGTAGGTCCGCCACAGGCTTTCGGCATAGCCGCGGGAGAGCGTGTTCCAGACGATCAGGATGCGCTCGAGCCACATCCCGAGATTGATCACGACCGCGATGATCGCGAGCGACCAGAGATTGAGGCGGACACGGGCGAACCAGAGCGCCTGCGGCACGAGGCAGTTGCAGAACAGCAGGCTGTAATAGAGCCAGCGGTAGTCGCCGGTGAAGAAATAGGCGACGACCCTGCGGTCGGCATGCTCGCCGCCATACCAGGCCATGAACCACTCCGTGGCGTAGGAGAGAGTCATGACGATGCTGGCGAACAGCATCACCTTGGCCATGGCGTCGAAATGGGCCGGGGTGATCACCGCCTGCAGGCTCAGGCCCCAGCGGATGGCGATGGCCAGCACCACCACCATGGCGAAGCCCGAATACATCGCGCCGACCACGAAATAGGGCGGGAAGATCGATTCCTGCCAGCCCGGCATCAGGCTCGCGGCGAAATCGAGCCCGACGATGGAATGCACCGAGCAGACCAGCGGCACGGCGAGCGCCGCCATGGTCTTGTGGAAGCTCTCGTAGACCGCCCAGTGCCGGGCCGAGCCGCGCCAGCCCAGCGCCAGGGTCCCGTAGATCACCTGACCCGCCCGGCTCCGCGCCCGGTCGCGCATCGTGGCGAGGTCGGGCAGTGTCCGCCGTCAGCGGCCGTGAGACAGAGTGAGGCCCTTCACGAACGGAGGATGACTGGTTCATCGTAGCCCCCAAGGAGCGAAGATGAAGCAGACATCCGGGCCGGCACGGAAGCCGGCAGAGGCGGTGATCAAGGACATCCGCCGCGCCACCCGCCGCCAGTTCTCGGCCGAGGAGAAGATCCGCATCGTGCTGGAGGGCCTGCGCGGCGAGGACAGCATCGCAGAGCTGTGCCGACGCGAAGGCATTGCCACCTCGATGTACTACGGCTGGTCCAAGGAGTTCCTGGAAGCGGGCAAGAAGCGGCTGGCCGGCGACACGGCCCGCGCCGCCACCTCGGACGAGGTCAAGGACCTGCGCCGTGAGGCTCGTGCCCTCAAGGAGGTCGTGGCCGATCTCACCCTGGAAAACCGCCTGCTCAAAAAAAGTATGAGCGGAGCTGGGGAAGACGAGGCATGAGGTACTCGGCTTCTGAGAAGCTGGAGATCATCCGGCTGGTCGAGCAGTCCTCTCTGCCGGTGCGCGCCACCCTGGAGAAACTCGGCATCCCGCGCGCCACATTCTACCGCTGGTACGACGCCTACCAGCAAGGGGGACCCGAGGCCCTGGCCGACCGACCCTCTCGGCCCAGCCGGGTCTGGAACCGCCTGCCCACGGCGATCCGCGAGCAGATCGTCGCCCTCGCGCTCGAGCAGCCGGAGCTCAGCCCACGCGAGCTGGCCGTGCGCTTCACCGACGAGCAGCGCTCCTTCGTCTCGGAAGCCACGGTCTACCGCCTGCTCAAGGCGCACGACCTGATCACCAGCCCAGCCTACATCGTTGTCAAGGCAGCCGACGAGTTCCGTGACAAGACCACGGCCTCCAACCAGCTCTGGCAGACCGACTTCACCTACCTGAAGGTGGTCGGCTGGGGCTGGTACTATCTGTCGACGGTGCTCGACGACTTCTCCCGCTTCATCGTGGCCTGGAAGCTGTGCGCCACGATGCAGGCCAGCGACGTCACTGCCACGCTCGACCTGGCGCTCAGCGCCGCCGGGCTCGATCAGGTGCAGGTGGTGCACCGGCCGCGGCTGCTGACCGACAACGGATCGAGCTACGTCGCGGGTGACCTGGCCGACTGGCTCGGCAGCCGCGGCATGACCCACATCCGCGGTGCTCCCCGCCATCCCCAAACTCAGGGCAAGATCGAGCGCTGGCACCAGACGCTGAAGAACCGCATCCTGCTCGAACACGCCTATCTGCCCGGCGAGTTGGAGGCGCGGGTCGGGGCGTTCGTGGAGCACTACAACCACGTCCGAGCTCATGAGAGCCTGAACAATCTCACGCCGGCCGACGTCTACTTCGGCCGGGGCGAGGCCATCCTGCGCGAGCGGGAGCGGATCAAGCGCCAGACTCTCACCGACCGCCGCTTGCGCCACCACGCGCAGGCTGCCTAACTTCTCAACCCAGGTGGACCAGTGCCTCCGTTCCTGAGGCCCGCAGCCTGTCTCAAATCATCTGACGACGGACAAATTACCAATCCTTTGCACAGCCATGCGGCCGTGAGAAAAACGTCATCCAGGATGCCGACCGTCGCCACCGACAGGATCCGGCACGGCCCCGTCGATCGCCGGAGGGTGAGGGCGCGACGCACCTGGCCGGCGCTCTGATCAGAGCCCTTCCGGCGTCGGTTCGCTGCGACTGAAGCTCGGCGCCATCCCCCGACCTGCGCTGTGACGACGCGCCATGATGGACCAGCCCCTCGCCGGCGGCAAGCGCTCTGGTTGCATTAGAAGGATTCTACTCTACCAAACGAAGAGTTGGCAGGATGCGGCACACGTCGAGTCAGGCCCTAATCGCGCCTTGACCGATGCGATCGGGCCTCGACAATCCGGAAATTCACGTGCTTTGGCCGCGATATCGCAGAAACAGAATTTTATATTTTAAATATTCTTTGATTGCCCTTTTTGAGACTTTGCCTTTCTTTCTTCGAAATCGAGCCGACACAAGAGAATCTATAAATATTCATGAAACATTTAATAATCATATATTTTATTCGTAAATCAAGAAAAAATGAAGCACATGAAATAGAAACATACTTTCAGCAAATCGCCATGAAGGTCTTCATTCCATCCTTCATCGGAAATCCCGCGAGCGGACCCGCAGGGCAGGGGTCGCGCCCTCTGCCGCATCCGGATCGCGCGCGCCGAAATGGCGCAACCAAAGCGTGAAATCGGAAAGTCTTCCGGCCCGACCATGAAGTCGTGCAGGATGACGAAGCCGTGCTCCGTGGGGAAGGTCGTCTCCAGGATGTTGCTGCAGCTCAGGTATTGCCGCACCGTCTCGAAGCGCTCGGCCGGGCGGATCGTGAAGAAGTCCCCGCGCCGCCGGTCGAGCAGGCGCGAGAAGGCCGGATCGGCATCGAAGCGCTCCAGGCAGGCCCAGTCGATCGACCCGTCCCGGGCGACCAGGGCGCAGCCCTCGCAATTGCTCAGAGAGCATAGGCCTCGATCGGCGGGTAGGGGCGCTCGGTCTCGGAACGGGGCATGGGACTCCTTCCGGGCGCCGTGGTTCGGGTGGGACGGGAGGCGAAGGCGGGGCGCTCAGGCGGCGAGGCGGAAGGCGGGTTCGAGCAGGCCGCGCACGCCGATCTCCACCAGAAGCGTGCGCCCGTGCTCCGGATCGGCGGCACGAGCGGCCGCGTCCATGCCCTCGTAGGCGCTCGTCACCAGCAGACGGTCGAGATCCGCCCCGGCGAAGGTCGGGCAGGTCGGCTGCCGGACCGGGACGGGGAGGCTGCGCACCCGGTTCCCCGCGGGGCTGTAGGCGTCGAGGCAGCCGGCGCCGAAGCGGGCGGTCCAGATCAACCCCTCCGCATCCACGGCAGCCCCGTCGATGCCGCCTTCGCCGCCGCGATGGTCGTAATGCGTCTCGGGCGCGGCAACGGGCAGGCCGGTGGCGGGGTCGAGGGCGACGCGGTGAAGGACGCCCTCATCCGTGTCCACGAAATAGCCGGTGGCGCCGTCCGGCGCGAAGGCGATGCCGTTGGGGATGGTGAGGTTCGCGTAGAGCCGCGTCACCCGGGTGCCGGCGACGTGATAGAGCGCGCCGCGGCCAGGCTCCGCCCCACGCCCCATGGTGCCGATCCAGAGGGCGCCGCAGGGATGGACGCGCCCGTCATTGGAGCGGGTCGCGGACTCCTCCGCCTCCAGGGGGCAGTAGAGGCTCAGGCGCCCATCCGCGAGGCTGCGCAGGTAGAGCCCGTCCGCCGCCGCGAGCAGCTGGCGCCCGGAATCGATTGCGGCGACGCCGCTCGCGGTGATCGGCAACTTATGGACCCGGGCCGGGCCGCCGCCCTCCCGCAGAGAGATCTCGAACAGGCGGTCCTCGAGGATGTCGACCCACCAGGCCGTGCCGGTCTCCGGATCGTAGCTCGGCCCTTCGCCGAGATGACAGCGGGGCGCCTCAAGGATACGGGCCGAGGTGATCTGCGTCAAAACAAGACTTCCCTGGCAGCAAAACCCGTCGACGCCCGATGACCGTCAAAGTTCCCAAGTCCCGGGCCTGTCGGGTGAGGTTCTGCACCACGCATATCGTCGGTTCTTCATCCCGATATTCTGATCAATCATCCCCGCCAGCGGCATCGCGGCCGGCTGCGGCTCAAGGCACAGCGTCCGCCGGCAAGGGCTTCATCAAGAGCGTCACCTTGCGTTCAGCAGTCCTGTGGCCTTTCCTCGGCAGGCTGTTCAAGCGTGGCCGGTTCTTTGCATCGACTTTCGCGGATGAAAGCCGGTCAAGCTTGGTTCTGGTCTTATTCTTGCCCCTTCTCCCGGCGAGAAGGACGCCTCTCATCCACGGACGATTCGCGGGACGACGGCGCCGCCGTCGGCGGTTCGTCGCATCCTGCGCAAGGGGATCCATGCCGAAGCTCATCGCCCAGCTCGCCCTCTCCGCCGGTCTCGCGGCGGCCGCGGCTGTCCCCGCAACGGCGGGGGAGGGGACCTATGACGGCACCTGGTCGGTGGAGCTCGTGACCGAGAGCGGCCTGTGCGACGCCCGCTACAGCTATTCCCTCACCGTGCAGGACGGGCAGGTGCGTCCGGTCTCCCGGGCCGCCAGCAGCGGCGCCACGGTGACGGGCCGGGTCGGCGCCGATGGCAGCGTCGGCCTCAACGTCGCGACCGCGGCGGCCAGCGGCAGCGCCTCGGGCCGCCTCCAGGCGCGCTCGGGCGCCGGCACCTGGCGGGTCTCCGCTCTGTGCTCGGGCCATTGGACGGCGCGGCGCAACACCCTGCGGACCGCCCAGGCCGAATAAGAGCGAGCGGGCGCGAGGCCCGCTCCTTCGGGCTCACGCCGTGGCGAGCCAGCTCCGCGCTTCCTCGATGCGGGCGCGGTCGAAAACCTTGATCTCGGCGGGGGAGAGCCGGCCGAAGCTCTCGGCGAGGATGCGCAGCCAGGACGCGTCCGTGACCAGGGCGACGTGGCTGATCCCCTTCATCAGCGCCAGGCCGAAGCGCACGTCCTTGAAGAAGGCGGCGGGCTCCATGCCCTCGAAGGCGCGCACATCCTCCAGGAGCCGCAGCTTCCCGCCGGCATCGAGATCGGCCTTCATCTTGGCGATGGCCGCGTTCATCTCCTCGTCGGTGATTTTCCCGTCGACCACGATCTCGGCGACATTGGAATCGGGCTTTTTGTCGTAGCTCAGCAAGGTGCGCGCTCCTCGACTCGCGGGGCGACGCGCCCCCAAGCGGATCCGCGCAGGACTATAGGAAACTTTGCGGGTCCACGTCGATCGCGACCTTCACGTTTCCGCGCGGTTTGGGCGCCCGGGCGAGCCAGTCCCGCAGATAGCTCTGGATGTCGATGCCCCGCTCGGTCTTGACAAGCAGGCGGAAGCGGTAACGCCCACGCACCAGGGCGAGGGGCGCCTCGGCAGGCCCCAGCACCATCACCCCCTCCGGCGGATCGGCGGCGCGGGCCAGGGCCTGGCCATGTGCCTCCGCCGCCTCGCGCTCGTTGGCCGAGACGATCAGCGCCGCCAAGCGCCCGAAGGGCGGCAGCCCCGCCGCCTCGCGGGCGGCGATCTCCTCCTCGTAGAAGCGCTCGGCATCCCCCGAGAGCAGGGCGGCGATGACCGGGTGGTTCGGCTGATAGGTCTGGACCAGGGCGCGCCCCGGCCGCTCGCCGCGCCCGGCCCGGCCGGTGACCTGCTGCAGGAGCTGGAAGGTTCGCTCCGCCGCCCGGGGATCGCCGGTGGCGAGCCCGATATCGGCGTCGAGCACGCCGACCAGCGTCAGATGCGGGAAGTTGTGGCCCTTGGCGACGAGTTGCGTGCCGACCACGATGTCGCATTCGCCCGCCGCCACCGCCTCCAGTTCCTGGCGCAACCGCTCGGCACCGCCGGGAAAGTCGCTGGAGAGCACGATGACCCGCTGGTCCGGGAACAGCTCGCTCACCTCCTCGGCGATGCGCTCGACCCCCGGACCGCAGGGGGTCAAGTGGTCGAAGGCGCCGCATTCGACGCAGGCCTCCGGCTTGCGCTCGGCATAGCCGCAATGGTGGCAGACCAGCGCCCGGCGGAAGCGGTGCTCCACCAGCCAGGTCGAGCAGTTGCGGCACTGGTAGCGGTGGCCGCAGGCCCGGCACAGGGTGAGGGGAGCATAGCCGCGCCGGTTGAGGAAGAGGAGCGCCTGCTCGCCGGCGGCCAGCGTGGTCTTCACCGCGTTGACGAGGGGCGGGGACAGGAAGCGCCCGCGCTCCGGCTTGTCGAGGCGCAGGTCGATGGCGGTGATGTCGGGCAGGCGCCGGCCGCCGAAGCGCTCGGGCAGGACGATGCGGCGGTAGCGGCCGCGCTCCGCGTTCACCCGGCTCTCGATGGAGGGGGTGGCGGAGGCGAGCACCACCGGGCAGCCCTCGATCTTGCCCCGCACCACGGCCATGTCCCGGGCGTGGTAATGGACGCCGTCCTCCTGCTTGTAGGCGGTCTCGTGCTCCTCATCGACCACGATGAGGCCGAGCGTCGCGAAGGGCAGGAACAGGGCCGAGCGGGCGCCGACCACCACCGCGATCTCGCCCGCCGCCACGCCCGCGCGGATGCGCTCGCGCCTTTTGCCGCCGATGCCGGAATGCCAGGTCGCCGGCCGCACGCCGAAGCGGGCCGCGAAGCGGTCGAGGAACTGCGCGGTCAGCGCGATCTCCGGCATCAGCACCAGGGCCTGGCGCCCGCGGCGCACGCATTCGGCCACCGCCTCGAAATAGACCTCCGTCTTGCCCGAGCCGGTGACGCCTTCGAGGAGAAGGGTCGCGGCATCGGAGGACGCCATCCCCTCCGCGGGGGCGGACGCCGGCAGCGCGGGGGGCAGCGGGGACAGATGCGCGCCCAGCTCGGCGGCCGCCTCGGCCTGGGCCTCGGAGAGAGGGACCCGGGGATGATCCGGATCCGGGGGCAGGGCGACGGGCTCCGGGGCGAGGGCCACCGTCTCCAGGGCGCCGTCGTCGATCAGCCCGTCGACGACGCTCAGGGAGACGCCGGCCTCCTTGGCGAGCACGCTCTTGCCCCGCACGCGGCCGTCGGCGGCCACCGCCATCACCTTGCTCCGGGCGGCGGTGGCCCGGGCAGGGGGTTGGCCGGAGGCCCGCACGCCGACGCGGACGGTCTCGCGCATCGCGGCTTCGTCGGGCAGGCGCAGGGCCATGGCCAGGGCCGAGCCCTTCGGCGCCAGGGTGTAGCGCGCGAGCCAGTCGACGAGCGTCCTCAGGGAGGCGGAGAGCGGCGGCACGTCGAGGCGGCCGGTCACCGGGCGCAGGTTGCCGCCCGAGGCCCGCTCCTCGATTCCCCAGACCACGCCGATGGTCTCGCGCGGCCCGAGGGGCACCTGCACGACGTCGCCCTCGGCGAGGGTCAGCCCCGCCGGCACCGCGTAGCTATAGGCGGTGTCGAGGGCGAGGGGGATCAGGATCTCGGCGGTCTGCGGCATCGGCTCAGGGAAACGGACCGTTTTGTTCTATATATGTCCCGCGGAGGCCGAACGCGACCACCGATCGCGACCTTGGTCCGGGCCTGGGCAGCGGATCGGAATCAAACCACGCCCAGGAACACCGCCAGCGACCGCGTCACCGCGAGCATGGTCGCGTCGTCGAGCCGGCCGAAGACGGGCCCGAGCCTGTCACGCCTCACCGACATCGCCGGGTATCGCGACCGTGACGAGGTCGCCCCGCCTCACGCCTCATCCTCGGCGTCGAGATCGGAGGGCGGCATCCATGAACCCGCCGAGTTCGGGATCGGCCGCATCGGCCGCCGCGACGACCCCGGATTGGCGTCGGCATTCCTGCGCGAAGCCGGGGGCGCGCGTGTCCGGAACCCAGATCTGCACCGGCCGCAATCCGGCGGCTCGAAGGGCCTCCCGGCGCGTGCGGACGCGCTCGCCGACGGATGACGGCATGTCTGTCCTCCCTCACGCTGCGTTACATGCAACAAAGCCGAGGAGAGATCTGAAGGGGCGACGGGCGTCAAGGCAGCCACGGGAGCCGGGCTTGGCCGGGCCGGGAAGCCCCGTGGCCGCCTCGGAGAGACAAGGCCAGAGGCACGGCCGCGAGGCTGAGGGCGCTCATGGCGAGGAAGGCCTGGGCGCCGAAGGCGGCGTAGAGCCGGCCGGCGGCGAGCGTCACCAGGGCCGAGGCGAGGCCCAGACCCAGGGTGCCATAAACGGCGAGCGCCGTGGCCCGCAACGTCGCCGGCACGCCAGCTTCGATCAGGGCGAGGCAAGCGAGGTGGAGCGCGGCGAAGGTCAGCCCGTGCAGGAGCTGGATCGCGGCGAGGACCGGCAGGGCGGCGGTCTCCGCCTGGACCGCCCAGCGTAGGGCACCGGCCAGCGCCGCGAGCGCCAGGACGCGCGGGGGCCCGAGCCGGCCGAGCAGCCACGGCCCGAGCCACAGGAAGACCGCCACCTCCGCCGCCACCGATTCCGCCCAGAGCAGGCCCGCCGCCCCGGCGGCGATGCCCTGCTCCGCCCACACGATCACCGCGAAGGCATCGTGCAGGGCATGCGCGCCGATCACCAGGGCGGCCGCGAGCACGGTGCGGCGGAACCGGGGAAGCGCGAGCAACGCCCGGACGCCGTCCTTCGCGGGCCTGGATTCCGGTCGGGAGGCCTGCACCACGGGCAGGCGCAGGGCGGCCAGGGCGGCGAGCAGGAAGAGGGCACCGCTGGCGACCAGGGCCGCTTCGTGGCCGTGTCCCTCCACAAGCCGGCCGGCCCCGGCGCTCGCCAGGATGAAGGCCGCCGAGCCCGCGGCCCGCACCCAGCCATATTCGAAGGCACGCCCGCCTGCGGCGGCGGGCAGGGCCAGGGCATCGGCCAGGGGCGCGACCGGAGCCGTCGCGACCGCCTGCAGCAGGGCGAGGGCGAGGAGCAGCCCGAATCCGTGCCCCGCGAGGAAGCCGAAGCCGAAACTCCCCGACAGCACCAGGGCGAGGGCGAGCAGCGGCCGCGCGGCGCCCCTGCGATCGGCAATCCGCCCGGCGAGCGGGCCGGCCACGAGACGCACCAGCATCGCCGCCGCGAGCAGGTCCGCGATGGACGCGGGCGACAGGCCGCGCGCCCGAAGGAAGGCCGGCAGGAAGGGCGAGAGGGCGCCATAGGCCCCATAGAGCGCGGCGAACAGGAGCAGGAAGCCCGGCAGCCCCCTGCCGGTCCGTCCGCCGATGCGCCTGCCCTCCGCCAAGGATCCTCCAGAGGCCATGTGCTCGGGCGCACGGCGCCGCTCCCTCCGATGCGGAGACTGCGCGCGGTTGCAGCCGAAGGAAAGCCGGGCCGGGACGCGCCATGTGGAGCCAGACCCCAGCGCGGGAGGGCGTCGTCCTGCTCCATGGCATCGCGCGGCGCGCGGCCTCCATGGCGCCGATGGCGCGCCGGCTGCGGGCGGCCGGCTACGCGACCCTCAACCTCGGCTATCCAGCCCGGCACGCCGCGCTCGAGGACCTCGTGGAGCCTGTCGCTCCCCAGGTCGCGGCCTTCGCCGCGCCCCTCGACCGCCTCCATTTCGTGACTCATTCCATGGGCGGCCTGCTCGCGCGCGCCCTGATCACCCGCCACCGCCCGCCGCGCCTCGGACGCGTGGTCATGCTGGGCCCGCCCAACGGCGGCAGCGAGGTCGCGGACGCGCTCCATCGGCTCGCGCTCTATCGCCGCATGTTCGGCCCGGCTGGGGCACAGCTGACGACGCGGCGCAGCGCAGCTCTGGAGCGGCTCCTCGGACCGGTCGATTATCCCCTGGGCGTCATCGCCGGCGACCGAAGTTCCGACCCGGTCGCCTCCCGGCTGTTCCTCGAAGGGCCGAATGACGGCCGGGTCACGGTGGCGCGGACCCGCCTGGCGGGCATGGCCGATCACCTCACCCTGCACACCACGCACGCGACCATGATGTGGAACCGCCGCGTCATGGCGGAAACCCTCCACTTCCTGTGCGAGGGCCGCTTCACGTCCGAGACGCCGCTGACATCCCGGGCGATTTGCGCGACGAAAGCGGCTGCCTCCACAGCGAAACTGTTCTAAGTAGCGCCGTGCTTGTGAGGAGCCCGGTGCGGATTTCCGGTCGCGGAAGTGCCAAGCAGCGGGCGGGTTCGAGACGGCGATGACCAACACCGACATCCTTCCCCCCACCCGGCCTGAATCGCAGCTCGTCACGATTTTCGGCGGCTCCGGCTTCCTCGGGCGCCACGTGGTGCGGGCGCTGGCCAAGCGCGGCTACCGGATCCGCGTCGCCGTGCGCCGGCCGGATCTCGCCCTGTTCCTGCAGCCCCTCGGCAAGGTCGGCCAGATCGTCGCGGTGCAGGCCAACCTGCGCTATCCCGAATCGATCCGCCGGGCGGTCGAGCATTCGGACGTGGTGATCAACCTCGTCGGCATCCTGCAGCAGAGCGGCGGCCAGAGCTTCGACCGGGTGCAGACCCAGGGCGCCGGCGAGATCGCCCGGGCCGCGGCCGCCATCGGCGCGCGCATGGTGCATGTCTCGGCGCTCGGCGCCGACGCGAACTCCGCCTCCCTCTATCTCCGCTCCAAGGCGCTCGGCGAGGCCGAGGTGCTGGCCGCGCGGCCCGAGGCGGTGATCTTCCGGCCCTCCCTGGTGTTCGGCCCGGGGGACAGCTTCTTCAATCGCTTTGCCAAGCTCGGCACGATGCTGCCGGTGCTGCCGCTCGCGGGCGCGGAGACGAAGATGCAGCCGGTCTTCGTGGGCGACGTCGCCGAGGCGATCGCCCGCGCCGTCGACGGGGAGGCCAAGGCCGGCACGGTCTACGAGCTCGGCGGCCCCGAAGTGGCGTCGCTGGAGCACCTGATCCGCTACATGCTGGAAGTGACCATGCGCCGCCGCATCGTCCTTCCCCTGCCGGAGAGGGCGGCCCGCCTCCAGGCGCGGGTGCTCGAGATCGTCGACACCCTGGCCCTCGGCCTGCTGCCGGCCGATTTCAAGCTCACCCGCGACCAGGTGACGATGCTGCAGCTCGACAACGTGGTCTCGGACAAGGCCAAGGCGGAGGGCCGCACCATCGAGAGCCTCGGCATCGTGCCGACGGCGGTCGAGGCGGTGGTGCCGGGCTATCTCTGGACCTTCCGCAAGGCGGGCCAATTCGCGGAGGGCCGGGGCAATCCGTCCGAGGCCGCGGTCCCGGATACCCTCGCCTCGGAGCCGCTGGCGCCGGAATCCCAGCACCGCCCCGGCCGCGCCAGCGGCCCGGCCATCGGCCCCAACGCGACCCGGCCGAGCCAGATGGGCGCCCGCTGGGGCACGCGCGGCTGACACGACGCGCCCTGCCGCGCCGGGGGCCTGGGCAGGGGCGCATGGCGGGCGCATGATGCGCGCGCGAAGAGACCTTTCGGGAGCGAGACGATGAGTGGGCCGGGCGAGACGGCGGGACATGCCGTGTTCGACGTCGCCGAGGCGGTGGCCGGCCTGCCGGAGGCCGCCACGACCATGGTCGCCGATCACCGCTTCACCGACGACGAGGCGGCGAGCGCCCGGGTCTTCCGGGTCTACACACCGACGCCGCCGCATTACCACACCACCTGCGACGAGTATCTCTACGCCCTGTCCGGACGCTGCCTGATGAAGTTCGGGGACGAGGCGCCGGTGGAGGTGGGGCCGGGCCGGCTCGTGTTCTTCAAGCGCGGCGTGGTGCATTCGGTGCCCGAGATCCTGGAGGAGCCGATGGTGTTCCTCTCCGTCGACACCCCGCGCCGCGGCCCCCGCGACATCCAGTTCGTCGAGGACGGCACCGGCACGCCGGACAGCTTCATGCGGCAGACGGATTGAGGCGGGCGGCTCTGTTTCCGCATCGCCTTCTTCGAGAGGCCGGACAGCACCGTTCGGGGCGATGCTCTCGGGTCAGATCAGCTCCGACGCCGTGACCGGCTTCTCCTCCGCCCCCTTCTGCGCGGCGGCGCTCTGGAAGAGGCGGTCGCTCGTCAGCTTGAGGAAGTAGAAGCCGAATTCCGGGTTCTGGTAGTAGAGCTGCTTGACCTCGGAATAGGGCAGGCACAGCGCCTTGCCCGCCTCGACGCAGACCAGCGAGCCCGTGCGCAGGTTGCCCGGCGAGAGCAGGCCGAGCTCGCCCACCACCCCGCCGGCCCCGAGTTCCACCCCGACCTCGGGGATGCGGAAGCGCCCGCTCTGGATGGTGAACATCTCCGCGGCCGGATCGCCCTTCCGGAACAGCGTCTCCCCGGCCTTGAAGCGCTTCACCGTGCCGAAGGCGGCGAGCCAGTCCATGGAAAGGTCGCCGGCGGCCGCCTTCTCCACGTCGCGCACCAGCCGCACCATCTGCCAGAGCCGGAAGGTGTTGAAGGGGATCTGGATCGCCTCAGTGATCACCACCGGCATGCTGTCCGTGAGGAAGCCGTAGGTGATCATGGCGACGCTCGCGAGGATCGCCACCACGCGCAGGGGGATCATCGTGCTCATCGCCGAGGAGGCGATGGTCAGCGCCGTGCCGACATAGCCGATCGTCTCCACCCAGTTCATCGTCCAGATCATCGCGGCCCCTCATCCGGCCCCCGGCCCGGTCCGCCGGGCAGACAGCACGGATGGAAAGCACTGTCGATGCCCGGGCGACCTCAGCCGTCTCCCAGGGTGGGTTCGCCGCGCAGGAGCGCCGCCACTGCGGCGGCGGCGCGCTCGCCCTCGGCATAGGCGCCCCCGACCGTGCCCCATTGCTCCCGGGACAGGGCTTCGCCCGCGAACCAGATCCGTTCGCCCACTGGCGCGTGCAGGCGCAGGCGCGCGCCGGCATGGCCCGGCGGCGGCACCGCCCAGGAGCCGCGGGACCAGGGATCGGCCCGCCATTCCGTCACCGCCGGCACGGCGAGGTCACGGATCGCGCCGTGGCCGAGATGCGCCGCCATCACGTTGCGGGCGAGGCGGCGGGTCGCGTCGGGGCCGGCGCGCAGGGCGTCGACGGCCTCGGCACAGGCGGCGTCGAGCTCGAAATAGTGGAAGGGCGTGCCGTCGATCCGGGTGAGCAGCCCCGGAGGCCGGTGGCGCCCCCCGACCACGCTGGCCAGACGGTCGCGGCCCCGGAAGGGCGCGGAGGGCCAGTGCAGCACCGCGTGCTCGTAGATCCCGGGGCGGAAGCCGTCGATCGCGGCGCGCGGGCCGTCCGGCAGGCTCGGCTCGAAGACCACGCTCGCCCGCAGCACCATCACCGGCAGGGTCACGATCAGGGCCCTGGCCCGAAGCGTCGCCCCGTCCGCGGTCTCGACGGCGACGCCTCCGCCCGACCAGGAGACCCGGGTCGCCTCCGCCCGCAGGGCGATCGGCAATCCGTGGGCGAGGCGGGCGAGATAGGCGCCGTAGCCCCCGGCGAGGAAGTAGTTGTCGCCATATTCCATGCTCGGCCAGTCCTGCAGCGAGACCTCGCGCAGGGGCCGGCCGGAGACGAGGGCGTGGACGAGGTCGATCCGGTCGCGCCAGGGGCCGAGCACGGGGGGCACGGCGGCATCGGCCGGCCGGTCCGGCCCGGGGGCGGCGGCCCCTTGCGTCATCGCCCGGTCGGCGCGGTCGAAGGCGCGGCCGAAGGCGGCCTGCTCCGCCGGGCGCCCGAAGCGCCGCCCGACCACGAGGTGGCTGTCCTGGGGCGCCTTGCGCAGGGGCTCGCCGCGCACGAGCCCGAGGGCGACGAGCGGGTTCACCGGCCCGGCATGCAGCCAATGGGCGCCGAGATCGATCGCGTGGCCGCGCAGGGTCGTGGTCACCGCCCGGCCGCCGACCCGGTCCCGCGCCTCGAGCAAAGCCACCGCGATCCCGCGGGCGATCAGCGTCCTAGCCGCGGCGATGCCCGCCGCCCCGGCGCCGAGGACGATCACCTCGGGGGCGGCGGGCAGGGCCGCGAGGCGCGGCCGCGTGCTCGGGCGGAAACGGGTGTGAGCCGGGAGGGCAGTCTGCATCGTCGCGGGGTCGAAGGAAGGGGGCGGCCGCCGGGCCGGGTCGGCCTAGCAGCAAGCGCGTTTCGGCGACAGGCGCGTGTCGGGGCGGCCCCGGTCAGGGCGCGGCCGAGGGGTCGAAGCGCTCGACGAGGTTCGAACGGTCGCCGCCGGGCTTCGGGCTGCCGGTGAGGGTGACGATCCTGCCGTCATGGACCAGCGCCCCGAAGCCGTGGCGGGGCGTCGGCAGGGGCGCGAAGCGCTCCCAGCGGCCGGTCCTCGGGGAGAAGGCCTCGACCGCGCCATAGGTCTGCTCGCGCGATTCGCCGCCGAGCACGAAGACCTTGCCGTCGAGCACGGCCGAGGCGACGCCGCTGCGGGGGGTCGGCAGGGGCGCGGCCTCGCTCCAGGAATCGGCCTTGGGATCGTAGCTCTCGGTCGTGGCGAGATTGCCGGCCGGGTCGCCGTCCCGCCGGCCGGCCAGGGCGAGGATTCTGCCGTCCACCGCCTGCACGGCGAGGTGGTCGCGGGGCGTCCGGAGCGGCGCGGCCCGGCTCCAGCGGTCGCTCGCCGGATCGTAGACCTCGTGGGCGGGATCGTTCTTCCGGCCCGAGACGCTGCCGCCGATGACGTGGATGCCCTCGCCGAGAAGCACCGCGCCCCCCGCTGCCCGCGGGGTCGGCAGGTCCGCCCGCCTTTCCCAGGCGTTGCGCTCCGGATCGTAGGCCCAGACCTCGGGGCTGGCCTCCCAGCCGTTCACGTAGCCGCCGAAGACGTAGAGCTTCCCGCCGAAACCCGCCGCCATGGCGTGGTGGACGGGGTGGGGAAAGGGCGCGCCCTCGCGCCAGCTGTCGGCGGCGGAGTCGTAGATCAGGAGGCCCGTGGCGCCGTTGTAGTCGCCCACGACATAGGCCTTGCCGTCGAGGGCCGCCACGGCGACCTCGGAGCGGGGCGCCGGGGCCGGCGCGCCCCGGCTCCAGCCGCCGGGCTCCGCCTCGGCCGGGAGCCCCCCGAACGGAAGCCCCACGAGGACCAGCAGGAGGCGGAGACGGCGGCGCATGGGCTCTTCCCGGCGACACGGCTTGCGGACAGAGTGACACCGGACCAATCGACAACGCGCCCCGGGGTTGCGCCCGCGGGCCTCTGCGGCCAAAACCTCGGCCCGAGGGAGCGACCACGAACTGCCGGTGACGCGATGCTGTTCAAAGCCGCCGCCGCGGCCCTGCGGCAGGTGCTGTCGCCGGGCCTGCGGGCGATCCTGCTGAAGTCCCTGGCCCTGACGCTGGGGCTGCTCGTCGCCGTCTGGTTCGCCCTCACCCGCGCGATCCAGTGGTTCCAGTCGAGCCATCACATCTCCGCGGATTATCCCTTCCTCGACACGCTGGCCTTCTTCCTGGCCGGCGCCGGTTTGTTCGTGGCGCTCGCCTACGTGATGCCGGCGGTCTCGATCCTGGTAGCGGGCTTCTTCCTCGACGACGCCGCCGAGATCGTGGAGCGGGCGGATTTCCCCGGGGAGCCCACGGGCCGAGCGCTGCCCTTCGGCGCGGCGATGTTCTCGGCCCTGCGCTTCGCCGGCCTCGCCCTGGTCGTGAACCTCGTGGCCCTGATCCTCGTCTTCGTGCCGGGCGTGAACCTGATCGCCTTCTTCGGCGCCAATGCCTACCTGCTCGGCCGCGAGTATTTCGAGCTCGCCGCCAGCCGGTTCCGGCCGCTGCCGGAGGCGCGGGCCATGCGCGAGCAATTCGGCATCACGGTGATGCTGGCCGGCTGCCTGCTCGCCGGGCTGATGGTGGTGCCGATCGTCAATCTCGCCACGCCCCTGTTCGGGGTGGCCCTCATGGTCCATCTGCACAAGGGCCTGAGCCGCAAGGCGCTGCCCGCGGGGGCGACGCCGGAGCGGCTGCGCTGAGCGGCCCGGGCGGGGAGGGGCGAACGGTGGGCGAAACCTTCGACCTCCTCGTGATCGGCGGCGGCATCAACGGCACCGGCATCGCCCGCGACGCCGCCGGGCGGGGAGTGAAGGTCCTGCTCTGCGAGCAGGGGGACCTCGCCGGCTCCACCTCCTCCGCGAGCACCAAGCTGATCCATGGCGGCCTGCGCTACCTGGAGCAGTACGAGTTCCGGCTGGTGCGCGAGGCCCTGGCCGAGCGCGAGCGGCTGATGCGGCTCGCCCCTCACATCATCTGGCCCCTGCGCTTCGTGCTGCCGCATGACCGCGGCCTGCGCCCGGCCTGGATGCTGCGGATCGGGCTCTTCCTCTACGACCATCTCGCCAAGCTCGGCTCCCTGCCGGGCTCCCAGGCCGTCGGCCTGCGCGGCTTGCCCTACGGCGCGCCGCTCCAGGAGCGGCTGACCCGCGGCTTCGTCTATTCGGATTGCTGGGTCGAGGATTCCCGCCTCGTCGCCCTCAACGCCGTCGATGCCGCGGAGCGCGGCGCCGACATCCGCACCCGCACCCGCCTCGTCGCGGCAAGGCGGGAGGCAGGGGCCTGGGCCGCGGAATTGCACGACGCGGCAACCGGGCAGACCCGCCCCGTGCGGGCGCGCATCCTCGTCAACGCCGCGGGGCCCTGGGTCGGCGACCTCCTGCAGGAGACCCTCGCCCTCGCCAGCCGCGCGCATCTGCGCCTGATCAAGGGCAGCCACATCGTCGTGCCCCGCCTCTACGCGGGCGACCACGCCTACATCCTGCAGCAGCCGGACCGGCGCATCGTCTTCGCGATCCCCTACGAGCGCGACTTCACCCTGATCGGCACCACCGACGTCGCCCATGACGGCGCCCCCGGCCCGGTGGCGATCGCCCCGGAGGAGACGGCCTATCTCTGCGCCTGCATCGACCGCTCCTTCGCCCGGCAGGTCCGGCCGGAGGACGTGGTCTGGAGCTATTCGGGCCTGCGCCCGCTCTACGACGACGCGGCGGCCGACGCCTCCACGGTGACGCGGGACTACGTGCTCGACCTCTCCGACCGGGACGGCCGCCTGCCGGTGCTCTCGGTCTTCGGCGGCAAGATCACGACCTATCGCCGGCTCGCCGAGCACGCCCTCGCGAAGCTCGAACCCCACCTGCCCGGCCTCGCCCCGGCCTGGACCGCGACGGCGCCCCTGCCGGGGGGCGACCTCGGCACGGATTTCGAGACCTTCCTGGCCGAGCTACGGCGGGACTATCCCTTCCTGCCGGAGGAGACCGCCCGCCGCCTCGCCCGCGCCTATGGCAGCCGCGCGCGGCGCATCCTCGGCTCCGCCCGTTCGCTCGCCGACCTCGGCGCGGCCTTCGACGGCGGCCTGAGCGCGGCGGAGGTCGAATACCTGCGCCGCCACGAATGGGCGCGCACCGCCGAGGACATCCTCTGGCGCCGCTCCAAGCTCGGCCTGCGCACCGGCGCCGGGAGCCGGGCGCGGCTGGAATCCCATCTCGCGGCGGAACCGGCCCCGGCCTGAGCGGCGATCCGGGCGAGACAGGGCAGGTCGGAAGGAGGAGACGCCATGGGCCGTTACGTCGGGGCGATCGACCAGGGCACCACCAGCACCCGCTTCATGGTGTTCGACCGGGAGGCGCGCGTGGTGGCGCGGGCCCAGGAAGAGCATGCGCAGATCTACCCGGCCCCCGGCCATGTCGAGCACGACCCGCAGGAGATCTGGCGCAAGACCGTCCAGGTGATGGGGCAGGCCCTGGAGGAGGGCGGCCTCGCCCCCGCCGACCTCGCCGCGATCGGCATCACCAACCAGCGCGAGACCACGCTGATCTGGGACCGGCGCACGGGAAAGCCCCTGCACAACGCCCTGGTCTGGCAGGACACCCGCAACGACCGGCTGGTCGCCGCCTTCGCCCGGGAGGGCGGGCGCGACCGCTTCCGGGCGGTGACCGGCCTGCCCCTGGCGAGCTACTTCTCCGGGCTCAAGCTGCGCTGGCTCCTCGACCACGTGGAGGGCGCCCGCGAACGGGCGGAGGCCGGCGAGGTCCTGTTCGGCACGATCGATTCCTGGCTGGTCTGGAATCTCACCGGCGGCCCGGAGGGCGGGCGCCACCTCACCGACGTGACCAATGCCAGCCGCACGCAGCTCATGGCCCTCGACCGGCTCGCCTGGGATGCGGGCATGCTCGACGTCTTCGGCATCCCGGAGGCGATGCTGCCGGAGATCGTGCCCTCGAGCGGCTGGCTCGGCGAGACGACCACGCCGTTCCCCGGCGTGCCGATCGCGGGCATCCTCGGCGACCAGCAGGCCGCCCTGTTCGGGCAGACCTGCTTCCGCCCGGGCGAGGCCAAGAACACCTACGGCACCGGCTGCTTCGCCCTCATGAACACAGGCCCGGCGCCCGTGCCCTCCAAGGCCGGGCTGGTCACGACCGTCGGCTACAAGCTCGACGGGCAGGATCCGGTCTACGCCCTCGAAGGCTCCATCGCGATCACCGGCGCCCTGGTGCAGTGGCTGCGCGACAATCTCGGCCTGATCCGCGAGAGCGCGGAGATCGAGCGGCTGGCCGCCTCGGTCACGGACAATGGCGGCGTCTATTTCGTGCCGGCCTTTTCCGGCCTCTACGCGCCGCATTGGTGCGAGAGCGCCCGGGGGCTGATCATCGGGCTCACCCGCTACGCCCATCGCGGGCACATCGCCCGGGCCTGCCTGGAGGCGACGGCCTTCCAGACCCACGAGGTGCTGGAGGCGATGGCGGCGGATTCCGGGATCCCCGTGACGGAGCTGCGCGCCGATGGCGGCATGGTCGTCAACGACGCGCTGATGCAGTTCCAGTCCGACATCCTCGGCGTCGCCGTGGTGCGGCCGAAGGTGAGCGAGACCACGGCGCTCGGGGCCGCCTATGCCGCGGGGCTCGCCACCGGCACCTGGAAGGGCCTCGACGACCTCGTGCGCAACTGGAGCGTCGAACGGCGCTGGGCGCCCGGCATGGCGCAGGAGGAGCGCCGCCGCCTGCGCGCCGGCTGGGACCGGGCGGTCAGACGCTCCTTCGACTGGGCGGACGAGGTCTGACGGCCCCGCTCAGGGGAGGGGCGCGCGCTGCAGCGCCTCCTCCGCCGCGACCGCGCGGCATTCCTCCGGCCCGATCGCGCCGAGGGGATGCCGGACGCGGATCGCCCGGGTCGGCTCGTGCAAGCGCATCACCAGAACCACCGTCTCCACATCCGGGCAGCCGGGCTCGGCGCAGGCGATCTCGCTGACCGAGAGGGCGTCCTCCGGCCCGAGGGCGAGGAGGGGGGCGAGCAGCGCCTTCACCCGCGCGGCCTCGGCCGCCCGCCCGGCGCTGCGGGCGCGCCAGGCCCCGAGGCTGAGGAACCCGCTCACGCCGCCGCGCGGCGCCAGGCGGGGAAGGGATCGGGCAGGCCGCGATAGGCCGCCGGGTCGAAGCGCTTCGGCGCGGCCGGGCCGACGAGGCAGGCCTCGAGCGCGGCGGTGATCGCCGCCCGGTCCATGTCCCGCCCGATGAAGACCAGTTCCTGGCGCCGGTCGCCCCAGACCTCGCTCCAGACCGAATGAAGCTTCTCGCGGAAGATGCCTTCCTCCGGCCAGCGCGCCTTGGGCACGGCGGCCCACCAGAAGCCCATGGCGCCGACCCGCGCCACCGCGCCGGCCAGCGAGAACTCCCCGACCCAGTCCGGGCGCGTGGCCAGCCAGAAATGCCCCTTGGCCCGGATCAGCCCCGGCCAGGTCGCGTTCACGAAGGCCGAGAACTTTTCCGGGTCGAAGGGCCGGCGGGCCCGGTAGACGAAGGAGGAGATCCCGTATTCCTCCGTCTCCGGCACGTGCGCGTGGGCGCCATAGAGCTCCTTGAACCAGAGCGGATGCTCCTGCGCCTTCTCCTCGTCGAACAGCCCGGTCTCGAGGATATCGGCGATGGCGACCTGCCCGTGGGAGGTCTCGATGACGCGCGCGTCGCCGTTCAGGCCCCGCACCACCGAGCGCACCAGGGAGAGCTGCTCGGGCCCGACATCGCCGGCCTTGTTGATCACCACCACGTCGGCGAACTCGATCTGCTCGACGAGGAGATCGACCAGGGTGCGCTCGTCCTGCTCCCCGGCGGTCTCGCCGCGCTCGCGCAGGAAATCGTTCGAGCCGTAATCCTTGAGCAGGTTCACCGCGTCGACCACGGTCACCATCGTGTCGAGCCGGGCGATGTCGGAGAGGGAGCGGTCCTCCTCGTCGCGGAAGGAGAAGGTCGAGGCGATGGGCAGCGGCTCGGCGATGCCGGTGCCCTCGATCAGCAGCGTGTCGAAGCGGCCTTCCTCGGCGAGCCGGCGCACCTCCGCGAGCAGGTCGTCGCGCAGGGTGCAGCAGATGCAGCCATTGGTCATCTCCACGAGCGTCTCGTCGGTGCGGGACAGGTTGGCGCCGCCCTCGCGCACCAGGTCGGCGTCGATGTTCACCTCGCTCATGTCGTTGACGATCACCGCGACGCGCCGGCCCTCGCGGTTGTTGAGCACGTGGTTGAGGAGCGTCGTCTTGCCGGCCCCGAGGAAGCCGGACAGGACGGTGACGGGAAGGCGCTTGTCGGGAGCGGGCATGGGTATCGGGATCGTTTCTCGGGAAATGATGTAACTTTATAACATTGCTAAGGCGCTCGCCTGTCAAGCCGCGGTCTCCCGAAAACGGCGGAGCGAGGCCCGGCAAGGGTCGACTTCGCCGCCGAACCGTCCGAAAACGCCGCCGCGTCTTGGAAACCGGCCGGCTTCCCGGCGCGTAGACGGGGCGGGGCAGAACAAGGACGAGGACGTGCGACCCTGGCGCGAGGGACCGCGCGATCGGCGCGGCTACCATCACGGCAACCTCAAGGAGGCGCTGATCGAGGCCGCGCGCCGCTTCATCGCCGAGCGCGGGGTCGGCGGCTTCACCCTGGTCGACGCGGCCCGCCTCGTCGGCGTGACGCCGGCCGCCCTCTACCGCCATTTCCGGGGCCGTGAGGCTCTGCTGGAGGAGGTCGCCGGCCGCGGCTTCGCCGACCTCGCCGACCGCCTCGCCCGGGCCGTCTCGGGCCGCGGCACGCCGCTGGAGCGCTTCACCCGCATGGGCGAGGCCTATCTCGCCTTCGCGGAGGAGGAGCCGGGCTACTACGCGGCGATCTTCGACACCCGCAGCCTCGCCGCCGCCCCGGCGGGGGAGCGGCCGAACCCCTTCGATCTCCTGGTCGACGCCCTGCGCAGCACCTTCCCCGAGGGCTTCGGCGGGGTCGATCCCCGCTTCGTGGCCCTCGAAGTCTGGGCGCTCTCGCACGGCCTCGCCACGCTCGCCGCCGCCGGCCGCCTGCCGAAGGGCGGCCCCGACAAGTACGAGCTGCTCCGGGCCGGTGTGCTGGCGCTGGTGCACGGGGCGGGGGGAGCGGCGGGCCATCGCCGCGCACCGCCCGGAGCGGAGAGCCCTGCGCCGCCGGCGGCCTGATCCTTCGGCAGGACAGCACCGCGCACGACCGGATCGCAGGTGCGAGCCGTCTAACGGGATCGCGGGAGCGGCTTCAGCGTGATGAAACGGGCGGGGTTGGGGCCCGAGTCGGCATCGACCTGCCAGACGGTCCGGACATTCGCGACCGAACCATCTGGGCACGGGAGCGGCCCCTCGAAATGGTAGCGGTGCCCAAACGGCGTCGGATAGGTGCGGGTCAGCGTGTGCGGAGTCGGATGGGCCGCCAGCGCCGCCATCAGCGAGACCGGATCGTCGACCGTGAAGCCGATGCTGAGGAGGAAGGCGCATTTGTCGCCGCCTTCGGCGTGGTCCGGATCGAGGAGATAGCGCCTGACCTTGTGGTCATCGACACGGAACTGCTCCGGATAAGCGACGAAGCCACTCACTCGTCGATGCGCTCGACCAGCGCGAGCGCTTGCGGCGCGCACAGGGCCAGGGCCTCGACCGGGCGCACGAATTCCACGTCGAAGCCCAGGCCGCCGCGCCAGACGGCGACGACGGTTCCTGTGCTGCCGGCGGGCACGACTTCGCCGTCCTCGCCCTGCACGTCGACGAGCGCGCGCACGCGGTCCAGCTCGCGAAAGAGCGGGCGGCCCGGCGCGCGCTCCGCGGCAGGGCGACGGTCAACCACCAATGAGAACGTTCGCTCCGGCATCGCGCGACTGTGCGCCTGCCCGCATCCACGGGCAAGATCCCGAATTCGTTCAGCGACGCGGTCGCCGAACGGAAGCTCCGGCGACGCCCCGCCCGAAAAACACGAGCCCCCCACCCTTGAAAGCGGGGAAACGGCCCCGCATGTGAATGTCGTTCACATTCACATCGGAGCCTTCAAGCCGTGAACACGTCCACCACCTCTCCATGGGGCGCGTGCCGCAGTCGCGGCGGCCCCTTCCCGCGCCGTTCCCTCGAGATCGCCACGATCGTCGTCGGGTTCATCTACGCCTGGCCGCTCGCGGTCGCCTATGTCGCCTGGAAGATCGCGGGCTACCCGGCCCTCGACCAGATACGGGACTTCGCCCGCACGGGCTCCTGGGGCGCGGCCGGCAACGGCGCTTCCCGTTTCGCCCAGGCCTTCGAGGCCGCCCGGAATGCCGGCCCCACCGGCAACTGGGCCTTCGACGAATACCGCAAGGCCGAGCTCGAGCGCCTCGAGGCCCGTCGCCGGGCGCTCGCGGAGGAAAGCCGTGCCTTCGCCGAGTTCGTCGAGGAACTGAAGCGGGCCAAGGACCGCGAGCAGTTCGACGCCTTCATGGCCAAGCGCCGCGGCAGCGAGGGCAGCGGCCCGACCATCGACGCCTGATCCGGCCGTCCCGGCGCGGAACGGCATCCGTCAGACAGCGACGCCTCTCCGGACCCGTCCGGGGAGGCGTTGCCGTTTCGTTTGCGGCAACCCTTCGTTCACTGTACGTTTCGTACAGACAAGGGGGGTGCGGTCACTTCCGACCGGGACGAGGAAGGGCCGAGGGCCGTGACGCAGGAAATCCGCATCCTCGGCATCGATCCGGGCCTGCGCCGGACCGGCTGGGGCCTCATCACCGCCAAGGGCACCAAGCTCGCCTATCTGGCCTGCGGCGTCGTCACCTCCGACGGGGACCTGCCGCTGGCCCTGCGCCTGCGCGAGCTGCACGAGGGCATCACCCGCATCGTCGAGGCGCATGCGCCGGACGAGGTCGCGGTGGAGGAGACCTTCGTCAACAAGGACGCGCAGGCGACGCTGAAGCTCGGCCATGCCCGCGCCATCGCCCTGCTGGTGCCGGCGCTCGCGGGCCTGCCGGTCTCGGAATACGCGGCCAACCTCATCAAGAAGTCGGTGGCGGGCTCGGGCCATGCCGACAAGGGACAGATCCAGGCGATGGTGAAGTTCCTGCTGCCCAAGGCCGAGTTCCGCCTCGCCGACGCGGCGGATGCCCTCGCCATCGCCGTCACCCACGCCCATCACCGGGGCCATCAGCGCCTGAAGTCCCGCCACGGCGCCGCCGCGGGCTACGAGGGGCCGGCGGCCGCCCGCATCGCCGCGGCCCTGGCGCGGCAGGGCGGCTGATCAACCGCTCACCCGCAGGAGCACCTTGCCCACCGCCTCGCGCCGCGTGAGGAGGCCGAGGGCCTCCGCGTAGTCGGCGAGCGGCAGCACGCCGTGCACCGTCGCCCGCAGCTTGCCCTCCGCCGCCCAGGCCACGAGCTGCGCCTGGTTCGACCGGTGCCGCTCCGGCTCGCGCTGGACGAAGGCGCCCCAATGCACCCCCTGCACGTCGATGCCCTTGAGCATGATCACGTTGAGGGGAAATTTCGGAATCGCGCCGGCGGCGAAGCCGATCACGAGGTAGCGCCCCTTCCAGCCGAGGGAGCGGAGCGCGGCCTCCGCGTCGTCGCCGCCCACCGCATCGTAGATCACGTCGATGCCGCTCTCGCCGCCGAGGCGGCGCAGGGCCTCGCGCAGGTTCTCCGCCTTGTAGTCGACGCCCTCGTCGGCCCCGTGCGCCCGGGCGATGTCGAGCTTGGCCGGGGAGGAGGCGCAGGCGATCACCCGCGCGCCCATGATCTTACCGATCTCGACCGCGGCGAGCCCAACGCCGCCGGAGGCGCCGAGCACGGCCAGCGTCTCGCCGGGCCGCATCCGGGCGCGGTCGGCCAGGGCGTGCAGGGTGGTGCCGTAGGTGATGGTGAGGCCGGCCGCCTTCTCGTCGCTGAGGGCGTCGGGGACCGGCGTCAGCCGTTCGGCCGGGACGGTGACGCGTTCCCGGGCCGTGCCGTGGCTCGCATGCACGATCACCCGATCGCCGACCCGCACGCCCTGCGCGCCGGGACCCAGGGCCTCGACCACGCCGCAGGCCTCGCCGCCGGGCGAGAAGGGCAATTCCGGCTTCACCTGGTAGCGGCCGGCGATGATCAGCGTGTCGAAGAAGTTGAGCGCCGCGACCCGCACCCGCACCAGGGCCTCCCCGGGACCGGGCACGGGATCGGGCAGGGTCTCGATCGACAGCTCCTCCGGCCCGCCGAGCCGCGTGCACATCAACGCCTTCATGCCGTCTCCTCCTTCAGGCGGTCATGCCTGCAGGCGATGGCGGGACGCAAGGCCGACGAAGGACGGGGAGGGGACCGTCAGGACCGCTCATAGGTGCCGGTGAGCAGCCCCCTGGCGATCACGTTGCCCGCCATCGCCTCCAGGAGCGCGCCGCGGCCGGGGGAGGCGGGGAGGCCGGCGGTGCGGGCGAGCGCGAAGACCTGGAACAGGTAGCGGTGCGGACCGTGGCCGGGGGGCGGATCCGGCGGCAGCCAGGCCTCCTTCTGGAAGGAGTTGCGGCCGAGATCGTGCCGCTTGCCCGGCCCCGCCGGGCCGGGGAAGTCGCCCTCGGCGATCGTCTCGGTCAGGGGCGGCAGGTTCCAGGCGATCAGGTGGACGAGGGGGTTGATCGCCGGGGCGTCGGGATCCTCGACAAGGAGCACCAGCGCCGCGGCCTCCCTCGGGAGATTCGTGATAGCGAGCGGCGGGGACAGGCCCTCGCCGTCCGCGGTGAAGCGGGCCGGGATCGGCGCGCCGTCGGCGAAGGCCGGGCTTCCGACGCCGATCGTGGCCGGCACCTCGGGGAAGGCGGCGTGGAAGGCGGCCTTGTCGGCGCCCGCCTTCACGCCGGCCAGGGCCTCGCCCACGGCATGGGGCAGTTTCTCGAGCATCCGCGCCTCCCTCGTTCCGGTCGAGGGAGCAACGGCGCCGCGGCGGGCGGGTTCGTGGGCGGGCCTCAGGCGGGGCGTTCGGCCGCAATCATGTAGTTCACGCCCGTGTCCCGGCTCCGGCGCCAGCCGTCGTTGAGGGGGTTGTAGACGACCCCGGTCGTGTCGGTGACGGTGAGCCCCCCGGCTTCCACCGCCCGGCGCAGCTCGTCGGGCGTGACGAATTTTTCCCAGTCATGGGTGCCTCTGGGCAGCCAGCGCAGCAGATATTCCGCCCCGACGATGGCCAGGGCGAAGGAGCGCAGGGTCCGGTTGAGGGTGGCGGAGAAGAACAGCCCGCCGGGCTTCACCGCGGCGCAGGCGGCGCCCACGAAGGCCGGCATGTCGACGACGTGCTCCACCACTTCCATGGCGAGCACGATGTCGAAGCGCTCGCCGGCCGCCACCACCGACTCGATGGTCTGTCCCCGGTAATCGACGGCCACCCCCTCGGCCTCCGCATGGGCGCGGGCGACCTCGATATTGGTGGCGGCCGGATCGAGGCCCGTCACCGTCGCGCCGAGCCGGGCCAGGGGCTCGGAGAGCACGCCGCCGCCGCAGCCGACATCCACGAGGCTCAGGCCCTCGAGGGGGAAGGGCACCCTCGGATCGCGCCCGAAATGGGCGCAGGCCGCGTCGCGGATATAGGCGAGGCGCACGGGGTTGAAGCGGTGCAGCACCCGCATCGGGCCGGTCTCGTCCCACCAATCCCGCGCGATCGCCTCGAAGCGCGCCACCTCTTCCTGGTCGACCGAGGCACCCATCCGCCGCAACCCTCATCCGCCCCGGGCACCTGAACCGGCCCCGGCCCTCGCATTGACACGTCCGAGGCGCCCTTGTACCCGCCGGGCACCTCCCCGGTACAGACGCTGCATTCCGGTCCCACAGGCCCGGCGGCGTCGACCTTCGACGGTGCGAGACGGATAGCGACGCGGACGCGACATGCCCCGTTTGGTGATGAAATTCGGCGGCACCTCCGTCGCGAACGTCGACCGCATCCGCAACGTGGCGCGCCACGTCGCCCGCGAGGTCGCGGCCGGCTACGAGGTGGCGGTGGTGGTCTCGGCCATGTCCGGCAAGACCAACGAGCTGGTCGGCTGGGTCAAGGACGCCAACGCCCTCTACGACGAGGCCGAGTACGACACGGTCGTCGCCTCGGGCGAGCAGGTGACCTCGGGTCTGCTCGCCATCGCCCTGCAGAAGGACGGCATCAAGGCCCGCTCCTGGCAGGGCTGGCAGATCCCGATCGAGACCTCCGACGCCCACGGCTCGGCCCGCATCGCGGCGATCGACCCGAAGAATCTCGACGAGGGCTTCGCCCGGGGCGAGGTCGCGGTGATCTCCGGCTTCCAGGGCGTGCACCTGCCCACCGGCCGGATCGCGACACTGGGTCGCGGCGGCTCGGACACGAGCGCCGTCGCCATCGCCGCCGCCATCGGCGCGGAGCGCTGCGACATCTACACGGACGTGGACGGCGTCTATACCACGGATCCGCGGGTGGTGCCGAAGGCCCGGCGCATGGAGCGCGTGACCTTCGAGGAGATGCTGGAGATGGCCTCGCTGGGCGCCAAGGTGCTCCAGGTCCGCTCCGTGGAGCTCGCCATGGTCCACCGCGTGCCGACGACCGTGCGCTCCTCCTTCGATCCCCCCGATGCCGCGCGGCCGGGCACCCTCATCTGCGACGAGGATCAAATCGTGGAACAGCAGATCATCACCGGGATCGCCTTCTCGAAGGACGAGGCGCAGATCACGCTCCGCTCCGTGAAGGACAGTCCCGGCATCGCCGCGGCGATCTTCGGCCCGCTGGCGGATGCCAACATCAACGTCGACATGATCATCCAGACCGTGTCCGGCGACCAGTCGACCACGGACATGACCTTCACCGTGCCGGCGGCCGATTACGAGCGCTCCCGCGCCATCCTCGACGCCCAGCACGACATCATCCAGTTCGGCCAGATCGAGGGCGCCACCGACGTGGTGAAGGTCTCGGCGATCGGCGTCGGCATGCGCTCGCATGCGGGCGTGGCGGCCAAGGCCTTCCGGGCGCTCGCCCAGAAGGGCATCAACATCCGCGCGATCACGACCTCGGAGATCAAGTTCTCCGTGCTGATCGATGCCGCCTACACGGAGCTTGCCGTTCGCACGCTCCACTCGCTATACGGCCTCGACCAGGCCTGACCGTTCCCGCCGCACGTCATCCCTCGTCTGAGTACACGCGAGGGTTGCGTAGGCCGTCCCGAATGGACCACAGATGCCCGCTGCGCCCGGAGGCCCGCGCCTGCTGCTGCGCCGCCTTCGCGAAGCGATGGCGGAGCCGGTCAGCCCGCAGCAGCGTCTCGACCGCATCGTCGTCCTGATCGCGGCGAACGTGATCGCCGAGGTCTGCTCGGTCTATGTGCTGCGCGACGACCAGACGCTCGAACTCTTCGCCACCGAGGGCCTCAACCGCGAGGCGGTGCATCTCACGCGCATGCGGGCGGATGAGGGCCTCGTCGGCCTGATCGCCCGCACCGCCGAGCCGCTCTCCCTCTCCGACGCCCAGTCGCACCCGGACTTCTCCTACCGGCCGGAGACGGGCGAGGAGATCTACCACGCCTTCCTCGGCGTGCCGCTCCTGCGGGCGGGCAACACGCTCGGCGTGCTCGTCGTCCAGAACAAGACCTACCGCGTCTATTCCGAGGAGGAGATCGAGGCGCTCCAGACCACCGCCATGGTGCTCTCGGAGATGATCGCCTCGGGCGAGCTGCAGGCGCTGGCCCCCGGCGCCGGCTCGGCGGCGCGGCGCCCGGTGAGCCAGCGCGGCGTGGCCTTGGCCGACGGCATCGGGCTCGGCCACGTGGTGCTGCACGAGCCGCGCATCGTCGTGAAGACGCTGATCGCCGAGAACGTGGAGCGCGAGGTCGAGCGCCTGGAGGCGGCGATCGAGGAGGTGCGCTCGGCGATCGACGCGCTGGTGGAGAACGGCGACGGCGTCGGCTCGGGGGAATCCCGGGAGGTGCTTGAGACCGTGCGCATGTTCGCCCACGACAAGGGCTGGCTGCGCCGGATGCGCGAGGCGGTGCAGTCGGGCCTGACCGCCGAGGCCGCGGTCGAGCGCGTCCAGTCGGACAACCGCGCCCGCATGCTGCGCCAGAGCGATCCCTATCTGCGCGACCGCCTGCACGACCTCGACGACCTCGCCAACCGCCTGCTGCGCCGCCTCGTCGGGCAGGAGGGCGGGGGCGCCGCCGGCGCGATGCCGGAGAACGCGATCCTGGTCGCCCGCTCCATGGGGCCGGCCGCGCTCCTCGACTACGACCGCGCCCGCCTGCGCGGCGTGGTGCTGGAGGAGGGCGGCCCGACCAGCCACATCGCCATCGTGGCCCGGGCGCTGGGCATCCCGGCGGTGGGCGAGATCGCCAACGCCACGGCGCTCTGCGATTCCGGCGACGCCATCATCGTCGACGGCGTGACCGGGGAGATCCAGGTCCGCCCGACGCCGGAGGTCGAGGCCTCCTATGCCGAGATGGTGCGCCTGCGCGCCCGGCGGCAGGAGCAGTACCGCGCCCTGCGCTCGGTCCCGGCCCAGACCCGCGACGGCGTGCGGGTCGGCCTCAACCTCAATGCCGGGCTCCTGGTCGACCTGACCCATCTGCACGAGACCGGGGCGGAGGGCATCGGCCTGTTCCGCACGGAGCTGCAATTCATGGTCGCCGAGCGCATGCCCTCGGCCGCCGAGCAGCAGACGCTCTACGAGCAGGTCTTCGCCGCGACCGGGGACCTGCCGGTCACCATCCGCACCCTGGACATCGGCGGCGACAAGATCCTCCCCTACATGCCGGCGCTGGAGGAAGAGAACCCGGCCCTGGGCTGGCGGGCGATCCGCATCGGCCTCGACCGGCCCGCCCTGCTGCGGGTGCAGCTGCGCGCCCTCCTCAAGGCCGCGGCCGGCCGCCCGCTCAAGATCATGTTCCCCATGGTGGCGACCGTGGAGGAATTCACCCGGGCCCGGGAGATCGTCGAGCGCGAGAAGGCGCATCTGCGCCGCCACGGCTACGTGCTGCCGAGCGACTGCCAGCTCGGCGCCATGATCGAGGTGCCCTCGCTGCTGTTCCAGATCGACGAGATCGCCCGCGAGGCGGATTTCCTCTCGGTCGGCTCCAACGACCTGATGCAGTTCCTCTTCGCCGTCGACCGGGAGAACCGGCGCGTGGCCGACCGCTTCGACCCGCTCTGCGGCGCGGCGATGCGGGCCTTCCGGCTGATCGCCGAGCGCGCGGCGGCGGTCGGCTGCCCGGTCACGGTCTGCGGCGAGATCGGGGGGCGGCCCCTGGAGGCCATGGCCCTGATCGGGCTCGGCTTCCGCAATCTCTCGATGTCGCCGGCCGCGATCGGCCCGGTGAAGGCCATGGTGCTCTCGATCGAGGCCAAGGCCGTCGCCGACGTCATCGACGACGAGCTGAAGAAGGCGACCGACGGCGCCTCCCTGCGGCCCGCGCTCACCGCCTTCGCGAAGGCCAACGGCGTGCCTATCTAGCTGTTCTCGAAGCCCTTGCCGTCCCGCGCCCGTGAAGGCGGCCCGCGGCCGAGAGGCCGGCGGCCCTGCTCCGCGGTGCGGCCGGCTTCCCCTGCGATCACGTTGCGAGTACCGACCGGGCGATGACCCCCCTTCCTCCAGAGCGCCTCGACGCCATCCTGGCGCGGCACGACATCGCCACCGCCACCCTCGCCTCGGGCGCCACCGATTCCGAGAGCGTCGTCGCCCTGTCCCGCGAGCTCGCCGAGCTCGACGGCGTGGTCGCGGCGATCCGCGCCTATCGCGCCGCCGCCGAGAACCTCGCCGGCATCGAGGCGCTGATCGACGAGGCCGGGGGCGATCCCGAGATGCGGGCGCTCGCCGCCGACGAGAAGCCCGAGGCCGAGGCCGCCCTGGAGCAGGCCCACCGCGCCCTGCAGCTGATGCTGCTGCCCAAGGACGCCGCCGACGAGAAGAGCGCGATCCTCGAGATCCGCGCCGGCACCGGCGGCGACGAGGCCGCCCTCTTCGCCGGCGACCTCTTCCGGATGTACGCCAAATACGCCGAGTCGAAGGGCTGGAAGGTCGAGGTGATGTCCGAGAGCGAGGGCACCGTCGGCGGCTTCCGCGAGGTCGTGGCCGAGGTGAAGGGGAGGGGCGTCTTCTCCCGCCTCAAGTTCGAGAGCGGGGCGCATCGCGTCCAGCGGGTGCCCGAGACGGAGACGCAGGGACGCATCCACACCTCCGCCGCCACCGTGGCCGTGCTGCCCGAGGCGGAGGAGGTCGACATCGTCATCAACGAGGCCGACCTGAAGATCGACACCATGCGGGCCCAGGGTGCCGGCGGCCAGCACGTCAACAAGACGGAATCGGCGATCCGCATCACCCACGTGCCGAGCGGCGTCGTGGTCTTCGTCCAGGAGGAGCGCTCCCAGCACAAGAACCGCGCCCGGGCCATGTCGCTCCTGCGGGCGAAGCTGTTCGACGCCGAGCGCAACGCCAAGGATTCCGCCCGCGCCGCCGACCGCAGGGCCCAGGTCGGCTCCGGCGACCGCTCGGAGCGCATCCGCACCTACAATTTCCCCCAGGGCCGGGTGACCGACCACCGCATCAACCTGACCCTCTACAAGCTCGAGGAGGTGATGGCCGGGACCGCCCTCGACGAAGTGATCGACGCCCTCGTCACCGAGCATCAGGCGGAGCTGCTCGCCGCGGAGGGAATGGCGTGACCCGCCAGGCGCGATGAGCCCGGATTTCGCCCCCGGAGAGCCGCGCCGGGACGCCCTGCGCACCGCCCATCGCCTGTTCGCGGAGGCCGGGATCGGGGAGGCGCGCTCGGATGCCCGCTTCCTCCTGCTCCACACCCTCGGCCTGACCATGACCGACCTGGCGCTCCGGGGCGAGGCGCCCCTGGGCGAGGAGGGCGCGCGTGCCCTCACCATCGCCGTCGCCCGGCGGCTGTCCGGGGAGCCGGTGGCCCGCATCCTCGGCGCCTGGGAGTTCTGGGGCCTGCCCTTCGCCCTCTCCCCCGAGACCCTGGTGCCCCGGCCCGACACCGAGACGCTGGTCGAGGCCGCCCTCGCTTGCGCGCCGGAGCGGGACGCGCCCCTGCGCCTCCTCGATCTCGGCACCGGCTCGGGCTGCATCCTGATCGCCCTGCTGCACGAGCGGCCGGCGGCGATGGGCCTCGGCCTCGACCGCTCCGAGGGGGCGCTGCGCGCCGCGCGGGGGAACGCCGTCGCCAACGGCGTGGCCGGGCGCGCCCTGTTCCTGCGCGGGAATTGGTGCGCGCCGGTCGCCGGCCCCTTCGACCTGATCGTCTCGAACCCGCCCTACATCGCCGCGGGCGCGATTCCCGGGCTGTCCTGGGAGGTGCGCGGCCACGATCCCCTGGCCGCCCTCGACGGGGGCGCGGACGGGCTCGACGCCTACCGCGCCATCCTGGCGGCCTGTGCCCGCCACCCGGGCCTGCTCGCGCCCGGGGGCGCCGTTCTGTTCGAGGTCGGGTACGACCAGGCCGACGCCGTGCTGGCGCTCGGCGCGGCGAGCGGCCTGCCGGAGGGCGATGTGGTGCGCGACCTCGCCGGGCATCGCCGGGTCGTCATGCTTCGGCCATCCTCGGCGGCCAGATAAGTCCCGGCAAAGCCCCGAGCGCACAGCTTTCGCGCTCGGGAAATGGAAAAAAAGCTTGTTGCGAGGTCGCCCAGCGACTAACTAGAGGACAGCAGACTGCGAACGGTCCGTTAAGTCGGGTCGCGGTAGGGTCAAGGAAAGCTGATCCTCCCCGTTCGTTGGGTCTCCTCAGCCGTCGGGTGTTCGAGCGCGATTGTCCGCGATCCGGCCCGCTGGTTCCGAACCTGACAGTCCTACGTGCCTGACCGCCCGCCCTTCACCAGCGGGTCGAGGCGCAGACCGGATGGAACGACGTCGCGCACACCGCTGAACGATCGACGATGGACGAGCGCCCGGCCGCCGATGCGGTCTGGAAGGCCGCCCTTGCACCACGCTTCTCGAGACGAGTGAGGGTCATTCGAGACCGATGAGACCAAACCAGAATAGACGGATGCGCGGCCGCAACCGGCCGAAGGGCCCCAATCCGCTGACCCGGTCCTACGAATCCAACGGCCCCGATGTGAAGATCCGCGGCACGGCCCAGCACATCGCCGACAAGTACGCCCAACTCGCCCGCGACGCGCTGGCGAGCGGCGATCCGGTCGCCGCCGAGAACTACTTCCAGCACGGCGAGCACTATTTCCGCATCATCACCAGCGCCCAGGACCAGAACCGTCCGCAGACCGCGCAGGGCTATGCCCGCCACGGCTTCGACGAGGACGAGGAGGGCGACGAGGAGATGCAGGGCAACGGCCAGGGCGAGCAGGGCCGCCAGGGCTACGGCCAGTACGGCAACGACGACTACGCCGATCCCGGCCAGGCCCCGCAGCCCTACGAGCGGCACGATTTCGAGAACCGGCAGGCCCGCAACGATGGCCGCCAGGATCGACAGGACCGGCCGGAGCGCCGCGACGACCGGCGGGACGACCGCCGCGACCGCTTCCAGAACCGGAACGAGCGCAACCCGCGCTTCGACGGCCCGCGCCAGGATTACCGCCAGGACTACAACCGGGGCGAGCAGCCGCGGCAGGAGTTCCGCGGGGAGCGCGGCGACCAGGGCCGCGACCAGAACCGCCAGGACTACAACCGCGGCGAAGGCCGGCCGGAGCGTCAGGACCGGCAGGATCGCCAGGACTACCCGCGGCAGGACCAGCCGCGCCGCGAGCCGCGCGAGGCCGCCCGCGCCGAGAACGGCCGCGGCGACTACGTCCGGAACGAGGCGCCCCGGGAGGCCCCGCGCAGCGAGGCGCCGGCCCGCGCCGAGGGCGCCCCGGCGCCCGCGCGCCGCGAGCGCAAGCGCCCCGAGCCGGTCGCGGCCGTGGCCGAGGACAGCAACGCCCTGCCGGCCTTCCTGATGACGGCGACCCGCAATCCGCAGCCGGCGGCTCCGGTCGCGGAG
This sequence comes from Methylobacterium organophilum, assembly GCF_022533465.1. Taxonomy (NCBI): domain Bacteria; kingdom Pseudomonadati; phylum Pseudomonadota; class Alphaproteobacteria; order Hyphomicrobiales; family Methylobacteriaceae; genus Methylobacterium; species Methylobacterium organophilum. Next base: position 4,650,055 of record NZ_CP092848.1, on the reverse strand, counting down.
GCCCCCGTCGAGGAGAAGCGCGAAGCCGCCGCGCCCGAGGCGGCGCCGCCCGCCGCCGCCGAAGAGGCGCCCGCGCCGAAGCCGCGCCGCCGCCGCACCCGCTACAAGGCGGCCGAGGAGGGGTCGGACGCCCCCGCGGACGCGTCCGCCGCCGAGTAACCGGCGCCCTCACCCGCGAATCCGGGGCCGCCTCCGCGAGGGGGCGGCCCTTTCGTTTGCGCGGGACACGTTCCTTCCCGCGCGGATTCGGTCTAAACCGCCGCCGCCCCGCGCGGGCCAACCTCCCCGACACCCGCTTACCTGCCTCGTTCGCAGGAGTGAGCAAGGAGCACGACGATGCCCATCCTGACCTTTCCCGACGGCAATGCCCGCAGCTACGACGCGGGGGTGACCGGCCGGACCGTGGTGGAGGGCATCGCCAAGTCGCTCGCCAAGCGCACCGTCGCCATGGCCCTCGACGGCACGGTGCACGACCTCGACGATCCGATCACCCGGGACGCGGCCATCGAGTTCCTCGGCCGCGACGACCCGCGCGCCCTCGAGCTGATCCGCCACGATTGCGCGCACGTGCTGGCGGAGGCCGTGCAGGCGCTCTGGCCCGGCACGCAGGTGACGATCGGCCCGGTGATCGAGAACGGGTTCTATTACGACTTCGCCCGCGACGAGCCCTTCACGCCGGAGGATTTCCCGGCGATCGAGGCGAAGATGCGCGAGATCATCGCCCGCGACGCCCCCTTCACCAAGGAGGTCTGGGCGCGCGACGACGTGCGCCGGCTCTTCGCCGACAAGGGCGAGGCCTACAAGGTCGAGCTCGTCGACGCGATTCCCGCGGGCGAGGATCTGAAGATCTACCGCCAGGGCGACTGGTTCGACCTCTGCCGCGGCCCGCACATGACCTCCACGGGCAAGGTCGGCACGGCCTTCAAGCTGATGAAGGTCGCCGGCGCCTATTGGCGGGGCGATGCCAACAACCCGATGCTGACCCGCATCTACGGCACGGCCTGGGCCACGAAGGAGGACCTCGACGCCTATCTCCACCGCCTGGAGGAGGCCGAGCGCCGCGACCACCGCCGGCTCGGCCGGGAGATGGATCTGTTCCACTTCCAGGAGGAGGGGCCGGGCGTCGTCTTCTGGCACGCCAAGGGCTGGAGCGTGTTCCAGAACCTGATCGCCTATATGCGCCGGCGCCTGAAGGGCGACTATGCCGAGGTGAATGCGCCGCAGATCCTCGACAAGGCCCTGTGGGAGACCTCGGGCCATTGGGGCTGGTACCGCGAGAACATGTTCGCCGCCCAGTCGGCCGGCGAGGAGGCCGAGGACAAGCGCGTCTTCGCCCTCAAGCCGATGAACTGCCCGGGCCACGTGCAGATCTTCAAGCACGGTCTGAAGTCCTACCGCGATCTTCCTCTGCGCATGGCGGAATTCGGCGCGGTCCACCGCTACGAGCCCTCGGGCGCCATGCACGGGCTGATGCGGGTGCGCGGCTTCACCCAGGACGACGCGCACATCTTCTGCACCGAGGACCAGCTCGCCGAGGAATGCCTGAAGATCAACGACCTGATCCTCTCGACCTACAGCGATTTCGGCTTCGACGAGATCCTGGTGAAGCTCTCGACGCGGCCCGAGAAGCGCGTCGGCTCGGACGCCCTGTGGGACCACGCGGAAGCCGTGATGACCCGCGTCCTCGCCCAGATCGAGGAGCAGTCCGGCGGCCGCATCAAGACCGCGATCAATCCCGGCGAGGGCGCCTTCTACGGCCCGAAATTCGAGTACGTGCTGCGCGACGCCATCGGCCGCGACTGGCAATGCGGCACCACGCAGGTCGATTTCAACCTGCCGGAGCGGTTCGGCGCCTTCTACGTGGATGCCGACAGCCAGAAGAAGCCGCCGGTGATGGTCCACCGCGCCATCTGCGGCTCGATGGAGCGCTTCACCGGCATCCTGATCGAGCATTTCGCCGGGCATTTCCCGCTCTGGCTGGCGCCGGTCCAGGTGGTGGTCGCCACCATCACCCACGAGGCGGACGACTACGCCCGCGAGGTGGTGCGCACGCTGGAACGCGCCGGCCTACGGGTCGAGGCGGACCTGCGCAACGAGAAGATCAATTACAAGGTCCGCGAGCATTCGCTGGCCAAGGTGCCGGTGCTGCTGGCGCTCGGCCGCCGCGAGGCGGAGGAGCGCACGGTCTCGATCCGCCGCCTCGGCAGCCAGAAGACCACGACCCTGTCCCTCACGGCGGCCCGCGACGCCTTCGTGGCGGAGGCGACCTCCCCGGATCTGCGCCGGGCGGAGGCGATCCTCGACGCCGTGCCCTCCGAGGAGGCGGTGCTCGATTCCCATCACGGGGAGCACGCCGCGCCCTGAGGCGGGGTTCGGTCGATCAGACTTCGTCTCCTATCCCCCGCGTGGAGATAGGAGCGGACCGGCTCGACCCGTTCCGATCAGCCGCGCCTCCCCCCGCCATCGCCCGCTCCAGCTCGGAAAACACCCGCGGGTCGGCGCATTGGGCCACGTTGAAGCGCAGGTGGTCGCCCGCGCCCTGACTCAGGCTGAACACGTTGCCCGGCGCCAGCACGACCCCGCGGGCGAGGGCCCGGCGGGAGATCGCGGCGGCGTCGAGCCCCTCCGGCAGCTTCGCCCAGACGAACATGCCGGCCTTCGGCACCAGGGGCACGCTGAGCCCCGCTTCCGTGAGGCGGGCCACGGCCCGGCCGCGGGCCTCGGCCAGCCGCGCCCGGATCGCGTCGAGATGGTGCCGGTAATGGCCGTCGGCGAGGAAGCGGTGGATCAGGGCGGCGTTGAGCCGTCCGCTGCTGAGGCTCACCGCGAGCTTGAGATCGACGAGCCGCTCGACCCAGTCCGGCCGCAGGGCGATCACGCCGATGCGGGCGGCGGCCGAGAGCGTCTTCGAGAAGCCGCCGATATGGATCACCCGTTCCAGCCCGTCGAAGCCGGCGAGCCGCGGCCCCGGCTCGGTCTCGAAATCGGCATAGACGTCGTCCTCGACGATCAGGGTGTCGTGGGCCTCGGCGAGCTTGAGGACGCGATGGACCGCCGCCGGGGTCAGGGAGGCGCCGGTCGGGTTATGGAGGCCGGAATTGGTCAGGTAGAAGCGCGGGCGATGCGCGGCCAGCGCCTGTTCCAGGGCGGCGAGATCCGGCCCACCCGCCCCGAAGGGCACGCCCACCACCTTGACCCGATGCGCCCGCAACAGGGCGTGGAAGTTGAAGTAGCAGGGATCGTCCACCAGCACGGTGTCGCCGGGATCGAGCAGGAAGCGGCCGATCAGGTCGAGGGCCTGCGTCGTCGAATCGGTGAGCACGATCTGGTCGGGATGGGCCGGGATGCCCCGCTCGGACAGGCGCAGCGCCAGGTGCTGGCGCAGGGGCGGAAGACCCTGGGGCGCGTCGTAATCGGTCAGGCCCGAGCCGCGCTCGCGGCCGACCTGGCGCAGGGCCCGGCGCAGATCCGCGTCGGGCATCCAGTCCGGGGGCAGCCAGCCGCAGCCGGGCTTCAGCATCGCGGCGCCCGCCTCCAGGGATTGCCGGGCGATCCAGAGCGGATCGACCTCCCGGTCGAGGCGCGGCCCGATCGAGGCGAGGCAGAGCGGCTGCGCCCGGCTCGCCACATAGAAGCCGGAGCCGGGGCGCGAGACGATGCTGCCCTGGGCGAGCAGGCGGTCATAGGCCTCGACCACGGTGGATTTCGAGACGCCCATGCTCTCGGCCAGGCCCCGGATCGAGGGCAGCTTGGCGCCGGGCGAGAGGGCGCGCCCGCTGATGCGGGCCTCGATGGCGGCCATCACCGCCTCGACGCGGGTGAGGCCCTCCTCCGGCCGCAGGCGCTCCGGGATCGGCTGGTCCATGGCGGGGCTCCGACTGTACTGGTTCTCGTCCCGGACAGTTCGGCGAAATCGTACTGCAACCGTCCCTGTCGTGAAAGCCGCCGCCGTGGGAGGATGCGGCCAGCATCGAGACGGAGCGGACCCATGCGCAGGACGGAGCACATCGAACGGAACGGAAGGACGGGCTGGCTCGCCCGCCGCCTCAGCGACGCGGCGATCGTCGCCGCGGGCCTCGGCCTCGCCCTGCCGCTGATCCTGCCCTTCGCCTGATGCGGGGGCCGGCGGCGGCCACGCCCGTGCTGACCCGCGACGTCGAGACCGGCTTCGGCCCCTGGCGCGACGGTCTCGCCGGGATCGCGATCTTCAGCGGCTCGCTCGTCGCGACGCGGCTGGCGCTCGGCGGCTTCGAAGCCTTCTTCCTCACCGCGGCCCGGGCGGCACTCGCGGGGCTGGCGGCCGGCCTCGCTTTGGCGGCGGCCGACCGGCGCCGGCCCCGGGCCGGCGACCTCGCGTCGCTCGCCCTCGTGGCGCTCGGCGTGGTGATCGGCTTTCCCTTCCTCACGGCGCTCGCCCTGCAGCGGGTCGGGGCGGCCCATGCCACGGTCTTCGTCGGCCTGCTGCCGCTGGCCACCGCCCTGTTCGGAGCCCTGCGCGCGGGCGAGCGGCCGGGAAGGCGCTTCTGGCTGTTCTCCCTGCTCGGCAGCGCCGTCACCGTGGCCTTCGCGGCCCGCGGCCTCGGCACCGCGTCGCTGGCCGGGGACGGGCTGATGCTCGCGGCCATTCTGGTCTGCGGGCTCGGCTATGCCGAGGGCGGGCGGCTGGCCCGGCGCCTCGGCGGCTGGCAGGTCATCGCCTGGGCGCTGGTGCTGTCCCTGCCGCTCAGCCTGCCGCTGATGCTGCTGTGGTGGCCGGCCGCCCCCGCCGAAGCGCCGGCCTCGGCGCTCCTCGGCCTCGCCTATGTCGCCCTGTTCAGCATGCTGATCGGCTTCGTGTTCTGGTACCGGGCGCTGGCGCGGGGCGGCATCGCCGCGATCGGTCAGTTGCAGCTGCTCCAGCCCTTCCTCGGGCTCGTCGCGGCCGCCCTGATCCTCGGAGAGCGGCTCGAACCGGCGATGTTCGCCGCGGCGGCCGCCGTCGTCGCCTGCGTCGCCGCGGCACGGCGCAGCGCGCTCAGCCCTGCACGCAATTCGCCCGATAGAGGCTGAGGGCGCGCTCCATCGCCCGGTACTGGTCGGGGCTCGCCGGGTTGCGCAGCTCCGGCCCCTCGGGCAGCAGCCCGGCGAAGCCCGCCGCGAGGTCGGCCACGAAGCCGCGATCGCCCGTATAGGTGCCCATGCGGTTGGGCCGGTCGATCGCCCCGCACAGGGCGCCAGCCCGGCCCCGCCGCAGGCCGGAGACGCGGCCGGCCTCGCCCCTGGGCAGGGCCCTGCCGATCAGGGCGAGCACCGCGCCGGCGGTCTCGGCGCCGAGCGCCGCCTCGGAGCCGTCGGTCACGCTCTGGGCGCGGGACGCGGGCGCCGCGGCGAGGAGGAGCAGGAGGGCCAGCCCGCCGCGCCGGCCCCTCGCTGTCGCTCTCATGACCGCTCTCATGATCCCTTGGCCACCACCTCGATGTCCCGGTCCATGCCGCTCTCGACCTTGAACTCGCGGGTATAGACCTGCCCGTCATGGCGGGCGATCAGCACGTAGTCGCCCTCCGCCAGCGTCACGGAGGGGAAGGCGCCGATCGCCTCGCGGATGGTGTCGCCGCCCGGCGTCAGCACGCTGAAGGCAGTGCCGGCGAAGGCCTCCGCGCCCGGCGCGGCCACGAGCTTGAGGGTCACGGTGGCGGCGCGGTGGTTCAGGGTCGCGTCGGTGACCTTGCCGTTCTCGACCCGGAGATCCGCCCGCTGGATCGCGTTCGATTCCCCGTAGGTGGAGACGACGTGGTAAGTGCCCTCCGGCAGGCGCACCAGCTCGCCCGCCTTCACGCCCTCGCGCACGAGCCGCCCCTCCATGTTGGTGCCGATGGGCACGAAGACCGAGAAGGCGATCTGGGCGGGCGGGATCTTCTGGTCGCCGACCGCGCCGTAGAGCTTGAGCGCCCCGGCGCTGACCCGCAGCTGCTCGCTCACCGGCGTGCCGGAGAGGGCGACGCGCTTGGTGGCGCTGGCATAGCCGTAGGTCACCGTGGCGAGATAGGCGCCGGGGGGCAGGTGGAAGGTGGGGTTCGCCTCGTTCGAGCGGGCGACCACCGCCGGCCGGCCGTCGTCGCCGCGATCCTCGAAGACGCGCCAGGCCAATCCGGAGCGGATCGGCTGGCCGCTGCCGGAGAAGACCGAGGAGAGGTAGAGGTCGGTGGCGTTCTCCGCCGGGGTCGGCGGCAGGTTCGGCCCCGTCACGGAGGGGGTGGGCAGGGCGGGGCCGATCGGCGTCGAGACCTGACCGGAAAAGGGGTCCGGCGGCTGCGCGGCGGCGGGAAGGCCCGCGGCGGCGAGCCCCAGAACGGCCAAGGAAACGGCCAAGGGAACGGCCCGCAGACCGGTCGAGCCTCCGGCGGTGACAGCCCTCGTCATGGTCCTCGCGCCTCGCCTTGCCGCACGCTGCGGCCCTACGGCCGCCGCTCCGGCCTTGCAACCGGAGCGTGGCGGCGGCATGGCCGAAGGCGGGGGCATGATCGCGGATCGTCGCATCTCGTGGCATCCGCGTCCATCGGACGCCTCCCTCGTCCGCCGCGCACGGGTGACCCATGACCGAGACCCTCGACCTGCTCCGCCGCCGCCGCTCGGTGCCGCCCCCGCTTCTCGAAGGGGAGGGCCCCTCCCGCGAGACCCTCGACGGCCTCCTCGCCATCGCCGCCCGCGTGCCCGACCACGGCAAGCTCGCCCCCTGGCGCTTCCTCGTGATCGAGGGCGAGGCCCGCCACCGCATCGGCGCGCAGCTGGCGGCGATCCACGCGGCGGATTTTCCGCAGGCCGACCCGGCCCGGCTCGACCAGGAGCGCAAACGCCTCGCCCATGCCCCCGTGGTGGTCGCCGTGGTCTCCCGGGCGGCCCCGCATGTGAAGATCCCGGAATGGGAGCAGGTGCTCTCGGCGGGCGCGGTCTGCATGAACCTCGTCGTCGCGGCCAATGCGGCGGGCTACGCCACCTCCTGGCTCACCGAGTGGTTCGCCTATGACCGGCGGGTGCTCGACGCGCTGGGCCTCGGACCCTCGGAAAAGATCGCCGGTTTCATCCATATCGGGCATCCGCGGGAGATCCCGAGCGACCGGCCCCGCCCGGACCTCGCCGAGATCGTCACCCGGCTCTGACGTCATGAAGAGGGCGGCCCGATGCATTACGATCCCGAGACCCGCAGCCTGCCGCACAACCCGTTCAAGGCGATCGTCGCGCCCCGGCCGATCGGCTGGATCAGCGCCATGGACCGGCAGGGGCGGGTGAATCTGGCGCCCTATTCCTTCTTCAACGCCATCGCGGGCGATCCCGACATGGTCGCCTTCGGCTCCGCCGGCCGCAAGGATGCGATGACCTTCGCGGAGGAGGGGGGCGAGTTCGTCTGCAGCCTCGCCACCCACGACCTGCGCGCGCAGGTGAACGCCACCTCCGCGCCCCTGGCCCGCGGCGACAGCGAATTCGGCTTCGCCGGCCTCACCCCCACCCCCTCGCGCAAGGTGCGCCCGCCCCGCGTGGCGGAATCGCCCGCGGCGATCGAGTGCAAATGGCTCCAGACCGTGCCGCTGGTGCCCCTGGGCGGCGGCGAGGCGGAAAACTTCCTGGTGATCGGGCAGGTGGTCAGCCTCTATGTCGACGACCGCTTCGTCGTCGACGGCCGGGTCGATACCGGCGCCATGCGCCCGATCCTGCGGGCGGGCTATTTCGACTACTTCACCACGGAGCCGGAGAGCCGCTTCGAACTGCGCCGGCCGAAGGGCGGCAGCTGAGGGACGTCCCGCATCCCGCCGATCCTGAAGGTCCGCTCCCTCCGGCCCTGGCCGCAGAAGGCGTCGCCCTCGCTCCCGCCGCAGCGCCCCACCGGGCAGGGGAGGCCCCAGGCGCGACCTCCGACATCTCAAGACTATCGCCCGAAGAGTCGGTCCGGCCTGGAGGGCTCGCCTGCCGAGCGCGCTCTTCGCACAGCTGAACAGCCGGCCCAATCTCGCGACCCGACGCCATCACGAAATCTCGAGAACGGGTTTTTCCAGCGGCTTTTTCTGTTTTATCTCGTAAATAACTTAAGTCAATTTTCATAGTATGTCCTGAAAGTTCCCTAAGAAAAATGGGGACAAAACGATGTCAATACTCGCAAACCTCAAGCTTCTGATAAAACTGTCTGCAGTTGTTTTTCTAATTGGTCTTGTAATTGGAGGTTGCGTCTGGTTCGCACAATCGCGAATGACCGAGATCGACGCGACCTACCGCTCGTTCATCGAGCACGACGCCAAGGCCGTCGCCAATGCGCGCCGCGTGAACCGGCTCATGTTCGAGATGAATTACTGGATCTACCGCATCATCGGCGAGACGGAGGAGGTCCAGATCGAGGCGGCCAACGAAGGCTTCAAGGCAGCGGTCCCCACCCTGAGGACGGTGCTCGCCGAGTGGCAGGAGCGGGTCCCCCAATTTGCCGACCGGATCAAGGCTCAGACCAAGCGCATCGACCTGTTCATCCAGGAGGCGACCGAGGTGCGCCGGCTCGGCACGGCCAATCGGAACGCCGAGGCCATCGCCCTCGTGCATCACGCCATCGACCCGATCTTCTCCACCATGGTGCAGGAGGGCAACCAACTCGGGGACGACATCCGCAAGGCCCTGGACAAGGGTTCGGCCGAGCTGACTGATCGCACCAATGCCACGCGCCACAGCCTGATCCTGTTCAGCGCACTCGGACTGGCCGCCGGGCTTGTCGCCGCGGCCTTCGTGACCGTCATCGGCATCACGCGCCCGCTCGGCAGGCTGGTGGAGGTCCTGCAGCGGATGTCCCGCGGCGAGATCGATGCCGCGATCCCCGAAGCCGCGCGCGGCGACGAGATCGGTGCGGTCGGCCGGGCGGTGGAGGGCATCAAGGCCATGGTCGCCCGCAAGGCCGCCGAGGAGGCCGAGACGAAGCGGCGCACCGACGAGGCCGCCCAGGCCGAGCGCAAGCGCACGATGATCGAGCTCGCCGACGGCTTCGAGCGGGCCGTGGGCGGCATCGTCACCCGGGTGTCGTCCTCGGCCACCGAGCTGCAGGCGACCGCCAGCACCATGACCGCCACCGCGACCGAGACGGCCTCGCAATCCACCACCGTGGCCGCCGCCGCCGAGGAGGCCGCCTCCAACGTCCAGACCGTGGCCTCCGCCGCCGAGGAGCTGGGCTCCTCCGTGCAGGAGATCGGCCGGCAGGTCGCCGGCTCCGCCCGCCTCGCCCAGTCGGCCGTCGGCGCGGCCGATCAGACCGCCGACCTCGTCCAGGCGCTGAGCCAGACCGCGGCCCGGATCGGCGACATGGTCGGCATGATCTCCTCGATCGCCGGGCAGACCAACCTTCTCGCCCTCAACGCCACCATCGAGGCGGCCCGCGCCGGGGAGGCGGGTCGCGGCTTCGCGGTGGTGGCCGCCGAGGTCAAGGAACTCGCCAACCAGACCGCGAAGGCGACCGAAGAGATCGCCCGTCAGATCGGCGAGGTGCAGGGCGTCACCGATCAGGCCGTGACGGCGATCGGCGGCATCACGGGCCGGATCCGCGAGATCGACACCGTGGCCACCTCGATCGCCGCAGCGGTGGAGCAGCAGGGAGCGGCCACGCAGGAGATCGTCCGGAACGTGAGCCAGGCCGCCCAGGGCACGGGCGAGGTGACCAGCAACATCGCCGGCGTGGCCCAGGCCTCGGAGGAGACCGGCGCGGCCGCGAACCAGGTGCTCTCGGCCGCCTCCGAGCTGTCGCGCCAGTCCGAGCATCTCGGTGCGGAGGTCGCCCACTTCCTCGCCACTGTCAGAGCGGCCTGACTTCGCCCCACCGCTTTCAGCAAGTACAATAGGACTTGATCATCGATCAGGCGTCCGCTTCTGCCCCGACAGGTAGCAGAAGCGGACGGGCCAAATTCTACCCGAAACGACCCTCAGTACGCGCACCCGGCCTCCACAACCTTCCCACTCGATTGCTCGGGACAAAAAACCGGCCGCGCCGACGCCATTCATGCGTCAGCCCCACCGCCCACACGCACGCACCCCGCCCCGAAACCGTCCCGGCGCGCCGCCGCCCAAAAGGCCGTCCCGTCGTCTCCCACATCCACCGCCTCCACACCCGCCGCCGCGGCGGCGAGGCGCAGCAGGGCGCGGGCCTGGGCGAGGGGGGGGATCAGGGCGCCGGCCGCATCGCGGGGCGCAGCGCCGAGCTCGGCGGCCAGGGCGGCCGGGTCCCAGGCGAGGGCGCACAGACGCGGGCTCGCCCCGGCGAGGGGACCGGCGGCGAGGAGGCCGGCGGCGTTGTCGAGCCAGCCCAGGATCCGCGTGGCCCCGTCGGGCCGGCCGTGCTCGGCCTCGGCCACCGCGAGGCGGCTGCCGAGATCGGCGAGGTCGGCCCCCCGCCGCAGGCCGGGCAGCACCAGCCCCTCGGGGGCCGCCGGCATCAGGGCGTCGAGGCGGGGGCCGAGATCCGGGTCGTCCAGCCCGCCGAGCCGGAGGAACAGGGCGGGGCCGCCCAGCGGCCGGGCGCAGAGGCGGGCCTTCAGCGCGGGCAGATCCGCCGGGGCGTGGGCCGAAACGTCGAGGAGGAGGACGTCGGCCCCGCCCGCGGGATCCGGCCGCGGCGGGGCGAAAACCGCCGCCGGGAGGCTCAGGTAGCGGCGCATCGGGCGGGGGAGGGGCCTGCGCGGAAACGGGACATCTTCCGGATCCAAGATCTTCAATCTTCCTTTACCATGATCGCAGGAATGTCGTCTCCGGCGGGATCGGGCGCGGTCCCCGCGGCGGACCCTCGATGTTCCTGTTCACCAACACCTCCCCGGCCACGGCCCAACGCGACGCCGGCGCCAGCGCCGGGACCGGCCGCGCGGCCAGTGCGTCCACCGGCGCGGCCGACGGCACGGTGCTCGCCGCGATCCGCGACGGGGCGCAGAACACCGGCGTCGGCTTCGATTATCTCCTCGCCACGGCGCAGCGCGAGTCGAGCCTCAATCCCGCCGCCAAGGCCGCGACCTCCTCGGCCACCGGCCTGTTCCAGTTCATCGAGCAGACCTGGCTCGGCGTGATGAAGAATGCCGGGCCGAAGCTCGGGCTCGGCAGCTATGCCGACGCCATCACCGCGAGATCCGACGGCACCTACACGGTGTCCGACCCGACCACCCGGCAGGCGATCCTCGACCTGCGCCGCGACCCCAAGGTCTCGGCGACCATGGCCGGGGCGCTCACCCAGAAGAACCGCGAGGCCCTGCTCGACGCGCTGGGCCGCGAGCCGACGAGCGGCGACCTCTACGCCGCCCATGTCCTCGGGGCGAAGGGCGCGGCCACCCTGATCGCCGATGCCCAGGCGGTGCCCGAGCGGGCCGCGGCCCTCGACCTGCCGGAGGCCGCCGCCTCCAACCGCAGCCTGTTCTACGACCGCAGCGGCCGCCCCCGGGGCGCGGCCGAGCTCTACGCGACGCTCGCCAACGCCACCGCCGGGGTGACGAGCCCGGTCACCGGCCCCGACACGGCGACGGGCGCGGGCGTGCCCACCGCCTATGCCTCCCTCGAAGGCGGCATCCGCGCCCTGTTCCAGACCGACCGGCGCCAGGGGGCGATCTCCGACGGGGTGGCCAAGCTCTGGCAGAGCCGCAACCCGGCCCTGCCGGCCGCCCCCGCCGCACCGACCTGGTTCCCGCGCTCCGAGGAGGGCGAGGCCGGCACGGGGCCGGCCGAGGCGACGGCGACCGCAGTGACCGCGCCCGCCGCGGCGGCGGCGCCCGCGGACGGCGCCCCCATCCTGATCCCCCTGCCGCCGCGGCGGCCGGAGGGGCTCACCCCGACGGCCCCCGCGGCGGCGCTCGCCGCCCGGGCCGCGACGCCGGCCCCGCCCGGCGCCATCGCCACCAACGCCGCCCTGTTCGACGTCTCCTCCTACAAGCTCCGGAACGGCCCATGACGATCCGCCAGCGCCTCCTCGCCCCCCAGTACCAGAGCGCCGAGCGGCGCGCGGAGGCCGCGGCGGCGCTCGCCCGCTCCTACCTGCACGGCGCCCTCGGGCCGGATGCGGCCTGGGAGACCAAGACCACCCTGCTCGCCCTCCTCGACGATCCCTCCGACCAGGTGCGCCGGGCCCTGGCCGAGGCCTGCGCCGGGGCGGAGACCGCGCCGCGGCCGCTCATCGTGGCACTGGCCTCCGACCAGCCGGACATCGCCTGCCTGGTCCTCGCCCGCTCGCCGGTGCTGATGGATGCCGATCTCGTCGACTGCGCCGCCATGGGCTGCGAGACGATCCGCAGCGCCATTGCCGGGCGGGGCGACCTGTCCAAGCCCGTCGCCGCCGCCCTGGCCGAGGTGGCGGGGCTCGAATCCCTCACCGTGCTCGCCCGCAACCACGCCGCCGAGATCGGCACCGCGGCGCTCCTGCGCATCGTCGAGCGCCACGGGGCGGATGCCGGCCTGCGCGAGGCCCTGCTCGCCCGGCCCGACCTGCCGATCGAGGTGCGCCACGCCGTGGCCGTGCGGGTGGCCGACTCCCTCTCCGCCTATGGCCGCGAATGCGGCTGGCTCAGCCCGGAGCGCAGCGCCCGCGTCACCCGCGAGGCGCGCGACCGCGCCGCCCTGGCGCTGGGCGACGAGACCGGGGAGAGCGGGCTCGCCCGGCTCGTGGCCCATCTGCGCAAGGAGGGTCAGCTCACCGCCGGGCTGATCCTGCGGGCGATGCTGTCCCTGCGCATGCCCTTCGCCGAGGCCGCGCTCGCCGAGCTCTCCGGCCTGTCCCGCGCCCGGGTCGCCGGCCTCCTGCTCGAGCCCCGCAGCGGCGGCTTCGCCAGCCTGCACCGCAAGGCCGGCCTGCCGCCGATCCTGCTCGGGCCGATCCAGGCCGCCCTCGAGGCCTGGCGCGCGGCGGCGACGGGGCAGGAGGCCTGCGAGGGGGCGCGTCTCGCCCGGCGGATGATCGAGCGGGCCCTGAGCGCCTGCGAAGCCCTGCCCTTCGCGGAAGCGCGCAGCCTCCTGGCGCTGCTCGCCCGCTTCGAGGCGGAGGCCGCCCGCGACGAAGCCCGCGAACAATCCCCCCTCCCCACCGCGGCCGGACAGGACGGCGCAGAGGAGCCGCTCGCCCTTGGGGCGCCCGAGGCCGGCGCGCCGGTGGTCCTGTCGGCCGACCGGACCGAGGCGGCCGACGGCCCCTGGCCCGCGGCGCCGCGCCCCAGCGACCGGATCCTGCCGGTGGCGGGCGAGGTGATCGACCTGCGCTTCGATGCGATCCTCGACGAGCTGCCCGAGGCGATCGTGGCCAGCTATCAGGCGGAGCAGCAGCGCCGCAGCGCCGCCGCCACGCAGAGGGTGCTCGACGATCTCTCGGGCGCGCTGATGGAGAGCTTCATGGCCTCGCGCAACGCGGCCGTCGCCGTCAGCGCCGAGCCCGTGACCGCTTCCGTCGTCCTGGAGATTGTGCCGGAAGTTGTGCCGGAGCCGCCGCGGGCGCGCCCCCGGGCGGTCGCCCTGGCGCTCGCCGCCAGCATGATCCCGGAGGAACTGGTGCGCAGCTACGCCGAGGGCCGGTCGCGCCTCGCCGCCTGACCGCCCCGCATCAGCCGAACTGCTCGCGCAGGATCCGCTCGTCGAGGCCGTGGCCGGGATCGTGGAGCAGCACGAGCTCGGTGGTGCGGTCGAGGGAGGTGTCGACGCTGCAGACTCGGCGGAACTCGGTGTGGTCGGCCACCGCCGAGACGGGCCGGTGCTCCGGCTCGATCACCTCGATTCGGATCTGCGCGTGGTGGGGCAGCAGCGCCCCGTGCCAGCGCCGGGGTCGGAAGGCCGAGATCGGGGTCAGCGCCAGCAGATGCGCGTTGAGCGGCAGGATCGGCCCCCCTACGGAGAGGTTGTAGGCGGTCGAGCCCGCCGGCGTCGCGGCGAGCACCCCGTCCGCGATCAGCTCGGGCAGGCGCACCTTGCCGTCGACGAGGATCCGCAGCTTCGCCGTCTGGTGCGTCTGGCGCAGCATGTAGACCTCATTGATCGCCCGCGCCGTATGGCGGCGCCCCTCCGTGTCGATGGCGACCATGCTCAAGGGATGGATGACGCTGCGCTGGGCCTGTTCCAGGCGCTCGATCAGGCCCTCCTCCCGGAAGTCGTTCATCAGGAAGCCGACGGTCCCGCGGTTCATACCGTAGATCGGCTTTCCGCTGTCCATCATGCGGTGGAGGACCTGCAGCATCACGCCGTCGCCGCCGAGCGCCACGACGACGTCCGCATCCTCCGGCGTCACATGGTCGTAGCGGCGCATCAGGGCCGCCGCGGCCTCCCGCGACTCGCGGGTAGGGCTCGCCACGAAGGCGATCCGATGGAAACGCGGCATCCGCTCTCTCGCCTCGTCCCTCTGCCGCCGCTTTGGCCGCCGCGTTGACGCGGGTGCCGGGGCAGGGCTCATTCACGAGAGACGCCGCCCGCGGCCTTTCGATCAAGGAGCCATAGCATGGAGCGCATGCTCCTCGTCTATACGACCTTTGCGGACGCCGAGACCGCGCTGGCGGTCGGCGAGTCGCTGGTGCGGGACAAGCTCGCCGCCTGCGTGAACGTGCTGCCGGGGATGCGCTCGGTCTATGCCTGGAAGGGCGCGGTCGAGCGGGGCGCGGAGGTGGTGGCGATCCTCAAGACTCGGGAGGGGCAGGGGGCCGCGCTGGCCGCGGCGCTGAAGGCGCGCCACCCCTACGAGACGCCGATCATCCTCCACCTGCCGGTCGGCGAGGCCGATCCGGATACCGCGGCCTGGATCCTGGCCGAGACGGGGGCGTGAGCCGTCCGGGACCGCCCGCTCACACCTTGATGTCGATGAGCCGCCGCTCCGTCACGGGTTCGCTGCGCATCACGTCCGCATCCGCCCTCAGCTTGGTGGCGGGATCGACGGGACGCACGACCTCGACCGTCACGGTCTCCGGGGGCGCATGCCGCGCGGCGGCATCGTTGCGCAGGGACAGGCCGAGCTCCGCGGCCCGCACCGGGCCGAGGGAATTGAGGGAACCGATGGTCATGGTCCGCTCCTCCTGCAAAGGGAAAGCGCAGCACGACGACCCGGACCATGGGGTTAATTCTTTCACTCGACTTGTCGGCAACGGGGCTCCATCCGGCGACGGCTGGGGAAAACCCGCTGGCGTCCCGCCCGGGAGCGTGCTGATTCGGCACAGGCGCGGCGGCGCCATTCAGCCTTCGGGACACGGGACGCATCATGCCTGAGGGCGACGGGGATCTGACCGAGGCGGTGGGCAACGCGGCCTTCGTGCTGTCCCTGCGGGAGCGGGGCCTGCGCGACACCGCCGTGCTGCGCGCCATGGAGCAGGTGCCACGGGAAGGCTTCGCGCCCGCGCCCCTGCGATCTCATGCCCGCAGGGACATCGCGCTGCCGCTGGCCTGCGGGCAGACCATGACCGCGCCGCGCCAGGTCGGGGCGATGCTCGCGGCCCTGGCGCTGACGCCGGGCGCGCGCGTCCTCGAGGTCGGCACGGGCTCGGGCTACGTCACCGCGCTGCTCGCCCGGCTCGGGGCTGGCCAACTCCACAGCCTGGATCGCTACGCCACCCTGACCCGGGCGGCGCGGGACAACCTGCACGCGGCGGGGATCCGGAATGCCGTCCTTGAGACCGCGGACGGGCTCGCCGATGGGGTCGCGGGGGAGGGGCGCTACGACCGCATCCTGGTCAACGGGCTGCTCGCCGCCCTTCCCGCCGGGCTCACAGCGGCCCTCACCCCGGGCGGGCGTCTCGTCTGCGCCCTGCCGGGACTGGAGGGCGGCCGCCTCGCCATCATTGGCCCTGACGGGGCGACGCAATCGGGCGCATCCCTGCGCTTGCCGCCGCTCACCCCGGGCCGCGCCCGCATGTCCTGAGCGGCCTGTCCCACGCAACGTGTCCCCAGCGACACGTTGCATCGAACCCGTTCGATAACCTTCCGATTGCGCTTCGAACGTGGTGAACGGGAACGGTTGCTTAACCTGAATCCCGTTTGAATGCCCCTATCAAGTTGCGTCAGGCAAACGGGTGCGTCGATGCGGATTCGCGGGGCTGGTCGGGGGATGAGGACGCTGTCGCGCTTCGCCCTCATCGGAATCATCGGAGGGAGCGCCGCGGCCTGCTCGTCGGACGCTTCGCGCCTCTCAGATCCCTTCACCAATCCGTTTACCTCCAGCGAGCCGTCCGCCACGGGCAGCCTACCGGAGGATGGCGGGGATCTCGCGCCGGCTCCCGCCATCCGCACGCCGCGGATCCGCTCGGAGGCGCTCGGCGCGCCCGGTGGCACCGCCCCGGCCATGACCTCCCGCCCGCTCCCGATCGCCCCGCCGCCCCGTGTGGCCTCGACCGAGCCGGTGACCGGCGCCGTCTCGGGCCTCAATCCCGATGCGGGCCGCCTCGCCCCGGCCATGACGCCCCGCACCGCGCCGGCCGCGCCGAAGCTGCAATTCGCCCCCGGTCCCAAGGCGGTGGACAAGGCGGCCGAGAAGAAGGCCGCCGAGAAGGCGGCCGAAGCCAAGCGCGAGGCAGAGAAAGCCGCCGAGGCCCGCAAGGCGGCGGAAAAGGCCGCCGAGAAGGCCGCGGAAGCCAAGAAGCTCGCCGAGGCCGAGGCGAAGAAGAAGCATATCCGCCCCGGCCAGACCGCCGAGAAGAAGGCCGACGACAGGAAGCCGACCGAGAAGGCCGACGCCGCGGCCAAGGCGGCGGAGAAGGCGCGCCTCGCCAAGGCCGAGGCGGCCAAGACCGCCTCCGAGCAGGCCGCCAAGCGCGTCGCCGAGGCCAAGGCGGCCGAGGCTGCGGCGAAGGCCGCCGCCAAGGAGAGCGCGAAGGCCAAGGAGAGCGCCAAGGTCGCGGCCAAGGAGCCCGCCCCCGCCAAGGAGGCGCCGAAGGAGGCCGCCACTCCGGTCAAGGTCGCGAGCGCCGATCCGGCGAGCGTGCCCGCGGCGGCCGAGGCGGAGGCCTTCCGCTGGCCGGCCCGTGGCCGGGTCATCACCGGCTACGGCTCGGGCGGGAACGAGGGCATCAACATCGCCGTGCCCGAGGGCACGCCCGTCAAGGCCGCCGAGGACGGCACCGTCGCCTATGCCGGCTCCGACGTGAAGGGCTACGGCAAGCTCGTGCTGGTGCGGCACAGTAACGGCTACGTCTCGGCCTATGCCCATAACGGCGAGCTCGACGTGCGGCCGGGCGAGAAGGTGAAGCGCGGCCAGGTGATCGCCAAGTCCGGCGCCACTGGCAACGTCACCTCGCCCCAGCTCCACTTCGAGATCCGGAAGGGCGCGACCCCGGTCGACCCGATCCCGCACCTCGCCTCGAACTGAACGCGCGAAACAATCTGGCTTCAGGCGGCGGCTCCGGGAGGGGCCGCCGCTTTCGTTCGATGCGGTCGCGTCAGGCGTCCCGCGGCGGCGGGCTCTGGAGCGTGCCGTTCGGGCTCTGCCGGTCCACCGCCTCCGGCAGCAGCTTGGACAGGGTGGCGAGAACCTGGTCCGGCGGCAGGCCGAGCTTCTCGGCGATCATGCGGACATGGTCGTCGCCGATCACCCGGCGCAGGTCGCCCGTGGTGATCGGCTCGTTGGGCCCGCGGCCGAGCCAGGAATTGACCTGGGCCGCGTGGCCGGATTGCTGGAGCCGGTCGAGCAGGCCCTGAAGGCCGCCGGGAAGCACCGTCTCGATGATCTGCGGCAGGGCGGCGGCGGCCGCCTGCCCGAGCGATCCGCTCAGCGAGCTCTTGATGCTGTCGAACAGACTCATTGCGCTTCCTCCCCCCGACGCCGCCCATGGCGCGCCGCGGCATCGGCGGGGCAGTAGACGACGGCACTGCAGCAGACGGCAAGCCCGCGTTTCGTGCCCGACGCCCGCGGCCCAGGGGCAACCCGGCGCGCGCGCCTTCGATCCCACCCCCGAGCCCGTCCGGCGCCGCGATCCCGCGCCTCAGTCCAGCGTCTTGCCGAGCCGGCCGGCGAGATCCTGGATGAACTGGACGGCGGTGCGACCGGAGCGCGCACCACGGGTGGTCGCCCATTCGAGCGCCTCCGCCCGCAGCTGCTCGGCCGGGAGGTCGAGCCGGAACCGCTCCGCATAGGCGCGGATCATCGCGAGATATTCGTCCTGGCTGCACTTGTGGAAGCCGAGCCAGAGGCCGAAGCGGTCGGAGAGCGAGACCTTCTCCTCCACCGCCTCGCCGGGATTGATCGCGGTGGAGCGCTCGTTCTCGACCATCTCCCGGGCGAGGAGATGCCGGCGGTTCGAGGTCGCGTAGAACAGGACGTTCTCCGGCCGCCCCTCGATGCCGCCGTCGAGGGCCGTCTTCAGCGACTTGTAGGAGGTGTCGTCGGCATCGAAGGAAAGATCGTCGCAGAACACGATCCAGCGGTGCGGGTCGGGGCGCAGGAGCGCCATCAGGTCGGGCAGGGCCTCGATGTCCTCCCGGTGGATCTCGACGAGCTTCATCGGACGCGCCGCGCCGCCTTTCGCATTGATCTCGGCATGGATCGCCTTGACCAGCGAGGACTTGCCCATGCCCCGCGCGCCCCAGAGCAGGGCGTTGTTGGCCGGCAGGCCGCGGGCGAAGCGCGCGGTGTTGTCGAAGAGCTGGTCACGCGCCCGGTCGATGCCGGTGAGCAGCCCGATCTCGACCCGGTTGACCCGCGGCACCGAGATCAGGCGCCGCTCCGACCCCCAGAGGAAGGCATCGGCCGTGGTCGTATCCACCGGCGGCAGGGCGGACGGGGCGGCCCGCTCCAGGGCAGTGGCGATCCGCTCCAGCAGGGGCATCAGGGCGGACAGGGTCGGCTCGGCCGTCATGGCGGCTCCGGATTGGAGGAGGGGGTTCGTTCGTGCGGGCGTCCTTAGCCGATCGTGCCGCGGCCGGGGAGAAGCCCGCCCGCAGCGCGCGGTTGCGTGACGTTGCTTTCGGGAAGCCCGTGGCTATAGTCCGCGCGCTTTTCGACAGGCCCCGCCATCCGTGGTGCAGCTCAGGCCGCCTGTCCGACCATCAGGAGTTCCAGCGTTGATTACCCCCGCCTTCGCGCAAGGGGCCGGTTCCACCGGCGGCGGCGCCGAGATCGCCATTCAGCTGGTGCCCTTCGTCCTCATCTTCGTGATCATGTATTTCCTGATCCTGCGCCCGCAGCAGCGCAAGCTCAAGGATCACCAGACCATGATCAAGAACGTGCGCCGGGAGGATACCGTCGTCACCAATGGCGGGATCGTCGGCCGCGTGACCAAGGTGGCGGACGACGCCTCCGAGATCGAGGTCGAGATCGCCCCGAATGTGCGCGTGAAGGTCGTGCGGAGCATGATCTCCGAGGTCCGCGTCAAGGGCGCACCGGTCAAGGCGGCCTGAACAGGCCGGATGAGGATGCCGGGCCAAGGCACGGCATCCGCACAAGAAAAAGAGTCGGACCGGGCGGATGCTGCGCTTCTCCAGAACCAAGATCGTCACGACGCTGCTGGCGATCCTGATCGGCCTCAGCCTAGCCGTGCCGAGCTTCTTCTCGGCCGAACAGCGCAAGCACTTCATGGCGGCTTTGCCCGCCTGGGTGCCGCACTGGATCGTCCCGAACCGGGCGATCGTGCTCGGCCTCGACCTGCAGGGCGGCTCGCAGCTCCTGCTCGAGGTCGACCAGAACGAGCTCGTCGGCTCCATGGCCAAGGGCCTGCGTGACGATGTCCGCCGCATCCTGCAGCAGGAGAACGTCCGCGCCGATGGCGGCATCCAGGTGCTGAAGCGCGGCGTCCAGGTGCGCATCGCCGATGCGGCCGCCCGTGCCAAGGTCATGCCGAAGCTGCGCGAACTCTCGCAGCCGATCCAGAGCCTGTCGGCCACCGGCGTCTCCACCGTCGAGGTCAACGAGCAGCCCGATGGGCTGATCCAGCTCGCCTACACCGATGCCGGCATCACCGAGCGCACCCGCCGCGCCGTGGGCCAGGGCATCGAGGTCATCCGCCGCCGCATCGACCAGACCGGCACGCTGGAGCCTTCGATCCAGCAGCAGGGCGCCGACCGCATCCTGATCCAGGTGCCCGGCCTGCAGGATCCGCAGCGCCTGGAGGAGCTGCTCGGCAAGACCGCCAAGCTCGAATTCCGAATGCTCGCCGACAGCCCCTCGGGCGATGTCGACCTGCTGCCCTCGAAGGACGAGAAGGGCGCCAAGGTCCCGGTCGAGCGCCGGGTCATGGCCGATGGCGGCGACCTTACCGACGCGCAGCCGGCCTTCGACCAGCAGAGCCACGAGCCGATGGTGAGCTTCAAGTTCAACCTGCGCGGGGCTCAGCGCTTCGGCCAGGCCACCAGCGAGAATGTCGGCCGCCGCATGGCCATCGTGCTCGACAACGAGGTGGTCTCCGCCCCCGTGATCCGCTCGGCGATCACCGGCGGTTCGGGACAGATCACCGGCAACTTCACCGTCCAGCAGGCCAACGACCTCGCGGTGCTGCTGCGGGCGGGCGCCCTGCCGGCCAAGTTCACCGTGGTCGAGCGGCGCGTCGTCGGCCCGGGGCTCGGCAACGACTCGATCGAGGCCGGCAAGAAGGCGACCATCGTCGCCGCCATCCTCGTCGTGATCTTCATGTTCGCGACCTACGGCACCTTCGGCTTCATCGCCAACATCGCGCTGATGGTGCATGTCGGCCTGATCCTCGGCCTGATGTCGGTGCTGGAGGCCACGATGACCCTGCCCGGCATCGCCGGCATCGTGCTCACCATCGGCACGGCGGTCGACTCGAACGTGCTGATCTACGAGCGCATGCGCGAGGAGCAGCGGGCCGGGCGTTCCCTGGTCTCGGCGCTGCAGGCCGGCTTCGACCGGGCCTTCGCCACCATCATCGACTCGAACTCGACCATGGCGATCGCCGCCCTGATCCTCTTCTTCATGGGCTCCGGCCCGGTGAAGGGCTTCGCCGTGGTGTTCATCCTCGGCATCCTCACCACCGTCATCACCGCGGTGACCCTGACCCGCATGATGATCGCCGTGTGGTATACGACCTTCCGGCCCAAGACCCTTCCGTTCTGACGACAGACGACGCCCGCCGGATCGTGGCGGGCGGCGACGCCGTTTCCGAGAGGTGCCCGGCACCGCTCCCGCTTCGAGACCGACCATGCGCCTGCTTCGCCTCTGGCCCGACGAATCGCATTTCGACTTCATGCGGTTCCGGCGCTTCACCTTCCCGCTCTCGGCGGCGATGTCGCTCGCGACCGTGGTGCTGTTCCTGACGATCGGGCTGAATTTCGGCATCGACTTCAAGGGCGGCACCCTGGTCGAGCTGCAGGCGAAGTCCGGCGCGGCCGACGTCGCCGCGATCCGCCACACCGCCAACGGTTTCGGCTTCGGCGAGGCGGAGGTGCAGGAGCTCGGCAACCAGGGCACCGTGCTGGTGCGTCTGCCGCTCCAGGCCGGCGAGCAGGGTCAGACCGCGGTGATGAACAAGGCCCACGCGGCCTTCGACAAGGATTACGAGTTCCGCCGCACCGAGACCGTGGGCCCGCGCGTCTCCGGCGAACTCGTCCAGTCCGGCACGGTCGGCGTCGTCCTCTCCGTCGTGGCGGTGCTGCTCTATCTCTGGTTCCGCTTCGAGCGGGAGCTGGCGCTCGGCGCCATCATCGGCACCCTGCACGACATCGTGCTCACCGTGGGCGTCTTCATCCTCACCCGGATCGAGTTCAACATGACCTCGATCGCCGCGATCCTGACCATCGTCGGCTACTCGCTCAACGAGACGGTGGTGGTGTTCGACCGGACCCGCGAGCTGATGCGCCGCTACAAGTCCATCCCCACGGTCGACCTGCTCAACCTCTCGATCAACTCCACCATGTCGCGCACGGTGATGACGGCGACCTCCGCCTTCCTCTCCCTGCTCGCCCTGGTGCTGTTCGGCGGCGAGGCAATCAACGGCTTCGCCGTGGTGATGCTCGCCGGCGTCGTGATCTGCACCTACTCGGCGATCTTCGTCTCGACCCCGTCGCTGATCTATCTCGGCCTGATGCTGTCGGGGGCGAAAGCCTCGCAGCGCGAGGGGGTGCCCCAGGCCGCCGAATAGCGCCTCGCCCCGAAAGGCGCCCGCCGGCTTTCGGGGCGAGGCCACGACAAGGACCTTCCCGTCCCGGATGCGGTTTCCGGGATCATGCGGAAGAGGACAGGCCAGGGAGAGCACCGGATGCCGGAAGGCCGGCTTCACGACGGATTCGTGCCGGGGCGGTACGGGATCGACGCCTATGGCGACGGCGGCTTCCGCTTCGCCGAGATGTCCCATCGCGGCTCGATCCTGGCGCTGCCCTCGGGGATCCACGCCTGGGACCCGATCGTGGCCGCGGCCATCGACGCGGCGAGCCTCGCCCCGGTGCTCGCCGAGCACGAGGCGATCGACCTCCTGCTCATCGGCACGGGCGCCGAGATCCTGCCGCTGCCGGCCGCCCTGCGCCAGCGCCTGAAAGCCGCCGGGATCGGCCTCGACGTGATGCAGACGGGAGCGGCGGCGCGCACCTACAACATCCTCGTGGCCGAGAACCGTAAGGTCGCGGCCGCGCTGATCGCCGTCGCCTGAGCGGGGCCGCGTGAGCGACGTCACCAGCAATCCGGCAAGCGCCCGCGAAGGCCTGGCCTTCGCCTTCCAGCATTGCGAAAGTCTCGTGCGCGAGGGCGATCCCGACCGCTACTTCGCCACGCTGTTCGCGCCGGCCGCCTTCCGGCCGCATCTCTTCGCCCTCTACGCCTTCAGCCTGACCATCGCCAGGGTGCGGGACGCCGCCTCGAACCCGATGGCCGGCGAGATCCGGCTGCAATGGTGGCGCGACGCCCTGCAGGGCGAGGCGCGGGGTGACGTGAAGGCCAATCCCGTCGCCGCCGCCCTCGACGACGCCATCGTCACGCGTCGCCTCGGCCGCCAGCCCTTCGTCGACCTGATCGATGCCCGGGTCTTCGACCTCTACGACGACCCGATGCCGCGGGTGAACGACCTCGAAGGCTATTGCGGGGAGACCGCCTCCTCCCTGGTCCGCCTCGGCAGCCTCGTGCTGGCCGAAGGCGGGGAGCCGGGGGGCGCGGCGGCCGCGGGCCATGCCGGGGTCGCCTACGGCGTCGCCGGGCTCCTGCGGGCGCTGCCCTGGCATGCCCGTCAGGGCCAGGTCTACCTGCCGGCCGATCTGCTGCGGGAGAACGGCGTCACCCGGGAGGACATCGTGACCGGTCGCGGCGGCCCCGGGCTCGACCGCACCTGCGCCGCCCTGCGGGCCCTGGCCCGCCGGCACCTCGCGGCCTACGAGGCCGCCCGCAACACGATCTCGCCCGCCGCCCGGCCGGCCTACCTGCCCACTGCCCTGGTCGAGACCGTTCTCTCCGCGATGGAGCGGCCGGGCTACGACCCGCTCAACACTCTGATCGAGATCCCGCGCTGGAAGCGGTTGTGGCGGTTGTGGCGCGGCGCCCGGAGCTTCGGCTGAGCCCGGGCCGCATCCGAACGGAGCAGTCGACCGGATCTCGCGAGGGGCGGCCCACGTACGGGGGCGTGCCGTCATCCACGCAGAAAAGCCACACCTTATGAATGCATTATCACGCTCCGTTGAGCGGGTCTCACGGCTCTGCTAGCAGGATCGGATCGGCACGGCGGCAAGATCGTACCGATCCGGAGGAGCGCGACGCCCATGCAAACCTGGAATCAGGTCTACGACCCGTTCGGGAACCAGATACTCTCGACCTTCGCGGCGTCGCTGCCCGTCATCGCCCTGCTGGGCATGATCGCGAGCGGCAAGGTCAAGGCCCATATCGCCGCCGTCCTGTCCCTCGGCATCGCACTCCTGGTGGCGATCGTCGCCTTCGGCATGCCGACCGATCTCGCGATCCGCGCCTCGATCCTCGGCATGGTCACGGGCTTCTTCCCGATCGGCTGGATCATCCTCAACGTCATCTTCCTCTACCGCCTGACGGTGGAGAAGGGCTGGTTCGCGATCCTCCAGCAATCGGTCGCCGGCATCACCGAGGACCGGCGCATCCAGCTCCTACTGGTGGCCTTCGCCTTCGGCGCCTTCTTCGAGGGCGCAGGCGGCTTCGGCACCCCGGTCGCCGTCACCGGCGCCATCCTGATCGGCCTCGGCTTCTCGCCGCTCGCGGCCTCGGGGCTCTCGCTCATCGCCAACACGGCGCCCGTCGCCTACGGCGCGCTCGGCGCCCCGATCCAGGGCCTGGCCTCGGTGACGGGCTACGACCCCTACATCCTCGGCGCCATGATCGGCCGTCAGTTGCCCTTCTTCTCGCTGCTGGTGCCGTTCTGGCTGATCTGGGTGTTCGCGGGCTTCCGCGGCATGATCAAGATCTGGCCGCCGATCCTCGTCTGCGGCGCCTCCTTCGCGGCGGCCCAGTTCCTGATCTCGAACTACGTGAATCCCTGGATCGTCGATATCGGCGCCTCGCTGGTCTCGATGGGCTGCCTCGTCGCCTTCCTGAAGATCTGGCAGCCCGCCCAGATCTGGACCTCCCCGGCGCTGCGCGGCCACGATCCCTCGATCGGCTACGGCTCCCCCCGCCCGGTGGCCCTCGGCGCGGGCGTGCCCGGCGACCTGCCGAAGGCCTCGGTCGGCGGCCGCACCGCCTCCTCCTCCGAGATCGTCATGGCCTGGGTGCCGTGGATCATCCTCTCGATCGTCGTGGCGATCTGGGGCACCGGCTGGTTCAAGAGCGTCGTGAACCCGATCTTCACCTGGAAATACGAGGTGCCGGGCCTGCACAACGTAATCCTGAAGGTACCCCCGGTGGTGGCCAAGCCGATCCCCGAGGCGGCGACCTTCCTGTTCACCTACATGTCCTACACCGGCACGGGCGTGCTCTTCGCCGCGATCATCTCCGGCCTGATCATGCGCTTCTCGCCCCTGCGCCTGATCACCGCCTATTTCGAGACGATCTGGGTGCTGCGCTACTCGCTCATCACCATCTCGGCGATGCTGGCGCTGGGCGTGCTCACCCGCTACGCGGGCGTGGACGCCACCCTGGGCCTCGCCTTCGCGGGAACGGGCATCCTCTACCCGTTCTTCGGCACCCTGCTCGGCTGGCTCGGCGTCGCGCTCACGGGCTCGGACACCGCCTCCAACGTGCTGTTCGGCGGCCTGCAGCGGATCACCTCCGAGCAGCTCGGCCTGTCCGGCATCCTGATGGCCTCGGCGAACTCCTCGGGCGGCGTCATGGGCAAGATGATCGACGCCCAGTCGATCGTCGTGGCCTCCACCGCCACCGGCTATTTCGGCCAGGAGGGCAAGATCCTGCGCTTCGTGTTCTGGCACTCGATCGCGCTGGCCTGCCTCGTCGGCCTGCTGGTCATGCTCCAAGCCTATGTGCCGCCCTTCACGGACATGGTGATCCACCCGCCGGCCACCGCAGCGGCTCCCGCCCACTGAGCCTCCCCGGCGAACATCGAAAAGACGAGACCCCGCACCGGCCTCCGGTGCGGGGTTTTCTCGTTCCGGGTGGATGGAAAATCCGGCTCGGACGTATCTTTCCGTAGGATCTCCCGAGCCCAGTTCTCCCCCATGGGCCTCCTCGCCTCCCTCCGCCTCGGCCCGCGCCGGGACCGCCTCGACAGGCTGCCCGCGATCGAGACCGACCGCCTGCGCATCGCCCCGCTCCTGCCCGAGGATGCCGCCGCCCTCCAGGCGCTCACCGACGACCCGGCCATCACCGCCGCCGTGGATTTCCTGCCCGACCGCTTCCGGATCGAGGATGCCCGCGGCCTGATCGGCAGCGGGCAGCGGGGCCGCGACGTCTTCCTCGGCGTGCGCGGACGCGAGGATCCGGCCCTGCTCGGCGTGGTCGGCACCCATTTGCGGGCGAGCGCGGCCGTGGAGATCGGCTATTGGATGGGCGGCGCGGCACGGGGGCGCGGCTATGCGGCGGAAGCGGTCGGCGCCGTCGTGCGGACGCTCGCGCGCGCCTATCCCCGCCGCCTGCTCGTCGCCGAATGCCGCCCGCAGAACGAGGCTTCGAGCGGCCTCCTGCGCAAGCTCGGCTTCGAGGATACCGGCGAGGACGGCCACCGGCCGGGCCGGCGGGTCTTCGTCTGGCGGGGGCCGTGAGGGGGACTACTCCGCCGCCCGCGGCGTCTCCCCGGAGAGCCAGGCGGCGAGGTCGGCCCGCGCCCGGTCGGTGAGCGCCTTCTTCTTCAGGGCCGCCTTCTCGGGGCCGCGCAGGCGCTTGCCGGTTTCGTTGCGCGGCAGCCGCTCCAGGGGCGGGAACAGGCCGAAATTCACGTTCATCGGCTGGAAGGAACGGGGGGCGCCCTCGTCCTCGGCCGCGATATGCCCGCCGGTGATGTGGCCGATCAGGGCGCCGAGGGCCGTGGTGGCCGGCAGGGGCGCAAGCGCGCGGCCCTCCGCCTCGGCGAGGGCGAAGCGGCCGGCCATCAGCCCCACCGCCGCGCTCTCCACATAGCCCTCGCAGCCGGTGATCTGGCCGGCGAAACGCAGGGACGGCCGCACCTTCAGGCGCAGGGTCGCGTCGAGCAGCCGGGGGCTGTCGAGATAGGTGTTGCGGTGCAGGCCGCCGAGGCGAGCGAACTCCGCATTCTCCAGGCCCGGGATCGTGCGGAAGACCCGGACCTGCTCCGCATGACGGAGCTTGGTCTGGAAGCCGACCATGTTGAACAGGGTGCCCAGCGCGTTGTCCTGGCGCAGTTGCACGATGGCGTAAGCCTTGACGGTCGGATTGTGCGGGTTGGTGAGCCCGACCGGCTTCATCGGCCCGTGGCGCAGGGTCTCCGGCCCGCGCTCGGCCATTACCTCGATCGGCAGGCAGCCGTCGAAATAGGGGGTCGAGGCCTCCCATTCCTTGAAGACGGTCTTCTCGCCCTCGATCAGGGCCCGCACGAAGGCCTCGTACTGCTCCTTGTCCATCGGGCAGTTGAGGTAATCCGCCCCCGTGCCCCCCGGCCCGGCCTTGTCGTAGCGCGACTGGAACCAGGCCTTGCCCATGTCGATCGACTCGCGGTGCACGATCGGGGCGATGGCATCGAAGAAGGCCAGGGATTCCGCCCCCGTCAGGGCGCGGATCGCCTCGGCCAGAGCCGGGGAGGTGAGGGGGCCGGTGGCCAGGATGGTCGGCCCCCAGCTTTCCGGGGGTAGCCCCGCCACCTCCTCGCGCTGGATCGTCACGTTGGGATGGGCTTCCAGCGCCGCGGTCACGGCCCGGGCGAAGCCCTCCCGGTCGACGGCGAGCGCGCCGCCCGCGGGCACTTGATGGGCATCGGCCGCGCGCAGGATCAGCGAGCCGAGAGTCCGCATCTCCTGATGCAGCAGGCCGACGGCGTTGCCGTTGGCGTCGTCCGAGCGGAAGGAATTGGAGCAGACCAGCTCGGCGAGCCCGTCGGTCTGGTGGGCGTCGGTGCCGCGGACGGGCCGCATCTCGTGGAGCACGACCCGGCGGCCGCCTTCCGCGATCTGCCAAGCGGCTTCGGAGCCGGCGAGACCGCCGCCGACGACGTGGATAGGAGTGTCGCTCATCGCCGCGGGATAGACCTGCGCCGGCCTGCGATCAATGCAGCGGAGGCCGCACCAGGAAGGCCTCGCGGTCGACCGAGGTGACCGAGACCGTAAGCGTCCTGCCGTCCCGGCGGAGGGTCAGCGGCACCCGGATGCCGGCATCGCCCAGGGCCCAGACCTGCCGGAAGAAGCCGGCGAGGTCGCGCACCGGCTCGTTCGCCACCGCGGCGAGGATGTCGCCCGGGCGCAGATCCGCGCTCTCGGCCGGCCCGTCGTCGGTCAGCCCCATCACCACCACGCCGTCCTCCGTCTCGGTGGCGTAGAGCCCGAGCCAGGGCCGGGGCGGGCGGTCGGCGCGCCCGCGGGTCTGGAGATCCTCTAGGATCGGCGGCAGCAGGTCGATCGGCACCACCATGTTGATCGCCCGCGCCGGCCCGGTGCCGCCCTGCTGAAGTTGCAGCGAGCCGATGCCGAGGAGCTCGCCCGAGGGCCCGATCAACCCCGTGCCGCCCCAATGCGGATGGCAGGGGGCGGTGAACAGCGCCTCGTCGAGCACGTATTCCCAGTAGCCCGCGAATTCCTGCCGGCCGATCAGCTCCACGGCGACGCTGTGCTTGCGCCCGCCCGCACCGGCGAGCACCGCCCGGTCCCCGGTCTTGAGGATGGAGGCCGTGCCCAGGGCCAGGGCCGGCAGGTCGAGATCGCCCAAAGCCTGCACGAGGCCGAAGCCCGTGACCGCGTCGTAGCCGACGACATGCGCCGGCACGGAGCGGCCGTCATGGGTGGTCAGCCAGACGGTGTCCGCCTCCATGACGAGATAGCCGATGGTGAGCACGAGGCCGTCTTCGCGGATCACCACGCCGTTGCCGGCCCGCTCGGTGCCCAGCGTCTCGGCGGTGAAGGCCTCGAGCGGCACCCGCGTCGAGAGGGAGACCATCGCCGCGAGCGCCCGGTCGAGATCGTAAGCGTAATCGCCCGGCTTGGGCTGGGCGGAGGCGGGAATCTTGAAATCGCCGTGGACGCTCATCCGGCTCTCGATGATTCGGCGCGGGGCGGATCGCCCGACATCCCCTAACCTAGGAACCCGGCCCGCCTCGCGACAGCCTCCCGCGACGCGACAGGCTGCGTTCGGGCGGGATCGTCACGGGCCGCAAGCCCGCAGGGGGCGTTCGATCCTTCCCGGCCTTCCTGAGAAGCTCCTCTGGGGGCAGCGGGATCCTCGGCGTGGCGCGGGCGCCCGGTCTCGGATAGGGTTGTGCGCAACGTTCTCGCGCAAGCGCTCATCGCCGGACCGGACCTCGGCCCGGCGGTAGGGAAAAGCGGTGCGACGAGACAGGGGAGGCGGCCCTCGCGAGGCGACCGGGCTGGCTCGCGAACGAAGGATCGGGGGCGTCACGCCATGTCATGCAGGGCCACAGCCGGGGAGCCATGCCTTGCGTGAGGACGAGCCCCTCCGCCGGCTGCTCGCCCAGATCGCCGGGGGCGACGCGGCGGCCCTGCGCAGCCTCTACGACCTGACAGCGCCGAAACTCTTCGGCCTGATCCTGCGTATCCAGCGGGACAGGAGCCTCGCCGAGGACGTGCTTCAGGACGTTTACCTGAAGATCTGGCGCTCGGCGGGATCCTACACGGCACAGGCGGGGCCGCCGCTCCCCTGGCTCTGCGCCGTCGCGCGGCACCGCGCGATCGACGTCATCCGGCGCAAGGGCGAGGTCCAGGGGCCGGTGAGCGAGGATGGCGAGGATTTCTTCGAGCGGCTCGTCGATCCGAGCGACGCGGAGGGCGCGTTCCTGAACCGGGACGCCCTGCAGCATTGCCTGGGCCAACTCGACCCGGCCCATCGCGACTGCGTGGTGCGGGCCTATTGCGAGGGCCTGTCGCGGGAGGAACTGGCCCAGATCCATGACCGGCCCGTGAATACGATCAAGACCTGGCTGCACCGGGCGCTCGCCAGCCTCAAGGGCTGCCTGGAGGCGCGGGCATGAGCGCCGAGCATCCCGACGATCCGGACCTGCGCGCCGCGGAATACGTGCTCGGCACGCTGCCCGCCGAGGCCCGCGCCGCCTTCGCCCGCGACCTCGCCGCCGATCCCGGGCTCGCGGCCCGGGTCGCGGATTGGGAGCGGCGGCTCGCGCCGCTGGCGCTCTGCGTGCCCCCGGTCGCGCCGCCGGCCGACGCCTGGGAGGCCATCGCCCGCCGGCTCTCCCCGACGGAGGCCGCCAACGACAACCGCGTGGCGGCCCTCTCCGCCCAGCTCCGGCGCTGGCGCCTTGCGACCGCGGGGGCGGGCCTCGTCGCGGCCGGCCTCGCCCTGTTCGTCGCCGCGGGCCTGCGGGCACCGGCCCCCGACTCCCGCTACGTGGCGGTCGTGACGAGCGGCGGCGACCTGCCGGCCCTGATCGTGAGCGTGGACACCCGGGCGGGGACCGCCCAGGTCCGCCCCGTGGCCGCCCAGGCTCCGGCCGGCCGCAGCCTCGAGCTCTGGTATGTCGGGGCGGGCAAGGCGCCCAAGACCCTCGGCCTGCTCGGCGAGCGCGCCAGCCGCATCACCCTGCCGGAGGAGGCCACCGCCCGCGGGGAGGGCGTCATCGCCGTCTCCGTCGAGCCCCCGGGCGGCTCGCCCACGGGCCAGCCGACGGGGCAGGTGATCTACACGGGCAAGCTGATCCGCGAGTAGAGCGCCCCTCAGGAAGCATGAAAAACCCCGGCTCTCGCGAGCCGGGGCCGTTCTTCCGTCTCCCTCGGGGCCGCCCCGATCAGGGCTGCAGCACGCCGTTGATGACGTGGATGACGCCGTTCGACTGCATCACGTTGGCGATGGTCACGGTGGCGGTGCTGCCCTTGGCGTCGGTCACATAGACCTTCTTGCCCTTGGTCGTGACGGTGAGGGGCTCGCCCTGCGCCGTTTTGAGCTGGGCCTCGCCGCCGCCCTGCTTCGCGAGGGCCATCAGGTCCTTGGCGGTGTAAGTGCCGGGGACGACGTGGTAGGTCAGGATCGCAGTGAGCGTCGCCTTGTTGGCCGGCTGCACCAGCGTCTCCACCGTGCCCGGGGGCAGCTTGGCGAAGGCGGCATTGGTGGGGGCGAACACCGTGAACGGCCCGGGGCCGGACAGGGTGTCGACGAGACCCGCGGCCTTCACGGCGGCGACCAGCGTGGTGTGGTCCTTCGAGTTCACCGCGTTCTCGACGATGGTCTTCGAGGCATACATCGGCGCGCCGCCGACCATCGGGTTCTTGGCGAGCGCTGCGGCAGGCACGGCGGCGCCCAGCGTGAAGGCGAGCGCGAGGGTTGCGGCCCGCTGCGCAAGCGGCCGGCTGAGGTTGAACATGGCGTATCCTTGAACGTTTCGCGCCCTCGATGGCGGGGCGTGAGCGGGATACGGCAGGGTCGGAACGGAAGTTTCGCGGCGCGCGCAGAATAATCGCGCCGGAGCCGGGCCGGGGCGTTCGCGGGCCCATGGGCGGTCTTCTTAACGCGCCCCTGCGAGGCTTCGGGGCCTCTCCCGACCGCTCCCCGGCATGCCCGCGCGCCTCTCTCCCACGCCGACTCGTTTCAGCGGCTGGTCTCCCGGGTCGGCCCGGGCGCTGCTGGCCGCCCTCGCCCTGCTCGTCGCCGCCGGGATCCTGACGGGATCGACGACCCCACGGCCGGTCCCCGCGCCCGCTGCGCCGCCGGCGGCGAGCGGGAATCCGCTGGCCGCGGAAGGCGACGCCGCCCTCTACCAGGCGATCGCGGCGCGCATCGCGACCGGCGACGGCTACTACGCCGCGGCCGTCACCGGGCCCGGGACTACCCGCTGCGCCCCTTCGTGACCGTGCGGCTCCCGACGCTCAGCCTCGTCGAGGCGCAGGCCGGCCCCCTCGGCACCCGGATCCTCGCCATCCTGCTCTGCTTGGCCGCCTGGGCCGCGCTGCGCCGGGCCTTCGCCCGGCAGATGCCCGAGGGGCCGCGCCTGATCGCGGCCTCCGTGCTGGCTGCGGGCGGGCTCGCACCCGCTCTGAACGCCACCTACACCTACGCCCACGAGGCCTGGATCGGCAGCCTGCTCGCCCTGGCGCTGGGGCTGCGCCGGCCGGAACGCTACGCCCCCGCTGTGCTCGTCGGCCTCCTCGCCGTCGCGATCCGGGAGATTGCCCTGCCCATGCTCGGCGCCATGGCCGTGCTGGCCCTCGGCGAGGGGCGCCGCCGCGAGGCGGCCACCTGAGCCGGTGCTGCCGGCGCCGGGTTCGCCCTGCTGGCGGCCCACGCGGTGGCCGTCTCGGCGCATGTCGGCCCCCTGGACGCCGCCTCGCCCGGATGGGCGGCGGCGGGGGGCTGGGGCTTCGTGCTGCGGATGGTGCAGGATTGCACCCTGCTGATCCTGGCGCCGGCGCCCCTCGTCGCGCTTCTCGTCCCGCTCTGCCTGATCGGGTGGATGGCCTGGCCTGGCGCCTTCGGGCGCCGGGGCCTCCTCGTCGGCGGCGGCTATCTCTGCGCCTTCATGCTCGTCGGCCGGCCCGACAACACCTACTGGATCCTGATGGTCGGCCCCCTGCTGATGCCGGGCCTCGCCTTCGCGCCGGCCGCCCTGCGCGACCTCGGCTGCGCAGCGCTGCCTCGGCGGCGGGGCGCCGGCGCCTGACCCGCCAGGCAAACGAAAAGGGCCGCCCCCATCGGAGCGGCCCCGTCAAAATTCCCGTCCGAGGCGGCTCGCCTCAGGCGGAAAGCGCTTCCTTGGCCCGCTCGGCGCGCTTGCGGTCGTTCGGGTCGAGCACGGCCTTGCGCAGGCGGATCGACTTCGGAGTCACCTCGACCAGCTCGTCGTCCTGGATCCAGGCCAGCGAGCGCTCGAGCGTCATGCGAATCGGCGGGGTCAGGCGCACCGCCTCGTCCTTGGAGGTGGTGCGGATGTTGGTGAGCTTCTTGCCCTTGAGCACGTTCACCTCGAGATCGTTCTCGCGGTTGTGCTCGCCGACGATCATGCCTTGATAGACCTTCCAGCCGGGCTCGATCATCATCGGGCCGCGGTCCTCCAGGTTCCACATGGCATAGGCCACGGCCTCGCCCTGGTCGTTGGAGATCAGCACCCCGTTGCGGCGGCCCGGCATCTCGCCCTTGTAGGGCTCGTAGGCCTTGAACAGCCGGTTCATGATCGCCGTGCCGCGGGTGTCGGTCATCAACTCGCCCTGGTAGCCGATCAGGCCGCGGGTCGGAGCATGGAAGACCAGGCGCAGGCGGTCGCCGCCCGAGGGACGCATCTCCAGCATCTCGGCCTTGCGCTCGGACATCTTCTGCACGACGACGCCGGAATGCTCCTCGTCGACGTCGATCACGACCTCCTCAATGGGCTCCAGCACACCGCCGTTCTCGTCCTTCTCGAAGACGACGCGGGGACGCGACACCGCGATCTCGAAGCCCTCGCGGCGCATGGTCTCGATCAGGATCGAGAGCTGCAGCTCGCCGCGGCCGGAGACGTAGAACGAGTCCTTGTCGGCGGCTTCCTCGATCTTCAGCGTGACGTTGCCCTCGGCCTCCTTGAACAGGCGGTCGCGGATCATGCGGCTCGTGACCTTGTCGCCCTCGGTGCCGGCGAGCGGCGAATCGTTGACGATGAAGGACATCGTCACGGTGGGCGGGTCGATCGGCTGCGCCTGGATCGGGGTGTTGACGGAGGGGTCGCAGAAGGTGTCGGCCACCGTGCCCTTCAGGAGGCCGGCGATGGAGACGATGTCGCCCGCCTCGCCGACCTCGATCGGCTGGCGCTCCAGGCCGCGGAAGGCGAGGATCTTGGAGACGCGGCCGGTCTCGACCACCTTGCCCTCGCGGTCGAGCACCTTGATCGACTGGTTGGGCTTCACGGTGCCCGAGGCGATGCGACCGGTGATGATGCGGCCGAGGAACGGGTTGGCCTCCAGCAGCGTGCCGAGCATGCGGAAGGCGCCTTCCTCGGTCTTGGCCTGCGGCACGTGCTCCAGCACCAGGTCGAAGAGCGGGGCGAGACCTTCGGAGGGATCGCCCTCCGGCGAGGTCGCCATCCAGCCGTTGCGGCCCGAGCCGTAGAGGATCGGGAAGTCGAGCTGCTCGTCGGTGGCGTCGAGGGCGGCGAAAAGGTCGAAGACCTCGTTGACCACCTCGTTGATGCGGGCATCCGGCCGGTCGACCTTGTTGACCGCCACGATCGGGCGCAGGCCGATCTTGAGCGCCTTCGAGACCACGAACTTGGTCTGCGGCATCGGGCCCTCGGCGGCGTCGACCAGCACGATCACGCCGTCGACCATCGAGAGGATGCGCTCGACCTCGCCGCCGAAATCGGCGTGGCCGGGGGTGTCCACGATGTTGATGCGGGTGTCCTTCCAGACGACCGAGGTCGCCTTGGCCAGGATGGTGATGCCGCGCTCCTTCTCGAGGTCGTTCGAGTCCATCGCCCGCTCTTCCACGCGCTGGTTCTCGCGGAAGGTGCCGGATTGCTGGAGCAGCTTGTCGACGAGCGTGGTCTTGCCGTGGTCGACGTGGGCGATGATGGCGATGTTGCGCAGCTTCATCGGGGGTTCTCGAAGCATGGCGAGCCCGTCTCGTGGCGGAGCGCGGCAGACGCGACCGTCGACGGCGGGCTGGCGGGAATCTGGCAGTGTCGCGTCGCAATAAAGGGAAGGGCCTGTTCCCGCAAGCCGTCCGTTATTCGCCGCGCGCGGGGTAGGGGGTACGTCGGGCAGGGGGCGGGACGGCGCCCGCCCTCACAACCAGGGCGCGTCGGTCTTCGGGAGGCGGCCCTCCGGGTCGATGACGGACAGGCGGGGACCCTCCTCGCCATTCCAGCGCCACAGGGCGATGCCGGTGCCGCCGCGGGACATGAAGGAGGGATGGATCAGGCCGTGGAAACCCGCCTCAAGGAGCCGTTCGGCCGCGCGATGCGTCTCTGGCAGCCGTCCCGCGTCGAGATCCGCGCGCCACTCCGCCCGGTGCAGGTCGTCGGGCAGGCCGAGCCCCCGCAGGCCGTCCGGCGCGGTCAGATCGGCCAGACGAGCCCCTTTGAGGATGAGCTGCGCGATGGTGGCAGGATGCTGCACGAAACCCTGATTGTATTCCGCCCAGGCCGTCGACAACTCGCGGGCTGCGTAGAGGCAGGGCTGCCCGATCCTGTTCCAGCGTCCGCCGAAGCGAGCCGCCCCGGCCCCGGACAGAGGATCGTGCGCCCAGCGGGGAACGTAGGCGCGCCAGAGGACGAGCCGGCTTCCCGGCTCAGGCATAGACGCCGGCGCGCACCGCTTCGAGATAGGCGATGACCTTATCCGCCTTGTGCTCGCGCACGAGGTCGTAGGCCGTCTTGCCGGCCCAGCCCGGGATCGGCTGGTGCTTGAACCAGATCGCCGCCCGCATCTCGTCGCCGGTCATCTCCGCGGCCATGGCGATGATGCGCACGATGGGGCTCAGGGCTCCCTCGACGGAGCGCGTTCCGCGGGAAGCCGTCAGCGTGTTGCGCGAGATGCCGGCGAGCCGCGCGAGCTCGGTCAGCGTGAGACCGAGCCCCTCCGCCACCCGGCGCGGCGAAAGATAGGGCGCATCGGCCTCGCGGAAGAGGGTGGCGACGGAGGGCAGGGCGCTCATCGGCATATCCTGCTGAACGGGCGGGGCAGGAATTGGTCGCATCCTGATCCTGACAGTGCTCAGATTATGCAAGCCCTGCCGGTCCGGCAAGCGGTGGACGCGGTCCGGCGACCTCCCCGCGCCGCCGGGCTCGCGCAGAGGCGCCCTCCACACGCGGAACGGGATGAGGTGTTGACGGCCTCGCCGCTGAGGTGATCGTGGGATACGCGGGGTGGCGTCGGCGAAGGCCGACGGCTCCGCACATGTCATCGCCAGCGACAGGGCCAGATTTTCCGTGACCGCCGCCCGTCCCCCGATCCGCTTCCGCGGCCGTTCCTTCCTGGCGATGGTGCTGGCCCCCGTGCCGCCGATCGACCTGTGGCTCGCCGAGCTCGACGCCCTGAAGGAGCGCGCCCCCGCCTTCTTCACGGTGCGCGCCATCATCCTCGACGTGACCGGCCTGCGCTTCGACCGCTCGGACCTGCTCGACCTCTGCGCGGCGCTCAACCAGCGCTCCATCACCATCCTCGGCATCGAGGGGATCGGCCCGACCTCCCTCGGCCCCGGCTTTCCGCCCCCGCTCGCCGGGGGCAAGCCGGTGGAAGACATCGTCCCGCCCGAGGCCGCCCTGCCGGCCACCGCCGCGGCGGCCGCGGCGCCGGCGCCCGTGCCGCTTCCCCAGGCCGCGCCGCGCCACCGCTCCTTCGTGATCGACGCACCCGTGCGCTCGGGCCAGGTGATCCAGCATCTCGACGGGGACGTGACCGTGCTCGGCTCCGTCGGCTCCGGCTCGGAGGTCATCGCGGGCGGCTCCATCCACGTCTATGGCAGCCTGCGGGGCCGGGCCATCGCCGGGGCGGTGGGCGATCCCAATGCGCGCATCCTGGCCCGCAAGTTCGAGCCGGAGCTCATCGCCATCGACGGGCTCTACAAGACCGCCGACGATCTCGGCGGCCAGCTGCGGGGCCAGGCGGTACAGGCCCGGCTCGACGGCGATTCGATGATCCTCCTGCCCGTCGACTGAGGCCGTCTTCCGGGTCGACGGCCCGCGGGATCACTCCTCCCGCTCGTCCCACACGACCCAGCCCGCGCCCAGCGTCGTGGCCACGATCGCGATCCAGAGGCCGGTCTGGCCAAGGAGATCGCGCAGCCACCCGTGGAGGGTCGAGAGGCCGAGCGTGAGCAGGCAGTCCCAGATGCCGAGATAGAGGGCGAGGGCGAGCAGCGAGACGGCGAGGGGCCGCGTCATCGGTCCTCCATCTCGTTCCAGAGGGCCCAGGCCCCGACCAGGACCATCGCTCCAATCACGAGGCGCATGCCCGTATGGCCGATGCGCTCGAGCAGCCAGCCATGGACAGCCGAGAGCCGGATCTCGAAGACCCAGCCGCCGCCCGTCACGAAGAGGGCGGCCCCGAGCACGATGAGGAGTTTGGCCCAGATCGGCATGCGGCCGCGCTAGCATCTTTTCGCGGCAGCGCCGAGGGT
Source organism: Methylobacterium organophilum (assembly GCF_022533465.1). Classification (NCBI taxonomy): domain Bacteria; kingdom Pseudomonadati; phylum Pseudomonadota; class Alphaproteobacteria; order Hyphomicrobiales; family Methylobacteriaceae; genus Methylobacterium; species Methylobacterium organophilum. The sequence continues at coordinate 4,613,574 of NZ_CP092848.1, read as the reverse complement.
CCGGACTGATTTCGGCTCGCCCTGTCCTGGAAAATTGCTTCGCCCAGGTCGCCCTCGCCCCGGCGAATACGCTCCCGCGCACAGGATCTTCGCCGCGTCTTCCATGACCGATCTCGGCGAGATCCTGAGGCCGGATCGCCGATTCGCCGACGTCACGGGATCCAGGGATCCTGCGATCCCGGGCCGGATTAAGGTTCGTCGCCGCCCGCACCGGGGGCCAAATCCTTGCCTGAGCAAGCTTTTCTCCGGCAGCCCGAAGCACCGCCGGAATGTGTCCCGGCAAATTTTGCCGGGCGCCCGCGGAAAATTAACCGCCCGGTAACCATCCCGGCCATCAATGGGAGCATCGGTAAGGAAACGTAAACGCCCGTGACCAGCACCGCTCCACAACCCCGGACCTTCAGCCTGCGGGGCCGCACCTTCCGGGCGGCCGTGCTGGCGCCGGAGGCCCCGCTCGAGGACTGGCTCGCCGGTCTCGACGGCGCCCTGAAGCGTTCGCCGACCCTGCTCGACGGCAAGGCGGTGATCCTCGACCTCGCGGCCCTGCGGCCGGAGAAGGAGATCCTGGCGGGCCTCATCGCGGATCTCGCGACCCGCAATGTCCGCGTCCTCGGCCTTCAGGGCGCGGATGCGGCGCTCGGCGAAGCCGGCCTGCCGCTTCTGGCCGGCGGCCATGCCGGCGCGGTGCTGGAGGTGCCGACCGAGCCCGAGAAGCCCGCGCTGACCTCCCTCACCATCGAGGGATCGGTGCGCTCCGGCCAGACCATCGTCCATCCGGACGGGGACGTGACGGTGATGGGCTCTGTGTCCTCCGGCGCCGAGATCCTCGCGGGCGGCTCCATCCACGTCTACGGCGCCCTGCGCGGCCGGGCCATCGCGGGCGCCGCCCGCAACCCGCGCGCACGCATCTACTGCCGCAAGTTCGAGCCCGAGCTTCTCGGCATCGACCGCCTCGTCCGCACGGCCGAGGACATGGGCACCCACCTGCGCGGCCAAGCGGTCCAGATCTGGAACGACGGCGGCGCCATCAGAATCGCAGCCTTGGGTTAAGGGGAAACGAGAATGGCCAAGGTTCTTTGTGTCACGTCCGGCAAGGGCGGCGTCGGCAAGACCACCACCACGGCCGCGCTCGGCGCGGCGCTGGCCCAGGCCGGCGAGAAGGTCTGCGTGGTCGATTTCGACGTCGGCCTGCGCAACCTCGACCTGGTGATGGGCGCCGAGCGGCGCGTGGTCTACGACCTCATCAACGTCACCAACGGCGACGCCAAGCTTCCCCAGGCGCTGATCCGCGACAAGCGCCTCGACAACCTCTCCCTGCTGCCCGCCTCGCAGACCCGGGACAAGGACGCGCTCACCGACGAGGGCGTGGCCAAGGTGATGGACGAGCTGCGCGAGAAGTTCGACTGGATCGTCTGCGACAGCCCCGCCGGCATCGAGCGCGGCGCCCAGCTCGCCATGCGCCACGCCGACGTCGCCGTGGTGGTGACCAACCCCGAGGTCTCCTCGGTGCGGGATTCCGACCGGATCATCGGCCTCCTCGATTCCAAGACCGTGCGCGCCGAGAAGGGCGACACCATCGAGAAGCACCTGATCCTGACCCGCTTCGACCCGGCCCGGGCCGATCGCGGCGACATGCTGAAGGTCGAGGACGTGCTCGAGATCCTGTCGATCCCGCTGCTCGCCATCATCCCGGAGAGTCTCGAGGTCCTGCGCGCCTCCAATGTCGGCTGCCCGGTGACCCTCAACAACCCGCTCTCCGCCCCGGCCCGCGCCTATATCGACGCCGTGCGCCGCCTGAAGGGCGAGACCGTGCCGATGGCGATCCCCTCGGATCGCAAGTCCCTGATCAACAAGCTGTTCACTCGGAGGGCCGCATGAGTGTCTTGACCTTCCTCAAGCCCCGCGCGTCCAGCGCGGTCGCGCGCGAGCGCCTTCAGCTCATCCTCGCCCACGAGCGGGCGGAGAGCGGGCGCCCGGATCTGGTGATCACTCTGCGCGAGGAGATCCTCGCCGTGATCGCCAAGCACGTCGCGGTCGAGCGCGACAAGGTTCAGATCAAGCTCGAGCGCGGCCAGGGCGTCTCGACCCTCGGGGTCGATATCGAGATCCCGGTCGAGGCCGCGCCGCTCAAGCGGGCGGCGGGTTGATCAGACACCCACGGAAACCGGGGCGATCGCCGAGAGGCGGCCGCCCCGGTTTCCGTTCGGCCTGACCGCACACGGCCGCGCGGGGCCTCACCCCGCCCGGGGCGCGAGGCGGAAGGCGGGGGCGTGGTCCGGCTGCGTCGTCACGATCGCGGCCGGCAGCACCGGGCGTGCCTGGGCGCGCTCGAGGCGGAACCGGCCGACGAGCCGCGCCAGGGCCAGCACGACTTCCGCCAGGGCGAATTGCGCCCCGATGCAGACCCGCGGGCCGGCCCCGAAGGGCAGGTAGGCGAAGCGCCGCACCGGCGCCGCGCCCGGCAGGAAGCGGCCGGGATCGAAGGCGTCCGGATCGGTCCAGAGCCCGCGATGGCGGTGGAGAAGCCAGGGCGAGATCACCACGATCTCGCCGGGGGCGACCCTCTGCCCGCACAGGGTGTCGGCGGCGAGCGCCCTGCGCGCCAGCACGAAGGCCGGCGGATAGAGCCGCAGGGTCTCCTCGATCACCGCCCGGGTGAGGGGCAGGGCCTGGGCCGAGCCGGTGCCGGCGGCGCGGCCCTCCGCGAACACCGCCTCCTGGATCTCCGGCGCATCGGCAAGCAGCACGCAGGCCCAGAGCAGCGTCACCGCCGTGGTCTCGTGGCCGGCCAGGATCATCGTCGCGACCTGGTCGCGCAGGGCCTCGACGGAGAAGCCCTCGCCGGTCTCGGGATCGCGGGCCGCCTGGAGCAGGTCGAGCAGGTCGCGGGCGCCCCCGCCGCCCCGTTCCGCCCGCTCGGCGATCACCCCGTCGAGGAAACCCGTCCAGTCCCGGCGGAACCGGGCCCGCGCCCGATCGAGGGGCGTGCGCCAGGACAGGGGCAGCAGCGCGTCGAGGGCGTGCGGGCGCCCGAGCTTCTCCGCATAGGCGACGACGTGGTGCCGGAGCGCCGGGCCATGCCGGCCCATGCCGAGGGAGAACATGGTGCGGCCGGCGATCTCCAGGGCGAGGTGCTGGAGCGCAGCGAAGAGATCGACCGGACCGGCCTCGGCCGGGGCGGCGAGCGCGTCCAGGGCCGCGTCGGTGGCCGAGAGGATGTGGGGCGTGAGCAGGTCCACCGCCCGGGGCGTGAAGGCGGGGCTCAGGGTGCGCCGCTGGTGGCGCCAGGCCGCGCCCTCGCTGATCAGCAGCCCGTCGCCCAGGAGCGGGCGCAGCATCCGCACGGTGATCGCCGTGCGCACGTAGTTCTCGGGGTTCTCGACGAGCACCCGGCGCACCGCCTCCGGATCGCTGATCGTCAGGCGGGTGCGCCCCAGGATGCGGCGGCGCAGATACGGCGCCTCGTAGGCCTGTTGCGGCCAGCAGCCGATGCCGTTGATGCGCATCGCCCGCACGAAGCGCCAGGTCGAGAGCTCCCGCGCCGCAGGTGTCGGCACCGGCGGCACCAGCCGCGGGAAGACGGGCAGAGCGAGGGCATCCATACCCGGTTCCTATCCCATCGGCCGGGGGCGGACATCCGACATTCCGGTGATGCGGCGGCGGCCCGCCGTGTAAACGCGTGTTAAAGGGCAGGACGCGAACCGCCGCTGACAACCGCCCCCGAACCGACCCCGGACGACATGGCCGAGCCCGCCCACCCCTATACGATCGAGGCCGACGGCCTGCGCCTCACGGTCCGCCTGACCCCGCGCGCCTCCCGCAACGGCCTCGACGGTGTGAATATCGGCGCGGACGGGCGGCCGGTGCTCGGCATCCGGCTCGCGGCCCCGCCGGTGGAGGGCGCGGCCAACGCGGCCCTCCTCGCCTTCCTCGCGGAAACGCTCGACCTGCGCCGGGCCGGGATCCGCTTCCTCTCCGGCGAGACCTCCCGGCTGAAGCGCCTCCATCTCGCCGGCGACGGCGCCGCTCTGGCCGCGCGGCTGGAGGCGCTCCTGGCGAAAGCCTGACAGGACGGGCTCCGCCCTCACGCGAAAGGGATCGGACGGACCCGCAACGGGTTGAAGTCCGATCGGCGGCCATGGCAAGCGCCCCGGCGGAGTCGGGGGGAGCGATGGGGCGGATCGAACAGGCAGGCGCGGGCGCCGCGGGCGGGAGCGGGCGGGCGTGAACCCGGTCGCCGTCGCCGTCCTGCTCGGCATCACCGCCGTGTTCCTGGCCCTCGTGCTCTACGCCGTCGGCTCGGGCCATGTCTGGATCCTGGCGGTGCTCGCCATCCTCCTGGTCGCAGGCTTCGTGCGCTGGGGGTAGGGCGCAATCGGGGCCTCAGCCGTCGAGGGCCGGCCCGCGGGTAGCGTCGGCGCCCATGCCGGTGCCGGGCAGGGGGCCGACCGTGACGGGGGCGCGGCTGCGGGCCGCCTCGTAGATCGCCGCCATCAGGATCTGGTCCTGCAGGCCCTCCTCGCCCGGGGTGCGGGGGCGGCGGTCCTTCAGGATGCACTCCGCCATGTGGTCGAGCTCCAGAGCGAACTGGTTCTTCGGCGGGATTACCGGCTCGTCCTTCTGCACCCGCGTCCCCTCGCGATGGGCGATCATCAGGCGCTGGCCGCGATAGGCGAAGGCGTTCTCGAGGGTGAGGGCCCCGCCCTCGGTATGGACATCGAGCCGCCGGCTCTCGTGGACGCCGTAGCTCGTGCCGCACTGGGCGATGACGCCGGAGGGGAAGGTGAGGGTGAAGACGACGCTCTCCTCCACCTCCCGGAAGAGCGGGCTGTCGGGCGTCGAATGGACCTGCGCCGTCACCGAGACCGGCTCCTCGCCGGTCAGGGCCCGCACCCCGTTGAGGCAGTAGAGGCCGATATCGGGGAGCGCTCCGCCGCCGGCCAGGGCCTTGCGGAGCCGCCACTGCTCGGGCAGGCCCGAGGTCTGGCCGTTGAAGGCCTGGATCAGGCGCAGGCGGCCGAGGCTCCCGGAACGGGCGATCTTCGTCACCTCGCGGTTGTTGGGCTCGTACTGGCAGCGATAGGCGATCATCAGCTTGACCTTGGCCTGGGCACAGGCCTCGATCATGGCCCGGGCCTCGTCCGGGCTCGTCGCCATCGGCTTCTCGCAGAGCACGTGCTTGCCCGCCCCCGCCGCCGCCACGACGTGCTCCCGGTGGAGCGCGTTCGGCGTCACCACGTAGACCGCCTGCACCGCCGGGTTCGCCTTCAGGCGGTCCCAGTCGCCGTAGCCGTAGATCGCCTCGGCGGCGATGCCGTATTGCGCGGCGACGAGCTTCGCCTTGTCCGGCGAGCCCGAGACCAGGGCGACGGGGCGCGCCATCTTCGCCTCGCCGAAGGCCGGCAGGATCTCCTCCAGGCTCAGGCGGCCGAGGCCGACGACGGCGAAGCCGACCCGCTTCTCCGGGGGCAGGGGCGCGGGCGGCGGGGGAGGGGGCGCGTCCCCCTGGCCGCGCCAGTTCGGGAACACGACCCGGCCGCCCTGGACCGCGCCGGTATCGGCCGGCACCGCCGGGCCAAGCGCCCCATCCTGTGCCTGCGCCGCGGCGCCGGTCGCGGCGAGCGCGGCACCGGACAGGGTCGCTCCGCCGGCCGCCAGAAGATTCCTCCGCGAGAGGCGATAGGCCGCCTCGCCCTGCTTGCGCTCGTCGCTCATCAGCCCTGCCACACCCATATCTCTGCCGTTCCGGGGATGCCCGGGAACGGCAGGGAGGGGCCGGCGTTCCGGCCCGGCGCGCGAGGCCCGCTGCCGCACCCGCCGGAGTCGAGGAGCGTCAGATCCAGCCCTTCACCCGGAAGAAGATCAGCGGGATCAGCGCCGAGATCGCGATCAGCGCGAGGCCGTAGGGGTAGCCGTAGGTCCAGCTCAGCTCGGGCATGTTCTTGAAGTTCATGCCGTACATCGAGGCGATCAGGGTCGGGGGCACGCCCACCACCGAGACCACGGTGAGGATGCGGAAGGCATTGTTCTGCTCGATGTTGATGAGGCCGAGGGCCGCGTCGAGCTGGAATTGCAGCGTCTCCGAGAGCCGGGTCTCGAACTCGTCGAGGGAGGCGATGTCCCGGGACAGGGTGTCGAAGCGCGGCTTCTCCTCGGCATGGAGCAGCTCGCCGCACTCGTCCTTCACGAAGGGCACGATCCGGCCGAGGCCGAGCAGGCTGGCCCGGACCTTGGCCAGAGCCTTGCCCTGCCGCCCGATCGAGCGCAGCAGCCGGCGCAGCGCCAGGTCGCGGCGCTTGGGCGCGGTGGCGTCGTCCTTGCGCGCCCCGGGCCGGGCGCTCACGTCGAAGTCGAAGATCCGGGTCGAGAGGGCATCGAGATCGGCCGACATCTCCTCCAGGGCGTCGGCAAGGCTGTCGACCAGCTCCTCGACGAGCAACAGGAACACCTGGGTGCTGGTGGTCGCCTTGTCGTCCTGCTCGGCGATGCGCTTCTTCACCGTCGCGAAGGCGCGCAGATCGTGGAAGCGGACGGTGAGCAGGTGCTCTCTGGTGAGCACGAAGCCGAGGGGCTTCAGGGAAAAATCCGCCCGGTCGAAGGTCACCATCGGCGTCGAAAGGGACAGGCCGTTGCGGTTGCGGCGCAGGCGGCTGGAGGATTCGACTTCGCTCAGGGCGGCGCGGGAGGGCACGCGCAGGCCGGTGCCCCGCTCCACCGCAGCGGCCTCCTCGGCGGAGGGATCGTCGAGATCGATCCAGACGGTCGCCGGGTCGAGGGGACCCTGCCCCTCCAGGCAGGCGGTATCGACGGCGCCCTGCGGTCCCTGAAGGCTGATCATCGCGGGAGGAGACTCTTTTGCGAGAAGGGCGGCGCCGAGAAGAGCGAATTCGTGCAAGCCGCCTGCTGCGGCAGCTTGACTCGGCGCGCGCCCGAGCCTATCTCGCCGCCGTCGTTAGCACTCGACGCACGAGAGTGCTAACAGGTTGCTAGCGACAAGGTCGGGACGCGGTCCCCGCCGCATCAAGACCATTCGAGAATTCGAAGCAAGAGGGCAGCTCATGAAGTTCCGTCCGCTGCACGACCGCGTCGTCGTCCGTCGCATCGAGAGCGAAGAGAAGACGAAGGGCGGCATCATCATCCCCGATACCGCCAAGGAGAAGCCGCAGGAGGGCGAGATCGTCGCCGTCGGCCCGGGCGCCCGGGACGAGCAGGGCCGCGTGAACGCGCTCGACGTCAAGGTCGGTGACCGCGTGCTGTTCGGCAAGTGGTCCGGCACCGAGGTGAAGATCGACGGCCAGGATCTCCTCATCATGAAGGAGTCCGACATCATGGGTGTGGTCGCCGCCTAAGGCCCCCCGAACCCTTCCCCGCCCTTCGAGGCGCCGCTCCGGCCGCCTTGGGGCTCCCACGAACTGCAGAGGTAGTACAATGGCAGCGAAAGACGTCCGTTTCTCGGCCGACGCCCGCGACAAGATGCTCCGCGGCGTCGACATCCTCGCGGATGCCGTCAAGGTGACGCTCGGCCCGAAGGGTCGCAACGTCGTGATCGAGAAGAGCTTCGGCGCCCCCCGCATCACCAAGGACGGCGTCACCGTCGCCAAGGAGATCGAGCTCGCCGACAAGTTCGAGAACATGGGCGCCCAGATGGTGCGCGAAGTGGCCTCGAAGACCAACGACATCGCCGGTGACGGCACCACCACCGCGACCGTGCTCGCCCAGGCGATCGTCCGCGAGGGCGCCAAGTTCGTCGCCGCCGGCATCAACCCGATGGACCTGAAGCGCGGCATCGACCTCGCCACGGCCGCCGCGGTGAAGGACATCACCGCCCGCGCCAAGAAGGTCTCGACCTCCGACGAAGTCGCCCAGGTCGGCACGATCTCCGCCAACGGCGACAAGGAGATCGGCGAGATGATCGCCCACGCCATGCAGAAGGTGGGCAACGAGGGCGTCATCACCGTCGAGGAGGCCAAGACCGCCGAGACCGAGCTCGACGTCGTCGAGGGCATGCAGTTCGACCGCGGCTATCTCTCCCCGTACTTCATCACGAATGCGGAGAAGATGATCGCCGAGCTCGAGGATCCCTACATCCTCATCCACGAGAAGAAGCTCTCCTCGCTCCAGGCCATGCTGCCGGTGCTCGAGGCCGTGGTGCAGACCGGCAAGCCGCTCGTCATCATCGCCGAGGACATCGAGGGCGAGGCTCTGGCTACCCTCGTCGTCAACAAGCTCCGCGGCGGCCTCAAGGTCGCGGCCGTCAAGGCGCCGGGCTTCGGCGACCGCCGCAAGGCCATGCTCGAGGACATCGCGATCCTGACCAAGGGCCAGATGATCGCCGAGGATCTCGGCATCAAGCTCGAGAACGTGACGCTCCCCATGCTCGGCCGCGCCAAGCGCGTGCGCATCGAGAAGGAGAACACCACGATCATCGACGGTCTCGGCGAGAAGGCCGACATCGAGGCCCGCGTCGGCCAGATCAAGGCGCAGATCGAGGAGACCACCTCGGACTACGACCGTGAGAAGCTCCAGGAGCGCCTGGCCAAGCTCGCCGGCGGCGTCGCGGTGATCCGCGTCGGCGGCGCGACCGAGGTCGAGGTCAAGGAGAAGAAGGACCGCGTGGACGACGCGCTCAACGCCACCCGCGCTGCGGTGGAAGAGGGCATCGTCCCCGGCGGCGGCACGGCCCTACTGCGCGCCAAGAAGGCGGTCGCCGAGCTGACCTCCGACGTCCCGGACGTCCAGGCCGGCATCAAGATCGTCCTGAAGGCCCTTGAGGCCCCGATCCGCCAGATCGCCCAGAACGCGGGCGTTGAGGGCTCGATCGTGGTCGGCAAGATCACCGACAACACCTCCTCGGAGACCTACGGCTTCAACGCCCAGACCGAAGAGTATGTCGACATGATCCAGGCCGGCATCGTCGACCCGGCCAAGGTGGTGCGCACCGCCCTGCAGGACGCCGCCTCGGTGGCCGGCCTGCTGGTGACCACGGAAGCCATGGTCGCCGACGCGCCGAAGAAGGACAGCCCCGCTCCGGCCATGCCGGGCGGCGGCATGGGCGGCATGGACTTCTAAGTCCAGCCACCCATACGAGACGGAAGAGGGGTCGCCGCGAGGCGGCCCCTTTTTCGTGGGCGCGGGTGACGCGCAGGAGGCTCGGAGGCGGCCCCTCGATTGATCGGCTCGGTCGGCGCCGCTCCCGCCGGCAAGGACGAGCGCGACGCCGAAGCGGCCGATCCGACCCGATTCTCAACCCTTCTTCTTGTCCTTCTTGCCCTTCTTCTCGGATTTCTTCTCCGCCGGGGCGTCGTGGTCCTTGCCGTCCCAGGTCGCGGCGAAGGGGCGGCTCGCCAGAGCCCGCTCGGCCTGGGGCTCGGGGGCGGGCTTGGCGGGCGGGGTCTCGCCCTTGCGGATCGGGGCGTCGCCCGCCGCGAGCGCGGTCAGACGGCGCCGGAACCAGGTCGGCGTCGCCTCCCGGAGGCTCGGGTGATGCGGGTCGAGCCGCGTGACGAGGCTCTTCACCTCGGCATCGCTCATCCCGTCCGCGATCAGCGCAAAATTCTCCATGCCGACCACGTCGCGGATCAGGCGCAGGCCGGCCACATTCAGGCTGCGGACCTTCAGCTGCTTCACGACGAGGGTGCGGGCGAGCCGGGGCACCTCGGTCTGGATATCGGGGAAGGCCTCGGGCGCGGCGCCCATCGCCTGCAGCACCGCGTAGCCGTCGACATCAAGCGCCATGGAGGATTCCCTTCACTTCCTCGACGAGGGGGACGAGCACCGTCGAGACGTAAGCACCGTACTTGCCCGAAAAGGTCGGCGGCGCGTCCTCGCTCGGCAGCAGGGCATCGGCCAGGGCCGCCGCCTGGGGGATGCGCGTGGACAGGAGCCGGAAGCCCGCATCCGGGGCGGCCGCTTCCGCCTCCAGCCGCGCCAGGGTCTGCTGGTGCTGGCGGACATGGGCCTGATAGCGGGTGACGAGGACATGCGGCCTCCCCCGCGGCGCGATCTGGCTGGCTTCGCGGCTGCTGCGCCGCCAGACCGTCTCGACGAAGGCATTGAGGCCGTAGGTCGACAGGAAATCGGGGATCGAGGTGACGAGCACGAGATCGGCGGCCCGCACCGCGACCTCGGTCATCGGGGAGATGCCCGGCGCGCAGTCGAAGAAGACGTAATCGTAGTCCTGGGTCAGGGGGACGAAGTCGTCGTGGAAGATCTTCCACAGCCGGCTCTCGATCTCGTGCATCGAGTATTTCTGCGCCGTCAGCTCGTAGACGATCTCGCGCTCGATCATGCGCAAATGCGGGCCGGAGGGCAGCAGGGACAGGGTGAGCGGCGCGTTCCGGTGCATGGTCAGGCTCACGCCCGGCTGCACCCGCGCCCGCAGGTCGGGCTTGTGACGGGCAATCAGCTTGAGGGCGAGATAGGCCTCGAGGGTGCGCCCCTTGCCGATCATGTCGGCGAGCAGCCGGTCGCCAGCCAGGCAGACGGAGACGCTCGCCTGGGGATCGAAATCCGCCACCAGCACGCGGGCGCCATCCGCGGCGAGGGCCTCGGCCAGCATCACCACGGTCGTGGTCTTGCCGACGCCGCCCTTCATGTTGGCGACCGCGATCAGCTTGCCCGTCACCGCTCCTCCCACTCCTCGCCCGGCCCGGCCGCACGCTCCATCGGCAGGATCCCGGCACCGGCCCCCGCTGAAAGGCTCGATTCGAGGGCGCCGTCAATCGCCGCGCTTCACCGAGGTGAAGACACCGTTTGCGGCCGGGCGTCCGATCACGGGCCGTGCGGGACGAGCCGGGAAACGAAACCCGCCGCGATCAGGGCGATGCCGAGGGCAAAGCCGGGCTGGCTGATCTCCCCGCCGATCGAGGCGACGATGCAGCGGAACACGATCACGAGGCCGAGGAGCGGCGGCCCGAAGCGCAGGGCGAGACGCAGGGGCGTCCGCCAGGTCCTGCGCGGCGGCTCCCTCGCCGGTTTCACGCCCTCCGCCATGCCGCCTCCGGCCTTCGCGCTCGATGCCGGGGTCAACGCGGGGCGGCCATTGCCGTTCGCTCCCGGCTCAGCGTCCCCCGGCCACGGCCCGCGGGCGGGCGGCGGCGGGCGGGTCGGCGGCGATCGCGGCGCCGGCCATCGCCTCCGCGACCTGGTCGCTGCGTTCCAGGGTCGAGACCGAGAGGCGCCGGCCCCGGCCGCGCAGGGCATGCGCCCCGAGGGAGCGGGCTGTGACGCCCTCGGGCAGGCGCGGCAGCCGGGCGAGGAGGTCGTCGGAGATCAGCACGTCGACGCCGAGGGGCCGGCACAGGGACTCGACCCGCGAGGTCACGTTCACCGCGTCGCCGAAATAGGCGATCTTGTGCCGGTCGACCCCGACTTCCGCCGTCACCACCGAGCCGCCATGCAACGCCGCGCGCAGGCGCGGCACCGTGCCGAAGCGGGCCTGCCAGGCCGGCGCCTCCGCGGCGAGGCGGTCGCGCACGGCGAACAGGCAGGCGACGCAGCGGGCCTCCTTCAGGCCCCGGGCCATCGGCCAGGTGATCATGGCCATGTCGCCGATATAGTCGTCGGTCGAGCCCTGGTAGCGCCGCACCGGCTCGGCGAGGGTGGCGAAGACCGCGCTCAGATATTCCTGGGCCCGCAGGTCGCCATGGGTCTCGGCGAAGGCGGTGGAGCCGACCACGTCGAGGAAGAGGAAGATGCGCTCCTCCTCCACCGGGCGGTGATAGCGGCCGATCAGGAAGTTCACGAAGACCTCGCCGCCGATCAGGTCGCGCATGCGGATCACGAAGACGAGCAGGGCGGAGACGGCCAGGGCATAGGCCAGCACCCGCGGCGTCATGCGGATGGATTCGAGGAAGGGGTCCTGGGTCATGCCGAAGGCCCAGACCACGACGCCGCCGATCGAGTTGCCGACGACGATCATGGCCATGTAGGCGAGCTCGGCCGCGGGCACGTAGAGCCCCGCCGGCAGCCGCCGGATCCGCGCCTGCAGCCCGGCGAGCACGAGGCCGCGCTCGAAGGCCAGCGCCGCCCCGCCCATGAACAGGCCATAGGTCAGGCCCGCCAGCGGCGAGGCGCCGGCGGCGAAGATCACGTTGTAGATCAGCCCCGCCACGGCGCAGGCGAGCAGGATCAGGACCCAGAACCAGCGGTGCTGCGGCAGCATTAGGGACGCCTCCGGGCGCGGCCGAAGGCGCCGGCGCAGCCGCGGCGCGCCGGATCGGGCCGTCGATGGGGCAGGGGGGCTGGCACGGGGCTCCCTCTCGCGGATCCGCGCGGCGGAGCCGGCGTCGGACCCAGGCTCATGCCCGCATGATGGCGCCAATAGGGCGAAGCGGCCCCGGTCGGGCCGGAAACCGTCCGGACCGGGCGCCGCGCCGCGTCAGGGCCGCGTCAGGGGCCGGATCCGCGCGCTCACTCGCCGACGCCGAAGAGCTTCTCCAGGAAGTTGCGGTCGTCGCGGCTCGGCCCCCGGGCCTGGGCCTCGACACGGGCGGACGGGCGCGGCGCGGAGGCGGTCTGCTCCGGCTCGCCCAGGAGCGTCCCGATCAGGCCGCCGGGGGAGGCGCCGTCGCGGGCGGCGACCGGGCTCTCGGGGCGGGCGCGCCAGCGGTTGAGGCCGGGCAGCGGCACCGGCTTCTCGCCGCGCAGGGCCACGGTCATGTAGGTCTTCCAGATCTCCACCGGCAGGTTGCCGCCGGAGGCCTTCTTGGTCGGCTCGCCGTCGTCGTTGCCGAGCCAGATCCCCGTCACCAGGGAGCCCGAATAGCCGATGAACCAGGCGTCGCGGTAATCCTGGCTGGTGCCGGTCTTGCCGGCCAGCTCCCAGCCCGGGATGTCGCCCTTGCGCGCCGTGCCGATCGTGAAGACGTCGTGCATCATCGCGTTCATCATGCCGACCGCGTTCGGGTCGATCACCCGGCCGAGCCCGCCCTCGCCGCGCTTGTAGAGCACCTTGCCGTTGGCGCCCTTGATGCTGGCGATGACGTAGGGGATCACCCCGGTGCCGCCATTGGCGAAGGCGCAATAGGCGCCGACCATCTCCATCGGCGTCACCTCGGAGGTGCCGAGGGCGATGGAGCCGTTGGCCTGAAGCGGCGAGGCGATGCCGAGGCGCTGGGCCGTCTGCGCCACCGCCTTGGGGCCGACCTCCTGGCCGAGGCGCACCGCCACCGTGTTGAGCGACAGGGCCAGCGCTTCGCGCAGGGTCACGGCCCCGCGGTAATCGTGGGAATAGTTCTCCGGGCTCCAGTTGCCGAGCCGGATCGGCGCGTCGTCGCGCAGGGTGTCTGGGGTCAGCCCGTGCTCGACCGCCGTCAGATAGACGAAGGGCTTGAAGGAGGAGCCGGGCTGGCGCTTGGCCGTCGTCGCCCGGTTGAACTGGCTCTGGGCGTAGTCCCTGCCGCCGATCAGCGCGCGGATCGCTCCGTCCGGCCGCATCGAGACCAGCGCCCCCTGGCCGACATTGTAACGGACGCCCTTGGTGTTCAATTCGTCGACCAGGGCCTTCTCGGCCACGCCCTGCATCGCGGAATCGACCGTGGTGGAGACCACGATGTCGTCCTCGAATTTCGGCAGGAAATCGTCGAGGACGTCCATCACCAGATCGGCGACGTAGTTCGAGGAGCCGCCGCCGCGGGTCGAGGCGAGCCGGGCCGGCTGGGCCAGGGCGACCTTTACGTCCGGCGCCTTGGCGAAGCCGAGCTCCTCCATGGCCGCGAGCACCTGGGCCGCGCGGGCCTGGGCGGCCTTCAGGTTGCGGTTCGGGGCGAGGCGGGAGGGGGCCTGGACGAGGCCGCCCAGCATCGCGGCCTCGGCGAGGGTCACGTTCTTGGCGGGCTTGCCGAAATAGCGCTGGGCCGCGGCCTCGACGCCGTAGGCGCCGGCGCCGAAATAGACCCGGTTGAGATAGAGTTCGAGGATCTCGTCCTTCGAATATTTGTGCTCCAGCCACAGGGCCAGGATCGCTTCCTGGATCTTGCGCGAGGCGGAGCGCTCCGGCGTCAGGAACAGGTTCTTGGCGAGCTGCTGGGTCAGGGTCGAGCCGCCCTGCGAGACGCCGCGGCGGGTCAGGTTCTGCACCACCGCCCGGGCGATGCCCACGGGGTCGACGCCGAAATGGTCGTAGAAGCGCCGGTCCTCGATCGCCACGAAGGCGCGCGGCAGATAGGGCGGCAATTCCTTGATCGAGACGACCCGGCCGCCGGTCTCGCCGCGATTGGCGAGCAGCGAGCCGTCGCTCGCCAGGATCGCGATGTTGGGCGGCCGCTTGGGCACCGCGATCTGGTCGATCGGCGGCAGTTGCGAGGCATGGTAGGCGACGAGGCCCGCGATCCCGATCACGCACCACAGGCCGAGCACGACCAGGCCGTAGACCGCCCGGCCCAGGAAGGAGCCGCCGCGGCGGCTCTTCTTGCGGGCCGGCGCGCCCCGGCCGCCGCCGGATGTCCGCCGGCCGGCCGGCTTGGGTTCCGAACCCGCTCCGCGCTTTGCCACGCCGCCCCCCGCCCGTTCGGCGCGGGTGAGGCGCAGATCGAGGCTGCCGGGATCGACGCGGCCTTCGGGCGCGTCGAAATTCGGCTCACCCCGTCTCGTCCGTCCGCGTCCGTCCGCCATGCGTCCCGTCAGATCCGAAAGCCTCCCCGGCGCGACCGCGCGGCGGAGAGACCCGCATCGGCACCGTAAATGCGGCGGGTTTACGGACAATTAACCAGCGATTTTCTTTTCATCAGCAAAAACATAGCATTAGATTCAGCCGCCCGTGCGGGGCCGCACCCGCACTGCCGTGGGCTCGCGACAGGATCACGACGGGATCGCCTCTCCGAGCTTGAGCGTTGATGCGATGTCCCCTCGCGGAGACCGACCATGCATCGATGGCTCGACAGGTTGCGGATCTGGCTCTGGCAGCGGCAGGTGAGGGCGCTGGAACGCGCGATTCGGCCGACAGGCACGACAGAGGGCGACGGGATCGTCGCGACCGTCACGGGTTCCATGAACAGCAGCGGTCACGGGGCCGGCGCAACGTCCGGGATCGGCATGCCCCTGCCGTGAGTCGCGCCGGCCTTCGGCCACGGAACAGGCGCCGGTGAGACGATAAGCGACCGCGGGCTTCGGTCGAGCACATCCCCTTGCCCCGCTTCGGTCGGCCAGAAGCCTCGAAGAGTGCTTCGCTCGCCGCCCGTCTGATCAAATCCGCATCATTTCCCCGGGCCCCGCGTCGGAAATTTCAGCAGGCGGGGCGCTTGCCGCGCTGCGCGTTCATATGCATTATTTGGACATCGTATCCATATATCGGATAGAAAGTCAGCGGCATGGGCCTGCAGATCGCCATCGACACCGGGGGCACCTTCACCGACGTCGTCGCCATCGACGACACCACGGGGCGGATCACGGCGGTGAAGACGCCGTCGACGCCCTCCGACCCGAGCATCGGGCTGATCGAGGGCGTGCGGACGGTGCTCGCCGAAGCCGGCGGCACGGATGCCGACCTGCGCATGCTGCTGCACGGCTCGACCGTGGCGACGAATGCGGTGCTGGAGCACAAATTCGCTGGCCTCGGCCTGATCGTGACCCGCGGCTTCCGCCACATGATCGAGATCGCCCGGCAATCGGTGCCGGACGGCTACGGCAACTCGTTCTTCTGGGTGAAGCCGCCGCGTCTGGTGCCGCTCCACCTCGTGCGCGAGGTGCCCGGCCGCCTGACCTTCGAGGGACGCGAGATCGAGCCCCTCGACGAGGCGGCGACCCTTCAGGCGGTGCGCGAGCTCGTCGAGGACGGCGTGCGCTGCATCGGCGTCTGCCTGCTCCACGCCTATGCCAACGGCGCGCACGAGCAGCGCATCGGCGCGCTGATCCGCGCCGAGTTCCCCGACGTCTTCGTCTCGCTCTCCTCGGTGGTGCTGCCCGAGTACCGCGAATACGAGCGGGCGATGACGACGCTGATCGACGTGCTCGTGAAGCCCTATTGCAAGACCTACCTGCAGAACGCCGCCGACGCGATCCGCGCCAAGTCCGGCGACATCCCGTTCCTGATCATGCAGTCGAACGGCGGCGTGGTGAAGCATTCGACCGCCGGCGAGAAGCCGGTGACCATGCTGCTCTCGGGCCCGGCCGCCGGCCTGCTCGGCTCGATCCACATGGCGCGGCTCGCCGGCTACAAGGACATCCTCACGGTGGATGTCGGCGGCACCTCCACGGACGTGGCGATCATCGAGGACTACACCCCGATGTACACCTCGTCCTCGATGGTCGAGAGCTACCCGGTCAAGACGCCGATGCTCGACATCGTCACGGTCGGCGCGGGCGGCGGCTCCATCGCCTGGACCGACCCCTACGGCCAGCTCAAGGTCGGCCCGCGCAGCGCCGGCGCCGATCCAGGCCCGATCTGCTACGGCCGCGGCGGCACCAAGCCCACCGTCACCGACGCAGCGATCACGCTGGGCCGCCTGCCCGCGTCGCTGATCGGCGGCGCGATCCGCCTCGACGACGGGGCCGCGCGCAAGGCCTATGCGGAGCTCGGCGAGAGCTTCGGCATGTCCGCCGAGGAGGTCGCCGCCGGCGCCCTGGAGATCGCCGCCGTCAACCAGGTCTTCGGCATCCGCCAGGTCACCACGACCCGCGGCCGCGATCCCGGCGCCTATGCCATGGTCGCCTTCGGCGGCGCGGGCGGCCTGTTCGCCACGGAGGTCGCCGACTTCCTCGACATCCGCACGGTGATCTCGCCGCCGAACCCCGGCAATCTCTGCGCCTTCGGCCTGCACGTCTCCGACGTGCGCCGCGACTACATCCGCACCCTGGTGCGCCAGCAATCGACCGTCGACGGGGCCGAGATCCTCACCGCCTGGAACGAGCTCGCCGCCACCGGCCTCGCCGATATCGAGGCGGAGGGCATCCCGGCCGAGCGCATCGAGATCCGCCGCATCGCCGACGTGCGCTACTTCGGCGAGGGCCACGAGGTGCAGGTGGCGATCCCCGCCGGCCTCTCCGACGAGGCGATCCTCGACCACCTCTGGTCGGACTTCCACCGCGTCCACGACCAGACCTTCGGCTTCCACTACGAGGGCAAGCAGGACGTCGAGCTCGTCAACCTGCGCATCCAGGCCGTGGGCGAGCAGAACCGGCCGAGCATCGCCGCCGACACCGTCGCGCGGGAGCCGGCCGCGCCCTTCGCCACGCGCCGCGCCTATTGGCGCCAGACCGGCTGGATCGACTGCCCGCTCTACCGCCGCACCGAACTCGCCGTCGCGCAGAGGGTCGCCGGCCCGGCCATCGTCGAGGAATACGGCTCGACGGTCGTGGTGCCGACGAGCTGGAGCGTCCGCGCGGACGCCTACGGCAACCTGATCCTCGAGAAGAGCCTGTGAGGGAGGCGACCATGACGCAAGAGACCCGCACCACCCTCGGCCCGATCGAGCTCGAGGTCATCCACGGCACCATCCGCGCGGCCGAACTCGAGATCGAGGCGGCAGTGGAGCGCACCGCCCGCTCGCCGATGATCCGCGACCAGCACGACTACCGGGTCGCGCTGTTCGACGCCAAGGGCCGCAAGCTCACCGGCCGCTCCTACTCGGCCATCGTCGAGCCGGTCTTCGAATATTTCGGCGCCGACGACATCCATCCCGGGGACGTGTTCTTCTGGAACGATCCCTACAATTCCTGCGGCGGCATCGGCCACGTGCCGGATCTCTGCACCACGGTGCCGATCTTCCTCGGCGAGCGGCTGATCGGCTTCAGCCAAGTCTTCGGCCACCACGACGACATCGGCGGCGCCGTGCCGGGCAGCCTGCCCGTCCACGCAACGGATTCGTGGATGGAGGGCGTGATGATCCCCCCGATCAAGCTCTACGAGAAGGGCAAGCGCAACGAGGCGGCCTTCCGCATCATCGTGCGCAATTCCCGCCTGTCCGAGCACCTCGCCGGCGATCTCGACGCGGAGATCGGCGCGGCCAAGCTCGGCTCGCGCCGGGTCGTGGCCCTGGCCGAGCGCTACGGCGCCGACACGCTGGAAGCCGCCTTCGACCAGATCCTGAAGAACACCGCCGAGATCTTCCGCCGGGAGATCCTGCCGAAGATCGCCGACGGCGAGTACACCTTCGAGGACTTCATCGAGAACGACGGCGTCGAGAAGGACAAGCTCCACGCCCTGCGCGTGACGATGATCAAGACCCCGGACAAGATCGTCCTCGACTTCACCGGCACCGACCCGGAGGCCAAGGGCCCGATCAACTGGGCGCTCGACGAGGCGGAGGGCCGCTACTTCCGCAAGTGGCTCGCCCCGACGCTGCGCTCGCTCGCGAGCTCCCCGGAGCGGGCCGCCGAGATCGACTCGAACGAGGGCGTGCTCGACGTCATCGACGTGGTCTTCCCGAAGAAGGGCACGCTGATCACCCCGACCTTCGGCAAGCCCACCGGCATGCGCTTCTTCCTGATGCTGCGCACGCTGGGCTCGTTCGCCGCCTGCCTGTCCAAGGCGACGGGGGGCAAGATGCCGGCCGACCACGAGACCATCCGCATCTGGGGCGTCACCGGCGGCAAGACGCAGGAGGACTTCTACCTGTTCCGCGAGGTGCTGGGCGGCGGCAGCCCCGGGCGCCCCTGGGCGGACGGCTCGGATGTCGTGCACATCGTGCCGAACTCCAAGAACCTGCCGGCGGAGTTCTCCGAGACCCGCTACCCGATCCTGGTGGAGGAGCTCGGCCTCAAGCAGGGCTCCGGCGGCCCCGGCTATCACCGCGGCGGCTTCGGTTACGACAAGCGCATCCGCGCCCTGCAGGAATGCCGCCTGATCTCCAACGCCGACCGCTCCCTGCTCGGCTGCTACGGCGTCAACGGCGGCAAGGCCGGCGAGAACTATCAGGTCTCGGTGATCGACGGCGAGAACCGCGAGACGGTGCATCCCGGCATGAGCGACACGGTCACGGTCGCGCCGGGCTCGGTGATCCGCATCGTCACGACCGGCGGCGGCGGCTGGGGCGATCCTCTGGAACGGCCGGTGGAGCGGGTGGTGGCCGACGTGCAATGCGGCCTCGTCTCGGAGGCCTCGGCCCGGCACGATTACGGCGTGGTGCTGACGCGCGCCGGCCGCACATGGACAGCCGACCTCGCCGGCACGGAGGCCCTGCGGGCCCGGCTCGCCAAGGAGCGCGGCACGCCGCCGATGTTCGACCGCGGCCCCTATTTCGCCGCCCTCAAGGCGGCCGGCCGGATCACCCGGCCGGAGGGGCTGCCCGATCCGGACGAGGGCTGGCACGCCCGGCCGGTGCGGTAGGAACCCAGGCGCCGCAGCCGGCCCGGACGCGGCGCCCACCGACTTCTCCCTCCGACGTCTCTGGGGCGCGAGACCATGAAGATCACCCAATCCTTCGAGGTGCCGCGGCCGCTGCCGGCCGTCTGGGACCTGTTTCAGGACATCCCGGCGGTCGCGCTCTGCATGCCGGGCGCCGAGCTGACCGAGGACAAGGGCAACGGCGTCTATGCCGGCAAGGTCGGCATCAAGCTCGGACCGTTCGGGGCCTCCTTCGACGGGGAGGCCACGGTGACGACGGATCCCGCCACCCATAGCGGGCATGCCGAGGGCCGGGGCACCGACAAGCGCGGCGGCAGCCGCTCCAAGCTCGCCCTCGACTATCGCCTGACCGATCTCGGCGGCAGCGCCACCCGCGTCGACATCGACGCGGACGTGCAGCTCGCCGGCCCCATCGCCCAGTTCGGCCGCACCGGCCTCGTCAACGAGACCGCCTCCGTGCTGATCGGGCAATTCGTGAAGAACGTCGAAGCGCAGCTCGCGGCTCTCCCGGCCGCGAGTGACGCGGCCGTCGCGTCATCCCCCCAGCCCGCTGCGGCGGCCCCACCGACGCAGACCACGCAGATCAGCGTGCTCGCCCTGCTCGTCCGGCTGATCGCATCCCTGTTCAGGAAACGGCAGAAGGAATCGACCCATGGCTGATCCCGCCTCCAGCGCCCCCGCCGCCGGCGGGGAACGGCGCATGTCCTTCATGACGCAGATGGAGATCGCGGAGGCGATCGCGCAGAAGCGCGCCGTGATCCTGCCCACCGGCGCCACCGAGGCGCACGGCCCCCACATGCCCACCGACACGGACACGCATCAGGTCGAGCACATCGCCTGGCTGCTGGCCCAGCGGATCGACGCCCTGGTGGCGCCCCCCGTCGCCTACGGCATCTCCAAGACCTTCGAGTTCTTCCCCGGCACGATCTCGCTCTCGATTCCGACCTACCAAGCCATGCTGTTCGAGATCGGCGCGGCCCTGGTCCGGCAGGGCTTCGAGCACCTGATCCTCCTCAACGGCAACCGCCCGAACGGCACCGCCAACGACGCCGTCGCCCGCCACCTCGTCGACGAGCTCGACGCGGCCCACAGCTTCAAGGTCTCTGCCGTGAGCTACTGGGAGCCGGCGGCGGAGAGGATCCACGCCCTGCGCCGCTCGGTGCCGGGCGGCATGGGGCATGGCTGCGAGTTCGAGACCGGCTTCCAGCTCGCTACGCGGCCCGAACTCGTGAAGATGGATCGGCTGGAGGGCGCCCATTACGGCCCGGTCGGCTGGGACCTCGTGGCGCCGACGGAGCCGGTGCGCACCTATATGCGCCGGCCGCGCCCCGCCGCCGGCCATGCCGCGATCTTCGGCGACCCGTCCTGCGCCACGGCGGAGGCCGGCCAGGTCTTCATCGACACCGTGGTCGAGGTGCTGGAAGAGACCTTCCGCACTCTGCGGGGCTCCTACGAGGAGCGGCGCTGACCGCGCCGCGCCTCCGCAACCGACCCGAAACCCGGCCCGGGACGTGCCCACGTCCCGGGCCGGCTGCGTTTCGGGTTGATCGGAACGGTCGCGCGCTTCCCGAGTCGCCCCCTGGCCTCAGCGACCGTGGCGCCAGCCGAGGTCGAGGGAGATCGAGTGGGCGGCATGCCCGATCTGCTCGCGCAGGGTCTCCCGGCGCGCGTCGCTCTTCAGGAGATTCTTGCGGAAGACGAAGCAGAGCGCGGCCACGGTCTGTCCCGTCGCGTCGCGGATCGGCGCCGCCATCGAGGCGGCGAAGAGCTGGACGTCGCCGACGGTGAGGGCGAAATCCGAGGCCCGCACCTCCTCCAGGATCGCCCGCACTGCCACGGGATCCGTCACCGTCTCCGGCGTCAGGCGCTCGAGGGGGCGGGCGAGATAGGCGTCGATGAAGGCGGGCGGCTCATTGGCCAGCAGCACATGCCCCTTCGAGGCGCAGTGCAGCGGGAAGTGATAGCCGTAATGCGCCTTGGTGATGTCCTCATCGACATGCTGGTGCGAGTAGATCACCACCGATTGCCAGCCGATCCGCTCGACCACCTGCAGGGCGATTCCGTCCAGCTCGGAGAGCTTGGCGAGGTAGGGCATCGCCGCCGTCAGCACCCGGTGATTCGACAGGTAGGCCGAGCCGATATGCCAGAGCCGCGGCCCGATCTGGTAGCGGCTGGTCTCCGGATCGCGCCGCAGGAACTGCGCCTTCTCGAGTTGCACGATCGTGCGGTGGACGGTGGCCCAGGGCAGGTCGAGGGCCCGGGTGACGTCGACGACACGGGCCGGCGCCTGGGCCAGCAGTTCCAGCACGGCGAAGGAGCGGTCCATGCCGCGCAGGGAGCCGGGATCGATGGCCGAGGGGAGGGCGCCCTTCGGGGCCGGCGCCTCGGACGCAGCCTGATCCGCGGCGGCCTTGCGCCCCCGCTGCTTGCTCTGTGCCGTCATGGGATCCTTCACGCCGCGTGCGATCGCGTCCGCGAGATCTGTATCCGACAAACGGATACGGCCGTGAAGGTCGCGCCGGCGGATTTCCTGCGACGGATCCGTTCCGGTGTCCGGATCCGCGCCATGCGTTCGGCCCTGGCTGGGAGCCAGGGCCGGTGGGGTGTGCGGTGAAGTCCGCGCCGTCTCAGAAGATGTGAACGGAGACGCCGGCGAGGAAGGTCTTTTCTTCGGCGCCCGGGACGTTGTTCTGGTTGGTGCCGAACTTGTTCATCCAGTACTGGAAGCCGACGAAGGCATCGAGCTTGCCGGGCTGGCCCCAGACGAGCTTGCCCACGTCGAGCACGAGGTTGGTGCGCGACAGGAACTCGAGCTCGGTCTTGGCGCCGAAGCCATCCTTGCCCTTGGGCAGGTTGACGTTGTTGAAGCCGGCGAGGCTGAGCGGCAGACCGGTGAAGGCCAGCGGGAAGTTGTAGACCAGCTCGAAATGCGGCACCGCGTCGAACTCGACGCTGCGGAAGGGCTCGGCCACGATGCCGTTGCGATTCCACTCCTTCTGGACATACACGCCGAGGTTCATGAAACCGGCGGGCACGTCGAAGGAGAAGACCGCGCCGGCGAGCAGCTTACGGACTTCCGGACCGAACTGGGTGTTCTTGGTGTTGGCGTCGAAGCCGTAGCCGAGCGAGATGTTCTTGAGAACGCCGGGAACGCTGAAGGCCTTGGTGTTGAAGACCTCGTTGCCGCCGAGCGTGCCGCGGTAGAGGCCGTAGGCTTCCGTCGCGCCGTAATCGTAGAGGGCGAAACGCGGAGCGCCGGTGCCGGCGGGATCCTGCGAGCCGGACTGCAGGATGTCGAGGGAGAAGAAGTTGGTGCCGTAGGCCCAGGCATCGGCGTGCGAGATGTTGAGCACGTTCTTCGGGATCGAGCGGCCCGCGAGGGAATTGCCGGCCCGGCCGCCGGTGACGCCCGGCTCGCGCGCATCCGCCAGGTAGAAGTAGCTCACCTGGGTGTCGGAGAAGAGGAAGAAGGACGGGGCGGCGGCCGGCGCGGGCGGAGCCTCCTTCTTCGGCAGGTCCGCGGCCATGGCGGCACACGCGCAGGTAGCAGCCGCGACGAAAGATACAAACTTTGATACGAAAAGATGAGCTGACATGTTGGGCAGTCCCCTCGGCTAATGCCAGAGAACTATTTTCCGACTCCAAAGATCAGTCAACGATGAGTTCCCGAACATCTCGAAGAGCAACATCGATTAAAGCGATCGTTGCACAAATATCACTGAAAGATTGTGCACAATCTATCGAGATATAATGGTTACGACCGGCCGTTATTTCCGGTCGCCGGTGCGCTGGTCTGCAATTTGGCACCCTAGCCTCCGAGGCCCCCGGGGACTAATGCCGCTCCGGCATCAATCCTGTCTTTCGGGGTTCGGCGCAGATGGACGCTGGTGCATGTCCCGTGCCGGCGCGTCGTCCTTCAGAAGCCGTAGCCGACGGTGAAGGACTGGGCGAGCCGATACTCGACGCCGGCGCAGATCGCGAAGCCGTCGAACGACTTCGACACTCCCGTCAGGCAGAGAGCGGGCGACGCCCCAGACGAACCGCGCATCGAAAACACCGAAATCCGCCCAAGAAACAAAGAGCAGGGAGCGCCGCCGACAGGGCCGGCGGCGCGGGCGGAGGGATCAGCGCTGGGTGACGACGCCGGGGAGGAACCAGTCCATCTTCCAGAGCTCGGCATCGCTGAGAACCTTGCCCTCAGGCACCCGCTCGACACCGTCCCGATCCTTGAGGGGACCGGCGAAGATCTGCTTGCCGTCGATGAGCGCCTGACGCTCCGCCATGATCCTGTCGACTGCCGCCTTGGGCACGGCCGGGCCGCAGCAGGCGATGTCCGGACCGCCCTCCTTGATGGACAGGAAGGCGCCGAAGGGGCGCGGCTCCCAGGTGCCGGCTTTGATCTTCTCGATCGTGGGCACGAAGTAGCGCTCCCAGTACCAGACCGAGGAGCACTGGGTCGCCGTCGGCGCGAATTCGCGCATGTCGCGGTGATGGCCGGTGGCGAAGATGCCCTTCTCCTGGGCCACGATCTGCGGGGTCGGCGTGTCGACATGCTGGCCGATCGCATCCATGCCCTGGCCGATCAGGGCCGCGGCGGCGGCCCGCTCCTTCACCGGATCCTTCCAGGCGCCGGTATAGACCGCGGTCGTGACGGCGTTGGGGTTCGTCAGCCGGGCACCGAGTTCGTAGGCATTGATCGTCCAGTTGACGATGCCGAACGGGTTGGCGGCGACGAAGCCGATCTTGCCGCTCTTGGAGGCCGCGCCGGCGGCCATGCCGCAGAGGTAATGCGTCTCGTAGGTGCGGCCGTAGAAGGATTCGAGGTTGGGGCCGGTGGTCGTCCCCGAGCCGTTCACGAAGGCGACCTTCGGATACTTCTCCGATAGCTCCTTGAAGGTGTCGGAGAAGGCATAGGCGGTGCCGATGATGATGTTGTAGCCGCGCTTGATGAACAGCTCGGCGGCCGGCCGGATCGAGGTCGCGGTCTCCTGGATGTTCTCCACCACCGGGATCGTGATGCCGAGGGCCTTCTCCGTGCGCTGCCGGGCCTCGTCCATGGCCTGGGACCAGCCGCCGTCGTTCTTGGGCCCGAACAGGATCATGGCGACCTTGGGCTCGCCCTCGAGCTTGAACGGGGCGGCAGAGGCGGCCGGGGCCTGGCCGGCAACGGCCAAGCCGAGGGCCGCGCAGGCGGCAACGCGTCGGATCATGTGATGTGTCCCCTTGTCCTCGCCGGCCGTGGGTCGGACCCTGTTCTTCGATGGGCGGACGCGGCCGATTGTTCGGCCGCGTCCGCAACCGCAGGGCAGCTTATCGGCCCCCTGCGCGGCGACCCAATGCCGTCTGGGCGGCGGCCGATGCCCGCCCGGCATCGTGCCCGCGGGCCGGCTCCCGCCCGGATCCGCGGGCCGCGCTCAGGCGCCCGCGAGGGCGGCGTGGATCATGCTCGGCGTGATCGGCACGTGCCGGAACGGCCCGGCCCCGAGGGGCCGCAGCGCGTCCTCGATGGCGGAGGCGACCACCGAACCGACCGGGATGCAGCCCGCCTCGCCCACGCCCTTCACGCCGAGCGGGTTGAGGGGGGAGGGCGTCTCGAGATGCAGGATCTCCACCGGCGGCACCTCGGTGGCGTAGGGCACCAGGAAGTCGACGAAGTTGGCGTTGACCGGGTTGCCCTCCGCATCGAACTCGATGCGCTCGTAGAGGGCACCGCCGAAGCCCTGGGCGATGCCGCCCATGACCTGGCCCTCGACGATGGTCGGGTTGATCATGGTGCCGCAATCGTGGACGCAGACGTAGCGCAGCACCTTCACCGCGCAGGTCTCGGGATCGACCTCGAAAAGGCCGCCATGGACGCCGTAGGCCCAGGTGGCGCAGGGCGGGCTGTAATAGTCCGTCGCTTCCAGGCCCGGATGCTCGCCCGGGCGGAGGGCCGGGCCGTCGTGTCGGCTCGCCGGGGCGAACTGGGTCGCCGCCTTGGCCGCCTCGTTGAAGGCGTAGCGCAGGGGATTGGTCGCGGTGGCGATCGCCGCGAGCGACACGCTGCGGTTGGTGCCCCGCGCCCAGGCGGCACCGTCGCGCAGGTCGATGTCCTCGCGGTCGACCTCCAGCATGTTGGCGGCGGCCTCGATGGTCTTGGCTCGCACGATCGCCGCCGATTGGTGGATGGCGTTGCCGGAGACCACCGCCGCCCGGCTCGCGAAGGTGGCCACCCCCCAATCATAGGCCTTGGTGTCACCCTCCACGACGATCACATCCTCGACGGCGACGCCGAGCTGGTCGGCCACGATCTGGGCGAAGACCGTGTCGTGGCCCTGCCCCTGCGAGGTCAGGCCGGTATTGACGGAGACCTTGCCGGTGATCGGCTGGATGCGGACATGGCCGCCCTCGTAGGGGCCGAGGCCGGTGCCCTCGACGTAGAAGGCGAGGCCCAGGCCGAGATAGCGGCCCTGGGCCCGCGCCCGCTCCTGCTCCGCTGGAAAGGCTTTGGCGTCGAGCCGCTCCTCCAGCATGGCGAGCGCGCGGTGATACTGGCCGCTGTCGAGGCTGACCGGCAGGCCGTCGGCGAAGAGCAGGCCCTCGCGCAGCACCGGGAATTCGTGGTCGGCGACGAGGTTGCGGCGGCGCACCTCGAAGCGGTCGAGGCCGAGTTCGTCGGCGAGCTGGTCGATCGCCCGCTCGATGGCGAAGTTCGCCTGGGGCCGGCCGCAGCCGCGATAGGGCGTGACCGGGACCGTCGGCGTGTAGACGCAGCGGAAGGCCACGTCGATGTTCGGGATCCGGTAGGGGCCGGCGATCGAGGTCGAGGCGACCTGGGGAATCGCGATGCCGTAGGGGATGAAGGCGCCGGTATCGTGCAGGAAGACGTCGCGCAGGCCGAGGATCGTGCCGTCCCTGCGGGCGAACAATTCGATCTCGTGGATCTGCGTGCGCTCCTGCGAGGAGCCGATGAAGTTCTCGCGCCGGTCCTCGATATACTTGACCGGGCGGCCGAGCTGGCGCGCGGCCATCGGCACCAGCAGTTCGTCGGGATAGAACTGGTAGACCTTCTGGCCGAAGCCGCCGCCGACATCGGGGGCGATGACCCGGACCTTGTCCTCGTCGATCCCGAGGATCGAGGCCAGCGCCCCGCGCACGGAGATCGGCGCCTGGGTGCCGTCCCAGACCGTCAGCTCGCCGGTGACCGGGTCGTGGACCGCGGCCACGGCGCGGCATTCCATCGGCGCGGCGGTGGAGCGGTCGACCTGCACGCGGATGCGGGTGACGTGCTCCGCCTGCGCGAAAGCCGTGGCCGGATCCCCGCAGATCTGGCGGAAATCGGCGGCGACATTGTTGGTATGACCGGCATGGACCAGCGGCGCCCCATCCGCCACCGCCCGCTCCAGATCGAGCTCGACGGGCAGCGGGTCGTACTCGACCCAGACCAGGGTGGCGGCGTCCTCCGCCGTGTAGCGGTCGACGGCCACCACCATCGCCACCGGCTGGCCGACATGGAACACGTCCTCCCGGGCGAGCGGCCGCTGCGTGCGCGGATCCGTCATCGAGGGATGCGGGATGAGCTGCGGCAGTTCCAGATCGAGGGCGCCGATGTCGTCGCAGGTATAGACCGCGCAGACGCCCGGCATGGCCTTCGCCTCCGCCGTGTCGACCGACAGGATCTTCGCCCGGGCGAAGGGGCTGCGCACGAAGGCGACGTGCAGCGGATGGGCGAGCGGAATGTCGTCGACGAAGGAGCCTTCGCCGCGCAGGAGCTTGGGATCGATGTTGCGCTTGATCCGGGCGCCGAAGGTGCGGGTCGACATGATCAGGCTTCCCCTCGGCGGACCGCGAGGCGCTCAGCCGCCTGGCGATAGGCGGCGACGATGGCCTGGTAGCCGGTGCAGCGGCAGAGATTGCCGGAGAGCACGTCCCGGATGCCCTCCTCGGAGAGGTCGACCGGCTGCCCGGATTCGAAGTGGCTCAGGATGTTCATGATGAAGCCCGGGGTGCAGTAGCCACATTGCAGGGCGTGGCAGTCGCGGAAGGCCTCCTGCAGCGGGTGCAGGGTGCCGTCCTCGGCGGCGACCGATTCGATGGTGCGCAGCTCCGTCCCGTTGGCCTGCACCGCCAGGGTGAGGCAGGAGCGGGCGGACTTGCCGTCGATCATCACCGTGCAGGCGCCGCAGACACCGTGCTCGCAGCCGACATGGGTGCCGGTGAGCCCGAGTTCGTGCCGCAGGAAATCCGAGAGCAGCATGCGCAGGCTGACTTCGCGCTCGACCG
Source organism: Methylobacterium organophilum (assembly GCF_022533465.1). Taxonomy (NCBI): domain Bacteria; kingdom Pseudomonadati; phylum Pseudomonadota; class Alphaproteobacteria; order Hyphomicrobiales; family Methylobacteriaceae; genus Methylobacterium; species Methylobacterium organophilum. Next base: position 4,586,030 of record NZ_CP092848.1, on the reverse strand, counting down.
CCTCGCCGTTGACGGTGAGGGCGACGCGGATCGTGGGATCGTCCGAGGTGACGGGAAACTGGCGCCGGGCCTTTGCGCGGGACATGGGAATCGTGCCTCAGGAAGCGCGGGAGAGGGCGCCCGCCACGGCCCGCCGGACGAGGCCGGCGAGGAGGTGGCGGCGGTATCCCGTGGTGGCGTGGAGATCGTCGGGGGCGGTGACCGCCGCCTTGGCCGCCTCGGCCGCGGCGCGGATCGCACCCTCGGAGAGGTCGCTGTCCGACAGGAGCGCCTCCGCCGCCTCCAGGCGAACGGGGCGGGCGGCGATGCCGCAGGCAGCGAGGGAGACCGTGTGCCGGACCGTGCCGCGCCGGATCACCGCGCCGACCGCAGCGACCGCGTAGTCGCCCCGGCGGCGGGCGAATTCCTCGAAGGCCCAGCCGGCCCCCTCGGGCAGGACCGGGAAGCGCGCCTCCGTGACGATCTCGTCCTGGCGGCGGGACGTGGTCATGTGGAACGCGAAGAAGTCCCGCGCCGCGATCTCGCGCCGTCCTTCCGGCCCCTGCGCGACCACGCTGCCATCGGTGAGCAGGAGCAGCATCGGCATCTCGGCGGCGGCATCGGCGTGGCAGAGGCTGCCCACCACGGTGCCGCGGTTGCGGATCGGGATATGGGCGACATGGGCCATCACCGCGCGGATGAGCGGGTTCGCCCGATGCGCCTCGGCGCTGAGCTCCAGCTCCCGGTGGCGCACCATGGCGCGGACCGTGATCCGGCCCTCGCCCACCGTGATCCCCCGCAGGCCCTCGACATGCTGGATGTCGACGAGGCGGCCGGGGGCGGCGAGCCGCAGGTTCATCGCCGGGACGAGGCTCTGGCCGCCGGCCAGCACCATCGCGCCGGGATCCCCGGCCAGCAGGGCGATCGCCTCGTCGAGCGTCCGCGGCGCGTCATATGCGAACAGAGACGGTTTCATGGCCTGTTCCGGTCTTCTCGCGGCATGAGCGGACAGTCTTCGCAAGCTTTCGCATGGAAGCCCGATGCCCGGAACCGCATCGCCCACAAACGAGCAGGATGCCCAAAACGGCGGCATCGCTGCTCATTTGTTTATCCGTATAGTGGATATGATATCCTCGATTAGGATACGTGACCACTTTGCCCTGTCAATCTCTCCAGTACTTCGAGGAAGGGATTTTTCTCTGCGGGCACCCAGCGCGGCGCGAGGCCCCGAGGCTGGAGCGGCCCGCGGCATTCCCGGCCGAGGCGGCCGATCGGAACGGCCATCGCTCGCGCCGAACCGGTCTGCCCTTCGGCGAAGGGAGCTCTAGCAAGAGCGGGACCGACTCGCTTTTCCCCGGCTTCCGGGCGGCATGCGGCCCGCTCCCGGCGAGGCGCGCAGCATCCACGACTGAAATTTCCGCAGCCTGCCCGTTGCGCTCGCAACGGCTACGACGGTCGCTGCCTCAGCCCGCCTTTGTCGCCTCGGCGAGCCAGTCGATCACCGCGCTCAGCGCCGCGCGGGGGCTCTTGCCCGCCGCGAGCGCCGCCTCGTGCACGGCGAGTTGGTGATCGGCGCTCGTGCCGTCCCGGGCGATGTGCCGGGCATGGGCGACCTCCGATTCGCATCCCAGGGCCGCCGCGTCCTCGGCCACGAGATCGAGCAGGGCGTCCACCGCCTTGCGGACCGGCACCGCACTCGCGGAAGTCTCGTCGATCAGGCTGGCATGGACGCCCTCGCGCTCGGCCCGCCAGAGATTCTCCATCACGAAGCCGCGGGAGGCGCCGGTCATGTGGGCGTGGATCTCGGGCCGGCGCTCGACCAGGCGCACGAGGCAGCGGAACAGGGCCGCGACGGCGAGGCTGTCGGACAGGCGGGTGCAGCTGTCGGCCACCCGCAATTCCAGGGTCGGATAGCGGATCGAGGGACGGATGTGCCACCAGAAGAAGGTCGCGTCCTCCACCGCCTTCGCCTGGGTCATGGCGGCGACGTAGCGCTCGTAATCGGCCATGTCCTCGAACAGCTCCGGCAGGCCGGTGCGGGGCAGCTCCGCATAGACCCGGGCCCGGTAGCCGGCGAGGCCGGTGCGCTCCCGCTCCCAGAAGGGCGAGGAGGTGGAGAGGGCCAGAAGCAGCGGCAGGAAGGGCAGGAGCCGCCGCATCAGGTCGATGCGCGCTTCGGGCCGGGGCACCTCGACATGGACGTGCAGCCCGCAGACCACGGAGCGTCGCCCGACGATCTGGAGGTCCTCGATCATCTTGCGGTAGCGCGCCTTGCGGGTCGGCTTCTGCTCCGACCAGAGCGCGGTCGGATGCGTGCCGGCGGCGAAGACCTTGAGCCCGTAGTCCCGCGCCACCCCGGCGAGGCCGGAGCGCAGGGCGGTCAGACGCTCCCGGGCCTCGGAGAAGCTCGCGGAGGGCGGCGTGCAGATCTCGATCTGGCTCTGGAGCATCTCCCGCTCTACCGCCTCGAGCCGGCGCCGGGCCTCGTCGTGGAAATCCCTGGGCACCTCGCGCGGGGCGGAGCGGGACCGGGTGCTCGCGAGAAAGAGCTCTTCCTCGATCCCGAAGCGGTAGGCGTGGGCCATTGGTTCGTCCTGGCGGCTCCCCGTCTTTTTCCGCGCGCGGGGCGGCGAAGGGACAGGCAAGACTTTGGCCGCGCGGGACGCCGCACGGCCGTGACACGGGAAAAGGGCGGATCGGGGGGGCCGCCGCAAGGGGTCCTAAGTGCCCGCGGCGGCGCCCAGGGGCGCTACTTCGGGAGCTCTTCGGCGAGCTTGAGATGCGCGTCGAGGGTCGGCTTCATCTTGGCGGCGAAGGCCTTCAGATCGGCATTGTCGCCGCCATCGGCGTAGCGCTTGTAGAGGTCGACGGCGTTCTTGTGGGCCGTGACCTGGTCCGAGCGGTACTGCTTCACGAAGTCGTCGCCCTTGAGGCCCTTGAGCGTGTCGAGCTTGCTCTGGTGGCTGCTGTCGAGGGCCGTCGGCCAGTCGGCCTTGACCTTGCCGCCATCGACCAGGGCCTTGAGGCCGTCGGTGGTGGTGCCGTGATCGGCGATCATCTTCCGGGCGAAGGCCTTGGTCTTGTCGTCGCCGCGCTCCTCGGCGAGCTGGCTCGATTGCTTCTCGAACAGGTCGCTGATCACGGCCTGGGTCACGAAATCCTGGGTCGAGGGGCTGACCCCGAGCACCGAATTGACGCCGGTCTTCTCGCCGACGGACTGGGCCGCAACCGGCCTCGCCAGCGCAAGGCACAGGGCGGCGAGCCCCATCCCGATGACGAGTCCCGTCCCGATTCCGGTCCTGCCTGGGCTGATCATGGTTCGCTCCTCCTTCCTTCGGCAACCGGAGGAGGGAGGCGCGGTTCCGCGCCGGGCGCGCCGGCGCGGGCCGCCTCAGGACTTCACGATGCGGTCGAGGCGGTTGTTGACGAAGAAATAGAGCTCCTTGGCGCCGGGCTCGGTGTAGAGCACCTGCACCTCGCGGCCGGCACGGCCCTCGCCCACCAGCACGTCGGTCGGCGGCTTGCCCTTGAGACGGACGAGCTCGCATTCGCCGATCCCCGGCTCGATCGCCGCGGCACCACCCGGCACGGGTCCGGTGCAGGTGCCGCTGCCGTCGAGGACCGGCCCGGAAAAGGTCGGCGCCGCGGGGGCTTGCACCCGGGGAGCCGGGGCGACGGCCGCCACCGGCGGCGGGGCCGGGGGCCGGCCGGACTCCATGCAGCCGGCCAGGGAGCCGCCGACGAGCGCGAGAAGCAGGAACCGGGCGGACGAGGACAGGCAGATCACGGGGTCGGGTTCTCCATCGGACGCTCGCGGACCGTCGAGGACGGGGCGCTGCCCTCCGTGCGGCCGCGCAGGGCGGCGGCGAACATCGCGGCGACGTCGTCGTGGAAGGCCATGCGCGCCTCCGGCCGGGAATAGAACATGTGGCCGCCGGGATAGACCTTGAGCGACAGGCGCGCGCCCGCATCGCGCAGGGGCACCTGATCGATCAGCAGCTTGGAGGCGAAGTAGGGCGTCACGAGATCCGTGTAGCCGTGGGCCACGAGGATGCGCAAATTCCCGTCGAGGGCCATCACGTCCTTGAGGGCGCCCATCGCCTCCGGGGCGGACCGGCCCGAGCCCCAGGACCAGCCGCGGTTCACGGTGTTGCTCAGGAGCTCGTAGCGCAGGTCGTTGACGCGCCAGTTCAGGAGGCGGGTGGTGAGATCGACCATGGCGCTGGTGAGCGGCGCCTGCATGGCGGTGAGCAGCGGGTCCTCGAAGCCGGAATGCGGGGCGGTCGGGTCCGGGTCCCAGCCGGTGACGCCGGTGTCGTAGGCCGAGGCGACGCGGCCCGCCTCGCGGCCGATCTCGCGCTGGTAGCTCGCCGCCGTGGGCCGTCCGGCCTGCCGCCGCACGGTCTCGGGATCAAGCCCGGTCAGGGCCGAGACGCGCTCCGTGAGCCGGCCCACCGCCGCCCGGTCGTTCGGTCCTTTCAGGAGATCGGCGAGGTAGTCGCCGGCGGCATAGGCTTCCGCATCGGCCATCAGCTCCCGGGTCGGCAGCCGGCCCGCGCGTTCGAGCCCGGCGGCGGCGAGGGAGGGCAGGCGGGTCACGAAGCCCCAGGGCGTGGTCCGGGCCGATTGCAGCCAGGCGAAGTCGAGCACCGGGGAGACGAGGACCAGCCCGGACAGGCCGATGCCGACATCGCCCTGCAGCTTCTGGGCGATCAGCGGCCCTCGGAAGCCGCCATAGCTCTCGCCGACGAAGAATTTCGGCGAGGCGAGCCGGTCGTTCTGACGCAGATAGCGGGCGATGGCCGCGGCCAGCACCGAGGCGTCCGCATCGACGCTCCAGTACTTCTTGGCGTCGTCCCCGGCGGCGCGGCTATAGCCGGTGCCGACGGGATCGATGAAGACGAGGTCGGTGACGTCGAGCCAGGTCGCCGGGTTCGGCTGCAGGGCGATCGGCTGCGAGGGGCTGATGCTCGCCCCGTCCAGCGGCAGGCGCCAGGGGCCGATGGCGCCGATATTGAGATAGGCCGAGGACGCCCCCGGCCCCCCGTTCACCGCGAAGGTGACGGGCCGGGAGGCGGCCTCCTCCGGCTTGCCCCGTGTAAAGGCGGTGAAGGCGATCTCGGCCTGCAGCGCCCCGCTCTCGTCCACGAGGGCGAGACTGCCGGCGGTGGCCGCGAAATCGAGCTTGCGGCCCTCCGGCAGGACAAGGGTGTGCTGGGTGACCGCATCCGCGGGAAGCTTGCGCCCCTCGGGCCGCCGCTCGGGGGCCTTCCGCCCGGATTCCTGCGCGCCGCCATGGGGCGCCCCCTGCTGCGCGCCGGCCCCGAGGGGAGCGAGCCCGATGGCGAGGGCGGTGAGCCCGATGAGGAGGCGATTCATCGTTTCCGTTCTCCGGCGGCTCGCGATGTCTGTCAGGAAGCGCCGTCATTCGACGCACCGGATCCACCGCGTCGGAAAGCACGACAGGCCGGGACCCTAGCAGCCGGGGCAGGGCGGAGCGATGCGGCCTTGCGCCCGCACGAGCACCGCCAAAACAAAAAACCCCGGCGGAGCCGGGGCTTCTCGTGGTTCCTTCGTGCTCGGGCTTAGCGGCGGTCGCCGAGCAGCGAGAGCAGGAACTGGAACATGTTGATGAAGTCGAGATACAGCGTCAGGGCGCCGTTCACCGACATCTTGGCCGCGCCCTCGGCGTCGAGGCCGCTGTAGAGATACATCTCCTTCAGCTTCTGCGTGTCGTAGGCGGTGAGGCCCGCGAAGATCAGGACGCCGAGCACCGAGATCGCGAACTGGAGCGCGCTCGAGGCGAGGAAGATGTTGACCAGCGAAGCGATGACCAGGCCGATCACGCCCATGATCAGGAACGAGCCCATCCCCGACAGGCTGCGCTTCGTGGTGTAGCCGTACAGGCTGAGCGCCCCGAAGGTGGCCGCCGTGATGAAGAACACCCGCACCACGCTCGCGCCCGTGAAGACGAGCAGGAGGGTGGACATCGAGGCGCCCATCACCGCCGCGAAGGCCCAGAACATCGTGCGGGCCGAGACCGACGACATCCGGTCCATGCGGAAGGAGAACACGAAGATGAAGGCGAGCGGCGCCAGCATCAGCACCCACTTCAGCGGGCTCGTGTAGAGCGCCTGCCCGAAGGGGGTGAGGATCGGCCGCGTGCCCTGATAGGCCGCGACCGACAGCATGTTGAGGCCGAGCGCGACCAGCCCCGAGATGCCGAGGCCGACGGTCATGTTGTTGTAGACGCCGAGCATGAAGGAGCGCAGGCCCTGGTCGACCTCGACCTGGGTGCCCGCGTAACCCTGCGGCTGGGCGCCGTAGCGGAACGGGCTATTCTCGAATGCCATGGGAGTTCCCCCGGGAGCCTCTCTCAGCGTGGACTTGAAACGCGAGGTTCACGCGAAACCTCGGGCATCTCGCGGATGCCTCGCCGCGAAATATGTTCTGTCGGCCCGTCATAAACAAGAGGCCGGCCGAGCTTGCCTCGACGAATCCAAGTGCCGTCGAGCACATGGAATTTTATCAGAAAACGCGGGATTAAACCTTGCGTGTCGGCGTTGTGACGCCCGCATGAACTTTTGGAAACCATTCCGCCGCTGCGGGCAACGGCAAAGCCGGCGCACGGTCCGCGTGCACCGGCCCGGCAGGGCGACCCTGCCGACGGGCGACTTCCGGGAGGATCGTGGCGCCGTCCCGCCTCAGAGCTGGCGGGTGGGTGCGCGGCCCATCAGCCAGATCCGGGCGCGGGCGACCAGCGCCGGGCGGACACGGGCGACGTCCTCGTCGTCGAGGAGCGGGGAGGTGGAGAGGGCGGCGAGATAGGCGTTCTCCCGGTCGCGGCACTCGCGCAGGGCGGCATCGGCCGCGAGCGTCTTGCCGGAGAGGGCGGCCTTCAGGCCATAGGCCTCGCGCAGGCAGCTCTGCCAGGCGGCATGACTCTGGCCCGCGGCACCGGCAGGACCTTCGGCCCGGGCGGCCGGGGCCGCCAGGAGAGCGAGGGCGATCAGCGCGGTGCGGGGGAGGGAGAACGGCATCGGGCTCGCGCGAAGGCTTTGGCCGGAGAGATATTTCTCGAAAAGCGATAATCCGAGAAACGTTCCGTCAACCTTCGCGCAAGACGCCTTAACGGGGCGCTAACCGCCGGCAGAGGGGCCGTCCCGCCGCGGGACAGGCGCGGTCAGCGGTTCGCGGTGGTGGCCGGATCGGGATCGCGGCCGAGGGCGACCCAGGCGACGGCGTCCTGGCTCTCACGCTTGACGAAGACGTAGCCGGTCTGGCGCCAGGGCAGGACGGCGTTGGTCTTGTTGTCGAGGATCAGGTCACCGCGGTCGGTCAGGATCGTGAGGACGGCGTGGCCCTCGCCCTTCTCGTCGACCACCACGGTCATGCGCATGGCCCGCCGCGGCAGCCCGGCCTCGGCCAGCAGGCGGCGCTTGAGCAGCTGGAAGTCCTCGCAATCGCCCATGCCGTCCTCGGCGAGGTCCCAGCGGTCGGCCGAGCCCCAATGGTCGAGGTCGGTGACCGCGCGGATGGACTTGTTGACCCGCTTGTTGACCGCGTTGATCGTCTGCCAGGTCGCGTTCGAGAGGGCGATGCGGGCCGGCTCGCTGCGGTTGAGGGCGCATTCGGCCGGATAATTCTCGCAGAAGGTGGCCCAGGCGGCGATGGGCTTGGCCGGGCCGGTCACGGTGGCGGTGGACGGGGACCGGCTCGGCAGGGCGGCGAGCGTCTGGGCGGCGGCGGGGGCCGCGGCGGCAAGGACCAGGGCGAGGCCCGCGGCGAGCACCCGGAGCCGGGCCCTGCCCGCGCCGCCGACCCGCTTGGAGAACCCGTCACGCATGACCCGTACTCACCGTTAAGCTTTCGTTTAGGAAGCTCGCACGGGCGTCGCCGACCGGCAATCGCGAGGTTAAAATTCGGTTAACGGCATTTTTAGGATTCGAGCGATTCCCTCCGGCGAGGCTTCAGACAGGAGCCTTTCGTCCCGCTCCGCGGTCCCGGAACGAAGCGGCGACGGCACGAACGTGGCATGCTTGGCCGCGCCAGGAACTGCCGCGCGAGCGAGGCCATGACCGAAACCGTGACCGTCGAGACGATGCCGGGCGTCCCTGGCCAGCCGAGCGACCGCGGGGCGCCGGTGATCCGCACCATCGCCATGCCGGCCGATACCAACCCGGCCGGCGACATCTTCGGCGGCTGGCTGATGGCGCAGATGGATCTCGCCGCCGGCAACGTCGCCGCCCGCCGGGCGCGGGGCCGCTGCGCCACGATCTCGGTGGAGGCGATGACCTTCCACCATCCGGTCTTCGTGGGCGACGAGGTCAGCCTCTATGCCTGGATCGTGAAGGTCGGCCGCACCTCGATCCGCATCCAGGTCGAGGTCTGGCGGCGGGAGCGCGAGAGCGAGACCACCATGAAGGTGACGGAGGGCCTGTTCACCTTCGTCGCCATCGGCCCGGACCGGCGGCCCCGGCCGGTGCCGGAGGCGTGATCCTCAGCGCGCCACCGCCGGTGCCAGGGTGCGGAAGCGCAAGCCGAACAGGGCGAGGACGAAGAGCAGGAAGATCGCGCTGTTGCCCTCGTAGAACACGGATTCGAAGAAGCCCGTCATCAGGGCGTAGAGCCAGAGGCTGACGAAGAAGACCGTGGCCGGGTCCATCCGGCGCCCGCCCTCCGCCCGCTGGAGGTCGCGTAGGGGACGGGCCACGAAGACCAGGAGCGTCAGGGCGAGGCCCGGCAGGCCCATGAACAGGGCCGTGTCGAGATAGGCGTTGTGGGCCTGGGAGGTCTCGGCGAGCCAGGTCTGCGTGCCCCAGCTGCCGTATTGCGTCTCCTCCGTGCGCCAGAACCCGCCATAGCCCCAGCCCGAGACCGGGTGCTTGAGGATGTTGTCGAGGGCGAACTCCCAGATCTCGGTGCGGCCGGTGAAGCTCGTATCGGTGAGGGTGCCGGCGATCAGCTCCTGCAGCGGCCGGAAGAAGAAGGAGCCGAGCGAGACGAGACCGAGCAGCGCCACCGGCCCGAGCAGCACGAGCCCGCGCCAGAGACTCCCGCGGAAACGCTGGGCGAGCCAGACCTGGAGGAGGATCAGCGGCAGCAGCGCGGTGGCGGTCTTGGAATGGGTGAAGACCAGGAAGAGGGCGGCGAGCCCGGCGACGGCGCCCCCGAGGAGCCGCTGGCCGGTGTTCCAGGCGAGCAGCCCGACGAACACGAACAGCACCATGATCGCGCCGGCCTCGTTCTTGTGGTTGAACGGGCCCCGCCAGTTGCCGGCGAGATCCGGCTCCTTGAGGTCGAGGGTGGTGTGCATGGCGTAGCGCGGCGCCACCACGACCGAGAGGTAGGACAGCACCAGCACGCCGAGCGCCGTGAGCGCGAGGCTGCGCGCGAACTGCCGCACCGAGCGCGCGACGAGCAGCAGGGCCGCCGCGAGGAAGATACAGATGAAGGTGAGCGCCAGCCGACGCATCGAGTTCGCCGGAGCCTGGGCGAGGAGCGTCGAGACGCCGATCCAGGCGACGAGCAGGGCCTCGAGCGGCCCGGCAAGGGGCTTCAGCCGGGCGAAGCCGATCCGGGCCACCAGGGCAAGGGCGGCCAGGAAGAGGGCGCTATAGGCGATCTGGGTGAGGAGGTTGCCGCCCTCCCAGACCTCGATCGTGGCCGGGGAGCTCAGATCCACGAAGGGGGTGGTGTGCACCGTGCACAGGAGCAGCGTCGCCGCGATGAGGGCGTTGGCGGCCCAGACCGGCACGGCCCGGCCCGGCACGCCCGCCGAAGCGGGGCGCAGCAGGCCGGAGAGCATCGCGAAGGAATCGGCCATGGGATCCGGGCGGGCGGCGAAGATCCGCCCATCCTCGCATGGCAGGTGCTAACGGCTTATCGAAATCCGGCCGATGGCGCGGCGATGCCGGGCGCTCAGTTCGCCGCGGCGCGGAAGGTGTCGCAGGACTTGGTCTGGCCGCTCTTGTAGCCGGTCATGAACCAGCGCATCCGCTGCTCGGAGGAGCCGTGGGTGAAGCTGTCGGGCACGGCGTAGCCCTGGGCCTGCTCCTGCAGCTTGTCGTCGCCGATGGCGCTCGCCGCGTTGAGCGCCTCCTGGATGTCGCTCTGGTCGAGAGCGTTCCAGCGGTCGTTGGAGTTCTTGGCCCAGACGCCGGCGAGGCAATCGGCCATCAGCTCCACGCGCACGGAGAGGCGGTTCGCCTCCGTCTTGCTGCTCGCGGCCTGCTGACGGCCCTGCACCTTGCCGAGGATGCCGAGCACGTCCTGCACGTGGTGGCCGACCTCGTGGGCGATGACGTAGGCATAGGCGAAGTCGCCCTTCACGCCGAACTTGGTCTGCATCTCCTTGAAGAAGCTCGTGTCGAGATAGACCTTCTTGTCGAGCGGGCAGTAGAACGGCCCCATCGCCGCCTGGGCCGAGCCGCAGCCCGAGCGGGTGCCGCCCTGATAGAGCACCATGGTCGTCGGAGTGTATTGCCGGCCGGTCTGGTTCGGCAGCACCGTGCTCCAGACGTCTTCCGTGTTGCCGAGGATCTTGGAGGCGAACTGGCCGGCCTGGTCGGTCGGGGCCTGGCGGCGCCGGGCCTGGGTCTCGGGATCGACCCGCTCCTCGCGCGGACGGCCGCCGCTCATGTGCTCGGCCCCGCCGATCAGGATGGCCGGGTTGATGCCGGTCACCCAGGAGATGAGCAGCAGCACGACGATCGTGCCGATGCCGAGGCCGCCGGCCCCGCCCCCGGGAAAGCCGAAGCCGCCTCCGCCGCCCTCACCGCGGCGATCCTCGACGTTCTCCGAACTGCGGAAGTCTTCCCAACGCATCGCCCGCCACCCGTGTCGCCCGGTCCCCGGCGCCGCGAGACGCGCGCCGGTGCCGGAATGAGAATGATCCTGTCCGGGATACCGTTCCGCTTGGGCCGGATCGAGCGCCTCCGGTCAAGCCCGCGTGTCGAGGGCGGCCTTCAGCGCCCGGAAGTCGCGCCAGGCGAGGCGCTTCTGCACCGGCTGGCGCAGGAGATAGGCTGGGTGGAGCGTGGCGAGCGCCCGGATCTCGCGCCCGTCGCCGAGGCGATAGGGATAGAACCGCCCCCGCGCTTTCAGGATGCCGTCCTTCGTGCCCGTCAGCGTCTGCGTGGCCGGGGCTCCGAGGCAGACCAGGATGTCGGGATCGACGAGGGTGATCTGGCGCTCGATGAAGGGCCTGCAGATCGAGACCTCCTGCGGGGTCGGGTTGCGGTTGCCCGGGGGCCGCCAGGGCACGATGTTGGCGACATAGGCGCCCGAGCGGTCGAGGCCGATCGCCGCCATCATCCGGTCGAGGAGCTTGCCGGAACGGCCCATGAAGGGCTTGCCGATGCGGTCCTCGTCGGCGCCGGGCGCCTCGCCGACGAACATCACCCGGGCCTGGGGATTGCCGTCGGCGAAGACGAGGTTCTTGGCCGTGAAGCGGAGGCCGCAGCCTTCGAAGCCGCGCAGCAAGGCCTCCAAAGCCTCCAGCGACTCCGCCTCGGCCGCCTTGGCGCGGGCATCGACCGCGGCCTCGCCCGGCGCCGCCGCGGCGGCCCCGCCATAGGTGCGGGCGGGCGCGGCCGGACGCGGCGCCTCCGGGCTCCGCGACGGCAGCTCCCGCCGGGGCAGGGGGACAAAAGCGGCGGCGGCGAAAGAGACGGGCGCCGCGCGTCCGGGGCCGGGGCGTCGGCCTCGGCGAAGCGGTCATGCGGGGTCTCGTCGAGGGCGAGATCGACACCGGCCTCGACGTCGAAGTCGAGGAGCGCGATCTGCGCGTCCCTGTCCTGGCTCGCGGGGCTCATTATTGTCATGTGGCGTCGCGGGCGCCTGTGGACAACGTCCCGCGCCGGCATGGAGCGGCAGCACGTGGTCGCGGGTGAGGGGCGCCAGGGGAGGGCGCCCGGCGCGGCCGCGTCGATCCAGGCGATCTCCGCGATCTCGGCGGCCGGCGCCACCGGACCCGCCACCGACAGGCGGAAGATCTCCGCCTCGACGACATGGCCCGGCTCGTTGGCGGCCTCCGCCCGGAAGCGCCCGAGGAAGACCGCCGCCTGCGCGTCGACGACGAGCCCGAGCTCCTCGGACAGCTCCGCCGCAGGGCGGCGCGCGGCGCCTCGCCGGGTTCGATCTTGCCGCCCGGCTGCATGAAGGCCTCCGTGCCGCGCTTGCGCACGAGCAGCACCCGGCCCTCCGCATCGGACAGGAAGGCCGCGGCGATCCGGATGACGGGGAGGGCGAAGGGGAAGGGAGGGGACCGCCGGCACGTTCATGGGGCGACCTTAACCGGACGGGCGCGCCGGAAACAGCGCCGGTTCGGTCCGGTTGCGGGCAAGGGAGTCCTGTGGCTAGGGCTGTGCCATTCTAGCAAGGACGGCTTGCCTTCCTAATTTGGAATCGGTTGAGAGAGTTCAATAACACGAACGCGCCGACGCGACGGGGACGCCGCACGGCTCAGGAGGATCGAGGATGGCGTTGCCGGATCGCGAGGGGATGGATTTCGACGTGGTGGTGGTGGGTGCGGGGCCCGCGGGCCTCGCCGCCGCGATCCGCCTCAAGCAGCTCTCCGCGGAGAAGGGCGAGGAGATCTCCGTCGTCGTGGTGGAGAAGGGCTCGGAGGTCGGCGCGCATATCCTGTCGGGCGCCGTGGTCGACCCGATCGGCCTCGACGCCCTGCTGCCCGACTGGCGCACGGATCCCGAACGCCCGCTCAAGACCGCGGTCGAGCGTGACGAGTTCCTCTATCTCACCAAGAACAGCGGCGTCCGCCTGCCGAACCTGTTCTTTCCCAAGCTCCTGTCGAACCACGGCAACTTCGTCGGCTCGCTCTCCAACACGGTGAAGTGGCTGGGCGCGAAGGCGGAGGGCCTCGGCGTCGAGATCTATCCGGGCTTCCCGGCCTCCGAGGTGCTCTACGACGACAAGGGCGCCGTGACCGGCATCGCCACCGGCGATCTCGGCATCGGCCGCGACGGTGCGCCGCGCGCCGATTTCACCCGCGGCATGGAGCTGCGCGCCAAATACACGGTCTTCGGCGAGGGCGCCCGCGGCTCGCTCACCAAGACCCTGATCGAGCGCTTCCAGCTCAACCGCCACAGCGACCACCAGAAATACGGCATCGGCATCAAGGAGCTCTGGCAGCTCAGCGATGCGAAGTTCGAGCCCGGCCTCGTCCAGCACACCATGGGCTGGCCCCTGCCCAACAAGGCCGGCGGCGGCTCCTGGCTCTACCATTTCGACGACAACCTGCTCTCGGTCGGCTTCGTCACGCACCTGAACTACGAGAACCCGACCCTGTCGCCGTTCGAGGAGTTCCAGCGCTTCAAGACCCACCCGATGATCCGCGAGACCTTCGAGGGGCCAAGCGCATCGGCTACGGCGCGCGCGCCATCATGGAGGGCGGCTGGCAATCGGTGCCCAAGCTCGTCTTCCCCGGCGGCTGCCTGTCGGCGACTCGGCCGGCTTCGTGAACGTGCCGCGCATCAAGGGCTCGCACAACGCGATCCTGTCCGGCATCCAGGCGGCCGACGCCATCTTCGCGGCCATCGCGGCGGGCCGTCAGGGCGACGAGCTGACCGCCTACGAGGAGGGCTGGCGCGGCAGCGCGATCGGGCGCGACCTCAAGCCGGTGCGCAACGTCAAGCCGCTCTGGTCGAAATACGGCACCCTGGCCGGGGTCGGGCTCGGCGGCCTCGACATGTGGACCAATGCCCTCGCGGACACCTCTTTGTTCGGTACCCTCAAACACGGCAAGCCGGACCATGCCTGCCTGAAGCCGCTCTCCGAGGTGACGCCGATCACCTACCCGAAGCCCGACGGCAAGCTCACCTTCGACCGGCTCTCCTCGGTCTACCTCTCGAACACCAACCACGAGGAGGACCAGCCGCCTCACCTCAAGGTGACGGACAGCGAGCTCCAGAAGCGCTCCGAGCACGACGTCTATGGCGGCCCCTCCGGCCGCTACTGCCCGGCGGGCGTCTACGAATGGGTGGAGGACGCCTCCGCCCGCGACGGCCTGCGCTACCAGATCAACGCGCAGAACTGCGTCCACTGCAAGACCTGCGACATCAAGGACCCCAACCAGAACATCACCTGGGTCACCCCGGAGGGGCCGGGCGGGCCGAACTATACGAACCTCTGAGACCGCCGGTTCACGGAAGCGCGAAGGCCCGGGGCATGCCCCGGGCCTTCTGGTTTTCAAGCCTCGCGAGGGGCGCGGGCGGCCTCAGGCGGCCCGCACGGTGGCGAGGAAGCGGGCGACCTCGCTGCCGAGATGCTCGGATTGCTGCGACAGCTCGCCCGCCGAGGTGAGCACCTGGGAGGCCGCATTGCCGGTCTCCTCGGCCGCCTCGGCCACGCCCGCGATGCGGCCGGTGACGGCGCCCGTCCCCTGCGCGGCCTCGGCGACGCTGCGGACGATCTCCTGGGTCGCCGTGCCCTGCTCCTCCACGGCCGCGGCGATGGAGCTCGCGACCTCGTTGATCTCGCGGATGCGGCCGCCGATGCCCTGGATCGCCGCCACCGCCTGCTGGGTCGAGCCCTGGATGCGCGCGATCTGGCCGGAGATCTCGTCGGTCGCCCGGGCGGTCTGGCTCGCGAGTTCTTTCACCTCCGCGGCGACCACCGCGAAGCCGCGCCCCGCCTCGCCGGCCCGGGCCGCCTCGATGGTGGCGTTCAGCGCCAGGAGGTTCGTCTGGCTGGCGATCTGCGAGATCATGCCGACCACGTCGCCGATCCGGGCCGCCGCCTCCGACAGCTCCTGCACCAGCCCAGCGGTGGCGCTCGCCTCGTTCACCGCGCCCTGCGCCATCTCGGCCGAGTCGCCGACCCGGCGGGCGATCTCCTGCACCGAGACGCCGAGTTCCTCGGCCGCCGCGGCCACGGCGCCGACATGGTTGGAGGCCTCCTGCGCCGCGCCAGCCACGGCGTTGGTTTCGCCCACGGACCGGGTGGCCAGGGTCGTCATCCCCTCGGCGGTCGCCCGCATCTCCGTCGCGGCAGCGGCCACGGTCTCGACGATGCCGCCCACGGCCCGCTCGAAGGCGTCCGCCATCTGGCGCATGCCGGTCTTGCGCTGCTCCTCCGCGGCGAGGCGTGCCTCGGCCGTCTCCGCCTCCAGCGCCCGGGTCCGGATCAGGTTCTCCTTGAAGACCTGCACGGCGCCGGCCATGCCGCCGACCTCGTCGCGGCGCCCGAGCCCCGGCACCGCAACCGTGGCATCGCCCTGCGCGAGGCGGCCCATGGAGCCCGTCATCGCGCGGATCGGCTTCACCAGCCCGGCATGGAGGAGGGCGAGGGTGGCGACGGAGGCCAGGATCATGGCCAGGAGGCCGCCGATGCAGACCCGGCGGAACGCGTCGCCGGCCGCCGCCGCCGCCCCTGCACGCTCGTCAAGCAGCCCCTTCTCGATCGAGACGATCTCGGCGGCCTGGGCGCGAAGAGCGTCCATGGCGCTCTTGCCGGCGCCGGAGGCCTCGATCGCCCGGCCCTGCTCACGCGTCTCCGGGTCGCGCATGAGGGCGATCTCGCGCTCCGCCACGTCCTTGCGCCAGCGGGAGGCCGCCTCGCCGAGCGCGGTCAGGCGCTTCTGCTGCCCCGGATTGTCGGCGATCAGGCCCTGCAGATGGGCGAAGGTCGTCTCGAAGGTTTCCCGGCCGCCGCGATAGGGGGCGAGGAACGCGTCCTCCCCGGCAATCAGGTAGCCGCGGACCCCGGTCTCCTGGTTGACCATCGCCTCGACGAGGCGCTGGGCATCGGCCATCACGGCGTGGCTATGCGCCGTGGCCTCCGCCGTGGCCTCGATCCTGTTCAGGTTGGACCATGACAGGCCCGATGTCAGGACGCTGACCAGGGCGAGGACGGCGAGCGCCCCGCTCACCTTCACGAAAATCGGCAGATCGCTGTAACGCGGCATGTCCGGCTCCGACTTGAGAACGGTCAACCACCCGTTCAGGGGGCTGGCACGCTGGGTTGCTCGCGTCGGACCCAATCAGTCATTCATTATTACGAGATGAATATCGTCAAAACCTGTTCAACCTGCGGCAAAATTTCTGGAACGACATCCCATCCTTAGATTGCATTACCGTCAAAACAACAATCGAAAGGAGAGACACCGGCGTGGAGGCCGTCGCGTCCCGACCGCCCGTCCGGCCCCCTCCACCCTCGAAGCGGTCTCGGACGAGCCCCCGAGGACGCGCACGCGGCACCCCGCCACGGCCGTCCCCCGCGCCATCCTTTCGCCTTGCGGTCATGGCGTGAAGGGTTCAGTGTCCCGCGCCACAACGGCGCCGGCCTTATAAATCCGGCCGCCGCCAAGGAGCCGTGCCTGGTGACCCAATACGGAAACGCCACCCGCCGCCGCCCTGCGGCGCTCGCCCTTCTGCTGGCCGGGACGATGCTGGCGAGCCCCGCCGCCTCGGCGATGCAGCCGCGGGAATCCGCTCCGCTCTCGGAATTCGAACCGGCGGAGTCGCTCGAGGGCAACTTCCTCTCCGCCTACATCGCCGGCGCCTCGAAGGACACGGCCGCCGCCGCGAGCTTCTACCGCGAGGCGGTGAAGGGCGACCCGCGCAACGCCGAGCTGCTGGAGCGCGCCTTCGTCTCGCTGCTCGCCGACGGCGCCATGACCGACGCGTTCCGCTCGGCCGAGCGCCTCGCCACCCGGGAAGGCTCGAACGGCCTCGCCCAGCTCACCCTCGGCGTGCGTCAGCTCAAGGCCGGGCAGTACCCGGCCGCCCGCCAGAGCTTCGCCCGCTCCGGCCGGGGCGCGGCCGCCGACCTGACCGCGACGCTGCTGACCGCCTGGGCCTATGCCGGGGCCGGCGATGGCAAGCGGGCGCTGGAGACGATCAACCGCCTCAAGGGCGAGCGCTACTTCAACGTCTTCCGGGACTACCATGCCGGGCTGATCGCCAACCTCGTCGGCGACAAGGCGGAGGCCGAGCGCCGGCTCAAGGCGGCCTACGACGCCGATCACAATACCTTGCGCATCGTCGACGGCTATGCCCGCTTCGAGGCGGCGGCCGGGCGCACCGACCTCGCCATCGATGCCTACAGCACCTTCGAGCAGGTGCTGCCGCGCCACCCGATCGTGGCCGACGCGCTGGACAAGCTGAAGAGCGGCAAGCCCCTCGGCCAGCTCATCAACTCGGCCCAGGAAGGGGCCGCGGAGGTGCTCTACGGCCTCGGCTCGGCCGGCTCGACCCAGGGCGACGAGCTGCCGGCGGTGGTCTACCTGCGGCTCGCCCTCTACCTCGCCCCCGAGCACGCCATCGCCCGGCTGACGCTGGCCGACACCCTCGACCGGATGAAGCAGGCCGAGCGCTCCAACGAGGCCTATGCCCAGATCCCGGCCGCCTCGCCGCTGAAGCTCAATGCCGAAGTGCAGATCGGGCTCAACCTGGAGCAGATGGGCAAGGGCGACGAGGCGATCCAGCATCTCGACGCAGCCCTCAAGACCTATCCCGACAACATCGACGTGATCTCCGCCCTCGGCAACGTCCAGCGCTCGCGCAAGCAGTACAAGGAGGCCGCCGCCACCTACAGCCAGGCGATCGAGCGGGTGAAGCCGGCGGAGGAGGGCAATTACTGGACGCTGTTCTACTTCCGCGGCACCGCCTACGAGCGCGCCGGCGCGTGGGACAAGGCCGAGGCGGACCTGAAGAAGGCCCTGTCCCTGGTGCCGCCGACCCAGCCCAACGCCAAGGCGCAGGTACTGAACTACCTCGCCTATTCCTGGGTCGACCGTTCGATGAACGTCGACGACGCCTTCAAGATGCTGCGCCAGGCCGTCGATCTCTCGCCCCGCGACGGCATGATCATCGACAGCCTGGGCTGGGCCTATTTCCGGCTCGGCCGCTGGGACGACGCCGTGCGCGAGCTGGAGAAGGCCGTCGAGCTCAAGCCCGGCGACCCGACCATCAACGACCATCTCGGCGATGCCTATTGGCGCACCGGCCGCCGGCTCGAGGGCAAGTTCCAGTGGCAGCACGCCAAGGACCTGAACCCCGAGCCCGACGATCTCGCCAAGATCAACGCCAAGCTGAAGGACGGCCTGCCGGAGCTGCCCAAGCCCACCGAGACCGCGGAGAACCCGGCCGCCCCGCCGGAGACCCTGGCCGCCCCGGTCGCCGCGCCGCACGATCCGAAGAATCCCAAGCTGCCCAAGGGCGCACCGGCCCCGAACGAGCCCCCGGGCGCCGCCGACAAGAAGCCGGGCGGCTAGCCCGGCCACACGGGTCCCGCCCCAACGAGAAAGGGCGCCGATCCGGCCGGATCGGCGCCCTTTCTCGCGTTCGGCGAGCGTGCGGCGGCGCTCAGGCCGCCTCCTCCCGCTTGCCGAGGCGCTTGTCGAGATAGGTATCGACGGTCTTGGTCAGCTCGTCGACCTTGCCGTCGAAGAAGTGGTTGGCGCCCTCGACCATCTGGTGCTCGATGATGACGCCCTTCTGCGTCTTCACCTTCTCGATCACCGGCATCACCTCGCGGGCCGGGGCGACCCGGTCCTCGGAGCCGTGCACGAACAGGCCCGAGGACGGGCAGGGGGCGAGGAAGGTGAAGTCGTAGCGGTTGGCCATGGCCGCGATCGAGATGAAGCCCTCGATCTCCGGGCGGCGCATCAGCAGCTGCATGCCGATCCAGGCGCCGAAGGAGACGCCGGCGATCCAGCAGGACTTCGCCTCCGGGTTCACCGCCTGCACCCAGTCGAGGGCGGCCGCCGCGTCCGACAGCTCGCCCGAGCCGTGGTCGAAGGCGCCCTGGCTGCGGCCGACCCCGCGAAAATTGAAACGCAGGGCTGCGAAGCCGCGATTGGCGAAGGTGTAGAAAAGATTGTACACAATTTGATTGTTCATCGTACCCCCGAACTGGGGGTGCGGGTGCAGCACGATGGCGATCGGCGCGCCCTTCTTCTTGGGCGCCTGGTAGCGCCCCTCGAGGCGGCCGGCGGGACCGGAGAAGATGACTTCGGGCATGGGTTCCTCAAGAGATCGGATCGCCCCGCGCCGGCGCAGCGCCCTCGGGAGATCGCGGCGGGATGCCTTGACTCGTCCCGGCAGCCTCCTAAAAGCACGCTTAGAATAGTTCTAGTCGATTAGACTAATTCTAAACTAGCTCGTGAACACCGCCGGACAGCCGGTGAAGACGGGTCGAACCCGGCCCTTAGCACGAGGGCCGGGGGCAAAAGCAAGAATTTCGAGATGTGGAGCGGCCCGAAGACACGCCCCCGAGCAGGGAGATGCGACGGCGAAGGATGAGCGAGGATTCCACCATGGGTTCAGAAGAGCGCAGCTATCTCGACCACAATGCGACATCCCCGGTCCGGCCGGAGGTGGCGGATGCGGTCGCGCGGGCGCTCACCCTGCCGGGCAATCCCTCCTCGATCCACACGGAGGGCCGGGCCGCCCGGGCGGCGATCGAGGCCGCCCGCGAGCAGATCGCGCGGCTGGTGGGCGGGCAGGGGGTCCGCATCGTCTTCACCAGCGGCGGCACGGAGGCGGCCAACACGCTCCTGTCCGGCGCCCTCCGCCGCGCGGGCCGGGCCGCCCCGACGCGGCTTCTGATCTCGGCGACCGAGCATCCCTGCGTCACCGCGGGCCACCGCTTCCCCGCCGAGGCGGTCGAGGTGCTGCCCGTCGATGCGGCGGGCGTGGTCTCTCTGGCGGCGCTGGCGGAGCGCCTCGACGCGCTCTCGGGCGAGGGCGTGCTCATCTCCGTGCATGCGGCCAACAACGAGACCGGTGTGGTGCAGCCCCTGGCCGAGATCGTCCGCCTCGCCCGCGCCCACGGCCAGGCCCTGGTGCATAGCGACGCCGTGCAGGCGGCGGGCAAGATCGCCCTGGACATGGGCGCCCTCGGGCTCGACGCGCTCTCGATCTCCGGGCACAAATTCGCGGCGCCGAAGGGCGTCGGCGCCTTCGCCCTCGCCGAGGGCGTGGAGCTGGAGGGCGCCTTCCTGCGCGGGGGCGGCCAGGAGCAGCGGCTGCGCTGCGGCACCGAGAACCTGCCCGGTATCGTCGGGATGGGGCGCGCCGCCGAGCTGGCGCGCGCCGCTCTCCCGGCGGAAGCCGAACGGCTCGCCGGCCTGCGGGAGGGAACCCTGACGGGGGTCCGCGCGCTGGCCCCTGACGCGGTGGTGTTCGGAGAGGGGGCTTCCCGGCTTCCCAACACCCTGGCCTTCGCGGTGCCGGGGCTGGAGGCCGCGACCGCCCTCATCGCCCTCGACCTCGCGGGCGTCTCGGTCTCGTCGGGTTCGGCCTGCGCCTCGGGCAAGGTCGCCCGCTCGCCCGTCCTCGCGGCGATGGGGGTCGATCCGGCCCTGGCGGCGGGAGCCCTGCGGGTGAGCTTCGGCTGGAACAGCACGGAGGACGACGCGCGGCGCTTCCTCGCAGCCTGCGAACGGGTGCTCGCACCCTTATATCAACGGCGAGGACGGGCGGCCTGAGCGCCGCCCCGCCCGAGCCATCTCAGTGAGATCCCCCGGTCCTTGACACCGGAGTCGGTAGGAGACGCGGAATGCCTGCAGTGCAGGAGACCATCGATCGGGTCCGTTCGATCGACCTCGACCAGTACAAGTACGGCTTCGAGACCACGATCGAGATGGAGAAGTCCGAGAAGGGCCTCTCCGAGGACGTGATCCGCTTCATCTCGGCCAAGAAGAACGAGCCGGAATGGATGCTGGAATGGCGGCTCGACGCCTACAAGCGCTGGCTCACCATGAAGGAGCCGGAATGGGCCCGCGTGTCCTACGACAAGGTCGATTACAACCAGATCTACTACTACGCGGCCCCGAAGCGTAAGGCGGCCCAGTCCCTCGACGAGATCGATCCCGAGATCCTCAAGACCTACGAGAAGCTCGGCATCCCGCTGCGCGAGGTCGAGGTGCTGGAGGGCATCGCCCCCGAGCGCCGCGTCGCGGTCGACGCGGTGTTCGACTCGGTCTCGGTGGCGACCACCTTCAAGAAGGAGCTCGAGAAGGCCGGCGTGATCTTCATGCCGATCTCCGAGGCCATCCGCGAATATCCGGACCTGGTGAAGACCTATCTCGGCTCGGTCGTGCCGGTGACGGACAACTTCTTCGCGACCCTGAACTCGGCTGTCTTCTCCGACGGGTCGTTCGTCTACATCCCGCCGGGCGTGCGCTGCCCGATGGAGCTGTCGACCTACTTCCGCATCAACGAACGCGATACGGGGCAGTTCGAGCGCACGCTCATCATCGCCGACAAGGGCTCCTACGTCTCGTATCTCGAGGGCTGCACCGCCCCGAAGCGCGACGACAACCAGCTCCACGCCGCGGTGGTCGAGCTCGTCGCCCTGGAGGATGCCGAGATCAAGTATTCGACCGTCCAGAACTGGTATCCGGGCGACAACGAGGGCAAGGGCGGCATCTACAACTTCGTGACCAAGCGCGGCGATTGCCGCGGCGCCCGCTCGAAGATCTCCTGGACGCAGGTCGAGACCGGCTCGGCCATCACCTGGAAGTACCCGTCCTGCATCCTGCGTGGCGACGATTCCCGCGGCGAGTTCTACTCGATCGCGGTGTCGAACGGCATGCAGCAGGTCGATTCCGGCACCAAGATGATCCATCTCGGCAAGAACACCACCAGCCGGATCATCTCGAAGGGGATTTCCGCGGGCCGCTCGCAGAACACCTATCGCGGTCTCGTCTCGGCCCACAAGAAGGCCAAGGGCGCGCGCAACTTCACCAACTGCGACTCGCTCCTGATCGGCGACCAGTGCGGGGCGCACACCGTGCCCTACATCGAGTCGAAGAACGCCTCCGCCGTCTTCGAGCACGAGGCCACCACCTCGAAGATCTCCGAGGACCAGAAGTTCTACTGCCAGCAGCGCGGCCTCTCCGAGGAGGAGGCGACCGCCCTCATCGTCAACGGCTTCGTTCGCGACGTGCTGCAGCAACTGCCGATGGAGTTCGCGGTGGAGGCCCAGAAGCTGATCTCGATCAGCCTGGAAGGCTCGGTGGGCTGACGGCACTCGAAAGTGCGCCGCCTTCTCCCTCCCCCCTCTGCGGGGGAGGGTGCCGAGCGAATGCGAGGCGGGAGAGGGGCAGCGCGACGGTGCCGGATGCGGCACCGGTCGCGACCTTTCCGGACACGGCGCACCCCTCTCCCGACCCCTGCTGACGCAGGGGCCACCCTCCCCCGCAAAGGGGGGAGGGTCGATCAGATTCGAACAGGACGACCGATCAATGCTTGAGATCAAGAACCTCGTCGTACAGATCGAGGACAACCGCATCCTCAACGGCCTGAACCTCACCGTGAACGACGGCGAGGTCGCCGCGATCATGGGCCCGAACGGCTCGGGCAAGTCGACGCTCTCCTACGTCATCGCCGGCAAGGAGGACTACGAGGTCCTCGACGGCGAGATCCTGCTCGACGGGCAGAACATCCTGGAGATGGCGGCCGACGAGCGCGCCGCCGCCGGCATCTTCCTGGCCTTCCAGTACCCGCTGGAGATCCCCGGCGTCGGCACGATGACCTTCCTCAAGGCCTGCCTCAACGCCCAGCGCAAGGCCCGCGGCGAGGACGAGCTCTCGACCCCCGACTTCATCCGCGCCGTGAACGCGGCCGCCGACAAGCTCGAGATCAACAAGGAGATGCTCAAGCGCGCCCTGAACGTCGGCTTCTCCGGCGGCGAGAAGAAGCGCATGGAGATCCTCCAGATGGCGCTCTTGCAGCCGAAGTTCTGCGTGCTCGACGAGACCGATTCCGGCCTCGACATCGATGCCCTGCGCATCGTCTCCGAGGGCGTGAACGCCTTGCGGGCGCAGGGCCGTTCCTTCCTCGTCATCACCCACTATCAGCGGCTCCTCAACCACATCGTGCCCGACACCGTGCACGTCATGTCGAAGGGCCAGATCGTGAAGACCGGCGGCAAGGAGCTGGCGCTGGAGCTCGAGGCCTCCGGCTACGCCGAGTACCGCGCGAGCGAGGCTGCGTGATGGCCGACGTCACCAATCTCCGCTCCCCCGCCGAGGCCGGGCTCTCCAAGCTCTTCGAGTCCGCGCGCAAAAGCTTCGCCAGCGAGCAGGCCATCAGCCGCGAGGAGGCGTTCCGCTTCTTCGAGGCGACCGGCCTGCCGAGCCGCCGGGTCGAGGCGTTCAAGTACACGGACCTGCGCGCCGCCATCACCGAGGCCGCCCCGCCCGCCGAGGCGCCGTCTGAGGATGCCGCACGGGCCGCTGTCGCCGGGGCCAAGGGCTTCGCCGAGGTCGAGGCCGCCCGCCTCACCTTCGTCAACGGCCATCTCGTCGCCGCCCTGTCGGATCTCGACCGGGTGCCGGAGGGCGTCACCGTCACGCCGCTCAACGCGGCTTTGGCCGAGGGCGATGCCCGCCTGACGCTGCTCGCCCCCGTCGAGCAGGTGCGGGAGAACCCGATCTACCAGCTCAACACCGCCTTCCTGGCCGATGGTGCGCTGATCTCGGTGGCCGCCGGCGCCAAGCCCGCGACGCCGCTGCACCTGCGCTTCATCGGCGCCGGCGAGACCGCCTTCTCGACCGCCACCCGCGTGCTGGTCGATGTCGGCGCCGGCGCGGAGGTCTTCCTGCTGGAGAGCCACGAGGGGCCGGCCGGGCTGACCTATCAGCCCAACGATGCCCTCGACGTGCGCATCGGCGCGGACGCCGCCTTCCGCCATACCCGCCTGAACCGGGAAGGCGACGGGGCCATCGCCCTCTCGACGCTCTCGGTGCGGCTCGACGCCCGGGCCCAGCTCGAGACCGTCAACCTCGTGACCGGGGCCAAGCTCTCGCGTCACCAGATCTACCTGCATGTCGCGGGCGAGGACGCCAATGCCGTGGTCAACGGCGCAGCGCTGCTCGGCCACGGCCAGCTCGCGGATTCGACCCTGCTCGCCGACCATGCGGCGACGGGCGGCGTCGGCCGCGAGATGTTCAAGACGGTGATCGACGGCGATTCCACCGGCGTGTTCCAGGGCAAGATCATCGTCCGCCAGGTCGCGCAGCAGACCGACGGCAAGATGAAGTCCGACTGCTTGCTCCTGACCGACGACGGTCAGATGATGAACAAGCCGGAGCTGGAGATCTTCGCCGACGACGTCGCCTGCGGCCATGGCGCCACCTGCGGCGCGCCGGACGAGGATCTGCTGTTCTACCTGATGGCCCGCGGCCTGCCGCGCGCCACCGCCGAGAGCCTGTTGGTCCAGGCCTTCGTCGGCGAGGCGGTGGAGACGGTCACGCATGAGGGCGCGCGGGACGCGCTGATCGGCGGGATCGAGGCCTGGCTGGCGGCACGGGGGTAGGGCATCGAAACCCTCCCCCCTCTGCGGGGGAGGGTGCCTGCGGAGCAGGCGGGAGAGGGGCAGGCTCAGGTCCTTCCGGAAGTGGCGCTCCTCTCTCACGCCCCCTTCGGGGCCACCCTCTCCCGCAATGGGGAGAGGGGGTTTGCGGAAACGGAAGCGGATCATGGATACGCGTCCCAAGCTCAACGAGGTCTCGCCCCGCCTGCGCGGCTTTGCCCGTGCGCAGCGCAGGGACATGCCGCGTGCCGAGGCCCTGTTCTGGGAGCAGGTGCGCAGCGGGCGCTTCCGCGGCGCCAAGTTCAAACGCCAAGTGCCGATAGCCCCTTTCATCGCCGATTTCTTCTGCGCCTCGGCGCATCTGATCGTCGAGATCGACGGTCCCGTGCATGAGGCTGAAGATCGCCGCCGGCGTGACGAGGCTCGTGATGCCTGGCTGACAGGTCAGGGCTTCCTCGTGCTGCGTTTCTCCACCGACCTCGTTCTGAGCCATCTCGGTGCGGTGATGGACGCCGTCGGCGCGGCCATCGATGACCGGGGTTTCCCCTCTCCCGCCTCGCTCCGCGAGGCACCCTCCCCCGCAGAGGGGGGAGGGATACGACGCGCGAGCGCCCTTTCATGAACGCACCCGTCCCCGCCACCCCCTACGACGTCGAGGCGATCCGCAAGGACTTCCCGATCCTGTCGGAGAAGGTCTACGGCAAGCCGCTGGTCTATCTCGACAACGCCGCTTCGGCGCAGAAGCCGAAGGCGGTGATCGATGCCATGGTCTCGTGCATGCAGACCGGCTACGCCAACGTGCATCGCGGCCTGCACTACATGGCCAATGCCGCCACCGAAGGCTTCGAGGGCGCCCGCGAGACCACGCGCCAGTTCCTCAATGCCCGCTCGACGGACGAGATCATCTTCACCCGCAACGCCACCGAGGCCTACAACCTCGTCGCCTCGTCCATGGGCTGGGCCGGGCTGATCGGGGAGGGGGACGAGATCATCCTCTCGATCATGGAGCACCACTCCAACATCGTGCCCTGGCATTTTCTGCGCGAGCGGCGCGGGGCGGTCATCAAGTGGGCGCCGGTCGACGACGACGGCAACTTCCTGGTCGAGGACTACGAGAAGCTGTTCTCGCCCCGCACCAAGATGGTGGCGATCAGCCATATGTCGAACGTGCTCGGCACGGTGACGCCGGGTGAGGAAATCGTGCGCATCGCCCATGCCCACGGTGTGCCGGTGCTGCTCGACGGGGCGCAGAGCGCGGTCCACCGTCCGATCGACGTGCAGGCGCTCGATTGCGACTTCTTCGTCTTCACCGGCCACAAGGTCTACGGCCCGACCGGGATCGGCGTGCTCTACGGCAAGAAGGAGTGGCTGGAGCGGCTGCCGCCCTACCAGGGCGGCGGCGAGATGATCCGGACGGTCAGCCAGGACGCGATCACCTACAACGACCCGCCCCACCGCTTCGAGGCGGGCACGCCGGCCATCGTCGAGGCGGTCGGCCTCGGCGCCGCGCTCGAATTCATGATGAAGCTCGGCCGCGACAAGATCGCTGCGCACGAGGCCATGCTGACCGCCTATGCCCAGGAGCGGCTCGGCGCCATGAACGCGCTGCGGCTGATCGGCACGGCCCGGGACAAGGGCGGCGTCATCGCCTTCGAGATGAAGAACGCCCACGCCCACGACGTGGCGACCATCATCGACCGGCAGGGCGTGGCCGTGCGGGCCGGCACCCATTGCGCGATGCCGCTTCTCGCCCGCTTCGGCGTCACCTCGACCTGTCGCGCTTCGTTCGGCCTGTATAATACGACCGACGAGATCGACGCGCTCGCCGAAGCCCTGACCCGGGCCGAGATGCTGTTCGCCTAGACGTCCTTCATATTTCGGCCCCCGCCCCGAACGGGCGGCGGCCGGAGGAGAGAACCGATGAGCACCGACGCCACCATCACCGGCGGCACCCACGCCCCCGCCCTCGCGGCCGCCGCGGCGATCCCGGCCGAGGAGATCGACCGCCTGACCGACGAGATCGTCGCCGCCCTCAAGACGGTCTACGACCCCGAGATCCCCGCCGACATCTACGAGCTCGGCCTGATCTACCGGGTGCAGATCGAGGACGACCGCCGGGTGCTGATCGACATGACGCTCACCGCCCCGGGTTGCCCCGTGGCCGGCGAGATGCCGGGCTGGGTCGAGAATGCGGTGGCCGCGGTG
Source organism: Methylobacterium organophilum (assembly GCF_022533465.1). Taxonomy (NCBI): domain Bacteria; kingdom Pseudomonadati; phylum Pseudomonadota; class Alphaproteobacteria; order Hyphomicrobiales; family Methylobacteriaceae; genus Methylobacterium; species Methylobacterium organophilum. The sequence goes on along the minus strand of NZ_CP092848.1, from coordinate 4,559,561 downwards.
CCGGGCGTGCAGTCCTGCCAGGTCACGATGGTGTTCGACCCGCCGTGGGACCAGAGCCGCATGTCCGACGAGGCCCGCATCGCCCTCGACATGTGGTAGCGCGTCACCGCGTCGGGATCGCGCGCCCCGGCTCGAAGCCGACATCCTCGTAGATGTCGGTGAGCGCCAGACGTGCGCCGATGGCAGGCAGGTCGATCACGGCGTCGAGCGATTCGAAGCTCTCTTCCGCCCAACCCTCCCCCGCGCGTCGATAGAGCACGGCACTCGGGAAGCGCGTCTCGACGAGGAGGATGCAAGCGAGGCTCGGATGGCGCCGGTACTCGTCGAGCTTGCGGAAGCGGTCGATATTGGTGGTGGAGGGCGACAGCACCTCGACCACGAGGCGCGGCAAGCGGCTCTCGTAGCTATCGCGGACGAGGTCGCCGCATTCCACGGTGACGTCGGGACGGCGGATCGTGGCGATGCCGGTGCGCAGCGCCAGATCGTCGGTGGTCGGGCGACAGCCGCTTCCGCGCAACTGGACACCGAGGCTGATGATGATGTTGACGACCGTGCGGTCGTGCTGGGCGCTTGCCCCGGTCATCATCTTCACATGCGGCACAGGCACGCCATCGACGAGCTCGTAGAGCCCGTCCTGGGTGGATTGCCACGCGAAGAACTCTTCCGGCGTCATCCGCCGCCTTGCAGGTTCGGACATCGCTCGCCCCGTCACCGATTCAGCATAGCACGGCTGCAATCGGCCGGCGCACCGGGTCTCCCGGTGGACCCCTGCCCCGGGAGTGCTTATCTCTTCGGGATCCGAAAACCCTCACCCGCCCGGGCCTTGAACCCGGCTGCAGGAGAGCGACCACGATGTCAGGTTTCAAGGTGATCTCGCTGACCGACCGGGCAGCGGAGCGGATCAAGGCGATCATGGCGGAGGCCGACCGGCCGATCGCGGGATTGCGGGTCGGCGTGAAGAACGGCGGCTGCGCCGGCATGTCCTACACGATGGAATATGCCGAAGCGCGGAAAGCCGGCGAGGACATGGTCGAGGACCGCGGCGTGACCGTGTTCATCGATCCCAAGGCGGTGCTGTTCCTGCTCGGGACCGAGATGGACTTCAAGACCGACAAGCTCTCGGCGCAGTTCGTGTTCAACAACCCGAACCAGACCTCGGCCTGCGGCTGCGGCGAATCCGTCGCCATCACCCCGGCCACGCCCGACCGCCTGTCCGCGGCCGGCGCCGCCTGACGCCACGAACGAGACAAAGCCCGCCCCGGACGAGGGCGGGCTTCGATCTCACGGGACTGTCCGGGCCGAGACGCCCGGCCCACGCTCAGGCGACGGCCGACAGCTCCTGCTTCTGGCTGTCGTCGATCGCCCGGTTGCGGCCGGCGCGCTTGGCGGCGAAGAGGCAGGTATCCGCCCGCTCCAGCAGGGAAACGGAATTGTCTTCGGTCTGGCGCTGGGCGATGCCCAGGGAGATCGTGACCTTGCCGAGCGACTCGCCGGTGGAGCGCTTCACGAGTTCGCGGCCCATGACGCTGCTGCGCACCTTCTCGGCGATCTCGCGGGCCGCGGCCCGGTCCGTCTCCGGCAGCACCACGCCGAATTCCTCGCCGCCGAACCGGGCGAGGGTGGCCTTGGGCGAGCGCACATGCTCGCGCATCACGATGGCGACCAGACGGAGCACCTGGTCCCCGGTCAGGTGACCGTAATGGTCGTTGAAGCGCTTGAAGAAATCGATGTCGATCACGATCAGGCTCACCGGCCGGCCGGGGGGCGCGGCGTCGATGTCCCGCTGTAGCGCCTCCTCGAAGGCCTTGCGGTTGCCGAGCCCGGTCAGCGGATCCGTCAGACTCTCGATCCGCGCCACCGCGAGGGTCTCGCGCAGGGACTCGACCTCCTTGCGGCTCTCGCGCATGCGCGCCTCGAGGGTCCGGTTGCTCGCCGCCACGTCGCGGGTATCGGCGATGAGCGTCGCCACGATCTCGCGCAGGCGGTTGCGGTTGGTCGCGGCCCCGGCGAGGTCATGGGAGAGCACGCGCAGGGACTCGCCGTATTGCGCCGTGGCGCCGAGGGAGAGATCGATCATCTCCATGATCCCCTCGACCTCGGCGATCAGGCTGGCGGAGGTGCGGTCCGCCTCCCCGGCCATGCGACGGCCCCCCAGGAAGTCCTGGAACAGCTGATCGACATCGGCGTCGCTGAGGCTGCCGTTCTGCGTGGTCAGCCGCTTGATCGCATCGTTCATCAGGGGATGCGTGCCCGCCACATAGGCGTACCAGACGGAGTAGGCCCGGGGCGAGGCCGAAGCCCCGTAGTCGCGCATCAGCTCGAAGCTGCGCTGCCCCAGCGCAAAGCTGCGGTCACGATCAACGGGTGCCTCGCTCATCCGGCTTTATCCGCATCCACCACGAGGAAGCCCCTCGCGGCCCCCGGGAAACAATGGAACAGCGAGTGTGGATGTTGCGTTAAGTTCGTCCCCCGCTCTTGAGGACTTTACCGTACCGAAGGGACCAGGGCCGCCTAAAAGTCTGCGTGCAGGCGCGTGCCCAGGAAGTCGGCGGGACCCCGGTCGCGGTTATAGGCGGGGTTCTCGACGTGCTGGTAGTCGAGGCTCAGCGTGACGGCCTTGGTCAGGCTCAGGGCGTAGTAGACCTCGACGGCCCGCTCCGGCGCGTAGGTCAGCCGCCCGTCGCCGATGAGGAGGCCGAGGCCGCCATGGGCGAAGAATGCGCGGTGGGCGGGGGAGAGGCCGTTCTGCGAGGCGCCGATGCCGATCGTATCGGAGGGGCGCCCCCAGGCCGTGCCGCGCAGCGACAGGCCGCCGGAGATCGAGGAATCGACATCGGTGAAGGACAGGTTCTCGCTGCGGCCGTCGCCCCAGCTCGCCCGGGCGAACAACCCGAGATCGGCGGTGAGCGCCTGTTCGAGGTTGAGATAGACGCCGCTCTTGCGCCGGGGGGCGCGGGCGGCCGCCGCGGCGTCGTTGATGTCGGCGAACAGGCCGGCCTGCGTCAGCGCCACGACCTGCCGATAATCGGCGGTGTTGCCGACATTGGAGAAGACGCCGACGCGCAGCTTGCCGGGCTGCTCCAGCACGGGAAGGGTGTGGCGCTCCTCGAATTCCACCGTGGTGCCGGCCCGCTCGAACACCCGCGGGTCGAGCACGTCGCTGGAGGGCTCTTTCGGCACCTGGGTATAGGCGGCGCGCAGGGCGAATTCGGCGCGGTTGTATTCCACCATCAGCCCCTGCGTGTAGCCGGGGAGGTTGGCCGGGAAGTCGTAGGCCGCCGAGCCCCACAGGCCCCAGTTCATGAAGTCGACCCGGGGGTCGTGGGCATAGGCATTGCCGTCGAAGAAATCGCCGAGGGCGAACTTGCCGAACACCACGGTGATGCGCTCGACGTCGCGGCTGCCCGCGATGGAATTCGGCGCGTCCGGCACCTCCTCGGTGCCGCCGCCGAGGCTGAAGGTCTGGCGGAGGAAGTAGCGGTTGGAGCGCAGCTTCGGGAAAGGCGCGCCCGCCTTCTGCGCCTCGCCGTTGACGAAGCCGGCCACGCCCAGCGTCCGCGACAGGCCGAAGCCCTGGCTGAATTCCGGGTTGTAGTAGAGTTCCGTCCCCTCCCACAGCTTCAGCCCGAGGAAGGCCGTGCCGGTGGTGGTCGCCTGGGCCTGGTCGGGGATCAGGCTGTTGGGACCGCGATAGGCCTCCCGGAAGCCACTGACGCCCTGGTTGACGAAGGTGACCTGCCCATGGAGCGAGAAGCGCCGCTCGCTGCCGGAGGACGCATCGACGGCTTCGTCGGCGGGCAGCGCCAGAGCCTCGGGATGCCAGATGATGCGCGCCATCATCTCGTTCGAGACGAAGTGGCTGCGGGTCGAGACCGGGCCGCCGGCGGCGCCCGGCAGGACGCCCAGATCGAAGCGCCCGCTCGCGCCGAGATCGCTGTAGCGGTAATCGACCCCGAGGGAGAGGTGCGGCGAGACCGCGAACTGCACGCCCGCGCCCAGGGTGAAGCCAAGATAGGACACGTCGCGGGAGGGCGTCGCCACCGTGCCCCCGGCGAGATCCGGATAGGTGGCGAGCACCCGGCCGTTCGCCGCGGCGAGGCCGGCCGTGGCATAGACCAGATTGGCGCCGAAGGCGTAGCCGAGCCGCAGGCGCGCCGCGCCGATCCGATCGGTCTTCTCGCGGATGACCGGGAAGGCCGTGCCGAGATCCTCGTAGCCGAGGCCGGGAACCGCGGAGGAGACGGCGCGCTTCAGGTTGATGCCGACGAGATCCGCTTCCAGGCCGTAGACATAGGGGCCCGTCTGCCAGTTCCAGCCGGCGAAGCCCCCGCCCACCGCCGTGGTCGCATCCCGGCCGAGATCGGCGCTGCCGGTGGAATCCCCCGTCCGGAAGGTGCCCACGCTCCGACCGCCGACCCGCGTCGGCCCGAAGCCGAAGGCCCCGAAGGACGCGCCGGCGCTTCCCTCGATCCCGGCATAGCCACCCGACCAGTCCACGAAGTCCGGCGCCTTCACCGCGGCGGGGTCGGCCGCGAGGACCGGCGCGGAGATGGCGACGAGAAGCAGGGGGAGGGGGAGAGAAAGGGGGCGGGCGCGCCTCCTGTCCCGTGCCGCCCGCTGCCCGCCTCCGGCCATGACCATGCCCGCCACCCTCAAGACTCGTCCGTTCGCGTGTAACCGCCGTCAGACATAGCACAAGCTATAAATCATACAATTGACTTATTATCGCTCGGCCGCCGCGCGCTCCGTTGCGACCACAACGGTGTTTGCCGACAATGCGATGACAGCGCCATCATCCATGTCGGACCGGGTGCGCGGCGGTGGGAGAGTGTCGCCCGAAGGTCGCATCGGACCGGGCGGCGGCCTGCTCCAGGCATGGGGACAGGCCGTCCGACCCGGAGGATCGGCGGCGGCGCAACCTGAAAAGGTCAGAGGAAGATCAGGCGATTGGGCGGGAAAGCTCTTTCACCGCCTCAACGATGTCGGCGATCCCGGCCAGCGGCCTCAGGCCCCGGCCGCCTCGCGCTCCAGGAAGCCCTCGAGCCAGTGGATGTCGTAGGCCCCGTTCAGAACGTCCTGGTTGCGCACCAGGGTCCGGAACAGGGGGAGGGTGGTGTCGACGCCGTCGACCACGAACTCGTCCAGCGCCCGCCGCAGCCGCATCAGGCACTCGTTGCGGGTGCGGCCATGCACGATCAGCTTGCCGATGAGGGAATCGTAGTTCGGCGGGATCCGGTAGCCCTGGAAGGCGGCGGAATCGACGCGCACCCCGAGGCCGCCCGGCGGATGGTAATAGGTGATGGTGCCGGGCGAGGGCCGGAAGGTCGCCGGATGCTCGGCATTGATCCGGCACTCGATGGCGTGGCCCTCGACCTTGATGTCGTCCTGGCCGACGGAGAGGCCGCCCCCGGCCGCGACCCGGATCTGCTCGTTCACGAGGTCGATCCCGGTGATCATCTCGGTGACGGGGTGCTCCACCTGGATGCGGGTGTTCATCTCGATGAAGTAGAAGCGCCCGTCCTCGTAGAGGAACTCGATGGTGCCGGCGCCGAGATAGCCGAGCTCGCGCATGGCATGGGCGCAGACGCCGCCGATCTCGGCGCGCATCGCCTCGTTGAGGACGGGGGAGCCGCCCTCCTCCCAGACCTTCTGGTGGCGCCGCTGCAGGGAGCAGTCGCGCTCGGCGAGATGCACGGCGTTGCCCTGGCCGTCGCCGAGGATCTGCACCTCGATATGGCGGGGCTTCTCCAGATACTTCTCCAGATAGACCGCGTCGTCGCCGAAGGCGGCCTTGGCCTCGGTGCGGGCAATGCCCAGGGCCTGCTCCAGGTCGGCCTCGGTGCGGGCCACCTTCATGCCGCGGCCGCCGCCGCCGGAGGCCGCCTTGACGAGGACCGGATAGCCGATCTCGGCGGCGACCTTCTTGGCCTCCTCGACATCCGTGACCCCGCCTTCCGAACCCGGCACGCAGGGAATGCCGAGGCGCTTGGCGGTGCGCTTGGCCTCGATCTTGTCGCCCATCACCCGGATATGCTCGGCCTTGGGGCCGATGAAGCCGATATTGTGATGCGCCAGCACCTCGGCGAAGCGGGCATTCTCCGAGAGGAAGCCGTAGCCGGGATGCACCGCGTCCGCGCCCGTGATCTCGCAGGCCGCGATGATCGACGGGATGTTGAGGTAGCTGTCGCGCGCGGCGGGCGGCCCGATGCAGACGCTCTCGTCGGCGAGCCGCACATGCATCGCATCGGCATCGGCCGTCGAATGCACGGCGACCGTGGCAATGCCGAGCTCCTTGGCGGCCCGGAGGATGCGCAGGGCGATCTCGCCGCGATTGGCGATCAGGATCTTGTCGAACATCGGCCGCCGGTCACTCGAGGACGAGGAGGGGCTCGCCGTACTCGACCGGCTGCCCGTCTTCGATGAAGATCGCGGTGACGGTGCCGGCCCGCGGCGCCACGATCTCGTTGAACGTCTTCATCGCCTCGACGAGCAGGAGCTTGTCGCCGGCCTGCACCTTGGCGCCGATCTCGACGAAGGGCTTGGCATCGGGCGAGGGGCGGCGATAGGCGGTGCCGACCATGGGGGAGGGCACGGCGCCCGGATGGCCGGCCCCGGCCTTGGCCGGCACGGCCGGCGCCGGGGCGGGCGCGGCGACGGGGGCCGCGGCGGCGAGGACGGGGGCGGGCACCGCGTTCGCCACCTGCACCGAGACCGGCTCCGGCGTGCGGGCGACGCGGATGCGCAGGTCGCCCTTCTCGACCTCGATCTCGCTCAGGCCCGTCTCGGCGATCATCTTGGCGAGCTCGCGCACGAGCTCGGGATCGAAGGGGTCGTTCTTGGCCATCGGCTCTTTAGCGTTCTTGGGAAGTGGATCGGGGCGCGGCGCGCCCGCGCAGGAGATGGGTCAGGGCGTCGAGCCCGGCCACGTAGCTGTAGGCGCCGAACCCGCAGACAACCCCGGCACAGACCGGGGCGATCATCGAGACGTGGCGGAAGGATTCCCGGGCATGCACGTTCGAGAGGTGGATCTCGACGGCGGTGACCCCGGCCCCGGCGATCGCGTCGCGGAGCGCGATGGAGGTGTGGGTATAGGCGCCCGCATTGAGGAGCACGCCGGCGCCGGCCGCGCCCGCCTCCTGAACCCAGGTGACGAGCTCGCCCTCGTGGTTGCTCTGGCGGAAGCTCAGAGCCACGCCGAGCCCCCCGGCCCGGCCGCGCAGCTCCCGCTCGATATCGGCGAGGGTCGCGGACCCGTAGATCCCGGGCTCGCGGCGCCCGAGAAGGTTGAGGTTCGGCCCGTTGAGAACGTGAATGGCGATCATGGGACCGGGTTCGAAGGCTCCGGTTCGTGCGGAGGCGGGCATGCCCCCTGGCGAGCCGCGGTCTTAGACGACCGGCGAAGCCCGCGACAAGTCGCCCGCCCGCATCCTCAGCAGCTGGCGTGGCCGCACTGGCGCACGTCGTTGACGGTCTTCTTCATCGGCTCCAGGCCGACCGCGCCGGGCAGGATCTCCTCGCCGACGATGAAGGCCGGGGTGCCCGAGAGGCCGAGCTTGTCGCCGAGGCCCATGTTCTCGGCGAGCGCCGCCTTCACCTCGGGGCCCTGCGCGTCCTTCTTCAGCTTCTCCAGGTCGAGGCCGAATTCCTTGGCGAGGGCGAGCGCCCGCTCCCCGTTCACGCGGCCCTTGCTCTCCAGGAGCTTGCCGTGGAAGTCGAACATCCTGTCGCCCTTGAGCTGCAGCTTGGCGGCGAGCGCCAGCTTGCTCGCCTCGAGGGATTCCGCGCCGAGCACGGGGAAATCCTTCAGCACGACGCGCAGCTTCGGGTCGGACTTCATCAGCGCCTGGAGGTCGAAGAAGGCCTTCCGGCAATAGCCGCAATTGTAGTCGAAGAACTCGACCAGGGTGACGTCGCCGTTGAGATTGCCCGCGATCACGCCGTTGGGCGAGTTGGTCAGGGCCTCCCGCGCCTCCTTGATGGCGGCGGCCTGGGCGAGGCGCTGCGTCTCCTGGGCGCGGCGCTCGCCCTCGGCGATCGCCTCCTGCAGCACCTCCGGGTTCTTGACGAGGTAGTCCTTGACGATCGCCTCGATCGCCTTGCGCTGCGCGTCCGTGAAGGGTGCGCTCTCCTGGGCCGCCTGCGCGGCGGTCTGGGCGGGTTCCTGCGCGGCGGCGGGCGCGGAAACGCCGAGGACGGCGAGCAGCGCGAGGGCGGAGACGGAGCGGAACAGGGGCATCGATGTCCTCGGAAGCGCCGGGCGGCCCTTCTCGCGAAACGCGGGGCGGCCCTGACCCATCGTGTAGGCACGGGGTTAGGCGTTTTCGCGGCGGGCGGCAAATTCCGGCGGCCCGGTTTCGGCGCGACGGGAATTGAGCCCCGGCCCCATCGGCGCTAGGCCGCGCCTCTGGCCTCCTTCCCCGGCCGCCTTCCCACGGAGCCCGACAGCGTGCGCTGCGACCCGACCCTCGACCGCCCGGCCCTCGCCATCTCCCGGCGCGCGGCGGCGGTGGCGCCCTTCCTCGCCATGGACGTGATGGCGGCGGCCGCCGCCAAGCGGCGCAGCGGCGTCGACGTGGTGCATATGGAGGTGGGCCAGCCCTCGGCCCCGGCCCCGCGGCCGGTCATCGCCGCCGCCCAGGCCGCCCTCGCCGACGGGCGCATGCCCTATACGGAAGCCCTCGGCCTGCCGTCCCTGCGGGAGCGCATCGGCCGCCACTACGCCGAGACCTACGGCGTCGCGGTCGCCCCGGAGCGGGTGGTGGTGACGACGGGCTCCTCGGCGGGCTTCGTGCTCGCCTTCCTCGCCCTGTTCGAGGCCGGCGCGCGGGTGGGCGTGCCGCAGCCGGGCTATCCCGCCTACCGCAACATCCTCACCGCCCTCGACCTCGTGCCCGCCCCCCTGGTGCTGCGCAGGGCCGACCGCTTCGCGCCGACGGGCGACCTGATCCGCGCGGCCCATGCGGAGAACCCGCTCTCCGGCGTGCTGGTGATGAGCCCGGCCAATCCTTCGGGAACCGTGATCGATCCGGCCCGGCTGGCGGAGCTCTGCGTCACCGCGGCCGATCTCGGCCTGCCCTTCGTCTCCGACGAGATCTATCACGGGCTCAGCTACGGGGTGCCGACGGCGACCGCGCTGCAATTCGACCCGCGCGCCGTCATCATCAACTCGTTCTCGAAATTCTATTGCATGACCGGCTGGCGCATCGGCTGGATGGTCGTGCCGGAGGAGCTCGTGCGCCCGGTCGAGCGGCTCGCCCAGAATCTCTACATCTCCGCGCCCTATCTCTCGCAGGTCGCGGCGCTGGCGGCCTTCGACGCCCTCGACGAGACCCACGCGATCCGGGACGGCTACGCGCGCAACCGGGCGCTCCTCCTCGACGCGCTGCCCGCGATCGGCCTCGGCGAGGTGCACCCCGTCGACGGGGCCTTCTACCTCTATGCCGATGTCGGGCGGCTCACCAACGACGCCAGCGCCTTCTGCCGGCGGATGCTGGACGAGGCGGGGGTGGCCGCCACCCCGGGCCTCGATTTCGACCCCGACGAGGGCCACCACCACGTCCGGTTCTCCTTCGCCGGCGCGACGGCCGAATGCGAGGAGGCGGTGCGGCGCCTGCGGGACTGGCTGCGCTAACAACGCGAAACGCCCCCTTCGCCGTGGCGAAGGGGGCGCCGTGTTCTCTCGCCGGTCGCGGATCAGGCCGCCAGAGTCTCGGGCGCCAGAGTCTCGGGCGCCAAGCCCTTGGGCGCCGTCGCCCCCGCGAGGGTCGCGGCCTCCTTGGCCGCGGCCTCGAAGGCGCGGAAGGACTCGGTGGCCGCCCCCCAGTCGGACGCCTTGACCTGCTCGACCGTGGCGGCGGCGGATTTCGCGGCCGCGGCCACGATCCGGCGCAGGCTCTCCTCCAGCCCGGCCTCGCCGCCGGGGCAGACCGCGGCGGAGGCGTTCGCCGGCTTGAGCCCGACCAGGACGGCGGCCATGTGGCGGCGCCAGGCGCCGAGATCGGCGGGCAGCCGGGCGAGACGGGCGCCGGGCAGCCCCGCCTCGACGCCCTTGGACAAGGCGTCGAGGCTCATCGTCTCCAGCGTGGTGAGGCGGCCGATCGCGTCGGCGATCTCGCCGCGGGCCTTGTCCGTGCCGGTGGCGATGCGCTCGACGCTCGACGAGATCTCGGCGACGGCGAGCTTCTGCTGCTCCATCACGTCGGCGAGGGCGCGCATCTCGCCCGCGGATTCGGCGACCGCCAGGCTCTCCGCCTCGACCCGGGCATTGGCCCGGGCCATGGCGCCGGCGCCGGCGGCGACCGCTTCGCGGGTCTGCCCCACGGCGGATTGCATGGCGCTGAGCTCGCCGCGCAGGCCAGCGAGCCGGCCGCGGATCTCGTCGGTCGCCTTGGCGGTCTGGCCGGAGAGGGCCTTCACCTCACCCGCGACGACGGCGAAGCCGCGGCCGGCCTCGCCCGCGCGGGCGGCCTCGATGGTGGCGTTGAGGGCGAGCAGGTTGGTCTGGGCGGAGATGCCGGCGATCGCCGTGGCCATCTCCTCGATCTGGGAGGCGGCGCGCTCGAAAGCCGCGAGGCAGGCGGCGATCTCACCGGCGCTCACCTCGATGCCCTTCATGCGCTCGCTGGCCATCGCCATGTCGGCGACGCATTCGGAGATGCCGCTGCGCGCCCGCTCCGCGGTGACCGCGGCGGATTGCGAGCGCTGGGCGATCTCGCCGGTCGAGGCGGAGACCTCCTCGCCGGCCGCGGCGATGGTGCGGGCCTGATCGGCGATCTGGGCGGCGTCGTGGGTGATCCAGCCGATCGCCATGCCGGCCTCGGAGGCTTCGGCCGAGATCGCGGCCTGACGGCGCAGCCGTTCGATCTCCCGGGCGCTCGATTCCGCGGCAACAGGAAGCGCGACGGGAGGCGGGGCGGCGGCGACGGCTTCCGGCAGTGCGGCCACGTCCTGCATGGACGGGGCGGCCTGTTTGGGACGGAACAGGCGAAGCATCGAAGGGCGACTCCATCCGAGTATGGGCCGCGTGCCAGTCCCGATATGCCCGGGCTTCGGCCGCGCTCCATGATCTGTCCGACGCACCCCTAGGACAGAAATGGCAACCCTAAATGGGCACGTCTGATTTCAGACAATGCCAAGCATTGCTAAATTCCCGGTTAAGCTGCCCGAGCAGTTTCAAATGACTTGTAGGTGCAAGTCGAACGTCCCAATGCGGAGATCGCTGCGGCACGATGCCGAGACGGACGCATCGCGCGAGGAGGGCGCGCCCCCCCGGAGACCTGTCGGGAGGTCGGCGAACAGGCGCGGAGCACGCCGCGCGCCGCGGGACCATTCGCGGCCTTCGGCCCGAGCGCCCGCGACACCTCGAACACCCGAGATGTCGCGGACGCGAAGGGCGCCTTACTCGCCCGTCAACGCCGCCTTGGTGCGGGACCACCAGCCGGCCCGCTTGGGCCGGTTGGGATCGGCCGGGGTGAGCACCACCGCGACCGGCTCGGGGGCCGGTTCGGGCGCGGGCTCGGTCTTCTCGGGCTCCGCATCCGCGGCCGGCGGCGCGACCACCGCGGCGACCTCGGCCTCGGCGACCGGCAGCTCGACCGCCGTCTGGCCGGCCGTGTCGGGATCCGTGGTGCCGAGATCGGCAGCAACCGCCTCGATCGCCTCGGCCTCGACCGGCTCCTCCGCCGACAGGGCAGCGGCCGCCTCGTCGCCCTCGGCCCCGTCCTGGGACTCGCGCTCGCCGCGCTCCCGGCCCCGGCCGCCCCGGCGACCGCGTCGGCGGCGGCGGCCATTGCCGCCCTCGCCGTTGCCGCCGGCCTCGGCCGGCGCGGCCGGTTCGTCGGCCTCCTCCCCGGAGGGGCCGGCGGACTCGCCGCCCTCCTCGTCCCGGAGCTCGTCGGAGCGGGCGTCCTGAGGCTCCTCCTGGCCGTCCTCCTCGTCGGACTCGCCGTCGTCCTGGCCCTCGGCGCGCGGCCCGTCGTCCTGGCCGGCACGGCCCCCGCGACGGCGACGGCGACGGCGACGGCGGCGGTTGCCCTCGTCGTTGGACGCGGTGTCGCGCGCCTCGGCGCCCTCCTCGTCCTCGCCGGCCTCGACCTCGCCCTCGGCGCTCTCCTCGTCCTCGGCCTCCTCCTCGAGCTCGTAGACCGGGGAGACCACCGCCGCGCGCACGCCGGTGGCCGGCGCCGCGTCGCGGACCGCGAGCTCGCCGCGATCGAGCTGGAAGGCGGCGGTGGCAGCGAGCCGCTCGTCGGCGGCGATCGTGATGCTGACGCCGAAGCGCAGCTCCAGATCGCGCAGATGCGCCCGCTTCTGGTTGAGGATGTAGAGCGCCACCTCGGTGCGGGTGCGCAGGATCAGGTTGTGGGTCGAGGACTTGAGCAAAGCCTCCTCGATCGAGCGCAGGATGTGCAGCGCCACCGAGGAGGTCGCGCGCACGAAGCCCGAGCCGCCGCAATGGGCGCAGGGGATCGACGAGGATTCGAGCACGCCGGTGCGGATGCGCTGGCGGCTCATCTCGAGGAGGCCGAAGGGCGAGATCCGGCCGACCTGGATACGGGCCCGGTCGTTCTTGAGGGCCTCGTTGAGGCGCTTCTCCACCGCCCGGTTGTTGCGCTTCTCCTCCATGTCGATGAAGTCGATCACGACGAGGCCGGCGAGATCGCGCAGGCGCACCTGCCGGGCGACCTCCTCGGCCGCCTCCAGGTTCGTCTTCAGCGCCGTGTCCTCGATGTCGTGCTCACGGGTGGCGCGTCCCGAATTCACGTCGATCGAGACGAGCGCCTCGGTCGGATTGATGACGAGGTAGCCGCCGGATTTCAGCGCCACGTGGGTCGAGAACATCGCGTCGAGCTGCTGCTCGACGCCGTGGCGGGCGAAGATCGGCGTCTGCTCGGTATAGGGCTTCACGACCTTGGATTGCTGCGGCATCAGCATCCGCATGAAGTCCTTGGCCTCGCGATACGCGTCGGGGCCGGAGACGAGGACCTCGTCGATGTCCTTGTTGTAGAGGTCGCGGATCGCCCGCTTGATCAGCGAGCCCTCCTCGTAGACCAGCGCCGGGGCGGTGGAGGCGAGCGTCAGCTCGCGCACCGATTCCCACAGGCGCATCAGGTACTCGAAGTCGCGCTTGATCTCCGGCTTGGTGCGCGAGGCGCCCGCCGTGCGCAGGATGACGCCCATCCCCTCCGGCACGTCGAGATCGGCCACGACCTCCTTCAGGCGCTTGCGGTCGGCGGCGGAGGTGATCTTGCGGGAGATGCCGCCGCCGCGGCCGGTGTTCGGCATCAGCACGGAGTAGCGGCCGGCGAGCGACAGATAGGTGGTCAGCGCCGCGCCCTTGGTGCCGCGCTCCTCCTTGACGACCTGGACGAGGATGATCTGGCGGCGCTTGATCACCTCCTGGATCTTGTAGTGGCGGCGATAGGGGCGGGGACGCTCCGGGATCTCGGCAAGCGCGTCGCCCGCGCCGCCGACCTGGGCGATCTTGGGCTCGCCGTCCTCGTCCTCGGACTCCTCGTCGTCGGAGTCCTCATCGTCCTCGTCGTCGGACTCCTCGTCGGATTCGTCATCCGACTCGTCCTCATCCTCTTCGTCGTCCTCGTCGGAGGCGTCCTCGTCGGAGTCCTCGCCCTCGGAAGCGGTCTCTTCGGAGGCGGTCTCCTCGGCGACGCTCTCCTCGGCGGCAGCGACCACCGGCTCGGGCGCCGCCTCGGCGGACGTCTCGCCCGCGGGGCTCTCCGGCGCGTCGGACACGGCGGGCGCCGGCTCGGGGGCGGGCGGGATCACGGATTCCGGAAGCGCCGCGGCGGTCTCGCCGGCCTCGGCCGCTTCGGATTCGGCGGGAACGGCCGCCTCGTCGGGCGCGGCCGACGCGACGGGCGTGCCCTCCGCGGCCACGTCCACCGTGATCTCGGCGGTGGTCTCGGCGGCGGCCTCGACCGTGTCCTCGGCCGCGTCGCCGGCGCTCACGGTCTCGTCGGAGCGGGCGGAGGCGGCCTCGGCCCGGCGGCCGCGCGACCGCCGGCCCCGCGAGCGGCGCTCCTCGCGTTCGTTGTGCTCCGCCTCCTCGCGCGCCTCCGCCTCGATCAGGGCGAGGCGGTCGGCCATCGGGATCTGGTAGTAGTCGGGGTGGATCTCGTTGAAGGCGAGGAAGCCGTGGCGGTTGCCGCCATACTCCACGAAGGCGGCCTGGAGCGAAGGCTCCACCCGCGTCACCTTGGCGAGATAGATGTTGCCACGCAGAGGCCGGCGGTTGGCGGCCTCGAAGTCGAACTCCTCGACCCTAGAACCGTGGACCGTGACGACCCGGGTCTCCTCCGGATGCGTCGCATCGATGAGCATCTTGTTGTTGGCCATGACGAACTTTCGACATGGCGGCCGACGTCGCACACCTTGAGCCGCGCCCCGGCGGCGCATCTCCGGGCCTCGAGGCCCTGCGGAGGAACGCCCGTGCCGGCCTCGTCGCCGAGGCCGCGGGGGAGGAGGGGAGGGGATTGCCGTCAACCGCCGTACGGCGCCGGGCATCGGCGCGCCTGGGGTTGAAACTGGCCGGGACGACGGAAGGAGCGGCGCGAAGCGCCGCGCACGTGGTGACACGCACGGTTGAGGCACGAGCAGCGGCAGCCGTTGCTGTGCGTCCTCCCATCGTTTGTCCGGCCTCGCGAAACAGGGGGCCGTTTCGGGCCCGAATCGATACTGGGCGCCGCGCCCGAAAAAAGGACGCATCGCCGACACCCGCCCGGATGCCGGGAAGCGCCGTCGGACGCTGCTGATGAAGGAGCGAGGAGGGCGCTTCGAGGCGGACCCGGGCCTCCCGAAGCCGCGAAATGCGCGTGCTTCGAAATGGGGTCCCTATCATTACAGACCGACACCGGGATATTGCAAGCTTTCCTTGCTCGGCAAAGAGGCAGGCCGGCCGGGGATGTCCGGGCCGAGCCTGCCGTGCCGCCCATGCACCCACCCCTTCCCGTCCGGCCCGGAGCACGGCGTCGGCTTCGCGGAGGCCGCGCGGGTCTAGGCGCGGATCGCGCTCCTCAGCTTCGGCGGGCCGGCGGGACAGATCGCGGTGATGCACCGCATCCTGGTGGAGGAGCGGCGCTGGATCGGGGAGCCCTGTCACCCCGAGACAACAACGCCGGACGGATCGCCCGGGCGGGGGTGAGGAACGGTTAACCATCCTGGCCGTATCCCCTATCGGAAGGACCGGGACACGTCGCCGAACGATGCAGCCACGCTCTCGCCTCGCCCGCTCCCTTCGCGCCGCCCTCCTGTCGGGGGCGCTGGCGCTCGTGGGGCCCCTCTGCGCCTCCGGCGGCGCCGGCGCGCAGGACACGCTGCGCGCCGTCGCGATCGGCGCGGAGCTCGCCTCGCAGGGTCCGACCACGAAGCTCACCCTCACCCTGTCGCAGCCCGTCGAGCCGCGGGCCTTCGTGATGGAACGGCCGGACCGGGCCGTGATCGACCTGCCGGAAGTCAATTTCCAGCTTCCCCCCGAAGTCGGGCGCAAGCGCGACGGGCTCGTCGCCTCCTACCGCTACGGCCTGTTCGCGCCGGGCCGCTCGCGGATCGTGGTCGATCTCGCCGGGCCGGCGATCGTCGACCGGATCGAGACGGAGACGCGCAAGCCCGACGGAGCGGTGCTCCTCAGCCTCACCTTCAAGCGGGTCGAGCGCGAGGTCTTCCGCAAGGCCGCCGTGGCGAGCGATCCCGCGCCCTCCGCGCGGGCCGCCGTGGCCCCCGAGACCGGGGACGGCCGCCCGCTCATCGTGATCGATGCCGGCCATGGCGGCACCGATCCCGGGGCGATCGCCGCCACCGGCGCCTTCGAGAAGGACATCGTGTTCGGCTTCGCCCAGGCGCTGGCCGCGCAGCTCGGCGCCTCGGGCCGCTACCGCATCCGCATGACCCGCGACCGCGACGTGTTCGTGCCGCTTGCCGAGCGGGTGCGCATCGCCCGGGAGGCCAAGGCCGACCTGTTCGTGTCGATCCACGCCGATTCGATCTCCTCCGCCCCCCAGGTGAAGGGGGCCACGATCTATACGGGCTCCGAGAAGGCGACCGACGCGGCCTCCGCCCGGCTGGCCGAGCGCGAGAACAAGGCCGACGCCTCCGCCGGCACCGATTCCGGCACGGGC
The DNA here is from genome assembly GCF_022533465.1 of Methylobacterium organophilum. Classification (NCBI taxonomy): domain Bacteria; kingdom Pseudomonadati; phylum Pseudomonadota; class Alphaproteobacteria; order Hyphomicrobiales; family Methylobacteriaceae; genus Methylobacterium; species Methylobacterium organophilum. The sequence continues at coordinate 4,543,428 of NZ_CP092848.1, read as the reverse complement.
CCGGGGGACGTGACCGACATCCTGCAGGAGCTCACCCTGCGCGAGACCCGGACCTTCTCCGGCAATGTCGCCCGGCGCCTGATGGGGGAGATGGCCCCGGTGATGGAGATGAGCAGCAAGCCCCATCGCGAGGCGGGCTTCGTGGTGCTGCGCTCGCCGGACGTGCCCTCCGTGCTGGTCGAGCTCGGCTATCTCTCGAGCAAGAGCGACCTCGAGAAGCTGCAATCGGAGAGCTGGCGGGCCAGCGTCACCGGCTCCATGGCCAAGGCGGTGGACCAGTTCTTCTCCGGGCGCGCCACCCTGTCGCGGCCCGGCCCCCAGGCCTCGCGCCGGGCCGAGGCGACCAATGCCGGCCGCACCGCCCCAGTTTCACCATAGAACAGGTGTGATACGGGGACCGTGAAAGGGCCCCGCCCGGTCGTCGCCGCCGCTTCCCGGCGGCGGTCCGCGAGGGGATTGCCGAGAGCCCGATCCACGGCCGGTTTTCGCCGGCCCGGCGCGGTCGGCCCCGCAGCGGACAAGCGACGGACGGTTCACCGGATGCGATTCATCCTGCGGTTCTTCGGATTCCTGTTCTCGATCGGGGCGGTGCTGTTCTGCATCGCCGCGGCCGTGGGCGCGTTCTTCTACTGGAAGTACAGCCGGGACCTGCCCGACCACGCGGCGCTCGCCAATTACGAGCCGCCGGTGATGACCCGCGTCCACGCCGCCGACGGCTCGCTGCTGGCCGAATACGCCCATGAGCGCCGGCTCTATCTGCCGATCCAGGCCATGCCGAAGATCGTGGTCGCCGCCTTCCTCTCGGCGGAGGACAAGAACTTCTACAAGCACGGCGGCATCGACCCCGAGGGCATCGTCCGCGCGGTGCTGACCAACGCCCAGAGCGGCAAGAAGCAGGGCGCCTCGACCATCACGCAGCAGGTCGCCAAGAACTTCCTGCTCTCCAGCGAGCAGACCTACGACCGCAAGATCAAGGAAGCCCTGATCGCCCTGCGCATCGAGGCGGCCTATTCCAAGGACAAGATCCTCGAGCTCTACCTGAACGAGATCTTCCTCGGCACCATCGTCCCGGGGCGCAACCTGCACGGCGTCGCCGCCGCGGCGCTCGACTATTTCGGCAAGTCCGTCCACGAGCTGACGATCAACGAGGCGGCCTATCTCGCCGCGCTGCCCAAGGGCCCGAACAACTACCACCCCTACCGGCGCACCCAGCAGGCGCTCGCGCGCCGCAACGAGATCATCGGCCTGATGGCCCAGAACGGGTACATCACGCAGGAGGAGGCGGCCGAGGCCAAGAAGCAGCCCCTGGGCGTCAACCCGCGGGTCGCCTTCCCCAACGGCTCCGTCGCCAACTACTTCACGGAGGAGGTCCGCCGCGAGATCTCCGAGCGCTACGGCGAGACCAAGCTCTACGAGGGCGGCCTCTCGGTGCGCGCCACCCTCGACCCGAAGATGCAGGCCTGGGCGCGCAAGGCCCTGATCGACGGCCTCGTGCGCTACGACCAGTCCCATGGCTGGCGCGGGGCCGACCACAAGGTCGACCTGACCGGGCGCGACTGGGGGCTCGCCGTCTCCGAGGTGCCGGCGCTCGGTGACATCGCCCCCTGGCGCGTCGCCGTGGTGCTCGGCATCACCGGCGGCAGCGCGCAGATCGGGCTGCAGCCCCGCCGCGAGGCCGGCGGCATCTCCAAGGAGCGCGAGACCGGCACGATCGGCCCGGACGGCGTGAAGTGGACCGGCCGCCCGGTCGCCTCCGCCCTCAAGGTCGGCGACGTGATCTATGTCGAGGCGATCGAGCCCGGCCGCAGCAGCTACCGCCTGCGCCAGAAGCCCGAGATCTCCGGCGCCATCGTCGCGATGGATCCCTATACGGGCCGCGTGCACGCCATGGTCGGCGGCTTCTCCTACGACGAGTCCGAGTTCAACCGCGCGACGCAGGCGATGCGCCAGCCGGGCTCCTCCTTCAAGCCGATCGTCTACTCGGCGGCGCTCGACAACGGCTACACGCCCTCCTCGATCGTGCAGGATTCGCCGATCACCATCGAGGCCGGCCCGGGCCAGGAGGCGTGGTCGCCCTCGAACTACGACGGCAAGTCCGGCGGCCCGCATACCCTGCGCTACGGCATCGAGCACTCGAAGAACCTGATGACCGTGCGGCTCGCCAAGGATATCGGCATGCCGCTCATCGCCGAATATGCCCGCCGCTTCGGCGTCTACGACGACCTGCTGCCGGTGCTGCCGATGTCGCTCGGCGCCGGCGAGACCACGGTGATGCGCATGGTCACCGCCTATTCGATGCTCGCCAATGGCGGGCGCCGCATCCGCCCGACCCTGATCGACCGCATCCAGGACCGGACCGGCGAGACGATCTACCGCCACGACAACCGCAAATGCATCGGCTGCGACGCGGAGAAGTGGTCGGGCCAGGACGAGCCCAAGCTCGTGGACGAGTCCGAGCAGGTGCTCGACCCGCTCACCGCCTACCAGATGGTCTCGATCATGGAGGGCGTGGTCCAGCGCGGCACCGCCACCATCCTGAAGCAGATCGGCAAGCCGCTGGCCGGCAAGACCGGCACGACGAACGACGCCAAGGACGCCTGGTTCGTGGGCTTCTCGCCGGATCTCGCGGTGGGCGTCTATCTCGGCTTCGACAAGCCGAAGTCGCTGGGCGACCGCGCCACCGGCGGCGGCCTCGCCGCGCCGATCGCCCTCGACTTCCTGAAGGTCGCGCTCAAGGACAAGCCGCCGACGCCCTTCCGCGTGCCCCCGGGGATCAAGCTGATCCGCGTCAACGTCGCCTCGGGCAGCCGGGCCGGCTCGGGCGAGGGCGCGGGCACGATCCTGGAGGCCTTCAAGCCGGGCACCGCCCCGCCCGACGCCTATGTCGCGCCGGCCGCGCCGCCGCCGGGCGAGGTGCCGCCGGAGGCACCGGCCGCCGCCCAGGCCGGCGGCGTCTACTGAGGACGGGCGATCAGGCCCGCCGCCCGACGACGTGGCGGCGGGCCTCTTCCGTGGCGCGGTGGCCGAGGCCGTCGCGGGCGGGCGCGGGCCGGCCCTCCTCGCCGCGGATCTGCTCGATGAGCAGGGGCCGCGCGAAGTAGAAGCCCTGGGCGCAGCGGATCTGGGTCGCCCCCTGCAGGTAGACGACCTCCTCGAAGGTCTCGACGCCCTCCGCCACCACCGACATGCCGAGCGCCTGGCCGAGGGATTCGATCGCCTTCAGCACGATCTGGCTGCGCGGCCGTTTGTGGATGTCCGTGATGAAGGAGCGGTCGATCTTGATCTCGTCCGCCGTGATCTCGGCGAGGGCGGCGAGGGAGGAATAGCCGACCCCGAAATCGTCGATCGAGACCTTGGCGCCGATCTTCCGGATCCGCGGCAGCACCTCGGCCTGGAACCGGCCCTTGGTGAAGAAGGCCTCCTCGGTCAGCTCCAGGATGAAGCGCTCCGGGCAGCCCGTCTCGGCCACCGCGTCGATGAAGGAATCCATGAAGGCGATGTCGCAGGCCTGCTGGGCCGCGATGTTGAGGCTGATCGTGATGTCGGGGCCGAAGACGTCGTCGATGTCGGGCAGGGAATGGACGGTCTCGGCGAGCACCTGGAAGGTGATGTCGTTGATGAGCCCCAGCTCGGCGGCGAGCCCGACGAAGTCGCCCGGCGCCTGGATCATCCCGTGCTCGTCGCGCCAGCGCAGGAGCACCTCGACGCCGTGGACGCGCTTGGTGCGGATATCGACCTTGGGCTGGTAGGCGCAGCAGAAGCAATGGTCGCGGATGGCGAGCCGCAGGCGCTGCTCCACCGCCATGCGCTCGGTCGCGGCATGCCCCATCGTCTCCTCGAAGACGCTGACGCCGCCCTTCACCCCGCCCTTCACCCGGTACATCGCGCTGTCGGCCCGCCGGCGCAGCACGTCGTAGGTCATGCCGTTGGCGGGATAGAGGCTCACGCCGATCGAGGCCGAGGCGAAGATCTCGTGATCGTCGATGAAGAAGGGCTGCTTCAGCCGCTCGGCCATGTCCACCACGAAGGCGCGGGTGGTCTCGCCGTCGAGAACCGGAGAGAGGAGCAGCACGAACTCGTCGCCGCCGACGCGGGCGAGCATGTCGGTCGGCCGCAGGGAGCCGGCGATGCGGGCCGCCACCTTGGTGAGCAGCGCGTCGCCCGCGGCGTGGCTGTAATAGTCGTTGATGTGCTTGAAGTTGTCGAGATCGATGAAGGCCAGGGCGAAGGCGCCGCCGGGAGGCGTCGAGGCGATCAGGTCCTGGACGCTCTGCTCCAGCAGGCTGCGGTTCGGCAGCCCGGTCAGGGAATCGATATAGGCGCGCTGCAGCAGGTCGCGCTGGATCACGTGCTGCTCGGTCACGTCGGCGACGGTGACGAGGGCGAGGGTCTCGTCCGGCAGCGCCAGGGGGTGGATGCGGGTCTCGAGGGTCCGCTCGCCGGCCCGGTGCAGGAGGGGGGCGGAGGCCGTGCCCTCCTCGCCCGGGCCGGCCAGGGGCGAGCCCGGGAGATCGAGCCGGCCGTCCGCGGCATAGCCCTGCGCCGCGACGTTGGCCAGGATGCAGCGGCCCAGCCCGTCATGGACGGAGACGCCGAAGGGAAGCGCCTGGATCGTCGCTTCGAGCAGGCTGTGCCGGTGGCGCGCCGCCGGGGCCGCCCGCCCCGGCTCTCTCCGGTCCTGGTCCATCGCCGCCTCCACCTGGGCGCGCCCTCAACGCTGCCAGAGCGAACCGGCAGCCCGTAATTCGGCCCGGATATCGGTGGCGGCCGGCTGCGGCGCCTCGGCGGAGGCCGGGGCGTCGAGGGGCCGCCGCAGCAGACGGCGATGGGCCTGGTCGAGGGCGGCGGCGCTGCCCGGCACCTCGGCCGGGGCGACCGGCGCCGCGCCGGCCAGGGGCTCGCGCAGGAGCCGCTGCGCCGGCGCCTCGGCCTCCACGGGGCCCTTGCTCATGGTCGCCCCGCGCCAGCGCTCGACCACGGCGCCGACGAAGGCGGCGTTCGAGACGCCGTCCAGTTCGTCGCTGCGCCCGAGGGTGTCGCTCTTGGGCCTGCGCTCCTGGGGCAGCTCCCGGAACTTCATCCGCGCCGGCAGCGGCACGCCCTCGCCGAAGGCGATGACCTCCCCGGTGGCCAGCAACGGCACGAAGGAGAGCAGGTTGGTCGCGTCCGAGACGGCGGCGGCGAGGAAGGCCTGGTCGCGCTCGTTCGACATGCGCATCGCGAAGAGCGTGCTGCACTGGGAGATGATGGTCGGGTCGAGCTCGGCCGGGCGCTGGGTGACGAGCCCGAGGAAGACGCCGTGCTTGCGGCCCTCCCGGGCGATGCGCGACAGCGCTCGGCGGGTCGGGGTGAAGCCCACCGAGCGGTCGGCCGAGGCGTAGCGATGGGCCTCCTCGCAGACGAAGAGCAGCGGCACCGCCCCCTCGCTCCAGAGGCCGAACTCGAAGGCCAGGCGGCAGAGCACGCAGACCACCGCGTCGACCACCTCCACCGGCAGGCCGGCGAGCTGCATGATCGTCATCGGCCGGCCTTCCGGCTCCAGCCGGAACAGGTGGGCGAGGAGTTCCCCCATCATATCGCCGCCGACATTGGCGTTCTCGAACATGAAGCCGTAGCGGGGGTCGTTGCGGATCGTCTCGATGCGGCCGATCAGCCGGTGGTAGTGCATCCGCGAGTTGCGGTTCTCCAGGCGGCCCATCCGCTCGTCGATGAGCGCGATCAGGTCCTGGAGGAGGTAGGGCACCGGCGTGTCGACGGTGTAGCCCCCGCCCCGGGCGACGCCGCGCTTCATCAGGCCGCGCTCGGGCGCGTCCTTGTACTGGGCGTATTTGGCCTTCGCGAGGGGGATCAGCTCGGCCAGGATCTCGATCTCGTCCTCCACCGGCGGGCGGCCGCCATAGATGACGTCGACCGTCTCCTCCAGGTTGAACAGCCAGAAGGGCAGCTTGAGGGTGCGCGGACTGATCACGCTCGCCCGCTCGCCGAAGCAGCGGGCATATTCGTTGTGCACGTCGAGCAGGAAGATGCGGATATCCGCGCGCGCCTTCAGGATCTCCTCGACGATGACCGCGACGCCGCTGGACTTGCCGACGCCGGTGGTGCCGAGCAGCGCGAAATGCTTCGAGAGCAGGTCGTCGATCGTGACACAGGCCGGCATGCCGGCATCCTGGTAGAGGGTGCCGATCGGCACGGTGCCGGCCACGGCGGGCTGGAAGACGAGGCGCAGGAAGGCGGCCGGGAGCGGCTCGACCCGGTCGCCGATCGCGGGATGGCAGGCGATCCCGCGCCGGAAGGCGGTCTCGCCCGCCTCCGTGGGAACGATCTCGCCGAGAAGATCGAGCTCGGCGCGGCTCCGGGCGGTGCCCGCCGCAAGCTCGGCGGCGAGCGTGGTGACGATGCCGACGAGATAGGCCGAGCCGGCGCACACGCCCACGAAGCTGCCGACCGTGACCCGAGGCGCGCCCGGGCGCCCGTCGATGCCGATCGCCACCGTCACCGCCGAGCCCTTGATCGAGATCACGCTCCCGATCGAAGCCGCCTGAAAGGCCGGGTCCGGCAATGTCTCGCCCAACGGCATCGTCAAGGTCCCCCGACCGACGTCAACATCGAATGTCAGGAGGCTGGCAGAGGCGCCTTAAGCCGGAGCGAAGGAAGATCGTAAATGCTTTCCGAAAACAGACGAGACAAGGCCGGAACAATTGACGTCGCAAGTCGTTTCGCGCGCAATTTGCTTCACAACCGGCCAGGATGACTGAAATACCGCCAATCGCGCCTTCAAACGGGCAGGGCGCGTCCCGCCCCTTCCTCGGCCTTGCGGGCCGCCGCCATCGCCGCGAGCCGCTCGATGGGCGCGTTCCGGGGCGGCACCTCGATCATGAAGCGCTCCGCGATCTCGCCGATCACGAAGTCGGGCCGCACCGCGCGCACGTAATCCCAGTCGATGCTGGGCGACCACAGGAAATGCACCTCGCGGAAGCTGTCGGCGAGGAAAGGGGTCAGGGTCGCGACCGGACTCATCGCGCTGTGCTGGCAATAGGAATCGCCGAACAGCACCAGGCGGCGCGGGTCGGCCGCGGGATCCTCGTTGCGGAACACGGCCAGCGCCCCGAGATGGGCGTCACGCACCGCGCCGCTCGCCTCGAAGCCGAGCAGGAAGGCGTTGGCGTGGACGCGCCGGGCCTGCGAGACGAAGCGGGTGCCGAGCGCCGTCTCGGCGCGGGGCCGGGAGAATTTCGATCCGAGATCCCCGGCGAAATGGGGGACGGATTCGGGGATGCGCCGCCGCGCGATGTCGCGCCGGGGCGGGACGCCGAGATGGCGCAGGATCGCCTCGTAGGCGACCTCGCAGCCGGCGAAGGTCCAGTGCGTGTCGGTCCGCAGATAGAGGTCGGGGCCGGAGCGGGCCGCCCGCAGGGCGCCGAGGAGGTCGATCCAGGCCCCGCGGGCCGGGGACAGGTGCAGCCAGCGGGCGAGGCGCCGCACCGGCGCGCGCCTCGGATCGTAGGGCAGCCCCGCCGTCAACTCGGGCAGAACCGTCAGCTTCTCCGGCGCCACCGCATGGGCGTAGCGGATGCCGAGCGCGGCGCAGAGCCGGACGCGCTCGACGAGCCGGCGCCGCCATTCCCAGAGCCGCGCCCGGGGAAAGCCGTCGGGGCCGAACTGCTCGAGGACGCGGTTGCTGCCCCCGGTGAGGAACAGCCAGCCATCCCGTCCGGCATGCACGTCCGGATGGGCTTCGAGGGGATCGTCCGGCGGGGGCGGCGAAGGCGCGGTCATGCGCCGTCTTATCGCCCCCGCGCCGTCCTGGCACCGGCCTGGCGGCCTCGGCCCGGCGCCGGGCTCGGCCGCACCGCGACCGGGGAAGGCCTCAGTGCTGGTGGCCCTGCTCGGCCCCGGCCGGCGCCTGTGCGCCGATGGGGGCGACGGTGAAGGTGACCGGCACGGTGCCGGCCTTGGCGAAGGTGAGGGTGCCCGACACCGTCTCGCCCGCCTTCAGCCCCTGCTTCAGGTCGAGGAACATCAGGTGGAGCCCCCCCGGCGCCAGGGCCACGCTCGCCCCGGGGGCGAGGGCGAGACCGCCCTCCACCGGCGCCATCTTCATCACGCCGCCCTCGGTCGACATGGTGTGGATCTCCGCCCGTCCGGCCTGCGGGATCGAGGCCCCGGTCAGGGTATCGGGCTCGGTGCCGGTGTTGCGGACCGTGACGTAGCCGCCCGCGACCTTCGCGCCGCCCGGCGTCGCCCGCAGCCACGGCGCCTCGATCGACAGGGCGCCGGCCTTCACCGCCGGAGCGGCCGTCGCGGGCGCGTTCTTCTGGGCGGCGGCGACGATGCGCACGGCCGGCGCCGGCGATTTCAGGGCATGGGCGTCCTGGCCCTCGGCCGGGATCTCGCTCCAGCGGTAGCCGCCGCCCTCCGCGCAATCCTGCTCGATGGGGAAATAGACCGTCGCGCCGGGGGCGAAGGCGTCGGAGACGCGGGCGAAGAAGGTGAACTCGTCGACCTGGTCGTCGGGCAGGCTGCCGCCGCTCCAGGTGATCGTCTTCACGCCCTCGGAGACCATGCCGTGGAAGGACGGGTAGCTCTTGGCATAGGCCCCGGTGCGGGTGGCCAGCGTCCAGCCGGGCTTGGGCATGGGCTTGGCGCCGATCACCCCCTCCGGGATGGTGACGCTGACCCGGGTGGTCGGCTTGCCGTCGCAGCCATGCATGATCTGGACGACGCCGCGATAGGACGCGTTGGGGGAGGCCTCCTTGCGCTCGAGCACGGCATGGGCCGAGGCGGCGGAGGCGGACAGGCCGACGGTGAGGCCGAGCGCGAGGCCGAGGGAGGCCCGGGTGGCGAAATGGGTCATCGAAGGTTTCCGTGACGTGAGGGATCGGGGGAGGGCGATCGGCTCAAGCGTCCGGCGGCGCGCGGGCCCTGGCGCGGGTGACGGGCGAGGGGGGAACGGCCGGGGCGGCGGCCCGGTCCCAGTCGACGGGGCACGCAGCCAGAAGCCGGGCCGCATCCGGCGGGGCGGGGAGCGGGCCGGCCGGGGACGGCGCGGCGAGGCTGCAGCAGCCGGCATGCTGATGGGGGGCGCCCCGCCCGTCCGGCGTCTCGACCGGCGCCGCCGGCGCGCAGAGCATCGCCGCCTTCGCGGCGAGCGGAAGCGCGGCGATGCCGCCGAGCAGCCCCTGGAGCACCAGGGCGTAGAGCGCGAGCACGGCGACGGGGCCGCGCAGGCCCTGCGCGCCGCTTCGACCGCCCTGGTTCCGCCTCGCCATGACTGCGAGCCTTAGAGCGCCCGCCGGGCGAGGGGAAGCGGCTTCCCGCGCCTCCGGAGGCCCCGCGGGAGGCCCCGCGCCTGTGGCGCTCCGGCCGCATCCGGCGCGGGGACGGGGACCCCGCCCGTCATCGCGTGCGCTGGAACACGCCCACGCCACAATATGGCCCGGAAGGACATGGCTTCTTAACCGCAGACCGCAACAACGGCGACATGTGGATTGGCCGAGGACTGTATCGGCCCCGTCCGACCGCCCCCTGTTTTCAGAGCAACGGATCGATGCTGCACCAGGCGCTCCCCCCCCGCTCTTCCAAGAATCGCGTGCTCGCCCTCGCGCTTGCCGGCGCGACGCTGATGACCGCCCCGGCGCTGGCGCGCGATCCCGGCTACGCGCAGGCGGAGTGGGCGCAGGACTACGCCTCGCCGGCGACCATGCAGGTGCACCGCTCCTCGACCCCGATCCTCTCGCCCCAGACCATCGAGGCGACGGAGGCGATGGCGCAGCGCTACCGCGACATCGTCGCCCGGGGCGGCTGGCGCCCGGTCACCGGCGCGGACCGCCTGCGCATCGGCGCCAAGGGCCCGGCGGTGGCCGCCGTGCGCCAGCGCCTGATCGTCACCGGCGACCTCGACGCCACGGCGGGCGAGTCGGGCATCTACGATTCCTACGTCGCGGCCGGCGTGAAGCGCTTCCAGGCCCGCCACGGCCTGTCCCAGACCGGCCAGATGAGCCCGGCCACCCAGGCGGCCATGAACGTGCCGGCCGATGTGCGCCTGCGCCAGCTCGAGACCAACGTGATCCGCCTGCGCTCCTATTCGGGCAATCTCGGCCAGCGCTTCGTCATCACCAACATCCCCGCCGCCCTGGTGCAGACGGTGGAGAACGGCCAGGTGGTGACGCTGCACGCCGCGGGCGTCGGCAAGATCGACCGCCAGTCGCCGATCATGAACACCAAGGCGACGCAGATCAATTTCAACCCGACCTGGACGGTCCCGGCTTCCATCGTGAAGAAGGACCTCATCCCGAAGATGCAGAAGGATCCGAACTACCTCACGGACAACAAGATCCGTATCTTCGCCAACGGTCAGGAGATCTCGCCCAAGTCCGTGAACTGGTTCTCGGACGAGGGCACCCGGTACATGTACCGCCAGGATTCGGGCGCCGACTTCAACTCGATGGGCGTCGTGCGCATCAACATCCCGAACCCCTACGGCGTGTTCATGCACGACACGAATTCCCGCGGCGTGTTCGGCGACGACTTCCGCTTCATCTCCTCGGGCTGCGTGCGCGTGCAGAACGTGCGCGAATACATCACCTGGCTGCTCAAGGACACGCCCGGCTGGGACCGCAACCGCGTCGAGCAGGCGGTGGAGAGCGGCCAGCGCATCGACGCGACCCTCGCCCAGCCCGTGCCGGTCTACTGGACCTACATCACCGCCTGGGCGACCCCGGACGGCACGGTGCAGTTCCGCGACGACATCTACAAGCGCGACGGCGTGAACGTGCCCTCGACCATCGAGGCGCCGACCCCGGTGGCGAGCGCCGCCGCGACCCAGCCCGAGCGCTTCGAGCAGTTCGAGGACGGCGAGAACTGAGCACGGCGCCGGCCTCGTCCGGCACGGCGTTTCGGGCGGCGGGAGCGATCCCGCCGCCTTTTTCGTGCCTCGGGACCGGGATCACGGGGGGCGTGCGACACGTTGATTCCGGTAGACCCCGACGCCGGAGAGCAGATTGCGCAAGCGCCTTCCCGAGAACGACCGGGGCATGCCCTCCCTGATCCTGGCGATCGTGGTGGCAGCCCTGGTGGCCCGGATCGCCTTCGATGCGGCGAGCGACTGGCCGCTCTGAGCAGGGCGCGCCGACGAGAGGCCGGCTGTTTTCTATCCGGATCGCCGATGATCCCCGCCAATGCTGGAGCGGATGAGAGAACACGGCCGGCCGTTTACCGGACGAACCTGACATCACCTTCCCGAAGGAGACGCGGGCAAGCAATTCCCGCCGTGTATACACGCGGAGTCGTCAACCTTGTTTCCCGCAGCGGTGGCGATATTGCCGTTCGCCAGCAATGCACTACCCTTGATTGCATCGTCAGGAGAGGGGTCTCTTGAAACCATGCCGTCATCCAGCGCTCCCCCCCGAACCATGCTCTCCGCGGCCCTGACCGCGGCCGGCTTCGTCGGCACCTGGGACTGGAACGTGAGCGCGGGCGAGGTGGTGCTCGACGACGGGGCGGCGGCGCTGCTGATGGGGGATGCGGCCCTGGCCGGCCGCTCACTGCCCCTCGAGGCCTCCATCGTCCGCGTGCATCCCGCCGACCGGGACCGGATCGTCCCGGCGATCCTGGCGGCCGGCCGGGAGGGCGGCGACTTCTCGCTCTCCTTCCGCGTGGCGCTCCCCTGCGGGGCGGTGCGGCGGCTGCTCGACCGGGGCCAGGTCGCCCGCCAGGCGGACGGCTCCCTGCGCGGCTTCGGCACCCTCCTCGACATCACCGAGAATCCCCTCGGCGTGGTCGAGCCACGGACGAGCGATCCCCTGGAGACGGCCGGCGAGCTCTGCACCCTGCTGCGGCAGACCTTCGCGCAGGCCGGCGGCTTCCGCCTGAAGGTCCTGGCCGACATGCTGCGGATCGAGATCGAGCGGGAGCGCGAGCGGGCGGCCCTCCGGCAGCGGCCCGGGCTGCACTGAGCGGACGCCGACACGCCTTCCAAGCAATTGGCCGTGGACAGGAGCGCCGGCGCGGCACACGGAAGGATTGCGCCGGCTTTCCTCCGCCGCCACCATCCGCCTCATCGAGTCGAGGGGGGATCGGAGAGGCGGGCATGCTGGAGGAATTCAAGAAATTCGCCCTGAGGGGCAATGTCGTCGACCTCGCGGTCGGCGTGATCATCGGCGCCGCCTTCGGTGCGATCGTCAATTCCCTGGTTCAGGACGTGATCATGCCGATCATCGGCGCGGTCACCGGCGGCCTCGACTTCTCGAACTACTACATCCCGCTCTCGTCCAAGGTTCAGACCGGGCTCGCCTATGCGGATGCCAAGAAGCAGGGCGCCGTGGTCGGCTACGGCCAGTTCCTGACGCTCGCCGTCAACTTCACCATCGTCGCCTTCGTGCTCTTCCTGGTGATCCGGGCGATGAACACGCTGAAGTCGAAGGAGGAGGCCAAGCCCGTCCCCGCCGAGGTCCCGCCGGACGTGAAGCTGCTCACGGAGATCCGGGATCTCCTGGCGAAGCGGCCCGCGGCGTAGGCTGGGCCGGCGGGGTCGTCCCCGCCTTCGGGGCCGTCTCCTGGGCGACCCCGAAGGCGTCGAGGATCCGGTCGAGGGCCTGGCCCACCGCCTCGGTGCCCTCCTCGTGGGTCTTGAGCCGGGTCTCCAGCCGTTCGAGCTGCGGCACGAAGACCTCGGGCACGGTCTCCTCGTCGCCGAGGAATTTCGGCTGCTGCGAGGCCACGGGATAGACGGCGCGCAGTTGCTGGCCGAGATGATCGCGCACGGGCTCGGGAAGGGTGGTGTTCTGCCGGTGATCCGGGTCGAAGTTCGGGTCGCTGCTGGTCATGGCAGAAGTCTCGTGATCGCGGTCATCCTTCCGGACCTTTCAACGGCCTTACCCCGCGATGCGTTTCGCAGGATCCGCGAGAAATGTCCTTCGGTGAACACTAGCTGCGCCGAAGACCGGCCGCCACGAACACCTGCCGCGACGGCGCGAGGTTTTCCGTGCGGCGCGGCACCCGCAACGAGAAAGCCCCGGCACGGGGCCGGGGCTTTCCGAAGGGCCGGCCCGAAGGCCGGCCGGCAGGGCGCGCGACTTACTCGATCACCTCGATGATGCGGTGACGGCCGTCCACCAGGACCGGGCGGTCGTTGACCACGGTGTAGCGGGTGCCGCGGGCGACGCGGTACTCGGAGGGCACGTCGTAATAGGTCACGCCGGAATCGGGCAGGGTCGAGCCGACGGCGACGCGGCCGTCATAGTCGTAGGAGCGGACGTTGCGCTCGCGCACGTAGGAGCGGAAGCGGGGACGGTCGTCGACGCCGAGAATGCCGCCGACCGTACCCGTCGCCGCGCCGACGGCGCCGCCGACGATCGCACCCACCGGGCCGGCCGCATCCGCGCCGTCCCGGGCGCCCTGTTCGGCACCGCGCAGGGTGCCCTGAGCCTGGGCGGTCATCGGCAGGGCGAGGGCGAGGGCCGAAGCCGCGAGAAGGGTCTTCATCTTCATGGAGCGCATCTCCTTGATCTCGTGTCGTCCAAGGTGCCGGCAAGACGCCGCGCGGCACGGTGGGGTTCGGCGCGGTAACGCCCGAGGTCCGGAAAGGGATGCGAAAAAAGATGAGAAAGCGCGGCCGATCCCCGCAGCGGCGTCGTGGCAAAAGAATCTTTTCGGAAAACAGCGAACGGCCGGCATGACGGCGCGGCCGTTCGAAACTCCATTCCAAGGGGCCGCCCTCCGGACTTGGGAGGAAGGCCCGGAGGCTCACGCCTCCTTCGGCATGGCCGACTGGATGAAGCGGTCGGAGGCGAGGTCCTCCTCGTCGTAGCCCAGCAGCTCGGCAAGGCGGCCGCGGGCGCGGCTGACGCGGCTCTTCACCGTGCCGACCTTGCACCCCATGATGGTCGCCGCCTCCTCGTAGGAGACGCCCTCGGCCCCCACGAGCACCAGGGCCTCGCGCTGGTCCGGCGGCAGCTTGGCGAGGGCGGATTGCAGGTCCTCCACGTCGAGCCGGTCGCCCTGATGCGGGGCGGTGGCCAGCCGGGCGGCGTAGGAGCCGTCCTGGTCCTCGACCTCGCGCACGCGCTTGCGGTGATCCGAGTAGAAGATGTTGCGCAGGATCGTGAACAGCCAGGCGTTCAGGTTGGTGCCGGGCTGGAAGCGGGCACGGTGCTGCCAGCCCTTCAGCAGCGTGTCCTGCACGAGGTCGTCGGAGCGGGCGGGGTTCGAGGTCAGCGACAGGGCGAAGGCGCGCAGGGACGGAACGGCGGCGAGCAGGCCGTTGCGGAAATCGGGATCGACCCGCTGTCCCTCCGCCCGCAGCGCGGCCTCGAGCTTCTCGATCAGCTCGGCGAAGCGGGCCGTGGCGCTCTCGTCCGTGCCCAGCGTCTCGTAGACCGTGCGCAGATGGTCGCCGAGATGGGTGCGGATATTGGCGGTGAGGCCGGGCCGGCCCCCCTCGGCATCCGCGGGACGGGCCAGCGTGGCGTCGGTATCGTTGCGCATGACGGCTCTGAACGGTTCGTCGATCAATGGCACGCCGGGCATGGGGCGCGGACACAATTGATTTGTGTTGTAGCGCATCGTGTCCGGCGGTGCATCCCGAGCCCGCGAATTAAGGACAAGCTTGTATTCTACGTCACACTTGTCCAGGGCGCGCCGACGATCCGTCGCAGGGGGGCGGGGCCGCCGGGAGCCGGGGCGCGGCCTCGGCGGGCAGCAGGCGCACCGCCCCCTCCGTGAGAACCAGGGTGTCGCCGCGGGCGAGCTCCGTCCAGGTCTCGTCCCGGGTGAGCGCCCGGGTCGCGATCACGGTGACCACGTCGGTCTCCGTGGTCTCCTGGGCGAAATCGACCCGCCAATCCTCGTCGATCAGGGTGGCCGTGCCGAAGGGGGCCCGGCGGGTGAGGTAGCACAGGCGCTTGCCGCAATGCGCGTAGAGGGTGGCGCCGTCCGAGAGCAGCATGTTGAACACCCCCATCGCCCCGAGCGCGCGGGCCATGTCCGCCACCGCCGCCTCGATCTGGGCGGCCCGCGGCCGGCGCGGCCAGCGCGCCTGGAGCTGCGAGAGCATCCAGCAGAAGGCGTGCTCGCTGTCCGTGGTGCCGATGGGCTCGAACCGCCCGAGGGGCAGCTTCTTCACGCCCTTGAGCTGGCCGTTATGGGCGAAGGTCCAGGGCCGGCCCCAGAGCTCGCGGCTGAAGGGATGGGTGTTCTCCAGGCTCACCCGGCCGCGATTGGCCTTGCGCACATGCGCGACCACGATGAGGCTCTTGATCGGGTAGTTGCGCAGGAGTTTGGCGAGTTCCGATTTCGCGCTCGGCTCCGCGTCGTGGAACGAGCGGCTGCCATGGCCCTCGTAGAAGGTGATGCCCCAGCCATCGGCATGCGGCCCGGTCTCGCCGCCGCGCCGGGCGAGCGCCGCGAAGGAGAAGCGGATGTCGGTGGGCACGTTCGCGCTCATGCCGAGCAGTTCGCACATCGGGATCTTCTGAAGGCTGCGGGTGTCGCGGGGAGGGTGGAGAGGGGCGGGGACGATAGCCAAGGCTCCGGCGGGAAACCAGTTCCGCGGGCGTCCCGCGCCCGCGCATCCAGGGACCGCCGGCCCGGCGCGGTCGGGCGGCGTCCCTAGGGGCCGCGCCGGCGGGGCCGGGGGGCCTCGCGCGGGTCCGGCGCCCGGGCGGGCAGGAGCCGGCGTCCGACGAGGGTCAGGCCGAGGGCCAGGCTCGACAGACCGGCGAGCACGAGCAGGTCCCCGAGGGTGAGGCGGAAGCTGCCGCGGAGCGACGGGGTGACGAACCAGAACATCTCCAGGGCATGGGCGAGGAGCACGAAGGCGGCGAACAGCCGGGTGCGGTTCTCCCCCGGCGCCAGGGTCAGCACGGCGCCCATCAGCACCAGGAGCCCGGAGAACACGCTCCAGGCCAAACCCGCCGAGCCGATCCGGGCGAGATACCAGGCGGTATCCCCGGGCCGGTCGCCCGCCAGCAGGTACTGGACGGCATGCAGGAGGGCCCAGACGCCGAGCAGCACCACGAGGGGGGTGAGCCGGTTGTGCCGCCGCCGGGACGGGCCGACATCGGGCGGCGCGACGACGATCGCCGCCGCCAGCGCCACGCTGCTCCAGGCCGCCATCAGCAGCAGGCCCGAGAGCAGGCCGTGGGACCGGGCCGAGACCGAGAGGATGAGGTCCCCCGCCACCAGGGTCCCCGCGGCGAGGTGCAGGCCGAGGCCGATCGCGGCGCGGGCATCGTCCAGGCCGCCGCCGCGGCCGAAGGGCGCATCGGCCCGGTTGGCGAAGACGAAGGCGAGAACCGTCCAGACCGAGAAGACGAGGAGCACCCGCAGGAGGACGAAGGGCGGCGCGTACCAGCCCGGCACCGTCTCCGGCATGGCGCCCCGCGCCCAGGGATAGAGGAGGGGCGAAGCGATCAGCACCGGCAGCGCCAGCAGGGCCACCACCGGCATCGCCGTGAGCAGACCGCGCAGGGTCTCGAGCAGGGCCGTCTCCGGCTGCGGCCGCCACAGGTCGACCCGCTCGATCATGACGACGACGGGCAGCGCCCCGACCGGCAGAGCCAGCAGGCAGGCCCAGGCGCCGAGATAGGCGATCGCCGCCCGCTGGATCCCGAGCCCGAGGAAGGCCGCGGCCAGGGCGGCCACCCCGAAGACGAGGGCGACGGCGGGCAGCCGGGCCGGATCGAGGAAGAAGCCGCGGGCGTCGCGGGGCCGGCTCATGGCATCCGCTCCCCGAACGAGGGGTCCGGGCCGGATCCCCGGCCGGGACAGGCGATGAGAGGCGAGAGCGGGGGCAACATCGATGCGACCGGGCTTCCCAACCCTCGGTTCCGATCCGTCGCGGGTCCCGGACGGCCCGCGCGGCCTCCGGCCGACGAGCGGTAGCCTGTCACGGCCGCGCGATCCAGAGCGGGCGGACCATTCGGCCCGGGCGTCCGGCATGTGCCGGGACGCGCTTCACGGGGCTCGGCCGATCGTCTAAGGCCGGCCCCGCATGACTGGCCATCGCCCCGCCCGGCCGACCGGACCGGCCCACCATGGAACGTGACCCGGCCCTCTTCGCCTGGCGCGCCGCGCCGGCGCATCACGCGGCCGCGGTCGGGCTCTCCGTCGGCCTCGGCGGGCCGCTCGCGGCCCTCGCCCTGTTCTGCCTGCGCGACCTCGTCGACGCCCTGACCCAGGACGGCACGGGCAAGCTCGCCTTCCTGAAACTCGTCCTGCCGCTGCCCGAGGGCTTTGCCGAGCGCCGGCTCACCCTGTTCGACGGCGTCCTGCTCAGCCCGTCCGACCTGCAGCTCGCGGCGCTGGGCGGGATCGCAGGCACGGCGATCGCCGTGGCCGGGCTCGGCTGGTTCGTCTCCCTGCTCTGCTTCGAGGCCCAGACCCGGGCCACCCTGCGCCTGCGCGCCAAGGCGGCGGAGGCGATCCTGCGCTCGCCGGCGGCGGCGCGGGAGGACGTGCGGGCGCTGCCCGACCTCGTCGGCCGGGCGCTCGCCGCCATGGGCGGGATCGCGGCGGTCGGGATCCTGCTGCCGGCGATGTCGCTGGCCGGGCTGACGCTGGCCGTGGTGCTGGGCGAGCTCGCCGCGCCCCGGCTGGTGCCGGTGGTCCTCGCCGCCCTCCTCGCGGCGGGGCTGGCGCGCATCCTGGTTCTGCGCCGGGCCGGGGCGCGGGGCGCCCTGCGCCGCCGGGAGGCGCAGGCGGCGGAGGAGGGGCTCGGCGACCTGATCCGGCGCATGCCGGCGGTGCGGGCCCACGGCGCGGCCGCCTTCGAGCGCCGCCGCCTCGGCCTGCGGGCGCTAGCCGACCGGGCCACGGTGGAGCGGGCGGAGGCCGGGCTGGCCTATGCCCGCGCCCCGGCGCTCGCCCTGGTCGTCCTCCTGCCGGCGATCCTCGTGGCCACCGCCCTCTGGCGGGAGGATGCCTCGGGCCAGGGCGAGGCGGTGCTCCCCGGGGAGCTCGCCGCGGCGGCGGGCGCCGCGGCCATCGCCGCCGCGCTCCTCGCCCTGGCGCTCCGCCTCTGGCTCGCCCGCCGGGAGGCCGCGCCCCTGCTGACGGCCATCGCCCGCATCCTCGACGGGCTCGAGACCCGCCGCCTGCCCATGAACGGGCGGCGCACCGCTCCCTTCCCGAAGACGGGCAGCCTCACCGCCACCGGCGTCGGCGCCTACGATCCCGGCAGCGGCGAGCGGCTGGCCGGGATCGACGCCACGCTGCCGATGCCCGCCCATGTCGCCATCGTCGGCAGCCGGGGCGGGGGCGCCCGGGCGCTGGCGGCGGTGCTGGCCGGGCAGATCGAGCCGACCGCGGGCACCGTCTCCTACGGCGGCATCGACCTGCGCAGCCTCGACCCGGCGGAGCGGGCCCGCCGCATCGCCTTCGCCGGGCAGGAGGCGATCCTGATCGAGGGGACGCTGCGCCAGAACCTGCTCTACGGCGCCCGCAGCGGCGACCGCGAGGCCTCGGGACTCGCCGACCGCATCGCCATCCTGAAGCTCACCGGGCTCGACGCCTTCGTCTATGCCCGCGGCCTGGAGGCGCCGATCGATCCCGAGGACGAGCCGGCGGCCGCGGCGGCGATCGTGGCCGCCCGCCAAGCCGTGCGCGACCGCCTCGAAGCCGAGGGCATGGCGCGTCTCGTCGAACCCTTTGATCCGGCTCGCTACAACCGGCAGGCCAATGTCGGCGAGAACATCCTCTTCGGCGAAGCCCTCGGCCCCGCCTTCGCGCAAGCGAACCTCGCCGCCCATCCCTATCTGCGCGCGGTGCTGGAGGCGGAGGGGCTGACCGCGCCCATGGCCGAGATCGGCCTGCAGGTCGCCCGCTCGACCGTCGAGATCTTCGCCGACCTGCCGGACGACCATCCTCTCTTCGACGCCTTCTCCCTGTTCCCGGCGCAGGAGCGCGGCTTCTTCGAGGATCTCGTGGCCCGCCAGCCCGATGCCCGCTCCTGGCGGCGCGGCCCCGCGGGCCAGCGCGACCGCGAGCGGCTGATCGGGCTCGCCCTGCGCTACAGCGAGACCCGCCACCGCTTCGGCCTGATCGACGAGGCGCTGGAGGAGCGCATCGTGGCCGCCCGCCGCTCCTTCGCCGCTCTGCTGCCGCCGCGCTTCCGGGCCAAGGTCGAGTTCTACGATCCCGCGCGGCTCACGGCGGCGGCGAGCCTGGAGGACAACCTGCTGTTCGGCCGCGTGACCCAGGGCGAGGCGGGGGCCGAGCAGCGGGTGCGCGCCCTGGTGCGCCGGGTGCTGGCCGAGCAGGGGCTGGAGCCCACCGTCTACCGGCTCGGGCTCGCGACCCGGGTCGATCCCGGCGCGACGGGCACCGGCCCGGGCGGCCGCGCCTCGGCGGGCGAGGGGACGCTGGGCCCCCGGGAGCGCGTAGCGATCGACCTGGTGCGCTGCCTCGTGCGCCGGCCGGACATCCTGGTGGTGGGCCTGAGCCTCGACGAGCGCAACGCCGAGGAGATCCGCGACCGGATCGCGCGGCTGCGCGCCCTGCGGGCCGGGCTCGGCCTGATCGTCTGCCTGCCGGATGCCGCGAGCCTGGAGGCCGGCGCCCCCTTCGACGCCGTGCTGCGGGTGGAGCGCAACGCGCTGGTGCCGGACGCGGCGGAGGCGGCCATGGCGGAAGCCGGCTGAGGGGCCTGCCCTTTGCCGGCCCTCTTCTCAAAACCGCCCAAAAGCAGGAGCATCCGGTCAATCTTCCGCCGTGCGGCGGCCGGCCCCGCGATTCGGCGCAGGGCCGTTCTGTATCCGGGCGGTGCATGCTCCCTCGGTTTGTCGCCCTCTCCGCCTTGGCGATCCTCCTCGCCGGGGCGATTCCGGCCCGCGCCGAGCCCGACAAGGCGCTCGCCCCGATTCCCGGCCCGACCCTCGCCCTGATGGCGGCCAGGGACACGACGCCGGCGGCGCCGCTGCTCCTGCGCGCCTACAAGAAGGAATCGGAGATCGAGGTCTGGAAGAAGGCCGGCAACGGCCGCTTCGTCCACGTGAAGACCTATCCGATCTGCCGCTGGTCGGGTCAGCTCGGCCCCAAGACCCGCTCGGGCGACCGGCAGACGCCGGAAGGGTTCTACACCGTGGCCAAGAGCCAGATGAACCCGCATTCCCGCTACTATCTCTCCTTCGACATCGGCTATCCCAACGCCTACGACAGGGCCCATGGCGGCACCGGCTCGGCGGTGATGGTGCACGGCATCTGCTCGTCGATGGGCTGCTTCGCCATGACCGACAAGGTCGCCGGCGAATTGTTCGCCATCGCCCGGGACGCCTTCGCCGGCGGGCAGACCGCCTTCCAGTTCCAGTCCTTCCCCTTCCGCATGAGCGCGGCCAACATGGCCCGCTACCGCACCGATCCCAATATCGGCTTCTGGCGCCAGCTCAAGGAAGGCTCGGACCGCTTCGAGGCCACGGGCGAGGAGCCGGTGGTGAGCGTGGCGGCCGGCCGCTACGCCTTCGCCCCCTCGAAGGATCCGGCCAAGGAAGCGGAGGCCGTCGCCCACCACAAGAGCGAGGAGGCGAAGATCGCGAGCCTCGTCGAGGACGGCTCGGCGGCCGTGCGCACCACCTATTCCGATGGCGGGCAGCATCCGTTCTGGGCCTCGCTGATCGCCAAGGGCGTGCCCGTCGGCGACATCAGCCGCCCGGAAGCGCTCGCCTATGCCGGCCAGGACGTGATCGTGATCCCGGCCCGGCGCCGGCCGGCCCCGCCGTCGCCCCTGCCCGAGGCGGTCTGGGCGGCGGCGATCGCACCCGGCAGCCCGCTCTCCGCGCAGGCCACCCGAATCGCCGGCTTCGTCTCGGCCTGGGAGGCGCCGGCCCCGGCCTTCGCCCCCCTGGCCACGCGCTATGCCGAATCCTGGCCGCGGATCCTGCGCGCCAGCCTGGACAACGACACCCCCGCCTTCGAGCCGATCGAGGCGGCCCCGCATGTCGCGCAGGTGGCGCAACGGTGAGATGCATCCGGTTCCAGGGCCCTGCCTTCAAAACGCCGTGTGCGTGCACGCACACGAACGGGCATAGGCGGCTCCCACATCCTCACTGTACACTTCGCGCCCGTTACCTTGTCGAACCGCATTCCTGTTGAGATGCGACGACACCGGCGCGACACGAAGAACGCTCGCGGCCTCGCGGCCGGGCGACTGGTATCGGATATGGTTTCTCACCCTTCTTCGGACGACGCCCTTGTCCTTCGTTTCTGGGGCGTGCGCGGCTCCACGCCGGTCAGCGGTCCGGACACCGTCGAGTTCGGCGGCAACACCCCCTGCCTGGAGATCCGCTGCGGCGAGCGCCTGTTCGTGCTCGATGCGGGCTCGGGGCTGGGCGCCTTCGGCCGGGAATGCACCGGGCCGCTGCCGCAGGACATCGACCTGCTGTTCAGCCACCTGCATCTCGATCACACCGCCGGCCTGCCCTTCTTCAAGCCGGCCGTCTTCGATGCGGACCGCACCATCCGCACCTATTGCGGCAATCTCGACGGCGCCTGCGCCGGCGAGGCGCTCGGCCGCATGTTCGCGCCGCCGCTCTTCCCGATCACCCTCGACGTGCTGCCCTGCCGCATCGAGCATCACGGCTTCAAGGCCGGCGAGCCCCTGGTCTTCGCGGACGGGTCGCGGGTCGACACCATCCTGCTGAACCATCCGCAGGGCTCGGTCGGCTACCGCTTCGAGCATGCGGGCAAGCGCCTCTGCGTCATCAGCGACATCGAGCACACCGACCCCTGGCCGGATCCGAGCCTGCGCGCCTTCGTCGAGGGGGCGGACCTCCTCGTCTATGACGGCATGTTCACCGAGAGCGAGTATCCCCGCTGCTGCGGCTGGGGTCACTCCACCTGGCAGAAGGGCGTGGAGCTCGCCAAGGCCGCCGACGCGAAGGCGCTCGCGATCATCCACCTCCACCCGGCCCACAGCGACGCGCAGCTGCGCGCGGTCGAGGCCGAGATGCAGGCGGCCATGCCGACCGCCTTCATCGCCCGGGAGCGGCAATGCGTCGAGCTCGGCGCCAGCCGGGCCGCCCCCGCCGCCAGCCGCGCCCTGCGCCCGCAGCTGACCCTCGCCCACAGCGCCTGAGGCCCGGGAAGCGCGTTCCGCACCGGCTGCCCCGAAAAGCCGGTCCCCCTTCCCGCGCCGATGCCCTAGATCGCGGCCATGACCGCGCCCGCGCCGCCCCACCCCCTCCGCCCGCCCTCTGTCGAGCGGCTCCTCACCGAGGCCGCCGCCGCGCCCCTGGCCGAGCGCTACGGCCGCCAGGCGCTCACCCACGCCCTGCGGGCGGTGCTCGCCGCGATGCGGGAGGGCAGGGCGGCGCCGGCCGCGGAGGCCGCCCCCCTGCTCGCCCGGGCGCAGAGGCTCCTCGAAGCCGAGAACGCGCCCTCCCTGCGCCCGGTCTTCAACCTCACGGGAACGGTGCTGCACACCAATCTCGGCCGCGCGCCCCTGCCGCCGGAGGCGGCGGAGGCGGTCGCGGCGGTGATGCTGCAGGCCTCGAACCTCGAATTCGACCTGGCCCGGGGCGAGCGCGGCGAGCGCGACGACCATGTCGAGGCCCTGATCTGCCGGCTGACCGGGGCCGAGGCGGCCGTCGTCGTCAACAACAACGCCGCCGCCGTGCTCCTCGTCCTCAACGCGCTCGCCCTGCGCAAAGAGGTGATCGTGTCCCGGGGCGAGCTCGTCGAGATCGGCGGCTCCTTCCGGGTGCCCGACGTGATGGCCCGAGCCGGCTGCCGGCTGCGGGAGGTCGGCACCACCAACCGCACGCATCTCAAGGACTATGCGGAGGCGATCGGCGAGCGGACCGGCCTCGTCATGAAGGTGCATCAGAGCAACTACGCCATCCACGGCTTCACCGCAGAAGTGGAGGAGGCGGCCCTGGCGACGCTCTGCGCGGAGCGGGGCGTGCCCTTCGCCGTCGATCTCGGCAGCGGCAACCTGATCGACTTTTCCGCCTACGGCCTGCCCCCCGAGCCGACCGTGCGCGCGGTGCTGGCGCATTCCGACCTCGTCACCTTCTCCGGGGACAAGCTCCTCGGCGCCGTGCAATGCGGGATCGTCGCCGGGCGGGCCGATCTCGTCGCCAAGGTGCGCAAGAACCCGCTCAAGCGCGCGCTCCGGGTCGACAAGATGACCTATGCGGCGCTCGCCGCCGTGCTGCGGCTCTACCTGCATCCCGAGCGCCTGCACGAGCGCCTGCCGGCCCTGCGCCTGCTCACCCGCGAGCGGGCGGCCATCCTCGCCCAGGCCGAGCGGCTCGCGCCGGAAATCGCCGCGAGGCTCGCCGGCCGGGCCGCGATCGGCGTCGAGCCCTGCATGAGCCAGATCGGCTCCGGGGCGCTGCCGGTCGAGACCCTGCCCAGCGCCTGCCTCGCCCTGCGCCCGCCGGAGGGGTCGGGCCGCAAGGGGGAGGGGGCCTGGCTCAAGCGCATGGCCGCCGCCCTGCGCGCCCTGCCCGTGCCGGTGATCGGCCGGGTCAGCGAGGGAGCCCTGCGCCTCGACCTGCGGACGCTCGAGGACGAGGCCGGCCTCCTCGCCTCCCTCGACGCGCTGGACGCCTGATCGCGGGAAGAAATCGTGCCGCAGCCCGGGGACCTGTTGCGGGTCGCCGGCCTTTGCTATCACCGGCGGCGGAGGCGAACGGGGTCTGGTGGCCCCCCTGGTCTTCAAAACCAGCGCAACGCCAACAGCGTTGGGTGGGTTCGATTCCCATCCGCTTCCGCCAGGATCCCGCCACGGCCCCCTCGGCAGGATTCCCCGCCCTCGGAACAGAGGCCGTCAGCAGGCCGCGACGTTGACCGCGAGGCCGCCGAGCGAGGTCTCCTTGTACTTCGACTGCATGTCGAGGCCGGTCTGACGCATGGTCTCGATGACCTCGTCGAGGGTCACCCGGTGCTCGCCGTCCCCGCGCAGCGCCAGGGAGGCCGCCACCACCGCCTTGTTGGCCCCGAAGGCGTTGCGCTCGATGCAGGGCACCTGGACCAGTCCGGCGATCGGGTCGCAGGTCATGCCGAGATGGTGCTCCATGGCGATCTCGGCGGCATTCTCGATCTGGAAGGCCGAGCCCCCCAGCGCCGCGGTGAGGCCGGCCGCGGCCATGGCGGCGGCCGAGCCGACCTCGCCCTGGCAGCCGACCTCGGCCCCCGAGATCGAGGCGCGGGCCTTGATGAGGCCGCCGATCGCCGCCGCGGTGAGCAGGAAGTCCCGGCCGCGGGCATCGCTCCAGCCGGGGCAGAAGTCGCGGGCGTAGCGCAGCACCGCCGGGATGATGCCGGCCGCGCCGTTGGTCGGCGCGGTCACCACCCGGCCGCCGGAGGCATTCTCCTCGTTCACGGCGAGGGCGAACAGGCTGATCCAGTCCATGATCTCGTGGGCGGGGCGGCTGTTCGAGAGCTTCGCGGCCTCGAGGGACTCGTGCAGGCGCCTGGCCCTCCGCCGCACCTTCAGGCCGCCGGGCAGCTCGCCCTCCATGCGCAGGCCGCGCTCAATGCAGGCGAACATCGCGTCGCGGATCGCGTCGAGCCCCGCCTCGATCTCGGGGCCGCTGCGCAGGCTCAGCTCGTTGGCGAACTGGATCTGCGGGATGGTGAGCCCCGTGCGGAGCGTCAGGTCGAGGAGCTCGCGGGCGGAGCCGAAGGCGAAGTCCGGCACCACCGCCGGCGCGTCCGCGGCGGCGGTGTCGGCGACGACGAAGCCGCCCCCGATCGAGTAGCGGACCTGCTCCTCCAGAAGCGCGCCCGCCGCGTCGTAGGCGCGGAAGCGCATGCCGTTGGTATGGAGCGGCAGCACCTCGCTGTAGTTGAAGACGAGATCGCGCTCGGCGTCGAAGACGAGGCCGGGAATGCCGAGATCGCCGGTGCGTCGCAGATCGGCGGCGAGCGGGGTGGTCAGGTCCGGGTCGATCGTCGCCGGATCGTGGCCGAGCAGCCCCAGGAGGATCGCCACGTCGGTGCCGTGGCCGCGCCCGGTCCAGGCGAGGGAGCCGTGGATCTCCGCGCTCACGCGGGCGACGCCGCCGCGCGCGAGGATCGCCTCGCGGAACCGGCGCGCGGCGACCATGGGCCCGACGGTGTGCGAGCTCGACGGGCCGATCCCGATCTTGAACAGATCGAACGTGCTGATCATCGGGTAGAACGCGCTTTCGAACAGACGGATTCAGAGCCGCGGGATGCGGCCCTGCGACGCGACGACCGGCGAACGCACCTTCGAGACCCCCGCAGCCGGGGTGCCCGCAAGGCGCGCTCCCGATCGGGGCGGAACGCAGGAACCGGGCCCGGACCAAGGGTTTCGGCGGGCCGAGGTTGGGGCGGCCTCTGCCTAGTACCTGAATTTTTTTGAATACAAGCCCAAAATCACATGCGGTTGGCCTGTCTCCCGCGAGCGTGTACGACTCGCGCGGAACGCCCCCCGTATACGCCGACGGGACCGAACGGGTGCGTCAGCCCGTATAAACAGACCAATGAGGCCCATCCCATGAGCGCCGGCACCGCCACCGCCCATTCCGCCACCAACCGCTTCTTCTCCGCCCACGTCACCGAGACCGATCCCGAGCTCGCCAAGGCGCTGGAGCAGGAGCTCGGCCGGCAGCAGCACGAGATCGAGCTGATCGCCTCGGAGAACATCGTCTCCCGCGCGGTGCTGGAAGCCCAGGGTTCGGTGCTCACCAACAAGTACGCCGAAGGCTATCCGGGCCGGCGCTACTACGGCGGCTGCCAGTTCGTGGACATCGCCGAGAACCTCGCCATCGACCGCGCCAAGCGGCTGTTCGGCTGCGAGTTCGCCAACGTGCAGCCGAATTCCGGCTCCCAGGCCAACCAGGGCGTGTTCATGGCCCTGATGCAGCCCGGCGACACCTTCCTCGGCCTCGACCTCGCCGCCGGCGGCCACCTCACCCACGGCGCCCCGCCGAACGTCTCGGGCAAGTGGTTCAAGCCGGTCTCCTACACCGTGCGCCGGGAGGACCAGCGCATCGACATGGAGCAGGTCGAGCGCCTCGCCCAGGAGCACAAGCCGAAGGTGATCATCGCCGGCGGCTCGGGCTATCCGCGCCACTGGGACTTCGCCAAGTTCCGTGAGATCGCCGATTCCGTCGGCGCCTACTTCTTCGTCGACATGGCCCACTTCGCCGGCCTCGTCGCCGCGGGCCTGCATCCCTCGCCGTTCCCCCATGCCCACGTCGCCACCACGACGACGCACAAGACCCTGCGCGGCCCGCGCGGCGGCATGATCCTCACGAACGACGAGGCGCTGGCCAAGAAGTTCAACTCGGCGATCTTCCCCGGCCTGCAGGGCGGCCCGCTCATGCACGTCATCGCCGCCAAGGCCGTGGCCTTCGGCGAGGCCCTGACGCCGGAGTTCAAGGTCTACGCCAAGCAGGTGATCGACAACGCCAAGGCGCTCGCCGACACCATCATCTCGGGCGGCTACGACATCACCTCGGGCGGCACCGACAACCACCTGATGCTGGTCGACCTGCAGCGGAAGGGCCTGACCGGCAAGGCGGCCGAGGCCGCGCTGTCGCGCGCCCACATCACCTGCAACAAGAACGGCGTGCCCTTCGACCCGCAGAAGCCGACCATCACCTCGGGCATCCGCCTGGGCACCCCGGCGAGCACCACCCGCGGCTTCGGCGTGGCCGAGTTCAAGCAGGTCGGCGGCTTCATCGTCGAGGTGCTGAACGGGCTGGCCGAGAAGGGCGAGAGCGGCGACGCCGCGACCGAGGCCAAGATCAAGGAGCAGGTCCACGCGCTGACCGACCGCTTCCCGGTCTACGGCTGAGCCCGACCTCACAAGCCAACGCGCGAAGGCCGCGGATCGCAGGATCCGCGGCCTTCGCCGTTTCGGAACCGGAATCGCAGGGCCGCCGTAGATCCGGGGATCAGGCGGCCACCACCGCCACGCTCTCGGCCGGCCTCTCGCCGGCGCCCGGGTGGCGGCGGCCCGAGTAATAGAGGCCGATGGCGTTCCAGAAGGCCTCGCGCTCCTCGCGGCTGAAGCGCTGAAGGGCCGCCTCCAGCGCCTCGCGCCCGGCCTTGGAGGCCTCGTCGCGCAGACGTTCGTCCATCATCGCCGTGCTGTCCGACATGACCGCTCCCTTCCCGCCTGCGCCGAAGGACGGCGCCGTTCGAGGGAACCCTGAAGTCCGTCCCACGGATCCGGCGGACCGGTGTTTTTCGGGGGTCGACCGCCCTCACCGGTTGACCCCTCGGGCGCGTGGCCGGGACCGTGTGCGAAAAGTCACACACATTTTGGAATCGAAGGTCAGGCTTAACGGTTCCTTTGCGCTTCGACCTTAGCCGTTGCACCCTGGGGTTCCGGGGCCGTCCCGGGACAATCGCTGAGGAGCCTGCATGCGGTTCGACCGACGCATCCAAACCGGCATCGTCCTGGCCACGCTGACGGCGGGCCCCGGACTCGGCGGATGCGGCGTTCTGCGCCCGCAGGAGATGACCACCGGCTCCATCGCCCCCAACGCCAAGGTCGTCGCCGCGCCGACCAGGGCGGATAAGGAGTGCCTCGCCCGGGCGATGTACTTCGAATCGAACCGGAGCGACGAAGAGGGCCTGCTCGCCGTCGGCACGGTGGTGATGAACCGCCTCGATTCGCCGAAATATCCGGGCAGCGTCTGCGAGGTGGTCGGCCAGAAGCGCCAGTTCGCCACCGGCGTGCTCAACCGCGCGGTCCGCGACCAGGACCGTCCGCGCATCGAGAAGGTGGCCGACGCGCTGCTCTCCGGCCAGCGCCATTCCGGCGTCGGCCAGGCCCTGCACTTCCACACCGCCGGGCGCAGCTACCCCTACGACAACATGCATTACGTGGCGCAGGCCGGCGGCAACGCCTTCTACGAGAAGAGCGACCGCGAGGGTTACCTGCCCGCCCCCATCCCCCATGCCGTGGTGCGCACCGCCACCGGCTCCCTGGTGCCGCTCCAGGTCGCCGCGCTCTCCGACGCGACCCTCGTGCCGAGCACCCCGAAGGCCCCCGGCCTCGCCCCGGTGGCCGCGCCGGTCGCGGTCGCGCAGGCCCCGGCGCTGCCCGCCCGC
Organism: Methylobacterium organophilum; assembly: GCF_022533465.1. Lineage (NCBI taxonomy): Bacteria > Pseudomonadati > Pseudomonadota > Alphaproteobacteria > Hyphomicrobiales > Methylobacteriaceae > Methylobacterium > Methylobacterium organophilum. The sequence continues at coordinate 4,515,399 of NZ_CP092848.1, read as the reverse complement.
GTGCCCACGCGCTACGCCTCCGCGCCCGGCAGCGCCCACGCCCGGCACGCCACGGTCGACCCCGCCCGCAACATCTGCCGCGTCGCCGACGAGCAGTGGGGCTGACGGAGGCCGCGTTCTGTCGCGGCCGTTCCCCGCGCGGGTTTGCGGGCCGGCGCCGGGCGCCTTAAGTCAGGGCTGACCGATCCGGTTCGTGCTGGCTGGCGCGGATCGCCCCGCCTGAGCGCCCCGAGAGCCATGGCCGTCGTCCTCGACCTCCTCAACAACGACACCCGCACCCGGCTGCCGGAGGCGGCGCGGCCGCGCCATCCGGAGAAGGCGCACCGCCCCGACACGCCGATCCAGCGCAAGCCGGACTGGATCCGGGTGAAGGCGCCGGGCTCGAAGCTCTGGGCCGAGACCAAGGAGATCGTGCGCGCGAACAAGCTCGTCACGGTCTGCGAGGAGGCGGGCTGCCCGAATATCGGCGAGTGCTGGGAGAAGCGGCACGCCACCTTCATGATCATGGGCGACACCTGCACGCGGGCCTGCGCCTTCTGCAACGTGCGCACCGGCCTGCCCGAGGGGCTCGATGGCGACGAGCCGCAGAAGGTCGCCGACGCCGTGGCCAAGCTCGGCCTGCACCATGTCGTCGTCACCTCCGTCGACCGGGACGACCTGGCCGATGGCGGCGCGGAGCATTTCTTCCGCACCATCCGCGCGATCCGCGCGACGAGCCCCGGCACCACGGTCGAGATCCTGACCCCCGACTTCCTGCGCAAGAAGGGCGCCCTGGAGCGGGTGGTCGAGGCGCGGCCCGACGTGTTCAACCACAACCTGGAGACGGTGCCGGGCAAGTACGTCACCGTGCGGCCGGGGGCGCGCTACTTCCACTCCGTGCGGCTCCTGCAGCGGGTGAAGGAACTCGATCCGACCATCTTCACCAAGTCCGGCATCATGGTCGGTCTCGGCGAGGAGCGGAACGAGGTCGTGCAACTCATGGATGATCTGCGCTCGGCGGATGTGGACTTCCTGACCATCGGTCAGTACCTGCAGCCGACCCGCAAGCACCACGAGGTCGTGCGCTTCGTGCCGCCCGACGAGTTCAAGGCCTACGAGACGACCGCCTATGCCAAGGGCTTCCTCCTGGTCTCGGCGACGCCCCTGACCCGCTCGTCGCACCATGCGGGCGAGGATTTCGCCCGCCTGCAGGCGGCGCGCCTCGCCAAGCACGGGGCCGCGCCCCTCGCAGGCGCCTGAACCCCGATGCCGTCCTTCCGCATCACCAAGCACGTCCGCCACACGCCCGAGCAGATGTACGATCTGGTCGCGGATATCGAGCGCTATCCGGAATTCCTGCCGCTCTGCGAATCCCTGCGCGTGCTGCGCCGGCAGGAGGGGCCGAACGGGACGCAGGTGGCGGTCGCCGAGATGGGCGTCGGCTACAAGGCGATCCGCGAGCGCTTCACCACCCGGGTCACCCTCGACCGGGCCAACCTGAAGATCACCGCCGAGTATATCGACGGGCCGTTCCGGCATCTCGAGAATCGCTGGGGCTTCCGCCCCGGGGCCAAGGGCGGCTGCGACATCGACTTCTTCATCACCTACGAGTTCAAGAGCTTCGCCCTCGGGCTCCTGATGGGGAAGATGTTCGACAAGGCGTTCCGCAAGTTCACCGACGCCTTCGAGAGCCGCGCCGACCGCATGTACGGCGTGCCGGCCTGAGGCCTCCTGCCCCCCGCCGGAAGGGGCGACGGCCACGGCGCGAGGCGCAGCCTCAGCGCATCCCATCGGGGTCGACCTGCCGCGGCGATGGCCCGGCCTCCGGCCCTTCGACCGCCGGGGCCTAAACCGCGAATTCTTCCAGAACCTTGATGCGCTTGGCGGGAACGCCGGCCGCGAGCACGTTGCTCTCGATGTCCTTGGCGACGACCGAGCCGGCACCGATCACCGAATTCTCTCCGATGGACACGCCGGGAAGGATCTTGCATCCGGCCCCGATCCAGACGTTGTCGGAGATCGTGACCGGCTTGTGATAGGAATTTCTTTTATTGAGCTCGTGATTGAACCAATGCCCGGCCGTATCGATCGAGACATTGGGCCCGATATTGCATCGATTGCCGATGAATACCTGCGCCTTCGAGGCAGATATGCGGCAGTGATACCCGATGAAGCAATCCCTGCCGATTGCGATTTGCCGCAGCGTTGGCCGCCTGAAGCTGAATTCGAGGATCAACGGGCCGGAAATGCGCGTCTCCCGATCGATCGACAACCCGGCCAGCCGGTAGAGGAACACGCGCATATAATCCAGCGCATGAAAGCGCGGGATGGCATTGGCCACACAGACCAGAAGATATTTCAGCATCTCGAAAGCTGGTCTCATGATCAAATGCCCTCTAGCAGCGAATATAATCTATAGTTGTATTTAAAAAAGTAAAATACCCTCGGTTGCGTACGCGCGAATGCCTTGGAGTCCTCGCTTTTTATCAGCAAAAATCACGCCGGAAAACCAGAAGTATTGTGCGATCAAGGACGTACCTTCCTCCCCATGCCATCGCCCATGCGTTCGCAGGAGCCGCCGGGGCTTCGCGGAGCGCGCTGGGGCCGGGGGCCGGCCTCGCATCGGCGATGGTCTGCAAGGACCTTGATTTCGTCCGCCCGAAGGCTCTTCCTCCAAGAACTGGCGCGCCCCGACGACGCTCCTGACAAGAGTTGGAGGCCATCATGGATCACGATACGCAGAAACGGGCCGCAGCCGAGTTCTTCGGAACCTTCTGGCTGACCTTCGGCGGCTGTGGCGCCGCCGTCCTGTCGGCCGCCTACCCGACCCTCGGCATCGGATTTCTCGGCGTCGCCCTGGCCTTCGGCCTGACCGTCCTGACCATGGCCTATGCCGTGGGCCACATCTCCGGCGGACACTTCAATCCCGCGGTCACGCTGGGGCTGTGGTCCGCGGGACGCTGCGCCAACCGGCACGTCCTGCCCTACATCGTCGCGCAGGTCCTCGGCGCGATTCTCGGCGCCGGCATCCTCTTCATGATCGCCTCCGGGAAGGCGGGCTGGCAGCCCAACGGCTTCGCCTCGAACGGCTACGGCGCCCTGAGCCCCGGCCAGTACGAGCTGGCGGCCTGCTTCCTGACCGAGTTCCTGCTGACCTTCTTCTTCCTGTTCATCATCATCGGGACGACCTCGAAGGGGGCGGCGGTGGGCTTTGCCGGCATTCCCATCGGCTTCGCCCTGGTGCTGATCCACCTGATCTCGATCCCGGTCACCAACACCTCGGTCAATCCGGCCCGCAGCACCGGGACGGCCTTCTTTGCCGGGGGAGAGTACGTTGTGCAGCTCTGGCTGTTCTGGCTCGCCCCGATCCTCGGCGCGGTCGTCGCGGGGGCCCTGGCCAAGTGGCTCTACGAGCCGGCCATCGCCCTCGAAGCACCGATCAAGGAGCACGCCGTCTGAGAGGATGTCCCGCGCCTGACCTTGCGACCGGAGCGCGGGTCAGGCGCCCTCGCCGGCGAGGGCGTCCTCGAGCAGCGCCAGCGCCTGCTCGACCGAGAGCCGGCGGATCTCGCCGCGCCCGGGATCCCCGAACCGGCGCGCCACGTGGCGCGTCGCCCCGTCCCGGACGGCGAGCCCGAAATGCACGAGGCCGACCGGCTTCTCCGCGCTGCCCCCGCCCGGGCCGGCAATGCCGGTGACGGCGACCGCGAGATCGGCGCGGGAGGCGGCGAGCGCCCCCTCCGCCATGGCGCGGGCCACGGGCTCGCTCACCGCGCCATGGGCCGCGATGAGCGCCATCGGCACGCCGATCGATTCGGCCTTGGCTTCGTTCGAATAGGTGACGAAGCCGCGCTCCAGCACGGCGGAGGAACCCGGCACGGCAGTGATCAGCCCGGCCACCAGGCCGCCCGTGCAGGATTCCGCCGTCGCGAGCGTCTTGCCTGCCGCCCCGTAGGCCCGCACCAGCGCCTCGGCGCGGGCGAGCAGGGCGGCGTCGGCGATCACGCGCGGCGCGCGGCCGTCTCCGCCGCGTCGTCGAGGGGCGGGCATTCCTCCGGCAGGCGCACGGTGGCGGCGGCCTGGGCGGCGAGCCCCTCGGCCCGGCCGACGAAGCCGAGCTTCTCCGTGGTGGTCGCCTTGATCGAGACTGCAGTGAGCGGCACGCCGGCGATCGCGGCGATGCGGGCGCGGATCGCCTCCCGGTGCTGGCCGATGCGCGGCGCCTCGGCGAGCACGGTGATGTCGAGATGGTCGATCTTGCCGCCGCGGGCCCGCACCAGCGAGCAGGCATGGGCCAGGAACTGGTCGGAAGCGGCGCCGCGCCATTTCTCGTCGGAGGGCGGGAAATGGGTGCCGATATCGCCGTCGGCGATGGCGCCGAGCAGGGCGTCGGTCAGGGCGTGGAGGGCCACGTCCCCGTCGGAATGGGCGAGCACGCCGCGATCGGCGGGAATCCTCACGCCGCCGAGCCAGACATGGTCGCCCTCCGTGAAGGCGTGGACGTCGAAGCCGGTGCCGAGGCGGGTCACGTAAGCAGTCATCGCCGTATCAGATACCCCGCCGGCGGGGCCGGAGAAAGTCCGGTCCGCGTCGATCAGGTCCGCGGCCTGGGTGATCTTGCGGTTGCGGGCATCGCCCTCGAACACGACCACGGGCAGGCCGGCCCATTCCGCCAGCGCCCCGTCGTCGGTGAAGCCGTCATGGCCCTCGGCCTGCGCCCGGCGATGGGCCTCGATCAGGGGGGCGAAGCGGAAGCTCTGCGGGGTCTGCACCGCGCGCAGCCGCTCCCGGGCCGGCGTCTCGTGGACGCGGCCGATGCCCGGCGCCACGTCCTCCACGAGCTTGATCGTGTCCGAGACGGCCACGCCCGGCACCGCGGCGCCGTGGTCGCGCCCCGCCGCCACGGCCCGGTCGATCAGGGCCTCGTCGACATAGGGGCGGGCGGCGTCGTGCACGAGCACGAGATCCGGGGCGCCCGCCGCGGCCAGCGCCTCCAGCCCGGCCCGGACCGAGCCCTGGCGCGTGGCGCCGCCGGGCACCGGCTCCGCGAGCTTCCCGCGGGCGGCCGAATCGAGGTCCTCCAGGCATTCCGCGTAGAAGGCGGCGGCGTCCGGCGCGATCACCGGCTGGATCCGGGCGATGCCCGGATGCCGGGCCAGAGCCGCCAGCGTCCGCGTCAGCACGGCCCGGCCGCCGACCCGGCGATACTGCTTGGGCACGTCGCCGCCGATGCGCACGCCCTTGCCCGCCGCCACCACCACCGCGGCAATCTCCGGCCTCGCGGCGCGCTCGGACATGACGAAGCCTCGAATTGCAAAAATAACAGGGACGGTCCAGGTGCCGCGCTCTTAGGCTCGGGATGACGCGAAGGCAAACGAACGAAGCGCTTGCGTCCGGCTCCGCTTTGGCTATTTATTGTGCAGAATGATCGCTGACCATTATTTGAGCGTCGTCGGGGGCGCGGGACGGGCCGAGGGGGCGAGCCCGGATGCGGCGACCGGCGCCGCGCCGGTCGTCCTGCTCGCCCCGCTCTCGGGCGTCACCGACCTGCACATGCGGCGCATCGCCCGCCGCCTCGGGGCGAGCGCCGTGGTCTCCGAGATGGTGGCCGCGGCCGAGTTCGCCCGCGGCGAGGCGGAATCGCGGCTGCGGGCGGAGGGCGCCGGGGTCTTCCCCCACATCGTCCAGCTCGCCGGCTGCGCCCCCGAGCCGATGGCACAGGCCGCCCGGCTGGCGGTCGACAACGGCGCCGACGTGATCGACATCAACATGGGCTGCCCGGCCAAGACCGTCACCGGCGGGGAGGCGGGCTCGGCCCTGATGCGCGACCTCGACCACGCGGCGCGTCTCCTCGCCGCCGTGCGGGCGGCTGTCAACGTGCCCGTCACGGTGAAGATGCGCCTGGGCTGGGACCAGGCCAGCCTCAACGCCCCCGCGCTCGCCCGCCGGGCCGAGGGCCTGGGCCTGAACGCGGTCACCGTCCATGGCCGCACCCGGCAGCAATTCTACAAGGGCCGGGCCGATTGGGGCGCGATCCGCGCCGTGGTCGAGGCCGTGCGCATCCCCGTCTTCGCCAACGGCGATATCGGCGCGACCGCGGAGGCCCGCGCCTGCCTCGCCGCCTCCGGCGCGGCCGGGGTGATGGTCGGCCGGGCCGCCGTGGGCCGCCCCTGGCTCGTCGGCGCCCTCGCCGACGCCCTGGCCGGCCGGCCGGAGCGGGTCCTGTCCCGGGCCGAGCGGGCGGATCTCGCCACCGAGCATTACGAGGGGCTGATCGCCCTCTACGGGGCCGCCATGGGCGTGCGCCACGCCCGCAAGCATCTGGCCGCCTATGTCGAGGCGGCCGGCCCCGGCGCCCTGGCGCCCGAGGAGCGGCAGCGGCTCCTCACCACCACCGATCCGGCGCTCGCCCGCGCGCTCCTGCGGCGCGCCTTCCTGGAACCCCGGCACGGCCGGGCCGAAACCGCGGCCGGCACGCCGCTCGTCGAGGCCGCATGAACGAGACGGACGAGGGGGCGCCCCCCTGGGGCGACCAGCCCGCGGCGGAAGCCGTGCTCAACGCGCTGCCGCTGCCGGTGCTCACCATCGGCCCGGACGAGCGCATCCTGCGGGTCAACCACGCCGCGGAGCTGTTCTTCGACGCCTCGGCCCGGCTGATGCGCAGAGGACGCCTGCGCGACATCATCCCCTTCTCCTCGCCGATCATCGCCCTGGTCGCCGAGGTGCGCCGCCGCCGCTCCAGCGTGGCGGAGTACCGGGTCGAGCTGACCCAGCCGCGCTCCGGCCAGGAACGCAGCGTCGACGTCTTCGCCACCCCCCTGCGGGACGAGGACGAATCGGTGGTGCTGATGCTCCAGGAGCGCACCATCGCCGACAAGATGAACCGGCAGCTCACCCATCGCGGCGCGGCCCGCTCGATGATCGCCCTCGGCGCCATGCTGGCCCACGAGATCAAGAACCCGCTCGCCGGCATTCGCGGCGCCGCCCAGCTCCTCGAGCAGTCCGGCGAGGAGGAGGACCGCATCCTCACCCGGCTGATCTGCGACGAATCCGACCGGATCGTGCGCATCGTCGAGCGCATGGAGCTGTTCGGCGAGGAGCGCCCGGTCGAGCGCGGGGCGGTCAACGTGCACGGGGTGCTCGACCAGGTGAAGCGCTCGGCCCAGTCGGGCTTCGCCCGTCACATCCGCTTCGTCGAGAATTACGATCCCTCCCTGCCGCCGGTGCTCGGCAACCGCGACCAGCTGATCCAGGTGATTCTCAACCTCGTGAAGAACGCCACCGAAGCGATCGGCGCGGACGCGGTCGACGGCGAGATCACCCTCTCGACGGCCTTCCGCACGGGCCTGCGCCTGCAGGTGCCCGGCTCGCGCGAGCGCGTCAGCCTGCCGATCGAGGTGGCGGTGCGGGACAACGGCCCGGGCATCCCGCCCGATCTGCTGCCGGACCTGTTCGACCCCTTCGTCACCACCAAGGCACAGGGGACCGGCCTCGGTCTTGCTTTGGTGGCCAAGATCGTCGGCGACCACGGCGGGATCGTCGAATGCGATCCCGCCCCCCGCCGAACCGCCTTCCGCATCCTCCTGCCCATGTCGAGCGCCCGAGACGGGCGCGAGTCCAGCGTGGATCCGTGATCCCCGGAGCCCCGAGTCAAGCGTCATGCCGAACGGCCACATCATCGTCGCGGACGACGACGCCGCGATCCGCACGGTCCTCAATCAGGCCCTCTCGCGAGCGGGCTACGAGGTCCGCTCCACCGGCAACTGCGCCACGCTCTGGCGCTGGGTCGCGCAGGGAGAGGGGGACCTCGTCATCACCGACGTGATGATGCCCGACGAGAACGTGTTCGACCTGCTGCCCCGCATCAAGCGGGTGCGGCCGGAGCTGCCGATCATCGTGATGAGCGCGCAGAACACCTTCATGACCGCGATCCGCGCCTCGGAGCGGGGCGCCTACGAGTACCTGCCCAAGCCCTTCGACCTGAAGGAGCTGACGGCGATCGTCGGCCGCGCCCTCTCCCGCCCCCGCGGCGCCCCCCCGCCCGGCGCCGGCCCGGAGAACGAGGACATCCCCCTGGTCGGCCGCTCGCCGGCCATGCAGGAAATCTACCGGGCGCTGGCCCGGCTGATGCCGACCGACCTCACCGTGATGATCACCGGCGAATCCGGCACCGGCAAGGAGCTGGTGGCCCGCGCGCTGCACGATTACGGCCGCCGCCGCTCCGGACCCTTCGTGCCGGTCAACATGGCCGCGATCCCCCGGGACCTGATCGAATCGGAGCTGTTCGGCCACGAGAAGGGCGCCTTCACCGGCGCGCTCCAGCGCTCGGCCGGCCGCTTCGAGCAGGCGGAGGGCGGGACGCTCTTCCTCGACGAGATCGGCGACATGCCGATGGAGGCGCAGACCCGGCTGCTACGCGTCCTTCAGCAGGGCGAGTATACCACCGTCGGCGGCCGCGTGCCGATCAAGACCAATGTCCGCATCATCGCGGCGACCAACAAGGACCTGCGGGTCTCGATCCAGCAGGGCATCTTCCGCGAGGACCTGTTCTTCCGCCTCAACGTGGTGCCCCTGCGCCTGCCGGCCCTGCGCGAGCGGGCCGAGGACGTGCCCGACCTGGTGCGCCACTTCTTCGTGCTGGTCGAGCGCGAGGGCCTGACCCGCAAGACCCTCGACGGCGACGCCATGGAGCGGCTGAAGCGCTACCGCTGGCCCGGCAACGTGCGCGAGCTCGAGAACCTGGTGCGGCGGCTCGCGGCGCTCTATCCGCAGGAGACCATCACCGGCCCGGTCATCGAGGCGGAACTCGACACCCTGCCGCTGGCCCAGCCCCAGGCCGCCACGGCGGCGGGGGGCCGCAAGGCCGGGGGGGAGAGCGAGACCCTGTCGGGCGCCGTCGAGCGTCACCTCGCCGATTATTTCTCGGGCTACCGGGACACCCTGCCGCCGCCCGGCCTCTATCACCGGATCCTGCGGGAGATCGAAGGCCCGCTGATCGGCGCGGCCCTGGCCGCCACCCGCGGCAACCAGATCCGCGCCGCGGAGCTGCTCGGGGTCAACCGCAACACCCTGCGCAAGAAGGTGCGCGACCTCGACCTGCAGGTCTTCCGCACCTCCCGCTGACCGCGACGGGGGAGGGATCCCAGCCTCCTCCGATCCCCCTCTGTTCTCCTCGCTCCGGCCGCGCTAGAGGCGCGGCCCATGCTCCGCCTCCGTGACTATCAGCGCGCCGCCCTGGACGCCCTCGACCGGCACTGGTCCGAGGGCGGGGGGCCGGGGCTCGTCGTGCTGCCCACCGGGGCCGGCAAGGCCCTGGTCATCGCCGCCCTGATCCGGGAATGGCTGGAGGGCGCGCCGGATGCGCGGCTCTGCGTCGTCACCCATGTGCGCGAGCTCGTCGCGCAGAACCACGCCGAGCTCATGGCCTATTGGCCCCACGCCCCGGCGGGCCTCTATTCCGCCGGCCTCGGACGGCGCGAGGCGCAGGCCCAGATCCTGATCTGCTCCATCCAGTCGGTGCGCGACCGGATGGAGACGCTCGCCCCCTTCGACGCCGTCATCATCGACGAGGCCCATCTGGTGCCGCGCTCGGTCGAGACCAGCTACGGCCGCTTCCTCGCCGCGGCCCGGCGGCGCAACCCGGCGCTGCGCGTCGTCGGCTTCACCGCCACGCCCTACCGCCTCGATTCCGGCCGGCTCGACGAGGGGGAGGGCAAGCTCTTCGAGCGGATCGTGTACGAGGCCGCGGTCGGCGACCTGATCCACCAGGGCTATCTCGCGCCCCTCGTCTGCAAGGCGACGGCGACCGCCCTCGACGTGACCGGCGTGCCCAAGCGCGGGGGCGACTACGTGCCCTCGGCGCTGGAGGCCGCGGTCAACAAGGACTGGGTCACCCGGGCCGCGGTCGCGGAGATGGCGGAATACGGCCGGGAGCGGCGGGCCTGGCTCGCCTTCTGCGCGGGGCTCGCCCATGCCGCCGCCGTGCGCGACGCGGTGCGGGCGGAGGGCTTTTCCTGCGAGACCGTGACCGGGGACATGAACCGGCGGGAGCGCGACCGCGTCGTCGCGGCCTTCCGGGCCGGCCGGATCCGCTGCCTCGCCTCCGTCGGGGTGCTCACCACCGGCTTCAACGTACCGGAGGTCGATCTGGTCGCCCTTCTGCGCCCGACCCAATCCGCCGGCCTCTACGTGCAGCAGGTCGGCCGCGCCCTGCGCCGCGCGCCCGGCAAGGCCGACGCGATCGTGCTCGACTATGCCGGGCTCGTGCGCATGCACGGCCCGGTGGACGCGGTGACCGCCCGCTCCGTCACCCTGGGGGCCGCCGCGCCGGGCCTGAGCCGGGCCAAGCCCTGCCCCGGCTGCGGCGCCCTGATCGCGCTGAATGCCAGCACCTGCGAGGCCTGCTGGGTCGAGCCGGAAGCCGAGGAGGACGGGGGGCCGCCCCACGAGGCGAGCGCGGAGGACGCCCTGCCGATCCTGTCGGAGACGGCCGCGCCCTGGTGGCCCGTCGAATCCTGGCACCTGGCCCACGGCCCCGGGGGCAGCGGGCCCGACCGTCTGGAAGCCGTGTTCCGCTGGCGGAGCGGCGGCTGCCGGATCGAGATCGGGCTTGAGCATTCGGGCCATGCCAGGGAGAAGGCGGTGCAATGGTGGCGGGCCTTCGGCGGCGCCGAGCCGGTGCCGATGCGCGTATCCGACGCGTTGGCCCGCTTCGACGAACTCGAGCGCCCCGCCGCCCTGCAGATCGCCGCGGCCGGCCGGCTCTCGGAGAGCGTCACCGTCCGCTTCGCCGATGGCCGCCGCTTCCGCGACCTGCGCCGCTGGGGCGGCCTCGCCGCCTGACAGGACCGCCGCTCCGGAGCCCCCGCGACCGGATTCGTATTAATTTCGCCACACTGTTGTGGCCCCGCATCAGCCATGCCGTCGCAAGAACAGAACAAGGAGCCGACCGCCTCCGGCCCGCAGGGGCCGGGCGCCACGGCCACGACGCGCCCCAACCCGCGCGGCCCGGGCTGGGCCGGTGCGGCGATGGTCGGCATGGCGCTGGTCTCGGCCACGATCACCTTCCTGATCCTGGCCGGCCTCATCAAGGTGACGCCGACGCCGACCATGGGCGTCACCCTGCTCGCCATCAACGCCGCCGTGGTGCTCGGGCTGGTCGTGGTGATCGCCTGGGAGGCGCGGGTCTTCCTGCATGCCCGCAAGGCCAATGCCACGGTGGCGCGGCTGCACAGCCGCATCGTCGGCCTGTTCAGCCTGATCGCGATCCTGCCGACCATCCTGCTCGCCATCGTCGCCTCGGTGACGATCGACCGGGGCCTGTCCCTCGGCTTCACCGACCGGGTGCGCGACGTGGTGCTGAAATCCGTGGAGGTGGCCGACGCCTATCAGGAGAACCAGTGCCAGTCCCTCGCCCGGGAGATCCGCATCCTCACGGACGACCTGACGCGGGCGCGGCCGAATTTCGACGTGAACCGGGACTGGTTCGAGAACTTCCTCACCACCCGCGCCACGGCCCTGGGCCTGCCCATCGCCAAGATCATGCGCGGCCCCAACGAGGTGGTGGCGCGGGCCAATATCGACGTCCTCAAGCAGACGCGGCTGCCCTCGGCGGCGGCCTTCGAGGATGCGGCGAAGTCGAGCGACCCGATCTGCCTGCTGCCGACCGAGGGCCGGGTCTTCGCCGCCCTGCTGCGCATGCCGGCCTACGACAACGCCGTGCTCCTGGTGCAGCGGGAGGTGAGCCAGCTCGCCATCGATTTCCCCGGCGTGTCGCGGGCGGCGGCGGCCGAGTACCTGACCTACGATTCCCTGCGCCGCTCGATCCAGATCGCCTTCGCCTCGGTCTTCGTGCTGATCTCGCTGATCGCCCTGCTCTCGGCGGTCTGGTTCGGGCTCAACTTCGCCAACCGCTTCGTCGCCCCGATCCGCCGCCTGATCAACGCCGCCGACCAGGTCGCCTCGGGCAACTTCTACGCCCAGGTCCCGGCCCGGAAGACGGATGGCGACCTCGCCCATCTCGGCGAGAGCTTCAACAAGATGACGCAGGAGCTGCGCCGCCAGCATGACGGCCTCACCGCCGCGAGCGAGCTGATCGACCGCCGCCGCCGCTTCACGGAGGCCGTGCTCTCCGGCGTCTCGCCGGGGGTGATCGGCGTGGATGCCGGCGGCCTCATCACCATCGCCAACCCCTCCGCCGAGCGGACCCTCGGGCTCGCCTCCGAGACGCTCGTCGGCATGCCGCTCACCGCCGCGGTGCCGGAGCTCGCGCCGCTGCTGCCGGAGGGGGAGGGGCGCCAGCGCGCGCTCCAGCAGCAGATCCAGCTGACCCGGGGCGGGCGCGAACGCACCATCGCCGTGCGGGTGACGAGCGAACAGGCGCAGGGGGCCGCCCGCGGCTTCGTGGTGACGCTGGACGACATCACCGACCTCGTCTCGGCCCAGCGCACCTCCGCCTGGGCGGACGTGGCCCGCCGCATCGCCCACGAGATCAAGAACCCGCTCACCCCGATCCAGCTCTCGGCCGAGCGGATCCGGCGCAAGTACGGGAAGGTCATCACCGCGGACAAGGAAGTCTTCGACCAGTGCACGGCGACGATCGTGCGCCAGGTCGACGAGATCAAGCGCATGGTCGACGAGTTCTCGTCCTTCGCGCGCATGCCCAAGCCGGCGATCACGCGCCAGGACCTCACCGAGATCGCCAAGCAGAACCTGTTCATGCTCCGCATGGCGCATCCCGAGCTGGACTTCCCGTTCTCGTCGGAGGGGCCGGAGGGCGCGGAAAAGGTCGAGGCAGCCTTCGACGTGCGGCTGCTCAGCCAGGCGCTCACCAACATCCTGAAGAACGCCGTCGAGGCGGTGCAGGCCGTGGAGGCCCTGCTCGCGGAAAGCGGCGAGAAGGGCCGCGTCGCCCTCCGGCTCCTCGTCGAGGGCGACTTCGCGGTGATCGAAGTCACCGACAACGGCAAGGGATTTCCCCAGGAAGGGCGTCAGCGCCTGCTGGAGCCCTATATGACGACGCGCGAAGGCGGTACGGGCCTCGGCCTCGCCATCGTCAGCAAGGTGCTCGAAGAGCACGGCGGCGGCATCGAGTTGAACGACAACCCTGAAGGACGGGGGGGACAGGTTCGCATGCGGGTTCCGCGCGAGATCGGGCATGCCCCGGCGGCGGAGGCCAAAGCGGCCGCCGCCTCGCTCGACAAGAATACGACGGACAAGGACAGGGAGAGCGAGAGCATGGGTTCGCCACGCGTCGCGGAGATGCAGCCATGAGCGCCGATATCCTCATCGTCGACGACGAGGCGGACATCCGCGACCTCGTGGCCGGCATCCTCGACGACGAGGGCCATCGCTGCCGCACGGCCAGCGGCTCGGACGAGGCGCTGGCGGCGATCGAGTCGCGACGGCCGCATCTCGTCTTCCTCGACATCTGGCTGCAGGGCTCGCGCCTCGACGGCCTGCAGGTGCTCGACCTGATCAAGGCGGGCCATCCGGACCTGCCGGTGGTGATGATCTCCGGCCACGGCAACATCGAGACCGCGGTCTCGGCCATCAAGGCGGGCGCCTACGACTTCATCGAGAAGCCGTTCAAGGCCGACCGGCTGATCCTGGTGGCCGAGCGGGCGCTGGAGGCTTCCCGCCTCAAGCGCGAGGTGCGCGACCTCAAGACCCGCTCCGGCCAGGCGAGCCGCCTCGTCGGCGGTTCCGTGGCCATGAACCAGTTGCGCCAGACCATCGAGCGGGTGGCCCCGACCAATGCCCGCGTCATGGTCTCGGGCGCGCCGGGCTCGGGCAAGGAGCTGTCCGCGCGCACCCTGCACGCCGCCTCCGCCCGGGCGAGCGGCCCCTTCGTCGTCATCAACGCGGCGACGATCACGCCGGAGACGATGGAGGCGGAGCTGTTCGGCGTCGAGGCCGGGGAGGGCCGGGCCCGCCGGGTCGGCGCCCTGGAGGAGGCCCATGGCGGCACCCTCTACATCGACGAGGTCGCGGACATGCCGCGGGAGACGCAGAGCCGGATCCTGCGCGTCCTCGTCGACCAGAACTTCCAGCGCGTCGGCGGCACCACGCGGGTGCATGTGGACGTGCGCATCATCTCCTCCTCCTCCCGCGACCTCGCGGAGGAGATCGCCGGCGGCCGCTTCCGCGAGGACCTGTTCCACCGCCTCTCGGTGGTGCCGATCCGCGTGCCCTCCCTGGCCGAGCGCCGGGAGGACGTGCCGGAGCTGCTCGCCTTCTTCATGGACCAGATCTCGGCGGCCACGGGCCTGCCGCGGCGGCGCATCGCCGAGGACGCCATGGCGGTGCTCCAGTCGCATGACTGGCCCGGCAACGTCCGCCAGCTGCGCAACAACGTCGAGCGGCTGATGATCCTGACCCAGACCGACCCGGAGCAGGAGGTCACCTCGGAGATGCTGCCGACCGAGATCGGCGCGCTGGTTCCGACCACGCCGACCGGCGCGGGCGGCGAGAAGCTGATGAGCCTGGCGCTCCGCGAGGCCCGGGAGATCTTCGAGCGCGAGTACCTGATCGCGCAGATCGCCCGCTTCTCCGGCAACATCTCCCGCACGGCCGAGTTCATCGGCATGGAGCGCTCCGCCCTCCACAGGAAGCTGAAGTCCCTCGGCATCGGCTCCTGAGGAAGAATCGGCGAGAGCCGGGCCGAAGCATCACGGCCGGGCTCTTGCATCGCGCGGGGCTTCGCCGTGTAATGTCGACGGCTGGGGAGTCACGCCCGACGAAACGGTGCGGACACGGGACTTCGAAACGCCATCGACAAGAACCCGCCAGATCCGGCGGGCGGCTGGTGCAAGGATAACAAGAAATGGCGGGCGAACGCGCTCAGAACCTGCAGGACACGTTCCTGAACCATGTTCGCAAGAACAAGATCCCGCTGACGATCTTCCTCGTCAACGGCGTGAAGCTCCAGGGCGTTGTGACCTGGTTCGACAACTTCTGCGTGCTTCTGCGCCGGGACGGCCATTCGCAGCTCGTCTACAAGCACGCGATCTCGACAATCATGCCGGGCCATCCGGTTCAGCTCTTCGAGCCGGACGAGACCGCCCCCGAGAAGGCCTGAGGCGCCTGCCGGGCGCATATCGCCGGACCTGAAAACACGCCGCCAGCACCCTCTCTCCGGGAAGGTGCGGCGGCGAAACTTTGCGTGCGGGCGAGCGCCCCCGCGGCGCGGCCTTTCTCAGGACAGGGCGCGGCCCCCGGCCGGCTTCGCGCGCGCACGGGCGGCTAGGACGGCGCCCCGAGACGGCCGCCACCCCGAAGCGATCGAACGGAAGCCCCATGACCGCCCGGCCCCCGGCGCGGCCATCCCGCCCGTCGCGCGCCGCGCCACCCGAAGCCCCCCTCGAAACGCAGACGCGCGGCCCGCCATCAGACGAGCCGCGCGCGCGGAGGGTCGTGGCAGGCGCCGGGTTCGCCGGCGCCCGTTTCTCAGAACTTGCGGACCAGCGGCTCCACCGGCGGGGCGGGCGGCGGCACGTCGAAGGCGTAGCGGAAGCCGCCATAGACCGAGAGCGGCTGCGCCAGCGTCGTGGTGCGCGGGTCGTTGATCACGTAGTTGCCGGCCACCGCACCGGCCTCGGCGAAGGTGCCGAACGTCGCGTAGCGGTTGTTGGTCAGGTTGGTCACGTAGCCGAACAGCTGGAGGTTCTTGTTGACCTGGTAGCTCGTGTTCAGGTTCAGCACGTAATAGGCGGGCAGCTTGGGGTTCAGGTTCGACTCGTCGCCCCGGTAATAGGCCGAGGAGAAGGCCTGGAGGGCCATGCCGACGCGCCAATGCGGCAGCACCTCGACGTCGAAGCCGACCTTGAACTGGTGATCCGGGATCAGCGGCACCTTGTTGCCCGGCACGACGAAGATGGCGCCGTCGTCCGAGAGCGGGTTGTTCGGCGAGGAGAGCGTGCCGTTGAACCGGAAGGTGGCATCGATCAGCGCGTAGTTCGCGTAGACCGTCAGCCAGTCGGACACGTACTCGGCGCTGACCTCGACTCCCTGGCGGCGGGTGGCGGGAACGTTGACGAAGTAGCCGCGGGCCGCGTTGCCGGGGGTGGCGAGCTGCAGGATGTCGTTGGTCAGGTCGGTGCGGAAGGCGCCGATCTTATAGTTCACGAGGCCGCCGTCGTAGAAGTTCGCCAGCGAGCCGCGGAAGCCGACCTCGTAGGTCTGGGCGGTGACCTGCTTGAGCGGCGGATCGGCGACCAGGGAGTTCGGCAGCAGGCAGGGCCGGTCGGGATTGGCGCAGGCGAGCTCCAGCGGGGTCGGGGCGCGGTTCGATTCGGAATAGCCGCCGTAGAGCGCCAGCTCGGGGGCGAAGCGGTAGGTCAGGCCCGCGAGCGGGTTGATCTTGTTGAAGTAATGCGTGCCCGTCACGTCCGGCGAGAAGCCGGTCTGATCCTCGCTGGAGATGCGCGCGAAGTTGAGGCGCGCCCCGGCGGTCAGCGAGAGGGCGTCCGTCAGGTCGATCGTGTCGGAGGTGTAGAGGCCCATATAGAGGTTGGAGCCCTGGACCGAGCTCGGCGCGATGCCGAGGGCGGCGGCGGTCCGCAGGAACTGCGTGCCCAGCCCCGGGACGAACCCGTAATAGGGGTTGTTCGGATCGGTGGTCACCGCCAGGTCGGGATTGATCACCCCGAGGGTGCTCGACGACTTGAAGCTGTAATTGGCGACGTCGATCGAGCCGCCGACCACGAAGCTGTTGTTGAAGCCGAAGACCTTGTCGCGGTTGGCCGCCTGGAGCGAGCCGCCATAGCCGGTCGCCTCGGTCTTGGTGATGTCGATGGTGCCGTAGGGCACGCCCGCCGTGAACGGGATGCCGTTGGCGGCGGTGCCGCGGCCGAGCATCAGGAACTGGTTCCGGAAGTCGAGCTGCGACTGGCCCGGGGCCGGGTCGAAGCCGTCATCCTCGAAGCAGAGGCGCCCGCGGAAGCTCGAACGCGTGCTGCAATTCTCGAAGTTGCCGTCGTTGCCGTCGACGTAGTTCTGGCTGAAGCGGCGGAAATAGGCGTTGCCGGCGAGATCCCAGGTCGGGGAGATGTCGACGCGGCCGGTGAGCTGGATCGTGCCCAGCTGCGTGGTGGTGGTCTGCGGGTAGGTGAAGATCGCCCGGTCGTCGGTGTGCGTGAAGTCGACCGGGGTCGCCGCGGCGGCGCCGAAATAGGTGCGCGCGAGCTGGCCGACGAGGTGGAACTCGGAGTCGAGCGTCCGGTAGCCGAGATCGGCATAGACGCGGCCGATCGTGCTCGGGCTCTGGTAGCGCCAGCCGCGGTCGTTCAGGCCCTCGCCGGCGAAGTAGAAGCTCCATGGGCCGATCATGGTGCCGTACTGGAGCGAGCCGGCGATGCGGCCATCCGAGCCGCCTAGGGCCGAGATCTCGGTGCCCTGCCAGGTGAAGCCGTTCTTCATCTGGATGTTGATGGCGCCGCCCAGGGCGTTGAGGCCGAAGACCGGGTTGCCGGTGACGACGTCGATGCGCTGGATCGCGACCTGCGGGATCAGGTCGAGATTGACCGTGTCGCCGAAGGCCTCGTTGATGCGCACGCCGTTCTGGTAGACGGCCAGCCCCTGCGGCACGCCGGTGACCGGCGAGGCCTGGAAGCCGCGATAGTTGATGTCGATGCGGTTGTTGTTGCCCTGCGAGTCCGAGAGGTTGAGGCCGGGCACGCGCCGGCCGAGCGTCTCGATGGTGTTGAAGGTGGCCCGGTCGAACTCCAGATCGGCCGCCGTCACCGTCTCGACGGTGCTCGGGATCTTGTAGAGCGGCTGGGCGCCCCCGCGCAGCCGCGGCTCGGCCACCGTGGGGAGCTGGGTGGCGGGCGCCAGGCGCGGCCCGAGGCCGGCGCCGGCCACGCCGACCGGGGTGGTCGCGACGACGCTGATCTCGTCGAGCGTTGTGGCCGGCTGCGCCAGGGCAGCGCCCGGCAAGAGCGCAACGGAGGCGATGAGGCTGCGACGGAGCGCGCGCATAGATTCCCGACCCAAGAGATTCGTTGTTGCCGTTGTTGTTCCGGCTGTCCTCGGCCTGTCTGACGCAACTCGGCCGTGCGGCACAATATGGTCACGCTTGGATTTCGGCCTCCGCGGCCGGGCGCGGCGAAGGTTATCCGCGCGCGTGGCGGTCAAGTCACATTTATGCCATAGATATCAAGGGCATACGGGAGCATACGGCAAGGATTTCGGGATCATTCGGCAATCTCGCGTGAGGGTTGAAACACCGGCCCTTGCGCCTGCGAAGCCGGGCGCCGGATCTCCGGTGGGTCAGGCCTGCGCCCGGCCCGCGACCCAGCGGACGAGGCCCGGCGCGGAACGGAAGTCGTCGAGGGCGTGGACCTGGGCGCCGGGGAGGGCATCCCGGGCCATGGTCGCCAGGGCGTGGCCCGGCCCGAGCTCGAGCACCGTCTCGGCGCCGAATTCCCGGCAGGCGTCGAGGCAGGCCGCCCAGTCGATGGTCCGGGCGATCTGGTCCGCGAGCTTGTCCCGCCCGGCCGCGGCATCGAACACCGCCGCCCCGTCGAGCCCGGCGATCAGCCGCGGCGCCCCCGGCGGCGGCCGCAGTGGCGTCGCCTCCGCGAGCGCCGCGCGGAACGCGTCCGCCGCCGCCGCGAGCCGGGGCGTGTGCGAGGGGGTGTGCACCGGCAGCACCACGGCGCGCTGCGCCCCGGCCTGGATCGCCTCCGTGCAGAGCGTTTCGAGGGCCGCCCGGGCCCCGCCGACGACACCACTGTCGATTGCATTCCGGATCGCGAGATGGCCGCCATGCCGGGCCGCCAGGGCGTCGAGGGCGTCGAGCCGGAGGCCGCGGATGCCCGCGAGGCCGAAGCCTTCGCCGGAGGCCGCATCCATCGCCTCGGCCCGGGCGGCCGCGAGGCGCAGCACAGTCTCCGGCGCCAGCCGCCCGGCGACGCCCCAGGCGGCGAGATCGCCGATGCTGTAGCCGGCCACCACCGCGCGGCCGGGCTTCGCGGAGGCGACCAGCGCCCAGCCGGCAAGCGCCGCGACGCAGCACAGGATCTGGCCGGTGCGGTTGCCATGCAGGTCGGCGCCGGCGGCCTTCACTAGGTCGCGCGGGTCGGTGCCGCCGAGGAGCGGCCGGGCCGCCTGGAACACCGCCTGCGCCGCCGGCAGGTCCGCCGTGAGGTCGAACATGCCCGGATGCTGGCCGCCCTGGCCCGAGAGCAGCACGGCCAGGGTCATGCCGCGGCCTCGAGGCCCTGCACGAACAGGCTCATCGCCAGCAGGTCCGCCGCCCCGCCCGGGCTCAGCCGGCGGGCGACGAAGGCATGGTGCAGCGCTTCCGCCGCCCCGCGCCAGCCGGCCTGCCCCACCCCGCCGCGGGCGAGGAAGGCGGCCGCCGCGGCCCGGGCGAAGCGATAGCCGTCCGCGCCCCCGCGATGGAGCAGGTTGGTGTCCTCCAGGGCCGCGACCAGGGCGAGGCAGGCCTCGACCCGGGCCGCCTCGGCGTCGCCGGGCCGCAGCCGCGCGCCGCGCCGCAGGGCCGGCAGGCCGACGCGATAGAGCGTCGGAAAGCCCGCCGCCGCCTCCGCCGGCGCGCCGCCGACGCCGTGGCGCCGCCGCGCCCGGGCCCCCGGCGCATGCAGCAGCACCGGCCCGTCGAGGATCTTTTTCGCGTGCCGCGCCCGGACATGCGCCCCGAGCGACCCCGGCGGGAGCGGCTTCGCCCCGGCCCCGAGCGCCCCGGCGGCGGAGACGAGGAGGCCGAGGCCGAAGATCGCGCCGCGATGGGTGTTCACGCCCCCCGTCGCCGCCCGCATGGCGGCCTCCGCCGCGAGCCCGATTCCGCGCAGATGGTCCATGTCGCGCCCCTCCGCGCCGGCCCGGGCCAGATCCGCGAAGAAGGGTTCCAACGCCGCCGCGCTCGCGGCGAAGCTCGCCGCGTCCATGTCGTCGTGGCTGCCGCTGTCGACATGGCTGACGAGGCCGGGCTTCGGATAGGTGGCGACTTCGAGCCGCAAGGCCGCCACCGCCTGCGCCGCGATGGCCTCGGCCCGGCAGGGCAGGGGGCGGGGAGCGACACAACGGAGGGGGAGGGCCGCACTCATGCCGCCCGCTCCTCCGAGGCGGTGGCCAGCAGGGCGTCGACACGCCTCAGTTCCAGCCGGTCGAGGGATTTGAGGATCGCCTCGCCGGTGCCCGGGAGAAGCTCGCGCCACTGCACCCCGGCGCCGTCCGGGAAGACGATCTCGCCGTCGAGGCGCATCGGCGCCGTCTCGGCCAAGGCGGACAGGCCGGCGAGGAAGCCCGGCGGCACCGGGCCGGAAACGGGCCAGAGCAGGTCGAGATCCGAGGCGTCGCTCAGATAGGGCAGGCCGGTCAGGGCCTGCCAGAGCAGGCTGCCGAAGGGGCGCGGACTCAGCCCGAAGCGCTCGCCGAGCCGCAGGAGATCCGCGAACGCGCCCCGCCAGGCGGCCGGCGCCACCTCCGTCACCGCCGCGAGCTCCGGGGCCGGGCAGGGCGCCAGAACCGCCGCCGGCAGGGCGAGGCCGATCCGGCGCTTGCCCGCGGATGGAGGCAGGGGCAGGCCGAGGGGCACCGCGTCCCGCGCCTCGCCGGGATGGTAGCGCCGCACGATCAGCGGATGCCCCGCTTCCGCCCATCCGGCGAGGAGGTCCGATCCGTGGAGATCGGGCCGGGCGCGCAGGAGGTCGTCCCAGGCCGCCGGCACGACCCGGACGAGGTCGTGGCGCCGGCAGGCCGGCGCCTCAGCCACCCCGCGCCTCGCGGGCCACCTGCGCGGCGATCGCCTCCGCCACGGGGCGCCCGCCCCGCTCGGCCCCGAGCCGGTCGCGGATGTCGTCCCGGGGCAGATCCGCGAGCAGGGTGCGGATCTGCGGCGCCAGGGGCTGGCCGGGATCGAGCACCGCATGCACGGCACCGGCGGCGACCATGTTGTCGAGGCCCGGCGCGAAGACCGGGGTCGACTTCGCCATGTCCTCCAAAGTCTCCAGCGGCAGCTTGGTGACCCGGGCGACGGAAGGCAGATCCATCACGCTCGGATTGGCCCCGGGCAGGGCGGCGAGCACGCGGGTGGCCAGGGCGGTGGCGATGAAGGCGCCGGCGGCCGAGTGGCCATAGATCAGACCGAAGGTCGGATGGCCGGAGCGGTCGGCCAGCAGCAGCGCCTTGGCGAGATGGGCGAGGCATTCGTTGAGGCCGAGCAGCTCGTCGCGCCGGCTCATGCGCTGGCTGTCGGAATCGACCAGAACCAGGATCGGCGCGCCGCCCCCGGTCCGCACCGCGTCGAGCACGGCGCGGGAGAGCGCCAGCGCGCCCTCGACGCCCAGGGGCGTGTCGCCGTCGATGCCGACGACCACGGCCTCGGCCCCGTCGAAGGGCCCGCGGCCCGTGACGAGGCCGTCCGCGACCACCACCGCATGGCCCTCCGGGAAGAGGGCGGCGAGGATCTCAGCGAGCGTCATGGTCGGCCTCCTGCACGCGGGCCACGGTCTGCGCGAAGGCGGCCGCGGTCATGGCCGGCACGGCATCGGGATCGTTGACGCCGAGGCGCGCCCAGACCTCCGTGGCGTCGCGGCAATCGCCGAAGCGCGCCACCCGGGCTTCGAGCCGCGCCTGCTCGGCCTCCAGCGTGTCGAGGTCGAAGGCGGGGGCGCGGGCGATCAGGTCGAGGGCGGCGGCGCGGAAGGCGGCGACGCTGTCCTCGGCGAAGGCGTCGGCCCCGCCGATGAGACGGCGGTGCTTGCCGCCCATGGTGCGCCAGACCAGCGCCCGGTCGCGGGAATCGAACTCCTCGGCGCCCCTGTTGGTCTCGATCACCTCCGGCCCGGAGACCGAGATGCGCCCGCTCTCGGAGACGGCGAGCCGCGAGCAGGTCCCGGCGATGAGGCCGCCGCCGCCGTAGCAGCCGGCGCGGCCGCCGATCAGGCCGATCACCGGGATGCCGGCGGCGCGCACCGCCACGATCGCCCGCATGGCCTCGGCAATGGCGGTCTCGCCAGCATTGGCCTCCTGCAGGCGCACGCCGCCGGTGTCAAACAAGATCAGCACGGCGGCGGGCTTCACGCTCAACGCCGCGCGGAGAAGCCCGATCAGC
Source organism: Methylobacterium organophilum (assembly GCF_022533465.1). Classification (NCBI taxonomy): domain Bacteria; kingdom Pseudomonadati; phylum Pseudomonadota; class Alphaproteobacteria; order Hyphomicrobiales; family Methylobacteriaceae; genus Methylobacterium; species Methylobacterium organophilum. Next base: position 4,493,339 of record NZ_CP092848.1, on the reverse strand, counting down.
TTGGCGCCGTGCACCTCGCCGAAGGCGCCGCCCATGAAGCGGCCCTCCTGCGCGGCGACGAGGACCGGCTTGCCGGCGAGGGCGGCGCGGCCGACCACGATGCCGTCGTCGAAGGCCCGCGGCAGGTCGAAGAGGGGCAGGTGCGGGCTCATGCGCCGCTCGGTCGGCCCGAGGATCTCGGCGAAGCTGCCGGGATCGGTGAGCGCCGCGACGCGCTGGCGGGCGCTCGCCTCGTACCAGCTCAGGGCGCTCGGATCGGTGCTCGCGGCCATGTCAGGCCTCCATCAGCCGGGCGCCCTGGAGCAGGCGCAGGGACACGGTGTCGGGGCGCGCGCCCCCGTCATTGATGCTGATGCGCAGGCCGCCGGGCTGGGTCCGGGCCACGAAATCGGCCACCACCGCCTCCCAGACCGCGCCGTAGCCGGCGATCGGGGTCTCGATCACGACCTCGCAGGCATCGGGCGGCAGCACCCGCTCCAGCAGGATCTCCAGATTGCCGGAGGCGACCACGCCGGTGATGGCGTGCGGCACCGAGCCGGGCAGCGGCGTCTTCGTGGTGTGGCGGAAGGTCAGGGATTCCATGGGGATCTCCGCGGGGACCGGCGCGCCTCCCCCGCACGGGGAGGCGGCGGGCTCACCAGTTCCGGAACTTCGCGGGCGGGTCGTAGAGGCCGCCCGACCAGTGCACGAGGTCCTTGATCGACTTGGCGGCGAGCAGGGAGCGGTCGGCGTCGAGGGGCTCGATGCCGAGATCCTCCGGCCGGCGCACGATGCCGCGGGACCGCAGCGCCTCGACCTTGGCCCGGTTGCGGCCCCGGCCGATCTCGGTGTAGCCGGCCACCCCGCGGATCGCCTGCTCGCGCTCGTCCGCGTCGCGGCAGAGCAGGAGGTTGGCGATGCCCTCCTCGGTGACGATGTGGGTGACGTCGTCGGCATAGACCATGACCGGGGCGAGCTCGAGCCCGGTCTTCTTCGCGAGCTCCATCGCGTCGAGGCGCTCGACGAAGGTCGGGACCAGCTTGTCGCCGAAGGTCTCGACCAGCTGCACCACGAGCTTGCGCCCGCGCATCAGCAGCGGGTCGCCGCCCCCCTGCGCCTCGCGGCCCGCCTTCATCCAGGTGTCGGAGGGATGGCGGCGGCCATGCGGGTCCGAGCCCATGTTCGGCGCGCCGCCGAAGCCGGCCACCCGGTTCTGCGTGACGGTGGAGGAATGGCCCATCAGGTCGATCTGCAGGGTCGAGCCGATGAAGAGGTCGCAGGCATAGAGGCCGGCGGTCTGGCAGAAGGCGCGGTTCGAGCGCAGGGAGCCGTCCGCCCCGGTGAAGAACACGTCCGGCCGCTCGCGGATGTAGCGGTCCATGCCGACTTCCGAGCCGAAGCAATGCACCTGGGAGACCCAGCCCGATTCGATCGCCGGGATCAGGGTCGGGTGCGGGTTGAGCGCCCAGTGGGTGGCGATCTTTCCCTTCAGGCCGAGGCGCTCGCCATAGGTCGGCAGCAGCAATTCGATCGCCGCCGTGCCGAAGCCGATGCCGTGGTTGAGCCGGCGGATGCCGTATTCGGCGTAGATCCCCTTGATCGCCATCATGGCCATCAGGATCTGCGTCTCGGTCATCGCCGCGGGATCGCGGGTGAAGAGCGGCTCCACGTAGAAGGGCTTGTCGGCCGCGACCACGAAGTCGACCCGGTCGCCGGGGATGTCGACCCGGGGCACGCGCGCGACGATCTCGTTGACCTGCGCGATCACGACGCCGTTCTTGAAGGCGGTCGCCTCCACCACCGTCGGCGTGTCCTCGGTGTTGGGCCCCGTATACAGGTTGCCCTCCCGGTCGGCGGAGACGCCGGCGATCAGGGCGACGTTTGGCGTCAGGTCGACGAAGTAGCGGGCGAAGAGCTCCAGATAGGTGTGCACCGCGCCGAGCTCGATCTGCCCGCCATAGAGCATCCTCGCGATCCGCCCGCCCTGGGGGCCGGAATAGGAATAGTCGAGGCGCCGGGCGATGCCCGTCTCGAACACGTCGAGATGCTCGGGCAGCACGATGCCCGACTGGACCATGTGCAGGTCGTGGATCTTGGCCGGGTCGCAGGCCGCCAGCCCGCGGGCGAGGCAATCCGCCTGCTTCTGGTTGTCGCCCTCCAGGCAGACCCGGTCGCCGGGGCGCAGCACCGCTTCGAGCAGGTCGATCACGGCCCCGGCGGCCACGACCTTGCCCGTCGCGTGGGGGCGGCCCGCCGCGATCCGCTCCTCCCGGGCCCGTTTCTCCCCGCGCCAGTCGCTCATGGAAGCTTCCTTCGCCCGTCCGTATCCGCATCGGCGGAGAATGGCCGATCACGTATCCGTTATCGCCATCATGACCGATATTGGTATTCTTGTTTGCGGATTTGTCAATATTCTGCATACTGACAACGAAGCCGATCCATAACGGCGAAACAGGAAGGAATCGTCCGATGCGCCCTGCCGCAGCGCCCCCTCTCCGCCGGCCTGTCGCCGATGCGCGGGCCGTCCCCGCGCGGGGAGGCCGGGCATGACCATCCTCGGTGTCGCCCTGCTCGCGGCCTGCACGCTGATCGGCGTGTATCTCGGCGACCTGCTCGGGGCCGCGCTCCACGTGAAGGCCAATGTCGGCGGCGTCGGCCTGGCGATGATCCTGCTCATCGCCGCCCGGGTCTGGCTCAAGACGCACGACCGTCTCGGCAAGGGCGTCGTCACCGGCGTCGAGTTCTGGGCCAGCATGTACATCCCCATCGTCGTGGCGATGGCCGCGCAGCAGAACGTGGTCGCCGCGGTGAGCGGCGGCCCGATCGTGATCATCGCCGCCACGGGCTCGCTGGTGCTGTGCTTCGCCTGCGTCGCCCTGATCAGCCGGATCGGGCGCCGGCCCGAGGACGACCGCTGGAGCGCCGAGGCCCGGCACGGCGGCGCCGTGATCGGCGGCGAGGCGGAGCCGGCTCCGGCCGCCGGCCCCGTCATCGCCGACCACCGCAGGGGGTGAGCGCCATGGACCTTTCGATCTGGCACGGCATCGAGCACGTCTTCGTCGAGCAGAGCCTGGTGGCGGCCTTCGCCGTCGTCGGCGCGCTGATGCTGTTCTCGAACGTTCTCGCGAGGCGGCTCACGGCGGGCCGGGTGCACGGCTCGGCCATCGCCATCGTGCTCGGGCTGGTCCTGGCCTATTTCGCCGGCCTCCAGACGGGCGGCAAGAAGGGCGTCGCCGACCTCCCGGCCCTGGCCGGGATCGGCCTGATGGGCGGGGCGATGCTGCGCGACTTCGCCATCGTGGCCACCGCCTTCGAGGTGGACGTGGTCGAGGCGCGCCGCGCCGGCCTGCTCGGCGTCCTCGCCCTGGCGCTGGGCACGCTGCTGCCCTTCGTGGTCGGGGCGCTCACGGCGGTCGCCTTCGGCTATCACGACGCGGTCTCGATCACGACGATCGGCGCGGGCGCGGTCACCTACATCGTCGGCCCGGTCACCGGCGCGGCGATCGGGGCGGATTCGACGGTGATGGCGCTCTCCATCGCCACCGGCGTCACCAAGGCGGTGATGGTGATGGTCGGCACGCCGCTGGTCGCCCGGCTCATCGGCCTCGACAACCCGCGTTCGGCCATGGCCTATGGCGGGCTGATGGGGACGGTGAGCGGGGTGGCCGGCGGGCTCGCGGCCACCGACCCGCGGCTCGTGCCCTACGGGGCGCTCACCGCCACCTTCCACACCGGCATCGGCTGCCTCGTCGGCCCCTCGCTCTTCTTCCTGACGGTGCGCGCCCTGGTCGGGGGCTGAGGGCGCGCCCGGCGGACCCGAAAAAACCCGCCGCGCCTCCGAAGGATTCGGGGCGCGGCGGGGCGTCGTCATCGCGGTCCGGCTCAGCGGGTCGAGGGCAGGAGCTGGTCGGGCAGCCAGAGGGCGATGCCCGGCACCAGGCAGAGCAGCACGATCGCGATCCCCATCAGGATCACGAAGGGCAGGGTGCCCCAGATGATGTCCTTGAGCGGGATGTCCGGGGCGATGTTCTTGATGACGAAGATGTTGAGCCCCACCGGCGGGTGGATCAGGCCCATCTCCATGGTGATCGTCATCACCACGCCGAACCAGACGAGGTCGAACCCGGCGGCCTTGAGCGGCGGCAGGATGATCGGCGCCGTCATCAGGATGATCGAGACCGGCGGCAGGAAGAAGCCCAGGGCGATCACCAGCGCCAGGATGGTGGCGAGGAGCAGCCAGGGCGAGAGCTGCATCGCCACGATGGCCTGGGCCGCCGCCTGGCTGATGTGGAGGTAGCTCATCACGTAGGCGTAGAGGAGCGACATGCCGATGATCAGCATCAGCATGGTCGATTCCCTGAGCGTCGCGGTCAGGATCGGGTCGAGGTCGCGGAAGCGCCAGACGCCGTAGATGACCGCGATGAGCGCCAGGGCGAGGAGGCCGCCGAGGCCCGCCGTCTCGGACGGGGTGGCGTAGCCGCCATAGAGCGCGACCATGACGCCGGTGAGCAGGACCACGAAGGGCAGCACCCGCGGCAGCGTCGAGAAACGCTCCCGCATGCTGTAGGCCTCCTCCTTCAGGATCGGGTGCTGCGTGCCGTCCCGCTCGTAGGCCCGCTTGGCGGCGGCGAATTCCGAGCGGAAGCGGAACACCGACCAGCCGGCGAAGAGCGCCACCAGCAGGAAGCCCGGCCCGATCCCGGCGAGGAACAGGCGCCCCAGCGACTGCTCGGCGGCGACCGCGTAGAGGATCATGGTGATCGAGGGCGGCAGCAGGATGCCCAGCGTCCCGCCCGCCGCGATGATGCCGGCGGCGAAGCCCGGCGAGTAGCCGCGCTTGCGCATCTCCGGGATGCCGGCCGAGCCGATGGCCGAGCAGGTGGCCGGCGAGGAGCCCGCCATGGCCGCGAACAGGGCGCAGGCGAAGACGTTGGCGATGCCGAGGCCCCCCGGGATGCGGTGCATCCAGGCATGCATGGCCGAGTAGAGGTCCTGGCCGGCCCGGCTCCGCCCGATCGCGGCGCCCTTCAGGATGAAGAGCGGGATCGAGAGCAGGGTGATCGAGGCCATTTCCTCGTAGACGTTCTGCGCCACCGTATCGAGGGAGGCGGCGGGCATGAACGCATACATGAAGGCGAGCGCCACGAAGCCGAGCGCAAAGGCGATGGGGATGCCCGACAGCATCGCCGTGAGCGTCGCCCCGGCATAGAGGAAGCCGATCGCGGCGGTGCTCATCGAGGTGCTCCCGGGGTGCGGGCCGAAGGGGGCGCGTGAGGATCGAGGGGGGCGACGTCGTCGCGGTTCGTGTTGAGGTCGGCGCCCATGCCGATCTTCGGCTGCGCCCGGCCGGCGCTGGCCGGCCCGTAGAGCAGGGCCTCGGCGATCTGCAGGACGAATTGCAGGCCGAGCAGGGTCATGCCCGCCGCCATCAGCAGATAGGGAATGAAGAGCGGGGGCCCCCAGGTCGATTGCGAGATCTGGCCGTCGACCCAGGCCTCGTGGAACAGGCTCCAGCTCTTCCAGGCGAAGAAGGCCACGAAGGCGAGGCTGACCAGGTCGACGAGGAGCAGCCGGATCCGGTTGGCGGCGGCCGGCAGCAGCCCGGTCAGCGCCTCGATGGCGACGTGCCCGCGCTTGGCCTGGACGCCGGCCGCCGAGAGGAAGGTCGCGCCCACGATCAGGAACACGGCCGTCTCGTCCTGCCACTCGGTCGGCTCGTGCAGGACGTAGCGGATCAGCACCGAGTAGCTGAGCACGAGGCAGGCCCCGACGAGGGCGAGGCCGCCGCAGACCAGGATGGCGTGGTTGAGCCGGCGGGTGGCCCGGTCGATCACGCCGAGGGGGCCGGGGATCCGCGGCACCTCGGCCGCGGGCCGCTCGGCGGCGGCCGAGGCCGCGTCGAAGGCGTGGCTCACGCGACCTTCTCCGCGAGTTTCAGGAGCTCGGCGCAACTCGCGTTCTTGTTGGCGAAGTCCTTCCAGGCGGTCTCGCGGGCGATGTCGCGCCATTTGCCCAGCGTCGCCTCGTCCATGTGCACGACCTTGGCGCCGGCCTTGGCGAACACCTCCTCGACCTTGCTGTCGTCGGCCTTGGCGCCGTCCTGGCCGAAGGGCTCCAGCTCCGCGCCCACCGCCATGATCAGGTCCTGCTGGTCCTTGGGCAGGCCAGAGAACACGATCTTCGACATCATGATCGGCTCCAGCATGAACCAGTAGGAGCGCTCGCGCCCCGAGGTCAGGGCCTTCGAGATCTCCTCCAGGCGGAACGAGATCAGGCTGGTGGAGGAGGTCAGCACCGCGTCGCAGGCGCCGGTCTGCATGGCGGCGTAGGATTCGTTGGAGGGCAGGGAGAGGGTCGCCGCGCCGGCCTGCTTCATCATCAGGTCCATCTCGCGGGAGCCGCCGCGGACCTTCATGCCCTTGGCGTCGTCGGGGGTGAGCAGCGGGCGCTCGCGGCTCGCCACGCCGCCGGCCTGCCAGACCCAGGAGACCAGGATGACGCCCTTGGCGTCGAGGATCTCGACGAGCTTGCGGCCCACCGGCGCGTTCTTCCAGGCCACCGCCTGGGCGTAGGAGGGGACGAGGGCCGGCATCAGCCCGATATTCATTTCCGGCACCTCGCCGCCGGCATAGGGCGAGGGATAGAGCGTCATGTCGAGGGCGCCCTTGCGGATGGCGCTGAACTGCGCGTTGGTCTTCATCAGCGAGGAGCCGGGATAGACCTGCAGGTCGAGGGCGCCGCCGGAGCGCTCCTTGAGGGCGGCGGCGAATTTCCGGCACATGCGGTCGCGGAAGTCGCCCTCCTCGGCCGAGCCGCCGGGAAACTGGTGCGAAATCTTCAACGTGGTCGCCGCGCGGGCGGAGCCGAGGCCCAGCTTGAGCAGGGCAGGGGCGGCCAGACCGGCCGCGAGAAGGTGGCGGCGGTGGATCAACATAGCGTCTCCTCCCGAATATCAGCGTCTGCGCGCTGAAAATTGATTCGGTTCTCGCATTTTTTCGCAGTTTCGTATTTTTTCAAGCATCATTTTTCATTATCGTATACGCGAAAACCGATCAGGCGCGATTCCGTATCCGGTCCTCGTCCCCGCCCCGCCCTCCCGCGGGCGCGGGCACGACCGGCGGCCCGCAGCAAGCTTGACGTTGGAGGGCGCCGGCCGCTGATTTCGCGGCGGGACGCCGGGGAGGAGACGCGATGGAGGAGCAGGGGGTCGAGGAGCGCGAGCTCCTCTCGGACCGGATCCGCAACGCGCTGACCGACGCCATCGCCTCGGGCAGCCTCGCCGCCGGCACGGCGCTCGACGAGCAGGAGCTCGGCGACCGCTACGGCGCCTCGCGCACGCCCGTGCGGGAGGCGTTGCGCCAGCTCGCCTATAGCGGGCTGGTGGAGCTGCGCCCGCGCAAGGGCGCCGTCGTCACGCGGATGACGCCGGAGCGCATCGCCGAGATGTTCGAGACCACCGCCGAGATCGAGGCGATGTGCACCCGGCTCGCCACCCACCGCATGACGGTGCTGGAGCGCAGCCGCCTGATCGAATTGCACGAATCCTCGGCCGCCCTGGTCGCGGCGGGCGATTACGACGCCTACGACGCCCTCAACCTCACCTTCCACGCGACGCTCTACAAGGCGACGCATAACGGCTTCCTGGCGGAGCAGGCGCTGGGCATCCGCTCCCGGCTCTCGGCCTTCCGGCGGACGCAGCTGCGCCAGGACGGCCGCATCCACATCTCGAGGGCCGAGCACGGCGAGATCCTGGCGGCGATGGCGGAGGGCGACGGCGAGCGGGCGGCGCGGCGCATGCGCGCCCACATGCTCAACGCCGCGAGCGCCCTCGGCCGCTACATCGCCGAGCATACCGGCTCGCTGCCGGAGGTCTGACGGGACGGCGCCGGCTCAGGCCGCCCGCACCGGCCGCAACTCGGCGGCGACCAGCCCGGCGAGGTCGGCCGCCTCGTTGCGGATGTCGGGCACGGCGATGCATTCCCACAGCACGCCGCGCAGGAGCGGCCCCAGCGTCCAGAGCCGCCGGGCCGAGCGGGTCCCGAGGGTGGCGAAATCCGGCGAGGCGTCGAGGCCGAGATCGAACGGGCCGGGCCGCACCAGGCCGCGGGCGATGAGGCGGCGCAGCAGCACGTCCTGCGTCTGCCCGATCCGGCCGAAGCCGGTGGCGTCGAGGATGCTCTGGACCGCGAGCTCCTCCGTGCCGGCCCGGCCCCGCGGCTGCAGGGTCACCACGGCCTCGTCCGCCGCGTCGCGGATCGACAGGATCCGGCCCGCCCGCACGCTGAGGCGCCCGGCCGCGACCTCCCGGGCGATCGCCTCCGCCGCGGGCGGGGCGATGCGGTGGCGGTGCACGTCCCAGAAGGGGCGGAGGTGGCGCAGGAAGCGGGCCCGCTCCACCGGGGGCAGGCTGCGCCAGACGAAGTCGGTCACGGGGCGCAGGGAATCGATCACGCCGCGCCAGTCGAGCCCCGCCGCGCGGGCCTGCGCCACCTCGGCCCGGATCCGCCGGGTCAGGCGGGTGAGGGAGGCGAGGTCGCGCGCCCCGAGATTCGGCACCGGCCAGGGGGCGGCGGGGGCGTGGACGTTCGGCAGCAGCCCCCGGCGGGAGAGGGCCACGACCGGGCCGGGAAAGCCGCGCCCGCGCAAGGTCGCCACCGCGTCGACCATGGTCAGGCTGGTGCCGACGATCAGGACCGGGCGCTCGGGATGCAGGCGGCCGAAGCTCTCCGGATCCCAGGGATCGGCCCGATGCCGGCTCTCCGGGCCGCCGGAGCCGGCGAGATTGCCCATGGCGAGCACGGCCCCAGCGACTTTGTGGACCTGGCCGCCCTCGGTGCGCAGATCGTAGCCGTGGGACGCCGGGGCGAGATCGACCACCGCGTCGTTGACGAGATGGAGCCGGGGCGCCCCGTCCTCCGTCACCGCCCGCCGCAGCAGCTCGGTCAGGTAGCGGCCGTAGAGCCCGCGCGGGGCGAAGGTGCCGGCCGGCGTCGCCTGCACGGTCGCGGCGTCCTCCGCGTCCGGCCCCGCGGCCAGCGCCGCCAGCCATTCCTCGAAATGCCGCGGCCGGTCCGGATAGGCGCTCATATTGGCGGCGCGCAGGTTGAGGAGATGGGCCGGGGCCTGCGTGCCGTAGGCGAGGCCGCGGCCGAAGGTGCCCGCGCGCTCGCAGAGCAGCACCGGGCGGTCCCGGGGCAGGGCCTCGAGCAGGTGGATCGCGGCCATGGTGCCACTGAACCCCGCCCCGATCACGGCGATGGGGAGCGCGCGCTCCTTCGCGGTCATCTCGACAACCATCCTCACGTCAGACGAACGGCCGGCGGCGCGACGGCCCCGACCCATCCCTCAACCGTAACGCCGTTCTATAAATCGAACAAGAACCGTCCCGTCGCTTCCGTGCAAACCCTCCAGAAAGACAACCACATCCTGAATAACGAAGGAATTTCTCTGCAAGCGCGGGAGATCGCGGAAAACCTTCTCGGAAATTCGTCCACTAAAAAGAACACTTCTCTTGACCCTGGCCGCCTCTGGCCGGAGCATCTGCGCCGTCCCCGATCCCCTCGCCAGAGGCCGCCTCGTCGCGCCCGATGAACGCCGTCCCGCCCCTCGCCGACCCCGCCGAGACCCTCGCCCGCGCCTTCGCCGCCCGCGCCGGGGAGGCCGACCGTACGGGCCGCTTCTCCCACGAGAACCTGGCCGCCCTGCGCGCGGCCGGGCTCCCGGGGCTCACCGTGCCGCGCCGCCTCGGCGGGGCGGGGGCGGGCCTCGGCGAGGCGGCGCGGGTGGTCGGCACCATCGCCCGGGGCGATCCCTCGACTGGCCTCGTCCTGGCGATGCAGTTCATCCAGCACGGCCTGATCCACGGGGCGGAATCCTGGCCCCGGCCCCTCGCCGACGCCGTGGGCCGCGCCGCGGTGGAGGAGGGGGCGCTGATCAACGCACTCCGGGTCGAGCCGGAGCTCGGCACGCCGGCCCGGGGCGGCCTGCCGGAGACCGTGGCGCGGCGCGTGCCCGGCGGCTGGTCGCTGTCGGGCCGCAAGATCTACTCCACCGGGAGCCCGGGGCTCGCCTACGGCCTCGTCTTCGCCCGCACCGACGAGGCCGAGCCGCGGCTCGGCAACTTCCTGGTGCCGCTCGCCGCGCCGGGCGTGCGGATCGAGGAGACCTGGGACCATCTCGGCCTGCGGGCGAGCGGCAGCCACGACGTGGTGCTGGAGAACGTCGCGCTGCCCGCCGACCATGCCGTCGACCTGCGCGCGCCGGAGGGCTGGCGGGCGCCGGCCGCCGCGCAGCAGGCCTGGAACGCCGCCCTCCTGGCCGCCGTCTATGACGGGGTCGCCCGCGCCGCCCAGGCCTGGTTCCTCGGCTTCCTGCGCGCGCGCGCCCCGGGCAGCCTCGGCGCGCCGCTGGCGAGCCTGCCGCGCTTCCAGGAGGCCGCCGGGGAGAACGAGCGGCTGCTCTTCGTCAATGCGCGCCTCGTCGCCGGCCTCTCCGCCGCGGTCGATGCCGGCACGCCGCCGACGCCCGAGGAATCCGGCTTCGTGAAGGTCACGGCCAGCGAGAACGCCATCGCCGTGGTGCAGCGGGCGGCGGAGTTCGCCGGCAATCCGGGCCTGTCCCGGAAGAACCCCCTCGAACGCCACCTGCGCGACGTGCTCTGCGCCCGCATCCACTGGCCGCAGGGCGATGCCGTCCGCGTCCAGGCCGGGCGCGCCGCCCTCGCTCCCGCCGCACGATAGGAGGCCGCCATGCCCCTGCTCCCGCCCGACGCCATCGAGTTCATCGGCTTCGCCGCCCCGCGCTACGTCTCGGAGACGCATCCGCCGGACGGGCCGGCGATCGACCGCGACTATCTCAGGCTCCTCGCCCAGGCCCATGAATGGGGCGGCTTCGACCGGATCCTCGTCGCCTTCTACGCCGACGCCCCCGACGCCCTGCTGCTCTCCGCGCAGATCGCCGCGGTGACGGAGCGCATCGGCCTGATGATCGCCCACCGCACCGGCTTCACCGCCCCGACCGTCGCGGCGCGCCAGTTCGCGACCCTGGACCAGCTGACCGGCGGGCGCGTCGCCCTCCACGCGATCAGCGGCGGCGACGACCGCGATCTCGCCCGGGACGGCGACCACCTGACCAAGGACGAACGCTACGCCCGCACGGGCGAGTTCCTCGACATCGCCCGCCGGGTCTGGAGCGCGGCCGAGCCCTTCGACTATGCCGGCCGGCACTACCGGATCGCGGGCGGCTTCTCCGAGGTGAAGCCGGTGCATCCCGACGGCATCCCCGTCTATTTCGGCGGCGCCTCGCCGGCGGCCCTGGAGATCGCCGGGCGGCATGCCGACACCTACGCCCTCTGGGGCGAGACCCTGGCGCAGGTCCGCGAACTGATCGCCCGGGTGCGGGCGGCGGCGGCCCCGCACGGGCGCCGGCCCCGCTTCAGCCTCTCGTTCCGGCCGATCCTGGCGGAGACCGAGGCCGCGGCCTGGGCGCGGGCGGAGGCGATCCTGGCGCGCACCCGTGCCCTGCGGGCGGCGCGGGGGCTCGGCCCGGCGGCCCGGCCGGAGAACGAGGGCTCGCGCCGCCTGCTCGAAGCGGCGGCCCAGGGGTCGCGCCTCGACAAGCGCCTCTACACGGCGATCGCCGCCGAGACCGGCGCCTCGGGCAACTCGACGGCGCTGGTCGGCACGCCGGAACAGGTCGCGGAGGCGCTGCTCGACTATCACGACCTCGGGGTGCGCACCTTCCTGATCCGCGGCTTCGACCCGCTGGAGGACGCGCTGGATTACGGCCGCACCCTGATCCCCGCCTTCAAGGCCCTGCTCGCCCGCCGGGGCGCGACCGCGGACGCCGCCTGATGCGCCTCATGTCCCTCCTCGCCCTGGCGCTGCTGCTGGCGGCCGGGCCCGCCCGCGCCGAGGACGTCCTCCGGGTCGGCGACCAGCGGGGCAATGCCCGCGCCCTGATGGAGGCGGCGGGCGTCCTCGACGGCCTGCCCTACCGGCTCGAATGGAGCGAGTTCCCCGCCGCGGCGCCGCTGCTCGAAGCCCTCAATGCGGGGGCGATCGACGCGGGCGGGGTGGGGGACGCGCCCTTCACCTTCGCCGCCGCCGCGGGCGTGCCGCTCAAGGCCTTCGCCGCCTATCGCAACCGGCAGGACGGCCTCGCCATCCTGGTCCCGCCGGATTCGCCGATCCGCGGCGTCGCCGACCTCAAGGGCAAGCGCATTGCCACCAATCGCGGCTCGATCGGCCACCAGATCGTCCTCGCCGCCCTGGAGGAGGCCGGCCTGCCCGCCGACAGCGTGACCCTCTCCTTCCTGCCGCCGGCGGATGCCAAGATCGCCCTCGCCTCGGGCGGGGTCGATGCCTGGGCGACCTGGGAGCCCTACACCTCGACCGCCGAGCTCGCCGGCCTCGCCCGCGTGGTGCGCGACGGCAACGGCATCACCCCCGGCCTCAGCTTCGCCGTGGCCCATGACGGGGCGCTCAAGGCCAAGCGCGCCCTGCTCGCCGATTTCGGGCGCCGCCTCGCCCGGGCCCGGGACTGGGCGCTCGCCGACCCGAAGCCCTATGCCGCGGTCTGGTCGAGGCTGATCGGCCTGCCCGAGGCGGTGCCCCTGCGCTGGTTCGGCCGGGCGCAGTACCGCGCCGTGCCGATCGACGCCGAGGTGATCGCCGACGAGCAGCGCACCATCGACCTCTATGTCCGCAACGGCCTGATTCCGAAGGCGCGGGCGCCCCAGGCGGCGGCGATCTTCGACGCCGCGCTCCTGAGCGCGCAGGACCTGAAGCCCGAGCCGGCCACGCGCTGAGGGCTTGCCTTCACCCCGCATCGACTTTTGCCCGGCGGCGGTGTCCAGTGCCGCCTCGATCGATGCGCCCGCACGAGGATGTTTCGCGATGCACGACGTCGACGGCGATCACGCCCACCCGCACGACCCGGACCACGGGCATGAGCACGGCCATGCGCATGGGCACCACGACCACGGGGCCGAGGCCGGGCGCTGGAAGCATGACGGCGTGCGCGTGATCCCCGGGGACAAGCTCGACCCCAACACCGCCCAGACCCCGGGCATGTACCGGCAGGCGGCGATCAACGCCGCCCGGGTCGGCGCCCAGAAGATCTGGGCCGGCACGGTGGCGATCGAGCCCGACGCCAAGACCGGCGTGCACCATCACGGCGCCCTGGAGAGCGTGATCTACATCGTGTCGGGCAAGGCCCGGATGCGCTGGGGCGACCGCCTCGAATACGTGGCCGAGGCGGGGCCGGGCGACTTCATCTTCGTGCCGCCCTACGTGCCCCACCAGGAGATCAACGCCTCCACCGACGAGCCCCTGCACTGCGTGCTGGTGCGCTCGGACAACGAGGCGGTGGTGGTGAACCTGCCCGATGTCGATCCGGTGGAGCAGCCGGAATCGGTCTACTGGGTCGACCCGATCCACAGGCACCCCTGAGCCGGCAGGCCGGACGGAGCCGCCCTCAGACCAGCTCCCAGGCGCCCTCGTCGGCCATCAGCTTGGCCAGGAGGGCGTGGTTGAGCTCGTGGCCGGTATGGGCGGCCTCGACCCGGCCCTCGATCGGGTGGCCGGCCAGCGCCAGGTCGCCGACCACGTCGAGGAGGCGGTGGCGCACCGGCTCGGCCGGCAGCCGCATCCCGCCGATGACGCGGCCGCGCAGCAGCAGCGCGGCGGAATGCGGGCCGCAGCCCCGCAGGAAGGGTTTTCGCGTCACCGTGCCGTAGGCGCGCCCGGCCATGGCCCGCAGGTAGCGGCCGAAGCTGCGCGAGGGCGCGAGCTCGGCCACGAAACTCTCCGGCGTGACGGGGCCGGCCCAGTCGAGCGGCCCGAAATGGGCGAGGGCGACGTGGCCGCTCACGAACAGGCCCTCGCCGGGGGCGATGCTCAGGCGCCGCCGCCCGTCCGCGACAGCGACGGGGCGCCGCACGCGGATCCGGCGCCGCGGCGCCTCCTGGGCCACCCGGCCAGCCTCCCGGATCGCCGCGCACCAGGGCACGGCGCTGCCGTCGAAGATCGGCAGTTCCTCCGCGTCGATCTCGACGAGGGCGTTGTCGATCCGGAGCGCGCTGAGCGAGGCCATCAGGTGCTCGATGGTGCGCACGAGGACGCCGTCGCGCTGGATCGCGGTGCAGAGCGGCTGCGACACCCGGAAAGGCCACAGGGCCGGCACCTCGGCGCTGCGCCCGCCCTTCAATTGGCGGCGGAACAGGATGCCGTGGCCCGCCGGCGCCGGGGAGACCCGCACCGTGGCGCGGGCGCCGGTATGCAGGCCCCGGCCCGACAGGGCGAAGGGCCGCGCCAGGGTCGCCTGAGAGGTCGACTGAGAGGTCGCCTGGGCGGTCGTCCGGGACGCCGCCGGGGATTCGGAGCCTGAGTCTGGGGTCATGGGCGGTCGCACCGGACGAGGCGATAGCGGAAGACGCAGGCCGAGGCGAGCGCTGCAGCGCAGCGTTGCTTCAATCGGCACAATCGGTTATGGCACGCCCGCTTGTTGCGTCATCCTGCGGGTCGGGCATCCCGGCTGGCGCGAGAAGAGCCCTCGACCATCGTGTCACATGCGTCGGCCCCCCGGATGCGGGGGTGAGCCTGGATGGAGCAGATCCCCCGGGCGGCGGTGGAGAGGGCGGTCCGCAACGCGAACCGCCGGCGCCGGCCTCGAGGAGAGGCCTTTCAGGAGAGAGAATGTCAGCTGGTCTGAACGTGCGCGACGGCGCGCCGAGCCGCGAGGATTTCGCGGCGCTGCTCGAGGAGTCCTTCCTCCAGCACGAGATCACCGAGGGCTCGGTCGTCAAGGGCACCGTCGTCGGGATCGAGAAGGACGTCGCCGTCATCGATATCGGCGCCAAGACGGAGGGCCGCGTCGCCCTCAAGGAATTCACCGGCCCGGGCCGCGAAGGCGAGCTCAAGGTCGGCGATGAGGTCGAGGTCTATGTCGACCGCATCGAGAACGCGCTCGGCGAAGCCGTCATCTCGCGCGACAAGGCCCGCCGCGAGGAGAGCTGGGTGAAGCTCGAGAAGGCCTTCGAGGCCAACGAGCGCGTCACCGGCACGATCTTCAACCAGGTCAAGGGCGGCTACACCGTCGATCTCGACGGCGCCGTGGCGTTCCTGCCGCGCTCCCAGGTGGACATCCGCCCGGTGCGCGACGTGACCCCGCTGCTCGGCACCCCGCAGCCCTTCCAGATCCTCAAGATGGATCGCCGCCGCGGCAACATCGTCGTGTCGCGCCGGACCGTGCTCGAGGAGAGCCGCGCCGAGCAGCGCTCCGAGCTGGTGGCCAACCTCGAAGAGGGCCAGGTCATCGACGGCGTGGTCAAGAACATCACCGAGTACGGTGCGTTCGTGGACCTCGGCGGCATCGACGGCCTGCTGCACGTCACCGACATGGCGTGGCGCCGCGTGAACCATCCGTCCGAGGTCGTGACCATCGGCCAGACGGTCAAGGTCAAGATCATCAAGATCAACCACGAGACCCACCGCATCTCGCTCGGCATCAAGCAGCTGCTGGCCGATCCGTGGGAGGGCATCGCCCAGCGCTACCCCGAGGGCGCCAAGCTCAAGGGCCGCGTGACCAACATCACCGATTACGGCGCCTTCGTGGAGCTGGAGCCGGGGATCGAGGGCCTGATCCACGTCTCCGAGATGAGCTGGACCAAGAAGAACGTCCATCCGGGCAAGATCGTCTCCACCTCCCAGGAGGTCGAGGTGCAGATCCTGGAAGTCGATCCGGTCAAGCGCCGCATCTCGCTCGGCCTCAAGCAGACCCTGCAGAACCCCTGGGATGCCTTCGCCGAGAAGCACCCGGTCGGCTCCGAGGTCGAGGGCGAGGTCAAGAACAAGACCGAGTTCGGCCTGTTCATCGGCCTCGAGGGCGACGTCGACGGCATGGTCCACCTGTCGGATCTCGACTGGAACCGTCCCGGCGAGCAGGTCATCGAGGAGTTCAAGAAGGGCGACATGGTGCGTGCCCAGGTTCTCGACGTCGACGTCGAGAAGGAGCGCATCTCGCTCGGCATCAAGCAGCTCGGCGGCGACCCCTTCGCGGAAGCCGGCGAGATCAAGAAGGGTCAGGTCGTCACCTGCGAGGTGATCGAGGTGAAGGATTCGGGCGTGGAGGCGAAGATCGTCGACACCGACCTGTCGACCTTCATCCGTCGCGCCGAGCTCGCCCGTGACCGCGGCGACCAGCGTCCCGAGCGTTTCGCCGCCGGCGAGAAGTTCGACGCCCGCGTGACGATGTTCGACCGCAAGGCGCGGCGCGTCCAGCTGTCGATCAAGGCGCTCGAGGTGGCCGAGGAGAAGGAGGCGATGGCCCAGTTCGGCTCCGCCGATTCCGGCGCCTCCCTCGGCGACATCCTCGGCGCGGCCATGAAGAAGGCCCGCTCCGACAACGAGTGATCCGGCAGACCCCGGCCTTCGGGCCGGGGCCCAGCCCCGGACGGAACCTCCCGGACCCCGCGGTCCGGGAGGTTTTTTGTTGCGCCGACGCCCCGCAAGGCCGAACCGATCCGGACCGTTTCCGGACGGCGGAAGCGGTCTCCGCGCCTCTCCTCGCCCCCTGGGCGAGGGGGACCGCGCGCAGCGCGGGGGAGTGGGCTTTTTGCCGGGCGCGAGGCCGGCCCTCACGGCGCCCCCTCCCTCCGCTTCGCGGCCACCGCCTCCAGCGTTGGAGAAAAGGTCGATCACTCCCCCTCCGCGTCATAGCGAGCAGGGCTTCATATCCTATAACTTAAGAATAATATCTTGACATTCTGGGTCTGATATCTTAGAGGTCCTCCCGCTCGCCGCCGCGTCGGGGCCTTTGTCGGGGTCCCGGCGACACGGCACAGGGAAGCCTTCCGGAGGATCGGCCGGGGGTGCTTTCGGGGGCGGCGAGGCGGTTCCCGCGTCGTGGGTGGCGATCGACCCACGCCCCGGGCGTCGTGCGCGCTGGAGGCGGCCGGAGCGGCGGGTTCATCCCGCAAGCCGGCTCGAGCCTCACAAGGGACCTGATCTGCCCGCCCCCACTACGAGGGCCGGGTCGCCGCGGCGGTTCCGCGCGCCGAGCCCGGGAGGGCAGGACACCTCCCGTGCCGAGAGACAGGGGCGTGCCAGGGCGAGCAAAAAACCGCGACGCAAAATCGGTTCGAGGCGGCGTCTGCCCCCCGAGCCGCGGGACGCCGGGGAAACCGGATCCACGCGCATGACAGAGTACAAGGGTTTCCGCGGCGTCCCGCGTCCCCTGTCGTCAAGCATGAGCGCCCCGGCGGATCTCCGCGCGGGGCCGGTGGCGCGTGGGCGGGCGCCCCTCACTCCGCCGCGGCGAGGGTGATCTCCGGCACGCGCACGCCGATGTCGCGGAGCAGGGCGGCGTCCTCGTCGGCCTCGTTGTTGGCCGTGGTGAGCAGGCGCTCGCCGTAGAAGATCGAGTTGGCGCCGGCCAGGAAGCAGAGGATCTGCGCCTCGCGGGTCAGGCTCTTGCGGCCGGCGCTGAGGCGCACCCGGGCCTTGGGCATGACGATGCGGGCGGTGGCGCACATGCGCACGAGGTCGAGGGGATCGACCGGCGGCCGGTCCTGCAGGGGCGTGCCGCCCACGGCGACGAGGGCGTTGATCGGCACGCTCTCGGGATGGGGGGCATGGTTGGCGAGCACCATCAGCATCTCGACCCGGTCGCGCACCCGCTCGCCCATGCCGACGATGCCGCCGCAGCAGACGCCGATGCCCGCCTGGCGCACGTTCTCCAGCGTCTTCAGCCGGTCCTCGTAGGTGCGCGTCGAGATGATGTCGCCGTAGAAGTCCGGGCCGGTATCGAGGTTGTGGTTGTAGGAGGTGAGCCCGGCCTCGGCGAGGCGCTCCGCCTGGGAGGCGGTGAGCATGCCCAGGGTGACGCAGGCCTCCATGCCGAGGCCGCGCACGCCGCGCACCATCTCCAGCACCGCGTCGAAATCCGGCCCGTCCTTGGGCTGGCGCCAGGCCGCGCCCATGCAGAAGCGGTGCGCGCCGTTGGCCTTGGCCGCGGCGGCCTCCTGCAGCACCCGCTCCACCGGCATCAGCCGTTCGCGCGGGAGCCCGGCCTCCTTGTGATGGGCCGATTGCGGGCAATAGGCGCAATCCTCGGGGCAGCCGCCGGTCTTGATCGAGAGCAGGGCCGCCCGCTGGATGTCGGCCGGATCGTTGTGGGCGCGGTGCACGCTGCCCGCGCGATGCACGAGATCGAGCAGCGGCATGTCGTGGATCGCCTGGATCTCGGCGAGCGTCCAGTCATGCCGGAGGGCGGAGGGGGGCAGGGAGACCACGGTGTCGCTCATGCCACCTTTGAGGGCAATCGGGCCGGAAAAATCAAGCCTTACCGCCCCGCGACGCCCGGCCGAAGGCGTCCCAGTGGCCGCGCAGGCGGTCCGCCGGCGACTGCGTTCTTTATTCGGAAGACTCGGGCCGGATCCCGTCGCGGCGGGAAGGGCAACGCCGCCGCCCCGGATCCGGTGGCACGAAACCTGCTTTGAAAAATGCGAATTATGCTTCCTATTTTCTTAGGTCGAGCATGGTCGCTGCCCATCGTCTCTCGAAGGACTACGACGTCATCGTCTGCGGCGGTGGCTCGGCGGGATGCGTGGTGGCGAGCCGCCTCGCCGCGGACCCGAATCTGGACGTGCTGCTGATCGAGGCCGGCGGAGCGGACGAGGCGCGGGAGGTCCGCGACCCGACCCTCTGGATGCGGAACATCGGCTCCGAACGCGACTGGGGCTTCTTCTCGGAGCCGTGCCCGGGGCTGAACGGTCGCCGCGCACCGCTGCCGATGGGTCGGGTCCTCGGCGGCGGCTCGAGCGTGAACGGCCTCGTCTGGGCACGGGGGCACAAAGCGGATTTCGATCTCTGGGAGGCCGAAACGGGGGATCCCGGCTGGGGCTACCGCGCCGCCATCGACCTCTACAAGCGGATCGAGGACTGGGACGGCCCGGCCTCGCCGTTGCGCGGCCTCGGCGGGCCGATGCGGATCACGCTTCCGAAGGACCCGGCCCCCGTCGTCGGCGGCCTGCTCGCGGCCACCTCCGCTTTCGGCATTCCGCCCGTCGCGGACCATAACGCCGAGGCCATGGAAGGCGACGGCTGCTGCGCGGTCGCGAACGTCAACGTCGACCGCGACGGCGTCCGCGTTTCGACGGCGTCGGCCTATCTCGCCCCCAGGATCGGTCAGCCGAATCTCACCGTCTTGACCGGCGCCGTCACCCGGCGCGTCGTGATCGAGGACGGGCGCGCCGTGGCGGTCGAGTTCGAACGCGGCGGCGCCGTCCGTCTCGCCCGCGCGCGCCACGAGATCGTGCTGTCGCTCGGGGCGATCAACACGCCGAAGACGCTGATGCTGTCAGGCGTTGGGGACGCCGCCGCGCTGCGCTCGCTCGGGCTGCCGGTCGTTCGGCACCTGCCGGGCGTCGGCCAGAATTTCCAGGATCACATCCTCGTCGCCGGCTGCGTGTTCGAGTATCGCGAGCCCACCGCGCCGCGCAACAACTCGGCCGAGTTCACCTTCTTCTGCAAGTCCGAGGCCGCGCAACCGTCGCCCGATCTCCAGCCGATGCTCGAGGAATGCGCCTTCGGCTCGGAGGTGACGCGCCCGCGATACGGCCTGCCCGCCGACCCCGCGACCTGCTTCACGCTGGCGCCCGGACTGGTCCGCCCGAAGAGCCGCGGCTCTGTCGCGCTCACCGGGGCGCGGCCGGAAGACCCTGTCCGGATCCAGGCGAACTTCCTGAGCGAGGACGCCGACATCCGCGCGCTGCTGCGCTGCGTCGAGATCTGCCGCGAGATCGGCCATTCCGAGGCGCTGAGGCCGTTCGTGAAGCGCGAACTCATGCCGGGGCCGCTTTCGCAGCCGGACATGCGGGCTTTCCTGCGGGATGCGGCGGGCACCTACTTCCACCAGACCTGCACGGCCAAGATGGGCCGGGACGCCCTGTCGGTCGTCGACGGCTCGCTCCGGGTCTACGGCGTCGCGGGGCTTCGCATCGCCGACGGCTCGATCATGCCGGCGGTCACCGGCGGCAACACCATGGCCCCCTGCATCCTGATCGGCGAGCGCGCCGCCGATCTCATCATGCGCGACCTCGCCTCCGCAGCAGACCTCCGACCGATCGATCGATCGCCGCCCCATCGCTTCCAGGAAACCGCCGCATGAACCCCGCCTCGTACGACGCGTCCGATGGTGTCCGCACCTACAAGCTGTTCATCGGCGGCGAATGGCTGCGCTCCTCGCGCAACCTCGTGGCGGACAGCGTGAACCCGGCCGACGGCACGATCTTCGCGCGCACGCAGCAGGCGGGCCGCGACGAGGTCGCGGCCGCGATCGACGCCGCCCACAAGGCCTTCGGAAGCTGGGGCGCCTCGCTCGCGAGCGAACGTGAGAAGATCTTGCTGAAGACAGCGGAGGTCATCGAGCGCCGCACCGACGAAATCCGCGACATGCTGATCGACGAGTGCGGCTCGGTCTTCAACAAGGCGCTCTGGGAGATCGCCTACGTCACCGATTGTCTGGTGAGCGCGGCCGGCGATGTGCGCCACGTCATGGGCGAAACCATGCCCGTGACCCAGCCGGGGCAGATCTCGATGTCGGTGCGACGGCCGCTGGGCGTCGTGGCGGGCATCGCGCCGTTCAATTCGCCGTTCCTGCTGTCGATGAAGAAGATCGCCTTCGCGCTCGCGGCGGGCAACACCTTCGTGCTGAAGCCGTCGGAGGAGACGCCGATCTCCGGGGCGCTGATCGCCGACCTCTTCCAGGAGGCGGGGTTGCCGGCCGGCGTGCTGAACGTCGTGCCCGGCATGCCGGCCGAAGTCGGCGAATGCCTCATGGCCGATCCCCGCGTGAAGCTCGTGACCTTCACGGGCTCGACCAAGACCGGCCGCCTGCTCGCGGTCGAGGCCGCGAAGCATCTCAAGAAGTTCACGCTCGAGATGGGCGGAAAGAGCCCGCTGATCGTGCTGAAGGATGCCGATATCGACTACGCGGTCGACGCGGCCGCCTTCGGGATCTTCCTGCATCAGGGCCAGGTCTGCATGGCCAATTCGAAGATCATGGTCGAGGCGCCGATCTTCGACAACTTCAAGGAGCGCTTCGTCGCCAAGGCGAAGACCGTGCCGGTCGGCCATCCGCGCGAGACGACCAGCGTGATCGGGCCCCTGGGCGATGATCTGATCGGGATTCTGCGAGCCGCCCGTGGTGATGACGCGCTTCTTCACGCCCATCGCAGCCATCTGCTTGAAGACGAGCGTCAGTTGGTCGACGGCCGCGGTGATCATCAGGGTGTCGGCGTCGGTGCCTTTGATCTTGGCGAGCTGCGCGCTCATGTCCTGGGCGCTGGCATCCATCGTCTCCGTCAGGCCGACCTCGATGCCTTTGCCCTTCAGCATCTTGCCGAAGTCGCCGGCGGCGCCGCGGCCCCAGTCGTTGTTGATGACAAGGAAGTCGACCTTCTTGACGCCGAGCTTCTCGACCATCGGGGCGAACATCTCGGCCTCGAGCGCCGACGGCGGCGAGATGCGGAACACGAAGGGATTCCCCGACGTCGTGATCTTGCCCGACGAGGAGGTCTCGACCAGCATCGGGACCTCGTATTCCTCGAGCTTCGGCATGACCGCGAGCGTCAGGCTCGAGCCCCAGGCGCCCATCATGACCGGCGTCTTGTCCGAGTTGATAAGTTTTTCGGCGACCGCGGCAGCCTCGGTCGGGTTCGACTTATTGTCCTCGATCACGAGCTCGATCTTCTTGCCGAGCACGCCCCCGCGATCGTTGATCTCGTCGGCCGCAATCTTCGCGCCGTTGACCACATAGGCGCCAGAGGCGGCGAACGGGCCGGTGAGGGGCTCGTTGACCCCGATCTTGATCGTGTCGGCCGCAAAGGCAGGCACGGTAGCGAGCGTAAGGGCCAGAACGGCGATCGAAGCGATGCGAGACGTCGGCATGGCCGTTTCCTTCACGGGGAGAACAGGAAGCTCATCGGGACACGGACGGACTCATGCCGCGGCCCCGCGCGTGCAGGCTTCGGCGAGGATCGCGAGCGCCGCCTTGACCAGCAGCCCTCCCGCCGACCGGAAGCCGTCGAGGATGGTGAAGTGGTTTGCACCCTCGATCGGGATCAGGGGGCCTGGGGCGCCCGCATCGGCGCGCTTTGCGTGGAGCGCGAGGCTGTCGCGGATGAGCGCCGGGACCTCCGCAGTTCCATAGGCGATCGCCATCGGCTTGTTCACGACCGGCAGCAGAAGCGGCGAGAGGGTCTCGACCTCGCGGTCGGTCAGCGTCAGCGCGCCATTCAGAAACGTGTCGCGAATCGGCGCGAGCGCGTAGACGCCCGACACGGCGAGCCCGGCTCTCACCGAAGAATGGCCGAGCAACATGGCGGTCAGATGCCCGCCGGCCGACCAGCCCGCGAGCACGATCGGGCCGTTCACTCCGTGCTGCCGCCCTTCTCGGGCGAGCCAGTCGAGCGCCTCCCCGAGCTCCGCGACGATCTCCGTGAGGCTCGCCTCGGGCGCGAGCGTGTGGCTCGGCATCGCGACCGACCAGCCGGCAGCGTTCGCGCCTTCGGCGTAATGCGCGAACATCTCGCGCGAGTTCCTCTGCCAGTAGCCGCCATGGACGAACACGAGGCAGGGCGCGTCGCGGTCCCTGGCCGGATAGATGTCGATCCGGTTGCGGGGCTTTCTTCCATAGGCGAGGTCGAGCTTCGCGCCGGGCCGTGCGCGCCATTCGGCTGCGAGCCGGTCGCGCTCGACGATCAGCGCGGCGCTGTTCGCGACTGCCGCGTTGTTGTTGTACGCGGCGTCGCGCTGCTCTTGAGAGAGCGTCTCCCAGATCTCCTGAGGCGCCGGCATCGCGCTCATGCGGCGACCGCCTGCGGCAGAATCGGGCTGTCGGCATCGATGCGCTTGCCGGCGCGCAGGCAGAAGGCCGGCTGCAGCAAGCGCTCGGCGATGACGCGGTAATCCTCGTTGTCGCGCAGGACGAAGCGGCCGCGCAGGTCGTCGAGCACCGAGACATCCGCCGTGCGGCCGACGGCAAGCGAACCCAGCGTGTCCTCCATCTGCAGCATCCGAGCCGGATGGATGGTCACCATCTTGACCACGTATTCGAGGTCGAGCCCGAGCGTCATCATCGAGCTCATGGCCTGGGTCAGGCTGAAGCGGGCCTGGCCCTTGAAGGGGTGGTTCTCGTCGTCCTCGTGCTCTTCCGGGGTACCGGCCGGGATCGGTATCTCGGGCACCTGCGTGTTGTAGCCGTGCATGTCGGCGCCGAGCGTATGGGGGACGACGCCGGCCGCGAGCGCCTGCTTGGCGAGGCGGTAGGAGAAGTGGGACCCATGGCCGACATCGACCTTCAGGCCGCGGTCGATCGCCGCCTGGATGACGTGATGCACTGCGCCCTCGCGGTTCACGAAGCCGCCCGGATGGCGGGTGAACGGATGGGCCAGCACATCGCCTTCCTTCAGCAGCGGGATCACGCGCTCAAGGATGGTGTCGGCGTCCTCGCCGTTGGCGCCGCTCTCCGGCAAGCCCCAGAGCTGGCCGAAATGGACGTAGAGCGGCACTTCCGAGCGCCGCGCGATCTCGGCCGCCATCTCCATGACCTTGATGCCCCAGCGGGCGAAGCCGCCGATCTCGGCGTGCCCCTTGATTCCGCGGACGATGTCGCGGTTGGCCGTCGCCGAACGCACCGTCGCTTCGATGTCGACGCAGTCGGGCTGATAGAGGTTCGGGTAGAAGTGGCCCTCGAGACCACCGACCAGATAGGCCGACAGAAACGCCAGCACGTTGGTCTCGGCCGGCTCGGCGATGAACTTGCGGAAGCCCGGCAGCGTCATGCAGGACGGACCGCCCTGATCGACCACCGTCGTCACCCCGGAGCGCACCCCGACCATGTCGGCCTCGAGGCCGAAGCGGCCGGTGACGTACTGGTAGACGTGGCCGTGAGTGTCGATCAGGCCGGGCAGCACCAGCTTGCCGGCGACGTTGACGACCTCGCGTGCGGTGCTCGGCAGGATCTGCTCCTCCACGGCCGCAATCTTGCCGCCCTTCACCGCGACGTCGCGCACGCCGTCGACGCCCGAAGCCGGACAGATCACCCTGCCGCCCTTGAGCACCAGATCGTAGCCAGTCGCGTCGGCCATGCGGCCCTCCGTATGCAACCCGGCGGGCCTGCGGCACGCCGAAAAGCGAAGTACACTTCGCTTTTCCCAATGCACGCGGCGTGCCAGGAAGCTGGAGCGGTGCAGGCGGCGAAACGAGAAACGGACGAGGAGAGGGAATGGGACAGCGATGAAAGAGCGCGCGCGTTCAAGGTCTTCCAGTGAGAGTTGGCCGCTCTCCCAGCGTCCGGGATTTCTCGTCCGGCGGCTTCATCAGATCCACGTGAGCCTGTTCATGGAGCTCTGCGCCGAGTTTCGCATCACGCCGCTGCAGTACAGCCTTCTTTCGACGCTTTCGGAGCACGGCGCGGCCGACCAGTCGACGCTCGCGCGCGCCGTCGCGCTCGACCGCACCACCACCACCGGTGCCCTGAAACGCTTGGAGAGCCGGGGCCTCATCCAGCGCATTCCGTCGGAGCAGGATCGCCGCGCGCAGGACTGCCGGATGACCCCCGAAGGAACCGCGCTGTTGGCCGCCATGCAGGCCCCCGCGCGCGAGGCCCACGAGGCCACGATCGCCAATCTCGGCGTCGACGACCGCAAAACGCTGATGAAGCTGCTCCAGCGCGTTGTCGCGGCGCATGACGACCGCCGCGCGACCGGCATGCCGCAGGATTAGGTGACCGCCGCGTCTTTGCTCACGGCGGCAGGCGTGAGCGGGGCCATGGCCACGAAACCTCCCTCCATCCAGCCGAGCGGAGCAGCGCCGCCGTCGCGGCCGACCACATCGGTGACCTCGCCGATGAAAAGGCTGTGGGTGCCGAACGGGATCTCCTGACGAACCTCGCAGAAGATCGCCGCGCAAGCGTCGGGCAGGTAGGGCACGCCCTCATACGCCGACCAGTCGCCTTCGGAGAACCGCTCATCACGCCGCGCGCTGTCGGCGAAGGGTCCGACCAGCCTCGCCTGATCGGCTGCCAGCAGGTTGATGCAGAACCGGCCCGCGCGGGAGATCGGCCCATGGGCGCTGGCGTTGCGGTTGATCGAGACCAGCATCGAGGGCGGGTCCATCGAGATCGGGATGACGGCCGAGGCGGCGAGCCCCGCGGGCGCACCGTTGGGGTCGACCGTGGTCACCAGCGAGACCGCCCCCGGCATCCGCCGCATCGCCGCCTTGAGAGACGCCTTATGCTCGCCGTTCCGCATCGCGCCGTTGCCTACCTCTTCATGCTCATATTGTAGACGGTGATCTTTCGGATCTCTTCTCGCGACTTGTCGATGTGCCTCCGAACGAGATCTTCCGCGGCCTCGAAACGCCCCGCGAGGAGCGCACGGATGATCTCGCCGTGTTCGTCGTAAGTCTCTTCGATCCGCCGCTCCGAGACGAAGTCGACGCGCCTGATGATCCGGATCCTGTCGGTGATCTCGGCGAACGTGCGCGCCATCGAGGTGTTGTTCGCGAGACCCACGATCGCGAGGTGGAACGCCTCGTCGCTATCGGCCACGAAATCCGAGTCGAGCCGGCGCTCGGCCTTGTCGGCGCACCATAGCGCCGCGAGAGCATCGAGCCGCGGCGGCGAGCCGGCCTTCGAGGCGAGGCGGATCGCCAGCGCCTCGAGCTCGGACCGGAAGTCGTAGAGATCTTCGTAATAGGACAGGTCGAGGGCGCGCACCTGCCAGCAATTGTGCCCGCCGACGTTCTGCAGGTAGCCTTCATGCTCGAGGATGTGCAGGGCGAGGCGCAACGGCGTCCGCGAGATCGCGAGCATCTCGGCAAGCGCGGCCTCCGAATAGCGTTGCCCGGGCGGCAAGCGGAAGTCGAAGATGCGCTGCTTCAGCTGGGCATAGGCCTCCTCGGAGAGCTTGCCGCGCTTGCCTTCTCCGAGGACATGGATCTCCGCCGTCGGCGTCGCTTTATTCATATCCGGTCTTTCGCACGGGTCTCGCCCCCCGCTCAGGCGTATCGGGTGACGCCGAGATGGTCGCGCAGATGTGGGCCGGAATACTCCTTCCGGAAGATGCCGCGGCGCTGCAGCTCGGGCACCACGAGGCCGGTGAAGTCCTCCACGCCGGTCGGGAAATGGGTCGGTACCGCGAGGAAACCGTCGCAGGCGCCGGCCTCGAGCCATTCCTGCATGATGTCGGCAATGGTGCTCGGCGCGCCGACGAGCTTCATATAGCTGCCCTCGGCGAAGAAGCGCGCGGTCTGGAGGATCGAGAGGTTGCCAT
This sequence comes from Methylobacterium organophilum, assembly GCF_022533465.1. Lineage (NCBI taxonomy): Bacteria > Pseudomonadati > Pseudomonadota > Alphaproteobacteria > Hyphomicrobiales > Methylobacteriaceae > Methylobacterium > Methylobacterium organophilum. The sequence goes on along the minus strand of NZ_CP092848.1, from coordinate 4,467,022 downwards.
TGCGCGCGAGGGCCATGATCGCCTCTCGATGCGACTTGCCCGCGTTGGTCGGCGGTAGCTCGGGCATCGGCCCGTCGAGATCGTAATCGAGGAAGTTCAGGCCGCCTGAATGCGGCGTCAGGTGGCTGATGGCGAGTTCGACGGGGATGAGGTCACGCATCTTCGTGCGGAAGGCATCCGCATCCGCATCGGTGCGGCCGACGATCGGCGTGATGCCGGGGAGCACCTTGATCATGTCGGGATCGCGGCCGAAGCGCTCGGCGCGCTTGCGGATGTCCTCGCGGAAGGCGCGGGCTGCCGTGATGTCGGTCTGCAGCGTGAACACCACGTCGGCGGTGCGCGCCGCAAGCTCGCGACCCGGCTCCGACGAGCCCGCCTGGAAGATGACGGGGCGCACCTGCGGGCTGCGGCCCATCGGCAGGGGACCCCGGACCTTGAAGAAGCGCCCCTCATGCTGGAGGAAATGCATCTTCTCGACATCGAAATAGCGGCCACTGTCTTTATCGCGCGTGACGGCGCCGGGCTCCCAGCAATCCCAGAGTCCCGTCACGACATCGATGAATTCGCTCGCGCGCTCGTAACGAAGGCCGTGCTCGACATGGGCGTCGAGCCCGAAATTCTGCGCCTCGTTCTCGTTGAACGAGGTGACGAGATTCCAGCCGGCCCGCCCGTTGCTGATGAAGTCGATCGAGGAGAAGCGACGGGCGGTGTTGTAAGGCTCATTGTAGGTCGCCGTCGACGTCGCCGCGAGCCCGAGATGCCTCGTCTTCATGGCGAGCGCGGGAAGCAGCATGGTGGGGTCGAAGTGGATCGCGCGAGGATGCGCCGCCCCGTAGGTATCGCCCTTCACAATGTGGTTGCTGCGCGGGACGGCGGCCTGGTCCTCGAAGAAGATTGCGTCGAGCTTTGCCGCCTCGGCGAGCTGGGCCGCCCGCACATAGTGCTCGATGCCCACATCGAGCTCCGGGATCGCCTCGGGCAGGCGCCAAGCGCCCAGATGCTGTCCCGGAAACAGGAACAGGGCCAAGCGCATCATCGTGTCGGTCATGGTCGGCTCTCAGGATCAGGCGAATGCACCCGCGGGCGATCGATACAGGTAAATTCTGTTTGGGATCCCAATTAGGACCGAGATTGCTTATGAGCGGTCCGGCCGCTCGTCAAGCTTGGTTCTGGTGCGGTCCGCGCCGGCCATTGCAGGGCGGCGCTGTCTCGCCTCAAGCCGGGATGTGCTTGATTTGTTCTCGAATGCACGAGGAGGGCGCCGGATCGGCGCCCTCCTCGTCAGTCCCTGGCCCCACGCTCGTCGAAGAGCTGGCCTCCGCTCCGAACGATGCTTGAGGTATGTCCCCTGTGAGGAGCAGCATTGTTGGACCGCATCGTCCCTGGGCGCTTGCGTCCAGGCTTTGCTCGGTAGGCCCGCGAACATCCCCACAGTCGGCCCGCAACTCGCCGCCGGCGAAAGCAGACTGGGCCGGCCGGGCACAAAAAAAGCCCCGCCGAAGCGGGGCTTGAAGAGCGACAGCTTTACCGCGGCAAGGCCGACTTTCGATAGAAGGCGGCACCAAAATCCTCTCGCCTCAACGTCGGTCGGATACCGGCTGCGTCGAGCTCGGCCTTGATCTTCAGGTGATGATCCCCGCGGTCCCGAGCGAGGTCGAAGAGGCTGACGTACTCTGCCTTGAACGCCTCGATGTCACCTCGGTCGATCACGCGGATCGGGGCGCGGGTCTCGGGATGAATCGACATGTGCGTCCTGAGCATGCCGCGCTCGACGAGTGCCTTCACGACCGGGTAGGTCCGGCGCAGCACAAACTGGGCGTCGAGGAACGTGAGACCGGTGAGTTCGCGACCCCGGACATGCTTGCGCACCTCTGTCACGTCGACGAACAGGGCCGAAAGGTCGGTGCCGCCCGCGCGCGTACCTACCCACCCCAGCTTCCTTTCAAGAATCAACGCGACGACCTCGACGAGGGAGCACTGAGCCCGCTTAAAGGCTCGCACGACCGGCTCGATGATGCGTTCCACATTCTCCGCTCCATCCAGTGGGACCGCGTCGGCGAACAGACGCGCCATCAATCTGTCCACGGCCACCATGGAGAACGCCGGCGTCCCTATGCCATCCCCGCTCGGCGTGAACGGGACGATGACGCCGGCGGAAACGAGCGACCTCGCCTGGATGACGGACAAACCGAGCCGTGTGGCCAAGCCGGGCAGCGATAGATGATTGGCTGCCATCTCCATCACTTCACGGGCGGCTTCCGCGTCGAAGAGGACATGGTTGTCGCTCAGGCCTGCATGCGACGGCTGCAACAGCCTTGCCCTGTCGAGCAGCTTCCTCAGGCGCTTCGGATGCGCTCCCGTCTCCTTCGCTGCGGTGTAGATCGAATGCAGGCGCCGCCGCTCGACCGGCACCGACAGGACCTCGTCGCCGGGGCCGACCGGGCATGTCCGAATGACATAGTCGCGTACGAAGTCCGTGACCTGCGTGAAGTCCTCGTTCTTCCCGACAGCGCTCAGCCATGCGCCGATCTTTCCGAAATTGGGCACCCTCGGCGCGCGCCTGCCCTTTGCGTAGCTTTCTTCCCTCGCCGCCGAGAGGTAATCTGCGAAGGCTTCCTCGCCTCCTGAGAGGATGTCGAAGCCGGTGCCCCCGGCGTGGTGCAAGTCCTCGTCACCTACGACCGCGCTACTCCGCTCGATGCCGAAAGCCGCCGCACTGCCCACCACCTCACAAGTCCGTGCCGCGACGTAGAATGGCAGGCCATCGAGCCAGGGAGCATCGCCGGTAACGCCCTCAAGACGGCGAAGTAGGTAAGCCTCCAGGGTAGACGGCTCCCGGCGCGAGAGATCCGCGAAGCACGTCCGAAGGGAACCGAGGGCCGGACCGACGATGGTCGCGAAATCGTACATCCTGGACGGCATGCTCTCACGGGCGACCTCTACGATGGGCGCACAGTGGATCGGGCAAGTGCGGACCGAGTCGATCCGCCATGTGGCACGTCCGTAGGCCGTGAGGTCTCCCTCGGGGCGACCTTCCGCCAGATCGGCCAGGAGACATTCCGGGCAGGCGCGGATGGCGGCCAGGCTCACGGAAGCCGACGCGAGGCGCTGCCCCCTGAGCAGGTAGCCGCCCGCGATCCTACGGAAGGCACCGGCGGATATGTCCGCCAAGGACGCGCCAGTGATGTAGGCGAGACGTTCGAGGGCATGCTCTTCGCCCTCGACAAGCGCCCGATAGGGGATGCCCAGCTCAACGCAAAGCTGCCGCCCCGAGGGGACGCGGTGAAGCGGCGCCAGGCGCGAGACATAGCTTGGAGGCGTTTCTCCACGCCCCAGCGGCAGGCAAGGCCGGAGGAGACCGCTCATCTCCGCCCCCGTGACATCGCCCGCCTGGCCGTCTTGGCCGAGGTGAGCACCTCATCCTCCGGGTCGGGAGGCAACGGCTTCTTCTGCATGACGAGCGAGCAGTCGAGGGTCGCCCAATCCGATGCGAGGAACGGGTTCGCGAGCGGACCGCAAGCCGTCCTCGCCGCATAGGCGTTGGCGAAGTTCGCGAGTTGAACCACGGACGCCGGCCTATCGTCCGTCAGGGCATTCAGGATCGCCTCGTGGATGAGTTCGATTGCGGTGCCGACTTGGTAGAGCGCGGCATGGATCAGACGCGGGACGATGCGCTCGGTGAGGTCGGCTGAGACCCTGAGCTCGGCGATACCTGCGAGCTTGGTCGCCATGGCAGCCATCATCTCGACGTCGGCGGGCAGGCTCATCGAGTCGAATTCGATGATCCTCAACCGGCGCCGGTCCTCGTCGGATTGATGAAGGAACGCTTGCAGGCAGGGAAGGCCGGAGATGATGACGATCACGGGCCACGTGGGCAGCGTCATCAGCGTCTTGAGGGTGTTGAGGATGTCCTTGAGGTCGTCGGAATGGGCGGTCAGGAAGACATTGTGCATCTCCTCGAAATGCACGACGAAGATCTTGCGCATCTCCAGCCGCTCGTAGACGCGCGACCAGATTTCGTGGTTCTCAAGCTTGCCTATAGCCGGATAGCCGGTGGCCCGCAGCGTCCTGCGCCCCAGGCCGATGAAGGTGCTCGGCGAAGTCACGTGCACGGTGATCGCTTGGCAGTCCGAGGTCGGGTCGCCGTATCCCGGGAAGGCCGGGTGGCGCGAGAGGATGCGCTTGAGGGCGTGGCTCTTTCCCGCGCCGCTCTCGCCGACGACGAGGATACCGCGCGCCTCGATGGTGTTGGCCGGCCCGTGGGGCAGGGCGGGATCACGTCGGATCAGCGTCCGGAGCAGCAGTTCCTTGAAGTTCCGGGCCAGCCGCGTGTCACGGTCCAGGCCAAGGTACGTGGCCTGGACCAGCTCCATGAGCGCGGCGAGGCCGACAGACTCGTCGCCCAGCGCCGCGCGGACGCGCGCGAACGGGTCGTTCGGGTCGAGTGCCGGCATGGCTAGTCCTCGAACCTGAAGGAGGTCTTCGGAAGGGGCGGGACGACCTCGGGGGCATCGGGCGCGGGGATGTCGCCGGTGGGGATGCCGCCTTCCAGCAGGTCGCCCGAACCCTCCTGACCGCCGGCCGTCTCGGCCTCCGGCAGTTCGAACCCGATGCCGAACTTCGCCTCGGCGCTCGCGAGTTGCTCCGGAGTGACCATCCCCGATCCGATACCGGCCCGACGTGCGGCGTTCTCGGAGATCTTCCTGATGTCATGCAGCGCCGCCATGACGATAGGCATGGTCAGCTTGGCTTGGTCGGCGTAACGCCTCCGCAGGTCCGCGAGCGTGTCGATCCAGGCCTGCACGCCGACGCCGTCGAAGCCGTCGCGCACGCACGGCACCGCCATCCATTCCTCATCGACCCACACCGACACATAGCCCACGTCATAGGGATCGAGACGAACGTCGGCAGGCACGAACCCGACCTTGCGCACGTGGGCATGCAGGGCCTCGCTGTTGAAGCGCAGGCCGAGCACGCGCACGCCGTGCGGCCCGAGCGTCCGCGTCAGCCGCATGCCGAAGGCCGCCCTTCGAACATGGGAGTCGGGCGGCGCCCACGGCCGATACATAGCCGTCACCCGCCTCCACGCGTTCGCCGGCGTCTCCCCGCCCAGGCCCGCGTGCGGCGTGTTGTGGTAGATGTCGACCACGTAGCGGACTAGGACTTGGCAGAACTCGTCGGCCGTGATGGTCGCGCCGGACGTGGGATCGTAGTCCCCGAGCGCGACGACGTTTTCGAACGTATGGCCGTCGAAGCGCGCGCACAGTTGGGTCCTGATGGTGCGGAAGGCCCGCTCCACCCGGCCACGCATGCCTGGGAGGTCGCCGAGGGCGACGGTCGGGGTCGAGCCCGTCGTGATGACGGCTGACCGGAATGCCGTGCTGATGAAGGATGGGCCTCCATCCGTGACGACCTGCACCGGCGTGCCGACCATGTCCCAGGATGAGAGGGTGCCGACCTGATCGGCGTAGGCACCCTTGTCCGAGACCACCATGCGATATGTCGCGATGGCGTTTTCCGAGCTGGCTGTGGGCGCGATCCGGAGGCCCACGAAGCATCGAGTGGTCTCGCAGAGCGCTGCACACAGATGGCGGCGCTCCCGCCCGACCTGCGCTCGCAGCTTCGGCGACATGGCCTCCCACAGACCGGCCTCGATGGCGAGCGTCATCAGGGACACCTGCCATTCGTCCATCGTGACGCGCTGGAGGGGGCGGACGACATCGGGGCCGTCGGCCACCACCGCCCATCTCTTCTGGGCCGCCGACAGGCCGTGGCGTCCGGCATAGACCTCGAACCTGTCGCAGGCGTTGATCTCGTTCCGGAAGGCGGTGAAGCCGGGCTCGTCGAGGGGCGGCAGCCCCTTCTCGTAGCGAGCGTTGTCCAAGTCGATCAGGTCGTCGATCAGGTTCGCGAAGTGGATCGCCATGCTCTTGCGGGGCTTGCTCGCGTACCTGCCCACGTGGACCAGCATCAGGTGATGCACCTCGGGCGCGAACCTGGGCGTCCGGTTGCCGCATCGCCGGTATCCGTCCCTGAGCGACAATGGGTCCATCGCGGTCTCTTCCAGCGCCTTCAGGAGCTCGCGAAACCGCTTGGGTCCGGGAAGCGCCAGGCTCCGCGGCCGCGCCGTGCCCGCCCGGTCCTTGCGCTCGCCCTCCCTCCTCCGCTTGAGCCGCGCCTCCTCGTCCGCCTCGATGCGCTCGGCCGCCTCCCTCATCGAGGCATCGGAGCGGGTGTAGAGACCCGCCTCCTCCAGCCTCAGGAACGTGCAGCAGAAATCGTAGCGCCACAGGACGGTGGCCTGCTCCTCATCGGGGAGGTGGAGGATCCCGGCGACCCCGGCATGGAGCCTGGCCTTGGCCTTCCCGGGCGAGAAGTAGCCCCGTTCGAGACGGTAGTCGGGCCGCTTCCGCTCGCGCTCGAAATCCTCGTGGGAGAGCTCCTCGGCGAATTCGGGATCATCGACGCGGACCAGCACGTGGCCGTCGTCGGTGGTCTCGCGGCAGCGATAGGCGACGTGGCGGATGACGACCCGGTCGAAGGGATCCAGGCTGAAGCCGCTTCCGCGCGGCGGGGTAGCGGCGCTCATGCCGCCCTCCCTCTCAGGGCCTCGGCAGGGCCGACGAGCGTGTCGTAGCCGATCCGCGGCCTTCCCATCACGCGAAGCCGGCCGGAGGCGATGAGCCGGACGACGGCAGCGAAGGCCGAGGCGCCCAAGCCGCTGGCCTTGACCAGCGTCTCGACCGTGACGCTTCCGTTCAGGCCGTCGACGATGCCGGCGACGGCCGCGTCGGCCTCGGGATCGACGCAGCCCCTCGCATAGTGGACGAGTTCCGCGTCGTGCGTCACCGCTCGACCCAGCTTCCGGTCGGTGACGATGTTCACCTCGTCGGCGACGTGGCGGGGCACCTGCCCGGCGATGAGCTCCATCTTGGCGCGCAGGTTCTTCCGTTCTGCGATCTTGGCTGGCTTCACCTCGAACAGGATCCTGCGCCCCGTTGTGAGGGTGACGAGCAGGTCGAAGGTATGCTCCCGCCTCACGCCCGCTTCGTCACGGTAGGGGACCGCAGGCGGCTGCTCCCGGACGTCGACGACGTCGGGCCGGGCCATGAACGCCAGGGCTGCCTTCCTCTCCAGATCGCTCTCGCAGGGCATCTCGCGCGGCGTATCGCCGACTACGAGCGTGGAGCATGACGTCGACCGCGAGCGGACGCGAACGTTCCGGCTGGCCCGGTTGGGGCCAGGCGGACGGAAGAGGTGTGGCGGAGCCGTTCCGGCCGCCGTAGTCGTCTTGAACTGGGTGGACATGACCTTCGTCCCTGAAGGGGCGAGTTCAGGCCAAGCGACGTCCTTCCGGGAGGGATTGCCTCCGGTCGCGATCCGTGCACGATCGTCGCGTGGCCCACCTCGCGGTGGGGTGCGCTGTCCGCCGTCAGGCGGGTGGCAACGACGGTCCGGTTGCTTTTCCGGGCTTGGCGGACCGTCGGGTATTCGCGGGCGTTCCAGGGCGACCTGGGGCGCCCGCATCTCTTAGGGCGACGTTTTCGTCATCTCAGTCCTCCGCTCGTAGAGCTGCCCGCGGGTCGTCCGCCGGCCCTTTCCCGGCCTCACGCATACGAGCGTAGGCCCCGATGATCGCCGCACTCAACAGTTTGTCCGAGGCCGAGCCCGCCGGCATGGCTACGGCGGACCGGCCGTCATGGCCGGGACGGCACCGGCACGCGGCGCCGGCCACGCCACCTTGGCCCCGCGTGCCAGCCCGGGCCCCGGGGAGCACCGGCGGACCGCCCGCCGGCCGCCGGGAATGGGCCATGCCGGAAGGATCGCGTCGGCGATCCAGGAGCCTTAGGACCCGGATTTCCCGGACGCCCGGACCTGACGACTTCCAAGGATCGCTGACGCAATCCAAACCCGGCCCACAACGTCAGGATCGCGTGGTTCGATCATGAGGGACGGTGCGCCTGGACCGCCTGAGAAACCTTGATCGAGTGCGCCGTCCTGTCTGGGTCGCAAGGATCGGCCATCGCCTTTAGAAGTGCCCTGGGCGGAAGGACCGCCAAGGATCGGTCCGACCGGCGCAGGCGGGCAGGCGTCGCCCGGTCGGGGCTCACGGCAAAGGATAGAGGCCGCGTTCCAGGTCGCCCGGCCACCAACCGTCCAGTGGTGGCCCAGGGCACGCGGCCCAGGGATCTGCAGGGGCCTCGGGGAAGGGGCGGCGGCGTGCGCGGCGGCTCGGCGGGCGGCCCTGGGGGACACGCCGCACGGCCACGGCCGGGGCGCGCACCTGCGCGCAGCGGTCGCAGGCAGGTTCCGGCTCTCCGGACCGAGTCCCTGCCTCCGCCAAGCTCCGGGCAGCCGGTCCGGCCGCGAATCAAGGGTCGGCGAGGCCGATCCTTGCCACCCGGATCGAGGGTCAGACGTCGCCATCGGACGTACCCCCGGGATCGACGGCCGGCCTGCCGCGACGCGGCAGGCGCACGACATTCCCTTCTCGGTTGCGCCGGGCATGCCGAAGGGCGACGCGCTCAGCCTCGACGTGGGCGGCAGCGCCGACCCCGACGACCGCCCGCTCGACGGCGTCGGCATAAACGCGTTCGCCCAACTCGCGTCGAACGGATAGGAGGCGCTCCAAGAGGTCGAGGACGGCCTCATCCATGGGACGCTCCCGCGCGGTGCCCGGCGACGATGGCCTGGATCGCCTGCTCCCCGAGGACGCGCTCGCGAACGAGTGCGCCCGCCAAGGCCTCCACGAGCGAGCGCTCACGGCGCATGATCTTCAGAGCTTGGTCGTGAAGGGTCCTGAGATCCTCATCCACGCGGGTGCGCAAAGCCGGGTCATAGGCAAGCAGCTGCGCCGTCTCGCCGGGCTGGGCGCGATGAACCAGGCTCTCGCCCAAGCCATAAGAGGCATGCAGGGCGACAACGAGCCGGGTCGCCATTCTGAGGTCGTCCAAGGCTCCGGAGGTGGCGCCGAGGCCAAGTGCTGCCTCAGCCGCCCGGCCTGCCAGTGCAGTGATGGCCAATGCCTCGATCTGGCCGCGCGAGCAGGTCTCCGGACGGTCAGCGTTCGTCAGTGTCTTGCCGCCCCGGGTCCCGGAGATGACGACGTCGACGTGGGTGACTCGACTGCAGTCGGTGATTACCGCCGCAGTGACGTGCCCCGCTTCGTGTACGGCCGCCCGCCAAAGGTCCGCCTCGGAGCGTGTCTCCGGCGGCGCGACCGCATCCCGGAGGTCCTGCAATGCCATCGGCCGGCCGGCGTCCCGTGCCGCGCGCCGCGCGTCCCGAACCCATGCCACGACATCGGCACCGGACGCACCCGAGCCGAGGCGAGCGACACCCGTCAGTTCGAGACCTGAGAGGTCGTCACCGAGATGTTGCCTCAGAATGGCTGCCAGCGCGGCGGTGTCGGGCCTGGAGAGCCTGATGGTGGGATGCAGCCGTCCAGGCCGACGGAGCGCCTGGTCGACGCGCGCTTCATGGTTCGTCGCGGCCACTATGATGAGCCGTGACGCAAGGGATGAAGTTGCAGTGTCGAGCAGCAAAAGAAACTGTGAAATTAGGACGAGCCAATAATCCCTGTTCCTGGGATCAAGGTCATCTCTGTTGGGCAAGGCATCGATTTCATCTATGAACAAGAGGGCAGGCGAGATCTGGGATGCTCGCTGGAATGCCTGCTCTACACGCGAACTGATGTCTGACAGGAAGCCTGTTCCCGACGAGAAAAGCGAGGCGATGGACAGCTCCACCAAAGGCAGTTCGGCAGAGCGGGCCAGCGCCCGGCACCAAGAACTCTTGCCGAGGCCTGGCTCCGAGACCAGCAACAGCGTGCGCGAGATCTGCTCGAAGGGGATGTGCCCCGCTCTCCAAGCCTTGAGGTCGGTCAGCAGGTTGCGAGCGAAGTCCGTGGCCTCGCCATAGCCGTGAAGGTCAAGCACGTGCGGCAGGTTTTCTCCGGCGCTCCCCACTCGCGCCCGCGCAAGCGCAGCCTTACGTAAACGGGAGACACAGGATGCGGCGGTGGACCCGACGCGTATGCAACTGAGCAGGTCAGCCAGATCGAGGCCCAGCCGGGCAGGCACCCTTCGTGGCATGGATCCTGTCGCGGCCTTGATCGCCGCCCGGATCACGCGGTCGGAGGGATGGCCAAGCGTGACCCGGATGTCGGCGCAGTCGATGAGGCAGGCTGGAAGCAGAGCAGACGGAGCATGACTGATCGCGGCGACGCGCTGCCCCGCGGCGATGCGCTCGGCAAGTTCGGCGGCACCATCCTCAGGCTTCCTCCTGAAGCGCGTCGTTCCATCTCGGACTTCGATTGCGGTCCAAGAACCCAAGCTCCTCAGAGCCTTCTCCAGCGGGACCACCCATGCGGGTGACGGGGCCTCGACCACCAGGCAGAAGGCCCTGGCATCGCGAATGCGTCGGAGCTCCGACCGGGTTAGCGCCTCCTGCAGAAGAAGGAGCGGCAGTGACCTGAGCGGCGTGGTTTGTCCGGTCCGAGCAGCCCTCGGCAGAGGCGAGTTGGGTGCCTCATCCTCCGGAATTTCCAGGAAGGCACTGGCCTCGGCAGTCTCAATGATGTCGTCGTGCGTCATGGCTGGCCCCAAGCGGGGCCACCCGGCGCTGCATGCGCCCGGGATCAGACCCTGCGGATGGTGGTCTTGGGATGGCGCTGGACGCGCCGCGGCTGCCGCCCTGCCGAATGGTGGCGTGGCGAAAGGTCAGGCCGGACGCAGGCTTTATTGATGAGGTAGCGGTTCACGTTCATCGGGAGCGCTCATGGGGCTGCATCCCGGCATGCGCCATCAGGCGCGCTCGATCTCGGGAGCGGTTAACGCGATGCGAGGCGGTTGCACCGCCGATGTTTACACATTGCAGTCATGGAGAAGCCGTCCCGATCCAGAATCCGTATATTCGGTATTCGACCCGACGATGTCGAGGCCGATCCTCACGGCATGGTTAACTTGCCCGGCCTGCTTCCTCATTGCCGCTGCCGTCGAGGTCATGCGATTCCAGCGGCTGTGACAAGAACCGCTTGCCCTGAGAGGCCGCTCAGACTGTGAAAGGACGTGCGGTCAAGAAACCAGCCGCCGTAGGTTAGAACGCAGGGTTCGTGCGACCGATTGCTCGGGCTCATCCCAGAGCTCCGCGAGGACCGGAACGACGCGCTCGCTATCCCAAGGGTTCAGCGGCTTACCATCCGCTTGGCCGAAGGGGCCATCGGTCTCGGGAAGCACTCGATCCCTTGGCATCAGGCTCGCCAGCCGACGCCCGTTTCGTGAGGCAAGCATGGCGGGCCCGACGCTGAACCAGCATCCCAGACCAACGGCCCGCGCGAGCTCGTCGGGTGCCCCCGAATACCAATGCAGGACCGGCGTGCCCACCGCGCCCACCATCTCAATCTCATCGAGAACCTGGCGCGCAGCCATTCGCGAATGAAGGCTGATGATCCTGCCGCCTTGGCTGGCACAGGCCACCAGAATTTTCCGGAGCACTTCGCGTTGCAGGTCAAGCGACGGCCGGTGCTCCGGCGAGCCGTCGAGGCCCACCTCACCGACATAACGGGTCTCGCGGAGGGTGGTGCATACGAGGTCGACCTCGTGATGCCGGTCCTTCACGAGCTCGGGATGGAGACCGACCGCGACGCGAATGCGGGGGTTGTTCCCGACAAAGCGAAGATTCCCTTGGAACGCCTGCGGGGTAGTGGTGACCGCAAGCACGTAGATCCCGCGCTTGGCCGCCTCGGCGATGACACCCGCGGGCTTCGCGTACAGATCGAGGTGGCAATGGAAGTCGATCACACCAGTCCGACCGCTCGCATGAAGTCCCTAATTTCCATTAGCCCGCGTTCGGCGACCGCCCGATGGGGCTCGGGATCCGGCACCTTGGAGGCGGAGATCGCGGGACCGATCCAGCGGCGCGCGCCCCGACGTTCAACCATATCGATGGCCGCCAGACATTGCATCACGTCGTCGTACCGACTGAAGGCCGGCTGCCTGAAGGCACCCGCCGGATCAGGCTTTTTGTAGGCGGGCGTCGTTCTGTCGCCTCCCACGCTCCCGGTATGCTTAAGGAACGCCGCCCGGCGCACTAGGCATGGCAGGCATTGGCCGCAATGCCGGTTGATCCGGCCACCCCTGCCGCAACTCATCGACAACGGTGCGAGCCGGGACAAAAGCGCCTGGTCCGCACACTCGACCATCATCTCGCCCTTGGTCTTATGCCGGTAGTGGTTCACCAGCCGAACGTTGAGGTCCAAGGCGTCGAGCAACTCCTGCATCGCCTGCATGAAGCGCGGGTGGGTGGTCCGCGTGCTCAGGCTGCCCGTTCGGAGCGGCGTCAGTGGCACGTTCAGGCTGATGAAGCCGTTCTCGGGCACGTGGAGGTCGACCGTCGCGCCGTCCCGGTACCGGTCAAGGGTCGTGGCAGCCAGAACCCCGAAGGCCAGGAACGCCAGCGACCGTGGTCTCTGGGATATCTCCGGGTTGGGACCCTTGGTGCGGGCATTGTGGTTGAGGGACAGGATCCGTTCGGTAGCCCCCACAGCTGCGGCGAACGCCTCCTGCTTGCTGCAGTCGCCCTTCACGCGATTGCTGACGAAGATGGGCACCTCTCCACGCGCGTGCAGGTCAATGGCGCCAATCAGGCTATCCAGGCCACCCGACAGCAGCGACACGCAGGTCTCCGGGCGCCTACCCACCACATGCCCAGGAGGCCGCGGCTGGATGCCGTCGGCCACGAAGACCAGCGTCCAGACGTCGCCAGTGAGGAAGCGCAAGATCGCCTCGACCTGTCGGCGCAATTCATTCCAGCGTCGAGGGTCCGTCACCGCGACCGTGAGGTGGATGGCGCGCGTCCAACCGTCCTCGCTGACCGCCCCCCGGTTCACGTGGCGGTCAGCGGCGATGACCGCCATCGCGACCGCCGTGAAATCCCACGCCTGCGGCGGTGGCGTTCTACCGAGCACACGATGCGCTTCCCGAATGACCTGGCTGCCGACGCTGCCGGCCATTCCGTCGCCCTGGCCTCCGAAGAGCGCGATCCTGGCGTCGAAGCGGAGACTCGCGGGCGGCACGTGATTGGGAAGGACACCGATCCTCATTCCGCCCATCCCCCATACACGTCGCAGACCATGCCGGTCACCTCACGCGCGATGCCGTCGCACGTCGTGCGATCCAGGGATCGACCCTGCGATATGACCGCCTCGAACTGTTCCCGGTAACACTCCAAGACGAAGCTCCGGATCTCGAACCGGCGGTCGTTCAGGAGTTTGGCATTCCCGTCGGCACCGCTCTGCAGGCCTGGACCGAGATCGAGCATGATGTCGTCGAACACGTGGTAGGCCAACGTGCGAAGCCAGACCTCGCGCGTGTGCTCGATGGGCATGGCGAGCGGGTCGAGATCCGGATCGTCGCCGAGCACCTCACTGAGGGCTTCGTTGACAGCCTCCCGCCCGGCACCGTCGTCGAGAGTGGTGTCGTTCGAGCAAATCGCGTCGACGAGCGCGTCGATCACGTCCTCCATGGGCGCACCAGCGAGAGACGCCGGATCGAAGCCGAGGTCCCGGGGCGTGATCGACCCGTCGGCAAGCCCACTCAGGACGCTGTATGCGCGGCTGGCCGAGGTCGCCGCTTGGCCCATCCGCGCGGACGCTGTGCGGGACCCGCGGTAACCCTTGCCGACGTAGCTGCCGAGGCCGGCGCGCAGGCGCTCCCTGTCGCCCGAGCGTACGTAGTCCCTTATCGCACGGCGCGCCTCGGTGAAGCGGCGTGGCAATGCCTGCCCTACCTGCGGCGGCACCTGCGGGGGCGCGGGTTGTAGGCCCGGGTGCGGCTGCGGGTTGGGCGATGGTCCGGGATTGGCGCCGCCTCCGGGTGCCGGTGCCGGCATCGGCGCGGGTTGCGGGCCCGGGCCTCCCGGAACGTCGAGCCATGGCGGCACGAGGCCGACGTTCTTGCTCGGGCCCGGACTCGATCTTGAGGTGCCCATCAGCGCCCGGCCTTCGCCTTCCGAGTCATCACCTTCGCCATGGGCTCCGCAAGATCATCGCGAGTTCGCCACTCGGCGAGGACTTCCTCGCCCCATGCCGTATCCCGGATGCGGATGACGACTGGCGGCCGGAGCGCCGTGCTCGCGATGTTCGACAGGAATACGACGAGGCGCTTCGCTTGGTCGGGGTCGACGTCCGCCGCGAGGGCCAGCCCCCAGAGGATGTCGGGGGCGCCCCACTCGTTCTCGGACGCGGCCCGCTCAAGCAGCTTGTCCATGACGAACGTGCGCTCATCCGGGACGAGGCGCCCATAGCGTTCCTTGAGGTCGGCGGACGGCTTGAGCCTGAGCGAGATCATCTCGTCGAGCGCGGCTTGCGCCTCCTTCGAGACGCGGTCGTCGGCCGACACCAGGGGCAGGCTCTCCCGACCGACATGGAGCGCGCCGCGGAGGTCGACGTCGGCAAGGGGCGGTTCGAGCTTGAGCCACTCCGCCACAAACGCCTTGTCCGCGGCCCAGGCGTCCATGCCTTCGCCCGGGAGCTCCGCCCCATCCCGTACGTTCCGCTCCGCGAGCCGAAGGTTCTCGGGTTTGCCGTTGACCGTGTGGTTGACCGACTGGACCAGGAGATCGAAGGAGGCCGGCGCCGCGCACCGCTCGAACAAGAGGACCTTGGCCAGGACGGCGTCGTCGACAGGGATCTTCTGGATGGCGGCGAGCTTGCGCCTGATTGAGAGGGTGTTCAGGAAGCGCTTGATCAAGCGCGGGTTGCCGGCAATCCGGCGCGACGTGGCCATCTGCTTGGCGAGGCGGTCGGCGAGGGCGAACTCCGCCTTGAGTGCGACCGGGCAGTCCTTGATCAGTGGGGTCACGAACTCCGCGTTGACCGACTCTCCCTTCCAGCTCTCGGCGAGCCGTGCGTTGACGGCGCTACGGACCGAAGCCTTGACCTCGGCGTCAAGGTCCGAGTTCTCGACGAATAGCAATATGAGGTAGCCGCGGACCTCGTTCACTCCCAGCGGCGGCACGCGCAGCGGGACCTGAATCAGCTTGTCGAAATAGCTGACGACCAGATCGTCATCGAGCCGCGCCTCCTTGAAGTGGATGCGGACCGCTTCCTTGATCATCTTGTCGTCCGCGGCGATGACGAAGGCGGTGCGCTCCATGAACAGGAACAAGCGCATCGCCTCCAGCGTGCCGATCACGGTCGGGGGCAGGCACCGGTCGAGGTCATCAACGAACACGACCAGCGTAACGTCGAGGTCGCAAAGAAGCTTCTGGAAGTGCTGCCGCAGGCCGTGGATCATCTCCGGCGGTGTCTCGGGCTTCTTCTTGGGCTTGATCAGGCCGGCGGCTTCGTCCTTGTGCTCCTTGGCGAAGTCCTTCACCTCCTTGATGTCATCCGACGAGATGTCGCCATCGGTCATGTGACGGTAGATGGCCTCAGCCCCCTTAATGAGCGGGGTGACAGGAACACCGGTGAAAAAGCTCGCGGCTGCCTCCGCGCCATACCTCGCGAGGCGAAAACCGTTGACGCGGGAGACCAGCTCCTTGCCTTGCGCCCAGAGGCCGGCATCATCCTTCGCACGCTCCATAAGCGCCCGACCGATCTCCTCCATCAACGCTGCCTTGGCATCGTCATGGCCCTGATAGAGCCAGGCGTTGAATGTCAGGAAGACTAGCTTGTCGGGATTGTTCTCCTGCAGATCAGTCCCGATGAGTTTGACCATCGATGATTTGCCGACGCCCCACCCGCCGGACACGCCGATGCTGAGAGGCTTACCGTTGGCATCGCGGATCATCTGACCTGCCAAGCCAGCCATGATCCGGAAATTCAGGAAATCCTGGTCGGTCTCGACGTCAGCCCACATTTCCCCGCTGCCAAGCTTATTGTTTGGTGCCCAGATGGGATTCCTGTCCCCCTTCGGCAAGTCGCGGCAGGGCTTGCCCGCCAACAAAGTCTCAGTTCGTGCCTGCGGCGTTTCGCAAAGGCCGGGCAACCTCAGGCCATTGCACCTCTAGGACACAGTTGGGGTCGAACCCCGACCGCTCGTCCATGTGTCCTCTGGCATTGCAGAACACACGCGTACGCCCGACCCGATAGTCGGCGGCTCGGTGCACGTGCCCGTGGACCCATAAGTCAGGACCTTGGGCCAGGATCAGGTCCGAGAGGTCAGAGGCGTAGCACCACGCGAGGTCAGCATGCGGGTTCGGTAGGCTGTCCGGGTGTGGGGCGTGATGCGTGACGACCACCGTCGGGCCATCATAGTGCAGGGCGAGCCCCATCTCGATGAAGGCGCGCGTCGCCCGGTGCGCCTGGAGCACCTCGCCCGGCTCAATCCGATCCCGGGACCTGGGGCCGGTTCTGATACGGCGGTAGTCCACCATGCCAAAGCGCCCCTGGGCGGACCGGAAGGCGTGCGTGAGGCCGAGGCTCCCGAGGCGGAAGTCCGTCCAGAGCGTCCCGCCGAGGAACCGCGTGCCGCCGATCACTACGGCGTCGTCGAGCAGCAGGTGGATGCCGAGCGCGGCGGCACGCTCCCTCCCTCGTTCGAGCTGGTCGTGGATCGTGTAGCGCTCCTCGCCGCGGTCCCACCAGAGGTCATGGTTGCCCGGGACGTAGACGACCGGCACACCCGGCAGGCGCTCGGCCAGCCAGTCCAGTGATCGCGTCAGGGGCATGTGGACGTCGCCAGCGACCACGGCCACGTCGAACCCGCTCGTCGGAGCGTGCGCGGCAGGGTCCCAGACGTTCTCGGACCATTCCTGGTGTAGGTCGCTGAACAACCACAGCCGCCGGCCGCCAGAAGTGAGCGCGGTCATGGCTCGCCACCCGCCGCGACGACTTCGAGCCGGGCCAGGATCTCCTCCAGGGTCACCGGGCGCCAGTTCCAGCGGTCCACGCCGACGTCGGTGCTCGTGCCCTCGGGGGCGTCCGGCAGGGTCCCGTGGGAATGGCCGTAGAGATGCAGGTCACCCCGGTGCATCCGCGGCCATACACGGTGGGCAAAATGACTCAGCCATATGCCCCTGGAGGGGCCATGGGGCACGCGACCGTGGACATGCGCAACGTCGAGGATCGGGCCGCACCATGGCAGCCGCTCGGCCAGGAGGTCGTGATTGCCCCGGATCAGCCGCTTGCGGCCGTTTAGGCGGTCGAAGCATTGGTGGGCATGGTCCTGGGTGCACCGGAAGGCGAAATCGCCCAGGTGCCAGACCTCGTCGACGGGACGAACGACGGCGTTCCAGGCGGCAATCAGGGTCTCGTCGTGCTCTTCGATGGACGAGAACGGTCGGCGAGTCCGTATCCTTGATGAGAGGATCTGAGCATGGCCGAAATGATGGTCGGAGGAGAAGAAGACTTGGGGCACGAAAGCCTCACGCAGGAGCGGAGGCTCGGCCCGCGGCGCGGCACTCCGGGGTCAATCGGACTGGTGAAGGGCCACGCGTTTCATAGTGAAATAGCCTCCGAGCTAAGCGAAATGATCGCCCAAACGGATCATTAGGGCAAGAAGCGTGGCACTCTCATCCACCGCGCTCGACGAATCCCGATCCCTACCGCACATTGGCAGCCGAGTTTAGAAAAGCGATTTGCGATGTTTGGTGGACACCCTGGATGCAGACCCCGGACGTTTCCTTTAAGCCGCCGGAGTAGATGAGATGCCCGGATAATTCCTACACTCTCAACGCGGTGCATCAAGACATCGGCAGGCGGCCAAGAACAGTTCATGACATGTCAATGAGTTACAGCTATAGCGGCCCTTTCCTCCCGTAGCTGCGCCTGAAAGGCAAGGTCAATAGCTGAAAGTAGGGCAGGCTAGATATCACGCCAGCGCGATTGATTATGATATTTACGTGCTATGACCTGTCGTATCCCAATTATGCTCGTTCTAATGCGGGGAAATGAACTGTGAAAGTCATATACGCCGGCAGAGCAAGCCGCAGACGAATTCCGCCACCGGACGTCGAGGGTGATGTTATTGAGCTTTTATCGGATAATTGGGATGATTATGGTCACAAGACAACATTTTATACGACATCCCGGGCGGGTGGAGATCTTCTAAGCCTGGGTTCCATAAAAATTTTAATCGACGAAAAAACTAATACTGCATCAACTCTCGACAAATTGCTGTCCGCTGGGTGGGATGGAATTTTCCCGATCCCCAACACCAACTACATTTCAACGCCATCAGAAATTTCATTCTATGAGCAACTCGAAGGCGCACTCGGCTCGCAAGAAGCTATAAATGTAGCCATATCTTTAAAAGATGCTAGCTACTTAGTTA
This sequence comes from Methylobacterium organophilum, assembly GCF_022533465.1. Classification (NCBI taxonomy): domain Bacteria; kingdom Pseudomonadati; phylum Pseudomonadota; class Alphaproteobacteria; order Hyphomicrobiales; family Methylobacteriaceae; genus Methylobacterium; species Methylobacterium organophilum. The sequence goes on along the minus strand of NZ_CP092848.1, from coordinate 4,448,747 downwards.
GGGTCAATGAAGACCAGCAAGCTTTGTTGCTAACGAACTCCCCGGGCTTCCAGAATTCTCTGCAGCGCGAGCGAGGTAGTCAGAAGGCATACCTTGATGGATGGCGAATTCTAACAAGCCAGGGAACATCGATTGCTAATTTCGAATTCAGCTTTACTGATGCCTTGAACGAAATTTCGAAAATTGAATTCAAATTCAGTCCGAGAGGGCTGCTTCCGCATGACATCAACGTACTGATTGGGCCAAATGGCTCTGGTAAGTCTCGACTGCTCCACCAAATGGTTGATGAATGGATATCTCCTTCAAAAGATAAGGATTACGGCTTCTCAAGGACGCTCAACCTAAGCCAGCTTGTAGTAATATCATATAGCCCTTTTGAAATATTTCCTGTAGACATCCAGCAAAAGGATCTTCAAGATAAAGATGCATATAAATATTTCGGTCTGCGCGGCAGGGGGTCAAAACCATCCGAGGGCAAGCCCGGTTCGATTAGACTCTCAAGAACTATACCAAAAATCAATGCGGCAAAATCCCTTGTATCATGCTTGAGTGATGATAGGCGCTACAAGTCTATTAGAGACTGGGCACAGAAAACTGCTACCATGGAGTCGGTTTTGCGTTCAGCAATCGACTTTGATTTTGCTGCAGTAGAGATCCCCGCTAATAAGAGGGCCAGCAGTTTCTACGTTGAAGGTGCCACCGTCGAACCCACGCATTTCGATATTAAAGTAGAAGACGAAAAGAGACGATTTATTCCCATATCTCCAAGTCACATTTCTGAGCTTGACGACTCGAAACTAGCAGAACATTTGATTGGCCATAGCGGCGTCACATTTTTTAATGAGGGAAGTCCCATCGAGCTCAGCTCTGGGCAAAGACTGTTTGCGTATATAGTAATCAATATCCTGGGAGCCATACGAAGAAATAGTCTAATACTTGTTGACGAGCCCGAGCTATTTCTTCACCCTACGCTGGAGATTCAGTTCGTCGACATGCTAAAGAAAATTCTCTACGCATATGATACCAAAGCTATTCTGGCTACGCACTCGGTGGTCACGGTAAGAGAGGTGCCCGCCGATTGTGTACATGTTTTTGAAAAGACTAAAGACGGTCTTGTGCTGAAAAACCCGCCATTCCAAACCTTTGGTGGGGATTTCCAGAGAATATCTTCGTATGTATTCGGAGACAAATCTGTTTCTAAGCCCTTCGAGGCGTGGCTGAAAACCAAGTTAAAGGAATATGCATCCGCAGACGAACTAATAAAGGCGTTGTCTGGAGACCTAAATGAAGAGTTGATCATGCAGATCAGGGCAATGGAGAGCGGCCAGTGGTAATGAGATTGCCCCTGCCTTCGTTTTCCAGCGCAAAGATGGTGGATGATGTAGTTGCTGAACGTCAAGGGGGCAGGAATGCCAAGTCATTCAATGCAATTGCAGTCCAATGGAAAGGCAAAGTTCAAGAATATATAAATCACGGCGGATCTCCAGAGTTCATTAAGCCATGGGACATCGCAAGCCCTGCAAAGAAAAGCTTCTTGAACCTATACAACTCTCCAGCGCAGGGCTCCGCGCAAGGGGTCATGCTTCAGGCGCTACGCAAACATAACTTGGTGCTCTGCCCCGCATGCGGCGAGGCTGGTAAGCCCAACACCTTGGACCACTATCTACCAAAAGGGACTTATCCCCATTTCTCAGTAACACCTGCCAACCTATTTCCCATGTGTGATGCATGCCAGGGAGAAAAATTGGAGAAGATTGGAGACGCCGTCAATCCGCGCTTCTTCTTGCATCCATATTTTGATGCATTCTTGGACCAGACGCTGTTTGTCCTACGGATCATTCAACCCTTCAACGCGCCAAGTTTTTCCTTTTCCGCGAATGCATCTTTAGAAGCCGCGCAACAAAATATTGTCACAGCCCATATGAGAGAGCTTGATATGGAGCGCAGATTTACTCATTTCGCCCTTACTCAACACATCAGGATGCTCCGGCTGGCATCCGGGATGAGAAAGTCAGGGCAAGACATTGCATCTCAAGTCGAGGCATTTCGTGATCTTTACGCCCATCCCACGAAAAACTCTTGGGAATACATATATTTTGACGCTGTTATTAAAGATGCAGATCTCATCGACCACCTTAGAACAGGCGTTCTTCCAAACAATATATGATGCATTTGCGCGCTTAAGCTAACTTCCGGCGCGCTTGGCCTCCTCTCGCGTAACGTGTTTGTGTCAATACCAAAAAACTTGCCCACCTAAACCAAGTGGGCAAGTTTTAGGGCTCAGCCACAGGCTGGAAGTGCATCTGAGATCTTAGCTCTGGAAGATCTCCGGGCTGCCATCCTTGTTGTCGACACTAATGTCGTGCTAGCCACCGCACGTTCTAAGGCCCGACGTGCCTCCCGCTCAGTTGGAAACGTCCTACAGAACTCGGTTCTTCGCCGACCGTTCACGACATACTCGGTGCGTGGTTGCCCACCGTCAAGATAGCGCAAGATCTCCGGTTTACCCGCATGTTCGCAGGACCACTCGTCGGGCCCTAACCGAACCCATCGCCGGGCGAAGCGAAGCCGCTCCAATGCCTGACGGAAGGCCGCCGCACGTGGGTAGCGATCTTCGTAACCGGGAGCGCAGGCGGTGTTGAGGATCTTCTTGAGGGGGGTAGGCACGTAGTCGGGAAATCCCACCAAGGCCGGAATGCTGCCGTTCGCGACCGCGTTTCGCCAGGAGCCATCATCAGTGATGATATGCCCCCAAGCGGCCATGTTGTTGATGGCTCGCATCAACGTCAGGCCGGTGGCGAAGACGTCGCTCGCGGGCGAAAAGGAGCCTCCGTTAGCTGCCTCCGGCGACGCGTGCGGCATATAAAATTCGTCGATGACGCTGATCCCGGTCGATGGGTGGGTTGCCGTCCCAAAATCGGAAAGTTTTGCGCCATTGGGTGCCAGCATGATGTTCCCGGGCTTCACGTCGCGATGGACGATGCCGCGGGCATGCGCGTGCTCCAGGGCGTAGAGGATGTGCTTTACGTAGGACACACTGTCCGCGACCGGCACGAACTCGCGCAGGAGCCTGTCCCCGAGCGAGCCGCCCTCAATGAACTCCATCTCGATGAGGACCGAGCGGTCGAAGACATCCGCCGTGCGGACCTCGACGACATGGTCGTGCCCGCAAAGGCTCTGGGCCTGCGCCTCGACCACCGCCTTGTGTCGGTCCGGCTCGGATACCAGCACGATCTTGAGGGCCGAGATGAGTCCCAAGTTCAGGTTGCGCACCTGGAACACCTGCCCATAGCGGCCAGCCCCTAGGGGCTTGAGCACCTGGTACTTGTTCAGGATCACCTGTCCGGGTTGGACCAGGAGAGGCAGGGGGCTATTCATCGAGCGACACCCATGCGCTCAGGGCGGCCAGCTTGGCGTCCTTGTCCCACTTGCCTGGGCGGCCGGAGATCAACGCGTCGCAAGCGGCGAACTTGTCGTCCTTCACGCCGAGCGCCTTGGCTGTGAAGGATTGCGTCACGTATTCGCGGATGTGCAGGCCACGCTCGTGCGCGACCAGATTGAGGATCCCGAACGGGAAGGTGAGATAGGCGACTTGGTCCGCCTTCTTCGCCTCAAGCGATAGGCGGTACGCCAACCGGCTTCCCGGCGCGCGATCGATCACCTCGGCGAAGGTCTGCTTGAAGTAATTGGCGAGCTCGGTCCGGGGCTGGGCCGCATCGAAGCGGTGTCGGTCGTGGCCGACGTACACAGGCGCACCACGTGTCCCTGCGAGGATGCAATACCAGAGCTCGCCCTTCTTAATGTTGAAACCTATGACCGACATCACCCCCTCGAACCGCGACCAGAACGAACACGGGTGAAGGCTAACCCGATTCGCTGCACTGGAGCGTCAACCATGCCGCCGATAGGCGGGCCGCCGTTAACTGGCGGCCCGACGCTTCTATGGCTTCAGGTCAGGATTGGGCGCTGAGCGACGGGACGGGACTTACCCTTGTCCAATTCGCTTGGCGGGCCGACTATGGCTCACTCTGCGGGCGAGCACTCTTTGAAAGCGGACCAACAAAGGTGCTCCCCACACACACTCAAGGGTCCCGTCACGAGCAGCCGGTGGTCGAACCGCAGGTGTCGCATTTCAGGCAGGTGCCGTTGCGGACCAGCGTGAAGTTCGCGCATTCGGGGCAGGCCTCGCCGACATAGCCCTTCATCTTCGCCTCGGCCCGGCGGTCGGCGACGCTGCGCTCCGCCTTGGCTTCCGGGGCGGCGAAGGGCAGGGCCTCGACGCTGCCGAGGCTCTGCGGCTCCGCCTTCAGGGCGGTGGCGCCGCGCAGGGCGTGCACCATGCCGCCCGCCGGGGCGCTCTGGCCGGTGGAGGCCGCGCCGATGCCGACCGTGCCGCCGGCCGGACCGCCCTGGATCAGGGTGAGCCGGTCGGCCGAGCCGCGCAGCAGGCCGCGGGAGACGATGGTCGAGGCGGCCGGAGTCGCCTTGCCGGCCTCGCGGGTGGTGTCGCCCTCGCCGCCGCCGAGCACCGTGCCGCCGATCTCGGACGGGTTGACGTGGGCGAGATCCGTGCGGCCGAGATAGGATACGGCGAGCTCGCGGAACACGTAGTCGAGCAGCGAGGTCGCGTTCTTGATCGCGTCGTTGCCCTGCACGAAGCCCGCCGGCTCGAAGCGGGTGAAGGTGAAGGCCTCGACGTATTCCTCCAGCGGCACGCCGTATTGGAGGCCGAGCGAGATCGCGATGGCGAAGTTGTTCATCAGGCTGCGGAAGGTCGCGCCTTCCTTGTGCATGTCGATGAAGATCTCGCCGAGGCGGCCGTCCTCGTACTCGCCGGTGCGCAGGTAGACCTTGTGGCCGCCCACCACCGCCTTCTGGGTGTAACCCTTGCGACGGTCGGGCATCTTCTCCCGCGAGCGGATGCGCTCGACGCGCTCGATCACCCGCTCGACGATCTTCTCCGCGGCGGCCGCCGCCTTGGCCGCGGCCGGGGCCTGGATCAGCGCCTCGACCACGTCGTCGGCCTCCTCCTCGTCATCCGCGATCAGGGCGGCGTTGAGGGGCTGCGAGAGCTTGGAGCCGTCGCGGTAGAGGGCGTTGGCCTTGAGGGCGAGGCGCCAGGACAGCAGATAGGCCGCCTTGCAATCCTCCACCGTGGCGTCGTTGGGCATGTTGATGGTCTTGGAGATCGCCCCCGAGATGAAGGGCTGCGCCGCCGCCATCATGCGGATGTGGCTCTCGACCGAGAGGTAGCGCTTGCCGAGCCGGCCGCAGGGATTGGCGCAGTCGAAGACCGGGTAATGCTCGGTCTTCAGGTGCGGCGCGCCCTCGAGCGTCATCGCCCCGCAGACATGGGTGTTGGCGGCCTCGATCTCCTTCTTCGAGAAGCCGAGGAACGGCAGCAGCTCGAAGGTCGGGTCGGCGAGTTTTTCCGCCGGGACCTTGAGGGTGTCCTTCAGGAAGTCGTCGCCGAGCGTCCAGCGGTTGAACACGAACTTGATGTCGAAGGCCGATTTCAGGCCCGCCTCCACCGCGGCGATCTTGTCGTCGGTGAAGCCCTTGGCCCGGAGCGAGCCCGGATTGACCGCCGGGGCCTGGCCCATGGAGCCGTGGCCGACCGCGTAGGCCTCGATCTCGGCGATCTCGGCCTCCCGGTAGCCGAGCGCCCGCAGGGCGTCCGGCACGGCGCGGTTGATGATCTTGAAGTAGCCGCCGCCGGCGAGCTTCTTGAACTTCACCAGGGCGAAGTCGGGCTCGATGCCGGTGGTGTCGCAATCCATCACCAGGCCGATCGTGCCGGTGGGCGCGATCACCGTGGCCTGGGCGTTGCGGTAGCCGTGCTCCTCACCGAGCGCCAGGGCCCGGTCCCAGGCCGCCTTGGCATGGGCGCCGAGATCGGCCTGCGGGATGTTGGCGTGGTCGAGGGGGACGGGGGTGACGTTGAGGAACTCGTAGCCCGCGGCCTCGCCATGGGCCGCCCGGCGATGGTTGCGGATCACCCGCAGCATCGCGTCGGCATTGTCCTCATAGGCCGCGAAGGTGCCGAGCTCGGCCGCCATCTCGGCGGAGGTGGCGTAGGCCACGCCCGTCATGATCGCGGTCAGCGCGCCGGCCAGCGCCCGGCCCTCGGCGGAGTCGTAGGGCAGGCCCATGGTCATCAGCAGGCCGCCGATATTGGCGTAGCCGAGGCCGAGGGTGCGGTACTTGTAGGACAGCTCCGCGATCTCCTTGGACGGGAACTGCGCCATCATCACCGAGATCTCGAGCACCACCGTCCATAGCCGGTTCAGGTGCTCGAAGGCCTCCACGTCGAAGCGCTTCGTCTCCCGGTCGTACATCGTCAGGAGGTTGGCCGAGGCGAGATTGCAGGCCGTGTCGTCGAGGAACATGTACTCGGAGCACGGGTTCGAGGCCCGGATCCGCCCGCCCGTCGGGCAGGTGTGCCAGTCGTTCATCGTCGTGTTGAAGTGCAGGCCCGGATCCGCCGAGGCCCAGGCCGCCTCGCCGATCTTCTCCCAGAGCTCGCGGGCCTTCACCGTCTTGGCGACCTTGCCCGAGGTGCGGGCGGTCAGGTTCCAGTCGCGGTCGGCCTCGACCGCCCGCAGGAAGTCGTCGGTGAGCGAGACGGAGTTGTTGGAGTTCTGGCCGGCGACGGTGAGATAGGCCTCCGAATCCCAGTCGGTGTCGAAGACCGGGAACTCGATCTTGGTGAAGCCCTGGCGCGCGAACTGCACGACGCGCTTGATATAGGCGTCGGGCACCATCGCCTTGCGGGCGGCCTTGATCTCGCGCTTGAGCGCCGGGTTGCGCTCCGCGTCGAAGCAGGCGTCACCCTCGGCCTCGCACTGGATGCAGGCCTTCATCACCGCGGTGAGGTGCTTCGAGACGACCTTGGAGCCGGTCACCAGGGCGGCGACCTTCTGCTCCTCCTTCACCTTCCAGTCGATGAAGGCCTCGATATCGGGGTGGTCGATGTCGACGATCACCATCTTGGCGGCGCGCCGGGTGGTGCCGCCCGACTTGATCGCGCCCGCCGCCCGGTCGCCGATCTTGAGGAAGGACATCAGGCCCGACGACTTGCCGCCGCCGCCGAGCTTCTCGTTCTCGGCCCGCAGCATCGAGAAGTTGGAGCCGGTACCGGAGCCGTACTTGAACAGGCGCGCCTCGCGCACCCAGAGGTCCATGATGCCGCCCTCGTTGACGAGGTCGTCGGCGACCGACTGGATGAAGCAGGCATGGGGCTGCGGATGCTCGTAGGCCGAGGCCGACTTGGTCAGCGCACCGGTCTTCCAGTCGCAGTAGAAATGGCCCTGGCCGGGGCCGTCGATGCCATAGGCCCAGTGCAGGCCGGTGTTGAACCATTGCGGCGAGTTCGGCGCCACCATCTGCCGGGCGAGCATGAAGCGCAGCTCGTCGAGGAAGGCGGAGGCATCCTCCTCCGAGGAGAAATAGCCACCCTTCCAGCCCCAGTAGGTCCAGCAGCCAGCGAGCCGGTCGAAGACCTGGGTGGAGGAGCTCTCCGAGACGTAGCGCTCGTCCTCGGGCAGCGCGGCCAGTGCCGTCTCGTCGGCGACGGAGCGCCACAGAAAGCTCGGAACGTCGTTCTCCTCGACCTTCCGGAGGCGCGCGGGCACGCCGGCCTTACGGAAATACTTCTGCGCCAGCACGTCGGCGGCGACCTGGCTCCAGCTCTCCGGCACGGAGATGCCGTCGAGCCGGAAGACGATCGAACCGTCCGGGTTGCGGATCTCGCTCACCGCCTCGCGGAAGGCGATCGTCGCGTAGGGCGACTGTCCAGCCGTGGTGTAGCGCCGCTCGAACCGCATGAATCCCTCTCCGTACGGGGCGGACGCCCCGGCCGCCGGCGTCCTGCGCCGGGCCTCGTGACACGTTTCGGAACTCTGCCCCGACCGACCGGCGGTCCGTACCGGACCTTCCGCGACCTTACGATTCCGCGCCAGCGGGCGGAGCCGAGGCCCCGCTTGCGGCCGTCCGAAGCAGTGAGGGAAGACTACTGCCCACCCCGTTCATGCGTCAATAACTAGTGCCGAGGGGGCGTGTTCCCGACTAGATGTGGTAGGAGTGGCGCGTTTCCTGTGGATATCCTCAACGATCCGCTAACCCCTCTTCCGCCCTCGGCGATTTCCGCCGGGAAAATTTTTCGCACACAGCCTGACGGGCCCCGGAGCGGGGGCAGGCGGCCGAAGCGGCCCCCGGGGCGCCGCGCGTGGCGCCGCCCCGTGACTCCCGCGCAACAGGCGGCGGGGGAGGGCGGCCCTCCGGGCCGGCGCCCGTGCGGCGGCGGTGCGGCGCAACGCGGCGCTGGACTTGACCGCCGCCTCTCTCCATAAACCGGGCGGCATCCGACGCCGCCTGATCCGGCCTTCCCCGCGCTCGACGTGGGATCCGGGCCAGCCAAGTCCGCGCGGCGCTTGAGCGAGACCCGGACCCGCCCCCCTCGGGGACGCGGATCGGGCATGAGAGGAACCATGGCCCTCAAGGACACGCTGCTGCGGATCTTCACCTGGTGGAACGGGCAGACGACCTCGCTCGCGCTCTACACGGCGCGCAGCGGCCAGTTCGTCGGGTCGGACGAGCTCGGCAACAAGTACTACAAGGCGCTCGGGCCGCTGATCGATCGCTCGGTCGGGCCGGAGCGGCGCTGGGTGGTCTATAACGGCTATGCCGATGCCTCCCGCGTGCCCCCGGGCTGGCGCGCCTGGCTCTGCCACAACGGCGACGTGCCCCCGAGCGAGGAGGATTACGTCCCGCGCGAGTGGCAGAAGCCGCACGAGGAGAACCTCACCGGCACGGCCCAGGCCTACCGGCCGAAGGGCTCTCAGCTCTCCTGGGGCGCCCGCCCTGCCGCGACCGGCGATTACGTGCCGTGGTCACCGGGGCAGTGAGCGCGGCCAACCGCCACCGACCCTGAACCTCCCGGCCTAGAAAGGCATTTCCCACCGTCAGCCTGTGATGACGGGGAATGCGATGCGAACGATCCTGCCGGCGCTGGGCGCCGCGCTTCTGGCTGCCCTTCTCGGCACGGCCGCGCAGGCCCAGGAGGACGTCGCCACCGCCCCGGCGCAGCTCACCCCGGCGCTGCGCTCCGACAGCCTCGTCTTCAACGGCATCACCCGCTCCCGGGACGGGCGGCTGTTCTCCCCGTTTCAGCGCCAGCAGAAGGACCGGGGGATCGAGCTCGGCGAATGGGTCGACGGCAAGCCGGTCGCCTATCCCGACGCCGCCTGGAATTCCTGGAAGCCGGGAGAGGACCCGGCAAGCGGCTTCGTCGGCGTCAATGCGATCCGGATCGGGCCGGACGGGGCGCTCTGGGTGGTCGACAAGGGCGCGGCCGGCATGGGCGAGGCGCCGCTGCCCGGCGGGCAGAAGCTCGTGCGCATCGACCTCTCCATGAACAGGATCGCCAAGACCTATCCCCTCGAGGCGGCCACCACCGCCAAGAGCTTCATCGACGATTTCCGCTTCAACGGCCGCAAGGTCTACCTGACCGATGCCGGCCAGCCGGGGCTGATCGTGCTCGACCTTGACGACGGTTCGCTCCGGCGGGTCCTCGACGGGCATCCCTCCACGGTGGCGCAGCGCCCGCTCACCGGCGAGAACAAGGTGATCCTCGGCGAGGACGGCAAGCCGATCGCGATCCATGCCGACCAGCTCGAAGTCTCCCCGGACGGAAGATGGTTCTACTACCAGGCCTGTACCGGCCCGCTCTACCGGATCGAGACCAAGTGGCTCGACGACGCGGCGGCGAGCGACGAGGAACGGGGCCGCCATGTCGAACTCTTCGCCGCCACCGTCTCCACCGGCGGCACCGCCATCGACGCGGACGGGACGATCTACGCCTCCGACACCGACAACCTGCGCATCCTGACGATCGCGCCGGACGGGCGCATCGGCACCCTGGTGCAGGATCCGGCCCTGGTCTGGGGCGACGCGATGTGGATCGACGAGGAGGGCGGCCTCTGGATCCCGGCGGCGCAGATGAACCGCTCCAGCGCCATGAACGGCGGCAAGGCCGCGATCCGCTTCCCGACCACGATCTACCGGCTGGAGATCGGGGCCAAACCGTTCAGGAACTGAGGGGAGGGCCCTCGGGACGCGCATCGCCCTTTTTCGACCACCCTTCCGGTGTTAACCGCAGGGCGCGCGCTTCGGCCGTTCGGCCGGGGCTTGGAGCCCCGGGGCTCGGCCGGCGCGCCACGGGTTTCGAACAGGGGCGCGCCTTGAGCCGCAGGACAGCCGCTTTCCTCAGCCGGGCGCTTCTGGCCGCCGCCGTGATCGGCGCCGCCGGCGTCCCCGCGCAGGCCGACAAGATCAAGAACCCGACCGCCGTGTTCTCCGGGCTCGACAAGATCACCGGCCGGATCGTGTCCTTCGAGGTCGCCATCGACGAGACCGTGCAGTTCGGCGCCCTGCAACTGACGCCGCGGGTCTGCTACTCGCGCCCGCCGACCGAGACGCCCAAGACCACGACCTTCCTCGAGGTCGACGAGGTGACCCTCGACAACAAGTACCGGCGCATCTTCACGGGCTGGATGTTCGCCTCGAGCCCGGGCCTGCACGCCATCGAGCACCCGATCTACGACGTGTGGCTGACCGAGTGCAAAGGCGGCTCCGACGTGATCGCGGAGGCCCGCGAGCAGGAGGACATGCCCGCGCTCGCCGCCAAGCCTGAGAAGAAGAAGCGCGGCGGCGACCCGACCAAGACCGCCCAGCAGATCAACCCGGAGGGCCAGGTGGACGTGGAAGCGCCCCGAGGCGTCCCGGTGCAGCCCAAGCAGAAGCCCTCGCGTAAGTTCTTCCCGAACAACGCCGGCCCCGCAGCCGCTCCGCCGCCCCAGCCCCGCGAACCCCAAAACCTCTTTGACGCCCTCTTCCGGTAATCGGACGATCGTCGACCGAGTGAGGACCCGTCCTAGGCAGCGAGGCGCTGGCGCGAGCTCATGAAGGGGCCGATTGGTGCCCGTGCGGGGGCGAAGGACCCGAGCCCGATGGGCCTCGGCATGCCGAGATAGATCGCCTCCATCCCGCCCTGCAGCCGGTAGGCCTCGTGCCAGAATCCGGAACCGGCGGGATCCGTTGCGAAGTCGCGCCACCAGGTCTTGTGCGGCTCGGAGCGGGTGAAGGCCTCCAGGCTCTCCAGGTCCCGCCAGTACTGGCGCATCCCGATATGGTTGAGGCCGTAGAGCAGGTTCTCGTGGGCGAGCAGCCCCTCGGGCTTGTGGCGCTGGATCTCGCCCAAGCCCCGTCCGATGCCGAGGAGGGCCTTGAGGCCCCGCCAGGTGCCGACCCGGAAGCCGAGATAGACCACCACGAGCCCGGGATAATCCGACAGGTCGATCGAGTGCCGCGGAGTTCCGTCTTCCGCTCGGGGGGCGGGGTCCGGGGTGGCGTGCGCGTCGGCTTGCATGAGGGCACCCTCCGATTTACACCGTAAACATACGCGGGATGATTACAGTGTCAACATCTGATCGCGCCGAAGCGCCCGCGAAGCCGGGCTATCACCATGGCGGCCTGCGCGAGGCGCTGGTCGCGGCGGGTCTCGCCATCCTAGAGGAGGGGGGCAGCCCCGCCAGCCTCGGCCTGCGCGAGGCGGCCCGGCGGGCGGGGGTCTCGGCCATGGCACCCTACCGGCATTTCCCCGACAAGGACGCCCTGCTCGCCGCCGTGGCCGTGGTGGGGTTCGAGCGGCTGCGGGCGGCGCTCGCGGCGGCGGACGGGGCGGGACGGGGAAGCGAGGCCCTGATCGGGCAGGGGGTGGCCTATGTCGGCTTCGCCTGTGCGAACCCGGCCCTGTTCCGGCTGATGTTCGGCCCCTGGCCCGGCGGCAAGCCGCCGGCCTTGGTCGCGGCGGCGCAGGCGAGCCACGCGGTGCTGGCCGAACGGGTCGCGGCCCTGGTCCCGGCGAAGAGCGCGGCGGACTGGACCCTGCGCTGCTGGGCCCTGGTGCACGGCTTGGCCGACCTCGCCCTCGATGGCCAGATCGGCGGGGAGGACGCGGGAACGGCGGCGGCGCTGGCCGAGCGCCTCCTGCATCTCGATCCGATCCTGAAGCCCTGCTGAGGGCGGCCTCACGCCTGCGTGGCCGTCTCCGGCCCCAGGGCGGCGAGGATCGCCGCGCCGGCCACGGGCGTGGCGGGCGGCCAGACCGTCCAGCGCGCCGGCCGGGCGATCGCCTCGGCGAGGCGGCGCTTGTAGACGTGGCGCGGCACCTCCTCGACGCCGAACTGGCTGAGATGGTCGGTGAGGAACTGGGTGTCGGCGAGGCGGTAGCCGCCGGCGCGCAGCCGGGCGACGAGATGCACGAGGGCGACCTTCGAGGCGTCCCGCGCCTCGTGGAACATGCTCTCGCCGAAGAAGGCGGCGCCCAGCGAGACGCCGTAGAGCCCCCCCACCAGCCGGCCGCCGGCATAGACCTCCACGGTGTGGCAATGGCCGAGATCGAACAGGGCCCCGTAGAGCGCCCGGATGCGGCCGTTGATCCAGGTCCGGGCGGTGTCGCGGCGCGGGGCGGCGCAGCCGTCGATGACCGCCTCGAAGTCGCGATCGGAGACCACCTCGAACACGTCGGAGCGCACGGTGCGGGCGAGGCGGCGCGGCACGTGGAAACGGTCGAGGGGCAGCACGCCCCGGGCCCGCGGCTCGACCCAGTAGATGGTCGGGTCGTCCGCATCCTCCGCCATCGGGAAGATGCCCGCGGCATAGGCCTTCAGCAGGATCTCGGGCGTGATGTCCAACGGGGTGTCCAAGCGGGACCGACAGGGCGTCCCGTTGTGGCGCTTGCGCGATCCCGACGCCAGAGGGCAGGGGCCATCCACAGGCGCCGGAGGCCGTCGGGGCCGGGCGGGGGAGAACCCGACGCCAGCCCCTTGCCGCCTCCGACGGTTAAGCTATCTCCCTCGGGCCTGAACCCCCATCAAGGTGAGGCAGCGACTTGGGGCGCACCGGAAACGGCGCGCCTCCCTTCGTTTCAGGCCCCTTTTCTCACGGCTCCGGGACGGCGGAGGCCGCCTTGGGCGCCGAAGCCGGCTTCGGGGCGGCCTTGGCCGGCTTCGGAGCGGCGGAAGCGGGGGCTTCGGAGGCCGGCACCATCGCCGCCTGCTGGTTCACGTCCGGCACCCGGGTCCAGGTCTGCGAGCCGCACAGGACCTTGAGCAGGCAGCCCTGGACGCTGAGCTCGGCCTCGCTCTCGCGCTCCAGGCTGACCTGGTACATCTTGCCTTCCTCGGCGTTGTAGATCTCGCCGGAGAACTTCTCGTCCTCGGGGGCGAGCTTGTCGAGGAGCGTGAGCCCGATCACCGGGCGGCCGCGCTTCGTCGGGTCGGGATTCTTGATGTCGGTGCGCGGCGTGCCGGCGGGGGAATTCGGCGACTTCAGCCACACCACCTTGCCGCAGGCATGGGCCGCGTTCGGGCCGCAGCGGTCGATGCGGATCTTCGCGCGACCGTCCTCGGTGAGCCAGGTGCCGCTCGGATCCTTCGGCGCCGCGACGGCGGCGGTGGTGCCGAGCGAGGCGGCCAGCACGGAGAACAGCACGGGGAGGCGGGCGAAACGCATAACGGAGTCTCCTTGGCTCGGCCTGGGGGCAGGCGGTGCGGGAAGGGGGGCAGGCGCGTCGTCGTGTCGTCGCGCACAGGACATCGCCGCAATCGGGCGAATTTTCGGCAGTGTGGCGCAGAAGCCATGGCGCCGCTTCCGCCCGGCCGGTTGAGGCGGCGGGATCGCGCCGCTATAAGCCCGCCGCGACAGCCGTTTTCGGCTCTCTCCATCTCTTCAGAAAAAAGTCGGGACGATCATGGCGACCGAGCGCACCTTCTCCATCCTCAAGCCCGACGCCACCCGGCGGAACCTGACGGGCGCGGTCAACGCGGTCATCGAGAAGGCGGGCCTGCGCATCGTCGGCCAGCGCCGCATCCGCATGAGCCGCGCGCAGGCGGAGAAGTTCTACGAGGTCCACAAGGAGCGCCCGTTCTTCGGCGAGCTCGTGGAGTTCATGACCTCCGGCCCGGTCGTGGTGCAGGTGCTCGAGGGCGAGAACGCCGTGGCCAAGTACCGCGAGGTGATGGGCGCGACGAACCCGGCCCAGGCCGCCGAGGGCACCATCCGCAAGCTCTTCGCGGAATCCGTCGGCGAGAACACCGTGCACGGCTCGGACAGCGCCGAGAACGCGCAGATCGAGATCGCCCAGTTCTTCACGGATGCCGACATCGCCGGCTGATCCGGCCCGCGCGGCGGTCCGGCGACGGGCCGCCCGCATTCGCTGAATCGGTGTGTCTCCGGCGCCATTGCGCCGGACTCACCGCGGCCCGAAGGAAGGTTCGTTTCCGAATCTCCTTTGCGGACAAATCACCCCCATGCGCTCCAGCCTTCCGCGCACAGCCCGGCTCCTCCTCGGCGCCGGCCTCCTCTCCCTGCTCGCCGCCTGCAATGCCGGCAAGTCGGTCCCGACCGCGAACGCCTCCCTCGAAGGCTACACGCCGGATCCGGCGCTGAAGACCGCGCCGAAGAGCAACCTGGTCGCCCGCGTGCAGAACGCCTGCACCATCGTCCAGGGCCGCCAGCAGAAGGTCGAGCCGGCCGCCCTCGCCGCCCCCTGCGGCTGCTACGCCAAGCAGACCGTGCGCGCGATGACCCCGGCGGAGATCGCCGCCTACCGCAGCACCGGCTACTTCAACGACACCGCCACCGCGAAGGCCTACGAGGCGCTCGACGCCTGCAAGCTGCCGCGTCCGGTCTGATCACGGGAACAGGGCCGCGCCGGCGCCCGAGGCGCCCGGCGCGGCCGGATCAGAGCGAGAGGAGGGCGCCCTCGGCGCCCTTCGTGCCGTCCGAGAACACCACACGCCCCCCGTCGAGGCGCACCTTGCCCTCGGCGATGAGACGCAGGGCGGCGGGATAGAGCCGGTGCTCCTGCACCAGGATCCGGCCGGCCAGGGCGTCGGCATCGTCCCCCGGCAGCACCGGCACCGCGGCCTGCGCGATGATCGGCCCCGCATCGAGCTCCGGCACCACGTAATGCACCGTACAGCCGTGCAGCCGCACCCCGGCGGCGAGCGCCTGCTCGTGGGTGTGGGTGCCGCGGAACAGCGGCAGCAGGGAGGGGTGGATGTTGATCATCCGGCCCGCCCAGGCCTCGACGAAGCCGTCGGTCAGGATGCGCATGAAGCCGGCGAGGCAGACCAGATCGACCTGCGCCGCCCGCAATGCCGCATCCAGCGCCGCGTCGAAGGCGGCGCGGCTGCCATAGGCCCGGTGGTCGAGGGCGCGGGCCGGCAGGCCGGCCTGCCGCGCCCGGTCGAGCCCCCCGGCCTCGGGCCGGTTCGACAGCACCAGCACGATCTCGACGGGAAAATCCGGCGCCGCCGCGGCCTCGATCAGCGAGACCATGTTGGAGCCGCGCCCCGAGATCAGGATCGCGACGCGCAGGGGCCGGCCCGGGGCGGCGCTCACAGGGCGAGGGACCCGGTGAAGGTGACGGGCTGGGCCCCGCGGGGGGTGATCCGGCCGAGCCGCACCGGCGCCTCGCCGGCGGCGGCGAGGGCGTCGCAGACCGCCTCCGCCGCGTCGGCATCGGCCACCACGACCATGCCGATGCCGCAGTTGAAGGTGCGCAGCATCTCGGCCTCCGCCACGCCGCCCTCGCGGGCGAGCCAGCCGAAGACCGGCGGCACGGCGACCGCGTCGAGGTCGACCTCGATGCCGACGCCCTCGGGCAGGACCCGGGGCAGGTTGTCGGGGAAGCCGCCGCCGGTGATGTGGGCCAGCGCCTTGATGCCGCCCGCCTGCTTCAGGGCGGCGAGCAGCGGCTTCACGTAGATCCGGGTCGGGGCGAGCAGGGCCTCGCCGAGGCTCTTGCCCGGGGCGAAGGGGGCGGGGGCGTCGTAGCCGAGCCCGGTGCGCTCGACGATGCGGCGCACCAGCGAGAAGCCGTTCGAATGCACGCCGGAGGAGGGCAGGCCGATCGCCACGTCGCCCGGGGCGATGCCCGGCCGCGGCAGCAGCGTGCCGCGCTCGGCCGCGCCGACGGCGAAGCCGGCGAGGTCGTAATCGGCGCCGTCGTAGAGGCCGGGCATCTCCGCGGTCTCGCCGCCGATCAGGGCGCAGCCCGCCTGCCGGCAGCCCTCGGCGATGCCGCGCACGATGTCGGCGCCGACGCCCGGCACCAGCTTGGCCGTGGCGTAATAGTCGAGGAAGAACAGGGGCTCGGCGCCCTGAACGATGATGTCGTTCACGCACATCGCCACGAGGTCGATGCCGATCGTGTCGTGGCGCCCGGTCAGGATGGCGATCTTCACCTTGGTGCCGACGCCGTCATTGGCGGCGACCAGGATCGGATCCTTGAAGCCCGCCGCCTTGAGGTCGAACAGGCCGCCGAAGCCGCCGATCTCCGCATCCGCGCCCGGCCGGCGCGTGGACCGCACCAGCGGCTTGATCGTCTCGACCATCGCGTTGCCGGCATCGATGTCGACGCCCGCCTGCGCGTAGGTCAGCCCCGTCCCGTCCTGCGCCGTCATCACTGTCCCATTGTCCGGCTGTCGTCGATCCTGCGCCTTCCGCTGCCACATCGCGGCCGGAATGACCACCACCTCCCGCGCCGGGCCACGGCCTCATCCGCCGCGCGCGACGAAGATTCCCGCGAAAAGCACCACCGTCGGGCCTGCCCCGCCACCGGCCCCGCCTCCACGCGAAGCGCGGCCGGTGCCTTGACCGGCGCCCCCGCGCTTCCCACTCTCCCCCGCGACGGACGGGGGCAGAAGGGGACTCGATGCGCGGGCGGGCAATCATCGGGCTCTCGGTCCTCGCGGTCCTCGTCTTCCTGCTCTACGCCCTGCGCGAGGTCATCCTGCCCTTCGCGGCGGGGCTCGCCCTGGCCTATCTGCTCGATCCCCTGGCCGACCGGCTGGAGCGCCTCGGCCTCGGGCGGCTCGCCGCCACGCTGCTGATCCTGGCCGCCTTCGTCGTCGGCTTCGTGGTGCTCCTCATCATCGTGGTGCCCCTGGTCGCGGGCCAGATCGCCGGGCTGGTCAACGCCCTGCCGGGGATGGTGTCGAAGCTCCAGGGCATCCTGGTCGAGCGGGCCGGGCCGCTCCTCCAGAGGATCGGCGGCAGCGACGTGGTCAGCGAGCTGCAATCCTCGGTGGGCACCCTGGTGGGGCAGGGGGGCACCTGGTTCCTGGCCTTCCTGAAATCGGTCTGGTCGGGCAGCCAGACCCTGATCTCGATCGCCTCGCTGCTGGTGGTGACGCCGGTCGTCGCCTTCTACCTGCTGCACGACTGGGACCGGATGATCGCGGCCCTCGACCGCTGGGTGCCGCCCCGCCACCGCCCGACCGTGCGCCGGCTCGCGGGCGAGATCGACGGGGCGGTGACGGGCTTCGTGCGCGGGCAGACCCTGGTCTGCCTCATCCTCGGCAGCTTCTACGCGGTGGGCCTGTTCTTCGTCGGGCTGAATTTCGGCGTGCTGATCGGGATGATCGCGGGCTTCCTCACCTTCATCCCCTATGTCGGCACCCTGACCGGCTTCCTGCTCTCCATCGGCGTCGCCCTGGTGCAATGGTGGCCCAGCGGCGACTGGCTGCAGATCGGGCTCACCTTCGGCGTCTTCGTGGTCGGCCAGTTCCTCGAAGGCAACATCATCTCGCCCAAGCTGGTGGGCGATTCGGTCGGCCTGCATCCGGTCTGGCTGATGTTCGCCCTGCTCGCCTTCGGCTCCCTGTTCGGCTTCCTCGGCCTGCTGATCGCCGTGCCCATCGCCGCCTCGATCGGCGTGATCGTGCGCTTCGGCGTGGAGCGCTACCTGCAGAGCCGGCTCTATCTCGAGGGGGACTCGCCGGTGCTGCTGCCGGAGCGCGAGGTGTGACGGGGCCGGGGACGACCGGCCTGCGGCTCCTCACCTACAACATCCGCCATTGCCGGGGCACGGATGGCCGGGTCGATCCCGACCGGGTCGCGGCGGTGATCGCCGACGCGAGACCCGACGTGGTGGCCCTGCAGGAGGTCGATGTCGGCCGGGCCCGCACCGGCGGGCACGACCAGGCCGAGACCCTCGCCCGCATCCTGCGGATGACGCACCATTTCCACCCGGCCCTGCATGTGGAGGAGGAGCGCTACGGCGACGCGATCCTGACCGCCTTGCCCTCGCGCCTCGTGCGGGCGGGGGCGCTGCCGGGGCTGCACCGGCGGCCCGGCCTGGAGCCGCGGGGGGCGCTCTGGATCGAGATCGCCACCGCGGCCGGCCCGGTGCAGGTGCTCACCACCCATCTCGGCCTGCTCGGCGGCGAGCGGATCGCCCAGGCCGAGGAACTGCTCGGGCCGGACTGGCTCGGCGCGCCCGCCTGCCGGGGGCCGACCGTGCTGCTCGGCGACTTCAACGCGACGCGCTGGTCGCGGGCCTATCGCCGCCTGACCGGCCGGCTCGACGATGCCGGGCGCCTTGCCGGCAACCGCGGGGAGGCGACCTTCCCGAGCCGCTGCCCGATCCTGCGGATCGACCACGTCTTCGTGGGCGGCGGCCTCGGCGTGGGACGGGTGCGGGTGCTGCGGGGGCGGGGGCCGCGCCGGGCCTCCGACCACCTGCCGCTCCTGGCGGAGATCCGCGTCCCCGCCTCGGCGCGCCCCGCCGCCGCGGTGGCGGCGGGCGGGACGGTGACGGCCTCCGGCGGTCAGGCCGCCTGACGGGCCGGAGACGAGCGCGGCCAGGTCGGGCTTGGGCCCGCTCGGGTGCACGGGGAGGCGGGCCCGCTGACCCCCGTCTGACGGGGAGAGCCTAATCCGGCGCCCGGCGCAGGGCCTGCGGGCGGCGCCAGGGCCGCCAGGCATCGGCGGCCCCGACGGGATCGCCGAGATGCCAGCCCTCGACGAAGCGCGCCAGCGGCCCGCGCCGGGAGGGGACCACCCGGCAGAGCCGCCCGGGCGCGGCCGCGAGGCGGTCGTCGAGCACCTGCCTCAGGCTGCCCCGCGCGGCGACGGCGGCGGAGAAGGCGTCGCGTTCCAGGCCCGCATGATGGGCGAGCAGGCCGTGCAGCACCTGCGTGATCCGCGCTGCGCCCTCCGGGATCTCGAGGGCGAGGTCGCATTCGGTGTCGTAGCCCAGGGAGCGGTTGTTCAGGTTGGTCGAGCCGACGCGCAGGATCCGGTCGTCGAAGATCGCGACCTTGGAATGCATCAGGATCGGCCGGGACCGGGCGGTGTGCGGCGAGACGATGCGCAGGCGGTCGAAGCGGTCGGCCCGGCGCAGGCGCAGGATCAGGCCGCGGCGGGCGCTGTCCATGGTGAGCCGGTCGAAGGCGTTGGGGCTGTGCTCGGAGACGACGACGACCACCTCCGGCCCGTCCGGCTCGGCGAGCCGCGCGGCCAGCGCCGCGCCGATGGCCGGCGCCGTGAAGTACTGGTTCTCGAGATAGATCACCCGCCGGGCGGCGGCGATCGCTGCCTGGTAGAGCGCCGCGCTCTCGCGCAGGGCCGGGCGCCCGCCGCAGGCCGGCACGGTGCGCGCCACGGCGACCGCGACATCCTCCAGGGCCGGGGCGAGCCCCTCCGGCCAGGGATCGCCCCCGGGGCCGGGCGGCACGGCCGGGGCCAGGACCTCGCCGGTGCCCTCCTGCCAGCGCTGCCGGGCGAGGGCGGCGAGCAGCCGGGCGGCCGGCCCGTCCACCGCCATCATCACGTCGTGCCGGGGCGGATAGCCCTCGCCGCTGGGCAGGCGCCGGCGGGCGTCGCGGTCGCGATGGGCCGGCGTGTCCCAGCGGTTGGCCTCGAAGTCGCTGCCGCCGCAGAAGGCGAGGCGGTCGTCGATCAGCAGGATCTTCTGGTGCTGGCAGGCGCCGAAGGGCAGGCTCGCATCGGGCCGGTAGTCGATGCCGGGGCCGAGCAGGGCGCGGATTCGGTCCGGCTTCATCTCGTTGCCGAGGGAGAAGGCCCAGGGCATCCGCCAGATCAGCAGGCGGATCGCCAGCTCCGGCCGCGCGGCCTTCAGGCCCTGCAGGAAGGCCGCCAGGGTCTCCTGCCCGGCCGCGCCCTCCGCGTCGGGCGTCAGGCGCACCCGCGGATCGAGGCTCCAGCCGATCAGGGTGATGGAGGCGCGCGCCCGCAGCATCGCCGCACGGGCGGCCCGGAAATAGGCCGCCCCGTCATGGAGCAGGGCGACCCGCCCGGCCCGCGCCATGCGCCAGCAGGTCTCGCCGGGCCGCAGGATCCCGATCGGCCCGGCCGGCCCTTCGGCGAAGAGGTCGTGCTCCATCCTCATGCCCGCGCCCCGATCGCCCGGGCCCGCAGCTTGGCCTGGACCCGCCGCCGGGTCAGCATCACCGCCGCGACCGTGGCCGCGAGCCCGAGGCCGAGCATCAGCCAGTGGGTCGGCTCGTCGCTGCCGGCGGCGCGGCCGATCACGCCGAGATAGACGCAGACCACGGTGCCCGGCAGCATCCCCACCATGGTGGAGACGAGATAGGCCCCCGTCGTGATCCCGGTCGCCCCGA
The DNA here is from genome assembly GCF_022533465.1 of Methylobacterium organophilum. NCBI lineage: Bacteria > Pseudomonadati > Pseudomonadota > Alphaproteobacteria > Hyphomicrobiales > Methylobacteriaceae > Methylobacterium > Methylobacterium organophilum. The sequence goes on along the minus strand of NZ_CP092848.1, from coordinate 4,428,252 downwards.
GCGCGTAGTTCTGCGCGTTGAAGGGCACGAAGGGGCTGAGCCGCATCAGGGTGAGGAGCCGCCAGTCGCCGTCCCCCACCGCCTCGAGGGTGGCGCGCAGCGCCGGCTTGCGCGCCACCAGGCGGCGCACCCGCTCGCGGAAGAGGTGGCGCCCCGCCACGAAGGCGAGCCAGGAGGCGAGGGTGGCCGAAGCGAGCGTGATCGGCAGCGCCCACCAGCCGAAGGCCAGGGCCCCGGCGATGGTCAGCGGCGTGCAGGGGATCACGAGCAGGGTCGCGGCCACGAAGAGGCCGGCATAGACCGCCGGCCCGAGGGGGCCGAGCCCCCGGGCCCAGTGGCCGAAGGCCCGGAACCACTCCTCGACCGGGAGCAGGAACCAGGCGGCGAGCGTTGCGGCGACGGCGGCCCCCACGAGCAGCCCGTATCGAAGGTCGTCGCCGGCCAATCGCACACTCCAGACGGGAAGATTTCTGAATCTTTCGCTCTCTCGGCGTCTGTCAACGCATCGGACCGCAAGCTTGGCACCGATCAGGGGGTACGGGTGAATTGCGCGGAACGCGCGGCTCGGCGGGCTCGAAATCTTCACCGCCCGAGATGTATGATTCGCCCATGCGCGAAATCGCCCTCCCGAAGCAGCTCGCCTTCGAGCTGCCCCTCGATCCCCGCTACGGCCGGGAGGATTTCCTGGTCAGCCCCTCGAACGAGGTCGCCTATGGCCTGATCGAGGCCTGGCCCGACTGGCCCGACACCGTGTTCCTGCTCTCCGGCCCGCCCGGCAGCGGCAAGAGCCATCTCGCCTCGATCTGGGCGAGCCGCGCCCGGGCCTGGACGGTCACCGCCGCGGAGGTGAGCGCGGGCCGGGTCACGCATCTGATCTCCAACGGCGCCCTGGTGATCGAGGATGTGGACCGGCCGGAGGGCCGCGACGAGGCCGCCCTGTTCCATCTGCTCAACCTCGCCCGGGAGCGGCGCTGCCCGGTGCTGCTCACCGCGGGCGGCCCCGTGGACGGCTTCGGCCTGCAGGTGCCGGATCTGCGCTCGCGGCTGCGGCTCGCCCCCGGCGCCAGCATCCTGCCCCCCGACGACGCGCTGCTGCGGGCGGTGATCGTGAAGCTCTTCGTCGACCGCCAGCTCGTGGTCGACCTGCGCGTGATCGATGCCCTCGCCCTGCGGATCGACCGTTCCCTCGCCCGTGCCCGGGAGGTGGTGGCCGAGCTCGACCGGGACGCCCTGCAGCGCCGCCGCCGCATCACCCGGCCCCTGGCCCTCGACGTGCTCGCCCGGCTCCCCGGCGCGGTCGCCGCCGACGAGGATCCCGATGACGGAGAGTAAGCCCCGACCCGCCGCGCCGGGCGGAGGTTTACGAACAGGGAACACCGTCACGAAAACGTCAAACGGCACGGCGGCGCCTGTGCTAGGGAGCCGCCCCCGCAGGCGGAAGACCGGAGGATCGGCGTTGCAGGACACGGAAGCGGATGCGCCCTTGAACGAGAGGGAGACCGCCGAGGTCGAGGAGACGAGCCTCGCCACCGAGCGTGGCGTGCGCAGCGAGACCGCCCGCGCCCGCACGGCCCGGGCCGCGCGCATCCTCGCCGCCGAGAAGGCCGCCGAGCCCGCTCCCGCCACGGCGGAGCGCGGCACCGCCGGGGAGGCCGCCCGCGAGCCGGTGATCGAAGCGGGGCGCCATCTGCGCCACTCGCCCGAGCGCTTCGTGAACCGCGAATTGTCCTGGCTCCAGTTCAACCGCCGGGTGCTGGAGGAGGCCTCCAACCCGAATCACCCGCTGCTCGAGCAGCTGCGCTTCCTCTCGATCTCGGCGAACAATCTCGACGAGTTCTTCATGGTGCGCGTGGCCGGCCTGCACGACCAGGTCCGGGCCGGGCTGACCGTGCCCTCCCAGGACGGCCTCTCCCCCTCCGAGCAGCTCGCCCGCATCGCCAGCGAGGTCTCCCGCCTGGCCCTCGACCAGCAGGAGCGCTGGCGCAGCCTGCGCGTCGACCTGCAGGGCGCCGGCATCGAGCTCGTCGATCCGAACGACCTCTCCGAGGCCCATGCCGCCTGGCTCGACGACTACTTCCTGCAGCACGTGTTGCCGGTGCTGACCCCGCTGGCCATCGACCCGGCCCATCCCTTCCCCTTCATCCCGAATCTTGGCTCGACCGTCGCGCTGATGCTGTCGCGGCCCCGGGACGGGCGCACCCTGCGGGCGCTGATCCGCCTGCCGGCCCTGCTGGAGCGCTTCGTGCGCCTTCCGGAGGTGGAGGGCGACCCCACCGCCCGCTTCCTCGCCATCGAGCAGGTGATCGTGAAGTTCGTCGGCCGGCTCTTCCCCGGCTACACGGTGAAGGGGCAAGGCGCCTTCCGCGTCGTGCGCGATTCCGATCTCGAGATCGAGGAGGAGGCCGAGGACCTCGTCCTGCATTTCGAATCCGCCCTGAAGCGGCGCCGGCGCGGCGTCGTCATCCGCCTGGAGATCGAGGCGGGCATGGCGGAGGAGCTGCGCGCCTTCGTGATCGACGAGCTGGAGATCGCCGCCGACGCGGTCTTCCTGGTGGAGGGCATGCTCGCGCTCAACGAGCTCTCCCAGATCGTCGGGATCGACCGGGCCGACCTCAAGTTCAAGCCCTACAACCCGCGCTTCCCCGAGCGCATCCGCGAATCCGGCGGCGACGTCTTCGCGGCGATCCGCCAGAAGGACTTCATCGTCCACCACCCCTACGAGTCCTTCGACTCGGTGGTGCAGTTCCTGGCCCAGGCCGCCCGCGACCCGAACGTGGTCGCGATCAAGCAGACGCTCTACCGCACCTCCTCCAACTCGCCGATCGTGGCGGCTTTGGCCGAGGCCGCGGAGGCCGGCAAGTCGGTCACCGCCCTCGTCGAGCTGAAGGCCCGCTTCGACGAGGAGGCCAATATCCGCTGGGCGCGCAACCTCGAGAAGGCGGGCGCGCAGGTGGTGTTCGGCTTCGTCGAGCTGAAGACCCACGCCAAGCTGTCGATGGTGGTACGCCGCGAGGGCGACCGTCTCGTCACCTACTGCCACGTGGGCACGGGCAACTATCACCCGATCACCGCGCGCATCTACACGGACCTGTCCTTCTTCACCGCCGACCCGGCCATCGCCCGGGACGTGTCGCGCATCTTCAACTTCATCACCGGCTACGCCGAGCCGGCCGAGCTCGAGCGCATGTCGGTCTCGCCGCTCACCCTGAAGGCGAAGCTGCTGCAGCATATCGAGGACGAGATCCTGCATGCCCGGGCCGGGCGGCCGGCGGCGATCTGGATCAAGTGCAACTCGCTGGTCGACCCGCAGATCATCGACGCGCTCTACGATGCCAGCGCGGAGGGCGTGCAGATCGACTGCGTGGTGCGCGGCATCTGCTGCCTCCGGCCCGGCATCCCCGGCCTGTCGGAGACGATCCGGGTGAAGTCGATCGTCGGGCGCTTCCTGGAGCACGGGCGCATCTACGCCTTCGGCAACGGCGCCGGCCTGCCCCACCCCAAGGCCATCGTCTACATCTCCTCCGCCGACCTGATGAGCCGCAACCTCGACCGGCGCGTCGAGGCGCTGCTGCCGATCCTCAATCCGACCGTGCATCAGCAGGTGCTCGACCAGATCATGCTCGCCAATCTCCTCGACAACCGGCAGAGCTGGCGTGTACTGGCGTCGGGCGCCAGCGAACGGATCATCCCCGCCGAGGGCGAAGAGCCGTTCAACGCGCACAAGTACTTCATGACGAATCCGAGCCTGTCCGGGCGCGGCAAGTCGTCGAAGAAGTCGAGCCCCCGCGCGCTCAGCCGCCGTGCGCAGCGCGCCTGATCCAACGGCGAGGCGGACCATGGCAGCCGACGCGACCCGCAGGCGTGACGCCCGCCTGCCCTGCGGCCCCCTCCTCGGCTAGGCCATGCCCATGGGACAGACCCGCCCCCACCTCGCCCTCGCCCATCTTTCCGAAGAGCCGGCCGCCTTGCGCATCGCTCCCGTCGCGATTGTCGATATCGGTTCCAACTCGGTCCGCCTCGTCGCCTATGACGGGCTCACGCGGGCCCCCGCCCCGCTCTACAACGAGAAAGTGCTGTGCGGCCTGGGCCGCAACGTGCTCTCGACGGGCCGCCTGAACGGGGAGGCGGTGAAGCGGGCGCTCGCGGCGCTGGCCCGCTTCCGGGTGCTGTGCGACACGATGAAGGTCGGGCAGCTCTTCGTGCTCGCCACCGCCGCCGCCCGCGACGCGGAGAACGGGCCCGCCTTCATCGAGGCGGCGGAGGCCGCGATCGGCTGCCCCATCGAGCTGCTCTCCGGCCGGCGCGAGGCCGAGCTCTCGGCCCTCGGCGTCGTCTCCGGCTTCCACGCCCCGGACGGGGTGGTGGGCGATATGGGCGGCGGCTCCCTGGAGCTCGTCGACGTGCGCGGCGCCACGGTGGGGCAGGGGGTGACGATGCCGCTCGGCGGCCTCGCCCTGCAGGACCTCTCCGGCGGCTCCCTCAAGAAGGCCGCCAAGATCGTCCGCGAGAACCTGAAGAAGGCCGAGCCGCAGCTCGAGACCCTGCGCGGGCGCTCCTTCTACGCGGTGGGCGGCACCTGGCGGGCGCTGGCCCGGCTGCACATGGCCGCCCGCGGCTATCCGCTCCACGTCATGCACGGCTACAGCGTCGAGCCCTCGGACGAATTGAGCTTCCTGGAGATCGTCGAGCGGGTCGATGCCGCCCAGCTCCAGGACGTGGACGCCATCTCCGAGGCGCGCCGGCCGCTGCTCGCCTACGGCGCCGTGGTGCTGGAGGAGATCATCCGGGCCGGGCGCCCGCGGGAGGTGGCGATCTCGGCCACCGGCGTGCGCGAGGGCCTGCTCTACGAGCGGCTCGACCGGGATGCCCGCGCCCTCGACACCCTGATCGTCTCCGCGCAGGAGCTGAACCGCCAGCGCGCGCGCTCCCCGGGCCACGGCGAGGAGCTGCGGGCCTGGACCGACGCCTTCGTCGCCACCCTCGACGGGCCGGAGACCGCCGACGAGCGCCGCCTGCGCCACGCCGCCTGCCTGCTCTCGGACATCAGCTGGCGCGCCCATCCCGATTACCGGGGCGAGCAGGGCCTCAACGTCATCGCCAACGCCACCTTCACCGGCATCGACCATCCGGGCCGGGCCTATCTCGCCCTGTCCGGCTTCTTCCGGCACGAGGGCATCGCCCCGGAAAAGGCGAGCGCGACCCTGCGCGCCATGGCCGGCCCCCGCCTGTTCGAGCGGGCGCGGCTGATCGGCGGCCTCCTGCGGGTCGCCTTCCCGATCTCCGCCGGGATGGAGGGGACCCTGAGCCGCATCCAGCTGACGATCGAGGACGGCAAGGTGGTCCTGCGCCTGCCCGCGGAATGGCGCGCCCTCTCCGGCGAGCGCCTGCTCAACCGGGTGCGGGGCCTCGGCCGCGTGGTCGGCCTGGACGGACGCGTCGACATCGCGTGAATCGGCATCGCGTGAGCGGCGGGGCTGCCCCGCCGCCTCGCGCGATGATTTTGAATAATCCGAAAATTCGAACAGCTTCGCGCATTTCTCTCAGAACGAATTGCAAGGTCGCGCGTTCAGCGAGCGCACAATGCTCGGCCCGGGACCCCACGCTCCCGGCCGCCGGCATTCGGGCGCTCCGGGGGCGCGATCCCGCCCCTCCGGCCGCCCGGTCCTGACGATCCGACTGGGAGTTCGTTCTTTGGCTGTCTCAACACCCCTCGCCCCGGCCGCGGAGACGCGCCTGCCCCTGATGCATTCGGTCTCCTGGGGAGCCATCTTCGCCGGCGCGGCGACGGCCCTCGTCGCGCAGATCGTCATCAACCTCGCCGGCGTCGGGCTCGGCCTGTCCGCCCTCGACGTGGACGGCGGCGGCAATCCGAGCGCCGGCACCGCCTCCCTCGCGGCGGCGGGCTGGTGGGTCGGCTCGGGCATCGTCGCGGCGCTGATCGGCGGCTACCTGGCCGGGCGCCTCTCCGGCCGCCCCTCGGCCTCGACCGCGGCCTATCACGGCCTCGTCTCCTGGGCGGTGACGACGCTCTTCGTGCTTTACCTCCTGACCTCGGCCTTGAGCGGCCTCGTCGGCGGCGCCTTCGGCACCCTCGGCAGCGTGCTGGGCGGAGCCGGCCAGGCGGTCGGCGGGACGGTGCAGACGGCGGCCCAGGCCGCGGCCCCCTCCCTGTCCAAGATCTCGAACCCGATCGAGAGCATCGAGCAGCAGGTGCGCCAGCAGGCCGCCGGCCAGGATCCGCAGGCCGCCCGCGACGCCGCGGTGAGCGCCATCCGCGCCCTGCTGACCGGCGACCAGGCCCAGAAGCAGCAGGCCGAGGACCGGGCCGCCGACGCCCTCGCCAAGGCCCAGAACATCCCGGTCGATCAGGCCAAGACCCAGATCCAGACCTACGAGAAGCAGTACGCGCAGGCCCTGGCCGACGCCAAGCAGAAGGCCAAGGCCACGGCCGAGGAGACCCGCCGCGCCGCCGCGCAGGGCGCCCTCTACGCCGCCCTCGCCCTGGTGCTCGGCGCGCTGGCCGCCTTCTTCGGCGGCTTCCTGGGCACGGTGCGCAGGCTCCACGCCTGAGAGCGCCCCGCCTCACGCCCCGTCACGCTGCGCGCAGCCCCCGGATCCCGGATCCGGGGGCTGTCGCGTCTCAGGCGGTTTCCGCAACGGGCATCGCCTCCGGCAGGCGTGACGCCGGCGAGGCCGTCGCGAACAGCGCATCGAGCCGCGCCCGCTCCGCCCGCTCGTTCGGCAGCCAGAGCGCCGCCGCGAGATAGATCGCGAGATTGACGACGAGCCCGACGAAGCCGGAGGTCAGCCCGTAGGCCCAGGGGATGCCGACCGGATAGAGCCCCTGCAGCAGGGCGACCGTGACGATGCCCGCGACCATGCCGGCGAGTGCCCCCGCCGCGGTGCCGAGACGGGAGAAGATGCCGAGATAGAGCGGCACCGCGATCTGCACCATCACCTGGAACGCGAACAGGGCGATCGAGAACAGGGAGGGCAGGGGCAGGCAGGCGATCAGCGCCGAGATCCCGGTGATCGCCGCCATCGCCCCTTGCGAGACGCGCACCAGCCCGTGCTCGCTCAAGGCCCGGTAGGGGGCGACCACGTCGTTGGCGATCTGCGCGCCCATCGACTGCACGGTGGCGTCGATATTGCCCATGGAGGCGGCGAAGACCACGACGCCGGCGAAGGCCAGCAGGGGCACGCCGCCGGCCGCGCGGTTGAGGGTGAACCAGGCGGTCTCCGGACTCGCCAGCACGTCCGGGCGGGTCGAGGCGAGCAGGGCCAGGAAGCCGAGGCTCGTCACGAAGACCAGGGCGAGGGGCGCGCAATAGGCCGAGGAGCGCTTCACCGCCTCGATGCCCGAGCCGGTATAGAGCCGGATGAACAGGTCCGGCCAGCACAGGGAGCAGAGGAGCGGCAGCAGGGTCAGGGAGAAGAACAGCAGCGGCTGGTCCGTGCCCAGATCCGGCAGGGCGAGCTTCTCGGCGGGCAGCGCGTCGAGGGAGGCGCCGGTGGCGAAGAGCCAGACGATCAGCCCGATCATCAGGGCGCTGCCGGCGAGATAGGCCACAGCGCCCTGGAAGACGTCGGAGATGACGATGCCGCGCATGCCCATGCGGATCGTCCAGACCTGGCGCACCGACATCACCACGACCCCGAGCACCACGGCGGCGGTGAAGCCGAGATACCCGAGGGACAGGGCGTGGAACACCGCCCCCAGGGACTGCATGCCGAGCACCATCCAGGGAAACAGCCCGAGCACGCCGATCAGCGCAGCGACGACGCGGATGCCGCGCGAGCGGTAGCGCAGGGCCATCAGGTCGGGCTGGGTCTTGAGGTCGTGGGTCGCGCCCCAGGTCCAGACCCGGGCGGCCATCAGATACATCACCACCGGGGCGAGCAGCGTCGAGACGCCGAGGCCGACCACGCCGCTGCCGACGATGAAGCCGAAGGCGCCGAGGAAGACCGTGCCCGGCTGGTAGGTGTTGAAGAAGGCCATGGCCTGGAAGAAGCCGCCGAAGGAGCGGCCGGCCACGGTGAAATCGGAAAAGTCCCGGTCGGCGACGTAGGAGCGCTGCAGGATCAGCACGACCAGGGCGAAGAACAGCGCCAGGGCGCCGTAGGTGACGAGGAGGCCCATGCTCAGGCCTCCCGCCGCTCGGCGAGATAGGCGGCGACCGTGCTCGCGGCGATGAACAGGCTCGTGCCCCAGAGATAGGCGAGCACCGGCGGCAGGCCGAGGACGGGGGCGGCCCCGTTCAGGCGCCAGTGCAGGGGCGGGGCCAGCGCCAGCACCACGTCGAGGGCGAACCAGAGCCGGAGGAATCCGGGCAGGCGGGCGGGCATCGGCGGTCTCCTCACGGTGTCGAGACCGGGGAGGATCGGCGGCGCGCGCGGCCCCCGCACGGGCAGCGCGCCCGGAAGAGGCCGGGCAATTTGCCCGAGCGCCGCGATCGGCGCTTGCCAAGCCCGCACGGCCCGGCTCCAACTTCCCCGAAAGAGACCGGGAGGACCGCGCCGATGCGCCTGCTCGCCCACCTGATCCTGCGCCTCGTCGGCGTGGTGCTGCTCTGCCTCGCCTGCGCGATCGGCTGGATCGTCTACGAGGCGGACCGGGGCATCCGGGCGGAGACCCAGGCCTCCGCCGCGCGGGTGACCCGCGACCTCGCCAATCTCTACTGGCGCGACCTGCTCTGGCGCGACGGGCTCGACCGCCGCACGATCCTGCCGCGGCCGGACTGGCAGACGGTCTCGACCCTGCGGGTCGTCTCCCCGGGCATCTGCGTCACCTTCGCGGTTCAGGGCCGCGACCCCGCTCCCCTGTGCAGCCAGGTCGAGGGCCTCGGCGCGGCGCCGCCGGACTGGTTCGCCACCCTCTACGGCGCCGCCTTCGGCGCGCATCCCGCGGTGAGCCTGCCGCTCACCGTGCGCCAGCGCCGGGCCGGCACGGTGAGCGCCGCGCCGGACCGGGACGCCGCCCTGCGCCAGGTCTGGGGGCAGGTGCGCATCGTGGTCGGCCTCGCCGGCGCCATGGCGGCGGGCATCGCGCTGCTCGCCGCGCTCCTGATCGGGCAGGCGGTGATGCCGGCCCGGACGATCGTGCGGGCCCTGCGCCGGCTGGAGACGGGGGATTACGCCGCGCGCCTGCCGCGCTTCGCCGGGGAGGAGTTCCGGCACATCGCCCGCGCCGTGGAGGACCTCGCCGAGCGGCTGGCCCGCACCACGGCCGAGCGGGCGGCGCTGACCAAGCGCCTGTTCCAGGTGCAGGAGGAGGAGCGCCGGGCGCTCGCCCGCGATCTGCACGACGAGTTCGGTCAATGCCTCACCGCCAGCGCGGCGCTGGCCGCGGCGATCGAGGCGGGCGCCGAGGAAGGGCGGCCGGACCTCGCCGCCCAGGCCCGCTCGATCTCCCGGGTCACCGCACGGATGATGGGCAGCCTGAAGGAGGCACTGGCCCGGCTGCGCAGCCAGGATCTCGACGAGCTCGGCCTGGAGGCGAGCCTCGCCCAGCTCGTCGCCGGCTGGAACGCCCGCGACGCCAAGCGCTCGGTCTACCGCCTGGACGTGGCCGGCAATCTCGGCGCGGTGCCGGCGCAGGCGGCCCTGAGCGTCTACCGCATCGCCCAGGAATGCCTGACCAACGCCGCCCGCCACGGCCGGCCGCGGGCGGACGGGCGCCCGGCGGAGGTGCGGCTGCGGGTGGAGCATGCGGGCCAGGGCCTGCCCCAGATCCGCCTCACCGTCGAGGACGAGGGCGGCGGCGACCCGGCCCGGGTCGAGGGCGGGGGCGGCCACGGCATCCTCGGCATCCGCGAGCGCATCGCGGCGCTCGGCGGCTCGCTCGCCATCGGCCGGGCCGAGCGCGGCCTGCGCATCGCCGCCATCATCCCGCTGGCCGGCCCCCGGCTGGTGCCCCAGGTCGCCGCCGCGTGAGGCCGGAGCGATGAGCCTCGCGATCCTCCTCGTCGACGACCATCCGGTGGTGCGCGAGGGCTACCGCCTGCTCCTGGAGCGCCAGCCCGGCTACCGGGTGGTGGCGGAGGCCGAGGACGCGGCCGGTGCCTACCGCGCCTACAAGGCGGCCAAGCCCGACCTCGTCGTCATGGACATCGCCATGCCCGGCCCGAGCGGGATCGAGGCCCTGCGCCACATCCGGCAATGGGACCCGCAGGCCCGCATCCTCGTCTTCAGCATGCATGGCGGCGCGGCCTTCGCCCTCAAGGCCTTCGAGGCCGGCGCCTCCGGCTACGTGACCAAGAGCAGCGCGCCCTCCGAGCTGGTGCGGGCGGTGGCCACCGTCGCCCGGGGCGGACGGGCGCTCAGCGAGGACATCGCCCGCGAGATCGCCGCCGACCGCCTGTCGAGCGGCTACGACGCGATCCGCGACCTCGGCCCCCGGGAGGTCGAGATCCTGCGCCTGGTCGCCTCCGGCCAGACCAGCGACCGCATCGCCCGGGCGCTCAACCTCAGCCAGAAGACGGTGCAGAACTACCATTACGCCATCAAGGCCAAGATCGGCGCCCGCACCGACGCCCATCTCGTCTGGCTCGCCATCGGCGCCGGCCTCCTGGCGATCGAGCCGGCGCCGTGAGGGCGCAGCCCCATCCCCCTCCGGTCGATCCCTTCGGGAGGGCGGAGGGGGGCTTCGCTCAAGGGCCGCGCCGGTTTGCCGTTTCGCTCGCGTCCGAGCGGAATCGGCCTCACTCGCCCTCGGCCCGCTCCAGGGTGACGATGCTGCGGGTCTCCCCGTGCTGGGCCCAGTTCGGCATGATCCGCCAGGGGGTCAGCACGCGCAGGCGCTTGCCGTCGAGGGTGAAGCGGCGGGTCTGGGCGGTGCCGACCCAGGCCGGGTTCCAGGCCACGTCGAGCTTGGCCGTCCAGCTGTCGCCCTCGGTGGTGAAGGTGCCCGTATAGGCGACCATGGTGTCGAGGAGCTTCGCCCGCCCGGCCTCGTCGCCGGCCGGCTTGCGGCCCTCGCCGGTGAGATTGAAGAACACCCGGCCCTCCGGCGTGAAATAGGCGTAGCCGGTCGGGTGCTCGCCCATCACCGGCTCGGTCTTGCCGGTCTCCTTCACCTCCACGACGTAGGAGACGAGCTTCCACAGCCCGGTGAGCCGCGCATCCCCCGCCGCCAGGGCCGGCCCCGGAAGCAGCGCGAGCGCCACAAGCGCCGCGGCGCCACGGCTGATCGTCCTCGTCATCGACAGTTCCCCGTTCCCACCGCCTCCCGTCGGGCGGTGAGGCATGATGGACCGGACGCGGGACAAGTCATCGACCGGACGTGACAATCCGGCCCGGTCTGTCGGCGCTTCGAGCCCGGCAGGGCAGGGGACGAGGAGAATACACGGCGACGGCTTCCCGCATCCGGAAGCGGCCTCACTCCTGCGGCGGATCGACGAGGTCGGTCAGCACGTCGAAGGGCACGAGCACTTCGTTGGAGACCCTGTACACGAAGCGCGTCCCCCGCCGGTTGACGATGTCGATGATCTGGGCGGGGACGCCGCGGCGGATCAGGAAGGCATCCGTCGGCACATCGATCAGCGCCGCCTCGAGATCGTAGCCGAACAGCACCAGCCGCTCGCTCCGCGCCCGGATGTCGGAGCGCGCATGGAAGCCGAGGGTGCTCCCCTTCGGCGCCAGGCGGCGCGTCCCGCCCATCAGCACGACGATGCAGCCGCTGTCGCAGGTCTCGCCCGCCACCACCGTGGCGCCGGGGCGCTGCTCGATGGCGAGGGCCGCCTCCAGCGCCTCGCCGGCGAGGCCGCCGGGGCTGTCGATCTCGATCCGCACCGGGTCGGGCGCCCGGTCGAGGGCCTGTCGCATCGCCCGGCCGAAGCCGCGGCCGATCACGCCCCTGACCACGATCCGCGACGGATCGGGCCCGGTCTCGATCGTGTAGGCCTCCGCCCCGAAGGCGGTGGCGTCCTGCGGCAGCAGCGCGGTCGCGCCGATCAGGCCGCCGCCCAGCAGGACGGCGCACATCACGGCGACGCCCGTCCCCAGGCGGAGGGCCCGCGCCGCTCCCGGCCGGCCCCGCAGGCGCGCCGCGCAGAGGCGGCCGAGGCGGCACAGGGCGAGGGCCACCGCGACGATCACCAGGGCCTCGCCGACCAGGGCCGCGCGCGGCAGCCAGGTCGCGGCCGGCGCGACTGCCTCGGCGAAGGCGACGAGGCTGCCCATCCGCAAGCCCGCGAAGACCATCGCGCCGAAGGCGAGGGCCGCGACGGCCAGGGCGAGCAGGGGAGGCCGGGTGGCGCGGTCACCGTCGAGGAGCGGCGTCCGTTCGAGCGCCGCCCAGGCGCCGGTCTGCGCCGACCAGACCGGATCCGCGCACCAGATCCGGCCGCGGCGCAGCAGCGCCCGGATCTCCGCGGCGAGGAAAGGCCCCTCGGGCTGCCCGTCCGGCCCGATCCGCCACCAGACACCTTCGTTCGTCATCGCAGCAGGGCCGTGATCTGGAGGAGGGCGAGGGGAAGGATGACGGCGAGCCAGAGCGCGACGGCCCAGTCCCGCGGACGGTGATGCACCGTCAGGGCCTGGGCCTCGTCCCAGGCCGTGCGGCCCGTCTTCGTCAGGCGCCGATAGGCCAGCGCCGTGGCCACCCCGTCGAGGACGGGCAGGCCGACCGCCTGCCCCCGCAGCGCGACGGAGAGCTCCCGGCGCAGGGCCGTGCCGCGATCGATCCGCCGCCCGTCCCGCAGCACGCGGAGGCCGAGCAGCGCCTTGCCGGGCGTCGCGCCGAACCGGACCAGGAGCTCGGCATTCAGCGGGATCGCCAGAACGAGCGCCGCGAACCCGATGAGGAAGCCGCCGGCCTTCGTGCCCGCGAAGGCCTTCAGCGCCGCGAAGCGATCGGGGCCGAGCAGCACCGACACCGCCAGGAGCAGGAGCAGCAGACAGACCGCAGCGAGGTTGAGGTCGAGGAGGCGGGCCGCATAGCGCCGCCAGGGATGGGGGCTCGTGTCCCGGAAATCGAGGCGGGCCGGCAGGCTGTCCGGCGGCGGCGGCCGCTGGAACAGGGCGGGCAGGAGCTCACCGGCCGGGCTGCCCGCCGTCCCGCCCGGCGGGACGAGCAGGGTGTCGGGCCCGATGCGTTTCTCGCGGACGCCGCGCGGCAGGTCGTCCGCATCGAGGGGGGCGGCAGGGCCGGCCTCCGCGAAGGCCCAGGCGGCGCCGGTCACGGCCGGCCCGGCGCCAGGACGGGATCCCTACCGAACGCGGAGCCTGCGCGAAGCATGATCGACCGATTCGCTTTTCGAGGGCGGGACCTCAGCTTATTGCAGCGCACACAAGCGGCAAGCCGGAGTCTGCGCGGATCCCGCCCCGAAGCCTCGGATTACTCCGAGATCGGCCCCGCCCCCGGCTCGGCAGCGTCGGTCAGGAGGGCGGTGTCGCTCGCCTGGGCCTCCACCACCGCCGCCGCCGTGACATTGACGATGCCGCGGGCCGTCACCGAGGGGGTGAGGATGTGGGCGGGCTTGGCCGGGCCGATCAGCAGCGGGCCGACCGGCAGGGCATCGGCCAGCACCTTGGCGAACTGGAAGGAGATGTTGGCCGAGTCGAGGTTGGGGAAGATCAGCACGTTGGCCGCTCCCTTCAGGTTCGAATTCGGCAGCACCCGGTCGCGGATCAGCTCGGACAGGGCACAATCGGCCTGCATCTCGCCCTCCGCCTGGAGCTGGGGCGCGCGGGTATGGATCAGGTCGAGGGCGCTGCGCATCTTGCGGGCCGACTCGCTGTCCGACTGGCCGAAATCCGAGTGGCTGAGCAGCGCGATCTTCGGCGTCAGCCCGAAGCGGGTGACGTGGTCGGCGCAGGCGACGGCCACGTCCGCGATCTCCTCCGCCGAGGGGTTCGGGCGGACATGGGTGTCGGCGAGGAAATAGGCCCCCTTCTTCGTCACGATCAGGCTCATCGCGGCGAAGTCGAGCACGCCCGGGCTCAGGCCGATGATGTCGCGGATCACCCGCAGGCGCGTCTCGAACCGGCCCTCCAGGCCGCAGATCAGGGCATCCGCCTCGCCGCGGCGCACGGCCAGGGCGCCGATCACCGTGTTGTTGGTGCGCACCAGGGTGCGGGCGAGATCCGGGGTGATGCCGCGCCGGCCGGCGACCTCGAGATAGGTCGCGACATAGGCGCGGTAGCGGGGATCGTCCTCGGGATCGATCAGGTCGAAATGCTCGCCCTGGCGCAGGGACAGGCCGAAGCGCTTGATCCGGGTCTCGATCACCCGGGGACGGCCGACCAGGATGGGCTTGGCCACCCCGTCCTCGACCACCACCTGCGCCGCGCGCAGCACGCGCTCGTCCTCGCCCTCGGCGTAGATGACCCGCTTCGGGGCCTCCTTCGCCTTGGAGAAGAGCGGCTTCATGATGAAGCCGGAGCGGTGCACGAAGCGGTCGAGCGACTCGGTATAGGCCTGGATGTTCTCGAGCGGGCGCCCGGCGACGCCGGACTCCATCGCGGCCTTGGCCACGGCGGGGGCGATGCGCAGGATCAGGCGCGGGTCGAACGGGCTCGGGATCAGGGAGCGGGGGCCGAAGGGTCGGGCCTCGCCGCCATAGGCGCGGGCGACCACGTCCGAGGGCGTCTCGCGGGCGAGCGCGGCGATCGCCTTCACGGCCGCCTTCTTCATCTCCTCGTTGATCTTGCTCGCGCCGACATCGAGCGCGCCGCGGAAGATGTAGGGGAAGCAGAGGACGTTGTTGACCTGGTTCGGGAAGTCCGAGCGCCCGGTGCAGATCATCGCGTCCGGGCGGGCCTTCTCGGCGAGATCGGGCATGATCTCCGGATAGGGGTTGGCGAGCGCCATGATCAGCGGCTTCTCGGCCATCTTCTCCAGGTATTCGGGCTTGAGCACGCCGCCCGCCGAGAGGCCGATGAAGATGTCGGCCCCGGGGATCACCTCGGCCAGCGTCCGTGCCTCGGTCTCCTTGGCATAGACGTTCTTCCAGCGGTCCATCAGCTCGGGCCGGCCCTTGTAGACCACGCCCTTGATGTCGGTGACCGTGATGTTCTCGACCCGGGCGCCGAGGGAGACGAGCAGGTTGAGGCAGGCCAGCGCCGCCGCGCCCGCGCCGGAGGTGACGATCTTGGCGTCCTCCAGCTTCTTGCCCGCGAACTCGAGGCCGTTGAGCACCGCGGCCGCAACGATGATCGCCGTGCCGTGCTGGTCGTCGTGGAAGACCGGGATGTTCATCCGCTCCCGGCAGCGCTCCTCCACCTCGAAGCACTCGGGGGCCTTGATGTCCTCCAGGTTGATGCCGCCGAAGGTCGGCTCCAGGGCGCAGACGACGTCGACGAGCTTGTCGACCTCCTTCTCGTTCACCTCGATGTCGAACACGTCGATGCCGGCGAACTTCTTGAAGAGGACGGCCTTGCCCTCCATCACCGGCTTCGAGGCCAGCGGGCCGATATCGCCGAGGCCGAGCACGGCGGTGCCGTTCGAGAGCACGGCCACCAGGTTCTGGCGGATGGTGAGGGTCGCGGCCTCCTGCGGGTCGTCGTGGATCGCCATGCAGGCGGCGGCCACCCCCGGGGAATAGGCGAGGGCGAGGTCGCGCTGGTTGCCCAGGGGCTTCGTCGCCTGGATCTCGAGCTTCCCGGGCTTCGGCAGGCGGTGGTAGACGAGCGCGCCGGATTTCAGGTCCTCGGACATGTTTTCGGCCATCGCTTCGGCATCCTCTCCGGGTCGTGCGCCTGCGCCGGCCCTGCGCTCAAGGCGGGACCCGCATCGTTGAAGGCTCTGTTGCAACGCCTGAAGCGGGGGCGCAACCCGCACAACGAGACGCGGCGGCATCTCGAAAAACTCGCCAAGCGCTGGAATTTCTCAATCGGCGCTTATTCTTACGGCCGTCCGAAGGTGCGTTTCCCCGAATCGGGGCGCCGCCTGACGATCGGCCGCTATTGTTCCATCGCCGACAAGGTCGAGATCCTGCTCGGCGGCGACCACCGCCTGGACTGGGTCTCGACCTATCCCTTCGCGGCGATGCGCGGGCTCTGGCCGGAGGCGCAGGCGCCCGAGGATTACCATGCCTCCCGGGGCGACGTGACGATCGGGAACGACGTCTGGCTCGGCTCGGGCTGCATGATCCTGTCCGGCGTCACCATCGGCCACGGCGCCGTGGTGGCGGCCCGGGCCGTCGTCACCCGCGACGTGCCGGCCTATGCGGTGGTGGCCGGCAACCCCGCCCGGGTGGTGCGGATGCGCTTCGACCCGGCGACGGTGGCGGCCCTGGTCGAGACGGCCTGGTGGGCGTTTCCGCACGAGACGGTGACGCGCTGGGTCCCGCTGCTCCAGAGCGGACGGGTGGAGGAGGTCGTCGCGGCGGCGCGGGCGGCGAGGGCAACGTAAGAGCCTGGCCTGCGGGGCGCCGTCACGCGCCCCTCATCTCATGCCGCGGCTTTCCAGGGATCGACGACTCTCACCCCGGCGGCCTCGAACGGGCTCGTGTCGCGGCTGGCGACGATGAAGCCCCGTGCCGCGGCGATGGCCGCGATGTGGCCGTCTGCCTGGGCAATTGCCCGTCCCGCCGTCTTCGCCTGTGCCATGAAGTCCGCGTAATGCCGCGCGGCATCGAGGTCGAAGGGAAGCACGCGACCGGCAAAGGCAGGCAGCACCTCCCGCTCCAGCCGATCCCGATAGGTCCTCTGCCGCTTGCCGGCCGACATCACCGCGATGCCGAGACGGAGTTCGGCAACGGTGACGGCCGAGAGGTAGAGGGTCTCGACGACCTGGGCATCGATCCAAGCCCGCACGGCGGGATCGGGCACCACCCTCCACAATTCGGAAATGACGTTGGTGTCGAGGACGATCATTCGAAGCGGAGCGGCTCGACCGGCTTCCTGTCGCGAAGCTGATCGAAATTCTCCGCCTCTTCCTCCGACAAGGGTCCGGCCTCGCGGGCGATGGAGGTCAGCAGCGAACCGAGTTTCAGGCGGCCTTCGGGCTTGGCCGCCTGCTCGAGGATGTCCCGGATCTCGGCCTCGGTGCTGCGCCCGTGCCGCGCGGCCCGGACCCGCAGCGCACGGTGGACGTCCTCGGGAATATTGCGAATGGTGACGGAGCGCATCGATGGCATCCCGGCGCGAGGACAGCCATGCCATCATAGCAGCCGATCGATATCAAGATCGCGACGCCTGCCCCCGAGCGGCATTGCCCGTCCGGCTCGATTGCCGTAACCGGCCGGCTCGTCCGCCAGGAAGTCACGCCGCCATGTCCGACACGCCCCCCGACCGCCTCTCGGTGAACCCGAACAGCCCCTTCTACGACGAGGCCGCGCTGGCCCGCGGGGTCGGCATCCGCTTCAAGGGCGTCGAGAAGACCAATGTCGAGGAATATTGCGTCAGCGAGGGCTGGGTGCGCCTCTCCGCCGGCAAGGCCCTCGACCGGGCCGGCAACCCGATGACGGTGAAGCTGAAGGGCAGCGTCGAGCCCTATTTCCGGGACGATTCCGCGGAGGCCTGATCGGCCGGCGCGCTCCTTCGGAGCCGCATCGCCGAAAAATCGCGGATCGCGGCGGCGACCATCGCCGCGACCTGCGGCGCGGTCTTGGGCGTGCGCAGGATCAGGCTCGCCAGCACCTCGGGATGGCCGCGCCGCTGCTTCGGCCGGCGCGCATGGTTCGAGACGCGCAGGGACCAGTCCTCGCCGGGGCGGGTCAGGTAGAGGCTGTCGCCGCGCTCGTTGCAGGCGGCGAGGGCGAAGCCCTCGGCTTCGAGGAGGCGCAGGGCCAGCGCCCGCGCGGCCTCCGGGGACAGGGCGCTCACGGGCCTCGCCTCACGGCCCGGCCGGCTCGATCGTGCCGAGGGTGCGCCGGCCCATGGCGCGGGCCTTGATCCGCAGGGCCGGCTTCTCGACCGCATACCAGGACAGGGCCGCGACGAGCAGGGCGAGGACCAGCGAGGGCCCGAGCAGGACGGAGGCGGACAGGGCCGGGACCAGGGCGTGCAGCGTCTGCTGGATCGGCCAGCCGTAGAGATAGACCCCGTAGGAGAGGTCTGCCGGCGGGTCGAGGAGGGCGCGGCCGAGGAAGGGCGCGAGGCCGAGCCAGATCGCCGCGTAGCTCTCCGCCAGGAACAGGGTCGCCCGGTAGAACGGCGTTCCCTGGAGCAGCGGGGCGAGGGCGAGCAGGAGCAGGGGCCAGGCGACGAGCCGGACCCTGGCGCGCCAGAGATAGAGGGCGGCGCCCGCGGCGAAGATCAAGGGCAGGCGCAGGCTCGTCTCGATGTGCTTGGGAAGGTCCGGATGGGCGATCTCGGCCCCGACGAGCCCCAGGGCGAGGCCAGCCGCCAGCAGGGCCACGGGCCAGCGGGCCCTGAACGCGCCGAGGAGCCCCGCGGCGAGCACGCCGCAATAGCAGATCACCTCGTATTTCAGGGTCCAGACCGTGCCGAGGGGGCTGCGATAGGGATTGCCCTCGAACACCCCCGGCAGGGCGGTGTTGCTCTTGAGGCTGAGGAGGGTGCCGGTGAGGAAGCGGCGCAGGTCCGGCGCGGCGAGGTACTCGCCCACCGGCAGCCGCGTCAGGGCGGGGCCGAGGACGAGGCCGGCGACGAGCGTCGCCGCCACCAGGCCCGGCAGGATGCGCAAAGCCCGGGCGAAGACGTAGTCGCGCCAGCCCCGCCGGTCGAAGCTCATGGTGACGAGGAAGCCCGAGACGGCGAAGAAGCCGTTCACCGCATGCTCGCCGAGGGTGAAGCCGGTGGAGCGCGCCAGGGGTTCGTCGAGGCCGATCCCCGTGGTCACGCTGAAGGCGTGGGAGACGACGACGGCGAGCGCCAGGGCGAGGCGCAGGGCGGAGAAGCCGTTATGCGGCCGGGCGAGCGCCTCCGCGACGGTCTCAGCGCGCATGGTCGAGCCCCTCCCGGGCCAGCGCCCCCCGGCCGCGCAGGGCCGCCAGCGCCCCGGCCGCCGAGCCGCCGTAGCGCTCCATGCCGGCCCGCCGCAGCACCAGCGCCGAGAGCGCGGCCTTGGGCGCGTTGACCGCGAGCATGCCGAGGCTCGGGTCCGGCAGCCCGTATTTGCGCGACACGTAGGCCCGCGACCAGGCCTGATGCCAGCGGCTGCGGAAGACCCGGCCGGGCTCCGGCGCCGAGGAGCGCCCGCGCCCGTGCAGGGCCACCGCCCCGTGGACATGGACCAAAGCGCGCCCCGCCTCCGCCACCCGCCGGCAGAGGTCGTCGTCCTCGTAGAACAGGAAGATCGCCTCGTCGAAGCCGCCGAGATCGAGGAAGAAGGCGCGCTCCGCCATCAGGCAGGCGCCGGACAGGAAGGGCGCGCAGGCATCGCCCTCGGGATAGGCCCGAACCCCCTTCGGGTTGGTGAGGTAGGGGGCGAGCAGGGAGCGCGGCTGGTAGAAGAAACGCCCGTCCGGCTCGTGGATGCGCGGGGCCAGCAGCCCGGCATCGGGCCAGGCGGCCGCGGCGGCGCGGAGGGCGGCGGCGGCGCCCGGCTGCAGCACGAGATCCGGGTTCAGGATGAGGACGTGGCTCGCCCCCTCGGCGGCGCGCACGCCGCGATTGTTGGCCCGGCCATAGCCCTCGTTGCGGTCGTTGCGGATCACCCGCGCGCCGTGCGCCCGCGCCACCGCCACCGAGCCGTCGCGGCTCGCATTGTCGACGACGATGGCCGGGATCTCTTCGCGGGCGAGGGCGCCGAGGCAGTCCGGCAGGACCTCGGCGCTGTCATGGGCGACGACGATGGCGGTGAGGGACATGCCGGGGTCTCCTGGCCGCACCGGTCGATCCCTCCCCCTTCCGGGGCTCTCGGGGTCAGGCTCTGCGCCGTGCTGGATGGAGCGCCTCTCCTCGCCCCCGGGCGAGGGGGAGGAAAGGCCCGCCGGGATCGAACCGGTCGACCGGAACCGCGGGGGAGGGCTTCCGGGACTACCCCTTCTTCTCGGGCAGGTTCAGGCGGATATGCAGCTCGCGCAGCTGCTTCGGGGTCGCCTCGGAGGGCGCGCCCATCATCAGGTCCTCGGCGCGCTGGTTCATCGGGTAGAGCACGACCTCGCGGATGTTGGGCTCGTGGCAGAGCAGCATCACGATGCGGTCGACGCCGGGCGCGATGCCGCCGTGGGGCGGGGCGCCCATGCGCAGGGCGTTCAGCATGCCGCCGAACTTCGCCTCGAGCACGTCACGTCCGTAGCCGGCGATGGCGAAGGCCTTCTCCATCACGTCGGGGCGATGGTTCCGGATCGCGCCCGAGGAGAGCTCGATGCCGTTGCAGACGATGTCGTACTGGAACGCCTTGATGCCGAGGATCTTTTCCGCGTCCTCCTCGCCGAGGGCCAGGAAGGCGTCCCGGTCGAAATTCGGCATCGAGAACGGGTTGTGGGAGAAGTCGATCCGCTTCTCGTCCTCGTTCCACTCGTACATCGGGAAGTCGGTGATCCAGCAGAAGGCGAACTGGTCCTTGTCGCAGAGGCCCAGATCGTCGCCGATGCGGATGCGGGCCTTGCCGGCGAGCGCCGCCGCCTTGGCCTCGGGGCCGGCGGCGAAGAACACCGCGTCGCCCGCCTTGGCGCCGGCCTTGGCCGCGATCCGGGCCTGGATCTCCGCGGGGATGAACTTGGCGATCGGGCCCTTGCCGGTAAGCTGGCCGCCCTCCTCCTCGAAGACGACGTAGCCGAGCCCCGGGGCGCCCTCGGAGCGCGCCCAGTCGTTGAGCTTGTCGAAGAAGGAGCGGGGCTGGCTGGCCGCGCCGGTGGCGGGGATCGCGCGGACCACGCCGCCCGACTTGATCACGCCCTTGAACGCCTTGAACTCGACCGCGTCCTCGCCGAACTCGTCCGTCACGTCGGCGATGATGAGGGGGTTGCGCAGGTCCGGCTTGTCGACGCCGTATTTCAGCATGGCCTCGGCATAGGGGATGCGCGGGAATGCCTTGGTCACCCGCCAGCCGTCGGCGAATTCCTCGAACACGCCGCGCAAAACCGGCTCCACCGCCTGGAACACGTCCTCCTGCGTGACGAAGCTCATCTCGATATCGAGCTGGTAGAACTCGCCCGGGGAGCGGTCGGCGCGGGCATCCTCGTCGCGGAAGCAGGGCGCGATCTGGAAGTAGCGGTCGAAGCCCGCGATCATCGTCAGCTGCTTGAACTGCTGCGGGGCCTGCGGCAGCGCGTAGAACTTGCCGGGGTGGACGCGGGAGGGGACCAGATAGTCGCGCGCGCCCTCGGGGCTCGACGCGGTCAGGATCGGCGTCTGGAACTCGAAGAAGCCGCCCTCGCGCATGCGGCGGCGGAGCGAGTCGATGATCGCGCCGCGCTTCATGATGTTGGCGTGCAGCTTCTCCCGGCGCAGGTCCAGGAAGCGGTACTTGAGCCGCGTCTCCTCCGGATATTCCTGGTCGCCGAAGACCGGCAGGGGCAGTTCGCCCGCGGGGCCGAGCACCTCGATCTCGTCGAGATAGACCTCGATCTGGCCGGTCGGCAGCTCCGGGTTCTCGGTGCCGGCGGGGCGCTGGCGCACGCGGCCGTCGAGGCGGATCACCCATTCCGAGCGCACGGTCTCGGCGAGCGGGAAGGCCTTGGAATCGGAATCCACCACGCACTGCGTCAGGCCGTAATGATCGCGCAGGTCGATGAACAGCACGCCGCCATGGTCGCGGATGCGGTGGCACCAGCCGGAGAGGCGGACGGTCTGCCCGACATCGGACGGGCGGAGCGCCCCGCAGGTGTGGGAACGGTAACGGTGCATGACGGGCTCTCGGAAACGAGGCCGGCACCATTCACGGGAGGGCGGGCAAGTCAACCGGCAAGTCAACCCAGAGCTTCGGAGCAGACTTGCGGAGGGCCTCCCGCCGGGCGGCCGAGGCGGCGCCCGGGCCGGCGGAGGAGGGGGTCGGAAGACGACGGCCACGCTTGTGACAGAGGATGAGAATCCCCATATCAAGCGCATGAAATTCCACGATTTTCTCGACGTCTCCGGGCTGCCGTCCCCCGGTGCCCGCGCCGCCCCGGCGGGCTGGCAGGCTCTCCCCCTCGAAGGCCTCTTCGAGATCGTCTACGAGGATTCCCGCGGCGCCTGGAGCACGCGCCTCCTCGACGCGCGCGAGCTCAAGCTCGGGCCGGGGCGCACCCTGCTCGGCGGCATCGACCGGCGCCACGGGCTCTACCGGGGCCTGCGGGCGGACCGGATCCGCCGCCTGGTCGAGCCGGAGACCGGGACGCGGCTGGAGACGGGCATCCTCGACTGGCTGCTCGCCCGGGCCCGGGCCCAGCGCCGCCGCCGGAAGCCTGCCGCGCCCCCGCAGGCGCCGGCGCGGCAGGCTGCGTGAGAGACATGACGAATTCCGGTGATCGCTGCGCGCAAACCTCGCGACGGCGCGAAACCTTCGGTATAGCCGGGGCATGAATCTGATCTCGACCACGCAGGCCCTGGCGGAAGCCTGTGCAGGTTTCGCCGCCCAGCCCTTCGTGACCGTCGACACGGAGTTCATGCGCGAGACGACCTATTATCCCAAGCTCTGCCTGATCCAGATGGCGGGGCCGGACGGGTCGGCCGCCCTGGTGGACCCGCTGGCGCCGGGCATCGACCTCAAGCCCTTCGTGGACCTGATGGCGCATGAGGGCACCGTGAAGGTGTTCCACTCGGCCCGGCAGGATCTCGAGATCGTCTGGATGCTGGGCGGGCTGCTGCCGCACCCGTTCTTCGACACGCAGGTCGCGGCCATGGTCTGCGGCTACGGGGATTCGGTCTCCTACGAGCAGCTCGTCAACGACCTGGCCAAGGCCAAGATCGACAAGTCCTCCCGTTTCACCGACTGGTCGCGCCGCCCCCTCACCGACGCGCAGCTGGAATACGCGCTCTCCGACGTCACCCATCTCGTGAAGATCTACGAGGTGCTCGCCGGCGAGCTGCTGCGGACCGACCGCGGCCTCTGGCTCGACGAGGAGATGGCGGTGCTGACCTCGCCCGACACCTACCGGGCCGATCCCGCCGATGCCTGGAAGCGCCTCTCCGGCCGCCTGCGCAAGCCGCGGGAGATCGCGGTGCTGATGGAGGTCGCCGGCTGGCGCGAGGCGGAGGCCCAGGGCCGCAACGTGCCCCGCGGGCGCATCCTCAAGGACGAGGCGGTGATCGACATCGCCTCCAGCCTGCCCCGCAGCGTCGAGGCGCTCGGGCGCCTGCGCAGCATCCCGGCGGGCTTCGAGCGCTCGCGCACGGGCAGCGAGATCCTCGCCGCGGTGGAGCGCGGCATGGCGCGGGACCTCGCCGGCATCCGCATGCCGGAGCGCGGCCGGGCCCGGGGCAACAACGGCGCCGTGACCGAGCTCCTGAAGGTGCTGCTCAAGGCGGTGGCTGAGGCCGAGGGCGTCGCGCCCAAGATCATCGCCACGGTGGACGACCTCGAGGCGGTGGCCGACGACGACGCGGCCGACGTGCCGCTGCTGCACGGCTGGCGCCGCACCCTGTTCGGCGAGAAGGCCCTCGCCCTCAAGGCGGGGCGGCTCGCGCTCTCGACCGAACGGGGCAAGGTGGTGGTGCGGGAGCTGGCCTGATCCGGGGCCGCCTCAGGCGGCCGCGGCCGGCGGCCCGCCGAGGCTGAAGTGCTTCTTCACCGGCCTCCGCACGTCCCAGGTGCCGGAAAAACCCGCGGGCGTCACGAAGGCGTCGCCGGCCCGGTAGGTCTTGGCCCGGCCGTCCCCGTCGGTGACCACCACCTCGCCCTCCAGGATGTGCACGAACTCGTCCTGCTCGAAATCGATGCGCCACTTGCCCGGCTGGCAGGTCCAGATGCCCGCCGAGACGCTGCCATCCGCGTTCCGGTAGACGAAGCTGACCGTCTGGGCCGGATCGCCGGAGAGGATGCGCGCCGGCTCGGGCCGGTAGGGCCGGCACGGGGGCGGGGCGTCGGCGAAATCGACGGTGCCCCTGTCCTGGCCGAGCCCCGGCATCAGGCGCCCCGCCGCGCGCAGGCCCACCCCGCCGAACAGGGCCAGCACCGGCGCGCCGAACATGTGCAGCAACCGGGCGATCTCCATCGCATCCCTCCCTCGCGAACCGTCCGAAACCGGCGCGGTCCCGAGGCCGCCCGACAGAACAAGGACGATCCCGGACAGGGACGCATTCCGCGGCATGGCGCGGGACGTCGAAAGACGGTTAAGGCGCGGGACGAAGCGGGCCGCGCCCGCGGTCAGGCCGCCTGCAGCCGCCGGATCTCGTGGATCGCCGCGCGCCGGGTCGCGTGCAGGCGCTCGACCAGCGCGCCGTAATCGGCCCCCGAGACGCAGGCGGTCTCGACCTCGCGGCAGAGCTGCGCCAGTTCCCGGAAGCCGAGCAGGCCGGTCGCCGAGACCATGGCATGGGCGCCGTAGGCGAGGAGCGCGCGATCGGGCAGGGCGCCCTCCTCGCCGAGGCGCTTCTGCAATTCCTCCGCGAGGGTGCCGAGCAGGCGGTTGACCTGCTCCCGCCCCATCATCTCGGCCACCTCGTCGAAGACGCCGCGATCGAGCTGGCTGCGCGGCGCGGAGGCCGCTTCGGGCCGCTTCAGCGCCCAGCGCGCGACGATGGCGTGGAGGGCGTCGCGCTTGAACGGCTTGCCGATATGGTCCTGCATGCCGGCCTCGCGGATCGCCGCGATCTCCTCCGGCAGCACGTTCGCCGTCATCGCGACGATGGGGAGGCCGGCGCTCGGATGGGCCAAGGCGCGGATGGCGCGGGTCGCCGCCATGCCGTTCATGCCGGGCATCTGCACGTCCATCAGGACGAGGTCGTAGGCGCGCGCCTGCACCGCGGCGATCGCCGCGGCGCCGCTCGCGGCGACGTCGACCCGGTGCCCGGCGAGTTCGAGGACCGCCAGCGCCAGTTCCTGGTTCAGGGGATTGTCCTCGACGAGGAGCAGGCGGCGGCATGCCGGCGCCGTGGCCCGTCCCGAGGCGGCGGGCGCGGCCAGCGCGCGCGCCGCGAGCGGCAGGGCGAGCTCGAACCAGAAGGTCGAGCCCCGGCCCTCGCAGCTGTCGACGCCGATCCGGCCGCCCATCCGCTCGATCAGCCGCTTGGAGATGGCGAGGCCGAGGCCGGTGCCGCCATATTCCCGCTGGATGGTGCCGTCGACCTGGCTGAAGCGCTCGAAGAGCAGGTGCTGCTTGGCCGCGGGCACGCCGATGCCGGTATCCTGCACGCAGAAGCGCAGCCACGCCCGGCCGTCCCCGTCGCCCGCGGCGGTGGCGGAGAGCAGGACGCCGCCCGCGGGCGTGAACTTGATGGCGTTGTTGAGCAGGTTCAGCAGCACCTGGCGCAGCCGGTCCCGGTCGCCGAGGAAGCCGGCGGTGTGGAGGGCGGGGTCGATCTCGACCCGGGCGGTCAGGTCGAGCCCCTTGCGCTCGGCCCCGGTGCGCACGATCGCCGCCGCCTCGTCGACGAGCTTGCCGAGGGCGAAGGGCTCGCAGACGAGGTCGATCCGGCCGGCCTCGACCCGCGAGAAGTCGAGGATGTCGTTGACGATGGTGAGCAGGGCGGAGCCCGCCGCCTGGATGCGCTCGCCGTGGCGGCGCACCGCCTCCGAGAGGCCGGGCTCCTCCAGCAGGAGGTCGGTATAGCCGAGGATGCCGTTCAGGGGCGTGCGGATCTCGTGGCTCATCGTGGCCAGGAAGTCGGATTTGGCGCGGCTCGCCGCCTCGGCGACGGCTTGGGCCGCCTGCGCCTCGCGGGTGCGCGCGGCGACCCGCTCGGCCAGCGTCGCGTTCAGGTCGCGCAGGTCGCGCTCCGCCGCCTCCCGCCGGGTGTCGTCGCGCAGGGTCAGCACGGCGCCGACCTGGGCGCCGGCCCCGTCCCGCAGGGGCTGCGCCGAGCCGATGGCCAGCACCTCGGTGCCGTCCGGGCGCAGGATGCGCCAGCGGGCATCCCGCACGGTCTCGCCCCGCACCGCGCGGGCGAGGGGCAGGTCGAGGGGTGGGTAGAGCCGGCCGTCCTCGGTGTAGAGGTGGTAGGTGTCGCTATAGGCGTCGGGCTCGACGTCGAGGCGCAGGACGCCGTGGATCGCCGCGGCGGCCTCGTTGACGAAGGAGATGCTGCCGGCCCCGTCGGTGACGATCACGCCCTCGGCGAGCTGCCCGAGGATGGCGGCGTGCCGCGCGGCGGCCTCCTGCGCCCCGGCGGCGTTGGCCTCGTAGAGCTTCAGATGGGCGACGACGACGCTCGCCATGTCCTGCAATTGCCGGCGCTCGGCCTCGGAGAAGCGGCGGGGCCGGGTGTCGATGACGCAGAGCGTGCCCAGGCGCAGGCCGGGCGCGAGGCTGAGGGGCGCGCCCGCGTAGAACCGGAGATGGGGCGCCCCCGTCACCAGCGGGTTGTCGGCGAAGCGCGGATCCGCCTGCGCGTCCTCGATCACCAGGACCTCGTCCGCGAGGATCGTGTGGGCGCAGAGGGCGACCTCCCGGGGATCGCCGTCGCCGCTCACGCCGCATTTCGCCTTGAACCATTGCCGGTCCGCGTCGACCAGCGTCACCGTGGCGATCGGAACCGAGAACAGGGCCGCCACCGTCCGGCAGACCGCGTCGAAATGCGGTTCCGGCGGCGTGCCGAGGATGCGCAGGCTGCGCAGCACCGCGAGCCGTTCAGCCTCGTTGGGCGGGAGGGGGGCCATGCAGGAAATGTCCCGGAACAATCGGCGGCGATCGCGGCGGCGGCGATTCGGTTCTTAACGAGGACAACTTACCGTCGCGTGAAGCGGCCGACACGCGCCAACCAGATCCGGCGAGGCCGGAGGCGCGGGACCCCAGATGGCAATCTCAGGTATTTTCACTCGCAAAGAATCTCGGGTCGACGCGCCAATAGATACGATTTCCAGTTGTCATTCCGGTCGTCGCGTCAGGCCGCTCTGCGCCGCTCCGGATAGAGGGCGAGCAAGCCTTCTGCGCTGGCCGGGCAGACGCCGCGCTCGGTGATGATGCCGGTGACGAGGCGGGCCGGCGTCACGTCGAAGGCCGGGTTCGCCACGGGGCTGCCGGGAGAGACCACCTGGATCGTGGCGAAGCCGCCCCCGTCGAGCCGGCCGGTGAGGTGGGTGACCTCCCGGGCCGCGCGCTCCTCGATCGGGATCCCGGCGACGCCATCGTCGAGGGTCCAGTCGATCGTCGAGAAGGGCAGGGCGGCGTAGAAGGGCACGGCGTTGTCGCGGGCGGCGAGGGCCTTCAGATAGGTGCCGATCTTGTTGCAGACGTCGCCCGAGGCCGTGGTCCGGTCCGAGCCGACGATGCAGGCATCGATCTCGCCGTGCTGCATCAGGTGGCCGCCGGCATTGTCGGCGATCACGGTGTGGGGCACCCCGTGGGCGTTGAGCTCGAAGGCGGTGAGCGCCGCGCCCTGGTTGCGGGGCCGGGTCTCGTCCACGAAGACATGGACCGGCACGCCGGCATCGTGGGCCACGTAGATCGGCGCCAGGGCGGTGCCCCAGTCGACGGTGGCGAGCCAGCCGGCATTGCAATGGGTCAGCACGTTGATCCGCCCGCCCTTCGCCTGCGCGAGTTCGGCGAGGAGCCGGGCGCCGTGCTCGCCGATGGCGCGGCAGCTCGCCACGTCCTCCTCGGCGATGCGGCCGGCCTCGGCATAGGCATGGGCGGCGCGCTGGCCCGGGGGGAGGGGGCGGAGATGGGCCGCGACCCGGTCGAGGGCCCAGCGCAGGTTGATCGCAGTCGGGCGGGTGGCCGTCAGCGTCGCCACCGCCTGGTCGAGCCCGGCATCGGAGGCGTCGGCGCGCAGGGCCAGGGCCAGCCCGTAGGCGGCGGTGACGCCGATCAGCGGGGCGCCGCGCACCACCATGGTGCGGATCGCATCCGCCGCCTCCTCCAGGGTGGCGAGGCGCTTCAGTTCGAAGGCGAAGGGCAGGCGGGTCTGGTCGATCACCTGGACCGAGACGCCGTCGGCATCGGGAAAGATGGTGCGGTAGGGGGTGCCGTCGATCTTCATGGGGCGGGTGTCGCACGAAGCGTCCGGGCGGGCCAGTCCCGCGCCGCCGCGCCCCGCCCGTCCCGGTCGCCACGTCCTCCCATGCCGGCTGCACGCTGTGCTGGTGCTTCCCCGGTCGGGGAGCCGGAAAGTCAGTCCTCGGCGAGGGCGGGCCGATCTATTGTGGAAGAACCGCCCGGCCTCTGCCATACAGCCAAGAATTGTATCATTCTGGAACGGCCGCCCGCGAGGACAGGCTCGCCCCACGGCTGAGAAGGAGGACGCCGCGATGTCGGACCATCTCGAGGATGTCAAGAAATACGCGAAGAAGCCGGTCAACGAGGCCGCCGTGGCCGGCCTGGAGAAGACGTACCGACTCGTCCTGTCGAAGCCCGACACGCGCTATGTCGCCTGCTCCGACAAGGCGGAGCTGGAGACCGTGCGCAAGAACTTCCTGGAGAAGAAGCTCGGCCTGTCCGGCGACGGCCTCGACGCCTCGATCAAGTCCGTCTGCGAGGCGATGAAGGCGAGCCGGGCCAAGTCGCGGCTCACCTTCTACTACCTGCTCGCCGAGCATCACGGGAAGCTCGACGCCCTCGCCTGACGCGCCGTCCCGGGGGCGGTGCCCGCCGCCCCCGCGCGCTCAGCGGGTGACCCGCTCGACGAAGACGTCGATATAGGCGTCCGGCGCGAGGCCGAGCAGGTCGCGGACATTGCCCGGCAGGTCGCACATCAGCGCCTGCATCGTCGGCCCCTGCGCGGCGAGCCCGGGCAGGGACGAATCGGACACGACGTAGAGACCCGCCGCCTCGTCCCAGGCGCAGCGAACGGTGACACGGCATCCCATCATGGCCTGCTCGGGCTCGGGGGTGGGGGCAGCCGGCGCGGCCTCGGTCGCGCCGTCGGGCTCGGGCCGGCCATCGGGGCCGGCGGCGGGCGCCGTGCGCGGCTCAGAACTGGACGGGTCGAACACGCTTCACCTGCGGGATCGCCTCGATCGCCTTGAGCACGTCGCCGGAGACGGGCCCGTCCACCGCCACGAAGGCGATGGCGTTGCCGCCCTCCGCCTCGCGGCCGAGGGCGAAGGTCGCGACGTTGACGCCGGCCTCGCCCAGCACCGAGCCGAAGCGGCCGATGAAGCCCGGCTTGTCGTGGTTGCGCACGTAGAGCATGTGCGGCGCGAAGGCGGCGTCGATGTCGATGCCGCGGACCTCGATGACCCGGGGCTTGCCGTCGTGGAAGACGGTGCCGGCGGCGTCCCGCGGCATGTCCTCGGCATCGACGGTGATGCGCACGACCGATTCGTAGTCGCTCGCCCCGCCCTCGCGCTTGACCTCCTCGACGACGATGCCCCGCTCCTTCGCGATCACCGGCGCGGAGACCATGTTCACGTCCTGGAGGATCGGGCGCAGCACGCCGGTCACCGCCGCGGAGGTGAGCGCCCGGGTGTTCATGGCCGCGACCGTGCCCTCGTAGGTGATGCGGATGCCCTTGATCGGCGCCTCGGTGAGCTGGCCGAGGAAGGAGCCGAGCTTTTCGCAGAGCGCGACGAAGGGCTTGAGCCGGGGCGCCTCCTCCGCCGAGATCGAGGGGAAGTTGATCGCGTTGGTGATGGCGCCCGAGAGCAGGTAATCGGCCATCTGCTCGGCGACCTGCAGGGCCACGTTCTCCTGCGCCTCGGAGGTCGAGGCGCCGAGATGGGGCGTGCAGATCACGTTGGGGTGGCCGAAGAGCGGGTTCTCGGTGGCCGGCTCGGTCACGAACACGTCGAAGGCCGCCCCCGCCACGTGCCCGGATTCGAGCGCCGCGCGCAGGGCGACCTCGTCCACGAGGCCGCCGCGGGCGCAATTGACGATGCGCACGCCGCGCTTCGTCTTGGCGAGGTTCTCGGCCGAGAGGATGTTGCGTGTCTTGTCCGTCATCGGCACGTGCAGGGTGATGATGTCGGCCCGGGCCAGCAGCGGGTCGAGCTCCACCTTCTCGACGCCGATCTCCAGCGCCCGCTCCGGAGTGAGGTAGGGGTCGTAGGCGATCACCTTCAGCTTCAGGCCGATCGCCCGCTCGGCGACGATGGCGCCGATATTGCCGCAGCCGATCACGCCGAGGGTCTTGCCGGTGAGCTCGACGCCCATGAACCGGTTCTTCTCCCACTTGCCGGCCTGGGTGGAGGCGTCGGCCTGCGGGATCTGGCGGGCGAGCGCGAACATCATGGCGATGGCGTGCTCGGCGGTGGTGATGGAATTGCCGAAGGGCGTGTTCATCACGATCACGCCGCGCGCCGTCGCGGCCGGCACGTCGACATTGTCGACGCCGATGCCGGCGCGGCCGATCACCTTGAGGTTGGCGGCCTCCGCCAGCAGCTTGGCGGTCGCCTTGGTGGCCGAGCGGATGGCGAGGCCATCGTACCGGCCGATGACCTTGGCCAGCGCCTCCTTGTCCTTGCCGAGGTCCGGCTGGAAGTCGACGTCGATGCCGCGATCCCGGAAGATCTGCACGGCGGCGTCGGAGAGGGCGTCGGAGATGAGGACTTTGGGTTGAGCCATGGGGGCACCTGTCGGGCAGGCGCGCAGGATCTCTGGCCATTCACGGGCGCGACCGGTCGCAACGGTACGGAGGGACCGGCGGATCGCTGAACGCGCAGGCAGATAAGGAAACGGCCGGTCACGCGGGACCGGCCGTCGAGATCACGGGACGATCAGGCCGCCGCGGCGGCGAGCGCCGCCTTTTCCTGGGCGAAGGCCCAGTCGAGCCAGGGCGTGAGCGCCGCGAGGTCCGAGGCCTCCACCGTGGCGCCGCACCAGATCCGCAGGCCGGCCGGGGCGTCGCGATAGGCCCCGAAGTCGAAGGCGACGCCCTCGTTCTCCAGGCGCGAGACGATGCCCGCGGCGACCTTCTTGACCACCGCGTCGCCCTTGGCGAGGACGTCCGGATCCGTGAGCACGAGGCAGACGCCCGTGTTCGAATAGGTCGACGGGTCCACCGCGAGATGGCCGATCCAGGGGGTGCGGGCGACCCAGTCGTGGATCACCTTGGCATTGGCGTCCGCACGGGCGTGCAGGGCGTCGAGGCCGCCGATGGACTGGCCCCACTTGAGGGTGTCGAGATAGTCCTCGACCGCGATCATCGAGGGCGTGTTGATGGTGTCGCCCTTGAAGATGCCCTCGATCAGCTTGCCGTCCTTGGCGAGGCGGAAGACCTTCGGGATCGGCCAGGCCGGCGTATGGCTCTCGATGCGCGCCACGGCGCGGGGCGAGAGGATCAGCATGCCGTGCGCGGCCTCGCCGCCCATCACCTTCTGCCAGGAATAGGTGACGACATCGAGCTTGTCCCACGGCAGCGGCATCGCGAAGGCGGCCGAGGTCGCGTCGCAGATGGTGACGCCCTCGCGGTCGTCGGCGATCCAGTCGCTGTGCGGGATCTTCACGCCGGCGGTGGTGCCGTTCCAGGTGAAGACGACGTCGTTGTGCTTGGTGTCGATCGCGTCCAGCGCCGGCAGGATGCCGTGCTCGGTGGTGCGCACGATCGGCTCGATCTTCAGCTCGGTGAGGGCGTCGGTGACCCACTCGGCCCCGAAGGAATCCCAGGCCATGACCTCGACGGGCTTCGGGCCGAGCATCGACCACATCGCCATCTCGACGGCGCCGGTATCCGAGCCGGGAACGATGCCGATGCGGTAATCGGCGGGCACGCGCAGGACCTTGCGGGTCAGCTCGATGGCCTCGGCGAGCTTGGCCTTGCCGGCGGCGGAGCGGTGCGAGCGGCCGAGGGCGGCGCCGGACAGGGCGTCGAGGGTCCAGCCGGGACGCTTGGTCGTGGGGCCGGACGAGAAATTGGGCACGCGCGGGCGCGCGGTGGGCTTCTGAGCCGTCATGTCAACCATCCTTCCAGATGAGCGCCTCCCGTTGGGGGGAGGTGTCCCGCCGCGGGGAATGACGGATCGCGCGGCGGAACGCAAGGACTTTTCGACACCACCGCAGGACGCCGGCACATCAATAGAGCGCCAGTAGAAGAGTGTTCTTTGCTTCCGCCGCCCGAGAACACACGCTCAGGTTACATCACGATCCGTTGAGGCCCCGTTCCCTCCGCAGCGCCTCTCCGCGGCCCCGGGGCGAGAAGAACCGCGCGCAGCGCGGTCGAGGGGGGGAAGGCGGCGCCTACCGCTCGTCGCCGCCCAGCAGATCCGGGCGTCGCTCGCGCGTGATCCGCTCGGCCTCCGCCTGGCGCCAGCGGGCGATGGCGGCGTGGTTGCCGCCCATCAGCACCGCGGGGATGGCGCGGCCCTCCCAGTCCCGCGGCCGGGTGTAGTGGGGGTATTCGAGGCGCCCGCCCTCGAAGCTCTCCTCGACCCCGGATTCGTGCTTGCCCATCACCCCGGGCAGCAGGCGCACGCAGGCATCCATCAGCACCAGGGCCGCGATCTCGCCGCCGGAGAGCACGTAGTCGCCGATCGAGACCTCCTCCAGGCCGCGCCCCTCGATCACCCGCTCGTCGACGCCCTCGAAGCGCCCGCACACGATCACCACGCCCGGCCCCGCGCCGAGGGCGCGCACCCGCGCCTGCGTCAGCGGCGTACCGCGGGGCGACATCAGCAGGCGGGGGCGGGGATCGCCCGGGGGCGCGGCGGCGTCGATGGCCGGCCCGAGCACGTCGCAGCGCAGCACCATGCCGGCGCCGCCCCCGGCGGGCGTGTCGTCCACGCTGCGGTGCCGGCCGAGGCCGTGCTCGCGGATCTGGCGCGCCTCCAGGCTCCAGGCGCCGCGGGCGAGCGCGTCGCCCGACAGCGACAGGCCGAGGGGCCCGGGAAACATCTCCGGATAGAGGGTCAGGACGGTGGCCCGCCAGGGTGAGGCCGCACCGGGCAGAGGGCTGTCGCGCATGCCGCTTGATGACGGGGCCGGCCGGTCCGGTCAACGCAGCCGTGACCGGGGCGCGGCACGATGCGGCCTCCGCCGGATCCGGGATGGCCGGCGGCTCGGCCGCTTCGGCGTCTCTCCTGGGGAGGGACCGGGGCGCCTTTACCGAATGGGAACGGGCGCAACGTCACGTAGCGGGCAGTTCCTGCTCCGATCGATCCTGCGATGTTCCTCAGCTTCTGGCTCAACCAACCGGTCTGGTTGATGTTCACCCTCCTGACGGGGGGCTTCCTGGCGTTCTGCGGGCTCCTGATCCTGCTCACCGTCCTTCCCCGGACGCGGTCCGTCATTCGTCGGGTCGCGCCCGGCATCGTGCCGACCTACATCAGCATCATTCCCGTGCTGCTCTCCCTGCTGACCGGCTTCGTCGCCAGCGATGCCTGGGAGCGCCAGCGTCAGGCGGGGCGCGTGGTTCTGGCCGAGCGGACCCACGCCTTCGCCATCTTCGATCTGAGCATCGCCGCGGCGCCGGACATGAGCCAGCTGCGCGCCCAGCTCTTCGCCTATCTCGATGCGGTGGTGAAGGACGAATGGCCGTCCATGGCCAAGACCGGGGCCGCCTCGCCCCTGGCGGGCGACGCCATCGGCCGCCTGCTCCAGGCGGCGGCGGCGCCGGGCATCGCCGCGGAGGCGGGCCAGGCCACCCATGCGGCCCTGCTCGAAGCGGTGATGCAGCTGCGCTCGGCCCGGAGCGAGCGTCTGGCGCTGAGCGCCGCCCGGAGCGACGAGACCAAGTGGCTGACCCTGCTGGTCCTGGCCGCGCTGACGCTGACGGCGCTCGCCCTGGTCCATTGGGAATCCCCGCTGGCGCAGACCGCGACGCTCGCCCTGTTCTCCATCGCGATCGTGACCACGCTCGGGGTGATCGCGCTGCACGAGCGTCCCTTCGACGGGCCGCTGGCGCTGTCCTCCGATCCGATCCGGCTCGCCCACGTCACGATGGTCTCGCACGGCCCCTGACCGGCCGCCCGGGGGGCCGGCGGCCCGAGGCAGGGTCAGGCCGGCTCGTCGGCGGGCTTCGGCCCGGGCGGGGCGAAGAGATCGTCGGGCGCGGCGACCACGACATGGCCCTCGGCCAGCGCCAGCACCGGCACGAAGGCCTTGGTGAAGGGCAGGAGCGCGGTGGCGCCGCCGGATGCGGGACGGATCTCCAAAAGGTCGCCGCCGCCATAATTCGGCACGGCGACGATGGTGCCGAGGGTCGCGCCGCCGCCGTCGCGGACGGACAGGCCGATCAGGTCGGCGAGGAAGACCTCGTCCTCATCCGCCGCCGCGCCGAGGCGCGCCCGGGGAATGGCGAGGGTGACGCGGTTCAGGGCTTCCGCGCCCGTGCGGTCGGAGACGCCCTTCACCCGGGCGATCAGCAGGTCGGCGGCGCTGCCCGGGGCGGGGCGGACCTCCGCGAGCTCGAGCGTGCGCCCGTCGGAGGCGTGCAGGGGGCCGTAGCCCGCGATGGCGAGGGGATCGCCGGTATAGGATTTCAGCCGCACCTCGCCGTGCAGCCCGTGCGGCCGGCCGAACTCGCCGAGCAGGACGAGGCCCGGATCGGAGGAGGCGGGCGGTGGGGCCTTCGCGGCTTTGGCGGCGTCCGGCTTTCGGGCCGAGGTGACGGCCTCGGGGCCGAGCGGCTCGGGCCGCGCGGGTCCGCGCGATGAGGATCCGGGGCGGCGGGCCATGCGGTGCCTGTCGATCTCCGCGAAAGAAATGCCCTCCCCCCGGGCGGGGGAGGGCAGCCCTCCCCATAAGGGGGAGGGGGGGACGGATCAGGCCGCGGCGTCTTCGGCCGGGGCGGCGGCCTTCTCGGCGCGCTTGGCGGCACGCTCCTTGGCCTTGTCGCCGGGCTCGGCCTTCTTCGGGTTGTTGCGGGCCGGGCGCTTGGCCAGGCCGGCGGCGTCGAGGAAGCGCAGGACGCGGTCGGTCGGCTGGGCGCCCTTGGCGAGCCAGGACTGGATCTTCTCGTTGTCGAGCACGATGCGGGCCGGATCGTCCTTGGCCTTCATCGGATCGTAGGCGCCGACCTTCTCGATGAAGCGGCCGTCGCGCGGGGCGCGGGCGTCGGCGACGACGATGCGGTAATAGGGGCGCTTCTTGGCGCCGCCGCGGGTGAGGCGGATCTTGAGGGACATCTAGTCTTTCCTTTCGGTCTGTTTCTGGAGATCGGCGTTCAACGCGATCGTCTGGTGGTGCCGGATGACTTCCCGCACCACGAAGGCGAGGAATTTTTCGGCGAAATCGGGGTCGAGCTTGGCCTCGACCGCGAGATTCCTCAGGCGTTTGACCTGACGCGCCTCCCGGTCCGGATCGGAGGGAGGCAGGCCCTTGCGGGCCTTCAGCTCGCCGACCCGCTGCGTGCAGCGGAAGCGCTCGGCGAGCAGATGGATCAGCGCGGCATCGAAATTGTCGATGCTGTCGCGCAGGCGGGCGAGCTCGGGGTCGACCCCTTGTGCGGAGAGGATCGTCATTTCTTCTTGCCCGGCAGGAAGCCGCTCAGGCCCGGCAGCTTCGGCGCGCCGAGGCCCGGAAGGCCCGGCATCTTGCCCCCGCCGAGGCCCGGCGGCATCGGCGGCAGCTTGCCGCCGAACTGCTTCTCGATCTGCGCGATCTGCTCCGGCGTCGGCTCGGGCATGCCCGGGGGCAGCTTCATGCCGCCCGGCAAGCCGCCGGGCATGCCGCCGCCGAGACCGAACATGTTGCCGAGCGCCTGGCCGATGCCGCCGCGCTTGCCCGAGCCCATCGCCTTCATCATGTCGGCCATGGTCCGGTGCATCTTGAGGAGCTTGTTGATCTCCTCGACCTTCACGCCGGCGCCCGCCGCGATGCGCTTCTTGCGGCTGTTCTTGAGGAGGTCGGGGTTCCTGCGCTCCTGCGGCGTCATCGAGGAGATGATCGCCCGCTGGCGCTTGAACATCTTCTCGTCGAGATTGGCGCCCTCGACCTGCTTCTTGATCTGGCCCATGCCGGGCAGCATGCCCATCAGGCCGCCGATGCCGCCCATCTTCTCCATCTGGGCGAGCTGCATGGACAGGTCCTCGAGGTCGAACTTGCCCTTGCGCATCTTCTCGGCGGTGCGCATCGCCTGCTCGGCGTCGATGGTCTCCGCCGCCTTCTCGACGAGGGAGACGATGTCGCCCATGCCGAGGATGCGGTTGGCCACGCGCGCCGGGTGGAACTCCTCCAGGGCGTCGACCTTCTCGCCGACGCCGACGAGCTTGATCGGCTTGCCGGTGACCGCGCGCATGGAGAGCGCCGCGCCGCCGCGGGAATCGCCGTCCATGCGGGTGAGCACGATGCCGGTGACGCCGATGCGGCTGTCGAAGGCGCGGGCGGTGTTGACCGCGTCCTGGCCGGTCAGCGCGTCGGCGACGAGGAGCACCTCGTGCGGGTTGGTCGCCGCCTTCACCTCGGCGGCCTCGGCCATCAGGGCCTCGTCCACCGTGGTGCGGCCGGCGGTGTCGAGCATCACCACGTCGAAGCCGCCGAGGCGGGCCGCCTCCATGGCGCGCCGGGCGATCTGCACCGCCGACTGGCCGGCGACGATCGGCAGGCTCTCGACCTCGACCTGCCGGGCCAGGACCGCGAGCTGCTCCATCGCCGCGGGGCGGCGCGTGTCGAGGGAGGCGAGCAGGACGCGGCGGCGGTCGCGCTGGTTGAGGCGCCGGGCGATCTTGGCGGTGGTGGTGGTCTTGCCCGAGCCCTGCAGGCCGACCATCAGGATGGCGACGGGGGCGGGGGCATTGAGGTCGACGACGCTCGCCTCGGTGCCGAGCATGGCCACGAGCTCGTCGTTGACGATCTTCACGACCATCTGGCCGGGGGTCACCGACTTGAGCACGGTGGCGCCCACGGCCTTCTCGCGGACCTTGTCCGTGAAGCCGCGCACCACCTCCAGGGCCACGTCCGCCTCGAGCAGGGCGCGGCGCACCTCGCGCATGGCGGCGGTGACGTCGGCCTCGGTCAGCGCGCCGCGGCGCGTCAGCCCGGAGAGGATGCCGGAAAGGCGGTCGGACAGGCCTTCGAACATGCGGTCTCGCCCGTCCCTACTGGTGGAGGCCGGCCTTGAGGACGCGGCGTGCCCGCAGCGCGTCCTCGAAGCCGGCGATGGCCCGGGCGAACTTGTCCCGGCATTCGGGATTGCAGAAGCCCACGACGGCGCCGTTGTAGAGGGTGAGCGAATCCGCGGCGATCGGCTTGCCCGACCACGGGCACAGCTCGTTCACCGCATCCTCGATGCGCAACGCCGTCGCGTTGTGGGCCGTCTCGGTCTTGGCAGGCGCCATGCGGGCTCACCTCGGGTTTTTCCGCGGATCACGCCAACGCGAAGCACGCCCGAGGGCGCGGACGCGCTGTCGGGCGTTGACCTCCGGCCCCTCGGACCGGTCGGCGGCTCGCATGACGATGAATCGTCGGAATGTGGAGGGCGGCGTTAAGCCGGGGACGGGCGCAAGTCAAGGGAGGGCGCGGCGGCGCGACCCGGCTCCGGGGGCGGCCGGGGCCTGCCGCCCCGGCGCGCGCGCCGGACCGCCGCGGTGCGGGAGGAGACCAGCCTCGGCCCCGACATTTGCGGCGCCCGGTGCCCGATGCTTGGATGAGCCCGGCCGCGCCGAATCGGCCGCGCGAGGGAGAAGCCGTCATGGCCACCAAGAACGCCGAGACCGCCAAGAACACGATCTGCCTGTGGTACGACAAGGAGGCCGAGGCGGCCGCCCGGTTCTACGTCGAGACCTTCCCCGACAGCGCGATGGGAGCCGTCCATCGCGCCCCGACCGACTTCCCGTCCGGGCGGGCGGGCGACGTGCTCACGGTCGCGTTCACCGTGGCCGGCATCCCGTGCCTCGGCCTGAACGGCGGCACGGCCTTCCGGCACAGCGAGGCCTTCTCCTTCCAGATCGCCACGGACGACCAGGCGGAGACGGACCGCCTCTGGCACGCCATCGTCGACCATGGCGGCCAGGAGAGCGCCTGCGGCTGGTGCAAGGACCGCTGGGGCATCTCGTGGCAGATCACGCCGCGGGTTCTCACCGACGCCCTGGCGGCGGGGGGCGAGGAGGCGAAACGGGCCTTCACGGCCATGATGACCATGCGAAAGATCGACGTCGCCGCGATCGAGGCGGCCCGCCGCGGGTGAGGATCGGTCTCTAGCCCCGGGGCCCTCCGTCACGCCCCGTCCGGGTCGCGCACGAAGAGCAGCCCGGCCAGGACGAGGGCCGGCACGAGGGCGCACCAGAACGACCAGGCGGCGACGGCGAACGCCCCCGCCAGGGCCCCCGACGCGAAGGCCAGCACCGCCGAGAGCGTCCGCCGCAGCCGGGCGCCGGCCTGATCGCCGAGGCGCACGCCGCAGAGGCGATCGGTCAGGTCGATCACGGCCTGGGTGACGTTGACGGTCATGACGGTCGTCGCCGCCAGGTGGCCGATGACCAGGCGGCCGATCCCGTTCTGGATCCCCATGGCGGCGACGCCGAGCATGCCCACGGCGATCGCCCGTGCGCCGTCCGGCGAGCCGAGGGGAGACAGGGCCATGCCCGCGACCGCGAAGGCGACCAGGACCGCGGCCTCGAGCGCCAGCAGGGGCCGCAGCGGCGGCGTCCCGGTGCGCTCCAGGAGGCGCGTGATCAGCCGGGTGGCGGCCACGGCCAGGACGAAGACGGGCAGGGCGAGCAGCTTGGCGAGGACCCCCGTCGAGGCGGAGACGAGTTCCGCGCCGATCAGGACGAAGTTGCCGGTCACATGCGCGGTGAACAGGCCGGTCAGGGCGATGAAGGCCGCGGCGTCCACGAAACCCGCGACGAACGACAGTCCGACGCCGATCAGGACATCCCGGTTCGCGGGAAGGGGCATGGCGTGTCGGTCTCCTCGCCGGCCCGGCGCCGACGGCGCGCGGATCGCATGACGCGCCCCACCCTCGCGGAAAGGCCGCGGCTGCGCGATACCGGCACCGCCCGCGACGCGCCAGCGGAGACGGGGGCGTCCGGCCCCGATGCGATTCCTCGATGAGGCACCCGCCCCGAAGCCGGAGCGGCACGGGAGCCGGAACGGGCGACCGACGATCACGAAGGCGCGGGACAGGGCGTCGGCAGGACCACCGGGCCATTGTATTAACTTATATCAATTATTTCGGCGGCTCAAGAAAATCGGAGCAGCTCTTAGGAATGTTTTCTATTCGATTTCGTGTGATTGCGGCCCTGGGCGGCTTGTTCGCCGCCCTGGCCCTCACCGCAGGACTTGGCTGGTACGCTTCCAGCACGGCCAATCGCGGCATGGACACCATCTACGCCGATCGCGTGGTTCCGCTGCGAGATTTGAAAATCGTTGCCGACATGTACGCGGTGAACATTGTCGACACCTCGCACAAGGTGCGTAACGGCAACATCCCATGGCCGGCGGGCCTCAAGGCCGTCGCGGAGGCGCAGGTCCGCATCAAGCGGAAATGGGCCGAATACGTCGACACGGCCATGGGCGACGAGGAAAAGGAGCGCGCGCAGACGGCGAAGAACGCCATGTCCACCGCCGACATCGACGTGGATCGCCTACTGACCATCCTGAAGGACAAGGATGACGCGGCCCTCGACCACTTCGTGAAGGCGAACCTCTATCAGGCCATCGATCCCGTGAGCGAGGCCATCAGCCAGCTCATCGACCTGCAGATCAAGGAGGCGGACGCGGTCCACGGCCACAGCTCCGCCGCCTACAGAGTGGCGGAGGCCATCGGTCTCTGTGCGCTCGTCTTCGGCCTGGTGGCCGCCGGCTTCGCCTTGACGACGATGGTGAGGGGGGTGCTCGCTCCGCTCTCGGCCATCACCGCGATGATGCGCCGCCTCGCCACCGGCGACGTGACCCAGGCGGTTCCCGGCATCGGCCGGCGCGACGAGATCGGCGACATGGCGGCCTCCGTGCAGGTCTTCAAGGACAACATCGTCCGGACGCGGCAACTGGAGGCGGAGACGGCCCTGGCCCGCGCCTCGGCGGAGGAGCAGCGCAAGGCCGCCCTGCGCCAGATGGCCGACGGCTTCGAGGCCGCGGTCGGCGGCGTCATCGGCATGGTCTCCTCCTCGGCGACCGAGCTTCACGCCACCGCCCGGACCATGAGCGCCACGGCAACCGAGACGGCCACCCAATCGACCACGGTCGCCGCCGCCGCCGAGCAGGCCGCCGGCAACGTCGGCACCGTGGCCGCGGCGGCCGAGCAATTGGGCACCTCGGTCCAGGAGGTCGGCCGACAGGTCGCCGGCTCGGCCGAGCTGGCGCAGCGGGCCGTGCGCGAGGCCGATCAGACCGGCGCGCTGGTGCAGGCGCTGCGGTCCGCCGTGTCGCGCATCGGCGACGTGGTCGGGCTGATCTCGGACATCGCCGGCCAGACCAACCTGCTGGCGCTGAACGCCACGATCGAGGCCGCCCGCGCCGGCAGTGCGGGCAAGGGATTCGCCGTGGTGGCCTCGGAGGTGAAGGCCCTGGCGGAGCAGACCGAGAAGGCCACCGGCGAGATCGCCGGGCAGATCCATCAGATCCAGGCCTCGACCGGCGAGGCCGCGGCGTCGATCGCCGGCATCACCGGGCGGATCCGCGAGATCAGCGACGTGGCGACCTCGATCGCGGCGGCGGTGGAGGAGCAGGGTGCGGCCACCCAGGAGATCGTGCGCAACGTCAGCCAGGCGGCGCAGGGCACGGGGGAGGTACGGCACAACATCGCCGGCGTCGCGGGGGCCGCGGAGGAAACGGGCGCAGCGGCCAGCCAGGTGCTCGGAGCCGCCTCGGAGCTGTCGCGGCAATCCGAGCATCTGGCGGCCGAAGTCGGACGCTTCCTCGCCACCGTCCGGGCGGCCTGAGGCGGGGCCGGCGACGCCCGTCCCTGCGGGAAGCGCGTCGCCGCGCGCCCTGCGCTTCAGCGCCGGATCAGCACGACCCCGCCGATCAGCAGCGCCACGCCGATCAGGCGGGGCAGGTCGATCGCGCGCTGGGTGAGGCCGAACAGCCCGAAATGGTCGAAGGCGATCGAGGCGAGCATCTGGCCGGTCACCAGCAGGGCGAGGAAGGTCGCCGCGCCGAGCTTGGGCACCAGCAGGATCGCGAGCCCGATGAAGAGCGTGCCGAAGGCGCCGCCGGCCCAGGCCCACCAGGGCACCCGCGCGGCCACGCTCGCCGAGGGGAGGGGATCGCGCAGGGCCAGCGCCAGGGCGGACATGCAGAGGACGCCGACGAAATAGCTCGCGAAGCCCGCCCAGGTCGCCGAGTCGAGGCTCTCCTTGAGGCTGGAATTGAGCACCTGCTGCGTCACGACGCTCGCCCCCGCCAGCAGGGCGAGCAGCATGTAGGGCATGGCGCTGAGCATCACGGATCCTTCCCGGGCCGTTCCGGAATCGGGTCCCGGGCCGGCCGCGGAAGGCCATGCCCGGATTTCGGACAGGGTCAAGCGGGCGCCTCCTCCGGGGGCGGCACCGGGCCTCGCAACTCCGTTAACCTTTACCGATCGTTAAGCATGTTCGGGCGAGATGCGGCCATCTGATCCGAGGACGCCGCCATGTCGGAACCCGCCCGCCAGCACCCCGCGCCGGACAGCGCCCCCCGCTCCCCCGGCGCGCCGGGGCCCCTGCGCGACTGGCTCGCCGCCATGCGGGCGGCGGCGGCCGAGCAGCGCGACGCCGCCCAGGCCGCGCCCTCCCCGGCCAAGCCGCAGCCGCCCGCCCGCGAGATCGGCATGGCCGAATCCGGTTTCGGCGGGGAGCCCGTGCAGAGCCGGGCGCCGCGCCGCGTCATCCCGCCGGCGGCCGAGGCGGAGCCGGAGCCCGACGACGAAATCTCCGAGCTGATGGCCGAGAACATGCTGCTGAAGGCGCGCCTGCGCCTGGAGGCGGAGCGCCAGGACGAGCTGCAGCGCATCCTGGCCCAGGAGATCCGCGAGCTGCGCCAGCACGTCCAGGACGAGATCGCCAAGCTCGACGGCCTGCGCGCCGAGCGCGACCTCTGGATGGCCCGCTGCGAGGCCCTCGCCACGCCGCTGTTCCAGCCGGGGCCGAAGCGCTGAGCCCCGCCCGGCTTCCACGGCACAGCTGAAAGACCGAAGGGCCGCCCCGGTGGGGGCGGCCCTTCCATTGTCGAACCGTGTTCGTCCGACGAAACCTGCCGTGATCCTGCGAATGCGTCAGGCGCACACGCCGGAGGCAACGGTCCAGGTCTTGGTCGCCGGCGACGGCTGATGACAATGAGACACTGGATCACCTCCTTTCGTTCGTTGCGGGAGACCCCAAGGTAGGCAGCCTTTCGCGTCTGCGAAAGGGCGCCGGCTGCGCCCTCTCGCCGCAATGCACAGCCGGCTCGGCATCACGCCCCGGCGGGGGCGGGCAAGGCCGCCGGGTCGGGCCGCCGGCCCACGAACAGCGCCATCAGCGCCGCCACGAGGCAGAGCAGCCCCGCCGAGACGAAGGCGGCGAAGTAGTCGCCGGTGCCGGTGCGGATCGTCCCCGCCCCCCAGGCCGCGAGCGCCGCGCCGACCTGATGCGCGGCCGCGATCCAGCCGAACATCAGCGCGGCGTTCTCCTCGCCGAAGCTCTTGCCCGCGAGCGCCACGGTGGGCGGCACGGTCGCGATCCAGTCGAGCCCGTAGAACACGGC
Source organism: Methylobacterium organophilum (assembly GCF_022533465.1). Lineage (NCBI taxonomy): Bacteria > Pseudomonadati > Pseudomonadota > Alphaproteobacteria > Hyphomicrobiales > Methylobacteriaceae > Methylobacterium > Methylobacterium organophilum. The sequence goes on along the minus strand of NZ_CP092848.1, from coordinate 4,385,839 downwards.
GAAGAGCGACAGGCCGTAGAACGACACGTCGAAGGAATAGGGCAGGAACATCAGCGAGAGCCCGCGCAGGCCGTAATACCAGGCGAGGAGCTTGCGGGCGTCGAAGCGGTCGGTGAGCCAGCCCGAGGCGGTGGTGCCGACGAGGTCGCACAGGCCCATCAGGGCGAGCAGCCCGGCCGCCGTCACCTCCGGGATGCCGTGATCGATGCAGGCCGGGATCAGATGCGTGCCGACGAGGCCGTTGGTCGAGGCGCCGCAGACGAAGAAGGTGCCGGCGAGCAGCCAGAAATCCCGGGAGCGCAGGCCCAGGGCGAGGCCCTGGAGCGCCCGCCGGGCCGGGTTCCCGGCGGCGGCGGGGGGCGGCTGCAGCTGCGTCTCGCCGTAGCGCGGCAGGCCGAGATCCGACGGCCGGTCCCGCATCAGCCAGGCGACAGGCAGCACCAGGGCCAGAGCCGCCCCGGCCACGGCGAAGGACACCGCCCGCCAGCCCTGGCTCACCACGAGCTGGGCCAGCACCGGCAGGAAGACGAGCTGCCCGGTGGCGCTGCTCGCGGTGAGCAGGCCGATCACCAGCCCGCGATGGCGGACGAACCAGCGATTGGCCACGGTGGCGCCGAGGACATTGGCGACCATGCCCGTGCCGAGGCCGACCACCAGCCCCCAGAGCAGCACCATCTGCCAGGGCGCGCGCATGAAGGCGGTGGCGGCGGTGCCGGCGGCGAGCAGGAGGAGCGCACCGCAGACCGCCCGGCGCAGGCCGAAGCGCTCCATCAGCGCCACGGCGAAGGGCCCGACCATGCCGTAGAGGAAGATGTTGACGGCGATGGCGAAGCTGATCGTGGCCGTCGACCAGCCGAATTCCCGCTCCAGGGGCACGATCAGCACGCCCGGGGTGGCGCGCAGGCCCGCCCCGACCAGCAGCACCAGGAAGGTCATGCCCGCCATGATCCATCCGTAATGGATCGGGCCGCGGGGTCTCTGCATGGCAACGTCTCCTGCGATGGTCCCGGCGCTCTGTCCGGCACGCTTCGGCACTGTCTTCCACAATCCTGGCGGGCAGCTGCGGGCATATACCCGCTTCACGGCCCGCGAAACCGGTCGGGCGGGGCGGTTCAGGGCGCCTCCATCGCGCCGACGCCCTCCACGAGCACCCGGACCGCCGCTGGCGGCAGCCGCCCGGCGAGATCCGCCTGCGTGGCCCGCCAGGCGGGGGTGGCGGCCGCCAGGGCGTCGCGGCCGGCCTGGGTCAGGTGGACGACCCGCACGCGCTGGTCCCTCTCCCCCACCTCCAGCCGCACGAGGCCGCGCCGCTCCAGCGGGTCGAGGTTGCGGCCCATGGTCGAACGGTCGAGGGCCGCCTCCTCCGCCAGCCGCGTCACCGGCACCGGGCCGAGGCGGGTGAGGATGCGCAGGAGCGAGAACTGGGTGATGCGCAGGCCCGAGGGACGCAGGGCCTCGTCATAGGCCGCCGTGACCACGCGGGTCAGCCGCCGCAGCTGGGTGCAGACGCAGGGACCGTCGATGGCGCGCTCGGACGACATGATTTACGTGCATATACCCTTTTCCGCGCGCCGCAAGGGGTCGGAGCGCTCGTCGGCACCACCCGTGTCCCGGCCGCGCCGGCCCAAGCGCCCGCCTATTCGCCCAGTGGAGCGGCGCGTGATCGGGTGTGACGCAGCACCTAACTTCCGTTCAGGCTCGTGCATGACATTCGTGTCGGCAAAACACCGCCGACACCAAGACGAACAAGAGAAAAACAGATAAATTTTTAAGTAACCAATCGGAAACGATCTTCGCATCTGACAGAACAGCGAAGAGAAACGCTTCCGTAATAGATACAGCTTATCAGACAAACACAGACCAGACACACCCTATTCGAAGGAGCCGTACATGTCTCAGGAAACCTATCCGCTCGACGATGCCGCCCTGGACGCCGTGTCCGCCGCCGGCGGCCACTGGGTCGTCAATGCCAAGGGCATCGGACAGTGGCACTACAACGACGTCGTCGCCTCGGGGAACAACGTCAAGTGCGCGGCTTCGGGCGAGAGCGGCTCCAGCTCCGTGCGATCCGAGATCCGCGGCAACCAGCGGTACGTGTTCGGCTACGACACCGCCAAGGGCGGAGAGTACCTCAAGGGTGTCCGCCCGGTCTGACCGATCACCCCTCGGATCGGCGAACCGGACTCTTCCTCCAACGAACATCCCCCAACCGAAGATCAGTCAAAGGAGATCATCATGTCCCAGGAAACCTACCCGCTCGACGATGCCGCCCTGGACGCCGTGTCCGCCGCCGGCGGCCACTGGGTCGTCAATGCCAAGGGCATCGGACAGTGGCACTACAACGACGTCGTCGCCTCGGGGAACAACGTCAAGTGCGCGGCTTCGGGCGAGAGCGGCTCCAGCTCCGTGCGATCCGAGATCCGCGGCAACCAGCGGTACGTGTTCGGCTACGACACCGCCAAGGGCGGAGAGTACCTCAAGGGTGTCCGCCCGGTCTGACCGATCACCGCCTCCGAACGGAGAATCCGAGCCGCGTCCGATCGCCTAGGGCGGGGGCGGCTCCGGCATGAGGGACCGCCGGCACGGCGGTCCAAAGACGAGGGAGACGTCACGTGATGCGTAGGGTCCCGGTCGCCGTCCTGTTGCTGCTGTCCGTCTCGGCCGCCGCCGCGCGCGATCACGGCTGCAGCGACAGGGCCCAGAAGGGCAAGGTCGCCCAGGCAAGCTCGCACTACAGCAAGTCCTACCTGGACGAGCATCTCGCGGTGCGCGGCAACGGGGATTGCCTGGTCGCCAAGCCGGCCGACAGGCTGACGCGGGGCTATACCACCAACACGGGAAGTTACGTCCTGCCGCATTACTCCACCAATCCGGGCGGCGACCCGCCCGGCGCGTCCCAGGGCGGCTTCATGCCCGGCATGGCCTCGGGGGGCCTGCGCAACGAGGGCAATCCCTTCGTCGGAACCCTGGGCACCCGCCGCTGACCGGCGGCTAGGACTCGAGGCGGAGCGGGCGAAGCCCCTTCGCCGCATTTCGGTTCCGGGCCGGAGGCGGCTAGACAGGCCTTCCGCGGTTCCCGCCCACCCGACGCGATGCCCAGTCCACAGACCGTCTTCACGATCTCCCCCGGCGTGCCGTTCCTGCCGGCCCTGGCCGACGCCCTGCTCGACGGGCGGCTGGTGGGGCCGGTCGGGACGGATCCCCTCGCCCTCGCGGGCGTGACCCTCTACCTGCCGACCCGGCGGGCGGCCCGGGCCTTCGGGGCGGTGCTGTCGCGGCGCCTGCCGGGGCGGGCCGCCCTGCTGCCGCGGATGATCCCGCTGGGCGAGGCGGACGAGGCGGAGTTCGACCTCGCCGCGAACCCGCTGCTCGAAACCGCCGAGGACGTGCTCCACCCGCCGATCCCGCCCCTGGAGCGCCGGCTGATCCTCGCCCGCCTCGTCCAGCGCTGGGCGGAGGAGGTCGACCGCCGCCTGCTGCCCATCGACGACGACGTGCCCTTCCTGGTGCCCTCCTCACCGGCGGACGCGATCGGGCTCGCGGGCGATCTCGAACGGCTCATGGACGCGCTGACCGTCGAGGGCCTGCCCTGGGAGGAGATCGGCGCCGCGGTCGAGGCGGAGCATTCCCGCTATTTCGGCCTCACCCTCGACTTCCTGAAGATCGCCGCCGAGTACTGGCCGAAGATCCTGCACGAGCGCTCCCTGAGCGATCCGGTCTCCCGGGCCCGCGCCCTGATCCTGGCGGAGGCCGAGCGCCTGCGGCGGGAGCGGCCCGGGGATCCGGTGATCGTGGCGGGCTCGACCGGCTCCGTGCCGGCGACCGCCCGGCTGATCGCGGCCATCGCCGCCCTGCCGCGGGGCGCCGTGGTCCTGCCCGGGCTCGATCTCGGCCTCGACGCGACCGGCTGGGACGCCATCGAGACGGGGGAGGGGGAGTCCCGCGAGATCGCCCATGGCCATCCCCAGGCGATCCTGCACCGCCTGCTCGGCCCCGGCTGCCTCGGCCTCGACCGGAGCGCGGTGACGCCGCTCGGCGCCCCCGATGCCCGGGGCGCCGCCCGGGAGCGCATCCTGTCCGAGGCCCTGCGCCCGGCCGACACCACGGATGCCTGGGCCGAGTTCGACGCGGCGGCGCGGGAACGGCTCGCCGGCGAGGGCCTGGCCGGGCTCGCCGTGGTGGAGGCGACCGACGAGCGCGAGGAGGCCCTGATCATCGCGCTGGCCCTGCGCGAGACCCTGGAGGACCCGCAGGCCTGCGCCGCCCTCGTCACCCCCGACCGGGGGCTGGCCCTGCGCGTCTCCGCGGAACTCGCCCGCTGGGGGCTGCGCGCCGAGGACACGGCCGGGGAGGGCCTCGCCCGCAGCCCGGCCGGACGCCTCGCCCGGCTCGCGGCGGAGCTCGCCGCCGAGCCGGCGCCCGCGCGGGTGCTGGCGCTGCTCGCCCATCCCGATGTCCGGCTCGGCCTGACCCGCAGCGCGGTCCTGCGCGGGGCTGCGGCCCTGGAGATCGGGGCGTTGCGGGGGCCGGCCCCGAAGCCGGGCTTTGCCGGGATGCGGGCCGCCGTGGCCGGGGAGCGGGAGGCGCAGGGCCGGGTGCCCCGGGCCAAGCGCCGGCTCACGGCCCTGGACTGGGACCTCGCCGCGGAGCTGGTCGACCGGCTGGAGGCGGCCTTCGCGGGCTTCGCCGACGATCCCGCCCAGACCTGCAACCTCGTGGCGGTGGCCGGCGCCCACCGCGTCACCTGCGACCGGCTGCTCGACGGGCCGGAGCCGGTGGAGGATCCCTCCCTCGATTGCCTCGACGCCCTGTTCGACGAGCTGGCGCTCGCGGGCGAGGAGGCCCTGCCCGGCCGCTTCGGCGACTATCCGGCCTTCTTCACCGCGCTCACCCGCGAGCGGATCGTGCCCTGCGCCCAGCGCGACGCCCATCCCCGCCTGCGCATCCTCGGCCTCCTGGAAGCGCGGCTCCTCGGCTTCGACCGGGTGGTGCTCGGCGGCCTCGACGAGGGCGTCTGGCCGATGGCCGCCAGCACCGACGCCTTCCTCAACCGCCCGATGCGCGAGCGCGTCGGCCTCAACCCGCCCGAGCGGCGCATCGGCCAGAGCGCCCACGACTTCGTCCAGGCCCTGGGCTGCCGCGACGCGGTGATCACCCGCGCCGCCAAGCGGGAAGGGGCCCCGACCGTGCCCTCGCGGTTCCTGCAGCGCCTGCGCGCCTTCGTCGGGCCGGCTTCGTGGGACGGGGTTCTTCAGGCAGGGCTTTCGCTGAGGCGCCTCGGAGCCGGTCTCGAAGCCGCTTCGGAGCCGGCTCCGAGGCGCTCGAGCCAGCCGAAGCCGAAACCGGACCCGGCGCTCTTCCCGCGCAGACTCAGCGTCACCGAGATCGAGACCCTGGTGCGCGACCCCTACGCGATCTTCGCCAAGCACGTGCTCGGGCTCGAAGCCCTGGAGCCGCTCGCCGCCCCGCCCGGCGCGAGCGAGCGCGGCACCCTGATCCACGCGATCCTCGGCGCCTTCTGCGAGGCCTATCCCGGCGCCCTTCCCGATCGCGACAAGGCCCGCCTCGCCCTGGCCGAGATCGCCGCCAACGCCTTCGGCGACCTCTCCGACACCTATCCCGAGCTCTATGCGGAGTGGTTCCCGCGCTACGAGCGCATGGCCGAGCATTTCCTGGCCTGGGAGGCGGAGCGGCGCGGGCAGCTCGCCGCCGTGCACACGGAGCTCTCCGGGCGCTGGACCATCCCCCTCGGCCAGGAGACCTTCACCCTGACCGCCCGGGCCGACCGGATCGAGGCGCGCCGGGACGGCGGCTTCTGCATCGTCGACTACAAGACCGGCCAACCCCCGAGCAACAAAGAGGTTTTCGCGGGCTTCGCGCCGCAGCTCACCCTGGAGGCGGCGATGCTGATGCAGGGGGGCTTCCCCGGCCTCAAGGCGGCGGAGGTGCCGGACCTGCTCTACGTCCACGCCTCGGGGGGCCGGAAGCCCTTCGAGCCCGCCGAGCTGAAGCCGCCCCGGGGCGAGGCGCGCACCCTCGTCGAGATCGTCGCCGAGCATCAGGCGCGGCTGCGCGGCCTGATCGCCCGCTTCCTCACCGGCGAGGCGGCCTATACCTCGCGGCCCTACGCCAAATACGCCAAGCGCTATTCCGACTACGACCACCTCGCCCGGGTGAAGGAATGGTCGCTCGCCGGAGACGGGGAGGGGGAGGCCTGAGCCATGTGCGGCCGCTACGTCATCGCCCAGGCGCCGGAGACCTACCGGGCCTTCTACGGCTATCCCGAGCGGCCGAACTTCCCGGCCCGCTACAACGTGGCCCCGACCCAGCCGGTGCCGGTGGTGACCGCCGACCACGGCGCCCGCCACATCCGCCTGGTCCGCTGGGGCTTCTGGCCAGCCTGGCTCAAGGACCCGCGGGACTTCCCACTCGTGATCAACGCCCGGGTCGAGACCCTGCGCGAGAAACCCACCTTCCGCGGCGCCCTGCGCCACCGCCGCTGCATCTTCCTCGCCGACGGATTCTACGAATGGCGGCGGGACGGGCAGGGCAAAACCGCCGTGAAGACGCCCTTCGCGATCCGCCGGGCCGACGGCGCCCCGATGGCGCTGGCCGGATTGTGGGAGCCCTGGATGGGGGCGGACGGCTCGGAGGTCGACACCGCGGCCATCGTCACCTGCGGCGCCAACGGCACCCTCGCCGCGATCCACCACCGCATGCCGGCGATCCTCTCGCCGGAGGGCGTCGCCGCCTGGCTCGATACCGACCATGTCGACGGGGGCGCGGCGGCCGCCCTGTGCCGGCCCTGCCCGGATGAATGGCTCACCCTCGACGCGGTCAGCGACCGCGTCAACAGCGTGCGCAACGACGATCCCGATCTCCTCACCCCCGTGGGCACGCCGCAGCCCGAGCCGGCGAAGCGGGCCGACGCGCAGGGGCCGGCCCGCTCCAGCGACGAGGACGCGCAGGGCCGGCTGTTCTGATCCCCCGCGTCAGGCCGGCGTGAAGCGCAGCGGGAAGGCGCCGGGACGGAACACCACCTTGCGCGGGGCGAAGCGCCAGAGCCGCTCGGCGCCCGCGACCCGCCCGATCTCCGGCCCGTCGAGGACTACGTCCGCCTCGCCCGTCATCTGGACGAGGTCGCCGGTGGTGAAATCGGCGAAGACCAGTCCCGCCCGGGGGTTCGCCAGCATGTTGCCCAGCGTGTTGAAGAAGCGGTTGCCGGGATAATCGGGGACCGTGAGCATCCCGTCCTCGTCGATCCGCACGAAGCCGGCCGGACCGCCGCGATGGGAGACGTCCACCTGCCGGCGCCCGTCCTCCCGGTCGAGAGAACTCGCCACGAAGAAGGTCTCGGCCGCAGCCACGATCGCCCGGGCCGGCCCTTCGAGGCGCTCCGAGAGCGTAGGGCCGGGCCTCGCATCCCCTGCATCCGGCGCGGGCCGGCCCAGCCGCGGACGGATGTATTGCGGGCAATTCCCGAAGCTCTCCGCCACGGACACGTCGAAACCCCGGGCATCGCGGCGCCGGAGCGTGCCGTTGAGGCGGTTGCGGCGGCGCGTGGCGAGGTCGATGCCGAGGAGCCCCACGGCCGCCCCGTCCTCGAGCCCGGCCTCGGCCGGATCGGCGGGGTCGCGCGTCAGCGCGGCGTGCAGGTGGAGCGGATCGGGCGACCGGAGGAAGCCGGGCTCGCCGGCCCGCAGGCTCGCCCAGACGTCGCCAGCCGGATCCACCGCCCCGAGCACCACGAAGGAGAGCAGGGAATAGAAGTCCCGGTGCTGCGGGATCAGGTGATCGCGGATCACCCGCGGGCCGATCTCGGCCATGCGCTCCGCCACGCCGGCGCTGCGCTGGATCGCGCGCTCGCCCCGATGCCAGGGAGCGGCCTGCGCCGCCTCGGGGATCATCGCTCGGCCTCCCTGGCGGCGTTCAGGCCCACCGCGCTCTTCGGGAAGGGCTCGAAGCCGGGCAGCGCCTCGACACGGGACAGCCAGCCGCGGACATGGGCGTAGGGGGCCAAGTCGACATTCCCCTCCGGCGCGGCGGCGACGTAGCTGTAGGCCGCCACGTCGGCGATGGTCGGGTGATCGGCGGCGAGCCAGTCGCGGCCGGCGAGCTCCGCCTCGATCAGGCGCAGGATGGCATGGGAGCGCGCGATCACCTCCTCCGGGTCGAAGGAGGCGCCGAACAGGGTGACGAGGCGGGCCGCGCAGGGACCGAAGGCGATCTGGCCCGCGGCCACGGAGAGCCAACGCTGCACCCGGGCCGCCCTGACCGGATCCTCCGGCAGCCAGTCGGTCCGGCCGAGCTTCCTGGCCAGATAGACCAGGATCGCGTTCGAATCCGGGACGACGGTGCCATCGTCGTCGAGGACAGGCACCTGCCCGAAGGGATTGATCCTCAGGAAGGCGGGCGCCTTGTGCGCGCCCGCCGCGACGTCGACCTCGACCCGCTCGTAGGGCAGGCCGAGCAGCGACAGGAACAGGCGGGCCCGGTGGGCATGGCCCGACAGGGTGAGATCGTAGAGCTTCACGGGGTCGTCCTCCGGGATCCGGCCGGCCCGATCGCCGGTCTCGGACCACTCAAATCCTTTCCTTCCACCGGGAGAACCGGCATTCTCGGCAATCGACTGTTCCGTTGAACGGAACAATCGTGGGAAAGAGGGCAGGGCGAGATGGACCGCTGGCAGGCGATGCGGGTCTTCCTGCGCGTTGCGGAGAGCGGCGGCTTCGCGAGCGCGGCGCGCGCCCTCGCCCTGAGTCCGCCGGCGGTGACCCGCGCCGTCGCCGCACTGGAGGACACGATCGGGACGCGCCTCCTCACCCGGACCACGCGCTCGGTGAAGCTCACCGAAGCCGGCGCCCGCTACCTGGAGGATTGCCGGAGGATCCTGGGGGAAATCGAGGAGGCGGAGGCCGCCGCCGCGGGCTCCTACCGGCAGCCGACGGGCCTGCTCACCGTGACGGCCCCGGTCCAGTTCGGCCGGATCCACGTGCTTCCGATCCTCACCGCGTATCTCGCGCAGCACGAGGGCGTGACGGCGCGCGCCCTCTTCCTCGACCGCATCGTCAACATGCTCGAAGACGGCGCCGATGTCGGGGTGCGGATCGGGCATCTGCCCGATTCCGGGCTCAGCGCGATCCGCGTCGGCCGCGTGCGCCAGGTGGTCTGCGCGGCGCCGGCCTATCTCGACCGGTATAGCGCACCGGATACGCCGCACGCCCTGCAGGACCACACCATCATCGCCTCGACCAACCTCTCCGCCACCCCAGAATGGCGCTTCGGCCGGGAGCGCAGGACGAGCGTAGCTTTGCGCCCGCGCCTGATCTGCAGCACCATCGACGCGGCGCTCGCCGCGGCCCTGGACGGGCAGGGCATCGCCCGCCTCCTGTCCTATCAGGTCGCCCCCGCCGTGGCGGAGGGGCGCTTGCGGCTCCTGCTCACCGACTACGAGGAAGAGCCACGGCCCGTCCATGTCGTGAGTCCGGAGGGACGGCGGGCACCGGCCAAGACGCGCGCTTTCATCGATCTCGCCGTGGAGCGGCTGCGCGCCAATCCGTGGATCAATCCCGAGGGGTAGAGCTCAACGGCGGACCTTGCCCGCCGTCAGCGAACGCCCGCGTCCGGCGGGCGGGCGGCGGAAGAAGCCGACCATCTCGACATGGGCGGAATAGCGGAACTGATCGACCGGCACGACCCGCTCCAGGCGATAGCCACCCTCAACAAGGGTTGCGGCATCCCGGGCGAAGGTGCCCGCATCGCAGGACACGCCGACGACGAGGGGAACCTTGGATTCGGCGAGCCGGGCCGCCTGGGCCTGAGCGCCGGCCCGGGGGGGATCGAACACCACGGCGTCGAAGCGGTCGAGCTCCAGCGGCAGGAGCGGTCGACGGAACAGGTCGCGCCGCTCGGTGGTGATCCGGCGCAGGCCCTGCGACGCCCGGAAAGCGCGGTCGAGGGCCGCGAGCGGGGCGGCCTCCCCCTCGACCGCATGCACCTCATGCGCTCGGGCGAGGGCGAGGGCGAAGGGGCCGCAGCCGGAAAACAGGTCGGCGACACGCTTCACGCGCTTGTCCAGCGCCGCCAGGACCAGCTCGGTCAGCGCCGCCTCGCCCGCCTCCGTCGCCTGCAGGAAGCCGCCGGGAGGCGGCACCACCGCCGCTCCGCTGGAGGCAAGCACGGGCGGCCGGCGCTCGACGACGATGTCGCCGTGGAGCGAGAGGCGGGCGAGGTCGAGCTCGGCGGCAAGCCGGGTCAGGGCGGCCCGGACACCCTCGTCGACGGGACCATGACCGCGGATGTCGATATCGAGGCCGGCACGGCTCGCCGTCGCCTGCACATCGAGGGGCTTGGCGCCGCGCCCGAGCGGCACGGCGAGCGCCTCCGCGACGGCCGGCGCCCGATGCAGGGCCGGCACCGTGATGGGGCAGTGGTCGATCGGCACCAGGTCATGGCTGCGGGCCGCCATCAGGCCGGCCCGGGCCGCGCCCTCGATGCGACGCACATGGAGAATCAGCCGGCGCCGTCCCGCCCCGTGGGCGTCGCGGAGCGAGGCGAGATCCGTCTCCAGGCCGGCTTGGCCCAACGCCCTCGCCACGCCCTCCTGCTTCCAGGCCGCATAGGGCTCGGAAGCGAGATGCTGCATCACGCAGCCGCCGCAGCGCGCATAATAGGGGCAGAAAGGCGCGACGCGCTCGGGCGACGCGCTTTCGATGGCAAGGAGCCGGGCGCGGTTCCCGGCCCGTTCGATGCGCACGTGCTCCCCCGGCAGAGCCCCGGGTATGGCGAGCCCCTCCGCGGCAAGTCCGTCACCGCGGATGCCGAGACGGTCGATTACCACGATGTCCGGGTCGGCTTGGGGATCAGACATGGGAGAGTTTGCGGGCACCGATCAGGAATTCACGATTGCCGTCCCCCCCCTCCACGGGAGAGGGGATCAGGCCGAGGATCTGGAAGCCAAGCCCTTCGATGAAGCGGCGGATCTCCGCGCATACCGCGGCATGCACCGCCTCGTCGCGCACGATCCCGCCGCGGCCGATCCGCTCGCGGCCTGCCTCGAATTGCGGCTTGATCAGCGCGACGAGAGCCGCCCCGGGGGCGCTCAGGGCGGCGAGCGCCGGTAGCACCAGCCGCAGGGAGATGAAACTCACATCGACGCTGACGAGGGCGGCTGCGAATCCCACGGTCTCGCCAGAGAGGGCACGCAGGTCCGTGCCCTCCAGGCTCATCACGCGGGAATCGGCGCGCAGGCTGGGGTGAAGCTGATCCCGCCCCACATCGACCGCGACGACCCGGATCGCGCCCCGGCGCAGCATCACATCGGTGAAACCACCGGTCGAGGCGCCGGCATCGAGGCAAGCGAGCCCGGCCGGGTCGATGCCGAAGGCGTCGAGCGCAGCGGCGAGCTTGAGGCCGCCGCGGGACACGTAAGGATGGGGGGCGTGCGCCTCGATCCGAGCCTCGAGGGGCAGCAGGTCGGATGCCCGCACGACCGTGCGGCCGTCGGCAGCCACGAGACCCGCCTCGATCGCGGCCTGCGCCCGCGCCCGGCTCTCGAAGAAACCGCGCTCGACCAGAAGCCGGTCGGCGCGCTGGCGCTCGCGCGTCATCGTCGATCGTTCACTGTCTCGGGTGGTGGGGCGCCATCGTCCTCGGCCCTGCCCCTGGGCTAGGATCGGCCGGAACCTACCTAAACCATCGCGGAGAGGAGTGTCAGCCCGTGAGAGAACTCGCCATCATCCCCGTTGCCCTCGGTCTTGCGGTCGCAAGCGTTGCGGGGCCCGCCTCGGCCCAGGACAAGGAAGCGGCGGCGCCCGCCGTGCCACAGACCTACGAGAGCCCGGTCACCAACGGCAAGGGCGAGACCATCGGCAAGATCGCCATCCGCGACGGCGCCAATACCCTGGTGCTCCGCGTGACGATTCAGCCCGGCGGCCTGCCTCCGGGCTGGCACGGCATCCATTTCCATGCGGTCGGCGACTGTTCGGACACGGAGAAGTTCGAGAAGTCGAAAGCGCATGTGAACCACGACCAGAGCAAACATGGCTTGCTCAACCCGGATGGCCCGGACGAGGGCGACCTGCCCAACATCTATGCGGCGGCAGACGGCTCGGTGAACGCGGAAGTGTCGAGCGAGACGCCGCTGACCGGTGAGGGCGGCCTGAAGGACGCCGACGGCTCGGCCCTGATCATCCATGCCAACGAGGATGATCACAACACCCAGCCCATCGGAGGCGCCGGCCCGCGCATCGGCTGCGCAGTGATCAAGTAGGCCGCCGAGGCCGTACCCGAATAAACGAAAGGGCCGGCCGCTCATGCGGCCGGCCCTTTTCTCATAAGGCCCCTTGCGGGGCCGGGCGGCTCAGCGGCCGGAGTGGAGGCGCTCGCCGCGCGGGGCGCGGACGGTACCGGTGGCGATGCCGTCGTCGTAGCCGCGGGCAGCGACGCCCGGCAGCAGGCCACCATTGGCCTCGGCCAGGTTCGGGAGGGCGGCACGGCCCTGAAGGCCGCCCGGGGCCACAGCCGGAGCGATGCCGGCGGGAGCGTTGTAGCTCTGAGCGAAAGCGGTGGCGCCGGACAGTCCGAGGGCGAGGCCAAGGGCAGCGGCGGTGAGCGTGCGTGCGGTCATGATAGCATTCCGTTGGCGGGATCGAGCGCCGCATGAATGCGGCTCAGGTTGCCCGTCATGTTGTCTAGTTGGGCAGGAATGCCTTTTCAATCAACAGGTTCCGCACGTTTTCTATGCAGTTTCACAGCAATATAAGCACAAATAAGACAAAATTCTTACAACCAACCATTCGGACGAGACAACCGAGCGCCAGAATGTGAGGTTTTTCAGTCACTTCAAGACATGCATCTGCGTCATGCCGCAGAAAGTGGCAATCCGCACGCAGGCGAGGGTGAGCGTGCGATTCCGCACGCCGAGGCGAAAACGCGAGTGACACCAATGCGTTCTTGCGCGCAGACCGACCGCGCTGCGCTGCCTACCAAGCAGCGGATTCCCCATCCAGAGCCTCGTAGGACGGCGCCTCCGCACGCAGGCGGCGGCCGTTGGTGAGGATGAGGCGGTTGGCGTGCGGACGGGCCAGCACCTCGTTGAGGGTGCGTGCGGCCAAGAGGATAAGGTCTGCCGGCCCCCCCTCGCGCACGGAGCCGGCTTCGAGGCCCATGATGGCGGCCGGGAGGGGGCCGACCATCGCCGGCGCGTCGGCGAAGGGGTGGTCGAGATGCAGGATCCGCACGCCCATGCGGAAGGTGTCGAGCACGTCGTGATCGCCGTAGGCGTAGAAGGCGTCGCGGCAATTGTCCCCGGCGATGGCCACCGGCACCCCGGCCGCCTTCAGCTCCTGCACCGGGGCGACGCCGCGCCAGCGCGGGGTGCGGCCGCGGCTGCGGTCCTGGAGATACAGGTTCACCGTGGGCAGGGTGACGATGCGCAGGCCGGCCTGCGCCACCAGGGCGATGGTGGCGGCCGCGGTCTCCGGATCCTGCACGGCGAGGCTGCAGCAATGCCCGCAGGTCACGCGGCCCTCGTAGCCGTTGCGCAGCACCGCCCGGGCGATCGCCGCCAGCGAGGCGGCCTGGGGATCGCCGGTCTCGTCGACATGGAGATCCACGTCGAGATCGCGCTCCCGGGCGAGGCGGAAGAGATCGTCGAGGAGCCCGTCCATCTCGTCGAGCGCCTGCCCGTGCAGGCCGCCGGTCGGCCGGGTGACGCCGCCGATCAGGCCGCCCGATTCGGCGATGAGGTCGGCGAGCCGGATGCCGTAGGGGGTGGCATAGGCGTCGATCGGGGTGAGGCCGACGCCCTGCAGGGTGATCCGGCCGGCCCAGGCGTCGCGCATCTCGCGGAACACGCCCCAGGTCACCGCCGCCTGGTCGCGGGAGGAGCCCTCGCCCGCCCCGCTCTCCTGGCTGTCGAGATGGGTGCGGATCGCCGCCACGCCGTGGGCCTCGGCGCAGGCGAGGCCGAATTCCATGCGCCGGCGCAGATCCTCCGCGGTCCAGTAGCGGGTGCGGTCCGCGGTGGTGGCGTCGCGCGCGCCCGGGAAATCGCCGTCCGGGTTCGGCGTGCGCGCCACCGTATGGCCCTTGTCGAGATGGGTGTGCACGTCGATCAGGCGCGGCCAGGCCTGGCGCCCCTTCAGGTCGAAGGCGGGCAAGTCCGCGGGCCCATGGCCCGCGGGAACGATCCGGGCGAGCTTCCCGTCCGCCACGACGAGGTCGAGGAGGGGGCTCCCGTCCGCGTCGGTCGCAGCACCCTCGGGCACGCCGCCGGGCAGGAAGACGCCCGGAACGCGGGCATTGCGCAGGAGATAGGCCGCAGCGTCGGGCAGCATCGTGGGTTCGGGTCCTTGATGGGTAGAAGAGGGGGTCAGTCGACCGCGCTGTGCTTCTCGAAGGCCGCCTCGAGGCGGCTCGCCAAGAGATGCGCAGGCCCGTCCAGGGAGGCGCGGGCGCGCTGGGACAGGGTCACCTTCTGGGTGATGGCGGCGGCGTCCGAGAGGGGCGTGAAGGCCAGCACCCCGCGGCGGATCTCCTCGCCGACATCGGACAGGTTCACGAAGGTGATGTGCGGCGGCGTCTGGGCGAGCCGCTTCATCAGCTCGATGGAATTGGTCTCGACGGCGGGGGTGAAGGTCGCGCCCTGCGGCACCAGCATCTCTAGCACGTCGCGCAGGGTCATGGAGCGGTCGGCCGTGACGATCGGGTATTCGAGGCAATCGGTCATGCGCACGTGGAAGCGCCCGTTGAGGGGATGCTCGGGCGCCATCACCGCGCCGAGCCGGTGCTCGAACTCGGCGATCCGGTGGAGGCGGGGATTGGGCGGCATGCGGTAGGCGAGCGCCAGATCCGCCTCGCCCGCGAGCACGGCCTGCACGATGTCGTCCACCGGCAGCACCGCGACCTTGACCACGATGCGGGGATTGGTCTCGCGGAACTCGCGGATCACGCCGGCCAGCACCCCCGCGGCGAGGCTCGCCATGGTCGCGACCGTCACCTCGCCGCGGGTCAGGCCCTTGAGGGAGGCGACCTGGGCGAGGACGCGGTCGTGCTCCTTCAGGGTCTCGCGCACGTGGCGCATCAGCACCTCGCCGGCGGCGGTGAGGCGAAGGCCCCGGGGGAGACGTTCGAAGAGCGGCGTGCCCATCTCCTCCTCCAGCGCGAGGATCTGACGGTTGATCGCGCTGGAGGCCACGTTGAGGCGGGTCGCCGCCCGCCGGATGGAGCCGCTGCGGGCGACCTCGTCGAGGTAGCCGAGCAGGCGATGATGCAACATGGACCCTCGCGACCCTCGTCCCGCCTTCCGGCGATGTGCTGCGACATCCGCGCGACCGTCCCGCGAGGCGGATATCGACCAAGCCCGCGTCTCTCGTGAACGCCAAGCCCCCGCGCAGGCCCTTAGCAGGGACCTTGCCAATCTCGGATCCGCATCACCGACGGCCGTCGCGCCCGCTTTTTGAGAACGCTTCGAAGAGAGCGTCTAACCCCTTGCGGCATCGAGCTTGTGCAAACGCCCGGAGCCGCATCAGCGACCTCAAAACGCGCACACGCCGTCCGAAAAACGGTGCTTTCCAAGCAGCGATACGGCCGCCACCGTTCGGGCATCGACTCGGCACGGCCTGTGCGTCCGAAGGGCAGGCGGCAATGTCCGGGCTATGGGGGTTCCACATGCGGGCGTTCGGTTATCCTCGGCCTTCTGATGCGGTGCGGTCCCGTCCGGGCCGGCGCGTTCTGCTGGCCGGCTTCGCCTCCGTCGCCGCGCTAACCCTGGCCGGCCCGGCCTCGGCGGCAGAGAAGATCGTGTTCCTCACGAGCTGGTACGCCCAGGCCGAGCATGGCGGCTTCTACCAGGCCAAGGCGACGGGCCTGTACGAGAAGGCGGGCCTCGACGTCGAGATCCGCATGGGCGGCCCGCAGGTCAACGGCATGCAGCTCCTGCTCGCCGGCGAGGCCGACGCGATCATGGGCTTCGACTTCCAGGTCCTCCAGGCGGTCGAGAAGGGCCTGCCGGCGGTCACCGTCGCCGCCTCCTTCCAGTACGACCTCCAGGGCATGATGACCCACGAGGACGTGAAGAGCCTGGCCGGGGTCAAGGACAAGACCATCCTGGTCGCGGGCTCGGGCATGACCTCCTGGTGGCCCTGGCTGAAGAAGAAGTACGCGCTCTCCGACGCGCAGGTGAAGGCCTATACCTTCAACCTGCAGCCCTTCTTCGCCGACAAGACCGTCGTCCAGCAGGCCTATCCCTCCTCCGAGCCGTTCCAGGCGCAGGAGAAGGGCGTGCCGGTGAACTTCTACCTCTTCGCGAAGGACGGCTATCCGCCCTACGGCACCACGATCGTCACCACCCGCAAGCTGATCGAGTCCAAGCCCGACGCGATGCGCAAGTTCGTGGCCGCCTCGATGGAGGGCTGGAAGAGCTACATGGCCGATCCGGCGCCGGGCAACGCGCTGATCAAGAAGGACAACCCGAAGATGACCGACGGCCAGATCGCCTTCGGCATCGCCAAGCTGAAGGAACTCAAGGTGCTCGGCGGCGACGCCAACGTCCCGATCGGCACCATGACCGAGGCCCGTTGGAAGACCAGCTACAACTACCTCGTCGAAGCCGGCCTGCTGAAGCCCGAGACCGACTGGAAGAAGGCCTTCAGCCTCGCCTTCATGCCCGTCCTGACCGCAAAGGCCGAGTGAGGACCCCGATGGCGGCGCTCGCCCGATCCTCCTCGCCGCGGCCCATGGAGGCGATCCCGCCCCAGCCGGCGCCCGAACGGATGAACCGGCCGGCCGCCAACGCCGCGCCGGCAGTGGAAGTGCTGTCCGCGGAAAAGGTCTTCCCGGACGGCACCCGCGGCCTGGCTCCGGTCAGCCTGACCGTGCGCGAGGGGGAGTTCATCTCGCTGATCGGCCCCTCGGGCTGCGGCAAGAGTACCCTGCTCTCCCTCATCGCCAACCTCGCCGAGCCGAGCGACGGCCGCCTGCTGTGGTGGCGCGGCGGCTTCGACGGGGTCGGTGCCGAGGGCCGGCGCATGTCGGTGGTGTTCCAGGATGCCACCCTGATGCCCTGGCTGCGCATCGCCTCGAACGTGCGCCTGCCCCTCGACCTCGCGGGGACGAAGAAGGCGGATTCCGCCCCCCGGGTCCAGGCCGCGCTGGAGATGGTCGGCCTCGGCCAGCAGGGCCGGAAATATCCGCGCCAGCTCTCGGGCGGCATGCGCATGCGCGCGGCCATCGCCCGCGGCCTCGTCACCGAGCCGAACCTGCTGCTCATGGACGAGCCCTTCGGGGCGCTCGACGAGTTCACCCGCAACAAGCTCGATTCCGACCTCGTCGACCTGTGGTGGCGGCGCTCGCTCACCGTGCTGTTCGTGACCCACTCGATCTACGAGGCGGTGTTCCTCTCGACCCGCATCGTGGTGATGGCGGCCCGGCCGGGCCGGATCTTCGCCGAGATGACCATCGACGAGCCCCATCCCCGCGGCGACGCCTTCCGGCGCAGCCCGCGCTTCGCCGAATATTGCCAGCGGCTCTCCAGCCTCCTGACCGAGGCCTCCCTCGCCAGCGACCCGGCGAGCGCCGCCGCCCCGGAGGCCGAGGCATGACTCCGCTGTCCAAGAATCCCCGCTTCCAGGCGGTGATGCCGCCGGTCGTGGTCGGGCTCTGCGTGCTCGGCCTGTGGGAGGCCCTGTGCCGCGGCTTCGCGATCCCGGAATACCTGTTCCCGGCGCCCAGCGTGATCGCGGCCTCGCTCGTCCAGAACGGGCCGGACCTGATGCACGCCCTGTGGAGCACGATCCGCGTGACGCTGATCGCCTTCGCCCTCTCCACGGTGCTCGGCACCCTGATCGCCTTCCTGTTCGTGCAGAGCCGCTTCATCGAGCGCGGCTTTTTCCCCTACGCGGTGATGCTGCAGGTCACCCCCGTGGTGGCGGTGGCCCCGCTCATCATCATCCTGGTGCGCGACACCCAGATCGCCCTCGTGATCTGCGCGACCATCATCGCGATCTTCCCGATGATCTCGAACACGACGGTGGGCCTGCGCAGCGTCGATCCGGGCCTCGTCAACCTGATGCGGGTCTACCGGGCCAACCGCCTGCAGACGCTCCTGCGCCTGCGCATCCCGAGCGCCCTCGGCTATTTCTTCGCGGGGCTGCGCATCTCCTCGGGCCTGGCGCTGATCGGCGCCGTCGTGGCGGAATTCGTGGCCGGCACCGGCGGGCGCAGTGCGGGGCTCGCCTACGAGATCCTTCAGGCCGGTTTCCAGCTCGACATTCCCCGGATGTTCGCCGCGCTCTCGCTGATCACCGCGGCCGGCATCCTCCTCTTCCTCGCCATGAGCGGACTGAGCCGCCTCGCGCTCGGCTCGTGGGGGGATCCCGAGCGGGCCTGAGCGGCCCGCCCGTGCCAGGACGCGCCCCCGCCCACCGATCGACGGGGCGCGCCTCTCAACCACCGCATGCCGGAGGGCTTCACGCCGGGCATCATCGAAGGAGACTTCCATGCTGACGACTCGTCAGAAGCTCTGGCGCCATTACTGGTACGCGACCCTGCGCATCGAGGAGCTGAAGGAGGGGCCGAAGCCCTTCACCCTGATGGGCGAGAAGATCGTGCTGTTCCTCGACGGGAACGGCGAGCCGGCGGCGATGATGGACCGCTGCTGCCACCGCACCGCCAAGCTCTCCAAGGGCTGGTGCGACAACGGCCTGATCGTGT
Source organism: Methylobacterium organophilum (assembly GCF_022533465.1). NCBI lineage: Bacteria > Pseudomonadati > Pseudomonadota > Alphaproteobacteria > Hyphomicrobiales > Methylobacteriaceae > Methylobacterium > Methylobacterium organophilum. Next base: position 4,367,125 of record NZ_CP092848.1, on the reverse strand, counting down.
GCGGCTATCACGGCTGGGCCTATGACCGGCACGGCGCCCTCGCCCGCATCCCCCAGTTCAACCCGGACCAGGTGGTGCCGCGGCTCGCCGTGAAGGCCTATCACTGCACGGAGCGCTACGGCTACGCCTGGGTCTGCCTGGAGGAGCCCCGCGCGGCGATCCCCGAGATCCCCGAGGACACGATGCCCGGCTACCGGCGCATCCAGCAGTTCCACGACGTGTGGAAGACCTCGCCCCTGCGCCTGATGGAGAACTCCTTCGACAACGCGCATTTCGCCTTCGTGCACAAGAACACGTTCGGGCAGATCGACCAGCCGATCCCGGAAAAATACGAGATCACCGAGACCGATTACGGCTTCGAGGCGGAGACGATCATCACCATCGCCAACCCGCCGATGGCCCACCGCATCTCCGGCACCACCGAGCCGACCACCAAGCGCCACATGCGCAACAAGTGGTTCATGCCGTTCTGCCGCCGGCTCGACATCGCGTATCCGTCGGGGCTGCGGCACATCATCTTCAACTCGGCGACGCCGATCGACGACGGCACCATCCGGCTCGCGCAGATCCTCTACCGCAACGATTCGGAGGCGGACTGCTCGACGCAGGAGCTGATCGCCTGGGACGCGGCGATCATCGAGGAGGATCGCGACATCCTCGAATCGACCGATCCGGACGCGACCGTCGACATGAGCCGCAAGGTCGAGAGCCACATGCCCTCCGACCGCCCGGGCATGATCATGCGCCGGCGCCTGCTCGCCCTCCTGCGGGAGCACGGCGAGGACGAGGTCTCGGAGGCGGTGCCCGCCGTCTCGGTACCCGTCGCCCCGACCCTGACGCCCCACGAGCAGATGGTCTGACGCGCGCTTCCCGCCCCGTTCCCGGGACCCCGGCCGGTTGCCGGGGTCTCCCGCACCCTGCCTCTCACCCCCCTGGAGATCCCCCTCGATGCCTGCTGCCGTCCCCTCCGCCGCTCGCCGCGCCCGGCGAACGAGCCGCCTCCTCGCGGCGCTCGCGGTGGCGACAGGGCTCGCCGCCTCGCCGGCCCGCGCCCTGGAGAAGGTCAGCTTCGGCCTCAACTGGGTGCCGGAGGCGGAGCATTGCGGCTTCTTCCAGGCCAAGGCCCGGGGCTATTACGAGGCGGCGGGGCTCGACGTGGAGCTCAAGCCCGGCAACCCGAACGTGAACATGCCGCTCCTCGTCGCCTCGGGCGAGGTGAACATGGGCATGGGCTCGAGCTTCACCACGCTCAACCTCGTCGCCAAGGGCGTGAAGGCGCGCACCGTCGCCTCCTTCTTCCAGAAGGACCCGCAGACCCTCGTCGCCCATGCCGGCCAGGGCGTGGCGACGCTGCAGGACCTCAAGGGCAAGCCGATCATGATCGGCGGGTTCTCGCGCAACGAGTTCTGGCAGTTCCTGAAGGCGGCCTACGGCTTCGACGACGGGCAGCTGCGGCCCTACGCCTATTCCGCCGCGCCCTTCCTCGCCGACAAGAAGGCGGTGCAGCAGGGCTACATCACCGACGACGCGGCGACCCTCGGCAAGGTCCTGCCCGAGCCGCCGGTCTCGATCCTGCTCGCCGATTACGGCTACAACAATTACGCGACCACGGTCTTCGCCACCGACGCCTATCTCGACACCCACAAGAAGACCGTGCAGGCCTTCCTGGATGCGAGCCGCAAGGGCTGGACCGAGTGCATGAGCGGCGACTACGCGCCGGCCATGAAGGCGGTGCTCGACCTCGTGCCGACCGGCGGCGAGGAGCTGTTCCACTTCAAGGTGGACCAGATGAAGAAGCGCGGCCTCGTCGAGGGCGGCGACGCGGAGACCCTTGGCATCGGCGCCATGACCGATGCGCGCTGGAAGTCCTTCTTCGACGTGATGGTCAAGGCCGGCATCTACCCGGCCTCCCTCGACGTCACCAAGGCCTACACCCTCGAGTTCATCGGCAAGAAGTAGACCCGGAGAGGCCGAAGATGGACCTGCCGATCGTCGACATCGCCCCCTTCCTGCATGGGGACGCCGCCGCGCGGCGCTCGGTCGGTCGCGCCTTCGGCCACGCCTTCGAGACGACGGGCTTCGCCGTGGTCACCGGCCACGGCGTGCCCGAGCGGCTCGCCACCGAGCTCTACGGGGCGATGAAGCGCTACTTCGCCCAGGACCTCGCGGCGAAGCTGAAGGACATGCCGCCGGAGAAGACCAAGGGGCGGGGCTACCTGCCCATGGGCATCGAGAGCGTCGCCAAGACGCTCCGGGGCGAGACGCCGCCGGATCTCTGCGAGGCCTTGGTCTTCTCCGCGCCCCACCGCGAGGGCCGGGGCGGGCGCCCCAATCTCTGGCCGGAGGAACCGCCGGAGCTCGCCGCCCTCGTCGCGGCCTGGCGGGACGAGATTTTGGGCCTGTCCGCCCGGCTGACCCAGCTCTCGGCGCTGGCGCTCGACCTGCCGGAGGACCATTTCGCGCCCTTCTTCGCGGACCCGGCCCTGGTGCTGCGCTTCGTCCACTATCCCGACCAGCCGGAGCCCCCGGCCCCGGGCCAGCTGCGCTACGGTGCGCATCACGATTACGGCGGGCTGACCATCCTGCGCCAGGACGCGGCGCCCGGCGGCCTGGAGGTCGCCGACCGCGACGGCACCTGGCACGAGGCCCGGGTCGTGCCGGATTCCTTCGTGATCAATGTCGGGGACCTGATGTCCCGCTGGACCAACGGCCGCTGGCGCTCGACCCTGCACCGGGTCTCGAACCCGGACCGGTCGCTCACCGGCTCCACGGCGCGCCTGTCCATGGTCGCCTTCACGGGGCCGAACGAGGAATCCGAGGTGGCCTGCCTGCCGAGCTGCTGCGACGCGGCGCATCCCGCCCGGTTCGAGCCGGTGAAGGCCGGCGACTACATCATGGCCAAGCTGGCCGCCTCGATGGACCTGACGGCCTGCCCCGCCTCCCCGAAACCGGGTGCGTGACGGGGCGCGAGGCGCCTGTCTTGCATCGCCCGTCCCGAAAGCCGCCCCCCTTCCGGGACGATGGGCGACACCCGCGGCGCGGCCGTGAGCCCGGCCCGCACCTTCCGACGAAGAGCCATAGCCTATGACCCGCCATCCCTCCTCTGAAGCCCTGGCCGCCCTGCGCAGCGAGCTCGCCGGCCGCGTCGCCCTCGTGGAGGAGCCCTCCCGGGTCCGGAAGCGCTCGCGGGACTTCTTCTGGTACTCGCCGGTGCTCAACGCCCAGCTCAACGGCCTGTCCGCGGATGTCGTGGTCGAGGCGGGAAGCGAGGCGGACGTGATCGCGGTGGCCTCGGCCTGCGCCCGCCACGGCGTGCCCCTGACCGTGCGCGGCGGCGGCACCGGCAATTACGGTCAGGCGGTGCCGCTCCAGGGCGGCGTGCTCCTCGACACGAGCGGGCTCGCCACCATCGAATGGCAGCGGGACGGGGCGGTGCGCACCGGCCCCGGCATCAAGATGAACCGGCTCGACGCGGAACTCGCCCCCGGGGGCGAGGAGATCCGCATGCATCCCTCCACCAAGCGCACCGCCACCATCGGCGGCTTCATCGCCGGGGGCTCGGGGGGCATCGGCTCGGTGAATTACGGGCAGCTGCGCGAGCGCGGCAACATTCGCGCCGCGCGGGTGGTGACCCTGGAGGCGGAACCGAAGGTGCTGGAGCTGACCGGCGACCGCGTCCACGGGGTCGCCCATGCCTACGGCACCACCGGCATCATCACCGCGCTGGAGATGCCCCTCGCCCCCGCCCGCCCCTGGATCGACGTGATCGTCGCCTTCGACGACTTCCTCGCCGCCGCGGAATGCGGCCTGGCGGTCGGGCGCGATGCCGCGATCGGCAAGAAGCTGATCACCCCGATCGCCTGGCCGCTGCCGCAATGGTTCACGGGCCTCAAGGCCTATTGCCCCGAGGGCCAGGCGATCCTGATCGCGATGATCGCGGAGGACACGCTGCCCGCCTTCCGGGCGCGGGTCGCCGAGGCCGGCGGGCGCATCACCCTGGAGACGCCGCTGGACGACGGCCCCGGCAGCGTGCCGCTCTACGAGTACACCTGGAACCACAGCACCCTGCAGGTGCTCAAGACCGACCGCAGCTGGACCTACCTGCAGAGCCTGCATCCGGCCGAGGGGCTGATGGAGAGCGTCGCCGCGATGGCCGCGCGCTTCCCCGGCGAGATCGTGCCGCATCTCGAACTCATCGAGTTCGCCGGCAAGCTCACCTATGCCGGCATCCCGCTCCTGAAATTCACCACCGAGGAGCGGCTGAACGCGATCATCGCCGAGCACGAGGCGAGCGGCGTCTGGATCGCCAATCCCCATGTCTACACGCTGGAGGACGGCACGAGGCACAAGCGGGCGGAGACCGACCAGCTCGGCTTCAAGCGGCTCACCGACCCGGCCGGCCTGATGAATCCCGGCAAGATGCGCAGCTTCACCCCAGCGGATGCCGAGGCAAGCCTTCCGGCATGACGACCCCCAAGAACGTCCTGTACGTCTACTGCCATCCCCTGCCGGAGAGCTTCCACGCGGCGATCCGCGAGGCGGCGCTGGCGGGGCTGCGGGAGGCCGGGCACCGGGTCGACCTGCTCGACCTCTATGCGGAGGGCTTCGATCCCGTTCTCTCGGCGGAGGGGCGGCGCCACTACCACGACACAGCCGTGAACCGGCGCGGGCTCGAAGCCTACGTGGCCCGGCTCCAGGCGGCGGAGGTGCTGGTGGTGCAATTCCCGACCTGGTGCTTCGGGCCGCCGGCCATGCTGAAGGGCTTCGTCGACCGGCTGATGATGCCCGGCGTCGCCTTCGACATGTCGGATCCGCGCCATGTGCGCCCGATCCTCGACAGCCTGAAGCGGATCGTCGGCGTGGTGACCTATGGCCGGCCGCGCTGGATGGCGCTCGCCATGCAGGATCCGCCGCGCCGGCTGGTGACGCGCTACCTGCGCTGGTTCGCGGCTTCGCGGGCGCGGGCCGAGTACCTCGCCCTCTACCACATGAACGTGGCGACTGACGCCAAACGCCGCGCCTTCCTGGAGAAGGTGCGGTTGAAGATGTCGAGACTGTAGGAGGCTGTCGCGGGAGACCGCGGCGGAAGCGGCCCAAGGCGGGGCATGTCGCGTGTTCGAAGTCGCGCCGTATCGGCCGCTTCTGCGCCCCTGGGAGCCGCTTCCGTCCGGTGGCTCGTGTCGCTTGCCGCTAGGCTTCGGGCCGAACCGGTTCCGAAGTGGTCGTGACGGCTTTTTGCTGCGGTGGAGTCATTCCTGTCTCCCTCAGCGTCTTTCCACGCGGGCAGGATCGATCTGCCCTGCGGATGTGCTTGCATCGCGAAGCACAGGGAAATACTGCGTCCGCCTCCCCGAGGCGTCAACCCCGAATTCGCGCCGAGCTTGATCGAATTTGCTCGCACGAATTCGTTTTCGCGCCGCATCCGTTGCCGCTCAAGCACTTGCACCCGACACGGACGCGGCGCAAAAATTTCCGGGGAGACAGATGTCCTACGGCGCCCGTTCCAGGAACTGATTCTTCACGAGATACCGGATGCCGCGGTCGAAGGACTCGTCGGTGTTGCCCCGCAGATCGACGCTGTAGGCCCGCTCGGGGGCCTCGCCCTGGAGCGGCTTCACGTAGATGTTGATGTTGAGGATGAGGTTGGAGACCTTCTGCACCTCGCCGATCACGGCGGCCTGGGCGCCCAGGCTCTTGGCCGCCGCCTCGGCGCAGCCGCCGCAGGCGCGCAGGTCCTTGCCCGCGAGATCCTCGGCGACGCTCTCCGTCGGGACCAGGGTGTAGCGGCCGCTCTCCGTCAGCAGCTTGCGGAACGCGTCCCCGGTGCGCTTGAGCCGGGCGAGATCGTCCTCGGTCGGCGGCGTCGGGGCACCCCGGGCGAACTGGAAATCGAACACGGCGAGCTTTTCCGGCTCGGCCCGGGCCGCGCCGGCCGCGAGGCTGAGGGCGAGCAGGGAGACGGCGAGGGCGGCGGCGGACCGGCGCGGCGTCATGGGGTTGCTCCTGGGATCCGGACGCGGGTCGAGGCCCGCCCATCCCAGGGGCAACGCCCGAGACGCGCCGATCGCCCCCCGAATTCCCCGACGCCCCTTCAGGCCGCCGGCCGCAGGTCGGACAGAAGGGACAGGGTCGGGGGGTGGCCCGTCCACGCGATGTAGGCGGCGGCGAGCTCCGCGGCGCCGCGCAGGGCTCCCGGCTCGTCCTGGTAGCCGTGGCTGCCAGAGATCGCAGCGCCCTGCCAGGTCCGCTCGATCGCCGCGCGCTGGGGCGTGGTGCAGAAGCGCTCGATGAAGGCGTCGGCCGCCATCAGCAACCGGCAGGAGGCGGGGTGATCGGCCACCGCCGCCGCGTAGTACCAGGGCGCCGGGGCGAGGTTGCCGGGGACGATCTCGATGCGGCCGCGCCAGGGACTGTCCGGGCTGGTGCAGGCCCAGTGCATGATCGGCGCGTCGATGGCGAAGGCATCGACCACCCCATCGGCCAGGGCGTCGTGGATGCGGCCCTGATCGGTCATCGGCACGAGGCTGCCCAGCGTCGCCACGCGCCGCCCCTTGGCGTGGAGATTCTGCGCCCAGCGCAGGCCCACTGTCTCCAGGGTGGCGTAGGCGCCGGGATCGTTGATGATGCCCAGGGTGCGCCCCTCGAGGTCCGCATGGCTGCGGATGCGCGTGTCGCCCGCCCGCCGCGCCAGCACGTAGTGGAGATAGGTGTAGGCGCGGGAATAGGCGATGCCCTCGTAGGCCGCGCTCGGGGCGAGGGCCGACCAGACGATGTCCACGGGCGGCTCGGCCGCCTTCGGCCCCGCCTCCAGCAGCTCGGTGCACTGGTCCCAGGGGCATTCGACGAACTGCGCCCTGACGCCGAGATGGTCGGCGAAAGCCTTGGCGTAGTCGATGTCGAGGCCGATGAGGGGCGCGCCAGGCTGGAGCCGGAAGGAGAGGCCCTTGAAGGCGGGCTCCACGGCGATGCGCAGCACGCCGCGGGCGCGCACGTCGTCGAGCCGGTCGTAGCCCGGCGGCAGGCGGGCGAGCCCGTGGCGGGCGAGGTCCAAGCCTGACCCGCCCTCCGCCGCCGCGAGCGTGTCCGCGGCGAGGGCCAGGGCACGGCCGGCCTTGGCCTCGGTGCGGTCGATGCAGGCCTGCATGGCCCCGAGCGCCTCGCCGATGGTGGCGTTGCTCATGCTGATCGCCGCCAGCTCGTTGCCGACGCCGCCGAGCAGATCCTCGATGCGGTCGGCGGTGGCCCGCACCGCGCCGCCGAGCCCGTCGAGGGCGCGGTCGGTGGAGCTGCGAAGGGCTCGGAGCTCGTTGCGCACGTCGGAGAAGTCGATCACGGAGGCCGCGTTGCGGGCGCTCTCGCGGGTCTGTTCGGCGAGCGCCCGCACCTCCTGCGCCACCACGGCGAAGCCGCGGCCATGCTCCCCGGCCCGGGCCGCCTCGATGGTGGCGTTGAGCGAGAGCATGCGGATCGTAGCGCCGATGCCGTCGATGACGGTGACGATGCGGGCCGCCTCCGCCGCCTTGGCGTCGATGCGCGCGCCGATCCGCTCGACCTCCGCCGTGATGGCGTTCATCGCCTCGGCCACCGCGCCGACCAGCTCGCCGCGCAGCCGCTCGGCGGTGCCGGCGGCGGTGTCGCGCCCGACGCTGCCGCGGGTGGCGGCGAGCGAGGCCTCGACGCCCGCGCTCTGGCGGCGGATCTCGCGGGTGAAGCCGCCGGCCTGGCCATTGGCCCGCGCCGCGTGCCGCAGCAGCGTCCCGACGCCCGCCAGACCCTCGGCACAGACGCGCGCGCCCTCATCGGCGGGGCGGGACGGGTCATGCTCCATCGGCAACTCCAGCAGGCCAGCAGATCTCTCGCGGCCAAGCTTGCCGAAGCCGGCTTAAGTCTCTGCTAAACCGAACAAAACAAGCCGACCGAGTTTTCGGCAGCGACTGCCGCGGAAGCAGGCGGGGCTGCCCGCGCGGCGTTCATTTGCCGCTCGCGGCGGCAGGCGAGAGGGGTCCGGAGCGGTCCCGCGCCGGGTCGAGCCAGCCGAGCACCGCGCCGCGCAGACCGGCGATCCAGGGCGGCATGGCGCCGACGCCGTCGCCCACGACCACGGTCGCGGTCATGCCGGCCACCAGCGTCACCTCGGGGGGCACGTGGTCGATGCGGATGCGCACCGGCACCCGCTGGGCGAGCCGGACCCAGGTATAGACGGGATCGACGTTCGGCAGGCCCTGCGTGCTCGGCGCGGCATTGGCCGTGGCGATGCCGAGCGTGATGCTCTCCACCGTCCCCCGCAGATGCGTCGCGTAGCCCATCAGCGCCATCTCGGCGGGGGCGCCGGCGCGGATGCCGGCCATCTTGGTCTCCTCGAAATAGCCGTCGACCCAGAAGGAATCGGTGTCGATCACCCGCACGTTCGGGCTGCCGGTGGAAGCGTAGTCGCCGACGCGCAGCAGCAGGTTGGTGACGCGCCCGTTCACGGTGGAGCGCACCTGCGTGCGCTCCAGATTCACCTTGGCCTGGGCGCGCTGGGCCTTGGCGGTGGCGAGCGCCGCCTCGGCGATCTTGGCCGTGCCGGCATATTGCTGCTTCTCCTCGACGGAGGTGGAGACGGTGGAGAGCGCCTGCCGGCGGGCGGACTGGGCCTGCTTCACCTGCAGGTCGGCCTCGCGGTTGGCGAACTCCGCCTCGGCGGACCGGACCGCGACCTCGAAGTCGAACGGGTCGATCACGTAGAGCACGTCGCCCTTGGCCACCGGCTGGTTGTCGGCGACCCGGATCTCCACGATCTGGCCCGAGACCTGGGGCGCGATGTTGGCGACCTGCACCCGCACCCGCCCGTCCCGGGTCCAGGGCGCGGTGACGTAGAACTGCCAGACCACCACGGCCGCCACGACGGCGCAGGCGAGGATCACGGCGGTCGCGAGGAGGCGGAGGATCCGCCCCGACCGCCCGCGCCGCGCCGGCGCCGGGCGCTCGACCGTCAGCGCCGGGGGCACCGCGCGGGGGGCGTCCGCGGCGTCCGGGTTCGCCTTGGGATCGTCCTCGTCCGCCATCACGCCAGCACGATCAGGAGGGCGAGGAGGCAGACATAGATCCCGGCCTCCGCCAGGGGGGCGTTCGCCACGTAGCGGCTGAACCGGATCCGCCGGAACAGCGCCCGCAACAGGATCAGGAGGGCGAAGGCGCCCAGGGCGTCGGCGACGAAGGGCGAGACGAGGATCCCACCGATCTCGAGTTCTTGGCGCATCGTCAGGAGCTTGGAAGTTCGAGCCGCCGGAAGAAGCGGCCGTGGCGCTCGACAACGCGCGAGGCGGTCGCGAGATCGCTGGCCGCGCGCGCGACCGTCATGCGGGTCGCGCGGTCCTCCGGGGCCGCCGCGCGGACGAGGTCGCGGGCGACGTCGTCGAGGCTCCAGGCCTGGCCCCGGGCGAGCGCCGCCCGGGCGCGCTCGACGAGGGGCCGCAGCGCCGGCACCCGCCAGAGCAGCCGCAGCTGGGCATGGGCGCGGGCCGCGGCGGCTTCGAGCTGCGCCATGGCGAAGGCATGGGCGAGGCTCGCCCGGCGCACGGCGCCGCTGCCGGAGTTCCAGGCGGAGAACTGCCGCAGGCGGTCCGCGTTCAGGCTGGTGCGGGTGGTGGCGTCGCCCCCCGCGCCGACCAGGGCGTCGGCGAGGTCGCGCCGGGCCTCGTCCAGGGCGAAGGCCCGGTGGCGCGCGGGCGAGATCGGCAGGACGAGGCGGACGGTGAGGAACAGGATCACCGCGGAGAGGGTGACGAGCAGGCCGTTCATGAGAACGGATTCGGGGTCGTAGCCCTGCGGATTCGCCGGGGCGAGCAGCACGGGGAAGAACACGAGCAGGATGAACCCGACGCCGAAGGTCGGCGGGTTCAGCGACAGGAAGCAGGCGACGAAGATCACCGGCGCCATGGCGATGGCGAGCAGGGGGAAGCCCTGCACCCCGTTGAGCAGGACGAACAGGACGAGCACCGCGCACAGCGCCGCCAGCGGCATGCCGATCAGCACGCCCAAGGCGAATTTCCGCGGATCGGGATTGACCGAGGAGAGGGCGCCGGTCGCCGCCACCTGGACCAGGGCGAAGGACGTGTCGGGCAGACCCGTGGCGATGAAGAAGGACGCGGTGAGGGCGAAGGCGATCACCACCCGGAAGGCGCCGCGCAGGGCCACCTGGAAGTCGCGATGGGTGGGCAGGGCCACGTCGCGCAGCGGCTTGCGGCCGTCGGCGACCGCCCGCAGCCCGTCCTGCGCGAAGGTCGCCGCATTGACGAGGTCGAGGGCGCGCTGCAGCGCCATCACCTCGTCGATCGGCCGGCGCCCATCGCGGATCGCCGCATCGACCTGGTCGCGCAGGCGCAGGTCGATGGCGTCGAGCCGGGCGGGGGAGGGCGCTCCGACGCCGCCCGCGGTCACCTCCCGGAGCAGGGACCGCGCCTCCTCGACCGCCGGGCCGGGCCGACGCAGGCGGCCATGGGCAGCGGCGAAGGCCCGGCTCGCCGCCGCCATCACGTAGAGCGCGGCGATGGCGCTGCGGGCGCCCGCGGCACGATGCTTTCCGTCGTCGAGTTCCCCCGCGATGGCGCTCGCATCGGCGCGCAGGGCCGCGACCCTGTTGATGAGGGCGGCGGCGCGCTCCGGGCCGGGATCGCCCCGGCCGATCGCCTCGGCCGCGAAGGTCTTGGTGGCGACGAAAACCTCCGCGAGTTGCCCGCGCATGGAGCGCCAGGTGCTGGGGGAAGCGAGCGCGTCGTTGATGAAGGTGATCGAGACGATGCCGAGCGCAATCGCCGCGAGCCGCCCCACCGCCGCGTCGAAACCCGTCTGCGGGGCGTCGATATGGGCGAGCGCGATGATCGCGACGGTGTAGCCGGACAGCATCGCCCCATAGGCGCGGGTGTCCTGCAGGAACTGCGCGGCGAAGACGCAGAGCCCGAGCCAGAGGCCGAAGGCGACGAGAAGCAGCACCCGATCCTGCCCGAACAGGCCGAGCATCACGATCGCGACGAGTCCGCCGAGGATCGTGCCGAGGAAGCGGTAGGCCGCCTTGGACAGGGCTTGGCCGCGCTTCGGCTGGGCCAGGATCGCCACGGTGACGGCGGCGGAGGAGGCGCTGTCCAGTTGCAGCCAGAAGCCCGCATAGAGGGCGAGCATCATGGCGAGCCAGATGCGCAGGGCGAAGGCCCAGGCGGCGGGCTTGGGCACGATGGCGTCGATTCGGTCGAGCAGGCGGTCGGCGAGGGCGGGGCGCGCCCCGGCCGGGGCGCCGCTCACAGCGGAGCCTCCCGGGTGAGGTCGACGGTGGCCGGCCCCTCGTTCCAGGCGAGATGGGCGACCCGCATCTGCCAGAGGCAGAGGAGGGGCGTCACCACGAGCTCCATGCCGAGGGCCGCGAGCATGGTCAGGGAGGGCACGCCGGTCAGGTAGAGGCCGAGCAGGCGGGCGAGGCCGCCCAGCACCACGACCAGGGTGAGGAAGCGGAATAGGCCGGTCTTGGTCTCGATGGCCGGCACGCAGGTCCAGAACAGGATGCCGATGCCGGTGAGCAGACCCGAGAGATAGCGGAAATGGCTGTCGGCGGAGACGTTCACGGCCGGGTTGGAGCCGATCCCGTCGATGCCGAACAGCACGCCGTAGAGGCCCGCCGCGACCGGAACGATCGCGGCGAGCGTCACCACGCGCTGCAGCAGGCGCCGCTCACCCTTCATACCCCGCCCCGGTCACGCTCGGCTGTTTCGGACCTGCTCCAACACGCGAGGGAAGGCTGCGGTTCGCGGCCCAACCGCTCAGGCCTTCTGTTCCTTCAGGCGCTTGACGCACTTGCTGTAATATTGCGGCCATTTCGGCCCCTGGGCCGCCTTCTCCGTGGCGGAGAGGGCGCGCCACTCGGCGCCGCATTTCTTCTGCCGCTCGCGCGCGGCGGATTGGGCGAGACTCGGCTCCTTCTTCGGCGCCGACTCGGTCGCAGCGGGGGGTGCAGCCACCGGCTCCTTGGCCTGGGCAGCACCGGAGACGAGGAGCGGAGCGGCGAGGAGCGCCGCGGCGAGAAAACGGGCAAGCATGGCGGGATGGGGACTCCGGCGGGGGCCGGGCTCCCGGCCACGCTCGGCATCTCAGCTCGCGCCTGCGAAAAGCGCAAGCGCGCCACGCGGCTTGCGCACGGCCTTCCCGGCCACAGGGCCTCGGATTGTCGCAGACGGCACGCGACGCTCAAGCTTGAGCGCAGCGCGGGATCCGGGCTACTCCAGAGAAAGCGGCCCCGGACGGCATCGGGGGGCCAGCCCGGAGCCTTCGCCCATGGCCTCATCGACGGGAAAACCGATCGACGTCCATACCTGGAGCACGCCGAACGGCTGGAAGATCCCGATCATGCTGGAGGAATGCGGTCTGCCCTACCGCATCGTGCCGGTGAATATCGGCAAGGGTGAGCAGATGGCGCCCGACTTCCTGGCGCTCTCGCCCAACAACAAGATCCCGGCCATCGTCGATCCGGAGGGGCCGGGCGGCCAGCCGATCTCGGTCTTCGAATCGGGGGCGATCCTGCAATATCTCGGGCGCAAGACCGGATGCCTCTACCCCGCGGACGAGCGGGCCCGGGTGAACGTCGACGAGTGGCTGTTCTGGCAGGTCGGCGGCTTCGGGCCGATGCTGGGCCAGGCCCACCATTTCCGCATCTACGCCACCGAGAAGATTCCTTACGCGATCGAGCGTTTCAGCAAGGAGGCGGAACGCCTCTACGGCGTCCTCGACCGCCGGCTCGCCGATCACGAATATCTCGCCGGGGCCTATTCCATCGCCGACATCGCGGTCCTGCCCTGGGCCAAGTTCCACGAGAAGCAGGGCATCGATGCCGCCCGCCTGCCGAACGTCAAGCGCTGGCTCGACGCGGTGCTGGCCCGGCCGGCGGTGCAAAGGGGCCTGGCGGCGATCTGACAGGCATCGTGCGCCTCGGGCAGGACGGCACCGGCGCGCTCCACGTCGACGGGCCGCAGCGCGAGAGCGCCGGGCCCGCCGGTCGCGGACCGCCCGGAGGTGATCGGGCTTCGAGCGGGACGACGCTGTGACCTTATCACACCCCTAGACTGTAAACGCGCGTGCTCTGACAGCTTGAACGCGATGTCATCGGGTCCGGATCAGGCTGGGCCCGTCGCCACGGGACGGGCCGGGTCGCTGCCCCATTCCGACCAGGAGCCGTCATAGAGCGCCCGGGGCGGACGCCCGAGGGTCTCCAGCGCCAGGGACACGATCGCCGCGGTGACGCCGGAGCCGCAGGTGGTGATGACGGGGGCGTCGAGATCGACGCCGGCTTCGGCGAAGGCGGCGCGCAGGGACGCCTCGTCCTTCAGGCGGCCATTGGCCTGGAGGGCGGCGTAGTGGACGTTGCGGGCGCCGGGCATGTGGCCGGGGCGCACGCCGGGGCGCGGCTCCGCCTCCTCCCCGCGGAAACGGGGGCCGGAGCGGGCATCGACGAGCTGGGCGCTGCCGCGCTCCAGCGCTCGGGCGACGTCCTGCGCATCCGCCACGGCGCCATGGTCGAGGCGGGCGGTGAAGTGGCGGCGCTCCCGAGGAGGCGCGTCGCCCTCCTCGGTCGGATAGCCGGCGGCGATCCAGGCCGGAAGGCCGCCCTCGAGGATGGCGACGTCGCGCACGCCGTAGGCGCGCAGCATCCACCAGACCCGGGGCGCCGAGAACAGGCCCATGCCGTCATAGACGACGATCTGGGCACCGTCCCCGACCCCGAGGGCCCGCATACGGGAAGAGAACACCTCCGGCCGCGGCAGCATGTGGGGCAGGGGGGAGGTCTCGTCGCTCATCGCGTCGATGTCAAAGCGGATCGCGCCGGGGACATGGGCGGCCCGGAACTCGGCCTCGGCATCGCGGCCCTGCGCCGGGAGGTACCAGGACGCGTCGAGGACGACGATGTCCGGCGCCGCCAGGCGCTCCTTGAGCCAGTCGGCAGTGACGAAGGGCGAAGTCGCCATCATGCAGAATCCGTCGCACAACCAGGCCCCGGCAAGGTCGTCCTCCCGGGTTTCCCGGGCGATTGCCCTACCGGCGCCTTAAGTCAACCACATCCAGGCGTTTGTTGCATCCCGGACATCGCGCGGCGGAGCCCGATGCCCTGCGGCAGGTTGCCGTGGACGAATTCCCACCATCCAATACAGGTGGTGGCCATCGGGAGAGATCCGTCCCAAAGTTGTGCGATGCCGAAACGTAACCATTCAAAGTGTAACCATTCAAAGTCAGGTCTCCCGGTCGCGCCCGCAGCCGACTCTGCCCCTTCGCTCGCGGGCAAGCTCGCGAAGGCGCCCTCCTCGAAGAAGTCCTCCGGCAAGAAGGCGGCGGCACAAGCCAAGCCCAAGGACCGCGCCAAAGGCGGGACGCGGCGTACGGGCCCCGAGACCGCGCCCCCCCGCGGCAAGGCGGCCAAGGCCAAGGGAGCCGCCGGAGGCCCCGCGAAGGAGGGACCTTCGCAGAAGGCGGCCCCTCTTGCCCGCCGGAAGACCTTCCTGGTCGCCGTCCGCCTGCCCCAGGCCGACGCGCCCGCGCTCCTGCGGGTCTATGCCGCGGTCAAGCGCAGCGCAGCGGACGCCCTCATGGCGGTGCAGGACGAACTCGGCGCGGAAGCCGCCGTGGAGCTCACCGGAAGCCTCTCGACCCGCATGGCCCGCACCCTGGGGCTGAAGGCCGAGGAGGTGCGCCTGATCTGACCCGCGCTTCCGCCGGGGCGGCGGAGCGCCTATCTGCGCAACCGATCCTGCAACCGGAGAGCGGGCGGACCTTGGCCTTTCGTGAAACCTTCCACATCGAGGTCGTCGGCGCCGAGGGGCAGGGCGAGGGGGTGCTGCAGCGGATCTCGGTCCGCACCACGGGACTCGAGGCCGCCCGCGAGAAGGCGCTGGGGCTGTTCGCCCGCGCCCGGGTGCCCCAGCGCAACGGCCCCGTCGCCGAGGCTGTGCGGGTGATCGACGGCGCCGGCACCGAGGTGTTCCGCTGGAGCCGCTTCGACGCGGCGGAGACCTGAGGGCGCCCTACCGCCGCCAGCGCAGGCGGACCCGGGCGACGAGGGCCCGCAGGGATTCGAGCCGGGCCGCGAGGGGGAAGAGCGGGTCGCCGCCCCCGGCCTCGATCAGCGCATGGGCGAGGAGGCGCCGGCCCTCCCAGGCCGATTCGATCATCCGGAAGCCCGGCGGCGCGCAGGAATCGGCCCCGGCGAGGCGCGCGTCGGCGCGGAGGCTGCGGGTGACCTCGCGGACGAGCTGCACGCCCGGGGAGTTCCGGGCCTCGGCCTCGTCGTGGGAGATCTTCAGGTACCAGAGCGTGCCGCCGGTGCGGATCGCCAGGGAGGCGGCGAGGCTTTTCCCGTCCTTCCCCTCTCCGCGCCGCAGCCGGTCGATGCGCACGGCGCCCCGCGCGCCGTAGGCCGCGACGAGGGCGTGGAGGAAGCGGGCCTCCGCCGGGTGCTGGCCCAGGGCGGTGCCCGCCCGCCCCTTCCAGCCGGCGGTTTCGAGGGCGATGTAGTCGTCGAGCGCCGGCCCGAGGGCGTCCCGGTCCGTCACGGTCTCGAAGCGGGCCGGGGCGAGGCGGCGGCGCAGCCGGTCGAGCTGGCGCGTCCTGCGCGGCGAGAGCGACGCCTCCCCCCGTGCGTCCACGCCGAGATCGAGCCAGCCGCGCGCATGCGCCCAGTGATTGGCCCGGCGAAGGCCGCGGCGGGCGCGATGCGCCTCGACGAGGGCGGCCAGGGGTCCGTCCAGGGGGAGATAGGGCATCATCATCCGGCGCGGCAGCCCGAGGGGCCGGGGGGCGTCGAGGAGCGCCGCGAGGGCGGCCGGCGCCGCGGCGGGGTCGAGAAGCGGCGCG
This sequence comes from Methylobacterium organophilum, assembly GCF_022533465.1. NCBI lineage: Bacteria > Pseudomonadati > Pseudomonadota > Alphaproteobacteria > Hyphomicrobiales > Methylobacteriaceae > Methylobacterium > Methylobacterium organophilum. The sequence continues at coordinate 4,351,258 of NZ_CP092848.1, read as the reverse complement.
CCGAAGATCGCGAAGCCGTGGCTCCAGCCCATCAGCACCGGCAGGGGCAGCCCCCAGCGCCGGACGATCCGGCAGGGCCAGAGGGCGAGCAGGCGGCAGCCCGCCGCCTCCGGCGGGCGGTCGGCGACGAGGAGGAGTTCGACCCCCTCGCCGAAGGCCGGCGCCGCCGCGAGGGCGAAATCGGGCTCGAAGAACAGGTTGTCGACGAGGGCATTCTCCGCCAGCGCCCGCCAGGCCGGCCGGAACGGCCCGGCCTCGTCCAGGCGGCGCAGGGCGACGACGAGCCCGTCCGGCCGCCGGACGGTGCGGGAGGGGGAAGCGCTCACGCCGCGCGCCGGCTCCGGCGCGCGAGGCCATCGGCGATGCCGATGATGTTGAAATGCCAGGCCGCCGCCGCGCCGGCGATCGCGATCAGGGCGAATTGGAGGGCCTCCCCGAACACCCCGTCCCCCCCGGGCAGCCGGCTCACCCCGGACAGGATGGCGGAGGTGCCGAGCGCGCAGAGCACGATCAGCACGATGTCGACCACCGGCACCGGCATGCGGATGCCGCCCTTCGCGCCGAGGATGAAGGCGAGGCAGGCGACCGCCTGGCCCACGGCCACGGCGATCGCCGCGCCCATCACGCCGTGGGTCGGGATGAGCAGCAGGGACAGGCCGGCGACCACGACGAGCAGGAGCAGCGAGGCCACGGCGTCGAGATGGCTGGTGCGGGCGAAGTAGATCACCTGCCCGAAGTAGTAGGCGCGGAACATCTGGCAGAGGCTCGCCGCCACCAGGATCGGCGCCAGCTCCAGGGCGGTGCCGCGGTATTCCGGCCCGAGCAGCACCGAGACGAGCACCGCGTCGAAGCTCAGGTAGAACACCGTGCCGAAGGCGCCGACCAGGGTCAGCGCCCGCGCGGCGTCCCTCAGCACCGGCCGCGCGGCCGGCATGCCGCCGTCGCGGGCGTCGCGCTTGGCGATGGAGATCATCGACAGGGCGATGCTCTCCCCGAACACGACGAAGCTCTGGCGCAGGAAGTCGCCGATGGCGCCGTAGGCGCCGAGCTCCTGCGCGCCGATGCTCTTGCCGATGATCAGCCGGTCGAGGGTCTGGGCCAGGGCCGCGAGCCCGAAGGACAGCACCAGCGGCCAGCCATAGGCGAGGAGGCGGCGGGCCTCCGCGACGCTGCCCCGGCCCCGCAGCAGCGGCCCGACGGAGCGTAAGGCGGGCAGGGCGGCGAGCGCGTTGGCCAGCGCCACCGCCAGGACGAGGTCGATCGGATCGCGCGTGCGGGCGAGGACGAGGCTGCCGAGGCCGAGCACGAGCACGCCCCGGGCGACCACCGAGGCCGCCACCGAAGCGGCCGCGAGCCGGGTGCGCGCCACCTCCAGCGTGCCCTCGAAGATCGCCATGCCGAGGACGGCCGCCACCACCGCGGCGGCCATGGGCGGGGCGAGCAGGCCCGCGGCGGCCGCGCCGGCGGTGACGAGCCCGGCCAGGACCAGCATGCCCATCAGCAGGCGCACCAGGGTGCCGACCTGTTCCGGCGCGCGGGTCTCGTCATAGAGGGCGAAGAACGCGAATTTCGGCCATTGGCAGGTCGCGCCGTAGACGAGCAGCGCCCAGGACAGCACCCACAGATAGCTGCCGTAGACCTCGACCGGGGCCAGCCGGGTGAAGACGGCGAGGGAGGCCATGTTCAGCGCCGCCGCGACGCCCCGCGAGCCGACATAGGTGAGGGTGTGGCGCGCGATCATCCCGCGACCCGCGCGGCCGCGCCGTCCGTAAACCGGACGCGCCGCCCGGCGCGGGCCGGACGCATGCCATTCTGGAACGCCGCACGCACACCCAGTCTCCCAACGGACAGGACGACGCAGCCGCCATGCCGCCGCCCGGCGCCCACCTCCGGAAGGGGCAGGGCCGGCCCTCCGGTTCATCGCATGCCCCGCCCGGCCGCCCAAGCATCCGTCCGGCCGCAGGGAGGCGCTGGCCACCGGATTCCGCCGTTCATCCCCATCGGCGAAGGCGGAATCCGCCCGCCGGCCCCACAAAGGTCGCTCATTGACTTGCCGAGGCAGCGGGCGCATATGTGCAGCGCAGCGTCAGCGGCCGAATGAGTGCCGCTTGAGGGGGCTGCGTGACGGCGCGCTTCTCCGCTTTCCAGCCCGAGACGCGAACCGGCCCCTCTCTTCAACGTGCATGCATCTTCGACCGCCCCATCACGCGGGCAGTCCCTCGCAAACTGACCGGCCTGATCCCGTCGCGAACGCGCGACGCCGGTGGCCGGACATCGCTGCCCGAAAGATACGACTTGACCCAGTTTTCCGATTTCGGACTCGCGGAGCCCGTGCTGAAGGCGCTTGCCGAGGCCGGCTACGTGACGCCGACCCCGATCCAGGCGCAGGCGATCGCGCCCGCCATGGAGGGCCGGGACCTCTGCGGCATCGCCCAGACCGGCACCGGCAAGACGGCGGCCTTCGCCCTGCCGATCCTGCACCGCCTCGCCCAGGACAAGCGCCGGGCGCCCCGCCGCGGCTGCCGGGCGCTGGTGCTGTCGCCCACCCGTGAGCTCGCCAACCAGATCGCCGACAGCTTCTCCGACTACGGCAAGCATCTCGCCCTCACCAACACCGTGGTGTTCGGCGGCGTCACCATCGGCCGCCAGGAGCGGGCGGTGGCGCCGGGCGTCGACATCCTCGTCGCCACCCCCGGCCGGCTCATCGACCTCGTCGACCGCCGGGCGCTGACCCTCGAGGGCGTCGAGATCCTCGTCCTCGACGAGGCCGACCAGATGCTCGACCTCGGCTTCATCCACGCCCTCAAGCGCATCGTGAAGATGCTCCCGGCCCAGCGCCAGAGCCTGTTCTTCTCGGCCACCATGCCGCGGAACATCGCCGACCTCGCCGGCCAGTACCTGCGCGATCCCGTGCAGGTCGCCGTCACCCCGGTGGCGACCACCGCCGAGCGGGTCGAGCAGCAGGTGATCTTCTGCCATACCGGCGCCAAGCAGGCGCTGCTCGGCCACATCCTGCGCGATCCCTCGATCGACCGCGTCCTCGTCTTCACCCGGACCAAGCACGGTGCCGACCGGGTGGTGCGCGGCCTCGACAAGGTCGGCATCGCCGGCGCGGCGATCCACGGCAACAAGTCCCAGCCGCAGCGCGAGCGGGCGCTCGCCGCCTTCCGCGACGGTTCCTGCCGGGTGCTGGTGGCGACCGACATCGCCGCCCGCGGCATCGACGTTGAGGGCGTGACCCACGTCGTCAATTACGACCTGCCGAACGTGCCGGAATCCTACGTCCACCGCATCGGCCGCACCGCCCGCGCCGGGGCGGCGGGCCTCGCCATCTCCTTCTGCAACGACGAGGAGAAGGCCTACCTGCGCGACATCGAGCGGATCACCCGCCAGAAGGTGCCGGTGGCCGGCTTCCCCGAGGGCTTCGTGCCTCCGACCCGCCAGGAGGCCCAGGAGAACGCCGCCGAGGAGGCCCGCCGGCCGCCGCGTCAGCCCCAGGGCCGGCCTGGCCAGCGCCAGGGTCGCCCGGGCGGCCGCCCGGCCCAGCACCAGGGGCAGCGCCCGGCCCAATCCGCCGGCCAGCACCAGGGCCGGCCCGGCCAGGGTCGCGACGGGGAGGCCCGCGGCGGCCGTCCCGGACGTCCCCAGGGCCTGCCCGGCGGCCAGGGCCGCCCGGAGCGGACCGAGCGCAATGGCGCGCCCCGCGACCAGCGCGCCGAACCGCGCGGCGAGAACCGGGGTGCGGGCCGCCCCGAGCGGCGCGGGCCGCGCCCCGGCGGCAACCGCCCGGGCCAGGGCGGCGAGGGCCGCGCCATCGGCTGGCTCGAGCGCGCCCCGCGCTCCTGACCCGGGCTCGGCTCGCAAAGAGCCGATCCGACACGCGAAACGAGGCCGGTCCCCCTGGGGCCGGCCTTTTTCGTGCCGCGGCCCCCTCTCCGGGATTGCCGCCGCGCCCGCCGCCCCCATCTCGGCCAGACCCAGCTTGTGGAGGATGCGATGCGGTTCGAGCTCTACCGGGATGCCGCCGGCGAATGGCGCTGGCGCCTGCGCGCCAGCAACGGCAACGTCATCGCCGATTCGGGAGAGGGCTATGTCCGCCGCGAGGATTGCGAGCACGCGATCGAACTCGTCCGTCGGAGCGGGGAGGCGCGGGTCGTCGACATGACGACGCAGATCGCCTGACCGGCTCGGCTGCCCTTCGGGGCAGCCCCCCCCTGATAGCGGGGCGCGGGGCAAGTCTTCATGGGACCGGCCACAGCAAGAACTGCTTTCAGCTTGGGCATGCCCTGTTTTTACGCAAGACCACGGCACCCCTAAGCGCCTGAAAGGACACGATCATCTTCCGAAAACTGCTTCGCCTTTCGGTTGTGCTGTCCTAGGATGATCGCGGCAGACGGCCCGCACGAGACGGGCCAGGCCGGAGGAAATCCGATGTTCAGAACCGCCAGCCAGGCGCGGCGGGCCGATGCGCCGGCCCGCGATCTCCTGCAGCATGTGCCCCTGGAATGGGCCATGGCGGCCTTCGCCATCATCCTGGCGGCCGGCCTGAAGCTTGCGGGCATCCTGCCCTGAGCACAGGCCTGGCACGGATCGGCGGCGCATCGGCACGGGAGAGGGGCATGGAGGAGGCGGAGGCACCGCAGGGCAACCTGACGGTGCGCACCATCGCGATGCCGGCGGACACCAACGCCAACGGCGACATCTTCGGCGGCTGGGTGATGTCGCAGATGGACCAGGCCGGCGGCATCGCCGGGGTCGAGCGGGCGCAGGGCCGCGTGGTCACGGTGGCGGTCGACGCCATGACCTTCATCCGGCCGGTCAAGGTCGGGGACGTGCTCTGCGTCTACACCCGCATCACCGCCGTCGGCCGCACTTCGATGAAGATCGAGGTCGAGGCCTGGGCCCGACGCTTCCGCACGCAGCTGCGCGAGAAGGTGACGCAGGCGCGCTTCACCTTCGTCTCGATCGACGACCAGGGCCGGCCGCGGCCGGTGCCGCCGGAGGTCGACGCCGTTTCCGCCTGATCAGTACTGGACGGTGGCGCGCAGGCCGAGCACGGCGGCGTTCTTGATCCGGGCCCCGTTCGGATCGCGCGGGTTCGGGATGCCGCCGCCGGGATGCAGGATCATCTGCACGTCCGGCTGCACCGTGAATCCCGGCACCACGACGGCTTGGTAGGTCGCCTCGATCACGGTCTCGCCCCGGCGCCGGGGCAGGGCGGTGCCGGCAAAGCGGATCATGTCGGTGTCGGCGCCGCGAGAGGCGTCGCTGATGCGGGCATGGGCGAGGCTGATGCCGATCGTGTCGTCGTCGCGCCCCGGGAACAGGCCCTTATAGGCGAGCCCAGTATCGACATAGGCATCGATCAGGCTGGAGCGGGTGGGCGAATAGGCCGCCCGCAGGAAGAAGCCGAGACCCTCGTCGTCCTTGTCCGATTCCCGGTAGAGCGTCTGATCGAACACCGCGTAGATCCCGGCATTGCCGCGCAGGCGACGGCCGATGCCGGTCGAATTCGGGTCGGCCAGGAACAGCCCCGTCTGGTCGATGCGGGGATCGTCGAAGCGCCCGAAATGCTGCCAGCCGCCCAGCGTGACATCGCCCGGCAGGCCGGTCGCGTCCTTGTCCGTGTTGTAGCCGTAGGAGGCCTCGGCGATGAGGAGGGCCGGGTCGTGCACCCGGAAATTCGTGCCCGTGCGGTTGAGCCGCTGCGCCTCCGGATCGTCCCCGGGACGGTTCGCGCCGGCTGGGTCGCCGTCATAGAGGCCGACCTGGAGGGAGAAGCCGTTGCCCGGCACGTATTTGGCCCGGATCGCCGGGGCGGCGAGGGGATAGGCCGGACCGCCGCTCGGCAGGTCGAAGGCGTTGATCGCCGGCCAGCCGAAGCTCGAATTCACGAACAGCGTCGCCGACTGGCTCACGAAGAACTCGGTGTCCGCCGCCTGCTGGCCGAGGCGCAGGCCGAGCTGGCCGTCGAAGAACAGCTGCTCGAACCAGAGCACGTAGAGGCGGCTCGACGGCAGCGCCTCGATCACGCTCGCCGCCAGGAGGTTGCCGACATTGTAGCGCGACAGGCCGGTGCCGTGGATGAAATAGGCGTTGGCGTGGACGCTCGCCCCCTCCCAGCCGACGAGCTTGTGCAGGTCGAGATTGAGCCGGAGGTTGAGGCGGTCCTCGACGACGGCCCCCTGCCGGATGCCGCCGACGGGATTGCCGAGGATGTCGACGATGTAGGTGAGGCTGTACTCGATGCCCGCCGCCTTGAGCGGGGGGCGCAGCCCGAGGGGATCGCCCAGGGGGCCGAGGAAGGGCTCGACCGAGCGGACATAGCCGCCGGAGGCCTGGCTCGTCGTCTCCGGCTGCGAGACGGAGGTGCGCGGGTCGCCGCCCGCGCCCTCCACGACGGGCTTCGGCGCAGGCGCCTGGGCCGCGGCGGCCGTGGCGAACAGCAGGCCCAGCAGCCCGGAGGCGCGGCGGAGCATGCGGCGCCCTGCGCTCATCCCCGGCCGCTCAGCCCTTGAGACAGGTGCTCATGAAGGTCTTGCGGGCATCGCCCTTGAGCCCCTTCGTGCCGGCCTCCGCGTTGCAGCTCTTCATCTTCTCCTGCTGCGGGGTGAGTGTGCTCGCCGGCGCCGCGGTCTTGCCGGCGAGGCAATCGGCCATGAAGGTCTTGCGGGCATCGCCCGAGAGCTTCTGCGTGCCGGCATCGGTGTTGCAGGTCTTCATCCGGTCGCGCTGGGCCGTCTGCGCCGCGGATTGCGCGGCAGCCGGGAGGGCGAGGGGCAGCGTGAGCAGGGCGGCGAGGGGAAGAGCGAGGCCGAGGGCGCGCATATCGAAAGTCTCCCGAAGAGGAGGGCGAACCTAGCAGTTTGCGCTCCCGCGAACAGGCACCGGAAATGATTGTTCCGCATCTTTCGGGAGGCACGGCGCGTGCCTGCTCAAAGAAGCGGCTTTACGAAGCGACGCTTCGCTGCGACGCTCGCGCCATAAAAAGACCGAGGGGAATCAACGATCGGAGCTGCGGCCCGATGTCGAAGATCAACATCCGCCGCGACGAGCGCGGCTTCCAGGCGGTCTATAGCGGCACGCTCCTGCTGATGGACGGGCTCGCGCCCGCCGATGCCGAGAACTTCGCCGCTTTCTTTCGTGCCTCGGCCCGGCAGCAGGGCCTCCGGGCCGGACACCTGCCGCAGACCCCCGCGACACGGAGCACGGCGAACCGTCTCGGGGCGACGCGTTAAGGCCACGGCGCAGGCGGGCGCTCACACGATCCCGCTCAGGGTGTAGGGCCAGGGCTTGCCGAGATGCGCAGCGACCCGCGCCGGGTCGTCCCCCACGGTCGCGACCGCGGACCGGACCTGCTCGACGGGCACCTGGAATCGCCGCGCCCAATAGGCTGCGGCCCGCGCATCCTCGACATTCACCCGGGCCGGCTCGTGCTCGCCCTCGCCCCCGGCGCTCTCGTTCTGCATGGAATCCTCCTCGACAGATAACGGGGAGGGCTCCGAAGGGTTCGCGGGCGACGGCGCGCCGTCGCATCCTGCCGAAGATCGGGCGTGAGGAAGGGGTCGGAGCGACGGAATCACGATCGCGCCCATCGCGGAAGAGGGCGCCGAAAGCGTTTCGATCCGAGGGATTTTATAGGAGGGATGGCTCCCCGAGCAGGACTCGAACCTGCGACAAGGCGATTAACAGTCGCCTGCTCTACCAACTGAGCTATCGGGGATCGCCGCGCCGTCTCCGGCGGTGGCGGGCTCATAGCGCAAGGAACCGAGCCGGCGCAAGTCTCGGATGCGAATTTCTGCGGCGGAGCCCCGGCGGCAGGGGCGGAGGCCGGGAAAGGCCGCCCCCGCCACCGGGGAGACGAGAAAGGGCGTTGCCCATCGGGGCAGGGCTCTGCTAGAGACGCCCGACCCCGGATCGGCCGTCGGATCCGGAGGGACCGCGAAACGCCCTTATCGGCTTTGCGGACGAGGCCTCGTGGCGGAGTGGTTACGCAGAGGACTGCAAATCCTTGCACCCCGGTTCGATTCCGGGCGAGGCCTCCACAATCTACGGCGTCCCGATAATCCCGCGGATGACATGCGCGCGACGCCGGCCACGGCGGCGGCCGGCTGAGCCTTGCAATTCGCGGGGCGATCCACGACAAACCGCCCGGCCCGGCCCGGATCTCCGCGAGGAAGCTCCGCGTGCGGGCGTGGATGTCGAGAGAAAGACCGCCCGCATGCTCGATTTCGCACAGGCTCGGCGCCTCATGGTCGACTGCCAGTTGCGGACCTTCGACGTGAACGACAACGCGGTGCTCGATGCCTTCGACAGCGTGCCCCGCGAGCGCTTCATGCCGCAGGGACGTGAGGGCTTCGCCTATATCGACCAGACGATTCGCCTCGGCGAGGCCGAGGGGGATGTGCGCGTCATGCCGGCCCCCATGGTGCTCGCCCGCATGATCCAGGCGCTACAGGTGCGCCCGGGCAGCCGCGCCCTCGACGTGGCGACGGGCCACGGCTACGGCGCGGCCATCCTCGCCCGGCTCGGCGCCCGCGTCGTCGCCCTGGAGCCGGTAGCGGCGCTCGCCGCGGTGGCGCGGGAGCGCCTGGGCGACCAGGCCACGCTGATCGAGGGCGCGGTGGAGACGGGTGCGGCCGCCGAGGCGCCGTTCGACGCCATCCTGGTCGAGGGCCGGGTCGAGACGCGGCCCCAGGCCCTTCTCGACCAGCTCGCCGACGACGGCCGGCTCGTCTGTGTCCTCGGGCCGGAGCGCGGCGCCAAAGCCACGCTGTTCGTGCGGGCCGGTAACGCCTTCGGATCCCGCCCCCTCTTCGACGCCGCCCTGCCGCCCCTCAAAGCCTTCGCGCCCGCCCCCGGCTTCGCCTTCTGAGCGCCGAGTCGGCCACCCGACAGCCGGGCCAACCCGGCGATCGAGCGAGGCCCCATCCGCTCGCCGGAAGGAACCGGCCGGATCCGACATCAAGGCGCCACACCCAGGCCCTGCAACCACCGCGAGCGCACCTCCGCGCATGAGGGCGCGGCGGGCCAAGTGTCGCCTTTTTGAGCCACCCCTTCAGCAATCGTAAGTGGATGCCGCGCGCCCCCTGTCCCGGGCTGCGGCAGCTCGGCTAAGATTTCGCCCGAGGCGGGCATGCCGGAACGCGCGAGAGTGCGTGCAACGGTCGCATCCAGGAGCGGCCGGACGGCGCATCGAGAAACCGCAAGGGCTGATCGACGTGAGAGACTGCAAACCTGCCGCTCGGCTTGTGCTCGGGGCTGCCTGCGCGACCGCGCTGGCGCTCGTCATGGCGCGGCCGGCCGCGGCGGAGACTCTGGAAAGCGCCCTGTCGCGCGCCTACGCGGCCAATCCGACGCTGAACGCGCAGCGCGCCAATGTGCGCTCGACCGACGAGAACGTCGCCATCGCCCAGTCGGGCTATCGACCCACCGCCAGCATCACCGCCGATATCGGCGCCCAATATTTCGAGGGAAAGCTGCAGGGGCAAAGGATCGCCGGGCTCAACACCAATCCCGGTGGGGCAGGGCTGACCGTCAACCAGACCCTGTTCAACGGCTTCCAGACCGACAACCAGACCCGCCGGGCGGAATCGGGCGTGCTCAACGCCCGCGAGACCCTGCGGCTCAGCGAGATGCAGACGCTGTTCGGCGCCGCCCAGGCCTACATGAACGTCCTGCGCGACACCGCCACCCTCGAGCTCCAGCGCAACAACGTCGAGGTGCTCGAGGAGCAGCTGCGCCAGACCCGCGACCGCTTCAACGTCGGCGAGGTCACCCGCACCGACGTCGCCCAGGCCGAGGCCCGCCTCGCCGGCGCCCGCTCCCAGGTCAGCGCCGCCGAGTCCAACCTGCGCTCCTCCATCGGCGTCTACCGCCAGGCCATCGGCGTCGAGCCGCGCCAGCTCGCCCCCGGACGCCCCCTCGACCGCTACGTGCCCGCCAGCCTCGACACCGCCGTCACCATCGGCCTGCGCGAGCATCCCCAGATCCTGGCCGACCTGCACGCGGTCGATGCCGCCGAATTGCAGGTCAAGGTGCTCGAAGGCGCGCTCGCCCCGCAATTCGGCATCCAGGGCAACGTCCAGCAGCGCTACGACCAGACCCTGCCCGGCGACAACGGCGTCACCGCCTCCATCGTCGGCCGCCTGACCGTGCCGCTCTACCAGGGCGGCCAGGAATACGCCCAGATCCGCCAGGCCAAGGAACTCGTCAGCCAGGCCCGCCTGCTGGCCGAGCGCGACCGCGACGCCGTGCGCGCGGCCATCGTCCAGGCCTGGGGCCGGCTCGAGGCGGCCAAGGCCCAGGTCATCGCCTCCCAGGCCCAGGTCCAGGCCAACGAGGTCGCCCTCAACGGCGTGCGCGAGGAGGCCCGGGTCGGCCAGCGCACCACCCTCGACGTGCTCAACGCCCAGCAGGAGCTGCTCAACGCACGGGTCAACCTGATCCTGGCCCAGCGCGACCGCGTCGTGAATTCCTACGACGTCGTCCAGGCCGTCGGCCGCCTCACCGTGCGCTTCACCGCCCTCCCCGTGGCCGCCTACAGCGCCAAGGAGCATTACGACCAGGTCAAGGATCTCTGGTTCGGATTGCGCACACCCGACGGACGCTAGGCACCGGACGCTCTTTCCCTCGGGATGGAGCGTCGTTTCCTGTTCGGTGAGTCTTTCGCGCGCTTGTCTCCGCCAAGACGCGTGAAATACTGGCCACCGTCGCAGAGCGCGATCCGCGTGTCAGGACTTCCCGGCGGAGGTCCGCAGCCTGCCCGAGCGTTCCCGGTATGAGTGCAGCCAACCCGAAGATGCCGGATTCCGCGCAGGAACCCTCCATGGAGGAGATCCTCGCCTCGATCCGTCGCATCATCGCCGACGATCAGGCGCCCAAGCCGCCTGAGCCCGCGCCCCGCGCGCCTGCGCCGCCCCCGCCCGAACCCGAGGAAGAGGACGTGCTCGACCTCGCCGAGGTCGCGCAGCCCGTACGCCGTCCGGAGCCCGTCCCCTTTGAGGAGATCGACTTCCTCGAAGAGGAGCCGGTGCCCGAACCGGAGCCGGAACCCGAGCCGACCTTCTTCGAACCGCCCGCGTTCGAACCGAAAGCCTTCGAGGAGGAGCGCCTCGTCTCGAAGGCGACGGACGAGACCGTCGGCCAAGCCTTCGGCCTGCTCTCCCATACGGTGCTGACACAGAACAGCCGGACCCTCGAAGACCTCGTCAAGGACATGCTGCGGCCGATGCTGCGCGCCTGGCTCGACGAGAACCTGCCGCACATGGTCGAACGCCTCGTGCGCGCGGAGATCGAACGGGTCACGCGCGGCCGCTGAGACGCGATCCCGGCGCCGGGCAGACGTGCGCCCGGCAGGCGATCTCGGCGTCTGCTCGGTTGACGGGGAGGCGGCGGCGGGTTGAAAGCGGCGCGAGCATTCTTCCGCGACGTGCGCACGACCGGCCGTAACGCCCCATGATGGACAAAACCTTCGATCCCGCCCCCGTCGAGGCGCGCATCCGCGCCGCCTGGGAGGACGCGGACGCCTTCCGCGCCGGCCGGCCCGAGCGCGCCGGCGCGCAACCCTACTGCATCGTGATCCCGCCGCCGAACGTGACGGGCTCCCTGCATATGGGCCACGCCCTCAACAACACCCTGCAGGACATCCTCTGCCGCTTCGAGCGCCTGCGCGGGCGGGACGTGCTCTGGCAGCCGGGCACCGACCATGCGGGCATCGCCACGCAGATGGTGGTCGAGCGCAAGCTCATGGAGACGCAGCAGCCCGGCCGGCGCGAACTCGGCCGCGAAGCCTTCGTCGAGAAGGTCTGGGCCTGGAAGGCGGAATCCGGCGGCGCCATCGTCGAGCAGTTGAAGCGCCTGGGCGCCTCCTGCGACTGGTCGCGGGAACGCTTCACCATGGACGAGGGCCTGTCCAAGGCCGTCCTGAAGACCTTCGTCGACCTGCACGCCCAGGGCCTGATCTACCGCGACAAGCGCCTCGTGAACTGGGACCCGAAGTTCCAGACCGCGATCTCCGATCTCGAGGTGCTGCAGGTCGAGGTGAAAGGCCATCTCTGGCACTTCGACTATCCCGTGGTCGATGCGGACGGCGCGCCGACCGGCGACATCATCACCGTGGCCACCACCCGGCCCGAGACCATGCTCGGCGACACCGCGGTCGCGGTGCATCCGGAGGACGAGCGCTACACGGCGCTGGTCGGCAAGCGCGTGCGCCTGCCCCTGGTCGGCCGCCTGATCCCGATCGTCGCCGACGAATATTCCGACCCCGAGAAGGGCACCGGCGCGGTCAAGATCACCCCGGCCCACGATTTCAACGACTTCGAGGTCGGCCGCCGGCACGGCGCGCCCGCGATCAACGTGCTCGACACCGAGGCCCGCATCGCGATCGCCGGCAACGCCGCCTTCCTGGAGGGCGCCGCGCCCGAGCCGGAGGCGCTGGCCCTGCACGGGCTCGACCGCTTCGAGGCGCGCAAGCGCGTCGTCGCCCTCATGGAGGAGCGGGGCCTCTGCCGGACGATCGAGCCGAACACCCATGCGGTGCCCCATGGCGACCGCTCGAACGTGGTGATCGAGCCCTACCTGACCGACCAGTGGTACGTGAACGTGAAGCCCCTGGCCGAGCGCGCCCTGCAGGCGGTGCGCGACGGCCAGACCAAGTTCGTGCCCGAGAACTACGAGAAGATCTTCTTCCAGTGGCTCGAGAACATCGAGCCCTGGTGCATCTCGCGCCAGCTCTGGTGGGGCCACCAGATCCCGGTCTGGTACGACGAGGAGGGCGGCATCTACGTCGCCGGCAGCGAGGCGGAGGCGCAGGCCAAGGCCGCGGCGGCGCGCGGGCGCGCGGTCACCCTCACCCGCGACGCCGACGTGCTGGACACCTGGTTCTCCTCCGCGCTGTGGCCGTTCTCGACGCTCGGCTGGCCGGAGGCGACGCCGGAGCTGTCGCGCTTCTACCCGACCAACACCCTGGTCACCGGCAAGGACATCCTGTTCTTCTGGGTCGCCCGCATGATGATGATGGGCCTGCACCTGACCGACCGGGCGCCCTTCGACACGGTCTACCTGCACACCCTGGTGCGGGACGCCTCGGGCGCCAAGATGTCGAAGTCCAAGGGCAACGTGGTCGATCCCCTCGGGCTGATCGACCAGTACGGTGCCGACGCCCTGCGCTTCACCCTCGCCGCCATGGCTGCGCAGGGACGCGACATCAAGCTCGCGGTGAACCGGGTCGAGGGCTACCGCAACTTCGCGACCAAGCTCTGGAACGCCTCGCGCTTCGCCGAGATGAACGGCTGCCGGCTCGACCCGGCCTTCGACCCGGGCGCCTTGAAGGAGACCCTGAACGCCTGGGCGATCACCGAGGCCGGCAAGGCCGTGCGCGAGGTCGCTTCGGCGCTCGAAGCCTACCGCTTCAACGACGCGGCGGCCGCGGCCTATCGCTTCGTCTGGAACATCTTCTGCGACTGGTATCTCGAGCTCGCCAAGCCCGTCCTGCAGGGGGAGGGGGCGGATCCCGCCGCCAAGGCGGAGACCCAGGCCTCCATCGCCTTCCTGATCGACCAGATCGCCAAGCTCCTGCACCCGTTCATGCCCTTCCTCACCGAGGAGCTCTGGGCGATCAAGGGCGAGGGGATCCCGGATCGCGGCCTGCTGGCGCTCGCCGCCTGGCCGGATCTCGACCGCTTCGCCGATGCCGGCGCGGAGGCCGAGATCGGCTGGGTCGTCGAGCTGATCTCCGAGGTGCGCTCGGCCCGCTCCGAGACCAACGTGCCCGCCGCGGCGCAGGTGCCCCTGGTCCTGGTCAAGGCCGATCCGGCGACCCGCGCCCGGGCCGAGCGCTGGGGCGAGACCCTGCTGCGCCTCGCGCGCCTTTCCGCCCTGACCTTCGCGGAGGCCGCGCCGAAGAATTCGGTGCAGCTCCTCGTGCGGGGCAGCGTCGCCGCCCTGCCGCTGGAGGGGATCGTCGATCTCGCGGCCGAGGTGGCGCGCCTCCGGAAGGAGGCCGCCAAGGCCGAGGGCGAGATCGCCAAGCTCGACGCCAAGCTCGGCAATGCCGACTTCGTCGCCCGGGCGCCGGAGGAGGTGGTGGAGGAGCAGCGCGAGCGCCGCGACGCGGAAGCCGCGCGGCTCGACAAGCTGCGCGAGGCCCTGGCCCGGCTGACCGAGGGGTAAGCGGCGGCCCCCAGGCCGCCACCTGTCCAAACCGTAATCTTCGCGCCACGGGCGGGTCAGGGAGCGCCCCGTAGAAACCGGATCACGGTCCGCCGTCCGGAAGGGTTTTCGGAGGGCGGCGCCCTGCCCATCCGGAGAGTTCCATGACCCTGACCTTCCGCCGCCGCGCCCTCGCCTCCGTCGCCGCGGCCGCCCTCGTCGCGGGCGGTGCCGCCGGCGTCGGCTTCGTCGATGCGGGCCATCCGGCCTTCGCCCAGGCCCTGCCCAAGACCCCGATCGAGACCCCCGACCATCCCCCGGGCTCCTTCGCCGGCATCGTCAACAAGGTGAAGCCCGGCGTCGTCTCGGTGAAGGTGAAGCTCGACGACAGCGCGGATGCGGACGACGAGGACGGCTCCGGCGGCCAGAACCTGCAGCAGGTGCCCCCGCAGCTGCGCGAGTTCTTCAAGCGCTTCGGCCAGAACGGCGCCCCGGGCATGCCGCAGCAGCGCCGCGGCCAGCGCGGGGCGGTGGGCTCCGGCTTCATCATCTCGGCGGACGGCTACGTCGTCACCAACAACCACGTCGTCGACCATTCCAAGACCGTGCAGGTCACCCTGGACGACAACCGGACCCTCGAGGCCAAGGTCATCGGCAAGGACGCCAAGACCGACATCGCCCTCCTGAAGATCAACGAGGCCGGCAGCTATCCCTACGTGCAGTTCGGCAAGGCCGCGCCGCAGGTCGGCGACTGGGTGGTGGCGATCGGCAACCCGTTCGGCCTCGGCGGCACGGTGACGGCGGGCATCGTCTCGGCCCGCGGCCGCGACATCGGCGCCGGCCCCTACGACGACTTCCTGCAGATCGACGCGCCGATCAACAAGGGCAATTCCGGCGGCCCGACCTTCAACGTCAACGGCGAGGTCGTGGGCGTGAACACGGCGATCGCCTCGCCCTCCGGCGGCAGCGTCGGCCTCGCCTTCGCCATCCCCGCCGAGACCGTGCAGGCGGTGGTCGACCAGCTGCGCACGGACGGCAAGGTGGTGCGCGGCTATCTCGGCGTGCAGATCCAGCCCGTGACCAAGGACATCGCCGACGGACTCGGCCTCGACAAGGCCAAGGGCGCCCTCGTCGACCACGCCGAGGACGGCACGCCCGCCGCCAAGGCGGGCCTGAAATCCGGCGACGTGATCGAGGCGGTCGACGGCACGCCGATCAACGACGCCAAGGAGCTCTCGCGCAAGATCGCCGGCCTGAAGCCGGGCACCGCGGTGAAGCTCGCCTATCTGCGCAACGGCAAGAGCGACACCGCGACCGTCGAGCTCGGCGCCCTGCCCACCGACGGCAAGGCGGCGACCAGCGGCGGCAGCTCCTCCTCGAACGGCCAGCCGCGCCTCGGCCTCAGCCTGGCCCCGGCCGGCGATGTCGGCCTCGGCGACCAGGGCGTGGCGGTGATGGAGGTCGATCCCGACGGCCCGGCCGCGGCCAAGGGCATCGAGCAGGGTGACGTGATCCTGGACGTCGCCGGCACCGCCGTCACGAAGCCGTCCGAGGTCGCCGCCCAGATCCGCGCCGCGGAATCGAACGGGCGCAAGGCGGTTCTGATGCGCGTGAAGAGCCAGAAAGGTCAGACCCGCTTCGTCGCGGTCGCCCTCAACGCCAAGAACGGCTGACGACCGGCGGCCGATCGGCCGCCCCTCCCGGCGCGGGATGCATTCCGTCCCGCGCCGATCCTCCGCTCTCCCCTCCGACTTGCGCGCCGGCTCCCCCGAGCCGGCGCGTTTTCGTTGGGTCGATGCGATCGCTCCGGGAAAGCCGGTTCCGACGCGAACCTCAAGTTATGCCATTAAAAGTAGAAATACTGACAATCAATCAACTTGAGAGATGTATGAAAATTTTGCGTTAATTCGCATCACAGGTCAGACTCAACAGATCTTGTCTGGACATCGATTCCGCTTGGCAGGCAAAGCTGCCGCCAGGGGCGGCCTGCCGCCGACATGCAAACAAGCCTGCCTGCTGAACGAAGAATTTGAGACATGCGCAGAATCAAGCTTGTCATCAATGGCCTGTTTGCAGAAGTCCAGCAGCTGAAGATGCTTCTGGAGGCCAGCCCGTCGGGCGCGAAGGGCTACACGATCGGGGACGTGCGGGCCGCCATCAAGATCATCGACAAGCTCGACAAGCTCCCGGAGGAGGGCGGCCGGCTGGCCCTCGAGGAAGCCGAATGGTCGTGGCTGTGCAAACGCATCGCCGAGCAGGAATGGACCGTAGCCCGTCCGGAGATCATCGCCCTGGTGGACAAGATCGAAGGCGCGCCGTCGGTCGAGGCGGTATAAGCTCTCCCGCTCCCCGGGCGGAACGACGGCCCGTCGCCGCCCCGCGTGCTCCGGGATCCGGCCAGGCCGCGCGCGGTTGACGCCAGGAGGGAGCGCAGCCGCGAGAGCAGCATGACCGCACAGCCCATCACCGCACAGGCCTCCGGCACCTTCGCCATCGGCGGCGACCTGACCGTCCATCGCCTCGGCTTCGGCGCCATGCGCATCACCGGCCCCGGCATCTGGGACGAGCCTCCGGACCGGGAGAAGGCGAAAGCGGCGCTCGCAGCGGTGCCGGGCCTCGGCATCGACCTGATCGACACCGCCGACAGCTACGGCCCCTTCGTCAGCGAGGACCTGATCCGGGAAGTGCTCCACCCCTATCCCGGCCTCGTCATCGCCACGAAGGGCGGCCTGACCCGGCACGGGCCGGATATCTGGCGGCCGGTGGGCAACCCCGATTACCTGCGCCAATGCGTGCTGATGAGCCTACGGCGGCTCAAGCTCGAGCGGATCGACCTCTGGCAGCTCCACCGCATCGGCCCGGACTGCCCGATGGAGGTGCAGTTCGAGGCCATCGCCGCGATGCGCGAGGAAGGGCTGATCCGGCATGTGGGCTTGAGCGAGGTCTCGGTCGCCGAGATCGAGGCGGCCCAAAACTTCTTCCCCGTGGCCACGGTGCAGAACCGCTACAACCTCGTGGACCGGGCCAGCGAGGACGTGCTCAATTTCTGCGAGCGCCAGAACATCGGCTTCATCCCCTGGGCGCCCCTCGACAAAGGCACCCTGACCAAGGGCTCGGCGCTTTCCGGCATCGCCGCGCGGCACGGGGTGGGGGAGGGTGCCGTCGCCCTCGCCTGGCTCCTGAAGCGCTCCCCCGTGATCCTGCCGATTCCCGGCACCGGCGACCCGGTCCATCTCGCTGAGAACGTGGCGGGGGCCGGTATCGCGCTGAGCGACGGGGATTTCGCCGCCCTCGATGCGCAGGGCCGGAGTGGCTGACCGGCGGCACGCCCGTGGCGGCCCGGGACGGCCGCGCTAGATCACGGGCCGTCATGCTGCGCGCCGCCACCCTCCTCCTCTGCCTCGCTGCGGGCCCCGCCGCCGCACAATCCTGCGACGCGCTCACCGCGCGCACGATCCGCGTGACCGGGGCGTCGCTCGCCGGGCGCACGGGATCGCTCGCGATGTTCCGCGCGGCGGATGCCCAGCGCATGAGCCTCGATTGCCGCGCGCCGCGCCGAATCCTGCTCTGGACGCCGGCCCGGGAGCCGGCCCGGGCCTTCTTCATCCTGGTCGGGCTCTCCGCCAAGGCGCTGGCGGGGGCGGATGCCCGGCGCGCGGAGGAGATCGCCCTGCGCCTGCATCAGGACGCGCTCCTCACGGGCCTGCCCCAGCGCGCCGCCGCGGGGCGCGCCCTGATCCAGTGCGAGCCGGGCGACCGCTTCGATGGCGTCAGCGCAGGCAGCCTGTGCCGCCTCGTCCCGGCGCAGGGAAGCGTGCTGCGCCGCTACGGCTTCCGCAGGGGTGCCCTTCCGGGCTAAAGCGGCGCCCATGTCCGAGACCGCCCGCACCACCGGCGCCACCGTCCAGGTCGGCCCCGTCGCCTTCGCCAACCACCTGCCCCTGGCCCTGATCGCCGGGCCCTGCCAGCTCGAGAGCCGCGACCACGCCCTCGAAGTGGCGGAGGCGCTCAAGGCCGTCACCGAGGCGCTCGGGATCGGGCTCGTCTTCAAGTCGTCCTTCGACAAGGCGAATCGCACCTCCGGCAGCGCCGCCCGCGGCATCGGCCTGGCGGGCGCGCTGCCGATCTTCGCCGAGATCCGCGAGCGCTTCGGCCTGCCCGTGCTCACCGATGTGCATGCCGCCGAGCAATGCGCCCCGGTGGCGGAGGCCGTGGACGTGCTACAGATCCCGGCCTTCCTCTGCCGCCAGACCGACCTGCTCGTCGCCGCCGCCGCCACGGGCCGGGCGGTGAACGTGAAGAAGGGGCAGTTCCTCGCCCCCTGGGACATGGCCCATGTCGCGGCCAAGGTGACGGCGGCCGGCAACCCGAACGTGATCGTCACCGAGCGCGGCGCCTCCTTCGGCTACAACACCCTCGTCTCCGACATGCGCAGCCTGCCGATCATGGCGCAGGTGACGAACGGCGCACCGGTGGTGTTCGACGCGACCCATTCCGTGCAGCAGCCGGGCGGTCAGGGGGCGAGCTCCGGCGGCCAGCGGGAATTCGTGGCCGTCCTCGCCCGGGCGGCGGTGGCGGTCGGCGTCGCGGGCGTGTTCATCGAGACGCATCCCGATCCCGACCGGGCGCCCTCCGACGGGCCGAACATGGTCGCGCTCCGGGACATGCCGGGGCTTCTGGCCGAGCTCCAGGCCTTCGATCGCCTCGCCAAGGCCCGCCGGGCGGAACCAGCTTGAGCGGGACGGCGTTGGTTTCCTAACGATTTCCAGAATCGAAAGGACGCCATGCGCAAGATCGCCCTCCTCACCGCCGCTGCCCTGACGGCGAGTTCCCTCGCTGTCACGACGGCCGATGCCCGCCCGCGGGGCCACGGTTACGGCTACGGCCACCATCATGGCGGCTACGCCTATCGCGGCGGCCGGCGTGGCATCGGGACGGGGGCCGCGGTCGGACTCGGCATCGCGGGTCTCGCGGCCGGCGCCATCGCCGCCGGCGCGGCGCGCGACGCCTATTACCGCGACCGCTACTATGGCGGCCCCGGCCCGGGCTACGGCTACTACGATTACGGCTACTGAGCCGATCGACGATCAGAACGAGAAAGCGGCCCGGAGACCGGCCGCTTTTTCTTTGCCGTCAGCGCCCGCGATAGGGGGCGACGCCCTGATCGGGCAGCCAGACGGATTTCGGCGGCTCGCCGGTCTGCCAGAACACGTCGATCGGGATGCCGCCGCGCGGGTACCAGTAGCCGCCGATGCGCAGCCAGCGCGGCGCCAGCAGCGCGGTCAAGGTCCGGCCGATGCCCACGGTGCAATCCTCGTGAAAGGCGCCGTGGTTGCGGAACGAGCCGAGATAGAGCTTCAGCGACTTCGATTCGACGAGCCAGTCCCCCGGCACGTAGTCGATCACCAGGGTCGCGAAATCCGGCTGGCCCGTCACCGGGCAGAGCGAGGTGAATTCGGGCGCCGTGAAGCGGGCGAGATAGTCCGTGTCCGGATGGGGATTGGGGACGCGGTCGAGACGCGCCTCCTCCGGCGAGGCGGGGAGGGAAGTCGGGCTGCCGAGCTGAAGGTCCCGGCCGGAAAGATCTGTGGTCATGCCACCGCTATAGCGCGCGCGACTCCCCGCTGGCATCTCCCATGCGGAAAGGCGGCTGCGCGGCGGGCACAGACCGGAGAACGCCTCCAACCCGCTCCACACGGGAGATGCCAGCTGGACTGGTCGACCGTATTCGGGGCCCCAGGCGCTCCGGAACCCGTTCTGCCCGCTTGCCCGGGGCCGTGCGTTGGCGGATAAGCCGCCGAGGTAACGGATGATAAGCCGCAACGCCCCGGCGTCGGCGGCCTCAAGGCTGCAGGGCCGACGTCTCGGGGCCCGACGGACCTCCCGCGACGCCTGACGAAGGACGTTCCATGACCGCGATCACCAACATCGCCGCCCGCGAGATCCTCGACAGCCGGGGCAACCCCACCGTCGAGGTCGACGTGCTCCTCGAGGACGGCTCCTTCGGCCGCGCCGCCGTGCCCTCCGGCGCCTCCACCGGCGCCCACGAGGCGGTGGAGCTGCGCGACGGCGACAAGGGCCGGTTCGGCGGCAAGGGCGTGCGCAAGGCGGTCGAGGCCGTGCAGACCGAGATCCTCGACGCCATCGGCGGCATGGATGCCGAGGATCAGGTCGCCATCGACGAGACCCTGATCGAGCTCGACGGCACCCCGAACAAGGCCCGGCTCGGCGCCAACGCCATCCTCGGCGTCTCCCTCGCCGTCGCCAAGGCCGCGGCCGAGACCGCCGGCCTGCCGCTCTACCGCTATGTCGGCGGCGTGCAGGGCCGCGTCCTACCGGTGCCGATGATGAACATCGTCAACGGCGGCGCCCATGCCGACAACCCGATCGACTTCCAGGAATTCATGGTGATGCCGGTCGGCGCCTCCTCCCTCAGCGAGGCGGTGCGCACCGGCGCCGAGATCTTCCACACGCTGAAGAGCGCGCTCAAGAAGGCCGGCCACAACACCAACGTGGGCGACGAGGGCGGCTTCGCCCCCAACCTCCCCTCGGCGGAGGCGGCCCTCGACTTCGTCATGGAATCGATCCAGGCCGCGGGCTTCAAGCCGGGCGACGACGTGGTGCTGGCCCTCGACTGCGCCTCGACCGAGTTCTTCAAGGACGGCGCCTATCACTACGAGGGCGAGGGCACGACCCGCTCCATCGAGCAGCAGGTCGACTATCTCGCCAAGCTGGTCTCCGACTACCCGATCTTCTCGATCGAGGACGGCATGGCCGAGGACGACTGGGAGGGCTGGCGGCTCCTCACCGAGAAGATCGGCCAGCGCTGCCAGCTCGTCGGCGACGATCTCTTCGTCACCAATGTCGAGCGCCTGTCCCGCGGCATCGCGGCCCAGACCGGCAACTCAATCCTGGTGAAGGTGAACCAGATCGGCTCGCTCACCGAGACGCTCGCCGCCGTCGATATGGCCCAGCGCGCCGGCTACACCGCGGTGATGTCGCACCGCTCCGGCGAGACCGAGGATTCGACCATCGCCGACCTCGCCGTCGCCACCAATTGCGGGCAGATCAAGACCGGCTCCCTCGCCCGCTCCGACAGACTGGCCAAGTACAACCAGCTGATCCGGATCGAGGAGGGTCTGGGCGCCCAGGGCCGCTATGCCGGCCGCAGCGCGATCAAGCAGTTCGCCGGCCGCTGACGCGCCGACGACGCACGGGGCCGGCAGCCGCCGGCCTCGCCCTGTTCCTGCCGCTCCTTGCCGGCGGCTGCGCGGGGACCTGGGCCGACACGGGGCCGGGCGGGACCTGCCCTACCGTCGCGGCCACCCCCGTCCTGTCCGCCCAGCTCCTTCTGGGCGGCCGGCGCCGGGACGGCAGCCGTATCGGCGAGGCCGCCTGGCGCCGCTTCCTCGCCACCCGGATCACCCCGCGCTTTCCCGCCGGGCTGACGGTGCTGCCGGGGCAGGGGCAATGGACCGGCCCGGACGGGCGCCTCCTGCGCGAGCCTGCCCGCGTCGTCCTGATCGTGACCGCCGCCAGCCCGCAGGCGCTCGCCGACCTCGACGCGATCCGCGAGGAGTACCGCACCGCCTTCGACCAGAACTCGGCGGGCCTCGTCCTCACCCCGGGCTGCGCCCGCTTCTGAGGGCGCCGGCAACCCTTTCTTCACCCTGTTGCGCGATGAAGGCGGCATGGTCATCCGCCGCCGCGTCCGCGCCATCGTCGTTCCCGCCGTCCTCTGGACGGTGTCGGC
This sequence comes from Methylobacterium organophilum, assembly GCF_022533465.1. Classification (NCBI taxonomy): domain Bacteria; kingdom Pseudomonadati; phylum Pseudomonadota; class Alphaproteobacteria; order Hyphomicrobiales; family Methylobacteriaceae; genus Methylobacterium; species Methylobacterium organophilum. The sequence goes on along the minus strand of NZ_CP092848.1, from coordinate 4,329,351 downwards.
GCTCGTCTGCGGCTACTTCGTGCAGCAGGCCGAGAGCGGCAATCGCGGCCTCACCGCCAAGCGCGCCCTCAAGATCGAGGCCTACGGCCTGACCCGGGAGCTCAACGCCGCCAAGGCCGAGCGGGCGACCTGGGAACACCGGGTCTCCCTGCTGCGCAGCGAGCAGATCGACCGCGACCTCTTGGAGGAGCGGGCGCGTGTGGTGCTCGGCCGCGTCCACGCCAACGACGTGGTCATCATCGATCCCTGATCGCTCCGACCGTCCGATACGGAAAATCGAGCCGGCACAGAAGGATGAGCCGCGCGCAAAAGCCGCGCCGACGCTGAGCCGCGACCGAAAAAGCGTGGCGGTGACAGGGTGCGCGGGCTGTCAGCCCGCCCCTCGATTTCCGGAGGACCCTGTCCTAGAACCCCGAGGAACAGGTCAACGCCCGGGAGGTCGCCGATGGATGCTGGCAACGAAGCGGGCAAGCCCGCGCCCGGAAAGGATGCGGCCCACAAGCCCGCCCCCAACATTCCGCAATTCACCAGGGACGAGGATCTCCACGCCTACCGGGAGATGCTCCTGATCCGGCGCTTCGAGGAGAAGGCCGGCCAGCTCTATGGCATGGGCCTGATCGGCGGCTTCTGTCACTTGTACATTGGTCAGGAGGCGGTGGTCGTCGGCGTGCAGATGGCCGGCGAGGACGGTGACCAGAACATCACCGGCTACCGCGACCACGGCCACATGCTGGCCTGCGGCATGGACGCCAAGGGCGTGATGGCCGAGCTGACCGGGCGCCGGGGCGGCTATTCCCGCGGCAAGGGCGGCTCGATGCACATGTTCAGCCGCGAGAAGCAGTTCTTCGGCGGCCACGGCATCGTCGGCGCGCAGGTCGCGCTCGGCACCGGCCTCGCCTTCGCCGACGCCTATCTCAAGAACGGCAAGGTCAGCTTCACCTATATGGGCGACGGCGCAGCCAACCAGGGCCAGGTCTACGAGAGCTTCAACATGGCGGCCCTGTGGAAGCTGCCGGTGGTCTACATCATCGAGAACAACCGCTACGCCATGGGCACCTCGGTGGCCCGCGCCTCGGCGCAGACGGATTTCTCCAAGCGCGGCCTCTCTTTCGGCATCCCGGGCGAGCAGGTCGATGGCATGGATGTCCGCACGGTCCGCGAGGCGGCCGCCCGCGCGATCGCGCATGCCCGCTCCGGCCAGGGCCCCTACATCCTGGAGATGCAGACCTACCGCTATCGCGGCCACTCGATGTCCGACCCGGCCAAGTATCGGTCGAAGGACGAGGTCTCCAAGATGCGCGAGGAGCACGACCCGATCGAGATGGTGCGCAAGCGCCTGGTCGAAGCGCATGGCGTGCCGGAGGCGGAGCTGAAGGAGACCGACGCCAAGGTGCGGGAGATCGTCAACGAGGCCGCCGATTTCGCAACCCACGATCCCGAGCCCGACGTGTCCGAGCTCTGGACCGACATTCTCCTGGAAGCCCGCGCCTGAGGCGTGTGAAGCGCCTTCTCCCGGGAAGGCCATCCTCCCGAGCGGCACGGGCGCGGTGGGAGCCGGCAAGCGGCTCCCCTTCGCCCGAGTGCCGACGCAACCGGATCGATAGAGCAGCGCGACCATGGCGACCGACATCCTGATGCCCGCCCTCTCTCCGACCATGGAGGAAGGCAAGCTCGCCAAGTGGCTCAAGAAGGAGGGCGATCCGGTCAAGTCGGGCGACGTGCTCGCCGAGATCGAGACCGACAAGGCCACCATGGAGGTCGAGGCGATCGACGAGGGCGTGCTCGCCAAGATCCTGGTGCCGGACGGGACCGAGAACGTCGCCGTCAACACGCCGATCGCGATCATCGCCGCCGAGGGCGAGGACGTCTCCGCCGCGGCCGCAGGCAGCGGCAAACCCAACGGCAAGGATGCCGGCGGGCCGCCCGCCCCGACTCCGCAGATGCAGGCCGAGGGCATGGCGGAGAAGGCTTCGGCCACCGCCAAGTCCGGCGACGACGCCCCCAAGGCACCGGCCGCGCCCGCCGTCATCAGCAACAAGGCCGCCGAGCCGGTGATGGCGGAATATCCCGCCGATACGCCCATGGAGACCCAGACCGTCCGCGAGGCCCTGCGCGACGCCATGGCCGAGGAGATGCGCAAGGACGAAGCCGTCTTCGTGATGGGCGAGGAGGTCGCCGAGTACCAGGGCGCCTACAAGATCACGCAGGGCCTGCTGCAGGAATTCGGGGCGCGCCGGGTGGTCGATACCCCGATCACCGAGCACGGCTTCGCCGGCATCGGCGTCGGTGCGGCCTTCATGGGCCTGAAGCCCATCGTCGAGTTCATGACCTTCAACTTCGCCATGCAGGCGATCGACCACATCATCAACTCGGCGGCCAAGACCCTCTACATGTCCGGCGGCCAGCTCGGCTGCCCGATCGTGTTCCGCGGGCCCAACGGCGCCGCCGCCCGCGTCGGCGCCCAGCACAGCCACGACTATGCCGCCTGGTACTCGAACGTGCCCGGCCTCAAGGTGATCGCCCCCTACACGGCGGCCGACGCCAAGGGTCTGCTCAAGGCGGCGATCCGCGATCCCAACCCGGTGATCTTCCTCGAGAACGAGATCCTCTACGGCCAGTCCTTCCCGGTGCCGAAGCTCGACGACTTCGTGCTGCCGATCGGCAAGGCCAAGGTGCACCGGCCGGGCAAGGACGTGACCCTCGTCTCCTTCTCCATCGGCATGACCTACGCCCTCAAGGCCGCGCAGGCGCTCGCCGAACAGGGCATCGAGGCGGAGGTGATCGACCTGCGCACGATCCGCCCGATGGACACCGACACGGTGGTGGAATCGGTCAAGAAGACGGGCCGCTGCGTCACGGTGGAGGAGGGCTTCCCGCAATCCGGCGTCGGCGCCGAGATCGTCGCCCGCCTCATGGTCGATGCCTTCGACTTCCTCGACGCTCCCGTGCTGCGGGTGACCGGTAAGGACGTGCCGATGCCCTACGCCGCCAATCTTGAGAAGCTGGCGCTGCCGAGTGTGGCCGAGGTCGTCGAGGCGGCCAAGGCCGTCTGCTACAAGTGACGCGCCGCCGCGGGGTCGCGCCATGACGGGCAAGTTCGAGGAGCTCGACATCCCGCCCGATGCCCTGGAGCAAGGCGGGATCGAGATCGTGCGCGCCTCCATCGTCGACGGGGCCGTGAGCGTGGCGCTCCGGCGTGCCTTCGACGATCCGGCGACCTGGGGGCGGCTGCTCAGCGACCTCGCCCGCCAGGCCGCCCGCGCCTACGCCGTCGAGACGGAGATGTCGGAAGAGGAGGCGTTCGAGCGCATCCGCGCCGGGATCGAGGCTGAGTTCCTCGGCGGGAGCGGCGCGAACACCTTCAATTGACCTCTCAAGAACCCCTTCCAACCCTCTTAGGCCGCTCGGGATTTTTGAAGCCATGCCGATCAACGTCCTGATGCCCGCCCTCTCTCCGACCATGGAGAAGGGCAACCTCGCCAAGTGGCTCAAGAAGGAAGGCGACGCCATCAAGTCCGGCGACGTGCTCGCCGAGATCGAGACCGACAAGGCCACCATGGAGGTCGAGGCGGTCGACGAGGGCGTGCTCGCCAAGATCCTGGTGCCTGAGGGCACGGCGGACGTGCCGGTCAACGACCTGATCGCGCTGATCGCCGAGGAGGGCGAGGACCCGAAAAGCATCCAGGCCCCGAAGGGAGGCGCCGAGGCCCCGGCCGCCAAGGCCGAGCCCGCCAAGACCGCGATCGAGCCCGCCAGCGCGGCGGACACCAATGCCGCGCCGGACGGGACCCACGCCTCCTATGCCCGGGTCGACACCGCGCCGGAGGGCGCCAAGCCCGCGGGCGGCACCGCCCCCTCCGCAACCGGTGGCCGCGTCTTCGCCTCGCCGCTCGCCCGCCGAATCGCCAAGCAGGAGGGCATCGACCTCTCCGCGCTGAAGGGCTCCGGCCCGCATGGCCGCGTGATCCAGCGCGACGTGCAGGACGCGCTGGCCAACGGCACCGGCAGGGCCCCGGCCCCGCAGGCCGCCGGCGAGGCACAGACGGCCGCCCCCGCTTCGAAACCCGCGGCCGCCGCGCCGGCCGGGCTCTCGCTCGATCAGGTCAAGGGCTTCTTCGCCAAGGACGCCTACGAGGAGGTGCCCCTCGACGGCATGCGCAAGACCATCGCCAAGCGCCTCACCGAGGCGATGCAGGTGGCCCCGCACTTCTACCTCACCGTCGATTGCGAGCTCGACGCGCTGATGACGCTGCGCGAGACGCTGAACGCCTCCGCGGGCAAGGACAAGGACGGCAAGCCGCTGTTCAAGCTCTCGGTCAACGACTTCGTCATCAAGGCGATGGGCCTGGCGCTCACCCGCGTGCCGGGGGCCAATGCCGTCTGGGCCGAGGACCGCATCCTGCGCTTCAAGCATGCCGAGGTCGGCGTCGCGGTGGCGATCGACGGTGGCCTGTTCACCCCCGTCATCCGCCGCGCCGACGAGAAGACGCTCTCCAGCATCTCCAACGAGATGAAGGACTTCGCCGCCCGCGCCCGCGCCAAGAAGCTGAAGCCCGAGGAGTACCAGGGCGGCGTCACCTCGGTGTCGAACCTCGGCATGTTCGGCATCAAGCACTTCACCGCGGTGATCAACCCGCCCCAGTCGACGATCCTGGCGGTCGGCGCCGGCGAGAAGCGCGTCGTGGTCAAGGACGGCGCCCCGGCGGTCATCCAGGCCATGACCTGCACCCTCTCCTGCGACCACCGCGTCCTCGACGGGGCGCTCGGCGCCGAACTGATCGCGGCGTTCAAGAGCCTGATCGAGAACCCGATGGGGATGCTGGTCTAAGCGTGGCGACCGAGAGCCCGGAGAGCTGAATGTCCGACACCTACGACGTCCTCATCATCGGCGCCGGCCCCGGCGGCTACGTCACCGCGATCCGCGCGGCGCAGCTCGGCTTCAAGACGGCGGTGGTGGACCGCGAGCATCTGGGCGGCATCTGCCTCAACTGGGGCTGCATCCCGACCAAGGCGCTGCTGCGCTCGGCCGAGATCTACCACTACATGCAGCACGCCGCCGATTACGGGCTCTCCGCCAAGGAGGTCTCGTTCGATGCCGCGGCCATCGTAAAGCGCTCCCGCGGCGTCTCGGGCCGGCTCAATGGCGGCGTCGGCATGCTGCTGAAGAAGAACAAGGTCGACGTGATCTGGGGCGAGGCCGCCATCGACTCCGCGCCCAAGGGCGATACCCCCGGCACGGTAGCGGTGAAGGAGACGAAGCGGGCCGAGGCTCCGAAGGGCGCCAAGGGTGCGGGCACGTACAAGGCCAAGCACATCATCGTCGCGACCGGCGCACGGCCCCGCGTGCTGCCCGGCATCGAGCCCGACAAGAAGCTGATCTGGACCTATTACGAGGCCATGGTGCCCGAGACGATGCCCAAGAGCCTGCTCGTGATGGGCTCGGGCGCGATCGGCATCGAGTTCGCCTCGTTCTACCGCACCATGGGCGCGGAGGTGACGGTGATCGAGCTGCTGCCGCAGATCCTCCCCGTCGAGGACGCGGAGATCGCCGGCCTCGCCCGCAAGCGCTTCGAGAAGCAGGGCATCAAGATCCTCACCGGCGCCAAGGTGACCAAGGTCGAGAAGGGCGCCGATTCCGTCACGGCCACGGTCGAGGACGACAAGGGCAAGACCCAGACGCTCACCGCCGAGAAGCTGATCTCCGCCGTCGGCGTCGTCGGCAACATCGAGAATCTCGGCCTCGAGAAGCTCGGGGTGAAGATCGAGCGGGGCATCATCGCCAATGACGGGTTGGGCCGCACCAACGTGCCGGGCCTCTACGCCATCGGTGACGTGGCCGGGCCGCCCATGCTCGCCCACAAGGCCGAGCACGAGGGCGTGATCTGCGTCGAGACCATCAAGGGCCTGCACACCCATCCGATGGACAAGGGCAAGATCCCCGGCTGCACCTATTGCCAACCGCAGATCGCCAGCGTCGGCCTCACGGAGGCGAAGGCCAAGGAGCAGGGCTTCCAGATCAAGGTCGGCCGCTTCCCCTTCGCAGGCAACGGCAAGGCCATCGCGCTCGGCGAGCCGGACGGCCTCATCAAGACGATTTTCGACGCCAAGACGGGCCAGCTGCTCGGCGCCCACATGGTCGGCGCCGAGGTCACCGAGCTGATCCAGGGCTACGTCGTCGCCATGACCCTGGAGACCACCGAGGAAGAGCTGATGCACACGGTCTTCCCGCACCCGACCCTGTCGGAAATGATGCACGAGAGCGTGCTCGACGCCTACGGGAAGGTGATCCACACCTGACGATTAGGAACCGCGAAAACCCTCACGAAACAAGCCTTTAGCAAACCAAGGCTAAGCGCTGCAGTTCGTGAGGGTCAAGTTCGGGGCAGTCACACCGAAACGGCATTGCCGCTCTGCTCTCGGCGCGGAAAAGTGGTCCATCTCCTAGATTTCGAGCAATGCTCTTTTCCGACAGGTCAACTCAGCCGGCTACGCTCACCCTCAATTTTCGTGGGGTTCAGAGATGCGTACCGCTGTGATCCTCGGGATCGTGATCCTGTCAGCGACGAGCTGGCAAAGCGCAGCTGAGGCTCGAGGCGGGGGCGGTGGGGGCGGCTACGGAGGCAGTTCGATCGTCTCGGTTCGAGGTCATAAGCTGTGTGACAGAGATGGCAGAGCTTGGCTTTGGTGGCTAACCAAATAATTGCATGACCACATAATATAACTTGCTAAAAAAATTTTTATTTAATGGGTGAGTGATTTTGTTTAAATTTTAATACTCATTAATATACACTATTACAGAAGAAAGTTTTTGAAAATTTCGAATTTAAGCCTCATGATAACTGGGAAACGATCTTCTATCTGGATCGGCAATCAGCCGTTGGCTGGTTCGCCGGGCTGTCGAGGCCTCAAAAACCGATTGATGTTAGGCACGTCGTCAGCGTGCTGGCAGCAGCGCTCAGGGGCCTGCCCTAATCGGCAAACTTCACGTTTGCGCGGTAACGATGCCCGGCTGCTGGACGTAGCTCGCCGGCCCGGTATTTGAGCCGGGCGCCTCAATCTGTGAGGCGGATGGAAAAGTGCCTTGGTGAACGCTGGGATCAAGAGCGCGACGTTCCTGCTCGCCTTCAACTTCTCAATCGGCCTGTCCTTTGCCGTTGCCTTTCTCGCCCTAACCCGGCGGTCCGAGCTTCGCCTTGGTCGCTGGTGCGCCGCGGGGTTTCTATCGGCGGCCTCGACCGTCACCATCGAGGCGCTGGCATCCGAAATCCCCTCCGTCCGCCTCACCTCGGCGGCCTCCTTCGGCTCGCTGATGCTCGCGCTTGCCCTCATCACCGCCGGTTTGGCTCAGCACTACCGGCCGCAATTCCCTTTGGTCTGGCTCTCCGCTCCGCCTATCGTCGCAACCGTCTTCAACGCCGTTGTCGTGTTCGAGCTTCCTCGAGGGAGTTGGGGCTGGGCCCTTGGATACCAGGGGCCGTTTGCGCTCATGCTCGTCATCGCCACCATCCTGGTGGCAATGACATCCCCGCGGCGGCCAATCGACTTGGCTCTTGCCACCGTACTTGGCCTTAGCGCCATCCAGTTCATGACGAAGGCTGTCCTGGCAGGCCTGGCGGGCGGCGGCCCCGGCGTGCGCGACTACATCATCAGCGCCTACGCCTTCTACTCGCAAACGGCAGGGGGCATCCTCTCGCTGCTACTTGGGCTGGTGCTGATCGGGCTGGTCGTGACCGAGGTCATGGCCGAGACCAAGTGCCGGCTACAGCGTGACAGCCTCTCCGGCATCCTGAACCGCGCTGCCTTCATTGAGCAAGCGCTAAGCGTCCTGCGAAAAGCGAGCGCTGTGCCGGCAGCGCTGATCCTGGCCGATCTCGACCACTTCAAGTCTATCAACGACCGCTTCGGACACGCAGCCGGGGACGAGGTGATCCGCACCTTTGGGTCCAACCTGCGCGCCTATTTCCAGGACGACGCGCTCTATGGTCGGCTTGGTGGGGAGGAGTTTTGTATCCTCGTGCCAGGGTGCAGCCCCGCAGCCGCACGTATTCATCTCGAGGCACTGCAGTGGTTGAGCCGAGAGAGCCGATACAACCTACTGCCGCCCGACGTGCCGGTGACGGCGAGCTTCGGCATTGCCCTTACTGATCGGGACGAGCCACTCGAAGAGGCCCTACAGCGAGCGGATATGGCACTCTATGAGGCAAAGACCGCGGGACGCGATGGCTACCGGTTTGCGGTGATGCGAGGATGCCAGGGCGCCAATGACGGAAATCCGTTCAGAGTTCGATCTGCGCACGGTGAGGCTACCCAGCCAGGAGTGAGCCCAGATACTCGCGAAAACCGGCTGGCGTGAACCGCACATCGCCGACGACGGGGCCGGCGGCCTCGGCGTAGAGGCGCACCAGCTTACGCACCTCGTCAGAGTTGGCAGTCTCGGTGCCGAGATCGCGCTGGAGGCTAAGTCGCCAGATGGTGGCAGTGTCGAGCTGCTCCCCGCGTCGGGCCGCGATCCACGCCAGCACCTGGTCCACTCGATAGATGCGGGGCCGACCCGGTGCGGGCCGGAACCAGGTTGTCGGAAATGATGCACGAGAGCGTGCTCGACGCCTATGGGAAGGTGATCCACACCTGAGCAGGCCGGAGGGGGCGCGAACCAAAACAGTTGTTGCGCGTTGGAATTGCACAACCTGAACGAGAAAAGGGCCGCCTGGAAGGCGGCCCGAAGTTCAGGGAGGAAACGCCCAAGAAGGGCAGGCGTGTGAGGCCATCACCGCGCCGTACCGCGACAACGGAGGCCGAACGGGCATTGTTCCGAGCCGGGACGGAACGAACGGGCTCGCCGTATGGCGGGCCCGTTTCACGTTTCGAGGGCCGGCTCAGAAGGGTTGCAGGCGCCGGGCCGTGCTGATGCCGGGGATCGCCAGGACCGCCAGGAGGCCGGCCGCACCGACGAGCAGGAAGCCGCCGAGCGCCCGGTAACCGAGCACGCCCGCGATCCCGCCGAGCAGGAAGGCCGCCACCGTGCCCGCATGCAGGCGCAGCCGGCCCTGGTCCGGGCGCGGCCTTCCGTCGAGCAGGCTGGTGAGACGGTGGCCGAGCCCGATGCCGAGATCGGTGACCATGCCGGTGACGTGGGTGGTGCGCACCCGGGCATCGGTGATCTGGGTCACGGTGGCGTTCTGCAGGCCGAGCAGGAAGCTCAGCCCCAGCGACAGGACCAGCCCGCGCGCAAGCGGCGCGAGCCAGGGGTCGAGGAGGCCGAGGCCGGCGAGCAGCACCGCTTCGGCTAGGACCCCGTAAGCGTAGATCCCGGGCAGGCGCCGACGGCGGCCCGCCTCGATCAGCAGGGTCGCGACGAGGGCGCCCCCCGCGAAGGCGGCGACCAGGGCCAGCGCCTGCAGGGCAAGAGCGCCCTCGGCGAGGCCGAGATGGTCGGCCAGCGCCGAGACATTGCCGGTCATATTCGAGGAGAACAGTCCGAAGGCGCAGAATCCCGCCGCGTTCAGCGCCCCGGCGATCGCCGCGAAGCTCCATCCCAGGCGCTCGTCGATCTGGCGGGTACGGGCCTCTCCTTCGCGGACGAGCATGGCGGACGACTTCCGGCGGCGATTGCGGTGCCGGCTCTTCTACCCCGCCACGCGTTGAAGTGCCGTTTCTCCGCTCGAAGCCGCCGCATGGCGGCCATGCCCCCGCCTGCGGGCCTTGGCAGGAAACACTCAGAATTCCTTCAGCGTGTCCCGCAACGTGGCCTTGGTATAGGCCTTGCGCGTCAGGCCGCGGCGCTGGAGCGCCGGCACCAGGCCGTCGCAGATGCTGTCGATATAGACCCGGGTCAGGCGGTGGAACGGCGTGGCGATGAGGAAGCCGTCGCCGCCCACGCTCGCCATGGCGTCCCCCATCATGTCGGCGACGTCGTCCGGGGTACCGACGAGGTCGAGGGCGCCGGTATGGCCGCTGTCGCGCACCAGCTCGCGCAGGGTCTTGGGGCTTGGCGGCTCGCCGGGCCGGGTCTGGCAGAACTTGTCCAATGCCCCCTGCTCGGCATTGGTGGTCAGGGGCGGCAGCGGCTTGTCGAGATCGAACTGCCCGAAATCGATATCGGTGAAGGAGGAGAACAGGGCGAGCGCCCGCTCCGTATAGCCCGGCGAAGCGAGCGCCCGCTCGTACATCTCCCGCGCCTGTTCCCGGGTCTCGCCGACGATGGGCGTGATCAACGAGAGCACCTTGATGTCGTCGGGGTTTCGGCCGGCCTTGTCGGCCCGGGCGCGCACGTCGTCGCGATAGGCCTTCATGCCGGCGATGCCGGTCACGCTGGCGATGATCGAATCCGCGTGCTGGGCGGCGAAGTCGCGGCCGCGGGGGGAGCCGCCGGCCTGGATGAAGGCCGGACGGCCCTGGGGCGGCGGCACGGTGGTGAGCGGCCCGCGGGAGGAATACCAGCGGCCCTCGAAATTCACCTCGTGCACCTTGCTCGCATCGGCATAGGTGTCGCTCGCATGGTCGCGCAGCACCGCGTCCGGCTCCCAGGAGCCGATCAGCTTCTCCACGAGCTCCACGTATTCGTCGGCCATGTCGTAGCGCAGCTGGCGCGGCGGCAGTTCCTTCAGACCCATGTTCTGGGCGGCGGCGCTCTCGGCGGTGGTGACGATGTTCCAGCCGAAGCGCCCGCGGGTCATATGATCGAGGGTCACGATCAGCCGGGCCAGCATGAACGGCTTGTAGACAAGGGTAGACAAGGTCGTGACGATGCCGAGATTCCGGGTCGCCGCGCCGATCACCGCAGCGAGCGGCACGGGATCCTGCTTGGGCACCATGATGCCGTGCTTGAGGTAGGTCTCCCGGCTGTTGCCGAAGGCGTGCGGAATCGAGAGCGTGTCCTCGATCAGCATGTAGTCGAAGCAGGCCCGCTCCATGGCGCGGGCGAGGTCGACATGCAGCTCGCCGGTCCAGGGTTCGGGATTCGAGCCCAGGGGGTCGTTCCAGGCATTCTGACCGAAATAGGTGAACCAGCCGAGGTGGAACCGCCCGTCCGTCATCCCGCGCTCCGTGTAAAAGCCCAGCTTTTCGGGTAGCCCTGATCCCGCGGCGGAGACAGAAGAAATTCCGGGCAGTCACGACGAAGAGCGGTCATGATCGCAAAGATCGACCACTTGCGATGACCTGACGGCATCGATCCGCCCGCACGGCAGAACTTCGCTGAATCTTGTTTGATCTTGCACGCCGCGAGCCGCCGCCTAACCTCGCCACGGTACAACGGGAGCGGGAGAGAACGGGATGGACAGGGCTTACGTCGCGGGCACCTTCGCGAGCGACACCCACAGCTTCAGCAAGGTCGCGCAGCCGAGCCTCACCCTGGTCGCGGGCCTCGGCATCGTCGGCGACGCGCATTATGGCGAGGCCGTGCAGCATGTCTGGGACGCGCAGCGCGACCCGACGCGGCCCAATCGCCGTCAGGTCCATCTCATTCATGCGGAGCTCCTCGACGAGGTCCGGGCCAATGGGTTCCCGGTGGCGCCGGGCGAACTGGGCGAGAACCTCTCCACGCGGGGCGTCGACCTGCTCGGCCTGCCCGAGGGCACCCACCTCCGGCTCGGCGCGGAGGTGATCGTCGAGATCACCGGCCTGCGCAGTTGCTGCGTGCAGATCGACGATTTCCGGAAGGGCCTGCTCGCCCATATCCTCGAGCGGCCGAAGGGCGGCAAGCTCCGCCGCAAGGGTGGCGTGATGGGCATCGTGCTGCGCGGCGGGACGGTGCGTCCCGACGACGCCATCACCGTCACCCTACCGCCGGAGCCACATCGGCCGCTGGAGGTCGTCTGACCCTCTCAGCGGTCGCAGCGATAGGGCCGCCCGTCCTCGGGGACATGCGTCACCCGGCCCCCCGAGGCGCGACACTGCGCGCCGAAGGCCGCCAGCGCCTGGCCCTCGGCCAGCGCCAAGCTGAGGGGCACCAGCGTCACGACCAGCAGGAACCAGGCGATCAGACCGATCAGCCAGAAGTTGGGGGCTTGCGGCTCATGCCGTTCCGCGCGCTCCCACCGGGGCGGCAAAGGCGCCATGAAACCGAGGATCGGGCCAAGGAAGGGGCCGAATTGGCCGAAGGCGTCGGCGGCTCGCATGATCGACCCTGAGTTGCCGCGGCGAGGGCGATGCACACCATTGATAGGCCGGTTCGGCCCGCTTGAAACGCCGTGCCGTCGAAAAGCCGGCGCGACCATGGGAAGCAGCCCCCACGGGGGCTTTCCCGTCCTGGCAATCGGCCCCCGGCTAGGGCAGATAGCGGCTCCGAGCATCTGCTCGTTCCGCGAATTTGGTGAGGCCCCATGCGCTGCCCCTATTGCGGCGGTCTCGACACCCAGGTGAAGGATTCGCGGCCGAGCGAGGACTCTTCCGCGATCCGCCGCCGCCGGGTCTGCCCGGATTGCGGCGGGCGCTTCACGACCTTCGAGCGGGTGCAGCTGCGGGAGCTGACCGTGCTGAAGCGCTCGGGCAAGCGCGTGCCCTTCGACCGGGACAAGCTGCAGCGCTCCATCGACGTCGCCCTGCGCAAGCGCTCGGTCGATCCCGAGCGGGTCGAGCGGCTCGTCAGCGGCATCGTGCGCCAGCTCGAGAGCGCGGGGGAGGGCGAGGTGGCGAGCGAGGCGATCGGCGAGGCCGTGATGGAAGGGCTGAAAGGCCTCGACGACGTGGCCTATGTCCGCTTCGCCTCCGTCTACAAGAACTTCCGCGAGCCGCAGGACTTCAAGGACCTCCTTGGCACGCTGGGCGGCGTGCCGCCCGAGGCTTTGGGGGAGGGGCCGGAGCAGGCCCCGGCCAAGGCGAAGGGCCGGCGGAGGCAGAAGGCGTGAGCGCGTCCTCGCAGCCGGCGGCCGATCTCCGCCACATGCGCCTCGCCCTGGCGCTGGGGCGGCGCCATCTCGGGCGCACCTGGCCGAATCCGAGCGTCGGCGCCGTGGTGGTCGCCGGCGACACCGTCGTGGGGCAGGCCGTCACCGCCCCGGGCGGGCGTCCGCACGGCGAGCCGGTGGCGCTGGCCATGGCCGGGGCGGCGGCCCGGGGCGCCACGCTCTACGTGACGCTCGAGCCCTGCTCGCATCATGGCCGGACGCCGCCTTGCGTCGAGGCGATCGCCGCCGCCGGGATCGCCCGGGTCGTGACCGGGATCGAGGATCCCGACCCCCGGGTCGCCGGGCGCGGCCATGCCTATCTGCGGGCGCAGGGCATCGCCGTCGAGACCGGGATCCTGGCGGAGGAGGCCGCGCGCGACCATATCGGCCACGTCACCCGCGTGACGCAGGGACGGCCGAGCCTGCATCTCAAGCTCGCCCGCACGCAGGACGGCTTCGCCGCCCCCGGCAATGGCGAGCGCCTGCGCATCACCGGACCGGTCGCCGACGGGGCGGTGCATCTGTGGCGGGCGCATGCGGACGCGATCATGATCGGGATCGGCACGGCGCGGGCGGACGATCCGGCACTCACCGTGCGCCTGCCGGGCCTCTCCGCCCGCTCTCCCATGCGCATCGTCCTCGATTCCACCCTGCGCCTGAACCCGTCGAGCCACCTCGTGCGCGGCGCTCACGACGTGCCGACCCTGGTGCTCACCACCCGCAAGGCGCCGGCTCATGCCAAGCGCATGCTCGCCTCCTTCGGGGTCGAGGTCGTCACGGTCGACGCCGACGGCTCGGGGCGGATCGACCTGGCCGCCGCCTTCCGGACCCTGGGCGAGCGCGGCCTCACCCGCCTCTGCAGCGAGGGCGGCCCGGCCCTCGCCGACGCGCTCTGCGCGGCCGGGCTCGTCGACCATTGCACCCTGATCACCGGACCGCGGGCGCTGGGCGGCGAGGGCGGGCTGCCGGCGCTCGGGCCGCATCTCGACCGGGCCCTGCGCGAGGGCGCATTCCGCGTGGTCGAAACGCGCGCTCTCGGCTCCGACCGCGCCGTCACCTACGAGAGGATCTAGAGCCATGTTCACGGGCCTCGTCAGCGATGTCGGCCGGGTGGTCGCCGTGGAAGGCGACGCGCAGCTGCGGCGCATCACCATCGAATCCGCCTACGATCCCGCCACCATCGCGCTCGGCGCTTCGATCGCCTGTTCCGGCCCCTGCCTGACGGCAGTCCATATCGAGACCCACGGCACGGGCTGTCGCTTCGCCGTGGACGCCGCCGCCGAGACCCTGGCCCGCACGACGGTGGGCGGCTGGAAGGAGGGGACACGGCTCAACCTGGAGCGATCGCTCAAGATCGGCGACGAGCTCGGCGGCCATCTCGTCACCGGCCATGTCGACGGCCTGGCCGAGATCGTCACCCGGGAGACCGTGACCGGCGACGACGCGCCCTGGGGCGCGAGCACGCGCTTCGTCCTCCGCGCCCCGGTGAACCTCGCCCGCTTCATCGCGGAGAAGGGTTCCGTCTGCCTCGACGGAACCTCCCTGACCGTGAATTCCGCCGAGGGCGACACCTTCTCGGTGCTGCTGATCCCGCACACCCTCGGCGTGACCACCTGGGGCGAGCGCGCGGCCGGCGACCGGGTGAACCTTGAGGTCGACCTGATCGCCCGCTACGCCGCCCGGCTCAGCGAAGCGCGGGCGGCGTAGCGTCCGGAGCGCGGTCGGCCTCAGGCCGCCAGGCGCGCAGCGTCGAAGTCCCGGGCGAAGACCGCCCCCGGCCGGGCCATGCAGCGGTCGACCCAGGCGTCGATCGCCGGCACCCCCGGCTTGCCGAACCAGGCATAGGGGGAGTGCAACAGCAGGTCCGCCGCGGTGAACCGATCGCCGAACAGGAAGGGCTTGTCGCAGAGGCCCTCGACGAGACGCGCCTTCAGGGCGGCGCCGTCCCGGAAATTCCGCTCGATGACGTCGTGCTTCAGACCGGCGGCCTCCAGGACCATCACCGGCTCGACCACGCCCGCATACCAGGCGAACCAGCCTAGATAGGCGCCCCGCCGCGGATCGCCGGGCGGGATGCTCAGGCCCGCCTCGGGGAACAGGTCGGCGAGATGGAGCATGATCGCGCTCGATTCCCGTACCGGCACCCCGTCATGGACGAGGAAGGGCACCTTGCCCTCCGGATGCAGATTGCGGGGATCGCGTTCGCCCGAGCCGTCCATGCGCGGGATCGTCACCGTCTCGATCCGCACCGCCTCGAGGGCGCCGAGCTCCTTGAGCAGGGCGAGGACGCGCGTCGAGCGGCTCTGGGGGGAATGATAGAGGGTCAGCATGGGTCGCTCCTGTCCAGGGGTGGACGGCCGTGGTATAGGCGCCCTCACCTGTCAGTTTCCGTCAGTTGAGCGATGGCGCGCACCGACCGGCTCTTCCGCCTGCTCCAGGCGTTGCGCGTGCTGCCCGCGCCGGTCACCGCCGCGCGGCTCGCGGAGGAGACGGGCGTATCCCTCCGCTCGGTCTACCGGGATATCGACAGTCTGCGCGCGGCCGGCGCCGCCATCGATGGCGAGCGCGGCTACGGCTACCGCCTCGTCGAGGACGGGGCGCTGCCGCCGCAGATGTTCGCGCGCATCGAGATCGAGGCGCTGGTGCTCGGCCTCTCCGAGGTGCGGCAGATGGGCGATCCGGCCCTCGCCGAGGCGGCCTCCGCCGTCCTCGCCAAGGTGGCGGCGACCCTGCCCGACGCGCATCAGCAGCACCTGCTCCACGCGGTCTCGCAGGTGCGCCGCTTCGAGGAGCGCTTCGCCCCCATCTCCGACATGGAGGCCCTGCGCGAGGCCTGCTGGCGCGAGGAGGCGGTGACGATCCGCTACGCCGACAAGGACGGGACGCTCACCGAGCGGCAGATCCAGCCGCTCGCCATCGTCTATCTCGACCGCACCCTGGTGGTTCTGGCCTGGTGCGGCCTGCGCGCGGACTTCCGGATGTTCCGCGCCGACCGCATCCGCGCCCTGAAGCCGGGCGGTCCCAGCTTCCGGCCGAAGCGTGTCGCGCTACTGCGCGCTTATCTTGCTCGGATGAAAGCCGAAAGGGTGGTGTCTGCCTGTCAAATTGCAGATCTCGCCGCCGGCCAGGCGAAAAGCTTGCCGGCCCGCACCGTTCCGGGCTAGGGCTCGCGGCCCCGAACGCCGCGAGACAAGCCGGCGGCGGCTCTTTTCAGGATTCGCCCGTCCGCTTCCCGGGTCCACGCATCATGGTCTCTCACAGCCGAGGCGCGGCCGCGCCGCTCCACACCCCCGGCGCCCGCATTCTCGTCATCGAGGCGCGCTTCTACGAGACGCTTGCCGACGAGCTGTTGAAAGGCGCGCTCGCCGCCATTGAGGCCGCCGAGGCGCAGGCCGAGATAGTCACCGTGCCCGGCGCGCTGGAGATCCCCGGCACGATCGCGATCCTGCTCGAAGCGGCCCGGCAGGCGGGCCGTCCCTACGACGCGGTGGTAGCGCTGGGCTGCGTCATCCGCGGCGAGACCGGCCATTACGACATCGTGGCCGGCGAGAGCGCCCGGGCTCTGATGGATCTGTCCGTCGCCCAGCGCCTGCCGCTCGGCAACGGCATCCTCACCGTCGAGAACGAGGCGCAGGCCTTCGCCCGCGCCCGTGTCTCCGAGATGAACAAGGGCGGGGGCGCCGCCGAAGCCGCCCTGACGGTGCTCGCGCTCAAACGGGCGACCCAGGTGGAGCACCCGCGATGAGCAAGATCTCCGAGCGGCGCGGCGCCCGCCTCGCCGTGGTGCAGGCGCTCTACGAGATGGAGATCTCGGGCAAGGGCGTGATCGATGCCCTGGCCGAGTTCGAGGCTCACTGGATCGGCCGGGAGGTCGACGGGATCGCCCATCCCCCCGCCGAGACCGCTTTCTTCCGCGACGTGCTGCGCGGCACGGTGGAGGAGCAGCGCGCCATCGATCCGCAGCTCGACCGGGCGCTCGCCAAGGGCTGGCCCCTGCGGCGTATCGAGTCCGTGCTGCGGGCGATCATGCGTGCGGGCGCCTACGAGCTGATGTTCAGGCGCGACGTGCCGGCACGGGCCGCGATCTCCGAATATGTCGACGTGGCCCACAGCTTCTACGAGGGCGACGAACCGGGTCTCGTCAACGGCGTCCTCGACCGCGTCGCCCGCGAGGTGCGCGCGGAGGAGCTCGCCCTGCCGGCGGACCGGCCGCGGAGCTGACGCGTTGGGCCGGCCGGGCGAGGATGCGCTGATCGCGCGCCACTTCGCCCCCCTGAGCGGGCCGGGCGCGGACGCCCTGCGCGACGACGCGGCCTGCCTGCGCCCGAGCCCCGGCCACGACCTCGTCGTCACCGTCGACGCGGTGGCCGCCGGCATCCATTACTTCCCCGAGGATCCCCCCGGCTCGATCGCGCGCAAGGCGCTCGGGGTGAATTGCTCGGACCTCGCCGCCAAGGGCGCAACGCCCCGCGGCTTCCTGCTGACGCTCGCCCTGCCCGACGACTGGACGGAGGCGTGGCTCTCCGCCTTCGCGGCGGGACTGGGCGAGGCCGCGCGCGACTTCGCCTGCCCCCTGCTCGGGGGCGACACCGTCCGCTCCGGCGGCCCGGTGCTCCTCTCGGTCACCGCCTTCGGCGAGGTGCCGGCCGGGCGCATGGTGCGCCGGCCCGGGGCGCGGCCCGGCGACCGGCTCTGCGTGAGCGGCAGCATCGGCGACGCGGCCCTCGGCCTGCGCCTGCGGCTCGATCCCGGGGGCCCGCTCGCCGCCGGCCTCGGGCCGGAGGAGCGCGCGCCTCTCCTCGACCGCTACCTGCATCCCCGGCCCCGCCTCGCCCTCGCTCCGGCT
This sequence comes from Methylobacterium organophilum, assembly GCF_022533465.1. NCBI lineage: Bacteria > Pseudomonadati > Pseudomonadota > Alphaproteobacteria > Hyphomicrobiales > Methylobacteriaceae > Methylobacterium > Methylobacterium organophilum. Next base: position 4,311,618 of record NZ_CP092848.1, on the reverse strand, counting down.
TTGCGCGCCCATGCCAGGGCCGCCATGGACGTGTCGGACGGACTCGCCGGCGACCTCGCCAAGATGCTGCGGCTCGAAGGGCTCACGGCCCGGATCGAGAAGGCCGCCATTCCCCTCTCCCAGGCCGCCGCGGCGGCGCTCAGGCTCGATCCGGAGCTGATCGAGACCGTGCTGACCGGCGGCGACGATTACGAGATCCTCTGCGCGGTGCCGCCGGGCCAGCTCGACGCTTTCCTGACAGAGGCCGCCGCGGCGGGCGTGCCGGCAACGGCGATCGGCACGGTCGTGGCCGGGGAGGGACCACCCGTCTTCGTCGATGCGGCCGGCGCCGAGCGGCGTTTCGCGGGGGGCTCCTTCAGCCATTTCTGATCCGGTCGAGCCCAGCCGCCACGGCGAGCAGAGCCGCGTCGCACAGGAAGGCCAGAGCAGCGCTGGCGCAGGCCCCCTGGAACAGGGGGGCGAGCCGCTGGTTCTGAAGGCCGGCGACGATGGGCGTGCCGAGCGTCGCCGCGCCCGCGAGCGCTCCGATCGCGGCAGTGGCGACGGACAGCACCAGCGCCGTGCGCAGAGCCGCGAGCAGCCCGGGCGCGGCCAGCGGCACCTCGACCTGCAGAAGGATCTGGAGCGGGTGCATCCCGAGCGCCTCGGCCGCCTCCTTCGCCGCCGGTGGCACCGCCTCGATCGCACCGATCGTGCTGCGCAAGGTCGGCATCGTCGCGTAGGCGACCAGGGCGAGCAGGGTCGGCGGGCCACCGAAGCCGAGCACGGGCAGGGCGAGCGCCACCACCACCACCGGCGGTAGCCCCTGCGCCAGCGCCGCAGCGGCATCGATGGCGCTCCGCCAGGAGGCCGCGAAGCGGCGGGTCGCAAGGAGCCCCAAGCCGACGCCCAGCAGGCCGACGAGGGCAAGCCCCATCCCGGCCAGGATCAAGTGGCTCGCCGACAATTCGCCCAGTCGGGCGAGGCTCAGGGGGCGGGATTGCGCGCCGAAGATCCATGCCGCGCTTGCCGGATGGCTCGCGGCGGCAAGGAGGAGGCCGGCCAAAAGCGGCGGCACGGCCGCGGGGCTGCTTCGAGGCGTATTCATGACGGCCAGCGGCGGCGCGCGGCCGCCTCCGCCAGGGCGAGGAGGCGGTCGCACAGGAGCGAGAGGGCGATGATCGGCAGCGCGCCGAGCAGGATCAGGTCGGGCGCGAACTGGGCCATGCCGTCGAAGACGAGACGGCCGAGGCCGCCGGCCCCGACCAGGGCGCCCAGCGTCGCCAATCCGAGCGCCTGGACGGCGGCGACGCGGCAGGCCCCGATCAGGATCGACGCCCCCAGCGGAAGCCGCAGGCCGGTGAGAACCTGTCGCCGGTCGAGCCCTAGGGCCTGGGCCGCGTCGAGCGCGTCGCGGTCGGGGGAGGCGAGGGCGGCCTCCCATCCTCGCCGCAGGGGGAGCAGCAGATAGGCGGCGATGCCCACCACCGCCGGTCCCGGTCCCAGCGCGGCGAGGCCCACGCTGCGCAGGGCAGGAACGGCGGCGAGCAGCGCCGACAGCAGGGCGACCAATCCGCCGAGCAGGGCCACCGCCGGCACCACCTGGAGGCCCGAGACCAGGAGATCGATGCCGCCCCGTCCCCGCCGCAAGGGCGCGAGTGACAGGACGAGGGTGACAGCGAGGAGGAAACCGGCACCGGCAAGCCCGAGATGCTGCACAGTCCCCTCCCGCATCTCTTCGAGGCGGGCGCGCGCCTCGACGACGAGCGAGAGACCATCGAGCATGCCCGCTCGCAGGAGGAGGGCCAAGCCCGCGACGAGAGCGGTCATTGCGAGCCAGCCCATCGCCGGGATCTTGAGGCGCCCGCTCGCCGGCGCCAGGCCACAGGCGAGGCCAACCATCGCCAGCCAGGCGCCCTCCGCGAGGCGGGCGCGGGAGGCGGGCGGATGGCCCTGGATCAGCCCGCTCGCCCCCTGCCCGAGGCCCGCCAGCAACAGGAGGAGGGCGGCGGAGAGGAGCGCGATCGCGACGAAGGACGCGATCCCTTCCCGCCGCACGCCGAGCAGCCCGAGCCCGGAGGCCGCGCAGACCGCGACCGGCCAAGTCCACACCCCGAGGGCCCCGGCGGCATAGATCGGCGCGCCGGTGACGAGACGGTTCTCGGCGAGATGCAGCAGCGGCAAGGCGAACAGACAGGCAAGGAGGCACGCCGCCGCGGCGAGGGCAAGGATGCGACTCAACCCAGCAATCCGCGACCGACGAGATGGCGCCGGGCAACCGTCGCCGCTCTCTCGCCCTCGACCGCCACGGCACGGTTGAGGCCGCGCAGGGTCTGCGCGTCGAGCGTGGCGAAGACAGTGGCGAGACGCGGCCGGATGCCGGGATGGTGGTCGAGGCGATCGGCCCGGATCACGGGGCAGGGCTCGTAGACGATCTGGGCCCGCTTCGGATCGGCCATGACCACGAGGTCGAGGGCATCGAGCGCCCCGTCCGTGCCGTAGACCATACCCGCATTGACCCCGCTGATGCCCTGTGCGGCCGCCCGCGCGGTCACGGCGGTGTCGCCCCCGGGCAAGCTGACGATCCGGCGCGCCGGCAGGGAAAAGCCGTAGGCGGTCTCGAAGGCGGGCAGCGCAGCGGGACTCTCGACGAACTCCGTCGAGGCGGCAAGCAGGATCGCGTCGCGTCGCACGGCGCCCGCGAAATCGGCCATGCTGGCGAGCCCCTCCGCCCGGGCAAGGGCGCCGCGCACGGCGATGGCCCAGCTGTTGTCGGCGGGCGCCGGATCGAGCCAGACGAGACCGCGCTCCGCATCGAGGCGGCAGGCCTTCTCATAGGCCTCCCTGCGCTCCTTCCAGGCGGGCTCGGATTCGGTGCCCGAGAAGAAGGCCGCGTTGCCGGTATATTCGGGATAGAGATCGACCTCGCCGGCAAGCAAGGCCGCGCGCACGATCAGCGTCGGCCCGAGGCCGAGCCGGGACGTCACCGTCAGCCCCATCGCCTTCAGCAACAGGACGATCATGCTGCCGATGAGCATGCCCTCCGTGTCGCTCTTCGAGGCGACGACAAGGGGCCGATCCGGATCGGCCCGGACGGGAGTCGCGGAGGCGGCCAGCGCTGCCGTGGCCAGGGAGAGTGCCACCCTGCGATTCAGCCTCACGCCCGTCGCTCCCCGCGGCAAATGTATCAGCCGATAACATTAACGCCGCAGAGCACACTCGGAGCCCCGTGTCGCGCTTGACACGCCCGGCGATACGGGCGACGGCTGCCCTGTTCCCGCTGTCGCAGACTGCCGCATCGGGGCAGGCCCGTCATCCGGATCCGGCACCGGGTACAAGCACCCCTCGACCAGAGACGGCTCCACAGACGACACATTCCGCGGGCGAGCGGATCGAAGGGAAGACGACGCGGCGTGAGTGCGGAATCCAACGAGGACCTTCTGAACGGCGCCCGGGTGCTGGTCGTCGAGGACGAAGCGGCGATCTCCATGCTGCTGGAAGACATGCTCCTCGATTTCGGCTGCGAGATCGTCGGCCCCGCGGCACGCCTCGCGACCGCCCTGGAGATGGCCAACAAGGAGAACTTCTCCGTCGCCATTCTCGACGTCAACGTGGCGGGCGAGCCGATTTATCCGGTGGCCGAGGCGATCGCCCAGCGCAACCTGCCCCTCGTGTTCTCGACGGGCTATGGTGGCGCGGGCATCCGCGAGCCCTTCCGCGACCGGCCGGTGGTGCAGAAGCCGTTCAGCCAGTCCGACCTCAAGCGCACCCTGATCGCGGCGATCGCCAGCGCCAGGAAGTAGCCCCCCCCTGCGGCGGTTCTCGCGGTTCGGGACCTGACCGCCCGAGAAGCTTCGTCTTTCAATCGTTTTCTCTTCACCCCGGCTGCCCGGCCGGCACCAGAACGCGGGCCGGGGCAAGGCTCTGCACCCGGCGCACGTGGCGCACGGCGATCGGGCGGTAGAGCTGTTTCGTCGCGTCGATGACGTGCAGGCCCGCGAACGGCATCGCCAGCCCGGTGCCCAGGGCCTCCCAGGCCCCGGCCGTGCGCAACCAGAGGCGGCTGCGCACCGGCGGCATGTAGAGGGTCTCGGCCCAGCCCTCCGGCGAGAACAGGGTCTCCCGCATCAGGCGCCCGAGCTGCGAGCGGCTATAAGGCTGGCCGTGGCCGAACGGCGTCGCGTCCCGCCGCGCCCATACTCCCGTACGGTTGGGCACGACGAGGATCATGCGGCCGCCGGGAGTGAGCACCCGCCAGACATCGGCCAGCAGCTCGCGCGGGCTCTCCACCCCCTCCAGGGCATGGACCAGGATCACCCGGTCCACCGCGGCTTCGGGCAAGGGCATCATGGTCGGATCGGCCAGCGCGGTACAGGAGCGGCCGCTGCCGGGCCAGTTCACCACGCCCTGTGTCGCCGGCATGAAGGCGAGCGTGCGCTCGGCGATGCAATGGACCGAGCCGAGATAGGGCGTGACGTAGCCGATCCCGAGCACCCGCAGCCCCGAGACCGAGCCGAGGAAGCCGTGGATCGCCCGGCTCACGAAGCGGTGGGTGACGAGCCCGAGGGGACTCGCGTAGAAGGCACGCAAGTCCGTGACGTCGAGACGCATCGGCTGGGGTTCCGGCACGGCCGGGTATCCTTCAGATTCCTCTCCGACTTCAATGGGGATCGCCCGCCCGCGGAGCAAGCGGTCAGGCTCATGCCCGGCGGGAACGGGAGGGATCCCCCCGATTCTTCGCGTTTTCCCTTGGAGGCGCCGCCGCCGGCATCGGCGGCGCGCCCCGCTTCAGAGGAGATGGCCGCCCGTGACGAACCCGACCTCCGCCAGCCCGCCGGAGATCCACACCTTCCTCTGCCGTAGCGACAATATCGGCGTGCTGATGCGCGACCCTGCCACCGGCGCCTGCGCGTCGATCGACGTCCCCGAGGCCGCTCCAGTCCTGGCCGCCCTCGAGGAGACCGGGTGGCGCCTCACCGATATCCTCGTTACCCATCGCCACGGCGACCATGTCGCCGGCATCGAGGAAGTGAAGCGGGCGACCGGCGCCCTGGTCACGGCCCCGGCCAAGGCGGGGAACGCCGTCCCCGCCGTCGACCGACCCGTGCGGGAGGGCGATCATGTCCGGGTAGGCGGCCTGGAGGCGGAGGTCTGGGAGACGCCCGGCCATTGCAGCGATCACGTCTCCTACCTGTTCCGGGAGGCGGAGCTGCTCTTTGCCGGGGATACGCTGTTCACGCTCGGCTGCGGCCGTGTGCTCGAGGACGATCCCGCGACCCTGTGGCGCTCTCTGCAGCGATTCCTGGCACTTCCCGATGCGACACAGGTCTTCAGCGGCCACGATTACGTCCTCGCCAATGCGCGCTTCGCGCTAGCCGCCGAACCGGACAATACCGCCCTCGCCGAGCGGCAGGAGGAGGCGGAACGGCTGCAGCAGCAGGGCGGCTTCCTCATCCCCTCGACGCTCAGGGCGGAGAAGGCGACGAACCCCTTCCTGCGGGCCGCGGAGCCTGCCCTCGCCCGCGCCGTCAATCTCGCGCCCGGGACCGACCCCGAAATTGTTTTCACGTCACTTCGCGATTGGAAGAATAGATTCTAATAGCGCGTGCACCATATTCGAAATACTGATCCCGCATCGGGCCGATCTTCCGGTGCTTATCACCGAGCGGATGGAACCGGGCCGGGATGTCTGTCGAAGGGCACGGCGCGCGGGGTGGGCTGACCTTCGGATAACGCTACGGGTTTTCCGTTGCCGCCCGCCCGCTCAAGTTGTGTCCGCGTCGGCCCCGCATGCATTCAAATGGTTTCCCGGTTCTTCTGAGCATCGATCCGGACAGCTCGCCGCAAGGATCCTCCACGCCCTCTCCCGGACGGCAACCGGGGGGCCGGCTTGGCGGCCAGGCCATCCGCGCGCGCGCCGTACCGGTCTCGACGGATGCGCGGCTTCTCATGATCGCCGCCGATCATCTCGCTCGCCTCGGGCCGAAACGGGTAACCGTGGTGGCCGTCGCGGCGGAAGCCGGCATGACGCATGCCAACGTCTACCGCTACTTTCCCTCCAAGGACGCCCTGCTCGACGCCGTCGCGGGCCGCTGGCTGCGTGAGCTCGAGGCCGAGCTCGCCGGCATCGCCGACGCCCCGGATCCGGCGGACGACAAGATCGAGCGGCTGATCGCCGCCCTGGCGGCGGGGCAGCGGGAGGCGCTGGCCCGCGAGCCGAATCTGTTCGCCGTTCACCTCGACTCCGTCGTCGCCTCGCGTCCCATCGCCCGGCGCCACCGTGTCCGCCTGCGCACCCTGGTCGAACGCATCGTGGAAGAGGGCATCGGCACCGGCGTGTTCTCGGCCCGGGACCGGGAGCGGGCCATCGCCTACATCTTCGACGCGAGCTACCGTTTCACCCATCCGCTCGCGATCCAGCACGATGCCGATGTGCCGCGCGACCTGCTCGACGCCCGCCTGAACGCGGTGATCGTGGCGATCCAGCGCACGCTGCGCAGCGGCATATTCTGAGTAAAGTGACAGTTTTTGAAAGCTGTCACCGCCGCTTAGCCGCCGAACCCCTTTTGTTGCGCCGCATCTAAACCCTTCCTACAGCAAGGCTTTCCCGGACCGTCCCCTCGAACGCCTCAAGCCTGCTCTGGCCCGATGCCTGCTTGGCTCGCCTTTGGTCGGGTTGATGAGGCCCGGCTTTTCCGTCAATCACCGCCCGGGATCAGAAAGACTCGTCCGAAGCGTCGAGACCCTCGCGAGACGGCCTCGTTCCGCTTCGGGCCTCCGATCGCTCTTGAAGAGACGGTCGCCCCGCAAGAATTGGAGAGACGACGTCCATGGCACGCAGCAAGATCGCGCTCATCGGTGCGGGTCAGATCGGCGGAACGCTCGCGCATCTCGTCGGCCTCAAGGAGCTCGGCGACGTGGTGCTGTTCGACATCGTCGACGGTGTGCCGCAGGGCAAGGCGCTCGACATCGCCGAATCCGCCCCCGTCGATGGCTTCGACGCCAAATATGCCGGCGCGAGCGACTATTCCGCGATTGCCGGCGCCGACGTGGTGATCGTCACCGCCGGCGTGCCCCGCAAGCCGGGCATGAGCCGCGACGACCTGATCGGCATCAACCTGAAGGTGATGGAGGCGGTCGGCGCAGGCATCAAGGAGCATGCCCCCGACGCCTTCGTGATCTGCATCACCAACCCGCTCGACGCGATGGTGTGGGCGCTGCAGAAGTTCTCGGGCCTGCCCACCAACAAGGTGGTCGGCATGGCCGGCGTGCTCGATTCCGCTCGATTCCGCCACTTCCTGGCGGAGGAGTTCGGCGTCTCGGTCGAGGACGTGACCGCCTTCGTGCTCGGCGGTCACGGCGACGACATGGTGCCGCTGACCCGCTACTCGACGGTGGCCGGCGTGCCGCTGACCGACCTGGTCAAGCTCGGCTGGACCACTCAGGAGAAGCTCGACGCCATGGTCGAGCGCACCCGGAAGGGCGGCGGCGAGATCGTCAACCTGCTCAAGACCGGCTCGGCCTTCTACGCGCCGGCAGCCTCCGCCATCGCCATGGCCGAGAGCTACCTCCGGGACAAGAAGCGCGTGCTGCCCTGCGCCGCCTATCTCGACGGCCAGTACGGCATCGACGGGCTCTATGTCGGCGTGCCGGTGGTGATCGGCGAGAACGGCGTCGAGCGGGTGCTCGAGGTGACCTTTGACGAGACCGAGAAGGCGATGTTCGCGAAGTCGGTCGACTCGGTGAAGGGCTTGATCGCGGCCTGCAAGGGCATCAACGAGAAGTTGGCGTAACGCCCGCCATTCAGGCGGGGTGCCGGCCGGGAGGAGGACCCGTCCGGCGCCCGATCCTTCGCTCGTCCCGACGAGGTTCTCGATGAACATCCACGAATACCAGGCCAAGGCCGTCTTGAAGGAGTTCGGCCTGCCCGTCTCCCGAGGCGTGGCGATCTTCAAGGCGGAAGAAGCGGCCGCGGCCGCCGACGAACTCGGCGGGCCGGTCTGGGTGGTGAAGAGCCAGATCCATGCGGGCGGGCGCGGCAAGGGCACGTTCAAGGGCGCGCCGGCCGGCGCGAAGGGCGGCGTACGCGTCACCAAGTCCAAGGACGAGGTGGTGCAGTTCGCCGGCGAGATGCTCGGTGCGACACTGGTGACCGTACAGACCGGCGAGGCCGGCAAGCAGGTCAACCGCCTCTACATCGAGGAAGGCGCGCAGATCGCCGCCGAGTTCTACCTGTCGATGCTGGTCGACCGCGCCACCAGCAAGGTCGCCTTCGTCGTCTCGACGGAAGGCGGCATGGACATCGAGCAGGTCGCCCACGACACGCCTGAAAAGATCGTGACCTTCTCGGTCGATCCGGCCACCGGGATCATGCCCCATCACGGCCGCGCCGTGGCCAAGGCCCTCGGCCTGTCCGGCGCCCAGGCCAAGGAAGCCGGCGACCTGACCGAGAAGCTCTACACGGCCTTCGTCGCCAAGGACATGAGCCTGCTCGAGATCAACCCGCTGGTCCTGACCGGCGACGGGCACCTCAAATGCCTCGACGCCAAGATCTCGTTCGATTCGAATGCCCTCTACCGGCACCCCGACATCGTGGCCCTGCGCGACGAGACGGAGGAGGACGCCAAGGAGATCGAGGCGTCGAAATACGACCTCGCCTATATCGCCCTCGACGGCACGATCGGCTGCATGGTCAACGGCGCGGGGCTGGCCATGGCCACCCTCGACATCATCAAGCTCTACGGGGAGGAGCCGGCGAACTTCCTCGATGTCGGCGGCGGCGCCTCGGAGGAGAAGGTCACGGCGGCCTTCAAGATCATCACCGCCGACCCGAACGTGAAGGGTATTCTCGTCAACATCTTCGGCGGGATCATGAAGTGCGACGTCATCGCCCGCGGCGTGCTCGCGGCGGTGAAGACGGTCGGTCTCGAAGTGCCGCTCGTGGTGCGCCTCGAAGGCACCAACGTCGAGGAGGGCAAGGAGATCATCCGGACCTCCGGCCTCAACGTGATCCCTGCGGACGATCTCGACGATGCGGCGCAGAAGATCGTCGCGGCGGTGAAGAAGGGCTGAGCTGACCGATGTCCATCCTGATCGACGCGAACACGAAGGTCATCTGCCAGGGCTTCACCGGCAAGAACGGCACCTTCCACTCCGAGCAGGCCATCGCCTACGGCACCAAGATGGTCGGCGGCACCAGCCCGGGTAAGGGCGGCTCGAAGCATCTCGGCCTGCCCGTCTTCGACACGGTGGCCGAGGCCCGCGACGCGACCGGCGCCGAGGCCTCCGTCGTCTATGTGCCGCCGCCCGGCGCCGCGGACGCGATCTGCGAGGCGATCCAGGCGGAGATCCCGCTGATCGTCTGCATCACCGAGGGCATCCCGGTGCTCGACATGGTGCGGGTGAAGCGGGCCCTCGAGGGCTCGAAGTCCCGCCTCATCGGCCCGAACTGCCCCGGCGTCGTCACCGCCGGCGAATCGAAGATCGGCATCATGCCGGCCAACATCTTCAAGCCCGGCTCGGTCGGCATCGTCTCGCGCTCCGGCACGCTGACCTACGAGGCCGTGTTCCAGACCACGGTCGAGGGCCTCGGCCAGACCACGGCCGTCGGCATCGGCGGCGACCCGGTCAAGGGCACCGAGTTCATCGACGTGCTGGAGCAGTTCCTCGCCGATCCGAAGACCGAGTCGATCGTGATGATCGGCGAGATCGGCGGCTCGGCCGAGGAAGAGGCGGCGCAATTCCTGGCCGACGAGGCCAAGCGCGGCCGCAAGAAGCCGATGGTCGGCTTCATCGCCGGCCGTACGGCGCCTCCCGGCCGCCGCATGGGCCATGCCGGCGCGATCATCTCCGGCGGCAAGGGCGGCGCCGAGGACAAGATCGCGGCGATGGAGCGGGCCGGCATCCGGGTCTCGCCCTCGCCCGCCCGGCTCGGCCGCACCCTCGTCGAGGTTCTGAAAGGGTGACGGTGAGGAACGAAGGGACCGGCCGCTGTGTTGCAGTGCACGCAGAGCCGGCTCCCCATAGGCAAAGGAAGGGGCGGGGTTTCCCGCCCCCACATGATGGGAAAGGCGCGCGAATGAGGCTCTGAGCCTCATTCGAAAACGAGGCGCGCCGGTACTCGAAGACGATGCGGCGATCGCGCTCGGGAGAGCCGGGCCGGCCAACGCGGATCAGGACAGGCAGCCATGGCACGCCAGGACGCGAACGAAGCCCTTCTCGAGACCTCCTTCCTCTACGGCGCCAACGCCGCCTGGATCGAGGAGCTTCAGGCGGCCTATGCGCGGGACCCGAATTCGGTCGATCCCGAATGGCAGCGCTTCTTCCGCAGCCTCAACGAGGACGACGCCCTCGTCGAGAAGAACGCCGCCGGCGCCTCCTGGACGAAGCCCAACTGGCCGGTGCCGCTGAACGGCGAGATCGTCTCGGCCCTCGACGGCAATTGGGGTGCCCTCGAGAAGACGCTCGGCGAGAAGATCCAGGCCAAGGCCGGCAAGCCGGTCGATTCCGGGAAGGGCGCGGCCATCGTGGCGGCGACCGGCGTCTCCGTCGAGCAGGCCACCAAGGATTCCGTGCGCGCGATCATGCTGATCCGCGCCTACCGCATGCGCGGCCATCTGCATGCCAAGCTCGATCCGCTCGGCCTCGCCCCCCGCGGCGACCACGAAGAACTGCATCCCCAGCATTACGGCTTCAAGGAATCCGACTGGGACCGCCCGATCTTCCTCGACAACGTGCTCGGGCTCGAGTTCTCGACGATCCGCGAGATCGTCTCGATCCTGGAGCGCACCTACTGCCAGACGCTCGGCGTCGAGTTCATGCACATCTCCGATCCGGAGGAGAAGGCGTGGATCCAGGAGCGCATCGAGGGCAAGGACAAGGAGATCTCCTTCACCCCCGAGGGCCGTCGCGCGATCCTGAACAAGCTGATCGAGGCCGAGGGCTTCGAGAAGTTTCTGGACACCAAATACACCGGCACGAAGCGCTTCGGCCTCGACGGCGGCGAGTCGATCGTCCCCGCCCTGGAGCAGATCATCAAGCGCGGCGGCGCGCTGGGCGTCGAGGAGATCGTGCTCGGCATGGCCCATCGCGGCCGGCTGAACGTGCTGGCCAACGTGATGGCCAAGCCCTTCCGAGCGATCTTCAACGAATTCAAGGGCGGTTCGTCCTCTCCGGCGGAGGTCGAGGGCTCCGGCGACGTGAAGTACCATCTCGGCGCCTCCTCGGACCGCGCCTTCGACGGCAACAACGTCCATCTCTCGCTCACCGCGAACCCGTCGCATCTCGAGATCGTCGATCCCGTGGTGCTGGGGAAAGTGCGCGCCAAGCAGGACCAGAAGGCCAAGCCCAATGTCGAGCGCCGCAAGGTGCTGCCGCTGCTGATCCACGGCGACGCGGCCTTCGCCGGCCAGGGCGTGGTGGCGGAGTGCTTCGGCCTGTCCGGCCTGAAGGGTCACCGCACCGGCGGCTCGATCCACTTCATCATCAACAACCAGATCGGCTTCACCACCGATCCGCGCTTCTCGCGGTCTTCGCCCTATCCCTCCGACGTGGCGAAGATGGTGGAAGCCCCGATCTTCCACTGCAACGGCGACGATCCGGAGGCGGTGACCTTCGCGGCCAAGATCGCGACGGAGTACCGGCAGCAATTCGGCAAGCCGGTCGTGATCGACATGCTCTGCTATCGCCGCTTCGGCCATAACGAGGGTGACGAGCCGGCCTTCACCCAGCCGAAGATGTACCAGCGGATCCGCAAGCATCCGACCGCTTTGGAGACCTACGGCAACAAACTCGTCGAGCGCGGCGACGTCACCCGGGAGCAGCTCGACGACCGCAAGGCCGAGTTCCGGGCCATGCTCGACAACGAGCTGGAGCTGGCCGGGAGCTACAAGGCCAACAAGGCGGACTGGCTCGACGGGCGCTGGTCCGGCTTCAAGGCGGTGCGCGAGGACGTGGATGATCCCCGCCGCGGCCGCACCGGCGTGCCCGCGGAGACCCTGCGCCAGATCGCCCAGCGCATCACCACGCCGCCGCCCGGCTTCCATCTGCACCGCACGATCCAGCGCTTCTTCGACAACCGCGCCAAGTCGGTCGAGACGGGGCAGGGGATCGACTGGGCGACGGCCGAGGCCCTGGCCTTCGGCTCCCTGCTGATCGAGGGCCACCGCGTCCGCCTGTCCGGCCAGGACGTGGAGCGCGGCACCTTCTCCCAGCGCCACGCGGTGGTGATCGACCAGGAGAACGAGCAGCGCTACACGCCGCTCAACTCCGTGCGCGAAGGCCAGGCGAGCCTCGAGGTCATCAACTCGATGCTCTCCGAGGAGGCGGTGCTCGGCTTCGAGTACGGCTATTCGCTGGCCGAGCCGAATTCCCTGGTGCTGTGGGAGGCGCAGTTCGGCGACTTCGCCAACGGCGCGCAGGTCGTGATCGACCAGTTCATCTCCTCGGGCGAGCGCAAGTGGCTGCGCATGTCCGGCCTCGTGCTTCTGCTGCCCCATGGCTACGAGGGCCAGGGGCCGGAGCATTCCTCGGCCCGCCTGGAGCGCTATCTGCAGATGTGCGCCGAGGACAACATGCAGGTCGCCAACTGCACGACGCCCTCGAACTACTTCCACATCCTGCGCCGCCAGTTGAACCGCGACTTCCGCAAGCCGCTGGTGCTGATGACGCCGAAGTCGCTGCTGCGCCACAAGCGGGCGGTCTCCTCCCTCGACATGCTGGCCGAGGGCTCGACCTTCCATCGCATCCTGTGGGACGACGCCGAGCACGATGAGAGCGGCGTCAAGCTGGTGCGCGACGACAAGATCCGCCGCGTCGTGCTCTGCACGGGCAAGGTCTATTACGATCTCTACGAGGAGCGTGAGAAGCGGGGCGTCAACGACGTCTATCTGATGCGCGTCGAGCAGCTCTATCCGTTCCCGCTCAAGGCGCTCGCCAACGAGATGACGCGCTTCCGCAATGCGGAGGTGGTGTGGTGCCAGGAGGAGCCGAAGAACATGGGCTCCTGGGCCTTCGTCGAGCCCTATCTCGAATGGGTGCTCGGCCAGGCCGGCTCCGCGGTGAAGCGTCCGCGCTATGTCGGCCGTCCCGCCTCGGCCTCCACCGCAGCCGGCCTGATGTCGAAGCACCTCGCCCAGCTCCAGGCCTTCCTCAACGAGGCTCTGGCGGTCTGAGGCCGGCGATGCCGTCTTTCCTGCTCCGTTTGGAGCCGCCCCGCCCGAGCTTTCCCTTCGATGCGACGGCGGCCGAGACGGCGCTCTTCGCGGCCACGGCGCCTGGGTGCCGCAGACCCCGTCATCCGGGCGCAGGCCGGTTTCGCCGACAGGGGGCGCCGGTGCCCTTCCTGATCCTGCGCCCGCAATGATTCCGCGCTCACGCGACTCACGCATCTGAAGAGGAGGTCCCCGCCCGGGGACGAACGATCATGGCAACCGACATCCTCGTCCCGACGCTCGGCGAATCCGTGAGCGAGGCCACGATCGGCCGCTGGTTCAAGCAGCCGGGCGACACGGTCGCCGCCGACGAGCCCTTGGTGGAGCTCGAGACCGACAAGGTCACCCTGGAGGTGAACGCGCCCGCCGCCGGCGAGCTCGGCGAGATTCTGGTCAAGGACGGCGAGACCGTGGAACCCGGCGCCGTGCTCGGCTCGATCATCGAGGGCGGCAAGGGGGCGGCCAAGGAAACCGCCAAACCGGCCAAGGGCGGCGAGAAGGCCGACAGCCGCAGCGAAGCGCCGAAGACGGCCTCCGCCGACAAGAAGAAGACCGAGGAGAGCGCCCCGCAAGAATCCTCGGCCTCCTACGGCGGCCATTCCGATGCCCCGCCGACCGGCGGACGCTCCGCCGAAGAGAGCGGCCCGGCCGTGGCCAAGCTCGCCCGGGAATCCGGCATCGACCCGGCGAGCCTCAACGGCAGCGGCAAGGACGGACGGGTGACCAAGGGCGACATGCTCGCCGCCATCGGCAAGGCCGGCGACAAGGCGCCGGCCCAGGAGAGCAAGGCCCCCCCCGCCCCGCCGCGGGCCCCCTCCGCCCCGGACGATGCCGCGCGCGAGGAGCGCGTGCGCATGACCAAGCTGCGTCAGACCATCGCCCGGCGCCTCAAGAGCGCCCAGGACACGGCAGCGATGCTGACGACGTTCAACGACGTCGACATGTCGGCGGTGATGGCCCTGCGCTCCCAGTACAAGGACATCTTCGAGAAGAAGCACGGCACGAAGCTCGGCTTCATGGGCTTCTTCACGAAGGCGGTGATCGGAGCGCTGAAGGACGTGCCGGCGGTGAACGCCGAGATCGACGGGCAGGACCTCGTCTACAAGAACTATTACCACATCGGCATCGCCGTCGGCACCGACAAGGGCCTCGTCGTGCCGGTGGTGCGGGACGCCGACGATCTCTCGATCGCCGGCATCGAGAAGACGATCGCCGGCTTCGGCAAGAAGGCCCGCGAGGGCAAGCTCTCCATCGAGGAGATGCAGGGCGGCACCTTCACGATCACCAATGGCGGCATCTACGGCTCGCTGATGTCGACGCCGATCCTCAACGCCCCGCAATCGGGCATCCTCGGCATGCACCGCATCGAGGAGCGCCCGGTGGTCCGCGCCGGCAAGATCGAGGCGCGACCGATGATGTATCTGGCGCTTTCCTACGATCACCGCATCGTCGACGGGAAGGAGGCCGTGACCTTCCTCGTTCGCGTCAAGGAGGCGCTGGAGGATCCGGCGCGTCTGGTGCTCGACCTCTAAGGCGCGGTCGCTGCCGTCCGCCGGCCGTGCTGCCGCACGGCCGGACGCTTCCGCTTGCTTATCTTATCCGATGGCGGGACTTCGACCCGCCCCACTTGCTGCGAGTCGACTTCCATGAGCGCTTACGATCTCGTCGTCATCGGCACAGGCCCCGGGGGCTATGTCTGCGCCATCCGGGCGGCCCAGCTCGGGCTGAAGACCGCCGTGGTCGAGAAGCGGGCGACCCATGGCGGCACCTGCCTCAATGTCGGCTGCATCCCTTCGAAGGCCCTGCTCCATGCCTCCGAGGCCTTCGAGGAGGCGAACAAGCATTTCGCCGATCTCGGCATCGACGTCGGCCCAGTGAAGCTCGACCTGAAGAAGATGCAGGCCTTCAAGGCCGAGGGCGTCGCCGGCAACACCAAGGGCGTCGAGTTCCTGCTCAAGAAGAACAAGGTCGACAGCTATCACGGCAAGGGCCGCATCGCCGGCGCGGGCCGGGTCGAGGTGATCTCGGAGGATGGCGGCAACCAGATGCTGGAGGCCAAGAACATCGTCATCGCCACCGGCTCCGACGTGACCCGGCTGCCGGGCGTCACGATCGACGAGAAGGTGGTCGTCTCCTCGACGGGGGCCCTCGAACTCAGTGAGGTGCCGAAGAAGCTCCTCGTCATCGGCGCCGGCGTGATCGGCCTGGAGCTCGGCTCCGTCTGGCGCCGGCTCGGCGCCGAGGTGACGGTGGTCGAGTATCTCGACCGGGTGCTGCCGGGCATGGACGGCGAAGTCGGCAAGCAGTTCCAGCGGATCCTGGCCAAGCAGGGCATGGCCTTCAAACTCTCGACCAAGGTGACCGGCGTCGAGACGACCGAGAAAGGCGCCCGCGTCACCGTGGAACCGGCCCAGGGCGGCGAGGCCGAGACGCTCGAGGCGGACGTGGTCCTCGTCTCGATCGGCCGCGTACCCTACACCGAGGGCCTCGGGCTGGAGAATGTCGGCGTGCAGGTCGACAACAAGGGCCGCATCCAGACCGACGAGCACTACGCCACCAACATCACCGGCATCTACGCGATCGGCGACGTGATCGCCGGGCCGATGCTCGCCCATAAGGCGGAGGACGAGGGCGTGGCGGTCGCCGAGATCCTGGCGGGGCAGTCGGGCCACGTGAATTACGGGGTGATCCCGAACGTGGTCTACACCTTCCCCGAGGTCGCCTCGGTCGGGCGCACCGAGGAGGAGCTGAAGAAGGACGGGATCACCTACAAGGCCGGCAAGTTCCCCTTCACCGCCAACGGCCGGGCCAAGGCCAACGGCACCACGGACGGCTTCGTGAAGATCCTGGCGGATGCGGAGAGCGACCGCGTCCTCGGCGTGCACATCGTCGGCGCCGATGCGGGCAACCTCATCGCCGAGGTCGCGGTGGCGATGGAATTCGCCGCCTCCGCTGAGGACATCGCCCGCACCTGCCACGCCCATCCGACCCTGACCGAGGCGGTGAAGGAAGCCGCCCTCGCCGTCGACAAGCGGGCGATCCACGTCTGAGGCGGTGCGCGCGGCGGCCCTAGGCCGCCGCCACCCGCCGCGCCCGCACGGGGCCGACCTCGGCCCCGTCGAGGCGCCGACGCAGGCGCTCGACATCGGCGAAATTGCCGGAGAGCAGATCGGTCACGTCGCCCTCGACCACGGCGTCGACATGGCGGCAGCGGCGGCGGTTGCGCCCGGCCTGGCAGGAGCAGCGCAGATAGGGGCCGAGGGTATGCTCCTCCAGCACCACCTCGTAGCGGTTGCCCGTGCTGCCACGCATCGTGAAGCGGAGGGCATCGTCGGGCGCGGCCTTGCGCTCGCGCGTCGCCAGCAGCGCGCGGGAGGCGGTCGAGGCGGCGGCCTCCGGGTTGGGGTGGTAGCCCGGCGCCTGGGTGACGATGGGCAGCGCCAGCCTCTTGGCCAAGGCCCGCAGGTCGCCGAGGCCCGTCTCGCGCAGGGCGGCAAGGGCGATCTCGGCGCAGGCATAGGCATCTTCCCCGGCATCGTGGTGCTCGAAGCGGATGCCGAGGCGGGCGGCGACCTTGGAGAGGCCGCATCCCGGCCGGATCGGGAAACACCCGCCGGGCCACCTGCAGGGTGCAGAGCGAGGCGAAGGCCGGCACCGGCTGTCCCCAGGCGGCGAGGGAGGCGCGCAGCACGCCCATGTCGAAGGGCGCGTTATGGGCCAGCAGGAGCCGTCCGCGCAGGTCGTCGAGAAAAGGGGCGATCGCCTCCGGAAAGGCCGGGGCGTCGCGCACATCGGCCGGCAGGATGCCGTGGATGCGGATGTTGCCCGGCGCGAAGCGCAGCTCCGGCGGCCGGATCAGGCGCGTTTCCCGCCGCACCACCCGGCCGTGCTCGATCCAGGCAAGGCCAACCGCGCAGGCGCTGTCGCGCCGCTCGTTGGCGGTCTCGAAGTCGATCGCGACGGCGCTCATGGCGCGAAAATAGGGGAGGGGCCGGCTGCGCCGCAAGACGCGAGGGCCTGCCGCGGCTCGGTCGGTCCGAGAGCGCCCGCCCCGCCGCGAACGATTCCATCATACATCAATGGTCACTGAGAAATGATATTCGAACTCGGCACGATTCTCTGGCAAATCACGCTATTGTTGCGACGCGAAGAGCGGTTGAGCAGCCGCAAAACAATGATGTAAATTAAGAAACAATCCAGTCTTCGGGCGAAGACAGCAGATGGCCTCAGGCTGATCTGGCATCAATTCGATTTGATGGCCATTTCCGCTTGATCACTGTCGCGCAACGTGCATTCTAGCTCCGTCCGCAACAAGGCCGTGCGGGAGAGCCCAGTTCGGCATCTGCCGTTCATGGCGTCGAGGCAGCGACCGCCCCCGGGAGCCGCTTCGGCACAATCTCGCAACGGTTGGACGATCTGGAGTTCGGGCGTCGCACACGCCCACCGGCAAGCCGGTCGGCCCTTCGGGGCAGGGCGGTTCGCTGGAAACCCACGACAGAGGGGGGCACTCGGAATGCTTTGACGGGCATTGACCGATGCCCGCCGTCGTGGGGAGCAGCGATGGACCTCGAAGGCCTCGATTACGATTTCGACGCACCGGATTCGGATTGGAACTACGAGCCCTCTCGGGCCGAATTGTTCCGGCAGATTCCTGCCGCCCTCTACACCACCGACGCCGAGGGCTGGCTGACCTTCTACAACGATGCCGCTGCCGCCCTGTGGGGCTACCGGCCCGTTCTGGGCAAGGCCCGCTGGTGTGGCGCCTGGAAGCTCTACGACACCGAGGGCGCTCCCCTGCCGCATGACCGCTGCCCGATGGCCCTCGCCCTTCGGGAGGAGCGGCCGGTGCGCGGCGTTCAGGCGATCCTGGAGCGGCCGGACGGAAGCCGGGCCGTCTTCATGCCCTATCCGACCCCCTTGCGCGACCGCGACGGCACGCTGATCGCCGGCTCCAACATCCTCCTGGAAATCTCCCGGCCGGCCGCCCTGATCGAGCGGGGAAAGGCCGGCTGGCACCGGGGAACGGTGCGTGACACCGGGGCGATCGTGCAGGCGGCCCGGCTCGCCCGCCTGGCCTGCTGAACCACGGCACCGGGGCCGGATCCCACCTCCGGCCCCGCGCCTCAGGCGCCCTCGATCATCGCCAGCCAAGCCTCCTCGCTGACCACGCGGACGCCGTGCTTCTCGGCGTCCTTCAGCTTGGACCCGGCGCCGGGTCCCGCCACCACGAGATCGGTCTTGGCCGAGACCGAGCCCGAGACCTTGGCGCCGAGCCGCTCGGCCGTCGCCTTGGCCTCGTTGCGGGTCATGCGCTCCAGGCTGCCCGTGAAGACCACGGTCTTGCCGGCGAAGGCGGCCGCCGTGCCGGCGCTCTCCATCGGCTGCGTCGCGACCTCGGCGAGCAGGGCGCGTACGGCCGCGTCGTTGTGCGGCTCGGAGAAGAAGGCGATCAGCGAATCGGTCGCCACCGGCCCGATCTCGCCATCATCGGCGAGCCAGTGGTAGGCCTCCCCGGGCTGCTGGCCGGCCGCCCGAAGGAGGGCCGCCTCCGCCGTCTCCCGGTCGCCGTAATGGGCGAGCACGGCCTCCGCCTGCGACGGGGTGAGGCGGCCGAACAGGCGCGCGCCCGGAGACAGGCCCCCGAGCGCCTCGCCGGCATTCGGCTCGGCGGCGAGCAGCTTGTCGCGGGTGCCGGGGCCGATCCGCGGGATCGCCGAGAGCGCCAGCCAGTCCTCCCCGGCCCGCGCCCGTCCTGCCGCCGCGACCGCCTCCATCAGCGCGGTCATGTCGGGAAAGCGCTTGGCCAGGGCCTTCGCGGTCGATTCGCCGATCTGGGGAATGCCCAGGGCGAACAGGAAGCGGTTGAGGGGGATCGTGCGGCGCGCATCCAGGGAGGCGAGCAGGTTCTTGATCGCCTTGTCTTCCTCCTCGCCCTTCTTCTTGGTGGGCTTCTTCGGCGGCGGCTCTCCCTCCGCACGGCGCTGCGCGGACAGAGCCTCGCGCCGTGCGACGATCGCCGCCTTCAGGGGCTCGAAGGTGAGGCGGAACAGATCGGCCGGCTGCTTCACGAGGCCGGCCTCGAACAGCACCTCGATATAGGTCTGGCCGAAGCCCTCTAGGTCGAACCCGTTGCGCGAGACGAAGTGCTTCAGGCGCTCCACCCCCTGGGCCGGGCAGATCAGGCCGCCGGTGCAGCGGCGCACCGCGTCGAGCTTCTTGGTGCGGGGATTGAACTCCCGGACCGCCTTGCTGCCGCAGGCCGGGCAGGTCTCGGGGAAGACGAAGGGCACGGCCTCGGGCGGCCGCCTGTCGAGCAGCACGTCCATCACCTTCGGGATGACGTCGCCCGCGCGCACCACGATCACCGTGTCGCCGACGCGGATGTCACGCCCCTCGCGGATCGGCTCGCCGTCGCCGCCCACCCCCTGCACGTAGCCCTCGTTGTGCAGCGTCGCGTTCGACACGACGACGCCACCCACGGTCACGGGCCGGAGCCGCGCGAGCGGATTGAGCGAGCCGGTGCGGCCGACCTGGATGTCGATCGCCTCCAGCACCGTCGTGGCTTCCTGGGCGGGGAATTTGTGGGCGAGCGCCCAGCGCGGAGCCCGGCTGACGAAGCCGAGCCGCTTCTGGAAGGCGAGGTCGTCGACCTTGTAGACGACGCCGTCGATGTCGTAGCCGAGGCTGGCCCGCTGTGCCTCGATCTGGCGGTAATGGGCGAGCATCGCCTCGGCATCCGCGCAGAGCACGGTCAGCGGGTTCACCGGCAGGCCGAAGGCCCGGAACCGCTCCAGCACGCCGGATTGCGTCTCGGCCACCGGTTCCGAGACCTCCCCCCAGGCATAGGCGAAGAAGCGCAGCGGCCGCGACGCCGTGATCGCCGGATCCTTCTGGCGCAGCGAGCCGGCCGCGGCGTTGCGCGGATTGGCGAAGGTCGGCAGCCCGTCGGCTTCCTGGCGCTCGTTGATGCGCGCGAAATCGGCATGCGAGAGATAGACCTCGCCGCGCACCTCCAGCACTTCCGGCCAGCCCTCGCCGGAGAGCGTTTCCGGGATATCCTCCACGGTGCGCGCATTGGCGGTGACGTTCTCGCCGACCTCGCCGTCGCCTCGGGTCGCCGCGGTGACGAGGCGGCCGCCCTCGTAGCGCAGCGAGAGGGACAGACCGTCGATCTTCGGCTCTGCAGTGAAAGCGGCGGGGGCGTCCGCGGGCAGGTTGAGGAAGCGCCGCACCCGGGCGACGAATTCCTCCACCTCCTCGTCGGCGAAGGCATTGCCGAGGGAGAGCATCGGCACGGCGTGCCGTACCTTCTCGAACCGTCCCGAGGGCTTGGCGCCGACCCCGGCGCTCGCCTCGGTCGTGCCGGTCAGTTCGGGGAAGCCGGCCTCGATCGCCTCGAGCGCCCGGCGCAGGGCGTCGTATTCCGCGTCCGTCAGCTCGGGCGCGTCCTCGTTGTAATAGAGGTGGTTGGCGCGTTCGATCCGTTCGGAGAGCGCGGCATGGCGGACGCGGGCCTCCTCTTCGGTCAGGCTTGCGACGGCGCTGTCGTTCTGTGCGGGCATGGGCGCGATGTAGAGCAGATTCGCGGGCGCTGCGTTAACGACGTCCCCCGGCTGCCGCGCTGGCCCCAAACTTTTCGGGAGGGGGCCCGTAACTCGGAAAGCCGGTGGACGAAGACCCGTTCGGGGCCTTGGCCCTGCGACGCCGCCGCCGCCCGACACCGCCTCATCCTCGCCGAAGGCCGCGCCTACATCCTTCTCCGACGCCACCAGCGGATCCCGCATGCCTGCGCAACACGTCCTCGCTCTTCCCTGGCTCGACCGCGCCGGGCGGCTCTCGCCCCTGAAGCTCGTCACCTTCCTCCTGCTGCTCGCCCCGGGCCTCTACCTCGCCGGGGCCTTCTACGCGGACGCGCTCGGGGCGAAGCCGCTCACCGCGCTGATCCACGAGACCGGCAAATGGGCGGTGCGCCTACTGCTGATCACGCTCGCGGTCTCGCCGCTGCGCCGGATCGGCGATTGGCCGCGCCTGATCCTGGTGCGGCGCATGCTCGGGCTCTCGGTTCTCGCCTATGCCCTGATCCACCTCACGCTCTACGCCGCCGATCAGAACTTCGCCCTCGGCACGGTTGCGGCGGAGATCGCCCTGCGCGTCTACCTGACGATCGGCTTCCTCGCCCTCGTCGGGTTGATTGTGCTGGGCGTGACCTCGACGGACGGCATGATCCGGCGCTTGGGCCGGCGCTGGAACAGTCTGCACCGGCTCGTCTACGCCATCGCCGTCCTCGGGCTCGTGCATCACTTCCTGCAGGCCAAGCTCGACGTGACCGATCCCGTCTTCGCCACCGGCGTCTTCGCCCTGCTGATGGGCTACCGGCTGCTCCAGCGCCTGGGCTGGACGACGGGTGGCCCTGCCCTGTTCGGGCTCGCGGCGGCGGCGGGCCTCCTCACCGCGGGCCTCGAGGCGGCCTGGTACGCCCTCAAGAGCGGCGTGCCGGCAAGCCTCGTCCTCGAAGCCAACTGGGACTTCTCCTACAAGGTCAGCCCAGCTTGGTGGGTGTTCGGCTTCGGCCTCGCGGCGAGCCTGCTCACGGCCTGGCGCGGACGGAAGGTGCCGGCGCACCGAAATCGGGCGCAGCCCGCACCGAACCTGAATCCCGCCACAAGTCCCGGCTCTTGAGACCGGACGGAACGAGCGGGAAGGGACAGCGATGCGGGGACGGACGAGAGGCGCGGCGACGGTCGCGGCGATCCTGGCGCTGATGGTGGCGGAGAGCGGCGCCCACGCCGCCTGTACGCCGCCGGCCCCGCCCCCGGTCGAGGGCAGACCCGCCAAGCCCGCTCTTCCGCAGAAACCCGGCTGCCTCTCCGCGAAGGACGGGTGCCCCGGCTGGGAGGCCTACAGCTACAACGACGCGATCAAGGCCTACAACGTCCAGATCGAGGCCTTCCGTCCCCTCGCGCAGGCCTATGTCGAGAAGCTCAATGCCTATGTGAAGGCGAGCGCCGACTACGCCCGCTGCGAGATCGGAACGCTGCAATAGCGCGGCGCCGCCGCGCCTGCGCATCGACGAATTCCCGGTCCGGGCGGAAGACCGCTTCGCGCACCGCGAAAATCCCACCGGGCCGCTTCGCTTGACGCTTCCGGGAGGCGATGCCACAGGGCCGGGGTCTTCCACCCCGAACAGGATGGCCCGATGCCCGATTCCCTCGACCTCCTCGTGCTCGGCAACGCCATCGTCGACCTGATCGCGCGCACCGACGAAGACTTCCTCGCGAAGCAGGGCGTGCACAAGGGCGCGATGCAGCTGATCGACGAGGCACGGGCCGAGGCCCTGTTCGAAGTCATGGGTCCCGCAACCATCGTGTCGGGCGGCTCGGGGGCCAACACCGCGGTCGGCGCGGCGCTTCTCGGAGCGAAGACCGGCTTTATCGGGAAGGTCCGCGACGACGAGCTCGGCGGCCTCTTCGCCCACGACCTCAAGGCCACCGGCGTCCGCTTCGCGGTCGCGCACGCCGCCGACGGGCCAGCCACCGCCCGCTGCTTCATCCTGGTGACGCCGGACGGCGAGCGCACCATGAACACCTATCTCGGCGCCTGCCAGAAGCTCTCGCCGGAGGACGTAGACGAGGCCACCGTGCGCAGCGCCCGGGTGACCTATCTCGAAGGCTACCTGTGGGATCCGCCGGCGGCCAAGGACGCCTTCCGCAAGGCGGTGCAGATCGCCCACGGCGCCGGCAACGCCGTGGCGCTCACCCTCTCCGACGCCTTCTGCGTCGACCGTTACCGGGACGAGTTCCTCGGCCTGATCCGGGACGGCAGCATCGACATCCTGTTCGCCAATATGAGCGAATTGAAGAGCCTGTACCGCACCGAGGATGCCGAGGCCGCCGTCGCGGCGCTGCGCGAGGAGCGCGACGCCAACGGCCGGCACCTGCTCGGCCTCGTCACCCGTTCGGAGGAGGGCGCCCTCGTCGTCAAGGGCGGCGAGGTCCGCGCGGTCGAGGCTTCTCCCGTCCACGAGCTCGTCGACACGACGGGGGCGGGCGATCTGTTCGCGGCGGGCTTCCTGGCCGGCCATGCCCGGGGGCTCGACTACGTGACCAGCGCCCGGCTCGGCACCCTGGCCGCGGCCGAGGTGATCCAGCATATCGGCGCGCGCCCGCAGCACGACCTCGTGGCGCTCGCCAAGGAACGCAACCTGCTCTGACCCGCCCGCCCGGACGACCCGGGCGGCGACAGCTCTCACGGATTTCGGATACCACCATGGGCTTCAAGTGCGGCATCGTCGGCCTGCCGAATGTCGGCAAGTCGACGCTCTTCAACGCGCTGACGCAGACGGCCGCGGCGCAGGCCGCCAATTACCCGTTCTGCACGATCGAGCCGAACGTGGGCGAGGTCGCGGTGCCCGACCCGCGCCTCGACGAGCTCGCGCGGATCGCCGGCTCGAAGGAGATCATCCCGACGCGGCTCACCTTCGTCGACATTGCCGGCCTCGTGCGCGGCGCCTCGAAAGGGGAGGGGCTCGGCAACCAGTTCCTCGCCAATATCCGCGAGGTCGACGCCATCGCCCATGTGGTGCGCTGCTTCACGGACGGCGATGTCACCCATGTCGAGGGCAAGGTCGACCCGATCGCCGATATCGAGACGATCGAGACCGAGCTGATGCTCGCCGATCTGGAGAGCCTCGAGAAGCGGGTCGTGGCCCTGGAGAAGAAGGCCAAGGGCTCCGACAAGGAGGCCAAGGAATTCCTCGACCTCGTCAACCGCGCCCTGCCCCTGCTGCGCGACGGCAAGCCGGCGCGCCTCGTGGAGCGCAAGGCCGAGGAAGAGTTCCTGTTCCGCCAGCTCGGCCTGATGACGGCCAAACCCGTGCTCTATGTCTGCAACGTGGACGAGGGCGACGCCGACAAGGGCAACGCCCAGTCGGAGGCGGTCTTCGCCCGGGCCAAGGCCGAGGGCGCGGTGGCGGTGGTGGTCTCGGCCAAGATCGAGAGCGAGATCGCGGTGATGCCTAAGGCCGACCAGGGCGAGTTCCTGGAGGCGGTGGGCCTGACCGAGCCCGGCCTCAACCGGGTGATCCGGGCGGGCTACGACCTGCTCGGCCTCGTCACCTACTTCACCGTGGGGCCGAAGGAGGCCCGCGCCTGGACCATCGTCAAGGGCACCCGCGCCCCCGGCGCGGCCGGCGTGATCCATTCGGATTTCGAGAAGGGCTTCATCCGCGCCGAGACCATCGCCTTCAAGGACTACACGACGCTGAACGGCGAGGCCGGGGCCCGCGACGCCGGCAAGCTGCGGCTCGAGGGCAAGGATTACGTCGTGCAGGACGGCGACGTGCTGCATTTCCGCTTCGCCAACTGACGGCAAGCACAAGGGAAACCGGAATGGGCGCCGAGACGATCACCTTCGAGGATTTCGTCCGCGGGCAGGTGATCGAGGGAGCGCCCCTCACGGTCTCCCGCGAGGCGATGATCGCCTTCGCGCAGGCGTTCGACCCGCAGCCCTTCCATCTCGACGAGGCGGCGGCCCGGAAGACCTTCGTCGGCACCCTGATCGCCTCCGGCTGGCAGACCGCGAGCCTCGGCATGCGCCTCCTGCAGCGGGACGCCTTCCGCGGCGCCACCTCCATGGGCTCGCCGGGCGTCTCGGAGCTGCGCTGGCTCAAGCCCGTGCTGCCGGACGATTCCCTGCGGGCGCGGATCGTCGTCGAGGACACGCGCACCTCCGGCTCGCGACCGGATCGCGGCTTCGTCCGCTTCGCGATGACCCTGCTCAACGGCCGGGACGAGGCCGTGATGAGTCAGACCTTCACGGTGATCTTCCCCCGGCGGGGCGCCGCGCCGCTGCCGCCCCTGGCTCCCCTTCTCGAAACCGGCACCGCGCCCCCGGCCGAGCCGGAGGACGCGGTGCCGGTGCCCTTCCTCGGGGAAGCGGAACTCGGCGTGGCCCGCGACCTCGGCGCCCATCGCTTCGAGCCGGACGCGATCGTCGCCTTCGCCCGCGCCTACGATCCGCAGGCCTTCCACCTCGATCCGGAAGCCGCCGCGCAGACGCATTTCGGCGGCCTCTGCGCCTCGGGCTGGCACACGGCCGCCGTCTGGATGAAGCGGCTTCTCACGACCTGGCGGCGGGACATGGCGCTCACCGCGCAGGCCGGACCGGTGCCCCAGCTCGGCCCCTCGCCGGGCTTCAAAGACCTGCGCTGGCTCAAGCCCGTCTATGCGGGCGACACGATCCGCTATTCCAGCCGGCTCGTGGACAAGCGCGCCTCGGCCTCCCGCCCCGGCTGGGGCCTCGCCACCCACCACAACACCGCGTGCAACCAGCACGGCGAGCCGGTCTTCGCCTTCACCGGCTCGGTGTTCTGGCAATGGGCGCCCTGACGGGGCGGGGACGGGCTCAGACCTTCAGGCGCTTGTTGCACTCCGAGAAGTAACCACCGCCCTTCTGGATCCAGTTCATGCCGCCATTGGCGGTGCCGCCGGAGGCCTTGTTGGCCTTGTACTGGTCCAGGCAGGTCTGCTGCCGGGCCTTGCCAGGAGCGTCCTTGGCGTATTTCGGGTCCACCGCCTTGGGAAATAGGGCGGCCCCGCTGGCGGCGGGTGGCGTCGCGGCCGCGGTAGGGGCCGCAGGTTTGGCGGCCGGAGCGGGCGCGGTCGGCGCGGGCGTCGTCGGCGCCGGGGCGGTGGTGGCCGGCGCGGCCGCGGCCGTGTCGCCGCATTGCGCCTTGCGGAAGTCGTTCCAACTCTGGCCGTTCAGGGTGCCGGCCTGCTTGGCCGCCTGATACTTGGTGGAACACTCCTTCGTGCTGAGCGCGAAGGCGGCGCCGGGCAGGCTCGCGCAGAGCGAGGCGAGCGATGCGGCGAGGATGAGACGTTTCATGAGTCGAGTCCCACGGCGCGGCGGAAGAGCCGCGACACGAAGGCTATGTCCCTGAAGCTGAACGCGGAAAAACAATTCGGGATAGGCCCGGGATCTCACGGGGAGTTGATGCCGGCCGGCATCGGACCTGCGCGCCGATGCCGGCCGGGCAAAGCCGCCTCCAAGGCCTCGCCCAGGGCGTTGAGGGCGAGCAGCGTCACCACGAGGAAGCCGGCCGGGGCGGCGAGCATCCAGGGCGCGGCCTCGATGGACCGGGCGCCCTCGGCGATCAGCACGCCCCAGGAGGTTGCCGGCTCCTGCACCCCCAGCCCGAGGAAGGACAGGAAGCTCTCGAGCAGGATCACCCGCGGCACGGTGAGGGCCGCGGCCGCCAGAATGGGGCCCAGCGCGTTCGGCACCACGTGGCGGGCCAGGATGGCCGGCGCCGACAGGCCGAGCGCCCGGGCCGCCCGCACGTAGTCGCGATTCTTGAGGGAGAGGGTCTGGCCGCGCACGATGCGCGCCATGTCGAGCCATTCCACCGCCGCCACCGCCGCGAGCACGAGCCAGAGCCCGGCCCGGAAGAACACGAGCAGCAGGATCACGAAGAACACGAAGGGCAGGGAATAGAGGGCGTCGACGACGCGCATCATCGCCGCGTCCACCCCGCCGCCGGCCATGCCGGAGACCGCGCCGTAGGCGACGCCGATCAGCAGGGAGGCCGCGGCGGCCACGAGGCCGATCAGGAGGGAGATCCGCCCCGCCACCAGGCAGCGGGTCAGGAGATCGCGCCCCACCGTGTCGGTGCCGAGGGGGAAGGAGAGCCGCGCGATCCCGGCCTCGACCACGCGGGGCGTGCCGTCCGCGCGGCGCTCCACCACTTCCGGCGGCCCGAACAGGGCGGAGCGGGACAGATAGACGAGGCTGCGCGCATCCACGGGCTTGTCCGCGGCGATGGTCAGGCGGACCCGGCCACCGGCCACGGACACGTCGTCCAGGGGCAAGCGCATGCGGAAGGCGAGGCGGTCGATGGCCGGGCGGATCTCCTCCCGTGTCGGATGCGACGCGAGGCCGGGGCCGATGCGCACGAGGTCCGGGTAGATCCGCTCCGGCGCGTGCCCGGTGAGGAAGGGGCCGAACAGGCAGGCAAGCGCGATCGCGATCAGGACGGCGAGGGCGGCTCTCACGGCACGCGCCTCTGGCGGGGATCGAGCCAGGCGGCGAGGAGATCGGTGACGATGTTGAGGAGGATGACGAGGCCCGCCACCAGCACCACCGTGCCCATCACCAGGGTGTAGTCGCGGTTCAGGGCCCCGTCGACGAAGTAGCGGCCGATTCCTGGCAGGCCGAAGATGGTCTCGACCACCACGGAACCGGTGAGCAGGGCTGCCGCCAGCGGTCCCAGCAGGGCCAGGACCGGCAGCAGGGCCGCCCGCAGGGCGTGGCGCAGCACCCGCAGGGGCGGCAGGCCCATGGCACGCTGGGTGCGCACATGCGGCTCGGCCAGGGCCTCGACGAGGGCGCCGCGGGTCAGCCGGGCGAAGACCGCCGCCTGGGGCAGGGCGAGCGTCAGCACCGGCAGGACGAGGTTCTCCGGCGCCCCGCCCTCCCAGCCGCCCACGGGGAGCCAGCGCAGGGTGAGGCCGAACAGGATCTGGAGGAGGGGCGCCACGACGAAGCTCGGGGCCGCCAGTCCGAGCGCCACCAGGAGGCCGACGCCCCGGTCGGCGAACCGGCCGCGCCGCAGGGCCGCGAGGCTGCCGAGGGCGATCCCCAGAGACAGAGACAGCGCCAGGGCCAGGGCGCCGAGCGTCATCGAGACGGGCAGGCCGCGGGCGAAGAGATCGGCCACGGTCAGGTCGCGGAAGGAGAAGGAGGGGCCGAAATCCCCCCGCGCCAGGGCGGCGAGGTAGCGGAAGAACTGCTCGGGTAGGGGGGCGTCGAGACCGTAGACGCGCCGCAGATTCTCCATCGCTGCCTGGGGCAGGGGCCGCTCCAGGTCGAAGGGGCCGCCGGGGGCGAGGCGGATCATGAAGAAGGCGGCCGCGACGACGATCAGGAAGGTCGGGACGCCTTGCGCGAGGCGGCGCAGCAGGAAGCCGGTCACGGGGTCAGCGACAGGTAGCGGGTGGGTGCGGCGTTGCGCAGGTTCTGATGGAAGCCGTGCAGGCGGGCCGGGATCAGCGCCTTCGAGCGGTAATGCAGGAGCGGGATCCAGGGCAGCTCGGCAAGGGCGATCCGCTCCGCAGCGAAAAGCAGGTCCGCGCGCCGGCCCACGTCGCGCTCGGCAGCCCCCTCCGCCAGCAGCCGGTCGTAATCGGCATTCGACCAGCGGCCGGGATTGAGCCCGTCATTGCCGGTGCGCAGCAGGAACAGGAAGTTCTGCGGATCGGAATAGTCGGCGTACCAGGAGATCCGGGCGAGATCGAAATCGCCGCCGTCGCGCAGATAGGCGAAATGGGTCTTCGCATCGGTAGCGGTGAAGCGCGTCCGGATCCCCAGGCCCCGCCAGAAATCGGCCAGCGCCACCGCGGTGTTGCGGTTGTTGTCCGTGACGTTGAACCGGTACTCGAGGTCGAGGGGGTTTCTCTCCCCGAAGCCGGCTTCCGCGAGGAGGCGGCGCGCCTCCTCCTCCCGGTCGATGGGTAGCGTCTCCCGCCCGGGCAGTTCCGGGGGCGTGCGGTAATGGTCGAGGCCGGGCGGGCAGAGGGAATAGGCCGGGTCCATGGTCTCGCCCCAGACCGCCTCTGCCAGGAACTCGCGGTCGATGACGAGGGAGAGGGCCCGGCGCACCCTGGGGTCGTCGAAGGGCTTCTTGCGCGTGTTGACGGCGATGGAGAGCACGCCGAGGGCCGGCCCGAGCTTCACCGCGTCGCCGAAGCGGCGCTTGAGCGAGGCCATCTGGTCGCCGGGCAGATCGGACAGGGAATCGATCTCGCCGGCGGCGTAGCGGCGCACCGCCGCACCGAGATCCGGCGTCGGGATGAAGGCGACCTCGCGGATCGCCAGCGCCCCCGCATCCCGGTGATGGGGATTCGCCACCAGGGTGATCCGGTCGTTGGGCACCATGTCCCGCAGCGCGTAGGGGCCGTTCGAGACGAGGTTGCCCGGCCGGGTGAAGGCGTCGCCGTAGCGGGCGAGGGAGGGGCGATGCACCGGCAGGGTGGTCTGGTGGGTGAGGAGCTCGAGCAGGTAGGGCACCGGCTCGCCGAGCCGCACCACGACGGTGGCGGGATCGGGGGCGGCGACGCCGAGGGCTTCAACGGGCTTCTCGCCGCGATTCACCGCGGGGGCCTCGAGGAGGGGATAGAGCACTTCGGCGTATTTCGCCCCCGTGGCGGGAGCGAGGATGCGGCGCAGGGCGAAGACGAAATCCTCGGCGACCACGGGATCGCCGTTCGACCAGCGCCCGTCCGCGCGCAGGCGGAAGGTGTAGGTGAGCCGGTCCTCGGACACCGTCCAGCGTTCGGCGGCGCCGGGCACGATTCGGCCGAGATTGTCGTAGGTCAGCAGGCCCTCGTAGAGGTCGCGCAGGAGATGCGCCTCCGCCACCGTCGAGGACTTGTGCGGGTCGAGCGTCTCGGGATCCGCGTCGTTGCCGCGCCGGTAGAGGGTGGTCGAGGCGGCGCCGGCGGCTCGGGGCAGGGCGGGCCAGCAGGCCGCCCCGGCGAGCAGGCGGCGCCGGTCGAGCCCCATCAGGCGCCGGTATCGCCGGAGAAGCCCGCCGCGGCGATGCCAGCCAGCGCGCAGATCTCGTCGTTGTCGGAGGTGTCGCCGGACACGCCCACCGCCCCGAGGAGTCGGCCCTGCCCGTCGCGGATCAGCACGCCGCCGGGCACGGGCACGATGCCGTCCGGCCCGACGATCTCGCCGAGCGCGGTGAGGAAATAGGCCTGCTCCTCGGCCCGCTTGTGCAGCGCCCGGGAGCCGAGGCCGAGGGCGAGGGCGCCATTGGCCTTGCCCCGGGCGATCTCGGTGCGGCGCAGGGAGGTGCCGTCCTCCGCGGCCAGGCATTTGAGGGCGCCGCGGGCATCGTAGACCACGACCGCGAGCGGCTTGAGGTCGCGCGCGCGGGCCGTGCGCAGGGCCTCCGCGACCAGGGTCTGCGCGGCGGCGAGGGTCAGCTCGGTCATCGGTTGTCGTCCTCGGGCGGAAGGGCTTCGGGGGCGGGCGCCACCATCACCTCGGTCTTCACCGAATTGGCGATGAAGCAGACCGCATGCGCCTCGTGATGCAGGTGGTCGAGGGTCTTCGCGTCCGGCGGGGCGCCTGTCCAGGCGATCGCGGGATAGAGCACCACCCGCGTCACCGCCTGCCGGCCCGGCGCGATCTCCGCCATCGTGCCCACGGCATGGTCGCGATAGGCCGTGACCATGTAGCCGGCGAGGCGCGCGACATGGAGGAAGCTCAGCATGTGGCAGCTCGACAGGGCCGCCACCAGCATCTCCTCCGGATCGACCGCCTTCGGATCCGCCCATTTTCCGACCACGTGCGGGGAGGCGGAGCCGGGCACGCTCACGCCGCCATCGAAGCCGAGGCTGTGGCCGCGGCCGTAGCGGCCGGCCAAGAAATCCTCGCCCTGGGCGAGCGCCCAGGCGATGTCGGCTGTGTAGGTCGCCATCTTCCCCGTTCCGGTTCCAGGCGAAGGTACCGGCCCGCCGCAGCGGCAGCAATCGCAAGCGGCGGGTCGTCGCGCCGCGGCTGCGCTACGACGTCACCACCGGCTGAGGCGCCGGGACCTCGGCGGCGGGCAGCCAGATCTCAACGAGGGTGCCGTGGCCGGGACGGCTGGTGAGGCCGAGCAGGCCGCCGGATTGCCGGGCGAAGCGGTCGACCATGGCGAGGCCGAGGCCCGAGCCCATTCCCGACGGCTTCGTGGTGAAGAAGGGCTCGGTCGCCCGCGCCACCGCCTCCGCATCCATGCCGCGCCCGGTATCCTCCACGCCGACGACGACGTAGCGGCCGGGCCGGATCGCGGCGAGGGCGCCCGGCTTCACGGTCTCGGCCCGGGCGGCGATGTGGACCCGTCCCCCGTTCGGCATGGCGTCGCGGGCATTGACCACGAGATTGAGGAGCGCCGTCTCCAGGGCATTGGCGTCGGCGAGGGCCGGGGGCAGGGAGCGCGGGCAGTCGAGGGTGATGCGCACGCCGCTGCCCGCGGCCTGGCCCAGCAGCTCCAGCACGCCGAAGACGAGGCGCGAGACCATGACCGGACCCGCCTCCATCGCCTGGGGATGGGCGAAGCCGAGCAGGCGCCGGGTCAGGGCGACGCCCCGCTCCGCCCCCTGCGTCGCGGCCAGCACGTAGCCGTCGAGCCGGCCCGGCTCCTTCGCCCTTCCGTCGTCGAGCCAACGCCGGGCATTCTCGAGATTCACCAGGACGACGTTGAGCACGGTGTTGAAGTCGTGGGCGATGCCGCCGGTGAGCTGCCCGAGGGCCTCCATTTTCTGGGCCTGGCGCAGGGCGGCCTCGGCCTTGGCCCGCTCCTCGGCCTCCGCCAGGAGCAGCCGCTGCGCCTCGGCCTCGGCTCGGGTCTTGGCCATCGCCAGGCGGGCCAGAGCGAAGAGCGCCAGGCTGGTCAGGGCCGCGATGACGGCGTTCACCGCCACGCCGCGGCGCCAATGCGCGAGCAGGACCTCCACCGCCAGACCGACCTCGACATAGGCCGGGTAGCCCTCGACCCGCCGCAGCCCGGCGATGCGCCGGATTCCGTCGGCGTCCGACACCGTGTCGGCCGTGCCGTCGATGAGGGGCAGGGGACGCTCGAAGGAGGCGGCCAGCCCGTTCACGGCCGGCGCCGCCGCGTAGCTCGGCTCGGGCGGGGCCGGCGCGGGCGGGATCTGGGCGAGCACCCGTCCGTCGGCGCGGATCAGGGCCACGCGGTCGCTCTTCGAGAGCGCCGCGGTGCGGTAGAAGTCCTGGTAAACGCTCTGCGACAGCACCACCCCGAGGCCGCCCTGCAGACGGCCGGACGCGTCGTGCAGGCCCCGCGCCGCGACCAGAATGACCGCACCGGTGATACGGCTGCGGAACGGCCGACTGACCACGAGCCCCTGCTTGCCCGACAGCAGCGTCTCGCCGCCCGCGCTCTGCGCCTCGACCATCCGGATGTAATCGCGGTCGCCGACATAGGTGCGGGCGGTGGGCATGAAGCGGCTGTGGGCCGCCGTGTTCCAGGACGGATCGTAATAGACCAGCGCATCCGTGCTGCGGACCTCGCCGTCGAGCTGACTCAGCAGCCGGTGAAGCGGCGCTTCCTCCAGGGGCCTGGGCGCGTCCCTGAGATAGTCTTCGACACGGTTGAAGGTGAGGTTGTAGGTATCGAAGGTCGTCGTCGCATGCTGCGCCAGCAGGTCGGCGAGTCGGCCGGCCCGGTCTGCCGCGCTCTGCAGAAGAAGCGTGCGGGATTGCAGCGTGACGACGGCCAGCACCAGGGCCGGCCCGAGAAACGCGAGGATCGCCAGCAGTTGCAGGTGTCCGACGGCGTCGAGCCAGCGCCGAATACGCTCACTGGCGCGTTCGAACATCAAGTGATCCCGTCTCCCGCGGAATTGTTCGGCGGACCTTGCGCCGGGACATGTCCGGGGATCAAGTCATCTCGGTACACAACCTGACATAGAACTTCAGGACGGCCGCACCTTTTACGAGAAGGCGTCGTAGGCGCGCACCACCGCGCCGAGCGCCTCGAAATGCGGCAGGGCGCCGGTCGGCAGCCGCTCCAGCGTCCAGTTCGGCCGGCCCGCCACGGCGCTGATCCGACGGTAATCGACGAAGTCGCCCCGAGCCCCGCGCAGCATCCAGACCGGCAGTTTCAGGCTCTCGTAGAGACGGGTGGTGTCGTCGGGAAAGAGATAGCCCGACAGGAAGGAGAACGGCGCGTGCTCGGCGCCCGGCTGATGGGCGGTGAGCTGGTCGTAGGCGAACAGCCCCTCGTCGATATCCCGCGAGCCCCAGGTCTTCTCCAGGAAGAAGCGCATGCTCGGCGGACTCACGAGGGCGTCGAAGAGCGGCCGTCCCCAGAGCGGGAAGGCGGCGAGCTCCCGGGCGATGCGGCTGCCGCGATCCGCGTCGGGCGGTCCCTCTCCGGACAGGCGCTCGTCGAAGCCCACGGGGCTGATCAGGCCCAGCGTCGCGAACAGGCCCGGGCTCTCCAGGGCGGCCCGGGCGAGATAGGCGCAGGAAAGGGATAGGGCGATCGCGTCGAGGGGGATGCCGCCGTGGCGGCCGGAGATCTCGGTGGCGGCGATCCGGATCGCATCCACCATCAGCCGGGGCGTGTAGATCCGGTTCGCGCGCTCGGAGAAGCCGAAGCCCGGCAGGTCGAGGGCGTAGACCGGACGCTCCCGGCTGTAATGCTCGTAGAGCGGCCGGACCTCGTAGGCGCTCGCCGCCGCGTTGACCGAATGGATCAGGAGGAGCGGGCGGCCGGGCTGCGTGTCCGCGGCATAGAGCCCGAGGCGGCCGACCCGGCTGTGCAAGCGGGTGAGCCGGCCGGACAGGGCCGGATGCAGCGGCCGGGGCCGGTTTTTCGCGAGATGGCTCCAGGCGATCCAGGCCCCCGCCGCCGCGAGCGGCAGCAGGCCGAGGGCGCCTGCCACGGGCCACGGCCGCAGGCGACCGCCTCCCCCCTCCCGCATCGCCCCGATCTCTTGCCGCGCGCCCTGTCCCATATCCGCCTCTGCCGGAACCGACCGCGGACAACGCCCCGGAGGCCCGGATGTGCCCGGCCCGCGGTCAGGCCTTCCTGCGGCCGGTGCGCTCCGCGATGAGGATGCCGCCGAGCACGAGGGCGAGCGCCAGGGCCTCGCCCGGTCCGAAGGGCTCGCGGGCGACGAGCACGGCGAGCAGGGCACCGAAGACGGGGACGAGGTTCACGAACAGGCCGGCGCGGTTCGGCCCGATCAGCTCGACGCCGCGCATGAAGAACAGCTGGGCGACGAGGGTCGGCCCGACCGCCACGAAGGCGACGATGGCCCAGCCCCAGGGCGTCGGCCAGATCAGGCGGCCGAGCGCCCATTCGGCGGCGAGGGGTGGCAGGGAGGTCAGGAAGGCCGCCGCCGCCATGGCGGTGAAGAAAGCGACGCCGTCGACCTTCGGCCGGGCCGCGAGCGCCACGGTGTAGCCGGCATAGAACAGGCAGGCCACGAGCATGATCAGGTCACCCTGGTTGAAGGACAGGGTCCTGAGCACGTTCCAATCCCCGTGGGTGGCGGCGACGGCCGCCCCGGCCAGCGTCACGCAGACGCCGAGCGACTGGCCGAGGCCGACCGGCACCCCGCGCGCGAGGAAATTCATGACGAGGACGAGGACCGGGATGGCCCCCTGGAACAGCGCCACGTTGACGGCGCTGGTGTAGTTGCCGGCGAGATAGAACAGGCTCGCGAAGGCGGTATAGCCGACCGCGCCCATGGCGAGGACGTACCGCCAGCGCCGGGCCAGGGCCTGCCGTTCCGAGACCGCCCGCCGCCCCGCGAACAGCGCGAGCACCGCGAAGCCGATCGCCCAGCGCAGGGTCGTCAGCACCTGGGGTGAGACCTGCCCGACCGCCCAGCGGCCGGCCACGGCGTTGCAGCCCCAGAGGAAGGCGGTGAAGGTGAGCAGGAGATAGGCGCGCAGGCGCGCGCGCTCGGCCGCAGCGGGGGCTTCCACGTCTGGCTGATCCATTGATCCGCCGAGCGGCCGGAACACCGGCCGGCCCGGCGCGACATCCATGCCGGCATCTTCGCCGGCACCCGCAGCGGGAGCCCCCGCCTCGCTCCCCGTCGGAACCGAGGGCTTAAGAAATCAGTCCTCGTCGTCCTCGTCGACGCGCTGCATGCCCTTGAGCTTGGCGAAGACCGCATCGGCGTTGAGATCGTCCTCGCTCTCCTCGCCCTGCTCGGTCTCGGCTGCGGGCGCCGTGGAGACCTCGGTGGGCAGGAGCGTGGCACCGCCCTCGCCGGGCTTGACCGCGGGCCGGTCCTTGGCGGCCCGCTGGACCTCGAAATCGAGGTCGATCTGCGAGCACAGGCCGAGGGTCACCGGATCCATCGGCTGCAGGGAGCCGGAATTCCAGTGGGTGCGGTCGCGGATCTGCTGGATCGTCGCCTTGGTGGTGCCGACGAGCCGGATGATCTGTGCGTCCTTGAGCTCGGGGTGGTTGCGCAGCAGCCAGAGGATGGCGTTCGGCCGGTCCTGGCGGCGGGACAGGGGGGTGTAGCGCGGCCCCTTGGTGGTGCGCTTCACCTCCGGCAGCTTCACCTTGGAGACGGCGATCTTGAGCCGGTAATGCGGCGACTTCTGCGCCTTCTCGATCTCCTCGCGGGTCAGCTGACCGGTGGTGACCGGATCGAGTCCCTTGATGCCGGCCGCGACCTCGCCGTCGGCGATGCCCTTCACCTCGAGGGGGTGCAGCTTGCAGAAATCGGCGATCTGCTCGAAGGCGAGGGAGGTGTTCTCGACCAGCCACACGGCCGTCGCCTTCGGCATCAGGGGACCCTGGGACATGGCGCGGACTCCGAATCTCTCTCGCGTGGCGGAAACGCCTTGCCGGGGCGAAGGGGCGCCGTCTCCGGCCTCGGCCGGACCCAAGCGAACCGTCTCACGCTGAATGGGGAAGACAACGCTATACAGGCTGTGAGGGCTGCGACGCAATTGGTTCCGCAGCCGGGCCGACGAAGGTGTTTGCGCCCCGCAGCTCCGGGGGCGCTCAGCCGTGATCGGCCTCGCCGCGCTTGAGCCGGGGCATCGGCGCGTCGACGGTGAGCACCAGGCCTTGCCTCCGGTAATCGAGACGGGCGCTGCCTTCGAGCTCGGCCGCCAGGACCCGCTCGATCAGCCGGCTGCCGAAGCCGCGGCGGCTCGGGGGCGTCACCGGCGGACCGCCGATCTCCTCCCAGCGCACCAGGAGCCGTGGCTCGGCGACGCCGTCCACCTCCCAGTTCAAAATCACCCGGCCCTCCTCGTTGGAGAGGGCGCCGTATTTCACCGCGTTGGTGGCGAGCTCGTGCAGGGCCATCACGAAAGCGAGCGCCAGCCGCGGCGGCAGCCGCACGTCCGGGCCGCCGGTCTTGAAGCGGCGGCCGGAGGGCACCCGGAACGGTTGCAGGGCGCCGTCCACGATCTCGGCGAGGGTCGCCCCCTCCCAGCTCTCCCGGGTCAGGACGTCGTGTACCGAGGCGAGGGAATGCAGGCGAGCGTCCAGGGTCTTGCGGGCCTCCTCCAGCGAGGCCGCGTTCTGCAGCGTCTGGTGGGCGATGGACTGCATCGTCGCCATCGAGTTCTTGACCCGGTGGTTCAGCTCGGCCGCGAGCAGGGCGCGATGCTCCTCGCCACGCTTGCGCTCCGTCACGTCGAGGGAGACGCCGGCCATGCTCAGGGGCTCGCCATCCGCCCGGTAGGCGGTCTGACCCCGCATCTGCAGCCAGCGGACCTCGCCCGCGGGCGTGCGGACGCGGTACTCGATGTCGTAATCGGCCTTGCGGGCGATCGAGCGGTGCATCGCCGCCTGCATCCGCTCCCGGTCCTCGGGAACGACCGCGGCGACGAGATCGTCGTAAGTGAAGGGATCGGTGGCGTGGCGGCCGAAGCTCTCGCGGCAGAGGTCGGAGGTGACGAGCCGCCGGTCCGCGAGGTCGAGGGTCCAGGTGCCGAAGCGCCCCGCCTCCAGGATGAAGCGCAGCCGGCCCTCGCTGCGGGTCAGCTCGCCCGTGCGCCGCTCGACCTCCTGCTCCAGGGCGTCGCGGTCGTTCTGCAGGCGCACCAGGCGGTCGCGCTCCAGGGTGACGTCGAACTGCGAGGCGAAGAAGTAGGTCAGCACCCCGTCCTCGTCGAAGACCGGCGAGATCAGGAGCCGGTTCCAGAAGACCTCACCGCTCTTCTTGTGGTTGAGGAGGTCGATCTCGATCGGCACCCGCCGCTCGACCGCGTCGCGGATCCGGGCAACGTCCCGCGGGTCGGTCTCCGGTCCCTGCAGGAAGCGGCAGTTGCGCCCGAGGATCTCCGCGCGCGTGTAGCCGGTCAGCTTGGTGAAGGCGTCGTTGACGAAGACGATCGGGTTGTCGGGCCGGCTCGGATCGGTGACGAGCATCGGCATGCGCGTCGCCCGCACGGCAGCGGCGAAGGGATCGGAGCTCGAGGACTGGCGATGCAGCTCGGCTTCGATGCGGTCGGTCTCGCGGCGGTCGTTCACGCTTCCCGCCGCCTCCCTCGCGGCCTTCCCGGCCCTCCCGGGCCTCGAAGCGCGACATAGCCAATCCCGCCGCCGCTGCCCAGGGCGGCGAATGGCAGCGGTCCCTCCCGCCCCCCTCAGGGTCCGGGGCGCGCCCGGCATCGACTCGGCGATCCGGCGATGGCATGGCGGGTTTTCAACGCATGAGGCTGCGGAACCGCGCCCCGGGCCCCATATGCCGAAGGGTGTCACGAGGACGTCATGACGGAACCATTGCTCCCCGGCGAGGCGCGGCTGCAGGCGCAGGCCGCACCGGAAGGCGAGATCGCCGCCTCGACCCGGACCCTCGTCGTCGGCCCCTATCTCAGCCGCGCGGCGCAGCGGGCCGCCGCGGACGGCACCGAGCCCACGCGCTCCAGCGAGGCGCGGCTCGACGAGGCGGTGGGGCTTGCCGCGGCGATCGATCTCGACGTGGTCCAGGCCAGCGCCGTCCAGCTGCCGCGTATCCGGCCCTCGACCTATCTCGGCAAGGGCCGCGTCGAGGAGCTCGCCGGCCTTATCAAGGCGGAGGAGATCGGCCTCGTCGTGATGGATTGCGCCCTCTCGCCGGTCCAGCAGCGCAACCTGGAGAAGGCCTGGGGCGCCAAGGTCATCGACCGCACCGGCCTGATCCTGGAGATCTTCGGGCGCCGCGCTTCGACCCGTGAGGGCACGCTTCAGGTCGAGCACGCCCATCTCGCCTACCAGAAGTCGCGGCTCGTGCGCTCTTGGACCCACCTGGAGCGCCAGCGCGGCGGCTTCGGCTTCCTCGGCGGCCCCGGCGAGACCCAGATCGAGGCCGACCGCCGCATGATCCAGGAGCGCATGACCCGGATCGAGCGCGACCTCGACGCGGTCACCCGCACCCGCGGCCTGCACCGGCAGAGCCGGGCGCGGGTGCCCTATCCGATCGTGGCGCTGGTCGGCTACACGAACGCGGGCAAGTCGACGCTGTTCAACGCGCTCACCAAGGCGCAGGTGAAGGCGCAGGACATGCTCTTCGCCACCCTCGACCCGACGGCCCGGGCAACGAAGCTTCCGCATGGCGAGACGGTGATCCTGTCCGACACCGTCGGCTTCATCTCCGACCTGCCGACCTCGCTGATCGCCGCCTTCCGGGCGACGCTGGAGGACGTGATCGAGGCCGACATCCTGCTCCATGTCCGCGACGTGAGCCACGTCGACTCGGAGGCCCAGGCCGAGGACGTGGAGGGCGTGCTGCGCGAACTCGGCATCGCCGCCAATGCCGACCGGATCATCGAGGTCTGGAACAAGGCCGACCTGCTCGACGCGCAGGAGCGCACCCGGCTCCTCAATCTCACCGGCCAGGCCCGGGACGGCCAGCCCGGCCCGGTCCTCGTCTCGGCGCTGACGGGGGAGGGGCTCGACGCGCTCTCCGCCCGGATCGAGGGGCGGATCGCGCAGGCGCGCTCGACCTTCGCCCTCACCCTGCCGCCGGAGGATGGGGCGGCGCTCAACTGGCTCTACGAGAACGCCGAGGTGCTCGACCGGCGGGCGGAGGAGAGCGGGCGGATCCACCTCGCCATCCGCATCGCCCCGGAGAAGGAGCCCCGCTTCCTCAACCGCTTCGAGGCGGCCCGGCGCATCGGCGGCCGGGCCTGATCCGAAGGGGCGTCCGGGGCCGCGTCAGGCGCGGCCGCCGCCCATGCGCATGGCGAGCGGATCGGCCTCTTCCTTCTTGGGCACCTTCACCAGGGCCTCGCCGTCGAGCACGACCTCGTCGCCCACCGAGCAGGTGCAGGTGAGGCGGGCGCGGCGGCGCTCGGGGATCAGCTCGGCGACCTCGACCTTCACCTCGACGGTGTCGCCGATGCGCACGGGCGCGCGGAAGTTCAGGGTCTGCGAGATGTAGACGGCGCCCGGGCCGGGCAGGCGGGTGCCGAGCACCGCCGAGATCAGGCCCGCCGTGTAGAGGCCGTGGGCGATGCGGGTGCCGAAGGGGGTGCGGGCCGCGAAATGCTCGGAGAGGTGGATCGGGTTGCGGTCGCCGGTGATCTCGGCGAAGCCCACCACGTCGGAGGAGGAGATCTCTTTCTTCAGGATCTCCGTCAGCCCGACTTCCAGATCCTCGAAATACAGAACGCGCAGCTCGGGCAGCATCTCTCGCCTCCCCCTCGATTCTTCTCGCTCGCGGCCGCACGGGGGCGCGCGGCGAAGCTTTCGCCTTGCACAGGCGCGCGCGCAAATCCAGCCCGTGTGTCCGCGTATACGATATACAGGGCGCCCGATGCGGACCGGGTGCGGGCGAGGGGCCGGATCCCGCCTTCGCCGCGCCGATCCCCGACCTCGACAGCACGCACGGCACACGCCATCAGCATCCGGCCCGCCCTCCGGAGATCGTGCCCGTGTCCAGACGCCCGATTCCGCCGAGCCTGCGCCCGGTCGTCGCCCGGGTGGCCGGCCTGAACCTCGCCGCCTTCTGCGTCGAGATCGGGGTCGCGCTCGCCATCGGCTCGATCGCGCTCTTGGCCGACAGCCTCGACTTCCTGGAGGACGCGGCGATTAACCTGCTGATCTTCGCGGGCCTGGGCTGGAGCGCACGCAACCGAGCCCGCCTCGGCACGGCGCTGGCCGGGGTGCTGCTGGTGCCGGGCCTCGCCACGGCCTGGGCCGCCTGGGAAAAGTTCTCGGATTTCACCGCCCCGGCCGCAGTGCCGCTCACCCTGACCGGCCTCGGGGCGCTCGCGGTCAACCTCACCTGCGCCCTGATGCTCGCCCGCCACCGGGAGGGCGCCGGCAGCCTGACCCGCGCCGCCTGGCTCTCCGCCCGCAACGACGTCGCGGCCAATCTCGCCATCGTCGCCGCCGGGCTGATCACCGCCGCGACCCTGTCGCCCTGGCCGGACCTCGTGGCGGGCCTCGGCATCGCCCTCCTCAACGCCGATTCCGCCGCCGACATCCTCAAGGCCGCCCGGGCCGAACGGCGGGCCGCGGCGGACGACCTGCGCGCCTGACGACGAGAGACCCGATTCCGTGCTTCGCCTCTTCCCCCTCTCCGACCTGCATCTGGAACGCCGCCGGCTCGACCTGATCCCGCGCCCCGACGCGGAGGCCTTCGACGTGCTGGTCTGCGCCGGCGACCTCTGGGAGGGGCATCCGGAACAGGGGCTCGCGGCGGTGCTCGACCTCGCCGCGGGCCGGCCGGTGGTGCTGGTGCCGGGCAACCACGAGCGCTACGCGCCGACCGGCGATCCCCGCACCGCCCCCGAACTGATGGCGGCCCTCGAGGCGGAGGTCGCCCGGCTGAGGGGGGAGGGCGCAGCCCTGCACCTGCTCCAGTCGGGCGCGCGGGTGGAGATCGCGGGGGTGCGCTTCCTCGGCGCGACTCTCTGGAGCGACTGGTCGCTCGCCGGCCGCTGGCTCACCGAGGCCACGCCGGACCGCCCGGCCGACCCGGTCGCCTTTGCGGCGGCGCGGATGACCGATCCGGTCACCGGCTCGCGGGAATACCGGGGCTCGATCCGCAACGGGGACGGCACGCCCTGGTCGCCGCAGGATGCGATGCGGGCGCACGAGGCCGACAAGGCGGCGCTGCTCGCCGCATTGGACGCGCCCTTCGCCGGCCCCACCGTGGTCGTCACCCATCATCCCGCGAGCCCCCTGGCGGCGGACGCGTTCCGGGACGCGCCCGGAGTGCCCTGGTGGGTTCCGGCCTTCTATGCCACGACGCTCCTCGACGATCTCCCCGACGCGAAGCGGCCCGACCTCTGGATCTCCGGCCATTTCCATGCCGGCCACGACCTCGCCATCGGCCGCTGCCGCTGGGTCGCCAACCCGGTCGAGGGAAAGACCTTCTCCGCCGAGCGGATCCTCACCCTCGGCTGAGCCCGGCGAGGGTCCCGGCCGCGATCAGGAGCGCCCGGCCTGCGCGACCGGGGCGAGGGCAGCCGAGGGCCCGCGGGCCCGGAAGACGGTATAGGCCCGGCGGATCGCCCGCTGCGCCGGCCGCTCCACGCCGAAGCAGACTGCGGCGGCGAGCGCCGTGGCGAGGGCGAAGGCGGCCAGGATCGCGAGGTTCGGATCGAGCCCGCGGGCGACCAGGGCGCCGATCAGCGCGTAGCCGATCACCTGATGCAGCAGGTAGAGGGCGTAGGAGATCGTCCCGAAGAACACGAGCACGCGCCAGCGCAGCACGCGGAGCAGGCCCTCCGCGGCGAGCAGGACGAGGCCGAGATAGAGCACGCTCTTGACCGCGTTCATCGGCTGGAAGCCGCTCAGCGGCCAGAGATAGACGCTGCCGGAAGCCGCCGCGGCGGCGAGGGTGATCCAGACGAAGGGCGTGCGCTCGCCGCGGTGGATCTTGTAGCCCATCACCCCGAGGGCGAAGAGATGGGCGAAGGTGGCGTTGAGCAGGATGCCGCCGCAGCCCGCCGCCGTGCGGCAGGCATAGATGTTCTCGTCCATCACGAAGACGTTGTAGAGCGCGGTGACGACCATCCAGGCGAAGACGACGCCGGTGAGCGCGCGCGGCCCCAGGGTGAAATAGGCCGTGGCCAGGAAGGCGTAGAACAGGAGCTCCCGCGTCAGCGTCCAGTAGGACGGGTCGACGAAGGGCAGGTCGGTGAGCCCGTTCAGCATGGTCAGCGTCGCGGCGAAGCCGGGGACCGTCAGGTGGAACGGGTTGAAGCCCGTGACCAGGATCGCGCCCGTGGTGATCAGGGCGCAGATCCAGAAGGTCGGGTAGAGGCGGGCGAAGCGGCCCACGGCGAAGTCGAGCCCGTTCCGCGAGCGCTCCAGGGTCATCGCGATCACGAAGCCGCTGATCACGAAGAACAGGGCGATGCCGAGATGCCCCGAGGACAGGCGGAACAGCGGCGGATGGCCGTGCCAGCCGACCTCGTTGTCGAAGCCGGCGGTGTAGTGGAGCACGAGCACCAGGAGCGCGGCCACGCCGCGCAGGGCGTCGAGCTCCAGGAGCCGGCCCGTCCGCCCGCCCGTCTCCGCACCGCCCGACGTCATGTCCGCCCCCGATCGTGCCCCTGACCGAAGGTGGCGCCCGCCGAGAACCGGGCGGCTCGTCTACGTCATCTACGCAGATCCTGCGCACATCTTCGCCAAGACTTGACTAGCACGCGGGCGACCGCGACCGCGAACGGAAGCTTGCGGGATCGTTAACCGGGCCCTTTTCGACCTGCCCGATCGCGGGACGAGTCCACGGCCGGAAACCCCGGCGGGGCCCCGCGCGTAGAAGCCTCCATCGGAGTCACAGGCCGGGAGCCCGGAACCCCCATGAACGCCTTCATCGCCGTGGTCCTCGTCTGCGCCAACGGCATCCCGCAGGGGGAATGCACCGACGACCGGGCGAGCGAGGTCCGCAAGGTGCGGGTCGCCAACGAGCTCGGCTGCACCAGCGGCTGGCAGGAGATCATTGCCC
The DNA here is from genome assembly GCF_022533465.1 of Methylobacterium organophilum. NCBI lineage: Bacteria > Pseudomonadati > Pseudomonadota > Alphaproteobacteria > Hyphomicrobiales > Methylobacteriaceae > Methylobacterium > Methylobacterium organophilum. The sequence goes on along the minus strand of NZ_CP092848.1, from coordinate 4,268,981 downwards.
GCACCGACCTGCGCGACGAGGTCGGCAAGACGAGCTACCTCAAAACCGAGTGCCGGCGGGTGAAGGAGCCGCAGTGAGCGCCCTGGAGTGCTCTCCGCCGACCGGACACCGGCTCGGCGTGAGCGCACACGTCACGGCAAAGGCTTCAGGCTCACTTCTCGTACTTGATATAGGCGAAGCGCGGATCGTCCGGCGTGCCCTGCAGAGGACCGTCCTCCCGGCCCGGCTGCCACATCACCACCTCCTCGATCTTCTTGGCCAGGGCGAAATCCGATTCGGTGATGCCCTTGGCGGCGTGGTTGACGAGCCGGACCTCGACCCAGGCATAGGAGGCGGTGATGTCGGGATGGTGGAAGGCCGCCTCGGCGAGGTGGCCCACCGTGTTGATGATCATCAGGGTGCCCTTCCAGCCCGCCGTCTTGTAGGTGCGGCGGATCCAGCCGTCCTCCAGCCGCCAGGTCGGCAGTTCGCTCTTCAGCCGCGCCTCCACGGTCGCGTCGTCGATGACGGTCTTGCGTGCCTCGCTCATCGCATCCTCCTTCAGGTCTCGTTTCGAGGGCGAGCTAACGCGGGCGGACCGGCCCGCAAGGCCGCCGTGCCGCAGGGGAGGGCAGCTTGCCCCGGTGGACGCCGGGGAACCGCGTCTTATAAGAAGCTCTTGAAGGGTGGTGCCGGTTCGCGCGAGCGAGGACAAGGCCGCCGACAAGGCACAGGGGAGGTTCCGGCCATGCTGTCACGGCGCGGTCTCATCGCGACGGCGGCGTTGCTGTCCCTGCCGGGCCTGCGCCCCGCCCGCGCGGCCTCCGACACGATCCGGCTCGGCGTCCTGCCCTTCGGCACGGCCTCCTGGGAAGCGGCCGTGATCAAGGCGCGCAAGCTCGACGAGGCCAACGGCTTCACCCTCGAGATCGTCAAGCTCGCCGGGAACGACGCCGCCCGCATCGCCTTCCAGGGCAAGCAGCTCGACACCATCGTCGGCGACCTGATCTGGGCCGCGCGCCTGCGGAGCGAGGGGAGGGGGGTGCGCTTCGTGCCCTATTCCACCACCGAGGGCGCGCTGATGGTGCCCGCCGACAGCCCGATCAAGTCCCTCAAGGATCTCGCGGGCCGGAAGCTCGGCGTGGCTGGGGGCGCCCTCGACAAGAACTGGATCCTCCTGAAGGCCCAGGGCAAGGAGACCGGCGACATCGACATCGAGACCGCCGCGCAGCTCGCCTTCGGCGCGCCCCCGCTCCTCACCCAGAAGCTCGAGACCGGCGAGCTCGATGCCGCCCTGCTCTACTGGCAATACTGTGCCCGTCTCGAGGCCAAGGGCTTCCGCCGCCTCGTCAGCGCCGACGACATCATGCGCGCCTTCGGGGCGCAGGGGCCGGTGGCGCTGATCGGCTACCTGTTCGCGCAGGAGGCGGTGGCCGAGCGCCGGGAGGCGGTGCAGGGCTTCGCCCGGGCCTCCATGGCCGCCAAGGAGTTGCTCGCCAACGAGCCGGAGGCCTGGGAGATCGTGCGCCCGCTGATGGTTGCCGAGGACACGGCGACCTTCGCGTCCCTGAAGCGCAATTTCCTCGACGGCATCCCGCGCCGGCCGGTTCCCGCCGAGCGGGCCGACGGCGAGCGCATCTTCGCGACGCTGGCGCGCCTCGGAGGCGACGCCCTCACGGGTGGCGCCAAGTCCTTGCCGGACCATCTCTACCTCGACGCCTCCGGCAACGGCTGAATCCGGCCGAGCCGCCCCGCACCGGATGGCCCTCCTCGCCCGCCTCGCCTCTCTCGCGGTGCTGCTCGCTCTCTGGCAGGGCGCGGCCGTCTATGCGCAGGTGCGCACCCTGCCCTCGCCGGAGGCGGTGGCCGCCTTCGTGCTGCGCGAGGCCGAGACGGGCCAGCTTCTCTTCAATGTCGGAGTCACCCTCGCCCGGGTCGGCGTCTCCTTCGTCATCGCCATGAGCCTCGGCGTGCTGCTCGGCATCGCACTCGGGCGCTCACGGGCCGCCGACCGGCTGCTCGACACGCCGCTCCTCGTGGTCCTGAACACCCCGGCCCTCGTCATCACCGTGCTCGCCTATGTCTGGCTCGGGCTGACCGAGACCGCGGCCATCGTGGCGGTGGCGCTCAACAAGCTGCCGAACGTGGCGGTGATCATGCGCGAGGGCGCCCGGGGCCTCGATCCGGGCCTCGAGGAGATGGCCCGGACCTACCGCTTCGACCGGCGCACCTGGATTGCCCATGTGCTGGTCCCGCAGCTCCAGCCCTTCGCGGTCGCGGCGGCGCGCTCCGGCATCTCGCTCGCCTGGAAGATCGTGCTGGTGGTCGAACTGCTCGGACGCCCGAACGGGGTCGGCTTCGCCATCAACTATTACTTCCAGCTCTTCGATGTGACCGCGGTCATCGGCTACAGCCTCGTCTTCATGACGGTGATGCTCGCCATCGACACCCTGATCCTCCAGCCCCTCGATGCCCATGTCCGCCGCTGGCGCTGAGGTGGCTCCCCTGCGGACGGACCGGGATGCGCCGCTCCTGACCGTGGCGATCGCCGAGAAGGTCTACCGGCGCGCCCGCACTCAGGCCGTCGAGGCGGTGCGCGACCTGACCTTCGCGATCCATGCCGGCGAGATCGCCTGCCTGATCGGCCCCTCGGGGGCCGGCAAGACGACGACCCTGCGCATCCTGCTCGGCCTCGACCGGGATTATGCGGGCAGCGTCGCACCGGATCCGGCCACGCTCGGCATCGCCATGGTGTTCCAGGATCCGCGGCTCCTGCCCTGGCGCAGCGTGGAGCAGAACGTGCGCCTCGGCCTGCCGCGGGCGGAGCGCGGACGCGACCTCGATGCGCTGTTCGAGTCCCTCGGGCTCGCGCCCTGGCGCGACCGCTATCCCGGCGCGCTTTCCCTCGGCATGCAGCGCCGGGTGGCGCTGGCCCGGGCCCTTGCCCTGGATCCGCGCCTGCTCGTGCTCGACGAGCCCTTCGTCTCCCTGGACGACACCGCCGCCGCCGCCCTGCGGGGGATCGTCGTCGACACGGTGACCCGTGCCGGCATGAGCGTGCTGATGGTGACCCACAACGTGGACGAAGCGATTGCGATCGCCGACCGGCTGCTCCTCGTCTCGGCGCGTCCGGCCCATCTTCTCGGCACAGTGTCCCTGGACCTGCCCCGGCACGAGCGCTCCCGGAGCTGGGCCGAGGCGACCCGGGCCGATCTCTCCCTCCGATTCCCCGGCATCATCGCGGGCTGAGCGGGCTTTCTCCCGAATTTCCGTCCCTCGCGCCGCTCTCCGTAGTTTCTACGGAAGGCTTATGCGGCGAGAGAACGCATCCCCCATAAGCTCCGGAAACGAGGAATCCGACCTCCGGACATCCAGCCGTTTTGAGCGCGCGTCCTCGCAATGCCGCAACGCACCACGCCCCTCCTTCGAGGAATGATCGCCCCGCACGGGTTCTCACCTTCGGAGGCGGCGCCAGAGACATGGATGACCGGATGTTATCCGGCTCGACATGCGGCCTGAACATGAGTCGGGGCTAAGGTGCGGCAAATGGAATTTTGCTCACGATCTCGTAATTGTGCGATGCAATAACTTCGTGTGCGAAGCAGCGCAAAGAGGCGTCCCGTTTTGACCGCGTTTCGACTTGATGGAACCGGCTCCTGAGCTTGAGGAAGCGAGTTGACGGCGCCCGAAATTTTCTTAGAGTTCATTCAAGCTTCGGACTGAGGAGGCCGCGAGGGATGGCGGTCTCGACCCGAAACGATGGGGGACGAACGGGAGGCTCAAGAGCCTAACGAGCGACTTTCTGCGTGTCGTGAGTTTCTGAAGCGAATTTCAATCCCTGTCGCAAACAGCAGGTCAGCAGCAATTCGCGAGTTTACTTGCGGCTTGCTGTCAAAGACCTGCCGGAGGAATCCATGAGAGCGGTACATCTCCTCGCACTCGGTGCGGGGCTTGCGGCTGCTGGCCCGGCCCTCGCCAACGAAAGCGTGCTGAAGTCCATCGCCAACCCGGCGGAACAGGCGCTTCAGACGGTCGACTACGCCAACACCCGCTATTCCAAGCTCGACCAGATCAACGCCAGCAATGTGAAGAACCTCCAGGTCGCCTGGACCTTCTCCACCGGCGTGCTGCGCGGCCACGAGGGCTCCCCGCTCGTCGTCGGCAACATCATGTACGTCCACACCCCCTTCCCGAACATCGTCTACGCCCTCGATCTCGACCAGGGCGCCAAGATCGTGTGGAAGTACGAGCCGAAGCAGGATCCGTCCGTGATCCCGGTCATGTGCTGCGACACGGTCAACCGCGGCCTGGCCTATGCCGACGGCGCCATCCTGCTGCACCAGGCGGACACCACCCTGGTCTCGCTCGACGCCAAGACCGGCAAGGTCAACTGGTCGGTCAAGAACGGCGACCCGTCCAAGGGCGAGACCAACACCGCCACCGTGCTTCCGGTGAAGGACAAGGTCATCGTCGGCATCTCCGGCGGCGAGTTCGGCGTGCAGTGCCACGTCACCGCCTACGACCTGAAGTCCGGCAAGAAGGTGTGGCGCGGCTACTCCGAGGGCCCGGACGACCAGCTCCTCGTCGACCCCGAGAAGACCACTGCCCTCGGCAAGCCGATCGGCAAGGACTCTTCGCTGAAGACCTGGGAAGGCGATCAGTGGAAGACCGGCGGCGGTTGCACCTGGGGCTGGTTCTCCTACGATCCGAAGCTCGACCTGTTCTACTACGGCTCGGGCAACCCCTCGACCTGGAACCCCAAGCAGCGTCCGGGCGACAACAAGTGGTCGATGACCATCTGGGCGCGTAACCCGGATACGGGCTTGGCCAAGTGGGTCTACCAGATGACCCCCCACGACGAGTGGGATTACGACGGCATCAACGAGATGATCCTCACGGATCAGAAGATCGACGGCAAGGAGCGTCCGCTCCTGACCCACTTCGACCGCAACGGCTTCGGCTACACCCTCGATCGCGCCACCGGCGAGCTGCTCGTCGCCGAGAAGTACGACCCGGCGGTGAACTGGGCCACCAAGGTCGACATGGACAAGGGCTCCAAGACCTACGGCCGCCCGCTGGTCGTGTCGAAGTACTCGACCGAGCAGAACGGCGAAGACGTGAACTCGAAGGGCATCTGCCCGGCGGCGCTCGGCTCCAAGGACCAGCAGCCTGCGGCCTACTCGCCGAAGACGCAGCTGTTCTACGTGCCGACGAACCACGTCTGCATGGACTACGAGCCCTTCCGGGTGAGCTACACCCCGGGCCAGCCCTATGTCGGCGCCACTCTGTCGATGTACCCCGCGCCGAACAGCCATGGCGGCATGGGCAACTTCATCGCCTGGGACGGCGTGAACGGGAAGATCAAGTGGTCGAACCCCGAGCAGTTCTCCGCCTGGGGCGGCGCGCTGGCGACGGCGGGCGACGTGGTCTTCTACGGTACCCTCGAGGGCTACCTGAAGGCCGTCGACTCGAAGACGGGCAAGGAACTCTACAAGTTCAAGACCCCGTCGGGCATCATCGGCAACGTGATGACCTACGAGCACAAGGGCAAGCAGCACATCGCCGTCCTGTCGGGTGTCGGCGGCTGGGCGGGCATCGGCCTCGCGGCCGGCCTGACCGACCCGAATGCCGGCCTCGGCGCGGTGGGCGGCTACGCGGCCCTGTCGAGCTACACCAACCTCGGCGGCCAGCTGACCGTCTTCTCGCTGCCGAACAACTAAGTCGCATAGCAGCCATCGACCAAATGGTGCCGGCGCGGGTTTCCGCGCCGGCATCTTTATGATTATGTCCCGCTTATTAGAGGGAACCCCGCCGCACCTTGTTGCGGCGCAATATCAACATCAACCTCTCGGGGAGAGACGTCGTTGTTCAATATGAAGAAGTCCGCGCTCCAGGTTTTCGTCGCCGCCCTGGCGCTCGGGACGGTCTCCTCTGTCGCCGTGCAGGCCGAGGATGCGAAGCCCGATGCGGCCCTCGCCAACTCGCTGAACCCCAATGACAAGAGCGCCGAGCCGGACGAGAAGCTCCTGAAGCAGGATGCCGCGGTCAAGGTCGACGACGGCAAGTACTTCGACAAGGACGGCCACCCGACCTTCCACGTCACCAACGAGGGCAAGAAGGTCGACTGGTATGCCTATTCCGGCTACCGCCGCTATCACGCCGAGTGCCACGTCTGCCACGGCCCGGACGGCATGGGCTCGACCTATGCCCCGGCCCTCAAGGATTCGCTGAAGCACCTCTCCTACGAGGAGTTCATCGGCATCCTCGCCGGCGGCAAGCAGGACGTGAACGCCGCCGAGCAGAAGGTGATGCCCGCCTTCGGCGACAACAAGAACGTCATGTGCTACGCGGACGACCTCTACGTCTACCTGAAAGCCCGCGCCGCCGGCGCCATGGGCCGCGTCCGACCGAGCGACAAGGAAGACAAGCCGGAAGCCGCCAAGAAGACCGAGAAGGAGTGCCTGGGCGGCTGATGTCGCGCCAGAGCCCCTTCGCCGCGGCCCTCACCGCGCTCCTGCTGATCTCGGCAGGGGCGCGCGAGGCGCTCGCGCAGAATCTGCCGGATCTCGTCACCACGGATGTCCTCCGTGTCTGTAGCGATCCCGGCAACATGCCCTTCTCCGAGCGCAAGGGGGATGGCTTCGAGAACAAGATCGCCGAGATCGTCGCCGACGAGCTCAAGGTGAAGGTGCGCTATTACTGGCTGACGCAGGGGCCGGGCTTCGTCCGCAACACCCTGGGCAGCGGCCTGTGCGACGTCATCATTGGCACCTCCGGCGGCGAGATCGTCCAGCCGACCAATCCCTATTACCGCTCGGCCTATGTGCTGGTCTCCCGGAAGGGCGACCTGTCCGGCGTCGACCGGCTCGACGATCCCAAGCTCAAGGGCAAGCAGATCGGCATCATCGGCGGCACCCCGCCGACGGACCGGCTGGGCGCGCTCGGACTGACCGGGAACACCCATGCCTACGCGCCCTACGCCTTCGGGGCGGACCGCACATTCCAGACGGTGGCCGCGGAGGTGATCGCCGACCTCGCCGCCAAGAAGCTCGACGCCGCGATCCTGTGGGGGCCCGCCGCGGGCTGGCTCGCCCGGCAGAGCGGAACCGCGATGGAGGTGGTGCCCCTCCTGCACGAGCCCGACCGGCCGCCGCTCGCCTTCCGCGTCTCCATGGGCGTGCGCCACGAGGAGAACGAGTGGAAGCGCAGCCTCAACACCGTCCTGCGCAAGCGCCGGGCGGATATCGAGAAGGTCCTGCGCGATTACGACGTGCCCCTCCTCGACCAGGAGGAGAACAAGCTCCTCGAGGACGGCCCGAAATAGGGGCGGGAAGCCGCCCCTATTCGGCCCGCTCGATCCCGGTGCGGTCGAGCTTGTCCAGGGCCTGCGTCACGCTCTCGCCGCCGATCACCAGGTCGGGGGCGATCTCGGCGAGCGGCACCAGCACGAAGGCGCGCTCGCGCACATAGCGGTGCGGCAGGACGAGGCGCTCGTCCGAGACCTCCGCGCCCTCGAAATACAGCACGTCGATATCGATCAGCCGCGGCCCCCAGCGCCGCTCGCGCACCCGGCCGAGGGCCGCCTCGATGCGCAGGCAGGTCTCGAGCAGGTCGTGAGGCGTCAGGTCGGTGTCGATGCCGAGGGCCGCGTTGAGGAACCAGTCCTGATCGGTCTCGCCCCAGGGCGGGGTGCGGTAATCGCCGGAGCGGGCCACGACCCGGATGCCGGGGGCGGCGGCAAGCTTGTCCACGGCGGCCGCGATCAGCGCGGCCTTGTCGCCGATATTGCTGCCGAGGCCGAGATAGGCGCGGCTCATCCCCGTGTCTCCCGAAGGCGCCGGACCTCGACGCTGACCCCGTCGATCACCGCCGGCACCGGCGCGGCCGGCTTGTCGACCCGGACCCGGATCTCGTCGATCCGGGGGAAGCGGTCGAGGATCTCCGCCGCGACCGCCTCGGCCAGGGCCTCGATCAGGGCGAAGCGGCGGGTGGTGGCGATCCGCACGGCGATCTCGGTCAGGTCGGCATAGCTGACGCTGTGCGCCATGGCGTCGCTGCGCCCGGCCTGCGACAGGTCGAGGCGCCCCTCCAGGGAGAGGTAGAAGCGCTGGCCGATCCGCGCCTCCTCCTCCAGCAGGCCGTGATAGGCGAAGACCGCGATGCGGTGGACGAGGATGCGGTCGCTCACGGGCGGGTCTCCGGGCGCATCACCGCATCCGCCACCCGCAGGGCCTCCACGTGCTGGCGCACGTCGTGGACGCGCACGATGTCGGCGCCGAGCGTCGCGGCGAGCACATGGGCCGAGAGCGAGCCGATCAGCCGGTCCTTCGGCGCGGTCTCCGCATTATGCAGGCGCCCGAGCAGGCTCTTGCGGGAGACGCCGACGAGGAGGGGGAAGCCGAGGGCCCGGAGCTCGGGCAGGCGCCGCAGGGCCTCCAGATGCTGCGCCCAGCTCTTGCCGAAGCCGATGCCGGGATCGAGCACGATGTCGGCATCCGGGATGCCGGCCTGCCGGGCGATGGTGAGCGAGCGCTCGAAGAAGCGCAGCATGTCGGCGACGATGTCGAGGGTGCCGTCGATGGTCTCGCGGTTGTGCATGATCATCACCGGCGCGCCGTGGGCGGCGGCGACCCGGGCGATGTCGGGCTCGCGCTGCAGGCCCCAGACGTCGTTGACGATGGCCGCGCCCGCCTTCAGCGCCAGCGCGGCGGTCGAGGCCTTGTAGGTGTCGATGGAGATCGGGACGGAGAGGCGGCCGGCGAGCGCCGCGATCACGGGCAGGACCCGGGCCTGCTCCTCCTCCGCCGGGACCGGGACATGGCCGGGCCGGGTCGATTCCCCGCCGATATCGACGAGATCGGCCCCCTCCGCCACCAGGGCCTCGGCCTGGGCGAGGGCGGCCGGCGCCGCGTCGAACAGGCCGCCATCGGAGAAGGAATCGGGCGTGACGTTGAGGATGCCCATCACCAGGGTCTTGCGGCCCAAGGCGGGCAGCAATCCGGACAGGCGGTTCGAAGACGATTCGGGACGCGACACGATGGCCTCGGGGCGGTGCTCGGGCGGGGCTCACGCGAGACAAACGACTCCGCGTGATCCCTCAGAACGGGCGCGAAAGCCAGTCCTGTTTCCAGGGGCAAGCCCCGTGCCGGGGCCGCGCCGCCGGGGCAGGGGTCCCCGCTCCGATCGGGCTGCGCCACCGGCCCCGCGCGGAAACCCGCCGGGGCGCTCGTGCTTGACGACAGGGGACGCGGGACGCCGCGGAAACCCTTGTACTCTGTCATGCGCGTGGATCCGGTTTCCCCGGCGTCCCGCGGCTCGGGGAGGCAGACGCCGCCTCGAACCGATTTTGCGTCGCGGTTTTTTGCTCGCCCTGGCACGCCCCTGTCTCTCGGCACGGGAGGTGTCCTGCCCTCCCGGGCTCGGCGCGCGGAACCGCCGCGGCGACCCGGCCCTCGTAGTGGGGGCGGGCAGATCAGGTCCCTTGTAAGGCGCGAGCCGGCTTGCGGGATGAACCCGCCGCTCCGGCCGCCTCCAGCGTGCACGACGCCCGGGGCGTGGGTCGATCGCCACCCACGACGCGGGAACCGCCTCGCCGCCCCCGAAAGCCCCCCCGGCCGATCCTCCGGAAGGCTTCCCTGTGCCGTGTCGCCGGGACCCTGACAAAGGCCCCGCCGCCGGCGGCGAGCGGGACGACACCTAAGACATCAGACCCAGAATGTCAAGATATTATTCCCAATCGCGCAGTGCACCGGGAGCCCTTGGTCAGGACGCGCCGCGGTAGCAGCGGATCTCGGCCTCGGCCTGGGCGCGGCGGAGGTCGGCGACCTTGTCGTCGAACATCTTGGTCGACTTGAAGGCATTGGTGCGCTGGCCGATGCCCTGGCGCATCGAGAGGATCGTGCTCGCCTGGACGTATTTGTCGTAAGGAAGGATCGCGGCGAGGGCGTCGAGCGAGCAGGAGCATTTCTCCATCGCCTCGCGGGTCTGCCCGTTGGCGGCCATGCAGCCGAACACGTAATCGACCCGCGCATCGGTCGGGTAGTCGTTCTCGTCCGCCCGCGCCGGCAGGGCCAGCGCGGCGGCGGCGAGACCGGCGAGGAGGCCGGCCTCAAGAATCCTTCTGCGCATAATCCAGCCTCTCCTCGAGGAGCTCGCCCCCATCCGGCTTCTTGGCCCGCGCCTCGATCGAGACGATCTCGCCGGGCACCTCGGGGGCGGTGACGAAGGTGTAGGTGAGGGCGTCGAAGCCGCGCATGCGCTCGGTCTGGGCGTCGCCGACGAAGGGCTGCATCTCGACGCGCCAGCCATCGACCTGACGGCCCTTGTAGGTGACCTGGGTCGGGGTCACCGTCGCCTTCTCGCGCAGACCCTTGCGGATCGCGTTCTTGATGTAGCGCGGATTGGCATCGAGCAGGCCGGCGAGGCCCTTGAGGTGGTTCTCCAGGAACAGCGGCAGGATCGGGTTGCCGGGCATGTCCTCGAAGGGGCCGGCGGGCACGCGGTTGGCGCCGGAGAACATCTGCACCTCGATGTTCCGGCTGCCGGCATCCTTGGCCGGGTCGATCTTGAACTTGATCTCGTCGTTGATCGGCGGGCCGTAGGGACCCTTGGCGATGCCGGAGCGGCGCAGATAGGTGTAGGTGATGGTGCTGCCCGGCGCCGCGTTCTTCATCTGCGGCTGCTCGAAGAGCAGGTCCGCGGCGTTGGGCGTCGCCGAGGTCGCGGCGGCCTGCGGGGCGGGGGCTTTCTCGTCGGCCGGCGCAGCCTGCGCCAGCCCGATGCCGGCCAGGAGCAGGCCGGCGGTGAGCAGGGGGCGTTTCACAGAGGGGCCTTTTCTTTCAACGGATCCTGCACGTTGGATCCGATGGTGCGGTATATATAGTCGGGCGGGTTCTCGGCAGCCTCTTCCCGGGCGAGATCACGCATTTTCGAATGCAGCGGCGAGAGCGAGCAGGCCGGGTCGGTGGCCGCCGCGTCCCCCGCCAGGGCCAGGGCCTGGCAGCGGCAGCCGCCCCAATCCTTCTCGCGCCGGTCGCAGGAGCGGCAGGGCTCCTTCATCCAGGCGGTGCCGCGATAGGCGTTGAAGGCCGGCGAGCGCGTCCAGATGTCGCCGAGGGCATGGTCCTGCACATACCAGAATTCGAGGCCGGGGATGGTCTCGGCGGCGTGGCAGGGCAGCACCTTGCCCTGCGGCGTCACGTTCATGAGCTTGCGGCCCCAGCCACCGGCGCAGGCCTTGGGGTACTTGGCGTAGTAATCCGGCACCACGAGGTCGATGACGAGCTGGCCCTTCAGCCGCTCGCGGGCCGCCTCGACGATGCGGATCGACTCGTCGACCTGGGCCTTGTCCGGCATCAGCGCCGCGCGGTTCACGTAGGCCCAGCCGTAATACTGGGTATGGGCCACCTCCAGCCGCTTGGCCCCGAGCTTGACCGCGAGGTCGATGAAGCCCGGCACCTCGTGGATGTTGCCGCGGTGGATCACCGAATTGAGGGTCAGCGGCAGGCCGAGCTCGGTGACCCGGGCGGCGAACTGCATCTTCTGCGGCTGCGCGTTCTTCAGCCCGCCGATCTTTTCCGCGTTCTGCGCGTCGACGCCCTGGACCGAGAGCTGCACATGGTCGAGGCCCGCATCGTAGAGGGCGTCGAGCTTCTGCAGCGCGCCGCCGACGCCGGAGGTGATCAGGTTCGAGTAGAGTCCGAGCTCCGCGCATTTCGCGGTGATGGCGACGATGTCGTTGCGCGCGGTCGGCTCGCCCCCCGAGAGATGGACGTGGAGCACCCCGAGCTTGGCCGCCTCGGTGAAGACCCGCAGCCAGGTCTCCGTGTCGAGCTCGGCCGAACGGCGGTCGAGCTCCAGCGGGTTCGAGCAATAGGGGCAGCGAAGCGGGCAGCGATGCGTCAGCTCGGCGAGCAGGCCGACGGGCGCCGGGATCACTTCGGCGGGGGAGGGGGCGGGCGTCGGTGCATTCATCGCTCCAGAACCCTTTTGGCTGCGAGGTCGGCCAGCATCACGCTGATATCGGCCTCGATCACCGCCCGGTCGGCGGCATAGATCTCGGCGAGTTCGCCGGCGATGTCGCCGACGCTGCGGCTGCCATCCACGAGCTTGAGGACGGCGACGGCGTTGTCGTCGAGGTCGAAGGTGCGCTCGGGCGCGAGCAGGACGTGCTTGCCCCGGACGTCGTCGAAGCGCAGGCGCACGCCGCGGGGCAGGCGCGGCACGTCGCCCGAGGCGAAGGCGCCGGTGGCGGATGCGGGCGCCGTGGCGGCGGCGGCCTCGCGCACCAGCCCCTCGCCCGGCTGCCAGGCATCCGGCGGGATCATGCCGGGGGACACGTAGGCGAAGTAGAGCGCGTCGAGCTGCGTCCAGAGCACGTTGCACTTGAAGGTGAGCGCGGCCATCGCGGCGCGCTGCAAGGCCGGGGTGGTGGCGTGCTGCTTGACGTAGTCGAGGGCGAAATCGGCGTCCCGCGGCGCCTGGGTCAGGCGCTTGTCGAAATAGGCCAGCGTCTCCTTGGTGATGAAGTCGTAGTTCTTCAGCATCCCGGCGACGCGCTCGGAGATGATGGTCGGCGAGAACATCTCGGTCAGCGAGGAGGCGATGGCCTCGAGCAGGCTGCGCTCGGAGACGAAGTGGACATAGGCGTCCACCGAGAAGCGGGTGGCCGAGAGGAGGCCCTTGGTGGAGAGCACGTAATCGCGGTCGAAGCCGACGCCCTCGGCGAGCTTCAGCCAGCGCTCGATGCCGCCGTCGCCTTCGTGATCGCCGTCATGGTCGACGATGCGCTGGCGCCAGATCCGGCGCAGCGCGGCATCCTGCATGCGCGCGAGCACCGCGGCGTCCTTCACCGGGATCATCGCCTGGTAATAGTAGCGGTTGAGCGCCCAGGCCCGGACCTGATCCTTGTTCAGCTTGCCGTCGTGCAGCAGCCGGTGGAACGGGTGCAGGTTGTGGTAGCGGCGCGCGCCGATGTCGCGGAGCGCCGCCTCCAGCTCGTCATGGCTCAGGAGGCGCTCGTCGGCGTCCGGGACCGGGGTAGGGAACTGGGCAGTCATGGTCTTCGGCTTTCCCGACTTGGTTCGCGTTTCCTGGAGCTTTTTTTAACATGGGCCCCGGCCGCCCCGAAGGACAGCATGGCCACCGCGCGATTGTATCGCGCAAGAGATATTGGTTCCGGCACTAAAATTCCAGGCCGCCCGCCCCGCGCGGAAGCCCCCTGTGCGCTTTGGCGGCGCCTCAGAGCGCGAGGGTCAGGCCGTCATGGCCGACGATCCAGCCCCGCGCCTCCACGCTCGCGCGCTCGGGCGAATCCTCGATCAGCACCGGGTTGGTGTTGTTGATGTGCACGAAGATGCGGCGGCCGATCGTCGTCTGCGCCAGCGCGGCGATGGAGCCGGTCTCGCCGTTCATCGGGAGATGGCCCATGCGCCAGCCGGTCTTGGTGCCGACCCCGGCGCGGATCATGTCGTCGTCCTCCAGCACCGTGCCGTCGAAGAGCAGGGCGTCGACGCCCTCGATGCGGGCCTTCAGGTCCTCGGTGACGCGGGCGCAGCCGGGGATATAGGCGAGGCGCTTGCCCCCCGCCTCGATCATCGCGCCGACCGTGGTCTCGGTCTCGGCGCCGATCTGCATCGAGGCATCCTCCAGCCAGAGCGGCACCTTGCCGGGCACGGCGAACAGGGTGACCCGGAGGCCGGGCACGGGCTCGAAGCCGTCGTTCAGCGCGATCGGCTGCCGGGTCACCTTGTCGGCGGCCATCACGTCGAAGACGCGGTTCTCGTTGATCGAGCCGAGGATGCCCGCCGTGCCGTAGAGGGTGAAGGGCTGGCCCTCGCGCAGGGTGAGCAGGCCCGCGACGTGGTCGACGTCGCCGTTGGTGAGCAGCACCGCGTGGATGGGGGAGTGGCGCAGGCCCTGGCGCGGATGCATCTCCGGCACGGCCTGGATCTGTTGCCGGATGTCCGGCGAGGCGTTCACGAGGAGCCAGCGGTCCCCATCGGGGGAGACGGCGATGCTCGACTGCGTGCGCGGCTTGACGCGGGGGTCGCCCGCCCAGGCCAGGGCGCAGATGGAGCAGCGGCAGTTCCACTGGGGAATGCCGCCGCCCGCTGCCGAACCGAGGACCACGAGACGCATGGAACGGATCCGACGCTGCCTTACGATCCCCGGACGGCGACGAACACCTTAGTTGAAGGTGTCGATCTCGGCCGACTCGTAGCTCGTGACTTCCATGCCGACGCAGATCTCGGAAACGACGGGGGCAGCCCACTTCATGGTGTTTCTCCGCTGTTTATGAAACGTCAGCAGCATCCGGAGCAACTCTCTAAGAAGTTCCTAAGATACTGACGGCGCAGTGGTTTCTGTCGCGGGAGGTATATCGCCAATTCGCGGCCTGGCCGCAAGAGCTAAATTGCCGATTTTTCCCGTCTTCCGTGAATCAAACCGTGAACGAGGCCGTGACCGGAGGGCGCACCCGCCCCGTCCGACGCCGTCGGACCGGGACATGGCTCGGGCGCCCCGCGGGCTCAGTGCCGGTAATCCGGCCCCTTGAGGTCGAGCATGAAGCCGCGCCCCCGCACGGTGACGATGACGGGGCCGCCGAATCGCACGAAACCCGAGAGCTTCGAGCGCAGATAGCCGACATAGACGTCGACCACGTTGAGGGAGAGCCCGCCCTGGCTCGCCCAGAGCTTGTCGAAGATGTCGCCCCGGGAGACCGGCTTGTTGACCTCCTCCATGAGCAGGGCGAGCAGCTCCGCCTCCCGCGGGGTGAGCCGCGCCGAGGCGTCGCCGAAGCTGACCTGGCGCACGGTGAGGTCGAGGGTGAGGCGCCCGGCGGTCACGATCGTGCGCGGGGTGTCCGCCTCGCGCCGGCGCAGGAGATGGGTCTGCAGGCGGGCGAGCAGCTCGTCGAAGTCGAAGGGCTTCACGATGTAGTCGTCGGCGCCGATGGCCAGGCCCTCGGCCCGGTCGCGCACCTCGTCGCGGGCGCTCAGGAACAGGATCGCGCCGGGATAGCCGCCCTCGCGCAGGGAACGGCAGACGTCGTGGCCCGAGCCGTCCGGCAGGGTGATGTCGAGCACCACCGCCTCCGGCGCCTGGTCGCGGGCCGCGGTCAGCGCGTCCTCGACGCGGCCGGCGACGCCCACCGAGAACCCCTCCGATTCGAGGCCGCGGGCCAGCATGCCGCGGATGTCTCCGTCATCCTCGACGATCAAGATGCGTGTCATGCCACGCTCATCCTCCCCGTAGGCGCGCGTTCCGCGCCGGCCTCGCCCGCCATCCGTTCCGGCGGCAGGTCGAGGGTCACCCGGGCCCCGCATCCGTTCTCGCCGGAACCGAGGCCGATCCGCCCATCATGGCGCTCTATCACCCAGCGCGCCAGAGCCAATCCGATGCCGAAGCCGGTCTCGCCGGAGCGGCCCTCCCGCCGGAAGCGCTCGAACAGGCCCTCGCCCGGCTCCGGGAAGCCGGGGCCGTCGTCGATGATCGCGATGCGGGCGCCCCCCTCCGGCGTCGGCTCCAGGCGGACGACGATGCGGCAGAGGCCGGTCGCGTGCCGGAGGGCGTTGTCGATCAGGCTCTCCACGACCTGGCGCAGCCATTCCGGGTCGGCGCTGATCTCGACGTCCCGGTCGCCCGGCTCCAGCGTCAGGGCGACCCGGCGGCGGGCGGCCTCGGAGCCGGCGCTGTCGACCGCCTCGCTCAGGATGGCGACGGCGCTGACCGGGCGCCGGTCGAGCTCGATCTGACCCGATTCCGAGCGCGCCACCCGCAGCAGGTCCTCGACCCGGCGCTTGAGCCCCTGCGCCCGCTTGCGGATCGTGGCGAAGACCGGGGTGAAATCCGTGGGCCTGTCCGAGGCCCGGGCGGCGCTGCGCGAGGCGATGTCGCATTCGCCGAGGATCACGGTGAGCGGCGTGCGCAGCTCGTGGCTCACATCGGCGAAGAAGCGGCGGCGGGAGCGGTCGACCATCTCCAGGCGCGCATTGGCCGCGCGCAGATCGGCGGTGCGGGCGGCGACCGTGTCCTCCAGGGCGGCGCGGTCGGCGGCGAGCCGCCCCTCGCGCCGGGCCAGGCGGGCGACCATACGGTTGAAATTCGCCACCAGCAGGCCGAGCTCGTCCCGCCCGGTGAGGGACAGGCGGGTGTCGAGGGCGCCGCTGCCCACCGCGCTCGCCGCCCGGCGCACCGCCTCGATCCGGGCGAGAACCGGCCGGGTGACCCGCCGGTAGAGCAGCAGCACGAGGCCGAGGCCGAGCAGGACCGCGATCAGCGAGGCGACGGCGAGGCGCCGGGAGAGGGCGCGGGCCTCCTCCTGGCCGGCGGTCATGCTGCGCCGCTCCGCCTCGATCAGCAGGGAGAGGGGCGGCCCGGTCATGGCGCCGAAGCCGTTCAGCGTCCCCTGGATCGCGCTCTTGCGCTTCTCGGGATCGGTCTCGCGCTGGACCAGGGCGACCTGCCGGTCGAGGATGACGCGGGCGGCGCGCACCTTGGCCAGGGGCCGGGTGCGGGCGAGGTACTGCATGCGCTCGGCGGGATCGTCGCTGGCGCCCATGCCCCGGCCCAGGGCCTCGTCGACGGTGTTCAGCGCCTTGTCGACGGCGTCGCGGGTGACGGAGAGGGCTTCCGGCGGCGCCTCCGGATTGCCGACGCTCTCGATCGCCGCGAGGCCGTACTGCGTCAGCCGGCCGGACAGTTCGGCGAGCAGCTCCAGCCGGCCCTGGGCGGCGAGCGTACGGTCGATGGTGCGCTCGGCCAGCCCGATCGACCAGTTCACCCCGGCCGCGGCCAGCACGACGATCAGCGCGGTGCCCCCGAGCAGCAGCGCGAACCGGACCTTCAGCGAGCGCATGGCGTCCTTCCCTGCCGCGGGCGCGGCGGCGGGACCTTGTCACCGGGCCCGGGCCACCTCAAGGCCTTGCGGGATCGGCCGATCCCGCCTCGAGCCGTCCCGCGGAGGCGGAGCCGAACGCATGAGCGCAACCCGCCTCACAGATCGTTCGGGATCTGCCCCTTGGAGGCGCAGCGCCAGCGCTCGACATGCCAGTCCGGATGCTCTTCCTGCCAGCGGGCCAGGGTGCTCTGGGAATTGCGCAGGCAGAGGAAGGGGTTGGGATTGTCGTAGGAGAGGTTGATCCGCTCCTCGCGGCAATGGCTCGGCTGGGCGATCAGGCAGACGGAGAGCAGGAGGAACATGCCGGCTTCGGGGCTCGCGGGGACACAGCCGGCGCCGATCGGCGCCGGCCGCCCCGGCAAGATCTGGGACGAAGCGGCAGGGTGGCAAGTGAAATCCTGCAAGGGCGACCGTTCACGATCGCCGCATCGGCACGATCGTGCCTATCGGACGCCGTGCGGGCTCAACCCGCCGGCGTGAACAGCTCGCCCTTGCCGAGGGTGGCGAGGTCGCCGGAATAGCGGCGCAGGCCGCCCTGCAGCAGCCCGGCCTGCGGCGCGCCGATCCGGGCGAGCTGGCGGGCGAGGAGCTTCGGGTAGACCAGCTGGTCGAGGAGGCCGGTCTCGGCGAAGGTCGGCAGCAGCGCCCCGTGCCGTCCGGCCACGATCGTGCCGCGGCGCATGCCGTAGCCGGGATGGTCGCCGAGGGCGCCCGCGACGATGGTCCCGGCGATCATGCGGGAGGCGGCGAAGGCGCCGGCCTCGCCGACCAGGATCAGCCCGCGGCGCATGCGGTCGCCGAGATGGTCGCCGGCCTTGCCCTTCACGATCAGGGTGGCGCCGTCGAGGCCGGCCTTGGCGGCATAGACCGCGCCGCCGGCATGGGCGCCGGCATCGCCCTCGATGGTGATGGTGCCGCCGGTGGCCCCGGTCCCCGCATAGGGGCCGGCCGCGCCGGAGACCGTGAGCGTGCCGCCGGCCATGCCCTCGCCGAGGCGCTGGCCGACATCGCCCTCGACCCGGATCGTGCCCTCCGAGAGGGCCGCGCCGACCCGGTCGAGCCGCTCGGAGCCGCCCTCGATCACCAGGGTGTCGGAGCGGTCGAGGGTGATCGCGAACAGGTCGCCCAGCGTCACGCCGGTGCGGCTGGTGCCGACCGGGAGCCGGGCCGCCTCGGCCTCCGACAGGGCGGAGAGGGCGAGCGGGGTGACGGCGCGGAGGTCGATCCGCTCCGGCGGGGCGGCGCGCAGCTTGAGGGTGCTCATGCCGTGGGCGCCTTCTCCAAGAGGTCGCGCAGATGGTAGTGGTGGCGGCCGAGGTTGCCCCCGTAATTGCCCGCGGTGACCGCGACCAGGCCATGGGCCGCGCCGACCTCCGTCGCCGCATGCAGGCCCGCCCGCATCGATTCGGCCACGGCCTGCGAGGTCAGGGCGTCGATCACGATCTCCAGCACCACGCCGCATTCGGGCGGCAGGGCCGAGCCGGCCCGGCCCTTGAGCGTCGGGCAATAGGCGTCGTTGGTCGAGGCCATCATGCCCTTGGTGCGCCCGCCGACCTTCGAGCCGGAGCGGACGATGCCGCCGGGGAAGGGCAGGATGGCGCCGGGCACGGCCTTGGCCGCCTCCACCGCGATCTCGGCGACCTTCAGGGTGTCGGCATGCCGCCGGCCGAGGAAGAGCAGATTGCCGCCGCCCACCGCGCCCTCGACGGCGCGGGTGGAATCCTCGCACAGGAACTCGCCGTCCATGACGGGGATGCGCCAGTAGCGGCGCATCTTGCCGTTGGCGTCGGGCAGGCGCTTGGCCACGGCGAAGCCGTCGCCGAAATAGCGGATCGCCCCGCCGAGCTTGATCTTGGTCGGCCCCTCCACGCCCGCGTAGCAGGCGGTGCCGGGGCAGGTGAGGATGCACTGGCCGACGCGCTTGAGCAGCTGCTCCTTGAGCCCGTTCGGCTCGAAGCCGAACAGCAGGATGCGCACGCCCGGCCGCCCGTCCGGCGTCTCCTCCGGGGAGAGCTCGGCATCGATGCCCGCCTCGGCGCCGCAGCCGATCACCGAGGTGGCGAAGCCGGTCATCACGGTGGCGGCGATCATCGCCCATTTGGGCGTGTCGTTGGTCACGACGATCGCGGTGGCCGCGACGTCGAAGGCCTCGGCGAAGGTGTCCTCGACCTTGATGCCGTTGAGGATGAGGTCAGCCATCGTCAGTTACCTTGGCCCGGAGGCATCAGCGTCACGCCCGGCATGCCACGTCCTCGAACACGGCGGCTTCGGGGAAGGCGGCGTCGGGCACCGCGAAGGTGTCGAGGCCCGCGCCGAAGCGGTCCTGAAGATAGGCCTCGCTGCGCCTGGCGATGGCGGGATCCGCCTCGACGTCGAGCTCCAGGGTCTTGCCGAAGCCCCATTCCACGACCTCGCCGTCCTCGACGATGGTGCGGCCGTCCTTGAGCACGAGCTTGGCGTTGGCGAACATCGCCGTGCGGTTCTTGTCGTCGCGGTAGATCGCGACGTCGGCCCGGGCGCCGGGGCGCAGGTGGCCGCGATCGGTCAGCCCGAGGAGCTTGGCCGGGCCGGAGCGGGTCAGCTGGGCGATCTCGCTCAGGGTGTATTCGCGCTCGATGCTCGCGAGGCCCGAGCGCTCCGAGACGACGGCGGGCAGGGTGGCGATCTCGCGGGCGCGCTCCTCCGCATCCATCAGCAGGTGGATGATGCGCGGATACTCGGTGAAGACGCCGCCATTGGGATGGTCGGTGGTGAGGATGGTGCGCTCGGGATTCGACGAGAGCAGCATCAGCTCCAGGCCGATCGCCCATTGCAGGGACGAGACCGGGCCGCGGGGCCGGTAGAGGAAGGGCACCACGCCGCCGCCCTCGGCATCGCCCGCCTGCAGCACCCACTTCTTCGGCTTGGCGCCCTTGCGGCCGCCGAACTGGCGCAGGATGTCCAGCGAGATCGTGACGGTCTGGCCGAACACGACCTGGCCGACATCGTAGGTGGCGTTGGGATGGGCCTCCATCGCCGCGGTGATGCGCTCGGCCGCGGAGCGGAAGCCGCCGGTCAGCGGGTTCTCCGGGTCGGCGACGCCGTAGGCGTAGAACTGGGCATGGGCGAAGTGGATGCGCCGCCCCTCGGCCGCCTCCAGGGTCGCGACGAAGGAGTCGTCGGCGCCCGGCAGGCCGAGATTGTTGCAGTGGACGTGGAGCGGATGGGGCACCTTGATCGCCTCGACCGCGTCGAGGAGGGCGCCCATGATCTTGCGGGTCGAGAGACCGTAGCAGGGGATCTCGTCGTCGAGGCTGAGCTTCAGCACCCCGTCCTTGAAGGCGGAGGCGCCGCCCGCGTTGATGCATTTCACGCCGAGGCCGCGGGCATGGGCCAGGGTGTGGGTGACGAGGTCGCGCACCGCGTCCTTGCTCTCGCCGTCCCGCAGGAGGGCGAGGAGGTGGTCGTCGTTGCCCATCACCGCGAGGCCGCCGCGGTCGAGGAGCGGGATGTCGGCGAGCTCGAGATGGGTGGCGAGGGCGTTCGAGGGCGGCAAGGCCGGCTCGACGGCGGTGGTGTAGCCCATCCGCGCGTAGTTGGCGCCGATCCAGGCCCCGGAGCCGCCGGCATGGGCGAAGGGATGCCCGTCGGGCGCCGATTCGCTGACATAGAGGTCGGGCAGGAGCAGGCGGCTCATCACCACGTTGCCGCCGGCGATGTGCGAATGGACCTCGACGCCGCCGGCCATCACCACGCAGCCGGTGGCGTCGATGGTGCGGTCGGGGGTGCGGTCGCCTGCGGCGACGATGCGGCCGTTCTCGACGAAGACGTCGCCGACGGCGTCGCGCCCGTCGGTCGGATCGACGACGCGGCCGCCCTTGATACGGATCAGCATGAGGCGGCCTTCTTGCTCGGGCGCTTGCTCAGGAGGCTGGCGCGGATGCGGGCGAGAACGTCGGCGGCGGTCACGGCCTCGGCCGGGCTCGCCGCCTCCTGGAAGGCGACGACGCCGCGGCGCTCGTGCCAGAGGGCGCCCCCCGTGGAGGCGCCGGGCACGCCGACCGTGATGACGATCTCGGCGGTGCCGGGGCCGGCCTCCGGGCTGCCCTCGCCGACGACGGCGATGGCCGGCAGGCTGCCGAGCCAGGCGGGGCGCGGGGCGGGCAGGGCGGCGAGCCAGAGGGCGGCATCGGCCTCGCCGGCGGCGATCTGGCGGGCGCTGTCGAAGCGCCAGGGATCGTGCTCCGGCAGGGCACGGCCGAAGCCGACGCGGGGCGCCTGGCCGGTGGTCCAGGCGGAGAGCTGGAGCACGGCGCGCCCCTGGAAGGGATCGGCCAGCGGCAGGGCGAAGAAGCGGGTCGCCTCGTTGAGGTCCCGGATCAGGCCCTGCAGCATCTCGACCCCCAGGGTGCCGAGCTCGCCCGCATCGTAGACGACGACGCCGTACCGGGCCGCGGCCAGCCGCTTGCCGAGGTCGGAGAAGGCCTCGTCCCCGGCGAGATGCCCCTTCACGAAGGCGCGCAGGTGGCCGAGCGCCACGGCGAGGCCCTGGCTGCCGGCGGCATAGGCGACGTGGCGGGTGCCGCCGTTCTGCGGCCCGCCGAGGGAGAGCAGGGCGCGCTCCGCGCCCGCGGCCCGGCCGCGCACCGGCTTCGTGCCGGCGATCTCGGCGAGCAGGCCGCCGTCCCAGGGGCGCTGGCCCAGGGCGAGCACCACGTCGGCGCGCCCGATCGTCTCGGCGGCGGTGGTGGTCATGCCCCCGCCGGCGCTCAGGGATTCGAGCTCCGCGTAGAGATGGTCGCCCGAAACCGAATCGAGCGAGGCGCCCGCCGTCTCGGCCAGGCGATAGGCGGCCCTCACGGCCGCGAGATCGGCGCAGAGGCCGGCGATGACCGGCGTTCGTGCCGCGGCGATCAGATCGGCGGCGGCCCCGATGGCCGCATCCAGATCCACCGCGCCTCCCTTCACCCAGGCTGCCATGTCGGGTCCCGTGGTTTCTTGGTTGGCCGGGCGGGGCACCTTGGTGGCGGCGCCTTCGCCCGTGAAAGAGCTGAAGCGATCCGCCGGGATGCCGCCTCATGCTGGCATCCGACCACGCCGTGACGCGAAGGCGCCGGCGCTTCGGGGCTGATCAACCCGTGGCCGGCTCCTGCAGGCCGGCGCCCCGGTTTTGCATCCCCGGCCCGCGCCCCGCAAGCCCGGCGGTCGCAAAAAAGCGACGCTCGCCGGGCGCTTGCGCGTGTCTCGGGGCCGCCGGGGGCACCTTGCCGGTTGTCGCGGCGGCGCACCCATGGGAGAAGCCGGCCCGCGAGTCACGGGCCCGGCAGTCGGGACCCGGCCGGCGGAATGAGGCAGGATCGTCGTGGCCGAGGCCTCCGACAGGATGGGCGAGACGACCACCGGCTCCGTGCGCGGCGCGCCCGGCGTGCGGGTCCGGGCCCCGGCGCGGCTGCATTTCGGCTTCCTCGATCTCAATGGCGGCCTCGGGCGGCGCTTCGGCAGCCTGGGCCTCGCCCTCGACGCCCCCGCGGTGCAGCTCGTCGCCCGCCCGGCCCGGCGGGCCGCCGCGAGCGGGCCGGAGGCCGAGCGGGTGCGCAGCTACCTCCTCGCCGCCGCCTCCCATCTCGACGTGCCCGACGCCGCCGCGATCACGGTGGAGGAGACGATCCCTGCCCATGCCGGCTTCGGCTCGGGCACGCAGCTCGCCCTCTCCGTCGCCGCGGCGCTGGCCCGGCTCAACGGCCAGCCCTTCTCGCCCGACGACTTCGCCGACGTGCTCGACCGCGGCAACCGCTCCGGCGTCGGGCTCGCCGCCTTCACCCAGGGCGGGCTGATCGTCGACGGCGGCCGGGACGAATCCGGCGCGCCGCCCCCGGTGATCGCGCGGCTGCCCTACCCGGAGGCCTGGCGCGTCGTGCTGATCCTCGACGAGGCCGCCATCGGCGTGCACGGCTCCCGCGAGACGGAAGCCTTCCGCGACCTGCCCGTGTTCGATGCGGGCCAGGCCGCCGAGATCTGCCGCATCGTGCTGATGCAGGTTCTGCCCGCCGCCGCGACCGCCGAGCCCCGGGGCTTCGGCGCCGGCATCACCGCGATCCAGAAGCGGATCGGCGACCATTTCGCGCCCCATCAGGGCGGCCGCTTCGCCAGCCCCGCCGTGGCCGAGGTGCTGGCCGCCATCGCCGCCGAGGGCATCCCGGGCTACGGCCAGTCCTCCTGGGGGCCGACGGGCTTCGCGCTGATGCCGTCCCAGGCCGAGGCCGAGGCCCTGGTGGCGCGCCTGGAGCGGCCCGGCCGCCTGCGCTTCGTCATCGCCAAGGGCCGCAATGCGGGCGCGAGCGTGCTCGACATCGCCTGAGAATCGGCCCGAAAATCCGCCCGGTCCGGGAAAAGGGGCCGAGCCCTCAGGTTTTCTTCACCCGGGGGTTGAAAAACCATCGCTTGACCGGTCCTGCCGGGATCGGCTTTGGACTGGCCCGCGAGGGGCGGCACGCCGCGTTCGGGCGCCGGCCGCGATCCGATTCATCGGGTCGAAACCGGCGCCCTGTCATCAGTTTCGACGCGCATCCCCGATTGCCGGATTCGCCTTAAGCTCCCGGCACGGAGCGCTCTAGGGAGACGACCATGGCCCGTTCGATCCTTCACATGCTGACGCCGCTCAAGCACATGAGCCCGTTCGACGTGAACATGGCGATCGATGCGGGCTTCGAGACCCTCGTGACCTATACCGGCGTCGACCTCGCCGACGTGGTCTCCCTGACCCAGGATTCGATCTTTTCCCGGGCGCCGCAGGACGGCGTGCGCACCGGCATCTTCATCGGCGGCAAGAACGCCGAGGACGCCCTCGACATGATGGACCGCGCGAAGAAGGCCTTCGTGCCCCCCTTCGCCAACCATGTCTTCGCCGATCCGGCGGGCTCCTTCACCACCGGCGCGGCTATGGTCGCGGAGGTGTCCCGGGCGCTGAAGGCCAAGTTCGGCACCGACCTGAAGGGCAAGCGCATCGTGATCTTCGGCGGCGCCGGCGTCGTCGCCTACGTGGCGGCGGTGATCGGGGCGCTGGAGGGCGCGAAATCGGTGCTGGTCGGCCATGACGGCGAGGAGCGCGTCTCGAAGATCGCCTTCACCATGAAGTGGCGCTTCGGCATCGAGGTCGGCGCCGTCGACGGCTCGACCCCGGAGGCGCGCCGCGCCGCCATCACGGATGCCGACGTGATCCTCTCCGCCGGCCCCGCCGGCATCCCGATCCTCTCGGCGAAGGACCTCGAATCCGCGCCGAAGCTGCTCGTCGCCTCCGACGTCAACGCCGTGCCGCCGGCCGGCATCGCCGGGATCGACGTGAACGCCAAGGACGTGCCCCTGCCCGCCGGCAAGGGCGTCGGCATCGGCGCGCTGGCGGTCGGCAACGTGAAGTACCAGACCCAGTGCCGCCTGTTCCGCCGCATGCTCGAGGCGGACGAGCCCCTCTGCCTCGACTTCCGCGACGCCTACAAGCTCGCCGTGGAGATCGCGGGCTGACCCCGCCGATCCGGTGACACCGGATGGGGCGTGAGGCCTCCCCGGCCGGGGAGGCGATCCTCATCGCCGCGCAGTCGGGGCGGGCGCTGGCGGAGGCCGCGCGGCGGGCGGGCCTGCGCCCCCTGGTGCTCGACCTGTTCGGCGATGCCGATACCCGCGCTTTGGCGGAGGCCTACCGGCCGCTGCCCGGCCGCTTCGGCACGGGCCGCCTCGGCGGGGCGGCGCTGCTCGCCGGGCTGGAGGCCCTGGCCGAGGGGGCGGGGCGCCTGCGCGGCGTGGTGCTCGGCTCCGGCTTCGAGGGCGCGCCCGACCTGATGCGGGCCATCGCCGCCCGCTTCCCCCTGATCGGCGCCGAACCGGAGACGGTGGCCGCGCTCAAGGACCCCTTCGCCCTGGCCGCGCTCTGCGCCCGCCTCGGCATCCCCCATCCCCCCGTGACGCGGGAGCCCGTGCCCGACCGGGCGCGCTGGCTGCTCAAGCGCGTGGGCGGCTCGGGCGGCAGCCATATCCGCGCGGCCACCGCGGGCGCGGCGCCCCCGGGGGGCTATTTCCAGGCGCGGGTGAGCGGGCGCGCCTTCGCCCTGAACGTGCTGGCGGATGGGCGCGGGATCACGCCCCTCGCCCTGACCGAGCAATGGAGCGCGCCCTCGCCCCTGCGCCCCTTCCGCTATGCCGGCGCCCTGGCGCGGGGGCGGGGGGAGCCCGGCCCGGTCCCGCCCGCGCTGGTGGAGCGGGTGAGCGAGGCGGTCGCCCGCCTCGTGGCGGCGACGGGGCTGCGCGGCCTCGCCTCCGCCGACCTGCTGATCGACGGGCCGGATTGGTGGCTCATGGAGATCAATCCGCGCCCCGGCGCCACCCTCGACGTGCTCGACCGGCAGCCCACGCCCCTGCTTGCGGCGCATATCGAGGCTGCGTTCGGCCGCCTGCCGCCCCCGGAACCCGCACCGGAGGATGCGGCCGGCGCGGAGATCTGTTACGCGGCAAGCCGATACGCCCCGGTCCCGTCCCTGGACTGGCCCGGCTTCGTCCGCGACCGCCCGGTCGCCGGCTCGGTCGTGGCCCGGGATGCCCCGCTCTGCACGCTGCTGGCCAGCGGCCCGGATGCGGGGACGGTGCGAGAACGTTTGCGGGAGCACGCGGAGGCAACGCGCGCCCTGCTGGAGGAGACGGAGACAACACGATGAGTGCCGAGCAGACCTATCCGAGCGTCAACGCCCTGGCGGCCCCGCTGGTGGAGCGCCTCGCCGCCGACGCCGCGCTGCTCCGGCTCGCCGTCACGCAGGAGAACGGCGCGCGCATGATCGATGCGGGCGCCTCCGCCCGCGGCTCGATCGAGGCCGGCCGCCGCATCGCCGAGATCTGCCTCGGCGGCCTCGGCACCGTGACCCTCGCCCCCACCGGCCCGATCGCCTCCTGGCCCTATTCGGTGGTGGTGCATTCCGCCGATCCGGTGCTGGCCTGCCTCGGCAGCCAGTATGCCGGCTGGAGCCTCGCCGACGAGACCGGCGAGTCCGGCTTCTTCGCCCTCGGCTCCGGCCCCGGCCGCGCCGTCGCGGCGGTGGAGGAGCTCTATCACGAGCTCGGCTACCGCGATTCCGCCGACCGGATCGCCCTGGTGCTCGAATCCGCCAGCGCCCCGCCGGCCTCCGTGGTGGCCAAGGTCGCCGAGGCCGCCAAGGTCGCCCCGGAGAACGTGACCTTCATCTACGCCCCGACCCAGAGCCTCGCCGGCGCGACCCAGGTCGTGGCCCGCGTGCTGGAGGTGGCCCTGCACAAGGCGCACACCGTCGGCTTCGACCTGCACAAGATCCTCGACGGCATCGGCTCGGCGCCGCTCTCGCCCCCGCACCCGGACTTCATCCAGGCCATGGGCCGCACCAACGACGCCATCATCTATGGCGGCCGGGTGCAGCTCTTCGTCGATGCCGACGATGCCGAGGCCAAGCAGCTCGCCGAGCAGCTGCCCTCGACCACCTCGAGCGACCACGGCGCCCCCTTCGCCGAGATCTTCTCGCGGGTGAACGGCGACTTCTACAAGATCGACGGCGCCCTGTTCTCCCCGGCCGAGGCGATCGTGACCTCGGTCCAGACCGGCCGGACCTTCCGCGGCGGCCGCCTCGAGCCGCAGCTCGTCGACGCCTCCTTCGCGTAGGACGCAACCGGAAATCCCTCTCCCCTCCGCGGGAGAGGGTGCCTCGCGGAAGCGAGGCGGGCGCGGGGGCGGCGCTTCCGGAGACGGCGCTCCCCTCACCCGACCCGCTGTGCGGGCCCCCTCTCCCGCTAGAGGGGCGAGGGCGACAGAAACGGACAACGACATGCGCATCGGGCTCGCGGCCGATAACGGCACCTGGCACAAGACGCGGCTGCGCGAGGCCCTGCGCGCCCACGGGGTCGAGCCGGTGCTGTTCTCCCTGGCCGACGTCGCCGTGGTGACCGGCGGGGGCGAGCCCCTGCGGGTGCCGGGCTTCGAGGACAGGCTGCCGGACGGCGTCCTTCTGCGCACCATCGCGGGCGGCACCTTCGAGGCGACGACGATGCGCCTCGGCGTTTTGCATGCCCTCGTCGCCTCAGGCGTGACCGTCTGGAACGGCCCCGTGGCCATCGAGCGCTCCGTCGACAAGGCGGCGACCTCGCTGATGATCGCCCGGGCCGGCCTGCCGACCCCGGACACCTTCGTGTTCTCGAAGCGCGAGGCCGCCGCCGACTGCGTCGCCCGCGAGGCGGGGCCGGGCCGGCCGCTGGTGCTCAAGCCGCTCTTCGGCTCGCAGGGGGAGGGGCTGATGCTGATCGAGCGCCCCGAGGACCTGCCGCCGGAGGAGGCGGTGAGCCGCGTCTATTACCTGCAGCGCTACGTGCCCCGCCGGGACGGGCTCTGGCGCGACTACCGGGTCTTCGTCTGCGAGGGCCGGGCCATCGCCGGCATGATCCGCGAGGGCGACGGCTGGATCACCAACGTCCACCGGGGCGGCCGCCCCTTCGCCTGGGAGGTGCCGGAGAAGGCCGGCGCCCTGGCCGAGGCCGCCGCGGCGGCGATCGCCGTCGACTATACCGGCGTCGACCTGGTCGAGGACGGGGAGGGGGGCTTCCTGGTGCTGGAGGTCAATTCCATGCCCGCCTGGTCCGGCCTGCAACAGGTGACCGAGACCGACATCGCCGGGGCCGTGGTGCGCGGCTTCCTCAACGCCGTCCATGCCGCCCGCCCGCCGCGGCTGGTGGCCTCGCAGGGCTGACGCGTGGCCGAAGGCGGCGCCGAGGCGGGGACCGGGCCGGGCCGGGCGCTCCCGCAGGCGGTGATCGCCGACCTGTTCCGCGCCGCCTGCCTCGCCGAGCTCGACGCGCTCAAGCCCGGCAACGTCCATGCCTATGCCGCCGGCCACCGCATGGAGGTGGACGACTTCGTCACGAGCGCCGCGGTCGCCGCGCCCCCCCTCGCCGAGGCCGGCGCCGCGGTCGGGCGGCGGGTGCGCGGCGCCGTCGAGGCCACGATGGCGGCGGTCGGCCAGAACACCAATCTCGGCATCCTGCTCCTGTGCGCGCCGCTCGCCGCCGCGGCGGAATCCGCCCGGCCCCTGGGGCAGGCCCTGCGCGGGGTGCTCGGCGGACTCGACGCGCGGGACGGGGCAGAGGTCTTCGCCGCGATTCTCGCCGCCAATCCCGGCGGCCTCGGCCGGGCCGCGGGCCACGACGTCGCCGGCCCCGCCCCGCCCCTGGCCGAGGCCATGGCGGAGGCCGCCCCCCGGGACCGCATCGCCCGCGCCTACGTCACCGGCTTCGAGGACCTGTTCGCGATCGGCCTGCCGGCCCTGGCGGCGGCGCGGGCGAAGGGGCTCGCCCCGCCCTGGAGCACGACGGCGATCCACCTCGCCTTCCTCACCGGCGTCCCCGACAGCCACATCGCCCGCAAGTTCGGGCCGGAGCGGGCGGAATCGGTGCGGGCGGAGGCCGCGGCCGCCCTCGGCGCCCTCACGCCGGGCGAGGCCACCCGGGACACGCTGCTCGCCCATGACCGGCGCTTGAAGGAGGCGGGGCTCAACCCCGGCACCAGCGCGGATTTCACGGTGGCGACGCTGTTCCTCGACGCGCTCCTGCGCGCACGGGGAGAGGCCGCCTGACCCCTCGCGGGGCCGGGCGCGCACTACCGTTCGTTCACGCCCGAAAGCAAGGTCTCGCGCGCCGAAAAATTACCGATTTCAGGGCGTTGCCCAGGGTTGTTCCGGGCAGGGGGCCGCTGTAGGGTCCGCGCCGCTGTCCGGGCTAACCGGCTCGGTTCCGAGCGCCGCAAACAAGGATGGCTTCCGGCCTGCCTGCCTCAAGGCAGGCCTTCCTTTGAGGAATCCAGGGAGAAACCCCGACATGGCGAAGATCACCAAGGTTCAGGTCGGCGAGGCCCTCGTCGGCGACGGCAACGAGGTGGCTCACATCGACCTCATCATCGGACCGCGCGGCTCGCCCGCCGAGACGGCGTTCTGCAACGGCCTGATCAACAACAAGCACGGCTTCACCAGCCTGCTCGCGGTCATCGCGCCGAACCTGCCCTGCAAGCCGAACACCCTGATGTTCAACAAGGTCACCATCAACGACGCCCGCCAGGCCGTCCAGATGTTCGGCCCGGCCCAGCACGGCGTCGCCAAGGCGGTGCAGGATGCGGTTGCCGAGGGCATCATCCCGGCCGACGAGGCCGACGACCTGTACATCCTGGTCGGCGTGTTCATCCACTGGGAAGCGGCCGACGACGCCAAGATCCAGAAGTACAACTACGAGGCCACCAAGCTCTCGATCCAGCGCGCCGTGAACGGCGAGCCGAAGGCCTCCGTGGTCACCGAGCAGCGCAACTCGGTGCAGCACCCCTTCGCGGCCAATTAGATCGGGGGCAGTCCTGGGCAGAGCGAGCCTCCGCCCGCACCGCGGGGCCTGCTCCAGCGACTGGCCTCCATCTTTCTTGGACGCTGACTTCGATCGGGACGGTGCGCAAGCGCCGTCCCTTTCTTTTTGAGGCGCCGCGGGCCCCGCGACGGCGCGGCCCAACCCTCTGAGCGACAATGTGAACCTCGCCTTCGACGGGCGCCGCTCCCGCGGGGCTGCGACACGGCGCCGGAGGGGCGTTGGTACGGTGCCGGGCGCTTGCCCAGCTACACGGTTTCGGCAAAGAACGGAGGCCGATCCGTCGTGGTGCTGCCATGTTCGAATTTTTCAGAAAGTTCTGGGAAGCGGACAGTCTCTCCCCGCACGGTATCTGCCTGCTCTGGCGGCCGGAACTGATCTGGACACATGTGGTCTCCGATCTTCTGATCGCCGCCGCCTATTTTTCGATCCCCGGTGCGCTCGCCTGTTTCGTCTTGCGGCGCAGCGATGTCGTCTTCGGCTGGATGTTCTGGAGCTTCGCGGTCTTCATCACCGCCTGCGGCGCCACGCATCTGATGTCGGTCTGGACCCTGTGGGTGCCGGATTACGGGCTGGAAGCCCTGATCAAGGCGGTCACGGCCCTGGCCTCGGTCGCCACCGCCATCGCCCTCTGGACGCTGCTGCCGAAGGCGCTGGCGCTGCCCTCGCCCGGCCAGCTGCGCCAGGCCAACGAGGCCCTCGAGGCCCGCATCGCCGAGCGCGACGCGGCGCTCGCCGCCCTGGAGCAGGCCACGGCCGAACGGCTCCAGACCGAGGCGCTGCTGCGGCAATCGCAGAAGATGGAGGCGCTCGGGCAGCTCACCGGCGGGGTGGCGCACGACTTCAACAACATGCTCGGGATCATGCTCGCCAATATGGAGCGGGTGGAGTGGCAGCTCCCCCCGGACAGCCCGCTCCTGCGCCACGTGCGCAACGCCATGACCGGGGCGGAGCGGGCCGCGGCCCTCACGCACAAGCTCCTCGCCTTCGCGCGCAAGCAGCACCTGTCGCCCGTCGAGAGCGACCTCAACCGCCTCCTCGGCGATCTGGCGGAACTGCTCCAGAGCTCCACGGGACGGGCCGTGCGGGTGGAGACGGCGCTGGCGCCGGACCTGCCGCCGGTCGCCCTCGATCAGAACCAGTTCGAGAACGCCATCCTCAACTGCACCGTGAATGCGCGGGACGCGATGCCCGAGGGCGGCGCCCTCACCCTCGCCACCCGGTTCGACCCGCTTCGCGGCGAGGGCGGCAGCGTCGTGGTCGAGATCCGCGACACCGGGGCCGGCATGTCGCCGGAGGTGGCGGCCAAGGCCTTCGAGCCCTTCTTCACCACGAAGCCCCTGGGGCAGGGCACGGGGCTCGGCCTCAGCCAGGTCTTCGGATTCGTGCAGCAATCCGGGGGCAGCGTCGAGATCGAGAGCAGGCCGGGCCAGGGCACCACGATCCGGATGGCGTTTCCCGCCCTGGGCGCCGCGCCCGCCCCGACTCCAGCTCCCGCGGCCGGCTCGGTCGCGCCGCCGCAGGAGGAAGGCTGGCCGGCGGCCCTCGGGGTCCTAGGTCAGGGATCGGGACGGGCTTGAGGTGCCGAGAGATGACGTTCTTGCCACCTGAAGTTGCCTTATGCTTTGACCCGGGCGCAGGGCGGAGCGGCGACGGCGCCGCTTCGGGGGGCGGGCCCGGGAGAGAGGGAGCGATGGGCGGCAAGCCGATCGTCCTCGTCGTGGAGGACGAGGAACTTCTGCTCGACGTGATCGCGTCGGCCTTCGAGGATGCGGGCTTCGGCGTGCTGCAGGCCAAGACCGGCGCGGAGGCGATCGCCCATCTCGGGAGCGGCCAGCCCATCCACCTGCTGCTCACCGACATCCGCCTGCCCGGGGCGATCGACGGCTGGACCATCGCCGAGCAGGCCCGCGACCGCCTGGCGACCCTGCCGGTGATCTACGTGACGGGCTTCAGCCACGTGGCGCCCCGGCAGGTCCAGGGCAGCCTCCTGCTGCGCAAGCCCTACCGGCCCTCCACGCTGATCCAGGCCGCGCGCCAGCTCGGGGTCGGCTGAGGGGCGGTCAGACGCGACGCAGCCGGCCGTCATGGATCGCGGTGGCGACGAGGGCCCCGGCCACGCCGATCCCGGCGAGCGCCGCGAGATCCTCCGGCCCGCGCACGCCCCCGGCCGCGTGGACGCGGCATCCCGGCGCCAGCGCCCGGACCGCCGCCAGCGCCGCCAGATCCGGGCCCTGGCCGGCCCCGACCCGGGCGAGGGTCATCACGATCACGTCCCCGGGCCAGAGCGCGGGCTCCGCGTGCAGGGCGGCGGGGCCGAGGCGCTCGCCGCCGCGGCTGTCGAGGGAGAGCACGGCGGCCTCGCGGAAGCGCTCCAGGAGCGCGGTTCCCGTCTGGCTCTCGCTGCCGAGCACCGGCCGGCCGAACCCCGCCTCCAGGAAGCGGGCGACGCCCTCTTCTTCCCCGAAACCGGCATCGACCCAGAGCGCGGTGCCCGGGCAGGCTTTCGCGATCGCCGCCAGACTCGCCCGATCGGGCGGGCGGCCGCTGACGATGGCGTCGAGATCGGCGACGTAGAGCGTGTCGGACGGATAGGCGGCCAGAAGCCCGGCGGCGACCTCGGCGGGGCCGGAGCCGCTGGCCAAGGGGGTATGGATCGGGGCATAGGCGTCGCGTTCGCCGGCGCGGGCGCGCACCACCACGCCCCCGCGCAGGTCGATCACCGGGATCACCCGGACCGGCATGTGCCTCTCCTCGAAACCGTTTCAGGACCCTCACGCGTGAGCCAGCATCAAGTCCGGACCGTCGGGTGGGATCTCGGCGGGGTCCATGTCAAGGCGGCGCTGATCGAGGGCGGCCGGGTGCGGGCGGCGCGGCAGGCGCCCTGCCGCCTCTGGCACGGCCTGCCCGCCCTCGACGAGACCTTCGCCGGCCTGCCCGACTGGGCGCGGGGCGAGGCCGACCATGTCGTGACCATGACCGGCGAACTGACCGACTGCTTCGCCGACCGCGCCGACGGCGTGGCGCAGCTCGCCGGCTGGGCCGCCGCGAACCTGACGGGGCGGGTCCGCCTCTATGCCGGCCGGGCCGGCCTGGTCGGGCCTGAGGCCGCCGGGCGGCACGCCGCCGACATCGCCTCGGCCAACTGGCACGCCACCGCCGCCCTGATCGGTCGCCACCGGCCGGACGCGCTCCTCGTCGATATCGGCTCCACCACCGCCGACCTGATCCCGATCGCGGGCGGCCGCCCGGCGGCGACCGGCTACAGCGACGCGGAGCGCCTGGAGACGGGCGAGCTCGTCTATTCCGGCGTGGTGCGCACGCCGCTCGCCGCCCTCGCGAGCCACGCCCCCTGGAACGGGCGCCGGGTCGCCCTGATGGCGGAGTATTTCGCCACCACCGCCGACATCCACCGCCTCACCGGCGACCTGCCGGAGGGGGCCGACCAGCAGCACAGCCCCGACCTCAAGGGCAAGTCGGCGGCCGAGAGCGAGACGCGGCTCGCCCGGATGATCGGCCGGGACCGGGGGGAGGGGAACGCGGCCCAATGGGCGGCGCTCGCCGCCTTCTTCGCCGAGGCGCAGCTGCGCCCGCTGCAGGATGCGGCGGCCACCCTGCTCTCCCGCGCGGACCTTCCCGAGGGGGCGCCCCTGGTGGTCTGCGGCGCCGGCCGCTTCCTGGCCGAGCGCATCGCCGCCCGGCTCGGGCGCCGGGCCGAGCCCCTGACCGGGCTGATCGGCGCGGCCCTGGGGGAGGCCGACCCGGCCTGGGTCTCGACCTGCGGCCCGGCCGTCGCGGTCGGGCTGGTGGCGGCGGCGTGAGAATCGGCGAAGCGACGAGGAGACCCATGAGCGACGCGAAGAGACTGGTCCGCATCCTGGCCACCCGCTCCGGAGGGGAGGTGGAGCTCGCCTTCGCCCTGGCCGGCGGCGAGACCGTGCGGGTGCTGGCGAGCGAGGACCAGATCGACCGGCTCATCGACGAGCTGGAGGACATCCTCAACAGCCCCGGGGACGAGCCCTCCGAGACCTGAGCGGGCCGGAGCGTTTCCTGCTGATCGCGGCCCTCTACGGGGGCTCCTATCTGCGGGCGCGCTCCGTCTGCCAGGCGTTGCAGGCCCGCGGGCCGCTCTTCGACGGCATGCCGATGGACCGCATCGGGATCGCGATCAAGGCGCCGCAGCTCTCGCTCCCGCGGCATCTCGCGATCATCAACGACAGCGATCCGAGCGTCGCCCGCTGAGCCGGCGCCTAGCGCCGCTGCATCTGCTGGCAGGCCTTCGTCACCATCTGGGCGAAGGCGGTGGCGGCCGCGGAGGCCTGGATCCGGGAGGGGTAATCGGCATGGGAGCGGGCGATCAGCTCGCCGAAGGAGCCGCGCAGGATCCAGGACCAATGGCCCGGCCGATCCTCGCTCACTTCGAAACGCATGGCCCGCTCGCATCACGTTACCGCATGCGTATGAGACTAGACACGGAAAAGCGATGCGGCGTTAACGGCTTAGCCTGCAGCAAGTTTGAGCCGGCTATCCGGCCCTCCTCTCCCCGGAATCCCCGCTTTGCACATCGTGCGACATCGGGATGCGCAGGGCGGCAGCACCCCCGCTGCCGCCCGGGCAGCGGATTCGCGCTTTAGGAATCCGCGTCGGTCTCCGCCGGGCGCAGGCTCCGCTCCACCGTGTCGAGCACGGTGGCGGCCAAAGCCGCGTCCGGGTCGTCCCGGGTCAGGGCGTCGCGCAGCATGGCGAGATAGCCGCCGAGCCGCTCGTCGTAATGGTCGGAATCGATCGAGCGCAGCACGCTCGCCAGGAAGCCGATCGCCATCTGGTGGGCGACCTGCTTGGCGCTGGTCTCGGCGAGTGCCTCCGACAGGCTCTTGATCGCCGCGTCGTGCCCCGTCGTGACCGCGGCCAGGGCCGCCACCTGCCTCTCCAGATCCATCGTCCTCATCCCTTCTCACGAAATCCGTTCGGCCCCAGGCGGATTCCGGCCGCGCTCCGGCGTCACGCGTCCCGGGCGCGTTCGTCGGCGAAGCGGCGGAAGGCCTCCAGCGTCTCGCCGCTGACATGGTGCTCGATGCCCTCCGCGTCCCGGCGGGCCGTCTCCGGGCTCACGCCCAGGGCGCAGAGGAAGCGCTCGACGATGCGGTGTCGCTCCCGCGACTGCGCGGCGAGCGCCTGCCCCGCCTCCGTGAGGAAGACGCCGCGATAGGGCCGCTGCTGCACCAGCCCGTCCTCGGCGAGCCGCTTCAGCATCTTGGCCACCGTCGGCTGGGCGACGCCGAGGCGGGCGGCGATGTCGACCTGCCGAGCCTCGCCCCCGTCGCCGATCAGGTCCGCGATCAGCTCGACATAATCCTCGACGAGCTCAAGCCGGCGCGCCTCGCGCGCCTGCCGGAAGCTCTCGACATGCAACTCGGCATCGACGAGGGGCGCCTCGGCCGAGGCGCGTCCCGGACGCGGCTCCCGATCCTGCGACGTGTCCTGCATGGGGGTGGCCGGCTCCTCCGATCCGCGCGCCGATGCGGGGCCGCGCCTTGCGGCTGTCTAACCCATGCGGCGCGAAAGCGGGACCCCGGATGTCGCGCGAGCCCGCGCTCCGGGCGCCGCCGTCCACGCCCTCCCGGCGCGCGGCGTCGCAACGCTGTCGCGTCCGCTTGATATCAGCCTCGGCACAGCTTTATAGCTTGTGCTATATCGCCCTGGGCCGATCGGCCCGGATCCTGCCCTCCCATCCTCCCCGGTGCCGAGGCCGCCCCGACCGGCGGGGCCGGCCTCCGGCGGCCGGGGCGAACCGGAACGACGCGCATGCGGATGGACGCCGCCATGGACCAGCTCACCCCCCCGCGTCCGGTGGAGCGGCCGGAGGAACGCAGCCTCGGCGCGCTCAATGCCAGCGTGCCGGTGCGCCTGGGCGGCTCCTGGCTGCGGCGGCTCTTCGGCTTCCTCGGGCCGGGCTACATGATCTCGGTCGGCTACATGGACCCGGGCAACTGGGCGACCGACATCGCCGGCGGCGCCCGGTTCGGCTACACCCTGCTCAGCGTCATCCTGCTCTCGAACCTGATGGCGATCGTGCTGCAGGCGCTCGCCGCCCGGCTCGGCATCGCCACCGGCCTCGACCTCGCCCAGGCCTGCCGGGCGCGCTATTCCCGCGGCACCGGCATCGCCCTCTGGCTGATCTGCGAGGCGGCGATCATCGCCTGCGACCTCGCCGAGGTGATCGGCACGGCGATCGCGCTCAAGCTGCTGTTCGGCATCCCCCTCGCCCTCGGCGCGGTCCTCACGGCGCTCGACGTGCTCGTGGTGCTGCTGCTGCTGCGGCGCGGCTTCCGGGCGCTGGAGGCCTTCGTGATCGGGCTGCTCAGCGTGATCTTCGTCTGCTTCGGCGTGCAGATCGCGATGGCCGCCCCGCCGATCCAGGCGGTGCTCGGCGGCTTCCTGCCCGCGCGCGAGATCGTGACGAACCCGGCCGCGCTCTACATCGCCATCGGCATCATCGGCGCCACCGTGATGCCCCACAATCTCTACCTGCACTCGTCCATCGTGCAGACCCGCGCCTATCCGCGCACGGAACGCGGCCGGCGCGAGGCCCTGCGCTTCGCGGTGACCGATTCCACCCTCGCGCTGATGCTGGCCCTGTTCGTCAACGCCGCGATCCTGATCATGGCGGCGGCGGTGTTCCATGCGGGCGGGCGCACGGAGGTGGAGGAGATCGAGGAGGCCTACGCGCTGCTCTCGCCGCTGCTCGGCATCGGCCTCGCCTCGACGCTCTTCGCCGTGGCCCTGCTCGCCTCCGGCCTCAACTCGACGGTGACCGCGACGCTCGCCGGCCAGATCGTGATGGAGGGCTTCCTAAGGCTGCGCCTGCCCGACTGGGCGCGCCGCCTGGTGACGCGGGGCATCGCCATCGTGCCCGTGGTGGCCGTCACCGCCCTCTACGGCGACCAGGGCACGGCCAGGCTCCTGGTGCTGAGCCAGGTCGTGCTCTCGATGCAATTGCCCTTCGCGGTGATCCCCCTGGTGCGCTTCGTCTCCGACCGGGGGCTGATGGGCAGCTTCGTGATCCCCGGCTGGCTGAAGGGCCTGTCCTGGGCGATCGCCGGGGTGATCGTGGTGCTGAACCTGAAGCTGCTGGTCGATACGATCATGGGGCTCTGACGGCCTCGCAGGCGGCGCGTCAGCCGCGCAGATGCGCCACGAAATCCTGCGCGAAGGGGGGCAGGGCATCGAGGGCGCGCAGGCAGAGCTTGAGGTCGCGGGCCGCCCAGGCATCCTCCAGGGGCACCATCGCGATCTCCATGCCGCGCCGGGCGCGGCGCGCCGTCGTCTCCGGCACGATGCCGAGGCCGACGCCGCATTCGACCAGGCGGCAGACCGCGTCGAAGCTGCGCAGCTGCACCCGGAGCCGCATCGGCCGGCCGATCCGGGCCGCCTTGTCCGACAGGAACCGGGTCAGGGCGCTCGGCCGGTCGAGCCCGACGAGGTCGTGCTCCAGCACCTCCGCGAAACCGACCTGCGCGCGCGCCGCCAGGGCATGGCCCGCCGCCACCACCAGCACGAAGCGGTCGTGGCGGAAGGGGAAGGTCTGCAGCGTGCCGGTATCGACCGTGCCCGCGACGATGCCGAGATCGGCAGCGCCGTCGGCCACCAGCCAGACGATCTCGTCCGAGGTCTTCTCCTCGATGTCGACGCTCACCCCCGTATGCAGGGCGAGATAGGCGGAGAGCGCCTCCGGCAGGAACTCGGTCAGGGCATTGGTGTTCGACAGCACCCGGATCTGCCCGACCGCGCCGCCAGCGAAGACCGAGAGGTCGCCCTGCATCCGCTCGATCTGGCCGAGGATCTCGCGGGCATGGGCGAGCAGGGCGCGCCCTGCCGGGGTCGGGCTCACCCCCTGGCGCCCGCGCAGGAGCAGGGCGGCGCCCAGGGACTCCTCCATCGCGCGGATCCGCGTCGAGGCGGCGGCCAGGGCGAGATTGGCCCGCTCCGCCCCATGGGTGATCGAGCCCGCCTCCACGATGTGGCGGAACAGGTTCAGGTCGACGAGATCGAAGCGCATCATGGGGGAGGGGGCTTCGGGAAGGATTTGGGGGAGGGCGTCCAGGCCCGCCTCCCCGGGACGGGAGAAGGACGCGTCGCGGTGGCCGCGTGCGGATCCGGCCGGGGCGGGTTCGTCCGGAGCGGAGCCGATCCCGCGCCGCGCGATCCTATCACGCCCCCGGAATCCGCCGCCAGCCTTCGCCATCGACGAAGGCTCCTGCTACGAAAGCCGAATTGCGAATGCCTCCAATTCGCGATTGAAGCCCGGCCATGGGCGCAGCGGCGGGCATCATGGGCGGGCAGGGGACGGTCGTCGCGACCGGCGGCCTCCTCGTGCTCTGCATGGGGCTGTGGGCCACGGGGCTCGTGGCCGAGATCGTCACGGCGCTCCTGTTCTTCGCCCTGGCGATGCTGCTCAAGCTCGCCCCCGCCCCGACCGTGTTCTCGGGCTTCGCCTCCTCCGCCTTCTGGCTGGTGACGAGCGGCATGGTGGTGGGGCTCGCCATGAACCGGACCGGGCTCGGCGACCGGCTCGCGCGGATGCTCGCCGCGCGGCTGCCCGCCTCCTATCCGGGCTTCATCGGCGGCCTCGTCGCCTTCTCCTTCCTGCTCGCCTTCGTGATGCCCTCCAATCTCGGCCGCATCGCCCTGATGGTGCCGGTGATCCTCGCGCTCTGCGACGCCTTCGGCCTCGCCCCGGGGCGGCCCGGGCGGACGGGGGCGATCCTGTCCTTCGGCATCGCCACGCCGATGCTCTCGGCGGCGATCCTGCCCGCCAACGTGCCGAACCTCGTCATGGTCGGCACCGCCGAGACGCTCTACGGCGTGCACCTCGCCTACCTGCCCTATCTCTGGCAGCACCTGCCGGTCCTGGCGCTGCTGAAGGGCGCGATCCTGACCGCCTGCACGGTGCTGCTCTTCCGCGACCGGCTCGACGGGCAGCGCCCCGAACTGCCGGCCCTGCCCCCGGCGACGCCGGCGGAGCGCCGCCTCTCGGTGATTCTCGCGACGATGCTGGCCCTCTGGATGAGCGACGGCTGGCACGGCATCCCGCCCGCCTGGATCGGGCTCGCCGCGGCGGTGATCTGCCTGATGCCGCGGATCGGGGTGCTGCCCGGGGGCAGCTTCGGCGAGATCCCCTTGCGCACCTGCTTCTACGTCGCCGCCCTGTTCGGGCTCACCGCCACGGTCAACGAGACCGGGCTCGGGCGCGACCTCGGCCACGCGCTCCTGGCGCTGGCGCCCCTCGCGCCCGGCGCCGAGGCGACCAACTTCCTCACCCTGGTCGGCCTCTCGATCGGCTTCCTGTTCGTGGCCACCGCCAACGGCGCCCCGGCCCTCTACACCGCGCTCGCCGGCGAGCTCTCCCGGGCGAGCGGCCTCGGCCTGATGGACGTGCTGATGATCCAGGTCGTCGGCTACTCGACCCTGTTCCTGCCCTATCAGGCGCCCCCCATCGTGATGACGATGGAGCTCGGCCGGATCGGCCTGCGGGATGCGAGCCGGCTGACGATCGCCACGGGCCTCGCCTCCCTGCTGATCGCCACCCCGGCCGCCTATCTGTGGTGGCGCCTCGTCGGGGGACCGCCGTGAGACAGATGCGCGCGAGTCTCACCCCGACCCATGCCGCACCGCAATACGCGGCATTGCCGGCACCCACCCGCCGCCCTAACCGTTCCCTGGAAGAACTCCAGCTTTCGAGCCGAGGATCGTCATCGCGATGGCCCCACCCGTCCGCCCCACGGTCGCCCAGCCGCTCTCGCCGCATCTCCAGATCTACCGCTGGACCTGGACCATGGCGATGTCGGTCTTCCACCGCGTCACCGGCACCGCGCTCTACGGCGGCAGCGTTCTCGTCGCCGTCTGGCTGGTGGCGCTCGCCTCCGGCCCCCGCGCCTACGACGCGGTCGCCTGGTTCTTCGGCTCCCTGGTCGGCCGGCTGATCCTGTTCGCCTATACCTGGGTGCTGATGCACCACCTGCTCGGCGGCCTGCGCCACTTCATCTGGGATGCCGGCATCGGCTTCGACCGGGAGCGCCGCCTCGGCCTCGCCCGGGCGACGCTGATCGGCTCGGTCCTGCTCACGGTCGTCATCTGGGCGCTCGCCCTCATCCTGCGCTGAGGCCCGCCATGTCCAAGGTCGACACCCGCCAGAATCCCAGCCTCTCCATCCGCACGCCCCGCGCCCGGGTGAAGGGCCTCGGCGCCTCCGGCCACGGCGCCGGCCATTTCTGGCTGCAGCGTCTCACCGGCGCGGCCAACGCCCTGCTGATGCTCGGCTTCGTCGTCATCATCGCCCTGATGGCCGGCCGGCCCTATCCGGAGGCGGTCGCCCTCATCGCGAACCCCCTCGTGTCGATCGTCCTGATCCTCGCCGTCGTCTCGGTGACCGTGCACATGCGGCTCGGCATGCAGGTGATCATCGAGGACTACGTGCACGACAAGGGCCTCAAGGTCGCGGCCCTCATCGCCAACAACTTCTACGCGGCCGCGGTCGCCGCCGCCTGCCTCTACGCGATCCTGCGCGTGGGCCTGAGCCGGCTCGTCTGACCGCCCCGAAACGCGAGGATCCTCCCATGGCTTCCAACGGCACGAACGGCAGCGGCGCCCCGGCCTATGCCATCATCGACCACACCTTCGACGTGGTGATCGTCGGCGCCGGCGGCGCGGGCCTGCGCGCCACGGTCGGCTGCTCGCAAGCCGGCCTGCGCACCGCCTGCATCACCAAGGTGTTCCCGACCCGCTCGCACACGGTGGCGGCGCAAGGCGGCATCTCGGCCTCGCTGGGCAATATGGGCCCGGACGACTGGCGCTGGCACATGTACGACACCGTGAAGGGGTCGGACTGGCTCGGCGACCAGGACGCGATCGAGTATCTCGTGCGCAACGCGCCAGCCGCGGTCTACGAGCTGGAGCACTGGGGCGTCCCCTTCTCCCGGACCGAAGAGGGAAAGATCTACCAGCGCCCCTTCGGCGGCATGACCACCGATTACGGCAAGGGCACCGCCCAGCGCACCTGCGCCGCGGCGGACCGCACCGGCCACGCCATGCTCCACACCCTCTACGGGCAGGCGGTGAAGAACCACACCCAGTTCTTCATCGAATACTTCGCCCTCGACCTGATCATGGACGAGGAGGGCCGCTGCCGCGGCGTCATCGCCCTCGACCAGGCGACCGGCGAGATCCACCGCTTCCGCGCCCAGATGACCGTGCTCGCCACCGGCGGCTACGGCCGCGCCTATTTCTCGGCGACCTCGGCCCATACCTGCACCGGCGACGGCAACGCCATGGTCCTGCGCGCCGGCCTCGCCCTGCAGGACATGGAGTTCGTGCAGTTCCACCCGACCGGCATCTACGGCGCCGGCTGCCTCATCACCGAGGGCGCGCGGGGCGAGGGCGGCTACCTGACGAATTCCGAGGGCGAGCGCTTCATGGAGCGCTACGCCCCCTCGGCCAAGGACCTCGCCTCCCGCGACGTCGTCTCGCGCTCCATGACCATGGAGATCCGCGAGGGCCGGG
Source organism: Methylobacterium organophilum (assembly GCF_022533465.1). Taxonomy (NCBI): domain Bacteria; kingdom Pseudomonadati; phylum Pseudomonadota; class Alphaproteobacteria; order Hyphomicrobiales; family Methylobacteriaceae; genus Methylobacterium; species Methylobacterium organophilum. The sequence continues at coordinate 4,228,165 of NZ_CP092848.1, read as the reverse complement.
GCGTGGGCAAGACCAAGGACCACATCTTCCTGCATCTCGACCATCTCGACCCGAAGATCCTGCACGAGCGCCTGCCGGGAATCTCCGAATCCGCAAAAATCTTCGCCGGCGTCGACGTGACCAAGGAGCCGATCCCGGTCCTGCCGACCGTGCATTACAACATGGGCGGCATCCCCACGAACTATCACGGCGAGGTGCTGACGCTGCGCGACGGCAACCCGGACACGGTGGTGCCCGGCCTGATGGCGCTGGGCGAGGCGGCCTGCGTCTCCGTGCACGGGGCCAACCGCCTCGGCTCCAACTCGCTGATCGACCTCGTGGTGTTCGGCCGCGCCGCCGGCCTGCGCTGCGCCGACATCGTCGAGCCCAATGCCCGCCAAGCCGAGCTGCCGAAGGACTCGGCCGACAAGGCGCTCGCCCGCCTCGACCGCTTCCGCTACGCCGATGGCGGCACGCCCACCGCGCAGCTGCGCGACCGCATGCAGCGGACCATGCAGAACAACTGCGCGGTCTTCCGCACCGGCGAGGTGCTGGAGGAGGGCAAGGGCCTGATCCACGAGGTCTGGAAGGGCGTCGCCGACCTCAAGGTCTCGGACCGTTCCCTGGTCTGGAACACCGACCTGCTCGAGACGCTCGAATTCGACAACCTGATCGGCCAGGCGGTCGTGACCATGGAATCCGCCGTCAACCGCAAGGAGAGCCGCGGGGCCCATGCCCGCGAGGACTTCCCCGAGCGCGACGACAAGGAATGGATGAAGCACACCCTCGCCTGGCTCGACGAAACCGCGCACACGGTCGCGATCGATTACCGGCCGGTCCACACCTACACGATGTCGAACGAGATCCAGTACATCGAGCCCAAGGCGCGCGTGTACTGAGCCCGACCCGCCCCTCTTCCATCCCGGGACGATCGCCCTCTGCGGCTTGATCGTCCGGGATCGATCCCGATCACTTGCGGAAGCTGCCTGCACATGGCCCAGTTCTCCCTCCCCAAGAACTCCCAGCTGACCGAAGGCAAGACCTGGCCGGCACCGGACGGCGCGAAGACCGTCCAGGTGTTCCGGATCTACCGCTGGAACCCGGATGACGGGAAGAATCCGCGCATCGACACCTACCATGTCGACCGCGACGATTGCGGGCCGATGGTCCTCGACGCCCTGCTCTGGATCAAGAACAAGGTCGACCCGACCCTGGTCTTCCGCCGCTCCTGCCGCGAGGGCATCTGCGGCTCCTGCGCCATGAACATCGAGGGCCAGAACGCGCTGGCCTGCACCATGGGCATCGACGAGTGCCGCACGCCGGACAACGCCCTGCCGTTCCTGACCCGCAAGGACAAGGACGGGGCGGTGCGGATCTACCCGCTGCCGCACATGCCGGTGCTCAAGGACCTGGTGCCGGACCTGACCAACTTCTACGCCCAGCACGCAGCGATCGAGCCCTGGCTCCAGACCGAGACGCCCGCCCCGGAGAAGGAATGGCGCCAGACGCCGGAGGACCGCGCCCGGCTCGACGGGCTCTACGAGTGCATCCTCTGCGCCTGCTGCACCACGAGCTGCCCGAGCTACTGGTGGAACGGCGACAAGTTCCTCGGCCCGGCCGCCCTGCTCCAGGCCTATCGCTGGCTGATCGATTCCCGCGACGAGAACACCGGCGAGCGGCTCGACGCCCTGCACGACCCCTTCCGGCTGTATCGCTGCCACACGATCATGAACTGCGCGAACACCTGCCCGAAGAGCCTCAACCCGGCCAAGGCCATCGCCGAGATCAAGAAGATGATGGTCGAGCGCGAGGTCTGAGCCCGGCCGGGTGCGGCACCTCCGCCACACCGGCCCGAAAAGGCCCGGGCCGGGTGGCACCGCCTTGCGGGCAGCGCATTTGACGGCGAGGGACGGGATGAAGCTGGACCGTTCCAGGAAGAGCCATCGATGCCGCGCACGCATTCCGCGACCTATGCCGCGACCCACGCCGCGACCCTTGCCGTCCTCGCCCTGTCGCTGGGCCTGAGCGCCTGCGCCTCGCAGCGCTTCGAGGGACCGAGCGCCCGCACGCCCCGGCCGCAGGCCTCCCTCGAACCGCTCGCCCCGGCACCGACCGGCACCGTGACCACCGCGCCGCTCGCCCCCCCGCCGGGCGCCTCGGCCGCCCCCGTGGAGGCGCCCCCCGGCGCCGGGACCGACGTGGCCGTCGCCGTGCCGCCGCCCGTCTCGGTCGAACCGCCGCCGGCCCCGGCGCCGCCCCCGGTGGTCGCCACCGGCCGCTCCGCGGTGGTCGGCGGCTGGACCGCCACGGACGCCGCCGGCTCCTGCAAGGTCTCCCTGTCGAGCGCCCCGGCCCTCGACCTCTACAAGGCCTCGACCTCGGGCTGCGCCAACAAGGACCTCGCCAAGGTCTCGGCCTGGGATTTCCGCGACGGCGAGGTCTATCTCTACCAGCCCGGCGGCACGGTGGCCGCGCGCCTGCGCCAGGGCAGCGGCGCGCTGGAGGGCGCCTTCTCGAAATCCGGCGCTCAGCTCTCCCTGGCGCGCTGAAGCCGCCAGCCAATGCTGTGATCCCCGGGCCCGCCGCGGCGTTTTGCCTTCGATCGCGCCGTGAAACCGGGTATGGTCGGCGGGGTTATGGCTACGCTTGAACCATGCCCCGGCCGGCCCGGCCGGGGAACGGGCGCCCTTCGCTGACGCGGTGATCCGTTCGGCGGAGAAGGGGCGCGGCATGGCACCGGGTGTGCGGGAGCGGTCGATGCGCGTGCGGTTTTCCTCGACGATCCTCGCCGGCGCCTGCGCGCTCCTGATCGGCCTCGCGGGCTCCGCCGCCCGGGCGCAGAGCTTCCAGACCGCCGCGCCCCACGCGATCCTGATCGACGCGGAATCGGGCTCCGTGCTGTTCGAGAAGGCCGCCGACGAGCCCTTCTCCCCGGCCAGCATGGCCAAGCTGATGACCACGGAGATCGTGTTCGCCGCCCTGAAGGAAGGGCGCCTCTCCATGGACACCGAGTTCACGGTGACCGAGGACGCCTGGCGCCGGGGCGGCGCGGGGGGCGGGGGCTCCTCGATGTTCGCGCAGGTCAACAGCCGCATCAAGATGTCGGACCTGCTGCGGGGCCTCATCGTCCAGTCGGGCAACGACGCGGCGATCACCATCGCCGAGAACATGGCCGGCACGGAGGACGCCTTCGCCGGCATGATGAACCAGAAGGCGAAGCAGATCGGGCTGACGCGCTCGACCTTCCGCAACGCGACCGGCTACTCGGCCCCGGACCAGAAGGTGACCGCGCGGGACATGGCGCGCATCGCCCTGCACCTGATCGACACCTATCCGGACCTGTACAAGATCTTCGCCGAGCGCGAGTTCACCTGGAACAAGATCAAGCAGCAGAACCGCAACCCGCTCCTCACCCTCGATATCGGCGCCGACGGGCTCAAGACCGGCTACCTCGAGGAATCGGGCTACGCCCTCACCGGCTCGGCGGTGCAGAACGGCCAGCGCCTCGTCATGGTCCTGTCCGGCCTGAAGACCGCCCGGGACCGCGCCTCCGAGTCGCGCAAGCTGATGGAATGGGGCTTCCGCGCCTTCGAGCCGCGCCAGGTCTTCAATGCCGGCGAGAGCGTGGCCGAGGTCTCGGTCTTCGGCGGCGAGAAGGGCGCGGTGCCGGTCGTGGCCAAGAAGCCGGTGCGGCTGCTGCTGCCGCGGGGCTCCTCCGAGCGGGTCGCCGCCAAGGTGATCTATCAGGGGCCGATCGTGGCACCGGTGGAGCAGGGCCGGGAGATCGCCCGGCTGCGCGTCACCCGCGGCGACGCGGTCGCCCTGGAGATGCCGCTCTATGCCGGCGAGGACGTCGCCGCCGGCAGCCTGTCGCAGCGGGCCCTCGACGCGGCGCTCCAGGTCGGCACCGACCTGATCCGCAAGGCCTTCGACAAGGCGAAGGGCGGCGCCGGCCCCAAGGAGGGCACGGCCAACGCCTCGTGAGGCGCGCGGGAATCGCGCTGGCGGGGCACCCGTGATAGGGGCCGGGCATGACGAGCGATGCGCCTGGAGCGCTCTCCGCGGCGGCCGCCGGTCCGGCGAAGGAGAGCGCGTCCGAACAGAGACAGGGTGAGCCACCTCCGGCCGGGCACGGCGCCCGCGGCCTGTTCCTCACCTTCGAGGGCGGGGAGGGGGCCGGCAAGTCGACCCAGGTCGCCCGGCTCGCCGCCACCCTGCGCGCGGCCACCGGACGGGAGGTCGTGACCACCCGCGAACCCGGCGGCACCCCCAAGGCCGAGAGCCTGCGCGCCGCGGTGCTGGAGGGCGTGGCCAAGCCCTACGGCCCCTTCGCCGAGGCGCTGATCTTCTCCGCCGCCCGCATCGACCATCTCGACCGGCTGATCCGCCCGGCGCTCGCCCGCGGGGCGATCGTGCTCTGCGACCGTTTCGCGGATTCGACCCGGGCCTATCAGGGGGCCGCGGGCGGGGTGGACGAGGCCACCCTGCGCGCCCTCGAACGGGTGGTGGTGGGGCGCACCCGGCCGGACCTGACCCTGATCCTCGACCTGCCGGCGGAGACCGGGCTCGCCCGCGCCAGGCGCCGGGGCGGGGAGGGGGACCGCTTCGAGGCGGAGGCGCTCGGCTTCCACGAGCGCCTGCGGACGGCCTTCGCCGGGATCGCCCGGGCGGAGCCGGGGCGCTGCGCGGTGATCGACGCCACCCCCGACCCGGACGCCGTGGCCGCGGCGATCCGCCGGGCCGTGGCCGCGCGGCTGCCGGGGCTGCTGCCCGCGGAGACGTCTCTGCCGGACCGGAACCGGGATCGCGACGATGCGGCCTGACCGCGCCGAGACGCCGGACGAGGCCGGCGACCTGCCCGACATTCCCCGCCCCCGGGAGCAGACCCGCCTCGTCGGGCACGGGAGCGCGCAGGCCGCCTTCGTCGAGGCCCTGCGGGCGGGGCGGCTGCACCATGCCTGGCTGATCGGCGGTCCCCAGGGCATCGGCAAGGCGACACTGGCCTACCGGGTCGCGCGCTGGCTCGTCGCCAATCCCGAGATCCGGTCCGTGCCCGACGACCTCGCCGTGGCGCCGGACCATCCGGCGGCGCGGCAGGTCGCGGCGCTCTCGCATCCGAACCTCGTCGCGCTGCGCCGGGTCCAGGCGCCCGGGGCCAAGACCCTGCCGACCAAGATCCCGGTCGACGCGGCGCGCAAGGCCCTCGACCTGTTCGGCGCCACCGCCGGCAATGCGGGCTACCGCATCTGCATCGTCGACAGCGCCGAGGACCTGAACGCCAACAGCGCCAACGCTCTCCTCAAGATGGTGGAGGAGCCGCCGCCGCGCTCCCTCTTCCTGATCGTCAGCCACGCCCCGGGCCGGCTGCTGCCGACGATCCGCTCCCGCTGCCGGGCGCTCACCCTGCGCCCCCTGTCCGAGGCCCAGGTGCGGGCGGTGGTGACGGGCTTTCCCCCGCCCTTCCCCGCCCCCGACGAGGCGGCGCTGGCCAATGCCGCCGCCCTGGCCGAGGGCTCCGTGGCGCAGGCGGTGGCGATGCTCGATCCCGCGACGGCGGGCATCGTCGCCGAGGTCGAGATCCTGCTCGGCCGGATCGCGGCGCCGGACTGGCGGCGCATCCTGAAGCTCGCCGACAAGCTCGCGCCCCGGGAGGCGGAGGCCCTGTTCGCCACGGCGCTCGACACGGCGGCGCGCTTCGTCTCGGCCGAGCTCGACCGGCGCCAGACGGAGAGCCCGGCCCGGCTCGCCGCCCTGGTCGAGGCGGCCGAGCGGGTGAACCGTGCCGCCCGCGAGGCGGCGATCTACAATCTCGACCGGCGCCCCCTGGTCCTGACCCTGTTCGAGGAGCTGTCCCAGGCCCTACGCACGCCGTGAGCCCCCGCGGCGCCGGAATCAGGCGGGCCCAGCCATCGGCCGGATCCCGCTTGAGGACGCCCGGGCCGCTTGTCTCGGTTGCGTCCCAGCGCCGGCCGCGCGACAAGGCGCGACGAAGATCCGGAGAGCGGCAGACGTGAGCCAGAGCGAAGGCAAAACCTTCAGCATCACCACGGCGATTTCCTATCCCAACGGCGCGCCGCATATCGGGCACGCCTACGAGGTGATCGCCACCGACGCCATCGCCCGCTTCAAGCGGCTCGACGGCTACGCGGTGCTGTTCTCCACGGGCACCGACGAGCACGGGCTCAAGATCCAGCAGACCGCCTCCCGGGCCGGGGTGAGCCCGCGCGCCTTCGTCGACGGCATGGCCGCCCGGTTCAAGGCGGTGGCCGACGCGCTGAACTGCTCCTACGACCGCTTCATCCGCACCACGGAGCCCGAGCACTACGCCGCGGCCCAGGCGCTGTGGCGGCGCATGGAGGCGAATGGCGACATCTACCTCGCCAAATATGCCGGCTGGTACTCGGTGCGCGACGAGGCCTATTACGACGAGGCCGAGACGGTGGTCGGCCCCGACGGGCAGCGCCGCTCGATCAAGACCGACACGCCCGTCGAGTGGATGGAGGAGGAGAACTATCTCTTCCGCCTCTCCGCCTACCAGGACCGCCTGCTCAAGCTCTACGCGGAGCAGCCGGGCTTCCTCGGCCCCGACACCCGGATGAACGAGGTCGCGAGCTTCGTGCGCTCGGGGCTGAAGGACCTCTCCGTCAGCCGCACCACCTTCGACTGGGGCGTGCCCGTGCCGGAGCATCCCGGCCACGTCATGTATGTCTGGGTCGACGCCCTCACCAACTACCTGACGGTGACGGGCTTCCCGGACGCGGCGGATGCGCGCAACAGGTTCTGGCCGGCGGACCTGCACGTCATCGGCAAGGACATCGTGCGCTTCCACGCGGTCTACTGGCCGGCCTTCCTGATGTCGGCGGGGCTGCCCCTGCCCAAGCGCGTCTTCGGCCACGGCTTCCTGCTCTCCCGGGGCGAGAAGATGTCGAAGTCGCTCGGCAACGTGGTCGATCCCCTCGACCTCGTCGCCACCTACGGCGTCGACGCCGTGCGCTACTTCGTGCTGCGCGAGGTGCCCTTCGGCGGCGACGGCAGCTACAGCCACGAGGCGATCATCAACCGCATCAACGCGGATCTCGCCAACGACCTGGGCAACCTCGCCCAGCGCTCCCTGTCGATGATCGCGAAGAACTGCGCCGCGGCGGTGCCGGAGCCGGGCGCCTTCACCGCGGCCGACGAGGCCATCCTCGGGGCCGCGGCGGCGCTGCCGGACAAGGCGCGGGCGTTGATGGGCGACCTCGCCCTCCACGCGATCCTCGCCGAGATCTGGGCGGTGGTGGCCGAGACCAACCGCTACTTCGCCGCCGAGGAGCCGTGGAAGCTCAAGAAGAGCGATCCCGCCCGCATGAACACGGTGCTCTACGTCACCGCCGAGACCCTGCGCCGGGTCGCGCTGCTGGTGCAGCCCTTCGTGCCGAGCGCGGGCGCCGCGCTCCTCGACCTGCTCGCCGTCCCGGCCGACCGGCGGCTCTTCGCCCATGTCGATCCGGCCCACCGCTTGCAGGCGGGAACCGCCCTGCCGGCGCCGAGCCCGATCTTCCCCCGTTTCGAGAAGCCGGACGCGGCCGCCTGAGCCGCCCCTTCCTTCCGAGGACCGTCACGCCTTCCATGCTGGTCGACAGCCACTGCCATCTCGATTTCCCCGAATTCGCCGAGGACATGCCCGGCGTGATCGCCCGGGCGCAGGCCGCCGGGGTGACGCGCATGGTCACGATCTCGACCCGGGTCGCCAAGGCCGACACCTACCGGGCCATCGCCGAGGCGCATCCGGCCGTCTGGTACACGGTGGGCACCCATCCCCAGGGCGCGGGCGAGGAGCCCGACGTCCCGGCCGAGGCCATCGCCGCGCTCACCGACCATCCCCGCTGCATCGGCATCGGCGAGGCGGGGCTCGACTACCATTACGAGGACGCCGCGCCGGAGGCGGTGCAGGAGCGGGTGCTGCGCGCCCATATCGAGGCCGCCCGCACGACCGGCCTGCCCCTGGTGATCCATTCCCGCGACGCCGACGAGCACATGGAGGCGGTGCTGCGCGACGAGATGGGCCGGGGCGCCTTCAAGGCGGTGCTGCACTGCTTCTCCTCCGGCGCGCGACTGGCGGCGGTCGGGGTCGAGCTCGGCCTGTTCGTCTCCTTCTCCGGCATCGTCACCTTCCGGCGCTCGACGGCCCTGCGCGACATCGCCCGGGCCGTGCCGCGGGACCGGCTGCTGGTGGAGACCGACGCGCCCTTCCTCGCCCCGGAGCCGCATCGCGGCCGGCGCTGCGAGCCGGCCTACACCGCCGACACCGCCCGCTCGCTCGCCGAGACCCTGGACCTGCCGTTCGCGGATCTCGCCGCCCTGACCACCGCCAATTTCCACCGCCTGTTCGACAAGGCCGCCCGCTCGGAGGCGGCATGAACCGGCGGGCCTCCACCGGAACGGAGCCGCGATGGCGCGCCTGAACCTGCGCATCCTCGGCTGCGGCTCCTCGGGCGGGGTGCCGCGGGTCGGCTACGGCTGGGGCGCCTGCGACCCGGCCGATCCCCGCAACCGCCGCCGGCGCTGCTCGCTGCTGGTGGAGCGGGAGGAGGGCGCGCGCAGGACGCGGCTCCTCGTCGACACCTCGCCGGACCTGCGCGAGCAGCTCCTGGAGGCGGAGGTGAAGCGGCTCGACGCCGTGCTCTACACCCACGCCCATGCCGACCACACCCACGGCATCGACGACCTGCGCCCCCTCGTCATCGACATGCGACAGCGCATCCCCGTCTATGCGGACGCGCATACCCGCGCCCTGCTCCTGGCCCGGTTCGGCTACGCCTTCGAGACGCCGCCGGGCTCGGCCTATCCCCCGATCCTCGACCTGCACGACCTCGCCGAGGAGGCCGTGCTCGCCGTCGACGGGGAGGGCGGCCCGGTGGAAGCCCTGCCCTTCCGGATGGAGCACGGCAACGAGGCGGCCTTCGGCTTCCGCTTCGGCCCCGTCGCCTACGCGCCGGACGTGAGCCTGATGCCGGAAGCGGCGGTCGACCGCCTGCGCGACCTCGACCTGCTCATCATCGACGCCCTGCGCGAGACGCCGCATCCGACGCATTACTCGGTCTCGGACGCCCTCGCCCTGATCGAGGCGGTGAAGCCCCGCCGGGCGATCCTCACCAACCTGCACACCGACCTCGACTACGCGACGCTGGCGCGCAAGCTGCCGCCCGGCGTGGTGCCGGCCTATGACGGGATGGCGGTGAGCGCGGAACTCTAGGCGGAGGCGGCTCCGCCTCAGGCGATGGTGCCCGCCCGGCTGACGGCGATGCGGATCAGGGCGGCCCTAGATTCGGCGCCGAGCTTCCGGCGCATGCTGGAGCTCGCATTGATCACCGTCCGGTAGCTCACCGAGAGGGCATTGGCGATCGCCTCGTAGGACTTGCCCTGGCTCAGGAGCGACAGGACCTGCAGCTCGCGGGCGCTCAGGGTGGCGAGCGGGGCGGGGCGCACGCTCCGGTTCAGCATGGCGACGTCGGTGGCGAGCGCGTGGGGCAGGTAGCCCCGGCCCAGGCCGACCGCCGCGACCGCCTCCAGGACCGTTTCGCTCCCCGCATCCTTGAGCACGAAGCCGAGGGCGCCGCTCTCCAGGGCGCGCGAGACCACGACCGGATCGGCGTGCATGCTGAAGACCAGGATCCGGGTCTCCGGCTCCAGGGCCTTGATCCGGCGGATCAGGGAGAGGCCGGACAGGCCGCCGTCGCGGAAGCTCAGATCGGCGACCACGAGGCCGGGCCGGTGCCGGTGGAACAGGCGGTAGGCCGAGACGATGTCGGCGGCCTCGAACACGCGGGCCATGCCCGCCTCCTCGGCGAGGCGGCGCAGCCCCTGCAGCACGATCGGGTGATCGTCCACGACGAGGACCGCCTCCGGCCGGGCCGGCGGCGCGGCGGGGCGCCGGGCGCTGGGGCGGCCGGGCGTCATCGCCGCTCCCGCTCGGCGAGGCGGGCCAGGGCCGTGTCGTGGTCGGCGCCCTGGGCCCGGGTGTTGTAGTAGTGCTGGCACATCTCGCCGTAGAGGCTCTTGTGGCGCCCGCGCTCGGCGGCGATCCGGCCCAGGCCCTGGAGCAGGACGAGATAGGGCTCGGGCTTGCCGATCTCGGAGAGCATCTGCCCGAGCTGCACCGTGCGGTTGGCGATCATGCGCGTGTCTTCCACGAAGCCGCCGCGCGCCTGCGCGAGGGCCTCGCGCATCGCCATCACCTCCGCCGCATCCCCCGGGAGGGGATGGCCCGCCGCGCGGCCGGCGAGCCAGCGCGCCGGCTCCGTCCCGTCGGTCTGCCCGAGCCAATCCGGCAGGTCCTTCTCCGCGGTCGTGGCGACCACGGCCTGGTCCTCGCCCCGGGAGGCCTGCTCCTCGCCGCGGTCGCAGGCGCCGAGCAGCAGCAGCGCGCCGAGCGCGGCAACGGCCTTCATCGCGTCTCCCCCTCCGATACGGCCCCCGCGGCGACGGCGAGGCTGCGCGGCCCCTCGGCCACCGGCAGGCGCGCGACCGGCTTCAGCGTGGCGAGATCGATCACGGAGACGTCGTCGGAGAACCAGTTGGCGACATAAGCCCGGCCGTCCGAAATGGCGATGCCCTCCGGGTAGCGGCCGACGCCGACCGTCGCCGCGACGCGGAGCGTCCCGGCATCGAGCACGGTGACGGTGCCGGCATGCTGGTTCGTCACCAGCACCCGCGCCCCGTCCGGGCTCACCGCGACGCCGTAGGGCATGCCGCCGGCGGGCACGGTCGCGCGCGCCGTGAGCGTCCCGGTGTCGATCACCGTGAGGTCGTTGCTGCGCACGTTGCCGACATAGAGCCGGTCCTCGTCCGGGCTGAGCGCCAGGGCGAAGGGCGCCTCGCCCACGGGGATCGTCGCGACCCGCACCATCCGGGCGGCGTCGAACACGCTGACCTGCCGGCTCTCCCGGTCCGCCACGAAGAGCCGGCCGGCGCGGTCGAGGACGAGATGGGCCGGATCCCGGCCGGTCTCGGCCGAGGCCTCGACCCGGCCATCCGCCGCCGCGATCCGGTCGACGCGGTGGCCGGACCAGTCGGCGACGAAGAGGTGGCGCCCGTCCGCGCCGGCCGCGAGCCCGAAGGCCTGGCCGGCATAGGGCAGGCGGCGCAGCACCCGGCCCGTGGCGGCCTCGGCCACGGTGATCGCGTGGCCGTCCGGGTGGGTGAGGAAGACCAGCCCGCCGCCCGCCGCGACCGTGGCCGGCGCCGCCGGGACCGACACGGCAGGGACCGACGCTTGGCCGGCCACCGCCGCCGCTTCGATCCGCGAGAGCTGCCCCGCCTGCTGGCTCGCGACGAAGACCGTGCCGGCCCGGGCGGGCAGGCCGGCGGCGGCGGCGAGACAGAGGATGGCGAGGGCGGGACGGATCATGGGGAAGGGGCCTCCTACTTGCCCTCCACCGCCGCCTTCAGGCCCTTGAGCCCGGCGGCGAAATACGCGTTCATGGCCGTGCGGCCGGCCTCGTCGCTCAATTCCTCCGGCGGCTCGTTGCCGGTGTCGCCGCGGTAGAAGCGGCCGAGCCACTCGACCTTGGCGCCGTCGCCCTCGGGCGAGACCGTGATCGTCGCGGAATAGGAGGAGACGGGCAGCGCCTTCAGGTCCGGATCGGACATCCGGTAGGAATAGGTGCGCGCCTCCGCCTTCCATTCGTCGAGGCCCTCCTTGAGGACGCCGCCGTTCTTGAGGGTCACGGTGCGGACCGCGCCTTCGCCGTTGCCGCCGGTGCCCTCGGCCTTGGCCACGTCCGGATGCCATCGGCCGATGCCCGCGAAGTCGCCCACCACCTTCCAGACGGCCTCCGGCTTCGCCTGGATCGTGACCGACTGGACGATCTTCTGCGGCGTCGGGCCATGGGCGAGCGCCACGCTCGCGACCAGCGCGAGCGCCGAGGCGGACAGCGCGACGAAGGGGAAACGCATGATCACATCCTGCTTGCGGTGAGGGGGGAGGCGGGCCGCAGCGCGCGCAGCGGCCCCGCGAGGAAGGTGGCGAGGACCAGGGCAAGGGCCGCGGTGCCGAGGAAGGGGCGCAGGTCGAGCCGGCCGGGCAGGGGGCGCGGGGTCGCGGCGGCGGCGAGCGGCGCGGCGAGGCCGCCCGGGCCGTCGAGATGCGCATAGGCAAGGCCGGTCTGGGCCGCGAGGGCCTTCAGATGCGCCTCGCGCACGGAGGAGAGATGCTCCGTGCCCCGGGCCGCGGCGGCGCCGAAGGGGGCGTTGCGCGGGTTGTAGCCCTCCCGGGATTCCGCATCCGCCGGCGGCGGCCCGAAGCGGTTCTCCTGCTGCACGTCGGTCTCGGCGTAGAAGCCGGTCTCGCGCCCGCGGTCGTTGTATTTTGGGATCGGGGACAGGGCGTAGCCGCCCGCCCCGACGATCAGGCCGCGCACCGCGCCCGGCTTGCCCTCGAAGGGGGGCAGGTCCGTGGAGGGCGGGGGCGGCGTCTCCTGCCCGTCGCTGACGAAGAGGAGATCCGTGCCGAGCTCGCCCGCCATGGCGACCGCCCGGTGCAGGCCCGCCGCCACGCGGCTGTCGCCCTCCCAGGCCATGCGCCAGTCGAGGGCGGCCAGGGCCCCGTCCAGGGGCGCGAAATCGGCGCAGACCTCGATGGGCGTGAACAGCAGGAAGGGCCGGCGCTCCGTGAACAGCCCCAGGGCAAGGCGCGAGCCGCAGGGCAGGTCGGCCACGAGCCGGCGCAGGGCGGCCTTGGCGGTGTCGAGGCGGCTCACCGGCTTGCCGCCTTCCGTATAGTCGCGCACGTTCATGCTGCCGGTGATGTCGACCACCGCCAGCACCGCGACGCCGGAGCGCGTGAGCGGCAGGGGCGGCACGAAGGCCGCGAGCAGCGTCAGCAGCAGGGCCGCCCCCAGCGCCTGCAGGCGGCGGTCGCGCAGATTGCGCGCGAGGGGCAGGTCGCGGAGCAGGCTCCCCGGTCGCGTCATGGCCCACCCCGCGGCTGGCCGGGGATGTCCGTCCAGATCTGCTTGGGCTCGGCCTTCATCTCGTCGCCGAAGGTGCGGTCGAATTCGGGGAAGTCGCGGATCAGGCGCGAGGCCACGTCGAAATTGAACTTCGCGTCCCAGAAATCGGGCTTGGCCTGGAGCGCCCGGCGGTAATCCTGGCGGGCCAGGGTCACCTGGGGGCCGGCCTTGTCGAGCTCGCTGCGCTCGATCAGCCGGAAGGCCTCCCGGATCCGGGCATTGGCGACGCTGTAGCGGGCGCGGGCGGCCTGCTCCGGGCTGCCCCTGCGGTCGAGGCTTTCGAGAAGCGGCTCGGCCTCGTCCAGCCGGTCGCGCCGAGCCAGGAACTTGACCCGCGCGACGAGGAGGGGTCCGGGCGCGTCGGGGGCGACGGCGACCTCCCGCCCGGCCTCCAGGGCAGCGATGGCCGCGTTGGTGCGCGCCGCGCTCCAGGCGGAGAGCGCGGAGAGGATGGCGAGGGCCAGAAGCAGGATCGGCAGCAGCACGAGCAGGTGCGGGCGGCCCGCGCGCCAAGCGCGGCGGATCTCCGCGCCGAGGCGGGCGCCCAGGCCGGGGGCGGGCGCGCGGGTCGAGGCGGTCATGCGGCTTCCCTCCGAGCGTCCTGCACCGGGGCCGCGGCGGCCCGGGCGGGCGCGGCGCGGACGAGATCGGCCTCCGCGAGCTTGGCGAGCACCAGGAGGAGGAGCCCGAAGGCGGAGAGGCCGTAGGCGAAGGGGGTGAGGTCCCGGCGGGGCCGCTCCTCGGTATAGGGGATGGGATCGCGCTCCAGCGCCTCGATCTGGCGGACCGCGTTCGCCACCGCCTCCGCCCCCTCCGCCTCGAAGGCGCGATAGGGGATGCCGAGGCTCTTGAAGAACAGGTCGAGATGGCGCTCGGGCGCCGCCTGCGGCGTGTCCTCCCCCGCCGGCTTGTCGTAGATCGAGGGGGAGCCCTTGGTGCGCAGGAACAGCCAGTAGAGGTTCGGCCGGACCTTGGCGAACTGCGCCCGCAGCTGGTCCTGGATGCGCGGGTCGATCACCGCCGCCCCGTCCGAGACGAGGAGGAGGGCGCGGGACACGCCCGGCGCGTTCGCTCCGAACTGCGCCAGGGCCAGCCCCAGGCCTCGGGCGACGTTGGTGTAGTCGAGCCCCGGCCGGTCGATCGCCGCGATGGCCGCGCGCACGGCCTCGTGCCGGTCGGTCATCGGCACGACGAGCATCGGCGCGGTGGAGAAGGCCGTGACCGCGAACTGATCGTGGGCGCGGTCACCGACGAAGTCGCCGAGGATGCGCCGGGAGGCCATCGCCTTCGATTCCTCGGCGCCCGAGGGCTGACGGCCGGCGAAGGTCTCGTTCATGCTGCCGGAGCGGTCGATCAGCATCGAGACCTGGGCGCCGATGCCGATCCGGGTCACCCGCTCCCCCGCCCGGTAGGGACCGGACAGCGCCAGGATCAGGCCGCCGATGGCGAGGAGGCCGGCCAGCGTCAGCACCGCGCGCAGGGCGGAGGAGAGCGGATCCTCGGGCGCGGCGGAGATCGCGGAGATCGCCATGCGGCGGTTGGCGGAGAGCGCCAGCGGCAGCAGGGCGAGGGGCAGCAGCCAGAGCCACAGGGGCGTGACGACCCCGAGGGGGGGCAGGAGGGCGGCCATCGCGCTCACGCGCTCCGCTCGATGGCGGACAGCCGTCCGAGCAGGGCCTCGATGTCGGGCAGCGGCAGGGCGCGGCTCGCGGCCGCCGTCTCGCGGCCGAAGAAGACGAGGCGCGACGCCGCGAAGAACGTCGCCAGGGCCGCGGCCTGCGCCCGGAAGGCCGGGTGCCGGGCGAGGAAGCCCGGCAGGTCGTCGGCGAGCAGGCGCGCGCCGTTGGTCTCGTCGAGGCCGCGATGCAGGGCGAGCAGAGCCTCGCGATACAGGGCCTCGCCCTGCGCCCTGGGCCGGGCCTGGCGCAGGGCCTTGCGGGCACGGGCGAAGGGCCGGCCGCGTCGCCGCCCGAAGATCCACCAGGCCCGGTCCCGGGCGAGCACGAGGCCGGCCAGGGCGGCGAGGGCGGTCAGCCCCAGGGCGGTCGCCGCCGCGGGCTGCGGGTCGAGGCGCGGGGTGCGGCCGTCCGGGCGCAGGTATTCGGCCGCGTCGTCGTGGCGCTCCGGCTGCACCTCGCGCAGGGCCGAGACGCCGAGCTTCCAGCCCGGGATCGGGGCGACGGCGCTGGTGAGGCCGTCCGATCCCCGGCTCTCCACCACGACGGAGAAGCCCGGCACCTCGAGGGTGCGGGTGTCGAGGGCGGCGTAGAACGTCTGATAGGTCAGGTGCAGGCGCACCAGGGTCGAGCCGTCGGCCGCGCGCTGCTCGTCGGCGGCGATCGCCCGCAGGTCGAGCCAATAGGCGACCGGGCCGGGCTTCGGCAGGGAGGGCCGCTGCAGGGTGAAGCCCGGATCGAGGCGGATCTCGGCCTGGACCAGGACGAGGTCGCCGAGGAAATAGCCGAAGGCGCGGGGCGTGCGCAGCTCGACGCCGCGGATCTGGGCGGCGGCGGGCAGGGCGGCGAGGGCGAGCAGCAGGGCGGCGGAGAGGAGCGCGCGCATCGTCACGTCGCCATCAGGTGCCGGCTCAGCGCCTCCGCGTCGAAGCGGTCGGCGAGGCGGAAGGGGGGGCGGGCGAAGGGAGCGCAGAGCCGGCGCAGGGTCTCGATCCGGTCCGCCTCCCGGGCGAGCCAGCGGCGGCGCAGAGAGGGCCGCAGGAAGACGAGGCGGCGCCCGGCGCCCTCGAGATCCTCGAGCTCGACGAGGCCGAAGGCCGGCAGCGCCGTGTCCTCGGCCGCATCGGCGAGCAGGACCGGCGTCACGTCGTGCAGCGCCAGCGCGGCGAAGACCTGCCCGATCAGCGCCTCCGGCCAGCGGAAATCCGAGACGAGGAAGATCAGCTTCGGCCGCCCGGCCAGGCGCCGGGCCGCCTCCAGCAGGCCCTCCGCGCTCGACCCGGCGCAGCGCGCGGCCCCGATCCGGCCGGCCGCGGCGAGGGCCGCCGCACGGTGGCGGGTGGCGGCCAGGAACAGGTCCTCCCGCAGGGCGCCGTCGCAGCCGATCAGGCCGAAGCCGTCGCCGATGCGGGTGGCGGAACGGGCGAGCCCGGCGCAGAGCGCGGCGGCGAGGCCGAGGCGGTCGGCGCGGCCGCGGAAGCGCATCGAGGCGGAGAGGTCGACCAGGGCATAGGTCTCGACGGGGTTGCGCGCCTCGAAGCGGCGCACGAACACGCCCTCGAACGGGTCCCGCAGGGAGGCGCGCAGGTCGATGCGCCGGGCATCCGGCAGGCGCAGGAAGGGCACCTGATCGCGGAAGGTGCCGAGCCCCCCGGCATCGCGCCCCCGATGGGCGCCGATCCTCTGGCCGCCGGGCCGCCAGCGCGGCAGATAGACGATGTCGGCCCCGTCCTCCTCCGCGCTCACGGGGCGGGCACCGTCTCGAACACCGCCCGGATGAGCTCGGGCACGATGGCCGAGCGCCGCATCTCGTAGACCGGCTCCAGGAAGACGCGGTGGGCCATCACCTCGGGGAAGACGGCGCGGACATCCTCCGGCACCAGCCAGTCCCGGCCCTCCAGCCAGGCGCGGACGCGGGCGGCGCGGACGAGGAAGGCGACGCCGCGGGGGGAGGCTCCGCCCTGGATCAAGCGGTCCATGTCGATGCCCGAGAGGCGGATGCCCGCGGCTCCGGGGCGGACCAGCGCGTCCCAGAGGCCGCCGACGTAAGCCTCGATGGCCGGCTCCGCCCGGACCGCGTGCTGGATCGCGCTGGCGATGGCGCCGATGCGCGCATGGTCGAGCACCCCGGCCTCGACCTCCCCGATCAGCCGGTCGGTGTCGTGGAAGCGCGGATCGAACACGAGGGCGCGGCGGGCCTGCGCGTCCCGGGGCGCCTCCATGCCGATCTCCATCAGGAAGCGGTCGCGGGCCGCCGCCGGCAGCTCGAAGGTCTCCTCGCGCTCGACGCGGTTGCGGTCGGCGAAGACCTGGAGATGGGGAAAACGGTATTCGCGGTTGAAGGCGGTGACGCTGCGCTCGGCCATCAGGCGCAGGAGCAGGGCGTGGACCTGGGGCCGGGCCCGGTTGATCTCGTTGAAGAAGAAGACCGACAGGTCCTCCGATCGGCGCAGCACCGGGCCGGGCTCGACCCGCGGGCGCCCGTCCTCGCCGAGAAAGGTGTGGTAGATGAGGTCCGTCGGCATCATGTCGACGGTGCCCTCGACGCGCTCGTAGGCGCCCCCCAGCCCCCGGGCCACCGCCCGCAGCAGGGTGGTCTTGCCGACCCCGACATCGCCTTCGAGCATGGCGTGCCCGCGGGCGAAGATCGCGATGGTGACGAGGCGGATCGCCTTCTCCTGGCCGACCACCGCCTTGGCGATCGCGCCCTCGAAGCGCGCGGCGGCCTGCCGCCAGTCGGTGAGCATCGCGTCGCCGGGGCGCAGGGTGTTCATTCGCCGGACGGGCCTTGCAATGATGGGTCTCGTTGAGGACGCGAGCGCAACCACGGCGCCGCGCTGTCCCTCGCCCCGAGGCGGGGGAGGGCGGCCCCGAAGGGGGTCCGGGAGAGGGGCGCCCGGCGTCGGGTGCCCGCATCGCGTCGAGGGCGGGCGCCGCGTTCGGGGCGCTCGCTCCCCTCTCCCGCCCCGCCTCCGCGGAGCCCCTCCCCCGGGAAGGGGGGAGGGCCGAGCTTAGTTCGACGAGATCTTGTTCACGTCGTATTCGAACTTGCCGTTCTTCTTGAAAGCCTCGACGCGCTTCTTGTTGCGCTCTTCCATCGCCTTGATGGACTCGGACTGCTTGTTCAGCTCCTTGGGGTCGTGCTTGGGATCGTACTTCGAGCCGGCGATCTTCTCCGGGAAGCCGGGCTTGGGCTCCCAGCAATTGCCGGCGGCCTTGCACTTGGTGCCGTCATAGGCGGCGGCGGGAAGGGCGATCACGGCACCGGCGAGGGCCGCGGCGGCAAGCAGATAGGTCTTCATGGTTTCCTCTCCGTCTCTCGATTGCGCGAGCGGTTCCTCCGCCCCTTGACCGCGCCCAGGAGGGCACGACCCCTTCCCCGGCGGATCACTCCTCCAGCGGCTTGCACTGGCCCTGGGCGTCCTTCGGGATGACCTCGCCCTGCTTGTAGGGCTTGTAGTTCTTCTTCTGCTCGTCATTGAGCCAGACGGCGTCCTGCACCGGCCCGGTGTAGAGATGCCGGATCCAGCTGATGACCTGCAGCATCTCGTCGGGGGTCAGGTTCTCGTTGTGCGGGCCCATCATGCCGTTGGCGCCGCCGAAGATCGTCGAGAACAGGCCGGTATCCTGGGTGTTGCTCGGATAGGTCCAGTAATTGTCGTTGAGGCCCGGGCCGAGCTTGCCCTCCGCGAGATGGCCGTGGCAGCCCGAGCAGGAGGTGGCGAACAGGCTCTCGCCGTTCCTCAGGCAGGACTTGTCGTCGATGTAGCTGTTCACGCCGGTCTCGAAGAACTTCTTCACCGCCGGGGTGTCGCGACCGCCTTCCTTGCCCTGGGACACGTCGAGCTGCTCGCCGGTCACCGTGTTGCGGAACACGACGCCCGTCTGCGGCGCCGATTGCGGCTGGGCCAGCGCGGGCAGGCTCACCGCGGCGAACCCCGCGCCGAGCAGGGCGGCGAGGGCGGTCGCGTTCATTTTCTTCTTCGTCATCGTGCTGTTCGTCTTCCTCATCACGGCATCGGATCCGGCCGGTATTTCAGTTGGAGGCGGCGAGCACCGGCACGCCCTCCTGCTTCAGGATCGCGTCGATGCGGGGCTTGGCCTTGGCGAGCGCCGCGTCGAGCTCGGCCTTGAGCGCGGTGTCGTCCCGGCGCACGCCCATGGACTGGTCGAAGCTCTGCGGCATCTTCTGGCCGTCGCTGCGGGTGGTGTCGTCGGGCACCGGCGTCATGCGCAGGGGCGTGGACGAATCCCGCACGTAGCGGGCGACGTCGGGGGCGAAGGCCACGGCGACGTCGGCCTTGCCGCCCACCACCTCGCTCACCATCCGGGCCGGATCGATCTGGGTGTACTGGTTGCGCGGGGCCCGGAAGTTCACGAGCGAGTAGAGGTAGGCCATGTCCTCCTCGTAGCGCCCGATATCCTTGAGCATCGCCTCGCCGGGGGTGCCGAAGCCGACCACCATGTGGTCGACCTGCTTGAGGCGCGGATCGGCCCAGGACTTCACGTCGAGGTCCTTGTCGGCGCGGGTGAGGAAGACGTAGCCGGAGCGGTAATAGGGCTTGGTGGTGAGGACCCGCGGGTCGTCGGAATCGAGCCCGACCACGACGTCGCAGGCCTTCTTCTCCAGCCCGTCCCGCACGAGATAGATCGCGGGCTTGCCCAGCCAGACGAAGTCCGGCTTGCGGCCCATGGCCTCGGCCACGGCGGCGGCGATGCGGTTCTCGAGGCCGGAACCGTCCTTGAGCGAGAGCGGCGGCTGCTCGGCGGCGCAGATGCGCAGGCGGCCCGGATCGGCCTTCGTCCCCTGGGCATTCTCGGCGGCCTTCGGCTCCTGGGACCAGGCCGCCGGCGCCCACAGGCAGGCCAGGGCGGTCAGGGCAGCGGCCGAGGCGGCCGCGCGGCAGCGTCCGTTGACGAGCGACATCTCGGGTTTCCTCTGGGATTTCTTCGGTCTTGGCGCGGGGCCCGGGCATGGCGTGCCCGTCTCGGTTTCTCTCGCGCGGGGCAGGCGAGGCCTCCCCCTCCGGAGGAGGGAGAGGCCGGCGCGTTGGTCCTTACTTGGAGGCCGACTTCCACTCGCCGACATTCGGGTCGTCGTAGGGACCCTTGCCGTCGAGGGAGAAGACGATCACGCCGCCACCCTGCTGGGTGTAGTTGGCGAGCTTCTTGAAGGCGCCCACCGCGCCGAGACCGGCGGTCGGGTCGGCGAGGTCGAACACCAGGCCCACACCCGGCCAGCCGCCGACGCCGTAGTAGATGGCGACGTACTGCGTGCCCTTGTGGGTGTAGGTCATCGGATAGCCGATGGCGCCCGACGGGATCTTGAACTTCCAGAGGAGGTCGCCCGTGTCGGAGTCGCGCGCCTTCAGGTAGCCGTCGAGCGTGCCGTAGAAGACCAGGTCGCCGGCGGTGGCGAGGGTTCCGCCCCACACCGCGAAGCGCTCCATCTTCTCCCACTTATAGCTGCCGGTGATCGCGTTGTACGCCTTGATCTGGCCGAGACCTTCGTAGTTCTGACGGTCGCCCTTCGGGCCCGGATACATGTTCAGCGTGGCGCCCACGAAGAACTGACCCGCCCGGTAGGGCAGCATGAAGGGCTCCCAATCCATGCAGATGTGGTTGATGCCCATGAAGAAGAGCTCACGCTTCGGATCGTACGAATCGTGGCCCTGGTTGTGGTAGCCCATCGCCGAGGGGCAGACGTCCTTGGCGAGGTGGTCCATCCGGGTGCCGTATTCCGGATCGCGCACCGGCTGGCCGGTCTTCAGGTCGACCGTCTTGAACACGTTGACCGTGTCGTCGAGCTTGTTGGCCGAGACCAGCGCGCCGTCGGTGCGGTCGAGGGTGTAGACGATGCCGTTGCGGTCCGGATGGGTCAGCAGCTTGCGGGTCTTGCCGTCCTTGTCCTTCTGCTCGGAGAGCATCATGACGTTGACGCCGGCATAGTCCCACTCGTCGTGCGGGGTCTTCTGGTAGCCGAACTTGGCCTCGCCGGTGTCGGCGTCGCGGCCGAAGATCGTCATCGTCCACTTGTTGTCGCCGGGACGCATGGTCTCGTTCCACGGCGCCGGGTTGCCAGTGCCGAAATAGATCAGGTTCGTGCCCGGATCGTAGGCGTACCAGCCCCAGTTGGTGCCGCCGCCGATCTTCCAGGCGTCGCCCTCCCAGGTCGCGGTGCCCAGGCCCTTCTGGCCGTAATGGGCGTTCTTAACGTTGAAGTCGTCGGCCAGCAGCAGGTCCTTGTCCGGGCCGGTGGCGTAGGCGCGCCAGACCTGGCCGCCGGTCTTCACGTCGTAGGCGGTCAGGTAGCCGCGCACGCCGAGCTCGGCGCCCGAGGAGCCGATGATGACCTTGTCCTTGACGACGTAGGGGGCGATGGTGAGCGTCGAGCCGACCTTGATGTCGGAATTCTCGACCTTCCACACGGTCTCGCCGGTCTCGGCGTTGAGCGCCACGACGTGGCCGTCGAGCTGGGTCTTGAGGATCAGGGCCGGGGTCTTGCCGTCGCCCGGCCAGTAGGCGAGGCCGCGGTTGACGAGGTCGCAGCAGGCGACCGCGCGGGCGGCCGGGTTCTGCTTCGGCTTGTCCTGCCACAGGATGTGGCCCGGATCGTCGAGGTCGAGGGCGAAGGTGTTGTTCGGGAACGAGGTGTGGACGTACATCTTGCCGTCCACGACCAGCGGGGCGCCCTCGTGGCCGTTGAGCAGGCCGGTGGAGAAGGTCCAGGCCGGCCGGAGCTGCTTCACGTTGCTCTTGTTGACCTGCTTGAGCTCGCTGTAGTTGTTCGAGTCGTAGTTCTTGCCGGGCATGACCCAGTTGTCGTCGCTCTTCGAGAGCTCGACGAGCTTGTCATTGGCGTAGGCCACGCTCGACAGCGCGGCGGGCGCGAGCGCCAGCATCGCCAATGCCGAGACCGATGTCACAAACCTGCTCATCCTGCGTCTCCTCGCTTGACCGCCACGCCTTTCGGCCTCGCGGTACCTCTTGAGCTATTCCCTCTGAGGTTCAGGGTTCGCCACGAAGTCCATTCCTCGACCGAGCAGAAAATCTAAGAACAATCTTAGATAAACCCTGTCTTATGAAAGACTTATTAGCACCCCGTCGCCTATCGTTTCTAGGCGTTGATTGAAGGAGATGTCTTTACCCGGTCAGACATTTCTTGCTGGGAAGATGTGGCATTTCTAAATTGGCGATCTTCTCGCGTGCCTCCGGCTTGACCGCGACGAAGGCCCGGCGCACCACTAGGCGCAACGGGCGCGCAGCAGCCCGAGGCATCGGGAGGAGCGGTGATGGCGCGAGGCTGGCATGGCCTGGCGGCGGGGTTGGCGCTCGCGCTCTGCGCCGCGGGCGCGCGGGACGTCGGCGAGACCGGCGCCCTCTATCCCCGCGACGGCCGGCGCGACCTCACCGGCAGCGACCGCGCCCGCTTCCCCGGGGCCGGCGTGCTCTGGTGCCGCCGGCCGGACGGCGTGCCGCAGAAGGCGGCGGCGGCCTGGCTGATCGGCGCCCCCTCCCTGGTCATGCTCAACGCGCACAATTTCCGGAACCGGCAGCTGGAGACGACCCGCTCGGTGGCCGATTGCTACTTCCAGATCGACGGCCGCAACTACGATTTCGTGGCCGAGAGCCTGCGCCTCGGCGCGGCCCGGGACGCCCAGCGCCTGCACATCACCGACGACTGGGCGCTGCTCAGGCTCGCCCAGCCGGCCCAGGCCCCGCACCAGCCGCTGCCCGAGGCGCCCCCCGACCTGCCGGTGGGGGACATCACGCTCCCCGTGACCATGGTCTCCCCCGGCGGCCACGAGAACTATCGCGGCCCGAGCAGCCTCGAGACCTGCGCGATCCGGCGGATCGACCCGCCGACGGAGGGGGGCACCCGCCGCGCCCGGCACGATTGCAACGACGGCTACGGCGGCTCGGGCTCGGGGCTCTTCGACGAGGCCGGGCGGCTCGTCGCCATGCAGAGCGCCTCGCTCTCCATGAATTCGCGGCACGCCTTCGACATCGAGTTCCATTACGGCTCCGCCCTCCTGATCGAGGGGGCGTTGCGCGAGGCCCTGCGGCAGGCGCTGAAGGAGGGGCGGGCGGACCCCGCCCCGTGAGCCTCAGCCCATGAGTCTCATGAGTCTCACGCCCCTGGTCTCAGGCCGGGCGCAGGCGCTGGAGCCGGTCGAGGAGGGCGCGGTCGTGGAGCAGCGCCATGCGCTCCTTCGGCTGCAGCCAGGCGCTGGCCTCGCCGATGGTCTCCGCCTCCACCACCTTGGCCTGGGCGAGCGCCCGGTCGGGATCGATCGCCCCGCGCGGCCGGCTCGGGGAAGGCGGCAGCATGGCGGCGTGGTCCGCGGCGAACGCCGGGTCGGCATGGAGGGCGACGAGGGGGTCCGCGTCGTCGAGCCCGGCTTCGGCGTTGCGGGCGGCGAGCTCCCCGGCCCGCGTGGCGATGGCGGGCGGGTCGCGCTCCTCCGGCGTCATCAGCAGGCCCCGGCGCTTGAGGGCGAGGCCCCAGGCGAGCTGGCCGCTCGCCCAGGAGAGCGGGATCGCCAGGACGAGGCCGAGGATGGTGGGCGACATCCAGAGGAACAGCGAGGTGGCGATGGCGAAGGCCGCCACCCCCGTCACCAGGCCGAGGATGGTGTGCCAGCGGTGGCGGGCGACGATGGCCGAGAAGGGGATCGAGCCGTCGTCGCGCCGCTGCGGGTTCCAGCCGGTGTCGCGGCCAGCCAGGATCTGGAAGACCGAGCCCGACTGGATCAGCATGGCGATGGGCGCGATCAGGGCCGAGAGCAGGATCTCGATCGCGAAGGAGAGGGTGAGCCGCCCCGCCCCGCCGCAGGCCCGGCGGGTGGGGCCGTCGGCGAGGGCGAGCACCAGGCCGAGGCCCTTCGGCGCGAGCAGGATGCCCATGGTGAGCCCGAACAGCTGGAGCGCGCGCACGGGATCGAACCGGGGGAAGACCGGGTAGAGGCCGAACTCGGCGGAGAAGTATTCGGGCCGCACCCAGGCCGTCTGCAGGACGAGGGCGATACCGATGACGAGCTGGGCCAGCCAGAGCGGGGAGGCGAGGTAGCCGGCGATGCCGGTGGCGAAGTGCTGGCGGGAGGCCAGGGCCAGCCCGGCCGCGCCGATGATGCGGGAATGCTGCAGGTTGCCCTGCGCCCAGCGCCGGTCGCGCACGGCGAGGTCGATCAGCGAGGGCGGGCTCTCCTCGTAGGAGCCCGGGAGCCGGGGCAGCATGTACACCGCCCAGCCGGCCCGGCGGATCAGGGCCGCCTCCACGAAATCGTGGCTGAGCACGTGGCCGCCGAAGGGCGGGCGGCCCTTCAGGTCGGGCAGGCCGCAGGCCTCGGCGAAGGCCTTCGTGCGGATGATGGCGTTGTGGCCCCAGTAATTGCCGTCCCGGCCCGACCAGATCGCCAGCCCCGTGGCGATGACCGGCCCGTAGATGCGGGCGGCGAATTGCTGGACCCGGGCGAACAGGGTGTTGCGGTTGATGATGAGCGGCAGGCTCTGGATGATGCCCGCATCCGGATCCGCCTCCATGGCCGCGGCCAGGGTCACGATGCACGCGCCCGAGAGCAGGCTGTCGGCGTCGAGGACCAGCATGTGGTCGTAGGCGCCCCCCCAGCGGGTGACGAAGTCGCCGATATTGCCCGCCTTGCGGTGATGGTTCTTCGGGCGGTGGCGATAATAGAGCCGCGCCCCGGGGCCGATCGCCCCGCGCAGGGCGAGGAAGGCCCGCTCCTCGGCGATCCAGGCCTCGGGCTGGGTGGAATCGGAGAGCACGAACCAGTCGAAGGCCGCCCCCTGGCCCGTGGCCTCCACCGCCTCGCGCATCGCCTGCACGGCGGCGAAGGTGCGCGCGGTGGCCTCGTTGTAGACCGGCATGATCACCGCGGTGCGGGTCGTCAGCCGCGCCGCCGGAGGCGCCTCCTTCGGCCGGCGCAGGAGCGCGAGGAAGCCGAGGATCGCCCCCGTGAAGGCCAGCGCGATCCAGGAGAAGTTGAGGGTGAAGAGCACGAGCAGCAGGTACTGCAGGGCGGTGGCGCCCCCCGAGACCGAGATCACCTCGTACATCTGCAGGGCGCCGTAGACGGTCAGCAGCCCGGCCCCGCCGAAGACGAAGAGGCGCGCCGCGACGGGGGAGCGCGGCGGGCGGGCGGGCCGGTGGGCGCGGCTCCCGTCCCAGCGCGCGAGATCCTGCACCGGCATGGCGAGCGGGGCCTCGTCCGGCATCGCCGGGCGGAAGGCGCGGGCCGGGGCGGGCTCGGGAACGGGGCGGTCGGTGACCGCGGCGTCGAGGGTCAGGGTTTCGGCCATCGGCGATCCGGCGGTGAGGGCAGGGGAGGCGGCGGGTGGGTCGGCGCGTGTCGGGTCAGGGCGTCCAGCGGTAGAGCCAGGTCTCGGTGATCTGGCGCCCGGCCGTCTTCAGGGCGAGGCGCAATTCGCAGGCCGGCGCGCCGGACGGCTCCATCTCGAAGGCGACGCGCACGGTGCGGCGCTCGGGATAGGGATAGAGCGTCTGGCGCACGATCTTGCCGGGGCTGGCGAGCAGCACCGTCTCCAGATCGGGCATCTGCCCGCCGGGGCCGGAGAACAGGGCGTCGCCGGAAAAGTCGACGAGGAAGAGCCGGCGCGCCTCCGTCGAGCCGCGGCCGCTGCGGGTGCCCGCCACCGCGGCGACGGGGAGGGGATCGGCGAGCCGCCAGCACCAGGTCTGGCGGTAGCTGAAGCTCGCCTCGCGCTTGGCGGGCACCTTCGCCTTGGGCCGCCAATAGGCGAGGATGTTCTCGTTGAGCTCGGAATCGCTCGGGATCTCGAGAAGCGTCACCGCGCCCTCGCCCCAGAGCCCGTCGACGCCGGAGGCCCCGAGGGGCTCGATCCAGAGCGAGGGCCGCCATTCCCAGTGCTGCACGTCGTCCTGGAAGGCGGCGTAGTCGCGGGCGCGCTGCATCAGGCCGAAGCCCTTGGGCTCGGAATCGAGGAAGGAGGAGATCTGCAGGGATTGCGGGTTGTGGACCGGGCGCCAGATCGCCTCGCCGCCGCCGTTGCGGATCTGCAGGCCGCCGGCGGCATAGGCGCCGGCCCGGGCGTCGTCCGTGCCGCGGCTGTCATGCGGCCCGAACAGGTAGCTCGCCTGCATGCCGGCGAGCCCGAGATGGTCGATCTCGGCCCGGGTGACGATGGTGCCCTCGATATCGGCGAGGGAGGCCTCGCCCGGCCGCAGGGTCAGGCGCAGCGCCCCGGCCGCCGATTCGGAATCGATCAGCGCGTGCACGATCAGGGGTCCGCCCACGACCGGCTTCTCGATGAAGAAGGCCCGCCAGCGGGGAAACTCCTCGCCGCGGCTGTCGGCCGGGCGCAGGGCGAGGGCCCGCGCATTGATGCCGAAGCCCTGCCCGCGGGCGAGCAGCCGGAAGAACGAGGCCCCCTGGAACACCGCGAAATCGGAGAGCTCGGCCGTGCCGAACCGCGCCTTCACCTTGAAGCCGGAGAAGCCCGGATCCTGCTTGCCCGGCTCGGGCAGGGTGACGCCCGCGGCCTCGAAGCGCTCGCGGGTATAGGCGACGGGGCGCAGGGTCCCGTCCTCGATGAGATAGAGCGCGACCTTGTCGGTGTAGACGAAGCCGCGATGCAGGGGCTCCAGGGTGAACCCGAGCTCCGCGTCGTGCCAGATCGCCGTGTTGGGGGCGGCGCGGATGCCCGCATATTGCTCGCGGCTCAGGGTCTTGAGCCCTTCGGGCAAATCGTCGGCATTGGGCTTGGCGAAGGCCTGCCCCGCCAGCGTGCGGGCGAGGTCGCGCAGGGTCGTGTCGGTGAAGGGCGTGCCGGCGGCGGGCAGGGCGAAGCCTTCCGCCTCCGCCGCCGCGCCGGGCAGCAGGGCGGCGCCGGCCGCGACGGCGGCACCGGCGAGGAGGTCGCGACGGCGGAACGCGCCGGAATTGGGGCGCGGGGCCGGGTGCGGGGCATCCCGGCGGCGGTCGAGCGGAAGCGTCATGCCCTCGTCGAAAGGTTCCAGGGTTGGTTGCGGTGCAAGACGTATCACGGGAACGCCTGAACCCCAGGTTAAGGTTGCTTTTTTGTCATCACCGCGGCCTGCAAAGTGTCATCGCTGCGGGCGCGCCGGCCGCCGGTTTCGCGGATGCGGCACGATCGGCTAAACGCTGCCGGAGGGCCTGGAAAGGGCTGCAGGACGGATCGGGCGGATGACGGGGCGCGTAGAGGACACGGCCGGGCGCGGCTTCACCGCGGTGGTGCTCGCCGCGGGCAAGGGCACGCGGATGCGCTCCGCCCTGCCCAAGGTGCTCCACGCCATCGCCGGGCGCAGCCTGCTCGGCCACGTGCTCGCCGCGGTCCAGGAGGCGGGCGCCGCCCGGATCGCCGTCGTGGTGGAGCCGGGCCAGGAGGCGGTCGCCCGGGAGGTCGCGGCGATGGCCCCGGGCGCCAGCGTCCATCCGCAGGCCGAGCGGCTCGGCACCGCCCATGCCGTGCTCGCCGCCCGCGAGGCCCTGGAGGGGCAGGCGGCGGACGTGATCGTCGCCTTCGGCGACACCCCCCTCGTCACCCCGGAGACCTTCGCCCGGCTGCGGGCGCCGCTGACCCAGGGCGCCGGCATCGCCGTGCTCGCCTTCGAGGCCGCCGACCCCAAGGGCTACGGGCGGGTGCTCACCCGGGACGGCCGCGTCACCGCGATCCGCGAGGAGAAGGACGCCTCGGAGGCGGAGCGGGCGGTGCGGCTGAGCAATGCCGGGCTGATGGCGCTCTCCGGCGCCCATGCCCTGTCCCTGCTCACCCGGATCGGCAACGACAACGCGGCGGGCGAGTACTACCTCACCGACGCCGTGGCGCTCGCCGTCGCGGAGGGGCTCCCCGTGGTCGTGGTGCCGGTGGACGAAGCGGAGGCGCAGGGCGTCAACGACCGCGTCCAGCTCTCCGTGGCGGAGGCCGCGATCCAGGCGCGCCTGCGCCGGGCGGCCCAGCTCGGCGGCGCCACCCTGGTCGCTCCCGAGACGGTCTTCCTGAGTGCCGACACGGTGCTCGGCCGCGACGTGGTGGTGGAGCCGCATTGCGTGTTCGGCCCCGGCGTGGTGATCGGCGACGGCTGCACCATCCGCGCCTTCTCCCATCTGCACGATGCCCGCCTGGAGGAGGGGGTCGATATCGGCCCGCATGTGCGCCTGCGCGGGGGCGCCGTGCTGAAGGCGGGGGTGCATCTCGGCAATTTCGTCGAGATCAAGAACGCGGTGCTGCAGGCGGGCGCCAAGGCCGCGCATCTCACCTATCTCGGCGATTCCGAGGTGGGGGCGGGCGCCAATATCGGCGCGGGCACCATCACCTGCAATTACGACGGGGTGAGCAAGCACCGCACGGTGATCGGGGCGGGGGCCTTCATCGGCTCGAATTCCGCCCTCGTCGCCCCGGTCACGGTCGGGGCCGGCGCCCTGATCGGGGCGGGCTCGGTCATCACCAGCGACGTGGCCGACGGCGCCCTCGCCGTGGCCCGCGGCCGCCAGACCACGCTTCCCGGCGCGGGCGCCCGGCGCATGGCGAGCCTGCGCGCCGCCAAGGCGAAGGCCGCGAAGGGCTGAGCCGCGGCGGCGCGGAGGATTCCTCTTCCGTAAGATTTATCAAAGGCCTGCGGAACGATCTTCATCTCGCATCCGAAGACCGTCCCGGCTTCGCGAAACGCCGCGGCGGCCGGGCTGGCTTTGCGGGGCCGCGATCCGGTACAACCCCCGGCTTCGCGGCACGCTCAAGGTACGGTCCTTGCGCGGGGGAGCGGCGGGCGGCCGGCCCTGTTCCGGAACGGGACGGAAGGCCGCAATCTGGGGCTTTCGAGGGGCACGCCATGTGCGGAATCGTCGGGATCGTCGGGCGGGACAGCGTGGCCGACCAGGTGGTCGAGGCCCTGCGCCGCCTCGAATACCGGGGTTACGATTCCGCCGGCATCGCCACCCTCGAGGCCGGGCGGCTGGAGCGGCGGCGGGCGGAGGGCAAGCTCTCGAACCTCCAGCTCAAGCTGATCCAGGCCCCGCTGAAGGGCGCCATCGGCATCGGGCATACCCGCTGGGCCACCCATGGCCGGCCCAACGAGACCAACGCGCATCCCCACGCCACCGAGCGGCTGGCCGTGGTCCATAACGGCATCATCGAGAATTTCCGCGAGCTGAAGGGCGAGCTGGAGGCGCAGGGCGTGCGCTTCGAGACCGAGACCGACACCGAGGTGGTGGCCCAGCTCGTCAGCCACGCCATGGGGCAGGGGCTCGGGCCGGTCGCGGCGGTGGAGGCGGTGCTGCCGCGCCTGCGCGGCGCCTTCGCCCTCGGCTTCCTGTTCGCGGGGGAGGCGGACTTCCTGATCGGCGCCCGCCACGGCGCGCCGCTCGCCATCGGCTTCGGGCCGGGGGAGACCTATCTCGGCTCGGACGCCCTGGCGCTGGCCCCCTTCACCGACGAGATCACCTATCTCGACGAGGGCGACTGGGCGATCCTGACCCGCGACGGGGCCGAGATCCGCGACCTCTCGGGCCAGGTGGTGGCCCGGCCCCGGCAGAAGATCGTGTCCCAGGCCTTCCTGGTCGACAAGGGCAACCACCGCCACTTCATGGCGAAGGAGATCCACGAGCAGCCGGAGGTGGTCGGGCGCACGCTCGCCCATTACGTAGATCTGGCCAACGGCCGGGTCGCCCTGCCCCAGGCGCTGCCCTTCGACTTCGCGAACCTGTCGCGCCTCTCGATCACCGCCTGCGGCACCGCCTATTACGCCGGCCTCGTCGCCAAATACTGGTTCGAGACCCTGGCGCGGCTGCCTGTAGAGATCGACGTGGCCTCCGAGACCCGCTACCGCGAGCCGCCCCTGGAGAAGGGCGGCCTGACCCTGGTCATCTCGCAATCGGGCGAGACCGCCGACACCCTGGCCTCGCTGCGCTACGCCAAGGCGCAGGGACAGCACACCCTGGCGGTGGTCAACGTGCCGACCTCGACCATCGCCCGGGAGGCCTCCGCCGTGGTGCCGACGCTGGCCGGCCCCGAGATCGGCGTCGCCTCCACCAAGGCCTTCTCCTGCCAGCTCACCGTGCTGCTCTGCCTGGCGCTCGCCGCCGCCCGGGCCCGGGGCACGATCGACGCCGCCCGCGAGCGGGCGCTGGTCGACGCCCTCATCACCGTGCCGGGGCTGATGGCGGAATCGGTCACGCTCGAGCCCGCGGTCGAGGCCCTGTCCCGCGAGATCGCGAAGGCCCGGGACGTGCTCTATCTGGGGCGCGGCACCAGCTATCCGATGGCGCTCGAAGGCGCCCTGAAGCTCAAGGAAATCAGCTACATCCACGCGGAAGGTTATGCGGCAGGCGAACTCAAGCACGGCCCGATCGCGCTCATCGACGAGAGCGTGCCGGTGATCGTGATCGCCCCCCACGACGCGATCTTCGAGAAGACGGTCTCGAACATGCAGGAGGTCGCCGCCCGCGGCGGCAAGATCATCCTGGTGGGCGACGCCCAGGGCGCGGCCAAGGCCGGGCTCGACACGCTCGCCACCCTGACCATGCCCGAGATCGATCCCGTGGTGGCGCCGATCGTCTACGCCGTGCCGGTGCAGCTCATCGCCTACCACACCGCCGTCTTCATGGGGAAAGACGTCGACCAGCCCCGCAACCTGGCGAAATCCGTGACCGTGGAGTGAGCGAACCGGGAGGCGTACTCGCTCCCCGGTCAGGTAAGGCTTCCTGTCTTTGTTCCGGCGCTGCCGATCTGCCAGGATGTGCAGTCAAATCCGCAGGCTCAGGATCCGATGACGATGAGGCAGCCCCTTCCTCCGCATGTCGTCGCCGTCGATGTAGAGACCACGGGATTGGGCAGTGGGGACCGCATCGTCACGCTAGCGGCAATCTGCCTGGAGACTTCAGGTCTCGAGAGCGGAGCGATCGATCTGGAGTACATGCACC
The DNA here is from genome assembly GCF_022533465.1 of Methylobacterium organophilum. Classification (NCBI taxonomy): domain Bacteria; kingdom Pseudomonadati; phylum Pseudomonadota; class Alphaproteobacteria; order Hyphomicrobiales; family Methylobacteriaceae; genus Methylobacterium; species Methylobacterium organophilum. The sequence continues at coordinate 4,197,580 of NZ_CP092848.1, read as the reverse complement.
TTGCCTTCGATCCCCGGAAGGATTGCCACCCAGCGGCGGCGGCCGTGCACGGATATTCGGACTGGGATCTGCGGCATCAGGATTTGTTCTCGCATCATGCGGAGACGATCCGATCCTTCATCCACCGGGCGCCGCTCATCGTGGCGCACAACGCCGCCTTCGATATGCGTTTCATCTGCAGCGCTTTCGAACAGAGCGGCGTCTCACCCGTCACCAACCCGGTCTTCTGCACCATGGAGGCCTACAGGAAGCGCGGATTTTCCGGTTCTGCGTCCCTGGATGCAGTCTGCAAGAAGATCGGAGCAGTGCGCTACGGAGCGCGGCACGGCGCCCTAGAAGACGCCTGGCTCGCCCTGAAGGTCTATCTCTGGCTCCATGGATGGAAGGGCAAGTTCGATACGCCGGAAGCCCTTCGCGCCCGGCCAGTCAACTGGGTTGAGCCGCCCCCACTCCCCGAGGGCCTATTGCCCTCGCGCGCGCGGAGGAGCTGATCCCCTTTCACGGCCGCGGCAGCATCCGGTCGCTGATGATGCGGCGCTGGATCTCGCTGGTGCCCTCGAAGATCGTGGTGAGGCGGGCGTCGCGCCAGTAGCGCTCGATCCGGCGCTCGGTGGTGTAGCCGTTGCCGCCGTGGAGCTGCATCGCCTGGTTGGTCACCCGCACCGCCATCTCCGTGGCGAGCAGCTTCACCTGGGCCGATTCGCTCTCGGCGGGTTCGCCCTGGTCGAGGAGATGGGCGACCTGCTGCCAATAGGCGCGGGCCTGCGCCACCTCCGCGGCCATGTCGGCGAGGGCGAAGCGCAGGGCCTGGAAGTCGCCGATCGGGTGGCCGAACTGCTCCCGCTCCTGCAGGTAGAGCGTGCAATCCTCCAGGGCCGCCCGGGCGACGCCGACGGCGCGGGCCGCGGTGTGGACGCGGGCGATGTTGAGGCCCCGCTGCACCGAGGCGAAGCCGCCGGCATCCGCATCCGCCCCCTCGTCGCCGTAGAGCCCGGTGAGCCGGTCGCTCTCGGGCACGCGCACCCCGTCGAGTTCGAGCTCGAAGGTGAGGAAGCCGTGATAGCCGATCTTGTCGATGACCGTGCCGGTCATGCCCTCGGGGAAGCGGCCGGGCTCCTTGACCACGAGGAAGGGCTCCAGGCCCGCCGAGCGGGGCTCGCCCGGCTTCGGCTCGCGGGTGCGGGCCAGGACCTCGATGAAGTCGGCGCCCTGCGCGAAGCCCGCCCAGCGCTTGGTGCCGGTGAGCACCCATGCGTCGCCCTCGCGCACGGCCCTGGTCCGCACGCCGGCGAGGTCCGAACCGGCGGTGGGCTCGGAGAGCGCGATCGAGCCGATCCACTGGCCCCTCGCGGATTTCGCCAGAAGCGCCCTGCGCCGGTCGTCGTCCAGGGTCTGCGTGCCGAGCCCCTGGCCGCGGGCGAGGATGGAGCCGACGGAGAGCCAGGCCCGGGCCAGTTCCTCGGAAACGAGGCAGTACTCGAACACGCCGAGCCCCATCCCGCCATAGTCGGCGGGGATGGTGATGCCGAACCAGCCCTTCTCCGCCATGGCGTCGATGAGGGTGCGGGGCATCTCGCCCTTCTGCGGGTCGAGCGCGTCGGCGAGGGGCAGCACCACCTCGCGGGCGAAGGCGCGGGCCTCCTGCTGCAGGGCGACCCGGGCCTCCGTGCGCCACGGGGACAGCAGCTCCGGCGGCCGCGGCGCCTTCAGCTCCGGCGTCGACATGGATCCTCCCCGTCCGGTTGTTTTCCAAGCCTGCGCCAACGCTCAAGGTGGCCAAGCGTTTCAGCGACCATGCGTTTCGCGGGGACGCATCGGGGGAGGGGGCCGGGCCGCCTTTTTCGCGCGCGGCCTGTCGGCACGCGCTAGGCTCGCCCGTCCTCGCCGCAAACACGGGAACCGGCCGATGCTCTACGCCCTGCTCTGCTACCACTCGGAAGAGGTCGTCTGCGCCTGGAGCCAGGAGGAGGACGCGGCGGTGATGGCAAAGCTCGCCGTGGTGCAGGAACGGCTCGCGCGCGCGGGCAAGCTCGGCCCCGTCGCGCGGCTGATGCCGACCACCGCGGCGACCACCCTGCGCAAGGACCGGGAGCCGCCGCTCGTCGTCGACGGCCCCTTCGCCGAGACCAAGGAGCAGCTCCTCGGCTTCTACCTCCTCGAATGCACGGATCTCGAGGAGGCCCTGTCGATCGCCCGGGAGCTGGGCCAGGCCAATCCCGGCGGCTCCTACGAGATCCGGCCCGTGGCGCATTTCGCCCCCGGCGCCGCCAGCCCGGTCGGCGCGGCCACCTCATGAGCCCCAACGCCCTCGCCTGGATCGACCAGGCCCTGCGGGCGGCTCGGCCGACCGCCCTGGCGGCGCTGCTGCGCTATTTCCGCGATCTCGACACCGCGGAAGAGGCCTTTCAGGAGGCCTGCCTGCGGGCCCTCGCCCATTGGCCGCGCAACGGGCCGCCCCGGGATCAGGCCGCCTGGCTGATCCTGGTCGGGCGCAATGCCGGGGTCGACGCCCTGCGCCGCCGCGCCCGGCAGGAGGCCCTGCCCGACGAGGCCGCCCTCTCCGATCTCGGCGACGCGGAGGCGGACATCGCCGAGCGTCTCGACGGGGCGCAGTATCGCGACGACATCCTGCGGTTGCTCTTCGTCTGCTGCCATCCGGACCTGCCCCGCACCCAGCAGATCGCGCTGGCCCTGCGCGTCGTCTCCGGCCTCTCGGTGACGCAGATCGCCCGCGCCTTCCTGGTGAGCGAGGCCGCCATGGAGCAGCGCATCACCCGGGCGAAGGGGCGGGTGGGGCGCTCCGACCTGCCCTTCGAGGCCCCGGGCGCCCCGGAGCGGGCGCGGCGCCTCGCGGGGGTCGCCGCCATGCTCTACCTCGTCTTCAACGAGGGCTATTCGGCCGGCTTCGAAGCGGTGGGCGCCCGCGCGCCGCTCTGCGACGAGGCGATCCGGCTCGCCCGGCTGTTGCTCAGGCTGTTCCCGGCCGAGCCCGAGATCATGGGGCTCACCGCCCTGATGCTGCTCCAGCATGCCCGCGCCGCCGCGCGGTTCGATGCGGAGGGGGCGGCCGTGCTCCTGGAGGATCAGGACCGCGCCGCCTGGGATGGGGGGATGATCGGGGAGGGGCTCGCCCTGCTCGACAAGGCGATGCGCCACAACGCCCCCGGCCCCTACCAGATCCAGGCGGCGGTGGCCGCGCTCCATGCCCGGGCGAAGCGGGCCTGCGACACCGACTGGGTGCAGATCGACCACCTCTATGCCAGCCTGGAGCGGATGCAGCCCTCCCCCGTGGTGACCCTGAACCGGGCGGTCGCCGTCTCCAAGGCGCGGGGGCCGGGGGAGGCGCTGGCCCTGATCGAGCCCCTGGCCGAGAGCCTGTCCGGCTATTTCTACTTCCACGGGGCGCGGGGCGCCTTCCTCAAGCAGCTCGACCGGCGGGCGGAGGCGCGGATCAGCTTCGACCGGGCGATCGCCCTTGCCGGCACCGCGGCCGAGGCCGCCTTCATCCGGGCGGAGCTCGACGCCCTGGGCGGGGAGGGGCCGCCCTGACGGCGCCCGCCCCCCGCGGCTCTGCCGCGCGCGGACGGGGAGGGCGCTCAGGAATGGATCGGCGCGTCGTGCCGGTGGAAGGCCTTGAGGCGGCGGTAGACCGTGGTGTCGTAATGGCCCGGGACCTCGGCCTCGCCGGTGAGCCAGGTGAAGAGGTCGCGGTCGGGCACCTCGATCAGGGCCTCGAAATCCGCGAGCTCGTCCTCGGAGAAGTCGCCGATCGCCGCATCGGCGAAGCGGCCCATGATCAGGTCCATCTCGCGGATGCCCCGGTGCCAGGCCCGGAACAGGGTGCGGCGGCGGCGGGGATCGAGATCGGCGCTGGAGCGGGTGGTGCCGGACATGGGAGAGACCTGGGACGGGCCGGACGGACGAGGCAGGATCCCGGGATCCGGGGAGACCGCGATCCTTGGATCCCGGACTCCTTGGACGCCGTGATCCCGAGCGGGACCCGAGCATAGGGCAGGGCGGGGACCGATGCACGCCGCCGGCATCCACAGGCCGGGCTTGCAACCTCATGCCGCAGCGCTACCGGATGGAAACCGGGGCAGGGCATCATGACAGGACAGGCCGCCCCTCCCCCGATGACCGACGAGACACCCCGCCTGCGCCCCAGCATCCTCGACGCGCTCTTCGCCCCCGCCCGCGGCCTGCCCGGGGTCGGGCCGAAGATCGCGCCGCTGATCGAGCGGCTGCTCGGCAGCGAGGAACGCCCGGCCCGGGTGGCCGACCTGCTGTTCCACCTGCCCCAGCGCGGGGTGGCGCGGCCGCTCTCGGGCTCGGTCCGCGACGCGCCGGTCGGCGAGCCGGTCACGATCGGCGTGACCGTGGTGGCCCATCGCCCGCCGATGCCCGGCGCCGGCAAGCGCCCGTTCCGGGTGCTCGTCGAGGACGAGACCGGCGACGTGACCTTGGTCTTCTTCGGCATGCCGCGCCAGCGGGTGGAGAAGATGCTGCCGCTCGGGGCCCATCGCTACGTCTCCGGCCGGATCGAGCTCTGGGACGGGCACCGGCAGATGGTCCATCCCGCCCGCGTGGTCGATGCCGAGGGGCTCGCGGCCCTGCCGGCGGTGGAGCCGGTCTACGGCGCGACCGAGGGGCTGACCTCGCGCATGATCGGCAAGATCGCCCATGCCGCCCTCGACAAGCTCCCCGTCCTGCCGGAATGGCAGGACCCGGCGTGGCTGCAGCGCAACCGCTTCCCCGCCTTCGCCGAGGCGTTGAAGGCCGAGCACCATCCCGAGGAGGCGCCCTCCGCCCCGAAGGAGGGGGAGGAGGCCCTGCAGACGCCGGCCCGGCGCCGGCTGGCCTATGACGAACTGCTCGCCTCGCAGCTGGCGCTCGCCCTGATGCGGGCGCGCCAGCGGCGCAAGCCCGGCCGCTCCAATGCCGGGGACGGCGCCCTGCGCGACCGGATCGAGGCGGCCCTGCCCTTCGCGCTGACCGGCGCGCAGCGGCGGGCCGTCGCCGAGATCCGCGCCGACCTGGCCTCGGAGCGGCGGATGCTGCGCCTGCTCCAGGGCGATGTCGGCTCGGGCAAGACGGCGGTGGCCCTGCTCGCCATGGCGCATGCGGTCGAGGCCGGGCGGCAGGCGGCGCTGATGGCGCCCACCGAGATCCTGGCCCGGCAGCATTTCGAGCGGCTGGCCCCGCTCGCCGGCTCCCTGCGCCTGCGGCTGCTCACCGGCCGGGACAAGGCGGCCGAGCGCCGGGCGACGCTCGCCGACCTCGCCGCCGGCAACATCGACATCGTGGTCGGCACCCACGCCCTGTTCCAGGAGGCGGTGGCCTTCCGCGACCTCGGCCTCGCCGTGGTCGACGAGCAGCACCGCTTCGGCGTCCACCAGCGCCTGGCGCTCGGCGCCAAGGGCCAGGCGGTCGACATCCTGGTGATGACCGCGACGCCGATCCCGCGCACCCTGGCCCTGACCTGCTTCGGCGACATGGACGTCTCGGTGCTCGACGAGAAGCCGGCCGGGCGCCAGCCGATCAAGACCCTCACCATCCCCACCGAGCGCATCGACGAGGTGGTGGAGGGGCTGCACCGGGCGCTGGCCGCGGGGGACCGGGTCTACTGGATCTGCCCGCTCGTGGCCGAATCCGAGTTCGTGGACCTCGCCGCGGCCGCCGAGCGCTTCGAGGACCTGAAGGCGCATTTCGGGGAGGCGGTCGGCCTGATCCACGGCAAGATGCCGAGGCCGGAGAAGGACGCGGCCATGGAGCGCTTCGCCGCCGGCGCGACCAGGGTGCTCGTCTCCACCACCGTGGTCGAGGTCGGCGTCGACGTGCCGGAGGCGACGATCATGGTGATCGAGCATGCCGAGCGCTTCGGCCTCGCCCAGCTCCACCAGCTGCGCGGGCGGGTCGGCCGGGGCTCGAAATCCTCCTCCTGCCTGCTGCTCTATCGCGGCCCCCTCGGCCAGGTCGCCAAGGCCCGGCTCGAAATGATGCGCGAGAGCGAGGACGGCTTCCGCATCGCCGAGGCCGATTTGCGCCTGCGCGGGGAGGGCGAGGTGCTGGGCACCCGCCAATCCGGCCTGGCGGCCTTCCGCCTCGCCCGGCTCGAGAGCGACGGCGATCTCCTGGAGGCGGCGCGGGACGATGCCCGGCTGATCGTGGAGCGCGATCCCGGGCTGACCTCGCCGCGGGGCGAGGCCCTGCGGGTGCTGCTCTACCTGTTCGAGCGGGACGCGGCGATCCGGCTGATCGGGGCGGGCTGAGCCCCGGCCGGCTCCGCCGCGCGGAGCGGCCGACAGGCACGTTCAGCGCCGTTCAGGTCCGTTCAGATTCACGGGGCCGTTCAGCTTCGCTTCAGGAAGCTTGGCGGGTGCGCAGGCGCACCGATCGCCGCAGCGGCGACACGGACACGAATCCGCTAAGAATTATTTTTCGATCAACTTCAATGACTTGCCAACATATCCTCATCTTTTGGATGAGGTTCCGGGTCGCCCTCGCGGAACTTTGCCAGCCTGAAATTCCTTGAATTGGCCCAAAACCTCCCTTAACTGAAGATGAACGAAAGGCCTCGATCATCGGGGCGCCACAGGAATCCAGGAGGAAGGCTATGTCGGCCGGACTGTTCCAGACCCTGCCGGGCGCGCACGAAATGGGCGGCGCTCAGGCGCTCCCCAGCGAGCCCTGGCTTCTCCCGATCTCGGACCGCGAGGAGCGGCGCGAGGAGACCTCGTCGGAAGCGTTGCTTCAGGCGGTCAAGCTCTCGTCCCGCCGCTTCTGGCTCGCCGCCAACGCGCTCTGCGCCGTGCTGGCTCTGCTTCTGACGGCGCAGGTCGCCACCGACTGGCGCAGCCCCGTCGGCCAGCCCGCGAGCGGGCAGGTGGCCGAGGCCACGCCGCCGACGATCGCCGTGGAGAAGGCCTCGCTCGTCCACCACTGACGCCGGCCCTCGGGCCGATCGGTTCAGGACTCCTGGCGCGCCGGCTCCCGGCGCGCCTTTTCCATGTCCGGGGGCGCACCGGACTGGGCCGCCCGCAGGGAGGCGGCCATGGCGTTGAGGCGGGCCTGCGGATCCTCGGGCTGGATGACGCCGGCCGACATCACCAGCTTGGCCGCGTCGTCCACGCTGATGCCGACCTCGATGATCTCGGAGCGGGGCAGGTAGAAGAAGAAGCCCGTGGTCGGGTTGGGCGCGCAGGGCAGGAACACGCCGACATAATCGTGCCCCGCCTTCTCGCGCTCCTCCAGCGCCCCCTGCACCTCGCTCGCCGCCGGGGCCGAGAGGAAGACCACCGACCAGGTGCCCTTCACCGGGAACTCGACCAGGCCGACCGTGCGGAACGAGGTGCCGTTGGCCGAGAACAGCGTCTCGAAGATCTGGCGCAGGCCGCGATAGAGCCCGGAGATCACCGGCGTGCGGGCGAGGAGCACCTCGCCGAACTCCACCACCGAGCGGCCGACCAGGTTGGCGGTGAGGAAGCCGAGCAGCGTCACCGCCACGAAGGCGATGACCAGGCCGAGGCCGGGGATCGAGAAGGGCAGGTAATGGTCCGGCAGGTAGCTCGCCGGCACCAGGGGCTTCACCCAGCCGTCGATCAGCGCGATCACCCACCAGGTCAGGTAGGCGGTGATGGCGAGCGGACCCGCCACGATGATGCCGGTGAGGAAATAGGTCCGCAGGCGCCCGCGGGCGCTCACCCGCGTCTTGGTGCTCGCGGGCTCGGGGTCGGGGATCGGCGAGATCGTGGGCGCCACGCATGCACCTTGGGGGAGGCGGGCGCCGGCCTTTGAGGCCGGCACGCCGCAGGATTCTGCCCTGTGCCTGACGTAGCGGCTGCGCCGCAGCGCCTCAAGAGCCGCCGGCTGCGGCGTAGGCGGGCTGCGTCGCCGGGGGCGCCCGCCGCCGGGCCGCGGCGCGGCGCAGCCAGTACAGGGTCAGCCCGGTCCCGGCGAAGAGCGGCATCATCAGCGCGGCGAGGCAGAACAGCAGGGCGACGGGGGCGCCGAAGAAGCGGCCGCGATGCACCTCCAGCATGTTCTCGGCGATCTGCCGGCCGAGGGGCTTATCGGCGGCCGGCTGCACCGCGAGCAGGGCGCCGGTCTCGGCGCTGAAGCGCGCCTCGTCGCGGTCCTTCTGGCCCTGGCCGCCCGTGGCGGTCAGGAAGCGGATGCGGATCGCCTCCGCCTCCGGCCCCGGCAGGGCGATGACGGACAGGCGCGCCTCCCGGCCCGGCCCGGCCATGAAGGCGGCCCAGGCCTTGTCGAGGGCGAGGGGGCCGCCGGCGCCGCGCTTGCGCTCCGCCTTCGCCGCGGGCGAGGCACCGGTGAGGAGGAGGGTCGCCCCCGTCCGGTACCAGTCGTAGGACCACCACAGGCCCGAGAGGGCGATGACCGCGTAGACCGGGACCAGCCAGGTGCCGAGGACGGCGTGCAGCGACCACCAGCGCGCCCGGCCGGGCCGGGACAGGCTGGGCTTCAGCCAGATCCGCCAGCGATGCAGCTTGGGCCAGCGCAGGTAGAGGCCGGTGCCGAGGAAGACGAGGAGGGACAGGGCGCAGAAGCCGGTGAGCGTGCGGCCCCAGCCCCGGCCGTCCCCGGGCAGGAGGAGCCAGCGATGCAGGGCGCGGATGGTGGCGAAGGCCGCCTCCGTCCGGGCCTCGCCGCGGACCGCGCCGTCATAGGGGTCGAGATAGAGCGAGGCGGGCCGGGCGCCGTCCCGGCCGCGGGCGAAGCGCAGGCGGGGGGCCTCGGCGGGATCGCCCGACAGGGTCAGGGCCTCGACCCGCGCCCCGGGCCGCTCGGCCTGCGCCCGGGCGACGAGCGCTTCGGGCGTCAGCCGCCCCCGCCCCTCCTCCACCCGGACGAGGGCGAGGTCGGCATCGACGAGATCCCCGATCGCCTCCTCGTAGGAGAGCAGCGCCCCCGTGATCCCCATCAGGGCCAGGACGAGCCCGGCGGTGAGGCCGAGCGCCCAGTGCAGGCGGAACAGGACGCTGCGCAGGCGGGGAAACGCCGTCATTCAGGACTCGGGGTTCGAGGATCACCGGAACGGACGACCGGCGGCGAGGGCCGGGGCGATCGAGGGAAGGTCACAGGTCTCACCGGCGCGGTCGCGACGGTCGAGCCGCAGGGTCGCCGGCCCCTTTCGGCCGGCCAAGCAAGGATCGGGGATAGAGGAGCGCGCGAGGAGCGGTCAACGATCACCGGTACATGGCGCGCATGCATTCGATAGATTATAATTTTTATAAATCAGAACTCTCCGCTGTTCTTGCCGATCACGGCTGAAGCAGAAGCAAGGTCAGGCATCGACATGTTCAGGTTGCAAGACCGGTCGTCGGGCGCGGGCGCCGGCCCCGCGGCGGGAGCAGGCGGCCCATGCGGCGCGGCCCTGCGGCATGGCGACTTCGCCCCTGACCGCGGGCGGGGTTTCGGCTAAACGTCCCGTCGAAGACCCGATCCCTTGCCGCCCGTGGGCCCCGGATGTGATCCGCCGTGCCCTTCGAGCGTTTCCCCGCCGACGAGATCCGCCGCGCCTGCCGATGGCCAAGCCGAAGCCCCCAGCCCCACAGCCCGCCCCGAAGCCGCAGACCGCCCGCTTCGCCCTGCCGAAATCGGCGCCGCTGACCCAGGCGCTGGAGGCGCTCAAGCGCGGGGACAGCCCGACGCTCGCCAGCGTGCCGGAGGGTTTCGACACCCTGGTCGCCGCCGATCTCGCCCGCGCCCTGTCGGGCAGCTTCGAGGGGCCGGCGGTGCTGGTCCACGTCGCGCGGGATTCCGGCCGCTCCAACGCCTTTCAGACCGCCCTGAAATTCGTCGCCCCCGAGATCGAGGTGATGAGCTTCCCGGCCTGGGACTGCCAGCCCTACGACCGGGTCTCGCCGAACGCGGCCATCGCCGCCCAGCGCATGACGGCGCTCTCGCGGCTGACCCGCTCGCGCTCCTCGGAGGAGAAGCCCCGCATCCTCTGCACCACGGTGAACGCCATGGTGCAGCGGGTGCCGCCCCGGGACCGGGTCGCGGTCGAGACCTTCTCGGCGGCGATCGGCAACGTGGTGCCGATGGACAAGGTCGTGGCCTGGGTCGAGGCCAACGGCTTCCTCCGCACGGGGACGGTGCGGGACACCGGCGAATACGCCGTGCGCGGCGGCATCCTCGACCTGTCGCCGCCGGGTCTGCCCAACCCGATCCGCCTCGACTTCTTCGGCGACACGCTGGAGACGATCCGCGCCTTCGATCCCGAGACCCAGCGCACGGTGGGCTCCCTGCGCTCCCTCGACCTCGTGCCGATGAGCGAGGTGCAGCTCACCACCGAGACGATCCGGCGCTTCCGCCAGGGCTATCTCACGAGCTTCGGCGCGGCCAACCGGGACGACCGCCTCTACGAGACGGTGAGCGAGGGGCGGCGCTATGCCGGCCTCGAGCACTGGATGCCGCTGTTCTACGAGAGCCTCGACACCCTGTTCGACTATCTCGGCGACGTGCCCTTCCTGTTCGACGCGCAGGTGGAGGATGCCGCCGCCGAGCGCTTCGCCCTGGTCCAGGACTATTTCCAGGCCCGCGAGAGCGCCCTGAAGACGCCCCAGCCCGGGGTCGCCCCCTACAAGCCCCTGCCGCCCCGCGCTCTCTACCTGACGCCCAACGAGTGGAAGAGCCGGCTCGAAGCCTTGAGCGTGGCCCGGCTCACCCCCTTCGCCCAGCCGGATTCCCCCGAGCGCGCGGTGATCGATTGCGGCGCCCAGGCCGGGCGCAACTTCGCGCCGGAGCGGGCGAACGAGGCGGCGAGCGTGTTCGACGCCGCGGTCGCGCATATCCGCGCGCTGCAGGGATCCGGGCATCACGTGATCCTCGGATCCTGGTCCGAGGGCTCCCGCGACCGGCTCTGCGCCGTGCTGACCGATCACGGCCTGAAGAAGCCGATCGAGATCAACACCCTGACCGCGGTCAACGCGCTCAAGCGCGGCACCGACGTGGCGGTGGCGGTCTGGGGCCTGGAGGCCGGCTTCACCATCGACCGCCTCGCGGTGATCGCGGAGGGCGACATCCTCGGCGACCGGCTGGTGCGCCAGAAGCGCAAGTCGAAGCGGCCGCAGGACGTGATCCTGGAGGTGCAGGCGCTCCAGCCCGGCGACCTCGTCGTCCATGCCGATCACGGCATCGGCCGCTTCGTCACCCTGAAGACCGTGCACGCCGCGGGCGCCCCGCACGATTGCCTGGAGCTGCAATATACCGGCGGCCTGCTGCTGCTGCCGGTGGAGAACATCGAGCTCCTGACCCGCTACGGCTCGGAGGATTCCGAGGTCGCCCTCGACCGCCTCGGCGGCGGGGCTTGGCAGGCCCGCAAGGCCAAGATGAAGCGCCGCATCCTCGAGATGGCCGGCGAGCTCATCAAGGTGGCCGCCGCCCGCTTCGTGAAGCCCGCCCCCGCCCTCAAGGCGCCGGAGGGGCTCTACGAGGAATTCGCCGCCCGCTTCGCCTTCCAGGAGACCGAGGACCAGGCCAACGCCATCGACGCGGTGCTCGACGACCTCAATGCCGGCCGCCCGATGGACCGCCTGGTCTGCGGCGATGTCGGCTTCGGCAAGACCGAGGTGGCTTTGCGCGCCGCCTTCGCCGCGGCGATCTCCGGCAAGCAGGTCGCCGTGGTGGTGCCGACGACGCTCCTCGCCCGCCAGCATTACCGGACCTTCGCCGAGCGCTTCAAAGGCCTGCCCGTTAACGTGGCCCAGCTCTCGCGCTTCGTCTCGGCCGGCGAGCAGCGCCAGACCCGGGCCGGGCTCGCCGAGGGCAAGGTCGACATCGTGGTCGGCACCCACGCCCTGCTCGCCAAGAACGTGGCGTTCAAGGATCTCGGCCTCATCATCGTCGACGAGGAGCAGCATTTCGGCGTGGCCCACAAGGAGCGGCTCAAGGCGCTCCAGGCGGAGGTCCACGTGCTGACCCTCTCCGCCACCCCGATCCCGCGCACGCTCCAGCTCGCCATGACCGGGGTGCGCGAGCTCTCGATCATCGCCACGCCCCCCGTGGACCGGCTCGCGGTGCGCACCTTCGTGACGCCGTTCGATCCGCTGCTGATCCGCGAGGCGCTGCTGCGGGAGCGCTATCGCGGCGGCCAGTCCTTCTACGTGGTGCCGCGCATCGAGGACCTCGCCGAGGTCAAGCGCTTCCTCGATCAGGAGATGCCCGAGACCACGGTGGCCGTGGCCCACGGCCAGATGGCGGCGGGCCAGCTCGAGGACGTGATGACCGCCTTCTACGAGGGCAAGTACGACGTGCTGCTCTCGACCACGATCGTCGAATCGGGCCTCGACATCCCCACCGCCAACACGCTGATCGTGCACCGGGCCGACATGTTCGGCCTCGCCGCGCTCTATCAGCTGCGCGGCCGCGTCGGCCGCTCCAAGGCCCGCGCCTACGCCCTGTTCACGACCCCGGCCAACCGCCAGCTCACCGCCCAGGCCGAGCAGCGCCTCAAGGTGCTCCAGAGCCTCGACACCCTGGGCGCGGGCTTCCAGCTCGCCTCCCACGACCTCGACATCCGCGGCGCCGGCAACCTCCTCGGCGACGCTCAGTCCGGCCACATCAAGGAAGTGGGCTACGAGCTCTACCAGCAGATGCTGGAGGATGCGGTGACCGCGCTCAAGGCGGGCATCGCGGAGCCGGAGGCGGAGGCCTGGTCGCCGACCATCGCCATGGGCGCGCCGGTCACGATCCCCGAGAGCTACGTGGAGGACCTCACCGTCCGCCTCGGCCTCTACCGGCGCCTCTCGACCCTCGAGAACGACCAGGAGCTCGAGAGCTTCGGCGCCGAGCTGATCGACCGGTTCGGGCCGTTGCCCGGGGAGGTGGAGCAGCTCCTCAAGATCGTGACGATCAAGATCCTGTGCCGGGAGGCCAATGTCGAGAAGGTGGAGGCGGGCCCGAAGGGCATCGTCGTCCAGTTCCGCGACCGTGCCTTCGCCAACCCGCAGGGGCTCGCCGCCTTCGTGGTGGAGCAGGGCTCCTTCGCCAAGGTGCGCCCGGACATGAGCGTCGTCTTCATCCGCGAGCTCGATTCGGTGCCCGAGCGCCTGAAGGTGACGACGCAGATCCTGCGCAACCTCGTGAAGATCGCGGCCCGCGGGGGCAAGAAGGCGGCCTGATCGGCGCCGCCTTCGTCCGGACAACGAAAAAGGCGGACCTCTCGGCCCGCCCCGTCATCCCTGCGTCAAGAGACGCGATTACTTGTCGGGCTCGTTGAGGACGTAGGGGCCGATCCGGCTCTTCAGGTCCACGGGCGCGCCGGCACGGGGGCCGGCATCGTCCATGTCGATCACCGGGATGCCGCCGGCCAGCATCTGCTCCCGCAGGCGCTGAGCGAGGGCCGCCCGGGTCGGATCGGTGGAGGAGAGCTGGAGCAGGATCGCCGCGGGCCTGGCGATCACCGCGAGGACATCGTCGGCCGCCTCGATCGACGCGGTGACGCTCGCGAAACCGAGCCCCGCGAGGTCGGCGGCGAGAGAATGGTCGACGGCCCTGCGGCCATCATCGACGACGAGCACTTGTTGCAGCGCACCCATAAGCTCAAGCGTTACCCTATGTCCGGCCCCTTGAAAAGGGACCGCTGCCATAACCCCCACAGCCACGATTTGGTTCGCCGGCCCTCCGCGCCGGAGGCGGCCGCGGGGCGGCGCAAAGGGAGGAGCGGCCCTGCGGCCGCCTCCGGCAACGCGCGCCAACCCTCGCAGGGGCTTCATGAATTCGGGCTGAAGCGCGGCGCTTGGCGCCCCCTGCGGGGCCTCCGGCGGAGGGCCGTCAGGCAGCGGCGGAGGCGTCCGGCGTCGCGTTGCGGGCGGTTTCGACCGCCGCGACCACCCCTTCCGAGGCGGACAGCGCATAAGGCGTAGCCCGCCAATTCTCGTCGGAGGCCGGATTCGCGCTTCCGCGTTGCAGCGGAGCGGCGTTGCAGGCCCGGCCTCGGAAACCGATTCGCCCGTCGCCCTCGCGGCGCATCGCCATCAGGTTGGCCGGCAGGGCGAGTCGGTCCGGGCGGGCCAGCACCAGGCCGAGATCCCCGGCCTCGCCGCGCGGCCGGGAGAGGAGGGCGGTCTCGCCGAAGGCGAGAGCATCGACCACGCTCGACACGCGCAGGGCCTCGCCCGCGCGGATCGCCGGCCCAAGCGGGGCCGGTGCCCGGCGGGCGAGGATGACCGAGCGCAGGCTCTCGGGCAGGTCGCGGCCGGCGAGATTGCGCTCCAGGAAGGCGGGGACGACGAGATGCGTCGGGACGGGGCGGGCGAGGGCGCGGGCGAAGCCCTGTCCGTCGAAGACCGGCAGCGTCTCGAGGCTCGCGCCCGAGACGAGGGCCGCGGCCAGGCCCGTGGCGAGGCCGAGCAGGTCCTGCGCGCCGATCAGGCTGAGGATGCGCGCCTCGGGGGCGATCCGCGCCGCGCAGAGATGGGCCGCCGTGGCCGCGACCAGGGCCTCCGAGGAGCGGTAGAAGGGCGCTTCGGGATCGCCGCCGCAGAAGCTCACGAGGCCGCCGCAGGGGAGGGGCGGGGGCGGCGCGTCCTCCGTCCGGGCCGGGAGGTTGCGCCCGTCCAGCGCCATGGCGTCGAGATTGATCACCCCGTCCGGCACCTCGGGCCCGAAGGCGGCGAGATAGCGCAGCCCGAAATAGCGGGCGGCGACCCCGCAGAGCCGCTGGGCGAGGGCGAGGGAACCGAGCCGGCTCTGCGTCAGGATCGCGCAGAGGCCCGCGCTCTGGGCGGCGGCGAGCAGCTTCTCCTCGTCCCAGCTCACGGGCAGCAGGCAGGGCAGGTGGCCGGCCGCCTCGACGGCGAGGAAGGCCAGGGCGCCCTCGCTGCCGGGCGGCAGGCAGAGGCCGATCCGGCTGCCGGGCGGCAGCCGCCAGGCGCGCAGGCCCCGGGCGAAGCGCTCGACGATCTCGGCGGCGGCGGCATAGGTCCAGGTGATGGCCGGCCGGTCGCTCCAGGCGGCCTTGTCGGCGGGATCCACGAAGGCGACCCGGTCGGGATGCCGGCGGGCGGTGGCGGAGAGCAGCAGGCCGAGGCGGATGCGGGCGAGCGGTGCCAGACCCGGCGAAGGCGTCTGCGCCGCTAGTCCTGCCTCATCCCCGATCGGACGATGCGCCGTCACCTTGAGCGATCTCCTGCGCGAACCGCCGGCCGCGCCTCCGCTGAGAGATGGGCGGCCATGGTTAACGGCGCGTTAAGTCGGGCCGCCGGGGCTCCGATTTCGTTCACGATCCGGCGGGCGGCGCTTGAGGCGGCGCGGGCGGCAGTGTAGGGCGCAGGCGTCATGCCTTCGCCGCATTCCAGGGGAAAGCAGGCGCCCCGATCGTCCGGGCAGGATCGGTCCGCGCTCCAGGGTCCACGACGATCCCGGTGATTCGACGCGCCGGCTGTGCCGCCTCCGGAAAGGCCTGCCCGCGACCGTCCGCCCTCACGTTCGAACGCGCTTTCGCTGAAGGGGTCTTGAAGCCGATGTTTCCTGCAAACCGTCCCGCGCGCCCGCTGCGCAGCACCGCTCTCCTGGTCCTGGCGGGCCTCGGGGCCGGCCTCGCTTCGCCCGCCCTCGCCCAGTCGAAGAAGCCCGCCGCGCCCGCCCCGGCTCAGCCCGCCCCGGCGCCGGCTCAGCAGCAGCCCGCGACCAACGCCGCGCAGCAGCCGGCCAATGCCGGCCCGCAGATCATCAACGTGAAGTCCGAGCCGAGCCAGGCCAACTGGACCAAGGTGTGCGGCAAGGACAACACCAGCGGCACCGACGTCTGCTACACCACCCGCGACTTCGTGTCGGACAACGGCCAGCCCGTGCTCGCGGCCGCCGTCTACGACATGAAGAACGCCGCCCAGAAGCAGGAGGTGCGGGTCGTCCGCTTCCTGCTGCCGCTGGGCCTGATGCTCAACCCGGGCATCCGCTTCAACATCGACGGCAAGGAGACGATCGGCGGCCGCTTCGCGGTCTGCTTCCCGAACGGCTGCTTCGCCGAGGCCGGCGGCGTCACCAACGAGTTCATCGCCGCCCTCAAGAAGGGCAACACCCTCAACGTCTCGGTGCAGAACCAGACCCAGCGCGAGGTGGTGTTCGCGGTGCCGCTCGCCGGCTTCGGCACGGCCTTCGACGGCCCGGCGGTCGACCCGAAGGTGCTCGAGGAGCAGCAGAAGAAGCTCCAGGCCGAGCTCGAGAAGCGCTCCGACGAGATGCGCAAGAAGCTCGAGACGCAGCAGGGCGGTGCCGCGCCGGCCGCCACCCCGGCTCCCGCCGCGAAGTAAGCGAGCGCGTCCCGCGCAGGAACAGGGCGGTCGCCGGCCACGGCGGCCGTCTTTTTCTTTGTCGTCACGGCCGCGCCCCGTGCCCGGAATGACGAGGGGCGCCGCTGAACCTCAGCGGCGCCCCTCCGTCCTCGATCGCGCGGCTGCGGTCAGTTCGCCTGGCTGCCGCGCATCCGGTAGCCGCCGTGGGAATCCCGCTCGAACACCTCGGGGATGCCGTGGTGGCGCAGGGCCTCGCCCGAATGGTCGGGCACGAGGTTCTGCTCCGAGACATAGGCGATGTACTCGCTGTCCGCGTTCTCGGCGAGGAGGTGGTAGAACGGCTGGTCCTTGCGGGGCCGCACCTCCTCGGGGATCGCGAGCCACCATTCCTCGGTGTTGGCGAATTCCGGATCGACGTCGAACACGACGCCGCGGAACGGATAGATCCGGTGGCGCACCACCGAACCGAGGCCGAACTTCGCGGTTCTCATCGTCGTCGCTGTCATGGTCGTCTGGGTCATGCCCGGAGAGATAGGGACGGGGGCGGCCGTCGTCACCGTCGATGCCCCGCGACCCTGCGCCCCGATCACGGCAGATTGTAGACCTTGGCGAGCTCCGGATCCTTCGCGGCGACGAGCTTCGCGAGGTCGACGATGACCTTGGCCTGCTTCCAGGTGGCGTCGTCCTGCATCTTGCCGTCGATCATCACGGCACCGGTGCCGTCGGGCATGGCCTCGACGATGCGCACGGCGAAGGCGACCTCCGCCGGATCCGGCGCGAAGACCGTCTTGGCGAGCGCCACCTGGCTCGGATGCAGGGTCCAGGCACCGGCGCAGCCCATCAGGAAGGCGTTGCGGAACTGGACCTCGCAGGCGGCCGAATCGGAGAAGTCGCCGAAGGGGCCGTAGAAGGCCTTGATGCCGTTGGCCATGCAGGCATCGACCATCCGGGCGATGGTGTAGTGCCACAGGTCCTGCTGGGCGGAGGCGCGCTCGGCATCGCCCTTGGGATCGGCGATGACGCGGTAATCCGGGTGGCCGCCGCCGACGCGGGTGGTCTTCATGCCGCGCGAGGCCGCGAGATCGGCCGGGCCGAGGCTCATGCCGTGCATGCGGGGGGAGGCGGAGGCGATGGCGTCGACATTGGCCACGCCCTCGGCCGTCTCCAGGATCGCGTGGACCAGGATCGGCTTGGTGACGCCGTGGCGCGCCTCGAGCTGGGCCAGCAGCTGGTCGATGTAGTGGATGTCCCAGGGGCCCTCCACCTTCGGCACCATCACCACGTCGAGCTTGGAGCCGATCTCGGCGACGATCGTGAACAGGTCGTCGAGAATCCAGGGGGAGTTCAGGGCGTTGATGCGGGTCCAGAGGCCGGTGCCGGTGGCGGCGAAGTCCGTGGCCCGGGCCATCTCGACGAAGCCCTTGCGTGCCGCCTCCTTCTGATCGGCGGGGACCGCGTCTTCCAGGTTGCCGAGCACCACGTCCACCGTCTTGGCGAGTTCGGGCACGCGGGCGCGGACCTTCTCGTTGTGGGGCGGCACGAAGTGGATCATCCGCTCGAGCTTGATCGGAAGCTCGCGGAAGGGTTCCGGCGCGCCGGCGGCGAGCGGCTGGAAGAAGCGGCGCGGCAGTTTCATGGGGTGTTCGCTCCTCGAGACTGTTCTTGGTGGCCCGGTTCGTTGGCCCGTCGCGGGACGGGAAGGGCTGCCTCCCGGTTAGTGCAGGGCCGCCCGTCCCGTAAAGCCTCGATGGGAGGGACCTTTCGGCGGAGGGCGGGTCCGCGCGACGTTCCCGTTGCCCGAGTCGTCGCGCGGCATGCTTGCGATGTCCCGGCGCGGGGCCAAGAAAAATAACTCGTCGTCAAGAAGTCGATGAGATATTGTTCATGTCTCTTCAGTCTTCGTCTCGTCCGAGGTGTTGTCGCGCACGGATGCCAGCTTCCCGACCGCTCCCCGCAGGCTCCGGCCGGAACCATCCGCGCCCGAACGTCTTCCACGGACGAGGTGGGTGAAGGTTCGACTGTCGACCGGTGTCGAAGGACCGGCGGCAGGGGAGGCTGTGGCCATGTCGGGATTGACCAAGCGCCACGTGCTCGCCGGTGCGTTCTCTCTGACGCTGGCGGCGGGCACGGCCGAGGCGAGGCCCACGCACCGCAAGATGCTCGACAAGTCGGCCGGGCGGCCGGACGGGGAGGGCGGCGAGAGGCAGGGGGACCGCACCGCGTTCACGGCCGAGGAGGCCGCCCATGCCAGGCCCGCCGGCCTTCCGCAGGCGTTCCGGATCGCGGGCGACGACAGCGAGGCCTTCGCGGCCCTGCTGGCCGGGGCTTCCCGCGCCGCCGATCCCTGGCTGGTGATGTCGGGCGGCGGCGAGAACGGCGCCTTCGGGGCCGGGCTCCTCTGCGGCTGGTCGCAGGCCGGCAACCGGCCGGAATTCGGGGTGATCACCGGCGTGTCCACGGGCGCCCTGATCGCGCCCTTCGCCTTCGTCGGCGCCCAGGCGGACGACGCGCTGCGCCGAAACTACACCGAGATCTCCGCGGCCGACGTGTTCGAGTTCGGGGCGACGCCCGTTTCGCTGACCGATACCTGGCCGCTCAAGGAGCGGATCGACGCCGCGGTCACGCCCGCGCTCCTCAAGGCGGTGGCCGCCGAGCATGCCAAGGGCCGGCGCCTGCTCGTCGCCACCACGCAGATCGACACGGAGCGCCCGATCCTGTGGGACATGGGCGCGCTGGCGCGCGAGGGCGGCCCGGCGGCGCTGACGCTGTTCCGGGCGATCATCCTCGCCTCCACCGCCGTGCCCGGCGTGTTCCCGCCGGTGCGCCTCCCCGTCGTCTCGGCCGAGGGCAAGGCCTTCGAGGAGCTGCACGCGGATGGCGGGGCCATGGGGTCGTTCTTCCTCGCCCCGGCCGAGGCGGTGGCGGGCGAGACGAACCGGGCGCTGACGCTGCCGGCCCGGGAGGTCTATCTCATCGTGCACAACCGGCTGACGCCGGAATTCCAGATGGCGGGCCTCTCGACGCTCGGCGTGCTCGGGCGCAGCATGTCGGCGGCGATCAAGGCGCAGACCCGGGCGGCCCTGGCCCTGACGCGGGCCTATGCCGCCCGCACGAATCTCGACCTGCGCGTCGCCCAGATCGACGGACGCTTCCCCGACATCTCCGCCGCCCCCTTCGACCGGGGCTACATGCGGGCCCTGTTCGCCCATGGCGAGGCCCTCGGCCGGGACGGGACCGGGTTCGCGCCGGCTGCCCAGTCGAACGATCGGGCCCTCGCGGCGATGCGCTGAGCCTCAGCCCTGCCGGCGGCGCATCAGGCTCGGCACGCCGAGCTGGGGCAGCAGGCCCTCGCGCATGACGAGGCGGCGCAGGGGCGGCAGCGCGCTCACGGCGGCGAGCCCGATCCCGCGCAGGGCGTCCACCGGCAGGAGATGGGTGAGCAGGCTGCGGTTGAGCATGTCCACCGCCGTGCTGCGCAGGCCCGCATCGAGGGTGCGGCCGGCGGCGAAGCGGGCCAGGGCCGCGGGCAGGCCGGGATCCCGCCCGTTGTCCCGGGCCGCCAGCACCGCGTCGCGCAGGGCCGCCGCATCGCGCAGGCCCAGATTGAGGCCCTGGGCGCCGATGGGCGGGAAGACATGGGCCGCCTCCCCGATCAGGGCGAGCCGCGTCGCGACCGGCGCCGCGACGGAGAGCCCGCGCATCGGCACCAGCCCCCGCGGCCCGTCGATCCGCATGGCGCCGAGCATGGATTGCGCCTGATGCTCGACGGCGGCGGCCAGGGCCGGGTCGTCGAGACGGGAGAGGCGCTTGGCCGCCCGCTCCCCGGTGACCCAGACGAGGCTCGAGCGCTGGCCGCCGGGCAGGGGCACCAGGGTGAAGGGCCCATGCGGGGTGTGGAACTCCGTCGAGACGTCGCGATGGGGCTTCTCGTGGGCGAGCAGGGTGGTGATCGCGGCCTGGGGATAGGACCATTCCCGCACGAGCAGGCCGGAGGCGGCGCGCAGCGGCGAGCGTCCGCCATCCGCCCCGACGACGAGCTGGCCCTCGACGCTGCGCCCGTCCTCCAGGGTGACGCGCGCGCCCTCCTCGCTCCTCCGGCTGCCCGCGGCATCGCTCTCGAACAGGGTCAGCCCCGGCACGTGGCGGGCCCGGCGGCGCAGGGTCTCGATCAGGGTCGCGCTCTCGACGTTCCAGCCGAAGGCGTCGAGGCCGATCTCCGCGGCGGTGAACCGGGCCGGCGGCGGCCGGAACAGGCTGCCGGTGTCGTCGATGATGTGCAGTTCGGCCAGCGGCGCGGCGTGGGGGGCGATCTCCGGCCAGGCGCCGAGGGCGTCGAGGAGACGGATCGATCCGTCGAGCAGCGCCACCGTGCGCCCGTCGGCGACCGGGGCATGGCGGCCGATCAGGGCGGTCCGGATGCCGTCGCGGGCGAAGGCCAGGGCGGCGGCGAGCCCGACCGCGCCGGCCCCGACCACGATCGTCTCGAACCGCTGGTCCCGTGCCGGCTGCGGATCCGCCACCACGCCTCTCCCTCGCATCGCACGCGTCTCTCCCGACGCGTCTCTCTCAGAGATCCTACAGAGGAGACGGACGGGCGAGGTCAAGGCCAACAGGCCAGGTCCGAGGGGCGATGCGGGACTCGGCGTCGGCCCGGATCGGGCCGGCCGACGCTGAGACGGCAACCAACCGGCTCCGCGGGCATTGTCCCGTACGGCCGCGGTTCTGCCGGATGCCGCACGGGAGCATGGCGTGAAGACCTTCATCGACCAGAAACGGGATCTCGACGGGCACCGCACGCGGTCGGATTACGATCCCGTGCTCCTCGGCGTGGCCCATGGGCTGGCCCGCCTGCTCCCCCCGGTCGAGCATCCCGGCGCCCTGCGCGGAAACCCGGCCCGGGATACCGGGACGACGCGGCCGGCACCGGCGGGGAACGGCCCGAACGCATGAGATCCGAACGGATGAAACCCGAGCTGATCGACCAGCACATCACGGCGATGACCCGGGCGGGCACGAACCTGCTCGCGCAGATGCGGGAGGAGGGGCTGCGCTACCGCCTCTCGATCCGCCGCGAGGACACCGCCACCGTCCATGTCGCCGTCGAGGGCCTGACCCCGGACCTGGAGAGCCGGATCCGCCGCTGCCTGTCGGGCACCGGCATGCGGGTGGCGGTGGCGCAGGTCTGACGTGGGAGGCGGGCGTAACGCGGGCGAGGGGCGCAGGCGCTCCCGACAAGGCCACGCGGGTTGAGACTTCGAGGGCCGTTGGTCCTATCATGGCCGCCACGAGGCGGGCGTCAGGCCAGGGACGACACGACATGCCGAAAGCGATCCGGGTGCACGCATACGGTGGGCCGGAGGTGATGCGCTACGAGGAGGTGGCGGTCGCCGATCCCGGCCCGGGCCAGATCCGCGTCCGCCAGACCGCCATCGGCGTGAACTTCATCGACATCTATTTCCGCTCCGGGGCCTACAAGATGCCCGCGCTGCCCTTCACCCTGGGCAAGGAGGGCGCCGGCGCGGTGGTCGCCGTGGGCGAGGGCGTGACCGATTTCCGGGTCGGGGAGCGAGTCGCCTATGCCGGTGCCAGCGGCACCTACGCAGAGGAGGTCGTGGTCGACGCGGCCGGCGTCGTGCACATGCCGGAGGGCATCGCCGACGAGACCGCCGCCGCGATGATGCTCAAGGGCCTGACCGCGCAGTACCTGCTGCGCCAGACCTACCGGGTCGAGCCGGGCGACACGATCCTGTTCCATGCCGCGGCCGGGGGCGTCGGACTCATCGCCACGCAATGGGCCAAGCATCTCGGGGCCACGGTGATCGGCACCGTCGGCAGTCCGGAAAAGGCGGAGCTCGCCAAGCAGCATGGCTGCGACCACGTCATCCTGTACCGGGACGAGGATTTCGTGGCGCGGGTCCGGGAGATCACCGGCGGCAAGGGCGTGCCGGTCGTCTATGACGGCGTCGGCAAGGCGACCTTCCCGGCCTCCCTCGACTGCCTGCGTCCCCGGGGCCTGCTCGCGAGCTTCGGCTCCGCCTCCGGGCCGATCGAGGCCTTCGATCTCGGCCTCCTCGCCGCCAAGGGCTCGCTCTACGTCACGCGCCCGACCCTGTTCAGCCACACCGCCACCCGGGCCGGCCTCGACGCCATGGCCGCCGATCTGTTCGAGGTGGTGCGCAGCGGCGCGGTGAAGATCCCGATCCATGCCCGCGCCAAGCTCGCGGACGCGGCCCAGGTGCATCGCGACCTCGCCGGCCGGCAGACCACCGGCGCCACGGTGATGACGCCGTGATCCGCGGATCACGGGATCCGGGGATCTTCGGATCCCCGGCTATGAGCCTCGGCCCGCGCGACGTCCTGCTCGTCATCGACGTGCAGAACGACCTCCTGCACGGCGGCGCGCTCGCGGTGCCGGAGGGCGACGCCGCGAGCGCGCCGCTCAACCGGCTGATCGCGGCCGCGCCCCACCTGGTGCTGACGCAGGACTGACATCCGCGGAGGCACGCCTC
Organism: Methylobacterium organophilum; assembly: GCF_022533465.1. Classification (NCBI taxonomy): domain Bacteria; kingdom Pseudomonadati; phylum Pseudomonadota; class Alphaproteobacteria; order Hyphomicrobiales; family Methylobacteriaceae; genus Methylobacterium; species Methylobacterium organophilum. Next base: position 4,174,815 of record NZ_CP092848.1, on the reverse strand, counting down.
CTTCCACGCGCCACGAGGGCCGCGCGCCCTTCGAGACCGCGGCGCTGTCCTACGGCCCGCAGATGCTCTGGCCGGACCATTGCGTGCAGGGGACGCCGGGGGCGGAGATCGCCCCCGGGCTCGCGGCGGAGAAGGCGCAGCTGATCCTGCGCAAGGGCTTCCATCGCGGCGTCGACAGCTACTCCGCCTTCCTCGAGGCCGACCGCACCACGCGCACGGGGCTGACCGCCTACCTGCGGGAGCACGGATTCGAGCGCCTCGTGCTGTGCGGGCTCGCCACCGATTACTGCGTCGCCTGGAGCGCCCTCGATGCCCGGGCGGACGGCTTTTCGGTGAGCGTCGTGGAAGACGCGGTGCGGGCCATCGATCTCGACGGCTCGCTGGCCCGGGCCTGGGTGGAGAGGGAAGGGGCGGGCGTCGGCAGGCTCCTAAGCGCGGCTCTTCTCTAGAACGCCTTCCGACGAAGGGCCTGCCGCCAGCTTCGCAGTCCCCCGCTTCGGATCCGCAAGCACCGAACCCGTTCCCGCGCATGCCGCGAGGTGAATTTCTCCAGGCGGCGCAGGCCCGGGGATGGCGAAGACGGCGCCGCCCGGTCGTGTGTCTCGGAGCACAGCCAAGCTGAGGGGATCCGTTGTTCTATCGGGACAGATGCAAACACGGCATCGGTTCCGAGTTCGGAGATCCTCCCATGACGCATGCAGTGAACATGAAGCTCGACGACGCCGCTCTCGACGCCGTCCAGGGCGGAACCGGCGGATACTGGGATCACAGCGGCAAGATCTCGATGTATGTGACGCCGGTCGCCGGCAACGCCACGATGTCGACCGCGCAGGACAGAAGCTCCGTCCGCAAGAACGAGCAGGGCGTCTTCGTGAAGTGGGACCGGGCGCAGGGGCGCGAGGTTCCGGCGGCAAAGCTGCGTTGACGTCTTCCGGCCGTACGGGACGGCTCTGCTGAGCACGCGCTCGGCAGAGCGCATCGCGGGCCGATCGGGAAGACGAGCCGGATCGGGGCCGTGCGGCGTGCGATCGAGCCGCGGCCCACCCCGGCCGAAACCCCACCTCCAGAGGCGCGCGTCCGGACACACCCGGTGGTTCCGAGAGGGCCGGGAAAGATCGCGCAGCCCATGGGTTCTCCCGGGACGTTAGGAGAACCGGGAGGCCGCATGGCGACCAAGCATCTCAAGACCGCGCATCCGAGCGACGCCGACCTCAAGGGCGATCCGGGCATCGGCGCCGCGAAGGGCATGACCCGCTCAGGCGGCGATCCGGAGGATCTGCAGGCGGATTCGACCTTCGAGGGCGATGTCGAGAACGAGACGACGCCGGAGGGCGGCGTCGATCCGGATCACCGCCCGCGCAAGAACCGCTGACCGAAAGCCTGAGAACGACGACGTTACACCGCCGTCCCGTGCAGGTCGTAGGCGTCGGCGCCCTCGATCTTCACGGTGACGATGTCGCCCGGGCGGACCGGGCGGCGGAAGGCAACGTGGACGGAGCCGTCGATCTCCGGCGCGTCGTATTTCGAGCGCCCCTTGGCGACGGTCGGGCCGGCCTCGTCGATGATCACGGGCAGGCGTCTGCCGACTTTGGCGCGCTGCAGCTTCAGGGACACGCCCTGCTGCGCCTCCATGAAGCGCCGCTTGCGCTCGGCCTTCACCTCCGGCGGGACCAGCTCGGCGAGGTCGTTGGCGGGCGCGCCCTTGACCGGCTCGTATTCGAAGCAGCCGACCCGCTCGAGCCTGGCCTCGCGGATCCAGGCGAGCAGCTCCTCGAACTCGGCCTCCGTCTCGCCGGGAAAGCCGACGATGAAGGTGGACCGGATCGCGAGGTCCGGACAGATCTCGCGCCAGCGGCGGATCCGGTCGAGCTGCTTCTCCTGATTGCCGGGGCGCCGCATCCGCTTGAGGACGGAGGGGCTCGCATGCTGGAGCGGCATGTCGAGATAGGGGAGGACCTTGCCCTCGGCCATCAGCGGGATGACCTCGTCGACATGGGGGTAGGGATAGACGTAGTGCAGACGCACCCAGGCCCCGAGCTCACCGAGCTCGGCGGCGAGATCGTAGAAGCGGGCGCGCACCTCGCGGTCGCGCCAGGGGCTCGCGGCGTAGCAGGTGTCGATGCCGTAGGCGCTCGTGTCCTGCGAGACGACGAGCAGCTCCTTCACCCCGGCCTTGACCAGCTTCTCCGCCTCGCGGAGCACGTCCCCAGCAGGGCGGCTGACGAGGTCGCCGCGCAGGGAGGGGATGATACAGAAGGTGCAGCGGTTGTTGCAGCCCTCCGAGATCTTCAGATACGCGTAATGACGCGGCGTGAGCTTCACGCCCTGCGGCGGGATCAGGTCGAGGAAGGGGTCGTGGGCCGGCGGCACCGCCTGATGGACGGCCTCGACCACGGACTCGTAGGCCTGGGGGCCCGTCACCGCGAGCAGGTTCGGGAAGCGGTCGCGGATCTCGTCCGGCTGCGCGCCCATGCAGCCGGTAACGATGACCCGGCCGTTCTCCGCCATCGCCTCCCCGATCGCCGAGAGGGATTCGGCCTTGGCCGAATCGAGGAAGCCGCAGGTGTTGACGATGACCACGTCGGCCCCGTCGTGGCGCCGGGCCAGCTCGTACCCCTCCGCCCGCAGCTGGGTGAGGATGCGCTCGGAATCGACCAGCGCCTTGGGGCAGCCGAGGGAGACGAAGGAGATCCGCGGGGCGGCGGTCTTGGGAGAAGCGGTGGTGGTCATGGCAACTCGTCGCGCCCGAACCCGAGGCCGGTCCGGCACAATCGATAGGGCGCGTCTTTCGGATGTCGCGCGTGCTATAACGCGATTGCGGCGCCCATGCGAGCCTCGTCGCGGCCGGCTTCGCGCGGCAGCGTTCGCATGGATGCAATCCGCCCTTGCATCCCGCCCCTGCATCGGACGGGCCCGGCTTCGCCCCGGAAGCGATTGACGGGGACGTTCCGGCACGGTTGGTGGGCAAGGTTGCTTTCCGGCCGAAAAGTTCTGCTGCCGTTTCATGGTCTGGACCCGAGACATCCCGCCGATCGAGCCGATCACGGCTGCGGCCCGGCTCGCCCGGCTGCCGGGGCTCGCCTTCCTCGACAGCGCGATGGCGCATCCGACCCTGGGCCGGGTGTCGGTGCTCGCGGCCGATCCGTTTGGGCGCTTCCGTGTCCAGGACGGGAAGCCGAGCCTCGACGGCCGAAGCCTCGACGGAGCGCCCCTCGAAGCCCTCCGCGTCTGCCTCGCGCCCTATCGCCTTGATCCGCAACCGGATCTCCCAGGCTTCCCCGGCGCAGCGATCGGCTACTTCGCCTACGACTTCGCCACTTGCCTGGAGCGGGTCGAGCAGCCGGCCCGGCGGGCCGGGCTCACCAACGATGCCGCCTTCAACTTCTACGACACGCTCCTCGCGATCGATCATGCAAACAGGACCTGCCGCCTGATCGCGACCGGCTTTCCCGAGATCGGCACCGGCCAGGAAACGCGGGCGAAGGCGCGCCTCGACGCTTTCGCGGCTCTTCTCGCGAGCCCGGAACCAGAGCCGCAGGTGCAATCCGCGGCGACATTCATCTGGGATTCCAACTTCACCCGAGCAGGCTACGAGGCCGCCGTAGAGAAGGTGCGGGATTACATTCGCGCCGGCGATATCTACCAAGCCAACATCGCGCAGCGTTTCTCGACAACACTTCCGCCGGGCTTCGATGGTTTTGCTCTGTATCGCCGCTTGCGGGAGACGAACCCAGCGACATTTGGCGCCTATCTCGCCTTCGAAGGGCTGACCGTCGCCTCCTCCTCGCCGGAGCGGTTCCTGAAGCTCGACGGGCGGCAGGTCGAGACGCGGCCGATCAAGGGAACGGTGCGGCGTTCTTCCGATCCTACGGAAGATTCCCGTCTGGCGGCAGCGCTCCAGGCCCATCCCAAGGAGCGGGCCGAGAACATCATGATCGTCGACCTGCTGCGCAACGACCTCTCCCGGGTCTGCGCGCCGGGTAGCGTCAAGGTACCGATCCTGTGCGGGCTGGAATCCTATGCCGGGATTCACCATCTCGTCTCCGTGGTCACGGGAACCCTACGCGAAGGCCGGGACGCCCTCGACCTCATCGCGACGACCTTCCCGGGCGGCTCGATCACCGGTGCGCCGAAGCTCAGGGCCATGGACATCATCACCGAGATCGAGGGCGATGCGCGGGAGCTCTATTGCGGAGCCATCGGCGCGATCGGCTTCGACGGCTCCCTCGACACCTCGATCGCGATCCGCACCGTGTTCATGAACGACCGGGAGGCGGTGCTGCAGGCCGGAGGCGGGGTGACGCTGCTCTCGGAACCCGGTCCGGAATACGAGGAGACGCTGACCAAGGCCGCCCGGGTCTTCCAGGCTTTCGAGGCGCCGGAATCATGATCCTCGTCATCGACAACTACGATTCCTTCGTCTTCAACGTCGTGCGCTACTTCGAAGAGCTCGGCGAGACGGTGAAGGTCGTGCGCAACGACGCCCTCGACGTGGCCGGCATCCGCGCCCTCGAGGCCGATGCCCTGGTGCTCTCGCCGGGGCCCTGCACGCCCAACGAGGCGGGGGTGACCTTGCCCGCGATCCGGGAACTGTCCGGGAATATTCCAATTCTCGGCGTCTGCCTCGGCCATCAGGCCATCGGCGCGGCCTTCGGCGGACAGGTCGGCCGGGCGCGGCAGCCTCTGCACGGGCAGGCGACGCCGATCCGGCACGAAGCGGCGCGGCTGTTCTCGGGCCTGCCCGATCCGATGCAGGTCGGGCGCTACCATTCCCTCGTGGTCGAGCCGCAGCCGGCGATGGCGGAGCATCTCGTCGTCGACGCCCTGTCCGCGGAAGGGGAGGTGATGGCCCTCTCGCACCGGACGCACCCGACCTACGGGATCCAGTTCCACCCCGAGTCGGTGCTGACGGAGAACGGCCACGCCCTCTTCGCCAACTTCCTCGATCTCGCCCGGACCTGGCGGGGGAAGCCCGGCCGGGGACGGTCCGAGACGCCGGCCGATGCTGTGGTTTGACGGCCGGCCCACGGAAGGGAAGGTGCCCTTCGACCTCGCCGACCGCGGCCTGCTGCTCGGGGACGGGGTGTTCGACACGGCCCTGGCGCTCGAGGGCCGCATCGCCTTCGAGGAGGCCCATATCGCCCGCCTCGTCGCGGCGGCCGCGACCCTGGGCTTCGCAGTCGCGCCCGAGACGATCCGGGCGGCGATGCGGGGGCTCGCCGCGGGGGAGGCCCGGGCCGGCATCCGCACCACGGTGACCCGGGGCGTCGGCCCCCGCGGGATCCTGCCGCCGGAGACGGCACAGCCGATCGTCTTCGCGAGTTCGGCCCCTTTGGCGCCCAATTTCGCCGCCGCGACCCTGACCCTGCGCACGACCGGCATCGCCCGGAACGAGACCTCCCCCACCTCCCGGCTCAAGACCCTGGGTTATCTCGACGCCGTTCTCGCGATCCGGGAAAGCCGGGCCGCGGGCTTCGACGAGGCCCTGTTCCTCAACACGCGGGGCCGGGTCGCCTGCGCCGGCACCGGCAATCTTGTCGCCCTCAGCGGCGACCGGTTGATAACGCCGCCGCTGGGGGAGGGGGTGCTGGCCGGTATCCTGCGCGGGGTTCTGGGCGATCTGGCGCCGAATCTCGGCCTCGTCTGGGACGAGAGCCCTCTGACGCCGGAGGCGCTGAAGGCTGCGGAAGCGGTCTTTCTCACGAATTCCCTGCGGCTCGTCTGCCCCGTCACCCGCATCGACGACACGATCCTCGGGAGCGCCGGGCATCCCCGCCTCCGGCAGCTCGCGGAAGCCGTCCGGCGGGCGACGGCTGCCTCCTGCGGCGTCGATCCGGGCCGGCTCCCATGAGCCGAGATCGATGAGGGGAGGGGGCCGCGACGGGCGGGCGCCCCTGCGCTGGGCCCTGTCCGGCCTCTACGGAATCATCGGCCTCGTGCATCTCGTCGCGACCGAGCACTTCCTGCCGATCATGCCGAGCTGGGTCCCTGCCCCGGTCCTCGTGGTGATCCTCACCGGGCTGTGCGAGATCGCCGGGGCCGTTGCCCTGTTCCTGCCGCCCCTGCGGCGGGCGGCCGGTTTCGCCTTCGCGCTCTATGCGATCTGCGTCGTCCCGGCCAATCTCAAGCAGGCCTTCGAGCATATCGACGTGCCGCCGATCCCCGACAGCTGGTGGTATCACGGGCCGCGCCTGCTGCTTCAGCCCGTCCTGGTCTGGCTCGCCCTCTACGCGGTGCATCTCATCGACTGGCCCCTGCGGAGACGGAGAGGGGAGAGGGACGATCCCAGCCGGTCCGGTTGAGCAGGACTCGCGTTTCTTCGCCCGCTTGGGGGAGAAGAAACTTGCGTTCCCGGACGTGAGTCGGAAAAATCCGCGTCAGCGTTGCGCCTTCTCGACCTGCTTCACCGCCTGCCAGGCAGCCTCCATCGCGGGGAGGTCGCTTTCGTCAAGATTTTGGCCTTGCCGGGCGAGGAGATCTGCCATGGCCTCGAAACGGCGGATGAATTTTTGGGTGCCGCGGCGCAGGGACTCCTCCGGGTCGACGCCGGCATGGCGGGCGAGATTGGCCACGGAGAACAGGAGATCTCCGATTTCCTCCGCCACGGCTTCCCGGTCGTTCTCGGCCAGGCTCTGTTCGACCTCGAGCACCTCCTCCCGGACCTTGGCGAGGACGTCCGCAGCGTTCGGCCAGTCGAAGCCGTAGCCAGCCGCCTTCCGCGAGATCTTTTCGGCTCGCATCAGAGCGGGGAGGGCACTCGGAATGCCGGCGAGGGGACCTTGCGGCTTCCTGACTCCTCGCCCGGCTTTCTCCGCCCGTTCCTCCGCCTTGATGCGTTCCCAGGCCTGCTTGATCGCCTCCGGATCGGTTCGGCGCTTTTCCGGGGCGAGGAGGTTGCCGGAAGCATCGAAGACATGCGGGTGCCGGCGGATCAATTTGCGGATGATCGCCTCGACCACATCGGAAAAGGCGAAGGAGCCCGCTTCCTCCGCCATCCGGGCCTGGAACACGACCTGGAGGAGCAGATCTCCGAGCTCGTCGCGCAGCTCGAAGGCATCGCCCTGATCGACGGCTTCTGCCACCTCATAGGCTTCCTCGATCGTGAAGGGGATGATGGTCGCGGGTGTCTGCGCGACATCCCAGGCACAGCCTCTCTCGGGATCTCGCAAGGTCGCCATGATCCAGAGAAGGCGGTCGACGGAAAAGGATTGCGTCATGGGGAGTCCAGGCACCTGCGGAGAAACGTGGTTTTGTGGACAAGCTGCGGGAAAAGGGTAAGGAGCTTGTGAAAAATTCCAAAAATTCTCTCTTTGAACCAAGCCAGCACAGCCCGTTCGTCGACACGAACGCTTTGGGCCTGCCTTATAGGAAAGATATCAGAAGGGGTTATAGGGAGTCTGTTCTGTCTGTTATATGGGAGGCGAGATTCCTCCTTTTCCTGAACGGTTTAAGAAGGATCCGCGTATCGAATTCTGCGTAAATCCGCATGAGATTCTGCGTGGATGCGTAGGGGATTCTGCGGGCCGGAACAGGGGACCTGCATAGAAGTCTGCGCAGAAGCGTAGGGGATTCAGCGGGGATAACCGGACAAGGGGGCCGGCTCTGTGGAAAAGTCCCGGAGATGCCGTCGTATCGAACTCTGCGCAGTGGCTTCGATCGGTGTTCTCGATCCCCTCCCCACGCAGCGCGGGTTGGGGAGGAATGCTCCCCCTTGACGTCCTCGCTCTCATCGAAAAACCCACCCGACTTGCGGGGATAGCCGGGATAAATCGTAAGCTCCCCGAGACTCCCGCCGCCCGAATCGTGTGAGGCTACCTGAGGACTCTGCCCACGGACCGGCAGAACCGGACAGGAAGGGTGAGGGCGACACAAGTGGGGCTCGCGGACAAGATCGCGCTGATCCGCGATGCGGACCTCCTCGCGGAGCTCGAGGCCGCCCGGGGCGATTTCCTATTCGCGCCGATCGTCGAGCATCTGCTGTTCCGTCAGCGGGAGCGGGATGCGGCCGCGAGCGCCCGGGCGGTGGAGGTGGACAGCCAATCCTCCCGCCGCGCCGGCATGGGCCGCGACCAGCGCCGGCGCGATGCCGTCCGCGAGGTGATCGAGAATGAGCCCACGGGGCCGGAGAACCTCCAGCACATCCATTCGGTTCTGGCTCTGTGCGGCCTGCCCTATCGCGATCCCGGCGCCGCCCGGGAGGTGTTTCGCGAATACGGCCGCAATTCCCTCAGCCTGACCGCCGGGCGGCTCAAGAACCCCGTGACCGGGGAGATGGAGCCCCAGGGCCTGCCCTACGGCCCCAAGGCCCGCCTGGTGCTCCTGCATCTCTGCTCGGAGGCCGTGCGTCAGCGCAGCCCGGTGATCGAGGTGGGCGACAGCCTGTCGGGCTTCATGAAGGCCATGGGCTTCGCCGTGACCGGGGGCGAGCGCGGCACGATCGGCGCCTTCAAGGAGCAGCTCAACCGGCTCGCCGCCTGCTCCATGCAGATCGGCCTCTGGGACGGGGCCGACCAGGCCTCGACCCTCAACGTGCCGCCTTTCCGCCGCCTCGACCTGTGGCGGGCGGGCTCGGACGGGCTGGTCTGGCAGAAAGAGGTGCAGTTCCACCAGGATTTCTACGACAGCCTGATCCAGCACGCCCTGCCCGTCGATATCCGGGCGGCCCGGGCCTTTTCCGGCTCCGCCCGCAAGCTCGACCTGCTGTTCTGGCTCGGCTACCGCCTGCGCCTGCTGCAGCGGCCCCTGCGGCTGACCTGGGACAACCTGCACCGGCAGTTCGGGGCGGACAATGCCAGCATCCGCAGCTTCCGCCAGGCCTTCAAGGCGGATGTGGCCGGGGTGCTCGAGGTGTTTCCGAAGCTGCCCCTGAGCCTCGACGACAACGGCATGACCCTGCGGCCGGCCGATCCCGGGGCCCTGCTCGTTCCGCCGAAGCCGGCGGCGCGCAGACGGAATGGGACGGAATAAAGCGCACGCTCGCCCCGCGAAACGGAAACGCGGCTTCAAGGCGGCTTCCTCGGCCTTCCGCAAGCGCCTCGAAGCCGGCTCCGGGATCTTCCAAGCCGATACGCTTTTTGTTCTATTCCCTATGATATTCCACGGAAGATGGTGGTGGAATTAATAGGAATAAGATGGAACAAAGAAATCCATATTCCATAACGGTCCTTTCCGTGCTACGGGATATTCCATTGGGGAAAGTGACCGGGAAAATTCCATGGTTCTGTCGGAAGCGGAAGCGGAAGCCCGCCTGAACGCGCTGCGGCGTCAGCGCGAGGCCCTGGACCGGGCCATCACCGATCTGACCCTCTATCTGGAACTCGGCCGGCGACTGAAGGCCGGGCTCGGGACGACGGCGGAGGACGAGCCGACCGAGATCAGGCACCCGGCACAGGCCACCCCTCCGTCTCCGCCTATCGCCCCTTCCTCCGCATCCGCCAAGTCGGGGCGGGACGACATCGCCTCCCGGTCGGCCTGGGCGGATCGGCCCGATCCCCTTGCGCCTGCCGAAGGGAGCGAACCCCGCCGGGGCTCGCCCTCCCGCCCGGACGGCGCGGTTCCGGCCAGTCCTGCCGAGGGGGCTTCCCGCCCTGCGGGTGCCGGGGGGCAGGAGAGGCACGATCTTCGGGCGGCCGATTCGGGCGATCCGGGAACCGCGACGGCGGGGCCGTGGCCGGTGCCCGGCTTCGCCACGCGCGGAGCCGATCGGCCGCCGCCGCGCCCGGCAGAGAGGGCATGGCCCGAGCCCTGGCCGGCCGCGACTCCCGCGACGGCGACGGGGCAGGGGGCGTCGAAGGAGGCCCGCTCCGAGGCCGTGGCCGCCCGGCGCTACGGACGGGTGCTGATCGGGGCAGCGCTCGCCGTGCTGCAAGAGGCCGACCGGCCGCTCCATGCCAGCGAGATCTGGGCGGCGCTCGCCGCCCGGGGCTTCAGCCTGCCGGGGGCCGACCCGATCGCGGCCCTCAACACCCGGCTCTGGAAGCGCTCCGGCCCCGGCGGCCCGCTCCGCCGCCTGGGGGACGCGGTCTACGCCCTTCCCGGCAGCCGCGGCGCTCCCGAGGAGGTCGGCTGACGGGCTGTGAGGTCGGTTGCCGGAGAGCGACCCGGCCCGATGCCTACGTTCTGAGACGCAGTCGAGCCAGGGGCCTTGCCGGATCGGGCAAGGCCCCTGGCTCGCCTCGCGTCCATGCGAGGACGAACACGACACCTGTACGATCGCGCAGTGACGGGAGCCTGGGCCGGGGAGGGGCGTCTCTCGATGCTCCGCCCTGCCCCGTCCGGCTCAGTTCCGGGCGAGGGAGGGCTGGATCAGGCCGGCGCCGACGAGGATCTGGGCGGCGGCGGCCTTGGCGAGCTGGCGGTAGCCGGCATCGGTCATGTGCAGGCCGTCCGGGCCGATCATCTGGGCCGGGGTCATCAGGCCGTGCGAGACCCAGGATTGCATCAGGGCGTGGCGGCGGATCACTGGCACGCCGAGCTCGGCGGCGACCGCGTGCAGGGCCTCGCCGTAGCGGCCGGCGCCCTCGACGCCGGAGAGCTTGCGGCACCATTGCTGGTCCATCAGCACCACGTCGGCGCCGGTGGCCCGGATCGCGGCGATGCCCTGGCGGGTCAGTTCGGCGAAGCGCTCCACCGGCACGCCGGAGAGCGGGTCGTTGCTGCCGGTCTGCCAGACCACGAGATCCGGCTTCTCGGCCAGCACGTCGCGCTCCAGGCGTCGGGCCATCGCCTCGGAATCGTCGCCGCCGATGCCGCGGTTGATCACGGTGACGGCGCGGCGCTCATGGGCGCCGACCTGGAGCCGCTCCTCGAGGTCGCGCTGGAGCAGGGCAGGGTAGGCCGCTGCCGGTGAGGATGCCCCCGCCCCCGCCGTCGAGGAGGAGCCGAAGGCGACGATGCGGATGTCGCCGTTGCCCGCCAGCCGCGCGGCGAGCCGGGTCAGCTTCACCGGCAGACGCTCCGGCGCCCCTTGCGGGACCGCGGCGGGCTTCAGGGCCGGGGGCGCCAGATCCGGCTGGGCCTGGGCACTCTGGTCCGGCGCGGCGAGGGCGAAGCCGAGGGCGGTGGCGAAGCCGAGGAGCGGCAGGCGCAGGCTGAGCGACATCGGAGGCGGTTTCAGTGATTCGGAAAGGCGAATATCGGCGTGTCCAGTGCCAGCGATGCCCCAGGATTATGACAATTGCGAGAGCCTCGGGTTACGAAACGCCCTTAATGAATTTTTTATTTTCATTCCTGCGGTCAAGGTTGCCGAAGGCTGACGCTTGGATCCTCATGCGAGAGAATTCGTCTCCGTGACTTGAGCCTGACTTGTCCGTGCGACGGGGTGTGATGCGCCGTGACTTGGCTGTCGGCGGCACCGTCTCCGTGCGCGCGGAAACCGTGCCGAGACGAGGCGGGACGGCGGGCGCCGGTTTCCGGCCGCCTTTCCAGGCCCCCTGCCCCCGCGATCGGGGTCTCAGGTTCCATAATATATCTTATGCGAACAGCTTTGAACGGTTTTGAGTGGCCTAGCTAGGCGCCAAGGGTGCGTTGATTTACCGGCGAGCTTAAACTTCGGACCGCGGACCAGGGGCTATTGTCCCCCATTCATCTTTGAAGGACCGACCTTGCCCTTCCACTTCAACAGCACGCCGTTAGCGCCGGGTTCTGTGATTTTTCCGGGCAACTGGGGGCGGATTGTTTTGAGGGCCGGCAAAGCCCATAGCTTCTATAGGCGCGAGACAATTTTGGAGGATATTAGACAAGCCGAATTCCCAGATAAGCCTTCACGGCTTGCTGCCGCCTACTTCTTTGATACCGAGGAGATGGCAAAGGTATACGGTATGGCTGATCAATTACGATATATTACGGGAATTCTATATGAGGTCGAACTGCTAAACCCGAGCGCTCCGCAGCATCGCACAGACTGGAACGCCCTACCGCAAAGTGAAAACCCTGACGCGGACATGGCCCGGCGATATTGGCAAGGCTATGAGTATAGCTTGGTTGTGGGTGCAATTGAGCGCGTCGAGGTTCTTTCGCAAACCCCGATGAAGATTGTGCGGGAGATCCCCTACTAGTGGAAGGCGTGAGAACCGCCGAAATGCTCTCATGCTTCACCGTTAGCGATGTTAGCGATCCCCGCCCGATGCGGGCGGGGGCAACTCTCACAGGCTCCGATGCGGCGTGCCTATCGAACCGCCGGACCTGTCCGGTCAATCCGCTTCCCGGACGATGACCCCGCGCCAGCCGAGGCCGCGATAGGTCTCGTAGCCGGGGGTCGCGTGGAAGGCGACGAGACGGCCGGCCTCGTCCCGGTAGGAGCCATGCGACTGCCCGCCCGTGCGCAGCGGGAACACCTCGCTCAGCACGCCCTGCCCGCGCGAGCAGGCGATCACCCGGTTGCCGGCATCCAGCAGCATCACCCGGGTCCTCTCGCGCTCGCTCAGGCCCAGGCGGACCCCCTCGACGATCGCCCGCGCCTGCGGCTGCCAGTCGAAATGGATGGCGAGGACGCCGAGGGGCCGGCCGTCGACGCGGCCGTCCTCCCGGACGCTCGCGCAGTAGGTGGCGACCTGCGCGCCGTCGAGGGCGGCCTCCCGGCGCACATCCGCCGCCACGAAGGCGTCGCCGTTCCGCAGCGCCAGGGCCTCGCGGAACCAGGCCTCGCCATGGACGGAGGTGCCCCGGACCCGGGGATAGCGCTCCGGCCGGCCATGGGCGACGACGCGCCCCTGGAGGTCGCAGAGCCAGAGGTCGAGATAGACGGTGTAGGCGGACAGGATCACGCCGAGGCGTTCCTCGGCATAGGCCACCGCCGCCGGGGTGCCGTCGGCGGCGCAGGAGACCACGGCGGAATCCGTCGCCCACCAGCGGACGTCGCAGGTGCGCTCGTAGAGATTGCGGTCGATCAGCTCGACCGCATTCAGGGCGAGGTCGACGTAGCGCGTCGCCTGCGCCTCGTCCGTGAGCCTGTCGACCGCCTTCGTCAGGTCGTCCACGCCGTTGCTGATGTTGTCGCCGAGCGTGCTGGCGAGATGCTCGACCTCCCCCGCCACGGCCCGGACTTCCTGCGCCACCACGGAGAACCCCGCCCCCTTCTCGCCCGCATGGGAGGCCTCGATCAGGGCGTTCAGCGCCAGGAACTTCATGCGCCGGGTGATGGATTGAATCGATCCCAGATCCGATGCGGCGCTGGATTTCAGAGCGTGCGCGGAGGTCTCGACAACTTCGGAGAGTGTTGAATTGGTCATTGTGTTGTGCAAGTCTAGAATTCTCCGGATCGCGTCGCGGCGAGATCGATTATTTCCACGCGGAAAGTGATTGTGTAAAGTTAACCAAATGTTGCTTCGAGCAAAACCAGCGGTGCTCGTGCCGGTTTTGCTGAGGTTCCTGCCCAGTCGCTGGGCAGTCCGCCGGATATGTCCCTCGGACTGCGTATCGGGCAAGCTGAAAGTGCCTGTTTTCAGGCTGCCAAACGATTCGTGATCGATCGCATCATCGACCGTTCTTGGGCTGATATGCAGGGAAATCATGTATACGTATGCACGACGCTGCCTGTGCGCGTCGAACGTATGCGATGTCGGCCTTGAGCTTGGTTTCCGTCCGGCGTGACGGACTGTGCCGCGACAGCGGCCGATCCGGGGCAGGGGCTCCGCAACGTCCGATGCATCCCGGGCGCCTCCGCCTGGGTTGACGGAAGGCGCGCCCTGCACGACCTCCCTCCCCTCACCCGCGCCCCGTGGAGCCCGCCCCTGCCCTCCCCGAAGACCTCCCGCCGCCATGCCGATCTCGGGCCCGACTTCTACGACGTGGTCGCGCCGGCCGATTTCCCGCAGGCGATCCTGCGCTACCGCAACCAGGACTGGGCGCAGCGGGTCGGGCTCGACGGCCTGAGCGAGGCGGCGTGGATCGCGCATTTCGCGCGGTTCGAGCCCTTGCCCGGCAGCTTCGAGAAGCCCCTGGCCCTGCGCTATCACGGCCACCAGTTCCGCTCCTACAACCCGGATCTCGGCGACGGGCGCGGCTTCCTGTTCGCGCAGCTCCACGACCTCCGGGACGGGCGGCTCCTCGATCTCGGCACCAAGGGCAGCGGCCGGACGCCTTGGTCGCGCACCGCCGACGGGCGGCTGACCCTGAAGGGCGGCGTGCGCGAGGTGCTCGCCACGGCCCTGCTGGAGGCGTTGGGCGTCGAGACCTCCAAGAGCTTCAGCCTGATCGAGACCGGCGAGGCGCTGGAGCGGGGCGACGAGCCCTCCCCCACCCGCTCCGCGGTGCTGGTGCGGCTCTCCCACGCGCATCTGCGCATCGGCACCTTCCAGCGCTTCCTCTTCCTCGACGAGCCGCACAACATCGCCCGCCTCGTCGACTACGTGGTGGCGACCTACTATCCCGATATCCAAGAGGCCGATCCCGCGGAGCGCGCGCGCGCCTTCTTCACGGCGCTGACGGCCCGGGTCGCCCGCATGGGCGCGCAATGGATGGCCGCGGGCTTCGTCCACGGCGTGCTCAACACCGACAACATCAACGTCACCGGCGAGAGCTTCGATTACGGGCCCTGGCGCTTCGCGCCGGAGAACGACCCCGCCTTCACGGCGGCCTATTTCGACCAGTTCGGCCTCTACAGCTTCGGCCGGCAGCCCGAGGCGCTGTTCTGGAACCTGAGCCGGCTCGCCGAATGCCTGATCCCCCTCGTGCCCCAGGACAGGCTGGAGGCGGCGCTGAAGGGCTTCGGGCCGGCCCTGCAGCAGGGCTTCGCCGAGGCGATCCTGTTCCGGCTCGGGATCGTCCCCCGGGAGGGGGAGGGCGAGGCGGCGGTCCACCGGCTGGTGGGCAGCCTCTGGAGCTTCCTCGAAAAGACCCGGGCGCCCTTCGAGCGCGTCTTCTTCGACTGGCGCGGGGGCCTCGCCAGCGAGGCCCGCGCCGCGGCGAGCCCGGCCGCGCCCTTCTACGCCCGCGACGCGTTCCGGCCGGTCCACGCCGCCCTGCAGGCGATGCGGCCCGCGGCGGACGCGAATCTCGACCATCCCTATTTCGCCGATCCCGCGCCCTGCACCCTGCTGATCGACGAGGTCGAGGCCCTGTGGGCGCCGATCGCCGAGCGGGACGACTGGTCGGCCCTGGAGGCCAAGCTCGCCGCCATCGCCCGGATGGGGCAGGCCTACGGCACGCGGCTCGAGCCGGCCTGACCGCCCGTGAGCCTGTTCCGGGGGAGCCTGCGGGCGCATCTCTTCGACGCCGTGCTGCGGCTGGCCGTGCGCCGGCGGCTCGGGCAGGTCTTCGATGTCCAAAAAATCCGGGCCTCCCTCGACCGCCGGGGACGGCCGGACCCGCGCGGCGTGGCCTTCACCCCGGGCGCCCTCGGGGGCGTGCCGGGGGAATGGGCGGTCGCGCAGGCGGGGGAGGGGGAAGAGACGGCCGGAGAGACGGCCCCTGCCCTGCTCTATTGCCATGGCGGCGGCTTCATCGCCTGCTCGCCGAAGACCCACCGCCCGATCACCGGCGCCTTCGCCCGGGCGGGCTTTCGGGTCTTCGTGCCGGATTACCGGCTCGCCCCCGAACATCCCTTCCCGGCGGGACTCGAGGACGTGGTCGCGGCCTGGGCCGCCCTGTCGGCGCGGGGGCCGGCGGCGATCGCGGGGGATTCCGCCGGCGGCAACCTGGCCCTCGCCACCCTGCTGGAGGCGCGCCGCCGCGGCCTGCCGCCGCCGGCGGCCGCCGCCCTGTTCTGCCCGGTGACGGATCTCCTCGGCCGCAGCCCGTCCCTGCGCCGGAACGCGGCCTGGGACGCGATGTTCAAGCCGGAGGCGCTGATGCGGCTGGCGCCGGTCTATCTCGCCGGGGCCGATCCGGGCGATCCCCGCATCTCCCCGATCGAGGGGGATCTCGCCGGCCTGCCGCCGCTGCTGATCCATGCGGGCGAGCGGGAGATGCTGCGCGACGATTCCGTGCGCTTCGCCGACAAGGCGCGGGCGGCGGGGACCGCCGTGACCCTGAGACTCTGGCCGGTGGTGCCCCATGCCTGGCAGATCGCCGGGGACGCGCTGCCGGAGGCGCGGCTGTCGCTGGCCGAGGCCGCCGATTTCCTGCACCGGCATCTTGCGCGCAGGGCCGCCCTGGACGAAGCGATGCCGGCATGAGCATGCCCGGCCCCGACGATCCTCTGGACCTGTTGATCGTGGGGGCGGGCTTTTCCGGCCTCGCCCTGGCGATCCGGGCCGAGCGGGCCGGGTTGCGCAACTTCCTGATCCTGGAGAAGGCGGGAGCGGTCGGCGGCACCTGGCGGGACAACACCTATCCGGGGGCGGCGAGCGACATCCCCTCGCATCTCTACGCCCTCTCCTTCGCCCCCAAGGCCGATTGGAGCCGGCTCTATCCGCGCCAGCCGGAGATCGCGGCCTATCTCGAGGGCCTCGTCGCCGCCCATGGCCTCGGCGACCGCCTGCGCCTCTCCACCCCGGTCGGCGCCTGCCGCTGGGACGAGGCGGCGGGGCGCTGGCGGGTGGAGACGCCGCACGGCACCCTGACGGCCCGCGCCCTCGTCCTGGCGGTCGGCGGCCTGCACGAGCCCGCCCTGCCCGCCCTCCCCGGCCTCGACCGCTTCGCGGGCGCCGCCTTCCACTCCGCCCGCTGGGACCACGGCGTGCCGCTCGACGGCAAGCGCGTGGGGGTGATCGGCACGGGGGCGAGCGCCGTTCAGTTCGTGCCGGAGATCGCCGACCGGGTCGGGCACCTCGTCCTGTTCCAGCGCTCGGCGCCCTGGATCCTGCCCCGGTGGGACCGGGCGCTCGCGGGCTGGGAGCGGGCGCTCTATGCGCGCCTGCCGATCCTGCGGCGGCTCTACCGGCTCGCCCTGTACGGGCGGCAGGAGGCCCCTGCCCTCCTCGGCTTCACCCGCCTCTCCCGCCTGACGGCCCTCGCGGAGACGCTCGGGCGCCGCCACCTGCAGCGCGCGGTCTCGGATGCGCGCCTGCGGGCCAAGCTGACGCCGGATTTCCGCCTCGGCTGCAAGCGGGTGCTGCTCTCCGACGACTACTACCCGGCGCTGGCGCGCAGCGGCGCCCTGGTGGTCCAGGCGCCGATCCGGGAGGTACGGCCCGGCGGCGTCCTCGCGGCCGACGACGTCGAGCACCAGCTCGACGTGCTGATCCTCGCCACCGGCTTCGAGGTCGCGGGCAGCGTCGCGCGCATCGCCGTGACCGGCCGCGGCGGGCGCAGCCTGACGGAGGCCTGGTCCGGGGGGCGCGACGCCTTCCAGGGGCTCGCCGTGCACGGCTTCCCGAACCTGTTCCTGCTGCTCGGCCCCAATACCGGCCTCGCCCACAACTCGGTGCTCCTGATGATGGAGGCGCAGCTCGACCACGTGCTCGGCGCCCTGCGCCACCTGCGCCGCCATCCCCGGGCGGCGCTCGACGTGCGCCCGGACGCCCAGGCGCGCTTCCGGCAGGCGGTCGATGCCAGGATGCGCGACAGCATCTGGCTGCGGGGCGGCTGCGGCAGCTGGTATCTCGACGCGGCGGGGCGCAACCGCGCCCTCTGGCCCGGCACCGTGGGGGCCTATCGCCGCGCCGCCGCCCGGCTGCGGCTGCGCGACTACGACACGCGTCCCCAGGCTTCCCAGGCTCCCGCGCCGGCCGAGACGAACGGGGCGGATCGGTCCGCCTCGTGACGGGCGCCCCGGCGCCGGGCCCCTCCCCGGCCGGCGGACCTGCATGGAAATACAACCTGTACGGGCTAACGAATACTTAGAAAAACTTCTGCTAAGGATGACTTCCTGAGCCCGACATGGTGAAGGAGACGATTAATTAATCGCCATCCTTCATGATTTCTCAATGCCATCTGGATCGAGACACGTTCGCACGGCATGGCGTCTGATCGCCATCCTTCCGCTGCTTTCCGTGCCGTCCGGCCCGATCCGGGCGGAGACTCTGGAAAGCGCCCTGTCGCGCGCCTACGCGGCCAATCCGACGCTGAACGCGCAGCGCGCCAATGTGCGCTCGACCGACGAGAACGTCGCCATCGCCCAGTCGGGCTACCGACCCACCGCCAGCATCACCGCCGATATCGGCCTCGAAACCCTGTCGGGGACGATCCAGAGGGCGACGGTCGACCAGCGGGTCACCCGCCCGGGCGGGGCGGGGCTGACCGTCAACCAGATCCTGTTCAACGGCTTCCGGACCGACAACCAGACCCGCCGGGCGGAATCGGGCGTGCTCGGCGCCCGCGAGACCCTGCGGCTCAGCGAGATGCAGACGCTGTTCGGCGCCGCCCAGGCCTACATGAACGTCCTGCGCGACACCGCCACCCTCGAGCTCCAGCGCAACAACGTCGAGGTGCTCGAGGAGCAGCTGCGCCAGACCCGCGACCGCTTCAACGTCGGCGAGGTCACCCGCACCGACGTCGCCCAGGCCGAGGCCCGCCTCGCCGGCGCCCGCTCCCAGGTCAGCGCCGCCGAGTCCAACCTGCGCTCCTCCATCGGCGTCTACCGCCAGGCCATCGGCGTCGAGCCGCGCCAGCTCGCCCCCGGACGCCCCCTCGACCGCTACGTGCCCGCCAGCCTCGACACCGCCGTCACCATCGGCCTGCGCGAGCATCCCCAGATCCTGGCCGACCTGCACGCGGTCGATGCCGCCGAATTGCAGGTCAAGGTGCTCGAAGGCGCGCTCGCCCCGCAATTCGGCATCCAGGGCAACGTCCAGCAGCGCTACGACCAGACCCTGCCCGGCGACAACGGCGTCACCGCCTCCATCGTCGGCCGCCTGACCGTGCCGCTCTACCAGGGCGGCCAGGAATACGCCCAGATCCGCCAGGCCAAGGAACTCGTCAGCCAGGCCCGCCTGCTGGCCGAGCGCGACCGCGACGCCGTGCGCGCGGCCATCGTCCAGGCCTGGGGCCGGCTCGAGGCGGCCAAGGCCCAGGTCATCGCCTCCCAGGCCCAGGTCCAGGCCAACGAGGTCGCCCTCAACGGCGTGCGCGAGGAGGCCCGGGTCGGCCAGCGCACCACCCTCGACGTGCTCAACGCCCAGCAGGAACTGCTCAACGCCCGGGTCAACCTGATCCTGGCCCAGCGCGACCGCGTCGTGAATTCCTACGACGTCGTCCAGGCCGTCGGACGCCTCACCGTGCGCTTCACCGCGCTGCCCGTGGCCGCCTACAGCGCCAAGGAGCATTACGACCAGGTCAAGGATCTCTGGTTCGGATTGCGCACACCCGACGGACGATGAGCGGGCGGCCCGGGCTCAGGCGTCGCGGAAGGCGGCCGCCACGCCGGCCCTGAGCATCCGCGCCTTCGCCTTCAGGAAGGCGGCGAGGTCCATGAGGGCGAGGATCGCGCCGAAGCCGAGGCGCAGGATCGGGCCGTGCGGCTCGGGCGCCTCCGCGCGATCGTACCAGAGGGGGTCGTCCTCGACCGGCATCGGGGCTCCGGTGGCCTGATGTTTACACTTCCGTTACCAAACCACAGGCGTCCCGCCCTGTCGATGACACCACCGTCGCTTGTTCTTCCGATTCCGACGGGGCGTTCTACGGAGGGCGCCCGCGCCCCCTCCCCTCAGATCAGCTTGAAGTTCGCCTTCGCCCGGCTGAGATTCGGGTTGTAGAACGGGTCGCGGGACAGGCGCTTCTCCCAGCGCTCGACCATGGTCCGGGTCTCCCCCTCGAAGCGGGCGCGCTTCTCGGGCGTGTCCTCGAAGCCGCGGCTCTTCGATTCGTGGTGGATCAGCACCGCGTGCGGGGTCCAGATCACCCGGTAGCCGGCCTGGCCCACCCGCAGGCAGAGATCGATGTCGTTGAAGGCCACGGCGAGCCGCGCCGCATCGAAGCCGCCGACCGCCTCGAACACGTCCCGGCGCATGGCGAGGCAGGCGCCGGTCACCGCCGAGACCTCCTGCGCCACCACCATCCGGGCGAAGTAGCCGGGATCCTCCCGCACGATGCCGAGATGGGAATGGCCCGCGATGCCGCCGGCGCCCAGCACCACGCCGCCATGCTGCAGCGTCCAGTCCGGATAGAACAGCTTGGCGCCGACGGCGCCGACCTCCGGCTCCGCGGCGATCGAGACGAGCTCGGTGAGCCAGCCGGGCTCCACCACCTCGATGTCGTTGTTGAGGAAGAGCAGGATGGAGCCGCTTGCGGCGGCCGCCCCCGCGTTCGAGAGCTTCGAGAAGTTGAACGGCCCGGGGCTCTCCACCACCCGCACCCGCGCGTCGTCGCGGTAGCGGTCGAACAGCGCCCGGGTCTCGGGCTCGCGGCTGTCGTTGTCGACGATCACCGCCTCGAGGGCCGGGTAGTCGGTCTTGGTGAGCAGCCCGTCGAGGACGACGCCGAGCAGTTCCGCCCGGTCCCGGGTCGGGATCACCACGGAGACCAGGGGGGCGGGGTCGGGCAGGGCGCGCACCAGCCGGTTGAAGCCCTGGCCGCCGCGCTCGGCCCGGTGCGGCCAGCCCCTCCGGGCGATGGTCTCCTCCAGCGCCCGCAGCCGCGCGGCCTCGGCCACGGCGAGCGCCTTGTCCGAATAGGTGCCCGAGCCGATGGCGGTGCGCCAGTGATAGAGCACCTTCGGGATGTGGTGGACGCGGGCGGCGGGCAGGTCGTCGCCGATGCGCAGGAGCAGGTCGTGGTCCTGGCTGCCCTCGAAGCCGGGGCGGAAGCCCCCGGCCCGGCGGATCCGCTCGGTGCGCAGCACGGTCAGATGGTTGATGTAGTTCTGGGCGAGCAGGAGCTCCGGGTTCCAGTCCGGCTTGAAATGCGGCTCGAAGCGCTTGTCCCGGGCATCGACCTTGTCCTCGTCCGTGTAGACGAGATCGAGGCCGGGATCGGCCACCAGCGCGGCGGCGACCTCGTGGAGGGCGTGCTCGGGCAGGAGGTCGTCATGGTCCATCAGGGCGCAGAACGTGCCCGTGGCGAGCGCCAGGGCGTCGTTCGAGGCCCGGGCGATGTGGCCGTTCTCGGACCGGCGCACCAGCCGGATCCGGGGCTCGGTGGCGGCGGCCTTCTCCAGGAGGCGGGCGATGCCCGGCCGGTCGGAGGCGTCGTCGGCGATGCAGAGCTCCCAATGCGGGTAGATCTGGCCGCGCACGGAGGCGATCGCCTTCTCCAGCACCGCCGGGTCCGGGTTGTAGACCGGCATCAGCACCGAGATCGTCGGCGGCGCGGCCCAGCCCGCGAGCGCCGCGCGCATCCGGTCGCGGTCGGCCTGGGTGAGCGTGTCGAAGCGGGCGATCCAGTCGTCGTAGCCGGCGAGCGCCTTCGGCTTGATCGCGGATTCGATCCGGTACTTCGCCCGCAGCCGCCGCTTCAGCAGCCACCACCAGGCCCCCTCCGCCGCGAGCCGCGGCCGGCGGGCGAGCGCCGTGCCGATCAGGCGCGCGGGATGCGGCTCGGCGATGCGGATCTCGGTCAGCGGCGGCAGAACGTCGTCGAAGGTCGGCGCGAGCTCGAGGTGGCACACGGCCTCGGGCAGGATCCCGGTCCAGCTGAAGCGGCCGCTGCCATCCGCCGAGAGCGTCAGCTGGGGCTTGTAGGCCGCCTGTTTCAGGCCGGCGCTCAGGGTCACCCGGCTGAAGGCGGCGCTGGTGGCATCGCGGAAGCTCACGGTGACGAAGCGGAGGCCGAGGCCCTCCCCTTCGAGGTCGACGAGGCGGCGGGTGCCGCTGCCGGCGAGGGGCAGCAGGCGCGGCGCCTGCCCGCGGCGGAGCAGCGTCGCGGTGGCGGCAGGCGCGCTCATTCGTGGGCGTAGGCGAGATCGGCGATGGCGCCGGCCTCCGCCTCCCAGGCGACCTGGGGCGCGCCCGTCTTCTGCACGAGGCAGGCGGAGGCGAGGAAGGCCTGGCCGTAATCGAGCCCCGCGAGCGGCCCCCCGGCGGCGGCCACCGGCACGGCCATGGCCGGCAGGTCGTAGCCGGCGCCGAGCAGGGTGAAGCCGGTATGGGCGTTGAACAGCCCGCGCCAGCCGTTCTCGGAAAAGCGCCAGAAGTCCCAGGGCTCCTCGTGCAGGGGCCACATCGGGTGCGACTGGATATAGGCGAGGCCGCCCTCCCGCATCACCGCGTTCATCTCCAGGGCCACCTTCCAGGGCAGGAGCAGGTGCTCGAACACCGAGACCGAGAAGACGTAGTCGAACGGCCCCGCCGTCCCGGGGGGCAGGTGGCGGGAGAGATGGTGCGCGTCGCCCACCACGTCGACATTCGGCCCCGCCTTCACGTCGAGGCCGGTATAGGGCAGCCCGTCCGGGAAGTTGGACCGGTAGGAATGGCCGCTGCGCGCCCGCGAGCCGATCTCCAGGAGAGGGCCCGGCGCCTCCGCCACATGCGCGCGGAAGCGCTCGAACAGCGCGCTCATCAGCGGCCGGCCCGGCGGCATCGAGGCGGTGTCCCGCGGGCCGGTGCGGCGCCCGTCCGGCCAGACCAGGGCGAGGGCGGAATCCGGCACGATCACCTCGGCCGTGACGGCGGCGATGCGGAAGCCCCAGTCGCGCGCCCGCGGCCCGAAATGCGGGACGAGGTCCTCCCGCGGCGCCCGGGACGCGCAGGTCTTGGCCGCCTTGCCGCCGATCAGCAGGCGCGGCAGCGCGCCGTCGGTCCAGCCGGTCACGACGACGCATCCGCGGAGAATGGCGAAGGTGTCGATCGCGAAACGCATCCGGGGCCTCGAGGAGAGGGCGCGGGTCTAGCCGCGGGGCGGGCGGGGATCAACTCGGGCCGGGATCTCCCTGCGTCCTTTGGCCCCCCGACAGGGCCGTTGCGCGCCCCATGTAGTCCCCGTCCGCCCGGAAGGAGCGCGCCATGCCGTCGTCCCTGTCCCGCCGTTCGCTGATCGCCGCTGCCGCGCTGGGGCCCCTCGCCCCGCCCCTCGCACGGGCCGCCGCGGCGGAGCCGGCCCTGCTCGCGCGAAGGATCCCCTCCTCGGGCGAGAGCCTGCCGGCGATGGGCATCGGCACCTCGCGCCGCTACGAGGTGCCGCCGGTGCCCGAGCAGGTCGCGCCCCTGCAGGCGGCGGTGGAGCGCTTCGCGGCCCTCGGCGGCCGGGTGATCGACACCGCGCCGAGCTACGGCACCGCCGAGGACGTGCTCGGCCTGATCCTGTCCGGGAGCGACCTGCGCCCGAACATCTTCCTGGCGAGCAAGGTCTCCGAGAGCGGCCGGGAGGCGGCGCTCGCCCAGATCGAGCGCTCGTTCCGGCGCCTGCGCACGAACCGGATCGACCTGATCGCCGTGCACAACCTCGTCGACACGAAGGGCAACCTCGCCCTCCTGCGCGATCTGAAGGGGCAGGGCCGGATCCGCTATCTCGGCGTCACGGTCTGGCGGGACGACCAGTTCCCCGACCTCGAGGCGGTGATGCGCGAGGCCGCCCTGGACGTCGTGCAGGTCAACTACGCCCTCGACAACCGCAAGGCGGCCGAGCGCATCCTGCCGCTCGCCGCCGACCGGGGCATGGCGGTGATGGTCAACGTGCCCTTCGGCCGCGACCGGCTCCTCAACGCCGTCAAGGGGAAGCCCCTGCCCGACTGGGCCCGGCCCTTCTGTGCGAGCTGGCCGCAATTCTTCCTGAAATACGTCCTGGCCCACGAGGCCGTGACCTGCCCCATTCCCGGAATGGCCAAGGTGGCCTACGTCGAGGACAATCTCGGCGCCGCGCGGGGGCGCCTGCCCGATGCCGGCGAGCGCCGGAAGATGGAGGAGCTCATCGATGCCGCTTAACGTTCCGCCGCCCCATCGCCGCGCCGTGCTCGCCGGTCTTTTCGCCGGCCTGTTCGCCGGCGTCCTCGCCCTGCCGCTCGCCGGCCGGGCCTTCGCGGAGAACGGGACCAAGCGGATCGGCATCATCGGCGGCGGCCATATCGGGAGCACCTTCGCCGCGCTCTGGAGCAAGGCCGGCTACGAGGTGCTCGTCGCCTCCCGCCACCCGGAGGAGCTGAAGGGTCTCGTCGAGAGCCTGGGGCCGAAGGCCAGGGCCGGCACGCCGGCCGACGCCTTCGCCTTCTCCGACGCGGTGTTCCTGGCGATCCCCTACAGCGCCTATCCGGCCTTCGCGAAGGAGCATGCCGCCGCCCTCAAGGACAAGATCGTGATCGATGCCGGCAACGCCACCCAGGGGCGGGACGGGGCGGTCTACGAGGAGGTGGCGGCCGAGGGCATCGCCGCGGCGTCGCGCAAGTACCTGCCCGGGGCGCGGATCGCCCGCGCCTTCAACGCGATCAACTACAAGATCTTCGTGGCCCAGGCGAACCGCCCGGCCCCGCGCATGGCGGTGCCGATCGCCGGCGACGACGAGGCCGTGGCGGTCGCCAGGATCCTCGTCGCCGATGCCGGCTTCGACCCCGTCGTGGTCGGCCCCCTGAAGGAGGCGGACACCTTCGCCATGGGCTCGCCGGGCTTCGGCCACGACCTGCCCGCGCCGGAGCTGAAGGCCAAGCTCGGGCTGAAGCCTTGAGCGCGGCCCCCGCCCCCCTCCTGCGCCGGCTCGTCGACATCCGGCCCGGAGAGGGGCAGGCCCTGGCCTGGTCCTGGGCCTATATCTTCGCGCTGCTCGCCGCCTATTACGTGCTGCGCCCGATCCGCGACCAGATGGGCGTGGCGGGCGGGCTCGAGAACCTGCCCTGGCTGTTCCTGGCGACGCTCCTCAGCATGCTCGCCCTGAACCTGCCCTTCGGCTGGCTGGTGAAGCACCTGCCGCGGGCGCGCTTCGTGCCCCTCACCTACCGGTTCTTCGCCCTGAACATCCTCGGCTTCGCCCTGGCCGTCTCCCAGGTCCGGGGGGAGGCGGAGATCTGGGTCGGACGGGTGTTCTTCGTCTGGCTGTCGGTGTTCAACCTGTTCGTCGTCTCGATCTTCTGGGCGACCGTCGTCGACATCTTCTCGACCGAGCAGGGCAAGCGGCTGTTCGGCTTCATCGCTGCCGGGGCGACCCTCGGGGCCATCACCGGCTCCGCCTTCACCGCCGTGCTCGCCCGGGACGTGCCGACCGCCTGGCTCCTCGTGGCCGCCGCGCTGCTGCTCGAGGCGGCGGTCTTTGCCATGCGCGGCCTCGCCCGCCTCTCCGACGCGCTCCGTGCGGTGCCGGCCTCCGAGCAGGCCCGGGCCATCGGCGGCAGTCCCTTCGCCGGCATCACCCGCACGGTCCGCTCGCCCTACCTGCTCAACATCGCGCTGTTCCTGCTCCTGTTCTCGATCACCTCGACGGTGCTGTATTTCGAGCAGGCGGGGATCGCGAAGCGCAGCTTTCCCGACCGCGCCGCCCAGACCGCCTTCTTCGCCAGCGTCGACCTCGCGGTGAACCTGCTGACCCTGGGCGTGCAGCTCTTCCTCACCGGGCGGATCACGCAAGCGATCGGCGTCGGCCCGACCCTGGCGCTCCTGCCGGCGGCGAGCATCGCCGGCTTCGCGGCCCTCGCCTACGCCCCGACCATCACCGTGATCGTCGCCTTCCAGGTGCTGCGCCGCGCCGGCAACTTCGCCATCAGCCGGCCGATCCGCGAGGTGCTGTTCACCGTGGTGCCGCGGGAGGACCGCTACAAGGCCAAGAGCTTCATCGACACCGTGGTCTACCGCACCGGCGACCAGATCGGCGCCTGGTCGACCTGGGCCATCGGCGCCCTCGGCCTGACCGGATCGGCCGCCGCGCTCCTGGCGGTGCCGCTCTCGGCGGCCTGGCTCGTCAACAGCCTCTGGCTCGGGCGGGCCCAGGAGCGGCGGGCGGAGGCGCTGGCGGCGCAGGACGAAGGGTCGCAGGCGGCAGGAGAGGACGTGCCCGAGGGCCGGGCGCGCGTGGCCGAACCGGGGCGCGCATGAATTGAGGGCGATCTTCCAGGAGCGAATGTCTCGATATCCCCGTGTTCTAGGGAAGTTTATCCTCAATAAAGGCAAAGTTATAACAATTAAAAACAACAAGTTGTATAAAAGATCGGTTGATACTTCGGCGTGACTGTGCTGGTTTGCCGCTCGACGAAGCATCGTCGCGCATGCCCCGTCGTGCCCTCGCGCGCGCCGGCCGCCGCGATGCGCCCCCGCTCTTTCGGGGGTCGAGACCATGCCGAGGCCCATGCCAACGATCTCGCACGACGCGGCCGGCCGTGCCGGTTCCGGCCGGACCGACGACGGGGCGGCCCCCGGTCCCTGGGGCCTGGCCGCGCTCGCCGCCCGCAAGCCGGTCTATCTGGCGCTGGCCCGCCGCCTCACCGGCTGCCCGGCCCTCGCCGAGGACGTGGTGCAGGACGTGTTCCTGCGCCTCGTCGCCGAGCCGCCCCACCGGGGCCGGGGGGCGATCCCGGGCAAGCCCGAGGCCTATGTCGCCGGCATGGTGCGCAACCTCGCCATCGACCGGGCGCGCCGCCTGCGCTTCGAGGCGCGGGTCTTCACCGATCTCGACGGGGCGGGGGAGGCTGCGGGCGGCCTCACCCCGGAGGCGGTCGCCTCGGACCGGCAGCGCCTGCGCCTCGCCGAGGCCGCCCTCGACGGGCTGCCGGAGCCGGTGCGCACGGTCTTCTGCCTGCACCGGCTGCACGGCGTGCCGCAGAAGGACATCGCCGCCCGGCTCGGCGTGTCACGCGCCCTCGTATGCGGCCTGGTGCGGCGCGGCCATCTCGGCTGCCTCGCGGCGCTGGAGGGGGGCTGCCCCCTGGCGGGATCCGCGCAGGAAGCCGAGGAGGAGCAGGGCCCCGAGCCCGTCGGCGAGGAATTCCGCCGCCAGCCGGCTGCCCAGCACGCCGTCGAAGCCGTAGAGCTGCGGTAGCACCAGGAGCGGCGGGATCAGGGCGAGGCCCTGGGCGGAGAGCGAGACCGCCGCGGCCCGCCGCGGCGCGCCGATCGCCTGGAACAGGGTGGCGGCGGAGAGCTGCAGCCCCACCGGCATGAAGGCGAGGGCGAAGGCGCAGAGCGTGCGCGCCCCGGCCGCGATCGTCGCCGCATCCTGCGCCACCAGCCCGACCAGCGGCTCCGCGAACACGATCATCAGGGCGCCGACGACGAGGCCGTAGGCGAGCGCGCTCCCGGTGACGAAGGCCAAAGCCGCGTCCCGCCGCCGGCCCTGCCCCGCCCCGTGGGCGAAGCCGAGCACGGCCTGGGCCCCGGCCATGACCCCGAGCAGGGGCAGGGCCGCGACCATGACGAGGCGCAGGCCGAGGCCGAGGGCCGCCACCGCGGCCTCGCCATAGGCGGCGCCCGCGCGCACGAACAACGCCATGGCGAAGGCCGCGAGCAGGCTCGAGGCGGTGACCGGGGCGCCGATGCGCAGGAGCTCGCCCGCGTGAGCCCGGCCCGCTTGCCCCATCCGCCAGGGTGCCCGGAAGGCGATGCGGTCCGGCGGACGCGCCGTCCGGAAATGCCAGACGAAGGCGAGGGCGGCCGCGCCCTGCGCGAGCAGGGTCGCCCAGCCCGCCCCGACCGTGCCGAGATGCAGGCCCCGGATCAGCAGGGCGTCGAGGGCGATGTTGAGGCCGAAGGCCCCGACCATGACCGCGCCGGAGAAGCGGGCGAGGCCCTGCGCCCGCACGACGAAGCCGCCGACGATCATCACCAGCATCAGGCCGGTGCCGAGGGTCGCGAGCGCGGTATAGGGCGCGGCGGCGGCGGCGAGGGAGTCGTCGGCGCCGAGCAGCCGCAGCCAGAACGGCGCGTCGAGGGCGATCAGCCCGGCGAGCAGGGCACCCGGGGGCAGCACCAGCCAGAAGCCGAGGGAGGCCGCCTCCTCGACGCCGCGCCGGTCGCCGCGCCCCAGCGCCCGGGACAGGATCGAGGCGGCACCGATCCCGCCGCCATAGCCGAGCGCGGCCACGAGCAGCGTCACCGGATAGGCGATGCCGATCGTGGCGATGGCCGCGGCGCCGAGATCGGCCACGAACCAGGCATTGGCCAGCATCTGCAGGGAATGGGCGGAGATGCCGAGGATCGCCGGCCCGGACAGGCGCAGGATCAACGGGACCACCGGCGCCCGCCCGAGATCGAGGGGCGCGCGAACGGGGGCGCTCACGACGCCCGCAGGGCCGGGCGGTTGGCGGCGCGGGCCTCGGCCTCGGCGTCGAGGATGGTCCGGGCGATGGCGGCGGCGCGCACGGGCAGGATCGAGAGCAGGGTCTCGGTGAGGCCGTGGCTCGCCTCGGCGAAGCCCTGGAGATGCACCGTGACCCGCGGATCGGCCCGCTCCAGGGGCAGGCGGTAATGCCGGTCGACGGTCTCGCCGGCGAGGAAGGGGCGCAGGCCGTCGAGCAGGGCGGGCAGCGTCGCCCGGGCATAGCCGGTGGCGAGCACGATCAGGTCGTACTCCGCCGTGTCGACCGTGCCGGCGAGGCGGTCGCGCAGGGTCACGCGCAGGCCCCCGGGGCCGGCGGCGACGGCCTCGGCCACCGTGTTGCGCAGGAGCCGGTTGCGGGCCTCGCCCGCGACGCGCTCCTCGTAGAGCGTGGCGTAGAAGCTCTGGATCAGGTCGGAATCGACCACCGCGTAGTTGGTGGCGCGGTAGCTCGCCAGGAGATCGGCCCGCATCGCCTCCGGGGCGTCGTGGACGAGATCGACGCTCTCCGGATCGAAGATCTCGTTGACGAAGGGGCTGTCGTCGGCGGGCTTGAGGGCGGGGCCGCGGATGGCGAGATCGACCCTGGCCTCCGCGTAGCGGCTGCCCGCATCGACCGCGACCTCGACGGCGCTCTGGCCGGCGCCGATCACCAGGATGCGCGGCGGCGCCGTCCGCGCCCGCGGGTCGCCCAGGGCCGCGGCGATGCCCGGCAGGTAGCCCGAGGAATGGATCACCCGGGGATCGGACAGGCCGGCGAAGGGCGCCGGGACCACCGGCTCGCCGCCGGCCGCCAGGACGAGGTGGCGGCAGCGGCGCTGGCGCAGTTCGCCCGCGGAATCGCGGGCCAGGACGCCGATCGCCACGAGGCGCCCGTCCCGGGTCTCGGGCTCCACCGCCTCGACCCGCTCGCCATAGGCGGCGTGCTCGGTGAAGTGGGCGGCGGCCCAGGCGAGGTAGTCGTTGTACTCGACCCGGGAGGGGTTGAAGGTCTTCAGGTTGAGGAAGGCGTTCAGCCGGCCCTTCTCGTGCAGGTAGTTGATGAAGCTGAACGGGCTCGTCGGGTCGCGCAGGGTCACGAGATCCTTCACGAAGCTGATCTGCATGTCGGCCCCGGGCAGCATCATGCCCCGGTGCCAGCCGAATGCGGCCTGGCGCTCCAGGAACAGCATGGAGGGGCGCTCGCCCCGGGCGCGGGCCGCGTCCGCGAGCGCGATCGCCAGGGAGAGATTGGCCGGGCCGAAGCCGATCCCGAGGATGTCGGTGGTCGAGGGAGGCGTCATGGGTGCTCTCTGAAGGCGTGAGGTCAGACGGCGGCGGGGCGCGGGGTCGCGTCGGCCGCGGCGGCGCCCGGCACCCAGAGCCGGTCGCGGAAGAAGTGGTCGCGGGTCAGCATCACCAGGGCGGCCCGCTTGTGCGGGAAGTCGACCGTGGCGACGGTGGAGAAGCCGGAGCCGTGCAGGTTGCGGATCTGCTGGGCGTGGTCGGCCCGGGGCTCGCCGACGATCCGCCGGGTGCGGGGATCGTCGAGGAAGAGGAAATGCATCAGCGAGGGCAGCCAGGCGGAGACGTAGCGCCGGCCGCGCACGCCCTCCTCCCCCACCGCGACATGCCAGCCGCGGTCGTAATCCGCCGCCGCGTAGAGCGGGCCGAGGCGGTTCTCCTTGGCCCAGTACAGCTCGAAATAGGCGAAGGGCTTGTCGTCGAGGCAGCCGAACAGGGGCAGCATGTGCGGATCGGCCTGCAGGCCCTCGAGATAGGCGCGGTGCCGGTCGAGATCGCCGCGCTCGTCCCAGATCGCGGCCACGCGGTCGTCGTTCATCCAGCGGGAGAACAGGGCGACGTCGCCGGGCTCGGTCAGGGTGCGGAAGCTGAGCGACTGCCCGAGCCAGGGGATCTCCCGGCGGTAGAGGAGGCCCTCCGGCGCCTCGGGCCGCAGGGGATGGCGCCGGCCGTGGCTGATCGTGGGAAGCTCGGGGAAGGGCGGGCGCGCCTGCGGCAGCCAGCCCTGCGCCACCTGCCAGAGCAGGCCCGGCAGGATCTCGACGCGCCCGTCCGCCCGCCGGGCGGCGCCCTCGGCGACGAGCCGCGCCGCCGCCTCCGGGCAGGGGCCGGGCTCGACCAGGATGCGCGTGACCCCCGCATCCTCCGCCGTCAGCGCCTCCGCCCTGCGCAGCAGCGCCTCGGCCGCCGCGCCCGCATGCGAGGCGGCCTCGAGGCGCAGGACGGGCTCCTTCGCCTCGCCCGTCACGCTCAGGCGCACCGTGTTTTCCTCCCGCACGTCGAACGCTCCCGTCTCATCCCGTGAAGTCCCGGGCTTTCCGCGCCCCGGTCCTTCCATGACGGATGAGCCGCGGGCCGGTTCACGGGCCGCGGCGAAATCGAGCGGAGGCGTTGGGCGGGCGCGGCTCGTGAACCGGCCCCGCCCTCATCCGTCTTGTCAGGGATGACCCAGACCGCGATCCCCGACCCCGTTTCCGAATCCGCCGACTGGAGCGCCGGCCCGCTGATCGTGGTGCAGGACGCACGGGGCCACCGGGCGCTGTGGCCGGCGGAACGGGCCCTGCCGAAGGGCTGGGACTTCCTGCACGGCCCCCTCCCCCTGGCCGCGGCCAAAGCCTGGCTCGACGCCCCGGAGAAGGCCGGTCCGGTCCCCTCCCCGCCCCGTCCCGCGGCCTGGCCCGAGGGCGTGGACGAGAGCATCCCCGCCACGCTGGCCCGCCTCGCCCGCGCGGCGCCGGAGCATCCGGCGATCCTGTTCGGCGGGGAGACCCTCACCCGCGGCGGCCTCGACGCGCGGGCCGGCCGCCTCGCCGCCGGGCTCATGGCCCGCGGCATCGGCCGCGGCCACATCGTCGCCGTCGCCCTGGAGCGGGGGCCGGAGGCGGTCGCCGCCTTCCTCGGGGTGCTGCGCGCGGGCGCCGCCTTCCTGCCCCTCGACCCGGCCGCGCCCCCGGAGCGGATCCGGCTGATGCTGGAGGATGCGGGCGTGCGCCACGTCCTCGCCCCGGCCGCGCTCGCCGCGCGGCTGGACCTGCCGGCAGGCGCCGCGGCGCTCGACCCGGCCGCCTGCGACGCGCCGCCGGGTGCCGAGCCGGCCATCGGCCCGGAGGACCCGGCCTATGTCATCTTCACCTCGGGCTCGACCGGGCGGCCCAAGGGCGTGCTCGTCGAGCACGGGCCGCTCGCCATGCACTGCTTCACCACCGGCGCGGCCTACGAGATGGGCGAGGCCTCGCGGGAACTGCACTTCCTCTCCTTCGCCTTCGACGGGGCGCATGAGCGCTGGATGACGCCCCTGGCCCTGGGCGGGGCGATCGTCCTGCGCGGTCCCGAGCTCTGGACGGCGGCCGAGACGCTCGCCGTGATCCGCCGCCACCGGGTCACCCATGCGGGCTTCCCGACGAGCTATGTCGGCCAGCTCGCCGAATGGGCCGACACCCTCGGCGAGGCGCCCCCGGTCGAGGTCTATTCCTTCGGCGGCGAGGCGATGTCGCAGGCGGTCTTCGCCAAGGTCGGCCGCGCCCTGAAGCCGCGCCTGCTGATCAACGGCTACGGGCCGACCGAATGCGTGATCTCGCCCCTGATCTGGAAGGTGGCGCCGGGCACCGCCTTCCCCGAGCCCTACGCCCCGATCGGCTCCGCGGTCGGCGCGCGACGGACCTACGTGCTCGGGCCGGACCTGGCGCCGGTGCCCGCGGGCGAGACCGGTGAGCTCTACATCGCCGGCGGCCTGGCGCGGGGCTATCTCGGCCGGCCGGGCCAGACCGCCGAGCGCTTCCTGCCCGATCCCTTCGACCCGGCGGGGGGCCGCATGTACCGCACCGGCGACCTGGTGCGGCTGCGCCCGGACGGGGCCCTCGCCTATGCCGGCCGGGCCGACGACCAGGTGAAGATCCGCGGCCACCGGATCGAGCTCGGCGAGGTCGAGGCGGCCCTGCGCGCCCTCGACACCGTGGCCGAGGCGGTGGTGGTGAAGCGGGAGGGGCCGGCGGGCCCCTATCTCGCGGGCTACGTCACCCCCGCCCGGGGCCGGAGGCCGGAGGCGGGCCGGCTGCGGGCGGCCCTCGGCCGGGCGCTGCCGGATGTCATGGTGCCGGCGCGGCTCGTGGTGCTCGACCGCCTGCCCGTGACCACCAACGGCAAGGTCGATCGCCGGGCCCTGCCCGATCCGGCCGCGGACGAGGCCCCGGCCCGGGCGCCCGAGGGGCCGACCGAGACCCGGCTCGCCCGGATCTGGTCGGAGATCCTCGGCTATCCGGTGAAGGCGGCCGACCGGCCCTTCTTCGAATGCGGCGGCGATTCCCTCTCGGCCCTGCGGCTGGTGGCACGGCTGCGCCTGATCGCGCCCCAGGGCGGCATCGGCGTCGCCGACCTCCTGCGCAACCCGACCATCGCCGCGCTCGCCGAACGGATCGAGGCGGGACGCGGCGAGACCGGGGGCGATGCCCTCGCGCCGGTGGTGGAGCTGAGCCGCGGCGGCGACAGCGCGGCGCCGCTCCTCGTCCTGTTCCCGGGCCTGCTGGTGAGCACCCGGGAATACGAGCCGCTGGTGGCCCATCTCGGCGCCGAACAGCCGGCCCTCGGCTTCCTCTGCGCCTCGCTGACGGAGGCGGTGCGCCCCCTGCCGGCGGTGGCCGATCTCGCCCGCGCCTATGCGGCGGCGGTGCGCCGGCGGGCCGAGGGGCGGCCTTGCATCTTCCTCGGCTGGTCCTGGGGCGGGGTGCTCGCCTACGAGACCGCCCGGGCGCTCGGCGAGGGCTTCCCCCTCCCCTTCGTCGGCATGCTCGATGCCTGCGGGCTGGAGGCGAATTTCGCGGTCGGCGCCGGCCGGCCCCTCGGGGCGGAGGAGCGGGCGGCGCACGAGGCGATGCTGGCGGAATGGCTGTCCCGCTCCGCGATGCGGGCCGACTGGGAGGCCCTGTTCCCGCGCATGGATGCGGAGGCACGGGGGCAGTTCCTGCGCTTCCTGGCGGCCGAGCCGCAGCCCCTGGCCGCGGACGGCCCGGAGGTCGGCAGCCGCGAGCGCATCCTCTGGACGCTCGTCGACCACGCCCTGCAGTTCCGGGCCCTGCGGCTCGGCCCGAGCCGGGTGCCGGTGCGGGTGTTCCGGGCGAGCCGCTCGGTGGCGGAGGGCCTGCCGATCCTCGACTGGTCGCGCCTCACCCCGAACCTGCTCTCCGACGAGACCATCCCCGAGACCGACCATCTCGACATCGTCCTGTCGCCGGCCTTCCACGCCCGCTTCGGGCATTGGCTGGCGGCGGCGCGGGAGACCCGGCGGCCGGCGGCCTGAGCGCCCGGCCGTCCCGAACCTGGATCGAAAGGAGCCCGATGACTGCCTTCGAGACCCTGCGCGACGCGCATGTCGTGATGCTCACCGGCACCTATCTCGACGGCTGCGCGGAGGGGCCGGACGGGGCGGGCTACGTCTTCTCCCGGGCGATCCCCGACCCGACCCTGAATTTCGCCTACGGCATCCGCAGCCCCGCCCAGCTCGACTGGGCGCGGGCCCAGGCCCAGGCTCTGGGCCGCGCCCCGGCAGTGCTGGCGCGGGAGGAGGAGCAGGCGGGGCTGCTCGCCCTGTGCAGGCCGGAGGCGACCTATCCCGCCCGCTGGATGCTGCGCCCGGCCGCCGAGCCGCCCGCCTGCGCGGCCCTGGAGGCGGTGGTCGTGGAGCCGCATGCCGATCCGGTGCCGCCGGAGGATTTCGTCGCGGTGTTCGGCGCCCTCTCGGACGAGCCCTTCGTGCGCGAGCACCTCGCCCGCTACTACCTCCCCTCCCTCGCCGAGGCCGCTTCCCCCGAGGCCATCGCCGCCCACCACATCGTGGTGCATCACGAGGGGGCGCCCGCGGCCTGCGCCAGCCTCTACCTGCAGGAGGATCTCGCCGGCCTCTACAACGTCTCCTGCCGGGCCGATCTCCAGGGCCGGGGCCTCGGCAGCGCGGTCACCGCCGCCGCGATCGGCCATGCCGCGGCGGAGGGCGCCCGCGCGGTCTTCCTGCAATGCCCGGCCGACGGCCCGGTCGAGCGCCTCTATGCCAGGGCCGGGTTCGAACCCGCCTACGCGCCGGTGCTGGTCTGCCTGCCGGAGGAATGAACGGTCCCGGCGGGCGCGGCCGGAGGCGCCCGCACGCAGCCCCCTCCCCCGCGGAGCGTGAAGAACAGATGTCGCGGAGCCCGCAGCGACGCGGTGGCGCCGCGTCGTTCCACGCAGGCGCGCAGCCTTGAAGAATCTGCTACCGCGTTGCGTCATGGCAGCGCGGCGGCCCCGGGACTGTTTCCGGACACAGGACAGAAACATGGGCCGCCTTTTGTTGCCGGATCGTCACCGGTGAGGGATCGGCGCCGCCGCGCCCGGGTCCCCTCCCCCGGCACAGTCAATCCCGTCGCGCGCTGGACCGGCCCCGCAGGGCAGCGCCTCGGATCGGAGACGGCAACGGGAAGGGCATGGGCCTCGTCCAGTACGCGCTGAAGTTCCGCATCACGACCTACGTGCTCGCCGTGCTGATGATGCTCGGCGGCCTGGGCGCGATCGTCGTCACGCCCAAGGACGTGCTGCCCACCGTCGACATCCCGGTCGTCGTGGTGGTCTGGACCTATACGGGCCTGTCCGCGCCGGAGGTCGAGAAACGGATCACGACCTATTCGGAATTCGGAATCTCCAACAACGTCAACAACATCGCCCGGATGGAATCGACCACCCTCCAGGGCACGGCGGTGATGAAGATCTATTTCGACCCGAGCGTCAGCATCGATCTCGCCATCGCCCAGATCGTCTCCTCCACCAACTCGATCCGCGCCCTGATGCCCCCCGGCGTGCAGCCGCCGGTGATCGTGCGCTTCTCGGCCTCCTCGGTGCCGGTGATCCAGCTGGCGCTGACCTCGGCCAAGGACAGCCTCAACAAGGTCTACGACTACGCCCAGTACCGGATCCGCCAGCGCCTGACCCAGGTGCCGGGCTCGACCCTGCCCTCCCCCTTCGGGGGCGCCCCGCGGCAGGTGATGGTCGATCTCGACCTGCAGGCCCTGCAGGCGCTGGGGCTGACCCCGCTCGAGGTCACCAACGCGATGACCTCGCAGAACCTGACGATCCCCTCGGGGCTCGCCAAGATCGGCGAGCAGCAATACCCGGTGCAGCTCAACGCCACCCCGGACGCCATTGCCCAGCTCAACGAGATCCCGATCAAGGTGGTGGCCGGCCAGCCGGTGCTGGTGCGCGACGTGGCCCATGTCCGCGACGGCGGGCCGCCCCAGGTCAACATCGTGCGCGCCGACGGCCAGGCCTCGGTGCTGATGCGGGTGCTCAAGAACGGCAACGCCTCGACGCTCGACGTGGTCAACAACGTCAAGAAGGCCCTGCCCGACATCCGCGCCGCCGCCCCCGAGGGCATGGAGATCAAGCCGCTCTTCGACCAGTCGGTCTTCGTCTCGGCGGCGATCGAGGGGGTGCTGCACGAGGCGGCCATCGCCGCCGGCCTCACCGGCCTGACCATCCTGCTCTTCCTGGGCTCCTGGCGCTCGACGCTGATCGTGCTGGTCTCGATCCCCCTCTGCATCATGACCTCGCTGGCGATCCTCGCCGCCCTCGGCCAGACCATCAACGTGATGACGCTCGGCGGCCTGGCGCTCGCCGTCGGCATCCTCGTCGACGACGCGACGGTGGCCATCGAGAACACCTACCGCCTGTTCGAGGAGGGCCGGCCCTTCCGCAACGCGGTGGTCGAGGGCGCGGCGGGCATCGCCAAGCCGGCCCTGATCTCGACGCTCTCGATCTGCGCCGCCTTCGTCTCGGTCTTCGCGCTCACCGACACCCCGAAATACCTGTTCACCCCGCAGGCGCTCGCGGTGGTGTTCGCGATGCTGACCTCCTACCTGCTCTCGCGCACCCTGGTGCCGGTGCTGATCGACGTGCTGGTCGCCCGGGAATACGCGCAGCATCACGGGCAGGACGAGGGGCTGCGTCGGGGCCGGATCGAGCGGGCGCTCGGTGTCCTGCTGCGCCCCCTGTTCCGCCTGGCCGGCGCCTTCCGGCACGGCTTCGAGGCGCGCTTCGCCCGCTTCCACCGCCGCTATCTCGGCCTGCTCCACGCGGTGCTGACCCACCGGCTCGCCACGCTCGCCACCGTCATCGCGATCCTCGGCGGCAGCGGCGTCCTGCTCGGTTTCACCGGGCAGGACTACTTCCCGCAGGTCGAATCGAGCCAGATGACCCTGCACCTGCGCACCCGGCCGGGCATGCGCATCGAGACCGCCGAGCAGGTCTTCGCCGGCGTCGAGGGCGTGGTGCGCGAGGTGATCCCCGAAGGCGAGATCGCGCAGATCCTCGACAACATCGGCATTCCGTCCAACAACTACAACTTCGCCTTCTCGGACGGCTCCTTCGTGTCCTACAACGACGGGCAGATGCTGATCGACCTGAAGGAGGGCCACGGCTCCGTGGCGCTCTACCAGAAGCGCCTGCGCCGGGTGCTGCGCGAGCGCTTCCCCGACCTGACGGTCTATTTCCAGCCCTCCGACATCATCACCCAGATCCTGAATTTCGGCGTGATCGCGCAGATCGACGTGCAGGTCTCCGGGCGCAACACCGACAAGGACCTCGAGGTCGCCCGGCGCATCGAGGCGCGGCTGAAGCGGACCAAGGGCCTCGTCGACGTGCATCTCCACCAGATCGTCGACGTGCCGCAATTCTTCGTGGACGTGGACCGGCGCCTCGCCTCCGAGCTCGGCCTGACCCAGCAGCAGATCGCCCAGAGCCTCAACGTCTCGCTCTCGGGCTCCTTCCAGGTCACCCCGAACTTCTGGACCGACCCGAAAACCGGCATCCCCTACCAGCTCTGGGTGCAGACGCCGGAATACCGCAACGACTCGCTGACCGCCCTGCAGAACACGCCGCTCCTGGCCCGGGCGGATGCGGCGGCGGCGACCTCGGGCAATGGCGGCCCCGGCGTGCTGACGCTGCTCTCGAGCGTGAGCCGCTTCACCCGGCAGCCGACCCAGACGGTGATCAACCACGTCAACACGCAGCCGACCTTCAACGTCTACGCCGCGGTGCAGGACCGCGACCTCGGCGCGGTGGCCCGCGACATCGACCGCATCGTCGAGGAGGAGCAGACGGCCCTGCCCGCCCCCGACAAGATCGCCGTGCGCGGCCAGATCGAGAACATGCGCGCCGCCTTCTTCCGGCTGGAGGTGGGCCTCGGCATCGCGCTGATCGCGGTCTACCTGCTCATGGCGGTGAACTACCAGAGCTGGGGCGACCCCTTCGTGGTGCTCGCCGCCCTGCCGCTGGCCTTCTGCGGCATCGTCGCCAGCCTGTTCGTGACCGGCACGACCTTCTCGATCCCCTCCCTGTTCGGGGCGATCATGTCGGTGGGCATCGCGAGCGCGAACTCGATCCTGCTCGTCACCTTCGCCAAGGAACACCGGGAGGCGACCGGCTGTTCGGCCTACGAGGCGGCGATCGCGGCCGGCGAGACCCGGCTGCGGCCGGTGCTGATGACCGCGGGCGCCATGTTCCTCGGCCTGATCCCGATGGCGCTCGGCACCGGCGAGGGCGGAGAGCAGAACGCGGCGCTCGCCCGGGCCGTGATGGGCGGCATCGCGCTCGGCACGCCGTCGACCCTGCTGTTCGTGCCCTTCCTCTACACCCTGCTGCGCCGCGGCCCGGTGAGGCCGCTCGAGGATTACGTATGAGTGCGCGCGTCGCGACCGGGACGGAGGACGGGGAGCGGCCGCGCCCGCCGGGCAAGGGCCTGTTCTTCCTCGTGGTGCTCGTGGCCGGCAGCCTGATCGGCTACGGCGCCTACGGGCATTGGCAGCGCAGCGCCGAGGCCGACGCGACCCGGCGCCGGCAGATCGAGTTCGTGCCCAAGCTGCGCACGGCCGAGGTGCAGCGCCTCGACGCGCCGATCGCCCTCACCCTGCCCGGCCAGACCGAGCCTTTCGCCACGGCCCGCATCTTCGC
Source organism: Methylobacterium organophilum (assembly GCF_022533465.1). Classification (NCBI taxonomy): domain Bacteria; kingdom Pseudomonadati; phylum Pseudomonadota; class Alphaproteobacteria; order Hyphomicrobiales; family Methylobacteriaceae; genus Methylobacterium; species Methylobacterium organophilum. Next base: position 4,136,865 of record NZ_CP092848.1, on the reverse strand, counting down.
CCGCGCCACCGGCTACGTCGCCGAGCGCCGGGTCGATATCGGCTCCCGGGTGAAGAAGGGCGACACGCTCCTGCGCATCGCCGCCCCCGACCTCGACCAGCAGCTCGCCCAGGCCCAGGCCCAGCTCGGGCAGCTCGAGGCGCAGCGCCTGAAGGCCAAGGCCCTGGTCGACCAGGCCAAGGCCAACCTGACGCTCGCCGAGGTCACCAACAGCCGCACCGCGACCCTGGCCGGCCAGGGCTGGGCCTCGAAGCAGAACGCCGACAATTCCCAGGCGAGCCTGCTCAGCCAGAACGCCAACCTCGCCTCGGCGGAGGCCGACGTGAAGGTGGCCGAGGCCAACATCAAGGCGCAGCAGGCCACCGTCGATCGGCTGAAGGCGCTGACCGGCTTCGAGACCGTCACCGCCCCCTTCGACGGGGTGGTGACCACCCGCACTGTCGATGTCGGCGACCTCGTCCAGGCCGATGCCGGCGGGGGCACGGCGCTCCTCGCCATGGACCGGGACGACGTGCTGCGCATCTCGGTGAACGTGCCCCAGAACGCCGCGGTGGGGGTGGAGCCCGGCATCGCCGCCGAGATCAAAGTGCCGCAGATCCCCGGCCGCAGCTTCAAGGGCGAGGTCGAGCGCAGCTCGGTGGCGCTGCTCTCCGCCTCGCGCACCCTCACCACCCAGGTCGACGTGCCCAATCCCGACCGCGCGTTGCGCGCCGGGCTCTACGTGTACGTGACCCTGCAGATCCCCCGCACGCGCCCGAGCGTGGCAATCCCCGCCGAGGCCCTGGTGTTCAACCAGAAGGGCACGCGGGTGGCGGTGGCCCGCGACGACGGCACCGTCGCCTGGACGCCCGTGCGGATCGAGCGCGACCGGGGCGCCACCATCGAGATCGACCAGGGGCTCTCGGGCCAGGAGCGCATCGTGCTGAGCCCCCCCGCTGACCTCTCCGACGGCGCCCGCATCACCCCCCAGGCCCCCGCGGGCAAGCCGATGCAGGCGGCCGAGCGCTGACGGGCCGCGGCCCCGGACTGCCCTGCCCCGCCGTGGCAAGGCGGTCGCGGCGCGCCGGTCGCAGACAGGCCGTCGCGACGCCGCCGCCGGCCAACCCGGCCCGAAGGGGCGGCCGAACCCGCTTGTGAGCGTGAAACGCGCGTGCTAGTCACCCGCCACCGCTGACGGATCCACGGAGAGGTGGCAGAGCGGTTGAATGCACCGCACTCGAAATGCGGCATGCCTGCAAGGGCATCGGGGGTTCGAATCCCCCCCTCTCCGCCACATTAATCCCTAGAGCGCCGATCCGGCCGGTGAACCGCCACGCACCCGCGATGTACACGGGATTGTACACGCGTGCGAAGCCGCCACCTGACCCGTAACGGGCGAACTTCCGTCTTCCAGATCCGGGTGCCCAAGGCGCTCGATCCCGCTTTGACCCTGGCGCCGATTCGGATCACCCTCGGGTGCGTGCCGAATTCGCAGGCCCGTCGCATGGCCGACGTGCTCGGCGGCTTGGCGCGCATTGAGTTCGCACGGATCGAGAACACGCCCATGAACGATGCGACGCCTGCCGATGCCAGGCGGCAGGTCGAGGATCGGCTGACCCTCGTCCTGCCGACCCTCCTCGGGCTCGGCGTCCTCGGCCAGAGCAGGCTCTCGCACGAGATTGCGCCGGCCGCGATCGATGGCGTCTTCGACCTGCTGGCGGAGGTCGGGGCGAAGCGTCTCGCAGGCGACGACAAAGCAAGACGTCTGAGACCGGAAGTGCCGATCATCGCGGCGCTGGCGGACGAGAATACGGCGCGCGGGATGCTGGGGCTTGCACCGATCACGCTTCCCCCGAAGCCCGATCCGATCATGGCCGAACTCGTCGCGATCCGGGAGATGATCGGCGGGCAGAAGGGCCCACAAGGTCCCCTTTTCAGCGTGGCCGCCGAGCGCTTCATCACCGGCCGGGTCGAGACCTACGGTGACCCCCGCCATCCGGAAATCGGCTACCTCCGTCACCGGTCTTCGGTGTTCCTTGCGCTCGTTGGCGACAAGCCCGTCGACGCCTATGACCGCACGGACCTGCAGCACTTCGCCAACGAGCTGTCGTGGCTGCCACCCAACATCTCGAAGCAGGAAGGCTACGATCTCGCCAGGGTCGCCGAGTACGTTGCGGCCAACAAGGAGGCCGAGGGACCTGGGTTAGCGGAAAAATCGATCCGCGAGACGTATCTGAGCCGGATCAAGACGATCCTGCGTGAGGCCTGCGCCGACGCCAAGGTGCCCGTCGCCTTCGAGGGCCGGATCGTGATCCCGAAGCGCGCCGCGCCTTCGAAGGCACGCATCGCACCCGACCAAGACGAGTTCGGCAAGGTCGTCGCCGCGGGAGTCGCCTCCGGCATCCTCTCCGATGCCCTGCTGCCGGCCCTCGGTCAACTTACTGGACGGCGGCTGGGTCTGCTCGCCTTCATGCGGCGCGAGAACATTCTGCGCTACAATGGGGTTTGGGTGTACCGCCCTCAATCGCACCAGATGCGGGACGGGCGCTGGGAGCCGGTGCCGTTCAAGACCGGCGAGTCGCTCGGCTTGTTCGTCCTGCACGACTTGTTTGCAGAGTGCGGCTTCATCGAATGGGCGCTTCGAGACGCGGGGCCAGTGTTCCCAATGCTGATGCGAACGGAAGATCCCGCCGACGCGGCACAGAAGCGCATGAAGCGCCTGTATGTGCGGTCGGGCGCTGATCCGCAGCGCTCCAGTACTTTCCATGGCTTGCGCGTCGGCAAGATCCGCAATGACCGTGATCTTGCGTTGCCCGCGCGGGCTGTGCGCCTGCAGGTTGGCCACGAGCTCACCGACGTGCATGAGCGCTACGACGGGCAGATGACCGATGGAGAGCTCAAGGCGTTCGCGACCGCGCCCCTGCCGCCTGGCGTCAATTGGAGCTTGCTCAAGACGATCGACTTCGGCGCATTCGCTGTGCGACAGCCGAAGGGCGGACGACCGCGCCGGTCGTCATTACAATGACGACTGGCTGCCAGCCTGCCTCTGCGCAGGGCGGCCGGCGAGCTAACTTGGCTGAGGCGCCAGGATTCTCACCTAAGCGGCAGCCCGCGTAAGTCGTTGACTCAGCAGCACTAAACGGCGTTACAGCTGCGTTGTCATACATTGATGTGCGACAACGTGCAACTCGTCGTTGGCTCAATATTGCGGACGTCAGTTCGGCTTGGTCAGCATGTAATGAATGGCCGAATGTGGCCGGCTGAGGTTTGCCCTTCAAAGTCGAATTGGAGCTAACTATGAGGTGTAGTCAGAATTCTAGAGGGTGTTACGGACCTACGAGGGCACCAAATTGGCGGCGATGCAGTCCCGCCGTGCCTACCCCTCCGATGTCAGCGATGAAGAATGGGCGCTGGTCGCCCCCTACCTGACCTTGCTTCCCGAAACGGCCGCTCAGCGCGAGCACAGTCTGCGGGAGGTGTTCAACGGGCTGCGCTACGTCGTGCGCTACGGCGTGGCTTGGCGCGCGATGCCCCACGATCTGCCGCCCTGGCACGCCGTGTATGACCAGGCGCAACGCTGGCTGAAAGCGGGCTGCTTCGAGAGTTTGGTCCACGACCTGCGCGCCGTGCTGCGCTTGGCTTCGGACCGGACCGAGGAACCTTCGGCCGTGGTGCTCGACAGCCGGACGCTCCGCTCGACGCCCGAGAGTGGCGCTCGCGCCGCCTGGGACGGACACAAGCGCACCCGCGGTTCGAAGCTGCACGCGGCGGTCGATACGCTCGGCCAAGTGCTGGCGCTGCATGTCACACCCGCCGATGCCGATGACCGCGCCGCCGTGGCCGCGCTGGCTGATGCCGTGCAGGAGGCCACCGGCGACAGCGTGGATCTCGCCTATGTCGATCAGGGCTACACCGGCGAGCGCGCGGCGAAGGCGGCGGCTGATCACGGCATCGCCCTGGAAGTGGTGAAGCTGCCCGAAGCCAAGCGCGGCTTCGTCCTGTTGCCACGCCGGTGGGTGGTCGAGCGCGCCTTCGCCTGGATGGCCCGCTTCCGCCGCTTGGCCCGCGACTACGAACGCCTGCCGGCTACCCTGGCCGGGCTGCACCTCGTCGCCTTCAGCGTCCTACTGCTCCGCAGGGCTGCCGATTTCGCAGCAGTCCGTAACAGCCTCTAGGGCCCGAAGCGAAGTCTACTCAGGATCTCCTGTTCAGCATAACTACTGTTTTCCTCTAACGATGTTGTGAGTTCATCTAAACGATCCCACCTTTTGGTTTGTTCTCTGAGGGCAGAAGACTGAGAGTGATGCGTGATTCTGTATAGCATCGGCATATCGCAGAACCGAATTACTCTATGTCCTTCTATAAGATTACCACTGCCCAATTTCTTGAGGATTGCGTGGTGTAGGGCGTATGCAAAATACCTTTCCGACCTAGTCGGAAATTTGGTTCCGTAATCCGCAAATAATCTCTCCGCAAACGGAACGCCGGAATCGATTCTGTTTGTGAGGGCTGGGTATATTTTTCCTGATGCTCTAACCATATCGGCAATCTTCATGAAATCGCCGTATGCGGTGTCGACATTAAAATCGCCAAAAATTGCCTTCTCCATGAATACTCCCGAAGCATGGATTAGGATTTGATTTTCAATTGAAATTTCTGAAGTATCAGAAGGAGAAGGGGCAAATATAGATCCTATGTTATAATCTTCATGTATCGCTATATAAGCTGTGCTTATACCTATGCGGCGGTATGCAATCACATGCCCAATTTCATGCATGATTACACCCGATTTAGTCTGATGTTTTGCACTGAGTTCTTCGCGGCTCAACATCAGGAGATTTTTCTTGAAGATTTTCATGGCTCAGACCTTCATTTTACTGTAGTTGACGACACTGCTAATAATTGTGCCATTATAATTCTAATGACAAACGTAGCATTTATCGCGAATTTGCAATTTTATAATAATATATTTATTGTGAATCGATATAATTCAGTTCAATAAGTTTTGCACGTCGTTCAATGTAAGTGCATCATCAGCTTTGTCCGACCGGGGCTACAGAGTTGATCAGACTTAAGAAGCGTGGGTCGGAATGAGCCACGGTTTTGTGCAAGCGGATCGGATGGCGCGGATAAGCGGCACTGTTGGCGAACACCAGAAGCTCTCGGCTCGGCATGCTGGTCAGGGCCTGAGCCGGGACCAACCGCGCGGCCTGCGGTGTCAGGGCAATGCTGCGCTGACCCTGCCCCTCGGCGGGCCGGGTCAGCGTCTCGACCCGGGCGGTGTAGTCGCCGAGCGCCCGCGACCAGCGCTCGCTCGCGTCGGGATCGACCGCCGGCACGTCGAACACAGTCACGATCTCGGCGGTGTTGAGGATGGTGTCGGCCCCCGCCTGCCCGTAGAGGCCGACAATCTGCGAACGGTCCTGCCACAGAGTCCAGAGCGAGGCGCCGTAGCCCGGAAGCTCGGCAGATGCAGTCAGGATCTCGGAGAACCGCCCGAGGGCTGCGGCCTCGTCGATCATCACCAAGATGCGTTCGGCCGGCCGGTTGCGGCGCACGCTCGTGAACAGATCGCTGAGGAACCAGCGCAGCAGCGGCGCCAGCAGATCTTTGTACTCGGGCGGCACCGCCACGAACAGATCGACCCGGCCGGTGGCGAGGTCGGCGAAGTCGAAGCTGGTGGCGCCGACGAGATGGCGTAGGCGCGCGTCGGCGAGCCATTGGAAGGCCTGGGCGCAGGTGGCGACGAGCGGGTCGCGGGTCTTCGGATCGGCCTTGAGGATCTCCAGGGCGCTCAGCGCGGCGGGGGCCGGTCGCAAATGTTCGAGTTGCGCGATCAAAGTATCAGGGTCGGCGATCAGCGCCTGGACCTGTGCGACGCTGCGGGTGCCGCGCTTCAGGGTGACTAGGAGTGCACCGGTGATGAGATCGATCGCCCGGTTGCGGAAGTAGGCGGCAGCCTCGCCGTCGCCGCCCGGTTCGGGAAGGAGGGCGGCAGCGGTATGCTGAAGATAGAGCACATCCTCCGGATCGCGGTCAGCAAGGGGATTCCATCGGTCCGTGCCTCCCACGAGGTTCAGCGGATCGAGACAAATGACACGCCTGCCGATGGCGCGGCGCCGCTCGGCCGTAGCCCTGTAAAGTTCGCCCTTCGGATCGAAGACGACCGCGGGCCCGGACCAGGCGTTCGGCTCGGGATAGGCCAGGTTCGGGATCAACGCGCCGGAGGTCTTGCCCTTGCGCGGTGGCGCGATGGTCGCGAGCGTGCCCTGGACGGCGACGCGCACCGCGCGCCCGGTCTCCGGGTCGAGGCCGAGTTCGAGGCCTCGACCCATCGCGGCGCGCTCGGCGGCGGTCGCGAAGCGCGCCCCCCCGAACAGGTCGGAGGCGTCGCGCCGGGGCGCGGCCTTCGATCCGGCGAAGCGCCAGCCGATCATCAAGGCAATCGGTGCGAGCACCGCCATCAGCGTCCAGAAGCCGCTCGCGAACGCCGGCGCGCGGCCGATGAGCATCGCCCAGTACAGTTCCACGATCGCATCGAGCTGCCCGGTGCGCCAGAGCGCGAACCACATGCCCGGGCGCATGGCCTCACTCGGCCAGAGGGTTGGATCGAGCCCGTGCACGACGAGCGCCGCAGTGGGGTAGCCAAGAAGCAGGATCGCGATCGTCAGGACGACGATCTTCAATGCGAAGGACATCGATGGTGGATTCCGTCGATCAGCGGTTTGAGCGCAGGCGAGAGGTCATTCAGCTCAGGGGGCTGTGGCGAGGAGGCTCAAGGGCACGCGCGCCTCCGCGTAGCCGGACTGCGCCACCCAGCTTCGCAGCACACCGTCCGCGCCATCACGGCGCCAAAGCAGTGCGCGGGAACCAGGATCGAGCCGGCCCGCGACGCGCATGCCGTCCGGCATACGCCAGCCGATCGGCTGCGGCTCCGCACCCCGCAGGGTGACCCATCGCTCTGGCGTGCGGTACCAAGCGACTAGTGCCAAGCCGAAAAGCAGTAAGGCACTGCCCAGGCCGAGACCGATTGGCACGAGGCGGTAGGGCAGCCGAGAGCGCCAGATCGCGAGCCGGCTCGCCGTCCCGGCTCGGATCGGCCGATGCGAGGCCTCCGCATTCCGCAGCGAGTCCAACAGCGCCAGGCGGTCTTCCGGCGTGAGTACGGATTCCGCCTCGGCGAGGGCGGCAAAGCGCGCATCGGGTCGCGCCTTTAAAAGCCCGTCAAGCCGACGCTTGCTTACCCGCGCCACCTCCGTCGCCTCGGCCTCGGCCGCCTTAGTGGCGGCAGCGAGGTTGTCCCGCACCGTCTTCGCCGTCGGTGATCCCGAGGCAGATGGAGCCGAGGCGGGCGGGCCCGCGGGGCGCTTCGGTGGAATGGCCACGAGGCTCAGCCCTCGACTAGCCAGAGAGCCGCGGGCTTGACCGCTTCCATCACCGCGAGGCGGAAGGCGGTCAGGTCGCGCAGCATCCGCCCGGCCTGGGCCGGCGAGGTCTCCTTAGCGAGCCTGGCGCGGTCGAGCTTCGGGATGCCGCGGAGCTGCCCCGCCGTGAGCACCTCGCGGGTGGCGTCCTCTAGCTCGAACGCGCGCAAATGGCTCAGCGTCGCCGCACCTGCGACCCGCTTCAGAATGACGGGATCGATCGCGCCGCGCAGCGCGTTCGCCACCACGAAGCTTGCCGCCGCCCAGTCCTTGGCCGCCTGAAGCAGCTTGCCCGCATCCGCCAGCGACCCTGCCTCGGCCGCGACCACCACGACGAGGCCGAGCTCGATCCCGGCCTCACGCAGCGACGCCGCCTCGTCCTTGAGCACGCCGAGCAGGCTCGCCGAGGAATTGGCCCCGAGATCGACCAGCGTCGGACCGGTCACGCTGTAGAGCGCGTTGACGACCGGGTCGAACTCGGCGCGCGCTGCCTTGCCGCCCGAGGCCTCGATCGCCTCGCGGCTGGCGCGCACCGAGAAGTGGCGCACGCTTCCCGGCTCGTTGTCGGCCTTCGCGGTCTTGAACTCCGTAAGGCGCGGGGTCGATTCGACTTCGAGTATCGGCACGTCGGTGACCGCCTCGGCCAGCCCGCGGGTGATCGTGCTCTTGCCGATGCCGCCGGTTTCCTGAGCGACGATAAGAACGCGGGCCATCACTCGGGGTCCTTCCTGAACAGGTGCTTGTGCTTGGTGACGTGATGATCGCGGATTTCGGCCTCGCTCATGGGCGGCTCGCCGGATTCCGGAGGCGAACCGGCCGTGAGCTCGGGGGCGAGCCGGGCTCGCCGTGCGCCGGCATCGGAGGGCGAAGCCGGCGCGGGCCGGCGCGGTGGCAGTGGAGCCGCGGCGAGATCGGGCCGCATGTCGCGCAGAGCCGCCCGCGCGGCCCGGCGGCGGGCCTGCCGGCGCACGCTAGAAATCACGCCGGTCAGCTGCGTGTCGGTGAGCGGGCGCCCGTCGGCGGTGGCGTAACCCTGTGCGGTCAGGCCGGCGGCAATCTCCTTCCAGGTGCTGCCGGAGGCCTTCAGGGCGAGCAGCGCGTCGAGGTTGTCGCGCACCATCGCCATCAGCCCTGTGGCCGCCCGCCCGCCCGGGGCGAGCGTCATGCCGTCGCGCGCCTTGGCGGAGGCGGCGAGGTCGCGCTTGAGGCGGCTGAGGTCGAGGCGGGACTGCATCGGCATGTACGCCGACCTATCAGGCGGTCCCTTGTCGGCCGGTGTGGTGGGGCCGGCAAATGCCAGGGATCACGGCAAGGAATCGTTAGCGCGCGGCTGCATACGGCAGGTAACGGTTGCATCGCGGCTGGACGCGGCAGCAATACGGCAACCCACGGCCAAGTACGGCAGCGATTACGGCTGGGCCACGGTAGCAGAAGGGATATCACACCACACGCACTGAAGTGGCCCGGCGTTAACCGCGCGGCCGTGTCGGCCTCGCCCAACCGCCTCGTCCGTGCCAAGCCTGCCGTCTCGATCCGCGCGCAGCAGGTACGCCGATGGCCCAGGAGGTCAAGCTCACCGTGACCCTGGAAGCGGCGCTCGCCGCCCGGTTGCGAGCCGCCGCGGCCGAGCGCGGCTGGTCCGCCGAGAGCTTGGCCGTCGAGTGCATCGTCCAGCACCTGGAAGTGGCGATCCGTCACCGCGTCCTAGTCGAGCGGATGGAGCAGATCGACGGCGCCATCCTCGAGATGGCCCAGGCGGTCGGCGAACTCGGTGCGCCGTCGGCCGGCATCGACCTGTCCAAGGTCTGCCGCCTGCACAAGGGCGACGGCGTCGCCGATCCGGCGCCGTGACCGCCTCGCTGCACCGGCTCGGTGCCGGTTCGCCGGCAGCGTCGTACTACACCCACGACAGCCAGCGCGAAGCCAAACCCGACAAGCGGGACGAGTACTACCTCTCGGACGGCGGCGGGGTCTGGTGGAGCAGCGGCGAGACGATCGTGCGCCACGGCGCGGCGATCGATGCAGCCTCGTTTCGCGACCTGTGTGCGGGGATCCACCCAGGCACGGGCAAGCCGCTGGTGCGCGGTGCCGGCCCGGGTCACTGGGCGGGCGTCGACTGCACTATGACCCCCGGGAAGAGTGTGTCCGTGCTTTGGATGGCCGGCACGCCCGAGCAACGCGCTGCGATCGAGGCCGCCCATCGCGCCGCCGTCGAGCGGGCGCTGAGTTTTGTCACCGCGGAGGGCCTCGTCACTGTCCGGACCGGCGCCGGCGGTACCGACCAGCATCGCCCGCGCGACCTGATCGTCGGCCGGTTCGATCACTATACAACTCGTGAGGGTGACCCGAATATTCACACGCACTGCGTGTTCATCAATGTCGCTGGTACGCCTGCAAATGCCGGTGCTGGTCGATACAAGTCCCGGACGCATCTAACCATTGAGCCTGAGCGATTATATGCCGCCCAGCTCGGAGTGGGAGCGGCGTACAGGGCGGCCCTCGCCGAAGGGCTGCGCGAGCGGTTCGGCCTGCAGTATCGCGAGGCCGGACGCGGGCAGTGGGAGGTCGCCGGCCTGCCGGAGACGTTACTCGCGGCCTTTTCCAAGCGCTCGCAGCAGATCCTAGCCTATGCGGGCACGGGCGCCAGCAGCGCCCAGCGCGAGATCGCCGCCTTGGCGACCCGCCGGGGCAAGGAGGAGTTGCCGACCGGGCCGGAGCTGGAGGCACGCTGGCGCGCGGAACTCGCCGCCTGCGTGATCGATCCGTGGCTGGCCGCGCGTCACCTTGAGCGCGACTCCGCCCTCGTGCTGACCGCCGAGCGCGATCGGGAGCGGGAGACCCCGTTCGAGCCGCCCGAGATCCCCGGCGACGGTGCGGTGGCACGCGCCGCCTCGGCCTTGTTCCGGCACGAGAGCGTCGTGGCGCGCAAGGATCTGCTCCAGCGCGCCCTGGAGGTCGCGGGCCTCGCCGGCGTCGGGGTCGACGCCGTGGAGGCGGAGCTCGCCCAGCTCGAACGGGATGGCGCGCTGCTGCCGCTGGCCGACGCCGCGATGGTCCCGGGTGCCAGCGCGTGCTGGACCAGCCCGGGCATCGCCGCTTGCGAGGCGGCGATGCTGCGCGCGGCCGATCGTCCCCTGGAGCGGACCTGGATTACGCCCGAGGCGGTCGAGGATGCGCTGGAGCATGCGCCTCACCTCAGCGCCGAGCAGGGCGAAGCCGTGCGCCACGCCGCCGGTCGGGACGGGGTGTCGCTGCTGCAGGCCGGTGCGGGGACCGGCAAGACCACGACGGCGGCCGCCCTGGTGGCCGCCGCCCGCGGCTCCGGTCTCCGGGTGATCGGCCTCGCCCCGTCGTGGGTGGCCGCCGACGAGCTCGGGCGCTCGACCGGGATCCCGGCGCAGGCGATCGCGCGCTGGCGCCAGGACCGGACGCTGACAGCAGGTCCGGATACCGCCAACCGCCCCGACCGGCCGGCGCTGCTCGACGCCGGTACCCTGGTGCTGGTCGATGAGGCGGGGATGGTCGCGACCCGCGACATGGAGGCCGTGCTGAGCGCGGCCCGGTCGGCCGGGGCGAAGGTGGTTCTGATCGGCGATCGGCGCCAGCTCGCCTCGGTCGGGGGCGCGAGCGCTCTGCGGGCGGTCGCCGATGTGGTCGGGCGCTCTGTGGTGCTCGAACAGGTCCGCCGGCAGACGGTGGAGTGGCAGCGCGCGGCCTCGGTGCTGATGGCGCGCGGCGAGGTCGAGGCGGGCTTGCGCGCCTACTCGGCCCGGGACCAGATCGAGCTGGTCGCCGGCGCCGAGGCTGCGCAGGCGCGCGTGCTCGCGATCTGGACCGAACAGCGCGCGGCGCAGGGCGAGGACGTGCTGATCGTGACCCGGCGCAACGCCGACGCTGCAGCGCTGAATATCCGGGCGCGGGCCGTGCTGCGGACAGAGGGACACCTCGGTCCCGATGTGGTCACCCTGCCGGCGCGCGACCGTGACGACAGGCCAGTGCCGCTCGCTCTCGCTGTCGGCGATAGCCTTCGCATCGGCGAGAGCCTGCCGCATCTCGGGTTGCGCAACGGCAATCGCGCCCGGGTCGAGGGGATCACAGTCGAGCCGGAGGGAGGAGCACGCCTGCGCCTGGCGCTGGAGGATGGTCGCGCGCTGGAGGTGGCGTGGTCGGATCTGGCGCAACAGCCGCGGTTCGGCCGGAAGCGGCCGCAGCCCAGGATCGTGCATGCCTATGCGGGCACGGCCTACGCGGCGCAAGGCCGGACCTCGTCCGCGGCGGTGATGTATGTCGGGGCGGCGACCGACGCGCGCGAGCTCTATGTCGGCCTGACCCGGCACCGGCACGAGGCCAGGGTGGTGGTCGAGCGCGACCGGCTCGACGCCCTGTGCCGGCAACGTCAGGCGGATGCGTGGATGCCGGCCACCGACGCGATGGTGCTGGAGCGCCTGTTCCGTGAGGCGCGGAACTACAGCGAGAAGGCCAACGTAGTCGATCACGCCGCCGACCGGGTGGCTTTCGTGCGGGATGGATCGCTGGAAACGCGCGAGCCCATCGGCCAAGGGGTCGACGTGCCGCGCGTGATGCGCGCGGCGCGGCTTTTACGTGAGGCGATGTCGTGGCTTGGCGTCGAGCCGCTCATCGTGCCGACGTGGCGGCTGGTGGATGCCTACGGGCGTCGTCTGACGCAGGCACCGGCCCGGGCGACGCGCGCTTTGGTCGACGAGCTCGCCCGCCGCCTCGATCGCCCCGATCCGCTACTCGACCGTGAGCGGGGTCGCCACATCGAGCGATGATAAGGCTGAATGCAGAGTGCAAAAAACGATTTCGTTGCCAGCAGTGCTAGCAACGCCTACGATCGGAGCATGGCCGTTTCCCACGCACCCAGCGCGACGATCACGATCGGTAATCTTGACGGGCGGGTGAAGAAGCGGCTTCGCGGGCGCGCTGCTATGAATGGCCGATCAATGGAAGCCGAGGTGCGTTCAATCTTCTCGGACACGCTCGGCACCGAGGCAGTCGAGTCGGTGAATTTGGCGGAAGCGATCCGCCGGCGGGTCGCGCCGCTTCGTGGCATTGAGCTTGAAGATCATCCAGCCATCTCGCTCGGTGAGCCGCTCGGATGGTGCTCTAAGATTACAGTTGCATCCTTCTTCTGAGATGCGCCTGTCGAGCGGCAGCTTGGTGGGCGCGCCGCCAGGCTGACCAGGCGAGCACGAGGGCGGGCTCAATGCGCCGCTGCGCCAGCCGCATCGCCACGCGCCGGATCTCTTGGATGGACCACGGCACCGGCGAGCTTGGCGATGAGCGTCGTTTTTGGGGGCGGACTGTTGGCCAAGTGGCGCACCCGCGCCAGCATCGCGAAGGCCAGCATCACCAAGCTGACGTGCCGGTGCCAGCCGTGCCACGAGCGGCTCTCGTTGTGGGCCAATCCGAGTTCCGTCTTGGCGGTCTGGAACGCGTCCTCGATCGCCCAGCGCCGGCCTTCCACCATCACCAGCTTCTCGACCGGCGTGCCGGCCGGGCACCAGGTGGTGAAGTACGCGAGCGCCCCGTCCGACAGGCTGCGCCGCACCAGCAGGCCGCGCGTCCACAAGCTCTGATCGAGCGCGGCGTCGAGCGCGTCGGCCCGGAGCGTGGCCAGCGGCAGATAGGCCCAGTCAAACAGGCGTGGTCCCTTGATTCCGGCTCCGGCCGAGAGGCGCAGCCAGTCCTGGTCGGGGATGCCCTTGGCGATCTCCGCGGCGGTGCCCGCGACGTCGAGGTGTGCGTTCCAGGACCAGAAGTGATGCTGACCGGTAACGCCCAGCACGTAGCCCTTGTAGGCGCGCCGCAGAGCCAGCTCGATCTCGCCCACGCCGTAGATGCTGTCGACCGCCATCCAGGCAAACGGCACCTCTGCCTGGATGGCCCGCTCGATCATGGTCTGCGCCAGCTGCGGCTTGGTGGCGAACGTGATCGCCTCGGGCACATGCGCTGCTTGCCTTCGGGCTGGATCGCCGGTCCAGGCTTTGGGCAGGTACAGGCGACGGTCGATGAAGGCATGGCCCTGATCCGAGACGTAAGCGGCAAACACCCCGGTCTGGCAGTTGGTGATCTTACCGGCCGAGCCTGTGTACTGCCGGCCCACACCGCATGAGGCTTTGCCCTGTTTGAGAAAACCGGTCTCGTCGATCACGAGAACCGCGTCGGGTGCGGCAAGCGTCTCGACGACGTAGTCACGCACGACATCGCGCAACGCCTCCGCATCCCAGTGCGTGCGACCGAGGATGGCCTGCTGGCGCCAGGGACCCGGGTCCCCGGCAGCCTCAGCCCGCATCCAGCCGGTTTTGCGCCGCTCACCCCCGAGCAGGCCGTCCAAGAAAGCGTTAACCGAGGCGGCGACACTCGGGGCGGCGAACAAGGGGCGGATGCGCTGTTTGGCCTGTCGTAGCGTCCTGGACCAGAGCTCCAGCGTGGATTGGAGCGAGGCTTAGGACATCGCGCTCTCCCATCCGAAACCTCTCAGATAGGAGCCTTTCCCTTCAACTGTAATGCTAAAAGCGTGGGACAAAACTGGTGTGAGTGGGTTGGGAGCGTATGGACGCTCTCGTTCCCGACGACCTGTGGGCAGTGATCGAGCCGCTTCTGCCGTTTGAGCCTGAGAAGCCGAAAGGCGGTCGACCGCGCACCTCGGATCGGGCGGCGCTGGCTGGCATCATCCTGGTTCTGCGCACGGGCATGCAGTGGAAGCTGTCAGCGGGCGTTGAATACTGGTTCTTCCGCACTTCGTGCGGCGCGGAACGACAGGTCAGATCGCTATGAGGGCGCGCTGGCGCAACAGCGCGAAGCCCGCGCGGCCGAACATCGTGCGCTTGAGCATCTTCTGCCTACCGATCTGCCCCTCCACCGGACTCGTCGACCAGGGCGTCGTGATCGTGCCGCGTAACGCGTCCCTGTCGCCCTCGAGGCCGACGGCGAACTTCGCCAGCGGCGTCGCAGCCGCCGCCGCGAACCAAGCCTCCAGGCTCTCGCCCGAGCGCCGTCGCACGAGGTCGGCAAAGCGCGTCGCGACGGCCACGCTCTTCGCCAGATCGGGTGCCTCTACCCGTAAGCGATCGAGGAAGCGGCGATCGTCCGCAACGAGCGTGCTCGGGTCCGCCTGCAGAAGCCACGCCGTCCGGTTGATCGACGGGGGCCGCCATGGCGGCGCGCTCGTCGAGCCGGGCGTGGCGTCCATCACGTCCGTGCTCGCGCGACGCCGCCGCATCGCCCAATCCCGCACCATACGCGGACGGATGTCGGCGCCCGCGTGGATCAGCCCGCGGGCGAGTTCGGCGGCGTTGCGGCAGCCGGCCTGCCAGCGCGCCTCGAGATGATCGCGGTAGGGGTCGAGGATCGTCGGCACGATGCGGCGTCGCTGCCAGGAGGGCGGTGCGTCCTGGCGCAGCCAGACCCGCACCGTCTTGCGATCGAGATCCAGAGCGCGAGCCATGCCGGCCACCGAGGCGCCGGCCTCGGACAGCCGCTTGAGCTCGGAGTGCCGAGCCCGACGCGGCGCGTGCGTCGCCTGCTTCCGAACCTCGATCGCCGTCGGCGGCCGCGCGGCTCCCGCCACAGCCCGCGCCGCCTCGACCTCGTAATCGACGCGCGCACGACCGACGGCGCGGATCACGCCATGATGATGGGCAACGATCGCATGCAGGGCGACGCTAAGGTTACGCAGCAGGTGAAAACGATCGAGCACGTGCTGGGCTTGCGGCGCGCCCGCGCGGGCGCCCTCGGCGAAGACGTCGGCGCGGTCGCGAGCGATGACCTCGATGCCCGGATGGGCGCGCAGCCACGCGGCGACGCTCCCGGCGTCCCGGTCGGGCAGGAGATCGAGGACGGTGTGACGTTCGAGGTCGACGACCATAGTGCCGTAGCTGCGCCCGCGCCGCCAAGCCCACTCGTCGATGCCGACGACGCGCGGCTCGGGTTGCGTCGGCAGTGGCGCCGCACGCACGAGGCGCACGAGGGTATCGCCACTCACCGGCATCGCGAGACGATGCGCCATACGGGCGGCGGGCGCACCACCGAGGGCGAGACCGAGATGGCGCTGGAGCACGCGCAGCCGCTCGGACCGGCGGGCGTGAGAGACGGCGACGTCACCAACGCTCTCGCTGAAGGTCCGCCGCGGACAGGCTGGGTTCGCACAGCGGAAGCGTTGCAGCCGGAGGCGCAGGCGGACGGACCGGCCCTGCTAGGGAAAATCGGCGAGGGTGCGCTCGCAATGACCGTGCTTGCGCCCTGCTGACGATCGACAGGTGGGACAGCGCGTCGGGCTCGGGCGGGGTACAACGCGCACGATGAGCGGGTCGGTCGCCGGCTCGATGCCGACGACGTTCAAGCCATCGGGCACGAGGGGCAGGATACGGCGGGGCATGGCGTCCTCCGGAAAGCCGATCTCCGGAGATGGGGCACGTCACGCCGGCCGGCACACTTCGCCACACGAAGTGCGGAAGAACCAGACTTCGGTGCCCGTTGATAGAAGCACCTGCCGCGTTTTGAGGTGGGCTGCAGCGGCAAAACGAGTTGGCGGCGGCTCGGCACGTGGCAGGCAGCCGGTGTTTGGGCCGCCCTGCACCGCGTGATGATGGAGCAGCTTCAGGACGCCGATGCGCTCAACTGGTCGCGCGCGGCCCTCGACAGTAGGAGCCTGCCGGCAAAACGTATGGCCCGCCCCGTCCGCAAGTGGCTCTGGATCCGCTGGTCTGAGCAGTCTGCATAAACGTATCCGGCCTTCGGGCGAGCCCTTGGCCAAGATGGAGATCCGCGCGTCCTGGGCCTCATAAAGGGGTCGGCGTCGAGCGCCATTTTTGCCGGGAGGCTTCCAGAACACCGATCTACTGTCAGGCCATCTTCCTCTCACCGCTCGCAGACATCGGAAGGCCGGCGCGCGCCGCGCCAGCCAAACTCGGATCAGGCGGCCACGGCCGTCGCCTCGTAGACGCGCCCGTGGCGCAGCAGCGCCCAGACGATGCGCGCCATCTTCGCCGCCAGCGCCACTACCGCCGTGTTGGCATGCGCCCGCGCCAGAAGCCCGCGCAGCCACTGCCCGAGCCGCGTATCACTTTGCCGGAGCGTCGGCATCGCCGCCCGGGCACCCTGGATGAGCGTTTTGCGCAGGTACTTGCTGCCGCGCTTGGTGATGCCGACCAGCCGGGGCTTCCCGCCGGTCGTCACCTGCCGCGGTACGAGGCCGAGCCAGGCGGCGAGGTCGCGTCCGCGGGCGAAGCTTGCCACGTCGCCGATGGCCGCAATCAGCGCGGTCGCATTGAGCGCGCCGATGCCTGGGATGGTGGTCAGCCGACGCGCGTTCTCGTCCGTGCGCGCCTGCTCGGCGAACTCAGCATCGAGCGCGGCGATACGCCGGTCGAGGCCCTGCCAACGCTCGCGCACCTCAGCCACGAGGGTGCGCATGCGCGGTGTGAGCGAGGAGCCCGCTCTTGTGTCGAGTAACGCAGCCAGACAGGCGGCCAGCTTGGCCCGCCCTTGCGCGACGACATGGCCGCGCTCCAGAAGGATGGCGCGGACTTGGTTCATCAGCGCCGTGCGCTCGCCCACGAGCTGGTCCCGGACCCGGTGCAGGGTTTGCACGTCGAGCTGCGCCTCGGACTTGAGCGCCACGAACCGCATCGTCGGGCGGGTGGCCGCCTCGGCGATGGCTTCGGCATCGCGGTCGTCGTTCTTCTGCGCCTTGACGTACGGGCGCACGTATTCCGGCGACATCAGCCGGACCGTGTGTCCCTGCTCTACGAGGGCGCGGCCCATGTGGTGCGCACCGCAGCACGCTTCCATGGCCACGACGCACCCCGGCAGCTTCGCGCCGAAGGCGATCACCGTCTCGCGCCGCATCTGGCGGCGCAGCACGACCCGCCCGCTCGCATCCAGCCCGACAAGGCTGCAGCTGTTCTTGCCCAGATCGATCCCCAGCACCGCGATCGTCATCGTTCCGCTCCATCCCTCATCTCGGCCGCGCTGCAAGCCTAGCAGTGCAGCCCGGTGAGGGGCGGGCCATCCATAAAGGGGGCTCCGCGACGGGCCCGAACCCGACGGACCGGGGCAAGCCGGGGACGAAGCGCCACCTCGTCGTGGACGCCAACGGCACGCCGCTCGGCCTGACGCTGACCGGGGCCAACTGCAACGACAGCCGTATGCTTGCGGCTACCCTCGACGCGGTGCCGGGCGTGCGCACGGGCCGCCGGGGCCGTCCGCGGCGCAGACCGGACAAGCTGCACGCCGACAAAGGCTACGATCATCGTCGCTGCCGGCACGAGTGCCGGGCACGCGGGATCGTGCCACGGATCGCTCGGCGTGGGGTGGAGAGCCGCGAGCGGCTCGGGCGCTATCGCTGGGTCGTTGTTTGATCGCGTTGCAGGCGTCAAGTTGGACGAGAGCGGTCGCCGCCGGATCGTGGTTGTTTCCGCGGTCGGCCCCTCTGACCGCCGCACCATGCGTCTCGAAGCGAGGCTCACCATGTCGAACGCGCGGTCCGGCTCGACACCGGCCGCAAGACCCGACCCCGGGATGGCCCTGCTCGCGTCCCGGCGGGGACGCCCTTGTCCGCCTCACGCTGGCGGAACTCGATGAACGGTACCCGTGCGTGCGTTCAGTACGTGCCTCACGCGGCAGCCGGCGGCCACGGCTGGAACGGTGTTCCCGCTCGCCACATCGCGTGCAACACGACCGCGAGTTTGCGCGCCACCGCGACGGCGGCGTGCTTGAAGCCCATGCGCTCGGCCAGTGCCCGTCCCCAAGTCTTCAGGGCCGAGTCCTGCCGCACGCGCACCAACAGGCTGGCCGCCGCCTCGAACAGGTAGCTTCGCATCAGCCGGTCGCCGCGACGCGAGATCCCGCCCGTCCGGTCGATCTCGCCGGACTGACGGCGGACCGGCGTCAGCCCGAGATAGGCCCCAACGGAGCGTGAGTGGCGGAAGTGCTCGGGCGCCTCGATGGCGGCCGCAAAGCTCGTGGCGACGATGACCCCAACGCCGGGGCAAGTCATCAGCAGGCGGCAGGTCGCATCGCCCCTGGCCAAGGTGATGAGCCGTCGATCCAGGACACCGATCTGGCCGCGCACGGCGCGCCATGCCGCCAAGAGCGGCTCGACGATGACGGCGACGGTCGGACGGGACGCGATGAGGTCTTGCACCCGGATCTCGAAGGCCCGCCCCGCTCCCTTGCCGGCCATCAAACCGAACGTCTTGAGCGTGCTGCGGATCTGATTGGACAGGTCAACCGCTACGCCCATGAGCTGGGCGCGGGCGCCGATGAGGTGGCGCACGGCATGGGCGGCGTAGCTTTTGACGCGGGCCTCGCGGTACCAACCCATGCGTACGAGTTGCGCCAGCGTCTCTGCATCGCGCGCGTCGGTCTTGTTCCGCTGCAGGGCCGTGGCGGCTCGCGCATGCCTCGCATCCAGGCAGACGATGGGCAGGCCGAGCGCCTTGCAGGTGTGGTAGATCCAAGGGGTCAGCGGCCCCGTCTCCAGGCCGACGCGCAGGAGATCGGGGGCGTGACTCCGCAAAGTCGTGGTGAGCACATCCGGATCGCTGGCGCGTTTGCCGCGCCAGACCGTGGCTCCGGTCTCGTCGATAACGTGGATGGCGGTCTCTTCGTTGGAGACATCGAGGGCGCCGTATTGGGGCATGGAGGCGCTCCGATGCAGGTAAGGACGCGGCCATCAGACCGCATCGCGTCACCCTCAGCAGCCTTCAATTCCGGCTCGGGTCGCGATCAGCGCATGTCGAGCGCGCCTTCGCCTGGATGGCCCGCTTCCGCCGGCGGGCCATCCGCTACGAACGGCGCGCCGACCTCCATCTCGCCTTTACCACCGTCACCTGCGCCCTCATCTGCCGCAAACAGGTCAAACGGTTTTGTCCCTGACTTTAATTGACCAAGAGCGCGAGACGGTTCAAACTATGAATTGCTAGGATTTTAGGCAGTGATCAGACATGTTGTGTCGATGGTTGCTGATTTTGTTGGCGTCGAGCGTCTCTGCCGAAGCGCACCCCAGCGCTTCGCAAGGTGACGTGGGCACACCGCAGACGCTCACCGAACCCGTGTACGTCAGGCCTATCTATGGCGCCTATCGCCGGTGCGGAGGCGCCTGCCTCAAGAGCGGGTTGCTGACGTGGTTCTGTGGGACAAAGACGATCTGCATTCTCAACTGCGCGACTGGCCCCCCCGCCAGGCGCTGCGCGTCACGTTGAGCCGCTTCGACGCTCTACTGAAAAGAAGTGCGTGACCCGCGGGAGCGAAATATCCTGAAATTAAAAAATGACAGCCTGGAGTAGCTTGCGCCACTAACCCCAACCAGAAAAGTCTCTTAAACTCCAAGGTCAACACGGCCATCCGGTCGGCTTCGATCCTGTTCGAAATCATGTCGGCTTCAGAACTGTGCACGCAGCCGTGTCCCGAAGATAAAGGCCGGCCCACGATCCCGATTGTATCCGGGGCTTACTACGATCTGACTGTCGAACGTCAGTCGTATAGAAGGCGCCAGCGGCAAGCTGTAGTAAGCTTCGACGATCCTCTCGGCCCCAGGGTGGGGCAATCGACCGTCCCCGACGAGGATGCCGAGTCCTCCGGCATCGAAGTAGGCTTGATGCGGGCGGGTGATACCGTTGATGACGCCGGCTAATCCCACGGTGTCCGATGGGCGTCCCCAACGCTCACCCGCGATCGACAATCCCGCTGCCAAGGTTCTATCGACGTCGGTGAACTCGTACGGCTCAACATTTCCGTCGGCCAAGCCGCATCGGACGAACATACCGACGTCGGGCAAGATCTGCTGTTCGAGGTTGAAGCTGAGCCCTGGGCGGCTGCGGTAGCGGCGGACGGTCGCCACATCCGCGGGCCCGCCCGTCACCATTGCCAGACGAACCGCGTCGTCGAAGCGACCCATGCGGCCGCGACTGAGAAAGCCGGTGACCTTGATCTTGCCGGGTCGTCCCCAAAGTTCATGCCTCCGTTCGATCTCGAGAACGGCTTGATTTTGATTGAAACCTGGGTCCAGATCCTTGCTGTTGGGGACAATAGAGAGGTCGAAAAAGCCCGCGCGGAACACCCAGGCGTCCTGGTACCACTCTGCTGCGGCGCCGACCGTATAGCCCCACGCATTCGCAGCGTAATCGAATGTGCCGGTGTCAATAAGGGCCCAGTTGAGGAAGTCGGTTCGTGGGTCGTGGGCGTACCTGTTGGTGTCGAAGACATCAGCGACGCTGAACTTCCCTAACGTCAGCACGATCCTGTCGGCCTGCCGCGACCCGCCGAGCTGGTTCAGATCTGGATCGACCCTCTCGGTTTCGCCTCCCAAGCCGATTATCTGGCGGATGAAAGCGCGGTGAAGCTTCACGTAGGGGGTGATGCTGCCGACCTTGTAAGCTTCCCCGTTTGGGAAACCAGCGACACCAAGCGTGGTACTGAGACCAAAACCCTGATCGACCTCCGGGTTTAACCAAATCTCTGCCCCGGGCCACAGCCGCATACCCGCGTAGAGCGTGAAATCGAAGGTCTCCTTAATCTGCCCTTTGGCGTTGAGGCTGTTCGGCCCACGGTAGGGCGAGCGAAACCGAGAATTGCCCTGTGTGACGAAGGTGGTCTGGGCGCGAATGGCCCAGTCTTCTTCGACGAAAGCATCTGACACCGGAGCGTCCGAAGAGGGCGAACGCGACGTATCCTTCATCTCCGATCCGGCAGAATTCCAAACCGCGTCGCCGGTCCGAAAGATCGGGATGCTGGGTCCGCTGCCCGTGGTCAGCTTGAAGTCGGAGCCGCTGTCGGAAGCGTCAGCGCCGCCCTTTGCGTTGAGATGGTCGCCGAACCAATCGACGAAGGTCGGCCTCGACGGCATCGAGCGACCGAGCGGGAGGTCAGCCGTTCGACCGAACTCAACCGACATCAGCAACAGGGTCAGCGCACCCATAGCGGCTGCAGGGAGGGCGCAACACCGGGTAGGCATCGTGAATGCGGGCCCGAATTGATTAGCTGTTGCTATACCGTAAGCGGTGTGCTCAGGCCACGAGGAATGCTCAATCCGCTGCAGCAACTGCAGTGTCCTGCTGGTGCCCGACCTCAAGCCGGATGCTCCGGCTTGCCATAAGGATTTCGCACAGGAAGCCTGCAATGGCGGCGATCGTGAAGGCCAGAGCCAGTCCAAAACAACCGTAGAGCACCGTCTCCGTTGTCGCGTTCCTCAACTCGCCGATGAAAAGCACCATGGCTGCGATGCCCGTCAGGAACCCCGCCAAAGCCACGAGGCACACAGCTCCGTCGAGCAGGAGGGATCTCCGCTGCAATTGCGACAGCTGACGCGCCAGCCTTTTGGTCTCGCGGGAAGGCCCCTTCTTAAGATCCTGGGAGAGGTCACGGACTTGGTCCCCGATCCGGCCGTGGCGCGTTGCGAAAACGTTGAGCAAGGTCGCCAGGGCCGAGAGTAGAAAGATCGGGGTCAAGGCGACTTGGATGATGTGAGACAGATTGTCGAGGGCAACAGCAGTCGGATTTGGCATGCCGAGGCTCATAGGCAAAGCAGGCCTTGGATACCAGGGCCGATCGCGGGCGGTTTGACGCTTCGCCACGTGCAGCCCTGCAGAGCGCGGTCGCGACGCCATCCACTGAACCAACGCGCCGTGATTAACCGGCCATTAACCGCAATCCCTAACCCTTCCTTCAGGATTTTGCGAGTCGCGCCGGCATCGATCGTCCGCTCGCCGGATCAGGGGAGAGAACAGATGGCCGGGAGCGAGGGCGTCTCTGGATCCGCCATTGCGGCGGCAGGCCTGCGGGTGCAGCAGGGCCGCCTGCGCGTCATGACCGAGAACCTCGCCAACGCAAACAGCACCGCGAGCACGCCCGGCGGCGACCCCTACCGGCGCAAGATCGCGGTGTTCGAGCCGGTCGGGGCCGATGCCGAGCCGACCGGTCGCGTCGTGCGCGACACCAGCCCGTTCCGCTCAATCTCCAGCCCCGGGCACCCCGCTGCCGACGCGCAGGGCATTCTGAAGCTGCCCAACGTCAATCCTGCCACCGAGATGGCCGGGTTGCGCGCGGCGATGGGCGCCTACGAATCCAATCTGAAGGTGATCGCGACGCTCGACGACCTCAACAGGCGCACCGTCGACCTGCTGAAGATCTGAGGAGCGTCATTCGCTTGAGACGCCCGTTCGTTCGGCTCCGCGGCGCAGCGGATGCGCGCGGCGCCGATCGGCGAGCGCGTGCAGCACGGCTCTCCAGACCGGCTCGGGCTGCTCGGGGTCCAGAAGCTCGCCCTCGCTCAACGGCTGCACGGCTCCTGCGGCTGATGCGTCCAGGGGAACCAGTGTACGCCCGGTGTCGCAGCGTAGCGCCTCGATCGCCGCAATCAGCGAACCCGAGCGCGCCAGGGTGCGGGCGATGTCGTCCGGTGGAACACCGAGGTGCTCGCCGAGAAGCGCATCGCGCAAGCCGAGGATCTCTGCCGCGACGGCTCGATCGGTCGCATGGCCAGGCACGGCTTCGACGGCCAGATCGCATTCCGTATCGAGGCCCATCGAGCGGTTGTTCAGGTTGGACGAGCCGATCTTCAGCAGGCAGTCGTCGACGATCAGCACCTTGGCATGCACGTAGATCGGCTGCCCGGCTGCGGTCACCGGACGATAGATGCGGAAGCGTCCGAAGCGGTCCGCGCCGCGGATACGCGCCAGAACACGGCCGCGTCCCCGTCCCATGGCCGCTTCCTCGAGCCAGCCCATGGCACGCTCGGGATTGATCACGACGATCTCGGGCCCGTCCGGCTCCCTCAGACGGGATGCCATGGCCTCGGCGATGCAGCGTGCGGCGAAGTACTGACTCTCAATATAGATCGTGTGTCGCGCGGCTGCGATGGCGGCGAGGTAGAGTTGCTCGATCTCGTGCACGTTGGGGCGGCCGTGAAAGGGCGGCGCGGTCCGGGCGATCCCCACCTGCACGTCGCGCAGAAGCGGCCTCAGCCCGTCGGGCCAGGGGTCTTGCGTAGATGGACCGGGCGGCGCGATCCGCTCGCCGGTAGCATAGTGCCAGCGCTCGCGCGCAAGGTCACCGAGGGCTGACGCGGCCGCGCCGTCGACCGCGACGGTGGCGTCGTGGAACGGCGCGTAGGCGCGTCCCGACGGGCGCACCCGGCGCGTGTCCTGGTCGGCATGGTCGCGGGTGTCCCAGCGGTCGTCCGTCATGTCGATGCCGCCGCAGAAAGCGAGCGCGTCGTCGATCACCACGATCTTCTGGTGATGCGAGGCTCCGGGCGGGTGGGCACTGTCGAGCCGGAACTGGAAGCCGCGGGCCCGCATCGAGTTCAGAAGGTAGAGCGGCGTCGTGCCGCGCGCCAGCGTGCCGAGGACCCCTAAATTCCACTGCAGCACGCGGATGCTCAGCTCCGGCCGGCGCCGGCCGAGTTCGGACAGGAACGGGCCGAGTTCCTCCGGCAGGCCCGGCAGCGGGTGGTCGGGGTCGAGCTTGATGCGGGTGTCGAACTCCCAGCCGATGAACAAAACCGCGTGGCGGGCGCGCAGGAGGGCGCTGCGCAGATGCGCGAAGTAGGCGGCGGCATCCACGATTGGGGCAAAGCGCGCCGCAGGCTCGACGCGCCAGCAGGTCAGGCCGGACTGCAGCAGCTTCGCCCCGCCCGTGAGCGGGACCGATGCCGTATGGGGCGGATGATGCATCGGCGCGTTTGGTCCCCGGGATGGCGGCCCGCTGCATCGTCGCGCTGCAACAGGGCGCGGGCAGCGCTTTGGTGTCTGCGTATGAACCCGCCCCCCACTTAGTGCGTTCCCGATCCGACCTGCGGCGGCAAGGCTTCTGCAGGTGCCGCTTGCGAGGAGGTTGCGCTGGTCGACTGGATCGTAGCCGCGATCGAGCGGACCGGCTATCTCGGCGTCTTCCTGCTGATGCTGATCGACAACATCTTCCCGCCGATCCCCTCTGAGGTGATCATGCCGCTGGCAGGCTTTGCCGCGGCGCGCGGCCAGCTCAGCCTCGTCGGCGTGTTCCTCGCCGGCACGGCCGGATCGCTCTCCGGCGCGCTGGTCTGGTACGGCGTGGGGCGCTGGCTCGGACGCGAGCGCTTGCGGCGCTTCGCGGCCCGGCACGGGCGCTGGCTCACCCTGAGCCCGGCGGAGGTCGATCGGGCCGGCGCCTGGTTCGCCCGGCGCGGCGGCGTCACCGTCCTAGTCGGTCGCGTCGTCCCGGGCGTGCGCAGCCTGATCTCGGTGCCGGCCGGGGTGGCCGGTATGCCGCTCACGCCCTTTCTGGCCTACTCGGCTCTCGGCACGATCGTCTGGACCGGGCTGCTGACGGCGGCCGGCTACGGGCTTGGCGAGAACTACCGCAGCGTGGGCCGCCTCATCGAGCCGATCGGCAACGGCGTGCTGGTCCTGGCGCTCGTGCTCTACCTCTATCGTGTCGCCACCTTCGGACGCCGGAGCGGCGTTCGGGGCTGAGGCGCGGCAGAAACAGTCCTTTGCCGGCGTGATCGCGCGACGCTCGCTTCAGCGGAACGCGAACAGGCAGGCCGTGACATGACGTAGAGGAGTTCGCGTGAAACGCTTTCTGATCCTGGTTGCCGTCGCGGTCATGGCCACCCTCCCGGCCCTCCTGCTGCGCGCGACGGGCTGGCGGCCCAGCCCGGTCCTCGATGCCGCCGCCTTCGGCAGCGCCATTCTGGCGGCGGGCTTCCTGCTGTCTTGGGGAGCGGAGACGGCCGAGCAGCATATCGCGCAAGGCCTGATCCTGGCCGTGGTCGCCCTGGTGACCGTGCTGCCGGAATACGCGGTCGATCTCTATTAAGCCTACAAGGCCGGGCTCGAGGGTCCGGGGTCGCAATACGTTCATTACGCCGCCGCCAACATGACCGGCGCCAACCGGTTGCTCGTCGGCTTGGCCTGGCCCCTGATGGTGTTCCTGCATTGGACGAAGGACCGGCACCGCGCGGTCGATCTTGCCCCTGTCAATGCCGTCGAGATGGGCTTCCTGCTGCTTGCCAGCCTCTACGCCTTCGTGATCCTGTTCAAGCGCAGCATTTCCGTCGTGGATTTCGCCGTGCTCGCGGCCATCTTTGCGGCCTACGTCTGGCGCGTGCGCAACCTTCAGAAGAGCGACAATCCGGACGAGGCGGAGGAGCCGGGGCCAGCTGCCGCTCTAAACGCCTTGTCTCCCGGCCAGCAATGGGCCGCGATCGGGGCTCTGGTGGCCGTGGCCTGCGGCGTCATCCTCGCCTCGGCCGAACCCTTCGCCGAGGCCATGGTGGGCACCGGCCGGGCGATCGGGCTCAACGAGTTTCTGCTGATCCAGTGGCTGGCGCCCCTGGCCAGCGAGGCGCCGGCCATCTCGGTGGCGGTGCTGTTCGTGCTGGCCAACCGCGCCGGCGACGGGCTGATCGCCTGTCCGCCGTCAGCGGCCGTGAGACAGAGTGAGGCCCTTCACGAACGGAGGATGACTGGTTCATCGTAGCCCCCAAGGAGCGAAGATGAAGCAGACATCCGGGCCGGCACGGAAGCCGGCAGAGGCGGTGATCAAGGACATCCGCCGCGCCACCCGCCGCCAGTTCTCGGCCGAGGAGAAGATCCGCATCGTGCTGGAGGGCCTGCGCGGCGAGGACAGCATCGCAGAGCTGTGCCGACGCGAAGGCATTGCCACCTCGATGTACTACGGCTGGTCCAAGGAGTTCCTGGAAGCGGGCAAGAAGCGGCTGGCCGGCGACACGGCCCGCGCCGCCACCTCGGACGAGGTCAAGGACCTGCGCCGTGAGGCTCGTGCCCTCAAGGAGGTCGTGGCCGATCTCACCCTGGAAAACCGCCTGCTCAAAAAAAGTATGAGCGGAGCTGGGGAAGACGAGGCATGAGGTACTCGGCTTCTGAGAAGCTGGAGATCATCCGGCTGGTCGAGCAGTCCTCTCTGCCGGTGCGCGCCACCCTGGAGAAACTCGGCATCCCGCGCGCCACATTCTACCGCTGGTACGACGCCTACCAGCAAGGGGGACCCGAGGCCCTGGCCGACCGACCCTCTCGGCCCAGCCGGGTCTGGAACCGCCTGCCCACGGCGATCCGCGAGCAGATCGTCGCCCTCGCGCTCGAGCAGCCGGAGCTCAGCCCACGCGAGCTGGCCGTGCGCTTCACCGACGAGCAGCGCTCCTTCGTCTCGGAAGCCACGGTCTACCGCCTGCTCAAGGCGCACGACCTGATCACCAGCCCAGCCTACATCGTTGTCAAGGCAGCCGACGAGTTCCGTGACAAGACCACGGCCTCCAACCAGCTCTGGCAGACCGACTTCACCTACCTGAAGGTGGTCGGCTGGGGCTGGTACTATCTGTCGACGGTGCTCGACGACTTCTCCCGCTTCATCGTGGCCTGGAAGCTGTGCGCCACGATGCAGGCCAGCGACGTCACTGCCACGCTCGACCTGGCGCTCAGCGCCGCCGGGCTCGATCAGGTGCAGGTGGTGCACCGGCCGCGGCTGCTGACCGACAACGGATCGAGCTACGTCGCGGGTGACCTGGCCGACTGGCTCGGCAGCCGCGGCATGACCCACATCCGCGGTGCTCCCCGCCATCCCCAAACTCAGGGCAAGATCGAGCGCTGGCACCAGACGCTGAAGAACCGCATCCTGCTCGAACACGCCTATCTGCCCGGCGAGTTGGAGGCGCGGGTCGGGGCGTTCGTGGAGCACTACAACCACGTCCGAGCTCATGAGAGCCTGAACAATCTCACGCCGGCCGACGTCTACTTCGGCCGGGGCGAGGCCATCCTGCGCGAGCGGGAGCGGATCAAGCGCCAGACTCTCACCGACCGCCGCTTGCGCCACCACGCGCAGGCTGCCTAACTTCTCAACCCAGGTGGACCAGTGCCTCCGTTCCTGAGGCCCGCAGCCTGTCTCAAATCATCTGACGACGGACAGGCGCCGGTGAACAGGACCAGACGGCCCTTGCTGGCCTGCCACCAAGGCCTGTCAGCGCTCTCGCCATGTGCGTGCCCTTGCTTTGCGAGAACGCCGTCATGCTGGTCTGCCGCCGTCAGGGGTGCCTGCTCGTCCTGGTCACAGCCCGGCTCACCACAGCCGTGTGCTGCGTTCGCATCGCGGCGGCCGAGCAGCTCGTGCTCGGGACCGGAAGTGAGGGATGGCGGCAATTTGCGCGTGAGCGTGTAGCCGAGGCCGGCCACGCGTTTCTCGACGGTCCTTGAGGAGATCTGGGTCTGATCGATCGTGGCGGTCAGGGTCTCGGTGATCGTCGAAGCCCTGACGTCGCTGACGCCCGGCAACTTGGCCAACGCCGTTTGGATCTTGCCGACGCAGCTGGCGCAATCCATCCCCTCGACCTTCCAGGTGAAGGTCGAACCGTTCTCGCGCGCGGCGTCCGCACTGTGTCCCGTCATGAGATCCTCCTGCTCCCCGGCAGCCTAGAACCTTTAGCCGCTAGAGGAGCAAGGAGCGGTCGGTCTCAGCCTTGGCTCTGCCACTGCGTCATGACCTCTTGGCTCGACCTGCTGAGGTGCACATGCGCGTCGACGCGCTCGACCCAGGCGAGCGGGATGAGGTGATGCGCGCCGTGCGCGGCCGGATCGTTCCGGGTCAGCTTGATCTGATCGGATCCCTGCATGTGGTCGACGGTGCCGACATGGTGCCCATCGGACGCCTTGACCTCCATGTGCTCTTTGATCTGGCTTGCATCGATCATGACGTATCTCCTCGACCTGAGACGGCTGACACATGGTATGAGGGGAGACGCTCGACGAGCGCCTCGCGCGCTAGGCGGCCATCTTCCGGCAGCTCTCGGCGCAAGTCCGATACCGTTCGAGGCCGATGAGAACACCGTCTCGCCCTGGAACCGGGGATAGCGACGAGAGAACCAGCGCTGCAAGGAATGGTTGCGCACAGTCGTGCTCGAGCCCAACATCGATGATCTCGGAGTATTCCCGCGGGGGGTCTCGTGCTCGGTCCGGAAGAGCCGCTCGAGATCGCAATCCATGATTCAGTCGCGCGCCAGCGACGACGTGCGGGGACGTCGCGGATCAACGGAGGGAGAGACGACGATGAGACGCAGCGCCCTGTCGACCCTGCTTTGGCTCGGCTGCCTGCACGGAGCCCATGCTCAGGAAGCCCCATTTGGCCTGTCCTGGGGACCCGTCGACACGGTGCCGAAGCCCTCGATGGTCGACCGCGAAGCGAACATCACGGCGCTGACCTACTTCCACGACCGTCCGCTGGCCGCGGGCATCGATACGGACGAGGTCATCCTGGAAGTCTGCCGGGACGAGGGCCTGCAGCAGGTCATCTGGCTCAGCCGTCCGCTCTCGGAGGCCGAACTGCCGTCGCGCTACGAGGCCATCTACCGGGAGGGCGTGCGGCGGTACGGTCAGCCGCAAACCGAGCCGGGTGCCGAGACTGTGTCGTGGCCGTCTGGACGCGCGCTCCTGGCCGTCAGGAAGGCTGTTCCCGGCGAGCGGCGCTTGACCATGCTGGCCAGGGGCGACCACTACGAGGCGTGCTCGGTCGCCCACCAGGCGGCCACAGGCCACCCGGCCTCCCGGCACGCGTCGGACCTAATCCTCGGGCAGACCCCGTGAAGCAGGTCGCGATCATCCGCACCGGGCCTACGATGGCGGCCGATCCACAAACCGCCGAGATAATCGGGCTCGGTGCGACGCCATATGCGGCCTTGATCGGACAATCGCCGCCTTGGTGCCCGGACATGACGATGCGGCCTGAGCCCGGGGCTTCATGAGCGGTGCGCCGCAGTGGGCTTCGTCAGCGGACGACGATCGGCCGACCTGCGGGCCCCGTCCTCCTTTCGAGAGCAAGCCGGTTCCCGCAAACCTGTCCCGCCGGGATCATCCCGGACGGGACGACATGGACGCCACGCACGCCCTCCAGCGCAGGCTTCGAGGCCGGGGGGTGGCGCCCGTACCGGTCGCCCCGCGCCAGCTGTGCTGCGCAGCCGAGAAGCTCACAAGTGGCATCGAACCGTCATCGGCCGTCGATAAAACAGGCGCACCCGGAGATTGCCGCCTGTTTCGGCGGTGACGCGCCCCTGACCGAACCCGCGGCATTCGGGGAACGATCGATCGCGCGCACGACCACGATGCGTTTCGAATGTCGCCCCATTCGCCCGCACGCGGGTTCGCAGTCGTGATTACGGCCGATGGGAAGAGCGGCATGGCTGCCGTCGCTGCGAGCAACCCACACGCTATGCCGCTTGAATTCTGGAAGTTCGGCCTCTCCCCGTCCCGCTCCATAGGCGTGGCGAGGGGCGTGAGGGCGGTGTCTACCTCGGTGGTACGCGTGGCTATCTCATCGGCCGGGGTCGTCAGCTCAACCCGAACCCGGCGGCGGGCTTGCACGAAGCCGCTCGTCCATGGTTAGCAGCGCGGCCAAGTTTGGGCGGATGCCGCATCGTGTCCTGGTCACCGCATCGCTAGTCCGGGTTCGGTTCACGCATGTGGAGGCGGCACGATGAGCCGGTGGAGACAGGCCGCAGGACGCCTCCGCGCAGGTGCAGGGGTTGCGACGTTGCTCGCTGGCGTGTCCACCGGCGCCCACGGGGCCAATCTCGCCACGCCGACGCCACACGACGCGACGCACCTGCCCTCCTTCGGTGCCTGGGCGGGCGGCTATATCGGATGGCAGGGCAGCGCCGGTGACGCCTTCGGCAGCTTCGGCTTCGGTTCCGGCATGATCGGCCGCCGTTCGGTGCCGGAATTCCGCACCGGGGATGCCACGGGCCGCAACGATGCCGGGCGCGATGCGACCACCGCGCTCGGCGGCCTGTTCGGCGGGTATGCTTGGCAGAGCGGCCCGTTCGTGTATGGCCTTGAAGCCGACGTTGACGCCTCGAACCTGGAGCGGCCCGTGTCCAGGTGCTGATCGCCCAGCAGGGCTACCTCTCGGCCCTGGTCACTTCGGCGGGCGCGCGCGCCACCCAGTACGCCGACACCGCCGCCCTGTTCGTGGCGCTCGGCGGCGGCTGGTGGAACCGGGCCGACGTGGCCCCGCCCCCGCCCGAGAAGGACCCGCTCAAGTTCCTGTGAAGGGGCTCTCCCGCGGGACCGGCCAGCCGTCCGCCTCGGGGTCCGCCCGAGCCCAAATCGCACGCCGACGGTCGGGCAGGGCATCCACGCGACTGAGCCGACGCGGCTCAGATCCCCTCGCCAGCTCATGCTGGGCGGTTCTGTCCATGAACGCCGGGCCCGGTGTCGGCCTCGGGAGGTCGGTCATGTGATGGCTCACGAACGGTCGCGGGCGTGGCGCGTCGGTGCCGAGCCCAAGGTCCGGCCCATGGGATTCCGTCAGGGGCATGGATTGGATCCCCGGCCCCGGACGTTTCCTTCCGATCCAGGAGGGTAACGATGGTAAGCGTCAGGCTTTCACACGTTTGCTGCCGGTTTGACGGCGGTCGACCAGTTCCAAGGCAGGAGTACGTCGAGATCTCGGGCCGGATGACCGCTGCTCATCCGGGTCAACACGTCGGTGAGGTAGGCATAGAGCTCGACGCCGTTGAGCTTGGCCGTCTCGATCAAAGAAGCGATGACGGCCCACCGCGCTCCGCCGCCATCTGAACCGGCGAACAGGTAGTTCTTGCGCCCGACCGCCATCACCCGTTCATTCTGCCCATGTCGGGCAGGAAGCGGAGGTTCGTTATCGCGGGCACCCCCATTCCGGCCGGAAGGTGCTGGTGCGCCGGGTCGAGCAGCGGACGTACGGCCCGATTCTCCTGGTGCAAGCGCCTTCCGGCGTTGTGATCGTCATGGCCGGATGGATGTTCGACCCGGTTCACTGCGCCGGCATGACGTCCGGGTCTCCGCGCGTCGATGTCACGGCGCTGATCGAGCTGGCGCGGCTGTTGAGTGGGGCAGACAGCCCCGCAAAGTTCCGGAGCGATGTCGGCATCGTTCCGGAGGCACAGGATGGAACCTTTCAAGCGGCCGGCCGCGGTGCCGGATCGGCAGATCAGCTTCCTCTTCGAACAGGACGGGCTGGAGGGCCTGAGCGCTCAGGAACGCGACACGGTCGTCGCAATGCTGGCGCAGATCCTCATGCAGGCCGGCGGCCTCGGCGTCGAGGAGCTTGACGATGACGAGCGCTGAGCTGCTCCCGCCAGCCATCCTGAAGCGAACGGCGGTCGTCTATGTGCGGCAGTCGACGCAATCCCAGGTCATGACCAATCTCGAGAGCAAACGGCGCCAGTACAATCTGGTCGATGTCGCCCGCCAGCGCGGCTTTGTCGACGTCGAGGTCATCGACGATGATCTCGGCCGGTCGGCGAGCGGACTTTAGCAACATCACCGCGCCGACGCGCCCGAACAAAGCCCCGCTTCCGTTTGCCAGCGCCCTGGGCCTACGCGCTCTGCCACGCCGCATGAATGGCCAAAGATACCATGCAGGGAGCTGGAGATTGGATCACTCTCCGGTTCTCTGACCTTGGACCGGAGTTGGCCATGCTTGATCGTGAACAGATCCAGACAAACCTGCCTGAGGTTGCTGTGTTCGTCACGCTGGAACTCAGCAAGTCGGCATGGCTCCTGGCCGCCCAGGCCGTCCCGAGCGGGAAGACCTCTGCACACCGGGTGAGCGGCGGCGACGTGGAGGGCCTGCTCGCCTTGCTGCGCCGCCTGCAGGCTCGCGAACAGCGCAGCTCCGGCCGAGAGGTCGCGATCATCCTCGGCTACGAGGCCGGATACGACGGCTTCTGGCTGCAGCGCCGCCTCGCGGCCGAGGCAATCACCTGCTTCGTCATGGATCCCGGCAGCCTCCAGGTCGACCGCCGCGCGCGACGGGCCAAGACCGACCGGCTCGACGCGGCCATGCTGCTCCGGGCCCTGATGGCGTGGTGCCGCGGCGATCACGCCGCCTGCCGCATGGTGCAGGTGCCCTCGGTCGAGCGCGAGGATGCGCGGCGCACTCATCGCGAGCGCCAGCGCCTGATCGCGGAGCGGGTGCAGCACGTCAACCGGATCAAGGGCCTGCTCGCCACCCAGGGCGTCTACACGTTCCAGCCGCTGCGACGCGACCGTTGGGAGCGGTTGAAGGAGGTGCGCACCGGCGACGGGCGCGACCTGCCTCAGCGCCTGCGCGGCGAGATCGAGCGCGAGTTCCGGCGGCTGGAACTCGTGCTCGAACAGGTTGCGGCCGCCGAGGCCGAGCGCGATGCCGCCGTGGCGGATCCGGCCGTCACGGACGCCGACGCCGAGAAGGTGGCGCGTCTGGCCCGGCTCGGTGGCATCGGCACCGAGCTGGCCACGGTGCTGGTGCGCGAGGCGCTGTACCAGCCGTTCGCCAACCGCAAGCAAATGACCGCCTATTCCGGGCTCACGCCGAACCCGTACGCCAGCGGCGACCGACAGCGCGACCAGGGCATCTCAAAGGCCGGGAACCCACTCCTGCGGAAGTCGATGGTCGAGCTGGCGTGGCTGTGGCTGCGCTATCAGCCGGGCAGCGGGCTCGCCCGCTGGTTCGTCGAGCGGTTCGGCACCGGACGCGGGCGCATCCGCAAGATCACCGCGGTGGCGCTGGCGCGCAAGCTGCTGGTCGCCCTGTGGCGCTATCTCGCCACCGGGCTGGTTCCAGAGGGCGCGCGCCTGAAAGCGGCCTGAGGATCAAGGTTCGTCCGCCGGGCCGGTCCACGGCATGTCGGACGAGTGGGGGCAGGCGTGTGACCGGAGCTCGACGGGGTTTGCTGCCGTCGCCAAAGATGGGTCCCGCCGCCTTCAGCCGGTTCGCCTCGCATGAGGCATCTTGGTCAGGAACGTTCTGTTCCGCCGGACACGAGTGGATCCGCGAGCCCGGCGCTCGCACGACATCCCGGCTCCCCCGCCCGTCCGAAACGTCGATCACCGACCCCCTTGCGGAAATGCCTCATACGAGAGTTTGGATGAAGGACCGGCCGCGCTGCGGGCACCTTCAAACGTAAGTGCCGGCGCTCCGTCTTGCAGCTCCCGCACAAACTGCATAACCTGTACGCGTGGACGCTCGTTAGAGCGCTGGCAGCAATAGCTTTTTTGGTTGCAGGTTCGAGTCCTGCCGGGCCCACTTATCCCCGAGAGATGGAGCGTCTGCGGGCTCTTGCGAATGGCGGCCGCTCTTTTGCGGAGACCCACGGGAGCAGCTGTATTGGCTTCTGCGCTAGATGGTTGGTGACCGCTGGAACCTTTTTCAGCTCCTCCAGCATCAATGCCAGAGCTGTCGGATCGCAATAACGCTCGTCTGTTTCACCGGACCCGGCGTGTCCAAGGATGTCGGCTCTGATTTCCGTGTGAACGCGGGCTTGCTTAAGATTGTTGCCGAGCGAATGTCTGAAGGAGTGGATGACCTTTTTACGTTCTGCTTCGTTTGAGATCGCTTTTCGAAGTCCGCTGCTAAATTCATCGTAGAGGCGATCGCCGAGCGGCGAGCTTGAGTTTGGCGATTTTAGATCCGGAAACACGAGTCCGTATCCGAGTGCGCGAACAGCTTTGACGTAGTCCAAAAACCCGAGGCGGAGCACCTCTGGGTGCAAAGCGACAAACCGAATAGATTGAACGTTCTTAAGACGACGCGTTTCGTTGAATCGAAAAGCAAGGTATGCAATCCCGCTTGCCTCCTCCACGTCGTCGACATGAAGTCCTGCAATTTCCTCTCGTCTCGCGCCTGTATAATAGAGTAAAATAATTGCGAAGTACAAAGCGCGATGGAATACCTGATCGCCGGTGGTAAACGGATCGCGCCACGAACGACAGCCTGTGAAGCAGGGCAGTCGGAAGATCGCCGCAACATCGTCGTTGCTAAGAGATGGTCGCCGGTTACGTGCCCTGTCCCGCTTGCGGGCGCGAAGGAGCGCGAGATCGATGCTCGCATCAATCGCGAGGCCCTGCGCTTTGAGAAATGTTACAAGCTGTCCGAGGAAAGTCAGGTGACGGTTGATGGTATCCCCGACGATGCCTCGTTTGTTGGTTGGAAGCTTGGCGCCAATCTCACGCAGTTCGGCAGTGCTGCGTTCGGCATCACGAGGGCTCTTACCATACGACGGCGAGACGGACCGCAAAAGATCAACTAATTCGGCAAAATGGCTCTGCCGAAGATCAGTCACACGGATGAGGCCGTTCTCGACGAGTAGCTTGGCGAACAGGGCAAAAATCTGACGCGCCTGGTGCTGTGTTTTTGCATCCCAGGTTTCGTCACGAGCGCGCCCGGCGATCATCGCCTCCCCGAACGCTATGATTGGATGCATCCCCTTCTGATGAGGCTCTTGGTCCGTCGTATCCAGCGCGAGGTCCGGGCTTGCTGACACGATTGCAACGCCTGTCGGCATTTGAGGGACGGCATCAGCGTTTGATTGCGAACGAGCTGTACTCACGGTTGCCGTCGAGCCTGTGGCCTCCGGCGGCACCTGCGCTTCCCTCAGCAGGATCGCGTCGCGCAGTGTGACCTCTTCGATCCGAAGACCATCGTAGCGGCGCTCAGTTGCAAAGGCCGCCGCGGACATACCGCGGAAGGCAATCTCCTGAGCTAGAGACAAGTTAGTCATGGTCGGTGCGACCGCTTGGTTTGCGAGCAGCCCTTCCAGCCGAGCGCGAGGCATCAGGTGGCCGTTCTGGCGCACCATCGCGGCCAGCGTCGCCCGTGCTTCCTCAATGTCGAGGTCATTCAGCCCGTCGCGACGCATCTCATCAGCCAACGGAGTATCAATGGTCGCTGCCGCGCCGCGCGCTCCAAGGATACGCAGGATCCATCCCATACGCCGATCGGCACGCCGGCTCGCCTCAGGATCGAAGTCCGGTTCTGCACGTTCTGCCGCAGCGATCCGGTCGAGTTTTTCGAGGTGGGCCAATAGGCTTTCGCGAAAGATGCCGTCGAGCTGGCGGCGGCTCATGATGAGATCGGGTTCGGGCTCGCTCATGGCGCGATGAAAAAGCTGATCGGAATGAGCCGTGAGCTGGCTCGCGAGGAAGCGTGCCCTGGCTGGGTCGCGCGTGCCTAGGCTTACCACGAGCTGCCTGGAACGGCAGAATCGGATCAGCGGCAGCGGGATCCGGCGGCGCCAGGAATAGCTCCCACCGCGCCTGTAAGCATGAGCGATAGCCGGCACCGGACACCTCGTGTGAGACACGCATGTGCAACACCGATGTGTGCCGACGCCTCCCGCTTCAGCGGGAAATCGTTCGAATTCAGAGACTTACGGGGGAATTTGGCTGGGGCGCCAGGATTCTCAGCCAAAACCGAAGGGGTACGACATCAAGGGGTTAGGCCCTCGATCACCCGTCTTGAGCGGCATCGGACCTGGAGAATGGACCATCAGAGTGGACCCTGGTCAACGCTGCGTCCGAAGCATTCCACAACCGGCAACGATTGGCGGCAGGTCCGCATAGCGCCACTTGCAGACCCTAGCCCTTGTGTAACAGCAGGTCCGCTGTTGATGCATGATCGGACGTAAGATGCGCAAGCCTGGCTGCAACGCGTTTAAGCTTGCGGCTAGCTGGTGGCCCGGCGGTAGGACCCGCGCGATCCGTAGTTCCTCTGCTCGGACGCGCGCTCGCCAAGGTCAGCAGGAGGTTGTGCCCACCGAAGCCAAGCCATCCATGATCCTGAATGGCGCCCAGGTGGGCGACCGGTCGCCACTTTTTCAAGTGGATGATCGCTTTCCCGTTGGCGGTGTCCGAAATCCTAACGAGACACTTATTTAATCAACCCCGCTTCACGCTCGAAACTTAACGCGGTTCGGCACAGCTTATGGGCGCGGTCCCCGGAGGAGCGCGTGAACCCCAGACACCCGATGTCTCCCACCATCCAAGTCGACGCCATCCATGTCGACGCTTCGGCCGCGGACGCTGCCCGGTTCATCGTCGGCCAGGACCCCGAGGGCCACTGGGTCGCCATCGAGACCCACGGGCGCGCTGGCGGCCTGTTCCGGAGCCGGAAGGACGCGGTCGACTACGCCGAGGACGAGACCGATCACCGGCCCGACGCCGTGTTGCTGTCCGGGGAGCGCATCGAGCTGCGCATCTGAGGCCATGGTCGGCCGCCTGGAGCGGTCGTGCCCGACACCCCATATCCTTCCCGTCACCAACCGTAGGGGCTTCCCGTGTCCACCAGTACCGGCCGAGTCCGCCACATCCGGCACCTGGCCCCGGACGCCGTTCCGCCGACGTTCCACGTACCTCGGACCTCGTGCTCACCGTTGAGGGCGTGGCCACCCTCGGCGGGTTCTGCCTCCTGCTCGCCGCCGACGCCCTGGGCAATCTCGCGGGCATCTGACGCCTTACGGGCCGGGCGCAGGGTATCCTGATGAGATACTGATGCGCCTGCCCCGCTCGCCCTCTCGAACCCTTATGCGAGAGGGCGCATGCTCCGGAGCCGTCCCATGCTCGCCGTTCCTTCCTCCGCGCTCGGCCTCGACGCCAAAGGGGAGCGCCTCGCCCAGGCACGCCTGACCGGCGGCCTCGTCGACGTGGACCTTGCCGGCCTCGTTGATCTCGACCAGGCCGAGGACGTTCGCGACACGGCCTTGAGGGCCTCGGCTGGGCGCAGGTCGGCTACGCCATCGTCGGCGCGCATCCAGCGGTCGCGCGGGCGCTACGCCTTGACGGTCCGGTCGTGGCCCCGCTGATGCGCGAGACCCTCCTTGAGGACGGCACGACCTTCCGCGTGCCGCGCGGCCTGCTCGGGGCAGGCGTCGGCCTCACCTTCCTGCTCGGCCGCTCCTTCCCGTTCTCCGACGAGGAGCCGCTCACCGCCCGCAACACCTCCCGGGCCTGCCTCGCCTGCCGGCTCGACCTTCACCTGCTGGGGCGGCGCACCACCGTCCCGGCCCTCCTCGACGAACGCGCCGCAACTCCGGTCGCAGCCTAGGCGCGGCGTTGGCCAGGAACCGGTCCGGCTGGGTGGAGCGGGTGTAGCGCAGGGCGGCGTCGAGCTGCGGCAGTGTCGAGTTGCGGCCGAGCACCGACATCAGGTGGCCGATCTCCTCCGGGTCGATCTCGTCGTCGAAGGCCCTGTAGTCAAAGTAGGGAGACGGCCAGGCAGTGCCGGGGCATCAGGTCGAGGGACGCCTGCGACTTGAACATGTTGAACCTGGTCAGGTCTCTCCACGCGGCGATAAGCTTGACCGCCGATGGTGCGGCCTAATAATGACGGATGAAAGCTATGTATGTTGATGAATTGCAGAATTAGATCAAACTTTTATTTTCATGATATGTGATGATTGCTGTATCTCATACGTGGGCGCTGAGACGAGAGGATGGCGACAAGTGCGGATATCAAGGAACCGGCATCCGGGCATGGAAGTGCCCGCAGGGCTCGGCTCACGCCTTGCTGAGAGCCCGGCCCGTGAGCAGCGAGTAGAGGCCGGTCGCGTCGCGGGCGCCGCGCAACGCCGCCGCGGCCTCCGGGTCCCGGAGCTTCCGCGCCACGCATGCCAGAGCGTTCAGATGCTCGCTCAGCGCGCCGGCCGGGAGCAGCAGCAGGAAGACGAGGTCCACCGGCCGCTCGTCCACCGCCTCGAAGTCGACCGGCTCGCGCAGCCGCGCCAGCAGCCCGAAGGGCCGCCGGACGGCCTCCATGCGCGCGTGGGGCAAGGCCACGCCGTCTCCGACCCCGGTCGAACCGAGATCCTCGCGTCGCGCGAGGGCGCCGAGGACATCGTCGGGATAGAGGCCGAGCGTCAGGCTCGACAGGTGGGCCAGCTCCGTGAGGAGGGCCTTCTTGTTGGGGATGCGGAGGCCATGGATCACGTCGGCCGGCGCGAGGAACGCGTCGATGGTCATCGCGCCGGCCGACGACGTGTGGGGATAGGCATCAAGGGTTCGTCTCCGTCACGGCCGGCTTGGCGTCGTTCGCCGTGCGCAACCTCAGGTTCGGTTCGTCGTCGGGGGCCCGCAGGCGATAGCCGACGCCGGTCTCGGTGAGAAGGATGCGCGGCCGCTCGGGATCGGCCTCCAGCTTCTGCCGGAGCTGGCGCATGTAGACCCGCAGGTACTGCGGCTCGGACGAGACCGAGACCGCGTGCATGAGCTGGGAGTGGGTGAGCACCTTGCCGGCGTGCAGCACCATGACGCGCAGGAAGTCGTACTCGCGAGGGGTCAGCTTCACCTCGACATCGTCGACCTTCACCACCCGCCGGACGAGGTCGACCGAGAGGCCGTCGACCCGGAAGACCGGGCGCTCGCCCCGGGCGGCGAGCTGATGGCGGAGCGCCGCGCGCAGCCGCGCCAGGAGCTCCGCCATCCCGAAGGGCTTGGTGACGTAGTCGTCGGCACCGAGGTCGAGCGCCTCGACCTTGCCGCCCTCGTCGTCGCGGCTCGACAGCACCACCACCGGCAGGCCGGGATGGCTCGCGCGGATCGCGCGGAGCAGGTCGTGCCCGCGCATGTCCGGCAGGCCGAGGTCGAGGATGACGAGGTCCGGGCTCTCGCGCCCGAGCACCTCCAGGGCGGTCGCCGCGTTCGGCGCCTCCAGGATGGCGTAGCCCTGCGTGGCGAGGCCCATGCGCAGGAGCTTCCGGATCGGGGGCTCGTCGTCAATGATCAGGATGGTCGGGCTCATGCGGCGATATCCCTCGGGGTGGTCTGGGCCGGTACGGGAAGCGTCACGGTGAAGGCGGCCCCCAGCCTGTCGCGCCGGTTGCCGGCGGTGACGGTGCCGCCCATCGCCTCGACGAAGCCGCGCGAGATGGCGAGGCCAAGCCCCGTGCCGGCGCGGACGCGGTCACTCTTCCGTATCCGGTAGAACTTGTCGAACACCCGCTCGACGTCCGCCTCGGGAAGCCCGAAGCCCTCGTCCATTACCTCGATGCGCACGGACCGGCCATCCTGGCGGGCGCGCACGGTCACGGTCGAGCCTTCCGGCGCGTACTTGGCGGCGTTATCGAGCAGGTTGACCAGAACCTGCTCGAACAGAACGGGGTCGAGCCGCAGGGTCGGCAGGTCGGGCGCGACCTCGACCGCAACCCGGT
Source organism: Methylobacterium organophilum (assembly GCF_022533465.1). Taxonomy (NCBI): domain Bacteria; kingdom Pseudomonadati; phylum Pseudomonadota; class Alphaproteobacteria; order Hyphomicrobiales; family Methylobacteriaceae; genus Methylobacterium; species Methylobacterium organophilum. The sequence continues at coordinate 4,097,511 of NZ_CP092848.1, read as the reverse complement.
GGCCGGCCAGCACCTTCTGGGTGCGCCGGAGGGCGGTGTCGACGGTCTCGGCCACGTCATGGGGCGCTAGGTTCGGCGTCACCGCCCCGGCCTCCAGGCGTGTCATGTCGAGAAGGTTGACGATGAATCGGTTCAAGCGCTCCGACTCCTCGATGATGGTCGCCAGGAGTTCCGCCTTGGCCTCGGCCGTCAGCGCCGCGTCGAGGTCGCGGAGCGTGCTGGCCGCGCCGAGCACGGCGGCGAGCGGCGTGCGCAGGTCGTGGCTGATCGAGGTCAGCAGCGCGCGCGCGAGGCGGTCGGTCTCGGCGGCGCGCTCGGCCCGGTCGAGATCCTCGACGAGGCGAACCCGCTCGATGGCGAGCGCGCCCATGTCGGCCAGCGCGTCGAGCAGGCGGCGGCCTTCGGGCGTCAGGATCGGGCCGGTGCCGTCGGCGTCGAGGCCGATCACGCCGATGGTGCCGCGCCCGGTGCGCATCGGCAGGAACAGGCGCTTGGCGCCGGGCAGGGTGTCGGCGCCGCGACCCGCCGGACGGTCGTTGTCGAAGGCCCACTGGGCGGCCGCGAGGTCGGCCTCGTCCAGCATGTCCTCGGGCGGGTAGCCGGCCCGGACGGTGACGGCCTTGCCGTCCGGCAGGAGCAGCACGACGCGGACGCGCAGCATGGCCGCGACCTGGGCGGAGGTCGCCCAGAGCACGTCGTCGAGGGAGGCGCAGGCCGCAAGCTTGCGTGAGAACCCGAACAGCCGCTCCGTGGCCTTGGCGCGGCCCTGGCTGACAACCGCGGTCAAGCGGGCCCGTGCGGCGAGGTTCGAGACCAGCACGGCCACCAGGGTGAAGAGCAGGAAGGCTGCGACGTTGGTCGGGTCGGCGATGGTGAAGGCGTAGACCGGCGGCAGAAAGAAGAAGTTGTAGGACAGGGAGGCGGCCACCACCGCGGCGAGCGAGGGGCCCAAGCCCCAGCGCACGGCGACCGCGACGACGGCGGTCAGCAGCATGAGGTCGGCGTTCTCGACGCCCGTATACGGCTCCAGGAGGAGGGCGAGCCCGAGCCCGACGGAGGTTGCGAGCAGCGCCAGAACGTAGGACCGGGCGTCGAAGACCGCCGGCGGGGCGAGGGTGGCGACCGGCCGGCGCGCCCCCGCATCGGCCGGCACCGCCTCGCCGGGAACTACGTGCACGCTGATGTTGCCGCTGCGGCGCACGAGGTCGTGCACCACCGAGCCGTTCAGGAGTTCGAACAGCCAGGAGCGTGTCGCCTTGCCGACCACGATGTGGTTGACGTTGGCGGACTGCGCGTAGGCGAGGATGTCGTCGGCGACCCGGCGGCCGCCCGGAAGGGTGACGGCGTCGCCGCCGAGCCGGTCGGCGAGCCGCAGCGCCTCCGCGATCCGGTCGCGCTCCGCCTCGCTCAAGGAAGCCGCGCGTGCATTCTCCACGGAGAGGGCCGTCCAGGGTGCGTGCAGGCGGTCGGCGAGCCGCTTGGCGTAACGCACCAGGCCGGCCGAGCGCGGGTCCTCGCTGATGCAGACCAGCACCCGTTCGCCCGCCGCCCATGGCCCGGGGATGGCGTTCGCCCGCATGTGGCTGAGGAGCTCGTCGTCGACCCGGTCGGCGGTGCGCCGCAGCGCGAGCTCGCGCAGCGCCGTGAGGTTGCCGCGGGAGAAGTAGTGCTTCAACGCTCGCTCGGCGTTCGTGGGCACGTAGACCTTGCCGGCTTTCAGGCGCTCGATCAGGTCGTCCGGGTTGAGGTCCACCACCTCGATGTCGTCGGCCCGGTCGAGGATGCTGTCCGGCACGGTCTCGCGCACCCGGATCCGGGTGATGGAGGCCACCACGTCGTTGAGGCTCTCGACGTGCTGGATGTTCAGGGTGGTGAGGACGTCGATGCCGGCATCGAGCAGTTCCTCGACGTCTTGGTAGCGCTTCGGGTGGCGCGAGCCGGGCGCGTTGGTGTGGGCGAGCTCGTCGACCAGCGCGAGGGCCGGTCGGCGGGCGAGCAGGGCGTCGAGATTCATCTCCTCCAGGACGGTGCTGTGATACGGCACGGCCCGCCGGGGGATCACCTCGAAGCCGTCGAGCAGGGCTTGCGTCTCCGCGCGCCCGTGCGTCTCGACGACCCCGACCACCACGTCGGTTCCCGCCTTCAGCTTGGCGCGGCCGACGGTGAGCATCTCGTAGGTCTTCCCGACGCCGGGCGCGGCCCCGAGGAAGACCTTGAGCCGGCCGCGCGACCGCTCCTCCCGGCGCGCCGCTTCGAGCAGCGCGTCGGGCGAGGGGCGGTTCGGGTCGCGGCCGGTCTCGGGCATGGTGTCCGCTCAGCGCTTGGCGAGGTCGTCCAGGGCGAGGTTCAGCGCCAGGACGTTGACGCGGGGCTCGCCGAGCAGTCCCAGGGTGCGCCCCTCGATCCTCGACGTCACCAGCTCGCGCAGCTTGTCCTCGGCCAAGTTGCGGGCCCTGGCGACGCGGGGCACCTGGAACAGGGCGGCGTCGGGCGAGATGTCCGGGTCGAGGCCCGAGCCGCTCGTGGTGACGAGATCGACCGGCACCGGCTGGCCCGGGTTCTCGGCGCGCAGCGCATCGAGGTCGCCCTTCACCCGCTCGGCGAGCGCCGCGCTCGTGGGCCCGAGGTTCGAGCCCGCGGAGTTCGCCGCGTTGTAGGGCGCCGGCACGGTCTTCGACGCGTCGGCCGGGTCGGGCGCGGTCGTGGCCGAGGGCCGGCCGTGGAAGTAGCCGGCGCCCGTGAAGGACTGCCCGATCAGGCTGGAACCCACGACCTTGCCGTCGCGCTCGATCAGGCTGCCGGCGGCCTTGGCGGGGAAGACGGCTCCCGCGATGCCGGTCACCGCGAGCGGGTAGGCGAGGCCCGTGACCGCCGTCAGCGCGACGAGGAGGACGAGGGCGGGACGAAGCTGGTTCAACATGGCAGGTCTCCTGGACCTTCGTTCAGGCGAGATGGAGGGCGGTGACGGCGAGGTCGATGGCCTTGATGGCCACGAAGGGCACGAGCACGCCGCCGAGGCCGTAGACGAGGAGGTTGCGGCGGAGCAGCGAGGCCGCACCGACCGGCCGGTAGGTCACGCCGCGCAGAGCGAGCGGGATCAGCGCCACGATGACGAGCGCGTTGAAGATGATGGCCGAGAGGATCGCGCTCTGGGGCGAGGCGAGGCCCATGACGTTGAGCGCCTGCAGCTGCGGGTAGAGCGTCAGGAACATCGCCGGGATGATGGCGAAATACTTCGCCACGTCGTTGGCGATGGAGAACGTCGTCAGCGCGCCGCGGGTCATCAGGAGCTGCTTGCCGATGCCCACGATCTCGATGAGCTTGGTCGGGTCGGAATCGAGGTCGACCATGTTGCCGGCCTCGCGCGCCGCCACCGTGCCGGTGTTCATCGCCACGCCGACATCGGCCTGGGCCAGCGCCGGGGCGTCGTTGGTGCCGTCGCCGCACATCGCCACCAGCTTGCCCTCGGCCTGCTCGCGCCGGATCAGCGCGAGCTTGTCCTCGGGGGTGGCCTGGGCGAGGAAGTCGTCGACGCCGGCCTCCGCCGCGATGGCGGCGGCGGTCATCGGGTTGTCGCCGGTGATCATCACGGTGCGGATGCCCATGCGGCGAAGCTCCGCGAAGCGCTCGCGGATGCCACCCTTCACGATGTCCTTCAGGTAGACGACGCCGAGCAGGCGGCCGTCCTTCGCGACGGCGAGCGGGGTGCCGCCGGCCTTGGCGATCTCCTCGGCGATGGCGCGGATCTCGCTGAACGTCTCGGACTCCGCCACCGGCTGGTAGGCGAGCGCCGCGCTGGAGCCGCGCGTCGCCATCGGCTGCCCGCTCACGGAGGCGATGACGGCGTCCACGGCACCCTTGCGGATCGAGGCCCCGTCGAGGTCGACACCCGACATGCGCGACTGGGCCGTGAAGGGCACGAAGGTGGCGTTCAGGCCGGCCATGTCGCGGGCGCGGATGCCGTACTTCTCCTTGGCGAGCACCACGATGGAGCGGCCCTCCGGCGTCTCGTCGGCGAGCGAGGCGAGCTGCGCGGCATCGGCGAGGTCTTGCTCGGTGACGCCGCGGACGGGACGGAACTCGGTGGCCTGCCGGTTGCCGAGCGTGATCGTCCCGGTCTTGTCGAGGAGCAGCGTGTCCACGTCGCCCGCCGCCTCGACGGCCCGGCCCGACATGGCGAGCACGTTGAAGCGCACGAGCCGGTCCATGCCGGCGATGCCGATCGCCGAGAGCAAGGCACCGATCGTGGTCGGGATCAGGGTCACGAACAGGGCGACCAGGACGATCACGGGGATCGAACCGCCCGCATAGCTCGCGAAGCTCGGGATCGAGGCCACCGCGAAGACGAACACGATGGTGAGGCCGGCGAGCAGGATGTTCAGTGCGATCTCGTTCGGGGTCTTCTGGCGCGCCGCGCCCTCGACGAGCGCGATCATGCGGTCGACGAAGGTCGAGCCGGCCGCCGCGGTGATGCGAACCTTGATCTCGTCCGACAGGACCTGCGTGCCACCGGTGACCGCCGAGCGGTCGCCGCCCGACTCGCGGATGACGGGGGCGGACTCGCCGGTGATGGCGGCCTCGTTCACGGAGGCGACACCCTCGATGACCTCGCCGTCGGAGGGGATCAGGTCGCCGGCCTCGACGAGCACCACGTCGCCGACCTTCAGGCTCGTGCCCGGGACGGTCTCGTAGTTGCGGCCGGGGCCGGTCAGCCGCTTGGCCGTCATCTCGGTGCGGGTGCGCCGCAGGCTGTCCGCCTGCGCCTTGCCGCGGCCCTCGGCCAGCGCCTCGGCGAAGTTGGCGAAGATCAGGGTGAACCACAGCCAGAGGATGATCTGGCAGGAGAAGAACAGGTCGCTGCCGCCGGTGACGAGGTCGCGGACGAATAGCACGGTCGTCAGTGCCGCCACCACCTCGACGACGAACATGACCGGGTTGCGGATCATGGCGCGGGGGTCGAGCTTCCTGACGGAGCCGACGAGTGCCGGCCCGACCAGGGCGGCGCTGAACAGGGATGAAGTCTTGCGGGACATGGGTTCGGGTGTCCGGAGAGGGCGGGGAGGCCCGGCGTGCGGCGCCGGGCCTTGCCGGTTCAGGGGGCGGTCGCGCCAGCGGCCAGGGTGAAGGCCGCCGCGAGGGTGAGCCCTCCGAGCAAGGCGACGCCGAGAAGGGCCAGCACGAGGTCGGAGGTCCGCAGCGGTGGTGCGCCGGCCTGGTCCCGCGGCCGATGCGGCATCAGATGATGGCGCGGCATGCGTCGGGACGGGAAAGCGCGCGGCATCTCAGCCTCCCGTCGTGAAGGTCTGCCCCGCCGCCCCGGCGAAGTGCTCGACCACCGGGCCGAGCGCAAGCGAGGGGAAGAAGGTCAGGCCGCCGATGATCAGCACCACGCCGACGAGTAGGCCGACGAAGAGCCCGCCGTGGGTGGGGAAGGTGCCGGCGGAGGCCGGGACGCGCTTCTTGGCGGCGAGCGAGCCGGCGATGGCGAGAACCGGGATCTTCACGAAGAACCGGCCCACCAGCATGCCGATGGCGAGCGTGGTGTTGTAGAACAGGGTGTTGGCCGTGAGCCCTCCGAACGCCGAGCCGTTGTTGGCCGCCGCCGAGGTGTAGGCGTAGAGGATCTCCGAGAAGCCGTGCGGGCCGGCATTGGCGGGCCCGGCGAGACCGGCCGGCAGCACCGTGGCGAGGGCCGTGAAGCCCAGCATCATCAGGGGCAGGCAGAGAATGCCGAGCATGGCCATCTTCACCTCGCGCGCCTCGATCTTCTTGCCGAGGTATTCGGGCGTGCGGCCGACCATCAGACCGGCCACGAAGATCGCCACCACGACGAAGACCAGCATGCCGTAGAGGCCGGCACCGACGCCGCCGATGATGACCTCGCCGAGCTGCATGTTGAGGAGCGGGACGAGACCGCCGAGGGCCGTGAAGCTGTCGTGCATGGCGTTGACCGCGCCGCAGGAGGCGGCGGTGGTGATCACCGCGAACAGGGCGGACGCCGCGATGCCGAAGCGGACCTCCTTGCCTTCCATGTTGCCGCCGGTCAGGCCGAGATTGGCGAGGACGCCGTTGGCGTTCGCTTCTGCCCAGTAGGTGACGGCGACGCCGACGACGAAGATCAGGCCCATGGCGGCGAGGATCGCCCAGCCCTGGCGCTCGTCGCCGACCATCCGGCCGAACACGTTCGTCAGCGCCGCCCCGATCACGAAGATCGACAGCATCTGCAGGAAGTTCGACAGCGCGGTCGGGTTCTCGAAGGGGTGCGCGGCGTTGGCGTTGAAGAAGCCGCCGCCGTTGGTGCCGAGCATCTTGATGGCGACCTGGCTCGCCACGGGACCGACCGCGATGGTCTGCTTGGCGCCCTCCAGGGTCGTCGCCTCGACGTAGGCGCCCAGGGTCTGCGGCATGCCCTGGGAGACCAGGAACAGCGCGTAGACGATGCAGATGGGCATGAGCACGTAGAGGGTGGCGCGGGTCATGTCGACCCAGAACGAGCCCAGGGTCTTCGTCGAGGCGCGCGCGAACCCGCGGATCAGCGCCACGGCCACCGCCATGCCGGAGGCTGCCGAAACGAAGTTCTGGTGCGTCAGCCCCAGCATCTGGCTGAGGTACGACAGCGTGGTCTCGCCGCCGTAGGACTGCCAGTCCGTGTTGGTGACGAAACTCGTCGACGTGTTGAAGGCGAGGTCCGGCGCGACCGCGGCTTGGTCGGCCGGGTTCAGCGGCAGCACCGCCTGCAGCCGTAGGATGGCGTAGAGCAGGACGAAGCCGAGCAGATTGAACACGATCATCGCCCCGGCGTAGCCGAGCCAGGTCTGCTCCTGGCGGGCGTCGATGCCGGAGAGGCGGAAGAGCCCGCGCTCGACGGGGCCGAGCACGGGCGAGAGGAAGGTGCGCTCGCCTTCGAAGACGCGGGTCATGTAAAGTCCTAGCGGCTTCACGAGCACCAGGACGACCACGCAGTACAGCGCGATCTGCATCCAGCCGTTGAGTGTCATGGGAGGTGGTCCGTGCTCGGCCGCTCAGAACCGCTCGGGGCGGACGAGGGCATAGGTGAGGTAGACGAGGAGACCGGCGGTCACGAGGGCGCCGAGGGTGAGGTCGATGGTCATGGCGGGCTGCCTCAGAGGCGCTCGCAGAGCGCGGTGTAGCCGGCGATCAGGCTGAAGAAGGCGAGCCCGCCGGCGATGAAGACGATGTCGAGCATGGGATGTCCGTATTCGTTCGGCCCGTTGGTCGCGGGCGCTCCGCGACCGACCTGGACCCATCCCGAATGTGGACGGGAACCGCGTTAGGGTTCGAGACGGAAAGGGATGCGATCCTATAAGGAGCTCATTAGGATCGGCCCGATTCCGAGCCTTGTCCGGGACCTTTGAGGCGCGCCTTCGGACGCCAGGCGGCCTGCAACTCCTGGCAGGCACCGGGCGCGTCGACGAGCATCGTCCTCGGGCAGGCGACGCGCCACAGGGTGCGGTCCACTTGGATCACGCCCGTGTCCGCGCCCGCGAACCCGCTAAAGGGCACGCCGCAGGCCGGGCAGCGCCCGACGATGCGGCGGAGGTCCCCGGCGCGGGTGTCCGCATGGACCGGCTCGGGGGGAGCCGGGGTGGACGGGAAGCGTGGCAGGACGCCGGCAAGGCGACCCCGCAGTCCGGGATGGGACCCGACTGACCCTGACCCAGCAAACTGGTCCGCGCCGAGCGCAAGTTTTTCGGGCATCCTGAATCCTGAAGGAGGGTGGATGCCATGCCTCGCAAACGCTTCACGAACGAGCAGATCGCTTTTGCCCTGCGGCAGGCAGAGAACGGTGCGACGGTGGACGAGGTCTGTCGGAAAATGGGCGTGTCCGAGCCGACGTTCTACCGGTGGAAGAAGCAGTTCGTCGGCATGGGTGTGCCGGAGATCCGGCGGCTGAAGCAGCTGGAGGACGAGAACGGCAAGCTCAAGCGGTTGGTCGCCGACCTGACGCTGGACCGCTCCATGCTGCAGGACGTGCTCAAGCGAAAGTGGTGAGGCCCGCCGTTCGCCGCGAGGTCGCCGGCCACCTGCAGGTGGCCTACGGCATCAGCGAGCGACGGGCCTGCCAGGCTACCGGCTTCGGCCGTTCGTCTCAGCGTTACCGCAAGCGCTCTGATCCGCAGGTGGCGCTGCGGATGCGGCTGAAGGAACTCGCTGCCGCACGGGTGCGCTACGGCTACCGGCGACTGCACATCCTGTTGCGGCGGGAGGGCTGGGCCGTGAACCACAAGCGAACGTACCGGATCTACCGCGACGAAGGGCTGTCGATCCGGACCAAGCTGCCCAAGCGCAAACGGGCCTGGCGCTACCGGCAAGGGCGGCCTGTGATTGGTGGTCCCAATGAGGTCTGGGCCATGGACTTCGTGTCCGACCGCCTGTTCGACGGGCGTCCGTTCCGGATCCTGACGGTGGTGGACTGCCACACGCGAGAGGCGCTCTCGCTCACACCAAGAGCCAACTTCCGCGCCTTCCAGGTGACTGAGGCGCTCGACGCCTTGGCCCAGCTGCGGGGTCGGCCCAAAAGCCTGCGGGTGGACAATGGGCCGGAGTTTGCCGGTCGTATGCTCGACCAGTGGGCCTACCTGAACGGGGTCGAGATCGACTTCTCCCGACCGGGCAAGCCGACCGACAACGCCTACATCGAGTCGTTCAACGGCCGCTACGGGCGGAATGTCTGAACGCCTCGTGGTTCCTGTTGCTGGCCGATGCCCGCGAGCGCATCGAGGACTGGAGGTGTCACTACAACGAAGACCGACCCCACACGGCCCTGGGCGGCTTGACGCCTCGAGCCTTCGCCAACCAAGCTGTCACAGCCCGAGAACTTGCATAGGTGGCGGACCACAAACCGGGTCAACTCCAAACAGGCACCGGCCGTCGCGACGGTCCTGGACCAGTTGGTGGGCGCAGTGGTGCCGCTGGCTATCGATAAAGAAGGCGCGAGGCTCCAGCGAGCGGACACTGATGGCCGATTGCCCGGTCGCGTCTGCACCGCACTCCGCCCAGGTGTGAAAGCGGCATCCCGCCACCCGCGGCTCCGCGAGAAGGAAGTGAGTCGAGTTGCCGGTGGCAATGAGCCATTCATTCGCCTCTGTTAGTTCGCCCACGACCGTCCTCGCCATGGCGTCGCTCGGAAATCCGGGAAAGGCCGCAAGCGATGGAGCCGGCAACGCTCCGCCGAGTTCGTGCGCGCAAGCGGCAAGAAGCGCGCTGCTACGGGCATGGATGGCGGCTAGGTGCGGGGCCGGCGAGTCTCCGCCTGCGTCATCGCGCTGATAGTCGAGGTCTATAGGCGTGTCATTGTCGATCACGGTGTAAATCGCGTCATCCCTGCGGACCACGAAAGCGGCTGGATAGATCGAAATACGCGGCCGGGGCGCGAACAGGCTGCTGCTCCCTCGTTCGTAGTGGACATGCACCCCCTGAAACGCACCGACGACGCCCCCCAGATCGACAAATTGCCGGAGTTGCGCTGGTCGCAGAGGAATTGGGGCGTCCTCTGTCAGAGAGGAGCGATGGAGAAGCTTGAAGATCTCCCCCGCCTGACCTTTAGGTCGTGAACCCATAACGGCTGGCACGGATGAGGCGTGGCATCGTTAGCCCTCTGGAGACGGAGGGTTCTGGATGGCGCGGTTTGACCTGACGGATTCGGAGTGGGCGGTGATCGCGCCGCTTCTGCCGACGGATGTGCGCGGCAAGGAGCGGGTGGATGACCGGCGGGTGCTCAACGGCATCTCTTCTGGCGGCTGCGCACGGGTGCGCCCTGGGCCGACATCCCGGCGCGCTACGGTCCCTACACGACTTGCGGCAACCGCTTCCGGCGCTGGCGCAAGCGTGGGATCTGGGACCGGCTTCTGGAGGCGGTGTCAAAGGCTTACGACGGCGACCTGCAGATGATCGACGCCACCCGCGTGCGGGTGCATCAGCATGCCGCCTGCGCCCAAAAAAAGAGGGCGGATCCGGTGGCATGGGTCGCTCGCGCGGCGGCCTGACAAGCAAGATCCACGCGCTGGTGGACGCCGAGGGCCGTCCTGTGGCGCTGAAGATCACGGAAGGCCAAGCGCATGACGGGCGTTCGGCGGACGACATGCTGGACGGGTTGGGTGCGGGACAGATCCTGCTGGGTGATCGGGCCTACGACAGCGACGCGCTGCGGGCCCGGATGGCAGAGCAAGGTGCGTGGGCGAACGTGAAGCCGATGCCCAACCGCAAACAGGTGCTGGCCTTCAGCCCGTTCCTGTACAAGTACCGCAACGTGGTCGAGCGCTTCTTCAGCAAGATCAAGCACTTCCGGGCTGTTGCCACACGCTACGACAAGGACCCCGACAACTTCCTCGCCAGCGTCAAGCTCGCAGCCCTGCGGGTCTGGCTGCGAGCTTTATGAGTCCGCGACCTAAACTCTGCGCGCCGGTAGACCGCGATGTCGACGGACCGCGCGGCGCCTAAAAAGGTCTCGACCGGCTGCTTGAACACCACCAGCCATTCGCCGCTGACGATCACAGCCCGAGGTAGGCCGTGACTGTAGTCATTCTTGAGAGTGCGGACATACCCGTCGACTTGGCGAAGGTACTTGTGCCACTCGGCGATCGCCGGCGAGGTCTCCTCGGACTTTCCATCCCGCACATGTTCGACAGCGGCCACGATCAGGTCGGCTTCGTTGGCATATGCGCCTCCTGCCCGAGCCGAGACAAAGGGCTTGTCCCAAGCCTTCGCTTCGACCAGCAACTGAACTAACACTTCTTCGCGCCTGCGCCGAACATGCTCTGGCTTTCTGATTTCACCTATGTGGCGACCTGGCAGGGCTTCGTTTACGTCGCGTTCGTAATCGATGCCTTTGCTCGCCGCATCGTCGGTTGGCGGGCAAGCCGGACTGCCCATGCGGGTTTTGTTCTCGATGCACTCGATCAGGCGCTTCATGATCGACGGCCCGTCCACCGTGGCGGGCTCGTCCACCATTCCGACCGCGGCTCGCAATATGTGTCCATTCGCTATTCTGAGCGACTGGCGGAGGCAGGCATTGAGCCTTCCGTCGGAAGTGTCGGCGACAGTTATGACAACGCTCTCGCCGAAACGATCAACGGTCTTTACAAGGCCGAGATCATCCATCGGCGAGGACCGTGGCGCAACTTCGAGGCCGTGGAGTTCGCCACGCTGGAATGGGTAGATTGGTTCAACAACCGACGCCTTCTGGAGCCCATCGGCAACATACCGCCAGCCGAGGCAGAAGAACGATACTATGCCATGCTGGACGCGCCAGCCATGGCCGCATAACTTAAACCAAACGGTCTCCGATTAACTCGGGGCGGTTCACCGACATCCGCTACAAAGCTCGTAAAACCACCTGAAATTTACCACCTGAATAGTGCTAGGCAGCACAACTGCCATAGCGAAGGCAAGGCGACTTATCGCCGAGATCGCATGTTGGAAAGCGTGGAGGACGAGTTTGGACGAGGGACGCGAGAACCATCTGTCAGTAGCCGTCTCGCATTCATTGGAGACCGGAACGACCGCGTGCGACCAAGCCGCAATGCCGGCCGACAAGGTGCTGGAGCACCTCTGGAGATACTTCGCCCTACATGCCCAGCAGCGGGTGTCCGTATTCAACTTCTTCGTCGTCCTCTCGGGCGTGATCTCGGCTGCCATTGGTGGCGCGCTCCAGGTCGGCGGGCCGCTGAACTTCGTGGTCGTTATCCTTGGTCTCCTCCTGCCGCTCCTGTCCTTCGTCTTCTGGAGGCTCGACCAACGTAATTCGGACTTGGTCAAGATTGCGGAGAGGGCCTTGCGCCGGGCCGAGGAGGCCCACCTGCCCGACTACGCACGCATCTTCGTCCGGGAATCCCTGGCCGGTACCGGCGCCGCCGCGGCCGAGGATCGGCTCACCCAGACGAGGTGGACCTTCAGGATGTCCTTCAGGCTGATCTTCGTCGTCATGGGGATCGCCGGGACCCTGGCGAGCGGCTTCGCTGTGTATCGGTGGATTTCCTATCCAGCGGCCAAGGGCGGGGAGGCGCAAAGGGCCGGGACACTGCCGGGGGCGGATTCGGGACCGGCCGTGCCTCCGGCATCGCGGGCCGGATCGTCGCAAGGGCCCGGCCCGGAACGGCCGCAGGAACCGGGCCAGCCGGGGAGCCCGTCAACCGAGCCCCGTTCAGCCCCTAGGACCGAGCCGACGTCTAGGAAGGGCGAGGCTCCGAAACACTGAGCATCGGACCTTGGTGCTTGGGCCGGACTCGATGTTCCGGTCGCGGGTCCGAGATCCTCGCTCCGGTTCGTGACGGCGGCCGAGCTTACCCGGCCGACCCTCAGGCTGGACTGCGCGGCCGCGGCTCGCCGCGCTCGCCTTCGTCGAGGCGGGCGATGACGTCACGGTGTTTGTGGCAGCCCCTGCAGCTTCCGCACGCCCATTCGCCAGTATGGCAGGAAAAGGTCCAGCCGAGCACGGATCGCGGCACGGCGGCCTTCCTCACCAGTTCCAGGGTCGTCATTCCGAGCGCCGGGGCGACGACTCTGACACCGGACTGCTGGCTCACGACGCGGTCCATGGCGTCCAAGAACTCTGGGCGTCCATCGGGATGGGCGTCGTCGCCGACCACCGTCCCTATCACGATCTCTGCCAGCGGCTCGGCCGCGTAGGTCATCGCGGCGAGGGTGATCAGCATCTGGTTCCGATAGGGCCAGAACTCCGGAGCGCCACGTGCCGATGGGAGCGCGACCCCCGTCGCCGACATCGTGCCGTGACCGAACGCGGACAAGTCGACACGCCGGATGTCCAAAGGGATGCGGAGGGCTTCGGCAACGGCCCGCGCGGCCCGCTCCTCCCCCTTCGCGGGCCGCTGCCCGTAGTCCACGAACAGCGCCCGCTCAATCTCGAGCATCCAGGCAAGCGCGGCCGAGTCCAACCCGCCCGTCAGGAGAAGCACCCTCAAAGCCGCACCCACTGCGTTTGATAGAGGGCAGAGCAGAGGTCGGCACTTCCCGGGACGCCCAGCTTCCCGGCGGCCTCGAGTGCGGCCGGATCGTCCGCGAATACGACCACGGGTTTCCCGAGCGCGAGGGCCGCCCGCAACGCGGCGGCGGCGGTGCGCCTGTCATCAGCATGCGCGAGGACGACGTCGAACGTCGCCCGATCGACGGAGGCAGGGACCGATCCCCGGTCCCCGGGGAAGCAGCCGTCCCCGGGCACGACCGTGGCCCCGAGGTCCCGCAGCCCGCGGACCGCCTCCTCACGGACCCAACGTCGCGACGCTGTCCCGCCGTCGACGGCGAGCAGCACCCGGCGACCCCGGGCATCCGACCGCCCTGGCGCCCGGTTCGGGAGTTTGGACGGAAGCGGGAAGACGGGCGCCTCGACGTATTGGGCCGTTCGGCGCGAGGCCCGGTCGGCGGCCTCGGCGGCCTCGGCCCGGTCGGACATCCAGGCATGCGCGAAGGTGGCGGAGAAAACATCGCCGGACCCGATCTTGTAGACCGAGTCCGTCGGATATGCCGGTACGTGCCGCGGCGAGCCGGTGCCATCGAACACGTAGGCCCCGGCCGGGCCGTCCTTGACGACAAGCACCGTCGACGCGGCATCGCGCATCACGTACGTGGCCGCGTGACCCAGGTCATCCGTGCCGGCCATTCCGCGCAGTTCGTTGGCGTTCAGGATCATCGCAAGGCTCCCGGCCGTTGAGCCGTTGGCGCCGAACGGCGCCGGGTCGGAGCCGGACTGTGGATCGTAGACGGCCCGCGCGGCTGCTACCCGGAAGTCACCCTCAATGCAGCCGAATCGCAGTACCTCCTCCCCTTCGAGCGGAACGGTGATCGCGTGCCCCGTTGGAAGTGGGGTGATTCGCGGTCGGGCCATCGGATGCAGATATTCGAAACACAGGCGCCGCGGACTCGGGTGCGCGACGACCCGGATACCGGCTGGGTTGAAGTTCGCTTCGATGTCGTCTCGCAGCGCTTCCGGATGGAAGGTGTGCAGGACGACCGCGCCTCCTAGATCGACCGCAACCATCGCCGCGCGGCCGCCCGAGCCGAAGAGGGCGATCCGCGCCGGCGTGACGCAGGTCTCGGTGTAGACGCCGCCGCCGATCAGCAAGCCGCTAGCCCCTGATGACGGTGACGTCGATCCGACCGCCGTCCACGTGGTCGACATAGGCCCTGTAGGGAATGTCCTGCTCCAGGCACCTGATCAGTGTCGCCAGGTCGGGGATGCCGGCGAGGGAGCCGACCGTCACAAGTGTCACCTCGTCGACGAGAACGACGCGGGGGTGGCCACCCGTCCTGTCGACACGCACGTCCAGCCATTCCCCCTTGGCGATGCCCGCGGCCGGCCCCGCGATGGTCGTGGCGATCCGCGAGGGGCAGTTCCCGCCCGATCCGAGCCCGTGCGAAGGGCCGCGGTTCGGCGGATTCGGATCGGACCCGCCCATATGCTCTAATCTCCCTGCCCGACGCGGCCGCCGGCATCAACGCGGCGCCGCTCTCGTCTCCGTCCACATCACAGCGTCGAGGAGCGAGGATCGCACGTTTATCGCCCTGGCGAAATTGAGAAACGCCTTCTCGAGGCTCAGGTAGTCCCGAGGAAGCGAGATGTCCTCCGGAAACAGGCCCATGCGCCGGCAAGCCCGGAGAACGTGGACGTCGATGATGGCGACCTCGTCGCTGTCGAGGTGATTTCGCACGATCCAAGAGGCCGTCTTCGGCCCGATGCCGTCGAAGGTCATGAGGTCGTCGCGCAAGACCCGCGCCGAGGTGGGGGCCGGCGGCGCGGAGATCATGCGGCGGCGCATGGCGGAGATCCGCATCGCGCGCTGGTTCGGGAAGCGATAGCGACGCAGTCGGCCATCGACGACCAAGGGCGTGGACAGGAGCTTCACGATGTCGTCGGTCTCGATCTCGGCTCCGAGGTCGAACACGTCGTTCTGTCTCAGCCAGGCGAATGCCGCCATGTTGGCCTCGAAGGTGACGCTGTAGCCGCCGAGAAGGCAGAAGCCGATTTCTTCCGCGAGCGTGCCAGCGCCGCAGGCGAAGCTGGGCACGTCGTCCCGGCCCCACTGGCACCGTACCGCCCAATAGGCCGGCGTTCCGGGGAAATCCGGGCTGCCCCAACGAACTCCGTGCACGACCTCCTCCGCGCCGTCCGGCAACGCGATCAGCCGCGCCGTTTCGCCATGTCCAGCCCATACCGCCTGCATCGCCGCAAACTCCTTGCGGTTTTATGCAGGAATATGCATAAAACCGCAATGGAAAAGTCCTTCGCACAGATCCGCATGGCGGCAACGATCTCGCGGAGCGGGTTGTCCGACGCGCAGATTGCGGTGGTTCTCGGCGTCAGCCAGCCGACGGTCTCGCGGCTGAGGAACTGTTTGATTCAGAAGGTAGGTAAGTACCAGTTGGCCCTGGACCGCCATCTCGGTACATCGCCGTCCGACGGCACTGGCGAGATCCGGGATCTATTCGCCATGGCGATGCTGTCGCCCCCGCTGCGGAATGCGCTGATCGCGATTCAGCGGCTTATGCAGGAAAACGCATAGACGGCCAAGCGTGTCGCCGATGCTTGCGAGCGGGATCGGATGGCTTCCCTCGATGACCACCTTGCTGCAGTATCCATATCTCGCGTGCCCCAATCGGGCGCGTCCTCTCGCGGCGCATCGGGCGGGCGCGGCGTCATTTGGATAATCGATGCCGCAGTCGAGTTCGCGCGGGCCCCGCCCAATATCCGTCGGAGGCAAGGTCGTCGTCGAGGGACCACTCGTAGTTCCGTCCTACTCCAGCAAGGCGCTCCCGAGGATCTCGGTGAGCACCGCATTGAAGATGACCGCAGACTTCATTGTCAGCCCCGTCCTCGTCAGCGCGTATGACATCCGCCACCACGCGGTCGATCCGAGGCGATTCCAGGTTCCCCTGATCATCGTCGACAGTGGCGGCTACGAAGGGCTGGTCGACGAGGAGGGCCGGCGCAGGGGAGGAAACCCCGACCATGCCGCCTTCGAGTGGTCCGCGGAGCTATACGCCGAGACTTTGGCGGAGGTGGAGATCGATGTTCCCGTCATCGCGGTCAGCTACGACCGCACGTCACTGTCCATCGGTCGGCAGATCGAGGCCGCCCTCGACGAGCGGCGGTCGCGCTTCGGGAGCGCGTTCCTCCTCAAGCCGATGGACGGGGAACGCTTGACGATAGAGTCCGTGACCGAGCACGTCCCGCTACTCGATGGCTTCGATGTCATCGGCGTCACGGAGAAGGAGGCCGGATCCTCGCTCATCGAACGGCTGACGTTTGTCGCGCGCCTGCGTGCCCTCCTCGACGAGCACGGCGTCGACAAGCCGATCCATGCTTTCGGCGCCCTAGATCCGTTCATGACGCCTCTCTACTTCCTCGCCGGCGCCGATATCGTCGACGGCCTGACGTGGCTCCGCTTCGAGTTCTCGGAGGACGGTGCCCGCTATCTCCAGTCGCGGGCCGCCTTCGTCGATCCGATAGCGACGATCAAGGATACTGAATGGCTCATCCGGCGCGCTAACTACGCGCGCGCCGTGGACATGCAGATCGCTTTTCGACGGTACCTTCGCTCGGGTCGGTATGCCGACCTATCCAAGAGTACCGACCTCGTCGAGGCCATCATCAAGATCCACGGGACGCTGCGATCCGCGTCGCACCTGGCACGCTGAGTCCAGGACACGAAGCTGAATGGCCGCTCCCGGGCGATGAGACCGCTTCTGCTCCTGGCACATCTGAGACCTGTGGTTCTACTCGTGTCGATGCCCGCTTCGGAGATGCCTGCAAAGGCCGCTGAATGGCCGAGATGGAGCGCAATGCTCGAAGGTCTGCTCTTCGGTTGATGCTCGGGGTTTGCTGCTGGAGCACTGCTGCCGTCCAGCCCCACGTTCCTGTGTCCGCAAAACGCTGTGAGAGCGGACGCACTTTGAAATGAGGAACCGCTGGTCAACGAGCTACATACAATCCCCCTGTAACACCGGTAGGTGATGATCCCGCTAGCAATGTGTGCCGCGCAATCGCCACCATGCCGAGCGATCTACACGGAATCATTGCCGCTGTCCTGTGCTTTATACGCCAGACCGGAGGTTGTTATGGCAATATCTGCTTCAAAATACTTCCGTCCTCTGCCAGTTGCCTTCATTCCAACGCCCGCAACTCCCGCCCTGTGAAACTGAACCTTCAGCTGTCCTCATCCGCAGTTGAAGGCCAGTTCTATGCATTCTCATCTCGCGCCCCGAACCGCCGTGGCCGTCAGCCCTTTCAATCAGCCCCTCGCTCCCGCCCCTTTCCTGAACGAAGCTATCCGCCGCCGACACCACGCCTTCGTCGCCAACGACAGCCGCTTCGCTGCCTCGGCCCGCCTGCTCGCCCATCTTTGGCGCCAGGATCAGCAGTTGCCTGCGGCTACCTTCATCACCCGCGACCCCACCAGCAAGCCGCGCCGCCGGCCCGCGAACTGGCTCCTCCGCCGCGACACCGCGCAGGCCGGTGCCACCTTCCTCACCCTCGCCATTCGTGATCACGCCCGGCAAGCGCTGCTCTTCCGTGAGCCTGGGGCTATGTGGAACGAGGATCGACTGTGGGCCAACCTCCTCTCCTCGCAGGCGCTCACCCTCAACCTGCTCGCGCCGCTCGCCATCGATCTCGTCCTCGCCACACGTGTCTTCCGCAACCTCCTGCCGAGCTTCATCGGCGAGGTCCGTAGCATCCGGTTCGAGCACAGCCCCGGCCGTTTCGACGATCGCTACTTCGGCGACGGTACCGCGCTCGACGCCATGATCGAAGCCATCACGCCCGACGGCGAGATCGCTGTCATAACCATCGAGGTGAAGCTCACCGAGGGCCTCACCGGCCCCACTGCGACCCCGCGCAACCGCTACGGCGAGGCGGCCCGGGCCAGCGGCCTCTACCACGATGCCACCAACGCCACCCTGGCCCGCGCCGGCTTCGAGCAGCTGCGCCGCGAGCACGTCATGACGTCCCTAATGCTGCAGCACGGCCTCGCCTCCCGCGGCAGGTTCATCCTGATCGCCCCGCAGCTCAATCGCCGCGCTCAAGCCGTCGCTGCCCTCTACCGCACCGAACTGCGCGACCCCGACGGCACCGGTGATCCCGCCACGGTCGGCTTCAGCAACATCACGCTGGAAGCGGTCATCGGTGCTATCCATGAGGCCGGCGCCCCCGACTTCGCCCACCAGCTCTGGGCGCGCTACTGCGACCACGCGCGGGTCGCTCAGTTCGCCCTGCACGGCGACGACCCGTCGTCAACGCCGCTCGTTCCGAACCCAGTCCGTTCCCTGCCGCCGCCAGCAAGCACTTCCGAGCCGGTGCCAGACGAGGCACCTCCGCCGGCCATCACCCGGAGCAGCCGGCGACGCAGTCCTTCCGCGACCACGACCGCCAAACGCTCCACTCAATTGGCGACGTCCCGACCTTCGTCGGCCACCACCTCGGCGACGCGGGGCACACGCTGATGCCCGCCCTCCTCACCACCGCGATCCGCGAACAGCTCCTCGCCAACGGACGTCGCACCGCCCGCGGCGAGGAGATCGACCCGCCCCCCGTCGTCAAGCTCTTCATGCCGGATGGCCCGGGCACTTGGCTACTCACCGAACTCGATCCGGCCGAGCCGACCCGCGCCTTCGGTCTCTGCGACCCCGGTCTCGGCTCCCCCGAATTCGGCTACGTCGACCTCACTGAACTCGCTGCCCTTCAGGGCCGCCTCCGTCTGCCTGTCGAGCGCGACATCCACTTCATCGCCGACCGCTCCCTCTCGACCTACGCGGTCGAGGCTCAAGCCGCCGGGAGGGTTGCCGTATGAACCAAGTTCAGCTTTCCACCTCACTCATGACCCCGACATCGGTTTACCCTGTCCCGCCCCCACCATCCTGGAGCCAGAGTTCGTTATCCTCGCCCGATTCCTGCTCAAGGTCGTCGCCGAGCCCCCGACGGCTGCCTCGTTGAGACTGATGGCATCTGCCGGCACGGTCATCCTTCCTGGCTCCTACGCCTCAGCTTGATCTGGCGCGGTTGGGAAAGCCGTTCAGTCCATAGGCTCGCTGATTTTCCAGAAAAACGCCTGATCCGACAGAAGCTTAGTCGCCAACCTACCTATGCCGGTTCCGTTTCTCTGCAGCAGCCCTCCTTTTTTTCGCAGCCGGAGTACCGCTGCGACCCCTGGGATACGCAAAGACCGGCATCTAATCGGCGGCAACCCATTCTGGCGAGTTAGATAGACATGCCGAAATTTGCCGTCCAAACAGGCGGCATGGCTAACGACGACGCACTGAGCATGGATGTGACTGCAACGCCTGACGCGAGCGCTCCGGGAACAGCGGCAGCCGACGAGCCATACACGATGCTCAAGGCTCCAGAGGAAATCGTTAGCGCGCAGGGACATACCGAAGACGTGCCGGCAGACAGCCTGAGGGGAGATGGCTCAGAGCTACCCGCAGCCGACGGAGGCACGCCTTCTCCTGTGGGAATCACGGACACCCGTTCTACTAGAGCGCGACGGTGGAGCACGCTGGAGTCGATCACGGTTCGAGGCTTCAAAGCCACGCGGGAGGCAACAATCCCCCTCGACCGTGTCACGATCCTTGTCGGACCAAATGGATGCGGCAAATCCTCAGTGCTCCAGGCAATTCATTGGGCTGCACGTGCGGCGAGTTACGTGCTGCCGAAGAACACCAAGGAAATGGTATCCTTCGAACGCCTAGACTACGTTCCGTCGAGCGAGCCGTTATCGACACTTCATAAGGGCGAGCTAAAATCAGACGCGACTTCCACGCCAGTGGAGATTGTCTTCTCGCATCGGCCGGTCAGCGGGGAGGCAGTGTCGACCACAATCCGCATACGCGCTGCTCGCAACCGTGGTGGAATTACGGCGTACATGGACGGCGGCACCGCCGTCACGCCCTACAAACAGCGATTCCAATTCATCACTGCCTACATTCCCGGCCTCGCTGGCCTTTCTGAAAAGGAGTCGATCCTCGCTCAGCCGACGCTTAGGCGGCAGGCCGCGAGCGGGGATGCCGGAGGAGTGCTGCGCAACATCCTGCTCAATCTCAGGAGTCGCCGCGTCGGCGAAAGCGACGAAACACAGGGTATATATCGGCTGTCGAGACTCAATCAGATGGTGCAGCAAGTGCACCCAGGAATCCAAGTTGACGTCGCGTTTGACGAACGCGAAGACTACCACATCTCGGCAACGATCCGCACTAATGGCTTCGCGGGTCAAAGCCGCCCGTTGGAGACGGCTGCCACCGGTGTGCTCCAAGTCGTGCAGATTTTCGCGTACCTAATCCTCTTCGAACCCAAGGTGATGCTCATCGACGAACCGGACGCGCACCTACACCCGGATAAGCAAGAGCGTCTCATCGAGGCACTCGAACGGGCCGCGCCCGAATTCGATACGCAAATCATCCTCACGACCCACAGTCCGCACATCGTCCGGGCTGCCAGCCCAGCCGCGAAGCTCGTTTGGATGAAGGACGGCGTAGTTGAAACCAAGGATGATGAGGCGATCCGGCGGCTGCTCGGTTGGGGTGGGCTCGACAAGGGCGCCCTATTCTTCGTCGAGGACGAGGACGATAAGCCGCTTAGGGCGCTACTTCGCCAATGGCCAGATCTCGCACGGCAAGTCGCGGTGTGCAGGTGCTTTGGCATTGAGAACCTGCCTCGAGATAAGTTCTTAGAGGGCCTCCTCGTCGATGGAGAATTGAAAATCAAGGCACTACTGCATCGCGATGGCGACTTCATGAACCCCGACGAAGCTGAACGCTGGCGGCAGGGTTTCAAGACTCCAGGCGTGCATCTTTGGGTCACTGCTGGGTCGGACATTGAAGCTTATTTCTGCCAAGCCGACTATCTGGCGGCCCTTTACAGCGTAACAGTCGAAGAGGCGGAGCAGTGGAGATGGGAAGCGTCTAAGAAGGTCAGCAAGGCGCGGGATACCTACTTCGCCAAGCGTCAGAACGTCGTGCGTGCGGTATGGCCCAACGGCGGGTCGCCCGACGCGGAAGCAATGTGGACGGCAGCTGGAGGAATCTCACCCACTACGGTAAAGGGTAAGAAGCTCCACGCTGCACTGAAGCCCATCGTTAAAGCGGCCGGAAAGAACGACGGCCTTCTGAATGGCTTCATGATCCCGGAGGGCTTCGTTCTAGCGTCTGAACTCAAATCCATAATTGAAGAGGCGGTCTCGGGATGATGTCGAGCACCTCCAAAACGAGCTAGCAGCCTGTCTGCTGTTGACGGCGTCCAGCCGCACAGCGGTGCGTCGATCCAGCGGCGGGAAGCATCCGCTTTTCCTTGACGAACTGCTACACCTGTCTGCTACAAGGGGGACTGGTAGCAGACAGTTAGTTTGTTGACTTTGCTTGGGTTTTCGTGAGCTGTCGACACAGGGGAGTATCCTGGCTTCTCAGCCAAGCCTCTTAAGTCCCTGATCTCACTCGTGTCTCCTGTGGTTGGGTATCTTTGTGGCCCAACCGGGTCACGGAGGTGGGTCACACGCATGGGACACGGGACACGGGATGCGGGCCGGGTGGCGCTCGCGACGAACCTCCACCGCCGGGGCGCCGTCTACTACTGGCGGCGACGCGTGCCGGTGACATTCGCCTTGGCGACGGGCGCGAATTGGCTGAAGCTCAGCTTGAGGACGCGCGAGCCGGTTCGCGCGCGCTTCCTCGCCGCCCAACTGGACGCGACCGCCGCCGACCTGTTCACGACGATCCTGCCCGATGCCATCACGAAGGAGCAACTCGCGACGCTGTTCCGGAAGGCCCTCCTCGGCCATGAGGCGAAGCTCGACCGTATCGCGGCCTTCTCGCGCGCCAGGAACCCGACTTCAATCCGGCGGCCGAGATGGCCGCGGAACAGGCAATGGGCTGGAGCTATCGAGTCGCCTCCAGCCGGGGCGTGAACGGACGCCTGACCGAGGATGACCGCGCTGCCATGGCGAAGGCGGGCCTTGCGGAAGCCGAGATCGCCGGGGTCGGCGATTGCCTCGACGCCATGCAGAAGAGCGGCGCCCTGGCACCCTCGCAGGCACGCATCTGCGAGATCGTCGAGGAGATCGGGGCACTGCCGACGCCGGGCAACGTGGCGCGGGCCGAGCCGATCTGCCTGCGCGCCCTGGGTGAGGCCCTGCTGCGCACATGCGACCGCTTCGTCTCGGACGCGCTGCCCTACGAGGACCTCATGGCGGACCTCGGTACGGAAGCAGGCGAAAACGAATCGGAACGGCCTGTTGTCGAACCGATTGTTGCCGTGGCGGACCCGATCACGGCACCGTCGGTTCCTCTCATCTCCGCCCTGCAGCGAGCCGCAGTTCGTCCTCCAGGACGGTGTTGGCGTTCATGCGCATGAGCAGGTCGGGGAGCGCAACCGGAGCGTAGCCCCACGCGTCGACGCCCACATCCTCGGAGTGGCGCGTGCCCGGGATGCGGGCGTGAGTGTGGCCGTAGAGATGCACCGCCCCGCCGTGGATCCGCCGCCAACTTCGCAGGGCGTAGTGGCACAGCACGATCCGCTGGTGATCGACGACGATCTCGCGCATCGGCTTGGGCTGCGACGACCACGGCAGGCGCAGCGTGAGCCGGGCATCGTGGTTGCCCACGATCAGGTGCTTGCGGCCGTTCAGCCGACCGAACAGGCGGGACAGCGCCGTTTCATCGAGACCCAGCGCGAAGTCGCCTAGGTGCCAGACCTCATCCCGCCGCTCAACCCTGGCGTTCCATGCCGCGATCAGCGCCTCGTCGTGCGCCTGGATGTCGGCGAAGGGGCGACGCGACAACGCTAATACCAGACCTCGTTGAGCGCGACTCACGACGGGTAGCGCCGCTGTCTCGGCCGTGATTCTGTCCTCGGGTTTGGGGCCTGAGGAGGATGCGATGGCCGCTCCCGTACCGCTGCGGTCGGACTTCGATGCCGGATCCTTACGTGCCCTGGCCAAGGGTTCACGCGATCCGGCCCAGACCCGCCGCTTGCTGGCGCTGTCGGTGATCTCGGCGGGCGGCTCGCGCTCGGAGGCGGCCGAGATCGGCGGGGTCGGGCTGCAGACGGTGCGCGACTGGGTCCTGGCCTTCAACGCCGATGGCCCGGACGGGCTGATCGACGGCAAGGCCCCTGGGGCCCGTCCGCGCCTGAACGCCGATCAGCGGGACGTCCTCAAGGCGCTGGTCGAACAGGGGCCGGTTCCCGCCGCTCACGGCGTGGTACGCTGGCGGCTCTGCGATCTGGCCCAGATCCTGTCCGAGGATCACGGCGTGTCGGTTTCCGAGCAGACCCTGAGCCGGGTCTTGCGGGCGATGGGCTACCGCAAGCTCTCGGCCCGTCCGCGCCATCACGCCCAGGACCCGGAGGCCGCGGCCATTTTTAAAAAGACTTCCCCGACCGTCTGGCGGAGATCGCGCAAGCTGTCGGCGGCAAGCCGATAGAGGTCTGGTTCTGCGACGAGGCCCGTGTCGGCCAGAAGAACACGCTGACCCGGCGCTGGGCCAAGCGCGGGACACGCCCCTCAGCCCCAAAGGATCAGCGCACACAGTCGGCCTACATCTTCGGGGCGATCTGCCCGGCCCGGGGCGTCGGCGCGGGTTTGGTCATGCCCCGCTGCACCACCGAGGCGATGGCCCACCACCTCGAAGAGATCTCAGGGACCGTGGCTCCCGGTGCCCACGCCGTGCTCCTCCTCGATCAGGCCGGCTGGCACACGACCAAGAAGCTGCCGGTCCCCGACAACATCACCCTTCTGCCGCTGCCGGCGCGTAGTCCCGAACTCAACCCCGTCGAGAACCTGTGGCAGTTCCTTCGCGACAACTGGCTCGGCAACCGGATCTTCAAATCCTACGCCGATATCCTCGATCACTGCTGCGACGCCTGGAACAAGCTCATCGACCAGCCCTGGCGCATCATGTCCATCGGACTACGCCAATGGACACATGGGTTCTGATCAATGAGGATTGGTATAAGACGTTGGCGTGCCCGAAGTGCGTGTCCGCCGTAAACCACACGGTCATCTCGGTCTCCAGTCGCTGCGGGTGCGGGCAGGACGGCGGCGTGGGCGCTCGCGATCGCGCGCCGTCAGGCGGCATAGGGCGACGCCTGCGCCTCGTCCCCGGCGGCGGTTACATCCCGGCTCTGGATCTCAGGCCGCGCGAGGAAGACCGAGAGGTTGGCAGCGCTTCGCTCGTAGCCGTCGGGGGAGAGGTTCCCGCGCAGGTGCTCGTAGGCGAGGAAGATCCTATAGGTCGCAACCACGTCGGCCCGGCAGTAGGCCGCAACCTCGTCAAGCCGCCCCTGCGCGACGAGGTCGGCGACACTGCCTCCGTCGATACCCTCCGGCTTGCCCGGCAGGCCCATCGCTCGGCACAGCGCGTCGAGGCCAATCCGGCCGCGGGCGTCGAAGTTGGCCAGGACGTCGCAGAGATCGAGGCCGGCCTCGTCGTAGCGCCGGTAGTACGGACGGGCGGTGAGACCGGGCGCCGAGACGCGATGGATCATTGCCCGGTAGCGCAGGACCGGCAGATCGAAGCCGTGCCCATTGAAGCTCACGAGTTGCGGCTGCAATCGTTCGACCCGCGCGGCGAAGTCGGCGATCAGCCGGGCCTCGGTCCGGTCGCCGACGTGCGGCGCACCCAGCGCCCGCACCCGCCACGCTCCGTCCAGGCGCTCGGCGATTAGCGCGCCGATGCACACGACCGCGTGGTAGATCAGCTTCGGGAAGCCCGCGCCGAGCTTCGCGCGGGCGGCGTCCGTGTCGGCCGGGTCGAGACCGTGCACGCGCGCCACCGCCGCCAGATCGGGCACCGTTTCGAGGTCGAACACCATCACGGTCTCGGGCACGGGCATTCTCCGGAAGCTTCGAGAAGTGTGGAACGGCGCGGCACGGGATGCCCGATCCGGGCTGGCGCACACCCGATCGCTGGCGTTCCAGGCGATGAAGCACGCCCCTCATGCCTCAGGCAGCGGGCGACTCGAGCCGGTACAGCCTGCTGAGGCTTCGCGCCCATCCCGCGGATTCGTCGAGCACGAGTAGCCGCGAGGTGACGACGCGGCGGGGCCCGGGCAGGAGCGGGTGGCCTTCGACCCGGCCCATCAGGGCCGGCTCGGGCGTCGGCACCAGCGTGCGGCGCCACTCCGTCAGCAGCGGGGCTGCCGCGAGTTCATCCCGAGAGGGAGGCGAGCCGGCGATGAGTCGGTCGAAGGCCGCCAGCGCGCTCTCCAGGCGCACGGCCTCGTCGACGGACAGGTGTAGTTCCAGCTCGGCGTGGCTCATGTCGGCGTCCTCTCTCGCGGCGGGGAAGGATCTCGGATCGGGGCCGGCGTCGGACCGGTCCCGCCGGGGGATGGCGATCGGCCCGATCTCACGAGCCCGCGGCGGGGGCGGTGCGACCGAGGAGATCCGCTCCAATCGGTGGCGGGACGGGATCCCGACGTCCGGCGGGGACGCGGAAGCGGGGCCGATGCCGGGCGGCGAGCTCGGCAACCTCCTCGCCGGTGAGGACGCGGCGCGCGAGCAGCGCCTCGACCAGCGCCAGGATCGCCGCCTGGTCGGCGCGCACGAGGGTCTCGGCGACACCCTGCAGGCGGCGCAGGTCCGCCTCGACCAGCAAAGCCAGGGCCGGGTCCTCGCGCAGCAGCACCACCGCCTGCTCCTGGTCGACGACCGCCCGCAGGGTCTTGCCGAGCCCGAGGCTCGCGTGCACCGCCGCCAGCAGGCGCGTCGCCTCGCGCAGGTCTTCGCTCGCGCCCGCCGTGACGCCGCCGCCGAGCACCGCATCCACCGCGCGCCCGGCGAGCAGCCCGATCACCTGCCGCTCCAGCCCGGCGCGGTCGGGGGTCGGATCGGACAGGCGCAGCACCGTCGCACCCTCATGATGGGCTCCGCCCCGGGTCGTTACCTGCACGACGGCGAGGCCGAGGCGGTGGGCGATCAGGGCGTGCCCGGCCTCGTGCAGGGCGACGGCCCGCAGACGGGCGGGCGGGCGCGCGTCGGCCGGGGCGATCTCGGCGAGCAGGTCATCGAGACGCATCGGCCGCCCGGTCGCCCGCGCCCGGGCGGCGCGCACGCACCCGGCCAGCACCGCGCCGGTCATTCCGGACGACAGGCGCGCGGCCAAGGTCAGGTCCGCGTCGGCAAGGTCGTTTCCGAGATGGATCCGCAGGACGCCGAGGCGGCCGGCCTCGTCGGGCGGCGCGATCAGGAACTGCCGGTCAAACCGCCCCGGCCGCAGCAGCGCCGCGTCGACCCGGTCGAGGTGGTTGGTCGCACCGATCAGGATCACGCCGGCCTTGCGCGCGGCCTCGAACCGGATGAGACAGTATGAGACGACGGTACCCCACCAAGAGGCGTTGCGATCGTCCAGTCTCGCCCGATTCGGGAGCGCATCGAGTTCGTCACAAAAGCCGACGGCACAGCCATCTTGCTTAGCAGCAAGCTCCAGACGATCGCAGAACTGCGCGATCTGCTTGGTAATGCTATCGAGGAAGCCCGGACTATTCGCGAACCACGAACCGACGCTGGTCTCGATGCAGACAACGCCGGAGGCCTGCGCGAGCGACCTCGCCAACGTGGTCTTGCCGGTTCCCGTGGGCCCGAACAGCACCACCCCCTCCAGGGCCGAGGCCGGCATCTCGCCGCGGCGCACCCGGGCGATGTCGGCCACGGTGCGGGTCGCCCAGGCATGGGCCTCGCCGTACCCGGTCAGCCGATCAAGGGGCGTGACCGCCTCGCCCTCCGATGCGCCGACCCGGGCGCGGCTCGCCCGGCGTATGCGGGCGATGCAGGCGGCCGGGGTCGAACCCGGCCGCAGGGCGGCGGACACGTCGGACACGTCGAGACCGGAGAGGTCGCCCGCCGCCAGCACCGCCCGCGTCCGGCGCCCGCACCACACGCGCACGGCGAGGCCGACCTGCGCAGCCTCGAGCGGCGGCACGGCGACGACGTGGTCGGCGGCGGCGAGCAGCAGCGGCGCGATCCAGGACCGGTCCGGGGTGATCGCCACGACGGGGCGGCCGCCCGCCACCAGATCCGCCGCCTCCGTGTCGAGATCGACGACGGTCGAGGCGCGCGGCTGAACGGTGCGGGCGAGGCACTCCGCCTGACCGCCGCTGGCGCGCCGGACCACCGCCTCGACCGGCTTCACCCACGCCGGGCTCGGCACGGTGATTAGCACGACGACCGGCTCGGCCCGGCGCAGGGCGTGGCGCAGGCGCGGCGACAGCGGCGCGTCGAGGGCGATCTCGGCCAGCAGGTCGAGCGGCTGGCCGAGGCCGTCGAACCGGCGCACGCCGCGCCATCCCCGCCACTCGGGTCGGCCGCCGCCGGATGCACCGGCGGTCCCGGCCGCATCGTCCCCGCCCTCGTTAAGGTCGAGCAGATCGGGGATCGCCAGGTCGAGGCCGGGCGCCGTCTCGGCGGCGTCCTCGCCCCCGTCGCCGGCGAGGCTCGCGTGGGTCTGCCGGCCCACGTCCGCATCGCCAGAGTACGTCGGGCCGGTATCCACCAGCGTAGGCTGCTCCTGCTCGTCCATGCTCACGACCTGTCCTCCGTGCGCGGTGTCAGCGGAATCTCGACGACGAGGGCGGGGTCGAAGGTGCCACGGCACTCGTCACGGTAGCCGTGGGGATTCGAGACGAGCCGGGTCGGCCCGAGCCACGTGTCGACCGGGTGGTGGGTATGGCCGCAGACCCACAGGTCCGGGCCCCCGGCATCAATCAGCGCGGAGAGGTCGCTGGCGAAGGCGGCGCTGAGCGGGTCGCGGCCGAAGCGGGGCGCGACGCAGACCGGGTGGGGGGCGTGGTGGGTAACGACCACGCTGGGCCCGTCGAACGGCCGGGCCAGCGCGTCGTCGAGGAACCGGACCGAGGCCGCGTGCAGGGCAGCGGCGTCCGTGGGCAGGAACGGGCGCCGCTCCGACCCGCGCCCGATCGAGATCAGGCGGTGATCGTTCATCCCGCGCCGGGCCGCGGCCATCGCCACCGCCAGGTGCGCCGGGCCGAACAAGCGGTAATCGGTCCACAGAGTCGCGCCGAGGAAACGCACGCGGCCAATCACGGCCGCCTCGTCCTCCAGAAGCGTGATGCCGAGGCGCCCGGCGGCCTCCCGGGCCCGCTCCAGTTCGGTGGCGATCGAACCGCCGTAGTACTCGTGGTTGCCGAGCACGGCGACGATCGGCGTCGGCGCCGGGATGCGCCGGCGCAGGTAGGCGAAGGCGGCGTCGGTGTCCGCGCGGGTATCACCGGCCACGACGACGAGGTCGGCGCCGGGGGCGAGGCGCAGCCGCCCTGTGTCGGCGACATCGACGTGCAGGTCGCTGACCACCTGAACGCGCAAGGTCCGCGCGGCCGCGGCCGTGGACGGGTCGGCGGGGATCGTCCCCGCCGCGTTCGTGGGGCCGGTCATCACGCCGCCTCCGCCAGGAGGGCGGCGACCTGCCGGGCGAGCCGGCTCTGGCCCGGCTGCAGGACGCGCAGGCCGGCGGCGTAGAACAGGTTCAGCCCGAGCAGCACGGCGAGGTCGAGCGACTTGCGCTCCGCGTCACCGAGGGGAAAGCCGGCCAGCGGGCCGCAACCCTTGTGGTAGTCGAGCCCGGGCTCGGCCTGCACGATCTCGGAGAGCGCCTCCTGCAGGTAGACGGTCGCGCCCTTGTGGAAGGCGGGCGAGACGAGGACGTAGACCTCCTCGACGAAGTCGAGCTGCGGATCCGCCTTGTGGTCGCCCAGCCGCGTCCAGAGCTTGACGCCCTCGCCCACCCTCACGCGGATCCTGCCGCCGCGGCGACCGACAAGGACGTAGACGCCGCCGTGCCGCCGCTCGGCGAGCCACGCCTGGACGCGGGGCAGATCGGGCCAGTCGGCGGCGATGACCTGCAGGCCGGTGAGGCTGTCGCCCGCGACCCGGAGGCTGGTGCCGGGGACGGGGAAGCCGATGGCGATGGCGAGGCGGAAGAGGTGGAGGAGCCTAGCGAGGAGGACGGGCATGCGGGATCTCCCGCACCGCCGCGGTTGCGCGGCCGGTGCGTCGATGTGGACGGTAAGGGTGATTAGGACGCGCGTGCTCCGGCATGGGCCGGACGCGAGGAGCGCACGCCGGGTGGGGACCCGGCGCGAACGCAGCGGGCGGTCAGGGACCGACGGTCGGGGTGGGGATCAGTGGCGCGCGGGGCCGATCCGCCAGACGCGGCAGGAGGCGTCGAAGGCGGAGACGAGGTCGATGGCGAGCAGTCCGGCGTCGACGAGGGCGAGGACGGCCGAGATCGGCTGCGGGTGCGCGGGGATGGCGTCGGCGAGGTCGCCGAGGCAGGCATCGCCCGTCTCGTCCACGGCAGCGAGCAGGGCGACCTGCACGTCGGGGGTGATCAGCGGGTGGACGACGAGGTCGGGGTGGGGGATGGGCGGACCGGCGAGCGTGGGCCGGACGGTGTTGCGCGCGGACACGAGTCCGCCGTAGATGGCCTCAGCCATGTGTTGTCTCCTGTCACAGCAGAGAGACGCGGATGGTCAGGTCGCTGGCGCGGCGGGAACCGCGCTGGCGGCCGCCCCCGGGAAAGGGCGGACACCGGATCCAACTCCTACGTCGAGCAGACGTCCAGCCTGCCCTGGCACATCATCTGGCGAGCTTCGCCACAAATGCAAGTGCCGCCTGGAGAGAAGAGCGCCGGATTATTCTTTAACCTTAACGTATCTGCGTATACCGTTGATGCCAGCGAAGAGCGGGTCGCTGGACAAATCTAAGGATGCATGACAGCAGTGCATTAAATAAAATCTCATACATGCTTATCCAATAAATGATTGTGATTTTAAGGTTCGACGAGATTCGTTGTTCCAGAGAAATCATCACATACACTTATCCGTCCCCACAGGATGGCTCATCGCTAAGTTTGGTGCATAAGGGATCTAAAAAGAGAACAGCGGTGAAGGAGTCCGGGCATAGTGCGGCCGCAAGTGGTACACTTGAGTAGCTTGAGGTGGTTGGTCTGTCCCTCTGCTTGCCCGCAACTTCAGTGGAGGAGAAGTCATGCTCAGACGGCGGCTCCGCCCTAATCGAGGTTGGCGGCGAAGCTTGCAACAACGCGTACGCTGCAACCGTGGACTATAGGCAGCCACGCGTCGAAGGCCGCGATGGCATCTGAATCTGTCCGCGCGCCGCGGCAGCGGCTGTGCACGATCATGCAGAAACGACGACCGAGATTGACGACCTTGGCGGCTTCGTCAAGCCAGCGCCCGATCGTGTGGCGGGTGGTGATTAGCAAGTGCCACCGGTCGGCAACCTGCATGGCGTCGGGTGCACCCAGCGTCGTGCCGCGTGCATCCTCAGTCAAGCAGTCGCGTGCCACGAGCCGGATCTACGGCTAACGCCGGGGCTCCGCGGCCGAGCGGTCGGGGGGACTTCGGCGGTCGATGTCGATGACGATAGTGCCGTAGCCGAGATGGACAGTGCGGATGCGCTTCAGCAGCGCGGCGTCCGCCTCCGCTCGTGCCGAGGGTTTTCGCCCAGCCCAAGCATAGTAGCCTGCCTTCGACACGCCGAGCACACGGGCCATGGCGGCGACCGGGAAGTTGGCCTGGTTCGCGCTCATGAACCGGAAGACCCCGACGGCAGGATCCTGGTCTCTCGCGCGAACCAGGCCGTCGCGCGAGAGAGGACATCGCGCTCCAGCTTCAACAGGATGTGCGCATGAGCGTGGACGCGCTCTTCGACGCCGTCCCGGCAACGCCCCGGAGCGGATCGTCATCCGCCGCCCCGACGACTGCACGTGCATCTGCGGGACGGCGAAATGCTGAGGGCCGTCCTGCCCTACACCGCCGCGCAGTTCGCGCGCGGGATCATCATGCCCAATCTCGTGCCGCCGGTGACCACGGTCGAGGCCGCCGAGGCCTATCGCGCGCGGATCCTCGCCGCCCTGCCGCCCGGATCCGACTTCCGTCCCCTGATGACCTGCTACCTGACCGACGCCGCCGATCCCGGCGAGATCGAGCGGGGGCATGCCGAAGGCGTCTGGCTCGCCGCCAAGCTCTACCCCGCGGGGGCCACCACGAACGCGCACCATGGGGTCACCGACATTCCCGGCCTCGCGCCCGTGCTCGAGCGCATGGAGCGGATCGGGATGAGGGTGGTGATTGCCGCTGCTCTTTTGGGAATTTCGTTATGCACACCGCCCTCCCCGGCGGCAGCCCAGGAGGGCGAACGGTCCAGCTACCCTCGGGGCTGCAACCGCTCCTGGTGGCACGGAAGGGTTTGCCGGACTGCGCAACAGACGCGATGCGGTCAAGTCCAAGCGGCTCCGCATCGAGCCTGAGCAGCCGTTGCGGCCGAAGAAAAATTGGCCGGTCCGGTGACCTATTGATCGTTCTGCAGGGAGTAGGCCCTGCGCAACCTGCATCGCCGCGAAGACATCGGTGGCCTGGGTGAGGCTGGCGTCCACCACCAGGCCGTTGCGGTTCTCCATCAAGGCGTGGCCGAGGTAGCACAACCGGCTCTCCTGGCCGTCCGCCTTGCGGTAGAGCCGGGCGTCCGGGTCGGTGGTCGAGGCGTGGGTCGCGTTCGAGCGCTTCTCCTGGCGGAAGTCGCGCTCGCCGTTGCGGCTCGGCCCCGGCGGCCCGCCCGAGCCGTCCTTGGGCCGGAAGCTCTTCATCGAGGCCCAGGCCTCGATCATCGTGCCGTCGACCGATGACCTGACCGGCTGGCTTTGGACCGGGCTGATTGAGGATCAGGCGGACATGCTGGTCTCGCAGGGGATAGCGTCAGAGACGCGATCCGCTCGGCCTGCGTATCAGCGTCCAAGTGCCTGTTTGAGCGCCTCTGCTGGCCGTCCCCATCTGTCTCGTGTGCCCACACATTTGGTTTGAGTCGAGCGGCTGGAGAACGAACCTTCGATCGTTGTTCGCAAGGCTGCACGGAATGCGCAAAACGGGCAAAACGCCGGGAGAGAATTCTCTCGCTCCCGGCGCCCCTGATTGGCCAGCCTCACAGTACCCTGCGGGCTGCCGCAACGAATTCGGGATGGGCGCGATAGTCGCTCCGGGTCCGGCCGGTGGCGTTGCGCCGCGGCGCCTCCGTGATACAGCCAAGATGGACCAGCCGCTCCAGCGCCTGCGTCCAGACGCGGTGGTCGCGGCCGGACGGCGCCCGCGGCGCCTCACGCAAGGCTCGCGCGTTGAAGGTCGGGGCACCGACACGCTCGTCGTCGACATGGCGGGCGATGAACCGGGCGATGTCGCGCAGGCCCCTGTCCGGGTCCGGACGAGCCTCGGCGCGTTCGAGCGCGCGCTCCGCGCTCGGCAGGTAATGCATGTCGACCAGCGTCACCGCCGCGCGGGCGCAGTCCTCGTTGAGGTATTGCGGGAAGCCGGCCTTGCCGGCGAGCACGTGCTCGAAGATTGCCAGCACGAGGCCCAGTCTCAGCGACTGGGTCGTGGCACGGTTGTAGGTCGAGGCCAGCATCCCGTCCGTATCGTCCGCCGTTTTCGCCCACCGGCGCGAGGCGACCTCGACCGCCCGCCGGCCGTGCTCGCTCAGGAGTACGGTGTGGCCGCCGAAGCGCTCGCGCGCGGCCGGCAGCGCCAGGACATGGCGCAGCACCGCCTCGATCGGGGGCGCCGCCGCGGTGCCGCGGGGTGCAAGTTCCGGATCGCGCTCGACCTGCGGGTAGCTGACCAGGCAGCGCGCGAGCAGGCCGTCATCCTCCCGGCCGATCAAAGCGCCGAGCTTGTCCGGGGTCACGCCGCCGCATAGGCTCAGTTGCAGAGCCGGGATCACCTGCGCACCTGTGGCGCGCTCCCGGACATAGGGGTCGCCGTCATAGGCCTGCAGCAGGGCCGAGCGGCCCTCGTCCGAACGCATCGTCGGGCCGCGCACGAGGCCGATCACGTCAGGCTGCGCCAGCAGCAGTCCGCGCGGCTGGGCCGCGATGCGATCGAGGATGCCGGGCAGGGTCGTGCTGGTGCAGGTGTTCAGCGCCGCCGGCCTCATGGCCGCCTCGTCGCGCACCACGTAGGCGGAGAAGTCGGTCTCGGCCCGGTCGAGCCCGTCGCGGATCGCCCGCTGCGTGCGCCGCCTGACTTCGGCACGGACCATCTGCGCCAGTTCCTCCTCGGCGGGGGCGGCCGCCGCGCGCTCCAGGGCCGCGATGCCGAGCGCGGTCAGCACGTGGACCGTCTTGCCCATCGCCACCGACTTGCCCATGCCGGCCGCGGCCACCATGAGGGTCCAGGCCACGCTGGGCTCGCGCCAATCGGCGCTCACCCAGAGATGGGCCGCCGTTCCGACCGCCCCGGCCAGCGTGGCGACGGCGCTGGTGAACACGAAGGCCGGATGGGTCTTCTGGCCCCGGACCGCCGCATCCACGAACTGCCGCACCCCATCGGGCAGCGCCTCGATCGGGAAGCCCGGCGCCGGCAGCATCGTGGGCGCGAGGAAGGACAGGTCTGGATCGCGCGGAAACGCGGCCTTGCTCACCTCCGAGAGCGCGGCGAGTCTGTCACCGCCCGCGGAGACGGCAGCACGGTCGTCGGCGAGGCCGGCCGCCCCGGCCTCGGGCCGCAGGGGGGCGCCGTCGGAGGACAGGATTGCAGGGGCGAGGTCGGCCGGACGGTTCGGGTCGGGCCGGTCAGCTTGATCGAGGGTCATGGCGCACCTGAGCGGAAGTCGGTGCGGATCGCGTCGTCACGCGATCCGCGGGGAAGTCGGCCGATGCGCAGAGGGTCGAGGACAGAAGGGCCGCCGGGCTAGCGATACAATGTAGGATAATTCGAGAATCCTCTTCGGCCGCCATTATTCGCCGTTGTGCGTGTCCTCCCGGCAACAGATCGGGGTCAAGTTGGGTTACCGCGACGCGCCGGTGCAAGGAGGGGGCGGCGTCCCCCGCCGGCTCCGCCGTCTTCAGCGTCCGAAGCTCGGTCCGTCCTCCGGGGCGAGGCCTGCCAGCGCCTCCTGGAGACGCGTGCACTCGGCACTCAGCGCCGCGATGCGCTCCAGGTCGGCCTCGCGGCCCTGCGCAAGGGCATCCGCCCGCCTGCGCGTCTCCATCAGCACTGAGGCGAACCGCTCCAGCATCTCGGCCTGGATTGCGGTCCTCAGTTGCGCTTCCTCCTCCGCATAGGCCCGCTCCCGCTCCGCCTCACGCATCCGGGCCTGCTTCACAAGGAGATGCTCGGTGCGCTCCAGCCGACGCCGACGCGGTCCGACCCTGGCATGGCCGTAGCGCATGCTGAGCGCGGCATGGAACTCGTCCTGCAGGCGCTTCATCGCCTCCAGGTACGCCGCCCGTTGGCCGGCCTTGTCCCGCCCACCGGCTTCGGCCTGCTTCAGCGCGGCTCGC
Organism: Methylobacterium organophilum; assembly: GCF_022533465.1. Lineage (NCBI taxonomy): Bacteria > Pseudomonadati > Pseudomonadota > Alphaproteobacteria > Hyphomicrobiales > Methylobacteriaceae > Methylobacterium > Methylobacterium organophilum. Next base: position 4,063,185 of record NZ_CP092848.1, on the reverse strand, counting down.
CCGGGATGGATCGCCTCCAGCGCCAGGCGGTTACCCGGGCCGAGGGCCGGGACGGCGTAGGCATGCAGGTGTAGGTATTCTTCGTCGTGATGCTCGACCAGCGAGACGAGGGTGTCCCCGAACCGGTTGAGGCACCACTGAGCGGCCTCCGAACGCCAGGCGTTGTAAAGGTCTTGGGCATCCGGGGCGTCGCGGTCTTCCACGAGGGTGCGGGGGACTGGATAAGACAGGACGGCCGCCACGAGCACCGCACCGTCGCGGCGCAGGCGGCGGCCCTTGGCGTCGCGGGCCTGTTCGGCCCGCTCCAGGGCGATCCGGCCGGCTTCGATCGGCGAGCGCCCGTGCAGGACGGTCGGCTCGGCCGGATAGGCGACGTGGCGGGCAGCGCCGGGTGCGCGGGCGCCCTCGCTCACGATGCCGGCGATGCTGGACCAGGGGGGCTGCCCCTTGCGGGGCGCGGGGCCGTACAGGCTGATATGTAGGAATTGGGTCGACACGGGGCACCTCCACCCCGGATTATCGCCAGCACCCCGCAAGGAACCAGGCGCCGCCCGGCTTTCCGTTTACGGTGGGGTTAGGCTCGCGGTGCGCCGACGGCCCGAATGGCGCAGCCTGTCGATTCGCGGCAGACACGGCCGTGCAGGCCCACGATGTCCGCCCCGCGATGAGGCGGCCGTCACCTGTGCTGGTAACACGGGCGCGGCCTTGCCACAGCAACCACCTGTTGGAGAGGTGTGCACCATGGTTCCCAGGACCATTCGCTGACGCGTGCTCCGCGTCAACCCGATCCCTGCTTCCGCAGCCGGGCGTGCCGACCGCACCGCCTCCGTACGATGCTGAGGAGGCGCCGATGAAGATCGTCGTCACCATCCTCAACGGCCAAGCGCGGGTCCACATCGCCGCGACCCGGGCGCCCGACCTCCTGCGCCGGCAGATTGCGGCGCGGACCGGCCACGCCCTGCTGCTCGCCGTCGCGCTGGCCCCGCCGAGGCTCGGCCCGGAGGCCCTGATCGCCGGGATCGACCGGCGCCTGCAGGCCGAGCGTCTCGCCCAGGGCCTTCGCCGTCACCCCCGCTGCCGCAGCCCGGGCGGGATCCGCGGCCGGCTATCCGTTCGATCGTCACGCGCACGAGGGAGCGAGTGCGGAGAGGGCTGCGGCGGAGGCTCAAGCAGCTCCGTCTCTCCCGCGAGAGGAAGCCGAACGTGACCTAATCCCCTGTAGGATGCTTGCGGCGGGCGGTGGAAGATCGCCTGTCACATCCTCGACGCGACTGAGCAGGCGGTGGTTGCGGCGATCCCCGAGAGGAACGATCCTGCGGTCGATGAGGAGAGGGGCTCGTGGCCTCCGTCTCGTGGCTTCCGTGCAGCGGTGTCGAGGGGGGCGTGCCGGGCACACTTGCTGTCCGGGTGGGGCAACCTGGCAGGGACATCCTAGAGACCGACTAGGATGTCCTTAGGAGTGGGCTACCTCGGAGGATGGCGAGCGGAGCGGAACCTTGGTCAAGCACGGTGAAATAGGGCCTTTGCTTTACCGGCATTTCGCGCGTTTTGCGCATTCTGAACGATCGGAGACTGTCATGCGTGGCTTGTACCGAACGGAGCGAGCCGCCGCCCCCCGGCAACAAGGTGGTGGCAAACCTGAGCTGGCACACATTCCCTTGCATCGCGTCCTAACGGGTGCAATGTACACGTCGATGAAGCCAGCGCGGGCTCGGAGTGGATCCGTTCATGGCTCGGCGCTCTAGATTCACATAATCTGGCGGATTATCCCCCCCTCTCCGCCATTTCAGTCCCATAGTGGGCACGCCGATTTCCCGCTAGAGACAGAAGTGAGGGTGCGGAGCAGTTCGCCTTTCGATCCCATGATGCGGAAATGTCTCTCCCCGACCTCGACGCGCTGGGCGAAGGCGCGCAGATGCTCCCGCCGATAGCCGCCACCATCCTGCCGGAGACGCTTGCGGGCGGCGGTCGCGAACTTGCGGAGCGCGGCGGGAGTGACGGCCATCTGGCCGGAGCTTTCGAGCTGGGCCTGCGCCCGTTCGGAATCGGCCTGCGCCTGATCGCGGAGTGCCCGGAGCGCGACGACACGCTCTTTCAGTGCCGGGTCGTTCAGATCGGCCACGCCTGATTCGATCGCCTCGTAGAGACGCTTCAGCCGAAGCTCGGTCTCGGCCGCGCGGCGGTTCAGCTCGGCGATATGCTCGCGGCGGCGGTCGGCTCGCTCCTCGCGCCGGTCGAGAATCGAGGCCAGGATGTCCTCCAGCCGCTCGGGCTGGAGCAGCCGGTTCTCGATATGGTCGCAGACGATGGCGTCGAGCTGCGGCATCGGGATCGAGCGGCCGGAGCAGCCGGTCTCGCCCTGCCGCGCCTTGATCGAGCAGGTATAGTAACGATAGCGCCCGCCCTTGCCGGTACGGATGGTCATGGCCCCACACGGTTTGGCTGGCCGACATCACCTACCTGCCGACCGGCGAGGGCTGGCTGTACTTGGCTGCCGTCCTCGATCTGGCCACGCGCAAGATCGTCGGTTGGTCGATGCGCGATCACATGCACGCCGAGCTGAGCGTAGCGGCATTGATGATGGCCGCCCAGCGGCAGCGGCCGGCCGCCGGGCTCATCTGCCACTCGGATCGCGGCAGCCAGTATGCGGCCGAGGCATACCGGAGGCAGCTTGCCGGCATGGGGGCGAAGCCGTCGATGAGCCGGACGGCTTGCTGCTACGGCAACGCCCCGATGGAGAGCTTCTTCCACACCCTCAAGGTCGAACTCGTCCATCAGCGACGATGGGCGACCCGAGATGAAGCGCGGCGCGATCTGTTCGCTTACATCGAGGGCTACGACAATCGGCAACGCATCCACTCGGCAATCGGCTATCTCACCCCCGAGCAAGCCGAGAGGACCGCGAAATGATCTCCCTGTGTCCGCGATGTCGAGGGAGGATCATTGCCGCTGACCGGTAGGTCGGTGGGCCGTCGATGGTAGCGGCTATGGACCGACGTACTGAGGACCGCATCGACATCGTGTCCGTCCGCATCGATCACCTGCCAGTGGCAGCCTCGGCACGAGCCTGGGCATCACCACCCTCGTGGAGGGCGCCGAGACCGAGCCGCATGGCACCTCGTCCGGGCGGAGGGGCTGAAACAGGTTCAGGGCTACCTTTTTGGCCGGCCGGTCCCCGGCGCGCAGATCGCATGACGGGTATTATTTCGGAAAACTGATGCTCGCATGCGGCCCTGGACGATATAGCGTCCAGGGCCGCAACTGCCTGCAAAACCGATAATATGAATAACTCATACCATTATATTGGCGATCACGACAGAATGCCAACCCATTAAATCGGCATGGACGACCATCTGATTACAAAAACATAACCATATTAGAAATAATATCCGATGTTGACGTAAAAGCTTTTCTTGAATTTGTTGTCGCCGCCTGCGGCCAGGCCCTGGGTGTATTGCCCAGCCCCTGTATAGGGATCATTCCGGCCAATGCGCATTTCCGTGTAAACGTAAAGGCCGCTGATGTTGCGGATCGTCCAGGCTGATCCGACGATGTAGCGTTCCGTGTCGCGGTAGGCGCGTTGATCCTTGTAGTATGCGCTGTAGTTAAAGTAGGGCACAATCTCAGTGAACGGGCCAACAGTCGGCGTAAACTTGTACGAGAGATCTCCAGAGAAGAAGAACGCCTTTGTTGCCAGATTGTACGAGCCGTCGTAGCTGCCGATGGTGATCAGGCTGTTACGCCCCCCAGGGTTCCGTGGGTCGATATCAACCCGCGCACCGATCGCACGCAAGGTCCAAGGCCCGTACGTCCCGACGAAATGGAGGGCCTCCTGCTGTTTGGAGCCGTAAGTGCCGGTGTCGTAATTGTAGATGCTTGAGTGCCAGATCGAGGCGCCGACTGTCGCCGTTACGGCCTCGTTCCGGAAGAAGGTGTACTCGCCTCGCCCGACCAGCATGTGCTGCTCGACGTTGTTGGAGCCACCTGCCACGTAGCTATCGGCCTTGACGACGTTGGTCGAGTACCGCGAGGCGTCGCGGCTGATGCCGAAGTAATTCCCGCCGTCTGCGGGAAAATAACCAAGCTGGTAATTGAAGTCCTTTTCGACGTGAGAGAACTTCAGGCCTGTATTGTAAACTTCCTCCAGTCCGGCGACAAAACCCACCGTCTCGAAAAACGTCGTACTGAAGTAAGGCACCAATCCGAAAGGCACCTGTTGCAGGCCAACGGAGATGCTATCCTCCGGAGAGAGTTTGACGCCGGCATAGGCGAACTGCAGGAAGTTGAACTCTCCAAAAGTACTCTTGTAGCCGGACTCACGCGTGTAGGGATAGGCACCACCGTAGAAGCGATATTGGGCGGCTCCGAACAACGTGCTGGAATCGTAAGCCGCTTTCACGATCAGCGTGTCGAAGCCGAAATAGCTCCGGGTATCGGGCGCGCCGGTTCGAGCGTTCGTAGCATCGAAATTCGCATCGATTCGGGCGCGGATCGCGCCGCCGAACGTCCATTTCCCGTCGAGTACGGAGGGAGCCGCCAGCGGAGCGACGGGGCTCGGCGCCGACGCGGGGATCTTCTTCCGCCGCGGTTCGGGGACGGTCACCCTCTGTGCGCGGTTCACGCGGCTCGGCTCCGCGTCGAGTTCTTGCTGCTGAGCGTGGGCGAGGCCGCTACCGAGAATGGCGAGGCCGCTTGTAACGACGGCTCGGGCAAGCCAATGAGTACCGACCCTGTCCTGCATTTCGGAGCACCCCAAGTCTTTGATTTATGCCCTTCCGTATTGATTTGTTTTTATTCAAACGGTTGGCGATAAAACTTAGAATCCAAAATCGAGTTGCTCCAAGAAACAAATCCTTAAAACGGTATGACTTTTTATCATTGCCAAAAAATTGGGACGAGCGTCGATTAAACCGGAGGCTTTGCGCTCAGCACGCGATCATTTCTTTCCGATCCGCTACGACGGTCGGTCATTTATGGTCATCTGAGTCGATCTTTCGCAGACGGGCAGAGCCTATCTCCGCCCCGCCGCGTTCCCCGGCGGCGAAGCGCCGGGAGCGATTCCTTGGCCAGCGCAGGCTCGGCTCAGGAGGCCGGCGCCTTCAGCTTCCCCGCGTGGAAAGCCCGCCCTGGGATCGCTGCGACGAGTTCGCGGGTATAGGCGTGTTTCGGTGCCGAGAGCACCGCGCTCGGGCTGCCGCTTTCGACGATCTGGCCGCGCCGCATGACGATGACGGTGTCGGCGATCTGTGCGGCCACCCGAAGGTCATGCGTGATGAAGAGCATGGTCGTTTCGGTGCGCGCGCGTAGACCGTCGAGAAGATCGAGCACCTGCTTCTGGATCGACACGTCCAGGGCGGATACGCTCTCGTCCGCGATGATGATCTTGGGCCGCATCGCGAGCGCCCGCGCGATGCCGATGCGCTGCCGCTGGCCGCCGGAGAAGGCGCCGGGCTTGCGCGCCAGCACGGTAACCGGCAAGCCGACCTCGCGCACAAGGCGTTCGGCCTGCGCTTTTGCCTCGGCTCGGTTGAGACCGCCGAGGCACCCGGCCCGTTCCAGGATGCTGCCCACGGTGCGCTGCGGGTTGAGCGAGCCGAAGGGGTCCTGGAAGATCATCTGAATGAAGCGCCGGCTCGCGTTCAGCTCCCGTCCGCTCAGATGCGCGAAGTCGCGCCCTTCGATGACGACTTGGCCGCTGGTCGGCTGGACCAGGCGGATGATGCTGCGCGCAAGGGTGCTCTTGCCCGAACCGGACTCACCGACGATCGCGACCGTCTGGCCTTTGAGCACCTCGAGATCGATCCGGTCGAGCGCCTGCATCTGGCCGTAGCGCTTGGACAAGGCGCGGACCGAGAGGATCGGATAGCCCTTCGCGACGATGTCGCGGCGCATCGTCCCGCTCGGCACGGCCGCGAGCAAGGCGCGCGTGTAGGGATCGGAGGGATGGCTCAGGATCGCTTCTGCCGTTCCCTGCTCGACGATGCGGCCATGCCGCATCACCACCACCCGGTCGGCGATGTCGGCGACGACGCCGAAATCGTGCGTGATGAACAGGATGCCGTGCTCCTTCCGGTCCCGCAGACCGCGGACGAGGTTCAGGATCTGGGCCTGTGTGGTCACGTCGAGGGCTGTGGTCGGCTCGTCGGCGATGAGCAGGCGAGGGTGCAGGCTGAGCGCCATGGCGATCACCACGCGCTGGCACTGGCCGCCGGAGAGCTGATGCGGCAGGCGGTGCATCATCGCCTCCGGATCGGGCAGTTGCACATCGCGCAGGAGGCCGAGCACGCGCTCTCGGATCTCGGCCCGGGACAGGGTCGGCTCGTGGATCTCGAACATCTCGCCGATCTGCGCGGCCACTGTCATGGCCGGGTTCAGCGAGGCCATCGGCTCCTGGAAGATCATGGCGATGCCGCAGCCGCGGATCCGGCGGAGGCGCTCCTCCGGCAGGCGCAGCATGTCCTCATCCCCGAACAGGATGCGCCCTCCGGCGGCCGTGAGACCGCGCGGGATCGCGCCCATGATGGCGCTCGAGAGGATGGACTTGCCGGAGCCCGATTCGCCGACGATGCAGACGATCTCGCCTCGGTTGACGGTGAGGCTCGCGCCTTCGACGGCGAAGGGTCGGTCCGCACCACGCGGCAGCCGGACCGTGAGGTCTTGGATGGAGAGAACGGGCTCCAGCATAGGGCGTTTCCGGCTCGACGGCAGGGAGGAATGTGTGGGGCGAACCACCCCACTGACGGGTTGGGGCAAGCGTGGAGAGTGGCCCGAAGGCGCGCTCCCCAGATCCGGGCGGGTCAGACCGGCACGGCGGGGGCGGCCACCTCTTCCGAGACCGGCCCTCGGCCGCCCTCGCGCAGGGCGTCGGCCAGCAGGGAGAGGCCGAGCATCAGCGAGGAGATCGCGATGCAGGGGAAGAGGATGAGGTGGGGGAAGGCGATGGCGAGGCTGCGCCCCTCGTTGACCATGCCGCCCCAGTCCGGAGTGGGCGGGGGCAGGCCGAGGCCGAGGAAGCCAAGGACGCCGATGGTGATCGCCGTGTAGCCGAGCCGCAGACAGGCATCGACCACGAGCGGTCCCGTGACGTTGGGCAGGATGTCGATGGCCATGATCCGCAGCCCGCTCTCGCCCTGGGTCACGGAGGCCTCGACGAAGTCGCGCGTGCGCATGTCGAGGGTGAGCGCCCGCACGATCCGGAAGATCGCCGGCGAGCTCGCGAAGGTCACGGCCAGGATGATGTTCAGGCCCGACGCCCCGAACCGGGTGATCACCACGAGGTAGAGAACGAGGATGGGGAAGGAGAGGATGACGTTCGCGCCGAACGAGAGCGCCCGGTCGAGGGGACCGCGATAGAACCCCGCGACGAGGCCGGTGGCGATGCCGAGAAGGTAGGCGGTACCGGTGGCGAGCCCCGACCAGATCACCACGGAGCGCGCGCCGTAGATCAGCCGCGCGAAGATGTCCCGGCCGAGGATGTCGGTCCCGAGAAGGAAGAACGTGCCGTCGGAGCCGCGGGAGAGCGGAGTCTGCAGGGGGACGAAGCTGTGCAGCGGATCGTGGGGCGCGAGCCAGGGGGCCAGCAGGGCGCAAACCAGCCAGAACAGGACGACGAGGCCGCCGATCAGACCCAGGGGCCGATGGCGGAGAGCGAGGAGCGCGCGCATCAGACCACCTCCATCTTCTTCAGAAGGGAGAGCCTGCGGATGGTCGCAGCCGGGCGTCTCTCGCGGACCGGCCGTGTCCGCGGGTTGAGCCACGTGTTCACGAGATCGGAGGCGAGCTGGGTCGTGACGACGACGAACACGCTGATCATCGCGCAGGCCTCGATCACGTCGATGTCGCTGTTCAGTCCGGCCTCGTAGAGGAGCGAGCCGAAGCCGCGATACGCGAAGAATACCTCGACCACGATCACGCCCGAGAGCAGCCACGGGATCTGCAGCATGATCACGGTGACGGGTGCCACGAGGGCATTGCGCAGCACGTGCCGCAGGACGATGCGGCGCGGATCGGCGCCCTTCATCCGGGCCGTCCGCACGTAGGGTGCCGTCATGACCTCGGCCACGGCCGCGCGGGTGACCCGCACGAGGTAGCCGGCCGCGTAGAGGACGAGGACCAGGAGGGGCATCACCAGCTCGCGCAGGGAAAAGCCCCCGGTCATCGTGCTGGCGCCCGGGAGCAGATCGAGCCAGAAGACCAGCAGGCCCGACAGGAAGACGGCGCTGGCGAATTCCGGAACCGACGTCGTCACGATGCTGAAGACCGAGATGAGGCGATCGGCCAGGGACCCTTCCCGCGTCCCGGAGAGGATGCCGAGGCCGAGGCCGATGGGCACCATCAACGCCAGCGTCGCCCCGCCGAGGATGGCCGTAGCGGCGAGGCGCTCCGTGACGAGGTCGAACACGGGGACTTGGTAATGCAGGGATTGGCCCCAGTCCCCGGAGAGGAAGCGCTGGAGCCATTGGACGTACCGCGCGAGGAAGGGCTGATCGTAGCCGTGCTCGCGCAGCCACTGGACCCGCTGGGCGGCTGTCGAAAACTGCCCGAGCATCTTCACGGCCACATCGTCCGCGTCGAGTTCGAGGAGAAAGTAGACCGTGAACGAGACCGCGAGCATCGTCAGGGCGATCTCGGACAGGCGGGTCAGGCCGGCGCGCATCATGAGGCATTCCTTCGTGCCGCTCCGCCGGCAGTTCGGCGGAGGCGGGTTCGGGGCATGGGTCGGTGCGGCAGGCCGCACCGGCGACGGCATCAGGCGAGCCAGACCTTGTGGAGATCGAAGCAGTCGCTCGGATTGAGCGCGTAGCCGCGGACACGGCTCGCGACCGCCGTGTACTTGTTCATCCAGAACGGCTGCACCATGAGCGCCGCGTCGCGCAGGATCGTCTCGACCGAGACCATAGCGGCCTTGCGGGCCTGCGGATCGACAATGCCCATGGCGTTGTCGAGGGCTGCGTCGAAGGCCGGATCCGCGAAATGCGTCTCGTTCCAGGCCGCGCCGCCGCGATAGGCCAGGTCCAGGGTCTGCACGGCGAGGGGGCGGTGGGCCCAGTAGGTCAGCCCGAACGGAACCTTGTTCCAGATCGGCCAGTACTGCGCGGCCGGCATGACGTCGAGCTTCACCCGGATGCCGGCCTCGGCGCATTGCTGCTGCAGCACCTGGGCCGTGTTCTGCTCCCAGACGCCCTGCGTGTTGCCGACGGCGATCGCGAGATCGAGCCCGTTCGCATGGCCCGCCTCCCGCAGCAGGTGCTTCGCCTTCTCCACGTCGCGCTTGGGCGCGGCAACGGGCGCGTATTCGGGCTGGAAGGGAGCGACGTGGCAATTGTCGCCGATCACGCCGGCCCCGCGAATGGCCACGTCGAGGATGCGGCTGTTGTCGCAGGCCAGCACCACGGCCTGGCGCACGCGGATGTCGTCGAAGGGCTTCTGGTCGACCTGCATGCGCATCACCGGGGTCTGCGCGGCGCGGCCGGTGAGGATCTGCACGTCGCTCAGGCGCTTGGCGAGGTCGAGATCCGAGACGTTGATGCGGTAGAGCATGTCGACCTGCCGCGCGGCCAGGGCCGCGAGATGGGTCGAGATATCCGTGCCGAGGTCGATGAAGCGGATCTCGTCGAGATAGGGCATCTCGCCCCAATATTCGGGGCGCCGCACCAGGGTCGCCTTCTGTCCGACCTGGAACTCGGCCAAGCGATAAGGGCCCGTGCCGATCGGGTTCTTGCTCCAATCCCCGCCCATCTTCTCGAAGTCGCGGTGCATGATCGGCGTGTTCGGCGCGTAGAGGATCTCCGGCAGGGCGAGCAGGGGCCGGTCGAGATGCAGGCGCAGTTCGAGCGGCCCGAGGATTTCGATGTCCCGCAGGGCGGCGAAGGTCGTCTTGTTGGAGGATTTCGAGGCCGGCCCGATCCAGCGGCGGAAATTGGCCGCCACATCCGCGCTGGTGAAGGCATCGCCGTTCGACCACTTGACGTTCGGCTGCAGCCGGAAGGTCCAGGTCTTCAGATCGGCCGAAGGATCCCAGCTCGTGGCGAGATAGGGATGGACGACGTTGTCGGCATCGACCTTGGTCAGATACTCGATCACGTTCCGGAAGACGTTGGCCGCCTCGAAATAGGTGGATGCGGCCGGATCCTGCATCTCCTGGATCTGACAGGCGAACCGGACGCTGCCGCCGCGCTTGGGCGCCTCGGCCGCCGCGGCGACCGTCGTCCGCCCCGCGAAGGCGGCCGCGCTCGCCGCGGACACGCCGAGCCAGGCCGCGGTGCGCAGGAAGTCGCGCCGCCCGATCAGCCCCCTATCGAGACTGTGGCAGAGATCCTCGATCGCCGGATGTTGCGGGCGACCGCTCAACGTCTTCAACCTGAACATACCGCTCCCCCTGTCTCGGTTCGTGCTGTCAAAGGTCTTTCACAGGGTGCGCTCCGCTCTTCGCGGGTCCTGTGAATCGCTCGATCATCCAGGCGCGGAACAGGGCGATGCCCGGCTCCGTCACGTCTTCGGGATGGAAGGTGAGGTAGTAGCCGTACCCGTCCTCGCAGACGGTGTCGTAGGGCTGCACGAGCTGGCCGCTGGCAATCAGGTCGGCGAACATGTGGATGTCGGCCAGGACCACGCTGGCCCCCGAGAGGGCGTATTGGACGGCGAGGCTGGCCGTGTCGAAGGCGAGGCCCCGCTCCGTATTGAGCCCGATCCCAGCCTGCGCGGCGAAAGCGTCCCAGAGGAAGCCGCGTGGCTGGCCGTCGAGGCGGACATGCAGCAATTCGTTGGCGGCGAGAAAGGCGGCGAGGTCGAGCCCTTCGCTGTCCCGGGCGAGTTCGGGCGAGCAGAGCGGCGTCACGCGGACCGTCCAGAGCAGGTCGCGAATCGCGTCGCCCTGGCGGGGCCGGTCGTAGATCACGGCGATGTCGAGATCGCGCGACGGGACGCCGGTGACAGGAGAGCTGGAGACGTCGACAGGAATGTTGGGGAATTCCCGTCTAAAATCCCGCAGCATCGGAATCGCCATGTGCTGCAGGAAGGACGGCGGCATGTGGACCCGCAGCGTCCGTACGAGTCCGCTGCCGTCTCGCAGGATCTCGTTCATCGTGTCCTGGAGACGGTCGAAGGACTTGCTGATCGTCGGCAGGAGCGCGGCCCCCGCCGGGGTGAGGATGAGCCCGTGCGGCTTGCGCTCGACGAGCTTGCATTCGAGCAGAACCTCGAGGCTGGCGACGTGACGGCTGAGTGCGCTCTGGGTCACGTGAAGGGCCTGGGCTCCTGCGGTGAAGCTCAGATGCTTCCCAACGGCCTCGAAGGCCCTCAGGGCATTCAGCGGGAGCCAGCGTCGATCGATCATCGAATCCTCTCAGTGCGGCGAGGCGCAACCGGCCTGCCTCCTGCGGAGAACAAGCAAGATGCCTGCATCGCCCAACTTAAGGGCAGACGCTGCACTATTTGCCGCCATGCAGTGAAATTCTGCCCGGCAAATGAGCTTTACTGATAAGCATCCTCAATTTTGCGATAGCATCTTGCAATTGCTTAAATTCGATACCGACATTCCAAAATGGAGTTTTTCTAAGTCGGGAAGCTTGTGGCAACGTCTCCGCACATTCCGGAGACACCCATGTACGACCTCAAGCGGATCCGCGCTCTTCTCGACGAACGCCGTCCAGGTTATACTCTGCCGCAGTCTTTCTATAATGATCCCGAGATCTATCGCTTCGATCTCGACGCCATCTACGGCCGCTCATGGATCATGATCGGGTTTGAGACCGAGATCTCGGAGCCGGGCAACTATATCGCCACCAAGATCGGCGAGACTCCCGTCGTCGTGGTGCGCGACCGAAACGGCGACGTGCGCGGCTTCTTCAATTCGTGTCGTCACCGGGGGGCGCAGATCTGCGAGCATGGCCACGGAAAGTCCGCGCGCCTCGTCTGCCCCTACCACCAGTGGACCTACGGCCTCGATGGCAAGCTTCTCCATGCCGGCCGCATGCAGGAGAGCTTCGATCCGTCCGAGCACGCCCTGGTGCCGATCCATGTCGAGCTGGTCGCGGGGACCATCTATGCCTGCATCGCCGACACGCCGCCCGATTTCAGCGCCTTCCGCGACGGCCTGACGCCGCTGCTCGCTCCCCACGACCTCGCCAACGCCAAGCTCGCGCACCAGAGCACCCTCGTCGAGAGGGCGAACTGGAAGCTCGTGATGGAGAACGGTCGCGAGTGCTATCACTGCGACGCCAAGCATCCGGAGCTGTCCTTCACCTTCCCGACCGGGACGAGCCGGAACTTCGACTATAACGGCGATCCAAAGCTCGCCGCCTTCAACGCCCGCATGCAGGAGGTCGGTCTGCCGGTCGGCCCCATCGAGGGCGACTGGTTCCAGGCCATGCGCTTCCCTCTGAACGAGGGCTGCACCTCGATGTCGGAGGACGGGCGGGCCTGCGTCTCGAAGCTGATGTGCGAGGCTGGCGGCGGCGACATCGGCTCGATGCGCTGGGCGCTGGAGCCGCACAGCTTCGCCCACGCGGTCGGCGATTTCGTGTTCATGTTCTCGGCCATGCCGACCGGACCGCAGGAGACGGTCGTCACCTCGAAGTGGCTCGTCCACAAGGATGCCGAGGAGGGTGTCGACTACAAGGTCGACGAGTTGATCCGTCTCTGGACGACGACCAACATGCAGGACCGCGACCTCGCGGAGAACAATCAGCGGGGCGTCAACGGCGCGGGATACCGGCCGGGTCCGTATTCGGAGGAGGCCGAGGAGCTCGTCCGCCGCTTCGTCGACTGGTACTGCAACAAGGCCCGCAGCTTCGTCGAAGCGAACGCCTGAGCAACCCTCGGCGGCGGGCGAACCATGGACATGCAGGCCATCTGGCGGGGTGGCGGAGATCGCCTCGTCTGCGCGGCGATCCGCGACGAGGCGCCGGGCGTCAAGACGTTCCGCTTCGTGCCGGCTTCGGGGTCCCGGATCGTGTTCGATCCGGGGCAGTTCCTCACCATCGCGGTACCGCTCGGGGACGAAGCGGCTTGGCGCAGCTTCACCATCGCGAGTTCGCCGCTGCGCGGCGACGGCGTCGACCTGACCATCAAGGCTCAGGCAGGCGGGCGGGCGACGCGCTGGCTGCACGACAGCCTCGCGCCGGGCATGAGTCTGGAGTCGCGTCCGCCCGCCGGCAGCTTCCGGCTGGCGGCGGCGCCGGACCGTCCGCTCGTGCTGGTCTCGGCCGGCAGCGGAGCGACGCCGATGGCCGCGATCCTGCGCTGGCTCGCCGACCGGGACCTCCGGGTGCCCGTTCACCATGTCCATGTGGGGCGCACCCGTGAGGACCTGCTCTTCCGGGAGGAGCTGACCGACCTCGCCCACCGAATCGGCACTTGGCGGCTCGACTGGATCGTCACGCGCGGCGCCCCCGAGCCCGGCATCCTGGCCGGGCGGCCGGAAGCCGGGTTCTGGACCACGCTGATTCCGAGCCTTCGCGACGCGGAGGTCTTCGCCTGCGGGCCCGGCGCCTTCATGAGCGCCGTCGCCGCCGCGCACCGGACGACCGGGGCGGCGACAGCCCGCTTCCATCAGGAGAGCTTCGGCACCGAAGCTCCGACGGCCGCGCCGCCGGCTGTCCTGCCCTCGGAGGCGGCGGGGGCGGAACAGCTTGCCCGCTTCCTGCCCTCCGGCCGCGAGGCGATGGTGCGGTCGGGCGAGAGCCTGCTCGACGCCGCGCTGCGCGTCGGCGTGCGGATTCCGAACTCCTGCCGCCAGGGGATCTGCGGCACCTGCCGCGTCCGCAAGGTCTCCGGCGAGGTCAGCATGACCCATGCCGGCGGCATCTCCGACGAGGAGATCGCGGACGGGGACATCCTCGCCTGCTGCGCCCATCCGCAAGGCCCCGTCACCCTGAAAGTATCGTGATGAGCCCTCCAGATCGCATCCTGCGTCCCGAAACGGTGACGATCACGCATGGCTACGACCCGCACGCCTATCGAGGGGCCGCCAAGCCGCCCATCTTTCCCTCCTCGACCTATCTCTACCGCTCGGCCCAGCACGCGAAGGACGTACACCGCGCCTATTTCGACGGCGTGCCGATGCCGGATGACGAGGATCCGGGCTACATCTATGCCCGCCTCGGGCATCCGAACCTGACCATGGTCGAGCGCCGTCTTGCCGCCCTCGACAAGGGGGCGGACGCAGCGGTGTTCGGCAGCGGCATGGCCGCGATCAGCGCCGTGATGCTCGCCTTCCTGCGGCCCGGCGACACAGTCCTGCATTCTCGCCCGCTCTACGGCGGCACCGACGGCCTCCTCTACGGGGAACTCGCCGCCTTCGGGATCAAGGCATTCGGGTTCAAGGACGGCCTCGACGGGGCCGCGATCCGAGCCGAGGCCGAGCGCGCGCTCCAGACCGGCTCGCTCGGGCTGATCCACTGCGAGACGCCGGCCAACCCGACAGGCTCCGTCAGCGACATCGCACTGCTCTCGGAGATCGCCGAGGCGGTCCGGCTGAAGCAGGGGCGCCGGCCGCTCATCAGCGTGGACAACACCTTCCTCGGGCCCTTCCTCCAGTCGCCGCTGGAGCACGGAGCCGACCTCTGCATCACCTCGCTCACGAAATATGCGGGCGGCCACAGCGACCTCCTGGCCGGCGGCGTCAGCGGCTCGGCGGCGCTGATCGATCGCCTCAAGAAGCTGCGCACGCTGCTCGGGAGCCACCCGGACCCGCATGTCTGCGCCGGCCTGCTGCGCTCCTTCGAGACGCTGCACTTGCGCACCGAGCGGGCCTGCGCGAACGCCCGCAAGATCGCCGACTTCCTGAGCCTGCACCCCAAGGTCCGCTCAGTCTCCTTCCTCGGCCATGCCGACCCCGACACGCCGACCGGGGCGCTCCTGGCACGCCAATGCTCCGGCACCGGCTCGACCTTCTCCTTCCGCATCCACGGTGGGGAGGCCGAGGCCTTCCGCATGCTCGACCGGCTGAGCCTGATCCGCATGGCGGTCAGCCTCGGGGGGACCGAGACCCTGATCTGCCACTCCGCCACCACCACCCACTACTCGGTCCCGCGCGACCGGCGCGAGGAGGTCGGCGTCGATGACGGCACCCTGCGCATCTCGGTCGGCATCGAGCACGCCGACGACCTGATCGCCGACCTCGTCCAGGCGCTCGACGCCGTCTGAAGGAGCAAGCCCGCAATGGACGACACCATCATCGCCGGGGTTCCTGCCGCGCAGGTCGACCTGAAATCGCTCCACGGGAAATTTCCCGCTGCCCGTGAGCATGTCGAGATCCTAGTCGTCGGCGCAGGCCCCGCCGGCGTCGCCGCGGCGATCGAGGCCGCCGCCCACGGTGCCCAGGTCAAGCTTGTGGACGAGAACCCGCTGTCCGGCGAGCTCATCGGCATGGACGTGCCGCTGTTCTACGGCGGGCGGGCGGGGGCCGCGGTCCACAACACGGAGCGGATGCTGGAGCAGGTCTTCTCCAGCAATCCGCGCCTGGAAGAGGCGTTCGAGGCGGGCGTCGACGTCGCCCTCGGCGTCCAGGCCTGGGGCGCCTTCGCGCCCGGTCCCGGCGCACAGACGCTCCCCGGACCGGTGGTCGGCCTCGCGAACGAGACGGACACCTGGTTGTGCGGCTTCGATCGGCTGATCCTCGCCGCCGGCGCGCGCGACCTCGTCCTGTTCTTCGAGGGCGTCGATCAGCCCGGCATCATGGGCGCCCAGGCCCTGCACGCGCTTCTCGCCCGCTACGACGCCTTCGAGGGCAGGCGCATCCTCATCCTGGGCAGCGGCAGCCTCGCCGTGCAGACGGCTGAACTGGCCCTCGCCCGCGGCCTCACCGTCTGCGCCCTGGTCGAGGTGCGCGAGGCGCCCGAGACCGATTGCGCCGGGCTCGCCGCCCGCGGCGTCGAGATCCTGACCGGTCACGTGATCCGCGCCGCCGAGCGCGGGCCGTTCGGAACGACCGGCGCGGTGCTTCGCGGCCCCGATGGCGCGGAGCGGCGGATCGCCTGCGACACCATCTGCCTCGCGGTCGACAGGATCCCGAACGTCGAACTCCTCGACGTCGTCGGCGCGACGCTCGAATTCGACGGCGCCCGCGGCGGCTACGTGCCCCAGCTCGATGGTGCGGCGACGTCGCGGCCGGAGGTCTTCGTCGCGGGCGACTGCGCCGGCCTGTCGGACGCGTCCCCGGGGGAGATCGCACCGGCGGAGGCACAGGGCCGGCTCGCCGCGCGCGCTGCGCTTCGCTCCCTCGGACGCACGGTCGAGGCGACGGAGCCCGCCGCCGTCCGGCCGACGCGGGACCGTCACCCCTACCGGCTCGACTGGATGCGGGCTCTGCTCGCGATCGGTTCGCCCGAGGTTCTGGCCTGCCAATGCGAAGAGGTCTCCCGCGGCGATCTCCTGGGTGTGCGGCCGCCCCGCTATCTCGGACCTGCCCCGGCGGCGGTCGAGAAACGCGACCTCGGCAGCCTCCTGCGTGACGGTCCCGTGAACCAAGACCAGATCAAGCGGCTGACCCGCGCCTGCATGGGCCCCTGCCAGGCTCGGCGCTGCCGGGAGCAGGTGGCGATGATGCTGGCGATCGGCGGCGACCGCGACCTCGCCGGCGTGCCCCTCGCCGGCTATCGCGCGCCGGTCCGCCCCCTGACCCTCGGCCTGCTCAGCCGCATCGAAGAGATCCCGGCGATGCGCGAGCATTGGGACGTCTGGTTGGGCATCCCGACCCAATGGGTGCCCTATGCCGATATCGGGACGCCCCGCGAGGCCGAGTATCTCGGCGGCAACATGCACCTGTGAGACGGACCATGAACGAACAGATCGCTCTGCCCTCCGGCGCATCCGTCGTCGTCGTCGGTGCCGGCGTCACGGGTCTCAGCGCCGCCTGGTGGCTCGCCCGCTCCGGCGTCGACGTGGTCGTCCTCGACAAGGGGGTGGTCGGCTGGGAGGCCTCCGGCCGGAACGGCGGCGGCTGCTCCCACTACCAGAGCCCGCTCTTCCTTGAGGAGCAGCGACTGTGGCCGCAGATGGACGCGCTTCTCGGCTACCCCACCGAGTACCGCCGCGAGCGGATCATCCTCGCGGTGACCGACCGGCAATGGGCCCAGTACCGGCGCATCGCCGAGATCATCCGCCAACACGGGATCCGCGTCGACGAACTCGACCCGCAAGCCTGCCGCGAGGCGATCCCGCTTGCCGGCGACAACGCCGTCGGCGCGATCCACGTCCATGGCGGCGGCCATGCCAACCCGCAGCGCACGGTGCAGGCCTATGCCTGGGCGCTGCAGGATCTCGGGGGGCGCATCCTGCAGCACTGCCCGGCTCAGCGCATCGTCCTGCGCGGCGGCAAGGCCGCAGGCGTCGAGACCCCGCGGGGCTTCATCGCATGCGACCACGTCGTGGTGGCCGCGGGACCGCAGAGCGAGGCGCTGCTGGCCCCGGCCGGGATCCGGCTGCCCCTGGCCTCGGCCCGCGCCGAGATGATCGTCACCGAGCCCCTGCCGCTCATGCGCATCGGGGGCTGCGACGGCAACGGCCTGTACGGGCGTCAGACGCTGCGCGGCAACCTCGCCTATGGCGGCGGCCCGCATGAATGGCTCGACGTGGAGCCGGACGGCCCGTTCGCCCGTCCGAGCTCGCCCCTCCTTGCCAACCTGTCGCGGCGCCTCGCCGACCTGTTCCCGAAGGCGGCCCATGTCCGCGTCATCCGCTCGTGGGCCGGCATCATCGAGAACACGCCGGATGGGCGTCCGGTGATCGACCGGCCCGCCGATCCCGGCAACGTCACGGTCTGCACCATGTCCGGCGTCGGGTTCGGATTGTCGCCGGCCAGCGGCCACGCGATCCGCGACCTCGTCCTCGACGGGCGCTGCTCGTTCACCGACATCGAGAAGCTCGGCCTGCACCGCTTCCGCAACCTCGCCCCCGATTGGCGCGAGCGCCAGGGCTGGCTCACGCCGACGGCCGCAGCGGCGGCCTGAGATCCCCGACCCCTTCTTCAGCGAAAGAGAGCGCGATGATACAGGAACCGCAGGGCTCGGCCCGGCGCGGCAAGGTGCTGGTCGTGGGCAGCGGCATCGCTGGCCTGTCGACGGCCTGGGCCCTCGTCCGGCGCGGCTTCTCCGTGGAGGTGTTCGAGCAGGGACAGATCCCGCACGCGATGGCTTCGTCCTACGACGAGCACCGCATCACGCGGCACGCCTACGGCGATTTCCCCGGCTACGCACGCCTGATGCCGGAGGCCTTCGCGGCCTACGAGGCGCTCTGGTCCGATCTCGGCGTCCGGCATTTCGAGGCGCTGCCTCTCGTGGTGCTGATGCGCGAGCCCGTCACGTGGTTCCAGGGGAGCCGGACGAGCATGGACGAGCTCGAAATCGGCTATCGCGACATTCCCCTCGGCGCTCTCGCGGACCGCTATCCGATGATCGAGCCCGAGGGCGTCACCGGCGCCTACGAGGCAGATGGCGCGGGCATGCTGTTCCCGATCCGGATCCTCACCGATCTCGTGGTCCACCTCGCCGCTCGGGGCGTGCGCTTCCATCCGGGCTCGCCGGTCACGGAGGTGGATGCGGAGCAGGCCAGCGTGAGGGTCGGCGCACAGGTGCATCGCGGGGACGCCGTGGTCGTCGCCGCGGGCGCGTGGGTCGATCGCCTCGTGCCGGACCTCCGGGGCGTCGCCGTCGCCTCCCGTCAGGCCGTGGCCTTCGTGGCGCCGCCGGTCGAGCTCGCGGATGCCTGGGCACGCGCGCCGATCTTCATCGATCTCGGCCTGGAGAGCGGGACCTATACCCTGCCGCCCCGGCCCGGTACCCGTCTGAAGCTCGGCGATCACCAATTCACGCGCCAGGGCGATCCCGACGGGAACCGGCTCGCCACCGACGAGGACGTGGCCCGCCTGTATGCCGCGGCACGCCTCTCCTACCGGGATTTCGACCGGTACACGGTGCTGGAGCGCAAGGCGTGCTTCTACACGGTCACGGAGGACGAGGCGTTCATCGCCAAGGCGATCGGAGCGAAAGGCTACGTGCTCAGCGCCTGTTCCGGGCATGGCTTCAAGTTCGGTCCTCTGATGGGTGAGGGCGTCGCCCGGGTCATCGCGGGAGAGCGCAGCGCCGCCGATCTGCCGGCCTGGGCAGCCGGACGCTGAACGGCGCAGGCGACGAACAGGGGACTTCCGGAACGATGGCGTTGCCGGATCGCGAGGGGATGGATTTCGACGTTGTGGTGGTGGGTGCGGGGCCCGCGGGCCTCGCCGCCGCGATCCGCCTCAAGCAGCTCTCCGCGGAGAAGGGCGAGGAGATCTCCGTCGTCGTGGTGGAGAAGGGCGGCGAGGTCGGCGCGCATATCCTGTCGGGCGCCGTGGTCGACCCGATCGGCCTCGACGCCCTGCTGCCCGACTGGCGCACGGATCCCGAACGCCCGCTCAAGACCGCGGTGGAGCGTGACGAGTTCCTCTACCTCACCAAGAACAGCGGCGTCCGCCTGCCGAACCTGTTCTTTCCCAAGCTCCTGTCGAACCACGGCAACTTCGTCGGCTCGCTCTCCAACACGGTGAAGTGGCTCGGCGCAAAGGCCGAGGGCCTCGGCGTCGAGATCTATCCCGGCTTCCCGGCCTCCGAGGTGCTCTACGACGCGCACGGCGCCGTGACCGGCATCGCCACCGGCGATCTCGGCATCGGCCGCGACGGTGCGCCGCGCGCCGATTTCACCCGCGGCATGGAGCTGCGCGCCAAATACACGGTCTTCGGCGAGGGCGCCCGCGGCTCGCTCACCAAGACCCTGATCGAGCGCTTCCAGCTCAACCGCCACAGCGACCACCAGAAATACGGCATCGGCATCAAGGAGCTCTGGCAGCTCAGCGATGCGAAGTTCGAGCCCGGCCTCGTCCAGCACACCATGGGCTGGCCCCTGCCCAACAAGGCCGGCGGCGGCTCCTGGCTCTACCATTTCGACGACAACCTGCTCTCGGTCGGCTTCGTCACGCACCTGAACTACGAGAACCCGACCCTGTCGCCGTTCGAGGAGTTCCAGCGCTTCAAGACCCACCCGATGATCCGCGAGACCTTCGAGGGGGCCAAGCGCATCGGCTACGGCGCGCGCGCCATCATGGAGGGCGGCTGGCAATCGGTGCCCAAGCTCGTCTTCCCCGGCGGCTGCCTAGTCGGCGACTCGGCCGGCTTCGTGAACGTGCCGCGCATCAAGGGCTCGCACAACGCGATCCTGTCCGGCATCCAGGCGGCCGACGCCATCTTCGCGGCCATCGCGGCGGGCCGTCAGGGCGACGAGCTGACCGCCTACGAGGAGGGCTGGCGCGGCAGCGCGATCGGGCGCGACCTCAAGCCGGTGCGCAACGTCAAGCCGCTCTGGTCGAAATACGGCACCCTGGCCGGGGTCGGGCTCGGCGGCCTCGACATGTGGACCAATGCCCTCGCGGACACCTCTTTGTTCGGTACCCTCAAACACGGCAAGCCGGACCATGCCTGCCTGAAGCCGCTCTCCGAGGTGACGCCGATCACCTACCCGAAGCCCGACGGCAAGCTCACCTTCGACCGGCTCTCCTCGGTCTACCTCTCGAACACCAACCACGAGGAGGACCAGCCGCCTCACCTCAAGGTGACGGACAGCGAGCTCCAGAAGCGCTCCGAGCACGACGTCTATGGCGGCCCCTCCGGCCGCTACTGCCCGGCGGGCGTCTACGAATGGGTGGAGGACGCCTCCGCCCGCGACGGCCTGCGCTACCAGATCAACGCGCAGAACTGCGTCCACTGCAAGACCTGCGACATCAAAGATCCCAACCAGAACATCACCTGGGTCACCCCAGAAGGACCAGGCGGGCCGAACTATACGAACATGTAGTTCTCACACGTTGCAGAAACCTGGATGTCGAAGGGCGATCCTTCGCCGGTCCAGGGCAGAGCCCTGGGTGAATTCTCAGGCACGGTACGACATCCGAAGGCGATCCTTTCGGAATCACCGTTCATCAGGCGACGAACGGCTTCCGCCAAGCCGGCACGTCGAGACAGGGCAGCCGTCCGATCTTCGACCGGCGATCCACCAAGCCTTGCCGCGCAGGTCTGACCTTCGCGCGCCGGCCGCTTCAGCGATACAGATGACCCAATGGCAGGGCGGTGGTGTACTTCACCTGCCCGAGCGCGAAGCTGGATCGAATATTCGCCACGCCCGGAATCCGGGTCAGGTGATTGAGCACGAGTTGCTGATACTGCGCGAGGTCCTCGACGACGACGCGCAGCATGTAATCGGCTTCGCCGCTCATCAGGTAGCATTCCATCACTTCGGGACGATTGCGGACCGCATCGTCGAAGGCTTTGAGTGCGGCCTGGGTCTGCTTCTCCAGAGAGACGTGCACGAAGACGTTGACCGCGAGGCCGAGCGCCATCGGATCCGCGACCGCGACGCAGCGGCGGATGATGCCGCTGGCCTTAAGGTCGTTGATGCGGCGCCAGCACGGCGAGGTGGAGAGCCCAATCTCCTCGGCCAGATCCGCGACGCTGACCTCGCTGTCCTGCTGCAGGCGTTCGAGGATACGCAGGCTGGACGCATCGAGGTCCGCCGGTTTCTGAGGCATTTTATTCCGATGCGATGTTGAGAGCCGGCAATTTATACCGATCATTGGCGTCAATGAGAAGCATCGAGACGAAAATTCCGCCCCCGTGGCGATAAAAAACCCGTGCCGCCACTCCTTTCGTTGCGGCCCGCGAGACCCTTGCCATGGCTGATTCGATGTCCCCCGCCCTCGCACCGATCCGAGCCCGCGTGGCCGTGCCGAATGGTGTCTGGCTCGGGCTCATGGTCGTGCTCTGGGGCCTGAGCTGGCCGGCGATGAAGCTCTGCCTCGGCGAGATCAAGCCGCTCTGGCTCGCCACCTTGCGCTTCTCGACTGCAGGGGCGGCTCTCTTCGGGGTGCTGGCCTTCAACGGGCGTCTGCGGCTGCCGGCGCGCGCCGACTGGCCGGTGCTCGCCAGCATCGGAGGCCTGCAGATGATGGCCTTCACCGCCCTCGGATTGGTCGCCATGCGGCACACCGATGCGGGCCGTGCAGCCCTGCTCGCCTATACCACCCCGGTCTGGGTCATGCTCGGGGCGTGGCTATTCTTGCGCGAGCGTCCCTCGCAGGCCCAGACGGCCGCGATCGGCTGTGGCCTCACCGGTGTCGCCGTCGTGTGCTCGCCGTTCGGCATGGACTGGACCAATCCCGACATTCTCCTCGGCAATGCCCTTCTGCTGGTCTGCGCCGCGTGCTGGGCCGTCGTGATCCTGCATGTCCGCCACCATCGCTGGAGCATGCATCCGCTCGATCTCGCGCCCTGGCAGATGGCCTTCGCCGCGATTCCCCTCGCCGCCGCCGCCTACGCAATCGAGGGCCCCCTCAACGTGGTCTGGTCGCCGCGCCTCGTGGGGCTGCTCGCCTTCATCGGGCCGGTGGCGACATCGTTCTGCTTCGTGATCTCCGCGGAGGTCGGACGGCGGATCAGCAGCGTCACCCTATCGAACGTGACCCTGGCGGTTCCGGCCATCGGGATTCTGTCCTCCGCCCTACTGCTCGGCGAGCGGCTCGACATCGTCCTCATCGTGGGCCTCGGTTGCCTGACGGCTGCTGTGATCACCGCCGCACGCGACAGCTGCCACGCCTGATCGGCCTCGCCACCTACCCAACGCCGCCAAATCCTGGGATGTCGACGTGACCGGCGCCTCCGCGATCCAAGATCTCGCCGTCGGGGACATAGACACGAATGGTTGCGTCACAGCTCGGGATGTGCAGTGCGGCGCACTGACGTCCCCCCGTCGCTTTGGTCCAGCCGAAAGGTGAGCTTCCGGGTCTCTGAGGGTCCCCCGGATTCTAGTCCGGCCGAAACGTGAGCTTCCGGAACTCATTCGGCGACCTGCAGGGCCGCCGCCAGGGCGAATTCCTGGGGCGTTCGCCACCCCAGGGCGGTGTGAGGACGGCTCTCGTTGTAGTGCCGCCGCCACGTCTCGATCTTGCTCTTCGCGTCGGCCAACGACAAGAACCAGTTCGCGTTCAAGCACTCGTCGCGCAAGCGGCCGTTGAACGACTCGACCAGCGCGTTGTCGGTCGGCTTGCCGGGCCGTGAGAAGTCCAACGTGACACCGTTCTCGTAGGCCCAGCGGTCGAGGACTTTCGAAACGAACTCAGGCCCGTTATCGACCTGTATCGCACGCGGTGCTCCACGTAGCAGTGCCAAGCGGCCGACGACAGGCACGACCTGCTCGCCCTTGATACCTTGGTCGACCTCGATCGCCAGGGCCTCGCGCGTGAACGCATCGACGACCGTCAGGGCCCGCAACCGGCGGCCGTCAAACAGCGCGTCGGAGACGAAGTCCATCGACCAGCGTTCATTCGGCCGGAGCGCAGCAGGCTGACGCTCACGGTGTGCCGCGCTGACGTGCCAGCGCGGCCGCTTGAGCCGCAGGCTCAGCCCCTCGTCCCGGTAGAGACGGTGAACCCTCTTGTGATTCACCCGCCAACCTTCCCGGCGCAGCAGGATGTAGATCCGGTAGTACCCGTAGCGCACCCGGCTCTTGGCCAGATCGCAGATGCGCATCCGCAGCGGTGCCTGATCGGGCTTGGTCGAGCAGTAGCGGACGCCCGACCGGCCGACGCCGAGCGCGGCGCAGCCGCGCCGCTCACTCACCCTGTGCGCCTCCTGAACCTGGTGCACGAGTTCGCGGCGCCGAGCAGGCGTCAGAGCTTTTTTGCGAGCACGTCCTGCAGGATGTGCTTGTCGAGGCTCAGATCGGCCACGAGCTGCTTGAGCTTGCGGTTCTCGTCTTCGAGCTGCTTCAGCTGCCGCAACTCGCCCGTGCCGAGGCCGCCGTAGAGCTTCTTCCAGCGGTAGAATGTCTGCTCGGAGATGCCCATCCGCCGCAGCACCTCCGCGACCGGTGTCCCGGTCTCGGCCTGCTTCAGTGCAAAGGCGATCTGCTCTTCGGTGAACCTGCTCTTCTTCACGGCTCTGCTCCTCCCCTCAGGGTCTCACGAAACCGGAAAACTCGCACTCACGCAGGACCAAAGCGATGGGGGGACGTCAGCCTACGACGAGACCCTGCCGCTGATCCGCCCGTTATTCGAGGCGGTGTTCGGAACGCCGCCGCAGGGGCAGGCGACGGCCACTGCCCCAGACCTACGCATCCTGCTCCGAATGGCGTCGGGCATGGGTTGGACGGTGCTGCCCGATTATCTCTGCGCCGAGGCCTTCGCGTCGGGCCTGCTGGTCCGGTTGCCGATGATGCGGCCGGGGCCAGACAACCGCCTCTATCTCGCCTGGAACCACGGCGCGCTGCGCCATCCCCGCGTCGTCCACGCCCGCGACCGGCTCATGGCGGCTCTGGCCTCAATCGATCGGACCGAGAGCACGCGCGATTCCCCGTGATCGACCGGCAACGTGCCGCCTGCCCGGGTCGAAACGCGCGCCTTCGCTCAGGCCGACAGGCCAGCCTTGGCCGCGCGCATGGGGGCGGAGCGCTCGCCGATTCCCGCGGTGAAGACGAGGGCGTCGAGACCACCCGGAGCGGCCATCAACGAGCCGGCTTCGCGCACGACGCGGTAGGCGAACAGGTCGAGGGCTTCCGTTTAAGCGGCGGCTCCCACGTCGTTCTCCTCCGGGCGCCGCCGCCTGTCTCGGCGTGCCCCCGCGCTGAGCCATGCCGCGCCGTCCGTGTTTCGGCCGCTTCCGGCAACTAATTGCTCGCTGGCGTGACGCCCGCCGGGTCTAATCCGTCTGCCCTCTGGCACCCGTGGAGGACGGACCCATGCAATTGCCCGATTCACCGCCTTTCGATCCCGACGCGGTTCCGACCGACGCGGTGCTCTCCCGCGGTGGGCGCGATCTGCGCCTGGTCTGGGGCAACGGCGAGGAGGCCGTGCTCCCGGCGGAGACCCTGCGCCTGCGCTGCCGCTGCGCCTGGTGCACCCGCGACCGGATCGAGGGGCGCTTCCCCGAGGCCTTCGACGCGGTGGCCGTCACCAAGCTCGATCCGCTCGGCGGCTACGCCGTGAATATCGGTTTCTCCGACGGGCATGCCCGCGGGATCTTTCCCTGGATCTACCTGCGCGATCTCAGCCGCGCGGCCTGAGCGCCCCCTCCCCGTCCCTGCCGATTTCCGCGCGCGGCCCCGGCCTGCGCCCGACCAGCGAGTGCCCGTCATGCGCGTCAGCAGCCCCGAGACCGAGATCATCGAGACCGACCTTCTGGTGATCGGCGGCGGCACCGGCGGCCCGATGGCCGCGATCAAGGCCAAGGAGGCCGATCCGAAGCTCCGCGTCGTCCTGATGGAGAAGGCGAACGTGAAGCGCTCGGGCGCGATCAGCATGGGCATGGACGGGCTGAACAATGCCGTCGTGCCGGGCTACGCGACGCCGGAGCAGTACGTGAAGGAGATCACGGTCGCCAACGACGGCATCGTGAACCAGAAGGCCGTGATGGCCTATGCGCAGGGCTCCTTCCCGATGATCCAGTACCTCGACAAGCTCGGGGTGAAATTCGAGAAGGACGGCTCGGGCGAATACAATATGCGCAAGGTCCACCATATGGGGACCTACGTGCTGCCGATGCCGGAAGGCCACAACGTCAAGAAGGTGCTCTACCGGCAATTGCGCCGCCTCCAGGTCGGCGTCACCAACCGCTACATGGCGACCCGCCTGCTCAAGGGGCCGGACGGGCGCATCGCCGGCGCGGTCGGCGTCAACACCCGCACCTCCGAGTTCCTGGTGGTGAAGGCCAAGGCCGTGGTGCTCGCCTGCGGCGCCGCCGGGCGGCTCGGCCTGCCGGCCTCCGGCTACCTGTTCGGCACCTACGAGAACGCGGCCAATTGCGGCGACGGCTACGCCATGGCCTACCACGCGGGCGCGCAGCTCGCGAACCTCGAATGCTACCAGATCAACCCCTTGATCAAGGACTATAACGGCCCCTCCTGCGCCTACGTCACCGGTCCTTTCGGCGGATACACGGCCAACAACAAGGGCCAACGCTTCATCGAGTGCGACTACTGGTCGGGTCAGATGATGCTCGAGTTCTGGCGCGAGCTGCAGGGCGGCAACGGCCCGGTCTTCCTCAAGATGGACCACCTGCGCGAGGAGACGATCTCGGAGATCGAGACCATCCTGCATACCAACGAGCGGCCCTCGCGCGGGCGCTTCCACGCGCGGCGGGGCACCGATTACCGGCATCGCCCGGTGGAGATGCACATCTCCGAGATCGGCTTCTGCTCCGGCCACTCCGCCTCGGGCGTCTTCGTCGACGAGAACGCCCGCACCACGGTGCCCGGCCTCTACGCCGTCGGCGACATGGCGAGCGTGCCGCACAACTACATGCTCGGCGCCTTCGTGAACGGCGGCATCGCCGGCGCGGACGCCGCCGCCTATTGCGCGGCGACAAGCCTCGCCGATTACGACGAGGGCGCCCTCCTCGCCGAGCAGGCGCGCGTGCTCGCCCCGACGCGCCGGGAGGACGGCCTCACCCCGCACGAGATGGAGTTCAAGACCCGCCGCCTCGTGAACGACTATCTGGAGCCGCCCAAGGTCACGGCCAAGATGGAACTCGGCCAGCGCCGCTTCGCGGAGATCCGCGACGACCTCGACCTGCTCTGCGCCCGCGATCCCCACGAGCTGCACCGTGCGCTGGAGATGCAGACCATCCTCGATTGCGCCGACATGGCGGCGGCGGCCTCGCTCTACCGCACCGAGAGCCGCTGGGGCTTCTACCACCTGCGCACGGATTTCCCCGAAACCGACAACGCCAACTGGAACTGCCACACCGTCCTGTTCAAGGACGATACGGGCCGCATGGCGAGCGCCAAGCGCGCCGTCGATCCCTTCATCGTGCCCGTCGCCGAGGCGGAGATGAGCGCCTACCACCAGCTCCGCATCAAGACGCCGGTCGCCGCGGAATAAGTCGCTAGCTTATCCGGAGATTTCCATGCCGATCATCACTCAGGCCAAGAGTGCCGCAGTCGTCATCGACGACGACAAGTGCATCGCCGAGAAGGGCTGCCGCGTCTGCGTCGATGTCTGCCCGCTCGACATCCTCGCCATCGATGAGGACAAGCAGAAGGCCTACATGAAGTACGACGAGTGCTGGTACTGCATGCCCTGCGAGGTCGACTGCCCGACGAACGCGGTGAAGGTCAACATTCCCTACCTGCTGCGTTGAGGTCGACCATGGCATCCCTGTTCGAAAGCTTCGATGACGACCTTGAGGATCTCGCCGAGCGCGCCGCCAGCCCCGATGCCGGCATCCGCCGCGTGGCGATGATGGAACTGGCCGAGGCGGTCGGCGCCGAGGCCAAGGTCCTGCTGCTCAAGGGGCTCGGCGACGACGATGCCACGGTGCGCGCCGCCGCCGCCAAGGCCCTGGACGAGCATGACGGGCCGGAGGTGGTCGAGGGACTGGTGCGTTCCCTCGAGGATGCGGATGCCGAGGTGCGCCGCACCGCCGCCGAGACGCTCTCCGAGAAGAAGGAGCCCGCCTGCGGCCCGCTGCTGATCGCGCGCGCGGAGCATGCCGATCCCTTCGTCCAGGCCGCGGCCCTGCGGGCGCTGCGCGAGCTGGTCCTGCCCGATGCGCTCGCCGCCGCCCTGAAGGCCCTGCGCAGCCCGAGCCCGGAGGTGCGCCGCGAAGGGCTCGGCGTGATCGGCTACCTCAAGGCCGAGGAGGCGCTGCCCGCCCTGATCGCCACGGCGCGGGATCCCGACGCCGGCGTGCGCCGGGCCACGATGTCGGCCCTGGTCTTCCTGCGCTCCGGCGGCCCCGGCGTCACGACGCTCCTGGCCGGCCTGCAGGACGAGAATTGGCAGGTGCGCGAGGAGGCCGCCCTCTCCATCGCCAAGAGCCGGCTGTCCGAGGCCGTCGAGCCGCTGATCGCCGCCATGGCCGATCCGGTCTGGCCGGTGAAGACCAAGGCGGCCCATGCGCTGGGCCGGATCGGCGCCTCCGCCGCCGTCGACGTGCTCGGTCAGGCCCTGGAGTCCGAGGTCAGCAACCTGCGCAAGGAGGCCGCCGCGGCGCTCGGCGAGATCGCCCATCCCCGGGCCCTCGCCTTCCTGGAGCGCGCGGCGGAGGATCCCGATCCCGACGTGCGCAAGCTGATCCGCTGGGCCATCGGCCGCTGCCAGGCGGAGGCCTGAGCCGGGCACGAGCCCGATCCGGCCAACTCGCCAGCATGATCCCTCTCGTCGGATCGGCGAAGTATCTCGGCGCGCGGGTCGCGCCGGCGCTGGCGCCCCTCGCGGCGGAGGGGCCCTGAAATGAAGCGGGACGGGGCTCCGCTAACCCCGTCCCGTCATGCTGGGGAGCGTTTGAAGATCAGCGTCCGGTCCGAGCCGCCGCCGCCCCGAACATGATCCTCAGGCGCATTTCCCGGAAGGCGCCCTCCGCCCCATCCTCCTCGGTCAAGAGCGAGACGATGACCGCGACGAAGAAGGACAGGGGCATGCTGATGAGGGCCGGGTTCTTCATCGGAACGAACCACCAGGCTTGCGAGACCTCGGCGAGGCTCCGCCCGAGCACGTCCACTTGGACCGTGGGCGAGAGGCAGATCAGCAGCAGCGAGGAGAACGTCCCGACCAGGATGCTGGCGACCGCCGCCGGGGTCGTGAACCGCTTCCAAGTGATGGACAGCAGCAGGGCGGGGAAGTTGGCCGCTGCGGCGACGGCGAAGGCCAGCCCGGCCATGAAGGCGACGTTCTGGCCCTCGAACACGATCCCGAGGAACACAGCCAGGACGGCAATGGCGACCGTCGCGATCCGGGCGACGGTGAGTTGCTCGCGCTCCGGCGCATGGCCGTTGCGGACGACGTTGACCCAGAGATCGTGGCAGACCGTGGCAACCCCGGAGAGCGTCAGCCCGGCGACGACCGCGAGCATCGTCGCGAAGGCGACCGCGCAGATGAACCCGAAGAACCCGTTGCCGCCGACCGTGAGGGCGAGGAGCGGGGCCGCCATGTTGCCGCCGCCGCCGGCCTTGATCACGGTCTCGGGCCCGACGAGGACCATGGCCCCGAAGCCGATCACGAAGACCAGAAGGTGGAACGAGCCGATGATGCCGGTGGCGTAGAGGATCGACATCCGGGCTTCCTTCACGTCGGGAACCGTGAAGGCGCGCATCAGGATGTGCGGCAGTGCCGCCGTTCCGAACATCAAGCCGACGCCCAGCGAGATCGCGTCCCATCCGCTTCCCGCGACCTTGGAGCCCGGCTGGAGCACGCGCTCGCCGTATTTGTCGGCGGCCGCCAAGAAGAGCCGCAGCGGGTTCATGTCGAAATGGGCGAGCACCAGGAGCGCCAGGACGAGCCCACCGAGGGAGAGAAGCACGGCCTTGATGACCTGAACCCAGGTGGTCGCCAGCATGCCGCCGAAGATCACGTAGGTGAGCATCGCCGTGCCGACCACGATGACCGAGGCGACATAGGGCAGGCCGAAGAGGAGTTTGATCAGCGAGCCCGTCGCGACCATCTGCGCGATCAGGTAGAGCAGGATGACGGTCAGCGTGCCGATGGCGGCGGCCATGCGCACCGGCCGCTGTCGCAGGCGGTAGGCGACGACGTCCGCAAAGGTGAACTTGCCCAGGTTGCGCAGCGGCTCGACGATCAGGAAGGAGATGATCGGCCAGCCGACGAGGAAGCCGATGGAATAGATCAACCCGTCGAAGCCGTTCGACGTGATGATGCCGGCGATTCCCAGGAGCGCGGCCGCGCTCAGGAAGTCCCCCGCGAGGGCCCAGCCGTTCTGCCACGCCGTAATCTGGCCCCCCGCGGCGAAGAACTGTTCCGTGGTGCGGGTTCGCCTGGCGGCCCAGTAGGTGATGCCGAGCGTCAGCGCCATGAAGACGAAGAAGAAGGTGACGGCCAGTGGATTGTTCGCTGCCTGCATGGTCCCCTCCTCAGTTCAGGATGCGGCGCACGGCCTGGTCGTAGAACCGGTTCGCCCAGACGACGTAGACGAGACAGAGCGCGAACGATCCGACGATGGTGCCCGCACCGAGCAGGATGCAGAGCGACAGGCCAGGCACCAGGATCGTCCCCATGATGGGCTTCGCGAACGCAAACATGCTCATGAAGCCAAAATACATCGCGATCATCACAACGCTCAGAACGAGCGCGACGCGAGATCTTGTTCGCGAGAGTCTTGCGAATTCTTCGTCTTTTTCGTGCAGGGCTATTCTGTCCGGTGAAAGCATGCTGCGCCTCCGTCAATCGGCGTGTGGTCCGGCGAAACCCTTCCCGGAGACCGAAGCCTCCGAAGCCAGGGCGGCGCGTCTCGAAGACGGGTCGTGCCCGCGCCCTCAGTGGCCGCCGCGGCGATGCGGTTCGGCCGCCCGCTCTCCGAGGCCGGGTTGTGCTGCGCCGGCCCCCGGGCCGAAGGCGTCCGGACCGTCGCCGCTGTCGGCGCCGTAGCCCAAGGTCTGGACGGCCGCGTCGAAGCTGACCGGCTCCCGCGGCGTGCGGTCGACGTTGAGTTGGAAAATATCGAAGCGGTTGTAGTAGCCGACCACGTCGTGAAACTGCTTGGGTTCCACGCAGGCGGAGACGTCGATATCGGCATAGACGATGGCCTCATCGCCCTGATGCGGCTCCACGACATGCGAGCCGGTGGGGTCCAAGACCATGGACACGCCCGCGGGGGTCCGCTCGACGATGTCGGCCAGCGATGTGTCACCGCCGCAGACCGCCTCCTTCGCCGCCGCGTCCAGGACCGCGGAGCAGACGATGTTGAACACCTTGGCCTCGAAGGCGTGGGCTCCGGCGCGGATCTCGATGGCCCGCTTCAGATCGTAGGCCGCGCTCTCCCCCGGCGGCCGGGTCGGCCAAGCTGGCGGATAGGTCGAGATATGGACCTGCTCGCCCTGCGCCATCAGCGCGTATCGGGCCAGCGGATTGGTGTTCTCCCCGCAGATGAGCATGCCGATCCGGCCGATCTCCGTGGGCGTCACCCGCAGACCTCGGGCATCTCCGTTTGCCCAGACGAGCTTCTCGTAGAAGGTCGGCACGAGCTTGCGGTGGTGATTGAGGATAGCGCCGTTTCGCCCGATCAGGACGTTCGCGTTCCACAGGCAGCCGACGCTGGCCTCGGTGCTCTCGCTGAAGCCGAGCGAGACAAGGACGCCATGGCGCCGGGCGGCCGCACGTACCGCGCCGATCTCCGGCCCGTCGAGGCGGACGGACTGGGCCGCCAGGCGCTTGAACAGGTCGTGGTTGTGGATCGGGGCCCGGAGGGCCACCCAGAGGGGGAAGCCCGGCATGTAGCCCTCGGGGAACACCACGAGACCGGCACCCGCGCGCGCCGCCTCGCCGATCAGGGCCACCGCCTTCTCGGCCGTGGCAGCACTGTCCAGGAAGACCGGGGCAACGTGGCAGGCGGCAGCCTTGAACTGCGGATACGGTACGGACATCGACGCGGCTCCAGATCGGGATGCCGCATTTGCAGCAGAGGCCGCCGAGGCCGCGAAGGCGGAAAATCCGCAACGGCCCCTGCAATCCTGCCGTCCCATGCTCAAAATCGGTTCAAGTAATCTGCCTCTTGCGTGAACAGGTCGGCCAGGAAGCGCGTCACCGCCCGGATACGCCCGACATGCTCGATGTCTTCGTGGACACCGAGATAAAGCTCGCGGCGTACGACGATATCCTCGGGCAAAACCGGTACGAGGGCCGGGTTGGTCTTTGCCGAGAAAAGCGGCAGCAGGGCGATTCCTGCCCCCGTCGCGACGGCGGTCTGCTGGGCCGCCATGCTGGTCGACCGGAAGACCACGTTCGTCGGCTTCAGGACCTCGAGCAGCCAATGCACCGGCTCGATGGCGACGAGGTCGTCGACATAGTCCACGAAGTCGTGGTCCTGGAGGTCGGCGCGCGACGCGGGTCGGCCGCGTCGGGCGAGGTAGGGTTCCGAGGCGAACAGGGCCAGGCGAAACTCGCCGACCCGCCTTACCTTGAGCCGCGGACCCTGAGGAGGCACAAAGGACACCGAGATGTCGGCCTCGCGTTTGGTCAAATTGATCAGATGCCGCTCGGTGACGAGTTCGACGACGAGGCCCGGCATGGTCGCGGCGAACTCGGCGAACTTGGCCGACAGGTAGAACGCGGCGATGCCTTCCATGCTGGCGACCCGCACCCGGCCGGCGGGCTGGGTGCTACCGGGCAGGCCGAGGGCCTCGGGCACGGAGAACATCTTCTGCTCGATGGCTTCCGCGATCACGAAGAGCTTGTGGCCGCCCTCGGTCAGCAGGAAGCCGTCCGAGCAGCGCTGGAAGAGCTTCGTGTCGAGGCTCCGTTCCAACTCGGCGATGCGACGGCTGACTGTCGTGTTGTCGACCTTGAGCCGGCGGGCGGCCGGCATCAGCCGGCCATGCCGTGCCAGCTCAAGGAAAAAGGTAAGGTCGTTCCAGTCGAACATCGGGTGCGCCGGTGCGAAGCACGGCCAGAATCTATTCCCTCTGTTTCCACGGTGGAAGCAATGACTTGGCGGCGGGGAGCCACGAACCCCCTCCCCCTGCTGCCTGGAGGCGCGCTGGCGAGTTCCAGCGGGATTCTGCCGGATCACCCTGTCGCTCTGAGGAGCGGGACGGCCCGTGCGCGCTGCGCGTCTTGGACCTCGTTCCGTCCGGCCTTGACCGATCCCAGACCTCCGGCGCCGGGTTTGATCGACACAGCCCGCGACCCTTCGCGGCTGCGACAAGCATCCCAAAAGAGGTTCACGGCGTCCCAACACTCTTGTTGAGGGAGATATGTTTCGCGCGCGGCATAGTCAGTCGCACGAAGGGCTTTTAAGCGCTCGGCCTGAAGTATCGTCTCATCGTTGTGGAGGCTCTCTGCCGTTGAGGCGCGAACAGGCAGGGGGATCTGGTGATCGCGAGGGGATATTTGCGCTTCGGGCTGCACGTCCTGTTGGCATCGACGATGCTCGCGGGCGTCCGCATCGCCCCGGCGAGCGCGCAGCAGGCGGGCGGCCTCGATCTCGCGACCTTTCCCTATTTTCCGCAGCGATCCTCTCCCGGGGCGCCGGGGGATCCTTACGGCTCTCTCATCGATCGTCCCTCCTTGGCGGCCGGCACGCCGAACGCCACCCTCCTCGAATTCAACGCGAACTGGGGCAACCGCGCCATCGGTCAGGGGGCCGCTCTCACCGCCACCGAGACGCGCAACGGCATGCCGGTCGACGGCCTCACCGGCCGCGGAGTCACCGTGGCCGTGATCGACTCGGGCATCGATGCCAGGTTTCAGACGGCCAACCCCGCCGAGGGCTTCTCCGGCGTCCACCCCGAGTTTCTGAATCGCCTCGACATCCGCAGCAGGGCATTCATCGAGAACGAAGGGTCGTCGCTGGACATCTTCGACCGCGACGGACACGGCACCCATGTGGCCGGGACGGTCGGCGCGGCTCGCGACGGCGTCGGCATGATGGGCGTCGCGCCGGAGGCGAACCTGCTGGTCCTGAAGGGGATCGGCGCCAAAACGGAGACGGCGTCCTTCGATTCGACGAGCGCCCTCGTCTACGCGGCGAGCCTTCCGGACGTCCGCGTCGTCAACGGCAGCTACGGGCCGATGATTCCGAAGGGCTCGACCATCTGGAACACCGAGCAGGGTGGAGCGTCCCTCGATCGAGAGTACCGAGCGGTCTACGCCGCGTTGGCGGCGGGCAAGGTGCTCGTCTACGCGAACGGCAACGACGGCATCGACTCTCCGATCCAGGCGCGCAATCCCTCCGGCGTGCCACTGTTTCCGTTCATCCGTCCCGCAAATGCGCGGTCAGGCGTCTACAACGACGCAGGCAAGAACTACGATTTCTCCGCGCTCGCGAGCCTCCCGGGCAGCATCGTGGCGGTCGCCAATCTCGATGCGAGTCTGACGATTTCTCCGAACTCGAACCGGTGCGGCGTCACGGCGCGCTGGTGCGTCTCGGCTCCGGGCGGTGGCGAGGGTTCGGGAGCCGAAGGCATCCTCTCGGCCTATCCGCGGACCCTTCCCGGCCTGCCGGGCCTGCCCGCCGGGACGAACTACGTCTACGAGGCCGGGACATCCATGGCCGCCCCGCATGTCGCCGGCGCGCTGGCGGTGCTGTTCCAGGCCTACCCGACCTACCTCGCCCTCGACATCGTAAGGCTGCTCTTCGCCACCGCCCAGGATCTCGGCGCGAAAGGCATCGACGATGTCTACGGGCATGGCCTGATCCGACTCGACCGCGCGCTGAGCGCGCCGCTGATCGATCCGAACGCCGCCGCGAACAGCGAGAGCCTCGGTGCGGGCGAGACGCGCTACTGGTCGGCACCGTTCACGGCGGCGGGCAGCCTCGTGGTGACGGGCGCGAGTCGCGAGCCGGGCAACGGCAGCGAACTGGTGGTCGCCGGCCGCACCACGGTGCGGGGCGCCGTGCGGGCCGAGAGCGTCGACATCGAGGTCGACGGCACGCTGACCACCCCCCATCTCACGATCGCGACCAACGCCTCCCTCAGCGGCGAGGGCGACATCTTCGGCAATGTCGATGTTCGGGGCCTCTTCAGCCCTGGCTCCGGCAATTCCGGCGACCTTGTGATCCACGGCAACCTCAGCATGGCCAAGGGCTCCGCGTTCCTGGCCTTTCTCGACGGCTCGGACCACGAGGAGGCCGGGATCGGCTACAGCCTGGCGGTCGTCACCGGCGTAGGCAACACCTTCACCGCCGGCGGCCACCTCGTGTTCGACATGGTCGGCATGCCGGCCGGCACCGTGGTCGTCCCGCTCGGAAGCAAGATCCCCGTCGTCCTGGCCGAGAACGGCGCACGCATTCTCGGCCGCTTCGAGAGCATCGAGGTCACGTCCGAGAACGGCGCAACCGGTCTTCCCGACGCCTCGCGCATCGATCTCCTGTATCGGCCTGACGCCATTGTCGGCGCGGTCACGCCGGCGGCCTATGCGCGCCTGGAAGCGAACGGTGTCGCGATGACCGGGCGCCAGCGGGCGGTCGGGGGGGCCCTCGACCGCGCCCGTGGTGCTCCGGGCGATCCGATGTCCGAACGGGCGCTCGACCTCTTCGATCCGCTGTTCGATCTCTCCGCGCAGGCGCTGCCGAGGGCCTTCGATCAGCTCTCGGGCGCGGGCAGCAGCGCTTCCGCGCAAGCGTCCGTGGAGGATGCCCGCCGGTTCGGCGGGGTCATCGGACAGCGCCTCGCCGCCGTGAGGGGCGGTACGGCGGGGGTGCAAGCGGGCTTCGCCCCCAATCTCGGCACCGTCGAGAGCGGGACCGGTGGCCTCTTCGTATCGCCGACGAACCTTCTTCCGACCCGCTTCGCGGCCCTCGACGGCGAGGCCGCCGCGGGCCTCGCCCCGATCCAGAGGGCCGGCGCGGGCGTCTGGGGGCTCGGGTTCGGCAGCGGCTTCCGGATCGGCCAGGATGCCTCGGGCCCCGGCCTGCGGGCGCAGGGTGGCGGCATCGCGTTGGGCGTCGATCGCGCCGTCGATGCGGAGTTCGTCCTCGGCGGAGCCTTCGGCTATGCGCGCTCCGGCGTGTCCTCAGCCGGCGTCAGGGGCAACGCAGACACCTATCTCGGCGCCGCCTATCTCGGCTTCCAGCGAGGCGGCCTCGAGGTCGATGCCAGCGCCGGCCTTGCCTATGCGATCCTCGACACGGTCCGTACCTTCCAGCCCTTCGGCACGCCGCTGACGGCGCGCCAGAAGGCGGATGGGCTCGGCGCCCTCGCCTCGGTCGAAACCGGGTACCGTGTCGCGATCCCGACGTCGGCGGGGCGCCTCGACGTCAAGCCGCTCGTCGGCTTCGCCTATCACGACCTGCATCGGGGCGCCTTCACGGAGACGGGCCGCTTCGGCCTCGGTTTCGCGGCCCAGACCTTCGGCCGGGCGACCACGCTCGTCGGCGCGAGGACCGGGCTCGACCTCGTCGGCGCGGATGGCCTCAGGTTTCGGCCGGAGCTTCGCATCGGCTGGACGCACGATCTCCTGCAAGCGTCTCCTTTCGGGACCGCGGCGCTGCTCGACCAACCTTTTCTCGCCCGTGACGCCCGGCCCGGCCGCGACGGGGCGCTGATCGAGGCGAGCCTCAGCGTCTGGTCGAGCGAGAGCGTGAGCGTTTTCGCCGGGTTCCGGGGCGAGTACCGGGCGCAGGGGGCCAGCCATCAGGGCCATGCGGGGCTGAGGCTCGCATGGTGAGAACGGCGATCTTGGCGGCGGGGCGGCGAACGCAAATCCGCCCCTCAAGGCCCGCCGCGGATTCGCCGGGCGCGGCTGTCAAAACAGCTCGATCATCGATGTCTCGGTGTCCTGCAGCCGGGTACCGAGCGCTTTGGCGTCCGTCTCGCGCTGGACCTGTGACACGTAGCGGGCACGGACCGCCTCCAGCAGGCTATCCGGCTGGATCGGATGGGAGAGCTCGAA
Source organism: Methylobacterium organophilum (assembly GCF_022533465.1). Classification (NCBI taxonomy): domain Bacteria; kingdom Pseudomonadati; phylum Pseudomonadota; class Alphaproteobacteria; order Hyphomicrobiales; family Methylobacteriaceae; genus Methylobacterium; species Methylobacterium organophilum. Next base: position 4,026,821 of record NZ_CP092848.1, on the reverse strand, counting down.
GCCTTCCAGCGACTGCCTGAGCGCGTCCAGCAGGCCGTGCAGCATGCGCACCGCCTCGCCCACCGCCTCGATCTGCTGCCGGACCACGTCTTGGAACTGGACTTGGCCGAAGACCATAAGCACCTGCTCGCCGACCTGCCCGCTCAGCGCCTCGATCTCCGTGAACTCGGCCTGCGCCATGCCGGCGACGGCCCGCGTGGTGCGCTCGGCGATGCCGTTGAGATCGGCCATCAGCGTCTGGATGCGCGTCTCTTCCGCCTGCGTGCGCTCGGCGTCGCGGGCCGCGACCACGACGCCTTCGATCGTCTGCTGGACGGCCGCGACTTGGCGTCGTGCCTGCGCGATGGCCTCCTGAGAGCCCTGGGCCAGGGCCTGGAGTTCGCGGGCGATGACCTGAAAGCCGATGCCGTGGCTGCCGGCACGGGTCGCCTCGATATTCGCGTTGAGGGCGAGCATGCGCGTGGATGCGCCGACCTTCTCCAGACCCGCGGTCAGCGCATCGAGGTTGCGCATCTGCTCGCCGACGCTGCAGATGGAATCGCGTTCCGCGCGGGTGCTCTCGAGGCGGTCGCGCAGATAGGCGTTGAGAGTGCCGGCAAGGGCACGCAGCGCCGCGTCGCCATCCTCGGCGAGGCCGACCATGCCGTCGCGTGTCCGGGCGACGCAGGCGGCACTGCGGGCCTGCGCCGCGTCGAGGGTCTGAAGGGCCGCGATGATGTCGCCGGCCGCCGTTTCCGTCTGGGTGACGACGCTGTGCAGCTGCTGCTCGGTCACGCTGAAGAAGGGATCGAGCTGCGCGAGCGTGGCGGCGGCCTCGGTCATCCCGCCGGAAGGCGCGGTCGGAGCCGTGGCGTCCCGTGCCGCCTCCGGCGGAGCGGAGGGAGCCGCCGGCGCTTCCTCGGCCCGCGGCGGCGCACGATCGTCACGCTGCAGAAGCCGCACGGCCAGGCCGCCGCAGCCCGCATAGGCCACCCCATGAAGAAGGTACCATGGCTGCACGACATCAAGGAGCGAGAGCACGGTGCCTGCGGCCATGCCTGCGGCCCCTCCGAGCAGGAGCGCCTTCTGTTCGAACCGGTCCAGGGGGAGGATGTCTGCGATCTGCATCGGGGCATGAGCCATGGAAAGGGGAACTGGCGTGGCAGCCCGAGACGCCGATCCGAGCTTGCGGCGTTGCATGCGCCGGGTCCGAGGTGGCCCGGCGGGAAATCAGGCGGCGCGTGGCTGGACGGCGGGCGCGACCTGCTTGATGACCTGCAGGAGCTTGTCGGGCTGGACGGGCTTCACCAGCCAGCCGGTCGCGCCGGCCTTGCGGGCCTCGTCGCGCTTCTCCTGCTGCGACTCCGTCGTCAGCACGAGCATCGGCACGAAGCGGGTGGGAGCGAGCTTGCGCAGCTCCTGGATCAGCTGCACGCCGTTGATGCCCGGCATGTGGAAGTCGGTGATGACGAGGCCGGGCACCAGGCCCGCCCGCACCTTGGCCAGCGCGGCCTCGCCATGGGCGGCCTGCTCCGTGGCGTAGCCGGACCGGGCGAGAATGCCGGCCATGCTCGACAGGATCGTCGGAGAATCATCGACAAGTAGGATCGTACTCATAAGACTCAACCCCTGATCAGAATTCCGGAGGACGGCCCTTTTTCGTTGAGAGGGCAGATTCGACAGTGAGTTCGCGTACAACGATGACTCAAACGAAGAATATGATTCTTTGGTAATCAGTTCGTTTCGTCGTTGTGTGCGGCTATTTTTTACTATAAGAGATAATCCTGCGGATCACATTTTCACAGAGTAGTTCAAAATCTTCAACAGAACGTGTTTTTGGTTTGAAATATTTGACGGGTCGCTGGTGTCCGAAGGCTTCGGCCAGGGCGATGTCGGACCGGATCCCGGCGAGCAGGCGCTCCCGGCCGAACCGGGTGCCGAGCTGCTCCAGGACCTCCCGCTGCATAGTCACCCGCAGATCGAGCTGGACGGGCAGGATCGACAGGCCCTGGAGGTCGGCATTCAGGGTGGTGGCGACCTGGAAGAAGGAACGCGCGAACTGGCTGACGCCGTCGATGGCGAGGTGGTGCAGGGTGGTGGGGACGAGGACATGGTGCGCGCTGGCGAGCGCGCTCACGAGCAGCGCGTCGGCGGTGGGCGCGGTATCGATCAGGATCACCTGATACATCTCGGCGAGCGGCTGGAGCGCCAGGGCGAGGCAGAGGGGCGGGATCGGGGCGGACACGCCCTCGAAGCCGCGATCGGCCGGCAGGATGTCGATGTTGGGATAGGCGGTCGTGCGGATACTTCCGGCAAGGGGCGCCCCGATGCCCCGGAACACGTCGTGCACCGTCGGCTGGCCGGGGGCCGCCTTCACGCCGAAGCCGAGACCGGCATGGCCCTGGCTGTCGAGATCGACCACGAGCACGCGGCAGCCACGATCACCGAGCGCGGCGGCGAGATTGACCGTGGTCGTCGTCTTCGCCGTCCCGCCCTTGCGGTTGGAGACGGCGATCACCCGCCCGCTCATCCCACGCGCTCTCCCCTCGGTGCCTCCGCCCGCGGCAGCCCGTCCAGACAGGCCGCGGCCGCGGGATCGGCCGGGCAGCCGCGGATCGTGGGGGCGGCCGCCATCAGCACCTGGAGGACGGCGGTGTGGGCCTGTTCGAGGCCGGAGAGATCGACGACGGGATCCGCCGCCCCGCGCAAGACGTCGAGCAGCCGCTCGGCCTCCTCGATGGGGCAATGCCCGGTGAGCAGAACGCAATCGTCGCGAAGGTCGAGGGGCATCAGACGAGGTCCGGCAGGTTGAGGATGAGGAGGACGCGGCCATCGCCGAGGAGCGCCGTGCCCGAGAAGCCCGAGAGCCCGGCGAGCAGCCCCTCCAGGGGGCGCACGATCACTTCCATCCGCTCGCGGAAGCCGTCGACGAGGATCCCGACCCGGTCCCGCCCGACCCGGACCACCATCACGGCCTCCTCCTCCGGCGGTTCGTCGTCCGCAGGCGGCAGGCCGAGGCTGTCGGCGAGCCGCACGAGGGGGATCACCGCGTCGCGCAGGACGAAGGTCTCACGCTGCTTGATGCGGTGGATCTGGGCATGGGGAACCTTCACCGTCTCGGCCACGGATTCCATGACCACCCCGAACTGCTGACCGCGCACCGCGATGGTCACGATGCGCGTCACGGCCATGGTGAGCGGCAGCTGCACGGTCACGCAGGTTCCCGCACCGACCCGGCTGGTCAGCCAGACATCGCCGCCCGCCTTGCGCACGGCGGAGCGGACCACGTCCATGCCGACGCCCCGGCCCGACAGGTCCGAGACCTCCTCCTTGGTGGAGAAGCCGGCGGCGAAGACGAGGTTGATCGCCTCCTCCGGGCTCATCTGCGCCGCCTGCTCGGCGGAGATCAGGCCGCTGCGCAGGGCTTTCTCGCGCACCGCCTGCGGGTCGATGCCCCGGCCGTCGTCGGAGACCTCGATGATGACGTTGTCGTTCTCCTGGCGCGCGGTGAGGCGCAGGGTGCCCTGGGCCGGCTTGCCCGACGCCCGCCGAGCTTCGGGGGATTCGATGCCGTGGTCCAGGCTGTTGCGGACCATGTGGATGAGCGGGTCGGCCAGACTTTCCAGCACGGTCTTGTCGGCCTCGGTGTCCTCGCCCTGGATGACGAGCGCGACCTCCTTGCCGAGCTTACGCGAGATGTCCCGGACGAGCCGCGGGAAGCGCTGGAAGACCTGGCTCACCGGCATCATGCGGATCGCCATCACGCCGACCTGCAGGCTTTGGGCGATGCGGTCGATGAAGGCGTATTGCTCCTTGATTTCCCGCCCGAGCTGGCGCGAGCCCGAGACCTGCTCGACCCGCTCGGCGAGATAGGCGAGGCCGTTCTTGGCCACCGTCAGCTCGGCGACGAAGTTCATCAGCGCATCGACCTTGCCCTGTTCCACCCGCAGCATGCGGGCCGGTGCCCGGTTCTCCTCGCCGGGCTTCGGCTCCGCCGGGCCGCGGGCGGGAGGCACGGGGTCCGCAGGCGGGCGTTCCGGTGCGGCGATGGCGATCGGCACCGGTGCAGACCGGTCGGCCTGCGCCTCGCGGGCGAGCAGGGCTTCGGCGAGCCGGGGTCCGTCGCCGCCATGCGCGGCGAGGGCTTGGCGCAGCTGCGTCGCCCGATCGGGGGCGAGATGCGGGAGGCAGCGTTCGACGACAAGACGCACGGCCTCGAGCCGGCCTTCCGCGACGCCGTCGTCGGTGATCACGCCGAGAAGTTCGGCCTGGGCGATCAGGATCTCCTCGGCCACCCGGCGCAGCCCCGAGGGTGCCCCCGCTCCGGGGGCGAGAGGCGGCACTGCGTCATCCTCTTCCGCCGGTATCGGGCGGCCGCCCGCGACCGCCTCGACGAGGCGCAGGAGAAGACCGGCTTCCTCCGAGGAGGCGAGAATGGCGATCCAGCGCAGGGCAGAGGCCTGCCGGCTGCCGGAGCCGACGATCCGCAGGAGCGCGGCGGCCGCGGCGGCGAGGCCGTCCCGATCGTCGGCGGCGAGGGAGCGCCGCGCCCCGGCGGCGAAGTCGCCGAAGACCTCGGATCCGTCCTGCGGTCCCGTCAGCGCGATCAGATCGCCCGGCCGGATGGTGGCCACGCTGGTCTGGTCGCTGACGTATCGAAGATGATCGGCGACCGCCTCTGCGGGGGCCGTGGAGAGCGCCTCGAAGCGCAGGACGCACAGGAAGGGGTCGAAGGTCTCGATCGGCGGGAAAGGTTGGCGCGCCACCACGCGCAGACGGACCAATCCGGGCGAGAAGGAGACGAGATGGGCCGGGTCGTCGCCGCGGAAGAAGCAGGCCTCGTCCGGCTCGTAGCTCCAGGCGGTGAGCGCTCTGCCGGCCGCCGCGCGGTAGGCCTCGCGCAGCGATTCCTCCGGCCAGCCGGCGATCCAGGCCGGCGGCGCATGCGGCGCGGAATCCGCACCCGCCGTCCCCTGCGAGGCGGGGGCCTCGAGCCAGCGGCGCAGGGCGGCGACGCGCTCCGCCATCACCCCCTCCGCGTCCTCCGGCAGCCGCTCGCGGCTCTCGAGGGCGTCGATCCAGTGGCCGACGAGGTCGAGGCTGTCGAGCAGCCCGTCGACGATCTCCGGCTCCAGGGCGAGGGCGCCGGCCCGGACCTCGACGAGCAGATCCTCCGCCGCGTGGACGAGGGCGGTGAGGGGGGCCACGTCGAACAGCCCGGAGGTGCCCTTCAGGGTGTGCACCGCCCGGAAGATGTCGTTCAGCGCGTCGGCGTCCTGCGCCTTCTCGAGCTGCAGCATGCCGCTGCCGGCGACCTCGAGGAGCTCCCGCGCCTCGGGGATGAACTGGGCGAGCAGGGCGTTCTTCACGACGCGGCTCCGGCCATCACGCGCGCGGCCTCCGCCAGCACCTGCGGCTGGACCGGCTTGACGAGGTAGAGATTGGCCCCGGCCGCGTAGGCGCGGGCCCGGTCCTGCGGCTCGCTCTCCGTCGAGATCATCAGAGCGGGCACGCCCCGCAGCTCGGGGGTGACGCGGCCCTGGCGCAGGAAGGCGTAGCCGTCCATCTTGGGCATGTTCACGTCGACCACGAGCAGGTCGAAGCTCTGCGCGATGGCCTTCTCCAGGCCCTCGAAGCCGTTCACCGCCTCCTCGACGGTGAAGCCCGCCTCTTCCAGGACGTCGCGGTAATACATGCGGACGGTCGTGGCATCGTCCACGACAAGGACACGCGCCATCTCAGGCCTCCGCGTCGAAGGGTTTCTGGTAGACGATCGCCTCCGCGAACTTGCGGATGGCGAACAGCGACGAGATCCGGCTCATCGATTCCGAATGGCCGAGGCAGACGAAGCCGCCGGGCCTGAGGGCCTCGAAGATCGTCTGGGCGGCGTCGCGCCGCGAGGCGTCGTCGAAGTAGATGAGCAGGTTGCGGCAGAACACGACGTCGAAGCCGCGGAACTGCCGGGTCGACAGCGGGTCGGACAGGTTGACCTGGTGGAAGGCGATCGAGTCCCGGATGTCGGGGAGCACCTCGTAGGCGCCGCGCACCCGCCGGGTGAACCGGTCCAGCGTGGCCTTCGGCACGTGCTGCACGGCGCGCTCCCCGTAGAGGCCGCGCCGGGCCTGCTCGATCACCGTGGTGTCGATGTCGGAGGCGACGATCTCGATGTCGTAGCGGTCGACCTCGGCCCAGTTGTCCAGCAGCTGGAAGGCGATGGAATAGGGCTCCTCCCCGGTGGAGCAGGGAACCGACCAGATCCGCACCGGCGCGCCCGGCCGCTTGGCGCGCACGACCTCGGGGAGGATCGAGCGGATCAGGCAGTGGAACTGGTATTCCTCGCGGTAGAAATAGGTCTCGTTGACCGTCATCAGGTTGACGAGCGCCTGGAACTCGGCGCCGCTCGCCTGGAAGCGGAGCGTGTTGAAGTAGTCGCGGAAGGCGACCTGCCCGGTCGCCAGCATCCGTTCCTGCAGGCGCTTGTCCACGAAGTAGCGCTTGTTGTCGCCGAACATGATGCCGGTCTTGCGGTAGAAGAAGTCGCGGAAGCGCGTGAAGTCGCTCTCGGAGACGTCGGGGTTGTGGGCGGCGGGCAGCGCGCTCATCGGCACCGGGCCCGTCAGGCGATGCGGCGCTGGGCGGCCTTGGCCGCGAAGCGCAGGAAGGGCTCGTCGGGGAAGCGCGCCACCACCGCCTCGATCTCCGGGATCATCTCCGGCGTGCCGATCTCGGCGAGGACGTCGAGGGCGGCGGCGCAGACATTCACGTGCGGGTCGCGGGCGAGGGCGCGCAGGGCGAGGGTGGCCGCCTGCGGATGGCGCAGGGACACGAGCACGTTGACGGCGAAGATGCGCCGGTCGCTGTCGGGATGGTCGAGGCCGCGCTCCAGGGCGCCGAGCATCCCCGCCTCCATCATCTGCAGGGTCTCGATCGCGGCGTTGCGCAGCCAGACGTCCTCGCTGCCGAGCAGGCCGAACAGATGCTCGGCCGCCTCCGCCGTGCCGATCCGCCCGAGGGCCGCGAGGATCGCCTCGCGCACGCTGGTCTCGGGCTCGCGGGCGAGCTGCGCGGCCAGGGCGTCGATGGCGCCGACGGTGTCGGGATCGGCGGCGAGGCGGCGGGCGGCCTCGCGCCGCACCGCCGCCGCGGGGGCGCCGAGGGCCGCGCGGGGATCCGGGAGGTCGTCCGCCGGAGCGGGGGCGGCGATGCGGCGGACAAGGGCCATGGCGACCTCAGGACACCCAGCTGACGAGCTGGGTCGGAATGGAACGGGCCGGGAGCGTGAGCGTCGCGCCCCCGCGGCGGATGAGCTCGGCCGGCATGCCGAACACGACGGCGCTCGATTCCGCCTCGGCGATGGTGCGGCCGCCGGCGGCGTGCAGCTCGCTCATCGCCGCGGCGCCGTCGTCGCCCATGCCGGTGAGCTCGACGGCGACGAGGCCCTGGGGGGGCAGCACCGCCAGGGCGGAGCGCACCAGGCGGTCGACGCTCGGATGCCAGCGCAGGGCCGGGTCGCTCGGCAGCGAGGCGACCACGAGCCGCCCGAGCCGGCGCTCGATCACCACGTCGGAATCGCCCTGGCCGATATAGACGTGGCCCGGGGCGAGGGGCACCGGCGTGGTCACCTCGCGGACGGTGAGGGCGCAGATCCGGTCGAGGCGCTGGGCGAAGGGGCCGGTGAAGGAGCCCGGCATGTGCTGGGCGATCACCACGGGCCAGGGCAGGTCCGCCGGCAGCTCGGGCAGGATGTCCTCCAGGGTGCGGGGCCCCCCGGTGGAGACGCCGATCAGGATGCAGCCCTCCGGCCGCCGGGCCGCCGGCGCGCGGCGCGGCTGGGGCGGCGGGGCCTGCCGGGTGCGGCGCATGCGGTCGAGCAGCCCGTGGGCGCGCCGCGGCTTCGCCCGGGCGGCGACGCGGACCTTGTCCACCATCGCCTCGCGGATGGTGCCGATGTTGAGCGAGACCGTGCCCCCCGGCTTCTCGACATAATCGACCGCGCCGAGCTGCATCGCCTCCAGGGTCACCGCGGCGCTCTCGCTGGTCAGGGAGGAGACCATGACCACCGGACGGGGCGTCTCGGCCATGATCTCGCTGAGGCAGGTCAGGCCGTCCATCTCCGGCATGTTGATGTCGAGGGTGACGACGTCGGGATCGAACAGGGCGACCTGTTCGAGGGCGTCGCGCCCGTTGCGGGCGGTCCGCACCTCGGAGAAGCCGCTTTCCTCGAAGATCATGCGCAGGAATTTGCGCATCAGGGCCGAGTCGTCGACGATCAGGAGCTTGGTCATCGGGGCAACGGGGTCGGGTTGTCGTCCGGGTCCGGCCGCCGCGCCTCGCGGCGCGGCGGCTTCGGGGCACGCCGCCTCAGGCGGCGCGGCGCAGGTCGGCGACTTCGCGCCGGTTCAGGAGCCGGTCGACGTTCAGCATCAGGATGATGCGCTTGGCCTCGGCGAGGTTGGCGATGCGCTCGATGGCGCTGCCCTCGTCCTGGGCGAGGTCCGGCGCCGGGGCGATCGCCGAGCGGGGGATCCTCAGCACCTCCGAGACCGAGTCGACGATGAAGCCCGTGCGCACGTTCTCGATCATGAACACCATGATCCGCTGGCGGTCGTTGCGCTCGGTGTCCGGCAGCTGGAAGCGGCGGCGCTGGTCCACCACCGGCAGCACCGCCCCGCGCAGGTTGACCACGCCCTCGATGAAGCGGGGCGTGCGCGGCACGCGGGTGAGCTGCTCGGGCACCCGCACGATCTCGTGCACCGCGTCGATCGACACGCCGTATTCCTCGTCGGCGAGGCGGAAGACCACGAACTGCTCCTCCTCGTCGGCCGACACCGTCCCGTCCGTCCGCATGTCCCGCATCGTCTCCTCCTTCCCGGCCGTGTCGCCCATGGTCAGGGCCGCGCTGTCGAACAGGCGCTCCGCCGACAGGATCGAGACGAGGCGGCGGCCCTGGTCGATCCGGCAGATCGCCTCGATCTCGCGCAGGCCCCCCGAGCCCGAGAGCAGGTCCGGAAGCGGGTCCACGATCCCGCGGGCCACGCGCAGCACCTCCTTGACCGTGTCGGTCACGATCCCGACCGAGCCGTCGGCGGCGCCGTTCCAGGACACCACGACGATGCGGCTCTGCTCGCTCAGGCCCGTCTCGGCGAGGCCGAACAGCTGGCGCAGGCTCACCAGGGGCAGCAGGCGCTCGCGCAGGGTGATCACGCCGATGACGTGGCGCGGCGCGTTGGGCACGGCGCTCACGATCTCCGGCACCTGCACGATCTCCTGAACGTGCTCGATCGGCAGGGCGTATTCCTGGCCCGCGAGCTCGAAGGACACGAGCTGGATCTCGTCGGAGGTGCCGCCGGCCTCGGCCTCGCCGCGGGAGCTGGAGAGCGGGCCGGCTTCCGCCAGCAGCTCCGCCCGCGGCCCGGCGACGACGGCGCGGGCGCCGCCGCTGCGCTGCAGCAGGCGGGCGGGGTCGATGATCATGACCATGCCGCTCTCGCGCTTGATCACCCCCGACAGCATGTCGGTGTCGACGCTGCCGCCGAGGCTCTCGGTGCCCTCGATCTCGCCGAGCTCGGCGGTGACCACGCTCGCCATGCGGTCGACGACGAAGCCGAAGGGCGTGCCCTGGCTGACGACGACGACGCGGGTGGCGTCGTCATGCGGGCGGTCGGCCAGGGCGAACAGGCGGCGCAGGCTGGCGATGGGCAGGACCGAGCCGCGCAGGTTGGCGAGCCCGGCCAGGCAGGTGGGGGCGAGGGGCACGTCGACCATCTCGGGCAGCCGGATGATCTCCTGCACCTCGGCGAGCGGGACGGCGTAGGTCTCGCGCTCGATATGGAAGGTCACGAATTGCCGGACGTTCTGGCCGGTCTGGGCCGCGGCGCCCTCGCGCTCCGCGGTCTCGGGCTGGGCTGAGCTGGACATCGGATTCCCTCGATCCCGCTGCGCGGTCCGCGGACCGGCCGGTGCTCGCTGTGACGGGGGCCCGAAGGCGGTGCCCGGGGCCACCGCCTTCTCGGATCGTCCCGGCCGGAGGGCGCGGGACGCGCGCGGTTCGCTGGCCGGGGGCGGGCGTGGCGGAGGCCGCGCCCGCGCCCCGCGCGGCGGGCGACCGGATCAGTCCTGGTTCTGCAGCTCGTCGGCGAGCGAGGCGATCTCCTCGATCGCGGCCGCCAGCTCCTCGGCGCCCTTGGACTGCTCGCGGGCCGCCTGCTGCGCCTCGACCGCCGCCTGGCCCGCCTGCTTGGCCGCGGCGGCGATCTGGTCGACGCCGCGCTGGGCCTCCTGGACGTTGCGCAGGATCATGTCGGAGCCCTGGAGGATCTGCCGGTTGCCGTCGAGCACGATCACCATGTCTTCGGCGGTGGTCCCGAGATCGCGGGTGATCGCCTTGTTCTTCTCGACCTCGGCGGCGGCGGCGGCGGAGATCTCCTCCAGGTCGCGGCGGACGAAGACGATCTGGTCCTGGATCGCCTTGACGAGATCCTTGATCCGCTCGGCATTCTCCGAGGAATCCCGGGCGAGATTGCGGATGTCGGTGGAGACCACCATGAAGCCCTTGCCGAACTCGCCGGCCCGGGCCGCCTCGATCGAGCCGTTGACGGCCAGCATGTTGGTCTGGATCGCTACGGTGGTGATGGCATCGACGATCTTGTCGATCTTCCGGCTCACCTGCTCCAGCGCGTTGATCTGCTCGCGGCTCTTGTTGGTCTCCTCCAGGGAGCGGGTGACGCCCTCGACGAGGCCATCCACCGCGGCGCGGTTCTCCTGGAGCTGGGTGCTGATCATGCCGCCGCGCTCCAGCGAGTCCCGCGCCCGTTCCTGCGCCAGGGCGGCGCCCTTCTCGATCTGGGTGATCGCGGCGGCGGATTGCTGGGAGGCGGACGATTGCTGCTGGGCGCCGCGGTTGATCTGGTCGAGGGCGGTCATGATCTGGCTGGCGGCCCGGTTGATCTCCTCCACCGCCGAGGACAGCTCCTCGGCCGCGGAGGCGACCTCCTCCGCGCTCTTGCCGATATCGGTGGCGTTCTTCAGCTCGTCGGCGAGGGTCGAGAGCTCGGTGGCGGCCTGCTCGCTCTGCTCGAGCGCCGTGGTCTGCTGCTCGACCGTCTTGAGCGATTCCTGGCAGGCGGAGGATTGCTCCTCGGCCGCGGCGGCGATGGCCTCGGACCCCTTCTGGGCCTCGAGCGCCGCCTTCTCCGCTTCGAGCGCGGCCCGGCGGATGTCGTCGCCCGCGCTCATGATCGCGACCATCGCGGAGCGCACGCTCTCGAGCTGCGCCGTGATCGTCTTGCCCTTCTCCACCTCCTGCCGGGTGCTCTCGGCGGCGCCGTTGATGCCGTCGGCGATCACCTTCACGTCGCCCTGGATCCGGCCGATCAGCTCCTGGATCTCCTGGGCGCTCTTCTCGGAAGTCTCGGCCAGGGTACGGACCTCGTCGGCCACCACCGCGAAACCCTTGCCGTGCTGGCCGGCCCGGGCCGCCTCGATGGCCGCGTTGAGGGCAAGGAGATTGGTCTGGTCGGCGATGCGGGCCACCGCGCGGACGATGTCGCCGATATTGGCGGCCTGACGCTCGAGCTCGACGATGAGCTTGACCGATTCCGACTGGCGCTCGGCGGCGGTGGCGATCGAGACGATGCTGCCTGCGATCTGCTGGCTGACGCCCGCGATCAGGGTCTGCAGGGCGCCGCTCTTCTGGCTGGAGATCTCGGCCTCATTGCGCGAGGCGATGATCGCCTCGGAGACGCCGGTCACCGCGCGCTGCGACTGCTCGGCGGCGCCGGCCGCCTGCTGCGCGCCGCTGGCGATCTGCTCCATGGCCTTGCGCAGCTCCTCGGCGGCGGAGGAGGCCTCCGTGACGCCGCTGGCGAGCTCGGTGGTGGCGGCCGCGATCCGCTCGGCGGCCTTCTGCTGCTTGGCATAGGTGCGCGCCTTGCGGCGGTGCTCCTCGTTGAGGCGGCCGAGCTGGTTGAGGGTGCTGTGCTCACTGCCGCGCGCGAGCGATTGCTGCCCGGAAAGGGCGGCCTTTTTGACGAGAGCCATGGAGACGGTCCCTGGGCGTGTGGCCAAGATTGCACGCCCCGGCACTGATCATGTCGATGATCCAGTCACCCGCGGAGCGGACGGATCATGGATAGTATTGCCTGGTTAATTTTTGGTAAATCTTTCGGCTATACGCGTAAAAACGTCAAAATAAAATCACAAGTTGTAAATAAATATGAGTCATACTTTGGATAATAGCTACGCGAGGGCAAAAACGGCAAGACCATCGCAATTTTTGACTATTCCGATTCGAGGCAGCAGGGCCCTAAAGGCTTGTCCGCGTTGTCGGATCGCTTCGGAGAGCCCGCGCGTTCCGCGTCCTAAAGAGATTCCCCCGTCGCAAACTCATCTTCCGTCAGGTTTAGCCGTGCAATCTGAGGGTTATAAAGGGCGCGCTGAGCGATAGGGTATTGCACGGTGTAAGGCTTTTATTGGTCGCGCTTGTGTTGTTGCGCCCCGCGCCACTTGCGACGGTGCCCACCCTCCCCTGTCGGAACGGTCAGGCCGTTTCCCCGACGCTCAGAGGCGTGCGCGTCAGATAGGAGGCGATCGCTTCGGGCGGCATGGGCCGGGCGAAGTGATAGCCCTGGAAGACGGTGCAGCCGATGGCCTTGAGATGTTCCAATTGCTCCGCTGTCTCGACGCCCTCGACGATGCAGGTCAGGCTCATGTCGCGGCACAGGGCAATGAGGGATCTGACGATCTTGCTCGAATTGTTGTCGGTGCCCAGATCTTTTACGAAGCTCTTGTCGATCTTGACCTTGTCGACCGGCAGGCAATTGAGATAGCTGATGCTCGAATATCCCGTGCCGAAATCGTCGATCGAGATCTGAATCCCGATCTTTTTGAGCATATTGACGTGTTCGACGGCGGTGTCCGCATTCGACATCATCGCGGTCTCGGTGATCTCCATGTCGATGCGGCGCGGATCGAACCCGCTGGCGGCGATCACCGCCATGAGGGCACGGATGTTCTCGGCGCTGGCGACATCGTGAGCGGAGAGATTGAACGACAAGCGGATCGGGGGCGGCCAGGTCGTGGCGACTTGCAGGGCCTTGCGCAGGAGGATGGGCGTGAGCCCGGTGATGAGCCCGGCTCGTTCCGCCGCCGCGATGAAGGTCGCCGGTGCGACGGCCCCCAGCGTCGGGCTCGTCCAGCGCGCCAACCCCTCGAAGGCCAGGGGACGCCCCGTCGCCGCCTCGACGATGGGCTGGAAGACGAGATGCAGTTCCTTCTCCAGATCGGCGGTCCGGAGCGCGGCCTCGATGGCAGCCTGTTCCTTGATGAGGTCTTCGTGACGTTGGCTCGACATCACGATCCGGCCGCGCCCCAGGCGCTTGGCATGATACAGGGCGTGGTCGGCCCGGTCGTAGAGCCGCTCGGGCGTCTGCTCCCGGTCCGTCAACACGGCGAAGCCGATCGAGCCGCTGACCGTCAGCACGACGTCGTCCAGTCGGATCGGTTGCCGCAAGGCGTGTAGGGCGCGCTCGCCGAGGGCCACGAGGAACTCCTCGGAAAGGGCGCCCTGTACGATCAGGGCGAATTCATCGCCGCCGAGGCGACAGGCGATGGCGTCATCGCCGAGGGTCGCCCGCAGCCGCCGGCCGACTTCCCGCAGGACGCCGTCCCCGATTCGATGGCCGTGCAGATCGTTGATCTGCTTGAAGCCGTCGAGGTCGATGATCCCGATGGCAAGTTTCGGTTCGCCGGGCGCAAAGCCTTCGAAGAGGGTGGCGAGTTCGGAGAAGAAATGCCGTCGGTTCGGCAGATCCGTCAGCATGTCGATATTGGCCAGGCGCCGATTCTCGCGGCTCAGATGTTCCGTCTTCGCATGCTCGCGCGCGATCGAGTCCCTTGCCTCGACCAGGTTCGCGAACTCCCGCGTATAGCTCTGTGTCGCGAAGACCATCGCGGCCGTGACGACGGTGATGTTACAGGCGATCGCCCAGGCGCTGCTCGTGTCCTGGCTGAGCAGCATGCACAAACAGGGGATCGTGATCAGGCAGACCATGATCAGGGCCGCCGACCGCAGCTGCATCAGGCAGAAGAAACTGCACATCGCCGATGAAAGCATCGAAAGGATGAGCATCATCCTCGTGTCTTGATCGCCGTAATGATAAAGCGCAAAATTTATCGCGATATAGATCGCGGTCATGCCGAAGAGCCACTTCTGGGCTCTTGCGAGAATGGCCGCGGCAGCCTCGGCCGTGAGATCGTCGTCGCGATGTTTGATCCACCATGCCGCGCGCAGGAGGCTTGCCGATGGTGCGAAAATGCCAAGGAGCAAGCACAGCCATCCCGGCGCTTGAGACGAGAACACGTAAGCGATCGCCATCTTGCTGGCGCCGACGGACAGGTAGAGGGCGGGCATCTTGTGGGCGAAGGCACGGAACTGCGCGAGTGCCAAACTTGATGAGGTTATCTCCTGGTTGAATGTTGTATTGGTGCCGGGCATTGATCGATGTGCCTTGGAAAGCAGTTTAGGCTTGGATCACCTCACGATCATTTGAAGTTTTTCTCGAAAATCTGCATCTGTAGAGCTGGATTCCTGCAATTTTTGATGTGGATAATTCGGTAAAATCCAATGAAACTCGCCCTTCGTGCGAGGATTTCGCGGCCCTGAGAGGGCGCGCGCCCGGGCGCAGGGTGCAGATCTCTCCCGCGAAGCGCCGTCGGCTGCTTGTGAGGCGGCGTCGCCAGGAACATCTGGCCTGGCCGCGGGCCTGCCTTCGTGGCGGGCCCTCCCCGCGCGGGCCAGCGACGGCTGCGGCGATCCGGACGCCACGCCGTCTGCTCCGGCGTGCCCGAACGGCCCTGATCGCGCGTCCCCGATCGTACGTCCTGCCCGGGCCTCCCGGCCTAGGTCGTGATCTCGGAAATCGCCAATGTCTCGGCGCGCTGGACATGCGAGAGGCTGGCCTGGAAGGCGGTCTCGCCGTCGCGGGCCCGGATCGCGGCCACGATGCGCCGCATCTCCTCGGGGCCGTCCGTGGCGCGGCCGGGCGTGGCGATCGTGATCGAGCGCAGATGCGTGATGCGCATGTGCAGCGCCGACACGATGTCCCAGGCGATCTCCCGGCCGCTTGCCAGGAACATGCGCTCGTAGAACTCGGCGGTCGCTTCGAGGATCAGGGCGGCATCGTTGGTCGCGTAGCCATGGGCGATGCGGTGCAGCCGCGCGTCCAGCGCGTCCGCCACCGCCGGCGCGTCCGGACTCTCGGCGCAGCCCCGGGCGGCCAGCGCCTCCAGATAGCCGCGCACCTCGTAGATCTGGCGCGCCTGCGCGCGGGTGAGCACCGCGACGATCGGGCCGCGATTGGGAACGATCTCGACGATGCCCTCCGCCTCGAGGTGCCGGAGCACCTCGCGGACGACGGAGCGGCTGACGGCGAGCTGGTCGCAGAGCTCGCGCTCGACCAGGCGGTCGCCGGGCTTGAAATGCTGGTCGAGGATCGCCCGGCGCATCTTGTCGAGCGTCATCTCGCGCAGCGACTTGGTTTCCCGCTCGACCCGTAAGATCCCCGCCACCATCGAAGCCCGCTTCCTGCCTCGCTCGCCCCCCGCGACGCCTCATGGCGAGGGCGCGGGCGGGTGCCCAGACGTCACATAGCATACCGAATCGGTACGGCCCCGCCTGGTGTGCGGCAGACGGACCGCCCTGCCCGTTCCGATAGGCTGGGCGGTAGCCGGCCCGCAAGCGCTGACCTCCGAACCGGGTCCGATCCGTGGGCGCTGCAAAAGTTTTGTGCATGTCAATAATTTCATCGGTCCGGCTTTGTGCCGAATAGACTGATTTATATTGCGATTTCTCGATAAATGTCTGCAGGGAACACTTTGTGCGCTGCAATGTGGATGAGAAATTGAGCAAAATGATGCGCAAAACGCCTTGCGGTCTTATGGTATACCGTAATACGGCTACGCCCATCGCAGGGAGTTGCCCGTGTCGTCGATCCGCAAGCTCGTCGCTTATCAAGAGACCACCTTCATCGAGGGCGGACGCTCCGCCCCAAGGCCGCTCAAGCTGTTCGGCATCGCCGCCGTCCTGAAGAATCCCTGGGCCGGCCGCGGCTTCGTCGAGGATCTCCGGCCCGAGATCCGCAGCATCGCGCCGGAGCTCGGCGCCCTGCTGACCGCCGAGATCATCGGCGCCGTCGGGTCCGGCGAAGCGGTCGAGGGCTACGGCAAGGCCGCCGTCGTCGGCACGGATGGCGAGGTCGAGCACGCCTCGGCGCTGATCCACACCCTGCGCTTCGGCAATCATTACCGGCAGGCGGTCGGGGCCAAGAGCTACCTGAGCTTCACCAACACCCGCGGCGGGCCCGATTGCCCGATCGTGATCCCGCTCATGCACAAGCACGACGAGGGCATGCGCTCGCATTACCTGACCGTGCAGTTCTCGATCCTCGATGCGCCGGCTCCCGACGAGATCGTGGTCGCCCTCGGCGCCTCGGTCGGCGGCCGCCCGCATCACCGCATCGGCGACCGCTATCAGGACCTGCGCGAGATCGAGGCAGGCGATGCCTGAGGTCGCCTCCCGAAGCGTCCCGACCGGCGGCACGGGGCGGCGTACCCTGATCGTCTCCGCAGGCGCGGAGACGGGCGCGACCCCGATCCTGTTCATCCACGGGGTCGGCCTCGACCACACCGTGTGGCGGCCGCAGATGGCGGCCTTCGCCGGACAGCGTCCGATCCACGCCTACGACATGATGGGGCATGGCGGCTCGGACGGCCCCGCGGGCAAGCCGGAGCTGGCGGATTACGCCGCCCAGCTCGTCGGCGTGCTCGATGCCCTGAAGATCGAGCGCGCCCACCTCGTCGGCCATTCCATGGGGGCGATGGTGGCGCTGGAAGCGGCCCTGTCGCATCCGGAGCGGGTGGGCAGCGTCACCGCCCTCAACGCCGTCTATCGCCGCAGCGCCGAGCAGAGCCAGGCGGTCCTGCGCCGGGTCGAGGCCCTGGAGGCGGGCGAGGCCGGCCCCGGCGTCGAGACGACGCTGGCACGCTGGTTCGGCTCTCCGGTGCCGCCGTCTCTCGCCGAGGAGGCGGAGCGGATGCGGGCCCTGCTGGAGCGGGCCGACGGGCGCGGCTACGCCCTGGCCTACCGGGTCTTCGCCACCGCCGACGCCGCCTATGCCGCGCGTCTCCCGGGTCTGTCGGTGCCGGCCCTGTTCATGACCGGCCAGCACGATCCCAACTCGACCCCGGACATGACGCGGGCCATGGCCGCGGCGGTTCCCGGCGCCCGGGGGCTCGTCCTGTCGGGCGAGCGCCACATGATGCCCCTGGTCGGGGCGGCCCGGGTCAATGCCGAGATCGCCCGCTTCCTCGCCGGCCTCGAGGCGCAGGAGCCCGCCGCGGCGCCGAAGCGCTTCCGCAACGCGCTGGGCGCCTTCGCCACCGGCGTCACCGTGGTGACGACGCTGCAGGAGGATGGCGAGCCGCGGGGATTCACCGCGAACTCGTTCAGCTCGGTCTCCCTCGATCCGCCGCTCGTCTCGATCTGCATCGCCCGCACGGCGTCGAGCCATCCGGTGTTCAAGGCGGCGCCGCGCTTCGCCGTGAACATCCTGGCCCAGGATCAGCGCGACGTCTCCGGCGTCTTCGCCTCCAAGCGGCCCGACAAGTTCGAGCAGGTGGCCTGGGCCTCCGGCGCCACCGGCTCGCCGGTCCTGGAGGGCTGCGCGGCCTGGTTCGATTGCCGCCTGCATCAGGTGGTGGCGGCGGGCGACCACGACATCCTCATCGGCGAGGTGGTGGATTTCGACGGCAGCGGCCGGATGCCCCTCGGCTATTGCCGGGGTGCCTATGTCGAGTTCGGCCTCGCCCAGGAGGCCGTGGCCGCGGCCGCGCGCTCCATCGAGGTCAAGGCGATCCTCGAAGCCGAGGGCGAGATCCTTCTGGTCGAGGCGGCCGACGGGACGCTCGCCCTGCCCGCCGCGCACCGCCTGGAGCCGCTTTCGGATCCGACCAGCCTCCACGGCAAGCTCGCGGAGCTGGGCGTGGCGGCGGAGCTCGGCTTCCTGTTCGCGGTCTACGAGGATCCGGACGCGCCCGGTGCGCCGACCTCGATCGTCTATCGCGGCGCCTTCTCCGGCACGCCGGGGCGCGGCACGCGGCTGTGGCCGGTGACGGAACTGGCCGATTGCCCCGTGCGGGATCCGGCGAGCCGGACGATGCTGGAGCGCTACGCCCGCGAAAGCCGGGAGAACGCCTTCGGCGTGTATTCGGGCAATGCCTCCGAGGGCCGGGTCTACGCCCTCCGGCACGATTCCGCAGCCTGAGCCCGGCTGCCGCTCGCAACGCCCCGCTCGCGAGGAGCGGGGCGGACCAGAGATGACGAGACCCGGCCCTTACCGATCTGGGCATGGCTCTCGCGTTCCGAAGCCGAGGCCGACATGAAGTTCTCTCTCTTCGTCCATATGGAGCGCTTCGACGACGCGCAGCCCCATGCCGCGCTGTTCGACGAGCTGACCGATCTCGTGCAGACCGCCGAGCGGGGCGGCTTCGAGACGGCCTGGATCGGCGAGCACCACGGGATGGAGTTCACGATCGCTCCCAACCCCTTCATCAATCTCGCCTATCTCGGCGCGCGCACCACGCGCATCCGCCTCGGGACCGGCACGGTGATCGCGCCGTTCTGGCACCCGATCCGGCTGGCCGGCGAGGCGGCGATGACCGATCTCGCCACCGGCGGGCGCCTCGATCTCGGCATCGCCCGCGGCGCCTACAGCTTCGAATACGAGCGCCTGATGCCCGGCCTCGACGCCTGGGGCGCCGGCCAGCGGATGCGCGAGATGATCCCGGCGCTGCGCGGCCTCTGGGCGGGCGATTACACCCACGAGGGCGAGTTCTGGCGCTTCCCGAAGACCACGGCCTCGCCCAAGCCGGTGCAGCGGCCGGAGATCCCGATCTGGGTCGCGGCGCGGGACCCGAATTCCCACGCCTTCGCCGTCGAGAACGGCTGCAACGTTCAGGTCACGCCGCTCGCCTCGGGCGACGGCGAGGTCGAGACCCTGATGGGCCGCTTCAACCAGGCCTGCGCCAACGCCCCCGCGGTGCCGCGCCCTCAGATCATGCTGCTGCAGCACACCTTCGTCTCGGACTCGCCCGAGGAGACCGCGCGGCTGAGCCAGGATCTGAGCCGGTTCTACTGCACCTTCGGCGCCCTGTTCCAGAACAAGCTTCCCATCGAGCAGGGCTTCCTGCGCGGGGTCGATGCCGCGGTGCAGGCCTCCATGCCGCAATACGCGCCGGAGACCATCGCCCGGAACCTCGTCATCGGCGAGCCCGAGGCGGTCGTCACCCGCCTCAAGGCCTACGAGGCGATGGGCTACGACCAATACGCGGTCTGGATCGACAGCGGCATCGAGCACGCGCGCAAGAAGCGCTCGCTGGAGCTGTTCATCCGCGACGTCATGCCGGCCTTCGCGTGAGCACCCCCGCCATGCTGCCCACCTTCCGCGCCTATATCGACGGCGCCTTCCCCGAGCCGGCCGCGACCTTCGAGAGCCTCGATCCGGCGACCGGCCGCCCCTGGGCGCGGATGCCGGCGGCGAGCCCCGCCGATGTCGACGCAGCGGTGCGGGCCGCCGACCGGGCCCTGCGCGATCCGGCCTGGGCCGACCTCGTGCCGACCCGGCGCGGCGCGCTCCTGATGCGGCTCGCCGACCTCGTCGCCGCGCGGGCGGGCTATCTCGCCGGGCTCGAGACCCGCGACACCGGCAAGATCATCCGCGAGACCCGCAGCCAGATCGGCTACGTCGCGGAGTATTATCGCTATTTCGGCGGCCTCGCGGACAAGCTGCACGGCGCCCACCTGCCGGTCGACAAGCCGGACATGGAGGTGTTCACCCGGCGGGAACCGATCGGCGTCGTCGCCGCGATCGTCCCCTGGAACTCCTCGCTGTTCCTCTCGGCGGTCAAGCTCGGGCCGGCCCTGGCGGCGGGCTGCACCGTGGTGCTGAAGGCCTCGGAAGAGGCGCCCGCCCCGCTGCTCGCCTTCGCCGAGCTGGTCCACGAGGCCGGCTTCCCGCCGGGCGTGGTCAACATCGTGACCGGCGATGCGGCGGGCTGCGGCGCGCCGCTGACGCGCCACCCCCTCGTCGCCCGCGTCGCCTTCACCGGCGGCCCCGGCACCGCCCGCCACATCGTGCACAACACCGCCGACAACCTCGCGGCGACCTCGCTGGAGCTCGGCGGCAAGTCGCCGGTGCTCGTCTTCGCCGATGCCGACCTGGAGAGCGCCGCCAACGCGGTCGTCGCCGGCATCTTCGCCGCCGCCGGCCAGAGCTGCGTCGCCGGCTCGCGCCTGCTGGTCGAGCGCCGCGTGCACGACCGCTTCGTCGCGATCCTGGCCGAGAAGGCCCGGGCGATCCGCCTCGGCGTGCCGGAAGACCCCGAGACCGAGGTCGGCCCGCTCGCGACCGCGCGCCAGCGGGCGCATATCGAGACGGTGGTGGAGGCGAGCCTCGCGGCGGGCGGCCGCCTCGTCGTGGGCGGCGCGCGGCCGGAGGGCTTTTCGGAGGGCTTCTACTACCTGCCGACCATCATCGCCGACGCCCGGCCCGACACGCCCTGCGCCGCCGAGGAGCTGTTCGGTCCGGTCCTCACGGTCATTCCGTTCGAGGGCGAGGACGAGGCGGTCGCGCTCGCCAACGACTCGCCCTTCGGCCTCGCCTCGGGCGTGTTCACTGCGAACCTGACGCGGGCCCACCGCTGCATCCGGCGGCTGCGCGCGGGCATCGTCTGGGTCAACACCTATCGGGCGATCTCGCCGATCGTGCCGTTCGGCGGCTTCGGCCTCTCGGGGCTCGGACGCGAGGGCGGGCTCGAATCGATGCTCGACTACACCCGCACCAAGTCGGTCTGGATCCGCACCTCCGACGACCCGATCCCCGACCCGTTCGTGATGCGCTGAGGAGGAGCCGGTGATCTACGAGATGCGGACCTACCGGCTCAAGACCGGCACCGTCCCCGCCTACCTCAAGCTCGTCGGCGAGGAGGGCATCGCGATCCAGCGCGGCCATCTCGGCAACCTCGTCGGCTACTACGCGACCGAGATCGGTCCGCTCAACGAGATCGTCCATGTCTGGGGCTACCGGGACCTCGCCGACCGCGAGAGCCGCCGGGCCGCGCTCGCCGCCGATCCGGCCTGGACGGCCTTCCTGCCCAAGATCCAGGCGCTGATCGAGACGATGGAATCCAAGATCCTCCGGGCCGCTCCGTTCCACCCGTAGCCGGCCCGAACCCACCACGAAGACGAACCGCTCAGCCGGACACCGCAACCAGCCACACGCATCACAGCCAGAGGGGGCCAGTATGAAGCGCAGGACCATCATCGGCATCGGCGCCGCACTCGGAGGCGTCGCCCTTGCGGCGCTGCCGGCCGCATCCCTGCTGCCGCCGGCCATGGCGGCGGCGGGCAGTCTGGTCTTCACGAGCTGGGGCGGCACCACCCAGGAGGCGCAGAAGACCGCCTGGGTCCGGCCCTTCACCAAGGCCAGCGGCGTCCGCGTGCAGATGGACGGCCCGACCGATTACGGGAAGCTCAAGGCCATGGTCGAGAGCGGCAATGTCGGCTGGGACGTCGTCGACGTCGAGTACGACTTCGCCGCCCAAGCCGCCCGGGACGGGCTGCTGGAGCCGATCGATTTTGCGGTGGTCAAGCGCGACGCGCTCGATCCCCGCTTCGTGACCGATCACGCGGTCGGCAGCTTCTACTACGCCTTCGTCCTCGGCTACGGCACGAAGGCCGTGCCGGCGGCGCCGAAGGGCTGGGCCGACCTGTTCGACACCAAGACGTTCCCGGGCAAGCGCACCTTCTACAAATGGTCGGCGCCGGGCGCGCTGGAGATCGCGCTCCTGGCCGACGGCGTGGCGCCGGACAAGCTCTACCCGCTCGACCTCGACCGGGCCTTCGCCAAGCTCGACACCATCAAGTCCGAGATCATCTGGTGGTCGGGGGGCGCGCAGTCGCAGCAGCTCCTGGCCTCCGGCGAGGTGGCGCTGGGCCAGTTCTGGAACGGGCGCATCGCCGCCCTGGAGCAGGACAAGCAGCCGGTCGGGATCGCCTGGGAGCAGAACCTCACCACCGCCGACATGCTGGTGGTGCCCAAGGGCAGCCGCAACAAGAAGGCGGCGATGGAGTTCCTCGCCGCCGCCACGGACGCGAAGGAACAGGCCGATTTCGCCGCCGCCACCCGCTACGCCCCGATCAATCTCGGCTCGGCCAAGCTGATGGATCCCGCGATCGCCGAAACCCTGCCGGATCGGCACAAGGCGTCTCAGATCAACCTCAACATGGAATACTGGGCCAAGAACCGCGAGGAGATCGGCAAGCGGTGGTACGCGTGGCAGGCCCGGTGATGGGCCCGATGCGAAACGGAGCCGCCACCATGACCCTGGCACGGATGCAGCGGGCCCTGCCGTTGCCAGGGGCGCCCCCTGCCTGGACCCGGCGCCTGCGCGGTCTCGGCGCGGTCCTCCCCGCCCTCGCCCTCGTCGCCCTGCTGTTCGTCGTCCCGGTCTTCGGGCTGCTCCTGCGCAGCGTCACCGAGCCGGCGCCGGGCCTGGGCAACTACGCGACCTTCTTCGGCGGCACGACCTACCTCAAGGTTCTGGGCAATACCTTCCTCGTTGCCGGCCTCGTCACCGCCGCGACCCTCGTCATCGGCTTCCCGACGGCGTGGTTCCTGGCCATCGCGCCGCGCCGGGTGGCGGGACTCCTCACCGGCATCGTCGTCCTGTCGATGTGGACCAACCTGCTGGCGCGGACCTATGCCTGGATGGTGCTGCTCCAGGGAACCGGCCTGATCAACCGGGCCCTGATGAGTCTCGGCCTGATCGCGGCGCCGCTCACCCTGACCAACAACCTCGTCGGCGTCACCATCGGCATGACCTACATCATGCTGCCCTTCATGGTGCTGCCCCTGGCCTCGGCCCTGCGGGCGATCGATCCGAGCGTGCTCCAGGCCGCCTCCCTGTGCGGCGCCACCCGGTGGCAATGCCTGACCCGCATCCTGCTGCCCATGGCCTCGGGCGCCATCGCCTCCGGTGCGCTGATGGTGTTCGTGATGTCGCTCGGCTACTTCGTCACGCCCGCGCTGCTCGGCGGCACCGCCAACATGATGCTGCCCGAACTGATCGCGCAGCTCGTCCAGTCGCTGCTCGACTGGGGGCTGGCTAGCACCGCCGCGACCATCCTGCTGGTCCTCACCCTGATCCTCTACACGATCCAGATCCGGTTCTTCGGAACCCGCGGCGCGGCCTGAGGAGGGACGGATGCTTCTCAGCTATTCCCGCCTCGGGGCCCTGCGCTTCGTGCTCGGCGGCATCGGCCTCGCGGTGGGGCTGTTCCTGCTCCTCCCGATCCTGGTGCTCGTCGCGCTGTCCTTCGGCGACTCGCAATGGATGCAGTTCCCGCCGCCGGGCTGGACCCTGCGCTGGTACGCGGAATTGCTCGACGATCCGGACTGGATCTTCGCCTTCCTGACGAGCCTGCGGATCGCCGCCTGGGTCACGGTCCTGAGCGTGCTCCTCGGTCTCGCGGCCTCCTTCGGCCTCGTGCGCGGCCGCTTTCCCGGCCGGGAGGCGGTGCGGGCGCTGTTCCTGATGCCGATGATCCTGCCGGTCGTCGTGCTGGCGGTGGCGCTCTACGCCCTGTTCCTCAGGCTCCAGCTCAACGGGACGGAGGCTGGCTTCGTCCTCGCCCACCTCCTGCTCGCCCTGCCCTTCTCGGTGATCGCGATCAGCGGCGCCCTGGAGCGGTTCGATCCGGCCATCGAGGATGCCGCCGTGCTGTGCGGCGCCTCGCCCCTCGAAGCCAAGCTCCGCGTCACCCTGCCGGGGATCATGCCGGGCATCGCCACCGCGGCCCTGTTCTCCTTCCTCGCCTCCTGGGACGAGGTCGTCGTCGCGATCTTCATGGCCAGCCCGGACATCCAGACGCTTCCGGTCCGGATCTGGGGCGTGCTGCGCCAGGATCTCTCCCCCGTCGTCGCCGCCGTCTCGACGCTGCTCGTCGCGCTCACGGCCGTGCTGATGCTGCTCTCCGCCGCGCTGAAGAAGAAGGACCTCCGCGCATGAGCGCTTCCTCCGGCCATCCCTTCCTCGCCATCCGCGGGATCCGGCGCAGCTACGGCGCGGTGGTGGCGGTCGAGGCGGTCAGCCTCGACATCGCCCGCGGCGAGTTCGTGACCTTCCTCGGGCCCTCCGGCTCCGGCAAGAGCACGACGCTCTACGTCATCGCCGGCTTCCAGGAGCCGAATGCCGGCGACGTGCTGATCGAGGGGCGCTCGATCCTGAACACGCCCTCGAACAAGCGCAACATCGGCATGGTGTTCCAGCGCTACACCCTGTTCCCGCAGATGACGATCGCCGAGAATGTCGGCTTCCCGCTCAAGGTCCGGCGCTGGAGCCGCGCCGACATCGACGCGCGGGTCAAGGCGATGCTCAAGCTCGTGCATCTGGAGGCCTATGCCGACCGCAAGCCGGCGCAGCTCTCCGGCGGCCAGCAGCAGCGCGTCGCGTTGGCCCGGGCGCTGGCCTACGAGCCGCCGCTCCTGCTGATGGACGAGCCGCTCTCGGCCCTCGACAAGAGCCTGCGCGAGGAGCTCCAGCACGAGATCAAGCGGGTCCACCACGAGACCGGCGTGACCATCCTCTACGTGACCCACGATCAGGAGGAGGCCCTGCGCCTGTCCGACCGGATCGCCCTGTTCCGGCAGGGGCGGATCGAGCAGCTCGGCACCGGGCGCGATCTCTACGACGCGCCCTCCTCCCGCTTCGTCGCCGGCTTCATCGGGCATTCGAACTTCATGCCCTGCCGCATCGACCGTCGGCTCGGCGGTGCGGGGGACGGGGCGATCCTCCTCGCGGACGGGACGTCGCTCGAAGGCCTGTCGCTGGCGGCGATGCCGGCGCAGTGCGAGGCCGGCGTGCTGATGGTCCGGCCCGACGCGATCCGGCTGCACGCTCCCGACAACGCCCCGGCGGGGGCGATCTTCGGGACCGTCGACGAGGCGAGCTTCTGCGGCGAGGCGATGCAGTACAGCGTCGCCACCGCCTGGGGCGACAGCGTCACGGTGCGCATTCCCTGCGATGCCGGCCGCGCACGGGTGGGCGAGCGGGTCGCCCTGGCCTGGCGGCCGGAGCAGGCGCAGATCTTCCCGAACTGACCCGGTCTCGGCCCGGCCCCTCCCGCCGGGCCGGCCGCCGCTGATGTTTCGAGACGAGGACGCGGGCACCGCGCCAGCGGGCGGGCCTTCGATGGGGCACGCACGCCTCCCGGCCTCTCTCATCTTGCGATCGGCACGTCGGATCCGGCGAATATTTGGCGAAATCTAACATTTCATCGAAATGCCTCTCGAATTGGCTTGTCATCTTACGGTCTTCCGTAATACGGTAAGACATCGGAACAGAGGCAGGGATCCGCTCCCCCGCGCAGGGCAAGCGTCGATCCCGCCCGGCTTCAAGTATTTGCAAGATCATTTCAAATATTGATTGCAGTCAAAGAATGCGCGGTCATGGCCGTGCATGGCAATTCGTGTGTCCGGCGCTGTTCGAAGCGACGATCCGCGTAGTGCCTGTTCGATGAATGCGAGAAACGCTCGATCCCTCCCGTGCGGCAACCTTTTCACGGTCTCCGCGCGGTGAGCGCAAGCCCGACGACGGGGCGTGCGCGGTCGGACCGAAGGCCGGGGTCACCCCATTCATCCTCCGTGGGCCGACTCGGCCGCGACACGGATCCCGTCACCCGGACAGGCGAGAGGTAGCGCACCATGAAGTCGATGAAGCTGGCAGCCGTTCTCGCTCTCTGTGCGGGCGCAGGCCCGTTCTGGGAGCATCCCGCCCGCGCCCAGGACCAGGGGACGCAGGAGATCGATGCCGAGCCGAGCCCGGTCAATCGCGAGCAGCCGATCGCGGTGCCCGACCCGACGCCGAATCCCGAGCCGTCGACCGCGATCGGCAAGTTCACCTTCGGCGGCGCGTTCCGGATGCGCTACGACATGCGCTTCGACGATGTCAGCCGGGGCGGCGTCCCCAAGACCTCGGAGCACTTCTCCTTCGATGCGCTGTCCCTGAAGGCGGTCTACGATTCCGACACGATTTTCGGCGCGGCGCAGTATCGCTTCTACGGCGGCAACTTCCTCTACGGGCCGCGCTTCGGTTACGACGGCCATCCGGGCGAGGTGAACTTCCCGATGTGGGCCTATATCGGCCTCAAGCTGACGCCGGAGGACAGCCTCACTGTCGGCATGAATCAGGTGCCGTTCGGCCTGACCCCGTACTTCTCCAACACCTTCCTAGGCTCGCTCGGCTTCGTGATGGGCGTCGAGGAGGTCTACAATCTCGGGCTGAAATACGCCCATGTCGAGCCGGACTTCAATTACCAGTTCGGCTTCTATCCCGGCGCCAACCCCAATGCCTTCGGCCTGAGCCGCGACAGCGCGCGCTATTCGACGAACGTCGTCATCGCGGACAGCTACATCCCGTTCGGGACGCACAACAGCGAAGAGAACATGTTCGTCGGCCGGGCGGAGTACTTCTTCGTCAAGAACGACCTCGCCTCGCTCGCCCTCGGCGCCTCGCTCTGGCATTCGGACATCTACAATTTCGACACCCGGCAGACGGGCTCGAAGCAGCTCGAAAGCGTGCATCTCAACGCCACCTACGGCGCCTGGGGCTTCAAGGCGGTCTATGTCCGCCAGGACATCGATCCGAGGAACCCGATCCGCAACGACCTGCTGACGGTCGGCGGCTTCGACGTGTCGTACAACATGGCCACGCGCGGCAACTTCGTCTCGGCCGACATCTCCTACAAGGTCGCCGATCCGATCGGTCCCTTCACGATCGTGCCCTATCTGAACTACAGCGCCTACTTCAAGGACCGCGCCGATTTCAAGACGTCCGAGCGCTACACTCTCGGCACGATCTGGACACTGACGGCCGACCCGAGCCTCGTGATCTATACGGAAGGGTTGTTCGGCCGGAACGATCCCTATGTCGGCGCGGGGCAGTACACGAGCGGTCTCGCCATGGGCGGCGACAGCAAGTGGAAGAAGGCGTTCTTCGTCAATATCGGATATTACTTCTGAAGAGACCGGGCGTCTCGCGCCGGATCCGATGCCGGCGCGAGACCCGAGAGACCCCTCATGGTGTCCCGGCCGGCGCGCGGCGCGGGCACGGGACAGGAATGCGAGCACCCATGGCCTATCCGAACACCGGACTGCAGATCGGTGGCGCCTGGATCGCGGCGGAAGCCCGCGCGGCGCTCCCGGTCGTCAACCCGGCCACCGGCGCGGTGATCGGGGCGGTCGCCAAGGCCACCGCCGACGATCTCGACCATGCGCTGGCCGCGGCCAAGCGCGGCTTCGCGGCCTGGCGGGCCGTCTCCGCCCTCGAACGCGGGCTGATCCTGCGCCGGGCCGCCGATCTGCTGCGCGCGCGCGTCGAGACGATCGCCCGGCTGATGACCCTGGAACAGGGCAAGCCCCTGCGCGAGGCGCGGGTCGAGACGCTGGCCGCCGCCGACACCCTGGACTGGTTCGCCGAGGAGGGCCGGCGCGCCTATGGCCGGGTGATCCCGGCGCGGGCGGAAGGGGTGATGCAGACGGTGATCCGCGAGCCTGTCGGGCCGGTCGCCGCCTTCACGCCCTGGAACTTCCCGCTCAATCAGGCGGTGCGCAAGGTTGCCGCCGCCCTCTGCGTCGGCTGCAGCGTGATCCTGAAAGGGCCGGAGGATACGCCGGCGAGCTGCGCCGCGCTGGTGCAGGCGCTGCTCGATGCCGGCGTGCCGGGCGAGGCGCTCGGCCTGCTCTACGGCGATCCGGCCCCGATCTCGGCCTACCTGATCGCGGCGCCGGAGATCGCCAAGATCTCCTTCACCGGCTCGACCGCGGTCGGGAAGCTGCTCGCGACGCTGGCCGGCACCCACATGAAGCGGGTGACGATGGAGCTCGGCGGGCACGCTCCGGCGATCGTCTGCGCCGATGCCGATCTCGAACGGGCGGTCGAGATCCTGGCCGCCAACAAGTTCCGCAATGCCGGCCAGGTCTGCGTCGCGCCGACGCGCTTCCTCGTCGAGCGGCCGGTCTACGAGGACTTCGTCGAGCGCTTCGCCGCGCGGGCGGCGGCGATCACGGTCGGCGACGGCCTCGACGAGGCCACGCAGATGGGTCCGCTGATCCACGAGCGCCGCCGCCGCGCCGTGGAGGAGCTGATCGCCGAGGCCGAGGCCGCCGGCGGCCGGATCGTGACCGGGGGCCGCCGCCCGCACAACCAGGGCTTCTTCCTGGCACCGACGGTGCTCACCGAGGTGCCGACGACGGCCCGCATCCTGAACGAGGAGCCGTTCGGCCCGGTTGCGACGGTGGCGGCCTTCTCGGATCTGGACGAGGCGCTGGCCGAGGCCAACCGTCTGCCGTTCGGGCTGGCGGCCTATGCCTATACCCGGTCGAGCCGGACGGCGTCGCGGCTGGGGTCCGGCCTCGCCTGCGGCATGCTCGGCATCAACCATCACGGCCTGGGCCTGCCCGAGACGCCGTTCGGCGGGGTGGGCGATTCCGGCTACGGCAGCGAGGGCGGGCCGGAGGCCCTGGAAGGCTACCTCGCGACGAAGTTCATCACGATGGCAGCGTAGGGCTCTCCCCTCGCGACGGGATGCCCCTTGGCCGCCCTGCCGCGTCGACACCAAAACCCCGCCCTTCGGGGCGGGGTCGGGAAGCGTGCGATCGGGGCGGCTCCGAGCCGTCGTCGTGACGCGCCCTAGGCGGCGCGCACCGTCGCCAGGAAGCGCTGAACCTCGGCGGACAGATGCTCGGATTGGCGTGAGAGTTCCGAGGCCGATACCAGCACCTGGCTGGCCGCCGCGCCGGTTTCCTCCGAGGCCTGGGCCACGCCGGCGATGTTGTTCGTGACCTCCGTGGTGCCGTTCGAGGCCTCGGCCACGTTGCGCACGATCTCCTGCGTTGCGGAGCCCTGCTGCTCGACCGCGGCGGCAATGGTGGAGGCCACGGCGTTGATCTCCTGGATCCGTGCCGTGATCGCGCCGATCGCACTGACGGCCTGCCCGGTGGAGCCTTGCACCTCGCCGATCTGACGGGCGATCTCGTCCGTGGCCTGGGCGGTCTGGCTGGCGAGTTCCTTGACCTCGGCGGCGACCACCGCGAAGCCGCGCCCCGCCTCGCCGGCCCGGGCCGCCTCTATGGTGGCGTTCAGGGCGAGCAGATTGGTCTGCCCCGCCACGGTCGAGATCAGCTGAACCACGTCCCCGATCTTCGCCACGGCCGTGCTCAGGTCATGCACCAGGGAGGCGGTCTGATCGGCCTCGCCGACCGCCTGCCGGGCGAGATCCGACGAGCCGGAGACCTGCCGGCTGATCTCCTGCACCGAAGCGCCGAGTTCCTCGGCCGCCGACGCGACCGTGCTGACATTGGCCGAAGCCTCCTCGGCCGCCTCTGCGACGGTGCTCGACTGGCTGGCGGTCTGGGTCGCGGTCACGGTCATCTGCTGCGCGGTGGCCTGCAGCTCGGTCGCCGCGGACGAGACCAGCCCGACGATGCCGCCCACGGCCCGCTCGAACTCGTCCGCGAGTTCCATCATCGCGCGCTTGCGCTCGGCCGCGGCCGCGGCCTCCCCGATCTGCTTGCGCTCGGCCTCTTCGGCGGCCCTCTCGGCGACCATCGCCTTGATGCCCTCGACGGCCCGGCCCACGTCTCCGATCTCGTCGCCGCGCGCGGCCTCCTTGATCTCGGCCTCGATCTCGCCCCTGGCCATGCGCTGGAGGACGCCGACCAGGCTCCCGAGCGGGCGCGTGATCCCGAGGACGGAGATGAGCGCGGCGGCGATCAGACCGATCATCAGTCCCAGGGCGCTGAAGATCATGAGGTTGTGGCGGGTGGCGTTCGTCTGCACGGTCAGGTCATCGGACGCCCGCTGCACGTAAGCGACGATCTGGTCGCTCAGCTTGCCGGTGTCCTTGGCAAGATCCAGGAAGATCGGATCGACCGCGCGGTGCATGAGCGCCAGCGCGTCGCCGTTGCGCTGCAGGTTTGCCAGGCGGGCCGCCTCGGAGGCTTCGAGAACGAAGGCTTCGATCCGCTTTTCGAGATCGGCGATGTCCGATCCGAACGTGGGTGCTTTCGCTTTCAGGTTCTCGAAGTCCTTGCGCAGCGCCGGCCGTGCCCTGTCGAAGCCGGCGCTGGCCCGTTTCATCTCCTCCGTGTCGGTCTCGGCAATGAGGCGGTAGATCCAGTAGTTCAGCTCGAAGAGGCGTCGATCGATACGCTGCGCTGTCGCCTCGGCACGGGCGTCACGCTCGAGATACACCGTGTAGGCGTCGTCGATCCCCGTCATGCGCGCCTGCGCATACCAGATACAGGCGCCGACGGTCAGTCCGATCAGGACAATAGCCAGCGAAAGCTTGGGAAGGATTCGAAACCGAGCCAGCAGCGGCATGCAGACCTCAATCATGACAGATCGTGGCTTGATGCAATAGGTTCTGCTCTGGTCCCATTAATATGATCTGCTCAAATCTCCGTATTAATTCATGCCTAAATAGAAATTCCGCAAAAGCACATGTAATAGTTGTTTTGGTGGAATGGTGCATGGTCGCGCCATTGGCCGTTCACGCACCGTCTCGCCTATGTTCAAGACTTCACCATCCCCGGCCGCAGAACCGCACCGGCTCCGATCGATCGCCTCCGGGAGGCAGCCCGGCGGGATCATGGGACGGCTCCTGCAGAGCCGGTCGGGCGGCCATGCGATGGTTCGCGCCTTTCGGCGGCCCTGCACGGCGGGCCGAAGCCTGTCCGTTCGAGGCCGCCAGGACGTCGAGCCTCACCGTGGCGCGATCGTCCTCGGCCGGACCGTCCAGAGACGCCACGGGCGAGCCCGCCTCTGCCGTCGCGGCAAGCGTGTGCAGGATCAGGTCTTCGAGGACGACCTCCATCGACAGGCCCGTCCTGCGGGCGTGCCGGGACAACAGCTCGTAGGCCGCGGCGGATGTGCGAATACGATGGGTCATGCGACGCGCCCCGAACCCTTGCCAGCGCAGGATGTGCGGGTGAACGGCCACGCTGGTGCTTGGCTCCCTCAAAGGGTCTCGCGCCTGCCGGGATGGGAAAGGAAACGTTGCGCAGCCAACCATCGGTCCGTGCCGTTCCGATATCGCGCCTGACGGCCAGGGTTCGGGGCGCCTCGTCTTCCCCGCGCATCCCGGGATCCGCGGGAGGCGCATCACCGGGCGCTGCCGTCTCCGGCCGGAGGCCATCCTGCGTCGTGCGATCCTGCCTCCGCCGGCGCGCAGAGGATCCGAACCCGGCGAAGCCGTTCCCCGAGGCTCACCGCCAGCCGAGCGCCGGGGCGACCTGCGTCAGGATGGTCTCGATGACGTGGGCATTGTAGGCCACGCCCAGCTGGTTCGGTACCGTGAGGAGGAGCGTGTCGGCCTCGGCGATCGCCGCGTCGGCCCGGAGCGCCTCGACCAGGGCCTCGGGCTCCGCGGCGTAGGAGCGTCCGAAGACCGCCCGCATGTTGTCGATGATGCCGATCTGATCGCTGCTCTCGCCGCGCCCGAAATAGGCGCGGTCGAGGTCGTTCACGAGGGCGAAGATCGACCGGGAGACGGAGACCCGCGGCTCCCGCGCATGGCCCGCCGCCTTCCAGGCCTGCCGGTAGCGGCGGATCTGCTGGGCCTGCTGGATGTGGAACGGCTCGCCGGTCTCGTCCGCCTTGAGGGTCGAGCTCTGCAGGTTCATCCCCTGCCCCGCCGCCCATACGGCGGTGGCGTCGGACGCGGAGCCCCACCAGATCCGCTCGCGCAAGCCTTCGGAGTGCGGTTCGAGGCGCAGCCGTCCCGGCGGGTTGGGAAACATCGGTCGCGGATGGGGTTGGGCGAAGCCCTCCCCCTTCAGCAGGTCGAGAAACACCTCGGCATGCCGGCGGCCCATCGCCGCGTCGCTCTCGCCCTCGGCCGGCGCGTAGCCGAAATGCCGCCAGCCCTCGACGACCTGCTCGGGGGAGCCTCGGCTGATGCCGAGCTGCAGGCGCCCGCCCGAGATCAGATCCGCCGAGCCGGCATCCTCGGCCATGTAGAACGGGTTCTCGTAGCGCATGTCGATGACGCCGGTGCCGATCTCGATGCGCCGGGTCCTGGCGCCGATCGCGGCGAGCAGCGGAAAGGGCGAGGCGAGCTGCCGGGCGAAATGATGGACCCGGAAATAGGCGCCGTCCGCTCCGAGTTCCTCGGCCGCCACGGCGAGGTCGATCGACTGCAACAGGGTGTCGCGCGCCGAACGCGTCGCCGAGGGCGATGTCGGCGACCAATGCCCGAAGGACAGGAACCCGATCTTCTTCATCGCTTCACTCGTTTCACGGCCCGGCGCGACTCCCTTACGCCACCGGCTCGGCCGCGCGAAATGAGCGGACTATTCCCATGAGCGGATGGTCTGCCTGCGCCGCAAGAGCTGCGCCATGACCGACCATCGATCTGCCGGATCCCGTCGGTGTTTCCTGGGAGGACTGCGCGGCGGCACGGCGATTACGCCGGCAAGGTCAGGCGTGCTTCGAGCCCGCCGAATTCGGATGCCGCGAGCGCGACGGACCCGCCATAGAGCTCGGCCAGCTCCATGGCGATGGGCAGGCCGAACCCGTGGCCGGGCCGGCTCTCGTCGAGGCGGCGGCCTCGCATCATCGCCTCGGCTCTGGCGGCCTCGTCCAGGCCCGGCCCGTCATCCTCGACCCGGACGACGACAGCGCCGTCTTGGCGCGCCGCCCGGATCCGCACGCGCCCACGGCACCATTTGCACGCATTCTCGGTCAGATTTCCCAACATCTCGTCGAGATCCTGCGGGTCGCAGGCGACCGTGAGACCGTCGGGCACCGCGGTGACGATGTCGATGTCCTTGTCGGCATGGAGGCGTACCAGCGCCATCGCCAGGTCGGCCACCTGCGCGGCGAGGTCGGCCCTGATCCGGGAGGGGCCGGCGATGGCGGCGGCCCGGGCACGGCGCAGGTGATGGCGGATGCGCCGGTCCATGCCCTCGACATGCCGCGCCAGGCCGAGATCGCGCTCGGAGCCGGTCTCGGCGAGCGCCATCGCCAGGGTCGCCAGCGGCGTCTTGAGGCCATGGGCCAGGTTCGCGACATGAGCCCGGGCATGCTCCAGATTGGCCGCGTTCTGGGCGAGCAGCGCGTTCATCTCGGCGACCAGGGGCCGGACCTCGGCCGGCTGCGGACCGGGCAGCCGGTCGAGCCCGCCGGCCCGCACCGCCGCGAGCTGGTCGCGCAGCCGGTGCAGCGGGCGCAACCCGAGGCGGATCTGGAAGACGACGCCGGCGAAGAGGAACAACCCGATCAGTCCGAGGCAGACGGCCAGCGTCCGCAAGGCCTCCAGGACCGGCCCGCGCAGGGCCGCGGACGGGGCCGAGGCGGCGTAGACGGTCGGAGGCGCGCCGCCCTGACCCGGCACGGCCAGCACCCGCAGGATCAGGCTGTCGCCCCACGGGCCGATGCCGTCCGCGGATACCGGGGCATCGTCCGCCCGGCGCTCCGCCGGCAGCGCCGGAACGGCGAGAGCCCGGCTCTCCAGGGAATCGGAGCGCAGAACCGCCTCGCCGCGGCGCACCTGCCAGTACCAGCCGGAGCGGGGCCGGTCGAAGGGCGGTCCATCGCGGTCGCGCCCCAGGGACAAGCCGCCTCCGGCCGCCGGGCGCAGGTCCGAGACCAGGGACAGAAGGCGGTCGTCGAGCCGGCCGTCGACCTGCCCGCGGACGAAGCGGTGCAGGATGAAGCCGATGGACAGGCCGGCAGCGACGAGCGCGATCCCCAGGAACGCGCCCGCCGCCAGCAGGAGGCGGCGCTGAAGGGAGCCGGACCTGCCGAACGGCCGCAGCCGCGACGGCAACCAGGCGCGGGACGGCGCCGGCGGATTCACGCGGCGCCCGTCGGCATCAGCCGGTAGCCGTACCCGCGCACGGTCTCGATCGCGGCCGGGGCGATCTTGCGGCGAAGCCGCGTGATGATGACCTCGACCGAGTTGGAATCGACCTCGGCGTCGCCGTCATAGACCCGCTCGATCAACTGCCCGCGGGGCACCACCGCCTCCTTGCGCAGGATGAGCGTGCACAGCACCCGCCATTCGAGCCCGGTCAGGCGCAGGGGCAACCCGTCATGCTCGAAGGTGCCGAGGCCGGCGTCGAAGGTGAGCGGGCCGCAGGCGACCCGGGCGGCGCCGTTGGCCTGGGCGCGGCGCATCAGGGCCCGCAGCCGCATCACGAGTTCCTCCACCCGGAACGGCTTGACGAGGTAGTCGTCGGCGCCGGCCTTGAAGCCCGCGACCTTGTCGCTCCAGCCGTCGCGCGCCGTGAGGACGAGGACCGGCATGGTACGCCCGGCGGCCCGCCAGCCCTGCAGCACCGAGACGCCGTCGCGCTGGGGCAGGCCGAGATCGAGCACGACCGCATCGTAGGCCTCGGTCTCGCCCAGGTGCCCCGCATCCACGCCGTCCCGCGCCAAGTCGAGGGCGAAGCCTTCGGTGCGCAGAACCTTGGCGAGCTCTGCGGCGAGCGCCTCGTCGTCCTCGACCAGCAGGATCTTCATCGCGACCCCTTCCCCCCTTGATGGCGCCCCTATCGGTGGCCCTTTAACCGAACCTGAACGAAGTGGTTCAGGGTGGGTTTCGGCCCCTGTCCTAGACGTTGGCCACCCGAGAGGAACGACAACGAACAGGAAAGCCAATCATCATGAGCGACGACAAGACTATCGAGGGTCAGGCGCAGGAGATGCCGCAGCAGGCGGGGTCCCCGGCCCGGCCCCATCGGAACCGGCGCGGTCTCGTGGTCGGTGCCATCGCCGCGCCGCTCGCCCTCGGCGCCATCGGCCTCTCCCTGGCCAAGCCCGGCCCGTCGGTGGCGCCCACGCCGGTGGCACCGAGCGCGATCTCGGCGCTGGCCCCGTCCGGCGCCATCGCGGCCAGGGGCGAGGTCGCCGAGGTCTTCGGCAACAAGTTCGTCATCCAGGACGCCACCGGTCGCGCCCTGGTCGAGACCGGCCGCGACGGGGAGGACGGCAAGCTCGTCACGAAGGGCGAGACCGTCACCGTCCAGGGCCGCTTCGAGAAGGGCTTCCTGCACGCCAAGCTGATCACCGGCGCGGACGGCAAGCAGACCGTCCTCGGCCGGCCCGGCGGCCCGCCGCCCGGGACCGCGGACTGGGCGAAGGACAGGATCGGCCTCGGCCCCGCGCTCGACCTGCCCGGGCTGACCGCGGCGGTCGAGAAGGCCGGCTACGGCGATGTCCGGATCATCGGCCGCGGCCCCCGCCACCTGGAGGTCGCCGCCAAGGGCCCGGACGGCGGCGAGCGCCTGCTCCATGTCGACTTCGACGGTCGCATCCGCGAGCGGCCGCTGCTCTGACGCCGCCCTAATCGGGCGCGCCGCGCGCGAAGGTGAGCCGACGAACCGTCGGCTCGTCCTCGCGGAGAGGGCCTGCCGTCGCTCGCCGCGCCTCCGCAGGACGGGCCAAGCCGGACGCGCCGAGCCGCAGAGCGCTCATGGTTGCGCATGGCAGAAAAGACCCTCGACGCCAGCTTTCTCGGAGAAAACCATCGAAGATCTCGATCATGTTGCCGTAAGATCACAGTGTTATGCAACTAAAAAATGTGACTTGCATGTCACATCCGCGTCATCCGCCAAGATTAATGCGCCCTCAAGGCCAATAGATAGGCCATGAGTGGGTCATGATGAAGAAATTTATTTCGCTTTTGCTCGCATCGACGGGTATGATTCCGATCGGTGCCCTCGCACAACAGGTGCCGACTGCGCCCGGCATCGGGTTCGCGAACAGCACCTCGGTCAATCCGGGAACCGTGATCCCGCGCCTCCTCGACGCCTATGTCGGGCTGATGGCCGGCAATCCTGCGGTCCTGACGCAGAACTATCAGACCGTCATTGCCATGACCCAGGGCCGGACGGCGGATCAGACGCTGGCCGCGATCCATGACGACCGGACCGGCCAAGCCTACAGCATCCTGAACGGGCTCGGGCCGCTGACCTCCGCCTATCTCACCGGGGCAGGCGCCAGCTTCACCGGCACGAAGCCGAACGCCCTGACCCCGACGACCTACGCGACGACCAAGCTTTCGGATTACGCCGCCAACCTCAACGCCGGCTCCGACGCCAATGGCGGGAGCACGACCTTCGGCAACGGCAGCGCCACCCCTCTCGCTGCGGCGGTCGCCTTTATCGACAACACGGTCCGGGCCAACGCCTCCACCGAGCCTTCGAAGCGCGTCTTCGGACGCTTCCAGGGCGCCAACCCGGCGATCGATCCCCTGGACCCCCGCTTCAACACCTACAACGCCGCGACGAACAAGCGGGGCCTGTCGGCCGCCGACACGGCCGGCATGGTCGTGCCGGGCTATCTGTCGAACTTCACGGTGCCGGCGGTCTACGGGACGACGGAACGCTGGGTGAAGGGCTTCACCGTCACCCAGGCGATGATCGACGCCAATGGCGGGCGTCCGCTGACGGCGCCCAATGTCGGGTCCTACGATTCGACCGGCGCCTTCACGCCCACGACCTTCGGCGTCGGCGACTACGTCCCGGGCATCGGCACCTCCCCGCGCCCGTTCCGGGTCTCGACCGGCGTGGCCGTGCCGACGCTGCTGAATCCGCGGGTCAACGGCACCAACGCCTACGCGGATGGCGGCTTCCCGAGCGGCCACACCAATTCCGGCTATCTCCAGGCCCTCGGCGTCGGCTTCCTCGTGCCGCAGCGCTGGCAGGAGATGCTGACGCGGGCCTCCGAACTCGGCAACAACCGCATCCTGGCCGGCATGCACTCGCCCCTCGACGTGATGGGCGGCCGGATGCAGGCGACGGCCATCGCCGCCACCAACATCTATGCCGCGCTCTACGACGACCAGGGCAACCGGGTCGACTGGACGAACCCCGCCAACACCAAGGCCTATGCCGTCTACCAGGCCTACCAGCAGACCCAGGCCTATCTGGCGGCGAGCTGTGGCGCGGTGAGCGTCAATGCCTGCCTCGCCAACGCCGCGGCCTCCGGGACCGCCGATGCCTTCGGCGATGCCGCCCGGAACAAGGCCGATTACACTGCGCGCCTGACCTACGGCTTCCAGCCCGTCGGCCCGAGCGCGCCGATGACCGCGGCGGAGGTGCCGGTCCAGGCGCAGGTTCTGCTGCTGACCCGCTTCCCCTACCTAACGGATGCGCAGCGCCGGGAGGTGCTGGCGACGACGGGGCTGCCCTCGGGCTACCCGCTCCTGAGCGGCAACACCTATGACGGCTGGGGCCGGCTCAACCTCTACACGGCCATGGACGGCTACGGCGCCTTCAACGGCACGGTCACCGTCACGATGGACGCGGCCCAGGGCGGCTACAGCGCCCTCGACACCTGGAAGAACGACATTTCCGGCAGCGGCGGCCTGACCAAGGCAGGCAGCGGCACGCTGATCCTGACCGGCCGGAACAGCTATGCCGGCGGCACCGCCGTGGCGGGCGGCACCCTGGTGGGCTCAGCAACGAGCTTCGGCTCCGGCGCCATCGTCGACAATGCTAGCCTGATCCTCGACCAGGCCGCCGACGCCGCCATGGCCAACCCGATCTCCGGCACGGGCAGCCTGACCAAGACCGGGGCCGGCACGCTCAGCCTCACCGGCACGAGCACCTTCACCGGCGCGACCGGCGTGGCCCAGGGCCGTCTGGCGGTGAATGGCAGCCTCGCCGGCTCCCTCGTCACCGTCGGCTCCGGGGCCAGCCTCGGCGGCACCGGCACGGTCGGCGGCGTCGTCGCGACCTCCGGCGCCACCGTGGCCCCGGGCAATTCCATCGGCACCCTGAACGTGGCCGGCGCCGTGACCTTCGCGGCCGGTTCCATCTACGGCGTCGAGGCCAACGCCTCCGGCCAGTCCGACCGGATCGCCGCCACCGGCAGCGCCACCCTCAACGGCGGCACCGTCCAGGTCACGGCGGCCGGCGGCACCTACGATCCGCGCACCCGCTATACCATCCTCACGGCGGCCGGCGGCGTGACGGGGCAGTTCGCGAACGTCACCGCGAATCTCGCCTTCCTCTATCCGACGCTGACCTATTCGGCGGATGCGGTCGCCCTGAACCTGACGCGTAACGACATCGCCTTCTCGACCATCGCCCAGAACCGGAACCAGGCCGGGGTGGCGGATGCGATCCAGGCCGGCGGCCCGAACACCGCCCCGTTCCAGCGCACCGTCGGCCTCACGGCCTCCGAGGCGCAGGCGGCCTTCCAGGCGCTCTCGGGCGACGTGCATGCCAGCACCGTCTCGACCTCCTACGCCACCGCCTTCTTCGTGCGCGAGGCCATCCTCGACCGCCTGCGCTGGGGCGCCACCCCCGGCACCGCCGAGGGCCTGAACTACGGCAGCCTGCCGGCGACCTACACCGCCGACCTGCCCGGCCGGGCGGCGCCGGTCGTCGCGATGCCCGCCCGCCTCCTCGACCCGCGGGTCTTCGGCCTCTGGGGCCAGGGCTTCGGCAGCTTCGGCACGGCGCGCTCGGACGGCAACGCGGCGGGCTTCGACCGCCAGATCTCGGGCTTCGCCCTCGGCGCCGATGTCAGGCTGGAGAACGGGATCAAGCTCGGCGTGGTCGGCGGCTACACCACCGCCAGCCTCGACACGACGGGCCGGCTGCAATCCGGCACGATCGAGGGCGCCTATGGCGGCGTCTACGGTGGCTACGAGGTCGGGCCGGTCTCGCTGCGGCTCGGCGCGACCTATGCCGATGACGGCATCCGCACCCGCCGCACCGTCGCAGTGGCGGGTCTCTCGGACTCGGCCGGCGCCCGCGCGGGCGGGGCGACGATCCAGGGCTTCGGCGAGATCGGCTACCGCTTCTTCCTCGGCGCGGAGGGGCCGGCGCCGCTCCTGTCGAAGGACGGCCCGGTGCCGGTCCAGGCAGCCGCCAGCTTCGTCGAGCCGTTCGTGGGCGGCTCCTATGTCGCGATCGGCCGCGACCGCTTCGTCGAGACCGGGGGCGTGGCGGCCCTGACGGGCTTTGCCCGCGACTACGACGTGGGCGCGGTCACCGCCGGCC
Source organism: Methylobacterium organophilum (assembly GCF_022533465.1). Taxonomy (NCBI): domain Bacteria; kingdom Pseudomonadati; phylum Pseudomonadota; class Alphaproteobacteria; order Hyphomicrobiales; family Methylobacteriaceae; genus Methylobacterium; species Methylobacterium organophilum. The sequence continues at coordinate 3,987,711 of NZ_CP092848.1, read as the reverse complement.
TGCGCGGGCAGACCGCGCTCGGGTTCGAGGCCGGGGCGCCGCTCTCGGCCCACGGGCTGGTGGGCTACCGTCGCGCCTTCGGCGACGTGGTGCCGGCGGCCCTGCTGTCCTTCGGCAACGGCCCGACCTTCCTGAGCGCCGGCATCCCGATCGCCCGGGACGCCCTCGTGGCCGAGGCCGGGCTCGACCTGCGGGTGGCGCCGAACGCGACCCTCAGCGTGGCCTATACCGGCCAGGTCGGCGACCGGATCCAGGACCATGCGGTGAAGGGCAATTTCACCTGGCAGTTCTGACCTGCCGGCCTCCAGGCCGCGTCGCGACGGCCCCCGCGGATCGCGCGGGAGGCCGTCGCGGCGTCTCTCGGGTTGTTGGGACGGTATTCCGGCGGACCGGGGGACGCTCCCGGACTGCGCTCAGCCCGAGGCGGCGCGGATGGCCTCGCCGAGGGCTTCGGCCGTCGCCGCCCCGTCATGGCGGGTGTCGTTCACGTAGAATGTCGGCGTCGCATGGACGCCGAGCACCGAGGCCGCCCGCGTCTGGACGAGGGTCACCGCCTCGTAGAGGGCCTGGTCGTTCAGGGTCGCCTCGAAGCGCTCCCGGCTGAACCCGGCCTGGCGCATCAGGTCGCGAAGCGCGTCGAGGGGCTCGGGCACGAATGCCCAGAGGGCCTGCTTCTCGAACAGTAGGTCGGTGATCGCGTAGTAGTGGCGGTCGTCGCCCGCCCGGGCGAGCATGAAGCCGGCCGTGTCGAGCGGGCTCAGGGCGAAGCCGCGCAGGGCGAAGCGCAGCTGCCCGGTATCGACCCAGCGCGCCTTGAGGGCCGGCCAGGTCCGCGCGTGAAACGTCGCGCAATGCGTGCAGGTCACCGCGGCGTAGGCGATCAGCCTGACCTTCGCCGGCGGCGCGCCGATCCAGACATCGCCGAGCGGACCGGCGAGGGCGGCGTCGCCGACGGAGGGGGCGGGCGCCGTCCGGGACCCTGTCACCGCGGCCAGGCCGAGGGGCGCGAGCCCGACGGCCGCGGCGGCGAGCGCGGCGCGGCGGGTGATCCGGGGCGGTGTCGATCGTGGGACGGGGGCCATCCGATGCTAGGCTCCGCGGGTGAGGGGCGCCGGGGCGAGGCGTCCGTGCCGGTCGCCGCGAGAGGCCGCGACCCCGGGAGGGGCCTGCCCCGGGGCCGCGTGCACGGCCCGCGGGGCCGCCCTGGCGCCGCCACCGTGGCCCGTCATCGACGCGAGCACGCCCATGGCGAGGGCCGTCGCGACCTGCCAGAGCGGCGATGAGAGGTTGGATGACGCCATCTGTCCGTTCCTCCGGCGTCGCGCCGCCCGTGACCGGTTCGTTCGACGGGGCGCATCGTCGGATCTTCGAAATTCCGCCGTGTGACCGGGCGTGAAGCCCGTGTAACGTTTTGTGACAGCGGCCGCTTTCGCGTTGCCGGCGCGCGCGGGCCTCCTATGGTCGGTTCATGAACGACGGCACCACCATCGCCATCGTCGAGGACGATCCCGACATCCGTTCGCTGCTGGCGGGCTTTCTGGAGGGCGAGGGGTTCCGCGTCGTGGGCTTCGACGGCGGCGCGAGCCTCGACCGGAGGCTCGCGGCGGGGCCGGTGCCGGACCTGATCGTGCTCGACTGGATGCTGCCCGGCGAGGACGGCCTCTCGATCTGCCGCCGCCTGCGCGAGGCGGGCGGCCCGCCGATCATCATGCTGACGGCCAAGGACGAGGATATCGACCGGGTGCTCGGCCTGGAGATGGGGGCCGACGACTACGTCTCGAAGCCCTTCAACCCCCGCGTGCTGCTCGCCCGCATCCGCGCGGTCCTGCGCCGCTCCCTCGCGAACGGCGCACCGGCCTCCGAGGCCGAGCCCGAGAGGCTCGGCGTCGCCGATCTCGTCGTCGATCTCGCGGCGCGCCGGGTCACGAAGGGCGAGGCCGCCGAAGAGATCCTCCTCACGAGCGCCGAATACGACCTCCTGCATTGTTTCGTCACTCGCCCGCAGCGCGTGCTCTCGCGCGACCAGCTGCTCGACTGGACGCGCGGCCGGACCGCCGACGCCTTCGACCGCACCATCGACGTGCAGGTGAGCCGGCTGCGGCACAAGCTCGCCGCCGCCGGCAGCGGCGCGGCGGCCCTGCTCAAGACCGTGCGCAACGCCGGCTACATCCTGGCCGCCCCGGTGAAGCCCGCGCCATGATGGCGCGGATCGGCCTGCTCGGCCGGATCATGCTGCTCCTGCTCGGGGCGCTCTCGCTGCTCGTGCTCGTCACGGTCACGATCGACCGCTGGCAGATCGCGCACCGGCCCTTCCCCTGGGACAGCGGCTTCCCGCGCGTCGATCAGGCCGCGCATATCATGACCCTCCTGCGGGACACGGACCCCTCCCTGCGGCCGGCCATCCTGAGGGCGGTGAGCGGCGAGGCCTTGCGGGCCGAGATCGCCGACCAGCCCCCGCCGGAGGCCGCGCTGATCCGCGAGCCGCGCCTCGAGGCGCGGCTGCGGCGGCTGACGGGGGACACGGACGGCCGGATCGCGGCCTTCACCAGCAGCGCCCTGCTGCGCCGGGGCGTGGATGCGGCGGATGTCGGGGACCAGGACCGGCGCCTGCCGATCGGCAGCCTGTCGCTGGCGACCTACCGGCTCGCCGATGGCCGGATCCTCGTCATCTCCGCCATCGTCCGCCACCGCTCGCTCATGCCCTGGCTGCTCGGGCTGCCTGTGAGCCTCTGGGTGGCGATCCTGGGCGTGGCGGTGGCCGGTCTCGTCTTGGTCGGGGCGCGCCACGAACTCACGCCCCTGCGTCGCCTGACCGAAGCCGTGTCCCGGTTCGACGGCCGCGTGCCGGAGCCGGCCATCCCGCCCCAGGGCGCCCCGGAAATCCGGCATCTCGCCCGGGCCGTGCAGGCGATGCAGGAACGCATCGTCGGCCTGATGGCCGAGCGCTCGCTCCTGATCGGCGCCATCTCCCACGACCTCAAGACCTACCTGACGCGCCTGCGCCTGCGGGCCGAGGGCGTGTCGGAGCCGGAGCGGCGGGAGCGGCTGGTCGAGGACCTCGATGCGATGACGGCCCTGATCGACACCTCCCTCGGCTTCGCCCGGGGCACCGCCATCGGCGTGGAACGCTCGGCGGTCGATCTCGCCGACCTGGTCGCGGTGGAGGTCGCCGAGCAGGCGGCGCAGGGAATCGCGATCCGGCTGATCGGCGAGGACGTGCAGGATGCGGTGACCGTGGGGGACGCGGTCGCCCTGCGGCGCGTCCTCGCCAACCTGATCGAGAACGCCGTCAAGTTCCGCCGCTCCACCGTCGCCGTCACCGTGCGCCGCACCGGCGCGGTCTGCGCCGTCGTCGTCGAGGATGACGGGCCGGGCATTCCGGAGGCGGAGCGGCGGGCGGTGTTCAGCCCCTTCTACCGGGTCGAGCGCTCCCGGAGCCGGACGACCGGCGGCACCGGCCTCGGCCTCGCCATCGCGCGGCAGATCGCGGAGGCCCATGGCGGCACCGTCGCCGCCGAGGCCGGCGCCCTCGGCGGCGCGCGGCTCGTGCTCACCCTGCCCGCGCTCGCCTGAGGCCGCCCTCCGGCCCCGTTACAAAACGTTACGCCGACGCAGCGGCCCGTCACATCCGGGAAGGCGGCGTGGGCGAGCCTCCGTGCACCCGTCGCGGCGGTCCATGCCGCCGGGACCGAAGCCGGGGATCGGCCCCGGCCCCACGCGCAAGGAACCCGTCGATGAAGACCCTCGCCTCAACGGCTCTCCTCGTCCTCCCGCTGGCCGTGCTGGCGGCCCCGGTCTCGGCCCTGCCGCTGGTCCAGGATGCCGTGTCCGCCGGAGGCGGTGAGGCGCGGATCATCCAGGTCTATGGCGGCTGCGGCCCCTACGCGCATCGCGGCCCCTATGGCGGCTGCCGGCCCGGCGGGCAGTGGGGCGGCTATGTCCGCGGCGTGTCCTGCCCGGCGGGCTTCCACATCGGTCCCTATGGCCGCCGCTGCTGGCCGAACTGACCTCCCCGTCCACCCGGCCTCCGGCCCCGGGCCGGACGCGCAAGGAGCCCGTCATGATCCGCAAGCTCGCCCTGCCCTTCGCCCTCTCCCTGGGGCTTCTCGCCGCCGCCTCCGGCGCCGAGGCCCGGGACGGATGCGGCCCCGGCTTCCATCGCGGCTATTACGGCTGGTGCCGGCCGAATCTCGGCGTCCGCGCCTACGGCTACGGGCCGGTCTATCCCCGCTTCGGCTATCACCGCTGGTACGGTTACCGCTGGCATGACGGTTATCGCTACCGCTGGCACCGCGGCTACGCCTGGCATCACGGTGGTTTCCGCCATGCCGGCTGGCACGGCGGGTGGGGCTGGCATCGCCGCTGGTAGGCGAGCCCGCGACGAGGTCGGCTCGGGAAGATCCGGCGCCCGACCGGCCCTCCCCTCGCTTCCCGGAGGCGGACGGCCGCCTTTCCTGCTAGGAGGCTCGCTCGATTCTCCTTCCCGAACGAGCGGGCAAGAACGAGCGGGCAAGACGGATGAAGGCCATCGCTTCCCTCGCGCATTACGCGCATCACGTCCTGGACGATGCCGAGATCGCCGGGCTGCCGAACCGGTACCGGGGCAAGGTCCGCGACAATTACGACCTCCCCGACGGCCGCCGGATCCTCATCGCCACAGACCGGATCAGCGCCTTCGATCGCCCGCTCGCCGCCATCCCCTTCAAGGGGCAGGTGCTGACCCAGACGGCGCGCTTCTGGTTCGAGCGGACCGCCGATCTCTGCCCGAACCACGTGCTCGCCTATCCGGACCCGAACGTCGTCGTCGGACGCCGCCTCGCGATCCTGCCGGTCGAGATCGTGGTGCGCGGCTACCTCGCGGGCACGACCTCGACCTCGATCCTGACCCGCTACCAGCGCGGCGAGCGCGCGATGTACGGCCACCGCCTCCCCGACGGCCTGCGCCCGAACGAGCGCCTGGCGGAGCCGATCATCACGCCGACGACGAAGGCCGCGGACGGGGCGCATGACGAGCCCCTCACCGCGGCGGCGATCCTGGAGCAGGGGCTGCTCACCGCCGCGCAGTGGCGGACCGTGTCCGAGGCGGCCCTGGCCCTGTTCGCCCGCGGCCAGGCGCTCGCGGCCGAGCGCGGGCTCATCCTCGCCGACACCAAATACGAGTTCGGGACCGACCTGGAGGGACGGATCGTGCTCGCCGACGAGGTCCATACC
>NZ_CP092848.1:2700000-3972500 GCF_022533465.1 Methylobacterium organophilum | reverse complement strand
GAAGTGGAGCGCGATCTTCGTGTCGCGCCCGCGGGGAGCCTTGCGGAAGGCTTCGCGGAGCCCGAGGCGGTTGGCGAGGCCGGTCAGGGGATCGCTGCGGGCCAGGGTCCCCATATCCAGCCGGAGCGTGATCTGCCGGACCGCGACGCGATAGGCGAACCGGACACCGTCGAGACCGCCGAGCAGGAAGACGCTGAACATCGTGGCGATGATGCCGTGCGGCGTGTCGCCGACCCGCGCCGCGGACACGATCGCGGGAAGGGCGGCCAGCAGGACCGCTGCGGTCGCGATGACGGGGCGCACCGAGAGGCGGCTGACGACGCCGCTGCAGTAGCCGAACAGCAGGGCGGTCGCGAGCATCTGCATCGCCATGTCGGGATGCGTGAAGATTCGCGCGGCGATCGTGCCGACCGAACCCGCGACGCAGACGGTCGACAGGGCATGCCGCAGCTCCCATTGCCGCGCCTCCGGCATCGGGAGCGGTCCCTGGGCATTGCGCTGCCCGTGCAGGAACATCAGCACCAGCTTGCTGACCGAGGCCAGGGCGCCGATCACGGCGGCCGCGAACAGGATGGGATCGTCGAGCACCTGAGCGGTGAACAGGCCGACGCCCAGCAGGGTGAGGCCCATGATGCTGGTCGGCACGCGGGTCAGCGTCAGTTCGGCAACGAGGGCCCCATAGACCTCTTCCGATTCCCCGCGCGTCGACATTCGGCAGGCTTTCCCCCCGAGAACGGGGATAGGGAAAGCACGGGTCGGTTAAAGTTCGATGGGATTCCGGGCCGAACGGCCGTCCCGGCCCCTCTGCCACAGGATGCGCCCCGCCTGAGCCGATCGGCCCGGGCGGGGCCTGTCGGGCCGGTGTGGTCCCGGCGCCGCACCCCGCCTCCGATTCATGCGACCGCCTCCCCCTGGCCCGGAAGTTCCATCGCGCCTGGCTCCGGGCCTGTAAGCGAGACCATGACCGACCGCCTGCTCCACGCCGCCTGCAGCATCCTCGTCCTCCTCGCGATCGGCGTGCTGTTCTCGACGAACCGACGGGGTATCCGGCCGCGCGTGATCCTCGCCGCCCTGGCGCTGCAGGTCGGCCTCGGGGCCCTGGTTCTGTTCGTGCCCCTGGGGCGGGACGGCTTGAGCGCGGCGGCCGGCACGGTGCAGACGGTGCTCGCCTATGGCGACCGGGGCACCGCCTTCCTGTTCGGCGGCCTCGTCGAGCCGAAGATGTTCGAGCTGTTCGGCGGCAGCGGCTTCATCCTGGCCCTGCGGGTGCTGCCGCAGATCCTCTACGTCTCCGCGCTGATCGGTGTGCTCTACCATCTCGGCGTGATGCAGGCCCTGGCGCGCGGGCTCGGCGCCGTGCTGCGCCGGCTCGTCGGCACCTCGCCGATCGAGTCCTTCTCCGCCGTCATCACCATCGCCATCGGGCAGAGCGAGATCGCCGTGGCCCTGCGGCCGTTCCTGCCGCTCCTCACCGGGGCCGAGCTCTTCGCCGTGATGACGAGCGGGGCGGCCTCGACCGCGGGCTCGATCCTCGCCGGCTACGCGGCGCTCGGCGTGCCGATGACCTACCTGCTCGCGGCCTCCGTGATGGCGATCCCCGGCGGCCTCCTCTACGCCAAGATCCTGATGCCCTCGGCGGAGCCGACGCGGATCCTGACCACGAAGGTCACCTTCGGCGAGAGCCGGGCGGCGAACCTGATCGAGGCGGCGGCTGACGGCACCCAGAAGGGGCTCGCCGTGGCCGTCTCGGTCGGTGCCATGCTGATTGCCTTCGTCGGGCTGATCGCGTTGGCCAACGGCATCCTCGCCTCTCTCGGGAGCCATCTCGGCTACCCGCAGGCCTCGATCGAGGGCGCCCTCGGCCTGCTGCTCAGCCCGCTGGCGTGGCTCTTGGGCGTGCCCTGGGAGCAGGCGCCCCTGGTCGGCGGGGCGATCGGCCAGAAGATCGCCTTCAACGAATTCCTGGCCTATGCGAACCTGTCGCCGACGCTGCAATCGGGCGCGCTGGGCCCGCGTAGCACGGCGATCGTCTGCTTCGCGCTCTGCGGCTTCGCGAATTTCGCATCCATCGCGATCCAGCTCGCGAGCTTTTCGAGCCTCGTCCCGGAGCGGCGCGCCGAGGTGGCCCGCTACGGCTTGCGCGCCATCCTGGCCGGGACCCTCTCGAATCTCACCAGCGCGGCGATCGCCGGCCTGTTCATCGGGGGCACGGGCTGACCGCCATCCGCTCCCCGCACGAAGCCCCTACCCGGCCACGTGCGGGGCGAGGGCCGCATTGCCGCGGATCAGCGCGCGGCCGGCATAGATGCCGCCGACGGTCTCCAGCGCGAGGCGCTCGAGATCCCGGCGGCGTACCTCGGCCATGGCCTCGGCCGCGGAATCCGGCTCGTCGCCGATCGTCAGCAGCGCCTGTTCGCCGAAGGCGAGCGCCGATTCGAATGTCTCCCGGATCTGGTAGGCGACGCCCGCGTGGATCAGCGCAATGGCGTGTTCGCGGTCCCGGGCGCGGGCGAGCACCGGCACCAGGGGGAATTCCGCCCTCGCCAGTTCGGCGATGCGCCGCGCGGCCTCCGCATCGTCGAGGCAGACCAGGATGGCGCGGGCCGTGCCGGCGCCGGCGGCCCGGAGGATGTCGAGGCGGGTGCCGTCGCCGTAATAGACCTTGAAGCCGAAGCCTTCGGCGAGGCGGATGTTCTCAGCGCTGGTGTCGATGATCGAGACCGAGCAGCCGCGGGAGATCAGCGGCTGGCTGACGATCTGCCCGAACCGGCCGAAGCCGACGATCAGGGCGCTGCCGGCGAGGTTCTCTGGCACCTCCAGACCGTCCGTCGTGACGGCGGGCTTCGGGCCGAGGCGGTCGAAGGCGATCACCATCAGGGGCGTCACCGCCATGGACAGGATCACGGTCGCGGTCAGGACGGCGTTGGTCGGCCCGTCGATGAGGCCGGCGCCCGTGGCCGCCGCGTAGAGCACGAAGGCGAATTCGCCGCCCTGGGCCATCAGGGCCGCCCGCTCCAGGGCCTCCGGATGCGAGGCCCGGAGCACCCGGGCCACGGCGTAGATGACGAGGCTCTTGGCGACCATGTAGGCGGCCACGCCCGTGAGGATCAGCGCCCAGCTCGCGGCGATCACCGTGAGGTCGAGGGACATCCCGACGCCGAGGAAGAACAGGCCGAGCAGGATGCCGCGGAACGGCTCGATATCGGCTTCCAGCTGGTGTCGGAAGCTCGATTCCGAGAGCAGCACCCCCGCCAGGAAGGCGCCCATCGCCATGGAGAGGCCGCCGAGCTGCATGGCGAGCGCCGCGCCCAGTACCACGAGCAGGGCCGCCGCGGTCATCACCTCCCGCGCCTTGGCCGCCGCCAGCAGGCGGAACAGCGGGTTGAGCAGCCAGCGTCCCGCGGCCACGAGGGCGAGGACCGAGCCGAGGGCGATCCCGATGGCGATGATCCGGGCGAGCCCGCCGGTCTCGGCCCCGCCCGGCGCCATCAGGGCGACGACGGCCAGAAGCGGCACGATGGCGAGGTCCTCCAGCAGCAGGATCGCGACGATGCGCTGGCCCTTCGGCTTCGAGAGCGCGCCCCGTTCGTCGAGGAGCTGCATCACGATCGCCGTCGAGGTCAGGACGAAGCCGGTGCCGGCCACGAAGGCGATTGGCGCCGAGAAGCCCAGGGCGAGGCCGACGAGGGTGAGCGCTGCGATGCAGGCCCCGACCTGGGCGAGGCCCAGGCCGAAGATGTCCCGCCGCATAGCCCAGAGCCGGGAGGGCTCCATCTCCAGCCCGATGATGAACAGGAACATCACCACGCCGAGCTCGGCGATGTGCAGGATGGCATGGGCGTCGCTGAACAGGCCGAGGCCGAAGGGGCCGATGGCGAGGCCCGCCACCAGATAGCCGAGCACCGAGCCGAGTCCCGCCCGCTTGAACAGCGGCACGGCCACGACGCCCGCGGCGAGCAGCGCCACCACCTGGACGAGCTCCCCCGTCACCCCGGATCCTTCGACAGTCATGGCGTTCACGCGACCTTTCCTGCGGGTTTCATGGGGTCCGGGGCTTCACGGATAGCGGACGGGCGGCGGGTCCTCGGGGAGGGGGATGAACTCGCTCTCGCCGGGCACGGTGTCGAAGCGGGCCCGACGCCAATCCTCCTTGGCCTGCGCGATCCGCTCCGGCCGCGAGGAGACGAAGTTCCACCAGAGGTGGCGCGGCCCGTCCATCGGTTCGCCGCCCAGCACCATGAAGCGGGCAGCCTCGGTCGCGCGCACGCTGATGCGGTCGCCCGGCCGGAACACGAGGAGCTGCCCCGGGCCGAAGCCGTCGCCGGCGATCTCGATCGCCCCCGAGACCGTGTAGATCGCCCGCTCGTCGTAATCCGGGTCGAGGGGCAGCACGGCGCCAGCCTCCAGGGCCACGTCGGCATAGACCATCGGGCTCGATGTGCGCACCGGTGAGTGGGCGCCGAAGGCCTCGCCGGCGATCAAGCGCACGCGCTTGCCCTCGCCGGAAAGCACGGGCAGCGCGTCCGCGTCGTAATGCGCGAAGGCCGGGGCCGTCTCTTCGTCCTTCGCCGAGAGGGCGACCCAGCTCTGGATGCCGAACAGGCTCGATCCGGTCTTGCGCAGGTCCGCGCCGGTGCGCTCGGAATGGGTGATGCCGCGCCCGGCGGTCATCCAGTTCAGCTCGCCCGGCCGGATCGGCAACGCCGTGCCGAGACTGTCCCGGTGCATGATCTCGCCCGCGAACAGGTAGGTGACCGTCGAGAGCCCGATATGCGGATGGGGCCGCACGTCCATGCCCTGGCCGAGCAGGAACTCGGACGGTCCCATCTGGTCGAAGAAGACGAAGGGGCCGACCATCCGGCATTCCGTCGAGGGCAGCGCCCGCCTGACGGCGAACGAGCCGAGATCCCGCGAGCGCGGGATGATCAGGGTCCGGATCGCGTCGCAGGAGAAGTGATCTCCCGGGACCGGATCCTCCGCACCGTGCCAGCTCATGGGTGGTCCTCCCGTGTCGTCGAAAGCGGAGAAGGCGGGCCTCAGCCCCGGATGAAGGCGAGGAGGTCCCGGTTGATGACGTCCGGATGGGTGGTACACATCCCGTGGGGCAGGCCCTCGTAGGTCTTGAGGGTGCCGTGCTTCAGCAGGGGATGGGCGAGCAGGGCGGAATCGGCGATCGGCACGATCTGGTCGTCGGTGCCGTGCAGGACGAGGACCGGCACGTCGATCGCCTTCAGGTCCTCGGTGAAATCCGTCTCCGAGAAGGCCTTGATGCAGTCGTACTGCGCCTTGGCCCCGCCCATCATGCCCTGGCGCCACCAATTGTCGACGATCCCGTCCGAGACCTGCGCGCCCTCCCGGTTGAAGCCGTAGAAGGGGCCGGCGGGCACGTCGCGGTAGAACTGCGCCCGGTTGCCGGCGAGCGCCGCCCGGAAACCGTCGAAGACCTCGATCGGCAGGCCGCCGGGATTGCGGTCGGACTTCACCATCACCGGCGGCACGGCGCCGATCAGCACGGCCTTGGCGACCCGGCTCGGCTCGGCGCGGGCAACGTAGCGGGCGACCTCGCCGCCGCCGGTCGAGTGGCCGACATGGATCGCGTCCCGCAGGTCGAGGGCGGCGGCAAGCGCGACGACGTCGGCCGCATAGGTGTCCATCTCGTTGCCGGTGGCCGTCTGGCTGGAGCGGCCGTGGCCGCGACGGTCATGGGCGATCACGCGGTAGCCCTCGCCGAGGAAGAACAGCATCTGGCTGTCCCAATCGTCGGCGCTCAGGGGCCAGCCGTGATGAAAGACGATCGCCTGCGCCGTGCGGGGACCCCAATCCTTGTAGAAGATCTCGGTGCCGTCCTTCGTCGTGAGCGTGGGCATGGTGAACCTCCTGAGGATGGTCGGGCCGCCGGATCCTTCCGCCGGGGACGGCGCCGCCTTCGACGTCAGGAGAGTGCCCCGGGTAAGAGCGCTCGAAAACAGAAACGATCGAAACGTATCGTTTCCAGTTTTAGTCTGATCGCGAAGCGGCCTCCGCCGGGCGATTCCCCTTCTGAAGCGCTGGCGCAACCAGAAGATGAATATGCGGTGCAGACAAGTCTCAAGCGAGCGAAGGCATAGGAGCGCGCGAGATTTCGTCGATGCCCGTCCGTCGAAATCCTTGCGGGTCGCCCCGCTCCGACCGTAGCGGTGAAGGCGGGCTTTCCTGATTTATCGAACGGTTCGATCGAACGTATTCGGCTGTTTGGGAGGAGCGGGCGGGACCATGTTCCCTCCATCCGGTGGCGGCCACAGCGACCCTCACCGCAGCCCGAAGATGGAGCTCCGATCATGTCCCGTATCCTCGCCGCCGCCCTCGCCCTCTCCCTCGTCGCCGGCACCGCCGCCCAGGCCCAGAGCTACACCGCCCCGGCCGGTCTCCCCGCCCAGACCACCCATGCGGTGAGCGGGCGCTGACGCCTCCGCCCCCTCCCCCAGGGGCCGGCTTCGTCGTGTCAGGATATGGCGGAGGGGGTGCCCGGCGGCGTTACGGCGCCGGGGGTGTGTCTCGTTCCGCCGCTTCCAGCGCGGCGCGCCAGGCCTCGATCGCCGCCTCGCTCGGGCCGGCGACGGCGGAGAGGGGATCGGAGAACAGCCGCCATGCCTCGGCGAAGGTCGGCGCCACGGCGGTGAGGATCGGCCGCTCCGCCGCGATCGCCGCCGCGAAGGCGGCGACGAGCCCGCTGCGGGCGGCCTCCAGCTTGCCGAACTTGCTGAGCACCACGAGATCGCAGCCGGCGAGAATCTGGCGCTGCACGCTTTCGCAGGCGGCGACGATGCCGGAGCCGCACAGCTTGCAGGCGTCGGAGCCCGGCCCCAGCTCCTGATAGATGTCGTAGCGCGCGCCGGTGGCGAGGTCCTCGAGCCGGTGCCGCGCCCCCTCCGGATCAGGTCTCTCGACGACGCCGGCCACGCGCAGGCCCGCCCCCTGCCAGCGCCGGGCGCTCGCCAGGAGAAGCGCCTGCATGGCGTCGTTCGGGGCTCCCTGGAGAGCCAGGATCGGCCGTCTGAGGATCGGCAGGCTCATGCCGTGCGCCGGATCGTGAAGCGAAACCAGATCCTCCCTACGGCAACCGGGCCCTCTCGGGGAAGCGGCGGTCTCAGGCACGGCCGGGCAGCGGCTCCGCTGTGACCGCGTGGAGGAAGCTCGCGAGGCTGGCGCTGCGCACGGGCCGGAAGGGCGTGCCGCCGGCCTCGCAGCAGCGCTTGACCAGCCCGGTCGCCTCGTGGCTGACGCACTCGACCGGAAAGAGCACGAGGTCGCTCTGGCTCACCAGGCCCGGCAGCAGGCTCATGCTGTCCTCGATGCCCCCGTCATGGCTGAGCAGCGTACCGTCGCGGGCCTCGACGAACCGGCGCAGGCGCGCGACCTGTCGCGGCCGTCCGCCGACATAGAGCAGCCGGCGCCCGGCGAGCGGGGCTTCCCCCGGTTCCGGCGCCTGCGCCGTCGCCTCATCCCCGCCGAGCAGGCCCTCCAGGGCGGCGAGCTCCGCTTCGAGGGCGCCGCGCCGCGCGAACTCGGTCTCGAGCGCGCCGCTCAGCTGCGCCGAGGCCCGCATCAGAACGGCGAGCTTCTCCTCCAGGGCCTCCGTGTGGGCGCATTCCCGAGCGAGCCGCGCTTCGAGGGCGTCCAGCGCCGCGCGCATCGCCGCGTCCGGCTTCGCGGGGGAGGCCTGGGCGACGGCCCGGGTGGCGAGGCTTTCGCGCCGGCGGGCTTCGAGGTCGTCGCGCTCCCCCGTCAGCGCGCGGATCCGGGTCTCCTGCGCCGCGATCCGCTCCTCGCGCTCGGCGAGGTCGCCCTCGAGCTGGCGCAGCCGCCGGATGTCGGCGCGGTTCGACTGGCCGACGAGGTGCGAGAGCATGTGCACCTCGCCGAAGATGTCCTGGACGAGGGGCCAGTCGGTGGCGGGATGCGTGATCGCCGCCCAATAGGCCCCCGGGATCTCGCCGCGCTCCAGCGATGCGCGCCAGAGCGCGCGCACGGCCTCGGCGCTCTCTGCCCTGTCGAAGCGCCGGATCTCCCGTTCGTGGCGCCGGTCGAGCATCTTCTGGAGCAGCCGGCCGCCCCCGTCCCGGCGCCGGGCCAGATGCACGACCTCCCCGTGCAGCCGATGCTCGCTCATGCTGCGCGCCTCCGCGACGCCGAGCTTGGCGAGCAGCGAGCGGGCGTCCGCCGTCGAGAGACAGGTGCCGACGATCGAGCAATGCAGCGTCTCGGACAGCTCCCAGATCCGCTCGCGCCGATGCTCCGGGGGCGCGCCGATCTCCGCTGGGGCGACGCCCTCTGGGGATGCGGAGACGGGCGCGAAGGCCGGCCGGACGCCCCTCGCCTGCAGGGCGCGCAGGGCGGGTCCATCGAGATGAGAGCCGTAGGCCACGCGCGTCCCCATCGGTCTGGCTGTATCTAATCAGATATAGCGAGACTGGCGCAAAACACGGCTCTTGACCAGGGGCTTTGGGAGGGCTTTCGCGCCCCGGCTCTATTCAGGCGGATTGAGCGCGGACCGGAGGACGAGGGGAGTCTCCCTCGCCCTCTGGTCCCGGGACGGCCCTCAGGCCGCCATGCTGCGGGAGGCTTCGCGGACCTGCTGGGTCGAGCGGTCGACCTCCTGGGTCGCCGCGGCGATCGCGCCGACGCTCTGGCTGATCTCGGTCACCGCGGTCGTCATCGCCTGCATGTTGGCCGACATCTCGTGGGCGACGGCCGATTGCTGCTCGATGGAGGCGGAGATCGCCGAGGAGATCTCGTTGACCTGCGCGATCGTCTGGCCGATCCCGGAGATGGCGGCAGCGGCCTCGTTGGCCGCGCCCTGGGTCTCGTTGATCTGGGTGCTGATGCTCTCGGTCGCCTTGGCGGTCTGGGCGGCGAGGCTCTTCACCTCGGCGGCGACCACGGCGAAGCCCTTCCCCGCCTCCCCGGCCCGGGCTGCCTCGATGGTGGCGTTGAGGGCGAGGAGGTTGGTCTGGGCGGCGATCTTGTCGATCAGCTCGACCACCTCGCCGATGCGCTGCGCGGCCGCCGCGAGGCCGGCCACGACGGTGGAGGTGGCATTCGCCTGCGCCACGGCCTGGCCGGTGACCTGCAGCGCACGGGAGACCTGCTGGCTGATCTCGCCGACGGAGGCGGCGAGTTCCTCCGCGCCGGAGGCGACGCTCTGGGTGTTGCCCGAGGCTTGCTGCGAGGCGCTCGCGGCGCTCACCGCCTGCTGCGAAGCCTGCGACACGGCGTTGGCGATGCCGTCGAGGTCGCGGTCGATCCCGCGCTGAAGCTCGGCCCGCCGCATCCGGTCGACCACGGCCGCCGTGACGTCGGTGGCGAACTTGACGACCTTCACGAGCCGGCCTGCCGCATCCATCACCGGATTGTAGGTGGCCTGGATCCAGACCGGCCGGCCGCCCTTGGCGATGCGCTTGTACTCCGCCTGCTGGAACGTGCCCTGGCGAAGCGCCGCCCAGAACCGCCGATAGGCCTCGCCCTCCCGCTCGGCCGGATCGACGAACAGACTGTGGTGCTTGCCCTGGACCTCGGCGAGGGCATAGTCGACCACGGCGAGGAAATTGGCATTGGCGGTGATGACCGTGCCGTCGAGATTGAACTCGATGATGCCCTGCGAGCGGTCTAGCGCCTGGATCTTGCCCTCGAAATCGGCGTTGCGCAGCTTCTGGGTGGTGACGTCGGTGGCGCATTTGAACACGCCGTAGGGCTTGCCGTTGCGGCCGATCAGCGGGTTGTAGGAGCCCTGGATCCAGACCTCGCGGCCGCCCTTGGCGATGCGCCTGTACTCCGCCTGCTGGAACTCGCCCCGGCGCAGGGCCGCCCAGAACTGGCGATAGCCGTCGCTCTCCCGCTCGGCCGGATCGACGAACAGGCTGTGGTGCTGTCCCTGGATCTCCTCCAGGCGGTAGCCCAGGGCCGCCAGGAAATTGGCGTTGGCGGTGACGACCTTCCCGTCGAGGTCGAACTCGATCAGTGCCTGCGACGCGTCGATGGCCTTCAGCTTGGACGTGGCAGCATGGTTGCTCAACAACATCGGCAATCCCCTTCTGGATGTATTTTGCACCAGTGGCCAAGAGGATAGCCGGGACGAGGCTGCCAAGAATTGAAGCCGCCCGCGACGCGGCGGCGTGCACGCTCAATTTTCTTGGTAGATTTTATACCATTTTTACCAACGTGCCCGTGGCGGCAGTCTGGATACCGAGATTCCGGTCATTTCGGCAAGCAGATCGTGCGCAACCATGGCGGTTAGCCAGCATTGCGCATCCTCGAATGGTGGGATGCTGACCGCCGAACGCCCCGGCGACCGAGTGAGGTCATGATTCAGCTTGCTACCTTCTCATAAAATTTCGCGGATGGCGAGCTAATGCTTTTGAGGAATTGGCGTGTCATGCTTGCGAATTGCGCGGCTGCCCGATGCAAAAAAAACGCGCGGGGCTATGATTTTTTCAGTTCCTGATTGTAAACTTGTTGACAAATTCGCTTGCAATTGAGCGGGCGGACGCCTGCGCGAGGCCGGTCATTGTCTTTCATTGCTCGCGACATCGATCGATGCAAAATAAAATAGGTTTCGAGACGAGGACTGTCCATGTTATTCATGGCCTGGGTCGGGAAAGGCCGGGGCAAGGTGCGAATCACTGGAGGGCGCCCTGAGGCCACTTCTTGCCGTGCTGGCAGACTTTTCCGAGCCCTCGATCATTTCGAGGCATGGACCCCGTCCCCTCGGAGTCTCTGTCATCGAGGCGGGTTCCCATGCCGACACGATCATTGCTGCGGGCGGCGCCGAGGGAGCAGGGTGCATCGCTGCGCGGCCTCTCCTCCCGCCATTTCCTGAAGCTCATCGAGGATACCGGCGAGGTCGGCTTCTGGTCGGCCGATCTGAGCGGTGAGCGGTTCGAGGCGTCGGTCGGCCTCTCTCGTATCCTGGGCCTCGACCCCACCGTCGTGGTCACCTTCGATATGTGGCTCGACATGATCCATCCCGAGGATCAGGCGGCCCATGGCGACCAGATCGAGGTGCTCCGCTCGGGGCAGCCCATCGCCCGGGAATTTCGTGTCATCCGACCGGACCGGACGCAGCGCTGGCTGCTGCATCGGGCCGAGGTGATCCTGGGGCCGGACGGCCAGCCGAGCCACGGCATGGGCGTGGTCTTCGACGTGACCCTGCGCCACGACACCCTGAAGGCCATTCGGCAGCATCATGACCGCATGAACGCCCTGATTACGGCCAAGATGGCGGCGTTCTGGGTCATCAAGCCCAACGGCGCTCCCAGCGAGATGCTGCAATGGATGGCCCTGACGGGCCAGACCCGCGCGGAGACGGAGGGGCACGGCTGGTTGAACGCGATCCATCCCGACGATCGGGCCCGGACGCAGGCGGCCTGGGCGGCGGCGGTCGCGGAGACGACCCCCTACAACGCGGATTACCGCATCCGCTGCGCGGACGGGGTCTATCGCTGGTTCAACGCCCGCGGCGCGCCGGTGCTCGACAAGGATGGGTCGGTGCGGGAATGGGTCGGCGTCTGCCTCGACGTCCCGGGCCGCGGCCGGCTGAGCTCGGGGGCGTCCTCCCCCTCCCCGGTGGTCTCGGCTTCCCCGGACGAGGCCTCAGGACAGCTCCTCACCCCCGCGCAGATAAGGGCGGCCCGGGGCATGGCCTGCCTCTCGAAGGAGGAACTGGCTCGGCGCGCGAACGTCTCGGTCTCGACGATCGTCCGGCTGGAGGATGGCGAGTCGCCCGTGCGCCCGCGGGCGGACACGCTTCTCGCCGTGCGCCGGGCTCTCGAGGAGTCGGGGATCGAATTCCTGTTCGACACGGCCGGCAAGCCCGGCTTGCGCGAGGTGTGATCCCGCTTCCGCGGGCGTGTGCCGGACAAGGAAAAGGCCCGCCGGGGGTAAGCCGGCAGGCCTTTGCAGGGTCCACGCAGGTCAGTGCCGCGGGAGCCGCACGGTCAAGGAGAGGACCGGGGCTCGACCAGCCGACGAAACGAGCTGCCTCATCCCTGCCGGTCGTAGTCGGGCGGCGTGTCCTGATCCGGGGCGGCAGTACGCGAGGGGGAGCGGCTGGGGCCGTGATGCATCATGGCTGACCTCCTTTCGCAAGGCGACGCGCCGGGCGTCGAGGAGGTCAGGCTAGGACCGTTCGCGGGGATCTCGCAAGCCCCTTTTCGCGTCGGCTAACCGTTGTGAACGGTGTTGTCCGGTCCCGCAGCCCGGCGGGGCGTCGTCCTCCGCGGCCCCTGTCGTGGGAGGAGGGCCGGGCGCACGCCAATCTGCCGCACGGCACGGGGCAAGTCCTGCGCCTGTTGTTTCTGTGAAGCACGCTGCGACGAAGCAGGGTGCGACGCGGAGAGGCTGCCGTGGCTCTCGCCCTCATCATCATGGCGGTCGGTGCCCTGGGCGCCATCGCCATCACTGTGGCCGCTCTGCCAGGGGCCGACCGATTCTTGCGCTGGTAGGGCAGCGCGAGGAAACCCGGCGGCCTCTCGCGGGTTGGTGCGCCGAAAGATCGCGCACAAGGTGTCTTCCCATGGCCGGACTGGTGATGCTCGCGGGGCTTGTCGGAGCGGCCGGCACGATGGTGTGCCTGATGCCCGGCCTCGATTCCTTCTTCGAGTGGTGACGGATCGGCCCCGGCCCGCCGGGGAGGTCTCGTAGCGGCGGCGCTGCGGTCGATGCGCTACAGGAGGCGGCATGGGCCTCCTCCTCATCCTTCTCATCGGGCTCGCCGCCGGCCTCGTCAGCGGCATCATCGGCACGGGGTCCTCGATCATCCTCGTGCCCGTCCTCGCCTCGGTCTACGGGCCGAAGGAAGCCGTGCCGATCATGGCCGTCGCCTCGGTCATGGCCAATGTCGCGCGCATCCTCGCCTGGTGGCGGGCGGTGGAGTGGCGGGCCGTCGCGGCCTATGCGGTCACGGGCGCGCCCGCCGCGGCCCTGGGGGCCCGGACGATGCTCGTCCTCCCGCCCCGCGCGGTCGACACCGCCATCGGCGCCTTCCTCCTGCTGATGATCCCCGCCCGGCACTGGCTGGCGGCCCGCCTCCTGAGGCTCACCCTCTGGCACCTCGCCGGGGCGGGGGCGCTGATCGGCTTCCTGACCGGCATCGTCGCCTCGACGGGGCCCGCCTCGGTCCCCGTCTTCCTCGGCTACGGGCTTACCAAGGGACCCTTCATCGGCACCGAGGCCGCGGGCTCGCTCGCCGTCTATGCGAGCAAGGCGCTGACCTTCCGGGATGCGGGCGCCCTGCCCTCCGCGAGCCTGATGCGCGGCCTGGCGGTGGGCGCCTCGCTGATGGGAGGAGCCTTCCTGGCCAAGCCCTTCGTGCTGCGCCTCGCGCCCGAGACCTTCCGCTTCGTGATGGACGGCCTGCTGCTGCTCTCCGGGGCGAGCCTTCTCTGGGGCGGCCTCGTCCGGCCCGCCCTGCCGTGAGCGCTCAGACCTCCGCCGGGCAGGGCTGCTCGTCCCGCTCCGCGGGCTCGTAGCCGCACCAGAGGCACTGGCCGAGATCCGCCATGCGCTCCCCGTTCCGCTGCGAGCAGAGCGGGCAGACCACGAGCTTGAGCTTCGTCGGCGACCGGAAGGCCAGCCCGCGGCCCAGGAAGGTCACCTTGCGGGTGGCGTTCTCGGGGGGCTGTCGGTCGCGGCTCATCGGATCCTCGGTCGGGCGGCGGGGGCCGCGCTCAAGCTGCGATTCAACGGCCGAGCCGCAGGGAGGTTTCCTCGGACCGGGGCGGCGGCCTCCCGGCCCGCCGGCCCTGCGGCATGCGGCGCGGGCGGTCGATTTGGCTTCGTCGGGCTTCGAGGCGTCGGAAGCCGGGGCTTCGAAGCCGGATCTCCCCGGCTTCGGGGCGTCCGGCCGGGGGAGCCTGTCCGCCTCCGAAGCCGGCCCCCGCCCCGTCCGGATCCAGCCGCAGAGCGGAAACAATCGGCGCGTAGGAATGCGGCCTCCGCGTACACAACCGGGTGGAATCCGATGAAACGTCTCGTTGCCGCCGGCCTCGTCACCCTCCTCGGCCTGTCCGCGGCCGTGGCCGAGCCGCAGCCGCCCGGCCCGCCCGGCGGCCCGCCTCCCGGACCCGCCGAGGGTGCCCGCCCCGAAGGCCCGCGCCGCGGCCCGCCCGAGGGCGAGCGCGACGGCGGTTTTCGCCCCCCTCCCCCGCCGCCGCGGATGCCCGAGACGAAGGGCGCCCATCTCCGCTTCCACCGGGGCGAGACCGGCCTCGACTTCAAATGCGCCGCCGAGGATTCCACGAAGGCCTGCGTCGACGCCCTGATGCCGCTGGTCGACAAGCTGCTCCAGCCCCGCTGAGGCGGGAGGGGCCGGGCTCAGTGCGGCTGCGTTCCGAACCGGAAGCGCTGGAGCCCGGCCAGGCTGTGGCCGACCTCGGCGAGGGCGAAGACCAGGGAGACGGGCTTGCGCTCCAGGGTCACCGCCGGGTGGAGCGCGTTGAAGGTCAGGAGCTGCCCGGCCAGCTGCTCGAGATCGTTGCCGTAGCTCTGGTCGGCGTAGAGCGGGCCCAGGAAGCGCCCGATCCGGCCGCCGGCCACGGGCGGCTGCGCCCGCGCGGCGGAGACGGTGCCGACGGAGCCGATGAAGCCCTGGAAGACGTCGTCGTGCAGGCGGCGGGCGGGCACGCCGCCCCCCACCACCCAGACGGGGGTCCCGTCGGGCCGCAGGACGCGGTAGCGCACGGAGAACTCGCTCTGCGCCGCGATCGCCGTGGCGACGACCGAGCGCGTGAGCGCCCGGTCCTCCGGGTGGACGGCCTCGGCCCAGCCGAAATCCGCGGCCCGGGCGAGGGATTGCCCGGTGAGCCTTTCCCAGTCTTCGCTCAGATAGGTGAGGCACCCGGCGGAATTTGTAGAGAAGATCATGGTTCCCGAACGCGGCCGATCCCTCGGGTAGGCCACCGCCCCGGAGAATTTTCAAGCTGTCCGACTGAAGCATCGCCGGCTCAGTCTGCGCGAAAACGCGACGGTGATCCGCGCCGTCTACGGCGTGCCGCGCCGGATTTCGGCGAGCACGTCCCGTTTCACGTCCCGCAGGTAGCGGATGAGGCGCCGCCGCATGCCGGGATCGCGGGTGAGGACCCAGATGCGGGATCCCAGCAGGCCGGGTCCGAGGCTGCGCAGCAGATCCTCGGCTGGTCCGGCGACCTCCCGCTCGGATGTGCCCACCATCCGGCGCAGGTCGCGCGGGGTGGCCACGACGATGGCTACCTCGGCAGGCCCGCTCATTCCGACAGGGTAAGCGGCCGGGCGCGCCGGCGAAAGTGGTAAAAAGTCTTACGCTTTGCGGGCCGAGCGATGCGCGCGGCCTATAGCGGGGCGGCTCCCGCACGGGAGGCCGTCTTCTAGTTGATGTCGATAAGGCAGCTGGAGGAGTCGATCCCCGGCTCGGGCGGGATCGATCTCTTGTCGGCAATGAAGGCACGCGATCCAGGCGCGACGTTGACGCTCGGCCAATGCGTGATGCCGCACGAGGAGCTGAATTGCCCTCCCGAGTTCGTGACGGTGTTGTCGCGTACGTCGATCATGCCCGTCGCCCCATCGACGTTAATGCCAACACGAGCGTTGGAGATCGCGTTGTTCATGATCGTTCCCCCGGAAACCTGAGCTTTGTACCAGGGGTTCGAGCCTATCATGAGCCCGAAGCCGCAAAGCTTGGCCGGCCCGCAATCGATCGTGTTGTCCTTTACGGTGCTACCACCGTAGCGGCCGCTGGTTTGGGGCCAAGCGTGGATCATCAACTCGGCGAACGAAGCACCTCGAATATCACGGCTGTGAGAAAGATTATTCTCTTTTATTGAGCATTTTTGGCATCCACCTAAAATTAATTGTACGTCAGTGTTGTCGCGAAATGTATTAGAATCAACAATCACGTTGCTGGCATCCCGGATGGTCAGGCCATCGGCCCACAGGCCCTTCTCACCGTGGTTGCCGTTCGAGCCAATGTAGTTGCCGGTGACGTTTAATCCTGATTTGAGTCCGAGCACTTCGAGAGCAGAATAGCATGAGATTTCGGAAATTGAGGAACGCTGGATCGTGAAATTATCGGCGTCGATCCTTAGGCCGCCGCCGAGCCGTTTTCTCGAACGATCACTACAGATCGCGCGGGTGGCATTGCGGTCCTTGTTCATGAAGCCTTTGATCGCGATCCCATCGAAGCTCACGTTCCCGGCGGTCACCCGGATCGGCAGTCCATCACCCGCCAGAGCAATCTGCGGTGATATCTGGATGACGGCACATCGGCTGGCATCGGTCCGGCAGTCCACGGTGCCATTCGGACCCGGACGCGTCTTCAAGGTGACGGGCTGATCGACAACGAGTTGCGTCTTGATCAGATAGGTCCCGCTGGGCAGCTCGACGGTGCCCCCTTTGGGTGTCTTGCGAATGCAGTCGCTCAGGATCGGTGCAACATCGACGTTTTGCCGGTCCGCGCCGGACGGCAGGGCGCAAGCCGCTGCCGGCCCTGCCATCGAAAGGCCAAGAGCAGTCGCTGCCGCTCTCAAGAGCATGGCCATTCGCCGTCTCCTCTCACGAATCACAACCGAGGCGTGCTTCTATCAGCCTCGCCGACGCCAATCATCGGTTGTTGCGGTGAGAATGTCCTTTGGATCAGTTTGTTCGCGCCAACCTCCGGATCGATCGTGCGACGGCTGCACGCCTGAAGGGACAGGGGGAGGATAATTCTAGCAAGAAAATCAGGCGTCTCGAAGGTTAGAGGTAGCTGCGACGAAATGGAGCAGTCGCCTCTCTTGCTGCAGCAAAATGTTGCCTGCGCAACTACATTCTCGCCTTCAGAAATCGCGAAAGGATTCCCGGTGTGTTAGGACCTTGGCCCTGCATGGCTGCCCAAGGGAACAGAACGAATACGGCAGAATGCCTTTTGGCGCAGGAGACAGGACGTATGGTTTCATTGTTTAGAAATTCGGAAATTATGGATGCCCTGTTGCTACTGCGGCCCTACGATATGATTGATAAACAAAAACGCCGGTTCGGGCGTGCGTTGGACGGGGGGTATGTATTACTTGATGATACGGTGAATTTTGATTCGGTTTATAGCTTTGGGATTAGTAATGAGATTTCATTTGAAAAAGAAATGGCGGAGCTTGGGAAAGCCGTCTATATGTACGACCATACTATTGATGGAATTCCGGAAAATCATCCAAAATTTTTCTTCCATCGCAAGGGTATTGCAGGCACTGATCGCCCCGATGAACAACTCTTTAGTCTGGAGACGCTGATTTCAGAGAATGGGAATAAAAACAATAGCAATATGCTTTTAAAGCTTGACGTTGAGGGAGCTGAGTTCGAGGTTTTTGAAAAGGTCGATTTGCAAGCCCTTTCGCAATTTCGGCAGATTGCGATCGAAATTCATTGGCTAGCCAAGCTATGGGAGCAAGATTTCCGAAAAACCTTCGTGAATGGCATGAGGCGGCTGCTTACAAATTTCTCCATCGTTCACGTGCACGCCAATAACAACCGTCAAGCCGTGTTCATAGAAGGATTTCCGATCGCAGACGTTCTCGAGATCACATTGGTCAGATCGGATATCGTATCATTGCGACCATCTCGGACAGTATACCCGACCAATCTCGATTTTCCAAATAATCCTAGGCAGCCTGACGTTCTTCTGTGGTTCTTCCCATTTTACCCATTTCTAGACCAGCATGAGGAGCCCAAGTATTCTGATGCACTGCAAAATGCGAACGTATTCGCCAAAAGACAGCAGGCGGAGGATATGCGTAAGACGGTCGCCGCTCTCAAGGAAGCAAGATCTGAGAGCGCCAAAGTAAGCAGTGTGCGTCCGACTGCTGGCGAGATGGTCTCAAATAAATCGAAGAAGCTCAAAATATTATATTACGGCTTCCATGAGGTTCTGGCGTACGATGATATAAGCCTTCTGTCTCGGTTAGGGCATACCGTCTTTAGCCCGTTGGTTTTTCGATCCTTGGATCAAAGCCGAAAGCTGCGCTCGGTTCCATCCAGTTATATTCATGCGGAACTCGCAAAGCAGTACGAAAAAACTGGCCTCAGCCGTGAATTCGTGTCGCAATTCGACGTCGCGATATATATCCACAATCCATCTGAAAATATCAGTAGGCATATTCAGGCGTTGAAACATATTCCTGTCGTGTACCGCACAATAGGGCAATGCACAAACGCAAGCGAGGCTGCCCTTAAGCCCTTCGAGAATCAGTTGACGATTGTTCGTTACTCAGATTTTGAAACACGCGGACTCAATCATTGCCGAACTGACGCGGTGATCAGATTTGGAAAGAAGATCGATTTCCTCTCAAATCGAACGGAAAGCGGACGAGTGACGACGTTTCATAGTGGATTTGTGAGGAGAACGAATCAATCAACTCCAAATGTCGAGGATTATAAATCTATATCTTCCTTGGGAAATTTTGATCTCTATGGTTCTGCCAATGAAGGTATCCCTGTTTATCGCGGACTCGTGGATGATGAAAAGCAATTGGAAATCTATAACAATTCAAGCTTGTATCTGTTCGTTCATACGGTCCCGACCTCATACACTCTGAATTTCATCGAAGCCCTTTGCTCAGGAGTACCTGTTCTGGCGCCGACGGCAGATTATATTGTGAGAAATACGCATAAGTATGGGGTGCATGTCGATTTTTATGCGGAGCGGTACGAGATTCCTGATCTGCTTGGCAACGACGAGCGTGTCCTGTTTTATTCCGTGGACGATGCAAAAAAGAAAATAAGCCGCTTGATGGATGATGGCGATTTGCGGCAGGCGATTAGATACAATCAGACAAGGGTAGCAATTTCCGAATTTGACGAGAAGTCGGTCGGAAAGGATTGGGATAACCTGCTGAGACGGATCATCTAAGGCTGGTTCGATCATGTGGCGACTGAGATGGCCGGTTGCCGAAAAGGTAAGCCCGCAGGATTGTTGACGAGCGGGTTTGGCGGAAAAGGCGGACATTCGGTCGCCTCTCCGATGACCTCCCGGCAGGCCGGCGCGGCTCCACCTTCGGCGGTGGGGCCGCCGTCGCAAGGGCCTGTCGCGCAGGCGGCTTGAGACCTCTTTGACGGACAACGCGTCCGGCCGGGCCCGCGGAGGCCGGCTGGCGGAAGGGGTGTCCGCCACACCAAAATATGATATGGCATAAATATATGATTATTAGAGAGAATTTTTAAATCGATCGAGGCAGCGTTGGACGTTTTGTTGGACGTTGTGTTGGCTGTTCATCTGAACTCCTAGTTATCCTGCACCTCCTGCACCTCCTGCGCCCGGCTGGTTGTGCTAACGTATCGAGATGCCTTCCCTGCTTACCGTCGCTGACCTCCACGCCCAGCTCCAGGTGATGGAGAGCGATCTGGATGCCGCAGTGAGCGCCTACCTCGCCGACCCGAGCACGTATCTGTTCCGGCTTCCGCAGGGGTTTGGTGTCGACCTGGCGGCTGCGGTCCAGGCCTCGGCTCTCGCCCGGTCCGTTATCGCGCGCCCGGACTCTACGACCGCTCAGCGCCGGGCGGCCCTGCGCCGCGCCATCCTTGCCGCCCCACTGGTCCGTGAGTGAGGACTCGCATGGTATTCTGCGACGCTTGGCGTAGGCTGGGCGCCCCGCACCAGCGAGAAGAAGACAGATGCCTGCCGAGGGACATGGCGAAGTGACGGCGGGGCAATACGGCCGGGCTGTGCGGCTGAACATCAGCGGAGGGCGCGCTCTCGGCAAAGGTCACACTGTCCTCCTGCCGCCGGCCGAGGCGGTGAAGCTGCTTCGGGAGGTCGCCGCAGCAATCGAAGCGATCATCAAGCCGACCAGCAGTGAGCAGGCTGGGGATGATCGCTGAGGAGCCGCCCGCCCAGCGCTTCGAGCGCTACCTGAAGGCGGTGGAGTCCGGGCTGCCGGAGCGCTATCGCATTCCGGGGCGCCCACGACCTCAACCTGCACCGTTTCTCTTCCGGGCCGTTCTGCGGACGATGAAGCTCATCAATGTTCGGTCGGTCGGGCTTTTAAAATTTCTCCGAAGATATATCCAATTTCGATGAGTATTTTTCTCAGCGGCTCTGCAAGCCATGTATAATTTTTATTTTGCGACACATTTCTCAGTTCGATCGCCAAATCATGCAGATCAAGCAATGCCTGCTCTAATTCCTCATCTATGAGAAATTTTGAGGACAAGGCTATCTGCCTCGACTCGGTTTCGCATTATGGAATGCTGACGGATATGATTTGATTAGTCCACGAATTGCAGGTTGCAATGAGGTGTCGTTTTACCAGTCGGGATCTCCTGACGCCGATTGGCCTCCTGATCGTGATGCTCGGCGTGATCGCGCACGCTATCGGCCGGCTGGTGGGGTGGCTGCCGTGAAGATTCATGCCCAGGCGGTCGGCAAATCCGCGACCTGCGTTGTGTAGCAAGGCGAGCGCATCTCGAACTTCGTCGACCAGTCCGTGCGAGCGCGCTCCAGCCCGGCCCCGGCCGGCACGACGGTGCCGCGGCCCCAGCGTGCGTTGCAGGCGTCCAGCGCCGCCATCAGCGGGCCGGAACGCTCGCGGTCGAGTCGGCCGATCAGCGCCCGTGGGCTCTCGGCCAAGGGCACCAGATCGGTGGTGATCACCCCGGCCTTCGAATAGCGCCACGGCACTTGGCCCTGCTCACGCCAAGTGCGGGCCACGCCGAGCTGCGCGGCTTGGATCAGCACGAGGCTGTCGTTCGTCGCCTCCGGCAGCCCGACGACAGTCTGAACCGAGCGCTGCGGCTCGCCGCGGTCATGCTCGCTCGTATGGTAGAAGACCGTGACATGGTTGGTCGCCAGCCCTTCGCGCCGCAGCTTCTCGCCGAGTCGGGTGGCATGGGCTGCCACCGCCTGCTCCAACATGGCCTGCTCGGTCACCCGGCCGGCAAAGGAGCGGGTCACCGCGCAGCCCTTGCGTCGGGCCGGTACCAGGTCGAGCCCGATGCAGGAGACGCCGCGCAACTCGAAGATCATGCGCTCGCCCACCACCGTGAGCGCCCTGCGCACAGGGCGCGGATCGATGTCGCGCAGGTCCGCCACGCTATCGATGCCGAGCGCCTCGAGCTTGGCGAGCGAGGCCCGGCCGATTCCCCATAGCGTGCCGACATGGATGCGCGGCAGCCAGTGGTCGTAGGCTGCGGGATCGGTCAGGTCGCAGACGCCGCCGAGTTCCGGGACGCTCTTGGCGATGTGGTTGGCGAGCTTGGCGAGCGTCTTGGTCGGGCCGATGCCGATGCAGGTCGGGATGCCGGTCCAGGCCCGGACCGTCGCTCGGACATCGAGGGCGAGCGTGAAGCGGTCGCGCCGGGTGAAGCCGGTCAGGTCGAGGAAGCTCTCGTCGATCGAGTAGACCTCCACGTCGGGCGTCGCGTCGCGATAGATCGCGTTCAGCCGCGCGCTCATGTCCCCGTACAGGGTGTAGTTCGAGGAGAAGACCCGCACGCCTTGCGTCTGGCAGAGCTGGCGGATCATGAAGAACGGCGCGCCCATCTTGATGCCGAGCGCCTTGGCCTCGGCCGTGCGGGCGATGGCGCATCCATCGTTGTTGCTGAGCACGATCACCGGCACGGCCGAAAGCCGCGGGTCGAACACGCGCTCGCAGGAGCAATAGAAGCTGTTGCCGTCGATCAGGGCGATGGCCCGGCCGCTGCCGATCCGGTCGCGCAGGCGTGCCGCCGGGTCGCTCACCGGCCGAGCCCGGCCCGGGCGATGTGCCAGCGGATCGTGAAGCGGACCACGCCCCAGATCTCGGCGAAGCCGTACTCGTCCAGGGCGAAGAGCGGCATGGCGTCGTTGTCGAAGGCAAGCCGCGGGCGGGCGTGCTCGACGAGGTAGCGCTTGCAGGAGAGCTGTCCGTCGATCACGGCGACGACGACGCTGTCATGGGCGGCGGTCAGGCTGCGGTCGACGCAGGCGAGGTCGCGATCGTGGATGCCGGCCCCGCGCATGCTGTCGCCGCGGATCTGCATCAGGAAGGTTGCCGGCGGGTTCGGCACGAGCCAGCGCGGCAGCTCCAGGGCGCCTTCGAGGAAGTCGTCGGCCGGGCTCGGAAAGCCCGCGCATAGCGCCGGCCCGACCAGGGGCACGCGCACCGTACCGTCACCCGCTGACGGTAGCTCGTCGACATATCTGATTCCCGCAGCCCATGAGCCTGCCACGCGCTTTCACCCGTGCTCCGGCCGGCCCGCGCGGACGTAGCCATGCGAGATGGCCTTGCGCATCTCGGCGAGGTCCTGCTCGACCCGCAGCAGATCCTCGATGGCGAAGGCGAGCGCCCGCTCTGCATCCCCCTCTGCGGCCTCCAAGTAGGCGACAGCCGTCACCTGCGCCTCGCTCATGGCAGCAACGGTCTGGATCTGCGACGCGGTCGCCATGGCTGCCTCCGTCCCGGAAATTGAGAACGAAAGAAGAACAAAACCATCGGTCGCATCCGGTCAAGGCACGATCCGGCGTACCTCGAAGATCGGGGGAAAGCGGGGAAGAATCAGTCGCCGGGGCTTGACGGTGCAGTGTGACGCTGAGTGTCAAAAGGCTGAATCAGCCGGAAAATGTGCAGCCCCGATCGGACCGCTCTGATGGCTCAGGCCCTGTGCTCGTTCGGGCATAGGCGGCTATCGCCCGCCCCGGCTATCCGGCCGGCATGTTAGCCTCAGCACCGAATCTCGCCTTCCTGCCGCCCGAGGCCGCCGCTTGGCGCACGGCCTTCGTCGCGCTCCATCGATCTAACTCGCCCTGCCCGCATCTGAACGCAGAGCGCTGGGGCGCGATGTACGATTCCGCCCTGGCCTTCATCGACCGGTTCGGCGCCGAGGCGGTGGCCTGCGGCTGGACGGACGTGGAGCTGTTCGGGGTGCATCCCGAGCACGGCACGCTGCGCGTGGACTGGTGCGGCGCGCTCATGATCGGGGTCAGGCCGGCCGTGTCGGTCTCCGCCGACCGCATCAGCTTCGGGACTATGGCCATCCGCCACCACGCGCCGGGCCGCCCGGTGGGCGTGCCGATCTGGACGTTCGCAGCTAGCCGGAAGAGCCGCTGAGCGGGTAGGCTCGCGCCATGGCCGATAACACCCCACTGCCGGCGAGCAGTTCAAGGCGAACGCGATCACAGCCGGCGACGTCGTCGCGCTGATCGCGGCCTAGGAGAAAAAGCCCGGTGACTCGCCGCCTCCGCTCGGCGACGGCTACAAGCTCGACGTCGGCGCCGCGATCGAGGCGCATGCGCCCGCGGCGAAGGCCCTGGCCGACGCCAGTGACGACACGTGGATCGTCGAGGCGCGGCGGATTCTGGCAGCGGTAGAGTAAATGCTGCTCATAGCAGTTACAGGATGTGTTGCGTAAGGGTCTCTTCAGACCACTGCAATACCTGCGGTCTCTGTTCAGTGGTTGTGCGTCCGACCGCCATGCCGAACGGAACCGTGACATCAGCCTTCCTTAGCGCATACGTGGCGGCAAGCATTTGGGAGCCAGAGGTGATGACGTCGTCGATCAAAACGACGGGCCTCGAGAGCGATTTGGTTATGCGGAGCTGTGCGTGAAATTGGCTCGCACTGCGATATCCGCCAACTAGATGCTGCTTATCCTTTGGGGCTGCCCAGAGGAGAGCAGGACAGGCTTCTGCGATTCCGTTTGAGTATCGGGCGATAGCCTCTGCAAGTGCTAGTGTTCTGAAAATAGGCGGCACACCAATGTGTGCATGACTATTAGGGATTGGAACCAGCGACACTTGGACTTGCGTCAATTCTACGAGCCGCGCCGCCAACGTTCTGGCCGCCAATTCAAGCCCCACATCCATGTTGTCCTTAGTTAAATTGACAGCGCGTCCATTGACTTTCACGGTGCAGTATCCGTTGAATGGCTCTCCTTTTACGCTTTTTACTATAGCCAGAGCGCGGTAGTCGGCGTCTCTCCATTTCCCGCCGGCGGTCAGATACTGGCAGGCGATGTGTACAGGCAGAGATGTCATTTTCTTATGGCGTCGAGCACATCCTGCGTCGAAGAGATCACAGCAACCTTGGGCTTGTCTATAAATTTTGCAGGCCAGCTTAGCGACCGATCCTCGGCAACCGACCGCATGATGAAAAGCCAACGCCCGAGCCGCCCACACTCGGCTGCCTGGTGTAACGTCCCAGATGTGTCCGACGCCTCCACAATCACGCTCGCGTCTGAAACGGCGGCCATAACGCGATTGCGCTTGGGGAAGTTGCCCTTGAACGTGGGCTCTCCGATAGCAAAAGGGGTCAGCAGCAGATGGTCAGCATAGATCTGCTCTTGAAGCCGTGCGTTCTCGGCCGGGTATGCTTTGTCGAGTGGGGTTCCAATCACCGCTGCGGTGCGCCCCCCGGCTTCCAAGGCAGCGGTCAGGGCTGCCGTATCTACGCCCTTAGCAAGTCCGCTCACCACGGTCACACCAGCTTGTACAAGCTCTTTAGCGAGCCGGCGTGCGCGCCTCCTTCCTTCGTCGCTCACATCGCGAGTACCGACGATGGATATTGACGGCGGAGTCAGCGCTGCGAGGTCTCCAGCATAGTGGATCGTCGCAGCGCCGTCGTCGCGCGGCGAGCTAAGAAGATTGAGTTGCTTCGGGTCGAGCGCGGGACGCTGAATGAAATCGAGCAGATCTGGCAACGCCAATGAGGCCGAATGGCCAGGGGCCTGGTACCGAGCGCGTCGAGGAGGCGCCGTGTGTCGCCGGTGCAATTCCATGGCAAGCATGATCTTACCGTCGAGCTTAATCGCCTGTTGAGAAAATCGTAATTTTTTTGTCAAGGTAAACGAAACTTTGCGCCCTGGCAGGGGCTATCTCGCATTTTGCTGGGTGCAAAAGCGCGCAACGAAAAGCCCGCCGCGGCGAGCCGGGCGGGCGAGAGATATTCTGGGAGGAGTCGGGTGGCTGCAAGTGCCGCGCCAGATCACCCCTTGCGTGCGGCCCGATCCGCGATGAACCCGCAGATGCAGCCGCTCGCCAGGGCGCTCGTCCTTGAAGTCGCGGACGAGCTTTCTCATGCTCGATAGGTCGGAGGGGGCGCGAATAGCCCCCAGAGCCCTCGAAAGCTCATGGCTCTCGATTGCCGCCGATGGTCGGGTCAACCGGCGGCGGTGGTTCATCCCCACTCGCAGCCGACAGCGCTCATGACGACAGCTGCGCGTGCAGAGGGGGGCAGCGTGCCGTCATCTCGATGCCACTCGTAGGCGCGGCCGAACGATGGGCACCAAGAGTTTGCCGCGGAGCCGTCCTGGCCCGTGATCTCGCGCATTACTCGATGGTGCTCGTAGACCAGCCAATCGGCATATTCCCGCATCAGGCGGCAGCTTGCGGGCTCGGCGACGGCGGTCGGCGTGCCGATCAGGCTGAGCGTGCCACCGATCAGCGGGAGGGCGACAAGCCCGCGCAGAAATCCGCGGCGCGGCGGATCCGGCTCTTGGCGCATTGCCGTGATGGCGCGGGTTACCGGACCTGTGGTATAGGTTTTCTCACGCATCTGGTTGATCCCTTCTCGATCCTGGGTGTTCAGGCCTCGGCCGGTGTTCCAGCACCTGCCGAGGCCGTCTTATTTGTGCGCTCCATCCTCTCGCGAACAGCGCGAATGAACTCTGCGTTTTGCGATGTACGGTTGCGCTTCGCCTCACTGGCCAAAAATTGTCTGACGTCATCGGGCATTCGAAACGTAGCCCTGTGCTCTCGCTCCATGCTATGTCCCCAGCAGTCACCGTGACTGCATGCAGGCACTGTCACGGTGACTTATAGGCGTCAAGCAATTTATGTCACGGTGACATCACATGGCAGCCGAGGCCACCGGGCGCGCGTCCGACAAATTTATGCTCCGTCTTCCAGACGGCATGCGCGATCAGTTGAAGGTTTCTGCTGAAGAGAACAAGCGGTCAATGAATGCCGAAATTGTAGCGCGTTTGGAGGAGAGCTTATCCGGTAACGCTGCGATGCGAGCGCTTGCTACTAGGAAGGAAAGTGCTCTTCGCGCTCTTATTGATGCTGTAGAAGAAATATACGAAGAAGCAATTCTTGTAATGTTTTGCTATATAAGCCCAGAACAATCTGAGAAAATGCTGAATAACCTTAAGCCGGATGAATCTCGCAAGTCTCGTTCTCTCGCGGTCTATCAATTGTTAAGGGATGCCTACGAGAGGTATCGAGGATAGCTTACCAGCTTGCCTCGGATTTGAACGCAAACAGCCCGCCGCGGCTGTGCCTGGCGGGCTGGAAGGTCGAGCGGGTGTGGTTGGGGCCCTACGGCGGCCCGCGGCGGCGCTCCTCGAGATCTCGGACGATGGCGGCGATAGCGATGCCCACGATGGCGCCGCCGAGACCCGCCATCCAGAGCCAGGACGCCGCGCACGGAAGGGTGCAGGACGTCATGTCGGCGGCGCCCCTGCAGGCGACAGGAACGAAGTCTTCCACCAGTCGCCGATGTAGGGCCGGGTCCTCTCGAGCCAGGGCTGCACGTCGGGCTTGCTGGCGACCAGGGCGCCGACCATCAGCACCGCGCAGCCGAAGCCGATCGCGAGCGCGTACTGGTTTCGCCTCGGCACCGCCGGCCGGCCGTCCCGCTCGTCCAGGGCTCCCGGGGTGCACACGTGCAGCACCACCGCCACGATGCCGATCATGATGACCCAGGGCAGCAGCTCGTTGTTCAGGAACCACTGCGGCGCGCCGCCGAGGCGGTAAAGGATCGCGTAGATCCCCTGCAGCTCGCTGCTCAGGAACTTGAGCCAGATGCCGACGATGAGGAAGTCGCGAGGAATCGGCGTGCGTCGCAGGAAGCCGCCCCAGGCATCCGGGGCGAAGATCCAGAGCGCCACCGCCGTCGCGGCCACGTCGAGGATCCTCACATAGAGGATCATTTCCCCGTTGGGCACGAAGACGTTGAGGATCTGGTACCCCGTGAAGAAGACCGCGGACGCCCAGATGATGATGCTTCGGATCGTCTCCGGGCGGTTGTCGGCGTAGATGTTCACGAACACGCTCAGACCTCACCATCACCCGGGCCACCGAAGCTCCTGAGCTTCAGGACGTCCTCGATCGCCATCACGATGCCCCGATCCTGCTCGGCGCGTTTTCTGCGCTCGCGCCGCGCCTGCTGTTGGGAGATCCGACGCCGCGCGTGCTCGGCGATCAGCTCCGCCTCCTGCGAGTTGCGCTCGGCCTGCTCGGCCGCCGCCGTCGTCGCCTGGGACAACGCCTCGCTCGCGAGCACCTGCTCCGAGAGCGCGCCGTCGAGGCGCTTCTCGGCCTCCTGCCAGTGCGGGAAGAGCCACGACATGATCCGCCTCCAGATCATTCGCCGTCGTCCTCTGGCGAGGCGCGCAGGCGCTTGGCGATCCCCCGGATAGCCGAGCCGATGTTCCGCAGATCGTGGCGGGCTTCCCTCGTCTCGCCTTCGAATTCCCGCGACAGCGTCTGCACGGCGGTGGTCAGGCTGGTGATCGTGGCCGTTTGGCTCTTCACCGCCTCCGCGTTGTCGGCCGAGGCATTCTTGCTGGTCTCGATCGCGACGATGACGCGCTCAAGCAGATCGCCGTGCCGGTTGTGGGAGCGGATCAGCATCCAGAAGAGGATCGCCACCGCCAGCAGCAGCAGCAGGCATGCCGCACCCAGCACCTTGTATTGGAGCAGAATGTCGGCCGCCTGCGCGGCCGCCTTGGTCGCCTCCGCGGTCTGAGCGACGGCCTCGCTGATGAGCACGATTCAGCGCTGCCCCTGCTCGCACACCGCCCGCCATTTGGCGTTGAGGATCCGCAGCTGCCGGCGGGTCTCAGCCGTGTCCCGGGCCGCGTAGAGCACCGGCGCCGTCATGGTCTTGCAGAACCGGGCCGCGGGCGGCGTGGGGTCCGGGGTCTGGCAGGCGAACACGAAGAAGCCCGCCACGGTGCATGTGACCAGCATCGCTCAGTCCCTCCGGAGGTCTCGGGGATCGTCGGGGTCGTCCGCGGCGGCGTCGCCTGCGCGTTCCGCCGCCGCTTCCTGGCGCTCGGCTTCCTGATGGGCGGAGGCGGCCTCGCGGGCCGCCCCCAGTTCGCGTTGCGCCTCGGCGGCCCGGGCGCCATCAATCCAGCCGACGATCACGTTGCCGAAGGTGCGCGCCAGCAGGCTGAGGATGGCGCTGAGCAGCGCCGAGGCGGAGAACATCAGACCGGCGCCACGGGGGTCGGCGTGGGCGTGATCGCCGTCGCCGTCGCGCCGGCAAGGGAGGCCTGCTCCTCCATCGGCAGCAGAGCGATGATGTGGTCGCGGATCGCCTGCTCGCCGCCGATCCATTTCACGAACCAGGTCGGCGCGTTCGTCACCGCATAGTTCAGGGCGTTGGCGAGAACGGCGTTTCCGACCGGCACCGAGAGCGTCTTGCCCGCGACCGCGCCGGCCACGGTCGACATGCCGAAGGCGATGGCGCGCTCGACGAGCTGCTGGGTCAGGATGCCCCGCACCACGGCGCCCGCGGCGGCCGGCAGGCGGCGGCAGGCGAAGGCGATCACCGCCATGATGACCGAGACGACGATCTCCTGGATGCCGGCGGCGGCGGAGGTGAGCCACGAGCCGTAGGGCACCGTGACGACGGCGGTGTTGTTCGACGGCTCAGCGATGGTGGCGGCGGCCTGGGCGAACGCCGCATCGCAGCCGAGAGCCAGGATTACGGCTGCCCCGGCTGCGACCACCAAGCCGAGGACGTTGAAGCGATGTGCAGCCGCGAGCAGAAGGCCGCCCGCCGCCGCCAGAGCAGAAACGAAGAGAAGGCCGCTGGCGAGGCCGACAGCGGAGCCATCTTGCCCAGGCGGGTACGCCATGGCGAAAGCGGGGGATGCGACACAGGCGAGCGCCAGCGCCGCGAGGAGAGCCTTGCGGATCATGGTTGGTCTTTCGGTTGTGAGGTTGCACGGCGGGCCCGGCCGGCTCGGGTTGTGTCACGCGATGCCCCTGTCGTGAGAGGCAAACGCGGTTGGGTTTCACCGGTGAGAGGCTACGGGCTCAGCGCCGGGTGAGACGGTCGAAGAGCCAGCGGCCGAGGCGCGCCCACAGCGAGGGGTTCGGCGGGTAGCGGACCGGCGGCAGCGGCGGCGCGGGCGGGTTCGGGCGATCGTCGCTCATCACGCCTCGCTCACGCCGGCCCGCGCGCCAGCGATCGTCGTGGGCAGCTTCGAGGCGGTCGGCAGCGGCACGTCGGCCGGCCAGCGATAGGCGACGATCTCCGACCGCTTGAAGGACGCCACGTTGACGGCATCGCTCTGGTTGCCGCCCAGGCCGAACACGGTGTCCTTGTTGGCCCCGACCACGAAGAAGGTGTGGCCCTGCCAAGCGGAGTTGCCGCGCTTCTTCGTGGCGATGGCGCCGAGCACCGGCTCCTTCAGCCCGACGCCCCAGCCCTCGAAGGACCGGGCCGCGAGGCTGCGCGATCCGCGGTGGCCGGCCCGCTCGAGCATCGCGTTCACGAAGGCCGCGCACCAGGCGGTGCTGTCGGTCTTGATGCCCGGGAAGCCGGCATCCGCGAAGAGCTTCACCACCTCCGGGTTGTTGGCCGCGCCTGGGGCTTCCTTGAGGCCGTTCAGCGCCTCCGCGAGCACGAGCCAGCCGGGTTTCTCGATCGACTCACGCTGCTGCGTCAGGTCGGCCTTCTGCAGCGCGGCCCGCGTCTTCGGCCCGGCGATTCCGTCCGGTACGAGCCCCGCCGCCTTCTGAAAGGCCGTCACCGCGGCGATGGTTTTGGGCCCGGCATCGCCATCGGCGCCGGTCGGCCCGAGGTCATACCCGCGCGCGATCAGAGCACGCTGGATCTCAGCGACGGTCATGATGATTCTCCTGGGGATCCGGCGAGCCCGGCCGGCGCGGGAAGATCAGCGCTGCGGGATGAAGCCCGAGCCGGTGAAGTTCAGCGCGGTGGTGCCGCTCGGGACGTTGGCGGTCGTGATGTTCGAGGCTGCGTTGTTACTGCCGGACTGCCGGAAGTAGACGAACGTGTCCGCCGCAATGGCGGTCAGGAAGTTGTAGCCCGACGTGAAGGTCATCTTGCTGTATGGGCCAAGCACGACCGGATTGCCGATCTGGCCGGCCGAGAGGCCAAAAGGCAGACCGGCCACAATGAACTGGCCGCTGGCGGTCGTGTACGTCCCGATGTTGCCGGAGACGTTGAAGCTGAAGCGCATTCCATTGGCTTCGTACCAATAGAAGCCCTTCTGGTTCGTGTAGGTGGTTCCCGCGAGGTCGCCCGGCGTCGTGAACGTCATCGTCGGCGTCCACGTGAAGGGCTCGACGAAGTTCGGCCCGTAGAGGCCGCTGCGGGAGCCGAAGGGCACGCTGTAGCCCCAGGCCCCGAAGTCGTTGCCCATGATCTTGTTGCCGGGCCCGTCCTGGCTGATCTGGATCAGGTTGCCCGACCCGGTCGTGCGATAGGTCGCGGTGTTGTTGGTTGCGATCAGGATGCCGCCAGTCTGCTTGACGTAGCCGACCGTGCGGGCCTGGGTGATGTCCGGATCGAAGGTCGTGCCCGTGATCCAGAGCTTGCCGCCGCCCGAGACCGACGCCGCCGGATAGTCGGCAAGGCGCTGCTGGATCTTGCCGCCGTTGACGGTGAGCACCCCGTCCCCGCTGGCACAGACATCGCCATCCGGGCTCGCCACACCGCCGACCGTGTTGATGCGGGTGATCGTCGCCCGGCCGTGGCTCACGAGAACCGAACAGCGCGTCGAGGCGCCGGCGGCGGACTTGGTCGAGTTGAGGCTGTCGATCTCCACACGGCGGGAGCCGACCACGTCGAGCACCGCGCCGTCGCCGTCCATGTCGAGGTGGCCGAAGAAGTACCAGGTGGTCTCGGTGTTGGTCCCGACGATGAGCCGCTGGCGGTAGCTCGAGAAGAACCGGAAGTTGGCCGCATCCGAGCGGCCGAGGCTGAGCGCCACCGGCGTCCCGTCCTGGTAGATGTTCAGGAGCTGAGCGTCGTTCGCGTTCCCGGAGTTGATCATCCCCCAGGGCCAGTTGTGGACGACCAGGGCCTGGACGTAATCGGCGTTGTTGTCGATCGCGAGGCCGGTATTGAGCGGGCTCATCTCCAACTGGCGGATGGAGAACGTGCCGCGGCTGTTGACGTTGACCGCGTTGACGCAGAACCAGCACTTCTGGAGGCGCACGTGCCCGATCATGAAGCGATCGGTGTCCACCAGGTCGAGCGCGGCCGGGTACTGCACGACGGCGGCGCGCGTGGTGACGCCACTCTGGTCGAAGTCGATCAGGACCCCGTCGATGCCGGCGTTGTCCGCCGCCTTGAAGACGGATCCGGCTGACATGTTGAAGGTCTTCGGGACCCGGATCGTGGTGCCGTAGCGCCCGACCTCGCGCGCTGCGCCCGCGCCGCGGAGCTGCTGCGTGTTGCAGAAGGTGATCCGGTCGGTGATCGTGTAGCGGCCGGTCGGGAAGCGCACGTCCTTGCAGGTGGCGAAGGCGTTGCGCACGTACTGGGTCAGATCGGCCGTGCTGGTGCCCGCGCGGATGTCCGCCCGCAGGCCCGGCGGGATGAACGCCATCACGTTCACTTCGTCCGCCGACCGCTCGCCCAGGCCGTAGGCGAAGGCGCCGGTGACGGGTGCCGTGACGCTGAAATCGGCCGCCTCGCCGGTCGAGCCAGGGCCCCCGATCTGCAGCGCATCCGGGGTCAGGATCGTCTTGCCGGCCTGCCGCTTGCCGAGGTTCGGCAGGCCGGAGCCGAAGCTGATCGTGCCGTCGCTCTTCAGCGTGCCCGGCGAAAGCGGGCGGTCCTGAGAAAGCGCCGGCCCGGCAGCGAGCAGGACGCCGAGGAAAGCAAGGATGCGAAGCGCGGTCATCAGGCAAGGATCCACAGGTTCGCAGCGCCCCGGCGGAAGCCGAGGCCCTGGTAGGGGTTGGTGATCTGGAGGGAGGCCTGACCGGCGATGCTGTCGCCCGTGCCCGCGCCGGCCTGCACAGTGATCGGTCGCGTCTCGGAGCAGGCGCCGCTCTCATCCGCGATGAAGAGCGTCTGCCCCATCGGGTATGAATCGACATCGGGCAGGGAGATCGTGCGGCCCGCCGTCAGGGTCGCTATGCCCACCTGAACGTCGGAGGGCAGGCACTGGTAGTCGGCGTCCTGAACGGTGGTGTGGCCGATCGCGGGAGCCTGGATCGCCCAGGGCTCGGACGGCCATGCGCCGCCGGCCTTCGGGCCCCACATGCGCCGACCCTGGTTCGAGGCGGTGCGATCCTCGATGTAGTAGTCGCCATCCTTACCGACCAAAGACGTGGGCGGGATCGTGCCGGGGATGATCGTGGCGCCGCGCTCGCCCTGCCGGCCGGCGATGGCCACGGGCGTGATGATCGGCTGCTGGCGCGCCGCGAAGTTCACCACCACGCCCACGAAGCGCGAGACGTAGGAGAGCAGGCCGGACGGCTCGTAGAGGTTCACCCGCACCGGCATGAAGAGGTGCCGCTCGTCGCCGACCACCTCCAGCACGTCCGCGGTGAAAACACCTCGAGGGAAGCCGCGCGTGGTGCTTCTCGGGACGCGGAAGATGAGCGTGTTGTCGGCCCCGGCCTTGAGCGACAGGCCGCCGCCGGTCTGCATGCTCAGCTCGAGGACGGGTTCGACGGAAGTGGTGCCCGCGACGGCCTGCGTGATCGGCATCACGAACGAGCGGCCGGCCAGGGACAGGGCGTTGCCGCTCGTGTCCTGAAACGACAGCTCCCCGTACCAGTCTTCCTGGGTCGTGAAGGGGTAGAGAGGAAAATCGGCCATGAGCGCGTCCGCTGGCATGCGCCCGCGCGCCAGGAGGCGGGCCCGGAAGAGCCTGCCTTGACGGTGCGAGCGCGGAGGGGATCGTGAGGCGGGTGCGCGCCTAGTGCGCGGTCGTGCCGGTGCCGGGCTGTGCCGGCGGGTCGTCGGCGCGCGGCCCGGTGGTCGCGTCGCTCTGGTGGCCCTGCTGCAGGAGCGCGGTCAGGCGCTCCATCTCGGCCTTCGCTTCCTTGAGCAGGTCGATCAGCTCGGCGTTCTGGCCCGCCAGCATCTGGCATCGGGCGAGCGCGGCGTCCCGCTGCGCGGTCAGCTCGCCGAAGCGGCCGTTGATTTCGGCCGCGCTGAGCGGCTGAGGCGCTTGAGGCTGCCCGGTCATGCTGCCGCCTCGGGCGCGCCGCGCTTGGTGAGGTTCGTGGTCTGGATCTGGACCGGCATGGCCACGCCGCCGCTGGTGAGCACCATCACCCATGAGAAGGGTTGGTGCGGGAGATCGCACAGCATGATCCCGACATCGCCCACGGCGATCTCCGGAACGAGGCCGGCCCGCGACGTGATCGAGACCGGCTCGCCGAACGCGAACGGGCTATCCGCGGTCGCCTGATCGAACTTGTCCTTGAGATACGCGGCGATCTCATCGGGAGTGCTCAGCGTGCGCTGGACGCTTTCGGCAAAGGTGAGCATGTTCTTGTCCTCATGCTTTCGGGGTTATGCCGGCGATGTGGAGTTCGTCTATCTGGACTTTGCCGGCGGCATTGTTGGAAGTGTAGCTGTATTGAATTCGCGCGTTGTGGTTGCCGGCCGAGAGGTATCTCAGCGCCGACCCAGAGAAATAAGCTTGGTTGGGGCCTGAGAACTGTGTCGACTGTCCATTGAAAAGACAGTAGGCAACCAAGTTTCCGTCAATGAGCAACTTGATGCCGCTGACGGTCGCGATGTTGGTTCCGCTGGTTCCGGAGACCGTCAACCTGCCGAATATCTCGATGATGGTTGGAAAGTCCGGGTTGGAGACCGAGAAATTGAAGTTCAGGTTCGCGTCGATGTTGTCGTTCGCGGTGCCGGAACCGGAGATCAGGGTGTATGAGCCGATGTCGACCCGGAGGGGATTGGAGGCCTGCCCGGAGGTAAGCCGCAGATACGGGACGCTCAGGGTGCCGGTGCCTGAATCGAACGAGAGCAGAGGGACGCTCGACCCGCCCGAGGTGATGAAGAACCCACTCGCGTCGACCACGAAGCGGCTGGTGCCGTTGTCGAGCAGGTCGAGATAGTAGCCCGCCCCATAGGTCTGGCCGCCGCGCTGGGTCGCGAGCAAAGCCTGGACGCGCGCCGAGACGCCGGACGGGCCCGACACGGCCTGCATCGAGAACCGCCCCACCGCCGTGCCGGCATCCGTGCGGGCATAGACGTCGCTGATCTGCGAGGCGAAGGCGTTGTCGCTCGAGATCCGGGCCTGCTGCTCGTTCAGGAAATAGGCCCGGTCTGCATCGGTTTGCGCGACCACTGCGCTGACCCGGGAAGACAATGCGCCATCGGCATCGGCGCGAACGCTCCTCTCCTCGACGATAAAGCCGACGAGGTTGCCGACGTGGTTATTCACCTCGGCCCGCAGTGTGTCGATGGACGTTGCGTTCGCGCTATCGGCGGTAGCCCTGGCCGTCTGCTCGGCGGTGATCGCGGCGCTGTTCGAGTTGGCAGTCGCTACGACCGCTTCGATACGAGTGCTGAGTGCGCCATCTGCATCGGCGCGGACACTCCTCTCCTCGACGATAAAGCCTGCAAGACTGGTGACGTGCGTGTTCACCTCGGCTCGCAGGCCGTTGATCGAAGTGGCATTCGCACTGTCGCCGTCCGCGCGAGCCGTGCGCTCGGTCGTGATGGCCGCCGTGTTGCCGTTGGCGACGGCTCGGACCGAGTCCAGGCTGGTCGCGAAGGCCTCGTCGGCAGCGCTGCGTGCAGTGCTCTCGGAAATGATGGCGGCAGTGTTGTCACCGATCTTGGCGACAGCAACGCTCAGATCATGAACAAGGGCATCATCCGCGGTCAGGCGCTCGGTACGTTCGGTGTAGATCGCAGCGGCATTGGATGCACCAACGCCAAGGCCTTCGATGGCTCGGTCGAGAGCGTTCTGCGCCTTCGCGTCGGCCGCAAGGAAATCGGAGATCGCTTTGGCCGAGACCTGCTGAGCGTAGGCCTCTACCTCCAAGATGTGATCAATCCGGCTGCGGACGTCGTCGGTGAGCCCGGCATAGTCGATCGGCGGCAGGGTGACGTTGACCGAGGACGCCGGCAGGGTGACCGGGGCGTAGAAATAGGCGCCCGGCAGGCCCGTCGCGCCGAAGGCCCGGGCGCGCAGGATGAGCGTCGTGGGATCGACGGGGTTCAGCTCAATGGAGCCGGAGACCGGCGCGTCGTCGCGGCGGTCGTACCGCGTGCCACCGTCGTATGAGAGGCCCACCTCGAAGGTCTTGGCACCCCGGCCGGGCGCGATGGCGTATTCCAGCCGGAAGCCGGCGGCGACCGGCACGGCATTGGCCGTCAGGTTGAGGATGGACGGGCTCTCGGGATCCGTGATGCCGCCATAACCCGCAGGCGGGACGCCCGGGGCAGCGCCGATCTCGGCCCACACCCGCGGATCGTCGATCAGTGCCTCGACCTGCGCCCGGGTCGGTCCGTCCATCTTCACGGACTGGATCAGGTAGTTTTCCTGCAGCACCTCCAGGCGCCCCACCTGCACGGCGGTCATGTCGCGGCGGCCATCGGACAGCACCTGCGCCAGGGACAGACCGGTGGCCGTCTCGATGGCGTGGCGGGACGACGCGTCCAGAACGATCTCCCGCGGCGTGCGGCCCTGGCCGGAGACGGTGAGCGGCCCCCATTCCCGCCCGGCCCGGTCCCGCAGCACGGCGACCTCGCCCGCCTCGAGCACGATGTCCGCGTCGAGGATCAGCCGATCGCCGATGCTCTCGACCACGGCCGCCACCTTGCGGACATCCAGGAACCACGGATCGACCGAGATGGAATTGCCGCGCCTGTAGATGCGGCCTTCCATCTCGACGCCGAACGGGGCCGTCTGCCGCCGGAAGGCGCCGCAGGCCGCCTTCCAGCGGGTCAGGTGCTGCCCGTGGGCGTAGCTCTTCACGCCGGTCCAGCGCTGCCGGGTCGGCGTCAGCGAGGCCTCGCCGTAGATGGCGGTGGCCTGGTTCGGCGCGCGGTAATCGCCGTCCTGATCCCACTCGCCGATGACGTGGCCGGCGCCCGCCTCGGTGTCGAGGTCGAAGGCGAGCTGCGTGGAGCCCTTGGCGATCTGACGCCGGGTGATGACGTGGCGGCGGACCGATTTCGGCTCGTCCCGTACCAGAGACCAGAAGCGGCCGAGATGCACAGGCTCGGCCCGCATCGTCAGGAGCACGGTCGAGGCCGCCTCATAGACCGAGACCGGGCCGCGGATCGTCGCGTCGAAGGTGTCGAATTCGGTGAGCCGCCCCGCGTAGCCGAGCGCCGTGCCGAGATCAAGCTGGCTGTCCGGGATCGCGCCGCCGTAATCCTGGTTGCGCATGATGTCGAGGTAGGCCCAGACGGCCTTGCTCGTCTCCTGCTCGATCCAGCCGGATCCGGTCCAGACCGGAATGATGGCGGCGGCATCCACCTCGACCTCTGAGAAGGCGGCCGCCTGGTTCCCCTTGGTCGCGTAGATGCGGAAGGCCAGCTCGGTGATGCCCGGGCGGATCGCCACGTCGCCGACCCAGCCCGAGGCCGCATCCCACTGCACCTCGTCGACATTGGCGACGCCGTGGCCGCTGTTGGCGGACGTGTCGACCATGCGGTTGCGCCCGCGCACCGCGTAGCGCCCGGCCGGCACCTCGCGGAACTTGGTGCGCCGCACCGGCTTGGTCGCGAAGATCAGGCCCTCGCTGGCGTTGTCCCCGGCATAGAGGGTCTGCCACGGGCCCGTGGTGTTTCCGCTCTCGTCGATCGGCGCATACTCGAACAGCACCGACCAGGCGCCGGGCTTGTCCGACAGGACCGCGCCGCTGCCCTTGGTGATGGTCGCGCTGATGCCGCGGGGAAACTGGAAATCGACCTGGATGCGCGTGATGAGCGCGCCGCGCTGGTTGATGTTGAAGGGACCGGCGACGGATGGATTGTCGGCCGGCCGCGGCAGGGTGCCGCCGACGCCGGAGGCGCTGACGACGTTGCTCGGCACCAGCGTCGAGGCGGTGCCGTAGAGGAATTCGACCGCGTTCCGGGCATCGTCGAACGGTGCGATGAAGCCCGTGCCCTCGCGCCACATCACCTGCTTGCCCGCCCGGATCTGATAGACCCGGTAGCGGCCGAGCCCGAGCGTCTGGCGCTTGAACAGGATCTGGTCGTCGCCGTCGTATTGCGAGAAGTCCGGCTGGCTCAGGTCGGGCTTCATCCAGCTGCGGCCGTAGGCGCGCGGGATGCGGTCGCCCTGCTTCGGCAGGTTGCCGCCGCCGGCGACGCCGTAGATCTCGCGCGTGTCGGTGGCCTGCTTGTTGGCCTTGGCCCGGGAAGCCAGGGAGAGCATCGCCGCGCCGCCGATCACGAGGCCCGCCTGGATGGCGGTGATCGCGAAGGTGGAGGTGATGCCGGCAGCCGCTCCGATGGCACCGGCGATTGGCGCGGCGAAGGCGACCAGCGCCACCGCCGCGATGCTGAGGGCGATCGAGAGCGGGCTCTTGCGCTGCCCGGAGGCGCCCCCGCCCATGCCGCCGCGCGGCAGGTAGACCACCACCACGATGGCATCCGCCGGCAGGTAGCGGCGCGGCCACGGCTTGACCTTGCCTGCCCTGTCCCGGCCGCGGGTTACCCACGCTTCTTCCAGCGGCTGCAGCGGATCGCGCGCGCGCTGGACGGCGATCATGTGCGGGCGCGAGCGATCCACGTGCCGGCCGACCACCTGGGAGAGGCGGCGGCGGCTCGGGTCGAGCGTCCGCGGCGGCGCAAGAGGCTTGCCCGCGGCATTGAGGGTAATGAGCTGCATGTGTAGATTACTACGAGGAGAAAGCCATGTCAGACGAACTCACAATCACGGTCTTGCCTGATCCGGTCGCAAAGTTTGAAAATCGCGAGGCATTG
Organism: Methylobacterium organophilum; assembly: GCF_022533465.1. Classification (NCBI taxonomy): domain Bacteria; kingdom Pseudomonadati; phylum Pseudomonadota; class Alphaproteobacteria; order Hyphomicrobiales; family Methylobacteriaceae; genus Methylobacterium; species Methylobacterium organophilum. Next base: position 3,934,638 of record NZ_CP092848.1, on the reverse strand, counting down.
ATGGTCGTAGACGTAGCGTCTGCCTCTGATTGTCAGCTCGGCCAAATATTTAGAAGTCGAGAAGAAATCGAAAGTTTTATATCTCTGCTGAAAGAGGCAAGGGACAAAGCCTTTCCGGAACATTAAATCAGCGCGGCAGATAAAAATCGCAGCGCCAGTTGCGCATGTGGAGATCGGCGGGGCCGTCGAAGGTCACCCCCGCCTTCTCGTCGGCATGCAGGACGCCGCCGCCGTCGAGGTCGAGATAGACACCGGCATGGATGGCGCGGGCATGCGAGCCGGGCCGGTGCATCAGGACGACGGCGCCATGAACCGGAAGCGGCACCTGCTGCCAGCGGGCGCGCTCCTCATGCCCATGGAAGGCGCGGACGAGTTCGCGGGCGTTCAGCCGGTCCGGGATCAGCACCGGCGGCAGGTCCCGGCCGAAGAGATCGCGCTGGATCTCGCGGACCCATTCCCAACAATGGCGCTCGACCGTGTTGGGCTGGCCCTGAAGCGCCGAGACGTAGGCGGCAGGATCCATCACGAATTCCACAGCCCCGGATAGGTCTCGAGGTCATAGGTCTGACGCGGGAAGGCCTGCGTCGCGATCTCTCTGAAGGTCAGCTCGCCCTGCGCCGAGGCCGCGGACAGCGTCACCTTCTTCAGCTCCAGGCCTTCGATCAGATCGACCGGCGTGCCGAAGTCGTCGCCGAGATAGGCCCGATAGGTGACCTTGACGACGCCGCCCCCTACGGCGCGTTTCAGCACCGGAAACAGCTTGAACGACACGCCGTCGATCTGCAGGTTCGCTGGCGTCGGCCCGCTGTCCTCGAACCCGGGCGGCGTGAGATCGAAGGCGCAGGCGATGGCCGTGGCCGCCTGCCCGTCCTCCAGCCGAATCGCAACGTCCTCCTCGACCCCGGCCATGAAGAACAGCGGGGCGTCGAAGGACGGGTGATCGAGCTCGACGACATGGTGCACGATCTGATCGACCGGTGCCGAGGCATAGGCCTCGTCCCGCGCCTGCTCGGCTGCTGTCGCCACCTGATCACCAATCCAGAACGTTGAGGGTGAAGGAGACCAGCATCTGCATCGGCGCGGCCGGGACCGGCTTGGCCCTCCACACGCCTCCTTCGAGATAGACCAGCTTCTGGGGCCACGGGTCCGGGGCGTAGAACCGGCCCACCGGCATCATGAAGCGAAGCGTCCCGCGCACCAGCGTTCGCACCACGAAATCGTCGGCCACCTCGAATTCTTCGGAACTGAGGCGCATCTGATAGGCGAACTGCGTCCAGACGGAGGTTGAGCTTGGCCGGTTCCGCGTCGGCCCCTCTTCCATGGGCGTGCTGATCGCCGGCGCGTAGCGCTGCGTCATGTCGATCGGCGTGCGCAGCGGCCGATAGGGCAGCTGGCCGGGCCATACCGGGACACCCATTCGTCAGCCTCGAAGCCTGCGGCCGCCCGACACGCCGGCCACCAGGGGGCCACGCCCCTGCGCGAGGTCCGAGGCCTGCTGGCGCGAGATCATGTCGACGACGATCCGCGGATTTCCATCCGGGCCGCGCTCCATCCGCGGCTGCGCGCGGTCGCCGCCAGGGGCTTCGTTCACGATGACGTTGAGACCAGAGCCCCCGCCCGCGGGCCGGAAAGCGGCCGGCGACGGCGATGTGAACCTCTCGGCCCCGACGATGCCTCCCTCGGCATATCCGCGCCCCCCTCGCCGGATTGCGTCGGCGATGGCGACGCCGCCGACCCTGGCGACATCGTCCTGGCTCCAGACGATCTCCCCCGCGTGAACGATGCCCCGAGGCGCGCTCTTGTCGCCGGGGCCCGTGTAGCCGCCGGAGGAAAAGAGGCGGACGCCGCCCGTTGGCGAATCCCCGCCCCCCAGGAATGAGCCAAGAATGCCACCGCTCCCACCGCCGCCGAGCAGGTTGCCGAACAGGCTGGAGATGGCCTTGTCGGCGGCGACGCTCAGAAGACGATCGGCGAAGCGCGAGAACGCGTTCGAAAGGGCGGTCATGGCCGACACGCCATGCGAGATGTCGGAGAGGAACCCACCGAACGCGTCAGTCGCGAGTTGCTTGGTCTCCCGCAGGTTGGCGTTCATCAGCTCCTGCTGAACGATGAACTGGGCCGCGGGCGTGCTGGTATCGCCAACGAGCGAGCGAGCACGAGAATAGGCGCTCTGCTCGCTGGAGGACCGGCCCAACTGCTCGCGCTCGAATGTGCTGTCCGAGGCATACTGGACGAGCTTGAGCCTCTGCGCTGCCGTGGCGCTCTGCGTGGCCACGTCCAGAAGGCTCTTCGCGAGCGCCTCGCTGGCAGGAACGCCCCGAGCGAGCATCTCCTGGTACTGCTGCGCCGCGCGGGTCGACGCTTCAAGCTGGAGACCGTTCTTGCCGTAATACTCGGTGTTGAGCCGCAGGTTGTCGTTGGCCTGCTGCAACGCGCGCGCGTTCGCGTCCTGATCGCGAGCGACACCCGCCTCGGTGGCGTCCCCCATCTGACCGGAGCGCCGAAGCACCTCCGTCAGATATGCACGGTTCACCGAGGGATCGTTGGAGCCGCGGTAGGCCATGATGCCGCGGTTCAGGTCGCCCCCGTTCTGGTCGATCTTCATCTGCAGCACGGCCGCGATGCCCTGAGCCATCGTTGCCGGGTCGGTCCGGTCGTAGCCTCGCGGCAGGTATCCGAGCCTCACGGCCTCCTCCGCGGTCCCGCGGGTGATCTGGCCCAGGCCGTATGCGGAAGAAGGACGCCCGTCCTCGCCGAGCACTTTCGAGAAACCGACGTTCGGATTCCCGCTCGACTCCTTGCCGGCGATGGCCGCGATGATGCTCGCGGGCACCTTGCCGAACTCCTGGGAGGCGTCGAGGATCTGGCGCTGTACCGTGCTCGACAGGCGCGAGAAGGCGCCGCCGAGCTGGGTCTCCTGCAAGGCGGTCTGCGCGTTGAGGGTCTGGAGCTGCGTGATGCGCTCCATCTCGATGCTCTGCAGCTTGGCGAAGATCTCGTTCTGGGGGCCGCCGGCACGATAGGCCTCCCGCTCGCGCGAGGCCGCGGTCTCGTTGATCTGCGCGGCCGAGAGGCCCTGCTGCGTGAAGCCGACCGTCCGCTGCTGAAACCCGGACTGGCGCAGGCTCTCGGCAAAGCTGCTCCCACCGGCCTGTAGATCCTCGCGCAACTGGCGGGCCTGGCCGACGAACCCGTCCATGGAGCGCTTGGCAGCGCCGTAGGGGTCGAGCCAGTTCTCGCGGAAGTAGCGCCGGATGTTCTCCGCCTTCGCCTCGATTTCCTCGATTTGCCGGGTGGCGCCGTCCTGGCCATCGACGAGCGACTGGATTTCCAGTCCGCGGCGGCGCTGGCGCGCGGATGATCCCTCCCGATCCCCCTTGTCGATCTCGGCCTGCACCTTGGCGATGTCGGCGCGGATCGTCTCGATGTCGAAGCCAAGTAGGCTGTCGAACAGGCCGCCGGCAGCGCCCATATTGCGCTGCCGGAAATTGAGCTGTCCCTGGAGAGCGCGCAGGCGCGTCTCGGCATCGCCGCCGCCAAGGCCGCGGTCGATGAAATTGCCGATCGCCTCAATCTCGTTGGACGATGCGGCCTTGAAGCGCTCCCAGCCTCGAGCAAAGAAGCCGAGCCGCTCGTCGGCCTTCTGGATGCTCCCGGCCATGCTGTCGAACAGCAGCTTCTGCGCGCCGAGGGAATTGCCCTGCTGCGCCAAGGTGCGGATGTTCTTCTGGGTCGCGGCATCGAGGAAGCCGAGCTGCTCGTTGAGCTGATCGGCCCCCTTCACCGGATCGGCGAAAGCCGCAGCCAAGAGCCGGGTCGCATCCGGAAGATCCTGGCCCGTCATGGTCGCATAGTCGCGCGCGACGCCGATCAGGCCGGCATACATCTCCGAACCGATGCGGCCCGTCGCGGCGAACTGGCCCGCCATCTCGCGGGCACTGGCGATGGACACGCCGCCGCTCATCGCCGACGCCTGAGCGATGGCGTTGATCTGGCTGACGCTGGTCTGGCTCGCCCGCCCGACTCCCTGCAGCTGCTGCTCCAGTTCTTTCTGTCCGGAGCGATAGGTCGCCAGCGCCGCAGCGCCGAGGCCGACCGCCGTCGTCAGAAGGCCGAACCCGGCCACAACGGGCGTGATGCGGGCCAACAGGCCGGAGGCGGCCTCGCCGGCCTGCGCGAATGCCCCCCGGACACTGGCTCCCTGCGGTCCGGCGAAGGTCTGCGCGATCTGCGGCCCCTGCTGGAACGCGATCATGCTCAGGGGGCTGCCGCTTCCGAGCTGCGCGAGGACGTCACCGCCCTGATAGAGCAGATTCTGCACCTGGTCCGAGCGCAGGCGCGTATTCCCGTTGGCGGCCTGTGGGGCGACGCCAAGGGATCCCAGTCGACGAGAGGCTTCGATGTTTGCGAGCGCCGCCGCGCCGGCCGAGCCGAGATCGCGCCAGCCCGACGTCGCATTGCGGATCGCCGTCGTGCGCAGGTCGGCCGTCTGCTTCAGTGCTTCGGCTTCCCGACGATAGGCCTCCTCAAAGACCGATGCGGATGCGCGCGCGGCCCCGATCTGCGCATCGCGAACGCCGAGCAGTGTGTTGATGTTGGCCTGGGCGGAGCGCGCCGCCTGCTCCTGACGCGCCGCCTGGATCTGGTCCTGGCGGGCTAGCTCCTGCTCGAAGGCGGAGGCGGATTCGCGCGCCGATCCTGCCGTTCCAGCGCCGACCCCGAGGAGCGCGTTGACGTTGGCCTGAGCCCGCGCCTGCGCCTCCGCTTCGCGGGCGGCCTGCGCCAGCCGCTGGAATTTGGCGGTCTGCCGATCGGTCGCGGCGCCGGCCGCATCGGCGGCAGCGCCAACACCCTGAAAGGCGGCCTGGCCGGCGCGCCCGGCATCTTCGAGGGAGCGCTTGACCTCGGCGCCTCCCTCGACCGCGAGGCGGATGGCAATACTAGTCGGCATCGTCGGCCTTCTGTCGATAGGCTTCGATCATCACCACCTCGACGCTCGGGAGGATCTCGGCGAGAAAGGCCGTGCCGATGCCCATGGCCGCCGCCATCGTCAGGATGGCGGTGAAATCGAGGGCATAGGGGCCGCCCTCGCCCATCCGGATCTGGCCGCCGCAGCGGCGGAGCACTTCCCAGGCGAGCATGCCGTCTTCAGTCTGGGCGGCATGCTCTCGGTAGGGGCATTCCTCGCAGGCTACGCCGCAGGCAGCGCAGTAGTCGGAGCCTCCGCCGAAGTGCCATCGGGCGAGTTCGAGGATCCGTTTTTTTCCGCACTCATGACGAAGGCCGGACCGACATAGAGGCGGTCGACCGCATCGTAAGCCGGCCAATGCTCCATCAAAAGGTCGACCGCCTCGGGCGTCGCTTCGATCGGATTGCCATCGGCGTCACCGACCCCCTCCCACTCGACGACGCCACGGCGAGCCAGCGTGCGGGTAAGCGCCTCTCCGCCCGCCACGGTGGCATCCTCTTCCGCGCCGTCCGCCAAGACACGCCGCACCTCCTGGCGGGCGACCAGCATCATGGCCGGCGTGATGCGGCGAAAGCGAACGCGCACGCCCGGCAGCAGATCGAGCCAGTAGGTTTCCTCGAGGGGCCCGAGACGGATCATGAAGGGGTCTCCGTTGGAGGGGCGCGAGCGCCGATCAGTAGCTGGGAACGTCGTTGATGAGGGTGGCCGTCACGGTCTTGCCGAGGGCATTGTCCCTGGCGGCCTGCCAGTTGAAGGTCGCCTGGACGCCGGTCGGGCCCGTCACAGGGGTCTTCGCCCGGGGCAGGTAGACGCTGTGCGCCTTGAAAATCAGCGAGCGCGACGCGTCCGTGACCCAGCCGAAGGTGAGTTCGACCGGCGTGCCGGCGGTCGCCTGATCCAGCAGAGTGGTGTTGGCGAACCGGACCGCGATGGACCCCGTCATGCCGACCATGCCCGGGTCGGCATCCTCGATGCGGCCATCGCCGCGGATGACCTCCACCTTGTCGAGGTTGTTGCTGTAGGTGAATTCCGCCGAGACCACGGAGCCGAGCGCGACGCCGCCGCGGGTGATCGCCCCCTGGAACGGAGAGAACCTCTCGACGGCGGATTCGGCCGGCGTTCCGGCGCCAGACGCGGCGAGCTTGTTCTCGCCCTGCGCGATCAGCCCGAGCGTCGCCGTCAGGAGCCCCGACCGCTGCATCTGCACGCGCATGGTGTTGCCGCGGATGCCGAAGTTCTGGCCGTAGCTCGGCACTTCGGGCAGGCCGACCTCGACCGTCATGGACGGCAGGGACGCCGCCCCGGACGTGAAGACGTGCGTGCTCGTGCCCGCGTTCGCCGTCGAGGCCGGCGCGCCCATGAAGAGCTTCAGCCAGTTGCCGAAATTCCGCAGGTCGATCGGCACGACCACGTCGCCTTCATTGTTGACGACGTCGCGCGAGGGCGGAAGCGGCTCGCGGCCGTAGCCGAGCAGATCCGACGCGATCAGGCCCTGCTCATCGCCGAGATTGGACTGCACGAAGGGCAGCTTGCGATAGCCGGTGGTCGGGGGCGTGCCGTAGGTGGTCTCGAAGGCTCCGGCCATGATGGCGTTCGAGCCGCGTGCGCGAGCCATGGGTCTCTCCTGGGCGAAGATCAGTTTAGGGGATCGGTCGTGCCGTAGACGGCCACGATGTTGACGAGCGCGTAGCGGGAGACCGGCGCGCCTTCGGTGGTCAGGCCCTCGGTCTGGGCGGCCGTGACCATGAGGTAGTCGCAGAGGCCGCCGAGTGTGCGATCGGCTGCGACGGCTGCACCGATCGTCTGCAGAAGCCCATCAAGGCGCACCTCGGCGGTGACCGTCCGGGACGCGTTGGCAGCGACCTCGACCGGGATGGTGTGCTCGTAGAGCCACGTGGTGGGGTTGAGCGTCACCTCGGGCTCGCCCGGGTCGCCGTCGTCGACATTGACGTAGCCACCGGCGGCGATCGGCCTCTGCTTCTCCTCGTTCCGATAGTGCTCGGCCCTGGGCAGCGCGGCCCTGATGAGCGCCGCCACGGCCTGGATGACTTGCTCGCGGGTGCTAGGCATAGGCTACTGCGTCGGCTCGCGGGCGATGACCATCAGCGAGATCGTCGGCGCGGTCGCGAAGATGGTAACGATCGTGTTGACCGCGGCGAGGTTGACCGCGCTCGACTGCCAGCATCGGCCGGAGGCGCCGGACGCGGTCCGGAGCGCCACGTTGCAGGTCGCCGGCGAGGTGCTGCCGTTCACCGGCAGGGCGATGACGATGGGCGACGAGGAGGAGAAGGGCCGCGCCCAGGTGACCGACCAGGACCCGTCCACCGAAGTCTGCACGTTGCCAGCCTGGACGACGGTCGGCCGGCTGGCATCCCGCGGCACGTAGCAGTTGGCGGAACCCACCGTGCCCATCAGCGTGTCGGAGGTCGGAACCGAGGCGCACGGCGAGGGAACCTGCGACTGGATCACGCTGTTCTGCGCGGCCGCATCGGCCTTCGTCTGATAGCTTGAGAGATCGGGAGGCGGCGGCGCCACGTCGAGGCCGGCGCGGGCCACGTAGTAGCCGGCGGCCCAGAGCGCCAGAGAGAGCGGGATGCCGATCACTAGGCCACGGAGCGGAGATCCCATCAGGCTGCCCCCTTGCCCGAGAGGTAGGCGGAGATGCGGCTGTGAAGCGCCGCCTGCTGCGCGTCGGTCAGACCGGCACCGGACCAGAAGGCGGCGAACCGATCGTCGGTGAAGCTCGTGCCGGAGCGCAGCAGGCACCCGTTGGTCGTGTTCACCGCTACCGACGCCGTGGTCAGATCGGCGGTGCGCGATCCATTGAAGAACCCGCGCTTGACCGCCGCTCCGGTGCGGCTCCAGGCCCGGTGCCCAACCCGCGACAAGGGAGAGGCCATCAGAACGTCGGTGCTGCTGTCGTTGGCCTGAAACAGCTCGTTGCCCGCGGTGCTGCGCGGAGTGATCGTCGAGCGCGGCGAGTTGGCGAGATTGCCGATCTGTGGCATCGCCCCGCCCGAGGTCTGGGCGTTGCACCACACGCCCATTGAGGACGAGTTCAGCGCGAACTGGTTTCCAGTCGCTGCGAAGGCCTCGCCGAGGTCGAGGTATCCGGTGGTGCCATCCCCCGCGAAGCCGCGATCCGCCGTGAAGGTGACGGTGCCGCCGACCGTCAGCGTCTTGGTCGGGTTGCGGAGATCCCGGAGACCGGCCTGCTGCGTCTCGGCAGCCAGGACGTTCAGACGATCCAGCGGCGGCCAGACGCCATCCGCCTTCAGCCCGGTGACCAGGCTGTTCAGCCGTGAGCGCTCCGCGGCGCTGGGCGGCGTGGTCAGCGCCGAGATGTAGGCCGCCACGTCCACGTCGTCCGTGCTGAGGAAGCGGAATCCTGCCCGGGCGCCGGATGGCTGCGCGGGCCGCAGGAGCTGCGCCTGCGCGCCGCCGGCGACAACGGCGAGCGCGCCCGCCAGAAGGCCACGACGGTGCAGCATCAGCGCAGGTACTCCGTCACCACGCAGGTCTGCGCGGTCGCGGTGTAGGCGGTCACGGCGGTAAGCGTGGCGACAGGCGGCGTGAAATAGGGGCCGCTGCCGCTCGGGATGAACAACGAGCCCTGCCCCACGGCCGCGCCCGTCAGCGCGGCGCCCGTCTCGGAGAGGCTGACCCCGCCCGAGGCGCATTGCACGCCAAGGGCAATCCGGCTCGCGTTGGCCGCAGCGATCGTGGTGCTGGTGTTGGCGCTCAGGCTCGTCGAGGTGACGGTGACCTTGCCGGAGGCCGCGGTCGGCGGCTCCAGCACGCCGGTCGTCGTGGTGCGGAGCTGCCGGGCCGTGCTGCCGTCCGTGCCGAACGCAGCCGTGTTGACCGTGGCGAGCAGGCGATCACGGATTGCGCGCAGAGCCCCGATGATGGTGGTGTTGGTGCCGGAGGCGGTCGCTGCATCCGCCGCCGCCCCGGTGGCTGCGTTGATGGCGGCGTTCGATGTGGCGACGTTCTGCTGCGTGGTCTCCAGCGCGAAGGCATTCGCAATTGAGCCGATCTGGTTGGTGCCCGGCGGCAGCGGCGAGCCGAGGGACACGATGCCTTCGCGCACGCTGACGTTCGTGGCGACGGCGATGGTGCCGGTGCCGGCCGTCGAGACGCGGACACGGATGTTGGTCCGTCCGGACGCGCTCAGGGCGATCTGGCCATCGGTGTTTCGGGTCGATTCCGCGACGCCCGTGCCGCGGTTGACGGCGTTGATGCCGGTCCAGGTCGTGCCGCCGTCGATCGACTGCTCATAGGTGAGCGTCGCGCCGCTGCCGGTGAGGCCGGTGAAGGTGTAGCCGACCGTGGCCTGCCCGTTGATGGCGGTGGCGACGGCGCCGTTCAGCGTCGCAGCGTTGAGCGTGGTGGAGGCGCGGACGTCCTGCTCCTGCGAGCCGGCGACCACGCTTGAGCCAGTTCCCGGCGCACCGTTGAAATTCACGATGTTGCCGTTCGAGTCGTAGATCGCCACCGGCTGAAGCCCGGTCCCCGCGGGCACGCCCGGGGCCGTGGCTGGCGGGCTCTCGGCACGCAGGGGCGATACCACGAGCAGAAGGGACAGCAGCCCCGGCACAAGGCGGCGGATCATGGGGGATTCCTGCAGAGGAGGGGTCAGGCCTGCCAGTTGGCGGCGATGGCGCCCGGGATCTTGTCGGCCCAGCGCTTGGCGGTGGCCTCGATGTCGAGACGCTTGGGCAGCTTCACCTGCCGCACCAGGACGAAGATCACGACGAAGGCGCGCCCCTTGTCGGGGCCGCTCTCCCGGATCGGCTTGAAGGACTTGCGCCGCTGGAACCGGGCGGCCTGGCGTCGATAGAAGGCGTCGGCGACAAGAACGCCGCCGCTCTTGCTGGGCACGAACCGCAGCTTCACGCCGGTCTCCCGTTCCCAGGCCGCCGGGGTCAGCGTGTTTCCGGTCGATCCATTTCCGCGCCGCGCGGAGATCTGGCGCACGCCGGCATCCGGGGTCGGGATCGCGAGGTACTTCCGCCCCTTCGCGACGATGGTGACGCCCCGGTCGAAGGCGTCGATCAGCTTGGGCGCGTTCGACGAGACGTAGGCCGCGGCCTCGGTGCTCTCGCCGCTGCGGGGGAAGGTCTGGCCGCGCCAGGTGTTGGCGAGGCGCTGGCCCAGGCCGGCCGACACGACTTCGCCGCGCAGGTCGCCCTTCAGGCCGTCCGTGATCTGGCGCATGCCCGCGGTCACGGACTTGGCGATCTGCTGCTCCGTGCCCGCCAGCGCCGCGGCCGGGCTGGAGGCGGTCGCCGAGAACCTCACGGCGCGCCGTCCTCGTCGTCCGCGTCGAGCGGCGCGACCTCGCAGGTGCGCACCAGCCGGCGGACGTCGATGCGGGCGAGATTGGTCACCTGGACGGTCTCGGCCACCATGCCCGCCTCGTCGAGGATATCGACTTGGTCGCCCCGGGCCGGCTCCGGCACCTCGGAGAGGCGCACCGAGATCAGCATGGCGTTGAGGTCGAAGCGGTTGTCGCCGAGGCCGACGATGGCCTCGGGCGACAGACGCAGGATGCGCACGGGCAGGCCGGGAGCGGCGCCGCCGATGCGCCAGATGGCGTCTTCGCCGTGGTTCGGATCCTCGAACGCGGCGTCGAGCGCCATCGCGAAGGCGCTCATTTGCCGGCCCGCAGCGCCTCGATGACGTCGGCCTTGGTCTTGGCCTTGGAGACGTCGATGCCGCGCTCAGCGGCAAGCTGCTCCAGCTCCGGCCGGGTCTTGTCGTCGAGACCGTCGTTTGCCCCCTCGCCGTCCTGGCCGTCCTGCTGCACGCCCGAGCCGGCCTGCTCGACCGGCGTGGCCGAGCGTTGGTTGCCATCAACAGCAAATTTTCCGTCGATGGCATCCTTGGCAACTGCGTCGGGCAGATCTCCGACCCAGCCGCGGGGCGCGATGAACCGGGCGCCGGCCTCGTCCTTGAATTCGAAGGACCGTTCCATCCGAACATACATCGTCATGCCTCCTCAGTTGGCCGTCAGCTTCACGATGAGGTCCGGACGCAGGCAGACCGGCAGAACGTTCGATTCCGTGTGCAGGTCGAGACCCTTGCCGTGCGGAAGTTCGTCCGTGGAGACGAAGATCTTGGTCGACGGCGGGATATTGGCGTCCTGAATGGTGTCGGGCGGCGCGACGTAGCGCTTGAAGAACGGAGTCCCGAGCGGGATCGCGATCGCCTCGTTATCGGCCACCGCATCCCGGACGGCGAACGTGCCGTCAGCCTGCCGGTAGTAGAAGTCCTCGTCCACGCGCTCGATGGTGAGGCCAGCGAAGGTAAAGACGTCGTTGACTTCGTCGCGGGCCGGGTTGGCGGTCGGGCCGGCATAGTACTTGAGCCCTTCCTTCACGCTGATGTGGCCCACGTACTTGTCGAAAAAGGTCGGCCCGGCCAACACGCGGACGCTGGCGGATCCCGTGCCGCGCAGCGCTTTGCGGATGGCCGACTTCACCACCCGGTTCTTGGCCGGCACATCGGTGCTGGCCGAGTCGAGCCCGAACGGCACCACGGTCTGCGTGATGTCGAAGGTGGTGAAGAGGTTGAGGAGCTGCCGCCCCGACGCGTCGAGGACGAGACCGTTCAGAGCGCCCCAGTCGAGGTGCGAGTGCGTGGCATCGTGCTTCTCGCGCACCGATTCCAGCTTGGTGTTGAACACGCTGGCCAGCGTCTGGAAGACGTAGTCGCTCCCGTAGACCAGCAGGTTTTGCATGTCCGACGGCGTGATCGCGTCGTCCAGCGGGAAGTGCGGAATCGGGAACTGGACCTCGCGGAAATCGCCGCGCATGTTCTTGTTGCCGGGGCCGCCGCGCTCGCGCGACGGGATGATGGTGATCTGCCCGTCGATCAGCGCGGCCTTCACGTAGGTCGTATTGATCGGGGTGTCCCGGAAGATGCCGAGCTGGGCCGGCCGGCCCGTGGCATAGGGCGGGATGTTGATGCTCTCGGTGAGCCGGTTGGCCGCGAAGGCCGGGGCTCGGAGAAGATCGAGCGGCGTTGCCATAGGTTAAACCCCCATCCGGGCGACGATGCCCTTGGCTTCGAGAGCGGCCAGGGCAGCCGCCTGCTGGGTTGCGGTGATGCCGGCCGGCCACTCCAGAGCCTGGAGCACCACCTCGGCGTGGCGGGAGAGAATGACGACGCGCTGATCCGCGTTCGTCGCGTCGACATTCTCGAGCAGAACCGCACCGGCGGTCTGCGAGCCGTCGCTGGCCGCCGGTGCCAGCGGCACCAGCTTGTTCGACGCGGTGATGCGGCCGAGCACGCGGCCCGGCCGAAGGATCCCGCTACCGCTGGCGAGAACGCCCTCGTCGCGGCTGATGCGGTTCCGACCTTCGGTCTTCACCACGTCGGCGTCGGTCTTCAGGGAAAGGGTGGTCGGAGCCATGGGGAAGCCTCCTCAGTCCTTGATGCCGTGGCGGCGCTTCATGTCGGCGGCCAGGTCGACCTGCTTGGCCGAATCCGTGCTGGGGTTGTCGCCGGCGGGGACGTGACTGGAGATCGAGGTCTTGTTCTCGGCCGCCACGAGCTTGTCGAAGAGCGCCGTGCGGATGTCCTCGACACCCTTGCCCTCGGCGAGCATCCTGGCGGCGAGATCCTCGGGGATGCTCGGATCCTTCGCGCGGGCGAGGGCGACGAGGTTCTTGGCCTCGCCGGCCGCCGCCACCCGCTTCTTCGCGTCCTCGACCGAAGCGCCCTCGGCGAGCAGGGTCGCGACCATGGCGGGCTGACCGCCGGTCACGCAGATCCGGGCGATCTCCGCGGCATCGGCGCGCGTGACGGTGGTCGCGGCGTTGACCGTCTGCGTGCCCTCGCCGGCCGAGATCTCGCCGTCGAGGCGGGTGACCTCGCTGGCGGCGCTCTCGAAATCGCGCGTTTCGTCGTCGGTCATCGAACGGCCGCGCGCGGCGGCGACCAGTTCGGACATGCGGGCAGAGGCCTTCGCGCGATCACGGCGAAGGGCTGCCAGATCGGCGGCCATGATATTGTCCTTCGGTGAATGGCGCGGAGGCGCCGGGTTACCGGCTCGATGGCCGGATCGGATGCGGGCTCAGCCCCGGGCGGCCCGGGCCCGGCGCTCGGCCGAGGCGGTGCGGGTCAGCTCGACGAGGCTGCGCTCGTAGGTCTGGACGCGGTCGGCCATGCCGGCGGCGACTGCCTGGGCTCCGACCTTGACGCCGCCCTTGCCGAAGTCGTTGCGCACGCGCGCCTCGGTCGTCTTCCGGCCGCGGGCTACGTCGGCGATGAACTGGGTCTCGATGCTGTCCAGCAGCGTGCGGATCTCGGCTGCGCCCTCCTCGCTCTGCGGGTCGGGGCGCTTGTTCGGGGCGTTGGACGAGACGATCTCGATGGACAACGTGCCGGAGGCGTCCGGTTCGACCTGCTTCGGCACCGCGGCCACCACGCCGATCGAGCCGACGATGCCGGTCTTCTCCACGGCCAGCTCGCCGGCGGCGGAGGCGAGCCAGTAGGCGGCGGAGGCGGCGGTGCCGGTGACGTGCGCCAGGACGCGCTTGCGGCCGCGCATGGCGTAGATCTGGTCGGCCAGGGCGTTGATGCCGGTCGGCGAGCCGCCGGGCGAATCCACCATCAGCAGGACGGCGCCGACATCCGCGCTGTCCCGGGCCAGCTGCAGGTCGCGGGCCAGCATCGCCGCCGAGGTGCCGGTGCCGGACAACTCGGTCATAAGGTTCGCCCGGGGGAAGATCGGGCCGACCACCGGCACGATCGCCACGCCCTCGCGGGTGAGCATGGTGTAGCGCGCACCTTCGAGACGCTGCGCGCTCGGGCCGGCCGCGGCGGCGAGGTCGAGCCGGAACCAGTCCTCACCCTCGGCGGAACGCCGATCGGCCCGACCCTCGCGATCGAGCGCCGCGAGCGAGGCCATGAAGTGCAGGTAGTCGGGACGGATCGCCCACGGCTCGGCCGTCAGGGCGCGCAGGGCACTCGTCATTGCGGCTCCTTCGGATCATTCGGCCTGGGCGGGTCGTCGGTCTGGGCGGGCGCGCCGGCCGGCGCCTTCACGGCCTTACGCCCGTCCGAGGTGTAGGAGAGCCCAAGTTCGTCGGCGCGGGCGTTGTCCGCTTGGTTCTCGGCGTCGACCTGCTCGACGTCGTACCCGGCCCGGGCAACGACGCGGGTGCGGGTCGAGAATCCCGCCTGGACCTCCTTAGCCTTGCCCTCCACGTCCTGCACCGGGTGGATGTAAGGCCAGGCCTGCGGCACCCACTCGACGGCGTAGGCCTGCGGGCGGGTCATGCCGGCCGGCAGCTTCAGTGCCCCCGAGAGCAGGGCGAGGTCGATGAAACGGCGCCAGATCGGCCGGCAGAACTGGAACACCACCAGGTGGTGCTGCCAGCGCTCGACCGAGCGGCGGAAATCGTTGAGCGCGGCGCGAAGCACGCGATCGTCCATCTCGCCGTAGTCGCCGCTCAGGACCTCGTAGAGCAGCCCAACTGCGGCGGCGACGTTGCGCTTGGCCTCGCGCACGAACGGCTCGAACATGGTCCCGACATCGGCGGGCTCGCACATCGTGATGTCTTCGCCATCGGCGAGGACCTGCACGGTGCCGGGCTCCATCTCGATGGTGCCGACTCCTTCGTCATCCGGCGGGCCGGAGCCCAGCGGGCCGTCGACGGGCAGCGGATCGCCCTCGGCATCGAGGGTCTTCTTGACGAAGGCGACGAGGCGGGCGGCGTTCTTCTTCCGCACCAGCTCCGCGTCAAAATACTGGTCGAGGTCGTAGAGCGTGCGCAGCGCCCGCGAGAGCCAGGGCTCGCCCCGGTCCTGGCCCGGGCGCCGGGCACGGTAGAGGTGGCAGATGTCGCCGGCCGGGACGAGCGTCTCTTCGAACCCGGCCGCGGTCGCGATGGCCTCGCCCGGGTGCTCGCGCCGCAGATAGTAGCCGACACGCTTGCCGATCGCGTCGAACTTGATGCCCTGCCGGATCCCCGCGCTGGCATCCGTCTTTAGGTGGTCGCAGTGGTCGCCCTCGAGCACCTGCAACTGGAGCGGCACGGTGAGGCCATCGGACAGCAGCCGGGTCCGGAGGCGGGTGAAGCTCTCGCCACCCTCGACCATGCCCGTGACCGCGATGGCCTGCAGGCCGTAGAAATCGTGAGCGCCGGTCGAATCGGCCTCGTCGGTCCAGGCCAGGAAGAGGCTCTGCAGCCCGGCGCGGAAGGCCGCGTCCTCCTTCTTGATCCGCTTGGCCTGCTCTTCGTCCAGCCCTTCGACGGAGCGGGCCGCGATCGAGCGAGGTACGATGCCGGTGCCGATGATGTTGTCGACGAGCCGGTCAACGGCGGCGCCGGCATAGCCGTTCTTGCGGGCGAGGTCGCGCGACTTGCGCCGCAGCTCGTCCAGAGCATAGGTCAGCGCGGCGTTCGGCCCCCAGGACCCGACCCGCCAGGATCGGGAGCGCCGACCCGAGCCGCCCGCCACCTCGAACGGAGTGGCCTCGGCCGCGACGCTCGAGCCGCCATCGAAACCGCCCAGCGCGACCGGTTCGACGATCTCGCCGGTGCCCTTGACCCGCAGCCGGGTCCGGAACGCCTCCGCCACGGTCAGAAACCGCTTCGCCCGACCAAGACGAACCGGTGCGTCCGCCGGCGCACGGCGCCGGACAGCGACGCGTCGAGGTTGCCGATGCGCCGAGACAGGTCGGAGCGGGCCTTCTGCATCTCGGCATAGCTCCGGTAGGTGGTGCGTCCGCCGTTGTCGGCCTGCTCGACGGTCAGCACGCCGCTGCCCATCGCCGTGTTGAGGCGCGCGAGTTCCGCTCGCAGCTTCGCCAACTCCTGTTCCGGTGTGCCCGCCATCACCACCTCGCCGGACCCTTCCGGGCGACGCTGCGCCGAGCGCTGCGCCGCATGTTACGATCTGCGAGCGAGCCGGCCGCCACGACCGGCGCCGGAACTTCGGCGGCCCTGGCCGCGCTCGCTCGTTCGATGCCGAGCGCATCCTCCAGCGCTCGCCAATGCGTCTCGCGCCAGCGGTCCCAGCCGCGCATGGCGGCGAGGCCGCGGGCATAGTTCGCGCAGTCGAGCCATTCGTTGCGGCGGCCACCCAGCACCACCCACTCCCGCCGCGTCCGACCCCGGCTCACGTGGCTGACCAGCTCTTCGGAGGTCAGCTGGCGGACACCGTCCTCGGTGATGTCCTTCGGCAGATGGACGAAGCCGGCCGGAAACGGTGCATCGGCCGGCGGCCGCTGCAGGCTGAGGCAGCCCATCAGCTCCTGCTTGGCGAACGAGGCGCCGACCCGGACCGTCTTCAGCCCGCGGCGCAGCTTCTTGCCGGCGGCGGTCGCATCCTTGGAGCCGAGGCCAAGGAAGGCCCCCGAGTAGCTGTCCTGGCCGTCGATCGCGTGCACGTTGCCCCGCCCGGCCTGGGACCGGACGAAGGCGTAGACCTCGGCCGTGAAGGCGCTGGAATCGATGCCCCAGTCCCGAACCGCCATCTCGGCGCCGCTGGCATGCTCCCAGGTCTCGCCGAACATCGCTTCGAGCTCGGCCCAGACCTCGGGCCGGGTAGTATCACCGGGCAGCACCCGATGCTCGATGTGCCACCGCTCGCGGTTGCGTCCGAAGCCCCAGACCGAGACCTCAATGCGATCCTTCTGCACGTCGGCGCCGGCGAACAGGATCAGCGCACCATGCGAGACCGTACCCGACAGATAGTCGTCGCGCCGGGCGTAGACATCCTGCCATTCCGGCGCGTCGGCGCCCTCCTTCCAGGTGCGGGCGAGCTGCGTGTTGAAGAAGGTACGCAAGGCCTCCGGCCCCCGCCTCAGCGCCCGCCGGAATTTCGCGACCGTCTCCCGGATGGTCTGTTTCGGTGCGTAGAGCTTGGAGGCGACGCCGCCTGCATGCTCATTCGGCACGGCCATTGCCCCGCACGAGGGGCAGAGCGCTCGACGAACCCCGAAGGCCTCGGGCGCCCAGACTTCCGGCAGCTGCCGCTCGCCGCAGCAGGTGAAGGCCGCAGTCTGCCGCCATTCGATCCGCTTCAGCGCGACGAGGCGCTGCGCCTCAGTCCATGGCTTCTCGCAGGAGATGCACTCGTATCGCGCCGTCTCCGGCCGGATCGTGCCGCCCTCGTCCTTCTCGAACCGAACCCGCTCCCATTCCAGCGATTGCCACGCCGAGCAGTGCGGGCAGGAGACGAAGGCCTTGCGCTGGTCGCTCTCCTCGTAGCTGGCTTCGATCGCGGAACGCCCCGACACGGTGGGCGAGCACGCTACGACGGTGAGGCTGTTTCCCTTGAACTCGGCCTGCCGTTCCTCGGCCAGATCAATCGGCGGGCCCTCGCCGCCGGCTGAGGCGGGATATTTGTCGATCTCGTCGCAGACCAGCAGCCGAATGGGCCGCATCGCAAGGTTGGTCGGGCTGTTCGCGCCGACGAGCGTGATGTGCCCCCCGGGGAACTGCTTGTGGGTCAGCGTGGCGCCCGCATCCCGGGCCTTCGCCTCGCCGAACAGCTCCCGCAGGACCTTGGTGTCCCGGATCATCGGCGCGAGACGGTCTTTCGAGAACGTCTCGGCCGCATCGTCCTTCGGCAGGACCGCCAGAATAGGGCACGGGTCCGAGTGCACGAATCGGCCGATGATATTTTCGAGCACCGTCGTCTTGAGCAACTGGGTGCACGCCATCAGCGTGATCTTGCTCACCCCGGGCTCGGTCGCCCACAGCATCGGTCCGCGGGCGACCTCGACCCGCGAGACGATGAAGCGGCCGCCGTTCGACGACTCCTTGCTCAACCGGCGATACCGCTCGGCCCACTCGACGACGTTGACGCCTGGAGGCGGGGTCAGGCCGCGGCCCCAGGCCCGCCTCACCCCCTCAAGGTCGAGGGAGGTCGATGTCGGGCTCGCCGAGCTCGACGAGGTGCTGGTGGACATGGGCGGTGAGGACAGTCGTCAGCGTCCGCGCATCAATCTTCAGCTCGTCCGCCATCACCACCGCCACCCGCGCTGGCCACGCGAGCCAAGCGTCCCGCAGATCGCGGGACAGCTCAAAGAACAGGTTCTCGACAGCGTCACGGTCGACCAGCTTGCCCTGGTCTCGCTCGACGATCTGCTTTCGCTGCAGGCCGAGCCAGTTTTCTTTCCGCCTCACAGCCTCCGCGATCGGGAGGTTGGGGCTGTCGGGATCAAGGTGGAGCTCCTCGTCCTCGTCTCCGCCCTCAGTCGGCAGTTCAGGCCGCTGCGGCGGTTCCGGGGCGAGGTCCGGAGCCGGCTTCGGGCGGGCCTCGGCGTGACTGGCGTTGTTACCATCCCTGCCGCGCACCGGGCGGTGGGTAACACCGCCCCGGTAGTTCGCTGGGCGCTGGTCGAGGTTCCATTCGGTGCCCTCGACGTCGACCAAGCCGGCATCGTTAACGACCAGAAGTCCCTTTTGCTTCCAGGTGGTTACGGCCTTCCGGGACACGCCTCTCTGACGCGCGAACTCGGCCTGGCTTAGGAATTTCGCCCTGCTCGTTTCGGCCATGGGCGTTGTTACCTGTTACCCTGTTACCGGGTTTTCGAACCCTGGCGCTAGAAATCGATGGGGCCCCGTCCACCCGTATAGATTTCGACCTCTCCAGGGTCCCCGCCGATCAGGGGGGGGCGGCATGGGGCCTCTGACCACCTGCCGTTCGAGGTAGTCTATGATCTGCCTGCCTGTACTCGTTCCGCCCGGCGATGGGCCATTGGCCGGGTGGGTGCGTGCCAGTTCTTCCATTCTCGATGGAGGCTTCAAGTGCGCGGGTTGCGGCAAGCAGTACTCGGTAACGAGCGGCACCATCTTCGCCAGCCGCAAGCTGTCGTTCATGGACCTGTGCGGCGCAGTTGCGATCTTCGTGAACGCGGTCAAAGGGCTGTCGGCCCTGCAACTCGGCCGAGACCTGTCCGTGTCCTACAAGACGGCCTGGGTTCTCGCGCACAAGCTGCGCGAATCGCTTGGCGCCGAGATGAAGGGCTTTGGCCTTGCGGGCGAGGTCGAGATCGACGGCGCCTACTTTGGCGGCTCGGTACGGCCCGAGAACCGCAAGGAGGATCGCAAGGACCGCCGCCTCAAGGAGCACCAGACCGGCGAGCGCCGAACTACCGCAGATTTTGCGGTTGTTGGTCGCCAAGCTAACCCTTTGATCCCGCTCCGTTATGGGATTTCCCATATCGGCTTCAGTATCCCCAAGCCTGCGGCGGCCGGCCGCCAGAGGGTTTTGGTGCAACTTGCACCGAAACCGTCGCAACTTGCGACAGTTTAAGACCGGCCTCTACCGCCCGAAACTGGCTCAACTTGAGCCAGTTTATCGTCTGCATCCGTGGGTTCGTTCAGCCTGAGATCGCGGGCCGCTGCCCTTACTCCACCTTCCGGCCGACCGACACGGAATTTTGCGTCAGGTTGACGCGATATTTCTGCCTTCAGGATGGCCTCCATAGGGTTTTGTCGCAACTTGCGACAAAACCTCTGCATCCGTCAGCCTGATCCACTCGGCAACGTGCTCGGAGGGGGGCTCCTCAGATCGGGGGACACCCGCCCCGGGCCGTAGAGCGGCTGAGCTTCGCTTCTCAGAGATCGGGGTTTTGTCGAGCCTCGATGCGGAGCGGCCGGCGTCGAGTAGGTGATGTCTCCTCGACCTATTCCACCAGCGGATAGGTTTTCCCCGGTTTGGGGGAAAACTTCGGCCGGGTTGGCTCTAGTCGATCTTGATCAGAGGCGAGCCGGTGCGCCTTCGGGCGCGTCAGGTCGCTCCATCCAGTGCGTTGCCCGCCACCCCTTCGGCAAGCCGCTCCACGACGCGGAGCGGTTGCACATGCTGTCGCCACTGTCCCACCGGCAATCGGGATATCGCTCACCGACGAAGCGGTCTCCATCCGCAAGCCAGATCTTGGCCCAGAGATCCACCTTGCGATCTTTCGGAGCCGTCTCGATGGCGTTCCATGCGGGCATCGGCCAATCCTCGGTGAAGTGGTTGCGGCGGTCGGATTCGAACCGACGACCTCCAGGTTATGAGCCTAGCGAGCTACCGGGCTGCTCTACGCCGAACACATGGAACTTGGTGCCAGGAAGGAGGAGGCGTCCTAGATGCGCTGCTTACGCAGTGCCCTGGCTGATCTCCTTGCCGTGTCTGAAGCCATCCGGAACGACTAAGGAACGTATCGCATAAACAGTGCACTTGGAGGGTACTGTTTATGGGACCAGCCTCCGAAGCAGAGAAGCGGTGCAGCCCGTCTCCGTCGCGGCTCCACATCAATCCCATCAGGGAGAGTTAAGCGACGACATTTGCAGATATATTAGATCCTCTGCAAATCGGCAATCCCAAGCCTTACCGGGGTCGAGCGGCCGAAGATGCTAACACCTACCTTGACGAAGTCTCCGGGCAGGATTTCCTCGACGATGCCGGGAAAGCTCGCGAACGGCCCCTCCCGCACAATCACACTGTCACCAATCTTGATCCCGACCGGCTGCACGATCTCGTTCCTGGCTACGGCGTCGAGGAAGCGCTGTAGGCTTTTGGGGTCGAGACGCGCGGGCTTCATCACCATGCCGGGCACGTTGCCAATGGTCTCCGCCTCCGGTTCCGGCTGGCTGACAATCTCGGAGATGCCGGGCAGAGCCTGCACCTCCTCCAAATGGGCGCCGTCACGCACGCCGATGATCAGCGTCCGGATCAGCAGAGGTACGTGTCGGACCACACGTCGGCCACGGCGCACAACAATCAACGATGCTCGCGGTTGGAAGGCTGGAACGGCAAGGTTCTGCAATGACTCGTCTAGGGTCTTTCGACCCAACCTGCCGAGGTGCGGACCGGTACGGGCAAGATGCCAGCGCAGAGAGGCGTCGATGGCTACCCCCTCAGAGCCTCGGATCGGCTCAGAGGCGCCGGCCGCAAGTCCTGAGGAGAGGGATTGGCCGCCCGCCGCCCGCATCTCCGCCTTCCTCAGGGCCCGACGCTGCCGCCTGGCCCGCTCACGCTGCCTCTTTCCGGAGCGGCTCATGCCTCTGTTTCCTGCTCTTTTCAGCTTGCGGTTGCCCAGACGGTTCTGCCGGGCTGGATCGCGAATTCGTTCAGAATGGCTTGCGGAACTCGGGTTCTGGCATCGTCCGGCGGAGGCGTGCGCTGTGCGAGCAGCCATTGGCCTC
The DNA here is from genome assembly GCF_022533465.1 of Methylobacterium organophilum. Lineage (NCBI taxonomy): Bacteria > Pseudomonadati > Pseudomonadota > Alphaproteobacteria > Hyphomicrobiales > Methylobacteriaceae > Methylobacterium > Methylobacterium organophilum. The sequence continues at coordinate 3,913,506 of NZ_CP092848.1, read as the reverse complement.
CGGTCCGGCGCCATTGCTGGACATGGCGGCGCCAGTCCTCATCCGTGAGGTTGGCCAAGAACGAGGCGTGGTCTTGGGGCCGACCACTAGGCGGATCAGCATAGCCAGAGGGCGGTTCGAATCTGTCCTGGTTCAGCCATGTCGCAGCCTGTGCGACAAACTCGGTGCCGATCTTCCCGCCCTCGGCAAGCTGTGCTGCGTAGCGGCGCACGCCCTCCATGATCCTCGCTCGGGTCGCCCCTCGTCGGATTGCTCCGCCGTAAGCCTTCACGGCTGTCTTCCGAGGATTGTCCCCCGATCTCTTAGGATAGGCTGCCCAAAATTCGGCGAAGCCTTCTGGATCCGTCCCCTTGGGGACTATAGGGGTATCTTCTCTTCTCTTCTCTTTTAGGCTTCGATCATTATTAAGCGGCGCTTCGGTGTAGTCGTTGTTTTTCAAGGGCTTATCGGCGTCATTTTCTAGGTCAGCCGGAGTTTTCCGCTGCTGCCGCGAGATTTTTCCGCCTTTTCCCGCATTTTCCCGATTTTTTCGCACGGAATCGAGTTCACGGGCGGCCCGGTCATTGCTGATCCGGCCGTCTTCGAGGGTAAGCTTTCCGGACGCGACCAACTCGTCGAGGTGGCGCTGAAAAATCTTGAGAGTCTGGTTGCAGCGGCCGGCGAGACCTCGCGTGTTCAGCGTGATCGGGCCTTCGTTCAGCATGATGAGCTGCACGACGACGTGATAGACCCGATACGCGCCGTCGCTCAACGCCTCCGTCCCGTCCATCCAGGCCGGGATGTCGTGCTTGTAGAAGCCGACCATCAACGCGCCTCCGCGAGCACGTTACATGCAATGTCGCAGAAGCACTCGATGCGCCGGCACGGGCCCGAGCGCTGCTTCAGGATCTCAATTTCTAGGACGTGCTGCAGGCGAGCGAGGTTGTCGACCTCAGGATCCGTCAGGTTCGCCTTGTGCTCAAGGTAATAAGCCTCGCGGTACAGGCCGAGCACAACGTCAGCGTCCTGCTCAATGGATCCGGATTCGCGCAGGTCTGAGAGCTGCGGCCGCCTCTCCTGTCGCTTCTCAACTTCGCGGTTGAGCTGCGACAGTCCGAGAATCGGAGCCCCCAGTTCTTTCGCTAGTCCCTTCAGCCCGGTCGAGATCTCCGTCATTTCCTGAACGCGATTGCCGGCGTAACGCTTGGACGGACGCACGAGCCCGATGTGGTCCACGATGATTGCCGCCAGCGGTAGGCCTTGGCGCTCCGCTCGGAGCCGCATCTGACGCGCACGGGAGGCTATCTGCGCCAACGTGATGCCAGCCTGCGGCTCAATCCATAGCGGCAGCTTCTCCGAGAAGTCTCGCGCGTCCCGCAGGCGCCGAAGCGCGTCATCGGACAGGCTGCAGGCCTCTGCGATGGCGCGGTAGCTGATTTGATCAAACGCACGGGGATCGTAGGCCAGGGCAGCCAGAACCCGCTCCGCCAGCTCCTCCGCTTCCATTTCGAGGGAGAAGAAACCGACGACACCGGCGGTCCGGGCTGCGGCAAGCGCGAAATGCAGTGCGACCAGGGTCTTGCCCATACCGGGCCGGCCAGCGAGCACGATGAACTGCCCGGGCCCCATGCCCAAAGTAGCGGCATCGAGCGCCGGGACCCCGAAGGACACGCCGCGCCTGAACTTGCCCTGCCGGGCCTGCATCACACGGTCTAGCGCCTTAGTCGCGCTTTTTCCAAGCGTGACGCGCCGCGCGTGCTCCGCCAAGCCAGCGCTGGCGACGTCGTCCAATGCCTCGATCATGCCGGCGGCATAAGACGAGGGCGCGTGCACAGAACCGGACGTCATCGCCGCCACGGCTTCCTGTGCGGTGGCAAGCACCCTCCGCATCTGCGCGGCCTGAGCGATCAGGCGGGCATAGCCGGGCGCGCCGGAGACCGTGATCGCCTCGGCCACGAGGCGGGCGAGGTAACTGCCGACCGTGACGCCGCCGAGATCGGCATTGCCGAGGACCGACAGCATCAGCTTCCGGTCGATCGGTTCGCCGGCATCCCGGCGCGCGCACATGACGGCGAAGATGTGCTGATGCACCGGCTCCACAAAGTCTTCCGGCTGGACATGCTGGCGAGCGAGGTCGAGGGCGTCGTTGTTGATGATGACGGCACCGAGCAGCGATTGCTCTGAATCGATCGCCTGCGGCGGCAGGATCTCGCCGGTTGGGACCTTAATTGTCATGTCCGCTTCTCAAACCTTGCCGCGGCACCCTTGATCCAAGCCGTCTGTGCTGGGGTCTGGAACAGTTCGAGGAATGCGGACCAAGCCTTGGCCGCCTCGCGCCCATCCTCGATCCGCAGCGTCCGATCCGCTCGGGTCTTCGCTGCGACGAAGCGATCCCAAGCTTCTGCTTCACGCCGATCGCGTTCCGCTGCGAGATCCACGACGCTCATGGCGGCAACCTCTGAAGAGGGCATAAGAAGACGGCGGCGCGGTGCAGAAAGCATCGCGGCCTAAGTTCTGGATTGAGCTTTCGGGTAACCCGGAGGTTGCCGGCCCTCGTCAGCCGTTACCTCACGGAATCGGCGGCTCGCGATCGGAGCGCGGCGTGGCATCAGGCTGCTGTCCGGTCCAGGGCGCGATCAGCACCGCCAGCCACCCGGCGCTCTCCATCAGGGCCTGTGCGGTTTTCGAGCGCAGACGGAACGCGAAGGGCCTCTTGGCACGCCCGGAGCCGGGCGAGGTGGGCGCGATAGGCACTGTCCAATTCCTCTCGGGTACGCGCGTCGAGGGCCACCTGGCGAAGGCGGTCCATCTCTTCGGCCCGGATGATCCGAGCCTCGTTGTTCCAAATCCCGCGGATGCGACGATCGCCGATGCCGGTGACGAGGGCGACCCGTGCGAGCGCAGCCTTGACGTTCTCGCCGAGTCGCAGCGGGCCAGCGATGAGTTCGACAAGCGTGCGAGCTTCGGCCTGGGCGGTGGACATGACGATTGCCTGACGTTCGGGACGTCGTCCCGCGATCGTGGGTGAATATTCCGACACCTTGGGTCTCTCCTGTGGTGGATTGCTCCTCGACCGCAGGAGAAGACTTCCAGATGGCGACCCGGAACGTTGAACTAAGCCGCTTCGAGACTGTCGGCCGCGATGCTTTGGCGAGCGCGAGCGGGCAACAGAATCGGGCGGCTGTGAAGGCGAAACGCCAGGAGCACGGTCGCCAGGAGGAGCGGCACCATGCCCCTTGGGAGCGCGCGAACGCGCCAATGCGCAGCATGGTGATGCAGCGCTGAAGGGCTCACAACGGAGCGCCCTCGGGTGCGGCTGCCGGGCGCGGGGACACCAAGCTCGGCGAGGCCGACTTTCTTTTCGGTTGCATCTCAGGCGGCGTGACGCGCCCGCCGGTGATCTCGTGAATCCGCGCGGCAACGCGGATCGACGGACCCCGGGCCCGAAATCGTAGCTTCCGAACCGTGAGCGCTCCGATATCGCCGATCAGGTCGGCCATCGCAGCGTCTGTCAGCCCTTCCGCACGCATAAAGTCTTTAAGCAGCATGGCCGACGTAAGTACACGCTCAGGGTACGTTCTGCAACCCCTATGTGGGAGCGCGACGAGTACACCACTAGGGGAGCGACCTCTAACCCTTTGCGAGGTTATCCCTTTTCCCATGTCACATACCCTAAGAGAACTCCGCGAGCGGCGCGGCTGGACCCAGAGCGAGGCGGCCGACCGGATGGGCGTGTCGCGCAGCCACTACGTGAAACTGGAGCGTAACGAGCGCGGCCTGACGGCGCACACGATCGAGCTGGCGGCCAAGGCCTTCGGGGTGCCGATGTGGCAAGTCTTCGGCGAGGCCGGCTCTGTCTCGGACCCGGCGCTCGACATTAGTATCCGGGATCATGTCGGTCGCGTCCTGGCCAGCGCGGAAGCGCGGGGACAGGCCCGGCCGCCAAACGCGTCACCTGATTCGACCGTCATTGCCCTTCGAAACCGGCTCGTCCCAATTCCAGTTGTCGGAAAGGCGGAGGCCGGCGCGTTTCGTGAGGTAGACGAGCTTGAGGATACGGGCGAGGAGCCTGAACTGATTTTCGACGAGCCGGATCCAGACTTTCCTAAAGCCAAGCGTGTCGCCTTCACCGTCCAAGGGGATTCGATGAATGCCGCCGTCCCGCCGCTCCTCGACGGCTACCGGTTGATCTGCGTCGACTTCCAGGATGCCGATGTCCCGCTCAGCGACGGCATGACCGTGATCGTGCAGCGGACACGCGACGGCGGTCTCACCCGTGAGTGGTCGGTGAAGGAGGTCGAGATGGGGGAGACCGAGATCGCGTTCTGCCCGCGTTCAACGAATCCGCGACACAAGCCTATCGTTGTGCCGATCGATGCAGAACCGAACGACGAGACGAAGGTCGAGGTAATCGCCATTGCTAGGTCGGTCTCGGCGTCGATCCCTCGCTACCGCATCAAGCGTCCTTAATCCGCCTTCGAGAAAAATTCGTTGGGGGAATCCACGGCCGTAAATTGGACACCCGCCGCACTCGCAGGAACAATGTGGGAATGAGTTTGGGCGGGGAGAGGTGATGGAGGCCGTCGCGTGTTTCAGGCTCCACGTTCGGTGCGGGAACTGCAAGAGGGTGACTGCTCACAATCTGAGCGTCCCAAATGTTGAGGACGCACCTCGCGAAGTCGATGAATTGCTCGCCAGCGCCTTCCTGGAGCGGCAGCGCATGTCCTGTTCGCAGTGCCAATCCTACAAGGTGCAGCTCATGGGCGCGACACAGATCGGCCTCGACTCCTTCGCCCAATGTACCCTTTGAGGGGTTGACCTGTACACTTTTAGGGTACTAATCTCCCCTCCGTCATCTTGGGCGGAGCTTCCCTATGAGTGCATGTGCAGCCACACGAAACGATATGTCCGCGACGGTCCATTTTGGAACTGCGGAGCGTGACGGGGCCACTCTGTTCTATGCCAGCGGTAACCGCGGCAAGAGCGTAAAAGCGGACGGAAGCGGCGGTGTTCTGGCGCGGGGCTGGTATCGGCAGGCAGACGGTGCGGAGCCGGTAGAGGGCCCTTTCCCGACGAAGACCGCTGCGCGTCACGCGTCCAGTGAAACTTCGAGTAAGCGCCCGGCAGATAACGCAGGTGCCGAAATACTCGGTGATCCTGCCGCTGCAGCCCAGGCGCAGAAGGCGGCGGCTCCGCTCGGCTTCATCCGTACCGATATCCCTCACGGCGAGAAGAGCTATGGCCTGATCGTCAATAAGGACGGTGCCGGCCTCTTGGCTCCTCCGGGCAGCACCGTCATCGTCGAGCCGACTCCGCCGACCGGCGCGGGGCTAGCTGTGCTTTACCGCAACAACCGGCCAGAGATCTGGGACCTTACGCACAATTTCGTCCCCGGCATGTTCGATCTTTGCGTCGGGTCCGGTGTTTCCTCGTTGGTCGAGGCAATCGAACCATCGACGGGACGGCTCGGCCATATCGATGGCCGGACCGTAGAGCGTGCGCACAGAATCGTCGGGGTGCATATTCCGCTCGACGTTTTTGGTCTGCACCGACGTGCTCCGGAAAAGCTGAAGGTCATGGCCTCTTGCCCTGAGGATATGGGCGAGTTCGAGGTTCGTGACGCTTCTGCCTATCCCACGCTACGGGTTGGCGAGACCGCAATTTTCGATGCGACCGCTCGCGATCTTCGTGATGGTGGTCTGTACGTATTCGAGTGGTCGAACGGGTTTCGGTCCATCTCGCTCGCCCGATTTCGGCCGGCCGACCATTGCAATCCGGATTACTGGTTCGTCGATCCGATCAACCTTCCCGGTAGCGCTGATCTCGCCAAGCGCAGTGAAGCGAAGGCGCGCTCAGGTGGCATTCTTTTCTCCAGCGACGGCCCCTACTCCGCCACGCAACTACAGGCTCGGATTGTCGGCACAGTCATTGGTGTGCTGGTCCCTCATCACGACGCTGTCCGCGGGAACAACACCGCGCCAAATCGAAAAATCGAGCAGCGCTCTGAGGCTGAGCCTCCGGCTCCTGGGTCTCCGGAGGCAATGGCGGCGTGGCGCGCTGCCAATGCCGAATTCGACCATCGCACGCGCCTCCCCGATGCCACCTTGGAGCGCCTACGCCTAGGCGATGTATGGTTGTGGACCACAGAAATGGTCCTTGGTGCCCTGGCCGGAGACTATTCAACCGCTGCGTCGAATGACATGGCCGTGGCTATGGAGGCGACGCCTGACTCCGATCTGCATGAGCTTCTCATTTTGACGAAAGAGCGTGATCTGCGGTTTCAGGAGGCGCTACGGGACACTCGGGTCAACGAATTCTTTGCGCTCGCATATCCTGATCGAGATGACGATGCCGACGAGAACGAGGGGCGCACAGACCCTGCTTTTGCGGCCATCGAAATACATAAAAAGGCCTACGCGGCGTGGCTTCCGCACTTTCGAACCGTGTCGAATCTCCTCATCACGGATCCCGCCTACACCGTAGCCGTAAACGAGGCTCAGGCACCTGAGCGCATCGAATCGGATGCCTTCGAAAATTTGTGCCTGACGATCCCTACCACATCCGCAGGGATCATCGCTCTCGCTGATTATCTGCCGGGCGCGGTGGCTCGCAACGGGGTGGTGCAGCACGACAATGACGCACTGGTAGCGCTGTCGACCATGTGCAGTGCCGTGAAGCAACATTTTGGCGGCGATATCCGCATCGAAATGGCGGACGCATATTATGACAACACATTGAAGATACTTGGGGCCATTAAAGACCATGAGCGTGCAAGGGAAGCCGAAAATATCGCCTGTGCTCGTTATGATGCAGGACTAGATCTTGACGGAGAACCGATTTCTGGGGAACAACAAAATGTATCTGATTTGGTTTGGTCTGATGCTATAAATCAGGCTAACGAAGCATGGCGGAAACTTTTTACTGTTCGCCCTCTTTGCCTTCACGAGTTGTGGCTATTCATTGATTATATTGGTAGGCAGTATCAAAATTATACTGGCATGACGGATGCACCTGACATCTGGGGTGCATTGCGCAGTTCTGTCGAATCTATTCGGACGGCATCCGAAGTTCCTGCGGCTCGGGGATACGACCTATCCAAATTCTCGGTGTTTGAACTGTCGAGTCTGTACGGGATATCCCGTCAACAGCAACGCGCTTTGGAAGGTTTTGGTCAAACGAGATCTGGTAAAAATCTTTCTGCGCTCGTTAAAGCGGAAGAGGATCGGTTCTCGTTCCTCGCCGACGACGTCATAAGAGAGATGAGCCGGCGCCAGCCAGCAGACGCGGACGAGCGCGATATCATCCTCTGCGACCGTCTCCGCCACGAGTTGGACTGCGAATATCGTCTCGACGCTGATTTGATGAGCGAGATCTCCGCGACGTGGGGGGCGAAATGAGCAACGTCGTCTCCCTTATTTCTCAGCGGCCCGTCAACCGGGCCGCCCTCCGCCGCCGCATTGAGATGTCCATTGAGCAGGCTCTCGATGCCGCCGCCCGCCTCATCGCCTACCTCGACGATCTGGACGGGGAAGCGGAGGCTGAGGACGACGGCACCGCTGAGCCGGCGATGGCAGCCATGGTCGCTGCCGACGCTCAGATCCGCTGGGCCGGCTACGAGGGAGGGGCCGCATGAGCACCTCTGCCCCGGCCGAGGCTCAGGTCCGCGGAGTCAACCTTATTCTCCTCTCCGGCGGCGGCGAGATCCATCTCGACGACATCGTGACCGCCGAAGAGGGACAGCGCGTCCTCGATGATATCGACGGGGCTATCCTCAATATCGAGGATCAGCTTGGCTTCGACAACGGCAGCCGAGACCCGTTCTGGCGCAAGCGTGCTGAGTCGGCGCTGAAGAAGAAGCGCCGCCAGAGGCCGGCAGTGCAGAAGCGTATTGCCGAGTTGCGCCGGGCAGAAAGGCGCATCGCTTGGCCCGATCCTTCTACTCTAATGATGGACGGTAAGCGGAAGGCCTTCGTCAAAGCCGCGGGAGATCTGCTGTCGCCGGAAGTGATCACAGAGATTTGGGCGCATGCCGCCGAACTCAACCCGTCCTTGTTTCAAAACGGAAGGGAAGGCGAATGAGACGTTCAGGCTACGTGGATGCTCTCGGCCGAACTTGGACTGCAAAAAGCCTCGATGCGCTTCTGGCTGATCCCGCGGTTCGCCTTACTGTCGAGCAGGGTGCCCAGATCGGCATGTTCAACCCTGGCACCCGCATGTCCCCCGGCGCCGTCTTCGCATGGGCCCGGGACCGTTACACGAGAGAGGAGCCTGCCGCCCTCCTGCTGTTGCTAGTCGCGCGGTTCTTCGACCGCGGCGGCAAACCAGGCTTGGGGAGGATCGAGGCGTGACGGACCCGATCTTCGCCGCCATCGCTGCCGTTGATCTCGCGCGTGGCACGCACTTGGCTGCTCTCGACGACCTGGACGAGAGCAGCGCCGCCCAGATGGGCCGCGCGAACGCCGCCGCCGACGCCGAAAGGACGGCATTCCAGCAAATCGCAGAGGTCATGCCGACCACGCTGCGGGGGCTCCATGCCTTGGTCGAACGCTACGCTGCGGAGGCAGAAAGGGACGAATGCCTGCCTTCTGGCGGCCTCTATATGCGTCACGTCGCCAAGGCAGTGCTCGCCTGCGAATCAAAAGGCTGTTTTTCAGCATGCTGTGAGCAAAAATCCCCGACAGATGAGAGACTTGGTCGGGCAAATCGAAATGCTCCTTGGGAGCGTCCGAAGCGCATCCCCGACATCGTCGATATTGTCGCTGGCTGGCGCAGCCTCACGCCCCAGATGCGAGAGCGCATCGGCGTCATGGTCGTCGACATGGTGCTGCAGGGCTTCATCTCGGGCGAAGCCTACATCGCTAGCGGCCAGCCCGAGGATCTGGCGGTGCTTGATGAGGAGATCCGCGGCAACGCCAAATGCGCCGAGGACGAACTGCTGACGACCCTGACGCAGGTCGTGGAGGCTGCGCTACCGGACCTCTTCGGAGCGCCTGATTGCAACCCCCTATGGTGCGACAATCCAGGAGCGCGGCCATGAGGAGACGTGTCGTAGCGCTGGACATGCCGGACGCGCAACCCGGCCATCCTCCAACCGCCAAGCCCGAGCTGACGTGGATCGCGCCTGGCGAGTTGCTGATCGATGAAGGGTATCAGCGCGACCTTTCCCAGGCCTCCCTCAAGCTCATTCGGCGCATCGTCGAGGGCTGGGACTGGCGTCGGTTCAAGCCCCCAGTGGTGGCATGGACGGAAGAAGGCCTTGAGGTGATCGACGGGCAACACACTGCCATCGCCGCAGAAACCCACCCGGGCATCGAAACTATTCCCGTCATCGTCGTTGACGCCGTGGCGCAGATAGATCGCGCTCAGGCCTTCATCGGCCACAACCGGGATCGGGTGGCGATCACGGCCCCCCAAATGCACGTCGCCGCCGCCGCAGCGGGCGACGCCGATGCGCTTGAGGTCAACCGGATCTGTCTGGCAGCGGGCGTCGAGCTGCTCAGGCTGCCGCCTGCCCGAGCGGTCTACCGTCCCCGTACAACCATCGCCCTGAGCGCGGTGAAGGCGCTCGTCCGTAGCGAGGATGAGAGCGATGCCACTTGGGTATTGCAGACCCTGGCGGATGCGGATCTAGCCCCGATCTCCGCCTCGCATATTCGCGCGCTACAGCACCTCATTACCAATGAGGATTTCAGCCCGATCGACCGCGCTGCTGCGGCCCGTGCAATCCAGGCGCATCCGATCAAGATCGCTATGAAGGAAGCCAAAGAGCACGCTTCCATTCACACCGTCCCAGTTTGGCGTGGTCTCGCTGCTGTCTGGTTTCGCGCCATGAAGAAGCAGTCCAAATCCGTCTCGCGTGGATTGGACGCTTCCTCTGCGACAGACAAAGTCATTGATGTACCAAAGTGGGTTCCAAAATTCCTCATTGAAGAATACTGTGATATTGCAATACTAGAAGACGAAGAAAGCGCCGCATCCAAGATTCGCAAGAAAAAACAAGAGGTTAGTGCAACATGATCCCGCCTGATGTCGTCGAGAAGCTGCAGAAGCAAATCTTGCTGTTGACAAGCAATCATGACGGCGAGGTGGTCGCGGCAGCGCACGCTATTGAGCGCACGCTGAAGGCTGCCAACCTTGACATGCATGCGTTGGCAGCCAGCATTCGCTCAAGATCGCCGGTGCGGAATGAGGTTTGGCGCAACGCGGCATATGCCACGCCTGGGTTCAACTACGCGAACGTGTTCTGGCAGGCGACGCAAAATGGCCTGCATCCCACGCACCCAGACGCCTCAAGCCCGCGCTTCGGCCTATGTCTATATACCACCGAGCGCGTCGAAACTTGGCGCGAGGTCGGTCGTCACTGCCTCGAACTGAATCGCAAGATCCCGAAGCGGTACGGCGGGCGGTTCTTGCGCGAGTTCGAGATCAAGCTGCTGGAGCAGATCAAGAAGGGCGGCCTGTGGCCGACGAACACTCAAGTAGCTTGGCTGGAGCGTGTCGTGGCTCAGTGCCACCAAGTACGTGATGCTCAGCGTCGGGCGGGTGCCGAATGAGCGAACGCGACCTCGCGGCTTTAAGTGTAGGCGTGCTTCATGCCGCCAGTACGGTCGCGAAGCTGCTGCTCGACCCGCTTCAGGAAACGCCATGAGGGAAGAGGCGGTCACGCCCGAGCGGATTGAGCGGGCCCTCCGCTACCTCGCATATATCGTGGCGCGGGATGATGAGGGCGAGGTCTATGTGCCGATTCTCGACCGGCTGGAAGAGGAGCTGGCCGAGTGCCGCCGGCGAGAACTGCCGCGGGATCGCGCTCGGCGCCTTCTCGCCGCTCACACGGTCGAAGGCGGCTTGAGAGCGATCCGCTGAAGCCATTCAAGCTTCTGCGCGAGGCTCGGGCCGGTGCCGTAGCGCGGCCGGTGGTACTTGTGGCCCATCAGTGCCGCCGCGACTTTGTCGGGCGCTTCGACGGCCGTCAGGCGATCCTCGAAGGTGTGCCGGAACGAGTAGAGCGTCTGCCCTTGCTGGGGTAGAAGCTTGCGCCCGCTCATCATCTTGTTGACGAGTGCCGAGAGCGAGGCCGCCTTGTCGCGGTAGCGCGGGAACCCGTGAGGGCTCGCCTTCGCCGCCATCAGTGAGACCCCGACCAACGGGATATCGCGTTCTGACTGATCGGTCTTCATGCGCCGCCCGTCCGGCCGGACCTTCACGTGCGGTATCGCCGCGTCCAGGCAGATGGTCTCGGCGGTGAGGTTGCAGGCCTCCGAAAGCCGCAGCCCAGTTTCGACGAGCAGGTAGACGATGAGCCGGGCTTCATCGTTGAGCCCCTCCAGTGCGCCGGGCTCTAGGTGCCTGGCCTGGACAAAGGCTGGATCGAAAGCCACGCGCTGGCCTTTGCCGCCGCCCTTGATGCGCATCTCCGAAAAGACGGGCGCGAGTCCGAGCCGCCGGGCACGATCGATCGCGCGGAACATGGTGGCGAGGTGCCCAAAATCCTTGTTGGCCGTGTCGGGATCCATGTCCTCATCCAGGATCCGACCCTGCCACCAATCCCGGAAGTCGAGCGCGTTGTTGCGTGTGACCCGCGTAACCTCCAGGTCGCCGACCAGCGAGATGAAGTTCGCGACGGCCCGCTTCTTCGGGTTGGCCCATTTGCGCCTCTGGTTGGGGGAGAGGTCGTGCAATTCGGCCTTGGACAGCTTCTCGAATTCGGCGAACAGGTCCGAGACCATCAGCTTGGGCGGAGCCACGCCGCCGAGCGCTGCGGCCTCGGAAACCCTGTCCTCCGGTCCGGCCGTCTCCGCAAGCGCTTCAACACGCTTCAAGATCTCCGCCACGGGCAGACGTGCGACATCGGTGGCGCCGAGGTATTCGAAGCCTAGGCGGCGAGCCATGATCCGCGCTTGGTCGTAGCGGGCCTGGGCGTCCGCCTGCTTCCCACTGAGGCTGGCGCGCCAGAACGTCTCAAGCTCCTCGTTGATCTGATGCGCTGCGCGACGGGCCCGCACCTTGCGCGGGTCGTCGACCACCCGGATCTTGGTGGACTGTCGGATGACGCCGCGAGGATCGACCTCGACGAAAGCGGCAGGCACTCGCCGGGCATAGTGCCAGATGCCTTGTCGGGCGGTCAGGAAGTCGGGCTTCGGAGGTCGGCTGCTGTCGCCCAAGGAATCGGCCTGCGTTGGACGAAACGTTAGACGATATCGTCCCCCATAAGGGTACGACTTGTCAAGAAACCGACGCTAAGTCTCTGTGATTGCTTATGTCTGGAATTTAGGCGGTGGCGGAAGGGGTGGGATTCGAACCCACGGTGGAGTTGCCCCCACGGCGGTTTTCAAGACCGCTGCCTTAAACCACTCGGCCACCCTTCCCCGCCGCCGCCGGCCGGGCCGGGGGGCGGGATGCCTGTCTAGGATCGCCGCCGCGGCAGCGTCAACCTCGGCCGCCGGGGCGCCCGGCCGGAAAGCGGGGGAACGGCCGGCGGCGCGGGGCCGCGGCCGTCAGTCCTCCAGCCCCTCGGCCTTGCGCTGCGTCTTGCGGCGCTTCTCCATCTGGCTCACCGAGAACACCGAGGCCTCGTAGAGGAGCAGCATGGGGATCGCCAGCGAGAGCTGCGAGATCACGTCGGGCGGGGTCAGCACCGCCGCGGCCACGAAGACCAGCACGATGGCGTAACGGCGCTTCTCCCGCAGGAAGGCCGCGTCGATCACCCCGATCTGGCCGAGCAGCGTCAGGATCACCGGCATCTGGAAGGCGAGGCCGAAGGCGAAGATCAGGGTCATGATCAGCGAGAGATACTCGTCGACCTTGGGCAGGAGCGCGATCGTCGGCTCGCCCTCGACCCCCACCTGCTGCAGCGAGACCGAGAACTGGATCAGCAGCGGCATCGCCAGGAAGAACACCACCAGCGCGCCGAGCACGAAGAAGATCGGGGTCGCGATCAGGTAGGGCAGGAAGGCCCGGCGCTCGTTGCGGTAGAGGCCCGGCGCCACGAAGGCGTAGATCTGCGTGGCGATCACCGGGAAGGCCAGGAAGGCCGCCCCGAACACGCTGAGCTTGATGTTGGTGAAGACCTGCTCGAGGAAATGCGTCGCGATCAGCTTCGCGTTCTCGGCCCCCACCACGGCGACGTAGGGGTGCACGAGGATGTTGTAGATCTGCCTCGAGAAGAAGAAGCACCCGAAGAACATCAGCACGAAGGCGATCAGCGATTTGATCAGCCGCGCGCGCAGCTCGATCAGGTGATCGAGCAGGGGCGCGCGGGAGGCCTCGATCTCGGCCTCGTCCGCCTCGGAGATCATGGCGCCTCGCCTGCGGAATTCGGATCGGTCTTCGGGAGCTCGGTCACGACCGCGCCCGTCCAGGATTTCTTCGCGGCCGGCACGGGCTCGGCGGCCGGCTCCGGTGCGGCCGGGGCGGCCTCCTCCGGGCGGGGCACGTCGTAGCTGCCGGCGGCGGGGGCCTCGGCCTTGCCGCTCCGGCCCTCGACCGCGTTCTTGATCTCCGAGCGGATGGTCTCGACCGGGTTGAAGTTCGGCCGGTAGCTGTCGACGGAGCGCTTCACGCCCTCGACGTCGCGGCGGATCTCGTCGAGCTCGGCCTCGCGGATCGCCTCGTTGAACTGGCCCTGGAACTCCGCCGCCATGCGGCGCACCTTGGTCGTCACCTGGCCCAGCGTGCGCAGGGCCTTCGGCAGGTCCTTGGGCCCGATGACGATGAGGGCGACGCCGCCGATCAGCATCACCTCGCCCCAGCTCATGTCCAGCATCGCGTCGTCCGTCCCGCGGTCAGCGCCCCATCAGGACGGTCGCGGGCCTCCCGGGGAGGGACCCGCGAAAACGCCCGTCCGATGGGACTCAGACGGCCTTGCGCTCGCCGGCCGGCACGTGGGTCTGCGGCGGGACGCCCGGCGCGCCGCCCGGCCCCTCGCCCTGCGGCGGCAGGGTGCGGATCGGCTCGCCGCTGCTCGGCGGCGGCGCGGCGTTGCCCGCGCCCGGGGTCTCGTCGTCGGCCATGCCCTTCTTGAAGGCCTTGATGCCCTTGGCGACGTCGCCCATCAGCTCCGACACCTTGCCGCGGCCGAACAGCAGCATCACGATGACGGCGACGACGACCCAGTGCCAGATACTCATGCTGCCCATGGCAACCTCCTGCGCCGCGCGGAGAGCGACAACCTCTTGCGCGCGGCGGATGTCCGTTCTGCTCGGATGGCCGGGAACCTAGGGATCGCGCAAGGCGAACACAAGCAGGGCGCCCGCATGACCCGTGCGCGCTGTCGCCGCTCTGTCACAGGCGGCCCGCCCCGGAGGGCCGGTCACGCCGCGGCGGCGAGGCCTTCCTCGAAGCGGGCGCGGGCCTCGGCCAGGTCGAAGCCCTCGGGATCCGGCCGCAGCCGCGCCAGCGCCGCCGCGGCCCGGCGCAGGGCGTCGCCGGAGAGGAGCGGGGCGGCCTCGGCCACGGCGCGCATCTCGTCCATGGCGCCGTTGCAATGGAGCACGGCGTCGACGCCGGCGGCGAAGGAGGCCTCCGCCCGCTCCCGGAACGAGCCCCGGAGGGCGTTCATGGAGAGGTCGTCGGTCATCAGGAGGCCGTCGAAGCCGATCCGGCCGCGCACGATCTCGCGGATCACGGTCGGCGATTGCGTGGCCGGCCGCTCCGGGTCGAGGGCCGTGAACACGATATGCGCGCTCATGGCGAGGGGCATGTCGGCCAGGGCGACGAAGGGCCGGAAATCGCTGGCCTCCAGGCTGTCGCGGCTCGCCTCCACCACCGGCAGGGCGTGGTGGCTGTCGCAGGCGGCCCGGCCATGGCCGGGCATGTGCTTGATCACGGGCAGCACGCCGCCGTCCATCAGCCCCTCGGCCACCGCCCGGCCGATCGCGGCGACCACGTCGGGATGCGAGCCGTAGGCGCGGTCGCCGATGATGGCGTCCGAGCCCTCCACCGGCACGTCGAGGATCGGCGCGCAATCGACGGTGATGCCGACGGCGCGCAGGTCGTGGGCGATCAGCCGCGCGCCGAGCCGGGCCATCGCCGTGCCCGAGCCGTTGAGCCGCCCGAAGCGGCTGCCGGCGGGGTATTTCGGCCAGTGGGGCGGCCCCATGCGCTGCACCCGGCCGCCCTCCTGGTCGATCAGGATCGGCGCGTCCGCCCGGCCGACCGTGTCGCGCAGGGCGTCGGTGAGCGCCCTCACCTCCTCCGGCGTGCCGATGTTGCGCTTGAACAGGATGAAGCCCCAGGGCCGCACGTCGCGGAAGAAGGCGTCCTCCTCGGGCAGGAGGCGCGTCCCGGAGCAGCCGAGGATCAGGGCACGGGCGGTCATGGGTCTTGAATCTGGCTCGGGCTGGCTCGTCGGCAAACGAATCGGGTGAGAGTCAACGCGCGGGATCGGACACCGCCCCCGTCCCCGCGGCAAGCGCTCCGCGGGGACGGCGGCGCAGGCCGCCGGCGGGTGTGGCCGGGGAGAGTCAGGCGCGCGGGCGCCGCGTCGCCGGTGCGGCGGTCAGTTCTTGGCGACGAAGCACTGGCCGCCCGCGCCCTGGAGCTGGCTGCACAGGCTGGTGGCCGCCGCCTTCTCCAGCGGCCCGACGCGGACGCGGAAGATCGTCTTGCCGTTCACCTCGGCCTGGCGGATCAGCTCGGGCTTGCCGGCGAGCTGGCTGTACTTGGCCTGCATCTGGCGGAAGGCGGCCTGGGCCTCGGCGGCGCTGTTGCGCACGCCGAGCTGCACCGAGAAGCCGCTGACCGGGCCGCTGGTCACCTCCGCCGCGGGGGCGGCGGCCGGCTCCGCCATGGAGGCGGTGGTCTCCGGGGCGACGGCGGCGACGCGCTGCGGGGCGGGCTTGGCCTTCACCGGGGCCGGGGCGGGCACCGGGGTCGCGGGCGCATGCGCCTCGGCGGCCTGGGTCGGGGCGGGGGCCGGCGTCGCGGTCGCCTGGGTCGCGGGCTGGTTGCGCAGGGGCGGGCGCCGGGCGGCCGGGGTGGCGGTGCCCTCGTCGTCGGGCAGCACCATCGTCGGGATCGGCGAGGGGCCGGCATTGGCGCTCTCGGCGGCCGCGTCCCGCTGCGGGGCCGGCGGCGGCGTGTCGGGCTTCACCGAGACGGTGCGCACCCGGCGCGGCTCGCCCAGCGACTCCGTGAGGAGGCCGGTCTGGGGCGGGGTCGAGGCCCCGGTGCCCCCCGGGGCGCTCGCCTCCTTGCTCTGGGCGGCGCGGGCCGCGGCGGCCACGTCGAGGGGCTGCTCCTCGCGGTTGACGATCTTGATCTGGCCGTCCTTGGCGTTGCGCTCGTAGATCTGCTTGTTCTGGTCGGGGATCTCGACGCCGTCCGCATTGGTCGGGGCGACCTTCAGGGGCGTCTTGTCGGCGAGCACGGTGACCGGGCCGCTCTGGCCGCCGCCATGGAAGGCGCGCCAGCCGAGGGCCCCGGTGACGCAGAGGGCGAGCACGCCGAGGCCGGCTCCGACCTGGACCATGCGCGAGCCCCTGGGCCGGCGCCCGGCGGGGGCGGCGTGGCCGGCGTCGGTCTCCTCGAAGGCGGCCGGATCGTGCGGCTCGTCCGCGGGGGCGGGGGCATGGGCGGCCGGATGGCCGTAGGCGCTCTGCTCGACGGAGGCGAGGTACTGGTCGAAGGCATCGGCCGGCGAGGGCTCGGCCCGGGGGGCGGGCGCGTCCTCGAAGCGCGGCTCCGTCCGCTCCCGCGCGGGAGCGCCGCCGCGCGTCTCGAGGAGGGCGCGGAAGGGATCGTCCTGGCCGACGATCCGCGCGAGCTCGGCGAGGGGATCGGACTTGGCCGCCTGCGGCGCGGGCGCCTTGGGAGGGGCGCCCGGATGTTCGTTCCGAGAGGTTTGACGCAGCTCACGCTCGAAGGCGTCGAAATCGATCGGCGCGCGCGCAGCGGTCGTCGTCATGGTTCATCCTCTCAAAGCCGGCGCCTCACCGCATCTCTTCGGGCGCGGTGACACCGAGGACCGAAAGGCCGGAGGCGAGCACGCCTCCCAGGGCCTCGACGAGGGCCAAGCGGGCCCGGGTGGACTTTCGGTCGGTTGGATTAACAATCCGTAATTGCGGCAAGTCTTTGCCCTTGTTCCAGAAACTATGCAGCGAACTTGCCAGTTCGTAGAGGTAGAACGCGATTCGGTGCGGCTCGTGCGCCACGGCAGCCGATTCGAGCACCCGGGGATACTGGGCGATCAGCCGCATCATCTCGACCTCGCCGGGATCGGTGAGCACGGACAGGTCGGCATCGCCCAGGAGGGCCTCGCGGGAAAAGTCCTCGTCCGGCAGGGCCTCCCGGGCCTGGCGCATCACCGAGAAGCGCCGGGCATGCCCGTACTGCACGTAGAAGACGGGGTTGTCCTTCGATTGCTCCACCACCTTGGCGAGGTCGAAATCGAGGGTCGCGTCGTTCTTGCGGTAGAGCATCATGAAGCGGATCGCGTCGCGCCCGACCTCGTCGATCACGTCCCGCAGCGTCACGAACTCGCCCGCCCGCTTGGACATCTTCACCGGCTCGCCCGCGCGCAACAGCCGCACCAGCTGGCACAGCTTCACGTCGAGGCTGGCCCGGCCGTCGCTGACCGCCTTCACCGCCGCCTGCATGCGCTTGACGTAGCCGCCATGGTCGGCGCCGAGCACGTCGATGAGCTCGTCGGCCCCGCGCAGCCACTTGTCCCGGTGATAGGCGATGTCGGAGGCGAAGTAGGTGTAGGAGCCGTCGGACTTCAGGAGCGGCCGGTCCACGTCGTCGCCGAAATCGGTGGAGCGGAACAGGGTCTGCTCCCGGTCCTCCCAATCCTCGGGCAGCTGGCCCTTGGGCGGGGGTAGCCGGCCTTCGTAGACGAGGCCCTTCTCCCGCAGGGCGCCGAGCAGCTCCGCGACCTTGCCGCCATTCTCGCCCTGGAGGGTGGCTTCCGAGAAGAACACGTCGTGGCGGATGCCGATCGCGGCGAGATCGGCCCGGATCGTGTCCATCATCGCGTCGATGGCGAAGCGGCGCACCAGCGGCAGCCACTCCGCCTCCGGCGTGTCGAGGAGGGCGCGGCCATGGAGCTCGGCGAGCTTTTCGCCGACCGGCTTCAGGTAGTCGCCGGGATAGAGCCCCTCGGGGATGGCGACGGCCTCGCCCAGGGCCTCGCGGTAGCGCAGATAGGCGGAGCGGGCGAGCACGTCGACCTGCGCCCCGGCATCGTTGATGTAGTACTCGCGGGTCACGTCGCGGCCCGCGGCGGCGAGCAGGTTGGCCAGCGCGTCGCCGAACACCGCGCCGCGCCCGTGGCCGACATGCATCGGCCCGGTCGGGTTGGCGGAGACGTATTCGATATTGACCCTGCCGCCGGGGAGCTTGGCCTTGCCGAAGGCCTCGCCCTCGGTGAGCGCCGCCCGGACCACGTCGTGGAACACGCCGGGGGCGAGGCGCAGGTTGATGAAGCCGGGGCCTGCCACGCTCGCCTCGGTGACGCGCACGTCCCCGCGCAGCTCCGCCGCCAGCGCCTCGCCCAGCGCCTTCGGATTGGCCTTGGCCTCCTTGGCCAGAACCAGGGCGGCGTTGGTGGCGAGATCGCCGTGGGACGGGTCGCGCGGCGGCTCCACCACGACGCGGGACAGGTCGAGCCCCGGGGGCAGCGTGCCGGAACGGGTGAGCGATTCGAGCGCCTCGCGCACGCGGGCCTCGAAGAGGGCGAAGATGTTCATCGATTGCGTCCGTGGCGCGGCCCCGCTGGCCCGGAGCCGCCGTGTCAGGGCGGCCCATAGCAACGGGGCGGGATGGTGTCACGAAAGCCGCGCGATTCTCTCCCGTCGCGGCCGGGGCGGTCTCACGGTTCGGCCAGCGGCAGGCCGCGATGGGCCGGGCGCCAGAGCAGGTCCGGCGTCTCGGCGAAGAGGGCGCGGTGGGCGAGCGCGGCATAGGTGTCGGTCATGCCGGCGATGTAGTCGGCGATGCGCCGGGCGATCCGGCCCTCCTCGGCGCCGGCGAGTCCCGCGCACCATTCCGCTGGCATCCGGGTCGGGTCGGCCCGGAAGGCCGAGAACAGGTCGACCACGATCCGCTGCGCCTTCTCCCGCACCGCCACCACCTCCGGGTGGCGGTACATCCGCGCGAACAGGAAGCGCTTGATGTCGGCATCCGCCGCCGCGATCCCGGCGGAGAAGGCGACGACCGGCGCGCCGGCGGCCCGGATCGCCTCGACGTCCCGGGGCTTGAGCGCGGCGAGCCGGCGCTCGCTCTCGCCGATCACGTCCTCGACGAAGCGGGTGATCACCCGGCGGGCCAGCTCGTGCACCCGCCGCGAGGTCTCGAGCCCGGGATGGGCGGCGGCGATCTCGTCGAGGAGACCCTTCAGGAACGGCACCTCGGCGAGGTCCTCGAGCTCGAACAGGCCGGCGCGCAGGCCGTCGTCGAGGTCGTGGCTGTCATAGGCGATGTCGTCGGCGAGCGCCGCCGCCTGGGCCTCCGGCCCGGCGAAGCGGGACAGCTCCAGGTCGTTGAGGGCGTTGTATTCGAGGATCGCCGCCGGGATGCCCTGGGCGTGGCGGGGCGTCGGATGCCCGTCCGGGGTGAGGAGGGGGCCGTTGTGCTTCACCAGCCCTTCCAGGGTCTCCCAGGTCAGGTTCAGCCCGTCGAAGCCGGCATAGCGCCGCTCCAGCCGGGTGACGATGCGCAGGGCCTGGGCGTTGTGGTCGAAGCCGCCGAAGCCCGCCATGCAGGCGTCCAGCGCGTCCTCGCCGGTATGCCCGAAGCAGGTATGGCCGAGGTCGTGGCTCAGGGCGAGGGCCTCGGCCAGGTCCTCGTCGAGGCCGAGCGCCCGCGCCAGCGCCCGGGCGATCTGGCTCACCTCCAGGGTGTGGGTGAGCCGGGTGCGGTAATGGTCGCCCTCGTGGTGCACGAAGACCTGGGTCTTGTGCTTCAGGCGCCGGAAGGCGGTGGAATGCACGATCCGGTCGCGGTCGCGCTGGAAGTCGCTGCGCGTGGGCGAGGACGGCTCGGCGATGAGCCGCCCGCGCGTCCGCGCCGGGTTTGTGGCGTAGGGGGCCCGCCAGCGCTCGCCGTTCTGCCGCACGTCTCGTCCCCTCGCTCTGCGCCGGCCCCGGCCCTGCGCGGCCGGCATCGCCCACCCGCGTTGCGGCGCAACGGGGGCGCGCATATCTTGAGAGCTAGGGCGGGGGAAGGGATCGCGCGAGGCGCGGCCGCCCTCCCTGTCCCCGGCTTGCCAAAAAAATCGAGCGTGACGATGTCCGAGATCACCCTCACCGCCCGCGCCGCCCGGCGCATCAACGAGATCATGGGGGCGGAGCCGCCCGGCGCCTCCTTGCGCATCTCCGTCAATGGCGGCGGCTGCTCGGGCTTCTCCTACGCCTTCGACATCGAGCGGGTGCGCACGGAGGAGGACATCGTGATCGAGCGCGACGGGGCCACCGTGCTCGTCGATCCGGTCTCCCTGGAATACATGGGCGGCGCCACCATCGATTTCGTGAACGACCTGATCGGCCAGTCCTTCAAGATCGAGAATCCGCAGGCGACCTCCTCCTGTGGTTGCGGCACCTCGTTCTCCCTCTGAGTCGCCGCCCCGGTGACGCTCGGGCCGCCCGCCCGATTGCGCGGCGCGGCGAAGTGCGGCACGGATGGCGCCTGCGAGCCAACCGCGACAGACAGCGCATTTTTCGGACCTGCCCCATGATCCCGTCGACGACACGTCCCGGCCTCTTCCGGCGGGCGGCGCTGGCATCGGTCTGCGTCCTGGCGCTGCAGGCGGGGCTGGCGCTGTCCGCCGCGCCGGCGCGGGCGCAGGAGGCGGCCACCGCCGTCCAGGACGTCGAGATCGGCCCCCTCGGCTTCGTCTTCGGCGACACCACGGTGAGCGCCGAGAAGGTGACGGTGAGCGGCACCCGCCTCTCGAAGGACGACCTGCTCGCGATCCTGCGCAGCGACTCCAAGGAGCCCTGGACCGCCCGGCTGCGGCGGCTCGATGCCGGCAGCCTGACCATCCCCGCCCTGCGCACGGAGCGCAGCGTCGGCGGCCGGCGCCAGTCGGTGATCTACAAGGACGTCTGGGCCAAGGGCGTGCATGGCGGCCGCATCGCCGAGCTGACGGCCTCCGGCGCCACCCTGGCGATCGAGGGCGGCGGCGAGGGGGAGACCAAGGTCCCCGGCGGCACCGGCAGCTACGGCAAGATCCGGGCGGAGGAGGTCGACCTCACCGCCCTGTCCCGGCTCTATGCCGAGGCCGGGGACGGCAAGGGCCCCTGGCTGAAGGCCTATGCCGGCTTCTCCGTCGACGACGTCGCCTTCACCGACGACCGCGGCACCGTGGTGCGCGTCGCCCACACCGCCGGGCGCGACCTCGCCGGCCGGCAGATCCCGGCGACCTGGGGCGCGGCGCTCGGGGCCCTCACCGCCCCCGATCTCGCCGAGGCCGATGCCGCCCGCCGCGGCAAGGTGGCCGGCATGTCCGCCGATCTCGCCGAGGCGGTCTCCGTCGGCAGCGTCGAGGCCACGGGCTTCTCGGTGCACGAGACCAAGGGCGAGGCGCCGATCGACATCGCCGCCGAGCGCCTCGCCTACGCGGCGGAGGGCGCGGAGGCCGGCACCAGCCTCTCGGGCCTCACCTTCGCCAGCGGCGCCACGCGGGGCAGCCTCGCCAAGCTCTCCCTGTCGGGCTTCTCCCTGGCGCCGACCATCGCCGCCCTCCGCCGCATCGCCAGCGATTCCGCGCAGGCGCCGAAATCCGGCGCGGGCGGCGAGGCCAAGGAGGTGCAGAAGGGGGCCGAGGCCGCCGAGGCGTCCGAGGCTGATCTGCGCCGCCTCACCCCGATGCTCGGCACCCTGACCCTCACGAGCCTCGCCCTGGAGGTCCCGGCCGAGGAGGCGCCCGCGGCCTCTGCCGCCGCCGATCCCCTGACCCGGGGCCGCGAGCTGGCGCAGAAGAAGCCGGCCGAGCCCCTGCGGATCGGCCTGCGCGGGGGCACCCTGAGCTTCGGCCCGCCCAAGGACGGGGTGCCCGCCGAGAGCCGGATCGCCCTCACCGGCCTGACCCTGCCGGCCTCCGCCGTGTCCGGCGTGCCGGGGCTCGGCTCGCTCGGCTTCTACGGCTATCGCGACCTCGACCTCGATCTTGGCGCGGACACCGCCTGGGACGAGCCGAGCAAGGAGCTGAAGCTCAGCGGCGTCACCCTCTCCGGCAAGGATATGGGCCGCCTGCGCATCGACGCGACCCTGGGCGGCATCGGGCCGGAGGTGTTCGACCCCGACGCCGCGGTCTCCGGCTTCGCCATGCTCTCGGCCACCGCCAAGGCCCTCGACCTGACCCTGGAGAATGGCGGCCTGTTCGACCGCTTCATCACCGCCCAGGCCAAGCATCTGAGCCTCAAGCCGGACGAGCTGCGCAAGGAATACGTCACCGCCAGCGTGATCGGCGTGCCGGTGATCCTCGGCAATTCCGCCGCCGCCAAGGCGATCGGCGCGGCCATGGGCAAGTTCGTGACCAAGCCCGGCACGCTCTCGATCAGCGCCAAGGCCAAGAACGGCGCCGGGCTCGGCGTGGTCGATTTCAGCACCGCCCCCACCCCCGCCGCCGTGCTCGACAAGCTCGAGGTGAATGCCAAGGCGGAGTGAGCCCCGCCCTCCGCCCCGTCCTCGCGCGGCGGAGCCGACCCCTCCCCTACAGCATCGGCACCGCGCCGGTGCTCTCGAATTCCGCCACCTCGCCGACGAGGTCGGTCACCGAGATGCCGAGGCTGCGGCCGTTCTTGAGGCGCAGGGTCGAATCGGGGGTGAGCCAGATCGGGCGCAGGGCCGCGTGCGAGCCGGTGAGCTTGCCATGGGCGACGATGACCCCGTCGCGCCGCTCGATCACCACCGTGTAGCGGACCCGGACCGGCTCGACCGCCTCGGCCGAGACGTGGCCGCTCCCACGCAGCGTCTGCAGGACTTCGTTGGGCTCGTACATCGCGGGGACGCGCTCGGGGCGGAACGGGGAACGGCGGTCTGGTGAAACGGGAAAGACCGGCAAGTGTTTTGCCGTTTATTCCCGAACAACGCTACCCCCGATCCGCCGCCGCCGCGCCATGGATTCCCCCCTCCCCGCGCCCTAGGTTCAGGCCGTGCGCCTCCTCCCTCTCCAAGCCCCCGCGGCCCGCGCCGTCCTGTCCGCGGGATTCCTCGTCCTGGCCGCGGCGCCGGCCCGGGCCGAGGCCCAGACCGAGACCGTCGAGCAGGCGCTGTGCCGCCTGATCGAGACCTCGGCCCGGACGCAGAGGCTGCCGGTCCCCTTCCTGACCCGCCTGATCTGGCGCGAGAGCAGCTTCCGCGTCGGCGTGGTGAGCCCCGCCGGGGCGCAGGGCGTCGCCCAGTTCATGCCGGGCACCGCCCGGGAGCGCGGGCTGACCGACCCCTTCGACCCGGAGCAGGCGATCCCGCACGCGGCGCATTTCCTGGCCGACCTGCGCCGCCAGTTCGGCAATCTCGGCCTCGCCGCCGCGGCCTATAATGGCGGCCCGGCCCGGGTCTCCGCCTGGCTCGCGGGGAGCGGCGGCCTGCCCGCCGAGACCCGCGCCTACGTGATCGCCATCACCGGCCGCCCGGCGGAGGATTGGCGCCCCGCCGCCACGGTCGAGATGCCGGAGGGGCCGCCCAAGGATGCGCCCGCGGCGCCGAAGGCGCAGGAGGCCGGCAAGGAGGGGACCGAGGAAGCGGCGAAGGGGGAAGGAAAGGCGGATGGGCCCGAGGCCCAGAGCTGCCTCCAGGTCACCGCGGCCCTGCGCATCCCCGCCCGCGGCGACCGCTTCGCCCTCGCCATCGAGGGCGGCCCGGCCGCCCCCTGGGGCGTCCAGCTCGCCGGCAACTTCTCCAAGTCCCTGGCGCTGGCGAGCTTCTCCCGCGCCCGCAGCCTTTACGCGAGCGTGATCGGCGAGGCCCGGCCGATGATCATCGGCACGCGCCTGCGCTTCCGCGGCACCCGCACCTTCTACCGGGTGCGCCTGCCCGCGGAGACGCGGAAGGCCGCCGACGCGCTCTGCGCCCGCATCCGCGGCGTCGGCGGCGCCTGCATCGTCCTGAGAACCTGAACGCCGCCATCAATCCGCCCCGGATCACGTGCGAAGCGTGGGCTCAGGCCAATCGGAAGATGTATGCTCAAAGCTCTCGCCGCCCTCGCGTCCCTGGCCTGCCTCGTCGCGACCACCCTCGGTCTCGGGGGCTGCTCGCCCCTCGCGCTGTTCGACGCCCTCGGTCCCCGTGACGCGGGCGGGCGGCTGGCGCGGCAGAACGCGGCCTATGGCGAGGATCCGCGCCAGCGCCTCGACGTGTTCGTGCCGGTCGCCGGCCCGCGTCACGCGCCGGTGCTGGTGTTCTTCTACGGCGGCTCCTGGAAGAGCGGCAGCAAGGACGATTACGCCTTCGCGGCCCAGGCGCTCGCGGCCCAGGGCTTCGTCACCGTGGTGCCGGATTACCGGCTCTACCCCAAGGCGCGCTTCCCCGATTTCCTCGACGACGGCGCCGCGGCGGTGGCCTGGGTGCACGACAACATCGCCGATTACGGCGGCGACCCGAAGCGCATCGTGCTCGCCGGCCATTCGGCGGGGGCCTACAACGCGGTGATGCTCGGGCTCGACCCACGCTACCTGCGCCGGGCCGGGGTCGACCCGCGGGTGATCCGCGCGGTGGCCGGCCTCTCGGGGCCCTACGACTTCCTGCCCTTCGACCACAAGACGTCGATCGACGTGTTCGGCGCGGCGGAGGATCCGGCGCAGACCCAGCCCGTGACCTTCGCCGGCCCCCATTCGCCGCCGGCCTTCCTCGCCAGTGGCGACGGGGACACCGTCGTGCGGCCGCGCAACACGCAGAGCCTCGCCGGGCGCCTGCGCGCCGCCCGCGTTCCGGTGCAGGAGCGCCTCTATGCCGGCCTCGACCATGCCGACACGCTCCTCGCCCTCTCGGTCACCTTCCGCTCGAAGGCCCCCGCGCTCGCCGAGATGACCGCCTTCCTGCATCAGCACGCCACCGAGCGGCGGATGACGACGGTCAATATCCGCTGACGACGGGCCGGAGGATCCGGCCCGTCGCGCTTCGTTTTGCCGGGGATCAGGCCGCGCGCACGCTCGCCAGGAAATGCGCCACCTCGGCGTTGAGGTGCTCGGACTGGCGCGAGAGCTCGGAGGCCGAGGACAGCACCTGGCTCGCCGCCGCGCCGGTCTCCTCGGCGGCGCCCGCCACTCCCGTGATGTTGTGCGTCACCTCGCCGGTGCCGGTGGCGGCCTGGGCGACGTTGCGCACGATCTCCTGGGTGGCCGCGCCCTGTTCCTCGACGGCGGCGGCGATCGAGGTCGCCACCTGGCTGATCTCGCGGATCCGCGTGGCGATCCCGCCGATCGCGTCCACCGCCTGATCGGTCACGCCCTGGATCTGTGCGATCTGGCCGGAGATCTCCTCGGTCGCCCGGGCGGTCTGGCTGGCGAGCTCCTTGACCTCGGCGGCGACCACCGCGAAGCCGCGCCCCGCCTCGCCGGCCCGGGCCGCCTCGATGGTGGCGTTGAGAGCGAGCAGGTTGGTCTGGCCGGCGATGGTCGAGATCAGGCTGACCACGTCGCCGATGCGGGCGGCGGCCTGGCTCAGCTCGTGCACGAGCTGCGCGGTCTGGTCGGCCTCGCCCACGGCGACCTGGGCGAGATCGGCGGAGCCGGAGACCTGGCGTCCGATCTCCTGGACCGACGAGCCGAGCTCCTCCGCCGCGGCGGCGACGGTGCCGACATTGGAGGCGGCCTCCTCCGCCGCCGCGGCGACGGTGTTGGACTGGCTGGCGGTCTCGGTGGCGGTCGCGGTCATGGTCTGGGCGGTCGCCTGCAGCTCGGTCGCCGCGGAGGAGACCAGCCCGACGATTCCGCCGACCGTGGTCTCGAAGCGATTGGCCAATTCCATCATGGCGCGCCGGCGCTCGCTGGCGGCGGCCTCGTCGGCGATGCGCCGGATCTCGGCCTGCTCCGCCGCCTTCTGGGCGACCATGGCCCGGATGCCCGCCACGGCCCGCCCGATCGCACCGATCTCGTCGCCGCGGGTCGCTTCCGTGATCTCGGCATCGGTGTCGCCCTCGGCCATGCGCCGGAGCACGGATACGAGGTTGCCCATCGGCCGCGTGATGCCGAACACGGCGACGAGGATGGCGGCGAGGGTGCCGAGGAACAGGCCGAGGGCGCTGAAGCCGATCAGGCTGTGGCGCGTGGCGTTGGTCTGATCGGTGAGATCGTCCGAGCCCTTCTCCATGTAGCGCTGGATCTCCGTCCCGAGGTCGCGCGTGCCGGCGACCAGCGTCTCGAAGATCGGGTCGATGCGCGCATGGGTCAGGTCGAGGGCCTCGGCGCCGTGCTGGCCGGGCAGAAGGGCGATCCGGAGCGCCTCCTGGGCGACCTTGGTGAAGTCCTCGATCAGGGCGGCCTGCCGGTCCGTCCGCTCCGCGAAGCTCGGCGCCTGCTCGCGCAACTCGGCCAGCGCCTTGCGGATCTGCGGGAGCGCGTCCGCGAAGGCGGCACTCGCCTTCTCCATCCGGGGCCGCTCGGTCTCCGCGATGGTGCGGTACAGACTGTAGTTGAGCTCGAAGACCATGCGATTGAGGCGGCGCGCGGTCGCGACCGCCCGGGCCTCGCGGACGATGAAGACGCTGTAGGCGTCGTCGATCTTCGTCATCTGCGCCTGCGCGTACCAGACGCAGCCGCCGACCACGATTCCAATCATCCCGATGACGGCGAGAAGCTTGGAAAGGATATTGATACGGGCGAGAAAATGCATGCCTGCGCCTCTGGAAGTTGCACTCCTTGTCGTTATTGAGCATTCCTTAAATTTTCATAATTCGCATTTTGTGCAGTCGATGACATTCGACGCATGAATGTTGCGGCTTCGTGCCGCGTTGCTTGTCTACACGTAATGGAATCACGATCGCGTGATGCATCTTATGGTTGTGATCCGCGTCGCTCCGGGGCGGTCAGTCTCGCCGCAGGCGCGCCCGGGTCTCCCGGTGGTCCGGCGCGCCTTCGAAGGCCCGGCGCATCGCCTGCCAGAGGGGCGTGCGGCGGTACTGGGCGTCGAGGGGGAGCGCGCGCTGCGCCAGGCCGTCCGGCCTTTTGCGCTGCGGGCTGTGGTTGAGCCAGGTGCCGGCATTCGTGATGTCCCAGCTCACCACGTTCAGCACGGCGGCTTCGTCGAGCACGACGTCGAGGAAGGCGCGGGCGCGATCGGCCACGCCCCGGTCGCGCGCCGCGATCTCCGCGGGGAAGGCGCGGTCGTCGACGTCGAACTCGGTGATCTCGATGGCGAGCCCCCGCCCCGCGATCTCCCGCAGGAAGGCGCGCAAGGCCTTCGCGTCCAGGGGAATGGTGCTGTCGAGATGGCCCTGCATCCCGAAGCGGCGCACCGGCACGCCGCGCTTGAGGAGCCCGTCCAGGGTCGTCAGCACGAGGGCGCGGCGCCGGTCGATCCAGTCCGCACCGAGCTCGCAATCGTCCTCGTTCCACACGCCGACCGCCTTGGGGTCGGTGTCGCGCAGCATGCCGAAGGCGAGGTCGATGTAGGCGGGGCCGAGGGCGGCGAGCCAGGGCGTGTGGCGCAGCCCGTCCGCCCGGCCCTCCTGCGGCGCCAGGATCTCGTTGACCACGTCCCAGGCCTCGATCCGGCCGCGGTAGCGGTGGGCCATGCCGTCGATCCAGCGGCGCAGGAATGCCTCCGCCTCCCGGGCGGTGCCGATGCGCGGCAGCACCCAGTCGGGAGTGGCCCGGTGCCAGACGAGGCAATGCCCGCGCATCCCCTGGCCGTTGGCGGCCGCGAAGCGCAGGGTCTCGTCGCCGCCCTGGAACGTGACCCGGCCCGGATCGGGCAGGACATGCTCCATCTTCATCGCGTTCTCGGCCGTCACGATCCCGCATTCGCGGGCGATGGCCGCGCCGTAGGCCGGGTCCCGGCGCAGGGGCGTGATGTTCACCGCGCTGCCATAGGCCAGCCCCTTCCGCGCGGCGGCCGCCTGCAGGCTGTCGGCGCTCCAGGAGGCGGCCTGCGCCCGGGCGAGGGGCAGCGCAGCGGTGGCGGCGAGGCCCGCCAGCGTCCGGCGGCGTGTCGGCGGGATCATGCGGGGGCCTGGCGCGGGCGCCGCGCGCGGGCGGCTCTGGGGCGAAGGATAGGGCGGCGCCGTCGCCCGTCCCTCCCCGGAGGTTACCGAACCCGCACGCGAAAAGGCCGCCGGACGGTGTCTCCGGCGGCCTTTCCGTCCCCGTGTCCGGGCGGCGCTCAGCTCCAGGCGTGATAGGGCGGGTTCACCCCGTTCAGCGCGTGGTTGCCGACGATCGCATATTTCCAGCGCACGGGATCGTGCAGGGTATGGGTGCGGGCGTTGCGCCAGTGCCGGTCGAGATTGTGCTCGGCCAGGGTCGAGCGGGTGCCGGCGAGCTCGAACAGCCTGTTGGCCGCCTCGATCGCCACCTCGGTGGTGAGCACCTTCGATTCCGCAACCGCGAGCTGGGCCGCGGCCACGCTCGCCTCGTCGGGGGCGGCCACCGCCGCGTCGATGGCGAGGCCGGCCCGGTCGAGCAGGGCCTCGGCCGCGTGCAGGCGGATGGTGAGGTCGCCGATCGCCTGGATCGTGTAGGGGTCGTCCGAGGCCCGCTCCTGCCCGCTGTCGATCCAGGGCCGGGCCTTCTCGCGCACGAAGGCGATGGTGTCGTCGAGGGCCGCCCGGGCGATGCCGGCATCCACCGCCGCCTGGATGATCTGGAAGATCGCCCCGTCCGAGCGCGGCTTCTCGTAGCCCTTCCAGGCCGGCACGAGATGGGTCTTCTCCACCCGCACGTCGTCGATGATCACCGTGCCGCTCGCCGTGCCGCGCTGGCCGAAGGCGGACCAGTCGTCGATCACGGTCAGGCCCGGGGCGTCGCGCTCGGCGATGGCGTACCAGGCCCGGCCCTGCTCATCGAGGGCGACGATCGGCACGAGATGGGCGAGCAGGGCGCCGGTCGCGTAGAACTTGCGGCCCCGCACGATCACGTGGTCGCCGTGATCGGTGAAGCGGGTGTCGAAATCCGCCGCCCGCTTCGTGCCCTTCTCGGAGAAGGCGTTGCCGAAGCGGGTGCCGCGCAGGACCTCGCCGAACAGCAGGGCTTGCTGATCGGGATCGGAGACGGTGCGGATCGCCGCGACGATGCCGAGATGGTTCTGCGCGATCTGCCCGATGGAGGGATCGGCCGCCGAGATGATCGCGATGACCTGGGCGAGGGTCCGGTAGGACACCTCCGGCCCGCCGAAGGCCCTGGGCACGTTGATCGACCAGAGGCCGCTCTGGGAGAAGGCGTCGAGTTCCGCCAGCGGGCGCCGGCTGTCGCGGTCGCGCAAGGAGGCGTCCTGGCGGAACTGGGCGGCGAGCTCGTGCGCGACGCGGATCGCCTCCGCGTCGTCGCGGATGACGTGGGCGGGCCTGTCCGGACGGACCGGGCCCGGCACGCCCTGGGGCTTGTGGCCGGCCTCGATCGTGCTGGGATTCACGGCGATGTTCATGGGCGGGTCTCCGGAGAAATGAGGGGGGCGTGAGGGCGGCGGCTCAGGCCGCCTCGGCCCGGCGCTCGCGGGCGGCCTCCAGGGCGCGCACCCGCGGGATCACATGCTCGCCGAAATAGGCGACCTCCTCCTGGAAATGCAGGAAGGCGAGCAGGGCGAGGTCGACGCCGGCATCCTTCAGCGCCACGATGCGCTCGGCGATCTGGTCGGGCGTGCCGATCAGGTTGGTCTTGAAGCCGTCATTGTACTGGACGAGGTCGTCGAAGCTGGACTTCGCCCAGTTCCCCTCCCCCTCGGGCGAGGCCTTGCCGGCATTCTTCACCTCGTGGCCGAAGGCCTTCACCGCCTCCGGGTCGGCCTGGTCGAGGATCTCCTGGAGGACGGCGCGGGCCTCCGCCTCGGTGTCGCGGGCGATGACGAAGGCGTTGACGCCGATGCGGGGATGGTTGCCGCTCTCGGCCGCCTTGGCGCGGATGTCGTCGACCTGCGCCTTGATCGCGTCCGGCGTGTTGCCGTTGGTGAAGTACCAGTCGGAGACGCGGGCCGCCATGTCGCGCGCCGCCCGCGAGGAGCCGCCCTGGAAGATCTCCGGCAGCGGCTCGGCCGGCTTCGGCTTCAGCGTGTAGTTCGTGTAGCGGTAGAAATCGCCGCGGAAGCTGAAATCGTCCTGCGTCCAGATCCCGCGCAGGGACCGGATGAACTCCTCCGAGCGGCGGTAGCGCTCGTCGTGGTCGAGCCAGGGCTCGCCGATCGCCCGGAACTCGCCCGAGAACCAGCCCGAGACGATGTTGACGGCGATGCGGCCGCCCGTGAGCTGCGAGATCGTGGCGATCTGCTTGGCGGCCAGCGTCGGGTTCCAGGGGCCGGGCAAGATCGCGGCGATGACCTTGAGCCGGCTCGTGGCCGCGAGCAGGGCGTGGCTGAAGGCCACCGATTCGTGCTGGTACTCGGCGCCGTAGCCGGCGGTGAAACGGATCTGCGTCAGCGCGTAGTCGAACCCGGCCTCCTCCGCGATCTGGGCGAGGCGGCGGTTGTAGTCCGCGTCCCAGCTCGTGCGCTGGGGAATCTTGCTGATGACGAGGCCGCCGGAGACGTTCGGCACCCAATAGGCGAAACGGATCGGCTCCTGGCCGTTCTGCGGTTGCGGATGGGAGCTCATGGCAGCCTCTGACGCTAGCCCGGTCCGGCATAGGCCGGCCGATCTCGGGCGGTGGATGACATTCTGAAGCAGAAGTTCGCCAGCCGCCTCGCGGCATGCGGGGCTGGGACTGTCTTTCCAGATGCAGCCAAGCATCCGGCAAGATGCTTGCGACGTCAAAGGAAGCAAAAAGCTTTTTGTGACCAGTCTAGATGAGTTCGTTCCGCTTGTGGTGCGCTTCGGAGAAGATGCTTCGCGAGGGCGAGCGGTTGCTGCGCCGCACTCTGCCGTTCGTCAAAAAGAACGATCGGCATCGGGATCGGGCGCCGAGACGTCTTTTGGCCCCTCGTCTGCGCTGAAAAGCGAAGAATTCTCCATTATCACCCCTGGGCCGAGACGATCATCTCCGAAGCCCCGTCCCTTTAAAAGAACGTTTCATTGACCGTGGGGCCGGTCGCGAGCACGTTTGTCGAAAGCGTTTTTCGCCGCGCGGCAGGGGGACGGGAAGGGGTTGGCCCGTCCCGGCCGGTTGCGCGGTTTCGGCCACGGAAGAGCCTCGCATGTCACGTCAGAGAATCGTCGGCTTCAGCGCGAACCTGCAGCGTCCCTCCAAGACCCGCGCCCTCGTCGAGGCGGTGGCCGCGGAGACGGCGGCGCGCATCCCGGTCGAGATCCGCCTCTACGACGTGGTCGATGCCGGCAACGGCCTCGGCTCCGCCTGGAGCCGCGAGCAGCTGCCCCTGCCCGCCCGGCACATCCTCGACGAGATCGAGGAGGCCGATGCGCTGATCGTCGGCTCGCCGGTCTACAAGGGCGCCTATACTGGGCTGTTCAAGCACCTGTTCGATTTCGTCGATCCGGCGGCCCTCGCCAACAAGCCCGTGGCGATCGTGGCCACCGGCGGCGGCCATCGCCACGCCCTCGTGGTCGAGCATGCCTTCCGCCCGCTCTTCGGCTTCTTCAACGCCCTCGCGGTCCCCACCGCCGTCTACGGCTCGGATGCCGATTTCGAGAACGGGGCTCTGGTCAATCCGGGGGTGCGCGCCCGGGTCGAGGATGCCGCCGCCCAGCTCTCGGGCCTCCTCACCCGCGGCCTGCTGCCCGGCCTCCGCCCGGCCCAGACCGCGGCCGCCGTGGCCGGGGCGGCCCGATGAGCCTCGGCCGGCGCGGTTTCCTGGCCGGGGCCCTGGCGGCGGGGCTGCCCCTCGGCGCGGCCTCTCCCGCCCGGGCCGGCGAGGAGAAGGTCTTCCGGATCGGCTACCAGAAGAACGGCATCCTCGTCGTCGCCAAGCAGCGCGGCTCGGTCGAGGAGCGGCTCGCCCGCCTCGGCTGGAGCGTGCGCTGGACCGAGTTCTCCTTCGGGCCGCCGCTCCTGGAGGCGGCCAATGTGGGCGGCATCGATTTCGGCCAGACCGGCGACGCCCCCCCGATCTTCGCGCAGGGGGCGGGCGCCGACATCGTCTACGCCGCCGCCCAGGAGGCGGGCGGCTCGGGGGCGGCGATCCTGCTGCCGAAGGGCTCCGAGATCCGCTCCCTGGCGGAGCTGAAGGGCAAGCGCGTCGCCTTCGCCAAGGGCTCGAGCGCCCACAACTTTACCATCGCCGCCCTCGAGAAGGCGGGGCTGACCTATCGCGACATCGAGCCGGTGACGCTGGCCCCGGCCGACGCGGCCGCGGCCTTCGCCCGGGGCAGCGTCGAGGCCTGGACGATCTGGGACCCCTATTTCGCCGTGGCCGAGGCCGGGGAGGGCGTGCGCGTGCTGACGCTCGCCACCGACGTGGCGCGGCCGAACAACTTCTTCCTGGCCCATGCCGGCTTCGCCCGCCGCCAGGGCGTCGTGCTCGCCGAGGCGATCGAGGCGCTGGCCGGCGTCGCCCGCTGGTGCGAGGCCCATCGCGACGAGGTCGCCGCCCTGCTCTCCAAGGGCACCGGCGTGCCGCTCGCCGCGACCCGGCGCGCCGTCGACCGCACCGACTACGTCATCGGGCCGATGAGCCCGGCGGCGGTCGCCGAGCAGCAGCGCATCGCCGACCGCTTCCACGCCCTCGGGCTGATCCCGAAGCCGATCCGCGTCGCCGACGCGGTCTGGCCGGCGCCCGCCCGCACCGGACGAGACCCGTCATGAGCCGCTCCACCCCCCTGAACCGCCTCGCCGGCCGGGCCGTGCCCTGGCTCCTGCCCATCATCATCCTCGTCGGCTGGCAGGCGGCGGTGTCCTCGGGCCTCGTCTCCAACCGCTTCATGCCGGCGCCCCTCGACGTGGCCCGGGCCGGCTGGAGCGCGGCGCGCACCGGCGAGCTCTGGACCAATCTCTGGATCAGCTTCCTGCGGGCGGCCGGCGGCTTCCTGATCGGCGGCGGCATCGGCTTCGCCCTGGGGCTCGCCAACGGCCTGTCCAAGGGCTCGGAGCGGCTCACCGACACCACCGTGCAGATGGTGCGCAACGTGCCCCACCTCTCCCTGATCCCGCTGGTGATCCTGTGGTTCGGCATCGGCGAGGAGGCCAAGCTCTTCCTGGTGGCCTTGGGCGTGTTCTTCCCGATCTACGCCAACACCCTGCACGGCATCCGCTCGGTCGACCCGCAGCTCGTCGAGATGGGCCGCGTCTACGGCATGTCCCGGGCCGAGCTGTTCCGCCGGGTCGTGCTCCCCGGGGCACTGCCCTCGATCTTCGTCGGCCTGCGCTACGCCCTCGGCATCATGTGGCTGACGCTGATC
Source organism: Methylobacterium organophilum (assembly GCF_022533465.1). Classification (NCBI taxonomy): domain Bacteria; kingdom Pseudomonadati; phylum Pseudomonadota; class Alphaproteobacteria; order Hyphomicrobiales; family Methylobacteriaceae; genus Methylobacterium; species Methylobacterium organophilum. The sequence goes on along the minus strand of NZ_CP092848.1, from coordinate 3,880,154 downwards.
GTCGCCGAGACGATCTCCGCCTCCTCCGGCCTCGGCTACATGGCGATGCAGGCGCGCGAGTTCATGCTCGTCGACGTCGTGGTGCTGGCGATCCTGATCTACGCCGCCCTGGGCAAGATCGCCGATGCCCTGACCCGGCAGCTCGAGCGGATCTGCCTGTCCTGGAACCCCGCCTACCGCACGGTCTGACGCCATGCTGCTCGATATCCTGCGGTCCGAGGCCGACACCCCTCCGCGGGCGGCCCATCCCGCCCCGGTCCCCCCCTCCCCCGTCGCCCCGGCGCCGTCTCCCGCCCCGGCCGCCCCGGCCCGGAACGAAACCGGCATCGGCCTGACGCTGCGGGGCCTGCGCAAGAGCTTCGAGGGCCATGCGGTCATCGAGGGGCTCGACCTGCACGTGCCGGCCGGGCAGTTCGTCGCCGTGGTGGGGCGCTCCGGCTGCGGCAAGAGCACCCTGCTGCGCCTGATCCTCGGGCTCGAGACCCCGAGCGGCGGCCGGCTCGACTTCGAGGAGCCCGGCACCGCTCCGGGGCGGGGCCGGCGCCTCAAGCGCATCATGTTCCAGGAGCCGCGGCTACTGCCCTGGTCCCGGGTCGTCGACAACGTCGCGGTCGGCCTCGGGCAGGGGGGCTCGGGCAAGGAGCGGCGCGCGCGGGCGCACGCCGCGCTGGCCGAGGTCGGCCTCGCCGAGAAGGCGGGGCAATGGCCCGCCACCCTCTCCGGCGGCCAGCGCCAGCGCGTGGCCCTGGCCCGCGCCCTGGTGAGCCGCCCGGGCCTCCTCGCCCTCGACGAGCCGCTGGGCGCCCTGGACGCCCTGACCCGCATCGGCATGCAGGACCTGATCGAGCGGATCTGGCGCGCCCAGGGTTTCACGGCCCTGCTCGTGACCCACGATGTCGGCGAGGCGGTGGCCCTCGCCGACCGCATCCTCGTCCTCGACCAGGGCCGCGTCGCCCTCGACCTCAAGGTCGACGTGCCCCGGCCCCGCCGGCGCGGCGACCCCGACCTCGCGGCCCTCGAAGGCCGCATCCTCGAACATCTGCTCGGCGATCACGCCGCCTGAGCGAGACGGAGACCGACATGACCGCTTCTCAAGACGGGCGCACCGACGTCCTCTGGTTCCTGCCCACCCATGGCGACGGCCGCTATCTCGGCGCCTCGGACGGCGCCCGCGACGTCTCGCTGAACTACCTGCGCCAGATCGCCCAGGCCTCGGACGATCTCGGCTATTACGGCGTGCTCCTGCCCACGGGCCGTTCCTGCGAGGATTCCTGGGTGGTGGCCTCGGCGCTGGCGCCGCTGACGAAGCGCCTGCGCTTCCTCGTGGCCGTGCGCCCGGGCCTGCAGGAGCCCTCCGCCGCCGCCCGCATGGCCGCCACCCTCGACCGGATCTCGGACGGCCGCCTCCTCATCAACGTCGTCACCGGCGGCGATCCCGTCGAGCTCCGGGGCGACGGCGTCTTCCTCGACCATGACGAGCGCTACGTCGTCACCGACGAGTTCCTCCACATCTGGCGCGGGCTGATGGCCGGGGAGACGGTGCGCTTCGAGGGCAAGCATCTGCGCGCCGAGAACGGCCGGGTGATCTTCCGCCCGGTCCAGGCCCCCTACCCGCCCCTCTATTTCGGCGGCTCCTCGCCCGCCGGCATCGAGGTCGCGGCCGACCATTGCGACGTCTATCTCACCTGGGGCGAGCCCCCGGCCGGCGTCGCCGAGAAGATCGCCAAGGCGCGCGAGGCCGCCGATCGCCGCGGCAAGACCTTCTCCTACGGCATCCGCCTGCACGTGATCGTGCGCGAGACGGAGGCCGAGGCCTGGGAGGCGGCGGAGCGCCTGATCTCCCGCCTCGACGACGAGACCATCGCCCAGGCCCAGGCGACCCTGAAGCGCCAGGATTCCATCGGCCAGAGCCGGATGATGGCGCTGCATGGCGGCCGCCGCGACAAGCTCGTCGTCTCCCCCAATCTCTGGGCCGGCGTCGGGCTGGTGCGCGGCGGGGCGGGCACGGCGCTGGTGGGCTCGGCCGATCAGGTCGCCGACCGGATGAAGGAGTACATCGATCTCGGCATCGACCGCTTCATCCTCTCCGGCTACCCGCATCTGGAGGAGGCCTACCGCTTCGCCGAGCTCGTCTTCCCGAAGCTCCCCCTGCGCGCCACCACCGGCAACCCGCCGAGCACGGCCCGCAACAACGGCCCCTTCGGCGAGGTCATCGCCAACGACATCGTGCCCGGCCGCCGCATCGCCGCCCATTGAGGGCGGCGTCTCTTCCTGCCTTTCCAGACCGAGGATGTCCCGATGCCGGCCGTCGCCCGCGCCCTGTCCCGGCCCGATCTCCCCCGCCGCTGGCGCCTGCTCGCGCTCCTCGCGCTCCTCCTGTTCCTGCCGCTCGCGGCACGGGGGCAGGAGGCACAGGACAAGGTGGTCCGGGTCGGCTACCAGAAATACGGCACCCTGGTGCTGCTCAAGGGCAAGGGGCTGCTGGAGAGGACGCTCAAGCCCCTCGGCTACCGGGTGGAATGGGCGGAGTTCCCCTCCGGGCCGCCCCTCCTGGAGGCGCTGAACGCGGGGGCGATCGATTTCGGCTCGGCCGGCGAGGCCCCGCCGATCTTCGCCCAGGCGGCGAGCCCGCGGCTCGTCTACGTGGCGAACGAGCCGCCGGCTCCGCAGGGCGAGGCGATCCTCGTGGCCAAGGACAGCCCGATCCGGACGCTGGCCGACCTAAAGGGCAAGACCATCGCCTTCAACAAGGGCTCGAACGTACATTACCTCGTGGTGCGGGCCCTGGAGCAGGCGGGCGTGCCCTACGAGGCGGTGAAGACCGCCTTCCTCGCCCCCGCCGATGCGGGGGCCGCCTTCAGCCGTGGCGCCGTCGACGCCTGGGCGATCTGGGATCCCTATCTCGCCTCCGGGGAGCGCAGCACCGGGGCGCGCACCCTGGCCTCCGCGGAGGGCCTGGCCCCGAACCGGCAATTCTACCTGTCGCGCCGCGAATTCGCCGATGCCAACCGCAAGGCGATCGACGCGCTGCTCCAGGCGATCGGCGAGATCGACGCCTGGGCCAAGGTCAATACCGACGCCGTCGCCGCCGAGCTCGCCCCCTCCGTCGGCATCCCGGCGCCGATCCTCACCGTCGCCCTCAAGCGCCTGTCCTACGGCGTGCAGCCGCTCGACGCGCAGACCGTGGCCGATCAGCAGCGCGTCGCCGATGCCTTCCACCGCCTCGGCCTGCTGCCCAAGCCCCTGACCGTCGCCGACGCGGTGTGGAAGCCCGGCAGCTGAGGACGCCGCCCTCACCGTGACCCGCCCGCAACGCTTCCACGGCGTCGGGCGGCTCGACCCGTGATACCCTGGAACCCTTTCCGGGGCGCGGCGCTCTCTTGCCTGGCGAGCCGCCGCGCGCCGGTACGCGAGAGGATGACGGGTTTCTTGGGGCGATGAAGGCATCGACGCTGTTTCTCGGCTTCACCCTGGCGGTGCTGGCCGCGGTGCTCACCCTGCTCTGGCAGGCATTCGGGCCGAGGCCGCTTCCGCCCTCTGCCCTGCAGGGCCCGGCGACGAAGCCCGCGCCCACCGCGCCGGCCCCGGCGGAGCGCACCGAAGAGCCGGGCGTGCGCAGCGTCTATCCCGGGCCGCGGCCGAGCGCGGCGCCCCGCCCCAGCAGCAGCGCCGAGGCGCCGGCCGCCCCCGCCCCTGCCCCCGCCCCGCTTCCGGAGGCCGGGACCGAGAAGCCGGCTCCCGCCGCTCCCGCGCGGGGAGCCGAGGCCGCGCCGCCGGACGAGATGCCCGGCGAGGATCCGCAGGACGTGCCGGCGGCGCCCGCGCCCGCCGAGGCCGCCGGGGCGGAGACGGGCGGCGTCGACCTGAACACCGCCTCGGTGGAGCAGCTGAACGGCCTCGGCGCCGGGATGATCGGCCGGGTGATCGTCGCGGGCCGGCCCTATGCCAGCCCGGACGACCTCGTGACCCGGCGCATCCTGACGCGCCGGGACTTCGAGACGATCCGCCCGCACGTCACCGTCCGCTAGACGCGCCCCTCCCCGTTCCGGATCGCCCGTCGCCGGGGCCGGGGCCGCGCCCCGGCTCGCGGCCCAGTCGGGCCTGGTCTGCGGAACGAGGGCCTCCGGGTGCCGTGGTTTATTCTAATCCCGGAATTTTTCGAAAAATCGTCTTCTGGTGCGCATCGGCACGTCGATGGTCAATTTTCGCGGATTAAACGCCTGATCTCTGCTCGTAACATATCGCACTGATATAAATTTCTTCTTTTCCTATCCTGCGAAGCACCGGTCGGGACTGTGTGCTGACCCCGGAGTTCCGGGAAAATCTGCCATCGTTCCGATCCCCATCCGCATCGACGACCCCGCGTGCCGCTTCGTGGCGGCGGCCGCGGAGTCCTGTCGGTTACCGCGCTGCGGCGAGAGGCTGCGTCGGGGGGAATCGCGGGAGGTTGGTCGTGCCGGCGCAGCACGGGGGAAGGATGAAGCCGGCTTTCATCCTCGCCCCGCCCGTCGTTCCTCGGAGCGGCCGCGTGCGCGCCAAGGATCGTTGCCCGTTCCGGCCCCCGCCGGACGGTCTCCGTCGTCGATGAATCGTTCTCCGTTGCTCGGCAACCGGGCCACCCCCTAACCGACGAGGACCAACGTGAATCACATCTTCCAGGGCATATCGAGCTTCCGCGGAAACGTGTTCCCGGGGCAGCAGGCCATGTATCAGCGCCTCGTGCGCGACGGGCAGTCCCCCAGCGCCCTCATCATCGCCTGCGCGGATTCCCGTGTCTCGCCCGAGCACATCACCCAGGCGGGGCCCGGCGATCTCTTCGTCTGCCGCAACGCCGGCAACATCGTCCCGCCCTTCGCCGAGCAGAACGGCGGCGTCTCCTCGGCCATCGAATACGCGGTGGTGGCCCTCGGCGTGCGCGACATCGTCGTCTGCGGCCATTCGGATTGCGGGGCCATGAAGGGGCTGATGAACCCCGGCGCCCTCTCCAGCATGCCGAACGTCGCCGCCTGGCTGCGCCACAGCCATGCCGCCAACCAGATCGTCTGCGAGGCCTATCCCGAGGGGATGGACCCGAAGGCCCGCCACCGCGCCGTGGCCCTGGAGAACGTCGTGGTCCAGCTCGGCCATCTGCGCAGCCATCCGAGCGTGGCCGCCGGCCTCGCCAAGGGGCAGCTGCGCCTGCACGGCTGGTTCTTCGAGCTCGAGAGCGGCCAGATCCTCGGCTACGACGGCAAGCTCGGCCGCTTCGTGTCGATCGAGCAGGACGCGGAGATCCCCGTGGCGCAGGCGCCGGCGGTGCGCCTCGCCGCGCCCGAGATGGTCGTCCCGGTCGCGGCCGAGTGACGGAGCCCCTGTCATGAACGCCCTTGCCCGGCTGCTGCCCCCCTCCCTGAAGCGGGACTTGCCCTCCTCCTTCGTGGTCTTCCTCGTGGCCTTGCCCCTGTGCATGGGCATCGCTATCGCCTCGGGCGTGCCGCCCGAGCGCGGCCTGCTCACGGGGATCGTCGGCGGAATCGTGGTCGGCCTGCTGGCCGGCTCGCCGCTCCAGGTGAGCGGGCCGGCGGCCGGGCTCGCGGTGATCGTGTTCGAGTTCGTGCGCGAGCACGGCATCGGCATGCTCGGTCCCGTCCTCGTGCTGGCGGGGGTGATCCAGCTCATCGCCGGCGCGGCCAAGGTCGGCGGCTGGTTCCGTGCGATCTCGCCGGCGGTGGTGCACGGCATGCTCGCCGGCATCGGCATCCTGATCGTGCTCGCGCAGATCCACGTGCTGACCGACGCGCTGCCCCAGGCGAACGGGCTCGACAACCTCGTCGCCATCCCCGCCGCCTTCTTCAACTTCGTGACCGGCGACGGCTCCCGGGCCGGGGCGGTGACGGTCGGCCTCACCACCATCGTGGCGATGATCGGCTGGGAGAAGCTCCGGCCGGCGAACATGAAGCTCGTGCCCGGCGCCCTGATCGGCGTGCTGGCCGGGACCGTGATCGCCGCCCTGTTCGCCCTGCCGGTGAAGCACGTGGTGGTGCCGGAGGCGATCTTCTCCGGCATCGCCCTGCCCGTCTCCGGCGAGTGGGCCCGGCTCGCCGAGCCGACCATGCTCGTCGCGGCGCTGACGCTCGCCGTCATCGCCAGCGCCGAGAGCCTGCTCTCGGCCGCCGCCGTCGACCGGATGCACGACGGTCCGCGCACCCAGTACAACCGGGAGCTCGGCGCGCAGGGCGTGGGCAACGTGATCTGCGGCCTCATCGGCGGCCTGCCGATGACGGGCGTGATCGTGCGCTCCTCCGCCAACGTCCAGGCCGGTGCCGCGACCCGCGCCTCGGCGATCCTGCACGGCCTCTGGATCCTAGCCTTCCTGCTGCTGCTGCCGGGCCTGCTCAAGCTGGTGCCGACGGCCGCCCTCGCCGGCATCCTCGTCGTCACCGGCTGGCGCCTGATCGGGCCGCACCATGCCCTGCACCTGCATCGCCAGTACGGCCTCGCCACCGCGGCGATCTGGCTCGCCACCATGGTCATGGTGGTCGCCACCGACCTGCTCACCGGCGTGCTGGTGGGGCTCGGCCTCAGCCTGATCCAGGTCGTGCCCTACCTCCTGAAGGGCCGGCTCAAGATCGAGACCGGCGCGGCGGAGACGGCGCAGCCCGCCGGCGTGGGCAAGGCGGTGCCGGAGCTGCGCCTCTCGGGCTCGGCCACCTTCCTGCAGCTGCCCCACCTCAACGAGGCCCTGGAGCGCACGCCCTCGAGCGGCCCGGTGCGGCTCGCCGCGGACGAGCTGCACCATGTCGACCACACCTGCCTGGAGGCGATCGGCGAATGGGCCTCGCGCCGGCTCAAGAGCGGGACGCGGATCGAGGTGGTCGGCGGCAGCCGCTCGATGCGCGACCGCCTGATCGCGGCGGTGGGCCCGGTGCCCGCCCATTGAGGCCGGATCGGGCATCCGCGGAAGCGGTCCCGGTCCGGCGGAGGGGACGCCAGGATGCCGCGCCGCGCCCGGTCGCCCTGCGACCGGGCGCGGCTCCGCGCGGGCGGCTCCGGGGATCCCGGGGCCGCCTCACGGCGCGGCCGGACATCCGCTACAGAGGCGGGATGACCCCGATCCTCATCGACGATCCCCTGGACCCGCGGCTGGCGCCCTATGCCGCGATGCGCGAGCGCGATCTCGTCGGGCGCGAGGGCCGCTTCATCGTGGAGGGGGAGGTGACCCTGCGCACCCTGCTCTCGGGCCGGGCGCGCTTCCGGGCCGAATCCGTCCTGCTGAGCCCGAACCGGCTCGCCGGCCTGGCGGATCTTCTCGACGGGCCGGACGCGCCGCCGGTCCATCTCGCCGCCAAGCCGGTCATGAGCGCGGTGGCGGGCTTTCCGATCCATCGCGGCGTGCTCGCCGTAGGCCTGCGCGGGGCGGAGCCCGCGGCAGAGGCGCTGATCCCGCCCGCCCCCGCCCCGGCGACGGTGGTCGCCCTGGTCGGGCTGACCAATCACGACAATGTCGGCGGCCTGTTCCGCAACGCCGCCGCCTTCGCCGCGGACGCGGTCCTGCTCGATGCCGCGACCTGCGACCCGCTCTACCGCAAGGCGATCCGCGTCTCCGCCGGGGCGGCGCTGACCGTCCCCTTCGCCCGGGTCGCGGACGGGGCGGCCCTGCTGGCGCTGGCCGAGCGGCATGCCCTGGAGCCCCTCGCCCTGACGCCGTCCGGCGACGAGGAGATCGGCGCCTTCGCCGCCCCGCCGCGCGCCCTCCTGCTGCTCGGCACCGAGGGGCCGGGCCTGCCCGCCGCCCTGATGGCCCGGATGCGCCGGCTGCGCATCGCCATGGCGCCGGGCTTCGATTCGCTGAACGTCGCCACCGCGGGGGCCATCGCCCTGCATCACCTGGCGCTGAACACCGTGGCCGCGCGCAAGCGGGGCCATACGCGCGACAATCCGCGCCAATTGCCGGCTCCCTGAAGCCGGCCAAGATTGGCGTCGGGTTCACGAAACGGGGAGCGGTGTGCAGTGCTGCAGTCGCGGGAGGGCATGCGCACTCTGTCCGGGAGCCGCGTGATCGTCGTGGGAGCCGGCCCCGGCGGCCTCGCCACGGCGCTCCTGCTGGCCCGGGCCGGCCTCCACGTCACCGTGCTGGAGCGCGACGCCGCCGTCGGCGGCCGCACCAAGACCGTCGAGGCGCCGGGCGGCTACCGCTTCGACATCGGTCCGACCTTCTTCCTCTATCCGCAGATCCTCGCCGACATCTTCGCCTCCTGCGGCGAGCGGCTGGAGGACCACGTGGCGCTCAAGCGGCTCGACCCGCAATACCACCTCGTCTTCGAGGGGGAGGGCGGCCGTTCCAGCGAGATCCGCGCCACCGGCGACCTCGACCGTCTGGAGGCGGAGATCGCCCGGATCGCCCCGCAGGACGCCCGCAACCTGCGGTCCTTTTTCGCCGAGAACCGGAAGAAGCTCTCGAAGTTCAAGCCGGTGCTGGAGCAGCCCTTCGACAGCCTCCTGTCGATGGCGAGCCCCGCCATGCTCACCGCCCTGCCCCACCTGCATCCCGGCCGCAGCGTGGAGGGCGACCTCAAGCGCTTCTTCGCCGATCCGCGGGTGCGCCTCGCCTTCTCCTTCCAGACCAAATACCTCGGGATGTCGCCCTTCCGCTGCCCGAGCCTGTTCACGATCCTCTCGTTCCTCGAATACGAGCACGGGGTCTATCACCCGGTCGGCGGCTGCGGCGCGGTCTCCGAGGCGATGGCGGGCCTCGCCCGGCGCATGGGCGTCGACATCCGCCTCAACACGCCGGCGGAGCAGGTCCTGTTCGAGAACGGCAAGGCGAGCGGCGTCGCCGTGCCGGGCGAGACCCTGAAGGCCGATGCCGTCGTCATCAACGGCGACTTCGCCAAGGTCGTCCCGCAGATCGTGCCGGAGGCCTACCGGCCGCGCTGGCGCGACGCCAAGGTCGACAAGGCCCGCCTCTCCTGCTCGACCTACATGCTCTATCTCGGCATCGAGGGACGCATGCCCGAGGCGCTCGGGCACCATACGATCCTGCTGGCCCGGGATTACCGGCGCAACATCGAGGAGATCACCGGCGGCGTGCTGCCGATGGAGCCCTCGCTCTACGTGCAGCATGCGGGCTTCACGGACGGCGGCATGGCGCCCCCGGGCCACACCGCCCTCTACGTGCTGGTGCCGGTGCCCAACCTGAAGGCCGGCATCGACTGGGCGGCGGTCGGGCCCGCCTATCGCCGGCTGGTCCTGGACCGCCTGAGGCTCCTCGGGATCGAGGATATCGAGGAGCGCATCCGCTACGAGCGCGTCGTCGATCCCCGCGGCTGGCGCGACGACTTCGCGGTGCATGAGGGGGCGACCTTCAACCTCGCCCACGATCTCGGCCAGATGCTCTGGTTCCGGCCGCACAACCGCTTCGGCCACGGCCTCTATCTCGTCGGCGGCGGCACCCATCCCGGCTCCGGCCTGCCGGTGATCTACGAGGGCGCGCGCATCTCCGCCCGGCTGCTGATCGAGGATCTCGCCGGCCGCCGGGCGCCGGAGGTGCTGGCGGAGCTTCCCGCCACGCAGCCCCTGGCGACGCAGGGGGAGCCGTCGTGATTCGCGCCGCCGCCGGCGCGGGCGGGTTCCTCGCGGCCCTCGCCCTCGTCCCCGGGCAGGCGGCCGGCCTCGACGTGACGGTGAGCGGCATCGAGCCCGGCGGCACGCTCTACGTCGCCCTGTGCCAGGGCGGCCTGTCGGAGGAGGCCTGCCGGATCGGGCAGGACGCGCCCGCGGCCGGGGCGAGCCAGCGTTTCGTCTTCCGCGACCTGCCCCCCGGGATCTGGGCCGTGGCGGCTTTCCAGGATCGCAACGGCAATCGCCGCCTCGACCGCACGCCCCTCGGCCTCCCCCGCGAGCCCTACGCCTTCTCCGGCGGCGGGCGCCGGGCACGGCCGGACTTCGCCTCCGCCAGCTTCCGCCTGAGCGAGCCCGGCGCCGCGCTGCATCTGCAGCTCGTCCGGGCGCTGCCGCCCCGCTGACCCGGCCGATGAGCCAGAGCGGATCCCCCCTCGTGGTCGTCGCCTCCGCCTCCCTGGCCTATCGCGGCCGGCCGGCCCTGGCGCGGGTGGACCTGACGCTCCGGGCGGGGGAGATCCTGGCGCTGCTCGGCCCCAACGGGGCGGGCAAGACCTCGCTGATGCGCCTCGTCGCCGGGCGTCTCGCCCCGGCCGCCGGCAGCGTCCGGGTGGCCGGGGGCGATCCGTTCCGCGCGGGCGCCGTGCGCCGCCTGATCGGCTGGGTCCCGCAGGAGATCGCCCTCTATCCGCGGCTCACCGTAGCGGAGAATCTCGACGTCTTCGCCGAGCTGGCCGGGCTGTCCGCCGGGACGCGCCGGGCGGCCGTCGCCCGGGCCCTCGACCAGGGGGCGCTCGGGCCGGTGGCGCGGCGGATCGTCGGCACCCTGTCGGGCGGCTACCAGCGCCGGGCGAACATCGCCGCGAGCCTCGTCGCCCGCCCCCGCCTGATCCTGCTCGACGAGCCGACCCAGGGCGTCGATCTCGAGGCGCGGGCCGCGATCCACGCCCTGCTGGCCGGCCTGCGCGCGGAGGGCGCCGGGCTCCTCGTCAGCACGCACGATTTCGCCGAGGCCGAACGGCTCGCCGACCGCGTCGCCGTCCTCGGGGAGGGGCGCCTCCTGCGCGAGGGGCCCCTCCCCGCCCTGCTTGATCCCCTGCGCCGGGACGCGCCCGAGCAGGAGGTGCTCCTCGAAGACGCCCCCGCCGCGGCGGCGCGGGCCGCCCTCGCCGCCGCCGGCTTCACCCCGGCCGGTGCCACGGTGTGGCGGGGACGAACCGAGAACGGCCTCGACGGGGCGGCCCTGCTCGCGCATCTGCGCGCCCTCGGCGTGCCGGTGGCGGAGATCCGCCTGCGCCGGCCGGGGCTGGAATCGCTCTACCGCGCGGTGCTGGCCGGCGCGCCCCCGGCGCCCGCCCCCGCCCTGTCCCTGGCGGAGACGGGCCGATGAGCGCCGCCTTCCGGGTGATGTGGCTGTCCCTCCTGCGCGACAGGGCGGCCCTGGCGATGGCCTTCCTGCTGCCGACGGTGATCTTCGTGGTCTTCGCCGCGATCTTCTCCGGCGCCATCGGCGAGCGCATCCGGATCCATCTCGGCGTGGCCGATCTCGCCGACACGCCGACGACCCGGCGCCTGCTGAGCGCCCTTGCCGCCGAGCCCTCCCTGCGCCTCGAACGGCTGGAGGCGGGCGACGTCGACGCGGTCGTGGCGGCGGTGCGCCGGGGGACGGTCGACGTCGCCCTGGTCCTGCGCGGCGATCTCGCCGCGGGCAGCGCGTCCGCGCCGGCCGATCAGCCGGTGCTGCTCGTCGAGAATCCCGCGCGGGCGCTGGCCACGCCGATCGCCCTGGGCCAGCTCCAGCGGGTCCTCAACGAGGCCCTGCCCGACGTGGTGCTGACCCGGATCGTTGCCGACGTCGAGCGCTCGGGCAAGATCGGCGCAGACGAGCGCGCCTTCCTGGAGGAGACCTTCGCCGAGCAGCGGGCCAAGAAGGAGCCCTTCGCCTTCGCCAATTGGGTGGAGCGCCGCTCCACCGGGTCGGGCCGCGGCAACGACCGCGTCGCCTATTACGCCGGCGCCATCACCGCCGTGTTCCTGCTGTTCTCGGCGATGCAGGGGGCGCTCTCCCTCGTCGACGAGCGGAGCGCGGGCCTGGCCGACCGGCTCGCCGCCGCCCCCGGCGGCCTGCCGGCGATCGTCCTGGGCAAGTTCGCCTTCCTCACCCTCCAGGGCGTCGTGCAGACGGCGCTGATCTTCGCCGCCGCCGCCCTGCTCCACGGCGTCGACGTTTCCCGCCATGGAATCGGCTGGCTCGTCACCGCGCTCCTCGTCGCCGCCATGGCCGCGGGCCTGGCGCTGGCCGGATGCGCCCTCGCGGCGACGCGGCAGCAGGCCCATCTCGTCGCGACCTTCGGCGTGCTCCTGCTCTCCGCCGTGGGCGGCAGCATGGTGCCCCGCTTCCTCATGCCGCCCTGGCTGCAGCAGGCCGGATGGCTCACGCCCAATGCCTGGTCGATCGAGGCCTTCCAGCGCGCCCTGAGCGAGGGTGCCACGGCGGCGCTTCCGGCCTGGGCCGTGCTGGCGGGGCTGGCCTTGGCCGGCCTCGGCGCCGCCCTCGCCCTGGTGCGACGGGGGCAGCCCGCATGAAAAACCTGTCGAAGGGGATGGCGCGACCGGTTGGCGCGTTGACCCCGCGATTCCCGATCGTAGCTTCGGCCCAGCGGATCGGCCGAGCTTCGGGCCTCACGCCGATCCGGAGAGCACGACGCCCATGAGCCAGGATTCCTCGATCGCCGTGATCGGCAGCGGCCTCGGCGGGCTGGCGGCGGCCTGCGTGACGGCGGCGCGGGGGCACCGCGTCACCCTCTACGACAAGAATCCCTGGCTCGGCGGCAAGGCCGCGGTGCTGCACGAGGGCGGCTTCCGCTTCGATATGGGGCCGACCATCCTCACCGTGCCCCGGGTGCTGGAGCGGATCTTCGCCGAGGCCGGCCGCAGCGTCCACGACTACATGGACCTGCGCCGGCTCGACCCGCAATGGCGCTGCTTCTTCGAGGACGGCGCGCGGATCGACCTGATCGAGGACGTGGAGGCCATGGCCGCCACCATGGAGCGCTTCGCCCCCGGCCAGGGCGTGGGCGAGGGCTACAAGCGGTTCATCGCCCTCTCCGAGCATCTGCACGGCGTCTCGGAGCGGTTCTTCTTCTGGAAGGCGGTGCAGGATCTGTTCGACACGATCGACCTGCGCGCCAACATGAATCCCGGCACCCTGCGCGACGTTCTGAGCCTGCGCATGCATGCCACCGTGGCGAGCACCATCCGCGGCAAGGTGAAGGATGCCCGCCTCGCGCAGATGCTCGACCATTTCGTGCAATATGTCGGCTCCTCCCCCTACGGCGCGCCGGCGGTGCTCTGCGCGATCGCGCATATGCAGACCGCGGAGGGCGTCTGGTACCCGATGGGCGGCACCCGGGCCGTGGCCGAGGGGCTCACCCGGCTCGCCCAGGAACTCGGCGTCGCCCTGCGGCCCGCCGCCGCCGTGACCGGGCTCGACATCGCCGGGGGCGCCGTGCGCGGGCTGCGCCTCGGCGGGGAGAGCGTCGCCTACGACGCGGTGATCTCCAACATGGATTCCGTGCGCACCTACCGCGAGCTCGTCGGCGGGGCGGTCGGCAAGGCCTACGAGAAGCGGAGCTTCGAGCCCGCCTGCTCCGGCGTGGTGCTCTATCTCGGCCTCGACCGCCGCTACGAGCACCTGGCCCACCACGATTTCGTCTTCTCCCGCGACCCGGAGGAGGAGTTCGACTTCATCTACCGGAAGGGCGAGCCCGCCCCCGACCCGACCGCCTATCTGGCCGCGCCCTCGATCACCGATCCGAGCGTGGCGCCGGAGGGCGGCGAGGCGCTCTACGTCCTCGTGCACACGCCCTATCTGCGGCCGCATCACGACTGGTCGGCGATGTTCCCGATCTATCGCCGGGTGATCCTGGAGAAGCTGAAGCGCACCGGCGGCATGCCGGACCTGGAGGCGCGCATCGTCGTCGAGCGGCACCTCACGCCCCGGGACATCCACGAGCGCTACAACGTGCTCAACGGCGCGATCTACGGGCTGGCCTCGCACGGGCGGATGATGGGCGCCTTCAAGCCCGGCAACCGCTCGCGGGAGGTCGGCGGCCTCTACCTCGCCGGGGGCGCCGCCCATCCCGGGCCCGGCATGCCCATGGTGATGATGTCCGGCTGGATCGCCGCCGACGCCCTCGATCAGGACCTGCGCAAGGGCCGTCCGCAGCAGGCGGAGCCGGCCCTGCGCCAGAGCGCGTGAGGAGCCGGCGCGTGACGGGCTCGCGCGCGTGAGCGCCCCCCCGCCTCCGCCGGAGCGGTCGGCCCTCGTCTGGCGCTTCATGCTGCCCTGGTTCGACCGCTTCTTCCGCCGGCACATGAACGCCCTGCGCCTCGCCCGCTGGGGACGGCCGGCCTGCGCCGGCCATGCCGGGCCGCTCGTCCTCTATTGCAACCATCCCGCCTGGTGGGATGCCGCCACCCTCATCGTGCTCGCCGGCCGGCTGTTTCCGGAGCGCGAGGGCTTCGCGCCGTTCGAGGCGCGGATGCTGGAGCGCTACGGCGTGTTCCGCCGCATGGGCGCCTTCCCGGTCGATCTCGCGTCGCGGAAGGGGGCGCTGCAGTTCCTCGCCGCGGCGCGCAGCGTGCTCTCGGGGCGGAACCGCGCCCTCTGGGTCACCGCGCAGGGCCGCTTCGCGGATGTGCGCGAGCGGCCCCTCGGCCTGAAGCCCGGCATCGCCCATCTCGCCGAGATCGCCCCCGACGCCCTGTTCGTGCCCGTCGCCCTCGAATACGCCCTCTGGCAGGAGCGCGGGGCGGAAGCCTTCTGCGCCTTCGGCCCGCCGATCCCCGCCTCCGTGCTGCTGTCCCTCCCGCGCCCGGCGCGCCTGGCCCGGCTGGAGGGAGATCTGACGGCCCTGCTCGACCGCCTGAGCCAGGACGTGATCGCCCGCGATCCCGGCCGGTTCGAACCCGTGCTCGCGGGCCGGAGCGGCATCGGCGGGGTCTATGACGGCTGGCGCCGGCTCGTCGCCCTCGCCCGCGGACGGTCCTTCGACCCGGCCCATCGCCCGGAGGGGGAGCGGCCGCGATGATGCTCGCCCTCGCGCTCCTGGCCCTCGTCCTCGCCCTGCTCCCGGCCGTGATCGCGGCGGTGAACCTCGCGGTCTACCGCACGCCCGAGCCCGGCCCGGTCGGGACCGGCCTCGTCTCGATCCTGATCCCGGCCCGGAACGAGGCGGCGATCATCGCCGAGACCGTCGAGGCGGCCCTGGCGAGCCGCGGCGTGGCGGTGGAGGTGCTGGTCGGCGACGACCATTCCAGCGACGACACCGCGGCGATCGTCGCCGCCCTCGCCGCCCGCGATCCCCGCCTGCGCCTCCTGCCCGTGCCCTCCCTGCCGGAGGGCTGGACGGGGAAGAACAACGCCTGCGCGGCCCTGGCCGCGGCGGCGCGGGGCGAGCGCCTGCTCTTCATCGACGCGGATGTGCGCCTCGCGCCGGAGGGCGCCGCGCGCCTCGCGGCCCATGCCGCCCGCAGCGGGGCCGCCCTGGTGAGCGGCCTGCCCCGCCAGCGCATGGAGACGCTGGGCGAGCGCCTCACCGTGCCGATGATCGGCTTCCTGCTCCTAGGCTACCTGCCGATGCCGCTGATGCGGGCGCGGCCCGATCCCTCCCTCGGCGCCGCCTGCGGTCAGCTGATCCTGGTCGAGGCGGCGGCCTATGCCGCGAGCGGCGGCCACGGGGCGATCCGCAGAAGCCTGCACGATGGCGTGCGGCTGCCCCGCCTGTTCCGGGCGGCCGGCTACCGGACGGATCTGGTCGCGGCCTCGGCGCTGGCGACCTGCCGGATGTATCCGGGCTTCGCGGCCGCCTGGGCGGGCTTCTCGAAGAACGCCAACGAGGGCATGGCGACGCCGCGGGCGCTGCCCGTCTGGACGCTGCTCCTGTTCGGCGGGCACGTCCTGCCCTGGCTGCTCGTGCTCGTGGGGCTCCTCGGCGGGCTCTCGACCGCTTCGCTCGCCGTCAGCCTCGCCGCCGGCCTGATCTCGCTTGCGACCCGGGCCGCGATCACCCGGGCCGCGGCCGAGCCAGCGGTCACGATCCCGCTTCATCCGGTCACCGTCCTGATCGCCCTGGCGATCCAGTGGAACGCCCTCACCCGCGCCGAGCGCGCGGGCGTGGCCCTCTGGAAGGGGCGGCGCTACCCGGTGCCCTGAGCTCTCGCCGGGCCGCTCCCCTAGTCCCGGAAGGCCTGGGCGAAGCGAGTCAGGGTCGGCTCGTCGGTGAGGTCGAGGCGCAGGGGCGTCACCGAGATCTTGTGGTCGGCGATGGCCTTGAGGTCCGAGCCGTTGCCCGGCTCGAACCGGGCCTTGGCGAAGGCGAGCCAGAAATAGGGATTGCCGCGCCCGTCGTGGCGGGCGTCGATGGCGAGCAGGGCCTGGTTGCGCTGGCCCTGGGCGGCCACCGCGATGCCCTGCACCTCCTCCGCCTCGCAATCGGGGAAGTTCACGTTGACGAGGATGCCCGGCTCGATCCCGATCTCCAGGATCTTGCGGATCACCTTGGCGCCGTGATGGGCGGCGCAGCCCCACTTGATGTTGGCCCGCCCCCCGAGGCCGTAGGCCTGGCTCAGGGCGATGGAGGGCACGCCGAGGATGGTGCCCTCCATGGCGCCGGCGATGGTGCCGGAATAGGTCACGTCCTCGGCGACGTTCTGGCCGCGATTGACCCCGGACAGCACGAGGTCCGGCTTGTGGTCCTTGAGGAGATGGGCCACCCCCATGATCACGCAATCCGAGGGCGTGCCCTTCACGGCAAAGCGCTTCTCGCCGGCCTGGCGCAGGCGCAGGGGATCGTTCAGCGACAGCGAATGCGACACGCCGGACTGGTCGGATTCGGGGGCGACCACCCAGACGTCGTCGCTGATCTCCCCGGCGATGCGCTCCAGCGTCTCAAGGCCCGGCGCGTGGATGCCGTCGTCGTTGGTGACGAGAATGCGCATCAGGAGTTCGGTCCCTCGATCCGGTTGAGGCCGCCCATATAGGGCTGGAGCACGGACGGGATCGTGACGCTGCCGTCCGGGTTCTGGTAGTTCTCCATCACCGCGATCAGGGCGCGGCCCACGGCCACGCCCGACCCGTTGAGGGTGTGCACGTAGGAAACGCCCTTGCCGTCCTTCGGCCGGTAGCGCGCGTTCATCCGCCGCGCCTGGAAGTCGCCGCAGACGGAGCAGGAGGAGATCTCGCGGTAGGTCTGCTGGCCGGGCACCCAGACCTCGATGTCGTAGGTCTTCTGGCTGGCGAAGCCCATGTCGCCGGTGCAGAGCGTCATCACCCGGTAGGTCAGGTCGAGCTTCTTCAGCACCGCCTCGGCGCAGGCGAGCATGCGCTCGTGCTCCTCGTCCGATTTTTCGGGGGCCGTGATCGAGACCAGCTCGACCTTGTTGAACTGGTGCTGGCGCAGCATGCCGCGGGTGTCGCGTCCCGCCGCCCCGGCCTCGGCCCGGAAGCAGGGCGTGAGCGCGGTGACGCGCAGGGGGAGCTGGTCCTCCGAGAGGATGCTTTCCCGGACGAGGTTGGTCAGCGGCACCTCGGCAGTGGGGACGAGCCAGCGATGAGCGGCGGCCTCTGCAAGTGGCCTCATCCGATCATAATATTGTTTTTGTTGCTCGGCAAAGTCGGAACTAATCTCAACAGAGATTTTGCTTCCTTGATCGGATGAATTCGATGTGTCGCTCAACAGATTAGATTTTAATTTTTTTGCCTCGTCTAGAAATCCAATATCATTTGTAAAAACCTGCTGCATAAAATCGGCGGCGGATGCAAAAGGGGTAGATGCGGAAAATTGGTCGTCGGCGAATTTGGGCAGCTGCGCTGTCCCAAACATTGCTTCGCTTCGAACCAGGATCGGTGGGGCCACCTCCAGATAGCCATGCTCCTGCGTGTGCAGGTCGAGCATGAACTGGCCGAGCGCCCGTTCCAGCCGGGCGAGCTGACCTTTGAGCACCACGAAGCGCGCGCCGGAGAGCTTGGCCGCCGCCTCGAAATCCATCAGGCCGGTGGCCTCGCCGAGCTCGAAATGCTGGCGGCCCTCGGCGAGGCGGCTGCGCGCGGAGTCGAAGCGGCGATACTCGACATTGCCGTGCTCGTCGGCGCCCTCCGGCACCTCGGCCTTCGGCCGGTTGGGAATCGCGGCGAGGCGCTCGTCCAGGGCCTTGGCGGCCTCCGCCTGCGCCGCGTCGAGGGCCGGCCCCTCCTCCTTCAGCCGGGCGACCTCGGCCATCAGCTCGGCGGCGCGGGCCTCGTCCTTCGCCTTCTTGGCGCCGCCGATCTCCTTGGCCAGGGCGTTGCGGCGCTCCTGGTTGGCCTGCGCGGCCGAGACGGCGTTCTTGCGGGCATCGTCCAGGGCGAGCAGCTCGGCGGAGAGCGGCGCCAGCCCGCGGCGTGCGAGATCGTGGTCGAAGCCTTGCGGGTTCTCGCGGATGGCGCGGATGTCGTGCATGGGGGGCTCGGGCGGCGTCTTCGAAAGTCGGCCGGCCCGCTTTGCCGCATCGCTCCCGGCATCACAAGGCCGGGACGCCCCTCCCGTCAGTAGACGCCCGCGATCCGCGAGCGCTTGCCCTTGGCGCCGGCCTTCGTGTCGGCCATCGCGGGGGCCTTGCCCTTCGGCGCCGAGGCGGCGGCGAGCTTGGCCATGGCGGCCTGGGCGGCGGCCGGCATCACCGCCGGCTTGGCCTTGCCCGAACCGGGGGCGGAGAGGGCCGCCATGCGGGGCGCGGCCGCGGCCTTGCCGGGCGCCAGGGCGGCGTTGCGGATCGCCGGCGCGCCCTTCGGGCCCGAACCGTGGATCGCCATCGGCGCCCGGCCGGCGGGCGCGGCGGCGAGCTTGAGCGGAGCGGGGGCGAGGCTGAGCGGCGCGGCCTGGGCGTGCTGGCTGCGGGCCGGCCCTTGCGCCGCCGCGAAGGTGGCGCGCGGGGCCGTGCCGGCCACGACGGGGCGGGGCGGAACGGCGCGGCGCGGCGCGCGGTCGGCTGCAGGGCCGCCGGCACGGCGACGCTCGCCGCGCTCGCGACCATGACCGGGGCGGGCCGGGCCGGGCGCGGGGCCGGGGCGGGCTCGGGCGCTTCGGCCGTTCCGGTCTCCCGGGCCTCCTCGTCCTTCGGCTTGAAGGCGAGGGGCGCGGCCTCCGGCCGGGTGAAGCGCTCGACGTCGGGATCCGTGTCGGGGCCGAGATCGGCCATCATGACCGGAGTGCTGATGCCGGCCGGGCGGCCGTCCGTGCGGAGCGTCGCGAGCAGCCGGCGGTCGTCGCTGCCGGCGGTGGAGGCCTTGCCGACATATTCGACCCGCACATGGGCGGTGCCGCGACGGTGGAAATCGAGGGCGCGGGCCGCCTCCTCCGACACGTCCATGACGCGGCCGGCATGGTAGGGGCCGCGGTCGTTGACGCGGACCACCATCGAGTAGCCGTTGTCGAGATTGGTCACCCGGGCATAGCTCGGCAGCGGCAGGGTCGGATGGGCCGCCGCGATCGAGTGGCGGTCGAACACCTCGCCGTTGGCGGTCATGCGGCCGTGGAAGGCGCTGCCGTACCAGGAGGCCAGGCCCTGGCGCACATAGCCCCGGGCCTCCTCCCGCGGGACGTAGGTCTTGCCCGCCACCACGTAGGGCTTGCCGGAGAAGCGGCGGCCGCCGCCCTTCGGGATCACGTCGCCCTCGTTGTAGAGGCGCCGGCTGGCGCGCACGCCGTATTTCGGATCGATGCCGTTGCCCCCGGAGGCGCCGGCGAGCTTCTGCGGATTGGTGCTGCAATTGGCGGTCGTCAGCGCCACTGCGCAGACGCCGAGGAGCTTCCAGAAGGGCGCGCCGAACGGCGGCAGGGCCGACGCATACGGGAAGGGACCCTTTCCGGTCTTCTCGACACCCGCCATGAGGACACGCCTGGGCTCCCCGTCACGCCACACGGGCACCCGCAGCGCGGGGAGCGCCGGTGCGGGGCCGTCACACGGGAAGCCGGCGGCAGCCGCCTCCCCCGCCCAAAATCGTCCGAACGCCGTAAAGGAAAGCTGAACGGATTCGTTTGCGCACAACAATCTTCCTGCGGGGCCGGGGGCTTGCGCGCCGGCGGACGGGTGCCCGGCGAGGCCGCACAGGGAAAGGGGCCTGAGGCGGCGGATCAGGATCCGTCCTCAAGCCCCTCGGACAGCGGGCGTCTTCGCGTTCCGGCCGCCCTCAGCGGCGATCCGCCATGACCTGCTCGATCGAGCGGGCGCCGCGCTGGCGGAACAGCAGGTCGAGCGCCTCGAGCATCAGGGCGTGCATCTTGGTGCGCTCGACATGGGCGAGGTCGCGCAGCTGGTCGTGGACCGGCGGCTCCAGATAGACCGACATCTGCCGCGCCCGCTGCTTCAGCGTGGCGGGGGCCGGGCGCTGGGGTGGGGCGCGGTCGAGGGAGACGATCTCCGCCGTCTTCTGTCCCCGCGCCGGGCTCGCCGCCGCCACGATGGAGGCGAGGTTGAGCTTAGGCGGCTTTGACATGACGGCTCGCCTGCATGCGCCGCTCGATCCAGCCCCAGAGCCGGCGCACCTCGTCGGCGGCCTGGCCCTTCGGGTTGAACTCGGTCACGCCCTGGCCGACGCCGATGGCGTCCTGGTGGTCGGTGCGGGCCACGATGTTCACGTCGGGCAGGATGCCGAGCACCGCCAGGCCGTCCGCCGCGTCGCGGATGCGGTAGGAGCGGGGCGGGGTCTGGTTCAGCACGAAGGCGAACTTCTTCTCCAGGCGGTAGACCGCCGCCAGCGTCGGCTTGAAGGCGCGCAGATCGGCGGGGGTGGGCCGGCAGGGGATGATGCAGAGATCGGCCGCGCGGATCGCCGCCAGGGTGCCGGGGGAATCGACGCCGGGGGTGTCGATGAAGACGTAGTCGTAGGCCGAATCGCGCAGGCGCTCCATCACGAGCTCCATCTGCGTGGCGTCGATCTGCGCCACCTCGGGGCCCTCCGCCGTGCGGTGGTCGAGCCAGTCCGAGATCGTGGCCTGCCGGTCCATCTCCAGGATGCAGACGCTGTGTCCGGCTTCCTGCGCCGCGACGGCCAGCGAGATGCACAGCGTGCTCTTCCCGCTGCCTCCCTTCTGGGTGACGAAGGTGATGGCTTTCATGATCGGGCGCTCCCTTTCGGTCCAGGCGGGCTCTTGTCGTCCGGGCGCTCTGAGCGCGGGCGCCCGTCCTGTGACACCGGGATCGCCTGATCCCCTGATCGCCAAACAGGGTTAACCGTTGGTTAAAGTGCATCCCGCGGGGGCAGGCGCCGGCGGGGCGACACCGCTTCCGTGCGCGCAAATTTAACTTGAAATTGAATCTGCGTTGCCGCTTCGATCTTCGCTTTACTGATGTATGATAAGGACTGTAGGCTCCCGGAATTGCGAAATCCGGGCACCAACGCCTTAACCTGAGGTTTGTCTCCGAGCGGCGAATAGCCGGGGCGGGACGCCTTCCGGGTCGTGGGTCGCCCGCCCGTAGCCCGGAGCCCCATGTCGGCCCTTCACCCCGATCTCGAAGATGCCCTCGCCCGGTCGGCCTGTCTCGGCCCCTGGTCACACCAGGCGGCCTGCGACCGTTTCGCCGCGGCCCAGGCGCTGACCCGGCTGCTGGGTCTCGAGGAAGACGCCACGGCGGGCGTGCCGCTCGCCGCCTTTCTCGCCCGGATCGAGGAAGGCACGCGGGTCGAGAGCGTGCTGCTCGCGGCCCGGCAGGGCAGGGAGCCCTTCGAGGTCGAGTTCCGCACCCGCGGCGGTCCGGAGGGGCGGCGCTGGCTGCGGCTGATGGGGCGGGGCGAGCACGACCGCGCCACCGGCCTCGCCTTCGACCTCACGGAGGAGCGCATGGTCCGCGGCAGCGCGGCCCGGGAGGCGCAGCGCCGGGTCAACCGCCTCGCCGACCACGTGGTGGCGATGAAGGGGCTGGTCGAGGGCCTGCCCAATCCGCCCCTCGCCCGCCTCGTCGATGCGGTGGCGCTGGAGATCGGTTTCGAACTCGCGCGGCGGTTGCAGCCGCCGGAGGGCAGCCAGTCCCACTGAGCCGGTCGGCTCAGGGGCGGGCCGTCGCCTCCAGGGCCGGCCGCTTCCCGGGGGCGATCAGCCGGCGCAGGGCCGTGGCCGCCTCGGGCAAGGGCAGGCTCAGGGCCCGCAGGTAGCGGCGATGCTGGAGCGCGCAGGCGGAGGCCGGATCGGGAATCGCCGCCGCCGCTTCGAGCCGGGCCGCCTCCGTGTCCTCCACCTCGATCGTCACGGGCAGGACGGCGTCGTCGAGGGCCTGCCGGACGAGATCCCGCGCCTCGACCGCGCCCGTCAGCATCCGCTGCGCGAGGACGAGGTCCCCCGTTTCCGCGAGGCGGGCGCAGGTCTGCGGGTGGCTCGGGCCGGCCCGCTCCATCGCCCGCACCAGGAGGCGCCCGAGGGCGAGCAGGGTCTCGTCGGAGGCGCCGTGCAGCGCTCGCGCCGCCGCCCGGGCGGCGTCCCGCTGCATCCCCGCGAGGACCGCGTCCTCCGATCGGCCCTCGAGATAGGCGCCGAGCGCCCGGACCGCGACCGCGTCGATCACCTGCGGCGCCCTCCCCTCGAAGGCGGAGAGGAGCGGCACGTTGCGCAGGGCGGCGGCGCGGGCATGGGCGAGGTCCGGCCCGTCGTCGAGGCTCGAATCCGGGAAGCGGTCGGTCCCGACCACGCCGGTGGCGACGTTGCCGCGCATCAGCCGGGCCGGATCCGGGATCCAGAGATCGCCGGAGGCCACCGCCAGGGCCGTGTCGGCGAAATCCGCCGTCACCCCCGCCGCGAGATAGGCCGCCCGTTCCGGCCCCGAATCGGCCTGGATGTCGAGCCCGAGCGGCCCCGTCTCGTAGGGCGCGTGGAAGCCGAGCCGGGCGCTCGCCACGATCAGCCGCTCGCGGCCGCGCACGAAGGCGAGGGTGCAGGCGGAGACGCAGTAATCCGGCACGTAGGTCACGAGGCGGTGGGCCGCGATCAGCTCCCCGAGCGCGTTGCCCTCGTCGACGAGGCCGCCCTCGCTGGTGAGATGGATGCGCTCCACCCCCGGATGCGCGGCGAGGAGCCGGGCGAGCCGGTCCGCCGTCCCCTCCCCCAATTCGCCGGAGAGCCGGATGTCGTGGCCGCCGGGGCCGAGGGCGACCCGGGCGGGGGAGGCCTCGGGCTCGGGGCCGGGCAAAGTCTCCGGCCGGAAGGCGAGGCCGCGGGCGGGGGGCGCCGCGAGGGCCGGAACCGGCTCCGGCGGCGGCCCGAGCCCGGCCGGCGCCAGGCCGGTCATGCCCAGGGCACAGCACAGGCCGCCGGCCAGAAGACTCAATCCGCGCAACGCGTTCCGCGCCGCTCGTGTCATGGTGTCAGCCCCTTCGGGACGTGGCGCGACCTTGTTCGTCCGCGGCTCAGTGTCCCGTATGGAGCCGGCCAAGCAAGGGCTCTGCCAGGGCCTTTCCGAGGCCGATTCCGGGCGGGAGACGGATTCGTGCGGTCGCCGATCGTCCGATAGAAAGGATTATTCGTACGGAAGGGCGAACAGGCAAGGGCCTCCCGCGGCCGGGCCGATTTGTCGCACCCTGCCCCGTCGGCTCCGTGCCGCCTAGCGCGGCCGGCGCAGCAGGTAGGTGTCCATGATCCAGCCGTGGCGCGCCCGCGCCTCGGCCCGCAGCCGCAGGATCTCCGGCGCCACGTCGCCGATCCGGCCGGCCACCACGATCTCGTCGGGCGTGCCGAGATAGGCGCCCCAATGGATGGTGAGGTCCGGGTCGAGCCGGTCGAGGGCGGGGTCGCCGTCGAGCATGACCACGGTGGTGTCGAGGGGCTCCGGCAGCCCCTCCGCGAGGCGCCGGCCGGTGGTGACATGAACCGGCTCGCCGATGCGGTTGAGGGCGATGCGGTGGCTCGCGCAGAGGACCTGCACGCTGCTGATCCCCGGGATCACCGCATGGGTGAAGGGCAGCCGGCCCCGGGCGGCGATGCGGTCGATGATGCGCAGCGTGCTGTCGTAGAGGGAGGGGTCGCCCCAGACGAGGAAGCCGCCGGTCCCGCCCTCGGGCAGGTTCTGGGCGATCAGGTCCTCGAGCAGGGCGGCCCGGGCGGCGTGCCAGTCCGCGACCGCCGTGCCGTAATCGGCGGGGGCGCGGTCGCGCTCGGGATCGGGGGCGGCGACGAAGCGGTAGGGCCGCTCGCCCATGTAGCGGTCGCAGATCTCCTGGCGGATCCGGGTGAGCGCGCTCTTCGAGCCGCCCTTGTCGAGGACGAACACGGCGTCGAGGCTGCGCAGGGCCTCGACCGCCTGGACGGTGAGATGCGCGGGGTTGCCCGTGCCGATGCCGATGACGAGGAGTTTGCGCACGGAGCTTCGGGATCGAGGCGTCAGCGGGTGAGGCCGCCGAGCCAGGCGGTCACGGGATCGACGACATAGGCGGCCACCGAGGCCATCCAGGCCCGGGCGCGGCTCGTCAGGCTATGGCCGTCATGGGCGCTGGCGCCCTCGCTGCCCTGGGCCGCGAGAACGCCGGCGACATAGGCGTCCTCGGCCGGCTTGCATTCGGCGAGCGCCGCGTTCTGCGCCGCCTGCTTGGGCACGCTGACGGGCTGGCCGGAATAGGCTTGGCGCACGCAGCGATGCCATTGCCGGCGCAGGCTCTCCAGGTCCGGGCCCGCCGGGACGCCGGTTTCCGGGGTGGTTTCCGCCGGAGCCGGCAGGGCCGGGAGCGGCCCGAGGGCCAGCGGCAGGGCCAAGGCTACGGACGCGCATCCCACTCGCATGGCTCCCCTCCTCGGACCGGCACGGAGGGCCGCCGCCGGCACCCGCCGACGTTCCCCACCCGTTCTCATCCGAAGGATTTAGGCGATTCTCGCCGCCGGCGCTGTCACCGGGATGCCCCACCGGCCCTCGCCGATGGCCTGCCCTCCCGGAAAGCCGCCCGCTCGGTCTCGGAGCGGGCTTGCGCCTCAGCCGACGAGGGCCGCCAGGGCGCTGCCGCCCAGGGTCACGACCATCATGGTCATCAGGAACTTCAGGTCTTCGATCCGGTCGCTCATCGTCGTACTGCTGCTGGGTTCGGGCCGGTCGGCGCCTTCGCGCCACCTCAAACGTTAATAGTCCTTAACCGGAACGGGCGGGATTCTGCGGTGCGTTTCCTCACCGTTGCTCACACCTGCCCACACCCCGGCGCGGCGCTTTGCGCGGTATGGTTTCCGAATTCTTAACGGCGCTGCCGGTTCCGGTCCCGCGGCGGCACGGGGCCTCCGGTCAGGCGGAGGGCTCGGACAGCCTGGCCCGGTGGCGGCCGAGGGCCGCGAGCAGGAGGGGCAGGGACGAGGCGCGCGCGCCGCGCGCCAAGCCGTCCGCAACGGCACGCTCCAGCACGTCGAGGGCCTGCATCTGGGCGGTGAGGCCCTCGATGGGAGCCAGGTAGCTCCAGAGGGCCGCGTCGAAGGCGGCCAGGGGGGAGGGCGGATCCGCGATCAGAAGGACGCGGAAGGCGTCGAGTGTCGGCTCCCGGGTCGTCATCGCGCGCGGATCCCGTCGTCAGTGGGAGCGCGGCGTGTCCGCCTTGCCCGACGCGGCATGGCGGTGATGCCGGTCGCGCTCGCCGCCGCCGCCGGAGACCTTCGACGGCGCTCCGCTGGTGGCGGCGCCGGGCTGGGGGCCCCTCCCCTCCGTCGGATCCGGCCGGTCGGGGCGCTGGTGGCTGCTGCCGGGGCCGCCGTGATGGCGGTCGGCGGCGGGCGTCTTCGAGGAGGTGCTCATCGGTCCTGCTGGTGTCCCTGATGCGTGGTGTTGACCTTGGCGTTCCCGGCCTGTCCGGTCTTGTCCGGATCGGCGCCGGGATTGGGCCGGCCCGTCTCTTTCGGGGCGGGCGCGGCGCTGCCGGGGCCCTTGTCGGAGCGGTTGGCCGGCGGGACCGGCGGGGGTGCGGTCGTCATGGGACGGTCTCCTCTCTCGGGTGGACGAATAGGCTCAGGGGCGGCGCGGGCCGCCGCCGATCAGGCTGGCCGCGGCGAGCCCGACGCCCGCCACCACGGCCGCGGTGGCGAGGGGGTGCAGCTGGCTGCGGGTGTAGAGGCTGCGCTGCATCACGTGCCCGGGATGGCCGCCCGAGACGCGCCCCGGGCGGCGGCCGGCGGCGTGCAGGCTGCCCTCCCGGTCGCGGGCGGGGGCGTCCTGGAACTGCTGGCCCATCAGGGTGCTGCCGATCCGGTCGAAGGCGCGGGGGGCGAGGGCCTGGGCCGCGGTCATCAGCCGGCCGCCGCCGCCGACATAGAGGTCGCGCCGCGGATGGACGGCGGCATGCAGGATCGCCTCCGCCACCGCCTCGGGGCGGTAGACCGGCGGCGGCAGCTTGGGCGCGCGGTCGGTGTAGTTCCGGGCGTGTTGCGGGAAGGGGGTGTCGATCGCCGCCGGCTTGATCAGCGTCACCGCCACGTCCGCCCCCTCGTCCTCCCACTCGATGCGCAGGGTGTCGGTGAAGCCTTTGATGGCGTGCTTGCTCGCGCAGTACATGCCCTGGAGCGGGAACGGGATGTCGGAGGCGATGCTGCCGAGGTTGATCAGCGTGCCGTGGCTCTCCTTGAGGTACGGCGCCGCCACCAGGGAGCCGTTCACCACCCCCCAGAAGTTCGTCCGGAACAGGCGCTCGTGGTCGGCCTCGCTCACCTCCTCGAGGCGGCCGATGATCGAGAGGCCCGCATCGTTCACCCAGGTATCGATGCGTCCGAAGCGCGCGATCGCGTGATCGGCGACGGCCTGGACCGCGGCCCGCTCGGCGACGTCGGCGGCGACGTGGCTCGCGGTGCCGCCCTCGCGCGCGATCTCCCGGACGATCTCCGCCAGCGCCTCGCCGTTGCGGGCGGCGAGCACGACCCGCGCGCCCCTCTGCGCGGCGAGGCGGGCGGTGGCGAGGCCGATCCCGCTCGAGGCGCCGGTGATGACGACGACCTGGCGGTCGAGCGGAGTGCGGGCGGTCTTCATGGGGCGGTCCGGTCCTCGGGGGGCTGGGGCGGATCGCGTCGGCGGATCCCCGCCGGCACGTCCCCCCTCTGCCCCGGAAACCGCCGGAGACCCTCCCCGTTCAAAGATTCCCCGGCCCGTCCCGCCGGCCGGAGACCCGCCCTCCCCGACGCGTCGTCGGGACCGCATTGCGCGGCCGGCGTTTTCGACGCTTGATTGCGTCAAGGTTCCAGAACCTCACGCAACGGACAATCGAGGACAGGCATGGCGTCGGGCATCGCGGGCGATCTTTTTCGGGTGAAGTCGCTGGAGCGGCTGAACGCCGATGCGGAGGCCGGCGAGAACAAGCTGCAACGCCATCTCGGCCCCTGGAGCCTGATCGGGCTCGGCATCGGCGCGGTGATCGGGGCCGGGCTGTTCTCGCTCACGGGCATCGCGGCGGCTGAGCATGCCGGCCCCGCGGTCGTGGTCTCCTTCGCCATCGCCGCGATCGGCTGCGCCTTCGCCGGCATGTGCTACAGCGAGCTCGCGGGGATGATCCCGGTGGCGGGCTCGGCCTACACCTATTCCTACGCCACGATGGGCGAGTTTGTGGCCTGGATCATCGGCTGGGACCTCGTCCTCGAATACGCGGTCGGCGCGGCCACGGTCTCGGTGAGCTGGTCGCGCTACGTCACGCGGCTGCTGCACCAGTTCGGCATCGACTTGCCGGCCGCCCTCGTGCACGCCCCCTTCGAGACCTACACCCTGGCCGACGGGACCACGGCGGCGGGCCTCGTCAACCTGCCGGCGGTCCTCATCATCGTGGCGGCCTCGTTCCTCCTGATGGTCGGCATCCGGGAATCCGCCCGGGTCAACGCGGTGATCGTGCTCGTGAAGCTCGCCGTGGTGCTCGTGGTGATCGGGGTCGGCCTGTTCTACGTGAAGCGCCAGAACTACGTGCCGTTCCTGCCGGAGAACACCGGCACCTTCGGGGAGTACGGCATCTCCGGCATCATGCGCGCGGCGGGCGTGGTCTTCTTCGCCTATGTCGGCTTCGACGCGGTCTCGACCGCGGCGCAGGAGGCCAAGAACCCCCAGCGCAACATGATGATCGGCATCCTGGGCTCGCTGGCGATCTGCACGGCGCTCTATATCGGCTTCGCCGGCGTGCTCACCGGGCTCGTGCATTACGACGCCATGCGGGGCGACGCCGCGCCGGTGAACACCGCCATCGCCCAGACGCCCTACCCTTGGCTGAAGACCCTCGTGACCTTCGGCGTGATCTGCGGCTTCTCCACCGTGATCCTGGTGCTGCTGCTCGGCCAGAGCCGGGTCTTCTACACCATGAGCCAGGACCGGCTGCTGCCGGGCTTCTTCTCCGCGATCCACCCGACCTGGAAGACGCCCTACCGCTCGAACCTGTTCTTCATGGTGTTCACGAGCGCGCTCGGCGGCCTGCTGCCGATCTCGCAGCTCGGCCACATGACGAGCATCGGCACCCTGCTCGCCTTCATCCTGGTCTGCCTCGGCGTGATCATCCTGCGCCGCACCCAGCCCGATGCCCGGCGCGACTACCGCACGCCCCTGGTGCCCCTGGTGCCGATCCTCGGCATCCTGTTCTGCGGCGCGATGATGGCCTCCCTCGACGGGGAGACCTGGCTGCGCCTGCTCATCTGGCTCGCGATCGGCCTGGTGATCTACTTCGCCTGGGGCCGGCGCCACAGCCGCCTCGGCCGCGCCGCCTGAGGACCTGATCTTGGGGGCGTGGGGGCCGGGGGCGGCCCTCACGCCTGCGCGGGCGCCGCCCCCGCCGCCGGCTTGCCCGGGCGGATCCGGTACCAGCCGACATAGAGGGCCGGCAGGAACAGCAGGGTCAGGAAGGTCGCCGCGAGGATGCCGCCGATCATGGCATAGGCCATCGGCCCCCAGAACACCTCGCGGGCGATCGGGATCATGCCGAGGCTCGCCGCGGCGGCGGTGAGCAGGATCGGGCGCATGCGGTGGCAGGTCGCCTCCACCACCGCGTCCCAGGGCGCCATGCCCTCGGCCTCGAACTCGTCGATCTGCGTCACCAGGATCACCGCGTTGCGGATGATGATGCCGATCAGCGCCAGCACGCCGAGGATCGCCACGAAGCCCATCGGCGCTCCGGAGGGCAGCAGGGCCGCGACCACGCCGATCAGCCCGAGGGGCGCGACGCTGGAGACGAGGAAGAGCTTCTGCACGCTCTGGAGCTGCACCATCAGGAAGAAGGCCATGGCGAGCAGCATCACCGGCACCACAGCCGCGATCGGGCCCTGGCCCTTGGCGCTCTCCTCCACGGCGCCGCCGACGGCGAGCTCGTAGCCCTCGGGCAGTTCCTTGGTGAACTGCGCGATGGCCGGCGCCAGGGCGTTGACCACCGTGGGCGGCTGGGTGTCGTCGGTGATCGCGGCGCGGACCGTGATGGTCGGCAGGCGGTCGCGCCGCCAGACGATCGGCTGCTCCAGGTCGTAGTGGAGCCGGGCGAAGGCGAGCAGCGGCACGGTGGCGCCGTTCGACAGCGGCACCTGCAGGCTCTGCAGGGTGTCGACGGAGTTGCGCTCGACGGCGAGCGCCCGGCCGACCACGTTCACGAGGTAGATCGAGTCCCGCACCTGCGTGATCGTGGTGCCGCCGACGATGCCGTTGAGGATGCCGGCGATGTCCTGGCTCGTCACCCCGAGTTGGCGCGCCTTGTCCTGCAGGATCTCGACCCGCAGCACCTTGCCGGGCTCGTTCCAGTCGAAGGTGGGCACGCCGATCCGGTGATCGGTCGCCATCACGTTGGCGAGCTTGAGCGCCTGGGCGCGCACCACCTGCAGGTCGGGCCCGGACAGGCGGTACTGGATCGGCCGGCCGACGGGGGGGCCGAGATCGAGGGGGTGCACGAACACGTCGGTGCCGACGAATTGGGTGCGGGCGAGTTCGTTCAGCCGCGCCATGGTCTCGTCCCGGGCCTGGAGCGACACGGTCTCGATCACGATCTGCCCGAAGAAGGCGTTGCCGAGCTGCTGGTCGAGGGGGAGGTAGAAGCGGATCGCGCCCTCGCCCACGTAGGAGCTCCAGTGGCGGATCTTCGGGTCGCCCTTCAGGGCCTCCTCGAACCGGTCCATCTGGGCCTTGGTCTCGCCGATGCTGGCATTCTGCGGCAGGGTCAGGTCGACCAGCACCTCGTTGCGGTCGGAGGCGGGGAAGAACTGCTGCTGC
The DNA here is from genome assembly GCF_022533465.1 of Methylobacterium organophilum. Lineage (NCBI taxonomy): Bacteria > Pseudomonadati > Pseudomonadota > Alphaproteobacteria > Hyphomicrobiales > Methylobacteriaceae > Methylobacterium > Methylobacterium organophilum. The sequence goes on along the minus strand of NZ_CP092848.1, from coordinate 3,850,352 downwards.
ACGTGGCCCATGCCGACGATGGCCGCCCCGAGCAGGCCGAGGCAGATCAGCACCGTCACCCAGCGGAAGCGCATGGCCGGGATCAGCACGGCCCGGAAGCTGCGCAGCAGGAAGCTCGGCTTCTCGCTGTGATGCTTCATCGTCTTGGGCAGGATCTTCACGCCGATCAGCGGCGCGAACAGCACCGCCACCACCCAGGAGACCAGGAGCGCGGCCGCGATCACCACGAAGAGCGAATAGGTGTACTCGCCCGCCGCCGAGCCGTTGAAGCCGATGGGCAGGAAGCCCGCCACCGTCACCAGCGTGCCGGTGAGCATCGGGAAGGCGGTGGAGGTGTAGGCGAAGGTCGCCGCCTTGTGCAGGCTGTCGCCCTGCTCCAGCCGCGCCACCATCATCTCCACGGTGATCATGGCGTCGTCGACGAGCAGACCCAGGGCGATGATGAGCGCGCCGAGCGAGATGCGCTGCAGCGTCACCCCCATGATCTCCATGACGATGAACACGATGGCGAGCACGAGGGGGATCGAGAGGGAGACGACGAGGCCCGCCCGCACCCCGAGGCTCACGAAGGAGACCGCGAGCACGATGACGACGGCCTCGACCAGCGCCTTGGTGAAGCCGCCCACCGCCTCCTCGACGATCTTGGGCTGGTCGGAGACGAGGTGGACGCCCACGCCGATCGGCAGCTCAGCCTCGGCGACCCGCAGGCGCGCCTTCAGCTCCTCGCCGAATTCCAGCAGGTTGCCGCTGGGCTGCATGGCGATGGCGAGGCCGATCGCCGGCTTGCCGTTGTAGCGGAACAGGGATTGGGGCGGGTCGGTATAGCCGCGGTGGATTTCCGCAACGTCCGCAAGGCGGAAGAAGCGGTCGTTCACACGCAGGTTGATCGCCTTGAGGCTGTTCTCGTCGGCGAACTGGCCGCCGACGCGCACGGAGACCCGCTCCGGCCCCGCCTGGATCACCCCGGAGGGGGCGACCGCGTTCTGCGCCTGCAGGGTCCGGATCAGGGTCTGGAAATCGATGCCGAGGCCGGCGAGCTTGCGGGTGGAGAAGTCGAGATAGATCACCTCGTTCTGGGCGCCGAGGATCTGCGTCTTGCCGATGTTCTTGACGCGCAGGATGATGGTGCGCACCCGCTCCACGTAGTCGCGCAATTGCCGCATCGAGACGCCGTCGGCGGTGAAGGCGTAGATGTTGCCGAAGACGTCGCCGAACTCGTCGTTGAAGGATGGCCCCTCGATCCCCTCGGGGAAGGTGTTGCGGATGTCGCCGATGCGCTTGCGCACTTGGTAGAACAGCCAGGGGATGGTCTTGGGCGGCGTGGTCTCGCGCAGCTGCACGAACACCGTGGCCTGGCCGGGCGTGGTGTAGCTGCGGGTGAAATCCACCGCGTTGATCTGCTGCACCTCCTTCTCGATCCGGTCGGTGACCTGCTCGAGGGTGTCCTGGATGGTGGCGCCCGGCCAGCGCGCCTGCACGACCATGGTCTTGATCGCGAAGGCCGGGTCCTCCTCGCGGCCGAGCCGCTGATAGGCCATGGCGCCGGCGATCACCGAGACCACCATCAGGAACCAGACGAAGGAGCGATGCGCGAGCGCCCATTCGGAGAGGTTGAAGGACTTCAGCATCGGGCGGAGCGAGCGTCTTTGCGATCAATCGGATGCGGGGCGATCCTGACACCCCGCCTGAAGGCTTTGCGGCGGGTCCGGGCCCGCGGCCGGGGACTCACCGGTTCGCGGCGAGGCGCACGGTCTGGCCCTCTTCGAGGCTGTGCACCCCGGCGACGGCGACCCGCTCCCCCGGCGCGAGCCCGGCGCCGATCGTGACCTGGCCGTCGCTGCGCCCGGACACGGTGACGGCGCGCCGGTTCACCCGGCTGCCGTCGGCGGAGACGACCCAGACCTCCGTCTTGCCCTCCGCCTCCAGCAGGGCGCCCGCGGGCAGGCTGATCCGCGGCTGCGTCTTCCGCTCCAGGGCGACGGTGACGGTGGTGCCGAGGCGGAAGGCGGGCGGGGGCGCGAGCAGGGTGAGGCGCACCCGGCGGGTCCGGGTCATGGGATCGGCGATGGGGCCGACCTCGCGCACCTTGGCCTGCGCCGTGACTCCCGGCGCCGCCTGGAGCGCCACGGTGTAGCTCGCCTCCGGGCTCATCCCGCCGATCAGGTCGTCGGGGATGTCGACCACCGCCTCGCGGATGTCGGGGCGGGCGAGGGTGACCACCGCCTGCCCGGCGCTGACCACCTGCCCGACCTCGGCGTTCCAGGCGGTGACGACCCCGTCGAAATCGGAGGACAGCGTCGCGTAGCCGAGTTCGTCCTGCGCCCGCTGGAGGGCCGATTTCGCCTGGGCGAGGCGGGCGGCGGCGGTGTCGCGGTTGGCCACCGCGGAATCGAGCTGGGCCTGGGTGACGTTCGCCCCCTCGAACAGGGTGCGCTGGCGCTGCTCCGTGGCGGCGGCGTTGGCGAATTGCGCCTCGGCATCGGCCACGTCGGCCTTGGCCCGGGTCAGGGCGAACTGGGCCACCGTCGGGTCGAGGGCGGCGAGCCGGGTGCCCTTGGCGACGAGGTCGCCGACATAGACGTCGCGGGCGACGATGCGGCCGCCGACCCGGAAGCCCGCCTGGGTCTGGTAGCGCGGCTCGACCGTGCCGGCGAAGGGGCCGAAGGTGGCGCGCGCGCGGGGCTCCACCGTGACGGTGAGGACCGGGCGCACGGGGGCGGGGGCCTCCTCCGTCTTGTGGCAGGCGGAAAGGCCGAGGAGGAGCGCGGGCGCGAGGAGAAGAGCGGGCCTCACAGCGTGCCCTCCCCCGTCACCGCGACCCGCTGGCCCGGGCGCAGGAGCTGGATGCCGGCGCTGACCACCTGCTCGCCGGCCGAGACGCCCCCCGACAGCACCAGGGCGGAGCCGGAATAGCGGGCGATCTCGATCCGCCGCGGCGCCACCGTGCCCGCCTGCCGGTCGTAGATCCAGACGGCGGGGGCGTTCTCCCAGCGGTAGAGGGCGCTCCAGGGCAGGGTCACCGCCGTCTTCGGGCGGAAGCGCCCGCTGCCGATCACCACGGCGCCGAGGCTCATCTGCGGCGGCACCGGATCGATGGCGAGCTTCACCTTGACGCCGCCGCTGGAGGGGTCGAGGGCGGGCGAGATCTCCCGCACGGTGCCGGTGGTGCGCACCGACGGGTCGGCCTGGAGCACGATGTCGACCTTCCTGCTCTCCGGCGGCTCGGCGAGCAGCGTCTCCGAGACGGTGAAGACGGCGTCGCGCGGGCCGTCCTGGGCGATGGTGAACACCGTCTGCCCCGCCTGGATCACCTGGCCGGCCTCCGCGTCCCGGGCGGTGACGATGCCGGACACGCCGGGCTTCAGCTCGGTATAGGAGAACTGCTCCCGGGCGGTCTGGAGGGCGGCCTGGGCCGAATCCACCGAGGCCTGCGTGGTCCGCAGGCTCTGCTCCGCCTGATCGTAGGCGCTGCGGGTGGTGTAGCCCGAGCGCATGAGCTGCTTCTGGCGCTCGAAGGCGACCTTGGCCTGGGTCAGCAGGGCTTCGGCCGAGGTCAGCTGCGCCTGGGCGGTGTCGAGATTGACCTGCTGCTCCTGCGGCTCCAGCCGCGCCAGGACCTGGTCGGCCTCGACATGCGCGCCGACCTCGACGAGGCGGGCGGCGATCTTGCCGCTCACCCGGAAGGCGATGTTGCTCTGGAACTTGGCCTGGACGTCGCCGGTGAGCACGACCTCGTCGGCGATGCTGGCGAGGGTGGCCGTCACGGTCTTGATCCGGGCCAGCGCGTCCTCGGCGCGGGCGGGGGGACCGATCCCGAGGCAGGCTGCGAGAGCGAGCCCGGTCGCTGCGGTAGAGACACGACCCTTCACGGCGGAGCGATCTCCTCGTTGCCGATGAGGGGAACCGGACCCGGTCCCCTCGCCTTCCCGGCAGGAAGATCGCCCCGTCCGCCCACGGGGTCCCGGCGCCGCCCCCTGTCGGGAAAGCGGGAGCCGAATCGTTGCCTGCCGGGCAGAGAGCTAATAATAACTGACTGGTCAGTCAATAATGGGTGCGAACGGGCGCGAGATGCCTTCGTCAGGTGGACGACAGCGGCGCAAGCAGGCGCGTCCGGGGGAGATCCTCGAGGCGGCCTTCGAGGAATTCGCGCGGACGGGCTTCGCGGGCACCCGGCTCGACGACGTGGCGGCGCGCGCCGGCATCACCAAGGGCACGATCTACGTCTACTTCTCCAGCAAGGAGGAGCTGTTCATCGCCACGGTGAAGGAGATCGTCCGGCCGGTGCGCGAGAATCTCGAGGGGCTCACCGCCGCCCTGCGGGGCAGCGCGGCGGCGATCCTGCGCCAGCATTTCGGCTTCATCTTCGCGCGGATGGTGGAGGATCGCCGCGGCCGCGAGCTGATCCGCATGCTGGTGGCGGAGGCCTGCCGCTTTCCCGAGCTCGCCAACCGCTGGCACGACGAGGTGATCGAGCCCCAGATGCTGCGGCTGCGCCAGGTCGTCGCCTACGGCATCGGGCGCGGCGAGTTCCGGGGGAGCGCCGCAGTGCAGTTTCCCGAATTGCTGCTCGCGCCCGTCATCATGGCCTGCCACTGGCAGAGCCTCTACGGCGAGAGCCACCCCCTCGACATCGACGCCTACCGGGACGCGCAGATCGATCTCCTGCTGAACGGCCTCGCCCTCCGGGACGGAGAAGGGCCGGACGACGCGCGCCCGGCCCTCGAAGATACTCAGTAGAACGGCCGCGGGCCGTAATAGCCGTAATAGCGCGGCGGGGGGGGGCGGTAGAAGCCCGGGCCCGGCCCGTACCAGCTCCGGCGCCAATAGGGCCGCGGGCCGTAGCCCCAGTTCGGCCGGCAATGGCCCCAGGGATTGAGGTGGAAGCCGGGGCCGCAGGCCCAGTCGACCTTCTCGATCGGGGCCGAAGCGCCGAGGGGCGCGGGGGAGAAGGGGGCGGCCTGCGCCGCCGTTGCGAGACCGAGGCCGCCGGCGATCGCGGCAGCCATTGCCAGCACCTTTGCGTGCCTCATGACGTGATCTCCTACGCTGGAGCACCGACCCGGAGAGGGAAGCCTCCTCCCGGAGAGGGCCGGTGCGGAACGACATCCTCGAGCCTCGGACCCTGGAGCGGGCCCGGGGCTCACGCCCTTCCGGCGGGGAGCCGGCCGGGCTTGTCCAGCAGAGTGGACCCGCCCGGGTGAACCGATCCTGACCCGAATGCGACGGATTCGGGGCAGGAGGCCCATCCCGCCCGCCTCACGAAAACGTGTCGCAAGACCCTGGCGCGCAACGCAAAACGGCGGAGCGCGCGCTCCGCCGTCCGGGACCTTCCGTGAGGAGGTGGGGTTACTGCGCCGGGCCGCCGGCGGTGTTGCCGTACTGGGGCACCAGGAAGTTCGGCTGGGCGGCGTTGCCGCCCTTGGCGGAGCTGTCGATGGCGCGCTGGGTCCGGCTGAGACCCCAGCCGCCCCGCGGGCCGATCGAGCCCGTGGTCAGCACGTCGCCGGTCGCGACGGTGGCACCCGTGGGGATGCCGGCCGGAGCCGTATAGCTCTGGGCGAAGGCGGAGGAGGCGGGAAGGGCGAGGCTCAGGGCGAGCGCAGCAGCGACGGATGCAAGACGAGTATTCATCGGTCTTTCCTTTCGTCTGGCGCGGTCTCCGTCTTGTTCGGGGGCCGTGTCATCTTGTGGTGACCGTGAGATAGGAAGCCGCTTGCAGGGCCGACGTGCCGTTTCGCACGCGGCTTGCTGTTCTGCCCTCTTGCGCGGAATCACGGGGACTTGCGGATCCTTGCGGGCGCCGAGGCGCCCCGAGACGACGCCCTACCGGGCGACGAACAGGCCCGGCACGACCCTGCCCTCCGCGCCGAACAGCTCCGCCGCCCGCTTGCAGCTCGCCTCGACGTCCTTCCGGTAGGCCTCGATGTAGGATTGGGCGCGCAGGCGCAGCTCGCCCTGCTCCAGCTCCTCCAGGGAGACGCCCATCGCCGTGACCGTGCTCTTCAGGCGGGCCGTGTCGGTGCGCAGGGTCGGGCAGGACAGGTTCACGAAGCCGGCAAGGCCGGCGATCTTGGCGGCGTTGTTGCGCTTGTCCGCGGCGGGCTGGGGACCGGGCCCGGGGGCCGTCTCCGCCAGGGCCTGGGAGGCGCTCAGGCTCGCGAGGAGCGCGGCGGCGGCAAAGAGATGGTTCATCGGGAGACCGGTGTTTCCTGCCCTGGGGCGTTTCGGGCCGCGATCGGCCTCTCGTTCGCCGGGAGTCCTATCGCCCGAAGATCCTCGAGTCGAAGGATTCCCCATGCTGCCCCGCCCACCTTGCCCTTATTAAGTTCTGAAGGTCGCGCGATCCCCTCTCGTTGCCCGCCGGCGGGCGGCGAAAACAGGAAGGGCACGGACCCTCTCGGATCCGCGCCCCGCGCCGTTCTCCGCCGTGAGGGCGGAACGGCTCACTTCATGAGCTTGAGCAGCTTCTTGCCGGCCGGGCTCGCCAGCTCCTTGGCGTCGATGGTGCCGTCGTTGTCGGGCTCGGCGGCCTGGAAGCGGGCGGCGACCAGGGCGAGGTACTCGTTCTTGTCGAGGGTGCCGTCGGAATCCGGATCGGCCGCCTTCAGCTCCTTCTTGGAGACGCGGCCCTTGAGCTCCTTGGCGTCCAGGGTGCCGTCCTTGTCCGGATCGAGGCCGTCGAAGGTCGCGGCGGCGGCGGCCTGGGCCTCCTTGAGGTCGATGGTGCCGTCGTTGTCCGGGTCGAAGGCGGCGATGGCGGCGGCGGGCTTGGCTTCGGCCGCGGCGGCGACCAGGGCGGCGGAGGAGAGGCCGAGAAGCGCGGCGAAGGCGAGGCGGGAGAACCGGGAAGCCATGTCGTGGAAGTCTCCGTGAGAGCAGCCGCAGCCGAGGAGCCGCCGCCGGTCAGCGAGGGGATCAGGAAGGCGCAGGGGCCGTGGAAGGGCCTGGGGGGACTTGGGTCTTCCTGTGTCGCTTGCCTAACCGTCCCGGGATAATTTGGCAATGCCCACGGGGTAACTTTGTGAAGAATGATGCCGTTTCGGGGCGCTCTCTCCGGGGCCGCTCCGTCCTCGCGGACGCCAAGGGGCTTGGCCTCCGGGCTTGGCTACCGGGCCTGGCTTCCGGTTCTGGCGGCGCAGGGCGAAGCGGCGCCGGACCCGCCGGGTCCCGCGCTGCCTGCGATCGAGGCTTCCGAAGGGGTTAGAGCTTCGCCTGAATCTTCCGGGCGATCTCGCCGAGGCGCTGCTCCAGCAGGGTCGGCACCTCGCAGACATAGGAGACCGACTGGCTGCGCTCCTGGAAGATGCGCCGGTCCCAGTTGAAGGCGCTCTCGAGGTCGGCAGTCTCCTTGGAGGAGACCTTGGTCGGGTCGCTGTCCGGGCTGTCCTTGGCGGCGCTGACCTTGTCGGCCTCGTCGCGGATGCGCTCGGCGAGCCGGCGCTGGCCCTGGGCGTAGCGGGTGATGCCGCTGATCACGGTGTTGCGCTCGCCGTTGATCACCTCGAACACGCCGGCGAAGAGGCGGGTGAGGCGCTTGTCCTTCTCGGCCTTGTCGCCCCCGCTCTTGGCGAGGAACTCGTCGAGGAGGCCGTCGACCTCGCTCAGCTCCGTGCGGCGGGAGGCGATCTTGCGGGCGAGCTGGGCCACCTCGCGGTCGTTGCCCCATTCGCCGGCCTCGGCGAGGTCGGGACCGGTCCAGAACGAGCCGTAGCCGAGGGTGGTCACCTTGCGCTGGGCGCAGGGCCAGTCCGGGTCGGCCTTGGGCTGGGCGAGGGCCGGCCCGGCCAGGGCGAGGGCGAGGAGGGGCGCGAGGCGGGCGGGGGACAGAAGGCGGAGCATCCCGGGGGTCTCTCAGTTCGGTTCGCCCGCCGGGCCGCCGCGCCGGGCCATGAGGCCGCGGCCGGGGTCGTAGGCGATGACGGCGAGCGTGAAGAAGGCGAGCGTGGTGCCGACCACGACGGCGCAGGCGAGCGGCTCGAACTTCACGTAGAGGGCGAAGCGGACCAGCTCGACCGCGTGCGTGAACGGGTTGGCCTCGCAGATCCAGTACAGCGTCTCGCTCGATTCCCGGATCCGCCAGAGGGGATATAGGGCGGAAGAGGCAAAGAACATCGGGAAGATCACGAAGTTCATCACGCTCGCGAAGTTCTCGAGCTGGCGCACCAGGGAGGACAGGAACAGGCCGATGGCGCCGAGCATCATGCCCGCCGCCAGGAAGGCCGGCAGGGCCGTCAGGTAGCCGAGCGGCGGGATGTCGGTCTCCCAGAAAGAGGCCACCGCGAGGAAGGTATAGGCCTGCACGATGGAGACGCAGACGCCGGCGATCAGCTTGGCGAAGAGCAGCGTCCAGCGCGGATAGGGCGAGGTGAGCAGCACCTTCATCGAGCCGACCTCGCGGTCGTAGACCATCGAGAGCGAGGATTGCATGCCGTTGAAGAGCTGGATCATCACGGCGAGGCCGGGCACCACGTAGACCTCGTAGAGCACGTAGGTCTCGTAGGGCGGCGTGATCGAGACGCCCAGCGTGTTGCGGAAGCCGGCGGCGAAGATGAACAGCCAGACGAGCGGGCGCACCAGGGCCGAGAAGAACCGCTCCTTCTGGTTGAAGAAGCGCAGCAATTCCCGGCGCACGATGCCGCCCAGGGCGATGCCGTAGCCGACCGCGTCGAGCCGTCCGGCATGGGGCACGGGCCTGGCGCCTGCCTCGGCGCCGCTCGCGACGGCGGGGGTGGGGGAACGGCTCATGCGGCGGCCTTTGCGGGTTCGGCCACGAGGCGGCGGAAGGCGGCTTCCAGGGTCTCGCCGGGGGTGCCGATCGCCCCGGCCCGGCCGCGGGCGACGATGCGGCCGCGATGCAGGACCACGGCGTCGTCCTCGGGGGCGATCTCCTCGAAGATGTGGGTCGCCCAGAGCACGGAGAGCCCCTCCTCCCGCACCAGGGCCCGTACGATGCCGACGATGTCGGCGCGGGATTCGAGGTCGAGGCCGACGGTGGGCTCGTCGAGGAGCAGCAGGCGCGGCTCGTGGATCAGGGAGCGGGCGATCTCGATGCGCCGGGACTGGCCGCCCGAGAGGGTGCGGATCTTGTCGTCGCGCCGCTCGGCGAGGCCGACCCGGGCGAGAAGCTGCTCGATGCGCGCCCGCGCCGCCCGCCGGCCGATGCCGTGCAGGCTCGCGTGATAGTGGAGGTTCTGCGCGACGGTGAGGTCGGTGTCGAGGGTGCGGGCCTGGAAGACCACGCCGAGCCGGGCGAGCGCCCGCGAGGGCTCCCGGTCGAGGGGATGGCCGAAGATCGCGACCCGGCCCTCCTGGTTGTTGTAGAGCCGCGTGATCACCGAGAACAGCGTGGTCTTGCCCGCGCCGTTGGGGCCGAGCAGCGCCATGAAGCGCCCGCGCTCCACCGCGAGCGACACGTCGGACAAGGCCGCGCGCTGGCCGAAGCGGTGGCTCACATGCGCGACGTCGAGGGCGGCGCTCATTTCGGCAGCGCCCTCTTGGCGTCGCCCACGGCATCGAGGCACTCGTCGAACTCGCCCTCCCCCTGCTCGCGCCGGGCGACCCGCAGGGCCTTCTTCAGCTTGGCGAGCACCGGCTCCGGGGGCGCCTTGGCGATCTCGGCCTCGATCAGGCCGATGCCCTCGGCGCAGGCCGCCTTGTCGTCGGCGCGGGCCGGGCCGGCGAGGAGGAGGGCCGCGCCCAGAAGGGTCGCGGCCAGGAGGGGGGGGCGGGGCAGGCTGCGCATGCTCACTTCACCGAGATCGTGCCGGTCAGGCCTTTGTCCTCGAGGCCCTGGGCGTACCACTTGTAGGTGCCGGGCTTGATCGCGACGAATTCGAGGGCGATCTCGCCCGGATCGTCGAATTCGAGGTGATCGGGCGGGCCGCCGCCATGGATCTCCTTGTGCTCGATCACGATCTGGTTGAACCAGATGTAGCGGAAGAACTCCGGCGCGTAGAACTTGTATTCCTGCCGCCCCTTGGCGACGATGCGCAGGCGATAGGCCTTGCCGGCCTCGAGCTCGATGTCCTTGTTCTCGACCACGAAATCGTTGCCCTCCTCGTTGCCGAGCACGAGGTCGGGCAGGTTCTGGCGCTTCTTGGTCAGGTCGAGGGCGCCCGCCGGGGCGGCGGCGAGCGTCAGGGCCGCGGCCGACAGGGCGGCCCGCATCATCCGTGTCATGTCCGTTTCCTCCTCCGCCGCCGTTGCCCGGCGGTCCGTGCCGTTCTGGTCTGGAATTACTTCTTCGTGATCGCCACGCCCCAGGGCAGCAGGCCGACGGGGATGCTCTTGACCACCTTGAGGTTCTCCACATCGATCACGGAGACGTCGTTCGAGGTGCCGTTGGTGGTGTAGAGCTGCTTCTCGTCCGGGGTGAAGGCGAGCTGCCAGACCCGCTGGCCCACGGGCAGGTATTTCAGCACCTCGTAGGTCTTGGTGTCGATCACGGCGACGCGGTTGGCCGGGCCCAGGGCGACGAAGGCCTTGGCGCCGTCCTTGGTCAGGCGCACGCCGACCGGCTGGATCTGCTCGTCGGTCACGCTCGGGATCTTGAAGGTGATCTTCTTGATGACCTTGCGGGTGCCGACATCGATCACCGAGACCGTGCCGCCGACCTCGGCCGAGACCCAGAGCGTCTTGCCGTCGCCGGAGAACTCGGCGAAGCGCGGCCGCGCGTCCACCAGCACGTTGTCGATCACCTGGAAGGTCTTGGTGTCGATGAAATGGGCCATGTTGGTGGTTTCGGAGGTGTTCACCAGGATCTTGCCGTCCGGCGAGAGGCCCATGCCCTCCGGCTCGACGCCCACCGGCACCTCGGCGAGGACCTTGTTCTTCTCGATGTCGAGGATGGTGACCTGGCTGTCGTCCTCGTTGGCGACGTAGAGCGGGTTGCCCGAGGCATCGAGGATGAACTGCTCCGGGTCGGGGCCGGAGCGCAGGGAGCGGACCACCTTGCCCGTGGCGGTGTCGAGCACATCGATGCGGTCGTCGTCGCTCGCGCAGACGAACAGCTCCTTGTCGTCCTTCGAGAGGGTGACGCCGCGGGGCCGGCGCCCGACCTTCCAGGTGGCGGTCACGGTCATGGTGCCGACATCGATCACGGAGACCGAGTTGGCCTTCTCGTTGGTGACGTAGGCGGTCACGGCCCGCGCGCCGGCCGTGCCCGCGACGAGCCAGGCCGCCGCGAGTGCCGCCAAGCCCGTTCCCGCCCCGAAGCGAGCGCCCATCCGTGTCCTCCCTGTCGTCCCGGCGCTTGCGCGCGCCGTCTCCGAGAAATGGTCCCGCGCGGGATGCCCTGTCGGGGCGGGCCGCACAAACTGAAAATTCGGGCTGTCCCCGCCCCTTACGCAGGCGGTCGATTGCCGCATCGGGCCGGCGCCGGCGGGAGCCCCGCCGTCATTTGAACTTGCACGTCGTTTCGGGCTCGTCGGTGCCCAGGGTGTCCAGCGGCGTGCGCTGGTGGATGAAGCCCTGCTCGGGGGCCACCGAGACCATGGCCTTGGGCTGCACCACGATGATCGGCTGGCGCAGCTGGTGGTCCCAGGGGCGGTAGGTCAGGCTGACGCCCTTGTAGGCGGGCAGGGAGAAATCGGGCGTGGTCAGGTAGGGGGCGAGCACCGCCGGGTCGGTCGACTTCTTCTGGGTCGCCGCCTCGCCCACCGTGCGCACCGCCGCCCAGGCCTGGTAGTCGAGGGGGCGCATCAGCCGGCCCGAGAGGCGGCGGAAGCGGTTCTGCGCTTGGGCCGCGCCCCAGGTCTCCAGGGTCGGATGCCAGGTGGTGGCGATCAGCCCCTGCGTGCCGGCCACGGGGCGGGGATCGACGGTGCGGTAGGGGACGTAGTCGCCCCAGTCGCCCTCCTCGTCGGCCACCACCGCCATGTCGTAGTCGAGGCCCCGGGTGAAGACCATCGCCTCGGCCCGGGTCGGGGTGTCGCCCCGCGCCTTGGCCAGCGGCCCGAAGGTCCAGGGCTTCTCCGCCGTGATCTTGAGGCCGAACTTGCGGGCGGCGTTCCTGAGGGCGTCGGCATAGGCCTTGTCCCGCTCGGTCGGACCCACGATCAGGAAGATCTTCCGCCAGCGCATCAGGGTCATGTACTGCGCCAGCGCATCCGTCTGCATGGCCCGGCTCGGCAGCACGTGGAAGACGTTGGCGCGGCACTCGGCCCCGCGCAGGGCGTCGTCCGGCGCCCCGGCATTCAGCACTACGGCGCCCTCCCCCTTGAGGGCGTCGGCCACGGCCAGCACCTCGGCCGCCGGCAGGGTCAGCACGACATACTTCACCCCCTTGGCGACGAGCGCCCTGGCGGCGGCGACCGCATCCTGGCCCTCTTCGAGAGCCACCTCGTCGAGGGCGTAGGTCTGCTTGGTGAAGCGGCCGGTGGTGTTGTTGTCCTTCACCGCCATCCGCGCCCCGGCGACGCCGAGATCCTCCGGGTCGGCCTCGGCGTCGTAGGAGGACGGCGCCGGCACGGGCCGGTAGAGGAGGCCGATCCGCGTGTCGCTGCCGCCGGCCGCGGGCGCCTCCGCGCCGGGCGCCGGCTTGTCCTCCGCGGCCCGGCTCTCCTGAGCCCGCGCGGCACCGGCCGGCAGCGGGGCGGCGAGGATCAGCGACAGGGCGAGGGTGGAGGGGCGAAGGGCAGGATGATGCATGCGGGCGGCACGCTAGCAACATTGCGCCGGCCGCCTCAACGCCGGAAGCATAAGAACATCATAAGCTTTCCGGCCGGAAAAACCGCCCGGCGGCCCGGGATGCAGAGGCGGCGGGAGTTGCCAAAACCGCCATGCGCCCGACCTTGGGGAGACGAGAGGCCGCAGGAAAAGCCGGCCTCCCCCGGGAGACGACGCTCATGACGGTTCGTGCCAGGAGGATCCGCGCCCCGCGCCTGCTCGGGCTCCTCGCCTGTGCCGGCCCGGCCCTGCTCGCGCCCCTCGGCTCCGCCCGGGCCGAGGCGCCGGCCGGGGAGGGCGGCAAGGCGGCGGTCTTCGCGGCGGAGATGAACGATCCCTCCCTCGCCTATGGCCGCAAGCCCGTGCCCGCCGAGCAGAAGCGCCTCGCCCTGGTGACGGACGAATTGCGCAAGGCCCTGTCCGACAAGGCGGGGCTGGCCAGCGTCGACCTCGCCCCGCAGCAGGAGGAGATTGCGAAGCAGGCGCCCCTGTGGAAATGCAACGGCTGCGCGTCGGACATCGCCAAGGCGCTCGGCGCCGGCTATGCGGTGACGACGACGGTCGAGAAGGGCGCGGGCCAGATCTTCAATCTGGACGTCGCCATCGCGGATTCGGCCACCGGCAAGGTCGTGCGTAGCGGCCTCGTCGTGATAAGAGCCAACACCGACGACGACTGGACCCACGCCATGCGCTGGGTCGTGAAGAACCGGCTCCTCACCGAGCCGCTGCCGGGACGCTCCTGAGGGTCCCGAGGCGGTGCCCGGGGAGCCCTTGATCCGGAACACCGAGACAGCGTGCCGCAGCGTAGCCACCCGATCGCGTCCCCCCTGCCCGCCCCCGTCCGCCTGCTGGTCAGCGTGCGCGACGGTGCCGAGGCGCGCCTGGCCGCCGCGGCCGGGGCCGATCTCGTCGATGCCAAGGATCCCGAGCGCGGGGCGCTGGGCGGCCTGACCCCGCAGGCCGTGCGGGCGATCCGCGCGGGCCTTGCCCCGGGCATCGTCACCAGCGCGGTGGCCGGCGACGAGGGGGGGCAAGAGCGCGGCCAAGCGTGCGGCCAAGCGTGCGGCGAAGACCCCGTGGCCGCGGTGGCGGCCATGGCGGAGACGGGCGTCGACTGGGTGAAGGTCGCGGTCGGCGCTGCGGAGGGCCGTCCGCTCGCCGCCATGGCCGCCGCCGCGCCCGGCCGGCTGATCGGCGTGCTGTTCGCCGAGGAGGGCCTGGCCGAGGAGGGCGCCGCTCCGGCGCAGGTCGCGCGCCTCGCCGCGGCGGGCTTCGCCGGGGCGATGATCGACACGCGCGGCAAGGCCGGGCGTCGCCTGGGCGATCTCCTGTCCCCGGCGGTGCTGACCGCGTTCGTGGCCTCCTGCCGGGCGCATCGGCTGATGAGCGGGCTGGCCGGCTCCCTCGCGGTCGCGGACATCCCGGCCCTGGCGGCCCTGCGCCCCGACTATCTCGGCTTCCGCGGCGGGCTCTGCCGCGAGGGCGACCGCCGGCAGGGGCTCGATGCGGGCCGCGTCGCAGAGGCCGTCGCCGCCCTGCGGGCGCTCGCCCGGGATGCGGCCGCGTGACGGGCCCGTCCCTCACCGTCGTGAAGGTCGGCGGCAGCCTGCTCGCCGACCGGGACCGCCTGCGGGCGGTGCTGGCCGCCGGTGTCGAGGCCGGCCCGGTCGCCGTGGTGCCCGGCGGCGGCCCCTTCGCCGACGCGGTGCGCCGGGCCCAGGCGAGCCTCGGCTTCGAGGACGGCCTCGCCCACCGCCTCGCCCTCGACGCCATGGGCCGCATGGCCGAGATCTTCCGTGCCCTCGAGCCGCGGCTTCCCCTCTCGGCCTCCCTCGACGCGCTCGCCGCGGCCCTGCGGGCCGGCCGGAGCGGGATCTGGGACCCGGCGGCGCTCAAGGCCGGCCATCCCGACATCCCGGAGAGCTGGGCGGTCACCTCCGACAGCCTCGCCCTCTGGCTCGCCACCCGGCTCGGCGCGGCGCGCTGCATCCTCGAGAAATCGGCGCCGGCACCCGCCGGGGCCGATCCCGCGGCGCTGGCGGCCTGCGGGCTGGTGGATGCGGCCTTCCCGCGCTTCGCCGCCGCCTTCCCCGGCACGATTCTGGTCCGCGGTCCCGAGGCCGGGAGGGACGCCGCATGAGCGCCCCCGGACAGAGCCCGCGCGACCACCTCGTCTTCGTCACCGGCAAGCTCGCCCATGCCCGGCTGGAGAAGGTCGCGGCCACCCTCCCCCCGGACCGCTTCGCCTGGAGCATCGCCGATGCGGGGGTGAAGGTCGCCGCGCTGATGACCGAGGAGATCATCAAGCGCCGGGTGAGCATCCCCGAGGGCGCGACGCGCATCGTCCTGCCCGGGCGCTGCCGGGCGAACCCGGAGGCGCTCGCCGCGCATTTCGGCCTGCCCGTGGAGCGCGGCCCCGACGAGATCGTGGACCTGCCGGCCTATCTCGGGCTCAGCGGCCGCAAGGTCGACCTGTCGCGCCACGACCTGCGCATCTTCTCCGAGATCGTCGACGCCTCGAAGATGACCGTCGACCAGATCGTGGCCAAGGGGCTCGACCTCGCCCGCCGCGGCGCGGACGTGATCGATCTCGGCGGCCTGCCCGACACCCCCTTCCCCCATCTCGACGACGCCGTGCGGGCGATGAAGCGCGCGGGCCTGACGGTCAGCGTCGATTCCTTCTCCCTCGACGAACTGACCCGCGGGGCGCGGGCCGGAGCCGATTATCTCCTCAGCCTCAACGAGGAGACCCTCGACCTCGCCTTCGAGACCGACGCGGTGCCGGTGCTGGTGCCGATGCGGCCGGACGACCTGCCCTCCCTCGACCGCGCCATCGCGCGGATGGAGAAGGCGGGCCGGCCCTATATGGCCGACCCGATCCTGGAGCCGATCCATTTCGGCTTCGTCGAGTCGGTCGCCCGCTACAACGAGGTGCGCCGGCGCTGGCCGGGCATCGAGATGATGATGGGCACCGGCAACCTCACCGAGCTCACCGAGGCCGACAGCCTCGGCGTCACAGCGCTCCTCGTCGGCATGTGCTCGGAACTCTCGATCCGCAACGTGCTGATCGTGCAGGTCTCGAACCACACCCTCCGCACGGTGGAGGAGCACGATGCGGCCCGGCGGGTGATGTACGCGGCCAAGGCCGACGCGGCGCTGCCCAAGGGCTATGGCCGGGCGCTGCTCGCCCTTCACGACAAGCGCCCCTTCGTGCAGACCCCCGATGAGATCGCGGCCCTGGCCGCCGAGGTGCGCGATCCCAATTACCGCATCGCCGTCGCGCAGGACGGGATCCACGTCTACAACCGCGACATCCACAAGGTCGGCACTGACGCGATGGCCTTCTTCCCCGACTTGAACGTGGCGAGCGACGGCGCCCACGCCTTCTATCTCGGCGGGGAGCTGACCAAGGCGGAGACCGCCTTCCGCCTCGGCAAGCGCTACGTGCAGGACGAGCCCCTCGACTGGGGCTGCGCCGCCGACCGCGCCGCCGAGGACACCACCGCCTTCAAGAAGGCCGGCCACACCCGGCATAGCGGGCCGGACGCGCCCCCGCCGGGCACCCGCGACGCGGCGGATCCCGAGCGGGACGCCGCCCCGCCCCGGCGGGAGGACGGCCAGGGCCGCCCGGAGGCCGCCGACCCGCTGTCCCAGCCGCGGGGCGGCCGCGTGGTCTGCGGGAAGCTCGTGCCCGATGCGGGCCGGGCGGGCGAGGATTGAGCCAGGGGTTGAGACGGTGCCGCTGATCCTCGAGACCATCGTGACCACGCTCTCCCCCGAGGGCGCGCTTCACCTCGTGCCGTTCGGGCTGATCCAGGACGGCGCGGACTACGTGCTGGCCCCGTTCCGGCCTTCCCCGACCATTCACAATCTCGCGACGAATCCGGTCTTCGCCGCCTCGGCGCCGAGCGACGTGCGGGTGATCGCCGGCGTGGTCACGGGGCGGCGCGACTGGCCGGTCGTGCCCTGCGAGAAGATCGTCGGGCAGCGCCTCGCGGAGTGCTTCGGCCATGCCGAGTTCGAGGTGGTGGCGGTGGAGGAGGACGCGGCCCGCCCCCGCTATCGTGGCCGGCTGGTCCATGCCATGAGCCATCGGCCGTTCATCGGCTACAACCGCGCCCAGGCGGCGGTGCTGGAGGCGGCGATCCTGTCGACGCGTCTGCACATGCTGCCCCCCGACAAGATCCTGACGGAGATGGCCTATCACGCCATCGCGATATCCAAGACGGCCGGGCCTGCCGAGCGGGAGGCCTGGGACTGGATCGAGGACAAGGTCGCGCAAGCCCTCGGGCGGAGCGAACGCGTCCTCGGAAACACCGGCTCCGCGTCCTGACGCGGCGGCTCAACGGAGAAACCTCTGATGCGCTTCATGACGCTCGCGGCCGTGGCGGCCCTCGCCACGGTCTCGTTCACGGCCCAAGCCCACGGCCCGACCCGGCAGAAGGTCTCGGAGACGATCGAGATCAACGCGCCCGCCGACAAGGTCTGGACGGTGGTCGGCAACTTCCAGGATGCTAGCTGGATCCCGGTGGTCGAGAAGACCGAGGGCAAGGGCGGCAACGAGGTCAAGGCGACCCGGACGCTGACGCTCAAGGGCGGCGCCACGGTCGAGGAAGAGCTCGCCAAGTACGACGCCGAGAAGAAGCTCCTCATGTACCGGATCAACAAGGTCGACGTGAAGGTGCTGCCGGTGAACGACTACTCCTCGACGATCGAGCTCGAGGGCGACGGCGGCAAGACCAAGGTCACCTGGAAGGGCGCCTTCTACCGCGGCTACATGAACAACGACCCGCCGCCCGAGCTGAACGACGAGGCCTCCAAGAAGGCCGTGCTCGGCCTCTACAAGGCCGGCCTCGAGAACCTGAAGGCCAAGGTCGAGAAGGGCTCGTAGGGGCTTTGAGTCTTCGGAGAGCCGGCGTGCGTCGATCGTTTCGGTGGGCCCGCCGGCCCTTTCCGCCCGCCTGGGCGGGGGCGAGGATCAGGGCGCCGCGCGGCGTCCTGCTGGCGGTGGGGATGCTCGCCGTGTCCCCCGCCCTCGCGCAGCAGGCCTATGTCACGACGCAGCTCGGCAACGCCGTCGACGTCGTGGATCTCGCCGCCGGCAAGGTGGTGCGCTCGATCCCCGTGGACGGGGCGCCCGCCGGCATCGCCCTCGCGCCCGATCGCAGGACGGCCTACGTCACCCGCCCCGAGGGCCATGGCCTCGCGGTGATCGATCTCGATGCGGGACGGGTCAGCGCGACGGTGCCCCTGCCCGGCGGCCCCCTCGGCATCGGCGTCAATCCGAGGACCGGCGCGGTCTACGTGGCCGACTGGTACGGCGCCCGCGTCTTCGTGCTCCTCCCCGAGGGCGGGAGCCTCCGGCGCTCCGGCGAGATCGCGGTCGGCCGCTCGCCCTCCGGCATCGCGGTGACGCCCGACGGGGCCACCCTGCTCGTCGCCAACCGGGAATCCGACAGCGTCTCGATCGTCGACCTCGCCTCGGGCCAGGAGCGCGCGGTCGTTCCCGTCGGCCAGCATCCCTTCGGGCTGACCCTGTCCGCGGACGGGACCCGCGCCTACACCGCCAACGTCGTCTCCGACGACGTCTCGGCGATCGACGTGGCGGCGGCCCGGGAGATCGGCCGGGTGAAGACCGGGGAGCGCCCCTACGTCATCGCCCTGGCCGGCGGCCGCGGCTTCGTCACCGACCAGTACGTCAACGACGTGACGGTGTTCGATCTGGCGAGCCTGGAGAAGGTCGGTACGATCGATGTCGGCGACCATCCCGAGGGCATCGGCACCGGGCGGGACGGCAGGACCGTCTACGTCGCCAATTGGGGCGACAACAGCCTGAGCGTGATCGACGTGGCGACCCTCAAGGTCACGGGAACCATCGCCACTGGCGACGGCCCCCGCGCCTTCGGGGATTTCCTGCGCTAGGGCCCTCTCCGCCGGAGGCCCCTCACACCGCCTTCTGCATCGGCACCACGTTGTGGAGCGTGCGGTCGGAATTGTCGAAGAAGCGGCGGATGTTGCGCGCGGCCTGGCGGATGCGCTGCTCGTTCTCGACCAGCGCGATGCGCACGTACTCGTCGCCGTGCTCGCCGAAGCCGATGCCCGGCGCCACCGCCACGTCCGACTTCTCCAGGAGCAGCTTCGAGAATTCGAGGCTGCCGAGCGGCCGGTACTTCTCGGGAATCGGCACCCAGGCGAACATCGAGGCCTGGGGCACCGGCAGGGGCCAGCCGGCCTTGCCGAAGGACTCGATCAGCGCGTCGCGGCGCTTCTTGTAGGTCGCCCGCATCTCCTTGATGCAGTCGTCCGGCCCGTTCAGCGCGGCGGTGGCCGCCACCTGGATCGGCGTGAAGGCGCCGTAATCGAGGTAGGACTTCACCCGGGTCAGCGCCGCGAGCAGACGCTCGTTGCCGACCGCGAAGCCCATGCGCCAGCCCGCCATCGAGAAGGTCTTGGACAGGGAGGTGAACTCCACCGTGACGTCGATGGCGCCCGGCACCTGCAGCACGGAGGGGGGCGGGGTGTCGTCGTCGAAATAGACCTCGGCATAGGCGAGGTCGGAGAGCAGGATCAGCTCGTGCTTCTTCGCGAAGGCGACGAGGTCCTTGTAGAAGTCGAGGCTCGCCACGTAGGCGGTCGGATTCGAGGGGTAGCACACGACCAGGGCGACGGGCTTCGGGATCGAGTGGACCACCGCCTTCTCCAGGGCCGGGAACATGGCCGGGGTCGGCTCGGCCGGCACGGAGCGGATCACGCCGCCGGCCATCAGGAAGCCGAAGGCGTGGATCGGGTAGCTCGGATTGGGCACCAGCACGACGTCGCCCGGGGCGGTGATCGCCTGGGCCATGTTGGCGAAGCCTTCCTTCGAGCCCAGCGTCGCCACGACCTGGGTGTCGGGGTTCAGGCTCACGCCGAAGCGGCGCTGGTAGTAGCCGGCCTGGGCGCGGCGCAGGCCGGCAATGCCCTTGGAGGCGGAGTAGCGGTCGGTCCGCGGCTTCCCGGCGGTCTCGACCAGCTTCTCGATGACGTGCCGGGGCGCGTCGAGATCGGGGTTGCCCATGCCGAGATCGATGATGTCGGCGCCCTGCGCTCGGGCAGCGGCCTTGATCCGGTTCACCTGCTCGAAGACGTAGGGCGGGAGGCGCTTGATGCGGTGGAAATCGGTCATGACAGGTCCATCGGCGCGGAGGTTCCGGCAGGGCGCTGTTGGGCCGGAACGCGGCGAAGCGGCTCGTTTACCACCGACGCGCGCCCGCGCCGATCTTTTTGTGACGCCCCCGTGAAGCCGCGGGAGCGGCGAAGGCTACGGGGTGGGCGGGGCCGAGGGGGCGGACAGATCCTTCCCGGCGGACTTGCCCGCGCCCTCCGCGGCCTTTCCGCGGGCCTCGTTGCGGCTGCGGGCGCCTTCCAGCTCCGCGGCGAGGGCCTTCTGGCCCTCGGACGAGCGGGCGCGGATGGCGCGCTTCGGGGCGTCCTCGCCCACGGGCATGTAGCCGACGCCCTCGCGGCGGGAATTGGCCACGAAATCGGGGGCCTGCATCTCCTTCGGGCCGTGGCCGGCGCCGACGAAGGCGGCCTTCATCGGGTTCACGTCGCTGGAGCAGGCGCAGAGACCCGCGGCGATCGGCAGCAGGGCCGCGGCGGTGGCGAGCCTACGCCCGATCCTGCGGGCCTGCGCCGACGGGGATGCGCCTTCGGCGGAACGCGCTGCGAGGTGCCACAGGAGTGTCATCGGCTTTGGCTTGAAAACCTAAATCGCGGGCCGGCACTGGCAAGGAAAGCGGTTGGCGCGTTAATTTGTCGGAAACGAGGCCCGCCGTCTCCGCTGACGCGGCCCGAGCAGAGCCTCCAGGGAGGAGAGCGCGCGCGTGGCGACCGAGAGAAGCGTACCCGGCGTACCGGACCTTGAGGCGATCTCGCGCAACGCCGGTCAGCTCGCGGAGGAATTCGGCAAGATCGCCGCCGCCTCGATGCGGCCCTTCGAGGCGAAGGACGGGGCGTTTCCCGCGGCGCCCGAGGGCACCGACGAGATCAACGAGATGACCCGCACCCTGACCCGGGTGGCGGAAGCCTGGATGAGCGATCCGGAAAAGGCGCTGACGGCGCAGCGCAGGCTCAGCGAGGCCTTCATGGCCCTGTGGGGCGCGACCTGGACGCGGATGCAGGGGCAGGCGGCGGCGCCCGTGGCGGAGCCGGAGCCCAAGGACAAGCGCTTCGCCCACGAGGAATGGTCGAGCAACCCGGTCTTCGATTTCGTCAAGCAGAGCTATCTCATCACCGCCCGCTGGGCGGAGACCCTGGTGCGCGAGGCGGAGGGGCTCGACCCCCATACCCGCCACAAGGCGGAGTTCTACCTGCGCCAGATCCTGGGGGCGATGTCGCCCTCCAACTACGTGATGACCAACCCCGAACTGCTGCGCCACACCCTGCAGGAGAACGGGGCCAATCTCGTGCGCGGCATGAAGATGCTCGCCGAGGATATCGAGGCCGGCGGCGGCCAGCTGCGGGTGCGCCAGACCGACCTCTCCGCCTTCAAGTTCGGCGAGGACGTCGCCGTCACCCCCGGCGAGGTCGTGTTCCGCAACGATCTGATGGAGCTGATCCAGTACGCGCCCAAGACCGAGACGGTACTCAAGCGCCCGTTCCTGATCGTGCCGCCCTGGATCAACAAGTTCTACATCCTCGACCTCAACCCGGCCAAAAGCCTGATCGGCTGGATGGTCAGCCAGGGCCTCACGGTGTTCGTGATCTCCTGGGTCAACCCGGACGAGCGCCACCGCGACAAGGACTTCGAGTCCTATATGCGCGAGGGCATCGAGACCGCGATCGACATGATCGGCGTCGCCACCGGCGAGACCGAGGTATCCGCGGCGGGCTACTGCGTCGGTGGCACCCTGCTCGCCGTGACGCTGGCCTATCAGGCCGCCACCGGCAACCGGCGCATCAAGAGCGCGACCTTCCTCACCACGCAGGTCGACTTCACCCATGCCGGCGACCTCAAGGTCTTCGCCGACGAGGAGCAGATCCGGGTGATCGAGGCGCGGATGGCCGAGCGCGGCTATCTCGAGGGCGCGCGCATGGCCAACGCCTTCAACATGCTCAGGCCCAACGACCTGATCTGGTCCTACGTGGTCAACAACTACGTGAAGGGGAAGGCGCCCCTGCCCTTCGACCTGCTCTACTGGAACGCCGACGCCACGCGCATGCCGGCGGCCAACCATTCCTTCTACCTGCGCAACTGCTATCTCAACAACACGCTCGCCAAGGGCGAGATGGTGCTCGGCAACGTGCGCCTCGACCTGAAGAAGGTGAAGGTGCCGGTCTTCAACCTCGCCACCCGCGAGGACCACATCGCCCCCGCCGTCTCGGTCTTCGAGGGCTCCAAGAAGTTCGGCGGCAAGGTCGATTACGTGCTGGCGGGCTCCGGCCACATCGCGGGCGTCGTCAACCCGCCGGGCAAGAAGGCCAAATACGGCTTCCGCACCGGCGGCCCGACAAAGGGTCAGTTCGAGGACTGGCTCACGGCCGCCACCGAGCACGAGGGCTCCTGGTGGCCCTACTGGTTCAAGTGGCTGGAGGAGCAGGCGCCGGAGCGGGTTCCCGCCCGCATCCCCGGCGAGGGGGGCCTGCCCTCCCTCGGCCCGGCGCCGGGCACCTATGTCCGCATGAAGGCCTGAAGGCCCCGCGCCGCGAACGGGGCCGCCCGCGGCGGCCCCGGACATGAGGAGCGCCGTCAGTACTTGCGCACGAGCGGCGCCGGGATGGCGGCGGGGGGCGGCGCGAAGACGTAGCGGAAGCCGACCGAGACGACGTCCGCGCTCGAATCGACCGTGCCGGCGAAGGCGATGCTGGCGCCCAGCACGTTCCGCGTGTCGTAGTCGCGTCCCAGCCCGGCCAGGATGCTGCTCTTGTCCAGGAAGAAGTGCGAATAGGCCGCGTTGAGCGTGAGCTGGTCGCTCCAGCGGTAGCTCGCGCCGATCGAGGCGATGTAGCGGTCGTTGTCGGGCAGGCGCACCGAGCGGTTGCTGAAGTCGATCGGCGATTCCTCGTAGGCGAAGCCCGCCCGCAGGGTGAGGGCCGGCGACCAGTCGTATTCGGCGCCGATCGAGTAGGTGAACCCGTCCTTGTAGTTGAGCGGCAGGAAGTTCACCGGCACGCCGAGGGTCTTCGAGACGATGCCGATCGTGCCGAGCCTCGACCAGTTGTCCCACTCGAAGCCGAGGCTGACCCGGGTGACCGGGTTGATCGCCTGGGTCAGGCCCACGCTGAGCTTGTCCGGGGTGTTGAGGTTCGCCTTGACCTGGCCCGCCGCCCGGGCGAGCGCGAGCAGCGGCACGCCGATCGAGCCCTCGAGGTCGTGATGCACCGAGGAGCGGTAGCCGATGCCGAGCACGGTGCCGTCCCAGGGCGTGATCGTCGCGCCCGCGGTGAAGCCGACGCCCCAGGAATCTCCCTTCAGGAAGGCGCTCGGGAGGGCGGCCGCCGGCAGCAGCGGCGTCAGCGGCACGGCCTGCCGCAGGGTCAGGCGGAAATACTCGATGTTCGGGCCGGCGGCGACGGAGAGCCAGTCATTGACCTTGAAGCCGATCACCGGGTTGAAGGCGAGGGAGAAGATCCGCGAGGACCGCCCGTAGACCTCGCCGGCCCAGACGTCCCGGGGCTTCGTCACGAGGCCGAAGGGGGCCCCGGTCTGCAGGCCGATCCAGACCCGGTCGCTCAGCTGGTAGGAGGTCGCCCCCGCCGGCACCACCGCGCCCTGGCCGATATCGCCCGAGCCGCCGAGGGGCAGGAAGCCGGGATTGGTGCCGGCCGTGGGCTGGATCTCGGACGAGAGATTGATGAAGGTCAGGTTCTGCTCGCTGACCCAGCCCGGCCGCATGGTGATCACGGCCGGGTTCCAGAACATCGAGGAGACGCCGCCCGAGCCCGAGGCCGCGCCGGCGAAGGACAGGCCCTGGGCCTGCGTGCTCTGCTCGCGGATGCCGAAGGCGCCGGCCTGGGCCTGGGTCGTCACGCCCGCCGCGAGCCCTGCGAGGCACAGGGCCGAGACCCCCGAGAGCGCGTGTGCGCGAATCCTGCCGATCTTCCCCACGTCCTGACCCCTTCTCAGACCTATTGTTCGACGGTGCTGGATTCCTCTCGGCTGCGTCGCCCGGGCTGGCACCTTGGCGCGACGGTGGCGCATTTGCGGGTACTTATCAATGCCTATGTTTCTTAAGAGTTTATCAGTAAATTGACGTGTCTCGACTGATTCTCTGCTTGCGAAAACCTGCGCGCGCTGTTGTCGCAGAGATCCGCCGCAAATGGTTCACATCTGAACCTTATGCGCTATCCTGCATTGGCGATCGGGATCGAGCGGGCGTTTCGGCGCTTTGGTTCCGGTCTGTGTCATTTGCGTCACGTTCGCAGGCGCCCCCCGTTCCCGCACCGGCGCCCGCGTCGGCCCTTGCACCGGCTCCATGACGGCGCCATGGTCGCGCCCCCGCAAGGCAGGCCCGGACGCAGACCCGATGAAGCTCATCCGCCACGGAAATCCCGGTGAGGAGAAACCCGGCCTCGTCGATCGCCACGGCGGCCTGCGCGACCTGTCGGGGCTCCTGCGCGACGTCGCCGGGCCGGCCCTGTCCCGCGAGAGCCTCGACCGCCTGCGCAGGATCGACCCCGAGACCCTCCCCCTGCTCCCGGCCGCGACCCGGCTCGGCCCTTGCGTCGGCGGCACCCGCAACTTCGTCGCGATCGGCCTGAACTATTCCGACCACGCTGCCGAGATCGGCGCGCAGATTCCGGCCGAGCCGATCGTGTTCAACAAGGCGCCCTCCTGCATGGCCGGGGCGAACGACACGGTCATCCTGCCCAAGGGCTCGGCCAAGACCGACTGGGAGGTGGAGCTCGCGGTGGTGATCGGCCGGCGCGCCTCCTACGTCCACGCCAACGAGGCGCTGGACTACGTGGCCGGCGCCTGCATCTGCAACGATCTCTCCGAGCGCGAATTCCAGATGGAGCGCGGCGGCACCTGGACGAAGGGCAAGGGCTGCCCGACTTTCGGCCCCCTCGGCCCCTGGCTCGTCACCCTGGACGAGATCCCCGATCTCAAGGGCCTGTCGCTCAGCCTCGACATCAACGGGCAGCGCATGCAGACCGGCTCCACCGCGACGATGATCTTCGACGTGCCGCAGATCGTCGCCTACGTCTCGCATTTCATGATGCTGGAGCCCGGCGACGTCATCACCACCGGCACCCCGCCGGGCGTCGGCGTCGGCATGAAGCCGCAGCGCTTCCTGAAGAGCGGCGACGAGATGGTGCTGCGCATCGACGGTCTCGGCGAGCAGCGCCAGAGCGTCGTCGCCTTCGACGACTGGACGGCCAAGGTCGCGGCGGGCGAGCCGACGCAGTGAAGGGGCTCGTCGCTTCGCTGCGAAATTGATCGTGCCGGCAAAAATAATATCGTAGATTGTGTATTTGCAGTTCTGGAGTTGTGCCGACCGGCCTCTTTCCTTCTGGGAATGAAAATTAACCGAGTTTTATTGATCACAATTGATGATCCGCGTGTCTCCATGCGGATCTCCCATGCATCCTGCTCCGACCCAAGAGCCCAAGACTGGTTCTCCGCCGACGCTCGCGGCGATCGCGGCGCTCGCGGCGGAGTTACGCCACGTGGCGCAGGACAAGACCGGGCGGATCCGGCAGATCACCGGCCAGGCCCGCATCCTCGCCCTCAACGCGCTGATCGAGGCCGGCCGTGCCGGCGAGCATGGGCGCGGCTTCTCCGTGGTCGCCCAGGAGGTCCGGGCGATCGGGACGGAGATCGAAGGGCTGGCCCGTGAGCTGGAGACGCATCTGTCCGGCAAGATCGTCGAGGTGCAGGAGGCCGTCCGCGCGATGGCCGGCTGCGCGCAGGAAGAGCGCCTCATCGACCTCGCCCTGAATGCCGTCGAGCTGATCGACCGCAATCTGTATGAGCGGACCTGCGATGTGCGCTGGTGGGCGACGGACGCCGCCATCGTGGATTGCGCGGCCCAGCCCTCGCCGGAGGCCGCCGCCTACGCGGCCGAGCGGCTCGGCGTCATCCTCTCGGCCTATACGGTCTATCTCGATCTGTGGCTGTGCGACCGATCCGGCCGCATCCTCGCGACGGGCCGCTCCAGCCGCTATCCGGGCCTGACCGGCCGAAGCGTCGCCGGCGAGCGCTGGTTCGAGGAGGCCCTCGCCCTGAGCAGCGGCGACGACTATGGCTGCGCCGATGTCCGCCGCGAAGCCCTGCTCGAGAACGCGCAGGTGGCGACCTATACGGCGGCGGTGCGGGGGCGCGGGCAGCGGAACGGGCCGCCCTGCGGCCTGCTCGCCATCCATTTCGACTGGGAGCCCCAGGCCCGCGCCATCGTCGAGGGGGTGCGGGTGGCCCCCGAGGATCGGGCCCGCACGCGCGTTCTGCTCGTCGATGCCCAGCGGCGCATCCTCGCCGCCTCCGGCGGCGAGGCCGCCCTCGGCGCGACGGTGGCGGCCGATCCTGCGGGGCGCAAGAGTGGGACCGCGCGCGATCCGCGCACCGGCACGCTCACCGCTTTCCACCGCACGCCCGGCTACGAGACCTACGAGGGGCTCGGCTGGTACGGGATGATCGAACAGCGGCCCGCTTGAGGCCCTTTCGCGCTGGGCAGCGCGTCCGGCGCCCCTCGCATCGGGGCCGGGCGTGGGCGCGGCTGCGTCGGTATCGCACCCAAACCTTCGCGGCCGGCGGCGGTTTCCTCCCCACGAGACGCGTGAGGAGAAGAAAGCATGTCCTGTGTGGATGGCTCCCGCATTGCAAGTGGCGAATCGAGCTTCTGGCGCGTTGGTCGGGTGCAGTCTTGTGTCCGGCCTGTTGATGCAGTCGTGCATGTTGACTGCTGGCCCTGATGGTATCCGCGAGCTGGGTCCCACTCTGCTTAGCGGGCTATGACGCCCTGGACATTCGGCGGGGTGTCCCGGCTCCCGGTCTGACCGGTTCGCCATCAACTCTCATCGTCCTCGCAACCTGGCAAAGTCTCCTCGCCGTGCTGTCAGGCGGCCATGGCCGCTGGTGCGCGGTAGGTGCCACCGCGGGTCATGATCGCCCAGGCGACCCGCGCCGTGCGATTGGCCGCCGCAACAGTCACCACGCGCACCGGCTTGCGCTGCAGCAGCGCCGGCAGCCGCGGGTCGACCGAAGTCGGCGTCGCCTTCGCGCGCCGGATCAGAGAGGTCATGCCGACCACGAGCAGGCGGCGCAGGTAACGGTCGCCCATGCGCGAGATCCGACCCAGGCGCTCCTTGCCGCCGCTGCAGTTCTGCAGCGGTGTCAGACCCAACGAGGCCGCGAACTGCCGACCGGAGCGGAAGCGCTCGGGCTCGCTCACCGAGGCGGCCAGCGCGGTCGCCGAGACGATGCCGACACCCGGGATCGTCGCCAGGCGCTGTGACAGGTCGCAGTCCCGATGCCAGGCCAGCAACTCCTTCTCCAGCCGGGTGAGCTGGATCTGCACGGCGCCGATCTGATCGGCCAGCCCATTCACTACGCGCTGGGCCAGGGGCGGCACCTCGGCCGCGTCTCCGGCTGAGAGCCGAGCTGCCAGTTCGAGCGCATGGCGCAGGCCCCGCGCCATCTCGATCCCGAACTCGGCGAGCAGACCGCGGATCATGTTCACCAGCTGCGTGCGTTGCTTGACCAGCAGGTCGCGCGTCCGGTGCAGGGCCAGCGCCGCCTGCTGCTCGGTCGACTTCACCGGCACGAAGCGCATGCTCGGGCGTGTCACCGCCTCGCAGATGGCAGCGGCATCATTCGCATCGGTTTTGCCGCGCTTGACGTACGGCTTCACGTAAGCTGGCGGCATCAGCCGCACGTCATGGCCGAGCCTCATGAGTTCCCGGGCCCAATGGTGCGCTGTGCCGCACGCCTCCATGCCGACCAGGCAGCGCGGCAGCTTGGCGAAGAACGGCACGACCTGCGCCCGCCTCAGAGCCTTGCGAACGACGACGTGCCCAGCTGCGTCGACGGCGTGAACCTGGAAGATGCTCTTGGCTAGATCGATGCCGACGGTGATGATCTCCATGGGGATGGCTCCTGCATCTGCGTGGCTGCTTCGACAGCAACCACATCCTGGCACTCAGATGCCGTCAGTCGGAGCGGGAGCCATCCACCCCATCTGCTCAGGATCCCCGGCACCAGGCCGGGCAGCGCATCGATACCGTCGATCAGCTCTCGAGCCTCGTTCTGCTCGGATTGTCCCTTGCCGGTGCAATCCTCGTCGTCGGGCTCGACCTGCTCCTGATCTGAGACGGTCCCGCAAGTTTCCCGTGAGGGCAAGGGGGCTAGCGGGGCGGCCGGAAGAAATCCCCGGAAAGTTTTCGAGTCGCCGGGCAAGTGCGGACGGATCCGCGAACCGGGTTCTGCTTGGTCCCGCCAGAACATCCGCGGTGCAGAATACAGATGGCGCGCGGCGAACGCCGCGACAATTAAACACAGGTTGATTTGCGGGCGATAAATTTCGGCAATATCTCTCTCCGATCCATCTCGACTTGGGCGGAGGTACGCGATGAGGGCGGAGGGGGAAGGGCAGGCCGATCGGCTTTCGGAAGTGTCCCGGCTCGCCGGGGCACTGGCCGATCAGATCCTGCGGGAAAGCATGACGGGCGAGCCGTCGGAGGCGAAGGTGACGGCTTTGGGCAAGGCCGCGCTGCTGCTCGACGATTTCAGCCAGCCGATTCCCGATCTCGTCGCCGACGTGCTGATGCGCGTCCATGGCGGCGGGGAGGACGGGGCGGAGGCCCTGTCCGAGCCGGAGGATCTGGAGACGGAGGGGGCGTCGGCCGAGGGCATGGCCGGGGCGCCGAGCGTCAGGCCCGGCCTGTTCCCGCGGCTCCTGCGTTCCCTGCGGCCGCCCCAGCGCGGCTGATAAGGCTCAGTCGTCGCCGACGACGCCGGCCTCGTCCTGGGCCTGCAGCACGGCGGGCCGCGGCATCGAGATGATGTTGAAGCCGGAATCCACGAAGTGGACCTCTCCGGTCACGCCGCTCGACAGGTCGGAGAGCAGGTAGAGCGCCGAGCCGCCGACATCCTCCAGCGTCACCGTGCGGCGCAGGGGGGCATGGGCCTTCTGGTGATTGTACATCAGCCGGGCATCGGCGATGCCGGCGCCGGCCAGGGTGCGCATCGGGCCTGCCGAGAGGGCGTTGACCCGGATCCCGTCCGGGCCGAGATCGGAGGCGAGGTAGCGCACCGAGGCCTCCAGCGCCGCCTTGGCCACGCCCATCACGTTGTAGTTCGGCATGACCCGGGTCGAGCCGCCATAGGTCAGGGTCAGCAGCGAGCCGCCCCGCGGCATGCGCTGGGCCGCCCGCTGGGCCAGCTCCGTGAAGGAGAAGCAGGAGATCGTCATGGTCCGCGAAAAATTCTCGCGGGTGGTGACGTCGACGTAGCGGCCCTTGAGCTGCGCCTTGTCCGAGAAGCCGATGGCGTGGACGAGGAAGTCGATCCCCTCGGGGAAGCGCTCGTCCAGGGCGGCGAAGGTGGCGTCGACGGAGGCGAGATTCTCGACGTCGCAGGGCAGCACCACGTCCGAGCCCAGGGAGGCGGCGAGCGGCGTGACGCGCCGGCCGAGCGCGTCCCCCTGATAGGTGAAGGCGAGGCTCGCGCCCTGGGCGTGCAGCGCCTTGGCGATGCCCCAGGCGATCGAATGATCGTTGGCGACCCCCATGATGAGGCCGCGCTTGCCCGCCATCAAACCCGTCATACGCTGTCCCGAACGCTCGTTCCGGGCG
Organism: Methylobacterium organophilum; assembly: GCF_022533465.1. Lineage (NCBI taxonomy): Bacteria > Pseudomonadati > Pseudomonadota > Alphaproteobacteria > Hyphomicrobiales > Methylobacteriaceae > Methylobacterium > Methylobacterium organophilum. Next base: position 3,820,913 of record NZ_CP092848.1, on the reverse strand, counting down.
GCGCCCGGTCAGTTCCCCGACGAGGCTTAACGCGCCGGTTGCATGCCTGTCCACGCATCCGGACCGCGATCGGGCACGAAAAAGCCCCGCCGGGGCGGGGCCGGGACAGGAGCGGGGGACGCGTGCGGCGCGGCCTCAGAAATAGCCGCGGGTGCCGGAGCGGGCGTCGTCGATTAGGGTCTGCTTGACGCGCACGGCCAAGGTGCCGAGGCCGAGCGTGCAAGCAACCAGGAAGACCGCGAGACAGATCAACATGGATGCATCGTACCTCCGGTCGTATGAACGCCGGCTGTCTATCCCGGTTCCTCGGTTACTCCCAAGACGAGCCCGGGCTTAACCTTGGCTGTACATCTCGCAGCTGCGAGACGGGCGCCTCAGGCGTCGATGTGCTTGAGCACGAGCGTGGCGTTGGTGCCGCCGAACCCGAACGAGTTCGACATCACATGGCCGAGGGAGACGCCGTCGCGGCGCTCGCGCAGGATCGGCATGTCGGCGAAGGCCGGGTCGAGCTCGTCGATATGGGCGCTCTCGCAGATGAAGCCGTTGTTCATCATCAGGAGCGCGTAGATCGCCTCCTGCACGCCGGTGGCGCCCAGGGAATGCCCGGTGAGGGACTTCGTCGCCGAGATCGGCGGGCAGGCCTCGCCGCGGCCGAACACCGCGCGGATCGCCTCGATCTCCTTGTCGTCGCCGACCGGCGTCGAGGTCGCGTGCGGGTTGATGTAGTCGATCTTCACGCCCTTCAGGTCTTCCAGGGCTTGGCGCATGCAGCGCACCGCGCCCTCGCCGGAGGGGGCGACCATGTCGTGGCCGTCCGAGGTGGCGCCGTAGCCGGCGATCTCGCCGTAGATCTTCGCGCCGCGGGCCTTGGCGTGCTCGTATTCCTCGAGCACCACCACCCCCGCCCCGCCGGCGATCACGAAACCGTCACGGTTGGCGTCGTAGGCGCGGGAGGCACGCGCGGGCGTGTCGTTGTACTTCGAGGACATCGCGCCCATGGCGTCGAACAGCACCGACAGGGTCCAGTCGAGGTCCTCGCAGCCGCCGGCGAAGATCACGTCCTGCCGTCCGCCGCGAATGATCTCGGCGGCGTTGCCGATGCAGTGGTTCGAGGTCGCGCAGGCCGAGGAGATCGAATAGTTCACGCCGCGGATCTTGAACCAGGTCGCGAGCGTGGCCGAGGCCGTGGAGCTCATCGCCTTCGGCACGGCGAAGGGGCCGACGCGCTTGGGGCCCTTCTCCTGGGCGATGGCGGCCGATTCGACGATGGTGCGGGTCGAGGGCCCGCCGGAGCCCATGATGATGCCGGTGCGGTCGTTGGAGACGTCGCCGGCCTCCAGCCCCGCGTCGCGGATCGCCTGCTCCATGGCGACGTGGTTCCAGGCGGTGCCGCCGCCGTGGAAGCGCATCGCCCGGCGGTCGACCACGCTCTCCGCGTCGAGCTGGGGGGCGCCCTCCACCTGGCTGCGGAAGCCGCGCGCGGCGTAGGATTCGGCCCGCACGATCCCCGAGCGCGCCTCGCGCAGGGAGGCGAGCACTTCCTGGGTGTTGTTGCCGATGGACGAGACGATGCCCATCCCGGTGATGACGACACGCCGCATGATGCTCGAAGGAATCTCCGTCGCCGCGCCAGACGCGCCGCACGGCGTCACCTAAGATGATGTGCGCATAATCTCAACCACGCAAAGCCCGATCCGTGCCCGATTGGCACGCGTTCGACCGCTGCGGGGACGGATTTTACGACTGGAACAGGCCGACGCGCAGGTCCTTGGCCTCGTAGATCCGGCGGCCATCCGCCTCGAGCCAGCCATCAGCGATGCCGAGCACGAGCTTGCCCTGGCGCACCCGCCGGATGTCGATGCCGTAGACGACCTTCTTGACGGTGGGCAGCACCTGGTCGGTGAACTTGACCTCGCCGACGCCGAGGGCCCGGCCGCGGCCGGGGCTGCCGAGCCAGCCGAGATGGAAGCCGACGAGCTGCCAGAGGGCGTCGAGGCCGAGGCAGCCGGGCATCACGGGGTCGCCCTGGAAGTGGCAGGGGAAGAACCAGAGGTCGGGCCGGATGTCGAACTCGGCGAGCACATGGCCCTTGCCGTAGGCGCCCCCCTCGGTGCCGATCGAGGTGATGCGGTCGAACATCAGCATCGGCGGCAGCGGAAGCTGGGCGTTGCCGGCCCCGAACATCTCGCCGCGGCCGCAGGCCAGCAGCTCCTCGTAGGTGAAGCTCGACGGCCGCGGCGCAGGGCCGCCCTGCTCCGGCTGCGCGGGGATGTCGGATTCGGAAGACACAGGAGCCATGTGAGCGGTTCGGTTCCCTTCGGCTGGTTTCTTGTCCGGGGAGGCGGAGGATGGGCCGGCGCCGATGCCGGGTCCGAGGCGGCGCCTCGTTAGCACAGTGCCCCCCTGCCTGATAGCCGTCCCGGCGGAGGGCCGGGCGGCGCAGGTTCGAGGCACTGTCGGGTTGTCGTCGTTGCCGCAGGCACGTATACTATTGCGTCAGATGTCAAGTGAAGAGTGAGAAAGCCGTCCCGCCGATGTCCGACCTGTCGCCACTTCAGGCCGTCCTGAATGCCCGCCCGGCCAATGCCGCCGAGGCCGGCGCGGCTGCGCGCCGCGGTTGCCCGCTCTCCGACCTTCGGGACCGCCTGCGCCGCGCCGGCCTGCGCCCGACGCGGCAGCGCTTGTCCCTCGGCTGGCTGCTCTTCGGCCGTGGCGACCGCCACCTGACTGCAGAAATGCTCTACGACGAGGCCATGCGCGCCAAGGTGCCGGTCTCCCTCGCCACCGTCTACAACACCCTGCACCAGTTCACCGAGGCCGGCCTGCTGCGCCAGCTCGCCCTCGACGGGTCGAAGGCCTATTTCGACACCAACCCGAGCGAGCACCACCACTTCTTCCTCGAGGAGGAGGGCGAGGTGATGGACATGCCGGAATGCGGCATCTCCGTCGATTCGCTGCCCGAGGCGCCCGAGGGCATGGAGATCGCCGGCGTCGAGGTGATCGTGCGCCTGCGCCGCCGGGCGGCTTCGGGCCGCGCCTGACGCCTCACCCGCTTCACCGGCATCTGCGAGACATGCGAAAGGCCCGGGATGTCCCGGGCCTTTTCGTTTGCGCCCGCCGCTCGCGCGGTGCGCCTATTCGACCCGTTCGTTCGGGTAGACGCCCCAGAGCCGGTCCTGGCGGATATAGCCGTCGACGTCGCCGCGCTTCTGCGGAAGGGACACGACCAGCCGGCACCAGGTGCCGGTGCAGCTCTTCACGCTGCCGATCACGCCGGGCTCGAGGCGCGCCTCCTCCCCCGCGGTCTCGTCCGCGCGGGAGCGCAGCGTCACGGTGGCGGTCTTGTCGCCCCCGGTCTTGTCGCCTCCGGCTCTGGCGATCACCACGGCGGTCCGCCGCCCCGAGAGCAGGGAATGCAGCACCCAGCCCTCGGTGCCCTCCGAATCCCGGATGCGCCGCCAGGTCTCGAACTCGGCGATGATCTCCACCGGCAGGCCGGCCCGCTGGAACACCCAGAGGGTGCGGTGGTCCTTGGACGGGCCCTCCCGCAGGTTCACCCGGTCGGTTTTGAGGCTGGCATAGCGCGGCAGCGGCAGCTTGGTGACGGGGCCGAGGCCCGCCTCCGGCGTCGCCGGCGCCGCCAGGGCGGGGAGCGCCGGCAGCGTTCCAGCCAGCCCCGGAAGGGCCGCGAGAAGCAGGGACAGGGCGCGCGCCCGGGCCGTCCGTCGCATCGTCCGTCGCATCGTCGGTCTCCTGCCCGGGATCCTGTCGGAGGCGGCGTTCGGGGCGCGGAAGGGCGCCGGACCGGCCGCCCGCATTGTCTTCGCCCGTCGCTCTGGTAGAGAGGCCGGAAGACGCGGGCAGCCCGCCGGCTCTCCCCACCCGATGCCGCATTCCGCCCCATCTGGCCGGGACGTGGTTAAGGGAGCGTAAGCCGGGCCGGTGCCGCCGGCGAGGTCAGTCGGGCGCCGCGCGGGGTGCCGGGAGGGGGTCATGTCGTTCAAGCGCAAGCCGCTGGTCGTGGTGACGCGGCGCCTGCCGGACGCGGTCGAGACGCGCATGCGCGAGCTCTTCGACACGCGCCTCAACCATGACGATGCGCCGATGTCGGCCGAGGCGCTCGCCGTCGCCCTGCGCGAGGCGGACGTGCTGGTGCCCACCGTGACCGACGAGATCGATTCCGCCCTGCTCGCCCAGGCCGGTCCGAACCTGCGGCTCATCGCGAATTTCGGCAACGGCGTCGATCACATCGACGTGGCCGTGGCCCTGGAGCGGGGCATCACCGTCACCAACACCCCCGGCGTGCTGACCGAGGACACCGCCGACATGACCATGGCGCTGATCCTCGCCGTGGCCCGGCGGGTGGCGGAGGGGGCGCGCATCATCCCCGACGACGACTGGACCACCGGCTGGTCGCCGACCTGGATGCTCGGGCGCCGCATCACCGGCAAGCGCCTCGGCATCGTCGGCATGGGCCGGATCGGCCAGGCCCTCGCCCGCCGCGCCAGGGCCTTCGGCCTGTCGATCCACTATCACAACCGCCGCCGCGTGCCCGCGAGCATCGAGGAGGAGACGGGGGCGACCTACTGGGAATCCCTCGACCAGATGCTCGCCCGGGTCGACATCGTCTCGGTCAACTGCCCGCACACGCCGGCGACCTATCACCTGCTCTCCGCCCGCCGCCTCAAGCTCCTGAAGCCCGAGGCGGTGGTGGTGAACACCGCCCGCGGCGAGGTGATCGACGAGAACGCCCTGGCGCGCCTGATCGAGGCCGGCGAGATCGGCGGGGCCGGCCTCGACGTGTTCGAGCAGGAGCCGGCGGTGAGCCCGCGCCTCGTGCGCCTCGCCCGCAACGGCAAGGTGGTGCTGCTGCCGCATATGGGCTCGGCCACCCACGAGAGCCGCGTCGACATGGGCGAGAAGGTCATCATCAACATCAAGACCTTCATGGACGGCCACCGGCCGCCGGACCGCATCCTGCCCAGCATGCTCTGAGACCGGGCGGCGGCTCAGCCGAACAGGTCGACCGTGGCGAAGCCGCGCGCCGCCAGGCGCTCGGCCAGCACCCGCCGGTGGCAGCGCTCGGGATCGCGCTCGAAGCAGAGCAGGCAGACCGGCGCCTTGCCCGCGAGTTCAGCCAGGGCGTCGAGGGCGAGCCCCCCGTCGGCGGTGTCGAGCACCTCCTCGCAATAGATCCTCCGCATCAGCCCGGCATCGTGGGCGCGGGCGGCCTCGCGGCCGGCCTTCGGCGTGCCCAGAGCCCGCAGATGCGCGTAGCCGAGGCCCGCCTCCTCCAGCCCGGCCTTCAGGGCGCCCTTCGAGAATCCGCGCTTGCGGGAATTGGCCACCGCCCGCACGTCGGCGAGCGTTGCCACCCCCGCCTCCTTGAGCGCCGCGTGCAGGCGCTCCGGATCGAGGCCCTCGTATCCTATGGTGAACAGAGTCTTCATGATGTGACGGCGATCCGAAAACGCGGGCTCTTCTTGAGGCTTGCGGGCCACGCCCCCTGAGGATTGTCGTGGGAAGGTCCTCGCGATGTGCCTCCCCTACAACGGCTACCGGAAATTCGCCGCAATGGCGTCAAACCTCTCTTAACCGCGCCCAGGGCAACCAATAGCCATGCATTGGCGCGAAGACGGTTGCGGGGCCTCGATGTCGCTGGAGATCGCGAAGACGGTTCTGGCCTGCGTGCCGCGCCTCAAGCGGCTGGCCGCCGCCCTCGCCCTGTCGAGCCTGGCCGCCTGCGCCGCCGACACGAGCTTCTACCCCACCAAGGGCGACGCCAAGCCCCATCCGGGGGTGGCCCGGGCCAAGCGCCACCCGATCCAGGGCATCGACATCTCCAAGTGGCAGGGCCCGATCGACTGGGCCTCGGTCCGGGGCGCGGGCACCCAGTTCGCCTTCATCAAGGCGACCGAGGGCGGCGACCACGTGGATGAGCGCTTCCGCGAGAACTGGGAGGGGGCCGGCCGGGCCGGCGTGCCCCGCGGCGCCTACCATTTCGTGTTCTGGTGCCGCTCCGCCAAGGAGCAGATGGACTGGTTCAAGCGGAACGTGCCCAACGACCCGACCGCCCTGCCCCCGGTGCTGGACGTGGAGTGGAACGGCCATTCCGTCGCCTGCCCGAAGCGGCTGCCCAAGGCCCAGGCGCTGGGCATGATCCAGTACATGCTCGACGAGATGGAGCGCTACACCGGCAAGCGCCCGATCATCTACACCGACATCACCTTCCACCGGGACGTGCTGGAAGGCGAGCTGCCCGATTACCCGCACTGGGTGCGCTCCACCGCGGCGGAGCCCGAGCAGCGCTTCGCCAACCGCCAGTGGATGCTCTGGCAGTTCACCTCGACCGGCCGCGTGCCGGGCGTGCGCGGGGACGTGGACCGGAACGCCTTCTACGGCACCCAGGCCGAATGGGCCTCGTTCCTGGCGACCGATTGCGATCCGCGGGAGCATCGCCGCCTGTCGAGCCGCGGCCTCTGTACGGAGAAATGACGGGCCCGGCCTTGCGGTGCAAGTGGACCCGATATTAGGAACAAATTGAACGAATGGTCGATTGATCTGTCTACTAGTGGACAGACGATCGAAGGTGTTTGCGCTACGAGCACCTGATACGAAGCGTGAACAAAGCGTCATCATGTCGACCATGTCGGCGGCTCGCGAGCCCCTGTTCGAAGGAAACCTCCTCCTCAAGGCTTTGAGCCCGGACGACAGGGCGCTTCTCGCCCCCTATCTGGAGCGGTGGGAGCACCAGCGCGGCGAGGTGATCTTCTCCGCCGGCAGCGAGGTCGGCTTCGTCACCTTCCCCTGCGAATTCACGGTGATCACCCTCGTCATCGAGATGGCGGACGGGCGCAGCGCCCAGACCGCGACCGTCGGCCGCGAGGGCGCGGTCGGCGGCGTCGTCAGCAACGGGGGCCTGCCGGCTTCCGCCAACGCGGTCGTGCAGATCCCGGGGCCGGCCCTGCGCATCGACGTGCGCCGCCTGCAGGAGGCCAAGCGCCGCTCGGAGACCCTGCGCAACCTGTTCACCCGCTATTCGGACTGCCTGCTCGCCCAGGTGCTGCAGGCGGTGGCCTGCAACGCCCTCCACCCGATCGAGCAGCGCTGCATGCGCTGGCTGATGACCCTTCAGGACCGGCTCGACACGCCCGTCCTGCCGGTGACGCAGGAGGTGCTGGCCGCCATGCTCGGCGTGCAGCGGACCTACCTGACCCGGATCCTGCGCTCGCTGCAGGACCAGGGCCTGATCGCTATCGGCCGCGGCCGCATCACGATCCTGAACCGCGCCGAGGTCGAGGCCGCCGCCTGCGAGTGCCACGCCAGCGTCAAGCGGCACTTTGAAACCGTGCTCGGCGCAGTGTACAGCCGCAGCGGCCGCTTCATCGCGATCGATCCCGACCCCGTGCAGGGCAAGGGCGGCAACGGTGCGACCGCGCCGGACGCCCCGATCGCCTGAGGGGCCGGTCTCCGCTCCGGCGGCGGCCCGACATCGCCCCGACGCCGCGCGAGCCGACCGACCGATGAGTGCCCGGTCTCCCGAGTTGCCAGAGGCCGTCGCGGATGCCGGGAGGCTCGCCGCCCTCGACGGATACGACATCCTCGACACGCCGCCGGAACCCGATTTCGACGATATCGTGCTGATCGCGAGCCGGCTCTGCGTGGCGCCGACCGCCCTGATCAGCTTCGTCGCCGAGGACCGCCAGTGGTTCAAGGCGCGGGTCGGCTTCGAGCCCTGCGAGACGCCCCTGGCGCAGTCGGTCTGCGCCCATGCCCTCGAGCAGTCCGGCATCCTGGTCATCCCCGACCTCGCCGCGGACCCCCGCACCCGCGCCAACACGCTGGTGACCGGGCCGCCCCATCTGCGCTTCTACGCCGGCGCCCCCCTGGTGACGCCGGAGGGCTACGGCCTCGGCTCGCTCTGCATCCTCGACACGCATCCCCGCCCCGGCGGGCTGTCCCCGGCCCAGATGACCGGGCTCGAGGCGCTGGCCCGCCAGGTGATGGTCCAGCTCGCCCTGCGCCGCAGCGTCGAGGCCCGCGACGCCGACCTCGCCCGCCGGTCCCGGGAGGAGCGGGAGCTGCGGGCCAGCGCCGCCGCCCTCGCCGAGAGCGCCCTGCGCCTGCGGCTCGCCGTGGAGGCGACCGGCGTCGGCATCTTCGACTACGACCTCGTCACCGGCACCCTGATCTGGGACGCCCGCACCCGCGAGATGTTCGGCCTCGGGCCGGAGGATCCGGTCAGCTACGAGGGCGCCTTCCTCCCCGGCCTCCACCCGGAGGACCGGGCGCGGACCGACGCGGCGGTGCGGGCGGCCCTCGATCCCGCCGGCTCGGGCGTGTTCGACTGCGAGTACCGCACCGTCGCCGCCGACGGGAACGTCCTGCGCTGGATCGCGGCCCGCGGCCGGCTGACCAGCGTCGAGGGCCGCCCGACCCGCTTCGTCGGCACGGTGCGCGACATCTCCGCCGAGCGCCGCGCCCAGGCCGAGATCCTGGCGAGCGAGGAGCGCTACCGCCTCGTCACCCACGCCACCAACGACGCGATCTGGGACTGGGACCTCGTCGCCGACCACGTCCTGTGGAACGAGGCCCTGCTCGCCGCCTATGGCTGGGATCCCGCCCGGATCGCGCCGACCGGCGGCTGGTGGCTCGACCACATCCATCCCGAGGACCGGGCCGGCGTCGAGGCGGATATCCGCGCCGTCATCGCCGGCCGGGCGATGGACTGGCGGCACGAATACCGCTTCCTGCGGGCCGACGGCAGCTATGCCGACGTGTTCGACCGGGGCTCGATGGTGCGCGATCCCGCCGGCCGGCCGGTCCGCATGATCGGGGCGATGCTCGACCTCACCGAGCGCAAGCGGGCCGAGGCCCAGTTCCGGGCGGTGTTCGAGGGCGCCAATGTCGGCATCGTCCAGCTCGAGCCGCGCAGCCTGAAGGCCCTGCGCGTCAACGCCAAGCTCTGCGCGATCTGGGCGGCGGAGCCCGCCGACATCGTCGGCCAGTCGGTGGCGAAATGGACGCCGGAGGAGGATGCCGAGGAGCGCGACCGGCTCCATCGCCGGCTGGCCGCCGGCGAGATCATGCAGGAGACCCTGGAGAAGCGCTACCGGCGCAAGGACGCACGGCTGATCTGGGCCCGGGTCAACCTCGTCTCGCAATGGCGCGGCGACGAGATCCAGGTCACGGCGATGATCGAGGACATCACCGAGGAGCGCCGGGCGGCGGAGTGCCAGCGCGCCCTGATCGCCCTCGGAGATCGCCTGCGGGACGCGGGCAGCACCGCCGAGATCGCCGAGGCGACGGCGGCCCTCCTGGGCCGCAGCCTCGATCTCGACCGGGCCGGCTACGCCTTCCCCGACGGCGCCGAGGCGACGCTCACCGTCGAGCGGGACTGGAGCGCGGGCGCCCTGCCGAGCCTCGCCGGCACCCATGCCTCCGCCGCGCTCCCCCTGCGGCTTTCCGAGCTCGCCCGGGGGGCGGTCTGCGTGCTGCGGGACGCCGCGGCGGAGCTTCCCCCGGCGCGCGCCGCCGCCTATGCGCGGGCGGGAATCGGCGCGGCGATCGAGGTGCCCCTGGTCCGGCGCGGCGCCCTGGTCGGCGTGCTCTTCGCCCAGTCCGCCGCCGCTCGCGACTGGTCGAGCGGCGAGGTCGATTTCGCCCGCGAGCTCGCCGAGCGCGCCTGGGGGGCGGTCGCCCGCATCCAGGCCGAGGAGCAGCAGCGCCTGCTCAACCGCGAGCTCTCCCATCGGCTCAAGAACACCCTGGCCATGGCGCAGGCCATCGCGGCGCAGAGCCTGCGCAACGTCACCGAGGTCGAGACGGCCAAGAAGACCCTGGTGGCGCGCCTGATCGCCCTCGGCAAGGCGCACGACATCCTGCTCGACGGCTCGAGCGAGGCCGCCGACATGGAGGCCCTGATCGCCGGGGCCCTCGCCAGCCACGACGACGGCCAGGCCGGCCGCTTCCGCCTCGCCGGGCCGCCGATCCAGGTGGGGGCGGCCGCCGCCCTCCCCCTCACTCTGATGCTGCACGAGCTCGCCACCAACGCGGCCAAGTACGGCGCCCTCTCCGTGCCCGAGGGCCGCGTCGGCATCACCTGGGAGATCGTCGCCGACGGCGCGGCCGAGCCCCGCCTGAACATGCGCTGGCAGGAGAGCGGCGGCCCGCCGGTGACGCCGCCGGCCCGCACCGGCTTCGGCTCGCGGCTGATCGAGCGCGGCCTGTCCGGTGCGGTGGGCGGCGAGGTCGCGGTCGATTACGACGCGGCCGGGGTGGTCTGCCGGCTGTCCGGCCCGCTCTCGGGCTTTCTGGCCCGCGACTGATCCCCCTCCCCGCCCCGAAGATCGCCAGCGGGGTCGCGAGCAGGATGACCATGGGCAGGCGCAGGGATTCGTACTGGCCGGCCAGGAAGCAGAAGATCATGAACACGCCGCGCCCGAAGATGATCGGCGCGAAGTTGCCGGCGATCTTCTCCCGGTAGGCGGCCTCGGTCCACCCGATCGAGAAGCTGCTCGGCAATTCCCCCGCCCGCGGCTCGACCGCCTCGCCTCGGTGGTGCAGGTCGATTGGAGGACTCAGCCCGGAGAGGATGCCCGGGACCCTGGCCAGCCGGCGTGAAACAAAACTTTCGAAGTTCGGCCTCTGCTTAAATTTCATGCAAAGGCGCCAGCATTTTTGCACTTAAAGGTTGTAAATTTGGTCGCTCGCATTTGACTCGAAAAATGCGGCGCGGGCCCTCGGAGGGGAGCGGCGGACCCCTCCATCGCCCCGAATGCCGAGGGCCGGAGCGGCCCGTCGCTGCGCCCGCGGCAGGAAGTTGCCGTCGTTTCCGTTTCGTTCTAGTGGTACCCCGACGCTCGAGGGCCATCTTCCGCGTCGACGATTCCCACGGCACGACCGTTGCCCGCCCTGACGGACCGGGCGTCAGGCGCTGCATGGCGCCGCCCCGGGCCTGCCTGCAACAGACCGATCCGCCCCATGGCCAAAGCCAAAGCCGACGCAAGCAGCCGAGCCGAGAGCGAGAAGGACGCCAAGCTCGCCGCGCTCTTCGACGGGGCCGCGCAGGCGCGCGATGCCCGCGTCATCGCGGTGCGTGGCGCCCGCGAGCACAACCTGAAGAACGTCGACCTGACGATCCCCCGGGATCGGCTGGTGGTGTTCACGGGGCTCTCGGGCTCGGGCAAGTCGTCGCTCGCCTTCGACACGATCTATGCCGAGGGCCAGCGCCGCTACGTCGAATCGCTCTCGGCCTATGCCCGGCAATTCCTCGAGATGATGTCGAAGCCCGATGTCGACCAGATCGACGGGCTCTCGCCGGCCATCTCCATCGAGCAGAAGACCACCTCGAAGAACCCGCGCTCCACCGTCGGCACGGTCACGGAGATCTACGACTACATGCGCCTGCTCTGGGCGCGGGTCGGCATCCCCTATTCCCCGGCCACCGGCCTGCCGATCGAGAGCCAGACCGTCAGCCAGATGGTCGACCGGGTGCTGGCCCTGCCGGAGAAGACCCGGCTCTACCTGCTCGCGCCCGTGGTCCGAGGCCGGAAAGGCGAGTATCGGAAAGAAATCGCCGAGTTCCAGAAGAAGGGCTTCCAGCGTCTCCGCGTCGATGGCGAATACTATCCGATCGACGACGTGCCGAAGCTCGACAAGAAGCTCAAGCACGACATCGACGTGGTGGTGGACCGCATCGTCGTGCGGGCCGACATCGCGAGCCGTCTCGCCGATTCCTTCGAGACCGCCCTCGATCTCGCCGACGGCATCGCCGATATCGAGTTCGCGGATACGCCGGAGGGCGAGGCGCCGAAGAAGATCACCTTCTCGTCGCGCTTCGCCTGCCCCGTCTCGGGCTTCACCATCCCCGAGATCGAGCCGCGGCTGTTCTCCTTCAACAATCCCTTCGGCGCCTGCCCGACCTGCGGCGGCATCGGCCATGAGATGCGCATCGACGAGACGCTGGTGATCGCCGACCCGGCGCTCACCCTGAAGCGCGGCGCGATCGCCCCCTGGGCCAAGTCGACCTCGCCCTATTACGACCAGACGCTGGAGGCGCTGGCCAAGCATTTCGGCTTCAAGACCACGACCGCCTGGTCGGCCCTGCCCGCGGCGGCCCGGGCGGTGATCCTCTACGGCACCGGCAAGGAATCGGTGCGGTTCGACTACAATGACGGCCTGCGCGCCTACGCGGTCAACAAGCCCTTCGAGGGCGTGATCCCGAATCTGGAGCGGCGCTACAAGGAGACCGAGAGCGACGCGAGCCGCGAGGAGATCGGCCGCTTCATGAGCGCCACGCCCTGCGCCGCCTGCGGCGGCAAACGGCTCAAGCCCGAGGCGCTCGCGGTCAAGATCGACAGGCAGGACATCGGCGACGTCACGGCGCTCTCCGTGCGCGAGGCCCATCGCTGGTTCTCGGAGATCGCCTCGAAGCTCACCGACAAGCAGAACGAGATCGCCGTCCGGATCCTCAAGGAGATCCGCGACCGCCTGACCTTTCTCGTCGATGTCGGCCTCGAATACCTGACGCTTGCCCGCGGCTCGGGTTCGCTCTCGGGCGGCGAGAGCCAGCGCATCCGCCTCGCCTCGCAGATCGGCTCGGGGCTGACGGGCGTGCTCTACGTGCTCGACGAGCCGTCCATCGGCCTGCACCAGCGCGACAACGAGCGCCTGCTCGGCACGCTCAAGCGCCTGCGCGACCTCGGCAATTCGGTGATCGTGGTCGAGCACGACGAGGACGCGATCCTGCAGGCCGACTACGTGGTCGATGTCGGCCCCGGCGCCGGCATCCATGGCGGCGAGATCGTCGCCCAGGGCACGCCCGAGCAGCTCCTCAAGGACCCGGCCTCGCTCACCGCGAAGTACCTCACCGGCGAACTCTCCGTGCGCACGCCGAAGGCGCGGCGCAAGCCCGGCAAGGGGGCGCTGAAGCTCGTCGGTGCCCGGGGCAACAACCTGAAGGACGTCGAGATCGAGATCCCGCTCGGCACCTTCACCTGCGTCAGCGGCGTCTCGGGCGGCGGCAAGTCCACCCTGGTGATCGACACGCTCTACAAGGCGACGGCGAAGAAGCTGAACGGCGCCCTGGAGCATCCGGCGCCCTTCGAGCGGCTGGAGGGGCTCGAGCATCTCGACAAGGTCATCGACATCGACCAGTCGCCGATCGGCCGCACGCCGCGCTCGAACCCTGCAACCTATACGGGTGCCTTCACCCCGATCCGCGACTGGTTCGCCGGCCTGCCCGAGGCCAAGGCCCGCGGCTACCAGGCGGGGCGCTTCTCCTTCAACGTGAAGGGCGGGCGCTGCGAGGCCTGCTCGGGCGACGGCGTCATCAAGATCGAGATGCACTTCCTGCCGGACGTCTACGTCACCTGCGACGTCTGCAAGGGCAAGCGCTACGACCGTGAGACCCTGGAGGTGAAGTACCGGGGCAAGTCGATCGCCGACGTGCTCGACATGACCGTCGAGGAGGCGGCCGAGCTGTTCAAGGCGGTGCCGGCGATCCGCGACAAGATGGAGACGCTGAACCGCGTCGGCCTGCACTACGTCCGCGTCGGCCAGCAGGCCACCACCCTGTCGGGGGGCGAGGCCCAGCGCGTGAAGCTCTCCAAGGAATTGTCGAAGCGCGCGACGGGGCGCACCCTCTACATCCTCGACGAGCCGACCACGGGCCTGCATTTCCACGACGTCGCCAAGCTCATGGAGGTGCTCCACGAGCTGGTCGACCAGGGCAACACGGTGGTGGTGATCGAGCACAACCTCGAAGTGATCAAGACCGCCGACTGGGTGATCGACATGGGCCCCGAAGGCGGGGATGGCGGCGGCACGGTGGTGGCGCAGGGCACGCCGGAGGAGATCGCCCGGTCCAAGGCGAGCCATACCGGCCGGTTCCTGCGCGAGGTCCTGGCCCGGCGCCCGGCCTCGGCCGCGGAATCGGCGCCGCCCGGCCGCACGAAGCGGCGCCAGGCGGCGGAGTGAGGCGAATCGCGGGACCGGATCTTCGCGTTCCGGTTGTCGGGCGCCGGGCGATTCGAACCGGGGAACCCGTGTGATCCGGGGTGACCCGGGCGCGGCCTGGTCACGGGCGGGGCAGGCTGCTGCCGGGGCTCGCCGCCGGACGGCGCCGGGAGCGCGCCACGACGTCGCCGCAGGCGCCCGCGCGTCCTGCGCCAAACGGCTGAGCTTCATGTGGTATTTTGCCGGAAGTGCGGGCCGTACAAGTGGACCGCCGGGTGACTAAGTATGCTTAACTCTTTGTTAAGCCCCTGTTGCGGCGCCGCAAAAATGCGACTTTTGCGCAACGGTAGGTTCCGAACTGCCGAGATTGCAGGCAACGCCCTGTCATTCCGGAGCGCAGTGTAGAATAGTTCCCGACGTTGAGACTTGAGGTGGGGCCGTAAGGGGGCGCCCGGCGCTGGCAGTACGGACGGGAAAAGTTCGGCTGAAGTCGACGGGGGCTACGGGGCGGTCGCCTGAAATCCTTGGGAAGGAACCAGAAAATGATGAAGAACTGGCTCGCCGCGGGCGCCTTCGCGCTCACGGCCGGTATGACGGCCACGGCCGCGCAGGCCCAGACGACCACGGTCCCCGGCGAGCAGGTCGGTCTCGCCACCGGCGCCCCGCTTCCGGAAGGCGTCTACGCCATCAACACCTTCACCTACCGCAGCCAGGACAACGCGGCGGTCGACACCGCGGTGAACATTCCGATCCTGCTGTGGTCGACCCCCTGGACGCCCTTCGGCGGCCGTATCGAGCTCGCCGTCGCTCCGCCGACCGTGTTCACCTTCAGCCGCGCTGCCGGCGGCCGTGACACCTCGATCAACGTCGGCACCTTCATCGGCGGCATCTGGGCGTTCGACCTCGGCGGCAACATCGGCGTCAGCGTCCTGTTCGGTACCTACCTGAACGAGCTCAACGCCGGTCGCGGCGGCGGCCTCAACATCCTGGCCTCCAACACCTACCGTGCCGGCGGCGCGATCAGCTACACCGGCGACGGCTGGAACCTGACCGCCAACCTGACCTACAACTTCTACGACACTCCCGGCCGCTTCGATGGCCCGAACGGCATCCCCGCCTTCTTCGGCCCGGTCGGCATCTCGGACGCGCTCAACCTCGACCTGACCGCGACCAAGAAGTTCGGCAAGTTCGAGATCGGCGCCATCGGCTACGGCACCGTCAACCTCGACCCGAACGCGATCACCTTCCCGGCCGGTCTGGGCGTCCTCGGCAGCCGCGTCGGTCGCGGTGGCCGCTTCGCCCTCGGTGGCCTCATCGGCTACGACTTCGGGCCGTTCACGGTGCAGGCCTACGTCGCCCGCGACGTCGTGACCTCGGCCGGCGTCTCGGAGAGCACGGACGGCTGGTTCCGCATCATCGCCCCGCTCTACACCCCGGCCCCCGCCGCGGCTCCGGCCCCGGCCCCGCTGGTCCGCAAGTACTGATTTCGCGCATCGGGGCGCCGCGCGGCGCCCCGCTGTCGATCTCGACGAGACCGCCCGGCTCCTGGCCGGGCGGTTTTTTCATGCCCGCCGTGCACCGGCCCTCGGCCGAGCCGGCGCGGGGGGCGTCGTCGGAGCGTCATCGGAGCGACATGCGGCGGCTTTAGCGCCGGGCTTGAACCCGATCGGAGAGTGAGGCCGCGATGTCCGACCCGAAAGCCGCCCCGAGCCTCGACGCGGTGATCGCCCGCCGCTTCTCCCGGCGCGACCTGATGCGCGGTGCGCTGGCCGCCTCCCTCGCCGCCGGGATCGGCTCCGAGGCGCTGTCCGGCCTCGCCGCCGCGGCCGAAGCCCCGGCCGAGACCCCGGCCTTCGACTTCCCCGAGCTTCCCGCCGGCGTCGACGCGCATCTGCATGTGGCCGAGGGCTACGAATCCCAGGTTCTGCTGCGCTGGGGCGACCCGCTCTTTCCCGATGCCCCGGCCTTCGACCCCGCCGCCCAGAGCGCGGAGCGCCAGGAGCGGCAATTCGGCTACAACAACGACTTCGTGGGCTTCATTCCCCTCGACGGCAGCGCCGCGCGCGGCCTGCTCGTGGTCAACCACGAATACACCAATGCCGAGCTGATGTTCCCCGGGCTGAACGCCGCCGACCGCAAGGGCGTGATCGCCGGCATCGGCGCGGATCAGGTCGCGATCGAGATGGCGGCCCATGGCGGCTCGGTGGTGGAGATCCGCCGGGAGGACGGTCGGTGGCGCCCGGTTCCAGGCTCCCCCTATACCCGCCGCATCACCGCGCGGACGCCGATCGCCCTCACCGGGCCGGCGGCGGGCCATCCCCGCCTCGTCACCGAGGCCGACCCGACCGGGCGGCGGGTCGAGGGCATGATCAACAACTGCTCCGGCGGCGTCACCCCCTGGGGCACCTGGCTCTCGGGCGAGGAGAACTTCCCCTACTACTTCCTCGGCGCCCTGCCCGAGGGCCATGCGGAGGCGCGCAACGCCAAGAGCATGACCATGGGCACGCCCCAATACGGCTGGGGCCGCTTCCATCCGCGCTTCGACCTCGCGAAGACGCCGAACGAGCCCAACCGATTCGGCTGGGTCGTGGAGATCGATCCCTTCGATCCAGCCTCGACCCCGAAGAAGCGCACGGCGCTCGGCCGCTTTCGGCACGAGGGCGCGGCCGGCATCACCGCGGCGGATGGGCGCTACGTCGTCTATCTCGGCGACGACGAGCGCTTCCAGCACGTCTACCGCTTCGTCAGCGCGGCCAGGGTCGCCCCGGATCGGGCCGGCAATGCCGATCTCCTCGATTCCGGTACCCTCAGCGTCGCCCGGTTCGAGGCCGACGGGACCGGGCGCTGGCTGCCCCTCGTCCATGGCCGGAACGGGCTCGATGCCGGCAACGGCTTCGACTCCCAGGCCGACGTGCTGATCGAGACCCGCCGTGCGGCCAAGCTCCTCGGCGCCACGCCGATGGACCGGCCCGAGGACATGGAGGCCAACCCGAAGACCGGGCGGGTCTACGTGATGCTCACCAACAACGCGAAGCGCACGGCCGAGCAGGTCGACGCCGCCAATCCGCGGCCGCTGAACCTCTTCGGCCACGTCATCGAGATCACGCCGGAGGGCGGCGACCAGACCGCGGAGACCTTCCGCTGGGAGGTGATGATCCAGTGCGGCGATCCCGCCAAGCCGGAGGTGAAGGCGACCTTCTCGCCGCGCACCACGGCGGATGGCTGGTTCGGCATGCCCGACAACTGCGCCTTCGACGGCCGGGGCCGCCTCTGGATCGCCACCGACGGCAACAACCGCCGTGCCACGGGCCGGGCCGACGGCATCTGGGCGATCGAGACGGAGGGGCCGCGCCGGGGCACCGCACGCCACTTCCTGCAGGTGCCGGTGGGCGCCGAGATGTGCGGCCCCTGCTTCACGCCGGACGACGAGACCTTCTTCGTGGCCGTCCAGCATCCCGGCGAGCCCGACGAGGAGGGTGCGCTCGGCAGCTACGAGAAACCCTCGACCCGCTGGCCCGACTTCGCGGACGGCGTGCCGCCCCGGCCCTCGGTGGTGGCGGTGACCCGGACGGGCGGCGGACGGATCGGCTGAACCGTCGCAGGTCGGATCATCTCCCGTCTCGACGCCGCCCGGACGGGCGGCTATTCCCGCGCCTATGCCTGACCTCCTTCTCGAACTCCTCTCCGAAGAGATCCCCGCCCGCATGCAGCGGCGCGCGGCCGAGGATCTGAAGAAGCTCGTCACCGACGCGCTGGTCGAGCGCGGCTTCCTCTACGAGGGCGCCAAGGCCTTCGCGACGCCGCGGCGGCTGGCGCTGCATGTGGCCGGCCTGCCGGCCCGGGGCGAGGCGGTGCGGGAGGAGCGGCGCGGTCCCCGCGTCGGCGCGCCGGAGGCGGCGGTTCAGGGCTTCCTGAAGAGCGCGGGGCTCGACAGCCTCGACCAGGCCACCACGGTCACCGACCCGAAGAAGGGCGAATTCTACCTCGCGGTGATCGAGCGGCCGGGCCGGGAGACGCTGGACGTGCTGGCCGAGATCCTGCCGGGCATCGTCAAGAGCTTCCCCTGGCCGAAATCGATGCGCTGGGGCGCGGCCTCGGCCCAGCCCGGCGCGCTGCGCTGGGTGCGTCCGCTGCAATCGATCGTGGCCACCTTCGGCCCGGAGACGGAGACGCCGGAGGTGGTGCCGTTCTCGGTCGACGGTATCGCGGCGGGCACCACCACCCGCGGCCACCGCTTCCTGGCGCCCGGCCCGATCGAGGTGCGCCGCTTCGACGATTACGTCCAGGCCCTGGAGCGCGCCCACGTGATCCTCGACGCCGACCGGCGCAAGGACATCATCCTGCACGACGCCAAGGATCTCGCCTTCGCCCGCGGCCTCGACCTCGTGGAGGACGAGGGCCTGCTCGAGGAGGTGGCGGGCCTGGTCGAGAAGCCGGTGGTGCTGATGGGCTCCTTCGACCCGCGCTTCCTGGAGATCCCGGCCGAGGCGATCCGGGCGACGATCCGCGCCAACCAGAAATGCTTCGTGCTGCGCAGGAGCGGCTCGGAGGAACTGGCCCCGGCCTTCATCCTCGTCTCGAACCTCGTCGCCTCGGATGGCGGCGCGGCGATCACCGCGGGCAACGAGCGCGTGGTGCGCGCCCGGCTCTCGGACGCGAAATTCTTCTGGGAGACCGATAAGGCGACCAAGCTGGAGGACCGCCTCCCGAAGCTCGACGCCATCGTCTTCCACGAGAAGCTCGGCACGCAGGGCGAGCGGATCGCGCGCATCGCCAAGCTGGCGCGCCGGATCACCGCTGAGATCGATGTTCACTACGACACCGCTCCTGTCGAGCGTGCGGCACGGCTGGCCAAGGCCGATCTCGTCACCGAGATGGTCGGGGAGTTCCCGGAGTTGCAGGGCCTGATGGGCCGGAAATACGCGACCCTTCAGGGCGAAGATCCACGCGTCGCGGCGGCCATCGAAGAGCATTACAAGCCCCTCGGCCCGAGCGATCGCGTGCCGAAGGACATCGTCTCCGTGGCGGTGGCGCTCGCCGACAAGCTCGATACCCTGGCCGGCTTCTGGTCGATCGACGAGAAGCCCACGGGCAGCAAGGATCCGTTCGGCCTGCGCCGCGCCGCCCTCGGCGTCATCCGGTTGATCCTCGAGAACGAGCTGCGGTTGTCGCTCTTGGACGGCCCGATCTGGGATGCCTTCGATGGGCTGCCGGGCAAGTTCGCCGTCGCCCTCACCCTGTCCGGGGACGAGGCGCTCGATGCGGCCGCGTTCGAGGGAGATCTCGTGGATCCGCGGGCCAAGGATCTCCTCGCCTTCTTCGCCGACCGCCTCAAGGTCTATCTGCGCGACCAGGGCGCGCGCCACGACCTGATCGACGCCGTCTTCGCCCTGCCCGGCCAGGACGACCTGCTGCTCGTCGTCCGCCGCGTCGCGGCCCTGGGCGAGTTCCTGGGCAACGACGACGGCAAGAACCTCCTCGCCGGCTACAAGCGCGCGGCCAACATCCTGCGCATCGAGGAGAAGAAGGACGGCGTCGCCTACGATGCCGCGCCCGACGCGGCGCTCGCCGCCTCCGGGCAGCCGGAGGAGCGGGCGCTGGCCGAGGCCTTGGCGTCGGCGCGCCAGGAAGCCTCCGCGGCGGTCGCCGCCGAGGATTTCGCCGGGGCGATGCGGGCGCTGTCGCGGCTGCGGGCGCCGGTCGACGCCTTCTTCGAGAAGGTCACCGTGAACGCCGAGGATCCGGCCCTGCGCCGGAACCGCCTGCTGCTCCTCAACGCCCTGCGCGCGGCCACCCGCGAGGTGGCCGAGTTCTCGCGGATCGAGGGCTGAGGGCCCTCGCGCGCCCTTCACAATCCCCCGGGGGATCGTCATGATCGCCCGGAGGAGCGCATGATGGCGACGCTGAACCTGTCCCTGCCCGAGCCGATGAAGGAGTGGGTCGAGGCGCAAGCGCGAAGCGGGCGCTTTTCCGATGCGGGCGAATATCTTCGGGCCCTGATCCAGCGGGATCGGGAGACCGCCGATGCCCGGGCCGAGCTGGAGCGGCTCGTCGCCGAGGGCTTCGACAGCGGCGTCAGCGAGCTCTCGATGGACGACGTCCTGGACATGGCGCGGCGGGAGGCACGCATCGCGTCGCAGACCCGGTGACGATCCGGCTCAGCCGCAGGGCCGTCGGGGACATCATCGAGATCTATACCCGGGGGGCGCAGGAATACGGAACGCAGCATGCGGAGCGCTACGGTGCCGGGCTGCGGGCGTTGTTCCGGTTGCTCGCCGCCAATCCGGGCATCGCGCGTCGGCGCACGGAATTCTCGCGCCCCGTTCGCCTGCATCCGTATCGCGCGCATCTCGTCGCCTATACCGAGCAGGAGGACGGCATCCTGATCGTCCGTGTGCTCCACAACCGGCAGGACTGGCCGCGACACCTGTCCTGATCCCATCCTGCAGGTGCCATGGAACAAGCTGCTCCGGCCTCTCCCATCGCGATCTACGTCGATGCCGATGCCTGCCCGGTGAAGGACGAGACCTTCCGCGTGGCGGCCCGCTACGGGCTGCACGTCTACGTCGTCGCCAATGCCTTCATGAACCTGCCGCGCGAGCCCTGGATCGAGCGCGTGGTCGTCGGCGACCGGCTGGACGAGGCGGATGACTGGATCGCGGAGCGGGTCGGCCCCGGCGCCATCGTGATCACCGCGGACGTGCCCCTGGCGAGCCGCTGCGTGAAGGCCGGCGCCGTGGCCCTGGCGCCGAACGGCAAGCCCTTCAGCGACTCCTCGGTCGGCATGGCGCTGGCGACCCGCAACCTGATGCAGGAGCTGCGCGAGGCCGGCCTGGTCACCGGCGGCCCGAAGCCGTTCTCGCGCCAGGACCGCTCGGCCTTCCTCGGCGCCCTCGACCGGGCGGTGATGCGCCTGCGGCGCGAGCGCGGCCTGTCCTGAGGGCGTAACCCCCATCACGAGCCGCTACCACACGTTGTGGAACGCTCTCGTTTGTTTCGCCGTTGCTCGCGATGAATCCACCCCTTTGGAGGAATTCATGCGCAAGAATCGTCTCTTCGCTGCCGCGGCCCTCACCCTGTTCGGCGTCTCGGGCGCCGTCGCCGAGACCACCGTGATCCACCGCGACGAGGGCGTCGTGGTCGACCGCCCGGCGACCACCTCCTCCACCACCGTCGAGCGCCGCGAGCATTCGGATGGCTGCGCCAGCAAGACGGTCTCGAAGGAGAACGACATGGGCGACCGCAAGACGGTCACCAAGGAGAGCTGCGACTGATCCCGGTCGGTCGGGTCCCCTGACGAAGGAACCCCGCCGCGGGCCACCGCGGCGGGGTTCTGTTGGCCGGGCGCGGCTCGGGCCGCGTCAGGAATGCGCCAGCACCGCCAGCAGCAGCAGGGCGATGATGTTGGTGATCTTGATCGCCGGGTTCACCGCGGGGCCGGCGGTGTCCTTGTAGGGGTCGCCGACGGTGTCGCCGGTCACCGCCGACTTGTGGGCCTCCGAGCCCTTGCCCCCGTGATGCCCGTCCTCGATGTACTTCTTGGCGTTGTCCCAGGCGCCGCCGCCGGAGGTCATCGAGATCGCGACGTAGAGCCCGGTGATGATCACGCCGAGCAGCATCGCGCCCACCGTGGCGAAGGCCTGGCTCTTGCCGGCGATCGACTGGATCACGAAGAACAGCACGATCGGCGAGAGCACCGGCAGGAGCGAGGGGATCACCATCTCCTTGATGGCGGCCCGGGTCAGCATGTCGACCGCCCGGCCGTAATCGGGCCGGTCGGTCCCCTGCATGATGCCGGGCTTCTCGCGGAACTGGCGCCGCACCTCCTCCACCACGGCGCTGGCCGCGCGGCCCACCGCCGTCATGGCGATGCCGCCGAAGAGATATGGGATCAGGCCGCCCAGCAGCAGGCCGACCACGACGTAGGGGTTCGAGAGCGAGAAATCGACGCTGACGCCCTGGAAGAAGCGGTACTGCGTCGGGCTCGCATGGGCGATGAAGTAGTTCAGGTCGGAGGTATAGGCGGCGAACAGCACCAGGGCGCCGAGGCCGGCCGAGCCGATGGCATAGCCCTTGGTGACGGCCTTGGTGGTGTTGCCGACCGCGTCGAGGGCGTCGGTCGCCTTGCGCACGTCCGAGGGCAGGCCCGACATCTCGGCGATGCCGCCGGCATTGTCGGTGACCGGGCCGAAGGCGTCGAGGGCGACGATGAAGCCGGCCAGCGCCAGCATCGCCGTGACCGCGATGGCGATTCCGAACAGGCCGCCGAGCGCGTAGGTCGCGATGATGCCCGCCACGATCACGAGGGCCGGCAGCGCCGTGGATTCGAGCGAGATCGCCAGCCCCTGGATCACGTTGGTGCCGTGGCCGGTGACGGAGGCGTCCGCGATCGAGCGCACGGGCCGGAAGTTCGTGCCCGTGTAGTACTCGGTGATCACGACGATGAGCGCCGTGATCGCGAGGCCGAGCACCGCGCAGCCGAACAGGGCGCCGGAGGTGAAGGTCACGCCGGTATTGGTCTTGAATTCGGTCCCGAAACCGCCGAGCAGGGTCAGGTTCACGAGCGCGATCGCCACCACCGAGAGCACGCCCGCGGCGATGAGGCCCTTGTAGAGGGCGCCCATGATCGACTGGTTGGCGCCGAGCTTCACGGCGTAGGTGCCGGCGATCGAGGTGACGATGCAGGCCGCACCGATGGCGAGCGGGTAGAGCATCATCGCTTCGAGCACGTTGCGGCCGCCCATATCGGTCTGGCCGGCGAAGAAGATCGCGGCGAGCACCATGGTGGCCACCGTGGTCACGGCGTAGGTCTCGAACAGGTCGGCGGCCATGCCTGCGCAGTCGCCGACATTGTCGCCCACGTTGTCGGCGATGGTGGCCGGGTTGCGCGGGTCGTCCTCCGGGATGCCGGCCTCGACCTTGCCGACGAGGTCGCCGCCGACATCCGCGCCCTTGGTGAAGATGCCGCCGCCGAGGCGGGCGAAGATCGAGATCAGCGAGGCGCCGAAGCCCAGGGCCACCAGCGCGTCGATCACCTCGCGGCTCGCCGGGGCGAGGCCCGCGCCGCGGGTGAGGTAGAGGTAGTAGAAGGCGACGCCGAGCAGGGCGAGGCCGGCCACCAGCATGCCGGTGACGGCGCCGGACTTGAAGGCGACCTCGAGGCCGCCGCCGAGCGACTGGGTGGCGGCCTGGGCGGTGCGGACATTGGCGCGCACCGAGACGTTCATGCCGATGAAGCCGGCGGCCCCCGAGAGCACCGCGCCGATCAGGAAGCCGATCGCCACCTTGATCCCGAGGAACCAGGCGAGAAGCACGAAGAGGACGAGGCCGACGAGGCCGATCGTGGCGTATTGGCGCCGGAGATAGGCCTGGGCGCCCTCGGCGATGGCCCCGGCGATTTCCTGCATGCGCTGCGTGCCGGCATCTCGCCGCATCACGTCGCGGATCGTGACGATTCCGTAGGCGATGGCGCACAGCCCGCCCAGTATGATCAGCAACAGTGCGGTCATTCCTCGTCCTTGGATTTTGGTTGTGATTGCCGAGCTTGGCCGGACGGCCACGGGACGTGGGTGCTCGGTTTCGGGCGCTCCTCCCTCAAGAAGCCTGCCTAGCTTGCCGAAGTTCAGCGGGAAGCGCAAACGCTGTTGTTGCGTCGCGGACAGCGAAGATTGTTGCGTCGCAAGATCTGCCGGCTATTCGTGCGCCCGCGCGGCGACGAATGCGGCGCAGCATGGAATGGATACAATTTTCGCGCGGGGCGAATCCCGCCCCGCGAAGGCCGCCGCGCCGCCTCGGAAACCGCGATCAGGCCGGCGGGAGCGCCTCGGGATCGATCGGCGCCCCGTCGGCCCAGTCCGTGAGGAGCGCGCGCACGGCCGCGGGCGAGGCGAGGCGGCGCTGCGCCCCGGTCTCCTCGTCGCCGACGCGCACGCTGACGCCGCCATCCGCGTTCACGCTGGCGAAGGCGATCTCGTCGGTCTTGTCGTCGCCTAGGAAGATCGCCCGGCGCCCCGCATAGGGGGCCGCCGCACCGAAGGCGCGGATGGCGTGGCCCTTGGTGGCGCTGGCGGGCAGGATCTCCCCCACCGCCTTGCCGAGCTGGAGCCGGTAGGCCGCCCCGAGATCGGCGGCGACCGTCCTGACGAGAGCCTGCGCCCGGCCCGCCTCCGCCTCGGCGGCGAGGCGCCAATGCACGGCGACGGAGGCGCCCTTGTCCTCGATCAGCACCTGCGCGAGGGGCGCGGTCTCGCGCTTGAGCCGCTCGACGCCGGCGCGCAGGTCCGGATGGTCCTCCGGCCGGCCGCCGCTGGTCGTGCCGGCCAGGCGGCGCTCGACGCCGTGCAGGCCGGCGATGTCGAAGCGGGCCGGGGCGAGGAAATCGTCGATGGTGGCGATCGGGCGGCCGGTGACGATGGCGAGCGCCCCGCCGAGGCGCGCCCGCAGGCGCTCCAGGACCGGCACCAGGGCCGGATCGACCCGGACCGCGTCCGGCCGCGGGGCGATCTCGACCAGGGTGCCGTCGAAGTCGAGGAAGAGGGCGAAGGCGTCGCTCGTCGTCACGCGGAAACTCCCGGGGTCGCGGCCGTGCAGGTCGGCCTCCCCCATCTAGGGCGGCCGTCCGTTCGGGAAGCCGCGCCGGCATGCCGGCGTCAAGCGTCCGAGCCCGCTCGCGGCCGCGGCGCCGTCTTGACCCTGCGCGCCGGCATCGCCCATGCGTGCGGCGCGAGCGTGCCGCGAGGACGAGACGAATGGCCGAGATCACGGTGAGCGACCCCCGGAGCCTCGGGCTCTGCCCCGAGCGGCTGGAGCGCGTGGATGCCTGGATGCGGCGCTACGTCGAGACGGGCAGGCTCGCCGGCCTCTCGGTGATGCTGTCACGCCGGGGCGAGACGGCCTTCTTCCGCGCCCACGGCATGGCGGACATCGCCCGCGGCAAGCCGTTCACCGCGGAGACGATCACCCGCATCTACTCGATGACGAAGCCGCTGACCTCGCTCGCGGTGCTGATGCTCTACGAGGAAGGCCGCTTCCAGCTCGACGATCCCCTCGCCCGCTACCTGCCGGACTTCGCCGAGATGCGCGTCGCCACCGGCGGCAACCGGGTGAAGCTCGAGACCGAGCCGGCCCTGCGCCCGATCACGATCCGCGACCTCCTCACCCACACCGCCGGCCTGACCTACGGCTTCATGGAGGCGACCCTCGTCGACGCCCTCTACCGGATCCACGGCATCGACTTCCAGGCCTCGGAGCATTCCCTGGCGGATCTGGTGGCGCGGGTGGCGCGCCAGCCGCTCCTGGCCCAGCCGGGGGCGGAGTGGAACTACTCGGTGGCGACCGACGTGCTCGGGCATCTCGTCGCCGTGCTCTCGGGCATGGACTTCGCCGCGTTCATGCGCACGCGCATCCTGGCGCCCCTCGGCATGCACGACACCGATTTCTCCGTGCCGGAGGCGAAGCACGGGCGCTTCGCCGCCAATTACGTGTTCGGCCGCGACGGCCGGCTCAAGGTCTATGACGACGCGGTCGGCAGCCGCTTCCTCGCGCCGCCGCCGGTGGCCTCGGGCGGGGGCGGCCTCGTCTCGACGGCGGCCGACTACATGCGCTTCTGCCGGCTCGTCCTGAACCGGGGCAGCCTCGACGGGGTGCGGCTCCTCGGCCGCAAGACCGTCGACCTGATGCTCATGAACCACCTGCCCGGCGACCTCGCGGCGATGGGCCAGCCGCGCTTCTCGGAATCCTCCTACACGGGCATCGGCTTCGGCCTCGGCTTCTCGGTGATGCTCGACCCGGCCCGGGCCCAGATCGTGGGCACGCCGGGCGAGGTCGCCTGGGGCGGGCTCGCCAGCACCTCCTTCTGGATCGACCCGGCCGAGGATCTCGCCGTGGTCCTGCTCGCCCAGCTCATCCCCTCCTCGGCCCTGCCGCTCCGGCGGGAATTGCGGGTGCTCACCTACGCCGCCCTCGTCGACTGAGACCCTGCTGGCTGCAAACTTGCACGCCGCGGAAGAGCCGGTCTCGCCGGCCTGTCGACAGATGATGCGTAGGGACGGAAACCCCATGAAGCGTGAAGACCTCACGGAGAAGCTTCTCGACATCAAGCGGGAGAAGGGCTGGACCTGGAAATACATTCAGGAGGAGATCGGCGGGATCTCGCCGATCCTGATCACCGCCGCCTGCATGGGCCAGATGAAGCTGCCCAAGGCGCAGGCGAAGAAGGCCGCCGAGCTGTTCGGCCTGAGCCAGGCCGAGGAGCGCATGCTCAACGAGGCGCCCTATCGCGGCTCGATCCCGCAGATGCCGCCGACCGACCCGCTGATCTACCGCTTCTACGAGCTGGTCATGGTCTACGGCACCACCTGGAAGGAGCTGATCCAGGAGGAATTCGGCGACGGCATCATGTCGGCGATCGACTTCAACATGACCATGGAGCGCGAGCCCAACAACAAGGGCGACCGGGTGAAGATGAACCTCTCGGGCAAGTTCCTGCCCTACAAGTATTACGGCAACGAGGACGGCGTGCCGGAATACGGCTTCAAGGAGAGCTGAGCCTCCCGCGGTCGCCGCGTCGCGCCCGGTCCCTCAGGGGCCGGGCGTGCCGTGCAGGAAGTCCCGGTCCGGATCGTGCCCGTCGAGGCTGCGGGCGACGCCGCGGGCGATGCCGATCAGGGCCGTCACCATCGGCGTCATCGGGTCGCGCCGGGCGGCGACGAGGCCGATCGTGTGCTCCAGGTCCGGCTCCACGATCGGGATCGAGCGCACCCCCTCCGTCGGGCCGAGGGCGTCGGCGAGGATCGCCGGCATGATGCTGGCCCAGCGCAGGGTGCGCACATGGGTCATCAGCACGATCATCGAGTTCGATTCGAGGCTCGGCGCCGGCTCGCCCCCAGCCTCGCGCAATTGCTGGTCGATGATGCGCCGGTTCTGCATGTTCGGCGTCAGCAGGCAGAGCGGGATCTTGGCCACCTCCGCCCAGGTCACGTTCGAGCGGTCGTCGTAGGGGCCGCCGGCGGCGGTGAGCAGGCGATAGCGCTCCCGGTAGAGGGGAACGGCGGTGACGCGGCCCAGCGGCTCGTTGTCGAGATAGGTCAGCCCGGCATCGGCCTCGAGATTCTCGAGCAGCGAGAAGATGTCGGAGGAGGTGGTGGAATCGATGGTGAAGCGCACGTCCGGGTAGCGCGCCCGGTAGGGCGTGGTCAGGGAGGCCACCATCGGCAGGGCGGTCGGCACCGCGGCGATGCGCAGATGGCCGGCGAGCCCCCGCCGCAGGGCCGCCACGTCCTCCTGCATGGCCCGCGTGTCGGCCACGATGCGGCGCGCCCAGGCCAGCACCTTGTCGCCTTCGTGGGTGAAGCCCTGGAAGCGCGAGCCCCGCTGCACGAGGCGCACGCCGAAGCGCTCCTCCAGGTTCTTCACCCCGGCCGAGAGCGTCTGCTGGGTCACGCCGCAGGCCTCGGCCGCGCGGCCGAAATGCTGCTCCCGGGCGAGCGCCAGCAGGAATTCCAGCTTGTCGATCAAGGCGCCGAGTCCCCTCTCGGGCCCGGGAGGGCCGCGCCCCAGCGGTGGTAGGCCGCCAGGCGGCCGCGCTCAAGGGAGAAGCTTCCTATCGGAACGGCGGCGAAACGCTGTCGGCCCGTTTCCGGCGGATGGGAGCGGCTCGCGCGGGATGCCCCTCTCCCCACAAGGGGGCGAGGAAAGGCGCGCGACCGGAGAGCGTTCGGAAACCCTTTGAAAGGCGGCCCCGGCTCAGCCCGCGTCGCTGGCGCCCTCGCCGACGAGCTGCGGATTGCGGGTCGCCGGGCGGATCGGGCTCTCCGAGGTGGATTCCTCGGTCAGGGCCTTGTGGACGAGGGCGTCGAGCCGGTCGCCGGCCGCGTCGGCATAGCCCGCGAGGTCCCGGCGCATCTTCGGGGTCCAGAAGGCCACGATGTGCTTGTGGATGCCGGCCACGGCCTCGTCTTCCGGATAGGAGCGGAAGAAGGCGGCGATCTGGTTCGCCATGCGCACCAGCTTGTCGTTGGAATTCGTCGCGCTCATCGCCTCGGGACTCATGCGGGTGTCGTGTCGTCGCCCCCGCGCGGGACGTCCCGCGCGGGGCGGCCCCTCCCCTCGCGGGGGGAGGAGCGCTTCGTCAGGTCCGGGGACCTTACTCCGCGGCCGCCTGGGCGATCCGGGTGAGGGAGAAGTCCTCCTCGTAGAACTTCGCCTGCCAGTCGGAGGGACGGTTCGTGCGCCGCACCTGCACCGCCGTCACCTTGTATTCCGGGCAGTTCGTCGCCCAGTCCGAGTAGTCGGTGGTGATGACGTTGGCGCCGGTCTTGGCGTGGTGGAAGGTCGTGTAGACGATGCCGGGCTGCATCCGCTCGGTGACCTTCGCCTTGAGGGCGATGTCGCCGGAGCGGCTCTCCAGGGAGACGAGATCGCCGTCGACGATGCCCCGGGGCTCGGCGTCGAAGGGATGGATCTCGAGCACGTCCTCCTCGTGCCAGCGCGAGTTCTCCGTGCGGCGGGTCTGCGCGCCGACATTGTACTGCGACAGGATGCGGCCCGTGGTCAGGATCAGCGGGAAGCGCGGGCCGGTCCGCTCGTCGGTGGCCACGTATTCCGTGATCATGAACTTACCCTTGCCGCGCACGAAGCGGTCGACATGCATCATCGGCGTGCCGTTCGGGGCCTTGTCGTTGCACGGCCACTGGATCGAGCCGAGCTCGTCGAGCTTGGCGTAGGAGACCCCGGTGAAGCTCGGGGTCAGCCGGGCGATCTCGTCCATGATCTCGGAAGGGTGGCTGTAGTTCATCTCGTAGCCGAGGGCCTTGGCGAGCAGGATCGTGCCCTCCCAGTCGCCGTAGCCGCCGAGCGGGGCCATCACCTTGCGCACGCGGCTGATGCGCCGCTCGGCATTGGTGAAGGTGCCGTCCTTCTCCAGGAACGAGGCGCCCGGCAGGAAGACGTGGGCGTATTTGGCGGTCTCGTTCAGGAAGATGTCCTGGATCACGATGCACTCCATGGCCTTGAGGCCGGAGGTCACGTGATGGGTGTCGGGGTCGGACTGGGCGATGTCCTCGCCCTGGATGTACATGCCCTTGAAGGTGCCATCGACGGCCTCGTCGAGCATGTTGGTGATGCGCAGGCCCGGCGCGTTGTCGAGCTTGGCCCCCCAGATCGCCTCGAAGCTCTCGCGGGTGGCGTCGTCCGAGACGTGGCGGTAGCCGGTGAGCTCGTGCGGGAACGAGCCCATGTCGCAGGAGCCCTGCACGTTGTTCTGGCCGCGCAGCGGGTTCACGCCGGCACCGACCTTGCCGATATTGCCGGTGGCCATGGCGATGTTGGCCATGCCCATGACCATGGTCGAGCCCTGGCTGTGCTCGGTCACGCCCAGGCCGTAATAGATCGCCGCGTTGCCGCCGGTGGCGTAGAGGCGGGCGGCCTGGCGGATCGCCTGCGGGTCGACCCCGGTCACGGCCTCGGCCGCCTCCGGCGAGTTGCGCTCCTCGGCGATGAAGCGGGCCCAGACCTCGAAGGCGTCGAGCTCGCAGCGCTCGCGGATATAGGCCTCGTCGATCAGCCCTTCCGTGATGATCACGTGGGCGAAGGCGTTGATGAAGGCGACGTTGGAGCCGGGCTTGAGCGGCAGGTGGTAGTCGGCCTTGATGTGGGGCGACTTCACCAGGTCGATCCGGCGCGGATCGGCCACGATCAGCTTGGCGCCCTCGCGCAGGCGCTTCTTCATGCGCGAGCCGAAGACCGGGTGGCCGTCGGTCGGGTTGGCGCCGATGACCAGGATCACGTCGGAATTCTCGACCGACTTGAAGTCCTGGGTGCCGGCGGAGGTGCCCAGCGTCGACATCAGGCCGTAGCCGGTCGGCGAGTGGCAGACGCGGGCGCAGGTATCGACGTTGTTGTTGCCGAAGGCGGCGCGCACCAGCTTCTGGACGAGGTAGGCCTCCTCGTTGGTGCAGCGGGACGAGGTGATGCCGCCGACCGAGTCCTTGCCGTACTTGGCCTGGATGCGCTTGAACTCGGAGGCGGCGTGGTTGATCGCCTCCTCCCAGGAGACCTCGCGCCACGGATCCGTGATCTTCTCGCGGATCATCGGCTTGGTGATGCGGTCCTTGTGGGTGGCGTAGCCGTAGGCGAAGCGGCCCTTCACGCAGGAATGGCCCTCATTCGCCTTGCCGCCCTTGTAGGGCACCATGCGGATGACCTTGTCGCCCTGCATCTCCGCCTTGAAGGCGCAGCCGACGCCGCAATAGGCGCAGGTGGTCACGGCCGAATGCTCGGGCTGGCCGAATTCGTGGACCGTCTTCTCCTGAAGGGTCGCGGTCGGGCAGGCCTGGACGCAGGCGCCGCAGGACACGCATTCCGACTGCATGAAGTTGGTCGGGCCGGAGGCCACGCGGGAATCGAAGCCGCGGCCGGCGATGGTGAGCGCGAAGGTGCCCTGGACCTCCTCGCAGGCCCGCACGCAGCGATTGCAGACGATGCACTTCGACGGGTCGTAGGTGAAGTAGGGGTTCGACTCGTCCTTGGGCAGGTAGCGGTCGGAGGAGGGCTTGACGTGGTTGTCGCCGTCATAGCCGTAGCGCACGTCGCGCAGGCCGACCTGGCCCGCCGTGTCCTGCAGCTCGCAATCGCCGTTGGCGGCGCAGGTCAGGCAGTCGAGGGGGTGGTCGGAGATGTAGAGCTCCATCACGCCCTTGCGCAGGCGGTGCAGCTTGTCGGTCTGCGTGTGCACGACCATGCCGTTCTCGGCCGGGGTGGTGCAGGAGGCGGGTGTCCCGCGCCGGCCCTCGATCTCCACGAGGCACATCCGGCAGGAGCCGAAGGGCTCCAGCGAATCCGTGGCGCAGAGCTTCGGGATCTTGGTGCCGGCATGCATGGCCGCGGCCATCACGGAGGTGCCGGCGGGGACCGTCACGCTCTCGCCGTCGATGGTCAGCGTCACGGTCTGCTCCGCGACGCGGATCGGCGTGCCGTAGTCGATTTCCTTGATGAGGGTCATGAACGCCTCCTCACTCGGCCGCGGCGGGGAGATCGCCCGCACGCCTGAAATCCTCGGGGAAATGGGTGATCGCGCTCATCACGGGCATCGGCGTCAGGCCGCCCATGGCGCAGAGCGAGCCGTCGGTCATGACCTCGCAGAGGTCCTCGACGAGCTTCAGGTTGGCCTCGGGCCGGATGCCGGCGATGACCTTGTCCATGGTCTCGACGCCGCGGGTGGCGCCGATCCGGCAGGGGGTGCACTTGCCGCAGGATTCCGCGGCGCAGAACTCGAAGGCGAAGCGGGCCTGCTGGGCCATGTCGACGGTGTCGTCGAACACCACGATGCCGCCATGGCCGACGAGGCCCTTGTTGGCCGCCATCGCCTCGTAGTCGAGGGGCGTGTCGAGCAGCTCGTCGGGGAAATAGGCCCCCAGCGGCCCGCCGACCTGCACCGCGCGGACCGGGCGCCCGGAGCGGGTGCCGCCGCCGAACTCCTCGATCACCTGCCGCAGGGTGATGCCGAAGGCGTACTCGATCAGGCCGCCCTGCTTGACGTTGCCGGCGAGCTGGATCGGCAGGGTGCCGAGGGAGCGGCCCATGCCGTAATCGGCATAGGCCTTGGCGCCGTGCTCCAGGATCCAGGGCACGGCCGTGAAGGTCATCACGTTGTTGACGAGCGTGGGCTTGCCGAGGAAGCCCTTCAGGGCCGGGATCGGCGGCTTGGCCCGCACGATGCCGCGCTTGCCCTCCAGGCTCTCGAGCAGGGAGGTCTCCTCGCCGCAGATATAGGCGCCCGCGCCCATCCGCACCTCGAGGTGGAAGCTC
The DNA here is from genome assembly GCF_022533465.1 of Methylobacterium organophilum. Lineage (NCBI taxonomy): Bacteria > Pseudomonadati > Pseudomonadota > Alphaproteobacteria > Hyphomicrobiales > Methylobacteriaceae > Methylobacterium > Methylobacterium organophilum. The sequence continues at coordinate 3,789,149 of NZ_CP092848.1, read as the reverse complement.
TTGCCCGAGCCCAGGATGTTGTCGCCGAGCACGCCGGCCTTCACGCCGTTGGCGATGGCATCGGCGAGCGTGCGCACGCTCTGCGGATATTCCGAGCGGCAATAGATGTAGCCGCGGGTGGCCCCCGTCGCGACCGCGGCGATGGTCATGCCCTCGATCAGGTTGAAGGGGTCGCCCTCCATCATCAGGCGGTCGGCGAAGGTGCCGGAATCGCCCTCGTCGGCATTGCAGACCACGTATTTCTGGTCCGCCTTGGCGAGCATCACCGTGTTCCACTTGATGCCCGCGGGGAAGCCGGCGCCGCCGCGACCGCGCAGGCCGGACTCGCGCACCTGCTCGACGATCTTGTCGGCCTCGAGCTTCAGCGCGGCCTCCAGGCCGCGATAGCCGCCATGGGCCCGGTAATCCTCCACCGAGACCGGATCGACCACGCCGCAGCGGTGGAAGGTGATGCGGTGCTGGCGCTTGAGGAAGGGGATCTCCTCCGGGTCGCCGAGGCGCAGGGCGTGCGCGCCGCCCGCGACGAGGCCGGCATCGAGCAGGGCGTCGACGTCGGAGGCCTTGACCGGGCCGTAGGCGATGCGGCCCTGCGGGGTCGCGACCTCCACCATGGGCTCCAGCCAGAACAGGCCGCGGGAGCCGGTGCGCACGATCTCGACGTCGAGGCCGCGGGTCTCGGCGCCCTTGAACAGGGCGCGGGCGACGCGGTTGGCGCCGAGGCCCAGCGCGACCGCATCCTGGGGGACGTAGATCTTGGTGCTCATTGACGGGACTCCGTCAGTGCGGCCTCGAGGGTATCGGCGGTCAGGTTCGCGATCGGCTCGCCGTCGACGAGGGCAGCGGGGCCGTTGGCGCAGAGGCCGAGGCAGTAGACCGGCTCGACGGTGACGTTGCCGTCGGCGGTGGTCTCGTGGAAGCCGCAGCCGAGGCGCTCCAGGATCTCCCGGTGGAGCTTGGCCGAGCCCATCGCCTGGCAGGCCTCGGCCCGGCAGAGCTTGACCTCGTGGCGGCCGGCGGGCGCCTTGCGGAAGTCATGGTAGAACGAGATGCAGCCATGCACCTCGGCGCGGGAGAGGTTCAGCGCGTCCGCGATCAGCGGGATCGCGCCCTCGTCGACATAGCCGAAGGTCTCCTGCAGGGCATGCAGGATCGGGAGCGTCGCACCCTCGAGATGCTGGTGCTCGGCGACGATCCCTGCGGCGCGCGTGGCGCTCCATGGCTCGGGACTGGCCATAATTTCCTACCCAGATTGGTTTTTTTCTAAGGCGAATGGACCAAAGTCCAACGCCGAATGCAATCAAGCGCTCCGGTCGCCTGACAGATAATTCCTGTTGAGCGGGGTGGTTCGACGGAAAACAGCCTGCAATCGGAACGGTTTTGCCGGTGATCTGGTATGCCATACACCAGATGCGGGCTTGTCATGTGCATGACGCAAGCCCGTCCGCCCCCGTGGGAGGCCGTTCCCCTCCCCTCGGCCCAGGGCGGCGGGGGCTACCGGTCCGGGAGGGCCAGCTTCACGGCGATGCCGTGCTGATCGTTCTCGAAGACATGGGCGACGTCCTCGACCGTCCAGCGCACCGGCTCGGCGCCGAAATCGAGGATGACGCATTCGCCGATGCGCGGCACCGACTCGCCGGGGCGGAAGGAGATGGTCCTGCGCATCAGGCCGGCCTTCGCGCCGTCGGGTGCCAGGAAGACCACGTCGATGCCTGTCATGACGGCTCCGGACCCGATGCGCCGGGCGACCGGGCTTCCGGCTGCGCACTCCATCACAGCCGCGCTCGATTTTGAAGAGCGCGGCCGGAAAAAGCTGTCCGGAGAGGGGGTTCCCGCCGTTTCCGTCGCCCGGGCGGCCCTCAGCGCCCGGCCAGGGCCTCGAAGCCGAAGGGCACCTCCGCCGGGCCGGTCGGCGCGCGGCCCGTGGAGGCCGCCGGTCCGACGCCGCGGCTCAGCCGGGCATGCACGGTCGCCATCACGAGGACGGCCATGGCGAAGACCTGGTGGCAGAGCGCCGCCCAGAGGGGCACCTGCAGCAGCAGCGTGGCGATGCCGAGCCCCGCCTGGGCCAGCGCCAGGGCGGCGACGCCGGCCGCCCGGCCCGCCGCGCCGCTCTGGCCCGAGAGCCGGGCGTCGAGGGCGTGCAGCAGGGCGACGAGGACGACGAGATAGGCCGCGAGGCGGTGGTTGAACTGCACCAGGGTGACGTTGTCGACGAAGTTCTCGATGAGGGGCTTGATCGCGAACAGGGCGTCGGCGGCGGGCACGAACACGCCGTCCATGTCCGGCCAGGTGTTGTAGATCAGGCCCGCCTTGGAGCCGGCGACGAGGCCGCCGAGGAAGATCTGGACCAGAACCAGCACGGGGAGCGCGCAGGCGCCGACACGGATCCGCGCCGGGGCCGGGGCGAGCGCCTGCCCGCGCAGGCCCGCGGCGAGCCAGACGAGGCCGGCCAGGATCAGGGAGGCGGTGGTCAGGTGCAGGGCGAGCTTGAGGGGCGCCACCGCGGTCATGCCCGGCTGCAGCCCCGAGGCGACCATGATCCAGCCGATAGCCCCCTGCAGGCCGCCGAGCAGCCCGAGGCCGAGCAGGCCCAGCAGCAGGCGGCCGCTCAGCGCCCGCCGCCACAGGAACCAGAAGAAGGGCAGGAAGAACACCAGCCCGACGATGCGCCCGAGCAGGCGGTGGCCCCATTCCCACCAGAAGAGCGTCTTGAAGTCGGAGAGCCCCATGCCCTCGTTGAGGATGCGGTACTGGGGCGTGCCGCGATACTTCTCGAACTCCGCCGTCCAGTCGGCCGCCGAGAGGGGCGGCATCGCCCCGGTCACCGGCCGCCACTCGGTGATGGAGAGGCCGGAGCCGGTGAGGCGCGTCGCCCCGCCGACCGCGACCATGGCCACCACGAGCAGCGCCAGCAGATAGAGCCACGCGCGCACCCCGCGCCGGGCGCGCGCCTCGGCCGCGGGCGCCGGCGGGATCTCGGATGCGCCTTGCGCGCCGGGGGCGAACGGTCTCATGGTCTGCCGCATCGTCTCGCTGCCGCCCCCGAGCACAGGGGCCGGCGACCCCTTACGGCAGGGCCGGGCGGGAGCGCAACGCGGGGGAGGTCGGGCCTGGTCTGTCCGCTCCGTCCGAGCCTTGGGGTGGAAAGTTCATGCGGCGTCGCACCCGGACCCTGGTCGGGACCTTCGGCATCCTCGCCTTCGTCACGGTCTACGCGCCCCTCGCCATGGCGCTCGCCGACAGCCGGATCTCCCAGACCCCGCCCCTGGTGCAGGCGCTGCTCTACTCGATCCTCGGCATCGCCTGGATCTTCCCGCTGATGCCCCTGATCCGCTGGATGGAGCGGCCGGACGATCCGGCCTGAGGCCGGTTCCGGAGGCGGAAAAACCGGCGCCGCCCCCGATGGGGAAGAAAGACGCCCTGAAGACCGGTGCGAGCGACCGGAACCGCGGGGCCCCCGTTTTTTTGCCGCACTCGGGAGCGAGAAGGCGGATGGTCTCCAAAATGCCAGGCTTTCGCGGCCCGGTTCCCGGCCGCATGCTCTCCCCCAAGGTCGCGCCCCCTTCATGCCACGCCCCCTCCCCCTCGGCCTCCTCGCCTGCCTGGTCGCGACCGGGGCCCTCGGCCAGGGGACACCGCGATCGGTCGGGGAATGCGAGCGGCTGAAGAACGACCTCGCCTACAATCAGTGCCTCGCCATGTTCGGGCCCCCCGCCAAGAACGTCGCCGGGGGCGACGGCCTGCCGAGCGCGCCGCCGGTGGCGACGCCGACGCTCAACACCGGCGGCGCGACCGCGAGCGCCGATCCCGCCTCGACCGCCACGGGATCCACCATCGCCGGCATCCCCGCGGTGGAGGAGCCGGTGATCGAGACCGGCCGGCGCGGGCGCCGGGGCCGTTACACCCGCCGCGGCGGACGGCAGGTGGCGAGCTTCACCGTCGGGGGCGACGACGCCGCGGAGTCGGGTTCGGGCCGGCGCCGCTATCGCCGCCACCGCTGAGGAGGCCGCGCCGGCGCCGCCGCCCCGATGCAATCGGGCCGGGTGGGATCCGCAAGGCGCCAATAAAAATTGCGTGCCGTGTCGCGCGACGAAAGTCATGGTCGCGATAAAGATCGTTCCATGACGCAGATCGTCAGAACAGCCGTTGACGTGAATCTTCGAAAAACCTAGCTCAAGGCCAAGCTTTGCCGCGGGGCGGACCGCAGCGGCCGGCGCAGGCGCGAGGGGCTGGGATCATGCGGATCGGGTGGGCAACGCTGTGCTGTCTCGCCATGCTGACGAGCGGCGCCGCCGCGGCGGCGAAGAAGCTGCCCTCCGGCGAGTATTTCGATTATTACGCCCAAGTGGACGATTGGGGTATTCGGCGCGTCGCATCGGACGAGGCGGTGCGCAAGGTCCTGTATTGCGAGGCAACCTGGGTCCGTGAGGCGGACTTCTACCTGTACCTCACCCTGGATGCCGGTCGGAAACAGTTCTCCTACGGGATCCCGGTGCCCATTCCGAGCGGGCAGAAGCAGGCGACGATGCGCGTCTGGTTCAACGGCGACAAGGCGCATGCGGCGGAGGTGCAGGCCGCCTACGTCAACACCCCGATCAGCGGCGCGGGAGAGGACGGTTACCTGGTCGCCGTCGAGAACGGGGAGGCCTCGGCCACCCTCGCGCGCCTCGCCAAGGCCCGGACGATCACGTTCGCCTATCCGTTCGAGGGCAGGACCCGCGTCGAGTCCTTCCCCTACAAGAGGGTGGCGAAAGCGCTCGGGAAGCTCGCCGATTGCGCGGACGGGCGCTGATCGTCCGTCACTCTGCCGCGGGGGCCCGCCCTAGCCGACATTCACCCGGCGGCCCCGGTTCCAGGCGAGGAAGGGCACGCCCGAGAGCAGGCTCGCGAGCGCCGCCTCGGTCTGGTGGAGGCCGTTGACCGAGACCCGCGGCAGGGCGTGGAGATGCTCGGTATGGGCGGCGAAGAGGTGGCCCGGCCGCGTCGTCACCGCCGTTTCGAAGCCGAGATCGCGGGCGAGGGCGAAGTCCCGCGGGCCGGCGGAGGTCGGATCGCCCACGGGGAACGAGAGGTGGCGCACCGGCCGGCCGAGTTCCGCCGCGATCCGGGCGCGGCTCTCCGCCATCTCCCGGCGGGCGATCTCGGCCGGGTGCTTGGCGAGCATCGGATGGGTGAGCGTGTGCGCGCCGATGGTGACGGCCGGATCGGCCGCGAGGCGGCGCAGTTCGTCCCAGCCGAGGCAGAGTTCGCGGGCGAGGGTTCCGGGCGCGAACCCCGCCTGCCGGCACAGATCGGCGATGGTGGCGCGCAGTTGTTCCTCCGGTCCCGCCCGCAGCAGGCGGTAGAGCGTGTCGAAGGCCCGCGTCTTCTCCGCGGCGTCCCGGGCCGGCAGGTCGAGGCCGGCGGCGCTCACCCGGTCGAGGGCGGCGACCGCCCGCTCCAGCTCGATCCACCAGAGCCGCCCGGTCCCGTCGGCGAAGCCCGTCGTCACGAACAGCGTCCAGGGGGCGCCGTGCCGGGCGAGCACGGGGGCGGCATGCACAACGTTGTCGCGGTAGCCGTCGTCGAAGGTTAGCACGGCGAAGGGCCGGTCGCTTCCCCCGGCCAGCCGGTCGGGCAAAGCGTCGAGGCCGATCAGGTCGAAGCCGCGGGCCTTCAATTGCCCGAGCGTCCGGTCGAGGAAGCCGGGCGTGATGGCGAGCAGGGCGTTGGGCGCGAAGCCCCCCGGGGGCTCGGGGCGCACGTGGTGGAAGGTCAGGATCACCCCCCGGCCCCGCGCGGCGGGGGCGAGCCAGCGGTCGGCCCCGAGGGCGCGCACCGCGGCGAAGCCCGCGCGGAAGAGCCGGTGGCGGTGACGCGACGACAGCATGGCGATCCCGACTTCGATCCCGGCGCGAAGGCTTAAGCCTAGCGGGCAGGCGAAAAGCATTCGTTACCCATGCCCCGCGGAAGCCGCGGCGGGGCGGCCGCTATCAACCGCCGCTTCAGGGCCGGGCCGCTAGATCGCGGGGGCGGGTGGGCGACCCGGAGGACGGCCATGACGGCACTCGCGACGCAACTCACGGGATCGACCACGATGCTGGAGCGCAGCGACCGCGATCTCGTGCCCGAGCTGCACCGGTCGCTCGCGAGCGTGGAGCCGGTCTGGCGCGCCCTGGAGGCGGAGGCCGCCCCCTTCGCCACCCCCTATCAGCGCTTCGACTGGGTCAGGGCCTTCGTCGAGACGGAGCTCGGCACCGAGCCGCAGGCGCAGGCCGGGCGGCTGCGGGTGATCGTCCTGCGCGATGTCCGTGGGCGGGCGCGGGCGATCCTGCCGCTGACCGTCTCGCGCGCCCATGGGGTGAGCACCGCCCGCGTCGTCGGCGCCAAGCACGCCAATTTCCACATGCCGTTCTTCGCCTGCGCGGAGGCCGCCGCCCTCGTGCCGGAGAGCCTGACCGCGGCCCTGGTCGCTGCCGGCCGCGCGGGCGGCATCGACCTCTTCCTGCTCGACCACCAGCCGCGGGTGTTCGACGGCATGCCCAATCCCCTGAGCGCCGGCGGCCATCCCTGCCCCAGCGACGCCTATGGCATGCGCCTGGGCCCCGATGCGGAGGCGACGCTCAAGCGCGCCTTCAGCGGCGACGCCCGCAAGAAGCTGCGGGCCAAGGAGCGCAAGCTCGTCGAGGCGCATGGGCCGGTCCTGCACCGGGTCGCGACGACGCAGGAGATGGTCGACACCATCCTCGACGCCTTCTTCGCGCAGAAGGCGGCGCGCTTCGCCGCGATGGGGATCCTCGATCCCTATGCCGACCCGGCGGCCCGCCGCTTCGTGCAGGCGGCGACCCGGATCGCGCCGGGACGCGTCCCCGCGATCGAGGTCCATGCGCTGGTGGCCGAGGCCTCGGGACGGGTCTTCGCCACCTTCGGCGGGGCGGTGGACGCCCGGCGCTTCAGCGGCATCTGGACCTCGTTCGATCCCGATCCCGAGATCGGCCGGTCGAGCCCGGGCGACCTGCTTCTGTCCAAGCTGATCGGCCAGCAGACCGAGGCCGGGCGGCACGCCTTCGACCTCGGCGTGGGCGAGGCCCGCTACAAGGCCAATACCTGCGACGAGACCATCGAGCTCGTGGAGCGCATCATCCCGGTGACGCTCGCCGGCCGCGCCCATGCCTGGATCGCGCTCGGGCGGCTCGAGGCCCGGCGCCGGATCAAGCGCTCGCCCCGCCTGCTCGCCGCGGTGCAGCGCCTGCGCCGTCTCAGGACCCGCTGACGCCTCCTCGCGCTTGGCGCCCAGGAGCGAGGAGAGGCCGGCGGCCGCTGCGATCGTGCGGAAGCGGTCTCAGGCCGATCGGCGCAGGGGCAGTTCCTGCTGCGCCGTCGCCGGCTGGGAGCGGGACCGGCGCGGGGCCGGCGCCGGGATGTTGTCGCGGGCGACCAGGATCTGCCGGGCGCCGCTCTCCTCGGCGAGCCCGTAGAGGGCGACGAGGCCCGGATCGTCGGCGGCGGCGTTCGAGGCGATCACCACCGTGTCCATGCAGGCGGCCACCGCCGTGCAGAGGGCGTTTCCGGCCTGGGCGTCCGCGACGCGCAGGCGGCAGACCACCCAGTCATAGGCCTGGGCCAGGGCGTTGAAGCCGATGGCGAGGCCCTGCGGCTCCTCCACCAGCACCTGCGGGTCGAGGATGCCCCGCCCGACGACGTGGAGCCGCGAGCCGGGCAAGGCCTGGATGATGTCGCCGAACCCCGCCTCGCCCGCCACGAGATCGGTCAGGCCCGGCCGCCGCTTGCCCGCGGCCTTGCCCTCGAGATCGAGGGTCAGGGTGCTGCCGCGCTTCGCCAGGGTCCGGGACAGGACGTCGAACAGGCCGCCCTCCCGTTCCGGCTTGGTCTCGATCACGAGCAGGCAATGGCCGGCCTCGACGGCGACGCCGTCGAGCCGCGCGAGCAGGGCGTCGAGCTCGTAGGCGCTGTCCGGGGCGCTCACCTGCGGTTGTGTCTTGGCGGCGGGGGCGGGCTTGCGGGGCGGGGCCTGGGAGGTGGGCGGTGCGATCGGCAGCATCGCCGCCGCCGCCGCGACCGCCTGCGAGACGGCTTCGGAGCCTCGCGAAACGGCTTGGGAGACTTTTGCGACGGCTTCGGAGCCGGCTTCGGAGCCGTGCGAGGCGGTTTCGGCGCTGGCGGCGGTCTGCTCGGCCGCCGCGGGCATCGGTGCGAAGGCCGGCGCGAAGCCGGGGGAATCGGGCCGGCGCGTCGGCGGCAGCGGCTCCGGATAGGCCAGGCGCCCCCGGTCCGGGGCGGTCTCGTCCGCCTCCCAGGCCTCCAGATCGCTCTCCGTGAGCCGGCGCCGGCCGCCGCCGGGGCCGCCCGGTGTGGTCAGGAGATGGCGCGCCACCACGCCGCCCGCGGACAGCAGCAGGGCGAGCAGCGTCGCGAAGGCGAGGATCGGCAGCTTCTTGGGGAAGGAGGGCAGCTCCGGCACCACGGCGCGGGAGACGATGCGGGCATCGGCCGGGCTCGCATTCCCGGCGTCGCGCGCGGCGGCCTCGCGGTAGCGGGCGAGATAGGATTCGAGCTGCTCGCGCTGCACCTTGGCCTCGCGCTCCAGCGCCCGCAGCTCGACCTCGCTGCTGTTGCCCTGGGCGACCACCGTTTGCTGCCCGTCGACCGCCGCCTGCAGGCTCTCCACCCGGGCCCCGGCGATCTTGGCGTCGTTCTCCATGGTGCGCACGATGCGCTCGGCCGCCGCCTTGATCTGCGTCTCGAGGTCGTCGAGCTGGGCCTTGAGTTCCTTGATGCGCGGATGGGCCGGCAGGAGCGTGCGCGATTCCAGGGCGAGCTGCGAGCGCAGGGTGATCCGGCTCTCGATGGTGCGCCGGATGAGCTCGTTGTTGGCCACGTCCGGGATCTCGAAGGCCCGGCCCTCCTTGATCATCTCCTTGAGCATCCTGACGCGGGCGCCGAGATCCGCCTTGATGGTGCGCGCCTGGGACAGTTGGCTCGACAGCTCGGAGAGCTGCTGGGCGCTGAGCGGCTGGGTGCCGGTGCTGCCGGCGCCGATCAGGCCATGGCTCGCCCGGTAGGATTCGACCCGCGCCTCGGCCTCGGCCACGCGCTTGCGCAGGGCCTCGACGTTGGTGCCGAGCCAGGTCGAGGCGTAGCGGGCCGTGTCGACGGCGGCCGCCGCGAGGGAGGCGATGTAGACTTCGGCCACGGTGTTGGCGGCCTCGGCGGCGAGCGCCGCGTCCTTCGCCTTGAACTCGACGGCCAGGATGCGCGACTTGCCCACCGGATAGACCAGCAGGTGGTCGAGATAGGTGTCGAGGATGCGGTCCTCGGCCGCGCGCTCGCTCGGGGCCGCGACGATGCCGAGCATCATCAGGAAGCTCTTGACCGGGCCCGGGCTGCTCGCCTCCGGATCGAATTCGGGATTGCCGACGAGCTTGAGCCGGCGGATCGCCTCGCGGGCGAGGTCGCGGGACATCACGACCTGCACCTGGCTCGCCACCGCCTGCTCGTCGATGGGCGTGTTCTGCTCGTTGCGCTCGGCGGCGTTGCGGGCGAAGGCCGGGTCGCGGCTCTCCAGGATCAGCTTGGCCTCGCCGGTATAGCGCGGCGACACCGTCTGCACGAACACGCCCGCCCCGAGGGCGACGGCGAGGGTGGGGACGGCGATGAAGGCCCAGCCCCGGCGCAGGACGCGGGCGAGCTGCGGCAGGGCGAGCCCCTCGCCCTCCCCGCCTCGGGCGAAGGCGGGCGGCGTCGGATCGGTCGTCAGGTTGATCGAACGGGGCATGCCTGGATCTTCGACGCGGAGCGGGCAACCGGCCCGAGCAGACCGACCGGTTTGGGCCATTAGAGAGCGTTAAGGTTGACCGGCCGTTAAGGGACGAAGGTCTCGGACGAGGCGCCCGATGCGCCGGAGCGGCCTCGGGTGAGGGTTCATTAACCATGAGCGCTTAGGTCTGGGCCCTAGACACCCTCTCCTCGGCGATGGCGATGCACAGGCGCGCTCTTCTCCTGGCCCTCACCTCGACCCTGGCGCTCGGCGGCTGCCTGCGTCCGAGCTTCCGCACGGACGAGCTGGACGCCACCGGAACCGGATCGATCGGCGCCCGCTACACCCTCGCCGCTGGCGACCGGCTGCGGGTGATCGTGTTCGGCCAGGACAATCTGTCCAACATCTACGCCGTCGATGGCGCCGGCCGCATCGCCATGCCGCTGATCGGCACGGTCGTCGTCGGCGGCCAGAGCACGGCCCAGGCGGCGCGGGCGATCGAGGCGAAGCTCGCGGCGGGTTTCGTGCGTGAGCCGCACGTTACGGTTGAGGTCGACGCCTACCGACCCTTCTACATCCTGGGCGAGGTCACGACCTCCGGCCAGTACCCCTACGTCAACGGCATGACCGTCGAGACTGCGGTCGCGATCGCGCAGGGCTTCGGTCCCCGCGCCGCCCGCGACTATGCCGTGCTGACCCGTCCCGGCGCGGGGCCGGAGGGCCTCGTCAACGGTATCGTGCCGATGAGCTATCCCGTCCGGCCCGGCGACACCATCGTCATCAAGGAGCGCTTCTTCTAGGGCCAAGCTCACGGGCACCGAACCGGTTTCAGGTCGGCGCGGAGCGCTCCGGAGATCGGCGCAATTCGACGGCCGCCCTTAACGCAGCCGTCACCAAGCGGGGCGAAACCAGCCCTGTCCGGCCCTCCTCTGGGGACGGTGCGCCCTTGCGGCCGGTCCCCTTAACGGCTCGACCATCCTTGCCACCCAGGGTGGCTGGCGATCGAACGCCGCGATCCTGCACCGCCCCGTGAGGGGCCGGCTCAGAGATCCGCGCCGCGAACTTGCCGCCGGAGCCCTCCCCGTGGTCGCCAGTCTGAGCCCCCTCCCCGCCGCCCCGATCCATGCGGAGACTCTGTCCGGCAGCGGCGCCGCATCCGTCGAGCGTCATCGCATCCTGCACGTGTTCCGCGCGCCGGTGGGCGGCCTGTTCCGGCACGTGATGGACTTGGCTCGCTTGCAGGCGGAGGCCGGGCATGCTGTCGGCATCGTCTGCGATGCCTCGACGGGCGCCGAACGGGCGGCGCGCGCCCTCGACGAGCTCGGTCCCAGTCTCGCCCTCGGCGTGAAGCGGCTGCCGATGCGGCGCAATCCGCATGTCACCGACCTGCGAAACATGCTCGCGGTGGCGGCCCATGCCGAGGCTCTGGGCGCGACGGTGCTGCACGGCCACGGCGCCAAGGGCGGCGTCTATGCCCGGGCCTGCCCCGTCGAGCCCGGTACCCGCCCCCTGATCCGCGCCTACACGCCCCATGGCGGCAGCTACAATTACAAGCCGGGCACGCCCCTGCATAAGCTCTACATGGCCGCCGAAGGGCTGCTCGCCCGGCGCACCGACGTGTTCCTGTTCGAGAGCGAGTATGTGGCCGGGCGTCACCGCGCCTATGCCGGGGGACCCGCCCGGCTCACGCGGATCGTCCATAACGGCATCGCCGAGAGCGAGTTCGCCCCCGTCGAGCGCGCGGCCGAGCCGTACGACCTCGTCTATATCGGCGAGTTGCGCGAGGCGAAGGGCATTCCCTACCTCCTCGAGGCCGTGGCGTCCCTGCGGGCCGCCGGCCGTTCCCTCTCGCTCCTCCTCGTCGGATCCGGGCCGGACGCGGAGCTTCTCGCTGCCCAGGCGGAGCGCCTGGGGCTCGCCGACGCCGTGACCTTCGAGCCGCCCCAGCCGATCCGCCCCGTCCTGGCGCGGGGCCGGGTGATGGTGGTGCCCTCGCTGGCCGAATCCCTGCCCTACGTCGTGCTGGAGGCGGCGGCCGCCTGTCAGCCGCTGGTGGCGACCCATGTCGGCGGTGTGCCGGAGATCTTCGCCGGCACCGACCATCCCCTCGTGCCCCCGCGGGACTCCGCCGCGCTGGCGGTCGCCATCGATGCGATCCTGCGTCAGGCGCCGGAGGTTCGCGCCGCCGAGGCCGAGCGCCTGAGCGCTTCCGTCAGGACGCGCTTCTCGATGAAGCGGATGGGAGCGGACGTGCTCTCCGGTTACGCGGCGGCCTTCCAGGCCCGGGCCCGCGCCGTCGCCCTCCCGTCCGGGCACGGGGCCTTCGAGACGGCGGGCCGTTAAGCGTTCCGAGAGCGACCGCTGCAATCATTGTGGTGCGGGGAGTGGGATGAGCCCTGCCGGGTATTTTGGAAGACGGCCATGAGCGCCTTCGACGTCCGTGACCTCCTGAAAGTCGCCGGCGAGCCCGGTGCCGTCCGCGCTGATTCCGGCGTGGTGCCCCTTCCGAGGGGCGACGGGTTCGGGGAAGTCTTCTCGGAGGGGCAGGCGGGCTCCCCGCCTCCGAGCGCTGTCGCCCCCGCCGAGGCCCAGGCCCCCATGCAGAAGGGGCCTCTGCTCTCGTCCGTGGTGCTGGCCGGCATCGTGCGCCTGGCCGAACTTGCCCTCATCGCCGTGTTCGGCGCTGGCGTGCAGCTCCTCGTGCTCGGGGACGCGGTGCCGTTCGGGATGGCCTATCTCTCCGCGATCCTCGGGATCGCCGTCATCGCGGTCGGGCTGTTCCAGGCGGGTGGCCTCTACCGTCTCGGTGCTTTCCGCGGCTTCGCCAAGAGCGCCGTCAAGCTCGTCGCCGGCTGGACGCTGACCTTCCTGCTGGTCGCGGCCGCCCTGTTCCTCGCCAAGATCGCCGACCATTACTCCCGGATCTGGCTCGGCAGCTTCTATGTCTGCGGCCTCGCCCTGCTGCTCACGGGGCGGCTCGCCCTCGCCCTGTTCGTGACCGACCAGATGCGCCGGGGCCGCTTCGACCGCCGCACTGCCATCGTCGGCGGCGGCCCTGCGGCCGAGGAGCTGATCCGTGCCCTCGACGCCTCGGAGGAGAGCGGCATCCGCATCGTGGGCGTGTTCGACGACCGCGGCGACAACCGTTCCTCGGATGTGGTCGCCGGATATCCCAAGCTCGGCAATGTCAGCGATCTCGTCGCCTATGCCCGCCGGGCCCGGCTCGACCTGATCGTCTTCACCCTGCCGATCTCGGCGGAGGCGCGCATCCTGCAGATGCTCGCCAAGCTCTGGGTGCTGCCGATCGACATCCGCCTCTCGGCGCATGCGACCAAGCTGCGCCTGCGTCCGCGGGCCTATTCCTATCTCGGCTCGGTGCCGCTCCTCGACGTGTTCGACAAGCCGCTGGCCGATTGGGACGTGATCGCCAAGACGGTGTTCGACCGCGTGGTCGGGCTCGCGATGCTGCTCGTCCTCTCCCCGATCATGATCGCGGTGGCGATCGCGGTGAAACTGACCTCGCGAGGGCCCGTGCTGTTCCGGCAGAAGCGCTACGGCTTCAACAACGAGCTGATCGAGGTCTTCAAGTTCCGCTCGATGTATGTCGACCAGGGCGACGCCACCGCCGCGAAGCTCGTCACCAAGGGCGACCCGCGGGTGACGCCAGTGGGGCGCTTCATCCGCAAGACCTCGCTCGACGAGCTGCCGCAGCTCTTCAACGTCATCAAGGGCAACCTGTCGCTGGTCGGTCCCCGGCCTCACGCCCTCCAGGCCAAGGCGGCCAACACCCTCTACGATCAGGTCGTGGACGGCTATTTCGCCCGCCACAAGGTCAAGCCCGGCATCACCGGCTGGGCGCAGATCAACGGATGGCGCGGCGAGACCGACACCTCGGAGAAGCTGCAGCGGCGCGTGGAGCACGACCTCTATTACATTGAGAACTGGTCGGTCGCCTTCGACCTCCAGATCCTGCTGACCACGCCCTTCGCGCTCTTCAAGACCGAGAACGCGTATTGAGGGAGCCGCTCACCACCAGGAGCGGCCCGCCGGCAGCGGCGGAATCCCCAGATGCGCCGCGACCGAGGCACCGATATCGGCGAAGCTCTCCCGGCGCCCCAGCGCGGCTGGGGCGAGGCCGGGGCCGAAGGCGAGGATCGGCACCTGCTCGCGGGTATGCTCGGTGCCGTGCCAGGTCGGATCGTTGCCGTGATCGGCGGTGATCAGGCAGAGATCGCCGTCCCGCAGGAGGGCGCGGATCTCCGGCACCCGGGCGTCGAAGGCCTCCAGGGCGGCGGCATAGCCCGGCACGTCGCGGCGATGGCCGTACTCCGTGTCGAAATCCACGAGGTTGAGGAAGACGAGGCCGCCCTCCGGCAGGGCGGTGAAGGCGCCGAGCGCGGCGTCGAGACAGGCGGCGTTGCCCGCCGGTTTGATCTCCTGCCCGGTGGCGCGGTGGGCGAAGATGTCCCCGATCTTGCCGACGCTGACCACGGCCCTCCCCTCGGCGGCGAGCCGGTCGAGGAGTGTGTCGGCGGGGGGCGCGACGGAGAAGTCCTTCCGGTTCGCCGTGCGGCGGAAGCTCGCCCGGTCGCTGCCGAGGAAGGGCCGGGCGATGACGCGGCCGACGCGGTACGCGTCGCAGAGGTCCCGGGCGATGCGGCAGGTCTCGTAGAGGCGCGCGAGCCCGAAGGCGTCCTCGTGGGCGGCGATCTGGAAGACGCTGTCGGCGGAGGTGTAGCAGATCGGCTTGCCCGTCCGCAGGTGCTCCTCGCCGAAGGCCTCGATGACGGCGGTGCCCGCCGCGTGCCGGTCGCCCAGGATACCGGGCAACCCGGCCTGTTCGACGAGGGCCGCCACCAGCTCGGGCGGGAAGGCGGGCTGTGTGTCGGGGAAATGGCCCCAATCCTCGCGCATCGGCAGGCCGGCGATCTCCCAGTGGCCGGACGGCGTGTCTTTGCCGGCTGCGGTCTCGACCGCGTGGCCGTAGGCGCCCCGTACCGCGCCCGAGGGCGCGAGGCCCGGGGGGAGGCGGCCTGTGGCGCCCTCGCAGGCGAGGCCGAGGCCGAGGGCGGCCAAATTCGGCAGGCACAGGGGGCCGGCGCGCAGACCGGCCCGGTCGCCGCCGCCCACCGCGCAGCATTCGGCGATGTGGCCGACCGTGTCCGCGCCGGCATCGCCGTAGCGGGCGGCATCGGGGCCTCCGCCGATGCCGACGGAATCGAGGACGATCAAGAGAGCACGGGGCATCGTGACGGGTCTCAGGCCGGAAGCGGCTCGGCCTCGGCGAGGGCGTCCGCCTCCATCTCGAAGGCGGCGGCGAAGAGGGCACGGGTATACTCGGTCTTCGGCGCGGAAAAGATCTCCGCGGCCGGTCCTTCCTCGACGACCTTCCCGTTCTGCATCACCAGCACGTAGTTCGAGAGGGCGCGCACCACCTTCAGGTCATGGCTGATGAAGAGATAGGCGAGGCCGCGCTCCCGCTGCAGGTCGCGCAGCAGGGTCACGATCTGGGCCTGCACCGAGCGGTCGAGCGCCGAGGTCGGTTCGTCGAGCACGACGAAGCGAGGCTCGAGCACGATGGCCCGGGCGATGGCGATGCGCTGGCGTTGGCCGCCGGAGAATTCGTGCGGGTAGCGGTCCATGGCGGCCGGGTCGAGCCCCACATCCGTCAAGGCCTTGGCCACGGACGCCCGACGGGCGGCCTTGGAGCGCACCAGCCCCTGCACTTCGAGGCCCTCCGCGACGATGTCGCCGACGGACATGCGCGGCGACAGGGAGCCGTAGGGATCCTGGAAGACCACCTGCATGTGCCGGCGCAGGGGCCGCATGGCCCCGGGGCCGAGGGCCTCGATGGCCCGGCCGAGGAAGACGATCGGCCCTTCGCTGCGGGTCAGGCGCAGCAGGGCGAGGCCGAGGGTGGTCTTGCCCGAGCCGGATTCGCCGACGACCCCCACGGTCTCCCCCGCCCGCACCCGCAGGCTGACCCCGTCGACCGCCTTGACGTGGCCGGTCACCCGCCGGAGCAGCCCGGTCTTCAGGGGGAACCAGACCTTGATCGGGCCGGCCTCGACCAGCCGCTCGGCCGCCTCCGGCACCGGGTTGGCGCGGCCGGTGGGCTCGGAGGCGAGCAGGCGCTGCGTGTATTCGTGGCGCGGGTGGCCGAACACCTCGGCCACCGGGCCGGCCTCGACGATGCGCCCGCGCAGCATCACGCAGACATGGTCGGCGATGCGCCGCACGATGCCGAGATCGTGGGTGATGAACAGCATGGCCATGCCGAGCCGCTTCTGCAGGTCGGCGAGCAGCGCCAGGATCTGGGCCTGCACCGTCACGTCGAGGGCGGTGGTCGGCTCGTCGGCCACGAGCAGGTCGGGCTCGCAGGCGAGCGCCATGGCGATCATCACCCGCTGGCGCTGGCCGCCGGAGAGCTCGTGCGGATAGGCGCCGAGCCGCCGCTCGGCATCGCGGATGCCGACGAGGTCGAGCAGTTCGAGGATGCGGGCCCGGGCCTTGCGGCCGCTCAGGCCCCGATGCAGCGCCAGCACCTCGCCGATCTGCCGCTGGATCGTGTGCAGCGGGTTGAGCGAGGTCATGGGCTCCTGGAAGACCATGGTGATGTCGGCCCCGCGCACCTGCCGCAGGTCGCGCTCGGGCAGGCCGAGCAGGTCGCGGCCCTTGAACAGGATGCGCCCGCCCGGGTGATGCGCCGCCCCGTCGAGGAGCCGCAGGATCGAGAGGGCGGTGACCGACTTGCCGGAGCCGGATTCGCCCACCAGCGCCACGGTCTGCCCGGGCCGGATCGCGAAGCTGACCCGGTCGACGGCGAGGCTGTCGCCGCCGCGGGTGCGGAAGGCGACCGAAAGGTCCTCGACGGAGAGGAGGGCGTCGGCGCGCCCGGGCGCGGTGTCGGCGGAGATTGGCATCGCCCCCCTTATAGCGCGCCGCGGCCCGGGCGCGATGGGCTGCGCGGATCCGCCCGGCCGCAGCGTCCCGATTCCGAAAACGCCGCCCGCCCCCTCCCGGCACGAGGCCCGCGTGGAGGTGCCGGCGCGGCGGCTTTTCGAAATTCTCGAACGGTTCGATCGAATTTATTCCGCTGTTCCGGCGCGGGGGCGAGGCCCAGATACCGCTCATCGGATGACGGCCACGGCGACAGCCACCGGGCCGCACCACGACGACCAGAATGGAGCCCCTCATGACCCGCATCGCCTCCGCCGCCCTCGCCCTCTCGCTGGCCGCCGCCACCCCGGCCTTCGCCCAGAGCTACACCGCCCCGGCCGGCATCGCCGCCCAGGCCGCCGTCTCCGGCGGCACGGTCTCCGGCACCGCCGTCGCCCAGACCCAGCCGAGCCGCGACGTCACCGCCACCGGCACGGTCACCCACCGCCCGGCCCGCCGCTAAGGCTTGGCGCCTTGCACCCCACGCGGGCGCATGACGAAAAAGCCGGCCCCGCAGAACGCGGGGCCGGTTTTTTTGCGAGGTGAGGCGGCCAGCATCTTGTTTCGACCCTAAGCGGAAGTTGGGTGCGTCTGCTTTCGGCAGTTCAAAGATATCAGCTAAGCGTAGCCGCCTTCTAAGCGGCAGGTCGCAGGTTCGAGCCCTACCGAGATCGCAACACCGCTTCTCTTCAAGAAGAAGGGCTTTTCAGGATCGGGCAAGGCCATCCGCAAAGGCTCTTTGCGGCTCTTGGTTACCTTGGAGTCGAAGGAAGTGTTCGCACAGACAAAGCTCCATTCCAGCTTCGTCCAGATCGAGAGACCTGAGCCTTCCATCATTATTCGAATCGGCTATCGCGCTCCCTGGCCTCGGCCTGCTCACTTTGGCGCGCACGCTCG
Organism: Methylobacterium organophilum; assembly: GCF_022533465.1. Lineage (NCBI taxonomy): Bacteria > Pseudomonadati > Pseudomonadota > Alphaproteobacteria > Hyphomicrobiales > Methylobacteriaceae > Methylobacterium > Methylobacterium organophilum. The sequence goes on along the minus strand of NZ_CP092848.1, from coordinate 3,771,556 downwards.
ACCCTAGCTCTCAGCGTCTCCCGTGCGCGCTCCATCGGCCCTGTGAGCACCGGCAACGCGGCGATGTCGAGTCGCTCAAGAAGATCGAGACGCAATGCGAACTCCATCGCCAGCGATCCGCTCCAGCTCGTCGGGCGCAGACGTTCGACAATTGTATCGAAGATCAAGAGGGGATCGGGGGCGTTCGATAGCAGGTGTCGCACCAAGCCTGTCCAGCTGAGTGGCGTCTCCTTGTCTAGCCGCTCGTACAGCTGCACAAAGGCCGCTGCGAGAGGGAAACGCTCTGCTGGTTTGTGGCTGCACCATGCGAGCACTACGTCGTCGGACACCGCGTTCATGGGAATCTTGCCCGGGCGCGGGAGTTCGTTCAGCAATTCGGCGCTCCTCCGACGCGAGATCTCGTCGCCTGAGAACAGCGTGTCGAGCATCTCGATCGGGTGGACCTCGAAAAGCGCCTGCATGAGGTCGTCGTACTCGTAGTGACCGATCTCGTAGCGGGCCATCGCCTGCATCATCGTCTGGCAAAGGTTTCGCACGGTTGACCGCCCGCCCTCGCCCGCAAGCGAAACGCGGACCATCAGCGCCAACTCATGGTCCTCAAGCGAGGGGCGCCTGCGCTCGCGCTCGAACTGAAAACCCGAGAGCAGCGCGCGGCCAGTCTCGACGAGATCGGGGCCGATCTCCCGCTTGTTGCCGCGGTCGAGGTAAAATCTCATGTGGAGGATCTGCCGCGCGATTGCGTTCCCCCCCTCGATCTCGGCAATCCTCACGAGAAGGCGCTTCAGTTCCGGTTCCGCTATGACGCTCGAAACGCTGCCGTATGCGAGCCGGGCAAATCGCTCCACTGGGGTTACCCCAGTCGCGAGCGCGTGATGGAGCCGAGCCAGCGCAGCGTCGTCGAACGCCACATTCGATTGCAGGATGGGGAAGAATGGGGCGAGGACGGGATTTTCCAGCGCCTCATCGAGTAGCGCCCGTGCGAGGGCGGCGTCCCGCCGTTCGACACCGATCAAGAACCCGCACAAGACGGCGATACCTGGTTTCGAGGTGGCAGCGGTGTGTGCGACCAGAGCATCCCAGGTCGTCCGCAGCGCCTCGGACATATCGGCCAAGCTCTCTCCGAAGTATCCAACCTTGTAGCTGTCACCCTCGGCCAGATCAGGCAGTAAATCTTGGAATGCTATATCGTCAGAGACGATCTCCTGGGCCAAACGCTTGATCAGCGTGATCTCGTGCGTTCCGGTGTCATCATCTTCGACTGGATCATCGAGATCTCTACTATGTCCGCCCCCGTGTAGGACGACGTGGCGTACCTTGTCGATCGTGGTTCGTGGGCGCAAGGCGTCTTCGAGTGCACCGAGTTCGGCCAGCGTATCCGGCGGGAGATGATCGCCGTCATAGATGCGCGTTTGTCGGACGGCGATCCACCCGTCGCGCCAGAAGCCGCGCACACCGACGATGGCATGGATGAGACGCGTCAACTCAGCGGCTTGGCCTCCCCGCACCCAGAGACCCCGGAATGCGCGGGCGATAACATCCCGCACGCCATCGGAGACGGGGCCGTCCGCGTATAGGAACGGCGCTGCGAGCCCGAGCGCGGCTCCGTACCATTCGCGAATTTCCTGGCCGTTGCGCGGGTGTAGGCCGTAATCGCGCGAGCGCGCGCCGAACTCGAAGTTATAGCCCGAGGTGAAAAACTCAGTCCTTAAAACTGCCCGCAGCAGCCTGACGCCGAGGTGCTGTTCGCTTTCGTCCGTGGAACGCAGCAGCCGTCCGACGACTGTGAGGCGCAGTTCAAGAGGCGCCCGCGTTCCCGACAGCCTGATAGGAAACAGCGATTCCAGGATCTCGGCGGCGTCGCCCCCCAGGTGATTTTCCTTCGGCAGCCGAGCTACCTGCACGAGGAGCGCTGCGGCACGTTCGAAATACGCCGGCTCGTACGCGAGCGCACGGAGCAACCGGACAAATGGGGTACATCTCCGCAGAGAGTCGTCGTCTGCCCCATAAATCGCGGTTTCCAACGCGGCCAACGCCGCATCCGGCGCAACTGGAGCGACGTTGGTTAGCACTGCGATCCCGAGTTCGTTGAGGTGCGTAATATCGGCGAGCAAGCCACCCGGTGCGAGCCACGATCGCACGATATCGCGGGCCTCCTCGCTGGCGTCGAGGTAGCCGAGACGCCGGGAGAAGGAGCGCAGAACGCGGTCCGTGGCGGTCTCCGCCAGCGCCGCCATCAGCCGGAAGCGTGGGATCTCTTCAAGCGCGGTGGTCGCGAGGCGGTTAGCGACGGCGTGCGGAAGCACCGCCCGCCATGGTCCGCGCGCCTGCACAAGCTGACGCCTCTTCAGTTTAATCGCAGCGGTTCGCACGTCTTCGGCTGTACGACCGATCAGACTGCCTAGGATTGGCAGTTCGGCGTCGTCGCCGTCGAGTGCCTCGCCCTCGAACGAGTAGAGTAGGGCGCAGACTTGCGCGATCGGCAGTAGCGACGTGTCCGGGGTGTCGCGCTGCTCAAACAGCCGCCGAAACAGTTCCTTGTCGCCGAGGCTCGCGACAGTCCCGCTTCTGGGCGCGACCTCAGCTAGCGCCAGCGCGATGCGTGCGTTGCCACCTGAGAAGTCTGCGATGGTGCGGACGTCAACCTGCGACAGAGAAGGGAAGCGTTGGACCAGCAGTTGCTCGATGATCGCCGGAGACGACGTCTCCAGGATGAAAACGTCGGTGCCTTCGGGCTCGCCGTCCTGAATGTCGTACTCGATCGTGAGCAGACTGACCGTCGAGCCCTCCGCCTTGACGATCTCGGTCAATCGCCTGTGCGTCCCCGGCGGGCAGTTGTCGATCACGAGGATCGCGCGGGTGCGATTGGCGATCAGGTCGGAAACAAGCCCGACCGGCGACGGATCGGGCTCATCGCCGATATCGGCATAGAACGCCAGCGATGGGTCGAGGCTACGGTTGCCGACGCTCGAATCGAACAGCGCCTCGGCGAGCCGCGTCTTGCCTACGCCAGACAGCCCCACGAGGCGCACGGATTTTCTCGGCTCGCGCAGCTCAACCCGCATACGCTCGATGCCGTCAGCTGCGCTCAGGCCGTTGCCCTCACTGACAGCGCTCGTCCTGACGCGAGCGGCATCGTCGAGAAGGTAGGCTGGATCCGCCCCAGGGGGCTGCGACGACCATCGGCCGAACGGGCGCCAGCCGCCCAACGAACGGCCGATCCGGGCGCGAACCCAGAGCGTCAGAGCCGGGTGATCGCGGACCCAGGTCGCTACGCGCGTCTGGTCGTAGAAGTCTATAGTCAGGCCAACGGTGGAAGGGATGCCGTGCAGAGCCTCCTTCATGGCCATCCTCCGGCTCGTAAGCTCCCGATCGGCAGTCTTGGCGCCAGAGCTGACAATGACGTAGGCGCCCCCCTCTTCGGCCAGTGCGACGATTGCCGGGCGGAGGGTGTCACTCGGGCGCATCTCTTTGAGGATTGCTGCCCGCTTCATGTCTGACTTCTTGGATTGGTAGACTGTGGCGGGCCTAGGGATGAAGCCGCCAATGGTGGTCTCAGGCGGAAGCGCGACGCGCACGTCCACGCCACCGTCCGGGGCGTCTTGATCCCCGCCCGCAGTGACCGCAGTGGTGTGAAGTCCCCTACGGCGCAGCTCTGCCTCGCACAGCAGATTGATCAGTGCACGGAGATCGCCGTCGCTTAGGGCGGCGATGTCATCGCCAGTGACCTCGAACATCCGAACTATGTAGGGTCGCCGTAGGTCTCCGGCAGCCGCGAGATGCGGTGGAGTTGGCGATAAAAGTGCGGGCTTGAGCGGTCAGATGTGGGATCGCCTGCTGTCGGCCGTTGAGCTGATGCCTGCTCATGGCGCTTTCCTGGCGCACGGCACCCAACATTCGAGCAACTGCCTTCCCCCTGAACAGACCTTCGCTGCCCTGGCAGGAGCTTCGCTCCGTTTGTCGTAGCAGGGTGTCCCGCCAAGTCTCTTGCTTCTCTCCAAAGTCGGCACGCCGGCCGCCTCTTGGTTGGGGCCGACAGGAGGTGGACCAAGCCTTTCGCGAAAGCGCCCGAAGGCGCTTCGACTCGCCCGCGCGCTCACTGGCTTTCGTCCCTGGAAGGACGCTGCTCCGCCGCGCCGCGGATTCCTGCGGCCGGGCGGGCCGCTCTACCCTTCCACCTCGTCCCGCAGGCGGTGCTCGCTGGCGATGCGGCGGACGGTGCCGGTGTTGGAGCGGTAGACCACGGTCTCGGTCTCGAGCCGGCCGGGGCGGAAGCGCACGCCGGCGAGCAGGGCGCCGTCGGTGACGCCGGTGGCCGCGACGATCACGTCGCCCCGGGCCATGTCGTGCATCTCGTATTTCTTGTTCGGGTCGGTGATGCCCATCTTGGCGGCGCGGGCGCGCTTGTCGGCGGAATCGAGGATCAGCCGGCCCTGCATCTGGCCGCCGATGCAGCGCAAAGCCCCGGCCGCGATCACGCCCTCGGGGGCGGCGCCGGAGCCCATATAGATGTCGACGCCGGTCTCATCCGGCTTGGTGCAGTGGATGATGGCGGCGATGTCCCCGTCCGAGATCAGGCGGATGCCCGCCCCCGTCGCCCGCACCGCGGCGATCAGGTCGATGTGGCGCGGCCGGTCGAGGATGATCGCGGTGATCTCCGAGGGCTTCACGCCCTTGGCCTTGGCCAGCGCCGTGATGTTCTCCGCCGGGCTCGCGTCGAGATCGACCGTGCCGGGGGGATAGCCGGGGCCGATGGCGATCTTCTGCATGTAGACGTCGGGGGCCGCGAGCAGGCTGCCCTTCTCGGCGATCGCCATCACGGCGATGGCGCCCGGCATATCCTTGGCGCAGAGGGTGGTGCCCTCCAGGGGATCGACGGCGATGTCGACTTCGGGTCCCTCCCCCGTGCCCAGGGACTCGCCGATATGGAGCATCGGCGCCTCGTCGCGCTCGCCCTCGCCGATCACCACCGTGCCGGCGATGGGCAGCCGGCCGAGCTCGGCGTGCATGGCGTCGACGGCGGCCTGGTCGGCCTCCTTCTCCTTGCCCTGGCCGCGCAGGCGGGCGGCGGCGATGGCCGCCTGCTCGGTCACGCGCACCAGCTCCAGGGTCAGCCCGCGGGCCGTGCCGCCGCTGAAGATCCCGCTCTCGACCGCCGCCATCTCGTGTCCTTCCCTGGGCCAAGCCGCGGTTCTTCGCGCCGCGGATCCCCCGGTCTCACCGATCCTGAAGCCTTTTTCCAGGCGCGCGTCGCAGGGGCAGGATCAAGGGCCTGCAGCATGGGGACGATGCCGTGGAAAAACCAGTATCCCCCGGGAGGGAAACGCCGGCCACGGCCCTCGCCTCACTCCCGCTCGATGCGGATGAGCTGGGGCGTCTCGGCCAGCAGCCCGTCGGCGGCGATGGCGTCGAGGGCGGCGCGGATGTTCCCCTCGGTCGCCGCGTAGGTGATCAGCACCAGGGGCACCGGCCGGCCGGAGCGGCCATGCGGATCGCTCGAGGCGTCCTTCTCCAGGCGGCGCTGCACGATGCTCTCGATGGAGATCTCGCGCTCGGCCATGCGGGTGGCGACGCCGGCGGCCACGCCCCGGCGGTCATGCACCGTGAGGCGGACATAGTAGCCGCCCTCGTGACGCTGCATCTCGACCCGGCGGGGCGGCGAGAGCCGGTCGACCGGCCGGCCGAAGACCGGGCGGTTCAGGCCGCTGGCCACGTCCGCGATGTCGGCGACGACGGCGGAGGCCGTGGCGTTGCCGCCGGCCCCGGGGCCGATCAGGGTCAGCTCGCCGACCGCGTCCGCATCGATGGTGACGGCGTTGGTCACGCCCATGACCTGGGCGATGGCGGAGGCCTTGGGCACCATGGTCGGGTGCACCCGCTGCTCGATGCCCGCCTCGGTGAGCTGGGCCACGCCGAGCAGCTTGATCCGGTAGCCGAGCTCGTCCGCCATGGCGAGATCGAGGGGCTGGATGGCCGAGATGCCCTCGACCGAGACACCCTCCGCGTCGATCTCCACGCCGAAGGCGAGGCTCGTGAGGATGGAGAGCTTGTGGGCGGTGTCGAAGCCCTCGACGTCGAAGGTCGGGTCGGCCTCGGCATAGCCCAGCGCCTGCGCGTCCTTGAGGCAGGCCTCGAAGGTCAGGCCCTCGGCCTCCATGCGGCTGAGGATGTAGTTGCAGGTGCCGTTGAGGATTCCGTAGACGCGGCTGACCGCGTTGCCGGCGAGCCCCTCGCGCAGGGCCTTGATGACGGGGATGCCGCCGGCCACGGAGGCCTCGTAGGCCAGCGCCACGCCGCGCGCCTCGGCCGCCCGGGCCAGGGCGGCGCCGTGGCGGGCGAGCAGCGCCTTGTTGGCGGTGACGACGTGCTTGCCGGTGCCGATCGCGGCCTCGACCACGGCCTTGGCCGCCCCGTCCGCGCCGCCGATCAGCTCGACCACGCAATCGACCTCCGAGGCGGTGGCCAGCGCCACCGGATCGTCGAACCAGGTCAGGCCCGAGAGATCGACGCCGCGGTCGCGGTGGCGGTCGCGGGCGGAGACGGCGGTTACGCGGATCGGCGCGCCGATGGCGGCTTCGAGCGCGTCCGCCCGGCGCGCGATCATCTGGACGACGGAGGCGCCGACGGTGCCGAGGCCGGCGATGCCGAGGCGAAGGGTCTGCTTCACGGGCTCGTGCGTCATGGCTCGACCGGATGGCTCCACCGTTGAAAGGGCCGCGTCCCCGCGCATCGGCGCGGGCCGGGGCCGTTCCGAAGGTCCCTTGACGTGCCGGCGGCCTGCGAGCGGCCGCGCTCGGGAGAGCGCCGTCCTTCTGCAACGATTTGGCGGGGGGCGCAAGGAAACCGCCCCATCCCCGCCCGGAGGCGTGCCGGAGAAGCCTCTCCCATCGATGGGGCGCGACAAAGACGCGTCACATCAAAAAGCGCGCGCGGCGGCTGAACAACCTTCGGCAGAGCCGGTTTCCCGGGCACCGGCAGATGCCTCCTGAAGAGCATCCGCCAAGTTTCGCCAAGATCTGAAAAGTTCCGTCAACCCGGCGATCAACAAGCGCGAGGAACGCGACGATGTATTATTTCGACAAGCGCCTGCAGTATCCTGTGAAGGTCGAGAGCCCCGATCCGGTCTTCGCGCGCATGCTTCAGCAGGCCATCGGTGGTGTCGAGGGCGAGATCCGCGTCTGCATGCAGTACTTCTTCCAGGCCTGGGGCTCGCGCGGGCCGACTACGAAATATCGCGACATGCTGCTCAACACCGCGACCGAGGAGATCGGCCATATCGAGATGCTGGCGACCGCGGTGGCGATGAATCTCGAGACGGCCCCGAGCAAGGTGCAGGAGGCCAGCGCCACGGATACGGTGGTGGGCGCGGTGATGGGCGGCGAGAACCCGCGCCATCTCATCGAGGGCATGCTGCATCGGCACATCCTCTCGACGGGAATGGCCGCCTTCCCGGCCAACAGCGAGGGCGTGCCCTTCGACATGAGCCACATCTACGCGAGCGGGAACCTCGCCGCGGACATGTATTGCAACGTCGCCGCCGAGGCGACGGGGCGCACGCTCGCGGTGCGCCTGTTCAACGCGACCAACGATGCTGGCATGCGGGACATGCTGCACTTCATGATCGCCCGGGACACGATGCACCAGGAGCAGTGGCTCGCGGTGATCGAGGAACTCGGCGGCCCTGCCGGCGCCCTGCCGATCCCGAATTCCTTCCCGCAGAGCAAGGAGCACGAGAAGTTCAACTACAACTTCTTCGCCACGGCTGCGGACGGCTCCCCGCCTCCGGAGGGCCGCTGGACCCACGGCCCGTCCCTCGACGGCAAGGGCCAGTTCAGCGTGTTCAAGAACCAGCCCATGGGCGAGGAGCCGGTGCTCGGCCCGGCCCGGCCCGACAGCGGCGCGCAATCCGAGCAGATCGCCTGAGCGGCGGGAACGAAAGGGGCTGGGCGCTGGGTCTCGTTCCGCGCCCGGCCCTGCGATGCGAAGCCTGTCCTCAGGCCGCCCGGGCGCGGGCGAGGAAGGTGTCGATGTCCTGGCGCAGGCGGGCGATCTGCTGATCGAGGGTGGCGCGGGCGGTGCCGACCTGGCTAGCGGCGTCCGTCGCCGTGCGGGTCGAGCCGCCGAGCTCCTCGATCGAGCGGGCCACCGTCTGGGTATTGCCCGCGGTCCGCTGGATCGTCGCCGCGATCTCGCGGGTGACCGCTTCCTGCTCCTCCACCGCGGCGGCGATGGCGGTCGCGATGCCGTTCACGTCGCCGATCACCCGAGCGATCTCCTGGATGTCGCCGGCGCTCTGCTGGGTCGCCTTCTGGATCGCGGCGATGCGGCTGCCGATCTCGGTGGTGGCGCGGGCGGTCTGCTCGGCGAGGGTCTTCACCTCGCTCGCCACCACGGCGAAGCCGCGGCCGGCGGCGCCCGCCCGGGCGGCCTCGATGGTGGCGTTGAGGGCGAGCAGGTTGGTCTGGCTCGCGATCTGGCTGATCAGCTCGATCACCTGCCCGATCTGCTCGGCCTGCGCGGTCAGGCTCGAGACCGATTCCCGGGTGCGCTCGGCGGTCTCGACGGCGCGGCTCGCCACCTCGGCGGAGGCGGTCGCCTGCTGGCCGATCTCCTTGACGGAGGAGGCGAGCTCCTCGGCCGCGGCGGCGGAGGTCTGGATGTCGGCGGAGGTCTGCTCGGCCGCGCCCATCACCGCGCCGGCGAGCGCGTTGGCGTTCGCGGTGGCGCCGTCGAGGGCGTGGGCGCTGTTCGAGAGCACGCCGCTCGCCTGCTCGGAGACGCGCAGGGATTCGCCGACGGATTCGGAGAAGGTCGCTACCGCCTCCGACAGCAGGGCGCCGCGCTTCTGGCGCTCCTCCACCAGGGTTTCCTGATAGATCGAGATGGCGAAGTCCATGTCGAGCATCACCGCCTTGTTGAGCACGGCGATGCGCTCGGCCAGGGCTCGGCCGTTGAAGCGGTGGCCGGCCGAGAGATGCGCGACCAGGGCGTTCAGGACGAAGGCGTAGCCGCCGATATACCAGCGTGGCTCCAGGCCGATCTTGTGGTGGACGAGGCCGATGCGGCGGATGCCGGCGACGTAATCCGCGTCGAAGTTGCCCGAGAACAGGCGTTTCCAGTGGTTCGACTGCGCCGAGACGAGGCGGCTCTGGTGGTCGCCGAGCAGGGCGGCGAGCTGCGGCACGCCGCGCAGCTTCACGTAGAACTGCTCGAGGACCTGCGGCAGAGCCGGCTCGATCAGTGGCCAGAGAGCGACGAGGTCCTGCCGGGCGCGGGCATCGATGCCGAGGAACGCGAGGCGTTCCGAGATCTGAATGGTGTCCTGCACGACCGTCCTCATAAGCTTATCGAAGTTCTCATAAGGTTTCGGCAGTTAATAATCTGTTCTGGATTGTAGCGATCGCAATCTGTGGTTGGCGCCTGGATGATCGGTTTCCGATCTTCCCTGCCGGTTTCGTCCTCTCGCGCAGCCAGCCGCCTCCGTCATCGCTCGCGGCATGGCGAATCATTTTGTCGACCGACATCTCCGGGCCGCCTGGACGAGTCGGAACAGGACTGCGGCGTTGCAGAGATGCCAGAGCGGGTGCGTCCCGGTGGGCAGCACCGGGCAGAGCGCAGCATCCATCGTCCGGAAGACGAGGGAGAGGCCGAACAGGGCGCCCGCCCCCAGAAGGGCACGCCCGGCCCGGCGCCGCCGTTCCTCCCCCGAGGCCAGCAGCGGCGCCCCGACGCCGAACAGCGCCAGCAGGGCCGGCAGGTAATCGATCGAGCCGTTGCTGAGCGCGGCCAGGGAGCGCCCGGTCAGAGCGTCGAGGGTCGGCGTCAGGCCGAAGGAGAAGGCGGCGAAAGCGAGCGTCGCCGCGAAGCCCGCGACGGGGCCGAAGCCGTGGAAGCGGCGCAGGGCCAAGAGGAAATAGGCGTAGATGAAGAGCCCGATCGGGATCACGTCGGCGAGCATCGACCAGCGGTCGGCGAAGGTGTGGAACAGGAAGGAGCCGATCCCGACCACGCCGACGAGCAGGCTCAGCGCCCGGGTCGGGGCGTCGCCCCGCGCCTGCCGCCAGGCCAGCGCCGCGGCGACGAGGAAGGCGGCGTTCGAGACCGCGTTGAGCGGCTCCGCCCAGAAGCCGGCATCCTGGCGCTCGCAATAGGCGCGCACCGGCTCGAACCAGGAAGCGTCCATGGAAGAGCCCCGCCTGTCCCGTCCTCGATCGACGCGTCGGCTTGCCAGGGCGGCGCGAAGGCCCGATGACGGGGCCGCCGGCGCCCGGGGCGGGGCCACGCGGGACAGGCCATGCGGATCACCACCTGGAACGTCAACTCGATCAAGCAGCGGACCGGCCACCTCCTCGACTTCCTCGCCCAGGAGAAGCCGGACGTGGTCTGCCTGCAGGAGCTGAAATGCCAGGAGGCGGGCGTTCCCCGGGCCGAGATCGAGGCCGCGGGCTACGCCGTCGAGGCCCTGGGGCAGAAGGCCTATAACGGCGTCGCCCTGCTGGTGCGCGCGCCGCTGGCCTACGACGAGGTGCTGCGGGGCCTGCCCGGCGACCCGGACGACGAGCAGGCCCGCTACATCGAGGCGGTGGTGCGGGGCGAGGGCGTTCCCCCGGTGCGGATCGCCTCGATCTACCTGCCCAACGGCAACCCGGCCCCGGGGCCGAAATACGATTACAAGCTCGCCTTCCTGGAGCGGCTGCGGCGCCATGCCCGCGCCCGGATGGAGACGGAGGTGCCCCTGGTGCTCTCCGGCGACTTCAACGTGATCCCCGCCCCGGAGGACGCCGCCGACCCGGCCGCCTGGACGCAGGACGCGCTGTTCCTGCCCGAAACCCGCCGCGCCTTCCGGGCGCTGCTCGCGGAGGGCTTCACCGAGGCCCTGCGCGCCTGCGACCCGCGGGCCGGCCTCTACACCTTCTGGGACTACCAGGCCGGGAGCTGGCAGCGGAATCTCGGCATCCGCATCGACCACCACCTGCTCTCGCCCCAGGCCGCCGACCGCCTCGTCTCGGTCTCGGTGCAGAAAGCCCTGCGCGGCCTCGAAAAGCCCTCCGACCACGTGCCGGTGACGGTGGAACTCGCCGAAGGCTGAGCTGCTCGGCCGCGCGATGGGCGCGGCCGCCCTCCCCTCAATCGCCCGCCCGCGCGCGGATCACCCGGGCCTGTCCCCCCTCCACCAGCACTTCCGCCGGGGTGGGATGGGAGAGGAAGCCGGTGGGGCTGGCGGTGAGCGCATAGGCGCCCGATTGCAGCACGGCGACGAGGTCGCCCTCCCGCAGCTCCGGGAGCGGGGCGGCCCGGGCCAGGATGTCCAGGGGCGTGCAGAGAGGGCCGGTGACGGTCCAGGGCTGACGCGCCGCGCCTGCCCGCTCCGCGACCGGAACCAGGGGAAAGTCCCGCTTGACCACCTGGCCGAGATTGCCGGAGGCGGCGAGGTGGTGGTGCATGCCGCCATCGGTGATGGCGAAATGCTGGCCGCGCGAGGACTTGGCCGCCCGCAGGCGGGCCACGTACAGCCCCGCCGGCCCGACGAGATAGCGCCCCGGCTCCAGCAGGATGCGGGCGCCGCCGAGATTCATCGCGTCCCGCTCGGCCCGGAGGGCGTCGAGGCCGGCCGTGAGCTCGGCCAGGTCGAGGGCGGAATCGCCGGGGAAATAGGGGATGCCGAGGCCGCCGCCGAGATCGATCGTGTGGAGGGGGCGCCCGATCCGGCCGGCGAGGCGGGCGGCGAGACCGAGGCCGTGGCGCCACTGGGTCAGCAGCGTGGCCGCCTGGAGGGTCTGGGTGCCGGCGAAGAGATGCAGGCCCGTCAGCTCCAGGCCCGGGGCCGCCTCGACCCGGTCGATGGCCGTGTCGAGATCCTCCTCGTCGAAGCCGAAGGGCGAGGGCTTGCCGCCCATGCGCATCGCCCCGCCCTGGGCGGCGGCGTCCGGATTGACCCGGATCGCGACGCGCACTTGGCGCCCCAGCCGGGTGGCGATGGCGGAGAGGCGCTCGACCTCCTCGGCATTCTCCAGATGGATCTCGCCGATGCCCGCCGCGACCGCCCGCTCCAGCTCCGCCGCGCCCTTGCCCGGGCCGGCGAAGAGGATGTCGCTGGGGGCGACGCCGGCCTGCAACGCCGCGGCGAACTCGGCCCCGGAGGCGATCTCCGCGCCGGCCCCCTCCTCCCGGAACACGGCGATCACCGCCGGGTTCGGGTTGGCCTTTACCGAATAGACCACCTCCGCGAAGCCGCGCATGGCCATGCGCAGGGCGCGGTAGGTCGCCCGCATCAGCCCGGCATCGTAGACGAAGAGCGGCGTGCCGTGGGCCTCGGCCAGCGCCGCGACGTCGACGCCCCCCGCCCGGAGCTTGCCCTCGGCATAGGGGAAATGCGCCGCGACCAGCCGCTCGGCGAGGCTCGGCCCCTCAGGCATCGACGGGCCGGCGCTCGGCGCGGGAGGCCTCGTGGGCCGCGATCTGGGCGGCCTCGGCCTGGGTCTGGGCGGCGACGCGCTCGGCGGCGAGTCGCTTGTAGTCGACCTTGCCGTTGGGGGTGGTGGGCAGGGCGCTCACGCTCTCGATGGCCCGGGGCACGAGATGGGGCGCGAGCACCGCCCGCAGGTGCTGCATCACGTCGAGGCCGTTCCCCTCGCCCCGGCCCTCCGCCGGCACGGTGATGGCGTGGATGCGCTGGCCGAGGCCGGGATCGGGCAGGCCGATCACCGCCGCCGCGCCGAAGGCCCCGGTCTCCATCAGGGCCGCCTCGACCTCGCTGGGGCTCACGCGAAACCCCTGCGTCTTGATCATCCCGTCCTCGCGGCCGAGGAAGCGGAAATAGCCCTCCGCGTCGGCCACCACGAGGTCGCCCGAGCGGCAGACGAGGCCCGGCTCCTCGCCCGGCGGCGGGAAGGGGTCGGGCACCAGCACCCGGGCGGTGTCCTCGGGGCGGTTCCAGTAGCCCAGCGACACCGTGGGCCCGCGGTGATGCAGGATGCCGGGCTCGCCCGGGCCGGCGCGATGCCCGTCCGCGGTCAGCGCGAAGATCTCCGTCTCGGGGATGGCGCGGCCGATGGAATCGGGCCGGGCGTCGATCTCGTCCGGCGGCAGATAGGTGGAGCGGAAGGCTTCGGTGAGGCCGTACATCAGCACCACCTGGGTGTGCGGCAGGGCCGCACGCAGGCGCGCCACCGTCGCCACGGGCAGCGCCCCGCCGGAATTGGTGACGTAGCGCAGGCTCGACAGATCGGCCTTGGCGAGGCGCGGGGCGGCGCGGGTGAGCAGGGTCCAGAGCGTCGGCACCCCGGCCAGCCCGGTGATGCGGTGGGTCTCGATGGCGCGGACCACGTCGTCGCCGAGCCGCACGTTCTGCAGGACGATGCGCGCCCCCTGCTCCACGCTGGTGAGGAGCTGGTTGAGCCCGTAATCGAAGGAGAAGGGCAGCACCGAGAGGATGCGCTCCTCCGGGCCGATGCCGAGATAGGTCCGCACGATGCGGGTGCCGGCGAGCAGGTTGGCGTGGCTCAGCATCACGCCCTTGGGCAGGCCGGTGGAGCCGGAGGTGTAGAGGATGGCGGCCAGCCCCTCCGGCCCGGCCTGGGCGGGGCCGGGCGCGGGCGGCCCCCGGCGGACATCCTCGCCGACGAGGAGCGTCAGGCCGGGCAGATCGTCGAGGGCGCCCTCGAGCGCGGCATGGTGGGCCGCGTCGGTGACGAGGACGCGCGCCTCGCAATCGGCCAGGATGTGGTGGACCTGGCGCGGGCGCAGGGCCGGATGGATCGGCACCACCACGCCGCCCGCCGCGCTGACGGCGAAGAGGGCGACGCATTCGGGGATGGATTTCGGCAGGAACAGGGCCACCCGGTCCCCGGGGGCGAGCCCGGCCGCGGCGAGCCGGGCGGCCAAGGCCGCCACCGCGTCGCGATAGGCCCCGTAGGTGAGTTCGCGCGCGCCCTCGACCACCGCGACGCGCTGCGCGGCGCAGGCCTCTCCTTCGAGGAGGTGGTGGAGCAGGCTCGGGGCCATGAAGGGTCAGTCGCCGGAGCGCCGGTCGTCGATGTAGAGGGCGAGGGCATCGACGCTCTCGAAATTCGACAATTCGAACGAGTCCTCGTCGATCTCGACACCGAAGCGGTCGCCGAGCTCCATCATCAGGTCGAGGATGCCGATCGAGTCGAGGGCGTCGCTGGTGACGAGGGAGGTCGAGCCCGTCACCGAACCCGGCGGCAGGGTCGGATTGCGGGCGGCGATGAAGGCGAAGATCGCCTCGCGCACCTCTGACGCCGTCTGAGCCAAGGCTCCGCGCTCCCTCGAAATCCCGCGGCCCTTCTTCGAGCGGGTCGCGCTGGGATTGGCGGATTAGGCCATCGGGCGCCGGAAATCCACCGGGGGCGAGCGGCCGCGGGCGATGCGGACTTGTCTGCCGCTTTTCTGCGCAGTCCAAAGTCCATTTTGAATACAGGGATTATCTTCGCGCAACGAGCACGTGTGCTCCTGCACACAGGGCAGATCATGGGGCGCCTATCTTCATGATCATGTCGTCAAAGCATCTTCGCCATCAGCTGTTCCGCGCGCTGCTTATTCCGCATAGTCAAGCGCGCGCAGGGATGCCGGCGGCGATCGGCCCGACCTGCGCGCTTCCGCCGCCCTGCGCCCGCCTGACCCGCCGTCTCCTCTGCCGCGGGGAGTCTGGCGCGTGAGCACCAAGCTCGATCTCACCCATCGCGACCACCGCATCATCGCGGCGGTGCTCAGGGGCCGGGCCGCCGCACAGGTCTATCGCGGCGACCGCCTCGCCACCCGGGAGCGTTTCGAGAGCGCCAGCGTCGAGGGAGCGGCCGACGCGGCCCGCGCCTGGATCGACCGCCAGAACGACCCCGCCGAGGCCCAGCGCCGGGCGCCGGAGGTCGGCACCGCCGACGAATACGTCGCCCATTTCGCCCGGAACCCGCCCGAGGGACGGCTGCGCCGGATGCTCGTCGCCCATGCGGCCGCGCCGGAGCGCATCCTCTCCTCCGACGCCCTGGCCGAGGCCGGCGGCTGGAACAGCGTCTGCGCGGCCCACGCCCATTACGCCGCCTTCGGCGAGACCCTGGCGGAGGTCCTGAGCCTGACCCTGCCCCGGCGGGAGGACGGCGCCCCGGTGCGGATCTCGGCGGTCGCCAGCGCGATCCAGGAAGGCCCGCCCCTGCCCTCCGGCGCCTGCCACTGGCGCCTTCACGAGGAAATCGCCCAGGCCCTGGAGCGGCTGAACATCGCGCAGCGGCCGGCGCCGACGTGAAGATTCACGCCACCAATTCGTCTTCCGGCACCACGTCCACCTCCACGCGCAGGCGCTGGGCGCCGGAGGAGGAGACGATGCCGTCGATCGGGGCGACGTCGCCGTAGTCGCGGCCGCGGGCGACGACGATGTGGTCGTCGCGCACGCCGCAGGCATTGGTCGGGTCGAGGCCCATCCAGCCGAGGCCCTCCGGGCCCGGGCCGCACCAGACCGAGGCCCAGGCGTGGCTGGCATCGGCCCCGCGCAGGCGCGCCGTGCCGGGCGGCGGCCGCGTGCGCAGGTAGCCGCTGACATAGGCCGCCGGCAGGCCGAGGCCGCGGAGCCCCGCGATCATCACATGGGCGAAGTCCTGGCAGACCCCGGCCCGCAGGGCGAAGGACTCGGCGAGCGGCGTGCTGACGCTGGTCGCCCGGGCGTCGAAGCGGAAATCGGCGCGGATGCGCAGCATCAGGTCGTAGGCGGCGCCGTAGAGGGGGCGGCCGGGCGTGAAGCTCGCCCGGGCATAGTCCGTCACCGCGGGGACGAGGGGCACCCGCGGGCTGGGGAACAGGTAATGGGCGGGTCCCTGCGCATCGAGGCGGGGGGCGGCGAGCGCCGCGTCGCGCACGCGCTCCCAGCTCGGGCCGGAATCCGGGTCGGGCAGGGGCGGCCGCTCCACCAGGACGCGGGAGGTGGCCTCCACCGCGAATTCCTTGTGCGGCTCGTCGATGAGGAGGGAGACCAAATCGAGCCCGAAGAAGTCGCGGCGCAGCACCCGGCTGCGCGGGACCGGGGTGATCGCGATCTCGCTCGCGAGCACGCGCTGGCCCTCCCCGTCCCGGGGCTGGAGGCGCAGGGTGCAGTGGGCGTAGCGGACCGCCTTGGCGTAGCGGTAGCTCGTCAGATGGCGCAGGGTGTAGATCACGCGAGGCCGGTCAGCTTCTCGGGCCGCAGGGCGTCGAGGCCCCGGGGGAAGTAGCGGCCGGCCACCGCATCGGCCAGCGCCTCGATCGCGCTGCCCAGCTCGGCGAGAGTCGCCCCGTCCAGCTCGCTCGCCGCCGCCGTCTCGAAGCGGGTGGCGAGCTGCAGGGCGAGCCGGCGCTGCGGCTCGATCAGCCCGTCGGCGCGCAAGGCCGGAAGCGCATCGAGATGGCGCACCACCGCCTCGATCTGGAAGGCGACCGAGCGGGGGTTGTAGGGGTCGAGCATCACCATGTCGCAGACGGCGTCGCGGGACACCCCGGCGAGATAGCGGGCGCTGTAGGAGATCTGGGAATCGGCCAGCGCCAGCAGCACGCCGAGATCCTCGGCCCGCGCCGCCTCCCCGGCGAAAGCGAGGGCGAAGGTGCAGGTGTTGATCGCCCGCTCGATGCGCCGGCCCATGTCGAGGAAGCGCCAGCCGGCGGCGTGGTTCATGTTCTCCTGGGCGAGCCCGGACAGGGCGGCGAAGTGGCTCAGCGCCCGCTCGGCCCGGCCGAAGAGCTGGGATTCGGAGGGCTCCCAGGCCTCGCCGAAATCGAGGATGTCGCGCAGGTCCGTCAGCGCCCGCCAGGATTCGGCGGGCATGCGCTCCCGCAGGGAGGCGGCGCAGCGCCGGGCCGAGAGCAGGTGACTGAGAGCCGAGCCGCCGATCGTGCGCCCGCTCAGGGCCTCCTGCGCCAGGGCGGCGGGGGGCAAATCGGGCGCGCTTACCGATTCCCACTCGTCGAGCAGGGCGCGGATGCGCAGGGCGGTGGGCGCCCCCGACTCGCCGCAGCTGTCGCCGACCACGGCGTTGCCGAAATGGCCGAGATGGACCTGGACGAGACGGATCACCGCCTCGGCCCGCTCCAGATAGCGGCCGAACCAGAACAGGTTGTCGGCGGCCCGGGCCGGCAGGTGGCCGGCGATGCGGCGGATGCGCGGGGCGGTGGTGGCGAGGAGGGGCGGCGAATCCACGGGGGCGTCGGCCAGCACCCAGACATCGGCCGACTTGATGCCGGCGCGCATCTCGATCGGGTCGTCGCCCTCGTTCTCGGCGGTCCGGCAGAAGGCGCTCGGCATCACCCGCCAGCCCTCCGGCGTGGCGGCGGCGAAGACGCGCATCACGAAGGGACGCGGCACGAGGTGGTCCCCGTCCCAGGCCGGCATGGTGGAGAGGGGCGCGGCCTCCTCCCCGACCCAGTCGAAGGGCCGGTCGAGCAGGGCGGACAGGGCCTCGGCCCGGGCCGCCTCCAGGGCCTGCGGCGCCAGGATGGCGTCGCGCCCGGCCCCGCGCACGGGGGTGGCGGCGGGGCGCAGCGTCAGGGTGTCGAGATGGGCGCGGATATGGGCGAGGCCCTCCGGGTCGCCGCCCCACCAGGCGGGCGGGCCCGCGAGCCGCAGGTCCTCGCCGATCAGCCGCCGGGCGAGGCGCGGCAGATAGGGGGCGAGGGCGCCGGATTCGACCACGCCGGAGCCCGGCATGTTGCCGATCACCACGTCGCCCCGGCGCAGCACCTCCAGCACGCCGGGGATGCCGAGGCGGGAATCCGAGCGCAGCTCCAGCGGGTCGAGATAGTCGGCATCGATGCGCCGCCAGATCGCGTCCGCCCGCTTCAATCCGGCGACGGTGCGGACATGGACGAGCCCGTCCTGCACGATCAGGTCGTCGCCCTCCACCAGGAGGAAGCCGAGATAGCGGGCGAGCGCCGCCTGCTCGACATAGGTGCTGGAATAGGGGCCGGAGGTGAGCAGGCAGATCCGCGGGTCCGAGCGGGCGCAGGCCACGGCCAGGCTCTCGCGGAAGGCCTGGAAGAAGGCCGGCAGGCGCTCGACGAAGAGGTCGGAGAACAGGTCCGGGAAGGCGCGGCCGAGCACCATCCGGTTCTCCAGGGCATAGCCGAGGCCGGAGGGCGCCTGGGTGCGGTCGGCCAGCACGCGCCAGCGCCCGTCCGGGCCGCGGCCGACATCGGCCGCGTAGAGGCGCAGGAAGCGCCCGCCCGGGGCGGCGACCCCGTGCAGGGGCCTCAGGAATTCCGGGCTGCCCGCCACGATGGCCGCCGGCAGCAGGCCCTCGGCCACGAGCCGGCCCTCGCCGTAGATGTCGGCGACGATGCGCTCCATCAGCTCGGCGCGCTGGACGATGCCGGCGGAGAGCTCCGCCCAGTCCGCGGAATCGATCACCAGCGGCATCGAGCCGAGGGGCCAGGGATGCTCGCGCTTGTCGCCATAGACCCGGTAGGAGATGCCGGCGTCGCGGATATGCCGCCCCGCCGAGAGGAAGCGGGCGGCGACCTCCCCCTCCTCCAGGGCGGCGAGCCGGGCGAGGACGCGCGGCCAGGCCCCGCGCAGGCCGCCGCCCGCGTCGAGCATCTCGTCGACGACGCCCGGACGGCGCAGATAGCCCTCCGTCCAGCGGCGCAGCCGCGCGCCCGCCTCGCCCGCGGGGTCGAAGAGCGGCGGATCCTGCAAGGCCAGCGCGTCCAGGGGGCTCATCGCGGAGCGGGCGTGCGCAGGTCGAGGGTGAGCGGGAACTCGGACGTCCGCTCCTCCGCCGGCATCGTCACCCGGCCCGGGGTGTGGCCGATCGCCTCGAAGCGGGCGAGGCGCCGGCCCTCCGCCTCGTAGGCGTTGACGGGGAAGGACTCGTAGTTGCGCCCGCCCGGATGGGCGACGTGGTAGCGGCAGCCGCCGATCGAGCGCTCGCTCCAGGTGTCGAGGATGTCGAAGGTGAGCGGCCCGTGGGCGGGGATCGTCGGGTGCAGGGAGGAGGCGGGCTGCCAGGCCTTGAAGCGCAGGCCGGCCACGGCCTCGCCGCTCGCGCCGGTGCCGGTCATCGGCAGGCGGCGGCCGTTGCAGGCGATGACGTGGCGGCCGGGCACGAAGCCCTCCACCTTGACCTGCAGCCGTTCGACCGAGGAATCGACGTAGCGCACCGTGCCCCCCGACGAGCCTTCCTCTCCCAGGACGTGCCAGGGCTCCAGCGCCTGCCGCAGCTCCAGCCCGACGCCGCCATGCTCGACACGCCCGAACACGGGGAACCGGAACTCGTGCTGCGCGGCGAAGGCGACGGGATCGAAAGCGTAGCCGCCCCGGTTCAGGTCTTCCAGCACGCTCAGGAAATCCGCCCAGAGGAAATGGGGCAGCATGAAGCGATCGTGGAGCGCCGTGCCCCAGCGGACACAGCCGCCGCTCTGCGGCTCGCGCCAGAGCCAGGCGACGAGCGCCCGCAGCAGGAGCTGCTGGGCGAGGCTCATCCGGGCGTCCGGCGGCATCTCGAAGGAGCGGAACTCGAGCAGGCCGAGGCGGCCGGTCGGGCTGTCCGGGTTGTAGAGCTTGTCGATGCAGATCTCGGCCCGGTGGGTGTTGCCGGTGACGTCCGCCAGGATGTTGCGGAACAGCCGGTCGACCAGCCAGTGCGGGATGTTGGGCTGGTTCGGCCCCGGCACCTGGGCGAGGGCGATCTCCAGCTCGTAGAGGCCGTCGTGGCGGGCCTCGTCCATGCGCGGGGCCTGGCTCGTCGGGCCGACATAGAGACCGGCGAAGAGGTAGGACAGGCTCGGATGGCGCTGCCAGTAGAGCACCAGGCTCTTGAGCAGGTCGGGCCGGCGCAGGAAGGGCGAATCGGCCGGGGTGACGCCGCCGAGCACGACGTGGTTGCCGCCCCCGGTGCCGGTGTGGCGCCCGTCGATCATGAACTTCTCGGCACAGAGCCGGGTCTGGCGGGCTTCGCCGTAGAGGCTGGTGGTGATGTCCACCGCCTCCCGCCAGGAGGCGGCCGGGTGCACGTTGACCTCGATCACGCCGGGATCGGGGGTGACCTTGATGGTGTTGATCCGCGGGTCGTAGGGCGGCTCGTAGCCCTCGAGATGGATCGGCCGGCCGATCGCGGCCGCGGCCGCCTCGAGATGGCCGGCGAGCTCCAGATACTCGTCGACCCGCTCCAGCGGCGGCATGAACACGTGCAGCACCCCGTCCCGGGCCTCGCAGGCCAGCGCCGTGCGTACGGCCACGCCCTCGATGCCGGCGCCGTTGCCGCGGTCCGGGCCGCCCTTGCCGTCGCTGAAGCACGCCTCCGGCAGATCGCCCCGCGCCTCCAGGGGATCCTGCGCGAAGTAATAGGGATAGGAGCCCGGCGGCACGTAGGGCAGCGCGGAGAGGGGCAGGCGGAAGCCGAGGGGGGAATCGCCGGGGGTGAGGAAGGCGCCGCCGCGGCGGAAGACCCAGCGCTCGGAGATCCAGCGCCGTCCCTCGGCCACCGCGAGGCTCGCGAGCGGCAGGGCGTAGCCGACCGGGTTGCCGAGCCCCCGGCCGAAGACCCGGGCGAAGCGCGCATCGGTCTCGGCGCTGCCGCTATGGACCGCGGCGGTGGTGACGTTGACGGGAAGCTCCGCCTCCCGCGCCTCCCAATAGTCCCTGTCCTCGTAGGCCGGGAAGGCGAAGCCGGAGAGGCCGAGGCGCTTGGCGAGGGCCTCGATCAGCCGGTGCGAATCCTCGACGGTCGCCGCGCGCGGGCCGTTCTCGGCGGCGATCAGCGCGGGATCCTTCCAGATCGGCTGCCCGTCCCGCCGCCAGTACAGGGCGAAGGCCCAGCGCGGCAGGCTCTCGCCGGGATACCACTTGCCCTGGCCGTAATGCAGGAGCCCGCCGGGGGCGAAGCGGTCGCGCAGGCGGCGGATCAGCTGGTCGGCGAGCCCGCGCTTGGTGGGCCCGACCGCGGCGGTGTTCCATTCCGGCGACTGGAAGTCGTCCACCGAGACGAAGGTCGGCTCGCCGCCCATGGTCAGGCGCACGTCCTGGTCGGCGAGATCGGCATCGACCCGCGCGCCGAGGGCGTCCATGGCCGTCCAGACCGCGTCGGAGAAGGGCTTGGTGATGCGCGGGGCCTCGGCGACCCGGCTCACCTTCATCTCGTAATGGAACTCGACCTTGGCCGGTTCGGCGAGGCCGGAGATCGGCGCGGCGGAGTGGTAATGCGGCGTGGCGGCGAGCGGGATGTGCCCCTCGCCGCAGATCAGGCCGGAGGTGGCGTCGAGCCCGATCCAGCCGGCGCCGGGAAGATAGACCTCGGCCCAGGCATGCAGGTCGGTGAAGTCGGTCGTGGTGCCCGCCGGTCCGTCCACGGCGGTGGTGTCGGGCACGAGCTGGATCAGGTAGCCGGAGACGAAGCGCGCGGCGAAGCCGAGCTTGCGCAGCACCTGCACCAGCAGCCAGGCGGAATCCCGGCAGGAGCCGCTCTTGAGCGTGAGCGTCTCGGCGGGCGTCTGCACCCCCGGCTCCATGCGCACGCCGTAGGCGACCGCGTCCCGGACGCGCTGGTTGAGGGCGACCAGGAAGGGCACGGTGCGCTCTTCCTGCGGCACGGCCTCGAGGAAGGCGGCGAGCTCCGGCCCGTCCGCATCCTGGGGCGTCAGGTAGGGGGTGAGCTCGCCGGCGAGCTCCTGCGCGTAGGCGAAGGGCTGGGTCTCGGCATAGGGCTCGACGAAGAAGTCGAAGGGGTTGATGACCGCGAGATCCGCGGTGAGGTCGACCTCGATGCGCAGCTCGTCGGTCTTCTCGGGAAAGACCAGGCGGGCGAGCCAGTTGCCGTTGGGATCCTGCTGCCAGTTGATGAAGTGGTTCTCCGGCCGGACCTTCAGGGCGTAGGCCGGGATCTTCGTGCGCGCATGCGGCGCCGGGCGCAGGCGGACCACCTGCGGCCCGAGGGCGATCGGCCGGTCGTAGCGGTAGTGGGTGACGTGATGCAGGGCGGCTTGGATCGACACGGAGGCTCCCGTTGCGCTGTCCGGCGGCATGGCCGAGGACGCCCCTCGGCGGCCCGGCCTTATACACGCGGTGCCGACCGGATGCCGCCTGACGCGTCGTCCGTGTCCGCAAGGGGCTGAGTTAGCAAGATCCGTGCATCGAGGGCAGCCGGTCCGGGGGCGGAGCGCCCGGCCGCGCACGGGAACTTCATCCCATGCCCCGTCTTTGAGGAAGACGCCCGTGGCCCGCCGGGCGCCGACAGGTCCGCCCGATGAAGATCTTCCAGTGCCAGGCCTGCGACCAGCCCGTCACCTTCGAAAGCACCGCCTGCGAGAGCTGCGAGCGGCGGCTCGGCTATGTCTGCGCGGTGCACGAGGTCTCGGCCCTGGAGCCCTGCCCCGAGGAGCCGGGGACCGGGCCGCTCTGGCACGCCTATGCCGATCCCGGGCGGAAATACCGCTTCTGTGCCAATGCCGGCCATGGCGGCTGCAACTGGCTGGTGCCCGCCGATTCCCCCGAGACCTATTGCACCACCTGCCGGCACAACCGCGTCGTGCCCGATCTCGGCATGCCCTGGAACCTCACCCGCTGGCGCCAGATCGAGGCGGCCAAGCACCGGCTGTTCTACACGCTGCTGCGCCTCGATCTGCCGCTGGCCACCCGCGCCCAGTATTCCGACGGGCTCGCCTTCGACTTCCTGGTCGACCCGGCCGAGAACCAGCTCGCCGGCCCGCCGGTGCTGACCGGCCACGACAACGGGCTCATCACCCTCAACATCGCCGAGGCCGACGACGTCGAGCGCGAGCGGCGGCGGATGCTGTTCGGCGAGTATTACCGCACCCTGCTCGGCCATTTCCGGCACGAGATCGGGCATTACTTCTGGAACGTGCTGGTGCGCTACGATGCCAGCCTGCCGGCCTTCCGGGCGCTGTTCGGCGACGAGAGCCGGGATTACGGCCGGGCGCTCCAGGCCTACTACGCCGCCGGCCCGGCGCCGGACTGGGAGGAATCCTTCGTCTCGGCCTATGCCACCGCCCACCCTTGGGAGGATTTCGCCGAGACCTGGGCGCATTACCTGCACATCGTCGACACGCTGGAGACGGCGAGCGCCTTCGAGATCTGCGTGCGCCCGCGCCGGCGCGCCCACCCGGAGCCGGCCCCGATCACCATCGACTTCGACCCGTTCGAGACGGCGGATTTCAATCGGCTGATCGCGGCCTGGCTGCCGCTCACCTACGCGATGAACTCGCTCAACCGCTCCATGGGCCAGCCGGCGCTCTACCCGTTCAAGCTGACCCCGGCGGTGATCGCCAAGCTCGCCTTCGTGCACGAGCGTATCTACGCCGTGCGCGGCAGCGCCCCGGCGGCCCAGGGCGATGCCGACATGCTCAAGGCGGTGATCGCGGGCCTGCGCCAGAAGGTGGCCGCCCCGGTCCTGTGAGGCGGCCGGGGCCGGCTATTCCGCGGGGGCGGCGGGCTTGGCGGCCTTCGGCGCGGCGGGCGGGGCCGAAGGCTTCGGGGCGGTGGAGCCGGTCTTGGACGCGGCGGCCGGCGCGGGGGCGGCACCCGGCGTGGCCTGGGCGGCGGCCGGCGGGACCTTCGGCGCCCATTCGGCGTCGGCGCGGGGGCCGTTCGGACCGTTGGTCGGGCCGGTGAGCTGGCCGGGCAGCGTGTCGGTCACCCGCTTCCAGGTCTGCGACTGGCACAGGAAGGCGATCAGGCAGCCCTTCACGGTCAGCTCGTCCGCCTCGTCGGACCAGACGGTGACGTCGTAGAACTTGCCGTCCTCGGCATTGTAGATCTTGCCCTCGTAATGGGCGTCCTCGTTGAGCTTCAGACCGAGGATCAGCTGGTGGCCGAGGGAGGCGCGGGTGCGCTTCTTCGGGTCGGGATTGCGGAAATCGACCCGCGGCTTGCCTTCGTCGTTCAGCGGCACCTTGAGCCACACGGCGTAGCCGCAGAGGTTCTTCTCCTGCGGGCCGCATTTCTCGACGCGGATGCGCGCCTTGCCGTCCTGGGTGAGCCAGGTGCCCGAGGGATCGTGCGGTGCGGCGGCCGAGGCGGCGACCGGCGCCAGCAGGGCGATGGCGGCCGTGGCGGCGGCGCGGCGCCAGAAACGGAAAAGGCGCGTCGTCGCACCGATTCTCGATCCGAAGGTCATACAGTCTTCCTCACATCCGGTCCGGGGACCCGGCTTGTCCGCCGGTTTCAGCCCCTGGCCCTCAAGCCTTTGACCCCCGCCTTCGGATGCGAAGGTGACCGCATCATGACCGGCTTGCGGCCAAGATGGAGGAAAACGCCTGTCGCGCCGCCGGCCGGCGCGGGCCCGGGCCGACCTCCGGCGCGCATGCGAAAAGGGCCGGCGCGGTGCCGGCCCTTCTCATCGTTCGATCCTTGAGACCGATCACTCGGCGGGGATGACGTCCGCCGCGAAGTGGCCGCACCAGTCCTGGCCGGCGACGACCGGCCAGAGGCCGTGGCCCTGCGGATCCGGCTGGCTCACCGGCGGGTTGAAGCGGCAGAGGCCTTCGTCCGTGGCGGCGGCGCCGGCATTGTTCTTGTGCTCGTCGTAGAAGCGGCAGCTCTGGCAGTTCGCGGAACCGGTGGTCGCCATGGATCTCTCTCCTGTTTCGGGCGGGCATCCGGGGAAGCCCCGTCGCTCGTTGGGTTCAGAATTAGAATAACTCCAGGCTGTCGTCAACAGTTTGGAACGATTCTGATCTAATGGCCACGCTGTCGCCGGCCCGAGGGCGGCCGGCGCTTCGCGATCTGCGGAAGGCGGGGAGCGGTGACCCGTGCGGGGCCGCACCGGCGCCGGCGCCGGTTCGACGAAGCGCGCGAAGAGGCGATTGACAGGCGGCCGAAAGGGTTTATCCGCCGCCGGACGGTGGGCGGCCGCATTGCGCCCCGTCCGCCGCTCCAGGACCCCTTCTCCATGCCCAGCGACAGTCACAGTCGATCGACCGCGCCGTTCGTGCGCGCCGCTGTCCGCAAGGGCGCCTGACCGGGCGCGCCTCGGGCCGGCCGCGTGCGAGCGGCCGGTCGTCAGCGAGGTGCCCCATGACCCTGTTTCGATTCTCCCTGGCCGCCCTCCCCTTCGGCGGCCTCCTCTCCGATGGCTGCGGCGCGCCCGCCCCGCTCCCGGCCGTCGAAGCCGGACCCCTGCGCCTGCGCGCCGTCTGGTCCATGGACCGGGCGACCGGACGCCTGGTCTGCCGCTGGGTGGCGGAGCCGACCGAGCCCGCCCCGCGCCAGGCCCGCTCCCCGGCGGTCGCGGACGGCCTCCGGCGCGACCACCGCCCCGCCCCGGGGGCGGAGGGGCCGCGCCGCACCGCCTGGCGGTTTCGTCAGGCGGCCTGAGGCCGGGGCCGGCTCAGGCCGTCCAGGTCTGCCCGTGATAGACGAAGCGCTCGCCCTCGCGTGCGAGGGCGGCGAGGCCGTTCAGGGCCGGGTCCTGCACGGTGATCACGCTCGTCGGGATGGCCTTCATCTGCGCGGCGAAGGGATGCTTCGTCTCGAAGGCCTTCCGGAACGCCCCCTCCTCCAGCACCTCGAGGAGGCGGGGGGCGATGCCGCCGCCGATATAGACGCCGCCCACCGCCAGGAAGGTGAGCGCGAGATCGCCGCAGACCCGGCCGAGCACCTTGGCGAAGAGGCGGATCGCCGCGGCGGCCTCCGCATCCGTGCCGTCGAGGCCCGTCCGGGTCACGGTCGCCGGATCGAGGGGATGCGCCTCGTGGCCGCGGACCTTGCGCAGGGCGGCGTGGAGCCGTGCCAGCCCGGCGCCCGACAGCACGGTCTCCACCGTGATGCGCCCCTCGACCCGCTCCAGCGCCGCCCAGACCTGCGCCTCCTCCGGGTCGGTCGGGCCGAGATCGGTGTGACCCGCCTCCGTCGAGACGATGGCGAGCCGGTCGGCATAGGGGACCAGGGCGGCGGCGCCGAAGCCGGTGCCGGGGCCCAGCACCAGCCGCGCGCCGTGGCCCGGCTCCGCCACGCCGCCGATCGGGGAGAGGTCGCCCGGCGCGATGCCCGCCGCGCCCGCCGCCACCGGCACGTAGTCGTTGACCACCACGACGCGGGACAGGCCGAAATCCGTCCCGATCCGCGCCCCCTCGATCACCCATTCCGCATTGGTGAGCCGCACGGCCGGCGCATCCACCCGGCCGGCGATGGCGAGGATCGCCGAGCGCGGCGCGGCCGCGCCGCCCTTCTCCAGCGCGGCACGGATCGCGGCGCTCGGATGGGGATGGCCGGCGGTGGGCTCGTGCGAGAGGACCCGGGGTTCGGCGTCCGGCGCGTCGATCAGGCCGAAGCGGGCATTCGTTCCGCCGATATCCCCCACCAGCACCGGGTATTCGAACATGCCCGCTCTCTCCTCATGGCCGGCTCCGCCGGCCGCGAGGCCCGGACGGCCGCACCCGCGACGCCGCATTCCCGAGACCGGGCCCCGCACGGGACCGGCCCTCCGACGCTGAGTCTGCAAAGCCGCGCCCGATCCGCAACCCTCTTCACGGATCCGCAATCCCGGCCAGGCCGGCTCCGCCCGAAATCCCGCCATGAGGTGCCGCGCCGACCGACCGGACAGGGCCGAAAGCCCAGTTGCCGTGGCCGCCCATGCCGATTATAGACCCCCCAGTCAGACCCCGCGCCCTTCGTCTAGCGGTCCAGGACGTCGCCCTTTCACGGCGAAAACACGGGTTCGATTCCCGTAGGGCGCGCCATTATATTCCTAAGCCATTGTCTGGCTGGAATTTCTGCTAAAATCAGTACCTTAGGCCGCCGCCGGTCATGCAATCGGGCGGTGCAAACGGGCCATGGCGCTGATGTCGTATCTCTCCCGTGATCGGCTGGGCACGTACTACTTTCGCAGGGTGATCCCGGCGGAGCTGCGCCCCTTCATGCCGGCGCCGTGGACCGGAAAGGCGAACTGGAAGCAGAGCCTCAGGACCAAGGAACCGGCTGCCGCCAAAAAGGCCGGCTCCAGGATGCTGCGCGACTGCATGGCCAACTTCGAGGTGGCGGAGCGGGCAAAGCGCGGGGAGATCCCAACGGCTCTGGCTCGACGCCCTGCCGCGATGCCCGGGCCTCAGGAGGAGGCGGACGTGCCGGCGGAGCTGCTCGCTGCGGATGAGGCCGAGCGATCGGACGGGGATGCTCGCAGACAGCTCCAGACCGCCGCCGAGCGTTCGCAGTGGCCCGACCTGATGCCGGTCGCCTTCGGCCGCCGCGGGATGGCTGAGGACCACCACCACGTCTACGGCGGTGATCCGCTCGATGTTGGCCTTGGTGGCGGCTTCCCGTTGCGCTTCCTCGAAGAGGCGCACGATGCCCGCAGCCACGCCCGTCTGGTCGTTGCTCATGGTCTGATCTCCGAAGGGACTGCTAGAGCGGTTCCCGCCTACGTAGCGACGGCCAAGTCGTTGTCGTAGCCGGCGGCGGCGAGGCTGTTGCGGCACTCGTCTGGGGTGAAGCGGGTGAAGGCGTGCCGGATGGCGTCCCAGAGGTCTGGCAGGGTGCGGGCGGCTGCGCTCCGCAGCAGGGCTTTCAGCTTGGCGAAGATCTGTTCGATCGGGTTGCACTCGGGGCTATAGGGCGGAAGGTAGAGCAGCCGGGCGCCGGCCGCCTCGACCCGCTCGCGGATGCCGCTGACCTTGTGAGCTTGCAGGTTGTCGAGGATCACGATGTCGCCGGGCCGCAGCACCGGGCCGAGGCGGTTGGCGACGTAGTCGCGAAAGCGCTGGCCATTGGTAGCGCCATCCGCGAGGTCGAAGGCGCACAGGCCGGTGGTGCGCAGGGCGGCGGTGACAGTGGTCGTTTTGTAATGGCCCTGGGGCACGAGGAGCCGGCAGCGCTCGCCGCACGGGGCGCGGCCGTAGCGGCGGGCCATGTTGGTGGCGGCCGCCGTCTCGTCGAGGAAGACGAGCCTGTCGGGGTCGCGGTCAGGCTGGGCCGCGAACCACGCTTCACGCGCCGCCTTCACGTCGGCCCGCTCCTGCTCCGTTGCGTACAGCGCCCCTTTTTACGGGTGATCCCATGGCGAGCGAAGAAGCGTGACAGCCCGCTCGTGCTGGTCTGCACGCCCTGCTCGGCCAGGGCGTCGCGCACCTCACGCAGGAAGCGTTCGGGCTGGGCCTCGTCGAGGGAGAGGATCAGATCCGCATGCGCCTCGATCGCCGGCAGGCGGTCGTCGCCGTGTGTCGGTTTGGGGGCGGCGTGACCCTGCTGCGCAAACCGTTGCGACCAGCGGCTGGCGCTCGACACGCTCACCCCGAACCGCGCCGCCGCCTGATGGAAGGAAGCGCCCTCTGTCACGGCCGCCACGACGCGCTCGCGCAGATCGACAGACAACGGTGAAGGCATCGCTGGATCCTTCACCGGTCAACGCTCCAGCCACCGTCCTGTCGCAACACCGCCGGGAACGGCCCTAATCGCCCAACGCGCCGCATCCCAACGACGTTCCGCAACCAAACAATTAGATTTCTCCGAAATCCTTAGTCCCGCCACTGCCCTTGATTGGATCAAGCTATAAAAGCCGTGCCTCTATGCCTCCAAATAGCTCGCGGCGAAAATCAATCAATAAACTGCAGGAGCTATTTGACAACTATGCTTTCATATAGCCTAAGAGCGCACCTAGTATATTCGTATATATGCTGTTTTGTTAAATAATCATTGTAGAACCGATTTGCATTCTGAGTTATGTATGAAAAATAGCCCGGAGCTTTGCTCTCAATCGTCAGGTACTCAACCACGTCAGAGTCATTATCTATTGGTATATAATGCTCCCAAGCATGTAATGCGCTGAAATAAAACAGCATACTATTGGATTTGTATTTCATCAGAACTGAATTCGACTTCAATGAATTAACTATACGCGCGCAAGTAGCGCCATTTCCATCCATAGATATAATAAATTTGTTAGCAAGCTGTTCCTGTAAAGCTATTTTCTTGTTGGTTCCGAAACCCATTGCTGCAAGTTTTTCGAATGTTGCCTGATTGTCGAACTGAACTATAACAGGCAAATCAAAATAGACATCGCTGCTTCCACGGAAATTTAATGCAGAGCGAACTCGCTGAACTTCTCCACTGAGTAGATGCTTTTCGGTGATAGTTCTCATCGGGTTACCATCAACTACCTGCAGAGGAGCGCCAGTCGTTGAGCCAACAAAAATTGCTTTACAAGCCTTATCGTCAAACAACCTATTATCTACAAATTCTACGGACTCATAAAAGTTATATAGAAAGAAATCTATGTCTGGTATCAACATATTATTGCCATTTATTTCTTTTTGAAAGGAAAAAATCGGAAAGCTAACGTTCGGCAGGTCGCCGTCATCAGCGTAGACGCCGAATGTGTATTTAGATTTTGGAGATGCATCACAGAATATTTCTTTAAAGAAGTTGTGATATACAGATGCGCGGTACCTTAACGATTGATTTTCCGCATCCACGTTGCTTAAAAGCGAGATATTCTGGTTTTCTAGGCCGAATACCAATAGCCCCCTATATATGTTCGATAAGTTTAAAAGATTCGACCTGATTACTGAGTCATCAAGCTTTTCGACATCCTTCCATCGAAGGATATCATCGATGAAGAATGGAAGATATTTTCCAACCTGTATGGACATATCGAATCTCCCGGCTAAATCTGATCAGATCAGTTCTGGAATTGTTGAGAACCGGAATGCTGGCGCTCGATTATTTTAAAGCGCCAGCATGCTAGGATAAACACGAAGCTTTGATCTATACCAGTGATATCATCAGGAAGTGCAATGCTTTAGCTTCGCTCGGCCGAACTGGTGCTAACGGTTGTCAATATCCTCCACCCGGATGATGTAGTCCTCACCCGTGTAGGAGCCGACCTCCACCTTGATCAGTTCCAGGGGAATCTTTCCGGGGTTGGTCAGCCGGTGCATCGAGCCTATCGGCAGATAGACCGCCTCGTTCTCGTGGACGAGGAGGATCTGATCGTTCAGCGTCACCTCGGCCGTGCCCTTCACCACCACCCCAGTGTTCGGCCCGGTGGAAGTGCTTCTGCAGCGACAACCGCCCGCCCGGCGTCACCATGATCCGCTTCACCTGGAAGCGTTCGCCGATATCGATGCGCTGGTACCAGCCCCAGGGCCGGTACATCCGGCGATGGGCATCCGCTTCCGGATGGGCCTTCTCCCGCAGGGCGCCGACCAGGTCCTTGACCTTGCCTGATCGGGCCTTCGAGGCGACCAGCACCGCGTCGGGGGTCGAGACCACCACCATGTCGTCGAGCCCGACGACCGTAGTGAGCCCGTCGCCCTCGCTGTGCACGAGGCTGCCCGTGGTCTCCACCAGCTCGACGCGGCCGCGCACGGAGTTGCCGTGGGCGTCCCCTCCAGCACCTGCCAGACCGCGTCCCAGGTGCCGACATCCGACCACGCGAAGGACACCTTGAGCACGCCGGCGCGGGTCGTCCGTTCCATCCCCGCGTAGTCGATCGAGGTTTTCGGCGCCTGCGCGAAGGCGCTCGCTTCGAGCCGGATGAAATCGAGGTCGGTCATGGCGTTCGCCAGGGCCCCGCGGGCGGCCTCCAAGACCTGGGGCGCGTCCACCTCCAGTTCGGCGATCATCACGTCGGCCCGGAACAGGAAGTAGCCCGAGTTCCAAAGGGCGTCCTCCCCGATCAGCCGCTCGGCACCGGCTGAGTCCGGCTTCTCGACGAAGTGCGCGACCCGGTGGAGATCGGGCGCGCCCGGAATGGCCTCGCCCGTGCGGATGTAGCCGTACTCGGTCGCGGCCCGGGTCGGCGCGATGCCGAGGGTCATGATCAGGCCGAGGCGGGCGCCGATGGCGGGCTGCCGGGCAGCCTGGGCGAAGGCGGCGGCATCCTCGATGACGTGGTCGGCGGCCATCACCAGCACCACCGTCTCCGGCCCCAGGGGCGCGCCGTGCACGGCGGCCACCGCCACCGCGGCGGCGGAATCGCGGCGCTCGGGTTCGAGCAGGATGTCGGCGGCGATGTGCGCCTGCGCCAGCTGCTCGGCGACGATGAAGCGGGACTCGGCCGAGGCGATCACCGTGGGCCTGGCAAACACGCTCCCATCGGGAACGCGGCGGACCGTCGCCTGGAAGGTCGAGGTCTCGGAATTGACCAGCGGCGTGAACTGCTTGGGCATGCTCTCGCGGGAGGCCGGCCAAAGCCGCGTGCCCGAGCCGCCGCACAGAATCACGGGTAGAATCAGATCACTTGTATGCATAGGATCAACCTTTTATACTGCCAGAACATTCTTTTCAGAAAATATAAGGATGCATGTTAATTCGTCCAAAATTCTCGACATATGACAATCGGCTATGTAAATCATCTTGCGCACATAGTAACAATGACGAAACACCTACTCCGATCATACGGTTGTCACTATCTGTGAATTTACTTAGATCTTTCACACCATTACTAATAATTACAATACTAACGCGAATTCCAGAACTAGTTGCATCATGATTGTGTATTCTAAAGCACAAATTATTATTTCCTCCAATTTCGACAGCAACCGGGCGGGAGTTATTGATTGAAATTTTTATCTCTTGATCAGCCGAATGTGCTTTGAGTTGCAAATAAAGCAAGGCGTCAGTGCTTAAACCTGCAACATAAGCATGTATCTGAGCCTCGCTATCTGATGCCCAAACGCCCCAATCCTCAGGCTTGTGCCAATTGCTTCCATACCGAAGTAAGTATCCCTTAAGATTGTCATGCGATACAACAGGATCGATGTTTGCCGCAAATTTATACAATATACCCGGCATTATGGAATGTAGTTCGCTCATGCGAGTTTGGTGGAGAGAAGCCTGAACAGCAACTTCGATAATTCCGTTTGAAATCTCGTTCCACGTTCTGCATTGATAGGAAAGAACTATTTTCTCTCTTTCCAAGCGGTATTCCGAGTTGAAAATCAAATGTTGAATTGCCATTATAAATGAATCTAAGCTGCCGCTAAGAAAATATTCCGCGAATTCACCGCCGGCCTCTGTTAGAGATGTATTTCGAGGTATGAGAGGTACCTTTCCATAAAACAGACTTTCTGTGATTGGAAGCCCCCAGCCCTCATAATGCGAATTGTAAAGCGTAAATAAGCAACACTTGTACAAATAACTCAAATCATTGTCGCCAACATTTGAGAGTATAGTCACCTTGCTTTTCAATATCGAGCTGTTATTATAGCGTGACATTGCGGACTCAACTAACCAGCCAAGCTTTCCGACGCAGATTAAGTTCGGAATGTTATCAATTCCGTGAGTGCGGCAAAGCTCAATCCACGCATCAAAGATAAATAGATGATTCTTTCTGCTCTCGATTGTACTAACAAATAGGACATAGGGACGAGCTGTCGCCCGGCTGGTAACGGCGGAAATTTTCGAATGTTTTTGAGTAAATTCCGGAGCAGCATCTAGTCGACATACGACGGGATCTATCTTCAACCCGTGAATAGACCAAGCTGCATCTTTTACATCTTTTGCTGTTTGAGAAGAATTCACGATTATGGCGTCTGCTTGAAGCAGAATTGCATATGCCCACTGCGTAAATTCACAAACAAGCTCTGGAGAACAATGTTCCGGTACCTTCATCGGGATCAAATCATGGATGAATGGAACATATTTTGCCCCAAAGCCCTCCTTTAACTCAGAAACTGCATTTATATAATTAGGTATCCACCAAGACGTTCCAAGATTGACGAGCACTGATTTTTCTGTGAAA
Source organism: Methylobacterium organophilum (assembly GCF_022533465.1). Classification (NCBI taxonomy): domain Bacteria; kingdom Pseudomonadati; phylum Pseudomonadota; class Alphaproteobacteria; order Hyphomicrobiales; family Methylobacteriaceae; genus Methylobacterium; species Methylobacterium organophilum. The sequence continues at coordinate 3,738,893 of NZ_CP092848.1, read as the reverse complement.
CCCGCGTAGTCAGAATTGTTCATAAAAGAATCGATTTCTTTGATAGCGTTACGCCAGGCTTCATCTTCGATATCATACCCAGTCTGCGACAACACCATCGCCGTTGTGAGCAAATCTAAATCAATTGCCTTCCAAAATCCGTACGGATAGATCATCGCAATAGCACGGTACCTTACATTTTTCTCAACAGACAGTATTACTTTTGTTTGGACTCTTTGAATTCCTGTCGGAGCGCGATTTTGTCTCCAGTATTGGAGAAGGTCGCTGACATCAAAACATAAATCAATGTCATCCTTGAAAACTGATGCCAGACCCTCATTCGATTCCGGCGATGCATCAATCTTAACTGCCATGTCCATCTCCGCTGTTGTTAACAAGATCATCTTCTTATCGGTCTCAATTGGATTGATGATGTTTTAATTCCTAGAGCAGCAACAAACTGCGTCATTCATGACACATGTATATTACACATTTATACGAATCTTAGATCCGCGAAATTGAGCCGACAAGTCAGTGCAGCTTGATTTGCAAGATGTCCCATTAATAGTACATGGTAGCGGTATCCATCAAGCCAAACGGATGGGACGTTACAGTACAATATGGTGCGAAAACCCAATGTATAACAACGTAAACACTAACTGCACGGTGCCAGCCGAAGATTCGGCAGTTTAGTTTTGTAGTGAGGGTATTTGGGGCGCATCATTTCAAAGTGCTTGAAGTTTCATCTATAATTACGGTTCTCCTAAATCCGGCTCACCAACGTTGCGTCATGCCAAATCAGCACTCTTTCCACAGTCTCGCGGCCGCTCACATCTTCATTGTGACGGCTAAAGATCATTAGTTTCAATCCTTCGTTAGAATGGCACCGGCGACGTGCGCTCTTTAGTCCGCTACGGCCGAGCTGGCTAGAGCCGTTCCCGGCGGTGTTGCGACAGGACGGTGGCTGGAGCGTTGACCGGTGAAGGATCCAGCGATGCCTTCACCGTTGTCTGTCGATCTGCGCGAGCGCGTCGTGGCGGCCGTGACAGAGGGCGCTTCCTTCCATCAGGCGGCGGCGCGGTTCGGGGTGAGCGTGTCGAGCGCCAGCCGCTGGTCGCAACGGTTTGCGCAGCAGGGTCACGCCGCCCCCAAACCGACACACGGCGACGACCGCCTGCCGGCGATCGAGGCGCATGCGGATCTGATCCTCTCCCTCGACGAGGCCCAGCCCGAACGCTTCCTGCGTGAGGTGCGCGACGCCCTGGCCGAGCAGGGCGTGCAGACCAGCACGAGCGGGCTGTCACGCTTCTTCGCTCGCCATGGGATCACCCGTAAAAAGGGGCGCTGTACGCAACGGAGCAGGAGCGGGCCGACGTGAAGGCGGCGCGTGAAGCGTGGTTCGCGGCCCAGCCTGACCGCGACCCCGACAGGCTCGTCTTCCTCGACGAGACGGCGGCCGCCACCAACATGGCCCGCCGCTACGGCCGCGCCCCGTGCGGCGAGCGCTGCCGGCTCCTCGTGCCCCAGGGCCATTACAAAACGACCACTGTCACCGCCGCCCTGCGCACCACCGGCCTGTGCGCCTTCGACCTCGCGGATGGCGCTACCAATGGCCAGCGCTTTCGCGACTACGTCGCCAACCGCCTCGGCCCGGTGCTGCGGCCCGGCGACATCGTGATCCTCGACAACCTGCAAGCTCACAAGGTCAGCGGCATCCGCGAGCGGGTCGAGGCGGCCGGCGCCCGGCTGCTCTACCTTCCGCCCTATAGCCCCGAGTGCAACCCGATCGAACAGATCTTCGCCAAGCTGAAAGCCCTGCTGCGGAGCGCAGCCGCCCGCACCCTGCCAGACCTCTGGGACGCCATCCGGCACGCCTTCACCCGCTTCACCCCAGACGAGTGCCGCAACAGCCTCGCCGCCGCCGGCTACGACAACGACTTGGCCGTCGCTACGTAGGCGGGAACCGCTCTAGGTAGGGGACTCATACAACCAATTGCTTTCTCTTGCGTTTTCTTCCTGGGTATGGGGCTTCCTGCGTAGGAGGATCGCAATGGCACGGCTGTTCTGGCTCTCGGACGAAGCCTGGGCGCGGATCGAACCGCAGTTGCCTCACGGTCAACCGGGCAAGCCGCGGGTCGATGACCGGCGGGTGATCAGCGGCATCCTACATGTGCTGAAGGTCGGCTGCCGCTGGCAGGACACGCCCTCTGCCTACGGCCCGCACACGACGATCTACAACCGCTACAACAGGTGGTCTCAGCGCGGTGTCTGGCAGCGGCTTTTTGCCAGGCTCGCTGCCGCAGGTCCTGTCCCCGAGGAGCTGATGCTCGATGCCTCTCACGTGAAGGCACACCGCTCGGCATCCGGCGGAAAAGGGGGGCCTGGATCCAAGCCATCGGCCGCTCGCGCGGCGGCTTCACGAGCAAAATCCATTGCTTGGCCGATGGTCGTGGCCGACCGATTGCGTTCACCCTGACACCGGGCAACGTGGCCGACATCAGTATGGCGTTGCCTCTGTTACAGGCCGTCGTACCACCCAAGCGCCTGATTGCCGACAAGGCCTACGACGCACAGAGCCTGAGGGATTGGTTGAAGAGCCGCAAGGTGATCGCCACCATCCCGTCCACGGCCTCCCGGACGGTCCCCTACAAGCACAGCCGGATCGCCTACCGGCGGCGCAACCGGATCGAGCGCCTGTTCGGCCATCTCAAAAACTGGCGGCGCGTCGCGACCCGATATGACCGTTTGTCTTGCAACTATCTGGCCGCCGTCGCGCTCGTTTCCTGTGTCGTCGCATGGACCTGAATGAGTCCACGACCTAGTCCTTAGGTCGCACCAGGCCCTCCTCCCCCGCCGTGCAACCGCCTGGAGGGAGGTCCGGGGTGGGCATACGGGGGAAATTCTGGCTCGCCCCGCGTAGGGTTACGTCTCGCGTGTGTGACCCTCTGGGCAAAGCGAGAGGAGGGCGCCCGATGAGCTGCCTTGACCGCTCAGCCCATCAGGTCGTACAACGCGGACCTTCAAGGCGGCTCCAGGCCACTGATTTATAAGCAGAATTACGAGCGGCCGAGCCCTCCCGTAGGGCGCGCCATTTGCGTACAGAAGTGCGAACACCAGCCGTACCTTGGACGGCACCGCTGGCAACAGCGGCTTCGAGGTTAGCCTTATCGCCGACGATGCGGATGACATCGTCATCGACCTCGACGCGATCGACGATGGATTGCAGCCAGGCCTTGCGGAACGGGATTTCCCCGGTCGTCACGTTCTTGCGCATGAGCGTCCCGAACCGTTCGACCAGTTCCGGGGAGATGGATGCCGGAGGGTGTTCCGCTACACGGATGCGATCCAGCGCCGCCTTGGCGCGGTCGCGTTCCAGCTTCAACGCCGCCAGCCGCTCGCGCAGGATGTCGTCGAGATCGGTCAGACCATCCTCGACCATCGCGTAGAGCCGCTTGAGCTTGTCCTGCGCTGCCGTGACCTCAGCCAGGAGGCTGTTCACGCGGCCATCGACCTCTGCCGCTCTATCGGACCGCAAAGCCCACAGCGAGGCCAGCGTCGCGCGAAGCCGGTCGGGCTGCAGCAACTCGGCGACGAGATGATCCGTCACCAGGTTGTCGAGCTTCTGCATCGGGATCGAGCGTCCCTTGCTGCCGGTTTTGCCCTGGCGACCGTGGGTCGAGCAGGAATAGTACGTGTACACTCGCCCCGATTTCGAGGTGCCGGTGCGCATCGTCATCGGCCCCGAGCAGGTGGCGCAGGTAGCCAAGCCCGTGAGCAGGACCGGCCCGGTCACGACGCGGGCTGGCGTGGCGCGCGGATTGTGCGCCTTGAGCGTTGCGTCCACCGCCTCGAACTCGAGCCGGTCGATGATGGCCGGCACCTTGATCGGGATGTGCTCGGTCTTCGGCTTCTCGACGAGGGTCTTCGAGTCGCGCCGGTTGAACACCCACTCGCCGATATAGACGCGGTTGGTCAGAATGCCGTGGATCGTGGCGACGCCGAAGCGGGCCCCGTTGCGGGTGCGGTAGCCGCGCTCGTTGAGCCAACAGGTCAGCGCCTTGATCCCCAGCGGACCCGAACGGCCGTCACCATTGCGATAGAGTTTGAAGATCAGCCTTACGGTCTCGGCCTCGACCGGATCGACGACGAGGCGCTTCTTGGCCCGGTTGCCGCGCTTCTCGCGTAGCCGAGCGGTAGGGTTGCGCCGTTGTAGAACCCCTGGCGCGCGTTCTCCTTCATGGCTCGAGGACATGCTTGGCGTTCTCGCGCGACTGATACTCGTCGAACAATGCGATCACTTGGCGCATCATGACTTGCGCGGGATCGTCGCCCAACTCCTGGGTGATCGAGACGAGGCGTACGCCGGACTTGGCCAGGCCGCGCACGTACATTTCCAGGCCGACGCCGTGCTGCTGAAGTGGATCCGCACCGTCCATCTCGGTTCGCGCCAGACCTACGGCGCACCGCGTGTCCACGCCGACCTGCGCGAGCAGGGCGAGCGGCATTCTCGCAAGCGCATCGCCCGGCTGATGCGGGAGGCCGGCCTCGTCGGAGCCAGCCATCGACGCGGCGGTCACGTGACGACGCGGCGCGATCAGGAGGTGCGGTCGGCCCCCGACCTCGTCGACCGCAACTTCAGGGCCGAAGCGCCGAACCGGCTGTGGGTCGCTGACATCACCTACGTGCCGACCGCGGTCGGCTTCCTCTACCTCGCGGTGGTGTTCGACGCCTTCAGCCGGCGGATCGTCGGTTGGGCGATGACCAACCACCTGCGCTCGGAGTTGGTGCTCGACGCCCTGGAGATGGCCGTCACGCAGCGCAAGCCGCGCGACGTGATCCATCATTCGGATCAGGGCTCGCAGTACACGTCGCTGGCCTTCGGCAACCGATGCCAGGAAGCGGGTGTACGCCCGTCGATGGGCTCGGTCGGCGACGCCTACGACAATGCCATGGCCGAGAGCTTCTTCTCCACCCTCGAATGCGAGGTGCGCGCCCGCCGCCGCTTCCGCTCGCAGGCGGAGGCACGCATGGCCGTCTTCAGCTACATCGAAGGCTTCTACAATCCGCTGCGCCGCCACTCGGCGCTCGGCTACCGCTCGCCGCTCGTCTACGAGCAAAAGACCGCGTCAGAACTGCCAATCGAGACCTTGCTCAGCCAAGCCCCCTGACCGTCCACAAAAACGGGGCAATCCCAGCCTATCGGCTTGGCCCGTGTGCGTCCTTCCCGCACGAAGGCCTCGTGCCAGCGCACGGCACTGGCGGGACCGACCTCGAACCGTCTGGCGGCCTCCCGGCGTGAGGCGCCTGCCTCGATCGCCATCATGACGCGTTCACGCAAATCGGCCGACAGGGCTGAGGGCATCCGGCGCTCCTCTTGGAAAGCCGGGCATGGAATCATATCCGCGCCGCTCTCGGAACCCCAGACGATTCAAGCCGGTCGGACACCGCTCTGGCTTCAGAATGAAGGCAGGCCAGGGGACAAGGTCAGCTACCGGGGAAGGCCGACGAGACGCGCGAGGCTTTCGAGGGCGGCCGGTTCCATTCGGGCGATGTCGGCTTCCTCGACGAAGAGGGCTACCTCACGGTGGTCGACAGGCTGAAGGACGTCATCAAGACAACCTCTTCCAATCGGGGAGCCCTGCCCCCGGCCATAACGTCCGCCATTCGGCAGCGGGTTTCAGGCCTTATCGGCTTCCTCCGGTCGCCAGCATGCCCGAGCTTCAACCCGAGGCCAGTTTTCGGTAGGATGACGGTGTCATGTGGAGGCGGTTGCTGAAGACGTGGGTCATGTGGCTCTGGTCGGAAAAGCCACAATTGGCCGCGACCACCTTGAGCGGAAGGGTCGATTGCGCCAATTGCTGCTTGGCGCGCAGGATCCGTCTCTGCATCACGTATGCATGTGGCGGACACCCGAATTCACTGCGAAACTTGCGCGTGAAGTGAAACACGCTCAGCCGGACGACTCCGGCCAATTCCGCAAGGGTAATCGGTTGATCGAGATTGTCCTCAACGTATTGCGTGATCAGCCGTCGTTGCAAGAGGGAGAGACCGCCGTGCGCCGCCGATGCCCGGAACTGGACCTCCGTGTAGTGGCGCAGGAGATGGATGCAGGCGCATTGCCGGACGGATTCGACGTAGAGGGGACTGCCGAGCCCGCGCTGGCGCGTCTCCTGCGCCAGGGCCATTACCATCCCGGCGAGCACGGGATCGTCCGCCCGCAGCACGTCGCGGAGGTTCACGGTACTGATCTCGCGTTCGAAGAGGTCCGACGCCGCTGCCATGAGGTGCGAGGGTGACAGATAGAGGTGCAGGACTTCGGTCGGTTCCGTCCAGCGCCAGTGCGAATGAATCTCGTGGCTCAGGAAGGAGATGCTGCCGGGCGCCACGAGATCGTTGCGCCAATCGCCCTCACAGCGGCGGTGCATCGGCGTGGCGCCGTCCATGTAGACGACGATGAGCAGATCCTGCATCGGCGGAATAGGCACGTCCGATGGCGCATAGCGGTAGCCGCGCACACGGATATTGTCCCACTGCAGAGCGGCACTGTCGACAGTCACCTCACCGGGCACCCAGATGGGCAATTCATCGGGTGTGATCAGTGCGCTCATCGGAAGAAGCTCACTGCTTCAGTGTCTGGTAGCAAAACATCGTTCATTCCGACCGCCAAGCGAGCTGCAACAAAGAATTGCATTGCCCTCTTTCTCAGCGTTGGCGCTGACGAGACTCGCAAGTCGCATTATATTGCACATCCGTGAAGCGCAAGCCACCGAGAACGATCCGGCGCTGGCGGCTCGGCCACGTTCCAGTACGTAGACAACCGTCTCCCGCTCCGATCTCTCGTCATTTGGACGAGGTCGAAACCTAAGACAGAGACGTGTTGCGACGGCCTCTCCCGCGCGGAACCCGCATCCGCTTCGGGCGGAGCGCGTACTCGCTCGCGAACCCGTCGGCCGGAGGGCCGAGGGGACCGGACAGCAAAATCAGACAACAGGTCGCTGCGGCCCGTTCAAGACTGCACGCCCGCATTGGCGGCTTCATGGCGTTACCGGTCGCTTAGGGAGGTCAGCGCAGCCGGAACAAGGGAACCGGGGGCCGACTCAACCGAGCGCCTCTCGAGCTGAGCTGTCCCAGCGAGCATGCCGTTCCGATCGATCAATCACGACGAAATCGGCCAGAATATCTCATAAAAATACGATAGGGAGAAAACGATGTCTGACGCGATCTCTTCCGCGGAAGTGAGCCACGCGCGCGCGCCGACACTGAGCCTAGACGCCATGATTATCGGCACGGGTGTGGCGGGCCTATATGAAGTTTATCTCCTGCGGCAGCAGGGCCTGTCGGTGATGGCCTTCGATACCGCCTCGGATGTCGGCGGAACTTGGTACTGGAACCGTTACCCGGGCGCACGGTTCGACTCGGAAGCCTATATCTACCAGTATCTCTTTTCGGAAGAGCTCTACAAAGGCTGGAGCTGGAGCGAGAAGTTTCCCGGTCAGCCCGAGATCGAGCGCTGGATGCACTACGTCGTCGATCGGCTCGACCTGCGCAAGGACATGCGCTTCGACACCACGGTCACGACGGCGCGCTTCGACGAGTCGACCGGCCGCTGGCGGGTGGAGACCGACCGGGGTGACGTGATCGACACTCGCTACCTGATCACCTGCTGCGGGATGCTGTCGGCTCCGCTGACCTCGGCGTTTCCGGGCCAGAACAGCTTCGAGGGGACGCTGTTCCACACGGCACGCTGGCCCAAGACCCCCGTCGACTTTTCCGGCAAGCGAGTCGGCGTGATCGGCATTGGCGCCACCGGCATCCAAGTGATCCAGACCATCGCCGACAAGGTCGGGCACCTCACGGTCTTCGCACGCACGCCGCAATACACGCTGCCGATGAAGAACCCGACCTACGGGGGCGCCGAGCAGGCCGCCTACAAGGCCCGCTTCCAGGAGCTGGCAGGCCGGATCCCGCACACCTTCTCCGGCTTCGAATACGATTTCGAGAACGGCGCGTGGGCCGATAGGACCCCGGAGGAGCGGCACGCGATCATCGATGAGATCTGGCGGGACGGCTCCCTCAAGCTGTGGCTGGCCTCGTTCGCGGAGATCTTCTCCGACGAGGAGGCCAGCGAGACGGTGTCGGAATTCGTGCGCGCGAAGATGCGCGAGCGGCTGAAGGACCCCCGCCTCTGCGACATCCTGATCCCCACGGATTACGGTTTCGGCACGCATCGCGTGCCGCTGGAACGCGGCTTCCTCGACGTGTTCCACCGGCCGAACGTGACGCTCGTCGGCCTGCGGGAGACCGCGATCTCCGCCATCACTCCCAAGGGGATCAGGCTCGCCGACGGGACCGAGCACGCGCTCGACGTGATCATCCTGGCGACCGGCTTCGACGCCGGGTCCGGTGCGCTGACACGGATCGACATCCGCGGACGCGACAACCGCTCCCTCAAGGAGGAATGGGGACAGGACATCCGCACCACCATGGGTCTGCAGGTCCACGGCTACCCCAACCTCTTCATGACCGGCGCGCCCCTCGCTCCCTCGGCGGCGCTCTGCAATATGACCACCTGCCTCCAGCAGCAGGTGGAGTGGATCAGCGACTGCATAGACTACATGCGGTCCAAGGACGTGCACGTGATTGAGGCGACGAAGGCGGCGCAGGACGAGTGGGTCGAGCATCACGACGCGCTCGCCGAGGCCACGCTCGTGACGAAGACCAACTCTTGGTACATGGGCTCGAACGTCGCCGGCAAGCCGCGCAGGCTCCTGTCCTACATCGGCGGCGTCGGCACCTACCGCCAGAAATGCACCGCCGTGGCTGAGCGCGGCTATCCCGGCTTCACCTTCCGCTGAGCCGACACGACGGACCACCACCGTCGATGAAAACGGGGCACGGCCTCCGGTGCCGTGCCCCTGCTCTTCAGCATCATGGGAGGCAGGGTATGACTGACATTTCGACATCGGCCGACTTGCGGAGGGAGCCCCTCGACGCGATCCTGCGGAACGCCGTCGCTTCCGAAGCCGGTGTGCCGGGGGTCGTCGCGATGGCGACGGACCGGCACAGGACGATCTATGAGGGCGCGGCCGGGCGCAGCCGCATCGACGGCGATGCCGCGATGACCCCCGACAAGGTCTTCGCGATCTTCTCGACAACCAAGGCGATCACCGGCACGGCGGCGCTCCAGCTCGTTGAGGAGGGACTACTCGACCTCGACGCGCCGGCATCGACCTACGCCCCCGATCTCGGGCGGCTGCAGGTTCTCGATGGCTTCGACGCGGCCGGCGAGCCGCGCCTGCGTGCGCCCAAACGAGCCGTCACCACGCGGATGCTGCTGCTGCACACCGCCGGGTTCGGGTACGACTTCTTCAACCGCAACTATGCGCGCTTGGCCGAGGAACGGGGGCAGCCGAGCGTCATCACGAGCTCGAAGGCGTCGTTGATGACGCCGCTGCTGTTCGACCCGGGCGACCGCTGGGAATACGGCAGCAACCTCGATTGGTGCGGTCAGGTCATCGAAGGCATCACGGGGCGGCGGCTCGGCGAGGTGCTGCAAGCGCGGATCTTCAAGCCCCTCGGCATGCGCGAAACGAGCTTCGTGCTGACCGACGCCATGCGTCGGCGCCTCGCCAGCATGCATGCCCGCAATCCCGACGGCACCCTCGCGGCGATGGATTTCGAGCTGCCGCAGGAGCCCGAGGTCCACATGGGCGGTCACGGCCTCTACAGCACGGCAGGCGACTACATCCGCTTCATCCGGATGTGGCTGAACGACGGCGAGGGTGAGCACGGCCGCGTCCTCAAGCCTGAGACGGTGCGGCTGGCCGAGCAGAACCATCTGCGGGGCCAGACCGTGACGATGCTGCCGGGCGTGATCCCCTCGCTCTCGAACGATGCGGAGTTCTTCCCCGGACAGAAGAAATCCTGGGGGCTCAGCTTCATGATCAACGACGAGGACGCGCCGACGGGCCGGCCCGCCGGCTCGCTCGGCTGGGCAGGTCTTGCCAACCTGTTCTACTGGATCGATCGCCGCAACGGCGTCGGCGGCTTCTGGGCGACGCAGATCCTGCCGTTCGGAGACCCGGTCTCGTTTGGCAGCTATCTCGCCTTCGAGTCCGAGGTCTATCGCGGCCTGTAAGAGTGCCTCACAAACTCCCGACCCCGGACGGCTCTCGCCTTGAGTCTGACGGCGCCACGGGAGTTTTGTGAGAGACGCTAAAGGCGCGAGCATTCGCTGTCCGGTACGAAGATCGGCCGAGGTCGAGCGAATTTGGAGGGGCGGATCCGGACGGCAATCCCCGCCTGTCCTACGGGATCGGGGGCGACATGCAGTGATGCCCCCCGATCCCGCTCGGCCTTTCGCATCGACGCCGCCAGGGTCCGGGCAATCGATCCCGAAATCCAGATCCGCAAAACGACACCGTTGGGACATTTTCCATGGAAGTGATCGCCGGTTCCGTGGGAATAAATGCGGCACAATCAATCTAATCGACCATTTTCCGCACAATTATTGCGAGTATAGAAAAATATTTCGGATCAAGATAAAATATTTATCTTGCTCGTTCTGCGACAGCAGAAATTATGATGACAAATACTAGAGAAACAAAAACATCGCGCCGTCTGGCGCAACAACGAATGCTGCGCTCAAAAAATTTCGAAATCTTGGGGGCATATGATGATCATGGGATTTCTAGGGCATCGTCCCAAACGGTGGTTTCCGGCTTTCGAGACAAGACGATGCGAAAACAAGGGTCGGGAGCACCGTCCCGAATCCGATATCCGGGACGATGCTCGAGCGCTCTTCGCCGAAGCGGATGCCGGATCGGTGAAACAGAGCGCGTCAAAACAGCGACCGGGCGCCGTTCCCGATTGCAACGCGACCGGACGCCGCTCTAGCCGAAGAGTGAGTTGGCTGAGGAAGAGTGCGGCCGATTTGGTTCTCCTCGCCACCGCGACCTGCCTGCCCAGCCGGAACGCGCAGGCGCAGGAGATCATGCCCTATGATTTCACCGTTCTGCCGGCCGGAACGACCCTGGCCATGGGCTACTATGCCTATGGCCACAACACCGATTACAGAATCACGGGCGGGCCGACCCTGCGGGACTCGGGCCTTGAGGTTCACGCCGGCATCGCCCGCCTCGTGCACTATGGTGAGATCGGCAGCATCCGCGGCGGCGTTCAGGTTTTCCAGATCTTCGGAGGCCTCCAAGATGTCCGGATCGGCTGTCAGCCCGTCGCGAGCACATTCGGCGCGCAGAACGTGACGCTCTCCGCTTTCTTCTGGCCCTACATCAACGTCGATTCCCAAACGGCGGTCATGGTGCTCGGCTTCATCAACCCGCCCACGGGGACCTACGATCGCTTCGCCGCGCTCAATCTCGGCGACAACCGCGTCAGGGGGACGGTCCAGCTCGGGCTGCAACAGGGCTTTGGCGAACACCTCGGCCTCGATCTCGCCTACGACGCGCAATTCTACGGCGAGAACGACCGCGCCTTCCCCGGCACCGGCCTGCTGACACAGGCACCGACCCACCGCATCCAGGCCTGGCTGAATTGGCGATGGAATCCGTCCTTCAGTACCTCGATCGGGTACACCGGGATCTGGGGCGGCGCACAAAACTTGAACGGCCTCCCCACCGGCGCGCGCACCGAAACGCAGAGGATCCGCTTTCATGGCGGATACTTCATCGATCCGACGCTTCAGATCGGCCTCGAACTCAACCACGACCTCCATTCTGAGGGCGGATTTCGACAGGATTTTGGAGCGATCATGCGTGTTCTGAAGGTATTTTAGCAACTGGCGTGATCCCCTCGCTCTCGAACGACGCGGAATTCTTCCCCGGACAGAAGAAGTCCTGGCGGCTCAGCTTCGTGATCAACGGCGAGGACGCGCTGATGGGCCGGCTCGCTCGGCTGGGCGAATCTCGCCAACCTGTTCTACTGAATGGATCGGCGCAACGGCGTCGGCGGCTTCTGGGTGACGCAGATCCTGCCGTTCGGCGATCCCGTATGCCGAACAGTTTCGGCGGATCGTGGCACAGACCCAGGGCTCGGCTGTACCGCTGTTGCCTTGGCTCGCCGGATACCCCTTGAAGGCCATGGGCCTCGCGGAGCAAGGGCCGCATCTTCTCGCCGTGGTGCGGTGGTGCGTCGATCATCCGCGATCCGGCATCTACCTGCGCCAGGCCGATATTCCTGGTGTCCACAGCAAGTTCATCGAGGCTCATCGCCCGGTCTTGGCGGAGTTGCTCTATCTCGCGTACCGCCCGAGACGATCGCTGGCGAGCGCTCTGGTATCGTGCAGTTCGCCGCGTGATACAGGTTCCGGGAGAAGCCCACCCGCATCCGCTTCAGGACCCTCGACCCGTCCAGGCTGCTGCGGAGTGCAGGCGCACGGGATTGTAGAAACCCTCGATGAAGGTGAACACGGCCATGCGGGCCTGTGCCTGAGAGGCGAAGCGCCGGCGGTCGAGCAACTCGCACTCCAACGTCGCGAAGAAGCTCTCGCACATTGCGTTGTCGTAGGCGTCGCCCACCGAGCCCATGGAGGGCCGCACGCCCGCTTCGCGGCAGCGACCGCCGAAGGCCCGCGACGTGTATTGCGATCCCTGATCGGAGCGATGGATCACGTCGCGTGGCCGGCGCACCGGCACGCGCTGATGACGTGCATCGCCTGTGCCTACCTGCAGCACCTGCGTTTGGCTGAGCCCGACCGGACGGATCGGGGGAAAAAAGGTGGCCAGCCTACCGGGGCCGCCGCCGTCTCCGAGCCTGCCAGCCATGCGTCAGGCCATCATCGGGCAGTTGTTCGTGGCGCTCATCCCGCCCGTGCAATGCCCGCACTGCCGGCGCCGCTTCCGGCTGCCGGCTGACCTCAAAGTGCCCAGGTAGTGCTAGAGGCTGTTACGGACCGGTGAGTGCGCCAGATTTGAAGGGATGCAATCCCGCCGCGCCTACCCCTCCGATGTCAGCGATGAAGAGTGGGCCGCTGATCGCCCCTTACCTGACGCTTCTGCCTGAGACTGCCGCGCAGCGGGAACACAGCCTGCGAGAGGCCTTCAACGGTCTGCGCTACATCGTGCGCTACGGCGTGGCTTGGCGCGCGCTGCCCCACGACTTGCCGCCCTGGCACTCGGTCTACGATCAGGCCCAGCGCTGGCTGCGAGGCGCGAGGGCCATGTCGCACTTTCGCCTCGTAGGCCTGACCAATGCGTCGGGCGCTTCGACGACTTGGAGCGCGCGGAGGTTGGCTCTCGGCGTTAGTGAGACCGCCTGGCGTTGATAGGAACGTGTTATCGAAATTATCTCGTCACCTCAATGACATACGTGTTCGCATTTTTATTCGACGTGGCGCGCCATCCTTCCCGAGCCTGATCCGGCCGGACTTTTTCTGGATTTCAGCATCGCGAAGCCTCTGCCGGGCACGCCGTCGGGCGGCGGGCTGAGGCCGTGTTCCCGGTGCGACAGGGCCGGCCGCGCGGGCCGGACCGGGGTGCCTCACGGTTTTTCGGTGAGCGCACCCCGGGGGCATGACCCCGCGCTACAGCTTGGCGGTCAGGGTAGCCAGCACGGAGAGGGGGGCTCCGGGCAGGTTGTTGAACATGTTGAACGGCTGCTCGATGTAGCGCGCGTTGGTCAGGTTGCGGGCGTTGATGGCGAGGCGGTAATGCTCGTCGACATCGTAGTACAGGGCCGCATCCACGCGGGTATAGGCGCCGACCGTGTAGCTGTTGTTCAGGTCGCCGAAGCGCTTGCCCACATAGGTCACGCCGGCGCCGATCCCGAGGCCGCGCAGGGCCCCCTCCTGGATCTGGTAGGTCGTCCAGACGCTGCCGCTGAAGGCCGGGGCGGCGAGCAGCCGGTTGCCCACCGCGAAGGTCGTGTCCCGGGTGATCCGGGCATCGAGATAGCCGACGCTGCCGATCACGTTCCAGCCCGGCAGGATCTCGCCCGCGAGGTCGGCCTCCACGCCCTCGGAGCGCTGCTGGCCGGTGATGACCGAGAAGCCGGTATGGACCGGATCGTTGGCCGAGACGTTGTTGCGCGTGATCTGGAAGGCGGCCGTGGAGAGCGTGAGGGTCGGCAGGATGTCGAGGCGGCTGCCGACCTCGTACTGCTCCCCGGTCTCCGGCGGCGGGTTGACGGTGTTCAGGACGTTGTCGGTCTGCAGCTTGAACGAGGTCGAATAGCTCGCATACAGCGTCAGCGGCTCGACGGGCCGGTAGATCAGCCCGACCCGCGGCGAGGTGCCCGACAGCGCCTGCGTCGGCGGAATCGTGCGCGAGGTCAAGGTGCGGCTGAAGTAGAACTGCTCGCCGTCGTCGTAGCGGATGCCGAGCAGGAGCTGGAAGCCGGCGCCGAGCTCGATCTGGTCCTGGGCGTAGAGGCTCGTCAGCGCGTTCTTCTGCTTCAGGTCGGCCTGGAGTGCGAGGGCGCCGGGGGGCGCGCCGAAGGTCGGGTTGAGGAAGCTGACCGAGGCGACGTTGCCCTGCGTCGTGTAGGCGCGGCGATAGCCGTTGGTGTACTCGACGCCGACGAGGACCGTGTGGCGCAGGCCGAGAAGGTCGAACTTGGCGACGACCTCGCTCTGGCTGTCCACGGTCGCGTAGGTCGAGGCGACGCCGGTGTCGCGCCGCGTGACCAGGGTGTTGCCCTTGGTCAGGCCGGTGGCGCGGGTGGCCAGCAGGTCGAAGCCGCCTCCCTGCGCGCTGAGCACCTGGCGCAGGGTGATGTTCTCGTTGAGATCGTGCTCGACCCGGAGCAGCCCGAAATTGGCCGCCGCGTTGTAGCGGGAATAGGGCTCGCCGTAGTAGCGCGCGATGTTGTCCAGCGGCACGCGCCCGTTCACGGCGATCAGGCCCTCGTCGTACTGGCTGTCCACCTTCGTGAACTCGCCGACGAAGGAGATGCGGGTGTCGGGGCTCGGGCTGTAGGTGAAGGCGGGCGCCACGAAGTTGCGCGTGTTGGTCCGGTCGCCGAAGTTGCGGAAGGTCGGGTCGTCCTGGAGCGCGAAGCTCACGCGGCCGGCCAGCCCGTCGATCTCGGGGATCGCCCCCGACACCGAGCCCTGCAGGCGCCGGAAGCCGAAGCTGCCGCCCTGCAGGGTGAGGTCGGCGGAGGGGGCGAAGGTCGGGCGCCGGGTGACGATGTTGATGAGGCCGCCGGGATCGCCGCGCCCGTAGAGCACCGAGGCGGGGCCCTTCAGCACCTCGATCCGCTCGACATCGGCGAGGTCGCGGGTCACCACCGCGAAGTTGTTGGCCTGGTTCAGGAGCACGCCGTCGATGGCGTAGGTCTGGGTCTTGAAGCCGCGGATCACGAAGGTGTCGGACCGGCCCTGGATCGTGCCGGCGGGCTGCACGTTGCTCACGTTCTGCAGGGCATCCGTCAGGCGGAGGTCCTGCTGGTCGGTCAGCACCTCGCGCGGGACGACGTTGACGGATTGCGGGCTGTCGCGCAGGGGCGTGTCGGTCCGCGTCGCCGTGCCGGAGCGGGTGGCGCGATAGCCGCGCACCGGGCTGACGGCCGTTTCCTTGCCGGGGCCGTTGCCCGTGACGCTGAGTTCCGAGAGGACCGTCTCCGCCTCGCCGTCGACACGGACGACGTCAGGCCTGGCGAGCGCGGCCTGGGGCGGCATCGCCAGGAAACCGAAGACGGCGCTACCGGCACAGACGGATAGCAACTTATAGTTGCGCACCGATCTTTTGGCTCTGCTGACGCGTGACATGCTGGGGATTCGTTCCAGGCCGCAAACAACATGCGATCTCATCGGGCGTTATTCGGCGGCCCTGCCCTTGTCCAATGCCCTCTGCCGTGAGCACCATGTAAAACCGATGTTCCGGGGCGAAGTTGCAGAAAAATCACAGATTGGAATTATTTAAATGAAGGATTTCACGTCGATTTTTGCGAAGAATGGGCCGCATTATCGTGCCGCTTTATTTGTCGATGTCTCATGAAAATCGCTGTTGAACAGTCGCTGGCGGCCGCTCTCGACGCGTGGCGGTCGCTTCCGTGCCTGTTTCGGCCCAGATGAAGGCCGCTTCCGGCAGGCGCGTGAGGCCCCGGCAGGCCTACGCGCCGGTCAGATCTCGATCTCCGTCCCGACCTCCATGGCCCGGCGCGGCGGGATGCAGAAATAGCTCGCCGTCTCCTCGGCATTGCGCTGCATCAGGGCGAAGATCTCCTCGCGCCAGCCCGTCATGCCCGGCCGCGCGTCGGAGGGGATCACCGTCTCCCGGCCGATGCAGTAGCTGATCGCGTCGGGGTCGATTCCGGGCAGCAGGCCGGCTTCGGCCGCGCAGCGGATGCCCTCGGGCACCTGCGGCTTCTCCATGAAGCCGAAGGACAGGATCACCCGGCGCATTCGATCGGTGATCGGCACGACCCGCGCCCGCTCGCCCGCCGGCACATAGGGCACGTCCTCGCTCCGGATCGTGACGATCAGCACCCGCTCGTAGATCGCGTGGACGTGGCGCACGAAGCTCATCAGCGGCAGGGGCACGCCCTCCTCCGCCGCGGTCAGGAAGGCCGCCGTGCCGGGCACGGTCGGCAGGTGCTTGGCCTCGATCCGGGCGAGGAAGTCGGCCTCCGGCATCCGGATCTCCCGGCGTGCCGCCTCGACCAGCTGCATGCCCCGGCGCCAGGTCAGCATCAGGAAGGCGACGCCGGCGGCGAGCGCCAGGGGAAACCAGCCGCCCTCGAGGAGCTTCAGGCTGTTCGCGCCGAAGAAGGTGAGATCGACCAGCAGGAAGGCGCCGTTGGCGGCCAGCACCAGGGCCGGGTTGAAGCCCCAGTGCAGGGCGACCAGGGCGGCGAGCACGGTGGTGATGACCATCAGCAGGGAGACCGCGATGCCGTAGGCGCCGGCCAGCGCGTCCGACGAGCGGAAGGCGAGCACCGCCCCGAGCGTCGCCAGGGCCAGCAGCCAGTTCACGATCGGGACGTAGATCTGGCCCTCCTCGTGGCTCGCCGTGTGGGTGATGCGCAGGCGTGGGAAGAAGCCGAGCTGGATCGCCTGTTGGGTCAGGGAGAAGGCGCCGGAGATGATCGCTTGCGAGGCGATCACGGTGGCGAGGGTCGCGAAGGCCACCAGGGGATAGTGGATCCAGGCCGGGGCGAGCTGGAAGAACGGGTTGTCCGCGGCGGCGGGGTCCGCGAGCAGCAGCGCGCCCTGGCCGAGATAGTTCAGGGCGAGCGCCGGCAGTACGATCGTGAACCAGGCGAGCCGGATCGGCAGCCGTCCGAAATGCCCGAGATCGGCATACATCGCCTCGCCGCCGGTGACGGCGAGGAAGGCGGCGCCCAGCATGGCGAAGGCGGTGCCGGGGCCGGCCTTCACCAGGTAGCCGAGGGCATGGAGCGGGTTCAGGGCCTGCAGGATCGCCGGATCGGCCGCGATGCCGAGGAGGCCGATGGCGCCGATCACGGCGAACCAGACCAGCATGACCGGACCGAAGATGCGGCCGATGAAGCCCGTGCCCTTCCGCTGCACCGAGAACAGGCCGATGAGGATGACGAGGGTGATCGGCACCACGAAGGGCGCGAGGGCCGGGGCGTCGACCTTCAGGCCCTCCACCGCCGAGAGCACCGAGATGGCGGGCGTGATCGCCCCGTCGCCGTAGAGCAAAGCCGCGCCGACCAGCCCGACCACGAGCAGGAGCGCCTGCCGGGAGCCGGGCCGGGCGTGGCGGGCGCCGAGCAGCGCCAGCATCGCGACGATGCCGCCCTCCCCCCGGTTGTCCGCCCGCAGGATCAGGATGGCGTATTTGAGCGCCACGATCAGCACGAGCGACCACAGGATCAGGGAGACCGAGCCGAGGACGGCCTCCCGCGAGAGCGCCTCCCCGGCCCCGGCGGCCCGGACCGTCTCCTTCAGCGCGTAGAGCGGGCTCGTCCCGATATCGCCGTAGACGATGCCGAGGGCGCCCAGCGCCGTGGCGACGACGGTGGGCCGGGCCTGGGCGGCCTCCGAACGCGCGCGCGGTCCAGCATCCATGGCCTTCGCCCCTTCATGCGATCCGGACGCGGGATCGGCGGGGCAGATACAGGCGACGGCCTCCTTTCGTTCCCCCGGGCCGGGCCGCTCACGAGGTTGTCAGGACGGCGCGCCGGCGAGGGGCGTCCCGACGACACCCTCCGGGCCGGGTGACGATCGGCCCTCCCGCGCCTCCGGCCCCGTCAAAAGGGGGGCGGTTCGATCAGAGGGGGCCTCTAGACGATGATTTGAAGCAGTGTCTGGGTATCCCAAGCAGGCGCCCCGCTCCATTTTGCAATTCAAAGATGAATTTATAAAAATTCACACAATTTAAAATCATTTAAACCACAAGTTAATCAATGCAATACATGACTATACGCTCATCAACGGGCGGTGATTGGAACGAAATCTATGAGAATTGGGACCAAGCTCACAGCATCTGCCGCCGTCTCCGGCGTGCTCGTCGGTGGGATGATCGTCAACCAGTGGCTGAGCAACCGCGCGGTCCTCGACGGCATCGCGGCGGTCGGGCGCGAGCAGACGATCCTGAGCGGGGTTTCGGCGGCGCAGCTCGCCTTCAGCCAGATTCTCCTGGACTACCGGACGATCGTGTCCGGCAGCGCCCAGGACGCCGCCGCCGCCCTGGCGGCCATCCGCAAGCGTGCCGAGACGGCCGCCCGCGGGCTCGACGAACCGATCCGTATCGCCCTGAAACCCGGCGTGCTTCAGGAGACGCAGGTCGCCCTGGGCGAGATCGCCCGCTCGGCCGAGGCCTTCGAGGGGGCCACGCACCGCTCCCCCGACCCGGCCGCCGCCGCCCGAGCCGATGCCAAGGTGCGCGAGGTCGCCGGCAAGGCGGAACGGGTGATCGACGAGTCGCGTGTGAATGCCGAGCGGTTCACCCAGGCCGCCACGGAGGCCGTGTCGGACCAGACCAGCCTGGCGAGCCGGATCGGTCTCGGCTCGGGTCTGCTCGTCCTGCTGGCCATCATCGGTTCGGCGTTCTTCATGATGGGCAACGTCGCGCGGCCGATCAAGCGGATCGGCGCCATCCTGATGCAGCTCGCGGAGGGCCGCACGGACACGGAGATCCTGTTCGTGGAGCGCAAGGACGAGATCGGCGAGACCGCGCAGGCGGCGCAGATCTTCAAGGACAAC
This sequence comes from Methylobacterium organophilum, assembly GCF_022533465.1. NCBI lineage: Bacteria > Pseudomonadati > Pseudomonadota > Alphaproteobacteria > Hyphomicrobiales > Methylobacteriaceae > Methylobacterium > Methylobacterium organophilum. The sequence continues at coordinate 3,719,782 of NZ_CP092848.1, read as the reverse complement.
CTCGTCCGGATCCGCGCCCTCGAGATCGAGGCCGAGGCCAACCGCGCCTCGGCGGAGGAGCAGCGCAAGGCGGGCATGCGGCAGATGGCCGACGGCTTCGAGGCCGCGATCGGGGCCATCGTCGGCCAGGTTTCGTCCGCCGCGACCGAGCTGCAGGCGACCGCCCAGCAGATGACGAGCACCGCCACGCACACCGCCCACCAGTCCACCACGGTGGCGGCCGCGGCGGAGGAAGCCGCCTCCAACGTCGGAACCGTGGCGACCGCCGCCGAGGAACTCGGCAGCTCGGTGCAGGAGATCGGCCGGCAGGTGCAGGGCTCGGCCGTTCTGGCGCAGAACGCGGTCGGCGAGGCCGATCAGACCGCACGCCTCGTCCAGGCGCTGAAGACGACCTCGACGCGGATCGGCGACATGGTCGGCCTGATCTCCAACATCGCCAGCCAGACGAACCTATTGGCCCTCAACGCTACGATCGAGGCGGCCCGGGCCGGCGAGGCCGGCCGGGGCTTCGCGGTGGTGGCCGCCGAGGTCAAGGAGCTCGCCAACCAGACCGCGAAGGCGACGGAGGAGATTGCGGGCCAGATCGGCGAGATCCAGGGCGTGACCGATCAGGCGGTGGACGCGATCGGCGGGATCACCAATCGCATCCGCGAGATCGACACGGTCACCGCCTCGATCGCGGCCGCCGTGGAGCAGCAGGGGGCGGCGACGCAGGAGATCGTGCGCAACGTGGCCCAGGCCGCCACCGGCACCGGCGAGGTGACGACCAACATCGCCGGCGTGGCCCAGGCGGTGGACGAGACGGGGGCGGCGGCCAACCAGGTGCTGTCCTCGGCCTCCGAGCTCTCGCGCCAGTCCGAGCGCCTCTCGGCCGAGGTCGCCCACTTCCTGGCCACCGTGCGCGCGGCCTGAGATCGAGGCGACCGGGCCCCTCGCCCGGCCGCCCTCTCTGCCCTGTCGGGCACGGCGCCTCCCGGCCGCCGTGCCCGTGCCGCCGCTCCGGCCCGGGCGGTCCTCACCCGCCCCCTTCCGACGAGGACGTGGCGTTAAGTATTCACCGGATAGGCTCAGCGCTGCCGCGTCTGCGCGATGGAAGTCGCGCGGCCCGCATGAAGCACGGTGACATGATCCATTTCAGGCGCTGCGGATCCGTTCGATGACGACGGCCCTCTATCGCAAGGAAGCCCTCGACAGCCTGGCCGGGCCGAACCGCCTCGACGAGATGGTGAAGGTCACCTCGCCCCTCGGCTGGGCCGCGCTCAGCGTCGCCCTCGTCATCATCGGCGGCTGCCTGGGCTGGGCCTGCTTCGGCAGCTACCGCACCACGGTGAGCGGACAGGGCCTGCTGGTCCCGGCCGGCGGGGCCTTCGTCGGCGTCTACGCCCCCAAGAGCGGCTGGATCGACAGCTACCGGCAGCGCGGCGACCGCGTGAAGAAGGGCGAGCTGATCGCTGCGCTCAGCGCGCCGGAGGACGTGGCGCGCCTGAGCGACGTGGACGCGCGGGTCACCCAGCTCAAGGCGCAGCGCATCGCCCTCGCGGCGCGGCTCGACGACCATCTCGCCAAGGAGGCCATCGCCGCCCAGCGCAAGCGCGAGGCCCTGCAGGAGACCATCGCCCTGGGCCAGGCGCGGGCGAGCGCCCTGAACGAGCTCCTGCAGCAGCGCGAGTTCCTGCAATCCAAGGGGCTGACGCAGTCCGAGCGGGTCATCGAGGCCCGCGAGCGCCTGTTCGCGGCCCAGGAATCGATCTCCCGGGCCCGCACGGATCTCCTGTCCCTGGATGCGACGCTCCTGTCGCTGCGCCACCAATCCGATCAGGAGCTCGCGGCCCTCGATCGGCAAGTGCGCGACGCCGAGGGCCAGCGCGATCAGCACGCCTTGAGCAAGCAGCTCGCCACCACGGTGGCGGCGCCGGCCGACGGCGTGATCACCACGAACGAGGTCAACGACCACGCGCTCGTCGCCGCCGGCCAGAAGCTGATGGTGATCGAGAAGGGCGGGCCGCGCCTGGAGGCGCTGCTCTACGTGCCCGCGGACAGCGGCAAGGAGATCCGCCGCGGCATGGAGGTGCGCCTGTCGCCCTCCGTGGCCAAGAAGGAGGAATACGGCAGCCTGCTCGGGACCGTGATCCAGGTCGATGACAGCCCGGAGAACGAGAGCGCCCTGACCTTCCGCCTCGGCAACAGCGACTTGGCGCGGCTGTTCACGCGCAAGGGACCGCCGCTGCAGCTCGTCATCAGCCTGGCCCCCGGCCCGGGCGGGCCGGAGAGCTACGCCTGGACGACCGCGCGCGGCGCGAGCATCGAACTGACCTCGACGACGCCGTTGACCGGCGAGGTCACGGTCCGGTCGGGCCGGCCGATCAGCCTGTTCGTGCCGGCCCTGCGCAGGTTCTTCGGGCTATGACCGCCGCCAGGCCGCTGCGCTTCCCACGGATCCCGCGCCGGCGCGTGCCGACCATCCTGCAGATGGAGGCGGTGGAATGCGGCGCCGCCTGCCTCGCCATGGTGCTCGCCCATCACGGCAAGTGGGTGCCGCTCGAGGAATTGCGGGTGGCCTGCGGCGTCTCCCGCGACGGCAGCAAGGCCAGGAACCTGGTCCAGGCCGCGCGCCGCTACGGCCTCGAGGCCGAAGGCTGGCGCACGGAGCCCGCCCTGCTCGCGGGCAAGCCGCTGCCGGCGATCCTGTTCTGGGAATTCAACCACTTCGTCGTGCTGGAGGGCATCGGCCGCGACGTCGTCTACCTCAACGACCCGGCGACGGGCCCGCGCACGGTGACCCACGAGGCCTTCAGCCGCGCCTTCACCGGCGTGATGCTGACCATGAGCCCGGGCGCCGCCTTCGCGCCCTCGGGCCGGCGCCCCGACATCTGGCAGGCGATCCGGACCGAGCTCGCCCCCTCCTGGGGGGCGGTGGCCTTCCTCGTGCTCGCCGGCGTCGCGGCCCTGATCCCCGGCGTGTTCGTGCCGGCCGCGACCAAGATCTTCGTCGACGACATCCTCGTCCGGCATCTGACCGACTGGATCCGTCCCCTGATCCTCGGCCTGGCCTTCGCGGCCCTTCTCAGCGGGCTCCTGAGCGGGCTGCAGGGCTATTTCCTGGCGCGGCTGCAGTGGAAGCTCAGCCTGTCCCTCGGCCTGCGGCTGACCTGGCATCTCCTGCGGCTCTCGCCCGGCTTCTTCGCCCAGCGCTACGCCGGCGATGTCGTCAGCCGCCTGCACATGACGGAGCGGGCCTGCGACCTCATCGGCAGCCAGGTCTCCGCCCTGCTGGTCACGGGCCTCGCGACCCTGTTCTACGGGGGGCTGATGCTGGCCTACGATCCCGTTCTGGCCGGGATCGGCTTCGCCCTGGCGCTCGCGAACATCGTCTTCACGCGCCTCGTCGCGCGGCGCCAGGAGAACGCCGCCAGGAGCGTGATGCGCGAGCAGGCCACGCTCGGCAGCCTCTCGATCAACGGCATCCAGTCCATCGAGACCCTGAAGGCCACCGCCTCCGAGGACGATTTCATGACCCGCTGGGCCAATGGACAGGCCCGGACCATGAACGCGATCCGGGAGATGCAGGTGCCGATGCAGCTCCTCGGCCTCGTCCCCCAGGCCCTCGGGGCGCTGACCATGGCGGCGATCCTCGGGATCGGCGGCCTGCGCGCCATGGACGGGCTGATCACCGTCGGGACCCTCGCGGCCTTCCAGACCGTGCTGTCGAGCTTCCTCGCCCAGGTCGGCGGCCTCGTCGGCATCGCCTCCGAGATGCGGGAGCTGCGGGTCGCGATGGAGCGGGTCGACGACGTGCTGCGCTATCCCCTCGATCGCCGCGTCGTCGCGGAGGAAGGGCCCGTCGCCGCGAACGAGGCCGTGCCCACGCGCCGGCTGACCGGCGCGATCGAGGTCCGGGACCTCGTCTACGGCTACAACCCCCTCGATCCCCCCCTGATCGAAGGCTTCTCCCTCTCGGTCGCTCCGGGGGCGCGCATCGCCCTGGTCGGTCCGTCGGGCAGCGGCAAGTCGACGATCGCCCGCCTCCTCGTCGGCCTGGCCGATCCCTGGTCCGGCAGCATCGCCTTCGATGGCCTCGCGGCCGACCGCGTGCCCCCCGGCATCCGCTGTGCCTCGATCGCCTATGTCGACCAGTCGATCGTGCTGATGGAAGGCAGCGTTCGCCAGAACCTGACCCTGTGGGACGAGCGCGTCGGCGAGCGGAGCCTGCTGGATGCGGCCCGCGACGCGGAGCTGCACGAGACCATCGCCGCCCGGCCCGGCGGCTACGATGCGCCCGTCAGCGAAGGGGGGGCCAACTGGTCCGGCGGTCAGGCCCAGCGCCTGGAGATCGCCCGCGCCCTGGCCCTGGAGCCCAGCATCCTCGTCCTCGACGAGGCGACCTCGGCGCTCGACGCCGTGACCGAGCAGGCCATCCTGGACAATCTGCGCCGGCGCGGCTGCACCGTCCTCCTCGTCACCCACCGTCTCAGCGCGATCCGCGACTGCGACGAGATCCTCGTCCTCGAGCGGGGCCGCGTCGTCGAGCGGGGACGGCACGAAGCCATGCGGAACGGGGCCGGAACCTACGCGGAGCTGATCCGTGCTGCATGAGCCCGCTCATCGGATCGCCGGGCAACCCGTCGCCGCGGACGGGCGGTCGGCGGTCGCTCTCGAAGGGGGCGGCCTGCGCCTCGAGGAGGGCTCGGCGGTCCTCTATCTCGACCGGCCCGGTCAGGCCGGCCGCCGGCGGCGGCTTCTCACCCTGGAGGCGGGCGACATCGCCCTTCCGCTGGAAGGGGACGAGAGCGGGCTGCGCCTGCTCGCCTTCCCGGCGGAGGGCGCCCGCCTCTCGTGCGTCCCGCCGGAGCCGTTCCTGGCGGCGCTGGAGGCGGCGGATCCCGCGGCGATCGCGGCCATGGAGCGGTGGCTCCGGCAGATCGCCCGGGTGCTGGAGACGCCGCCCGCCGGCCAGGCCGGGCTTCTCGAGGAAGGCACCGGCGCCGTCGAGCCCGATCGCGTCGCCCGCCCCGCCGAGGGCCTGCTCTGGATCGACGTGATCGAAGGTGCGGTCGCCACCGGGCTGCCGGGCGCCGATCCCTGCCGGCCCGGCGATCCGCCCGTTCCGGTCGCGGCCGCGACCGGCGGGATCACGTCGGAGCAGGGCGCGACCGTCCTCGGGCGCAGCAGCGCAGGGCTCGCCGCGGAGGGCGGGCTCGCACGGGCCTTCGCCGCGCATCAGGCGCGCCTATCCCGAGCCTTTGCCGCGTGCCTCGCGGAGGCCGATGCCGCCGAGGCCGCCTTCATCGCGGGCAAGGCCCGCCACGACCAGGCCGTGCTCGCGGCGACGATCGAACCCCTCCTGGCGGAGAGCGGCCGGGACGCGTCCGCGGGCTCCTCCCTTGCAGGGGCCTTCCGCGCCGTCGCGGTCGCGAGCGGCGTCGCGCTTCCCTCCGGTTCCCCGCCCGCCCCCGAGGCGGAGGCCCCCCCGGAGAGCCGGATCGACTCCCTCGCCGCCTGGGCCGGCACGCGCCCCCGCCGGGTCCGTCTCACCGATGGCTGGTGGCGCAAGGGCGGCCAGGCGATGCTCGGCTTCCGTGCGGCCGACGGGGCGCCGGTCGCGCTGATCGCCGGGACCGGATGGCAGGGCGGCTACCGGGTCTGGTGGAACGGCGCCCGCCGCCGGGTCGACGCCCGCGTCGCGGCCGGTCTCGCCGATCACGGCTACGTGCTGCAGCGCCGCCTGCCGGACGCGCCCATCGACGGGCGCGGCCTGCTGCGCTTCGCGAGCCCGCTGGCGCTGCCGCTCCTCCTCGCCGTGCTGGTCATCGGGCTGGCGAGCAGCGCCCTGAGCCTGGTGATGCCGATCGCGACGGAGATCCTGTTCGAGACCGTCATCCCCGCCTCCTCGCGTCCGGAACTGCTCCAGCTGACGGCCGGCATCGCCGCCCTCGGGCTCGGCGCCATCGTGTTCGAGCTGGTCCGCAGCTTCGTCCTCCTGCGCCTCGCCACGCTCCTGAACGTGGATCTGGAAGGGGCGGTGTGGGATCGCCTGCTGCGGCTGCCGGCCTCGTTCTTCCGAACCTACGCCTCCGGCGACCTCGCCCTGCGTGCCTCGGCGATCAACCAGATGCGGGACGCCATCAGCGGCACGGTGATCGGGACCCTGCTCTCGGCGGTCTTCTCCGTCTCGAGCCTCGCCCTGATCGTCTATTACGAGTGGCGTCTGGCCCTGGTGGCGATCGGGCTCGTGCTGATCGAGCTCACCGTCATGATCCTCGTCAATCTGCGCGTCCTCGCCTGGAAGCGGCAGGCCCTGGCGGCGGAGGGGCGCCTGCAAGCCCTCGCGCTGCAGCTGATCCAGGGCATCGCCAAGCTGAAGGTCGCCGGGGCGGAGGCGCGCGGCTTCGCCCGCTGGGCCAGCCTCTTCATCGAGCGGCGGGGGCTGGACTTCCGCCAGCACGGGGTCGCGGCGGGCTTCTCGGCATTCGGGACCGCCTTCGGCATCGCCGGCACCGCGCTCATGATCGGCATCATCGGGCTGGGCGGCGTGGAGATCGGCCTCGGCCGCTTCATCGCCTTCAACGCCGCCTACGGGCAGTTCATGGCCGCCACCCTGTCGCTGGGCGGTGCGCTCCCCGCGCTCCTGTCCCTGCGTCCCCTCTACGAGCGCGCCGCGCCGCTGCTCCAGGCGGTCCCGGAGGCTTCGGGCAGCCGCGGGGCGGCGCCGGATCTGCGCGGCGGCATCGAGATCCGCGACGTGGTGTTCCGCTATCAGGCGGAGGGGCCGCTGGTGCTGGACGGCGTCTCGCTCACCGTGCGGCCGGGGGAGTTCGTCGGCATCGTCGGGACCTCGGGCTCGGGCAAGTCGACGCTGCTGCGCCTGCTGCTCGGCTTCGAGAGCCCGGCGAGCGGCTCGATCTTCTTCGACGACCAGGACATGGCGGCCCTCGACAAGCGGAGCCTGCGCCGCCAGATGGGCGTGGTGCTCCAGGGCAGCCGCGCCAGCGGCGGCACGCTGAAGGACGCCATCCTGAGCGGTGCTCCCCTGCTGGAGGCGGATGCCTGGGAGGCCGCCCGCATGGCCGGCCTCGACGACGACATCCGGGCGATGCCGATGGGGATGCACACCTTCGTGGGCGAGGACGGCGCCCTGCTGTCCGGCGGGCAGCGCCAGCGCCTGCTGATCGCCCGGGCGATCGTGCGCCGGCCGCGCATCCTGCTCTTCGACGAGGCGACGAGCGCCCTCGACAACCGCACCCAGCAGATCGTTTCGGACGGCCTCGAACGACTCGACGTGACCCGCATCGTCATCGCCCATCGCCTCTCCACCATCCAGAATGCCGACCGGATCTATCTGCTCGATTCCGGCCGCATCGCCGAGCAGGGCCGCTATGCCGAGCTGATGGAGAAGAACGGCCTGTTCGCCGAGCTGGTGCGGCGCCAGATCACCTGACGACCGCTCCGGGTCGCCCGCCGACAGCCTCGCCGGTCTAGATCCGCAGGCCGAGGCGCTCGCGCCGGTCGTCCTCGGCGGCGGGAATGCCTTTCAGGACGCGGTGCGGGTAGGTGTGCACGATGCGCAGCCCCTTCGGGGCCGGATTGCATCCGATGCAGACGGCATGGGTCCAGCGCGCCCAGAGATCCGTGTTCTGGCGATCGACGGATTCCTGGCGCTTCCGGGCCTGGGCCAGGACGGCCCTGATCTCCGCGGCCCGCTCGTCGCTGACGGATCTCCGTTGCTCGGGCGTCACCGATGGAGCGTCTTGCGGGTCCTGGGCGAGCGACGGGCGAGCGAATGCAGCAAAGAACAGTACCGTGGTGATCAAAAGGCGCATCGGATGCTCCTGTTTATTCAGTGAGCATTCCCCTTCGGCGCATCCGTACGCGTATCTCGAGGAAGAAGTTTCGACCGCTGCGGGATATTTCTGATTACCCACTTGGTGGTTGGAAGTTCTTGTCGCCTGTATGCCGTCGGGCCGCGTGCGGTCCTGGCTCAGTCGCCGTCCTCGAGCTGCTTCCTGGCGATGAGCGACGCCGCGGTCCGGTTCTCGACCCCCAGCTTCGTGTAGATCCCTTCCAGATGCTTCGTCACGGTGCGCGGACTGAGGGTCAGGATCTCGCCGATGTCCCGGCTCGACTTGCCCCGCGACAGCCAGAACAGGACTTCGGCCTCGCGGCTCGTGATCGGCAGCGTCCTGCGCAGGCGCTCCGGCCCCGAGGAAGGGTTGTCCTGCGCCAGCCTGAGCAGGATCTCGTCGGCCGTGCGTCCGATGAAGCTCAGGGTGTGCCGGGCGCCCGCTGCATCCGCGAAGGGGAAGGGCGCGGCCGTGGCGCCCGCGAGGCAGCCGCGCAGCCAGGCCACGGCGCCGGGGGGCAGCCCGGGGGCGAGGTTGGGGGCGGTGCCGGGGGGCGCGTCCGCAGTCGCGAAGGCGGCGAGGACGCGTCCGGCCTGGGGCGTGGACCACAGCACGCGTCCCTCCGCCGAGACGGCGAGCAGCGTCCGGTTCAGCGTATCCAGGGCCGCCCGCGCGCTCTGGGCGAGCCGGGCCCGGGTGAGATGCACGCGGATGCGGGCCAGGAGCTCGTCGGGCGCGATCGGCTTGGTGATGTAGTCGATCCCGCCGGCATCCAGCCCCTTCACGATGTGCTCGGTCTCCGACAGGCCCGTCATGAAGATCACCGGCACGTCGGCGAGGTGCGGCTTGCGCTTGAGGCGCCGGCAGGTCTCGAACCCGTCCATCCCCGGCATCACCGCGTCGAGCAGGATCACGTCGGGCGTGAGCTCGTCGACCAGGGCGAGCGCGAGGTCGCCCGCGACCGCGACCAGGACGGTGGCGCCGGTGCGCTCGATCGCCTCCGTCAGCATGCCGAGGGCGTCGGGCGAATCGTCGACGACGAGGACGATGTCGCGATGGGCCTCAGACATGGTCCGCGTCGGCCCGCTGCAGGTCGTGCAGGATCTGGAGGTAGCGGCGCAGGTCGTAGCTCTCCGTGAGGCCGCGGAGCTGCGCGACGAGCTCGGGCGGCGCGGCGCCGTCATGGTCCAGCTCCGCGAGCTTCGCCGCGATGCCGCGGACATGCCCGATGCGGCCGAGGCGCAGCAGCTCGGCCACGTGCCGGGGGGCGAGGCTCGCCGCCGCTTCGCGGGCCGGCCTCCGTCGCTCCGAAGCGGTGGGGGCTGGGCTTGCAGGCGCCGGGGCGGGGGCTTCGAGGCCGAGAAGGCTCGTGACCTGCTCCAGGAGGTCGCGCAGGTCGAAGGGCTTGGCGATGATCGCGTCATGGGGCGCGTCCGCCCCGCGGATCGGGCTGATCTCGTGGACATTGGCCGAGACCATGCCGATGGGGCCGCCGAAGCCGGTCTCGCGCAGGTGCTTGGCCACGGCCCAGCCCGTCATGCCCGGCATGGCGATGTCGAGGAGCAGCAGGTCGACCGTCTGGCGCTGGACCAGGGCGATGCAGTCGGGGCCGGAGGCCGCCTCCAGCACGACCAGCCCGAACGGTTCGAGGATCTCGCGCATCAGGGTCCGGTGGGCGGGGTCGTCGTCGACCACGAGCACGACGCGGCGCGGTCCCGCGAAGGCCGCCGGCGAGGCCTCCGCCCCCGGAAGCGCCAGCCCGTTGCTCGCCGGGCGGGTCACCGAGGCCAGCATCAGGCGCAGGCGGAAGCAGGTGCCGCGCCCGACCACGCTGGTGACGTCGATCTCCCCGCCCATCACCTGCGCCAGGAGCTTGGCGATGGTCAGCCCGAGGCCGGTGCCCGGGGCGTTGCGGGCCGCCGGGGTCGAGCCGCGCTCGAACGGCTCGAAGATGCGCTGGAGATCGGCCTCGGGGATGCCCGGCCCGGTATCCTGGATCGTGAACAGCGCGACCTGGTTGCGGTAGCTGAGGCCGAGGGAGACCTCGCCGCGCTCGGTGAACTTGATCGCGTTGGACAAGAGGTTGAGCAGCACCTGGCGCAGGCGCTTCTCGTCGGTGGCGACGATGGCCGGCAGGGTGTCGGGCCGCGTGAAGCGGAAGGCGAGCCCCGCCTCCTGCGCCTGCAGCCGGACCATGTCGGCGAGCTGGTCGAGGAAATCGCCCAGGCGGATCTCGTTGCGGTGGATCTGCAGACGCCCGGCCTCCATGCGGGAGATGTCGAGCAGGCCGTCGATCAGCCCCGAGAGGTGCTGGGCGCTGCGCCGGATCACCCGGATGCCGTTCAGGCGCGGGGCCGGGATGGCCGGATCGCTCTCGAGGAGCTGGGCGTAGCCGAGCACCGCCGAGAGGGGCGTGCGCAGCTCGTGGCTGATGCCGACCACGTAGCGGCTCTTGGCGAGGTTGGCGGCCTCGGCGCTCTCCTTGGCGGCCTGCAGCTTCGCGTCGGTGATCTTGTGGGCCTCGATCTCGGCCTCGTAGAGCGCGGTCTGCCGCCGCGTCTCGGCCTGGGCGACCCGCCGGCTCTCCTGGGCGAGCACGAAGAGCCAACTGACGATGCCCAGGATCACCACCAGGATGAAGAACACGCTCAGCAGGGCCGCCCGGAGAACCTCGCCCTGCTCCGGATGGGCCAGCGTCGCGCCCGCCTGCACGATGCCGAGGATGAGGCCGGTCACCGAGACCAGCGTCAGCATCAGGGCGAGATAGCGCCCGAGCGGGGCGCCGATCCAGACCGCGGTGCGGGCGGGCAGGACGCGGCCGATCAGGTCCTGGGCCTGGGCCTCGAGCCGCCCGTGCGGCTTGCACTGGTCGCCGCAGCGGGCATCGAGGGAGCAGCAGAGGGAGCAGATCGGCGCCCCGTAGGCCGGGCAATGCGCCATGTCCTCATGCTCGAACGGCAGCTCGCAGACCCGGCAGACGATCTCGCCGGAGGACCAGCGCGTCTGGGGCGGACGGGCCAGGTAGTAGCGTCCCCCGGTCAGCCGGGCGATGGCGGGCGCGCCCATGAAGGCGCAGGCCAGGGCGAGGAGCGGGCCGAAGGGCTGGAGGGCCTGCCCGAGGACGCCCAGATGGGCGAGGCAGCCGATCGTCAGGGCCAGCACCATCGCCCCCGTGCCCACCGGGTTCACCGCGTAGAGATGGGCGCGCTTGAACTCGATGCCCGGCGGCGACAGGCCGAGGGGCTTGTTGATCGCGAGGTCGGCGGCGAGGGCGCCGACCCAGGAGGCGACGACGACGGCGTAGAGCGGCAGCGTGCTGGCGATGGTCTTGTCGATGCCGAGCTCCATCAGCAGCAGGGCGATCACCACGTTGAACACCAGCCAGATCACCCGCCCGGGATGGCTGTGGGTCAGCCGCGAGAAGAAGTTCGACCAGGCGATCGAGCCCGCATAGGCGTTGGTCAGGTTGATCTTCAACTGCGAGAGCACGATGAAGACGCCGACGAGCACGAGCACCGCCGGGCGCCAGTCCGTGACGGTGCCGAAGGCCACCGCGTACATCTGGGTCGGCTCGGCCACGTGCTCGGGTGGCACCCCCTGACGCAGGGCGAGATAGGCGAGGCTGGCGCCGAGCAGGATCTTGAGCACGCCCGGCACGATCCAGCCCGCGCCCCCCGCCAGGACCGCGAACCACCAGCGCCGGTCCGGCCGGCCGCCCTCGGGGGGCGGCACGAAGCGCAGGAAGTCGACCTGCTCGCCGACCTGCGCCAGCAGCGCCAGGAGCACGCCCGTCGCGAGGCCGAAGCGGGGGACGTCGAAGCCCGCCGTCGCCTCCGGGCCGAGGCCGGGGAAGGCCGCGAGGGCCTCGAAGGGCAGCGTCCCCTTCGCCAGGATGGCCGCGACCGGAAGCAGGTTGAGGATCAGCCACAGCGGCTGCGTCCAGATCTGGAAGCGGCTGATCAGGCGGATGCCGTAGACCACGAGCGGGATGACCGCGCCCGCGCTGACGAGATAGCCGAGGCCGAGGGGCAGCCCGAAGCAGAGCTGCAGGGCGAGCGCCATGATCGCCGCCTCGATGGCGAAGAACAGGAACGTGAAGCTCGCATAGATCAGCGAGGTGAGGGTCGAGCCGAGATAGCCGAACCCCGCCCCCCGGGTCAGCAGGTCCATGTCGACGCCGTAGCGCGCGGCGTAGACGGTGATCGGCGCGGCGGTGGCGAAGATGACGAGCGCGGTCGCCACCACCGCCGCCAGGGTGTTGGTGAAGCCGGCGGTGAGGACCAGGGTGCCGCCGATCGCCTCGAGCGCCAGGAAGGAGATCGAGCCCAGCGCCGTCAGCGCGACCTGCCCCGGCGTCCAGCGCCGCGCCTTCTTGGCGGTGAAGCGGAGGGCGTAGTCCTCGAGGGTCTCGTCGGCGACGAGCCGATTGTAATCGCGTCGAATCGGAATGATGCGCTGGCGACCAGAACTGGATTCGAGCCCCGTCGCTACAATGCCAGGTGAGGTGGCGCAGCAGGATGCGGAGGAATCGCAAGATCTGCGCGCGCGCGGCACTCCCGGAACAGCCCCCACATCGTTCCCCATCGCAGCACGGATGCTTCGCGCCGCCAGACAGCGGCCGACCCTGCCTGCACATCCCGGGCCGCGACATACGCAAAACAGCGTATATGCTGCGCTGCACCCGCGCCCCTAGCCTGACTGCGTCGCACCGGCCGCACCGTGCCGGAACCAGGGACGCGAAGGCACGATGGCAGACAAGACGGATCCGGGCCGGGATGGCGGCCTGCACTCGCCGCTGCGGCGCAAGCTGCTCATGGGCCTGGCGGGCGGCCTCGCCGCCGCCCCGGCCCTCGCCCTGATGGGGCGCAACGCCGCCGCGGCGGCACCGACCTCGGCCGTGAACACCACGGGCCTCGCCGTCACCGACAGCGAGGTGACGGTCGGCATCCTGCATTCGGTGACCGGCACGATGGCGATCTCGGAGACGGGGGCGCAGCAGGCCGAGAAGCTCGCCATCGAGCAGATCAACGCGGCCGGCGGCGTGCTCGGCCGCAAGATCAAGATCATCCAGGAGGACGGCGCCTCCGACTGGCCGACCTTCGCCGAGAAGGCCAAGAAGCTCCTCGTCAACGACAAGTGCGCGGCCGTGTTCGGCTGCTGGACCTCGGCCTCGCGCAAGGCGGTGCTGCCGGTCTTCGAGCAATACAACGGCATGCTGTACTACCCGACCTTCTACGAGGGCCTCGAGCAGTCGAAGAACGTCATCTATACCGGCCAGGAGGCGACGCAGCAGATCCTCGCCGGGCTCGACTGGGTGCACAAGGAGAAGGGTGGCGACACCTTCTACTTCATCGGCTCGGACTACATCTGGCCCCGCACCTCGAACAAGATCGCCCGCAAGCACGTCGAGAACGTGCTCAAGGGCAAGGTCGTCGGCGAGGAATACTTCCCCCTCGGCCACACGCAGTTCAACTCGGTCATCAACAAGATCAAGCTGACGAAGCCGAAGGTGATCTTCGCCGACGTGGTCGGCGGCTCGAACGTCGCCTTCTACAAGCAGCTCAAGGCGGCCGGCATCGACCTGTCGAAGCAGGTGCTGATGACCATCTCGGTCACCGAGGACGAGATCGACGGCATCGGCGGCGAGAACATCGCCGGGGCCTATGCCTGCATGAAGTACTTCCAGTCGATCGAGAACGACAACAACAAGGCCTTCGTCGCCGCCTTCAAGAAGATGTGGGGCGAGAAGACCGTCATCGGCGACGTCACCCAGGCGGCCTATCTGGGCCCGTTCCTGTGGAAGCTCACCGTCGAGAAGGCCGGCTCCTTCGACGTCGACAAGATCGCCGCCGCCTCGGCCGATGTCGAGTTCAAGGGCGCCCCGGAAGGCTATGTGCGGATCGACCCGAACCATCACCTCTGGTCGAAGACCCGGGTCGGCCGCGCCAAGACCGACGGTCAGTTCGAGATCGTCTACACCAGCCCCGAGCTGATCAAGCCCGACCCGTTCCCGAAGGGCTACCAGTAATCGCACGCGAGCCCCCCTCCCCTCTCCGGGGGAGGGGGCTCGGGAGATGCCGCGCGACGAAACGGAGGACGATCGCCCTCCGCCCCTGCTCACAGCGGAAGCTCGACAAGCATGTTCGGCGACTATTCCCTCGGCGATCTCGGCGCGATCTTCGCGATGCAGGGCTTCGCCGGCCTGATCCTGTTCTCGGTCTACGTGCTGATGGCGCTGGGTCTGGCGATCATCTTCGGCCAGATGGGCGTGATCAACATGGCGCACGGGGAGTTCATGATCCTCGGCGCGTACATGACCTATCTGTGCTCGTCCTTCTTCCAGGCGCATCTGCCGGCCCTGTTCCCGGCCTATTTCTTCGTCGCGATGGGCCTCGCCTTCCTGGCCTCCGGCGCCCTCGGGATGCTGGTGGAATGGGCGCTCATCCGCCACCTCTACAAGCGGCCGCTGGACACGCTGCTCGCCACCTGGGGCCTGTCGCTGATCCTCCAGCAGGCCTACCGCTCGCTGTTCGGTGCCCGCGAGGTCGGCGTCGAGCTCCCGTCCTGGCTGATCGGATCGGTGCAGGTCACCGACACGATCGAGGTGCCGATCAACGGCCTGTTCGTGATGGGCGTCACCGCGCTGATCACCCTCGGCGTCGCCCTGCTGATCTTCCGCTCGCGCTTCGGCCAGCAGATCCGGGCCGTGATGGCGAACCGCACGATGGCGGGGGCCGTCGGCATCGACACCGACCGGGTCGACCGCCTCACCTTCGGGCTCGGCTGCGGCATCGCCGGCGTCGCCGGCTCCGCCTTCACGATGATCGGCTCGACGGGGCCCACCTCGGGCCAGCTCTACATCGTCGACACCTTCCTGATCGTCGTGTTCGGCGGCGCCGCGAGCCTGGTCGGCACCATCGCCTCGGCCTTCTCGATCTCGCAGACGCAATCGACGCTCGAGTTCTTCCTCTCCGGCTCGATGGCCAAGGTGCTCACCCTGCTCGCCGTCGTGGTGATCCTGATGCTGCGGCCGCAGGGCCTCTTCACCCTGAAAGTCCGGCGCTGAGGAGGCCGCCCGCGATGACGAACCCCGTCCAGAACCTGTCGAAGGCGGTGACCGTCAACGACAACCCCTTCATGAAGCCGGTCGAGTGGCTGAGCCTCCTGGTGCTCGCCGGCGTGATCCTGGTGGTGCTGCCGCTCGCCCTCGACGGCTTCCGCCTCAACCTCGTCGGCAAGTATCTCACCTACGCCTTCGTCGCCCTCGGCCTGGTCATCTGCTGGGGCTATGCCGGCATCCTCTCGCTCGGCCAGGGCGTGTTCTTCGGGCTCGGCGGCTATTGCATGGCGATGTACCTGAAGCTGGAGGCTTCGAGCGTCGCGAACACGAAGATCCAGTCGACGCCCGGCATCCCGGACTTCATGGACTGGAACCAGATCACGGCGCTGCCCTGGTTCTGGCAGCCCTTCAAGAGCCTGCCGCTGACCCTGATCCTCGTGATCGCGATTCCGGTCCTGTTCGCCTTCGTGATCTCGTTCGCGATGTTCAAGCGCCGGGTCGGGGGCACCTACTTCGCCATCATCACCCAGGCGATCGCCGCCATCCTGACGATCCTGATCGTGGGCCAGCAGGGCTATACCGGCGGCATCAACGGCATCACCGACCTGCGCACCCTGCACGGCTGGGACATCCGAACGGATGCGGCGAAATTCGTGCTGTATTTCATCAACGGCGGCTTGCTGATCGCCTGCATCCTGGCCGCGCAATACGTGAAGAAGTCCAAGCTCGGGCGCATCCTCGTCGCCATGCGCGACCAGGAGGACCGGGTCCGCTTCTCCGGCTACTCGGTCGCCGGGTTCAAGGTCTTCGCCTTCTGCCTGGCGGCGGCCTTCGCGGCGGTCGGCGGCGCCATGTTCACCCTGCAGGTCGGCTTCATGTCGCCCTCCTTCGTCGGCATCGTGCCCTCCATCGAGATGGTGATCTACGCCGCCGTCGGCGGCCGCCTCTCGCTCTTCGGCGCGGTCTGGGGGACGCTCTTGGTCAATTGGGCCAAGACCAGCTTCTCCGAGAGCTTCCCCGACCTCTGGCTGTTCGGCCTCGGCGCCCTGTTCATCGCCGTGGTGCTGGCCTTCCCCAACGGCCTCGCCGGCCTGTGGCGGGAGCAGGTCGAGCCCCGCCTCCTGCGCCGGGTGAGGGCCCTGCGCGCCGTGCCCCCCGGCATCGCCCCCCACGGCACCCCGGCCGAGTGAGGACCCGATGAACGCCAGCCTGCTTCCCGCGGCCCTGACCGGCGAGCCCGTACTCGACCCCGCCGCCGCCCCCGACTTCCTGCTCGCCGTCGAGGCGCTCACCGTCTCCTTCGACGGGTTCAAGGCGGTCAACGACGTGTCCTTCTACGTCGATCCGGACGAGATCCGGGTGATCATCGGCCCGAACGGCGCCGGCAAGACCACGGTGCTCGACCTGATCTGCGGCCGCACCCGGGCGAGCTCCGGCTCGATCAAGTACCGGGGCCAGGAGCTGACCCGGCTCTCCGAGAGCGCGATCGTGCAGGCGGGGGTCGGGCGCAAGTTCCAGACGCCCTCGATCTACGACGACCTCACCGTGTTCGAGAACCTGGAGATCTCGTTCCCCCGGGGGCGGTCGGTCTTCGGCGCCCTGACCTTCCGCCGTGACGCCGAGGTGCGCGACCGGATCCACCAGATCGCCGAGACGATCTTCCTCAAGGATCACCTCGAGGCCCGCGCCGCGTTCCTGAGCCACGGCCAGAAGCAGTGGCTCGAGATCGGCATGCTGCTGATCCAGGACCCGGAGCTGCTGATGCTCGACGAGCCGGTGGCCGGGATGAGTGTGGCCGAGCGGGTGAAGACCGCCGAGCTGCTCAACCAGATCATCAAGGGCCGCTCCGTGCTCGTCATCGAGCACGACATGAAGTTCGTCGAGGACATCGCGCACCGGGTCACGGTGCTGCACCAGGGCAGGGTTCTGTCCGAGGGCTCGATGGACCGGGTCAAGAACGACCCCAAGGTCATCGAAGTCTATCTCGGTCACTAGGGAGGGCGATCATGCTCCAGACGATGGCCGCCGCCGCTCCGCCGATCGCCCCCCTCCCCGCCCCCGGGCCGGTCCTCGCCGTGGAGAGCCTGCACGCCGCCTATGGCCAGAGCGAGGTGCTGCACGGGCTCGACATCGCCGTGGCGCCCGGCGAGATCGTCGCCGTGATGGGCCGCAACGGCATGGGCAAGTCCACGCTGATGCGTACCCTCATGGGCATCGTGCCGGTGAAGTCCGGCGCGATCCGCCTCGACGGCGCGGAGATCGGCGGCCTGAAGAGCCATGCCCGGGTCGCGAAGGGCCTCGCCTACGTGCCGCAGGGCCGGATGATCTTCTCGACCATGACGGTCCAGGAGAACATCGAGACCGGGCTGACCGTGACGGGCGCCCGCAGGGTGCCGCAGGATCTCTACGCGATGTTCCCGGTGCTCCTGGAGATGCGGGGCCGGCGCGGGGGCAATCTCTCCGGCGGCCAGCAGCAGCAGCTCGCCATCGCCCGGGCGCTCGCCAGCAACCCGAAGGTGCTGCTCCTCGACGAGCCGACCGAGGGCATCCAGCCCTCGATCATCCGCGAGATGGGCCGGACGCTGCGGAGGATCCGCGACGAGCGCGGGCTCTCCATCGTCGTCTCGGAGCAGGTGCTGAGCTTCGCCCTCGACGTGGCCGACCGGGTGCTCGTCCTCGAGAACGGCCAGATCGTCCACGAGGCGCCCCGCGCCGGCATCGACGAGGCCGCGGTCGCCCGCTTCCTGTCGGTCTGAGATCCGGCAGGCGCCCCGCGGGGCGCCGACATCCCCGACTTCCACCCGGCGGCCGGTTCCACCGGACACGCGGACGGCGACGGCTACCCTGAACGCGAGAGGAGAAGGACATGCCCGAGACGCTGATCAAGGTCGATCTCACGCAATCGGCCTATGACAACGACATGGTGCACAATCGCTGGCACCCGGACATCCCGATGGTCGCCACCGTGAAGCCGGGCGCCGACTTCATCGTCGAGACCTACGACTGGACCGGCGGCTTCATCAAGAACGACGATTCCGCCGACGACGTGCGCGACATCGACCTGTCGATCGTCCACTTCCTCTCCGGCCCGATCGGCGTCGAGGGCGCCGAGCCCGGCGATCTCCTGGTGGTCGATCTCCTCGATATCGGCGCCAAGCCGGATTCCCAGTGGGGCTTCAACGGCTTCTTCTCGAAGAACAACGGCGGCGGCTTCCTGACCGAACACTTTCCCTCCGCCCAGAAGTCGATCTGGGACTTCGAGGGCCTGTTCACCAAGTCGCGCCACGTGCCCGGCGTGCGCTTCCCCGGCCTGATCCATCCCGGCCTGATCGGCTGCCTGCCCGATCCGAAGCTGCTCTCGACCTGGAACGAGCGCGAGATCGCCTTCGTCAACACCGATCCGGACCGGGTGCCGGCGCTCGGCACCGTGCCGTTCGGGCCGACCGCCCATATGGGCCGGCTCAAGGGCGAGGCGCGCGACAAGGCGGCGGGGGAAGGCGCCCGCACGGTGCCGCCGCGCGAGCATGGCGGCAATTGCGACATCAAGGATCTGTCGCGCGGCTCGAAGATCTATTTCCCGGTCTACGTGCCCGGTGCCGGCCTCTCCATGGGCGACCTGCATTTCAGCCAGGGCGACGGCGAGATCACCTTCTGCGGCGCCATCGAGATGGCGGGCTGGGTCCACCTCAAGGTGGACCTGATCAAGGGCGGCATGGCCAAGTACGGGATCAAGAACCCGATCTTCAAGCCGTCGCCGATCACGCCGAAATACGACGATTACCTGATCTTTGAAGGCATCTCCGTCGACGAGTGGGGCCAACAGCACTATCTCGACGTGCACGTGGCCTATCGCCAGGCCTGCCTCAACGCGATCGAATACCTGAAGAAGTTCGGCTATTCCGGCGCCCAGGCCTACTCGATCCTCGGCACCGCCCCGGTCCAGGGCCACATCTCGGGCGTGGTCGACATCCCGAACGCCTGCGCGACCCTCTGGATTCCGACCGGCATCTTCGATTTCGACATCAACCCGACCGCCGCGGGACCGCAAAAGTTCCTCGACGGCTCGATCCAGATGCCGCTCTCGCCGGATCTGTGAGATGCCGGTCTACGACTATGCCTGCGAGGCCTGCGGGCCCTTCACGGTCATGCGGCCGATGGCCGAGTTCCGCGAGCCGCACGATTGCCCGGATTGCGGGGCGCAGAGCCCCCGCGCCTTCCTCCGCGCGCCCCGGCTGTCGGGCATGGATCCCGGCCTGAAGGCCGCGCATGCCACCAACGAGCGCAGCCGCCACGCGCCCCGGCGCTCGGGCGGCCACGGGGCCGGCTGCGGCTGCTGCACGCCCCGGACGGCGGCGGCCGCCCCCGCCGCGGCCAAGAGCTTCCCGAAGGCCCGGCCCTGGATGATCAGCCACTGATCGGACCGGCCTCGGAGCCTGCGCCCCGAGGCCATCTCCGCACAACATGGACAGGAGAATGATGCGATGATGCACGGCGATATCTCGTCGAGCCAGGACAGCGTCGGCGTCGCCGTCGTGAACTACAAGATGCCGCGCCTGCACACCAAGGCGGAGGTTCTCGAGAACGCGAAGAAGATCGGCGAGATGATCGTCGGGATGAAGGCCGGCCTGCCGGGCCTCGATCTCGTGATCTTCCCCGAATACTCGACCCACGGGATCATGTACGACGCGGCCGAGATGTACGAGACCGCCTCGACCATTCCCGGTGCCGAGACCGAGATCTTCGCCGCGGCCTGCCGCAAGGCCAAGGTGTGGGGCGTGTTCTCCCTCACCGGCGAGCGCCACGAGGAGCATCCGCGCAAGGCGCCCTACAACACCCTGATCCTGATGAACGATCAGGGCGAGATCGTGCAGAAGTACCGCAAGATCATGCCCTGGACGCCGATCGAAGGCTGGTATCCGGGCGACCGCACCTATGTCTCGGAGGGGCCGAAGGGGCTCAAGGTCAGCCTGATCATCTGCGACGACGGCAATTATCCCGAGATCTGGCGCGACTGCGCCATGCGCGGCGCCGAACTCATCATCCGCTGCCAGGGCTACATGTATCCGGCCAAGGAACAGCAGGTCCTGATCTCGAAGGCGATGGCCTTCGCCAACAACGTCTATGTGGCGGTGGCCAATGCCGCCGGCTTCGACGGCGTCTACACCTATTTCGGCCACTCGGCGATCGTCGGCTTCGACGGCCGGACGCTGGGCGAATGCGGCGAGGAGGAGATGGGCATCCAGTATGCCGCCCTGTCGAAATTCCTGATCCGCGACTTCCGCGCCCATGGCCAGTCGGAGAACCACCTCTTCAAGCTGCTCCACCGCGGCTATACCGGCATGATCAACTCGAAGGAGAACCGGCACGGCCTGTCCGAATGCCCCTACGACTTCTACCGGCGCTGGATCGAGGATCCCGACGGTGTCCGTGATGCGGTGCGGGCGATCACGCGCTCGAGCGTCGGCACGGAGGAATGCCCGATCGAGGGCATCCCGTTCGTCGGCCGCGGCGAGGCGCCTGCCGGCCCGTAACGGGGCCGGATCCGGGCCGCCGCGGCGCTACTCGTAGAAGGCGAAGAGCTTCCGGGCCGGCTCGACGATCTCCCAGGTCCCGGTGAAGCCGGCCGGCGAGACGAAGGCGTCGCCCGCCCGGAAGGTCGTCCGCTCGCCGGCTTCGTCGGTCACGACGATCACGCCTTCGAGCAGGTGGCAGAACTCGCTCTCCGTGAAGACGACGCGCCAGGTGCCCCGTTCCGCCGACCAGGTGCCGGCGGAGAAACGGCCATCCGCGCTGGTGAAGACGAGGGTGGCGGTCTGGACGGGATCGCCGTCCAGGATGCGCTCCGGGGCCGGCCGGTAGGTCGAGGGTGTGGCGGAGGTCTTCGCGAAGGCGATGACTTTCTGCATGGAGGCAGCTCCCTGGCCTGTGGCCCGACGACGCGGAGACCGGGTCGCCGGAAGAAGGTCCGGTGTCGCGAGGACCTGGCGCCGCCGACCCGATGCGATCCGGTCGGAGACGGCTCTAGAACAGGTGGCTGTAGCGCTCGATCTCCCACGGGCTCACCGTGAGATGATAGGCGTTCCACTCCTCGCGCTTGTAGCGGATGAACTCGTCCCGCAGGCCCGTGCCCAGGGTCTTCTCGACGAGGGGATCGGCGGCGAAGGCCTCCACGGCCTCCTGCAGGGTCTGGGGCAGGAAGGCGATGCCCCGCTCCCGGCGCTGGGCCTCGCTCAGCTCGTAGAGATTGTCCTCGTTGGGCTGGCCCGGATCGATCCGCTCGCGCACCCCCTCGAGCCCCGCCGCCAGCACCAGGGCGGCGGCGAGATAGGGATTGACCGCGCCGTCCGCGTTGCGGCTCTCGCAGCGCCCGCCGCCGGCCGGCACGCGCACCGAATTGGTGCGGTTGTTCGAACCGTAGGAATTGAACACCGGCGCCCAGGAGAAGCCGGCCATCGCCCCCTGGCGCACGAGGCGCTTGTAGCTGTTCACGGTGGGCGCGAAGGCCGCGCAGAGCGCCCGGCCGTGGCGCAGCACGCCGCCGATGAAATGGTAGCCCGTCTCGGTGAGGCCGAGGCCGCGGGGGTCGTCCGCCGGCGCGCAGGCGAAGGCGTTGCGCCCGGTCTCCCGATCCGAGAGCGACATGTTGAAATGCGCGCCGTTGCCCGTGCGGTCGGCGAAGGGCTTGGGCATCATCGTCGCGATCAGCCCCTCCTCCTTCGCGTAATGCTTGGTCATCATGCGGAAGAAGGTCAGCCGGTCGCACATGGTCAGAGCGTCGGCATAGTTGAAATCGAATTCGAACTGCCCGTTCGCATCCTCGTGATCGAACGAATACAGGTCCCAGCCGAGATCGTTGATGGTGGTGGCGACCTTGTCGAGCCAGGAGAAGTTGTCGACGAAGCCGCGCACGTCGTAGCAAGGCTTCACGAGCTTGTCGTCGGGCACGGGCGTGTGGAGCGAGCCGTCCGCCGCCTGGCGCAGCAGGAAGATCTCGCACTCGATGCCGAGATTGAAGCCGAAGCCCATCGCCTCGGCCTCGGCGAGGACGTTCTTCAGGGCCACGCGGGTCGAGAGCGGGTAGGGCTTTCCCTGGAAGGTGAGGTCGGCGGGCGCCCAGGCGAGCTTGCTCTCCCAGGGCAGCTGGATCACCCGGGCGAGATCCGGGACCGAGGCGAGCTCGTCCTCGTTCGGGGCCTGGCCGAGGCCGTCGAGGGCGTAGCCGGTATAGCGCTCGGAGCCCGCGGCCATCTGCGGGAGGTGGTCGATCGGCACCACCTTCGCCTTCTGCGCGCCGTGGATGTCGACATAGGCGCCGATGACGTATTTCACGCCCCGTGCGCGCAGGTCCTCCTGCACGGCGCGGACCTGCGGATCGACGTCGCTTGCGTGGGCCATGGTCAGGCTCCTTCGGTGGGGACGGCCGGGCCGTCGTAGGAATGGGGAAGCGGAGGCGTCTCGCCGAGCCCGCGCCGCACGAGGGCGGCGAGGTCCTCGACCATCCAGGCGAAGAGCTCGGCGCCCTCCGCCGGGCTCGCCTGCGAGGGGCAGCCGGTGACGCCGTTGCGGCTCGTGCGGTTCACCGGATGGGCGAAGACGAGGCCGGCGGTGCGGTCCGGGTCGTCGGCATCCGCGATGCGCCCCGCGCGGACGAGATCCGGGGCGAGGGCCTGCATCAGCGCGGTCTCGGCCCGGTTCGCGTGCCAGTCCTCGGCATCGGCGAAATGGGCCGCGCGGACGCGCTCGCTGACGGTCGCGGTGTTGACGAGGGCCACCATCAGGTCGTCGTGGGTGGCGCGCAGCAGCTCCAGGGCGCAGCGCAGGGGGGCGACGTTGGTCACGTGCGCGTTGACCAGGAACAGGCGGCGCACGCCCGAATGGTAGGCCTGCGTCCCGATCTGCCGGACGAGCTCGGTCATCAGAAGCGGATCGAGGGCGATCGTGCCGGGCCAGCGGCGCGAATGGCCCAGCGAGCAGCCATAGGGGAGGCTCGGCAGCATCGGCACGCCGGTACGGCCCGAGACCGCCCGGCAGACGGCCTCGGCCAGCACGAAATCCATGCCGCAGCCGAGATGCGGGCCGTGCTGCTCGGTGGCGCCCACGGGCAGGAGGGCGGCGTGGGCCGCGCCTGCGAGCGCCGGCGGGATCTCCTCCCAGGTCCGCTCGGACCAGAGGACGGGCGCGCTGTCCATCATTCCACCTCGTCCCCGACGCTGGTCATGCGCGCGACCATGGCGAGGCCGCCCTCGGCGGCCTCCGGCCCGGCCTCGTCCTTGGGCGGATGGATCAGGGCGTCGAGGCGGGCGCGGGTCGCGCGGAATTCCGGCGAGAGCACCTGGCCCGGGCTGCGGGGCCGGGGCACCGGCACCTCGATCAGCTCCGCCACCTCGCCGGGATGGGCCTTCAGCACCAGGATGCGGTCGGCGAGGGAGACCGCCTCGTCGAGATCGTGGGTGATGAAGACGATCGTGATGTCGATCTTGCGCCAGATCTCGATGAGATAGGCCTGCATCCGGGCGCGCGACTGCGCGTCGAGGGCCGAGAAGGGCTCGTCCATGAGCAGGATCTGCGGGCGCATGGCGAGCGCCCGGGCGATGGCCACGCGCTGCTTCATGCCGCCCGAGAGCTGGTGCGGATAGGCCTGCGCGAACGGTTCGAGGCCGATCAGGGAGAGCCATTGCGCCGCCTCGCGCTCCGCGGCGCGGCGGGGCTCGCCATTCTCCTCCAGGCCGAAGGCGACGTTGCGCAGCACCGTGAGCCAGGGGAACAGCGTGTAGCCCTGGAACACCATGCCCCGGTCGGCGCCCGGCCCCGAGACCGGCACGCCGCTGACGCAGACCGTGCCGCTCGTCTTGGTCTCGAGACCCGCCAGGATGCGCACGAAGGTGGACTTGCCGCAGCCGGACGGGCCGACCACGCAGAGGAACTCGCGGCGATGCGTGACGAGGTCGATGCCGCGGAGCGCCACGGTCTCGACCCCGTCCGCGTTGCGGAAGGTCTTGCCGAGATTCTCGACGCGCAGGGCCACGTCGCGGGCCTTCAGGCGGTCGAAGCGCGCCCGCACCGTCTCGCATTGCGTGCGGTAGTCGCAGGGCTCGACCGGCAGGACCAGGGGGGAGCCGGATCCGCTCATGCTTCGCCCCGCGCGTGAGGGAACAGCCTGCGGCCGATCAGGGCCAGCCCGAGATCCGTCGCCGAGCCGACGAGCCCGATGATGAGGATCGCGGCGTAGACGTTGTCGAAGTGCTGGTAGCGGGCCTGCTGGGTGATGAAGAAGGTGATGCCCGACGAGGTGCCGATCAGCTCCGCCACGATCAGGTAGGTCCAGGCCCAGCCGAGCAGGATGCGCTGGTCGCGGTAGAGCTGCGGCAGGATCGCCGGAACGATCACGCGCCGCACGAGGCGCAGGTTGCGCGAGCCCATGGTCAGCGCCGCCTCGACCAGGAGCGGGTCGACCCGGCGCGTCGTGTTGGCGATGACCAGCACCTGCTGGAAGAAGGTGCCGATCACGATGATCGCGATCTTCGGGCCGTCGTAGATGCCCAGGATCGCCACCATCAGCGCGCCGAAGGCGGGGGCCGGCATGTAGCGCACGAACTCGATGACGGGCTCGGTCAGCCGCGCCAGGGTCGGCTGCGCCCCGCAGAGGACACCGAGGGGAAGGCCGACGACGGAGGAGATCAGGAAGCCCCAGAAGATGATCTGGATCGAGTGCCACAGGCTCGCCGGCAGCCAGATCGCGTCCCGCTGCGGCGGGGGCGCCGTCAGCGAGGTCCAGAGCGCGACGGCCACCTCGTGCGGGGCGGGCAGGTAGACGGGGTTGGCCGGCGTCCCGCGCGGGGCCGCCGTGCCGGCCGCGCCCGCCGCGGCCACCTCCTCGGCGAAGGCGGCGTTGGGCACCCGCATGCCCGGCTCCATCCAGGCCACCTCGCCGGGATCGCTCACGGCGACGAAGGGGTGCCATAGGAACGGCAGGTAGGAGACCGCCGCCCAGGCTCCGAGGGGCAGCAGGAACGAGAGCAGGGCCAGGACGAGGCGCCGGCGCGGGCGCAGCGGCCGCGCCACGCCGATCCAGGAGCTGCGCGCCCGCGCCCCCGCATGGGCGGGGCGCCGGTGCGGTGCGGCGGCCGGGGCCGCGGCCTCGCCCCCGCCGCCCGGCGGCGGAGCGGCCACGCCCGCCGGGCCGGGGGCCGGCCGGTCCGCTCGCGGGGTCAGGCGCAGCGCGCTCACGGCCGCCTCACTTGCCGTCGGTCAGGGCGGGGTCGATGCTCGCCTTCACGTCCTGCGGGGTCTTGTAGACCTCGTACTTGACGTTGAAGGCGTCCGCATGCCGGCTCGATCCGTAGAGGGAGCCGAAGCCCTCGGCCTCCGCCATCACCTTGCGGCCCTCGGCGAGCGGCAGCAGCTTGGTGCCCTTGAGGAAGCGGGTGAAGGTGCCCGGGTCGACGCCGACCTTGGCGGCCATGATCGCGACCGCGTCTCCTTGCGTCTTCGGGTCCTCGATATAGGCGACGACCTTGTCCCAGAGGCCGACGAGCTTGATCCACTCGGCGCGCCGGGCGGCGAGGCTCGCCGGGCTCACCGTCACCACGTCGTAGATCAGGCCGGGGGCGTTGGCCGAGGTATAGAGGGGCCGGGCGCCGGCCGCGCCCTTCATCGCCTGGCCGGCGATGGGCTGCCACGCGCCGACCGCGGCCACGTCCCCGGAGGCGAGGACCTGCGGCGTCTCGTTGGTCTTGGCGTTGACGAGGGTGACGTCGGTCTCCTTCATTCCCGCCTTGGTCAGGCCGTCGATGAGGAGCAGGTGCTCGACGAGGCCGACCTCGAGCCCGACCTTCTTGCCCTTCAGGTCGGCCAGGGACTTCACGCCCGGCTTGCCGACGATCATGTCGTTGCCGTTCGAGTAGTCGGTGAGCATGATCATGACGTTGCGGGCGCCGTTGCCGCTCATGACCAGCGCGTCGCCGTTCGTGCAGGTCACCGCATCGAGCTTGCCGGCCGAGAAGGCATCCATCGAGGCCGAGTAGTCGAACCACTCGAACCGCGCGTCGATGCCCGCTTCCTTCAACCAGCCCTTGTCGATGGCGACCTGCCATGCCACCCAGCCCGGCCAGTCGCTGTAGCCGATGCGAAGCGGCTCGGCGGCCTGCACGGAAGCACCGGCTGCGAACACACCGAACGCGATCGTTGTCGCGGCCAGTCCTCGACGGAACCAGCCCATGGCGCCACACGCAGATCTGAGAAGTCGCATCCCACGTCTCCCAAGGCAGCGGTAACACGATTCTCAAATATCGTAATACCGCAATTCGGCGTAACAATTTCCGTGCCAGGATGGGCTGCGGGGCGGGGAAGAGCGATGTCAGAAAAGCTGCCGAGCGACGGCGACCGACCGGCCCTCGAGGGAACGGAGCCCCGGCGGGGTCAGGTCAGCCGGATCAGCCTTTCGATCCCGGAGGAGCTGCTGCGGGAGCTCGACACCATGGTCGACGAGCGCGGTTTCGCCAGCCGATCGCAGGCGGTCGCGACGCTGCTGCACCGGTCCCTGGTCGAGCACCGCAACGAGGTCGGCAACCGGGTGATGGTCGGGACGATCACGCTGTTCTACGGCCATCAGCCGCACGGCCTGCAGCAGCGGCTGGCCGAGCTTCAGCGCCGCCACATCGCGGAGGTGATCTCGTCCCTCCACGTCCACCTGATGAACAACCAGACTCTCGAGGTCATCCTCGTGCAGGGGCCCGCCCCCAAACTCAAGGCGATCGCCGATCAGATGATCACCGAGCGGGGCGTCATCTCGGGCCGCCTCGATCTGGCCGCGGCCCTGATCCCGCAGCTGCATCCCTTCTCCGACGAGGCGGGGTGACCGGCGGCGGTGCGGGGCGGGAGAGGGCTACGCGCCCCACCCCGTCAGCCACAGTGCCGCGCCCAGGATCAGGAGCGCGAGGGCGCCGCACAGGCGCGCGTAGAGGAGGCCGACGAGGCGGTCGTCGGTCGGCATCCGCCAGTTCCGCATCCTGGCGAGCGCCTGCGTGTTGACCCGTGCCATCGTGCGCAAGATGCACCTCGCAGGGAGGGGCCGGTCCCCTCGGGGACCGGCAGCCTGTCGGGACCCGGGCACGTCGCGCCCGTTCACCGGAACCGCGCCTGCAAGTTCCCGGCCGATGTCGGCCGCAGGGGCGGCCGCCGGCGTCACGCCTCCTCGATCACCGCCACGAGGTCGCCCGCCCGCAGGGTGCGGCCGGGCTGGGCCCGGACCGCGCGGACGCGGCCGGAAGCGGGGGCGGTGACGTCGATCTCCATCTTCATCGCCTCGAGGATCGCGATGGTCTGGCCGGCCTCGACCCGGTCGCCTTCGGCGATCAGCACCTTCCAGACATTGCCCGGCACGGTGGTCGGGGCGCCGAGGCAGTTGGGGGGGATCTCGGCCGCTTCCAGGGGGCCGCCCTCGTCGGCCACGAAGCTGTCGAGGCCGTTGGCCTTCCAGCGCTCGCGCTCGGCTTCGAAGGCGGCTTGGCGGCGGGCGGTGAAGGCTTCGATCGCCTCGGCCTCGGCCGCCAGCGCCGCCCGATGCGCGGCGTAGGAGAAGGTGCCCTCCTCGATGCGCAGGGGATAGGCGCCGTGGGGGAAGGCGGCCCGGGCCTCCAGCAACTCCTGCGCCGAGACCGGGAAGAAGCGGATCCGGTCGAAGGGGCGCAGCAGCCAGGGATGGCCGGGCACGAAGTCGCGGGTGGTCCGCCAGGTGTTCCAGACCTGGATCGTGCGCCCGAAGAGCTGGTACCCGCCCGGCCCCTCCATGCCGTAGATGCACATGTAGGCGCCCCCGATCCCGACCGCGTTCTCGGGCGTCCAGGTGCGGGCGGGATTGTATTTGGTGGTCACCAGCCGGTGGCGCGGATCGACCGGCGTCGCCACCGGCGCGCCGAGATAGACGTCGCCGAGCCCCATCACGAGATACTGCGCGCCGAACACGATCGCGCGCACGGCATCCGCGTCGGGCAGGCCGTTGATGCGCCGGATGAACTCGATGTTCGAGGGGCACCAGGGCGCGTTCGGCCGCACCAGCTCCTGGTACTTGCGCATGGCGAGGGCGGCCTGCGGATCGTCCCAGGAGAGCGGCAGGTGGACGGTCCGGCTCGGGACGCTGATCGCCTCCGCCGGCGGCAGGCTCGCCTCGATCTCGCGCAGCAGGCCGAGGAGGCGCGCCCGCGGCACCCGGGTGCCGTCGTAGTGGATCTGGAGCGAGCGGATGCCGGGGGTGAGGTCGATGAGCCCCGGCAGCCCCGCGGCGGCCTCGGCGAGCCGGTGCACCCGCAGGCGCAGACCGAGATCGAGGCTCATCGGCCCGTACTCGACGAGCAGGTTGTCGTCGCCCTGGCGGCGATAGACCACCGGCACCGGCCCGGCCTCGTCCCGGGCGAGGATGGCCGAGCCGGTCTCCGGCGCCGGGCGATGCACCGCGGGAGCGGCCAGCGTCTCGGCCAGGGTCGGGCCGGCGACGGGATCCTCCGGCCGCGCCGCGGGCCGGAACCGCACCGTGTCGCCCGGCCGCAGCTGGCCGAGCTTCCAGAGCTCGTCGCGGGCCACGACGGCGGGGCAGACGAAGCCGCCGAGGCTCGGGCCGTCCGGGCCGAGCAGGATCGGCATGTCGCCGGTGAAGTCGATGGCGCCGACCGCGTAGGCGTTGTCGTGCAGGTTCGAGGGGTGCAGGCCCGCCTCGCCGCCATCGGGGCGGGCCCAGCGCGGCGTCGGCCCGATCAGGCGCACGCCGGTGCGGGCGGAGTTGAAATGCACCTCGTAGGCGGCCGAGAACAGGTCGGCGATGTCGGCGTCCCGGAAGAAGTCCGGCGCGCCGTGCGGGCCGTAGACGACGCCGATCTCCCAGTCGTGGGTCAGCGGCGCCGGCCCGGGCGGCGCAGGGGACGGCGCAGGGGCGGGCGCGTCGGCGAGATGCAGGGTCTCGCCGGCCTTGAGCACCCCCGTGGCGTGCCCGCCGAAGGCCCCGAGCGCGAAGGTCGCCCGCGAGCCGAGCACCACCGGCGCGGCGAAGCCCCCGCGCACGGCGAGATAGGCCCGCTGCCCCGGCCCGGCGATCGCGCCGATGGCGAGATTCTGGCCGGCGGCCACGGCGAAGGCTTCCCCGTGCGGGCGCGGGGCGCCGTCGAGGGTCAGGGCCATGGCGGCCCCGGCGAGCGCCACCACCGCGTCGGTGTGGAAGCGCAGCGTGGGGCCGGAGACGGTGAGTTCGAGGGCGCAGGTCTCGTCCGGATTGCCGACGAGGGCGTTGGCCCGGGCGAAGGAGCGGGCATCCATCGGCCCGCTCGGCGGCACGCCGACATGCCAGAGGCCGAGCCGGCCGGGCAGCTCCTGGAGGCTCGATTGCGGCCCCGGCTGCAGCACCGCGACGCCCCGGGGCGCATAGGCCAGGTCGCGCAGCGCCGTGGTGGCGACGCGCCCGCTCGCCAGCATCTCGGAGCCGGCGATGGTGCGCAGGTAGTCGAGATTGGTCTCGATGCCGGACACCGCGGTCTCGGCGAGCGCCGCGCGCAGGGCCGCGATCGCCGCCGGGCGGTCGGCGCCCGTGACGATGATCTTGGCGAGCATCGGGTCGTAATAGGGCGTCACCTCGGTGCCGGTGGCGATCCAGCCGTCGATGCGCGCCCCGGCCGGGAAGCGCACCTCGGTGAGCAGGCCCGCGCTCGGCGCGAACTGGGCGTGCGGGATCTCGGCATAGAGCCGCGCCTCGATCGCGGCGCCGCGGGGGGCCGGCGGGCCGGCCGGCCCGATCGGATCCTCGCCGGCCGCCTGGCGGATCATCCATTCGACGAGATCGACGCCGAACACCGCCTCGGTGACCGGGTGCTCGACCTGCAGGCGGGTATTGACCTCGAGGAAGGAGAAATCCTCGCGCTGCGGATCGTAGATGAACTCGACGGTGCCGGCGGAGGCGTAGGCCACGCTCTCCCCGAGGGTCACCGCCGCGGCGTGCAGGCGGGCGCGCACCGCCTCGGACAGGCCGGGGGCCGGCGTCTCCTCGATCACCTTCTGGTTCCGGCGCTGCAGCGAGCAGTCGCGCTCGCCGAGCGCCACGACCCGGCCGCGCCCGTCTCCGAAGATCTGCACCTCGACATGGCGCGCCTCGGCCACGAAGCGCTCGAGATAGACGCGGGCGTCGCCGAAGCTCGCCTGGGCGGTGCGCTCCACCGCCGCGAAGCGTTCGGCCAGCTCCGCGGGCGCGGCGCAGAGATGCATGCCGATGCCGCCGCCGCCCGCCGTGCTCTTGAGCATCACCGGATAGCCGATCGCCTCCGCCGCGCGCAGCGCGCTCTCGACATCCGGCAGCAGGTCGGTGCCGGGCAGGAGCGGCACGCCGCTTGCCCGGGCCAGTTCCCGCGCCGTGTGCTTGAGGCCGAAGGCGCGCAGATGCTCCGGCCGCGGGCCGATGAAGGCGATGCCCTCCGCCGCGAGCCGCTCGGCGAAGGCCGCGTTCTCCGACAGGAAGCCGTAGCCGGGATGCACGGCCTCCGCCCCCGTCGCCCGGCAGGCGGCCAGCACCGCCTCGACGTCGAGATAGCTCTGGGCGGCGGGCGCGGGGCCGAGGCGCACGGCCTCGTCCGCCTCCAGCACGCCGGGGGTGAAGCGGTCGGCATCCGAGTAGACGGCGACCGAGGCGATGCCCATGCGCCGGAGCGTGCGCACGACGCGGCGGGCGATCTCGCCGCGATTGGCGACCAGGACCTTGCGGAACATGCGCCTCAGGCCCCGTCCCGGATGGTCACGCGGATCGGCGTCGGGTTGAAGCCGTTGCAGGGATTGTTGATCTGCGGGCAGTTCGAGATCACGCAGATCACGTCCATCTCCGCCCGCAGCTCGACATGGTCGCCCGGCTTCGAGACGCCGTCGGCGATGGCGAGCGTGCCGTCCTGCTCGATCGGCACGTTCATGAAGAAGTTGATGTTCGGCACGATGTCGCGCTTCGACAGGCCGTATTTCGCGACCTCCAGGGCGAAGTTCTCGCGGCAGGCATGCAGGTACTTGGTCGCGTGGCCGAAGCGCACCGTGTTGCTCTCGCAGGAGCAGGCGCCGGCGGAGGTGTCGTGGCGGCCGCAGCTGTCGGCGGTCACCGTCAGCATCACCCGGCCCTCGTTGGAGATCACCCGCGTGCCGGTGGTGACATAGGCGGAGCCCTGCACCCGCAGGGTGTCCTGCGCGGAGTAGCGCTCGCCCATGTCGTCGGCCCGGTAGAACAGGGTGTCGACGGCCTGGCAGCCCTCGCTGTCGGTGATGCGCAGGGTCTGGCCGCGGCGCACGAGGCCCGACCAGGGCGCCTCGGCGGGCACAAGTTCGTCGCGCAGGATGGCGCCGGTGCTGGTCTCGGTCATGGGGGCCTCCCTCACAGGCACGCGGCGGCGTTGTTCTCGAAGCCGCGCACGGCCTCGAGGGTGGCGGTGCGGCAGAGATCGTCCGCCTGCGGCGCGGGGGCGCGGAAGCGCGTCGCCGCGACGGGAGGGGGGGCGTAGTCCGGGGCCGGATCGAGGGGATGGGGGCAGTTCGACAGGGCGACGAGGAGGTCCATCTCGGCGCGCAGGTCGACGAAGTCGCCCCCGCGGCGGCCGGCGGCGTTCCAGGCGAAGCGGCCCTCCGCGCCCACCTGAACGGGGGCGAAGAAGGAGAGGCAGGGGGGCAGGTCGCGCCGGTCGAGCCCGTGCTTCAGGGCGGCGAGCAGGAGGTTGTCGCGGGTGTTGCGGTGCGGCCCGCCGGAATAGCGCGCCGCGTTCGAGGCGGCGGTGGAGCCGCCGGTCAGGGCGTCGTGGGCGCCGCAGGAATCCTCGATCAGGGAGAGCATCACCCGGCCCATGTCCGAGAACAGGACCCGGCCCTTGCCCAGGGCCGCGGTCCACTGGATCTTGACCGTGTCGGCGTAGTTCAGGCGCTCGCTGGGATCCCGCGCGCTCCAGGCCACCAGGGCGACGCTGGACGGCCCTTCCTCCAGGGCGATCCGCAGGCCCTCGCCGGCCTTCAGCGGCGTGGCCCAGTACCAGCCGCCGGGGATGACCTCGCGGTGGATCACCGCCTCCGCCGCGAGCGGGGGCGCCCCGCGCGGGCTCGGCGGCGGCAGGGTCCGCGCCGTGTGGCCCTGGGCCGCCTGCTTCAGGGCCTCGTAGCGCCGGCGGTTCTCGGCGATCGTCGCCTCTGTCCGGGACATGTCCGTCTCCTTCGGGATCGGCCGGGTCGTCCCGGTCTCACGGAGCCCGTCGAGGCCGGGTCGTCCCGGCGGGGCGGATCGGGGGAGGCTGCGCGCCGGCGCTCACGACGCGCGTGAGCGCGCGCCGCGGGGCGGCGGGCGCTTCGGGACGGGCGGTGTGTGGATCGGGCGAGTCATCTGATCCCTTCCATCCGAGAAAGGGATTGCGCACGACCTTCGCTCGCCATCCCTGGCCAGTGAGGTCTCCCGGGCTTTTGTCCCGCCGTGCATCCGGGCGGATGTCTCCCGCACCGGAGACCGCTCTCGGACCAGACGCATCTACACGATGCCGGAACCCTAGCGGTCAACTCGGCAAGAATTTTATCGAGGCGGCGCGGCGACGGTCAATCCGAGATCAGGACCGGATTGCGCAAATTGAGTCGCGCTTGTGATGCGTTTTTAATCCGAATGTTGCTTGAAGAGGCAGTTTGTCCGCCATCCTCGACGCCTCGGTTTCGTCCCGGCGCCGGCCAGGGCGTGGCGCATGCCGGGGCGATTCTCTGTGGCCGCGCGCATCCGGGCCTTAACCCTCCGCTTACCGTGGCCGCCGAGGGTGGGCGCCTCAGGTGAGCACGAGGAAGGCATGACCGAGACCACGGACACGGTAGGCGTCGCGGGCGCGCGCATCCGCTCCATCATCGAGCGGGTCGAGCAGGTCGAGGAGGAGATCAAGGCCCTGATGGAGGGCAAGAAGGAGATCTTCGCCGAGGCCAAGGGCGAGGGGCTCGACGTGAAGGTGCTCAAGGAGATCCTGAAGCTGCGCAAGCAGGACAAGGACGAGCGCGACGAGCAGGAGAGCCTGCTCGAGGTCTATCTGCGCGCCATGGACGCGCCCTCGCCCGTCGCCAAGGCGGCGTGAAGCCGGCGGGCTGGCGGGAAGGCCAGCCCGTGCGGAACCTCCCGGTGGCGCCGCCGCCGGGACCGGCGGTCAGGCCGGCGGCAGGACCGTCTGGTCCGGCTGGATGCCGAGCGAGAGCTCGGCCCCGTCGTCCTGCGGGGCGAGGCGCGCGAGGATGGTCTCGCGGTAGCGGGTGAGCCCCTTGTACTCCGCGAGCTCGGGCGGCAGCGTCGTCAGCACCCGGTTCAGGCGCTTGCGCCATTTCTCCACGCGCTCGATGTCCTTGAGGCTGAGCAGGTAGCAGCGGATGCCGAACAGGATCGCGTTGGAGCGCGGCAGCCGGAACAGGGTCTGCAATTCGACTCGCAGATGCACCTTCTCGGCGACGTTCTCCGGCGTCACCGTGGTCCGGTCCGGCCCCCAATCGGGATAGTTCTCCGGCGAGGTGTCGAGGCGGGGATTGATGGTCATGGTCCAGTTCAGGCGCCGGACCGGATGGCCGTATTGCAGGCGCAGCAGGAAGCGCAGCGCCCGGTCGAACACGCCGATATCGTGGGCGAGCGGCACCGGACCGTGCCATTCGTGGAAGGACATGCCGATGTCGAAATCGAGGGACCAGTCGGCCTGGGTCGTCACCATGCCGCCATCGACGAAGAGATTGTCGTCGCGCTGATCCTGCAGGGTGAAGTCGCCCTGAGCCTGGCGGGTGATGTATTCGAAGGGCTCGCAGGGCAGCGTCTCCGGCTTGCCGAAGACGAAGCTCTGATCGATGCCGAGGGGCCGGTTGATCCAGCGCCAGGTGTCGCCGTCCTTCTCCAGGCTGAAATGCTCGGGATAGTCCGCCGCGAGGCTCTCCATGAGCAGTTCGAGTGTGTCCCATTGCGCCGGCATCATGTGCGGCAGCACCTGGCAGCGGCCGGGATCGTCGGCGAGCACCAGGGCGCGCTCCTGGCACTCGGCGATGTAATGCTCGTCGATATCAAAGGGATGGGCGAAGGCCGGGGTCGGGCCGCCGCGGGTATGGGGCTCGATATTGACCGAGTACATGTAGCGGTCCTCCCCGAACGGGAAGGGAAAGCGCAGCACGCCCGCGTCGCTGTTGACGTAGGAGAAGCTCTCGCGGAACCGCTCGTCCTTGCGGAACTGAATGCCCATCGGGGTTTCTCCTTGATCTTACAGGTCGAGCACGAGCGCGTCGGAGCGCGCCCGTGACACGCAGGTGGCGATCAGCTTGCCGTCGGCCCGCTCCGCCTCGGTGAGGACGTGGTCGCGATGCTCCACCGCGCCGTCGATCACGCCCGTGAGGCAGACGCCGCAGGCGCCGCCGCGGCACAGGCAGGGCGCCTCGACCCCCGCCGCCTCCAGGGCTTCGAGCAGGCTCTGCGTCTCGGAGACGGCGATGCTGCGCCCCGAGCGGGCGAGCCTGACGGTGAAGGGCTTGCCGCCCTCGGCCCCGCCGAAGCTCTCCTTGTGGATGGAATGGCTCGGCCAGCCGAGATCGAGCGCCGCCTGCTCGACCGCCGCCATCAGGCGCTCCGGGCCGCAGGTATAGACATGCGTGCCCAGCGGCTGGTCGGCGAGGATCTCGGCGACCGAGCGCCGGGAGGCACTGCCATGGATGGTGACGGCGCCGCCCGCTTCCGCGAGCAGCTGCCCGAAGGTCTCCGTCTCCGCGTCGGTGCAGTATTGGTGCAGCTCGAAGGCCGCGCCCCGGGCGCGCAGGACCGGCAGGAAGGACAGGAACGGCGTGAGCCCGATGCCGCCGCCGATCAGGATGTGGCGGCGGGCCAGGCTGGCGATGGGGAACAGGCTCGCCGGCGCTCCGATCTCGACGCGGTCGCCAACGCGAAGATGGTCGTGCAGGAAATGCGAGCCGCCCCGCGACGCCTCCACCCGGCGCACGATGATCGCGTAGGCGTCGCGCGCCTCCGGCGGCGTGACCAGGGAATAGGCGTTCTTCCAGACGCGCTCGGGCCCGCGCAGGGTCACGAGGATATGCGCCCCCGGCGCGGCGGTCGGGAAGGTTCCCCGCTCCGGCTCGAAGCGGAAGCGCTTCAGGGTCGGGCTCAAGGACTCGATGCCGGCCACGCGGGCCGGGAGGGTGCCGTCGAGGATCATGGATAGGCCCGTTCCGCCTGCGGGACGTCGCCCGGCTGCTCCGCGTCGACCTTGACGCCCTGGAAGGCCGAGAGCCGGCGCGAGAAGTGATCGCGTACGAACAGATTCGCGCCGCAGCCGGCGCAGCGCACGATCGTGGTGGTGACGCCTTCGTTGAAGGTCTTGCAGTGGACGCACTGGACCCGGCGGGCCAGGGTGCCGGACTGCTTCAGGAAGACCTCCTGCCGGCCGAGGCCATGGGCCTGGGCGATCCCGAACACGTCCCAGAGGAAATCCTCCGGGCCCTCGGCATAGAGGCGCAGGCCCATCCGTTCGGAGGCGAGGCGCCGGCCCAGGGTCTCCATGAGCTGGCGGGCGGAGCGGAAGCGGCGCTCCCCCTCCCCCTGCGGGCGTTCGAGGGTGCCCTCCGCGCTCGCCGGCGCGACGGTCCAGCTCTCGAGGGGACCGTCCGCCAGGGCGGGAGGCGGCGGCTCCGATCCGGCGGAGACGTAGAGATGGCGCCGCCCGGACGAATCGCGGCGCAGGGCGGCATAGATCGGTCGGCTCTTGATGCCCTGATCGGTCATCGTCACCTCGGGAGGAAAGGGTGTGCATCGGCCCGGCATCGGCGCCGGAGCTTGGGCGGGCCTCGGGCGGATCCTGTCGCGTCCCGCGGGCCGAATTCTCGATGAGAACGATACTTTCTCATCAAGAATAACATTGTCAATCGGGGCGTGTGCGGGATCTGGAGGACGGGGCGAATCTCCCGCGTTGCTGCGGCCTCGCCCGCGGGCGTCGCCAACATCCTGATCGGAAAGGGAAAATATCAAAGTCAGCCGGATTCGCCGGCGCGCCGGCCCACGATGCCGGGCATGACTCGGTGCCACGCTCCCGCTGCGAGGCGCCCGCTTGACGGGCATAATGCACTAAAATTCTTCATTGTGATCAAATTCACGGCATAATTCGAGCATTGCCGGTTTGGCGAGCAGGATTCTGCTTGACAGCCCATCCCCCCGGAGAAATGAATATTCTCATCGAGAACCGAGGCGGGATGCGCCCCGTCGCGGTCCGAGCGTCCGGAATGAAGGGCCGCCGACGCACGGATTGTCTCTGTCTGAGGCGATATCTCGTCGATCTTCGATTCTGAGCCATGCTCAGCAGCCAATACGAAGTGAAGCGGCCCCATGCGATCGAATCTCCAGAGCACAACCGCCTGAAGGCGGAGACGAGACAGGAATGACGTCCCGCCGCGTTCCGCGGACGGACGCGATGTGCCTGTTTTTCCGTGGCCGAACCGGCCGCGTGATCTCGAATGAGCTGATTCGGATCTTTGTTTTCCCGAATCGAACGGCATCACCCCGCAAATCCTGTTTGGGAGATCTCACGATGAGTGTCGGAATCAGTTCGACGACGCCGGTCTCGCCGGCCGTCCCCATCGCCACCGGCGTGGACCAGGGCCAGCTTCACCGCAGCATCAACTGGACGGGCGCCTTCTGGGTCGCGAGCGGCGTGCCGGCCCTGGTGCTGTTCTCGGTGGGCGGCATCGCCGGCAATACCGGCAAGCTCGCCTTCGTGATCTGGACGCTGTCCATGCTGATGGGCTTCATCCAGTCCTTCAGCTACGCCGAGATCGCAGGCCTGTTCCCGAACAAGTCCGGCGGCGCCTCGGTCTATGGTGCGGCCGCCTGGGTGCGCTACTCGAAGCTGATCGCGCCGCTCTCGGTCTGGTGCAACTGGTTCGCCTGGAGCCCGGTGCTCTCCCTCGGCTGCTCGATCGCCGCCTCCTACATCATCAACGCGCTCGCGCCGGCGCCCACGGCGACCTCGCCGGCCGTGGTGCAGTGGCTCGCCGCCCACGGGGCCGCCCTTCAGGGCACGGAGGCGGAAAAGCTCGCCGCGGCGGTGGCGGCGGTCTCGCCGACCTTGCGGACCTGGACCCTGTTCTCGACCACCCTCGGGCCGGTCTCGTT
Organism: Methylobacterium organophilum; assembly: GCF_022533465.1. Classification (NCBI taxonomy): domain Bacteria; kingdom Pseudomonadati; phylum Pseudomonadota; class Alphaproteobacteria; order Hyphomicrobiales; family Methylobacteriaceae; genus Methylobacterium; species Methylobacterium organophilum. The sequence continues at coordinate 3,682,743 of NZ_CP092848.1, read as the reverse complement.
CTCGCTCAACGCCGCCTTCTTCATCGGCGCGGTGCTGATGCTCGCGGTCTTCGCCGTGCAGCACCGGGGCATCCTTGGCACGGCCAATGTGCAGAAGTGGATCGGCCTGCTCGTCATCGTGCCGATGTTCATCGTCGGCGTAGTGCCCTTGCTCCTGCACGGGGTGAACTGGGGCAACTTCACGCCGCTGGTGCCGCTCGCCGCCCCCGCCGCGCCGGAGCCCGGCGCCTGGAACATCACCGGCTGGACGCTGGTGCTGGGCGGCATGTTCATCGCCGCCTGGTCGACCTACGGCTTCGAGACCGCGATCTGCTACACCAGCGAGTTCAAGGACCCGAGCCGCGACACCTTCAAGGCGATCTTCTATTCGGGCCTGCTCTGCCTCGCTTTGTTCACCCTGGTGCCCTTCACCTTCCAGAGCATGCTCGGCGTCGAGGGCATGCTGGAGCCCTCCGTGGTCGACGGCTCGGGCGTCGCGGCGGCCCTCGCCCACATGGTCGGCGGCGGCCCGGTGATCGAGAGCGTCCTCGTGATGCTGATGATCCTCGCCCTGATCCTGTGCATCATGACCGCGATGGCCGGCTCCTCGCGCACGCTCTACCAGGGCTCGGTCGATGGCTGGCTGCCGCGCTATCTCAGCCATGCCAACGCGCACGGCGCCCCGACGGCGGCGATGTGGACCGATCTCGGCGTGAACCTGCTGGTGCTGGCGATCGCCTGCGCCGACGCGACGAGCTTCTTCTTCATCCTCGCCGTGTCGAATTGCGGCTATATCATCTTCAACTTCCTCAACCTGAACTCGGCCTGGATCCACCGCATCGACTCGGCCCGCGTGCCGCGTCCCTACCGGGCGCCGACCTTCGTGCTGGTGCTGGGCGGCCTCTTCGCCTTCGTGAACGTGGTCTTCATGGGCGCGGGCGCGAAGGTGTGGAACCCGGTCGCCCTCTGGGCGGGGCTGATCACCGCGGCCCTGATCATCCCGGTCTTCCTGTTCCGCCACTATGTGCAGGACGGCGGCAAGTTCCCGCACGAGACCTTCGAGGACCTTCATGTCGGCCCGGAGGGCGCCGTCAGCGCCAAGCGGGCCGGGATCCTGCCCTATCTCACCCTCGTCGCCGGCGTGGCGGTGCTGCTGATCTCGAACTGGTTCTTCACGCTCTGAGACCGGCTTGATCCCGAGAACGGCCCGGCGCGGGGACACCCGCGCCGGGTTTTGTGCTTTGTCAGGCGGGGCGGCCGGAAGACGACGCGGGAAGCCTCCCCCTCTCCCGGCCTGCGGGGCGAGGGGCGCCTCGGCACTGACGCGCCCGACCGCTCAGGCCGCGGGAATCACGTCGAGGGGAAGAAGGGGCTGAACTTCTTCACGAGGTCGCGCTCCGAGGAGACCTCGGCTTTGCGGTAGATGCGCAGCTTGCAGTTCTTGATCGTGCCCTTGCTGATCGCCAGGGCCTGCGCGATCTGCCCCGTGGCCTGCCCCTTCATCGTCAGGCTGAGGATGTCGCGCTCCCGCGGGGTGAGCGCCTGCAGGATCTGGGCGGCGGCCCGGTAATCCACCGAATCCTCCTGGGCCGCGGCGCGGGCCTCCAGGGTGAAGATCCGGCCGCCGGGCGCCAGGGGAAAGTCCCGGTCGAAGGGCTCGGTCTTCAGCACGTAGTCCCGCCCCTGCAGCGTCGTCAGGCCCTCCGCGCTGCCGAAGGCGGCGATCAGGGGCAGGATCGAGGCATCCGCCGCCACCGCCTCGCGCCAGGAAGCGTTCGAGAACACCTCCACGGCGTGCCGGTCGCGGATCAGGGTCGGGCGGCTGACGAGGCCGCCGCTGGCCGCCCCGCTCGTGTAGCGCAGGTGGTTGAAGAGCTGCCCGAGATGGCTGCGGTGATAGCCCTCCAGCGCCGGGAAGATCAGCTTGGCCCGCTCGATATCCGCCTTCGAGAAGCTGCCCCGCTCGCGCTCCAGGAACAGGCCGAAGCAGCAATGCCCGACGGTGGAGAAGAACATCCCGATCTCGTCGGCGATGTTGGCCGTCGGGGTGAAGATCTGCTTGTAGAGAATCGCTTCCGGGCCCTCGGCGGCGATCTCCGAGAGGGTGAGCACCCCTGGCTGCCCCGTGCGGCGCCAGCGGGCGGAGAACGGATCGAGATACTGCCCCTTCTCGTCGTAGAAGGCGACGATCTCGTCCGGCACGCCCGCGGTGTAGAGCACGTCGGGGGGCGCGACCCGCGAATAGCGGATGATCCAGCTCGAATCGTGCCGGATGCAGAGCCCGGCCAGATGCAGCAACTTGCGATGGAAGCTGTCCGTCCCGATCGAGGCGGCGACCTCGCCGAGCTGCGCGAACCATTCGCTGTCAGTCAGCCGGACGGGATCGATGCTGCGCGGAGCCTCGCTCACGCGGGGGGCGATCCGCCGAGGCTTGTCATCGGGCTCGAAGCCGAACGTCGCGGAAGGCGAAGGCAGCAAGGGAAAAGGCCTCTATTCGCACGTCCTGATTGTCGTCGACCGAACAACTTTCTGTGCTGACGGCGCCGGACGCAAGGATCTTCCGTAGGCAAGGATCGTGCGGGGACCGTGCTTTCCCCTCCTGTCTCGAAGATCTCCGCCCCCGGGCCGGGCCGATGGTGCCAACAGTCACCATTGCTCCGCCGTTCCGGCGAGGTCTAAAAATTTTCCCGACAAGAAAGATGTCCGGCGAGGAGGGCGCAATCCCCTCGCCGGCCGGCACGCCCGGCGGCCCTTCATCAGCCGGGCCGCGTGCCGGCCGCCTGATGACCCGACGCTGCGCGGGCCAATCCCCCGTGTCCGGTCGAGACCACCTCCGCGAGAGAAGGGGCAGACGACATGAGCTACAAAGATTTCCCCCGCCAATCCGCCCTCAACGAGCGCCACCTCGCGCTGGGCTCGAAGCTGGACGCGGAATGGAACGGGATGCCGATCCCGCAGACCTATTCCACCGATCCCTACGAGGAGACCACCATCGTCCGGTCCCGGGCCGGCCTGTTCGACGTGACCGGCCTGCGCCTCATCGATGTCTCCGGCCCCGATGCCGAGGCGATGCTCAACGCCATGCTGACGAGCGACGTCTCCACGCTGAAGCCGGGCGAATCGGCGATCAGCAACATCGTCGACGACGAGGGCTCGCTGATCGACGACGTGCTCGTCTACCGCGACGGGCCCCAGGCCTTCCGCCTCTCCCATGGCGGCGGCAGCCTGGAGGACGCGCTGCCGCTCTTCACCGAGGGGCGCAACGTCACGGTGGCCAAGGACGACGACGTCCACATCCTCTCGCTCCAGGGCCCCCTCGCCCTCGACATCCTGAAGCCGCACACGCCCCTCGACCTGGCCGGGCTGAAATACTTCCGGCACGCCCGCACGACGCTGTTCGGCTACGACGTGTCGCTGGCCCGGGGCGGCTATTCCGCCGAGCGCGGCTACGAGGTGTTCTGCGCGGCCAAGGACGCGGTCGCGATCTGGGACGCGATCCTGGAGGCCGGCAAGCCCTTCGGCATCTGCGCCGCCTCCTGGGCCTGCCTCGACATCGTGCGCGTCGAGGGCGCGCTGCTGTTCTTCCCCTTCGACATGCCGCTGCCCGACACCACCCCCTGGGAGGTCGGCGCCGATTGGACGGTCGATCTGAGCAAGCCGGATTTCCGCGGCAAGGCCGCCCTGGAGCGCCGCCGCAACGCGATCCGCTTCCGCCAGGTCGGGCTCGAAATCCTCGACGACGAGGCGGTGCCTCCTGGCTCCCGGATCTTCCACGAAGGCCGCGAGGTCGGCACGCTCAACAGCTCGACCTATAGCCGCCACCTGATGAAGTCGCTCGGCCTGGCGCATCTGCCGCCGGAGCTCGCGGCCCTCGGCACCGCCGTCGAGATCCGCACGGACAAGGGCACCCTCGCCGCCAACGTGGTGCGCACGCCCTTCTACGACCCGATGCGCCTGCGCACGCACCCGCTCGACGAGCGCGCCTGACCCGATCCTTCAGCCGATTTCCGAGGGAACTCACTATGACCAAGCGTGTCGCCATCATCGGCGCCGGCCCGAGCGGTCTGGCGCAGCTGCGGGCCTTCGAGGCCGCGCGCCGGGCCGGCGCCGAGGTGCCCGAGCTCGTCTGCTACGAGAAGCAGTCGAACTGGGGCGGTTTGTGGAACTACACCTGGCGCACCGGTCTCGACGAGAACGGTGAACCGGTCCACGGCAGCATGTACCGTTACCTCTGGTCGAACGGCCCGAAGGAATGCCTGGAATTCGCCGATTACTCCTTCGAGGAGCATTTCGGCCGGCCGATTCCCTCCTACCCGCCCCGGGCCGTGCTGCACGACTACATCGCCGGCCGGGTCGAGCGCAGCGACGTGCGCAAGTATATCCGCTTCTGCACGCCGGTGCGCTGGGTCTCCTATTCCGAGGAGACCGGCACGTTCACCGTGACGGCCAAGGATCTGATCAAGGACGAGCACCAGACGGAAGAGTTCGACTACGTGGTCGTCGCCAACGGCCACTTCTCGGTGCCCAACGTCCCGCATTTCGAGGGCATCGAGCAGTTCCCGGGCCGGGTCATGCACGCCCACGATTTCCGCGTGGCGGACGAGTTCGCCGGCAAGCGCATCCTGATGGTGGGCTCGAGCTACTCGGCCGAGGATATCGGCACGCAGTGCATCAAGTACGGCGCCAAGGGCATCGTGTTCAGCTACCGCACCAAGCCGATGGGCTTCGACTGGCCCGCCGGCTTCGAGGAGCGGCCGCTGCTGACCAAGTTCACCGGCAAGGTCGCCCACTTCAAGGACGGCTCCTCGGCCGAGGTCGACGCGGTGATCTTCTGCACCGGCTACCAGCACAGCTACCCGTTCCTGCCGGATTCCCTGCGGCTCAAGACCAAGAACTGCCTCTACCCGGCCGGGCTCTACAAGGGCATCTTCTGGCAGGACAATCCGAAGCTGATCTATCTCGGCATGCAGGACCAGTATTACACCTTCAACATGTTCGATGCGCAGGCGTGGTACGCCCGCGACGTGATCATGGGCAAGCTGGCGCTGCCGAGCCGCGAGGAACAGGCCGCCGACATCGCCAAGTGGCTGGCCGACCAGGACACCCTGACCAACCCTTTCGAGGCGATCGACTTCCAGACCGAGTACGTCCGCGAGCTGCTGGCCGCGACCGACTACCCGCATCTCGACGTCGACAAGGTGGCGGCCCTGTTCAAGGAATGGGAGCACCACAAGATGGAAGGCATCCTGACCTATCGCGACCGGTCCTATCCCTCGACCATCACCGGCACGATGTCGCCCGGCCATCACACCACCTGGATGAAGGCCCTGGACGATTCCCTCCCCGCCTTCATGGGCCTGCCCCAGGCGGCCGAGTAGGACCGGCCCGGTCCCGTCCGCGAACCGATCCCGAGGAACGAGGGATGCCATGAACCAGATCTGGTTTCAGCCTGCCCTGCAGCCGGGGGGCGGCGCGACGCTGCCGCCCCGGGAGCGCTCGATCCGCGTGCCGGGGGGCCGGTGCTGCGTCTTCGCGGTCTCGGCCGGCGACGCCCTGCGCGTCGTCGACCCGGAGGGGCTGCAGGGGGGGCTGCTCTACGCCCTGCCCGGCACCTTCGCGGCGGGATCCATAGGGCAGCCGCCGGCGCTCGCCGCCCTGCTCGAGGACGGCCTCGGCGCGGCCGCGGCGGCGCGGTCCGCCCTGGACGCGGGCGGGATCGGTCCCTCGGACCTCGCCGGTCTCGTGATCCTCGACGGGGAGCATGCGGCCGGCGCCGCCTGGGAGGGCGTCGCCGCGCAAGCCTCGCTCTGCGTTCTGGTCGCCCCGGGCGCGCCGATGGCGCCCGAGGCGCAGAATCCGCCGACCGAGCTGCGGCTGGTGATCCGGCCCGCCGCCTCGATCGTCGGGCAGGCGCCCCCTCCCCTCGCCCCGCCGCTGCAGGATCTGCGCATCGATGCGGCGACGGCCCGCGCCTTCACGGTGAAGGCCGGGCAATACATCCAGATCATCGACGTGGACGGGCGCCAATGCGCCGACTTCCTGGCCTTCGATGCCGCCGAGTTGGCGCAGGGCCGCGAATGCGGGCTCGACGCCACCACGACGCATACGCTGATGGGCACGTCCTCGCCGAAGCCGGGCCTGCACGCCAAGTATTTCGACGCACGGATGGTGCCCCTCGTCGAGGTGGTGCAGGACACGGTCGGGCGCCACGACACCTTCATGCTCGCCTGCTCGGCGAAATACTATGAAGACATGGGCTATCCCGGCCATTCCAACTGCACCGACAATTTCAACGCGGTGCTGGCGCCGCACGGCATCGCCTCGCGCAAGGGCTGGCCGGCGATCAACTTCTTCTACAACACGATTCCCGGCGCGAACGACCGGATCGACATGGACGAGCCCTGGTCGCGGCCGGGCGACTACGTGCTCCTGCGGGCGCTGACCGATCTCGTCTGCGCCGCCTCCTCCTGCGCCGACGACATCGACCCGGCCAATGGCTGGTTCCCGACCGACATCCATGTGCGCGTCTACGACGCCGCCTGTGCCTTTCCCCGTGGGATGAGCCACCGCATGACGCCCGATTCCGAGCCGCGCCTGACCCGCGAGACGGGTTTCCACCCCCGTACCTCGGCCCTCACCCGCAAGATGGAGGATTATCGCGGCTTCTGGCTGCAGAGCTGCTTCTCCTCTGCCGGACCGATCGCCGAATACTGGGCCTGCCGCGAGCGCGCGGTGGTGCTGGACCTCTCGGCCCTGCGCAAGTTCGAGGTGATCGGCCCGGATGCCGAGGCGCTGATGCAGCTCGCGCTCACCCGCGACGTGCGCAAGCTCGCGGTCGGCCAGATCGTCTATGCGGCGATGTGCTACGAGCACGGCGGCATGATCGACGACGGCACGCTGTTCCGTCTCGGCCCGACCAACTTCCGCTGGATTTGCGGCGACGAGTATTGCGGCCTGTGGCTGCGCCAGCTCGCCGAGCGGAACGGCTTCAAGGTCTGGGTCAAGGAATCGACCGACCAGCTCCACAACCTCTCCGTCCAGGGGCCCCGGGCCCGGGACATCCTCGCGCCCCTCCTGGTGACGCCGCCGCATCAGCCGAGCCTGTCCGAGCTGAAATGGTTCCGCTTCACCGTCGGCCGCCTCGCCGGCGTGCCGGTGGTGGTCTCGCGCACGGGCTATACCGGCGAGCTCGGCTATGAGGTCTGGTGTCATCCCTCCCAGGCGGTCGCGGTCTGGGACGCGATCATGGAGGCGGGGGCACCGCACGGCCTCACCCCGGCGGGCCTCGCCGCCCTCGACATGCTGCGCATCGAGGCGGGCCTCGTCTTCGCGGATTACGAGTTCTGCGATCAGACCGACCCGTTCGAGGCGGGCATCGGCTTCGCCGTGGCGACGGCGAAGGCCGATCCCTATATCGGAAAGGAGGCCCTGGAGCGCCGCCGGGCGGCGCCGCATCGCCGCCTCGTCGGCCTCGACGTCGCCGGCAACGAGGCGGTCGGCCATGGCGACCCGGTCTATGTCGGGCGCGGGCAGGTCGGCGTGATCACCAGCGCCCTGAAATCGCCGATCCTTCGCAAGACCATCGCCCTCGCCCGGCTCGACGTCAGCGCTGCGGAGGACGGGACGGCGGTGGAGATCGGCAAGCTCGACGGCCACCAGAAGCGGCTCGCGGCGACCGTCGTGCCCTTCCCGCATTACGACCCCAAGAAGACCCGGGTGCGGGCCGAGGCGGACACGGCCGCGCCCCCGCCGCCCCCGGCCTCGGCCGCCGACACGGTGGCGACGGCGGGCATCCCCGCCTGAACCCCGACCTCTGACCCGACGCGAATCGTCGGGGCTTGTCCCGATCGGAATTTGAGACCCGCCAGCCTGGAGCGATCAGGCTGGCGGGCATTCCGTCTTGGCTAATCCCGGCAGTGATGAGCAAAACCCGGGACGTTGCAAAGTTGTGACACCGCGCTTCCAAAGCGCCTCAGCAAACAAAAGCGCGGCATTTGCCTTCATTTTATCCTTGAGATGATTGTTTGCCTTCTGAGAAAATCGTTTCAGCAGCAGTGACAGGTCGGCCGGGGTCGATCGAGGGGCTGCACTGATCTTTGCGCCGGAGTTGCCCTTATGAAGAGACGATCCTTCACCCGTGCTCTGGTCGCGGCCGGGACACTTCTCTGCGCCCAGGCCGAGGCGGCCGATCTCGCCGCCCCGAAGGAGATGCCGGCCGAGGCGAAGGCGGCCGACAACCTGATCGGCTTCTCCTTCTTCTCGCGTTACGCCACGGACTACAATTTCCGCGGCGTGTCGCAGTCCAATCTGCAGGGCAGCTATCAGACCTATTTCGAGGTCAACTTCTTCAATAACTTCTTCTACACGGCCTTCGCGACGCTCCAGACGCGCCTGCCGACCCAGCCGGACTTCGAGTTCGACCTGATGGCCGGCATCCGGCCGACCTGGGACAAGTTCACCTTCGACCTCGGCATCCTCTACTACTTCTACCCGAACGAGAAGCGGATCTACGGCTTCGACGCCGTCAACAATCCCTTCCCGATCACGCAGGCGAATTCCGACTTCTACGAAGGCGCGGCCAAGGTCCTCTACCAGGCGACGGACGCCCTGGTGCTCGGCGCCAACGTCTACCACACGCCGAACTTCTTCGGCACGCATGCGGTCGGCACCTACGCCTCGGGCACGGCGGCCTATACCCTGCCCGCCTCCCTGTTCTCGTTCCTGCCCGAGGCCTATGCCGGCGGCTTCTCGATCTCGGGCGAGCTCGGCTACTTCACCCTCGGCGCCGCGCGGACCTCGGCGACCGGCCCGTTCAACCCGGTCACCGGCCGCTTCCCCTCGGTCAACCTGTCGAGCTACCTCTACGGCAACGTCGGCATCTCCTATGCCTACAAGAACCTGCTGCTCGACGTGCGCTACCACGACACCGACCTGACGCCGTCCGAGTGCTTCACCTTCACCGGCGATTACCGCGGCTTCCTGAACGGCGGCACCTCCCGCTGGTGCGGCTCGGCCTTCATCGGCACCATCACCTGGCAGGCCTCGACCGCGGCCCCGGGCGTCTATGCGGAGCCGGGCGGCATCCTGGATTTCTTCAAGTAAGCCTGCGGTTCTTCCGTCGAACATCGGTTCGGGCCGGCTCTTCGGAGCCGGCCTTTTCTGTATGCACGCAGACGCGCGGCCCTCGCCCGGAGCCGGCGGTGCCCGTCTCCGGTGACAGGCGCGGATTTCCGCGGCACGGATCGCCGCCTGCGGGGTTGCCCTGTACCGCCCTGCCCGCTCCGGAGGCCGCTCGACCGTGTCCCTCGAAACCCTGCTCAAGGAGGCCGCCGCCCGCGGCCGCCGCCACGCCGAAGCCTTCGACGGCGGATCGAAGGAGGCCCTGCCCTGGAAGGTCATCGAGGCCTTCGATGCCGAGATCCGCGGCCATGTCGAGCGGGACCGCCGGATCGAGGACGAGCGCGACCGGGTGCTGATCGCCGCGGTGAAGCTCGCCGAGACGCCCATGAACGACGAGGAGGCGGTCGCGGTGGCGCGGCGCCATCTCGTCCGCGCCCTCGATTATCTGGAGGAGGCGGTGCTCCGCTTCGGCCGCGTCAACCGGCAGGCCGCCGCGCGGGGCCACGGGGAGGCCGGCGCCGCCGTCGCCTCCGGCCGCTGAGCGGGCGGTCCCGGACGATGCGGGCCGATTGTCGCCCGGGGCAAGCGCGCCCGCCTCGACTCGCCCCGCCCCGCCATGGCATCGCCAGCACAGGATCACCGTCTCGCGTGACGCTCCCGCCGCTCCACCGGGGCCGAGGGAAGCACCCCCCTTCGGGCGCCGCGCGAGGCGCAGAAGGACCACCGGAGGAAACCATGCAGCGTCTGGCCGAGCTCAAGTCGGATCCCGCCTTTCGTCAGGCCGTTCTGGCCGTGAAGGGGGCGGCCAGCACCCTCAGCGGGCGCGCCATGACCCAGGAGGAGGCGGAATTGCTGGTGAGCTTCGCCCTGGCGACCTTCGCCAATGCCGGCGGCCTCTCGGAGCCGAGCCTCAGCCGCATCGCCCGCTTCGCCGGCCAGGTCCCGCTCGACGAGAGCGTGGAAGGCCTGATGAAGCATTGAATCCGGTCGCGGCGGCTCGCCGCGATCCGCTTCCGGCACGATGCGCGGGAGAGCGAGGCCTCCCGCCACGAAAGATGTCCCAAGACCGCGCCCCGCCTCCAGGCGGGGTCTTCTGGAAAGGACGTGGTTGAGGGCGCCGGTCCCGTCCCTGGATCGGCATGATTTCTTCGGGAAGAAGAAAAATTCTGCAACATTTCTGCGCCGCAGCGACGTTTCCTGCTTGACGCACGTTCGGCGTGGCAGGATATTTCCTTCCAAGAACGGGAAATTCCCGTGAAGAATGGTCTCCTTGGGAGGAGATATGCCATGCAGGATCCCCGGGTCTCTGCCATGTTCGGCCGCGACCGCGCGGCGGCCATCCTCGCCGTCGTCATCGTCTGGCTGGTCTACGCCTTCACCTTCTGGACCATGCGGCAGGCCTTCGCGGATTCGCACGTCACCGCGCTGATGGTCGTGCTCGGGATCTGCGTCGTCCTGCTCAACACCGCCGCGATCGTGGCGATGATCCGCCACTACAGCGAGGACCGGGCCGCGATCTACGGCATGGACCTCTACTATCTCGATCGCCTGCGGGCCCTGCGCCGCAACCGGGGAGCCTGAGCCATGGCCTTGCAGACGGGATCCCGCAAACCCTACGAGCCGCCGGTGCAGTCGGTCGCCGGCCAGATCTTCGACGCCGTGCTGATGCTGGTGCTGGTCTTCATCACCCTCTACCTGCCCCTGCTCCTGAAGCTCGCGGGCGGGGGCACCACCACCACCGAATATCCCAACGCGACCTGGGAGAGCCTGGGCCAGAACCCGACCATGGCGGCGCAGTGGGAGAAGCTCGGCTTCGCCCCCGAGAAGGCCGCCGCCATCATCGGCACGCGCTTCGACTACGCCTTCAACTGGGGCGCCGTGGCGCTCACCGCGATCATCATCGTCGGCTACTTCGTCTTCATGTTCCGCTACTCCGACCGGGAGTACCGCGAGGTGATCGCCGAGCATTTCGACGGCGAGGGGCGCCCGCGCCCCTGACGCGGCGGCGCCCGCGCGTCCGCGTCACGATCCATCCCCCTTCGTCCTCAAGCCGGGGAAGCCTGTCATGGTGGCCATCATGAACTGGGGCGCCTGGGCGCTCGCGACCGTCCTCGCCCTCTGGATGGGGTTCGATCTCCTGCGCACCAACCGAACGTATGACGAGACCTACCTGCTCTCCTCGGAGGAGGGCGAGATCGTGGATTCCGAGGTCGGCGAAACCGCAGCGAGGTCGTGATGCCCGTGACGCAATCCCTGCCCACGTCTTCCCTGTCCCCCTCCCCCGCCGCGCCGGTGCCCCTCGCGGGCGCCCCCGCCGCGGCGCCCGCCGCCGGGACGGACACGCGGATCGCCCTGCTCCGGGTGCTCGGGCCGGGCCATGTCTGGGCGCTCGGCGTCGGCATCGTGCTCGTCGGCGAGTTCATGGGCTGGAACTTCGCGGTCGGCAAAGGCGGACCCGTGGCCGCCCTCGCCGCCTGCTGGCTCGCCGGCATCCTCTATACCTGCGTCGCGATGATCGATTCCGAGATCACCTCGACGGTCGCCGCCGCGGGCGGGCAATACGCCCAGGCCAAGCACATCATCGGGCCGCTCGCGGCCTTCAATGTCGGCCTCTACCTCGTCATGGCCTACACCATGCTCGAGGTCTCCAACGCGATCGTGGCCGGCGACCTGATCGAGGCCTTCGCCCAGAGCCTCGGCCTGGAGGGCGCGATCGACAAGCGCGCCTTCATGGTGCTCACCGTGGTGGCGCTGGCCTTCCTCAACTATCGCGGCGTGCTCGCCACCCTGACGCTGAACCTCGTCATCACCGCGGCGGCCTTCGCCGCCATCGTGGTGCTGTTCGTGGCGTCCCAGCCCTGGGCGCCCGGCGCCGTGCTCCAGCACAAGGGGCTGCTCGTCGACCTGCCCTACGGCTCGCTCGGCATCCTCGCGGCCATGCATTTCGGCCTGTGGTTCTATCTCGGCATCGAGGGCACGACCCAGGCCGCGGAGGAGGTGCGCTCCCCGGCCCGGGCCCTGCCGCTCGGCACCATGACCGGCATGATGACCCTGCTGATCGCGGCGACCCTGACCTGGTACGTCTCGACCGGCCTGATGCCCTGGGAATATCTCGGCCAGGCGGTGACGCCGCTCTACGACGCGGCCCGGCTCACCGGCAGCCGCTGGCTGGAGGCCTTCCTCTTCCTCGGCACGCTCTTCGCCACCGTGGCCTCGGCCAATGGCTGCATCAACGACGCCTCCCGCGCCTGGTTCGCCATGGGCCGCGACCGCTACATGCCGGTCTGGTTCGGCGCCGTGCACCCGACCTACCGCACGCCCTACCGCGCGATCGTGTTCTTCGTGCCGATCGCGATCCTGTTCGCCGTCTCGACGCCGCTCGACCAGACCATCACCTTCTCGATCCTGTCGGGCCTGCTCGGCTACACGCTGATGGCGCTCTCGATCATGCTGTTCCGCCGGAAATGGCCGCTGGGCTCGATCCAGCGCGGCTACGTGCACCCGCTGCACCCGCTGCCGGCGATCCTGCTGCTCCTGCTCTGCGTGGTGACCTATCTCGCGGTCTTCCTCGGCTACGGCACGCAGCTCGTCGCGATGATGGCCTTCTACATCACCGCCTCCGCCTGGTTCGTGCTGCACCGCTACAAGTATGTCCGCCGGGGCGACCAGTTCACGATGCCCTGGCCCAAGCCCCGGGGCTATTGAGGCGCCATGCTCGCCGCCCTCGCCGGCCTGATCGCCCTCGCCGCCGCCGGGTTCTGCTGGTCGCAGAACCGGGCGGCGGCCGCCTGGCGGGCGGGGCTGCTGTCGGACGGGACGCGCCTCCTGCGCGCCGCGCGCCTCGGTCGCGACCGGGCCGGCTTCGCCACCCTCGACGGCCGCTTCGGGGCCTTCGAGGCGCGCCTGCGGCTGATCCCGGAGGCGCTGGTCTTCCGCCGCCTGCCCCAGCTCTGGCTCTCGGTGACCCTGCGGGCGCCGCTGCCGGCGGGCATGACCCTCGACGTCCTGCGCCGGCCGGCGGGCGCCGAGTTCTACGCCCCCGACGACCTCCCGACCCGCTTTCCCGCGCCGCCGGGCTGGCCCGCCGACACCCTGGTGCGCGGCACGCAGGGTGCCGAGGCGCTGCTCGCCCGGGCCGCGCCGGCCCTGGACACGATCCTGGCCGATCCGCGGGTGAAGGAGGTGCTGCTGACGCCGAAGGGCCTGCGCCTCGTGCTCCAGGCGAGCGAGGGGACCCGCGGGGCCTATCTGCTCCTGCGCGGCAGCCGCTTCCCCCTAGAGCGGATCCCGCCCGAGACCCTGCGCCTCGGGCTGGAGGCGGCGCGCGACCTCGCCCTCGTCCTCTCGGAGCCGCCCGATGCCCGTCTCGCCGCCTGACCCGCGCAGGGTCCTGCTCGTCGCCGCGCTCCTGCCCGGGATGGGCCATGTCTGGACCGGCCGCGCCGCCCGGGGCCTGGGCTTTGCCCTGTTCACCCTCGTCGGGGGCTGGCTCTGTGCGAAATTCGCGAGCCCGGAAGCGAGCTTCGTCGGGCGTCACGCGGCGGGGTTCTTCGTCTGGGCGCTGTCCCTGCCCGACGCCTATCGCTGCGCCCGGCTCGACCAGGCGCGGGCGGAGCGCCTCACTCCATCACCGCGGCCTTCATGATCACGACCATGGTCGCCCGGCCCGGCTTGTCGCCCAGGCAGCGCACGGTGTGCGGGCGGTCGCAGCGATAGCGCAGGGTCTCGCCGGCGGCGGCGCGCTGCACCTCGCCGGCCACGTCCACCTCGAACTGCCCTTCCATGACGGAGAGCGATTCCACCGAGCCCCGCTGGTGCGGGTCGGAATCGAGCACGCCGCCGGGCTCGGCCGTGACGTCGTACCATTGCAGCCACTCGACCGTCTTGATCCAGCCGATGATGGCGAGCCGTACCTTGCCGTCCTCGGAGAGCAGGCTCGGCGTGTCGGCCCGGGAGGACTTCTCGATGAAGTGCTCCTCGTCCGAGGTGGCGAGAACCCGCTCGATCGAGACGTCCAGCGCCTGGCTCAGGCGCCAGATGGTGGCGAGCGTCGGGTTGGTCTCGTTGCGCTCGATCTGGCTGATGATCGACTTCGCCACGCCCGATTGCTCGGCGAGCTCCGACAGGGAGAGATTGTAGGCCTTGCGCAGGCGCTGGATGGTCTTGCCGAGCTGGCCGGAGAGCACCTGCGCGCCGCTCACGAGATCCTTCTGCCGCACCCGCTCGAGGCTCGTCGTGATGTCCTGCATGACCGCGCTGACCCGTGACTCGTCGTTCCGTTATCCGAACGGACGTTTGCTAATTCAAACGCAAACGCGTCGGAAGCGCAACCCGCACAGGCGGAACGCAGGGCGAACATCCGGGTCGCCGGGCACGGTCCCGGGCGGTTCAACCCCAGAGTGCGTGGAAATGGTGCACCGGCCCGTGTCCCTTGCCCACGGGCTGGGAATCCGCCGCAGCGATGGCGGCGGTGATGTAGGCCTTGGCCTGGGCGACGGCGGCGTTGAGGTCGAGCCCGCGGGCGAGGCCCGCGGCCACCGCCGCCGAGAGGGTGCAGCCGGTGCCGTGGCTGTTGCGGGTGGCGACCCGCGGGGCCGCGAAGCGGCGCAGGGGGCCGTCCTCGGTCAGCAGGTGGTCGACGCTCTCGGTGCCCTCCGCATGCCCGCCCTTGATGAGCACGCCCTTGGCGCCGGCGGCGCGCAGGCGGCGGGCCTGGGCCACGGCCTCGTTCTCGGTGGCGGCGGTGGGCTCGCCCAGCAGCGTGGCCGCCTCGGGCAGGTTCGGCGTCACGACGACGGCAAGCGGCATCAGCGTTTCCCGCAGGGTCGCGACCGCCTCCTCGGAGATCAGGCGGTCGCCGCTGGTGGCGACCATGACCGGGTCGAGCACGATCGGGATCCCGCCGGCGTGGCGGCGCAGGCCCTCGGCGACGGCGCGGATGGTGCCCGGGCTCGAGAGCATGCCGATCTTCACCGCGCCGACCGCGAGATCGGAGAAGACGGACTCGATCTGCGCGCTCACGAAGTCGGCGGGCACGTCGTGGATGGCCTGGACGCCGGTGGTGTTCTGCGCCGTCAGCGCGGTGATCACGCTGGCGCCGTAGACGCGCAGGGCGGCGAAGGTCTTGAGATCCGCCTGGATGCCGGCGCCGCCGCTCGAATCCGAGCCGGCGATGGTCACCGCGATGGCCGTGCGCGCCGTCATGGCGTCCCCTCCCCTTTTCCATCCCCGCGTGCATTCAACGCCGCGTCGATGCGCCCGCGCAAGTCGCGCGCCTTGCCGCGGGTGTCGCCGCCGCTGAACAAGGCCGTGATCACCGCGACCCCGTCCGCCCCGGCCGCGACCACGGAGGCCGCGTTCTCGCGTCCGATCCCGGCAATGGCGCCGAGGGGGAAGTCGCCGCCGCGGGCCAGCCGGCCGCGGAACACGATCCGCTGCAGCCCGTCGAGGCCGACCGGCGGATCGGGATTGTCCTTGCTCGTGGTGGCGAAGACGCCGCCGATGCAGGCGTAGTCGACCGGCAGGCGGTAGAGCTCGTCGGCCTGGTGGCCGGTCTTCACGGTAAGCCCGATGATCGCCCCCGGCCCGAGCAGCCGGCGGGCCTCGTCCGGGTGGAGATCGCTCTGGCCGAGATGCACGCCCTCGGCGCCCGCCGCCAGGGCGAGATCGACCCGGTCGTTGACGAGAACGGGCACCCGGCCCCCCACCGCGTTGCGGATCGCCCGGATGCGGGCGAGGGCGGCCCGGGCATCGGCGATGTCCTTCTCGCGGTACTGGAGCAGGGTGCAGCCTCCGGTCACCGCCTCCGCGGCGAGGGCCGCGAGGGTCGCCGCGTCCCCGCCGAGCACGCCGGTGTCGAGGAGGCCGTAGAGGCGCAGGTCGACCGGGACGGTGCCCGCACGGCTCTGTCCCACGCTCACCATGCCGCGCCTCCGGGCGCGACGCTCCGATCGTGCATGCGGTTCCTCCCTGCGCGCGTGTTTGCGACGCTGTGTGACCATCCTGCCGGCTTTTCAAGCGCCGGCGAACGGCAAGGGCTGCGGCGGTCTTGGGAGGATAGCGCGCCTCCCGACCGCTCCGGACCCCTGCGGGCCGTTCGGAATCGTTGTAGAGGAGCGGCGAGGGTCCCGTCCCGGGACCGCTGCAGGATGTTCTGGACGACGATGACCACGGCCGACCCGCTCCGGGCCGACTCCCGCTCTCAGACCGCGCCGCTGCCCGTCAGCGCCTCCTCCGTGGGCCTGGTGGCGGTGATCGTGGCCGCCACGGGCGGAGAGCCGCGCGCCCTCACGGTGCAGGTGGCGGGGCAGGCGCGGGGCCGCGAGACCGGCCTGCCGGCGGGCCCCCTGGTGCCCGAGCACACGACCCTGGAGCGCGGCCTGCGGGCCTGGGTGGAGCAGCAGACCCACCAGCGCCTCGGCTATGTCGAGCAGCTCTACACCTTCGGCGACCGCGACCGGAAAGCGGGCGGCCCGGAGGGCGTGCACCTGCTCTCGGTGGCCTATCTCGCCCTCGTCCGCGAGGCGCGCCCGGCCGGCCTCGCGGAGGCGGCCTGGCGCAACTGGTACGCCTATCTGCCCTGGGAGGATTTTCGCGAGGGACGCCCGGCGGCCCTCGACGCGATCGAGCCGCGGCTGATGGCCTGGGTCCAGGAGGCCGCCGACCCGAAGCTGCGCCGCCTGCGCGAGGACCGGGTCGGCCTGAATTTCGGCGGTACCTGGAACGAGGAACGGGTGCTCGAACGCTACGAGCTTCTGTTCGAGGCCGGCCTGATCCCGGAGGCGGAGGGCCAGAGCGGCGCCGCCGTCCCCGCCGATGCCGCCGTTACCGGCGTGCCCATGGCCCTCGACCATCGCCGCGTCCTCGCGACCGCGATCGGGCGCCTGCGCGGCAAGATCAAGTATCGCCCGGTGGTGTTCGAGCTGATGCCCCCCGCCTTCACCCTGCTCCAGCTGCAAAGGACGGTCGAGGCGCTCTCGGGCACGCGGCTGCACAAGCAGAATTTCCGCCGGCTGGTCGCCCAGCAGGGCCTGGTGGAGGAGACGGAGGCCGTCACGAGCGGGACGGCCGGCCGCCCGGCCCGCCTCGTCCGCTTTCGCCGCGAGGTGCTGCTGGAGCGCCCCGCGCCGGGGGTGCGGCTCACGCCGTCCCGCCGGCCCGGCTGAGCCGGTTCGCGGGGCGAAGGGGCGCGGCCCGTCTCAGGCTTCCTTCCTGCGGCGGGGCGCCCGGGGCTTCTTGGCCGCCGGCTCCTCCGCCGGGGGGGCGGCTTCCACGGGGGGCGGCTCGCTGGCCGCGGGCCGGCGGCGCTGCTGGCCGAGGCCGAGGGCGCGGGCGAGTTCGGAGCGCTGCTCGGAATAGCTCGCCGAAGTCATCGGATAGTCCGGGCCGAGGCCCCACTTCGCCCGATACTGTTCCGGCGACAGGCCGCGCAGGGTGAGGTGCCGGCGCAGGGTCTTGTAGGGTTTCCCGTCCTCGAAGCTGATCAGGTAATCGTGCGAGATCGACTTCTTGATCTCCTGCGGTGTCGCCTTGGGCGGACCCGAATCCTGCCCGTTGGCGGCATGAGCGGTGACGCCGAGGATCGCGCCGTGCACGTCGCTAAGCAGCTTCGCCAGATCTGCGCTCTGGACATGGTTGTTGCTGACATAGGCAGAGACGATGTCCGCCGCGAGGGTGATGAGTCTTGCGGACTCGGCTGTATCTTCACTCATGTTAAGAAATGCCGTCTTTGAGGAGCGTTTGACATCCAGAGCGTAAGCTCAGCTCCACTACACGGCAAGACGTTTCCAAAGAATTTTCGGATTACGAGCGATCAAAAGCCGAGCTATTTCGGTTTTTCATCCAGTCCTCTCTTGCACAGGCGAGTGCAGGCTCGGGGACGTCCCGGTCGTGGCGATGGATGGGGGGCGATGGGAAAAAACAGGCTTCTCGCAGGCCCCGGCGCGAGACATCCCGCGGCCCATATCTGAAATTCCCGCACGGGATCAGATATTTGCCTCGTCTTTTGCGGATGGGGGCGCCATAGGCATCGCTTCTGTCGACGGCCGACCCGGGTCGACATTGGCCGATCACGGGTCCTGGATGCGCGAAATCTTGTGGATCGTGTGCCTGTGCGCTGCGGGCATGCGGCAGCGCTCCCTCAAATCTGCGCGACAGGCCGCGTTTCGCGCCGGCCTGCGCCGTCGCCGCTCACCGGCGGGCGGAAGATTGCAGCGCACGATAACTGATTTTCATCGCGCGTATCTTGAGACGATGCTTGTTGTGAGGGCGCCGGTCTCCGGGCCCGTCCTCGCGCTCAGGGCGGAAACCGCTTCACCGGGCCGCCGCCAGCGGATGAAGCCGGGGCGGCCCTTCGGACAAGGATCGCTGGGATCGAGGATCGCGCCGCGTCGCCGGGCGCGCCGACGGCCGATTCCGGACGAGCGGATCGGCGGCGGCTCCGGCGCGTGTTCCCGGCCGGCGCTCCGGCTTCGTTCTCAGGGGGGGGGACGACGAGGCGACGGGAGCCCCGTCGTCCTGAGGTGCCGGGCGGTCAGTCGAGCCCGAGCATCAGGCCGAGATTCTGCACCGCCGCACCGGAGGCGCCCTTGCCGAGATTGTCCAGGCGGGCGACGAGCACGGCCTGGCGGTGGCTGTCCGAGCCGAAGACCCGCAGCTCCAGCCGGTCGGTGTCGTTGAGCCCCTCGGGCTCGATCCGCTCGCGATGGGCGCCGGCTTCCGCGCCCTTGACCACCGAGACGAGGGCGCTGCCCGCGTACCAGTCGGCGAGGGCGTCCTCGAGATCGCCCGGGGTCGGGCGGCCGGGCAGGCTGTCGAGATGCAGGGGCACGCTCACCAGCATGCCCTGCCGGAAATTGCCGACGGAGGGCACGAAGATCGGCCGCCGGGTCAGGCGGGCATAGGCCTGCAGCTCGGGGACGTGCTTGTGGCCGAGGCCGAGGCCGTACATCTCGAAGGCGGGCGCCTCGTTGCGCTCGTAGGCCTCGATCATGGAGCGGCCGCCGCCGCTATAGCCGCTGACCGCGTTCACGCTCATGGGGAAGTCGGCCGGGATCAGGCCGCCCTCGACGAGGGGGCGCAGCAGGGCGATGCCCCCGGTCGGGTAGCAGCCGGGATTGGCGACCCGGCGCGCGGCGCGGATCGCCTCCGCCTGGCCCGGGGCGAGCTCGGGAAAGCCGTAGGCCCAGCCCTGGGCGACGCGGTGGGCGGTGCTGGCATCGAGGATGCGCGGGCCGCCGCCGGGCAGGCCGTCGGCGAGCGCCACGGTCTCCTTGGCCGCGTCGTCGGGCAGGCACAGCACCACCAGGTCGACGCCGGCGATCAGGTCGCGCTTCACGGCCGCATCCTTGCGGTGCTCGTGCGGGATGCTGACGAGGCGCACGCGGCCCTCGCGCTCCAGGCGCTCGCGGATGCCGAGGCCCGTGGTCCCGGCCTCGCCGTCGATGAATACCGTGGGGGCGCTGTTCGCCGACATGCCTTCGTCTCCGCTGCGGGCACGCCCGCATCGCCTGTTCGTCCACCGGTCTTCCTCGCGCCGAAGCATGACGGTGGCGCGACGGGGAAGAGCGATGCCCGCGCGAGGTGAGACCTTCGCGCCCCGCTGTCAACGCATCCGTTCCCCCTGCGCATGGGGGATTGTCCCCAGGATGCGGCGAAGCGGGCTGGAACGCCGGGGCCTCGCGCCCGATTGACCGCCCAATCCCCCGTCGAGGAGACACGATCATGGCCGAGCGCGCCAAGAAGACCGATCCGAAGCTCTGGGAAAAGGTGAAGGCGAAGGTCACCCGCTCCGACAAGGGCGGCAAGCCGGGGCAATGGTCCGCCCGCAAGGCACAGATGGCCACGAGCACGTACAAGAAGGAGGGCGGCGGCTACGAGGGCGGGAAGTCGTCCGACAACCACCTCAAGCAATGGACCGACGAGGGATGGGGCACGAAGTCGGGCAAGGAGAGCGGCAAGACCGGCGAGCGCTACCTGCCCAAGAAGGCCCGCGAGAGCCTGAGCGCGTCCGAATACGCCCGCTCCACCGCGAAGAAGCGCGCCGATTCCGCCAAGGGCAAGCAGCATTCGAAGCAGCCCGCGGACGTGGCGAAGAAGGCCGCCTCCGCCCGCAAGACGGGTTCGACGTCGTCCCGGGCGGGGAGCGGCGAGACCAAGGCCGAGCTGATGAAGAAGGCGCGGGCGAAAGACATTTCCGGCCGCTCCCGCATGTCGAAGGCCGAGCTCGCCCGGGCGGTGCACGCCTGAGCGCCGGGCCCTCTCGAAAGGCCGCCCTCAGAGCCCGGCGGCGGCCTTGAGGGCGGCGTTGATGCGGTCCTGCCAGCCGGGGCCGTCCTTCTGGAAATGCTCCAGCACCGCCTTGTCGAGGCGCAGGGAGACGGTCTCGCGGACACCGGGGACGGCCGTCGCCGCGGCCGGTCCCGGCGCCGGGGCGGGTGCGGGCTTGCGGGTGGTCACCGCCTTGAAGGCGGCTTCGGCGGCGGCGCGGGGGTCGCTGGAGCGGCGGGGGCGGTCGAAGGCCATGGCGATCCTCTCCCTCAGGCCTTGGTGCGCCGGCGCTTGGGCGCAGGCGGATTGGCGGCGCGCTCCGCGGCCTCCTCGGCCTCCTTGGCGAGGCGGAGGGCGCGCAGGCGGAGCGTACGCTCGTCGACGGCGCGGATCGCCGCCTGGTGTTCCGCCATCGCCTCGGCGCCTTCGCGGGCCATGCGCTCCGCGCGCTCCGCGCGCGCCTCGGCGCGGATCTTGGCGGCAATGTCGTCGGTCATGGAACGTCTTCCATCGCGCCGCCCTCGTCCCGGCGGCCGGCCCGGGGCCGGCGCCATCCCTTTGCTCGCGGCCTCCTCGCGGTGTCCGGCGGAGCGATCGGGGGACGGGCGGTGGTGAAGCCCTCGGGGCGCGGATCGCCACCGGATAAGGCTTCGCAACCCTAGCAGGCCGCGGCCCGGAAGGCGAATGCACGCGCGGTTTCTCTCCCCGGCTCATTGCGGGCCGGGGCGCCTCCTCCGGCGCGGTTGCCGGGAAGTTGTTCCTGCGCCGCGGCCGTCGGCGGGCGGATTTCGTGCGTGATCTCGCAGCGTCATGCCGATATGGCAGAGGCGAGTGCGCGTCGAAACGGAACTTGCGGCGTCAACCAATCTCTCAGGAGCAGCATTCATGCGGGTTCTCGTCACCGGTGCCGCAGGATTCATCGGATTTCATCTTGCGCATCGCTTGCTGTCCGACGGCGTCGAGGTCGTCGGCATCGACGGGATGACCAGCTACTACGACGTCGCGCTGAAACGCGCCCGGCTCGCGCATCTCTCGGCCCACGACCGCTTCTCGTTCCACGAATTCATGCTCGAGGATGCGGACCGCATCCGCGCGGTCATGCGGGCGACTCGGCCGGATGTCGTCGTCCATCTCGCGGCCCAGGCCGGCGTGCGCTACAGCCTGGAGCAGCCGCGCCAATACATCGCGAGCAACATCGTCGGCACGTTCAACCTGTTCGAGGCCTGCCGGGGCCTCGACATCCAGCACGTGATGTTCGCCTCGACCTCCTCGGCCTATGGCGGCAACACGACGCTGCCGTTCCGGGAGACGGACCGCTCCGCCGCGCCGATGAGCATCTACGCGGCGACGAAGCTCTCCGGCGAGGTGCTGGCCCATACCTACGCGCATCTGTGGCGGCTGCCGGTCACGTCCTTCCGCTTCTTCACGGTCTACGGCCCCTGGGGCCGGCCCGACATGTCGCTGTTCCTGTTCACCCGCAAGATCCTGGCGGGCGAGCCGGTCGACGTCTACGGCCATGGCCGCGCGGTGCGGGACTTCACCTATGTCGGCGACCTGGTGGAAAGCATCCACCGCCTCCTCGGAAAGCCGCCCGCCGCCGACCCGCAGGCCCGTCTGTCCGAGGCCGACACCCTGAGCCCGGTCGCGCCCTATCGGCTCGTCAATATCGGTGGCGGCCAGCCCGTCAGCGTGTCGCGGATCCTCGACCTCCTCGAAGCCAGCCTCGGGCGGAGCGCGACCCGCGTGCTGAAGGATCTGCCCCCCGGGGACGTGGAGAAGACGGAGGCGAGCACCGCGCTCCTGCGGGACCTGATCGGCTACGTGCCGGTGACGCCCGTCGAGGAGGGGATCGCGGCTTTCGTCGACTGGTACGTCAAGTATACCGCTTCTCAGACCGGCGCTTGACGGGCGCCTCCTTGGGAGGGGCCGGCGAGACGCCTTCCTCTGTCAGGGAGCCGACCCATGCGGCGTGGGACTTCGAAACGCGTTCTGGTCACCGGCGGCGCCGGGTTCCTCGGGTCGCATCTCTGCGAGAAGCTGCTCGGGCTCGGGCATGAGGTGCTGTGCGTCGACAACCTGTTCACGGGCAGTCGGCGCAACATCGCGCATCTGCTCCCGGAACCGCGCTTCGAGTTCCTGCGCCACGACGTGACCTTCCCGCTCTATGTCGAGGTGGACGAGATCTACAATCTCGCCTGCCCGGCCTCGCCGATCCACTACCAGTTCGACCCCGTCCAGACGACCAAGACCAGCGTGATCGGCGCGATCAACATGCTGGGGCTGGCCAAGCGGCTGAAGATCCCGATCCTCCAGGCCTCGACCTCCGAGGTCTATGGCGATCCCGAGATCCATCCCCAGCCCGAGGAATACTGGGGCCGGGTGAACCCGATCGGCTTCCGCTCCTGCTACGACGAGGGCAAGCGCTGCGCGGAGACGCTGTTCTTCGACTACCACCGGCAGCACGGGCTCGCGATCAAGGTGGTGCGCATCTTCAACACCTACGGCCCCCGGATGCACCCCCATGACGGGCGGGTGGTCTCCAACCTCGTGGTCCAGGCCCTGAAGGGCGAGGACATCACCCTCTACGGCGACGGCCGGCAGACCCGCTCCTTCTGCTACGTGGACGACCTCGTCGACGGCTTCGTGGCCATGATGGAGAGCGGCCCGGAGGTGACCGGGCCGATCAACATCGGCAATCCGGGCGAGTTCACCATCGCGGAGCTCGCCGCGCTCGTGCTCGAGCTCACGGGCTCGACCTCCAGGCTGGTCTTCCGCCCCCTCCCGCCCGACGATCCCCGCCAGCGCCGCCCGGACATCGCCAAGGCGCAAGCGGTGCTGGGCTG
This sequence comes from Methylobacterium organophilum, assembly GCF_022533465.1. NCBI lineage: Bacteria > Pseudomonadati > Pseudomonadota > Alphaproteobacteria > Hyphomicrobiales > Methylobacteriaceae > Methylobacterium > Methylobacterium organophilum. Next base: position 3,659,533 of record NZ_CP092848.1, on the reverse strand, counting down.
GAACCCCACCGTGCCGTTGCGCGAGGGGCTGGCGCGCACCATCGCGTATTTCGAGGCCTCCCTGCGCGCCTGACCTCGCGGGGCGCGGAAACGGGGCCTGCGGCGCGCCGTCGACGGGGCGGCGGGCCGGCAATCGTCAGCCGGCGCGAAAGCAGCGCTTGTGCCCCGGGATCGCATCTGTTATCCGCTGCGCCGCTCCCACCGGTGCAGCCACTTCGGCCGGCCCCGGGTGCGACGAGCGGCCATGGCGGAATTGGTAGACGCGCTAGCTTGAGGTGCTAGTCCCGCGAGGGGTGGAGGTTCGAGTCCTCTTGGCCGCACCATTCTCTTCGTCTTGCGAGACCGAAGAAAAGGTGCCTGTTTTTTGACAGGAAGGACGGCAAGTCCTCTGTACCGGCAGATGATCCGGTTCCCATGATGAACGAGGGCGAAGGCTTCGCGGCCTGACGCCGAGGATCGGCGGCCGTCGGGGTTCCCGCGGGTCTCACGCCGCGCCGAAACGTGAGGCTGCCGGCCTGCGCCGGGCCGGCACGGCGATCAGGCGAAGGCCACGGCTGGCCGGTCGGCGGCCGTGGCCGCCTGCCCGAGCGGGCCCGCTTCGAGGCGTTCGATCAGCGCCACGATCGCGTCCGGGTAGGTCGAGACATCCTCCAGGCCGAAAGCGAGGTCGAGGGCCGGCATGACGCTTCGGAGGAAGGCCCGCGTGCCCGGGAACGGGCTTGCGGCTCGCCCCGCGCCGGCATGCGGGATCGGCAGGACGGGAACACCGAGAGGCGTGGTCGGGAGGGCGAGCATGGCGTCCGAGCGGAAGTCCCGCGCCGAGGCGGCGGAGCTCCGGATGGAGCGGCCGTTCGTGCGAGGTGGGCCAAGCTAGGCCGCGCCGGTTGAACCGGACCTGAAGGCTCCGCCGGTGGCGCGATTTGGTGGTGCCGGTCCCCTGGCCTATGCTCGCCCGCCAGCAGGAGAGCTTCATGACCTACACCGTTCACTACACGGCGCCCTCTGGCTCCAAGGCGGAAGAGCACGCGATCGGCGTCCGCGCCGCCGAGCGGGCGATGACCTTCTCCAGCCTCGGCGCCGCGGATGTCTATGTCGAGACGGGGGATGGCCAGGTGTTCCGTGCGCCGGGGGAGATCGACGCGCTGGTCCGCTACGCCCAGAATTCCGACGACGCGGGCGCCTGAGGGGCCCCGCGCAAAGGTGCAACCTGCGCGCGAGGCAATCGCCGATGTTCGCAAATCTCGGCGATTGCCTTAACGCTTGGGAAAAAATCGCCTCATAGATTGCCGGGTGCCTCACCAGAGGATGAGCCGGCACGTCCATGCAACGTCTTATTGAAGCGGGCCTGAGCCGTCCCTGGTACAGGCTCCGGCTGCCCGCCCCCCTGGAAGCGCGCTACCGCGCCGAGACCGCCCGTCAGAACGGTCTCTATGTCCAGACCTGGCTCGGCGTCTTCGTGCTGTTCAACGTCCTGTCCCTGGCGATGGACTACGATGCCTTCGGCCCCGAGGCCTTCGCGGTCCCGCTCGTGCTGACGCTGGGGGTGTTCTGCCCCATCACGCTGACCGCGATCGTCCTCCTGCGCGGGCGCCCCACGGTGATGCGGCTGTCCTGCGCGGCCCTCGCGACTTCGCTGGTCGATCTGGCGGTCGTCCTCAACAGTGCCCGGCTCGTGCCGGCCTCGCACACCGCCTCCTACGTCATCATCGCGGCGATCGTGCCGCTCGTGGTCGGCCTCATCGCGCCGCAGCCGTTCCGGCACAGCCTCTGGTTCTGCGGTTCGTCCCTGATCCTCTATGTCGGGATGATCGTCGCCTTCGGCCTCACGGATGCGGCCGGCAACGGGCTGCCGCTCCTGGTGTCGGGGCTGATCGTGGTGCCGCTCAAGCTCCATTATTCCAACGAATGGGAGGCCAAGAAGGTCTTCCTCGCGGGCTTGCGGGAATCCCTCCAGGCCGAGGCCCTGGCGGAGGCGAATGCCCGTCTCCGGATCCTGTCCGAGACCGATTCCCTCACCGGCGTCGCCAATCGCCGCCACTTCTCGGATCGGCTCGACGAGGCCTGGGAGGCCTGCGAGCGGCAGGAGGCGTGGCTCGGGGTCATCCTGGTCGATATCGACCACTTCAAGCGCCTCAACGACGCGGCCGGCCATGCCGAGGGCGACCGTTGCCTCGTCCAGGTCGCGGCGGCCCTGCGTGGCGCCATCGCCGCGAGCGGCGGCCTCGTGGCCCGTTACGGCGGCGAGGAATTCGCGGCCTTCCTGCCCGGGGCGACGCTGGCCGAGGCCTGCGCGGCGGCGGAGGCCCTGCGCGCCGCCGTGGCGGAGCTGGCGATCCCCCATCCGGGCCAGCCGCAGGGCGCACGGCTGACCGTGAGCATCGGCGTCACCGCGGCCTACGGCCCGACCCGCTGGCTCGGCATCGCCTATCCGGATCTTCTCAAATCCGCCGACCAGGCACTCTACCTCGCCAAGGCCCAGGGACGGGACCGCGTGGCGAGCGCCACGGCCGCCCACAACGCCAATTGGCCCCCGCTTCCGGCCGAGCCCGGGCTCCGCACGGATCTCTCGACGGAGGCGCGCCGGCCGATGACCGTGGTGGGCTGAGTCGATTCCCCGGGCGGGCGCCTCAGCCCCGCTCGACGGTCTCGATGTCGAAGGACAGATGCGCGCGCAGGACGATCTGCCGGTTCTCGTCGCGGACGATGGCGAAGACGTCCTGGCGCTCGGGTGCGCCCGCCAGATTCTGGGCGGCCCGGGCCATGATCCGGGCCAGGCGTTCGCGCACGGCTTGCTCGTCCGGAAGGTCGAAGCCGACCTTGTCCTTCACGAAATTGGCGCCGTCATGGAGGTCGATGAAGAAGCGGGGCATCGAAGTCGTTCGGTGGGAAATTATCCCACTGTAGTGCCGCCAGCGACGTGTGGCGACCTCACGTGGAGTCGCAGCCGACATCCCGGCTCCGAGGGCCAGCGTCGCCTCGTCTCGGAAGGAGCCGAGATCCAGGTCAGCGGGAATTCGGGAGATCCATGGCGCCGTGCCGCTCGAATCGGCAGCCTCTGACACGGGCAGGATACTCGCCCAAGCTGAACCGGAGCTGTGCACGCGATTCAGCGCGTGTGCAACGTGCCGGTGCGAATTTCGGGCCATGCGGCCGGGACATCGCCGCATTCCGCGAGGCCGGGTCGTCGCCCGGCCAGTGGCCTGTCCGTCAGGGGAATGGTCATGAAGAGATTGGCTGCGCTCTCGGCTGCCGCGCTCATGGGCGTCGGCGTCCTCACCTCCTCGGCCGCCGAGGCGCGGGGCGGCGGTGCCCTCGCCGCGGGCATCATCGGCGGCCTCGCGGCAGGTGCGCTGCTCGGCGCCGTCGCGGCCGAGGCCCATCCCGGCCCGGCCTACGGCGCCTATGGGCGGCCCTACGACGTGGAGGCCGCCCCGGTCGATGGCCCCTACGAGGAGGGGGCGCCGGTCTACGAGCGGCGCCGGGTGATCGCCTACGAGGACGGCCCGCGCTTCGACCGGTACGGCTACGGCTATTCCCGCCGCCCGCATCGCTGGCACTGCGACCGGGAGGGGTTCTACGGCGCGCGCGGCTGGTAGCAGGCGGAAGGGCAAGCGGGCGGGATCCGGGATCCCGCCCATCGTTCCGGTCAGATGAACGTCGCCGTCGGCCGCGCCTCGGGATGCGCGTCGGGCTGCGGCGCGGATTCGCCGGAGACATAGGCGCTGCCCGGGGCGACCAGGGTGAGGATCAGCGCGATCGCCGACAGGATGGCGGCGAGCGCCGCGGGGAACAGGAAGGCCTGCTCGCCGAAATAGATGTGCAAGGTGCCGCCTGCGATGGCACCGACCGTCAGGGCGCTCCAGAGCGGTGCCTGGATCCAGAAGGACGGCGCCGGCTTGTGCAGCACCATGTTGGCGAGGCCCGTGCCGAAGCGCACCACCGCGCCGGTGACGTAGGTGAGTGCGATGCTGCGGCCCTCCCCGTCCTGCAGGGTGGCGTTCTGGATGCCGAGGGCGAACACGATCGGATAGGCGTGGAGCGGGAAGGCCTCCGACCCGTTCGGCACATAGAGGCCGATGGCGAGGAACACCGCCTGCGCGATCAGCAGCACGGTCAGCCGCCAGCGTCCGGACCAGGCGGCCAGCAGCGTGCCGAAGAAGGCGCCGACGCAGAACAGCGCGATGACGCTGCCGAAGCGGAAGGTGCCCACCCAGTCGGCATGGCTCACGGCGGTGCCGAAGCGGGTGGTGTTGCCGCTCATGAAGGACATGAACAGCTGCGAGAATTCGAGGAAGCCGATGGAATCCGCTGCGCCCGCCAGGGCGGAGAGCGCCAGCGCGAAGGGGATTCGCGTGGTCGAACTCGCCGGAAATGCCTTGTTCTCCATCCGCACCTCGTCTCGGGGAACCGCCGCTGGGCCATCGCGGCCCAACGGAGCAGTTCCCTATTGGTTGCACGCACAAGTGTTTCCGGTTGTGAGGAATCTCACCCCGGCCGTCGAAGGACGAGAAGGCGCCCCGGGACCGCCCGGCCGTTCTGCCGCCGGATGCCGGCAGGCTCGGCCGAGACGATGGCGAGCCCCGCTCCGGCGATCGCCTGCCGCAGGTGGCCGTCGCCATGGGCGTAGCGCCCATCCGGCCCGAGCCGGACGGACGTGTCCGTTTCGTCGTCCTCAGGGGACTGAACGGTGAAGCTCGCCAATCCATCCCGACGCAGGACGCGCGCGATCGCCGCAAGCACCGGCCCGAGATCCCCGCAATAGATGAACACGTCCGCCGCGGTGACGAGGTCCGCGCCCGCCTCCGGCTCCCCCGCCAGGACGCCGAGGAGCTCGCCTTCGAGGAGACGGTCGTAGCAGCCCCTGCGGCGGGCGAGCGCCAGCATCGCCGGCGAGAGGTCGATTCCGGTGAGATGTCCGACCCGGCCGGCAAGCGCCGCGCCCATCAGCCCGGTGCCGCAGCCGAGGTCGAGCGCCGTGCCGAAGCGCACATCGGGCGCGGCCGCCTGCAGCGCGTCGCGGATCATCTCCGGGCCGCGATAGCCGAGATCGCCGACGAGATGCCGCTCGAAGCGCGGGGCGTAGCCGTCGAACAGGGCGCGGATATAGGCCGGGCCGATCGCGGCGTCCGCGGGCCCCTCCCCCAGGGCCGCGAGCCGCATCCGCGCGCCGAGCGCGTCCTCCGGCTCGAGGGCGAGCGCCCGGGCGAAGGCCTCCCGCGCCGGTGCCGCCTGCGCGGGATCGCCGGCGCGCAGGAGTGCGTCCCGGGCCTCGCCGAGGAGGAACCAGGCGGGGGCGTAATCCGGCGCGAGGGCGAGGGCCTGCTCCGCCATCTCCGCCGCGCCCGCGGCGTCCCCCTCCGCGAGGCAGGCGGCGGCATAGGCGTAGCGGCGGTCGGCGAGGAGGTCCCCGGAGGAGCGCTGGCGTGACATGGTGTTCCGGCGGATGCGGCGGCTGTGCCGGCCCCTATATCCGCAGCGATGCCGATGCGCGCCTCCGATCTCCTCACGCTCACCCGGGAGGGCCTCTACTGCCCCCTCGGGGGATTCCACGTCGACCCGACCCGGCCGGTGGAGCGGGCGCTGATCACCCATGGCCATGCCGACCACGCCCGCTCCGGCCATGCCCACGTGCTGGCGACGCCCGAGACCCTGCGCATCATGGCCGTGCGCTACGGCGAGGATTTTTGCCGGCACCGGCAGGAGGCGCGCCTCGGCGAGGTCCTGCGGGTGGGCGAGGTCAGCGTGCGCTTCGCCCCGGCGGGCCACGTGCTCGGCTCGGCGCAGATCGCCATCGAGAAGGACGGCGCCCGCGTCGTGGTCTCCGGCGACTACAAGCGGGCGCAGGACCCGACCTGCCTGCCCTTCGAGGTGGTGCCCTGCGACGTCTTCATCACGGAGGCGACCTTCGGCCTGCCGGTCTTCCGCCATCCCGACACGAGGGGCGAGGTGCGCAAGCTCCTCGAATCCGTGCGGCTGTTCCCGGAGCGCGCCCATATCGTCGGCGCCTATGCGCTGGGCAAGGCGCAGCGGGTGATGGCGCTCCTGCGCGAGGAGGGCTGGGAGAAGCCGATCCACCTGCATGGCGCCATGGAGAAGCTGACCGCGCTCTACAAGCGCGAGGGCGTGCCGCTCGGCGAAACGCCGAAGGTGGTCGCGGCCGAGCGCAAGGACCTGCACGGCGCCATCGTGCTCTGCCCGCCCTCCGCGATCCAGGATCTGTGGTCGCGCAAGTTCCCCGATCCGGTCACGGCCTTCGCCTCGGGCTGGATGCGGGTGCGCGCCCGCGCCCGCCAGAAGGGCGTCGAACTGCCCCTCGTCATCTCCGACCATTCCGACTGGCCCGATCTCTGCCGCACCATCCGCGACACCGGCGCGGAGGAGGTCTGGGTGACCCATGGCCAGGAGGACGCCCTGGTCCATTGGTGCGGCAGCCAGGGCATTCGGGCCAGGCCCCTGCACCTGCTGGGCTACGGCGACGACGGCGAGGCCGAGCCCGATCCGGGCGCGACGGCGGCCCTGGAGGAGGCGCGCGCGTGAACGACTTCGCCCATCTCCTCGACCGCCTCGCCTACGAGCCGCGCCGCACCGCCAAGCTGCGCCTGCTCCAGGAATTCTTCGCGCGCACCCCCGACCCGGAGCGCGGCTACGCGCTGGCCGCCATGACCGGCGCCCTGAGCTTCCGCGAGGCCAAGCCGGCGCTGATCCGGGGGCTGGTGGAGGAGCGGGTCGATCCGGTGCTGTTCGCCCTCTCGCACAACTATGTCGGCGATCTCGCGGAGACGACCGCGCTGATCTGGCCCGCCGCCGAGGCCTCCGCCGCTCCCGCAGGGGCGCGAGGGGACGCGCCCGGCCCCGGCCACAACAAGCCCCCGCCCCACCTCCCCACCCTGTCCGAGGTCGTGGACACCCTGGCCACCACCGCCCGGAAGACCCTGCCCAAGCATCTGGCCGAATGGCTCGACGCCCTCGACGAGACCGGGCGCTGGGCGCTCCTGAAGCTCGTCACCGGCAATCTGCGCGTCGGCGTCTCCGCGCGGCTCGCCAAGACCGCGGTCGGGGCGCTGGGCGGGCACGAGGCGGATGCGGTGGAAGAGGTCTGGCACGGCCTCGTGCCGCCCTATGAGAGCCTGTTCGCCTGGGTCGAGGGCCGGGGCGCGCGCCCGGAGACCCTGAACCCGGCCCCGTTCCGGCCGCCGATGCTCTCCCACCCGATCGAGGAGGAGGCCGATCTCGAGAAGCTCGAGCCGGAGGCCTTCTCCGCCGAGTGGAAATGGGACGGCATCCGCGTGCAGCTCGCCGGCGGGCGCGACCGGACCGGGCTTCAGGTCGGCAGGATCTATTCGCGCACCGGCGAGGACATCACCCACGCCTTCCCCGACCTCGCCGAGGCGATCACCTTCGAGGGGGCGCTCGACGGCGAGCTGCTGATCCTGCGCGAGGGCCGGGTGCAGAGCTTCAACGTGCTGCAGCAGCGCCTGAACCGGAAGGCGGTGACGGGCAAGCTGCTCGACGACTTCCCCGCCCATGTGCGCGCCTACGACCTCCTCGCCGCCGAGGGGGAGGACCTGCGCCCCCTGCCCTTCTCCGAGCGCCGGGCGCGGCTCGAAGCCTTCGTCGCCCGGCTCGACCATGCCCGCATCGACCTCTCGCCCCTGGTGCCCTTCGCGAGCTGGGCGGAGGTGGCGGCGGCCCGGGCCGATCCGGCCTCGGTCGGGGCCGGCGCGGATGCCGACGCCATCGAGGGCGTGATGCTGAAGCGCGTGAACAGCGCCTACCTGCCCGGCCGCCCCAAGGGGCCGTGGTGGAAGTGGAAGCGCGAGCCGTATCGGGTCGATGCCGTGATGATGTACGCCCAGCGCGGGCACGGGAAGCGCTCGTCCTTCTACTCGGACTACACGTTCGGCTGCTGGCGGAGGGGCGCGGACGGCGCGGAGGAGCTCGTGCCCGTGGGCAAGGCCTATCACGGCTTCACCGATGCCGAGCTCGCGAAGCTCGACCGCTACGTCCGCAACAACACGGTGAAGCGCTTCGGCCCCGTGCGCGAGGTCGCCTATGGCCGGGACGAGGGGCTGGTACTGGAGATCGCCTTCGAGGGCGTGCAGCGCTCCACCCGGCACAAATCCGGCGTCGCCATGCGGTTTCCCCGGGTGGCGCGGATCCGCTGGGACAAGCCGCCCGCGGAGGCCGACCGGCTGGAGGCGCTGGAGCGCATCCTGGAGCGGGGCGAGCGGGAGATCGCGCCGGGCGCGGAACTGGAGATGGACGCATGAGGAGCGCGGGCAGGATCGGCGGCCTGGAGGGCTTTTCCACCGGCGCGGTCACGCGGCAGGCGAGCGCCCGCCTCACCGTCTCGACGCCGGGCCAGGGCTTCACCGACGTGACCGGGGCTGTGGCCGATTTCGTCGCGCGGAGCGGCCTGACCCGCGGCCTCGTCGCCGTGTTCTGCCGGCACACCTCGGCCTCGCTCACCATCCAGGAGAATGCCGACCCGGATGTGCGCACCGACCTGATGACGGCCCTCGACGGCCTCGCCCCGCGCCACGGCTCGTACGTGCACGGGATCGAGGGGCCGGACGACATGCCGGCCCATATCCGCACCCTGCTGACCGATTCCGGGCTGACCATCCCCGTGATCGACGGCAGGCTGGCGCTCGGCACCTGGCAGGGGATCTATCTCATCGAGCACCGGGACCGGGGGCATCGGCGGGAGATCGTGTTGCAGGCGGTGGGGGCATCATCGGCGGAGTCGTTCTAGCGCCGGATCAGGACGACGCCGCCGATCAGCAAAGCGATACCGATCAGGCGCAATGGGTCCATCGGGCGCTGTGCGAGGCCGATCCAGCCGAAATGGTCGAAGGTGACCGAGGCAAGCATCTGGCCCGCCACGAGAAGGGCGACGAAGGTCGCGGCCCCCATGAGCGGCACGAGCAGGATCGCCAGGCCGACGAAGACGGCTCCGAAAACGCCGCCGCTCCACGCCCACCACGGGACCCGTGCGGCCAAGCTCAACGAAGGAGCCGGCTCGCGCAGGAGCAGGGCGAGCATGCCCATGCAGAGGACCCCGACGGCGTAACTCATGAAGCCCGACCAGGCCGCCGAGGCGAAGGCGGCGCGAAGATTCGCGTTCAGGACCTGCTGAACCACGACGCTGACCCCGGCGAGGATGGCGAGCGTCCAAAGAAGAATGTCGGGCATGGCTGTCGGCTCTGGCGGGACGGGGCCGTGGCAGCTCCTCGTTCCGATGCCGCCATTGACACCTCCATCGGTCCATGCCGTCAAATGACCCAATCAGCGATTTCCATGCAAATCAGGCATGATGAACCCGGCTCATCTCGATCTGTTTCGCGCCGTGCTGCGCCATGGCGGCATGACACGGGCGGCGGTGGCCCTCGGGATCGGCCAGCCTCACGTCAGCCGCGCCATCGCGCAGCTTGAAGCCGATCTCGGCTTTCCCCTCTTTGTGCGTGGGCACGGGAGCGCGGTGCCGACGCGGGAGGGCGAGGCCTTTGCCAGGGAGGTTGCCCGGACCTATGCGGGGCTCGATCACCTGCGTTTGGCGGCACGCCAGATCCGTGAACTCGGAACCGGACCGTTGCGCGTGGCCTGTCAGCCCTCGCTCGCTTCGCGGCTGCTTCCGCGGGCGATCCGGTGTCTCTACGAGGCGTGTTCGACCGTGCACGTCGCCGTCCACGTACCGGATCCGGACACGATCTGGTCCTGGGTGGCGACCGGCCAGTGTGACCTCGGCCTCGTCCGGCCGCGCTCCGGTCATGCGGGTGTGGCGAGCGAGCCCTTCCTCACGGTCGATGCGGTGTGCGCTTTGCCGCGCCGGCACCCGCTGGCACGGCGGACGGTCGTCACCCTCCAGGACTTGGCGGAGGAGACGTTGATCGGAGGCGCGCCGGGCGTTCTGCAGCAGGATGTCGAGGCCGCCTTCGCGGCGGCCGGAATCGTGCCCCGCTTCGCGCTCGCGGCGCAGTACACGGCGGCACGATGTGGACTCGTCGCCGAGGGACTCGGGATCGCCTTCGTCGATCCGATTCCGGCCTGCGAGCGCCCGGACCCTTCGGTCGTGCTGCGTCCGTTTCGGCCCAGCCTTCCCCTTGAGACGCGCATGATCCGGGCGGCGGAGCGGCCGCCCGGACCTCTTGTGGAACGCCTCATGAGCGCCCTGCTGGCCGAGCGCGACGCGCTCCTGCTCAGGATCCCGTCCCTTGTCCCTGCCGGTCGAGCCAGGCCTTCGCGAGCCCGACATCCATCTGCGTGAGGCCGTGGCCGGCGGGCAGGGTCTGGTGCTCGACCCGGGCACCGGCGCCGGCGAGATCGGCCGCGAGGCGGCCGGCATTGGCGGCCGGCACGATCGGGTCCTGCGCGCCCGACAGGATCAGGACCGGCGTGCCGGGCAACCTCGCGGCGGGGGTGTCCGCGAGGGGCACCATGGCGCGCAGGAGCACCGCGCCGGCCAGCGCCTCCGGATGCCGCATCAGCACGGCGGCGGCGATGTTGGCGCCGTTGGAGAAGCCGACGGCGATGGGCGCGCCGAGCCCGTAGGCCGCCCGGGCCTGCCCGACGAAGGCGGCGAGTTCGTCCGCCCGGCGGCGCACATCCGCTTCGTCGAACACGCCCTCCGCCAGCCGCCGGAAGAAGCGCGGCATGCCGTTCTCCAGGACCGGCCCCCGCGGGGACAGCAGGGCCGCCCCCGGCGCCAGCGTGCGGCCGAGGGGGAGCAGGTCGTTCTCGTCGCCCCCCGTGCCGTGGAGCAGCAGAAGCGGCGCCCGGCCCGAATCGGTGCCGGGCTCGTAGCGATGGTGGAAGGACGGCGCGGACATGGCGGGCCTCGCGGGGGAACGCGGCGGGAGAAGACGGGAAGACGGCCCGCCCCGGTGACCCGGGGCGGGGGAGGAGCGTCAGGCGACCTTGGGCAGGACCTGCTCGATCTGGCCGCGATGCGGCTCGAGGAAGGCGGGCAGCTTCAGCGCCGTGCCGAGGCTCTCCGCCGGCTCGTCCACGGCGAAGCCGGGGCTATCCGTGGCGATCTCGAACAGGACGCCGCCCGGCTCCCGGAAATAGACCGAGCGGAAGTAGTTGCGGTCCCGCTGCTCGGTCACGGCGAGGCCGTGCACGCTGCGCAGGCGCTCCGCCATCGCTTCCTGCTCCGCGTCGTCGGCGGCCCGGAAGGCGATGTGGTGGACGGAGCCCGCCCCCGGCCGCCCCGGCAGGAAGCCGCCGACGGCGCGCAGCGTCACGACACCGCCGGTCGCCGCCCCGCTGGACAGCCGGATCAGCGAACCTTCCCGGCCGGTCTCGGCGAAGCCGAGCACGTCGGTGAGGATCGCCGCCGTGGGCGCCGCCTCCTTCAGGAGCAGCGTGACCCCGTGGAAGCCGCGGATCGCGTGCTCGGCCGGGATGCCGCCGTCCCAGGGGGCGCCGGCCGCCTCGGTTCCGGTGTCGTCGGTGCCGACCAGCGCCAGCATCATCCCGTCCGGATCGCGGAAGCGGAGCACCGTGTCCCCGAAGACGTGGACCGGCGGCTCGAAGGCCACGCCCGTCTCGGTGAAACGGTGCGCCCACCAGCCGATCGCGGCCCGGGGCACGCGGAAGCCCGTCTCCTGCGTCTCGCCGATGCCGGCCCGGCCGGGAGCCGCCTGCTCGATCGGAAAGAAGGTCAGGATCGAGCCGGGGGTGCCGTCGGCGTCGCCGTAATAGAGGTGGTAGGTGCCCGGATCGTCGAAATTGACGGTCTTCTTCACCAGCCGGAGACCCAGCACCCGCGTGTAGAAATCGAGGTTGCGCCGGACCGGGCCGGAAAAGGCGGTGACGTGGTGGAGGCCGTGGCGGGTCATGGGCTGATCTCCGGTTTGCTTTCCGGCCGCCGTCCCGACTGTGGGTTGCGCTGCGGGCGGCGTCGTTGCGGGCAATCTGGGCCTTGCCGTTCCGTTGTGAAACGGAAACGATGGAAATTCATCGTTTCAGGAAGTGCACCATGCAGCGGCTCCCCGATTTCGAGGCCTGGGCGGTCTTCGCCAAGGTGGCGGAGGCCGGCTCCTTCGCCCGGGCCGCGGCCGAGCTCGGCCTGTCCAAGGCGACCGTCTCCAAGGCGGTGGCGCGGCTGGAGGCGCGCATCGGCGCGCAGCTCTTCAGCCGCACCTCGCGCCGCCTCGCCCTCACGGAGGCCGGCCGCGCCGCCCGCGGGGATGCCGAGCGCATCCTGGCCGCGGGGGAGGTCGCCGAAGCCCAGGCCAGCGCCGCCGCGTCCGCGCCGCGAGGCCGCGTGCGGCTCGCCGCGCCGATGTCCTTCGGCGTCCTGCACGTGGCGCCGCTCCTGCCGGACTTCCTCGCGGCGCACGAGGGCGTCAGCGTCGACCTGCATCTCAGCGACGCTCTGGTGGATCTCGTCGGCGGCGGCTTCGATCTCGGCCTGCGCATCGCGGCCCTGCCGGATTCCTCGCTGCGGGTGCGCCGGCTCTGCCCGATCCGCCGTTCGCTGGTCGCCGCCCCCGCCTATCTGGAGCGGCGGGGTGTGCCGACCCATCCCGAGGCGCTCTCGGGGCATGCCTGCCTCGGCTATGCCTATCTGCCGAGCCCGGACCGCTGGCGCTTCCTTCACGTCTCCGGCGCGGAAGCCTCGGTCGTGCCGGAGGGTCCGCTGCGGGCCAACAATGCCGATGCGCTCGCCCCCGCCCTCCGGGCCGGGCTCGGCCTCGCCGTGCAGCCCGACTTCATGATCTGGGACGATCTCGAGGCCGGCCGTCTCGTGCGGGTTCTGCCGGACTGGTCGCCCCCGCCCATCGCCCTCAACCTGGTGATGCCGCCGGGCAGCCTGCGGCCCGCCCGCGTCGCGGCCTTGATCGCCTATCTGGAGACCGCGCTGTCAGCCCCGCGCTGGGCGGCGTGAGCTTGTCGAAAATCTTGAACGTTGCGATCGGTTTTTTTCGGGTTTTCCTGGAAGCGAGGGGGCCCCATCTTTTGGTCATCGGCGGCGCGAACGGCGCCGTCTCATGGATCGAACGAATCGGAGCCCGTCATGTCCACCACCCGTCTCGCCCGTCTCGCCCTCGCCGCCGCGCTCTCGGCCGGCCTGCCCGCGACCGCCGCCCTGGCCCAGAGCTACACCGCCCCGGCCGGCATCCCCACCCAGACCGCCCCCGGCTCCACCGTCGAGACCGGCCGGGGCCGCGCCCTCCCGACCCTGCTGCCGAACCGCGGCGACGATCTCTCGACGGGCTCGGTCAACCGCCGGCACCGCAGCGAGGAGCGCAATCCGCGTCGTTGATCCGTCGACGTCCCATCGACGAAGGCCGGATCGATGTCGATCCGGCCTTCGTGCTGTCTGAAGCGGCGAGATGAATTTCAATATACGATGTCTTTGCAAAAGAAATCGTATCATCGATAATCTGTTTTAACAGGAGCGGGATCTCAGTCCCCCTCGGTCCCCTTGCCGCGCAGGCGCTTGACGCCGGAGCGGTGGCTCTTGGCTTCGAGGCGCCGCCGCTTGGAGGCCAGGGTCGGCTTCGTCGGACGGCGCGGGACCGGCGGCACCGCCGCCTCCGCGATCAGGGCGGCGAGGCGCTCCCGGGCATCCGCCCGGTTGCGCTCCTGCGTGCGGAAGCGCTGGGCCGTGATGACGAGGACCCCCTCCCCCGTCAGCCGGCTGCCGGCGAGCCGCATCAGCCGCACGGCGACCGCATCCGGCAGGGAGGGCGAGCGGCGCACGTCGAAGCGCAGCTGCACCGCGGTCGAGAGCTTGTTGACGTTCTGCCCGCCGGGGCCGGAGGCGCGCACGAAGCTCTCCTCCAGCTCCGCCTCGTCGAGGACGATCTGCGGGGTGCAGTGCAGCGCCATGCGAGGGCCTTTCCCGGACGGCGCGCCCGATGTGGGTCAGATCCCGGCCTCGGCCGGGGTGCGGGCGCGCAGGGCCAGCGCATGCAGCCCGCGCCGGAAGCCCTCCTCGAGCAGGCCGTTGACGAGGCGGTGGCGCTCGACCCGGCTCTTCCCTTCGAAGGCGGCCGAGACCACATCCAGTCGGAAATGCGTTTCCCCCTCCGGCCGCGCCCCGGCATGGCCGGCATGCAGGTGGGATTCGTCGATCACGTCGAGCTGGGCCGGCGTGAGCGCCGCGCCGAGGGTTGCCGCGATCCAATCTTTAAGGGTTTCGGCCAAGCTCCCGCTCCTGCCCGTCCGTTTCGGGTTCCGGCCGTCAAGCCGGAAACGCCCGATGCGTCATCAGGCCCTTTGGCCTTGTCACCGGGGCTCACCCCCTCATAATCGCCTCGTCATGGATCTCAACTCGCCCCTGTTCGACCGTATCCGCATCAAGCCGACCTGCGACGACCCCAAGGCCGGCGCGAAGAGCGGCGCGAAGGGGCGCGGCGGCGGCCGGGCCACGACCGGCGCGGCGACGGCCGAGATCACCTGCGAGAGCGCCGGCTGCACCCATCTGGGGCTCTACCGGGCGCCCAAGGGCCGGCGCCAGGAGGGGCAGTACTGGCATTTCTGCCTCGACCACGTCCGCGCCTACAACGCGGCCTACAACTACTTCGACGGCATGAACGACGCCGCGGTCGAGGCCTACCAGAAGGACGCGATCATCGGGCACCGCCCGACCTGGTCGATGGGCGTGAACCGCCACGGCGCCGCCACCGCGGAGACGAAGCCGGAGGCCGAGCGCGACTGGGCCTATGCCGACCCGCTGGGCATCCTGCGCGCCAACGGCCTCGGCGGCCAGAACCGCAAGGCGGTGGAGCCGGAGCCGAAGCGCCCGCGCTACTCCTCCCAGGTGCGCAAGGCGCTCGACGTGCTCGGCCTCGACGACACCGCGGACCAGGCGGCGATCAAGGCGCAGTACAAGGTGCTGGTGAAGCGCTTCCATCCCGACGCCAATGGCGGCGACCGCTCCTTCGAGGAGCGGCTGCGCGACATCATCCGCGCCCACGACATCCTGCGGGCCGCCGGTCTCTGCTGACCCGGTCTGCTTGCCGTCGGCATGGGGCATGCTTGCCGCCGGGGGCGTCGATTGCCGGCTCGGGGCCTATATGTTGGTTCAAGCCCTGGCCCCCGCCGGCCACGGCGATTAAGGAGAACCGTCCTCCGCTGCGCCGCGGTTTCCCGGCTCGGAAGGGACGAAAACACTGGCGCATTGAGACTGAGAGCGGGTTTTGCGAGAGGGGCGCCGACGAGGCGGCCCGGAGCCCGCGCCGAAGAGGTACCGTATGCTGTCTGACGAAAAGCCCGCCTCGCTGCCCGACCGCGAGGTGTCCGTCCGCGAGACCTTCGGCATCGACCTCGACCTCAAGGTGCCCGCCTTCTCCGAGACCGACGAGCACGTGCCGGAGCTCGACCCGGACTACATCTTCGACCGGGAGACGACGCTCGCGATCCTGGCCGGCTTCGCCCGGAACCGCCGCGTGATGGTCACGGGCTATCACGGCACCGGCAAGTCCACCCATATCGAGCAGGTCGCCGCCCGCCTGAACTGGCCCTGCGTGCGCATCAACCTCGACAGCCACGTCTCGCGCATCGACCTCGTCGGCAAGGACGCGATCGTGCTCAAGGACGGCAAGCAGGTCACCGCCTTCCAGGACGGCATCCTGCCCTGGGCGCTGCAGAACAACGTCGCCCTCGTCTTCGACGAGTACGATGCCGGCCGCCCGGACGTGATGTTCGTGATCCAGCGCGTGCTGGAGGTGTCGGGCCGCCTGACGCTCCTCGACCAGAAGCGCGTGATCCGCCCGCACGGGGCCTTCCGCCTGTTCGCCACCGCCAACACGGTCGGCCTCGGCGACACCTCGGGCCTCTATCACGGCACCCAGCAGATCAACCAGGGCCAGATGGACCGCTGGTCGATCGTGACCACGCTCAACTACCTGCCCCACGACCGGGAGGTGGACATCGTCCTGTCCAAGGCGACCCATTACCGGGGCGAGGGCGGGCGCGACGTCGTCAACCGCATGGTGCGGGTGGCGGACCTCACCCGCAACGCCTTCATGAACGGCGACCTCTCGACGGTGATGAGCCCGCGCACGGTCATCACCTGGGCCGAGAACGCGGACATCTTCCGCGACGTCGGCTTCGCCTTCCGGGTGAGCTTCCTCAACAAGTGCGACGAGCTGGAGCGGCCCCTGGTCGCCGAGTTCTACCAGCGCGCCTTCGGCAAGGAGCTGCCGGAGAGCGCGGTGAACGTCGCGCTGAGCTGATCCCGCATGGGGGAAGCGCGCGCGGCCGCCGCTCCGGACATCCGCGACGGGGCGGCGGACGAGACCCGTCCGCCGCTCGAACCCGATTCCATGAAGCGTTAGGCGCATGTCCATCTCGAACCGCAAGCCGAGCGACCGCCGCGAGCCCGTGGCCGAGCCCTTCAAGCGCTCGGTGGCGGGGTGCCTGCGCGCCATCGCCCGGCGCTCGGAGATCGAGGTCACCTATGCCAGCGACCGGCCGGCCCTGATCGGCGACAAGGCCCGTCTGCCCGAGCCCGCGCGCAAGCTGACCGCCGAGGACGTGGCGGTGCTGCGCGGCCATTCCGATTCGATGGCGCTCCGCCTCGGCTGCCACGACGTCGCCCTGCACCGCCGCTTCGCGCCGGAGAACGCCGCCGCCCGCGCCGTCTACGACGCGGTGGAGCAGGCCCGCGTCGAGGCGATCGGCTCGCGCCGCATGGCGGGCGTGGCCTCCAACATCACCGCGATGCTGGAGGACCGCTACCACCGCGGCGGCAAGTACGAGGACATCACCGACCGGGCCGACGCGCCGATGGAGGACGCCGTCGCCCTGATGGTGCGCGAGCGCCTGACCGGGCAGAAGCCGCCCCAGGCCGCCGAGAAGATCGTCGCGCTCTGGCGCGAGCATATCGAGAGCCGGGCGGGCAAGGACCTCGACGGTCTGCTCGGCGCCCTGGAGAACCAGCGCAGCTTCGCCCGCTCCGTGCGCGAGCTGCTCTCCTCCCTCGACCTCGCCGACGAATCGCCCGCCGACATGGAGGACGAGAACGACGACGAGGAGGCCGAGGGCCAGGACGACGAGCAGCAGCCCAACGAGGGCGAGGCCGAGGAGCAGTCCCAGGGCGACCGCGCCGAGATCGAGGTGACCGACGAGGCCGCCGACGAGCTGGAGGACGGGGCGACCGAATCCGCCGATGCGCCCTCCGGCGAGCTGCCGGAGGAGGCCGAGGACGCGGAATCGGAGGAGGCCTCCGAATCCTGGCGCCCGCCGCCGCCCCGCACCAACGAGAATCGCGGCCCCGATTACCGGATCTACAATCCGCGCTTCGACGAGGTGGTGGAGGCCGAGGACCTCTGCGACGCGGAGGAGCTCGCCCGCCTGCGCTCCTATCTCGACAAGCAGCTCGCCCATCTCCAGGGCGTGGTCGGCCGCCTCGCCAACCGGCTGCAGCGGCGTCTGCTCGCCCAGCAGAACCGGGCCTGGGACTTCGATCTCGAAGAGGGCCAGCTCGATCCCGCGCGCCTCGTGCGCGTGGTGACGGACCCGTTCCAGCCCCTCTCCTTCAAGCAGGAGAAGGACACGAATTTCCGCGACACGGTCGTCACGCTGCTCCTCGACAATTCGGGCTCCATGCGCGGGCGGCCGATCACCGTGGCGGCGACCTGCGCCGACATCCTGGCGCGGACGCTGGAGCGCTGCGGCGTGAAGGTCGAGATCCTCGGCTTCACCACCCGGGCCTGGAAGGGCGGCCAGTCGCGCGAGGCCTGGCTCGCCGGCGGCAAGCCGGCCAATCCCGGCCGCCTGAACGACCTGCGCCACATCGTCTACAAGAGCGCCGACGCGCCCTGGCGCCGGGCCCGCAAGAATCTCGGGCTGATGATGCGCGAGGGCCTGCTCAAGGAGAACATCGACGGCGAGGCGCTGGACTGGGCGCACAAGCGCCTGCTCGGCCGGCCCGAGCAGCGCCGCATCCTGATGGTGATCTCCGACGGGGCGCCGGTCGACGACTCGACCCTCTCGGTCAATCCGGGCAACTACCTGGAGCGCCACCTGCGCTACATGATCGAGGAGATCGAGCAGCGCTCGCCGGTGGAACTCCTGGCCATCGGCATCGGCCACGACGTGACCCGCTACTACCGCCGCGCCGTCACCATCGTCGACGCGGAGGAACTCGGCGGGGCGATGACCGAAAAGCTCGCCGAGCTGTTCGAGGAGGACGCGGCCCCGGCCGGCCGGGTCCAGGCCCCGCGCCGGGCGGCCGGCGGGCGGCGCTGAGGCGCCGCCCTTCCTCGACCATCTCCGGTCGGTCGCGCGGTTCGACGCGCATCCCCGCGCCCCGCTTGCGGGGAGAGGAAAACCCGTGTGCGCCCGCCATGACGGTGGAGCGCTGGACGCCCGGCCGAGAAAGCCGTCTCAGCCGTGGCCGAGCACGGTGAGCCAGACCAGCACGGTCCCGGCCGCGAGCAGGGTCGAGAGCAGGACCGAGGCGGCGACCAGCCCCTGCTCGGTCCGGTAGCGGGCGGCGAGCAGGTAGGCGTTGATCCCCACCGGCATGGTCGCGAACAGGGTGGCGACGCCGGCATAGGCCGGCGGCATGGTGAAGACGTGGAAGGCGAGCAGCCACACGGCCAGCGGATGCACCACGAGCTTCAGGGTGGTGACGGTGAGCGCGCCCGGCAGGTCGTGGACGACCCGGTAGCGCTTCAGCCCGGCCCCCAGGGCGATGAGGGCGCAGGTGGAGGCGGTGCCGCCCAGGGCGTCGACGAGCGCCTTCGGCACGCCGCCGAGGCCGATGCCGCCGGCGCGCAGGGCCAGGCCGGCGGCGAGCGCCAGGAAGATCGGGTTGCGGAACAGCACCGCCCCGAGGCCCTTCAGGCGCGCCGCGTAGGAGCGGCCGCCCTCCGCCTCGATCAGGAAGGTCGCCGCGCCCATCATCAGCGGCAGGTGCACCGCGAGCAGCATGAAGAGCGGGAAGGCGCCGGCTTCGCCATAGGCCTGCAGGATCGTCGGCACGCCGATGAAGATCGTGTTCGACTGGCTCGCGGCGAAGCCGTGGATGGTCGCGCCGCGCCCGTCGATGCCGTGGCGGCGGCGGGCGATCAGGCTCGCGAGGCCCCAGGCAACGGCGACGCCGCCGAAATAGCTGAACCAGAACGACCAGGCGATCTCGCCCTCGAGCCCCGGCTTCGTCAGGGTGCCGACGATCAGCGCCGGCACCGCCAGGGCGAAGACGTATTCCGAGAGCCCGTCGCTGACCTTGTCGGACAGGATGCCGGTCAGCGCCGCCGCCCATCCGATCAGGACGAGGCCGAAGATCGGGACGATGAGGGCGAGCGCGGTCATGGCGGCCTTGCGGCGTTCGGCCAAGCGAAAGACCGCCGTGCGCCGGGAGGCGCACGACGGCCTTGTTCACATTGAGGAAGGCGAAGCGGGGGCGCCGTGACGGCGCCCGGCCGGCCTCAGGCCGCGGCGGCCTGGGTCTCGGAGAGCTTCTTCTCGATCTCGCGCTTGAGCAGGCGGGCGGTCTGGGACAGCTCCACCTCGCGGGCCTTCACCAGGAAGGCGTCGAGGCCGCCGCGATGCTCCACGGAGCGCAGGGCATGGGCGGTGATGCGCAGGCGCACCCGGCGGGCGAGCGCGTCGGACTGGAGCGTGACGTTGCACAGGTTCGGCAGGAACCGGGTCTTCGTCTTGCGGTTGGAGTGGCTCACGAGGTGGCCGACCTGCACGGCCTTGCCGGTCAGTTCGCAGCGGCGCGACATAGCGTTGATCCCGTCATCGTTCCGCAAACTCAATCGACCGCGTCGGGCGAAACAGGGCCGACGCGGCGCACCGCGGGCCTGAAACCCTCGCGTGAATCGATGCCAGCGGAGTTCTATTGAAGGCGCGAGCCTATAGGCGAGCCCCCCGGGTGCCGTCAAGGCGGAGCGTGTCGAGAAGGGTGCTCCCTGTGCCCCGCGGGAGACGGCCGGCCCGCCAACGGTCTGTTAACCATGGGGAAGGACGATACGGAACGCGTCAGGCTCGGGGTCGGTCCCGACTCGGAGCCGGCGTCCAGGAATCCCCGAGTCGAGACCATGTGCGCCATCGCCCGCCCGCGCGCCACCGCCGCCGTGATCGCCGCCGCGCTCGCCTTCGCCCTGCCGCCCGCCGCCGAGGCGAAGCGGGCGCCCAAGGCGGGGGCCACGGAGGTCACGGTCGATTACGGCGTGAACCTCGCCGGCATCCCGATCGGCACGGCCCAGCTCTCCGGCGCCTTCGAGGGCAGCCGCTACCGCATGGACGTCTCGGCCCGGCTCACCGGCCTCGTCGGCGCGGTCACCGGCGGCCAGGGCTCGGCCCGGGCGAGCGGCGCCGTCGCGGCGCAGCCCCAGCCCGGCGCCTTCTCGATCGCCACCCGCACCAGCAATTCCGGCATCGCCGTGCGCATGGCGCTGGCCCACGGCAACGTCACCCAGGCGGAGATCACCCCGCCCCTCGTCGACATGGGCGACCGGGTGCCCGTCACCAGCGGCATGAAGCGCGGCATCGTCGATCCGGCGAGCGCCCTGATGATGCCGGCGCTGGCCCGGGGCGACCTGATCGACCCGGCCAATTGCGACCGCACCATCCCCGTCTTCGACGGCGCCACCCGCTTCAACGTGGTCCTCAGCTACGGCGAGACCCGGCAGGTGGAGAAGCCGGGCTATAGCGGCCCCGTCCTCGTCTGCAACGCGCGCTACGTCGCCATCGCCGGCCACCGGCCCGACCGGCCCGGCGTGAAGTGGATGGAGGACAACCGCGAGATGTCGGTCTGGCTCGCCCCCGTCGAGGGGGCGCGGGTGCTGCTGCCGGTGCGGATCTCCGTGCTGACCACCATCGGCACCAACATCATCGAGGCGACCCGCTGGAGCCGCGCCGGGGCGGGGTCGACGGGCCTCGCGGCCGGCGCCGAGGCGGGGGCCGTGGCCCAGGCGAATTTGACCGGCCAGTGAGGGGGCTTCGTTAAGGCCCGCCGGCCGAGAGTGCCGGGATGCGGCGCCCCCCTGCCCTCCTCCTCCTGACGCTCTGGAGCGCTCCGGCCCTCGCCGAGCCGCTGAGCGCGGGCGGCCCGCCCGATTGCGGCGGCGACGCCTTCTCCTCCGCCCAGGTCGTCGAGAACCGCCCGGCCCGGAAGGGGCCGCTCACCGCCATGCCGCAGACGCTCTGCGCCGACCTCGCGCCCCAGCAGCCGCCGGTGCCGGTCGAGATCTATGCATATCCGGGTCTCCCCGGCGAGATTGGCAGCGGGCCGGCAAACGCCCCATATGGAGCGGGGCCGCCGGGAGACCGGCGGTACTAGCGCCGCGACGGCCTTCCGGTCGAAGGGACCGCCGACCACCCGCATGACTCTCCGTTCCCTCCCCCGCCAGGCCCGCGCCCGCGGCGTCACGGCGGTGCTCGGGCCGACCAATACCGGCAAGACCCATCTCGCCATCGAGCGGATGCTCGCGCACCCGACCGGGATGATCGGGCTGCCCCTGCGCCTGCTCGCCCGCGAGGTCTATCTGCGCGTGGTGGCCAAGGTCGGCCTCGAGAAGGTCGCCCTCGTCACCGGCGAGGAGAAGATCAAGCCCGACCGGCCGCGCTACTGGATCTGCACCATCGAGGCGATGCCCCGCGACCTCGATGTCGCCTTCGTCGCCATCGACGAGATCCAGCTCGCCGCCGACATGGACCGCGGCCACGTCTTCACCGACCGCCTGCTCTACCAGCGCGGCCGCGAGGAGACGCTGCTGATCGGCTCCTCGACCATGCAGCCCCTGGTGCAGGCGCTGATCCCCGGCGTGCAGCCGCAGACGCGGCCGCGCCTGTCGCAGCTCGGCTTCGCCGGGGAGAAGAAGCTCTCCCGCCTGCCCCGGCGCACGGCCATCGTCGCCTTCTCCGCGGAGGAGGTCTACGCCATCGCCGAGCTGATCCGGCGCCAGCGCGGCGGCGCGGCGGTGGTGCTCGGCGCCCTCTCCCCGCGCACCCGCAACGCCCAGGTGGAGCTCTACCAGTCCGGCGAGGTCGATTACCTGGTGGCCACCGACGCGGTCGGCATGGGGCTCAACCTCGACGTCGATCACGTGGCCTTCGCCGCCAACTGGAAATTCGACGGCACCCGGTTCCGCAAGCTCACCGCCGCCGAGATGGGCCAGATCGCCGGCCGGGCCGGCCGCCACACCGCGGACGGTACCTTCGGCTCCACCGGGCGCTGCCCGCCCTTCGAGCCGGACATGGTCGAGGCGCTGGAGAATCACCAGTTCGATCCCGTGCGCGTCCTGCAATGGCGCAACCCGGATCTCGATTTCGCCTCGCTCACCGCCCTGCAGGCGAGCCTCGACGCGCATCCCGACGAGCCGGGGCTGACCCGCGCGCCCATGGGCGAGGACCAGGCGGCGCTGGAAATCCTGATGCGCGACGAAGAGCTGCGCGACATCGCCTCGGGCCGCTCGGGCGTGCAGCGCCTCTGGGACGCCTGCGGCCTGCCCGATTACCGCAAGGTCCATCCCCAGACCCATGCGGATCTCGTGGCGCAGCTCTATCGCTTCCTCATGCGGGGCATGGCCGGGCGCATCCCGAACGACTGGTTCGCCCGCCACGTCGCCATGATCGACCGCACCGACGGCGACATCGACGCCCTGTCCCAGCGCATCGCGCAGGGGCGAACCTGGACCTTCGTGGCCAACCGTCCGGACTGGCTGCTTGATCCTCCGCATTGGCAGGGCGAGACGCGTCGGGTAGAGGACAGGCTGTCCGATGCCCTGCACGAGCGCCTCGCGAGCCGCTTCGTCGACAGGCGCACCAGCGTCCTGATGCGACGCCTGAGAGAGAACGTGATGCTGGAAGCCGAGATCACCTCCGGCGGTGATGTCACCGTCGAGGGTCAACACGTGGGTCACCTGCACGGCTTCCAGTTCGTGCCGGACCCGGCCGCGGAAGGCCAGGAGGCCAAGACCCTGCGCAGCGCCGCCGAGAAGGCGCTGGCCGGCGAGATCGAGGCGCGCGCTGAGCGCTTCTCGGCCACGCCCGATTCCACGCTGGTGCTGTCGCATGACGGCATCATCCGCTGGACGGGCGATCCCGTGGCCAAGCTCACGCCGGGCGACAAGCTGTTCGAGCCGGGCCTGCGCCTCATCGCGGATGACGGCCTGACCGGCCCCGCCCGCGAGAAGGTCGAGGTCCGACTCAACGCCTGGCTCCGGGCGCATGTGGTGCGCCTGCTCGGGCCGCTCATGGAGATCGAGACCGCGGCGGACCTCACCGGCCTCGCCAAGGGCATCGGCTACCAGGTGGTCGAGGCGCTCGGCGTGCTGGAGCGGGCCAAGGTCGGGCACGAGATGAAGAGCCTCGACCAGGACGGCCGGGCTAATCTGCGCCGCCACGGCGTCCGCTTCGGCGCCTACCACATCTTCCTGCCGGCCCTGCTGAAGCCGGCCCCGCGCACCCTGGCGGCCCAGCTCTGGGCCCTGCGCAACGGCGGCCTCGACCAGCGCGGCCTCGACGAGATCGCCCATCTGGCGAGCTCGGGCCGCACCTCGATCAAGGTCGATCCCGAGATCGCCAAGGGGCTCTACCGGGCCGCGGGCTTCCGCGTCTGCGGCGAGCGGGCGGTGCGCGTCGACATCCTGGAGCGCCTGGCCGACCTGATCCGCCCGGCCATCGCCTATCGCCCCGGCACCACCCCGGGCGAGCCCCCGGCGGGGACCGCCGACGGCGACGGCTTCGTCGCCACCGTCAACATGACCTCGCTGGTCGGCTGCTCGGGCGAGGATTTCGCCTCGATCCTGAAGTCGCTGGGCTACGTCTCCGAGACGCGGCCGGGGCCGGCTATCACCGTCCCGCTCGTCCCCGCGGCCCCGACCGTGCCCGCGACGCCGAGCGCGCCGGCCGAGGCGGCGCCCGAGGCGGCCGTGTCCTCCGCGGCGACGCCGGCCCAGGACGCCGCCGATGCGGCCGCTCCGGCGGACGCTTCCGCGGAAGCCGGAGAGGCATCCGCCCCCGAGGCTTCGGCGCCCGAGCCCGGCTCGACCGCCGATGCGGTGGCGCCTGCCCCCATCGGCACGGCCCCCGCCGAGGCGGCGCAGCCCGAGCCCGTGGCCGCCGCCGAGGAGCCGGCTGCGGAGCCGGCCGCCAACGAGGCCCCGGTCCCGGTGGCGGATTCCGCCGCCCTGGCCGCCGCCGTCGAGACCCCGGCCGAGACCGCGCTTGCCGCCGAGGCGGCCCCCGAAGCGGCCGCGCCCGCGGACGAGGCTTCCGCCGAGACCCCGGATGCCGAGCCGGCGGCGCCGGCCGAGCCCGAGACCGTCGAGGTCTGGCATCTGCACCGCTTCCAGCGCTCCGCCGGCCAGCAGCGCCACGGCCGTCCCCGGGGCGACAACCGCGAGGGACGCGGCGGCGAGCGGGAGGCCCGCGGCCCCGGCGGCCCGCAGCGCCGGGGCAACCGGCCGGAAGGCGAGCACCGGGAGCGGCCGGAGGGAGGGCGTGGCCAGGGCGGTCCCCGCCGCGACCGCTTCCGTCCCGAAGGGGGCGAGCCGCCGCGCCACGACCGGCACGACGACAAGCGCCGGGCCGGTCCGCGCGAGGACCAGCGGCCGCCGCGGCGCGAGCGCCAGCCCGATCCGGACTCGCCCTTCGCCAAGCTCGCCGCCCTGAAGGCGCAGCTCGAATCCGCCGAGGGCCGCAAGCGTTGAGGCCACGGCCCGGCCCGATCGCATCGCCGTCGGGCCGGGCTGATCCGTGCTGCCGCCGCGCGCGCTCCGCACGGGCGCGATGAGGGGGCAGCGCCTCGACAAGTGGCTCTGGTTCGCCCGCTTCGCGAAGACGCGGACGCTCGCCGCCCGCCTCGTCGCGGACGGCCATGTCCGCATCAACGGCAAGCGGGCGGAGGCGGCGAGCAAGGCCGTGGCGGTCGGCGACGTGCTCACCATCGCCGTGGCCCACCGCACCGCCGTGGTGCGCGTCCTCGCACCCGGCGAGCGGCGCGGGCCGGCGCCCGAGGCCCAGGGTCTCTACGCGGAGGTCGCCGACACCGCCCCGGAGACGGCGTGAGCCTGCGCCGCGAAGGCGGCTTCCGGCCGAGGACGCGGCGGGCCCCGCGTGAAGAGCGCGCAGGCGAACATGGCAGGGGAGCGACACTTCCCCCTCCGATACGTCCCCCGGCGGGGCGGGCCGCTTGTCAGCTCTTTAGGCAAGGTCTAAGGCGCACGGCAGCGCAGGACGGCGAGCGTCGCGCAGCACTCGAACGGAGCCGGGACGCGACGATCCTCTCGACGTTCGGCGCCGCCTGAGCGAGAGAGACGACCGGAAAGCGTATCCGAGGACCGAGCAGCCCATGACCTACGTCGTCACCGACAACTGCATCAAGTGCAAGTACATGGACTGCGTCGAGGTCTGTCCGGTGGACTGCTTCTACGAGGGCGAGAACATGCTCGTCATCCATCCGGACGAGTGCATCGATTGCGGCGTCTGCGAGCCGGAATGCCCGGCCGAGGCGATCAAGCCCGACACCGAGTCCGACCTGGAGCGCTGGCTGAAGCTCAACGCCGACTACGCCAAGAGCTGGCCCAACATCACCCAGAAGAAGGACGCGCCCGCCGACGCCAAGGAATGGGACGGCGTGGCCGGCAAGCTCGAGGCGCATTTCTCGCCGAACCCCGGCTCCGGCGACTGATCGCCGCGCCGGACCGGATCGGCCCTTCGGGCCGGTCGGACGAGGTTTCGGATCGACCGTGCATAACGCGCGATGCGCGTTGGCGCGGGCGCTGGCATGCGCGGGCAATCCTTTGATTCGACGGCCGGATTGTGGTACACCATCCCTCTGCCGTCGCTCCTGCCCGATGTGCTTTCTCCGCCCGCGCCGACGCGGTTCCCGACAGTGGAAACGGGGTTGCATGACTACGACCGCGAAGGATCTGCCTTTCGCGGTTCGTGGTGGCTTTGGCTGAAGGGACGGCTGCCAGGGAACCGGACGGCGTGCCGAAGCGGCGTCCGGGCAATGGCTTGAGCCGGGTGTCCCGCCCCCGGAAACGTGGAACAGCGCGGATGGACGCCGCGCGGTGATCGGAGGCCCTTCTCGCATGACCACAGCCAAGAAGACGACGGCAGGCCGCCAAGGCTTCAAGACGGGTGAAGCGGTCGTCTATCCGGCGCACGGCGTAGGCCGCATCGTCGCGATCGAGGAGCAGGAGATCGCCGGCTACAAGCTCGAGCTGTTCGTCGTTTCCTTCGAGAAGGACAAGATGGTCCTGCGCGTGCCGACCGCGAAGGCCAACAGCGTCGGCATGCGCAAGCTCGCCGAGCCGGAGCTTGTGAAGAAGGCTCTCGACGTGCTGACCGGCCGCGCCCGGATCAAGCGCACCATGTGGTCGCGCCGCGCCCAGGAATACGAGGCGAAGATCAATTCCGGCGACCTGATCGCCGTTACCGAGGTGGTGCGCGACCTCTACCGCTCGGACGCGCAGCCGGAGCAGTCCTACAGCGAGCGCCAGCTCTACGAGGCGGCCCTCGACCGCGTCGTGCGCGAGATCTCGTCGGTCAACAAGATCACCGAGACCGAGGCGCTGAAGCTGATCGAGCAGAGCCTCGCCAAGTCCCCGCGCCGGGCCAAGGCCGAGGCGGAGACCGAGTCCGACGCCGATGGCGAGGGCGACGACCTGCAGGAGGAGGCCGCCTGAGCGGCCTTCCCCTCGCGAAGACGTGTCTTCCGGAAAACCCGGTGCCCCTGGCGCCGGGTTTTTTGTTGCGCGCGACGGGCCTTGGGCGGGTTCTCCACCGTCCCGAACCCCTCGGGGAAGCGCCGCCCCCTTGATAATTCTCGCCTCGGCGCCACGCGCCGCGCGGAACAACCCCCTCCCCCTTTCGTTGTGCCTGAGCCGGGCATGGGGCCGATGCCCGGGGCCGCCGCCTGTTCTGGGCGGAGCCCGGACCCTCATAAGGCTCGATCGAGAAAGGCGTTTGGGGATGGCAGAGATCGCAGGGATCCGGCGTCAGTTCATTCGGACCGCGATGGAGGCGCCCTTCCTGGCGAGGGAGGAGGAACGGGGGCTCGCCGAGCGCTGGAAGGAGAACCGCGACGAGCGCGCCCTCCACCGCCTGATCTCCGCCCATATGCGCCTCGTGATCGCGCTGGCCGGCCGCTTCCGCCATTACGGCCTGCCCATGGCCGATCTCGTCCAGGAGGGGCATGTCGGCCTGATGGAGGCCGCCGCCCGCTTCGAGCCGGAGCGCGACGTGCGCTTCTCGACCTATGCGACCTGGTGGATCCGGGCCTCGATCCAGGACTACATCCTGCGCAACTGGTCGATCGTGCGCGGCGGCACCAGCTCCGCCCAGAAAGCCCTGTTCTTCAACCTGCGCCGCCTGCGCGCCCGGCTGATGCAATCGACCGAGGAGCAGGTCGGCGACGAGATCCATTCCCGCATCGCCACCGCCATCGGCGTCTCCCGCGAGGACGTGGCCCTGATGGATGCTCGCCTGTCGGGGCCGGACATGTCCCTCAACGCCCCCGTGGGGGAGGAGAGCGAGGCCTCCTCCGAGCGCATGGACTTCCTGGTCGACGGCGCGGCCCTGCCCGACGAGACGGTCTCGGCCATCGTCGACGGCGAGCGCCGGCTGATCTGGCTGAAGCAGGCGCTGACCGTCCTGTCCGAGCGCGAGCTGCGCATTCTGCGCGAGCGTCGCCTCGCCGAGGATCAGGCGACGCTGGAGGCCCTCGGCCACCGGCTCGGCATCTCGAAGGAGCGCGTCCGCCAGATCGAGAACCGGGCCCTGGAGAAGCTGCGCCGGGCGCTGGCCGAGAAGTTCCCGCAATCGGCCGGCAACGTCTACGCCTGAGGTGCGCCCCGCCGCTGCGGCAAGGCGGGATCCGGCCCGGGCGCCGGATCACCGCTCCTGCCGGCGGCGGAATGTCTCGGCGACGGGTGGCTTTTAACCCGAAAGATCAATGCGGCCTTTAGGAAAGACCCCTTAGCGTCACGGGCTGACCGCATCGCGCATCCGGTGGCCCGCCATGACACGATCCCCAGACAGGCTGCTCACGCCCCTGCCGATCCTCGTGGCGCTGATGCCGGTCGCGGCGCTCGCCGCGCTGATCCTGTCCGTCGCCCTCGGCCTGTCCTGGATCGCCGCCGGCGGCCTGTTCTACGGCCTGCTCGCCGCGGCCGAGATGGCCTATCTCCTGGCGGTCGCGACGCGGCTGCGCGCCCGCCCGCTCCCGTTCCCGCGCCGATTCTGACGGATCAGGAGCGCACCGCGTAGACCGCGGGCGCTTCGAGGCGGTGGGCTGCCGGCCCCGAGGCGCCCCGGTTGGCCGCCCCGAGGACGGCTCCGAGGCGCTTCGTCATGAAGTCGATGAAACTCCGCGACTTGGCCGGCAGGAGCCGCGACGTCGTCACGATATAAACCGGCGTCGGCGCCAACCGCCATTCCGGCAGCACCCGCTCCAGGCGTCCGCTCGCGAGGTCGCGGTCGACGCTGATGATGTTGGCGCCCGTGATGCCCTGTCCCGCGATGGCCAGCCGCCGGGCAAGGCTCTGGTTGTTGCACGAGATCGGCCCGCGCACGGACACCTCGGCGGTCTCGCTGTCCCGGGCCAGCGACAGATTCGACAGCCCGGTCGGCGAGGACAGCACCAGTTGATGATTGGCGAGGTCTCCTGGCACCTCGGGTCGCTCACGGGTGGCGAAATAGATCG
The DNA here is from genome assembly GCF_022533465.1 of Methylobacterium organophilum. NCBI lineage: Bacteria > Pseudomonadati > Pseudomonadota > Alphaproteobacteria > Hyphomicrobiales > Methylobacteriaceae > Methylobacterium > Methylobacterium organophilum. The sequence continues at coordinate 3,630,903 of NZ_CP092848.1, read as the reverse complement.
GCGAGGCGAAGAGCGCGTTGTGCACGTCCGCGATCTTGCGAACGATGAGCGAGGTCTCGCGCGGCTCCTCGATGGTGACGGCGAGATCGTAATTCTCGCCCGCCAGATCGATCGGGGCCGGCTTCAGGTCGATATGGACGTGGATGTGCTCGAAGTTGCGTGAGAATTCCGTGACCAGCCCGGAGAAATGGCGCAGCACCCAGAAGTCCGGCGGCGCGGCGATCTTGAGCATTCCCGTCGGGCCCTTGGCCTCGGCGACCATGTCGTCGAAGGTCTTCTGGGCTTCCTCGACGAGGCGGGTGGCCTGGGCGAGATAAGCCTCGCCGTAGGAGGTAAGCACCAGCTTGCGGGTCGTCCGATCGAGCAGACGCAAGCCGACCGCGGCCTCGAACAGGGTGATCCTGCGCGAGAGCGAAGAAATCGGCATCCCGAGCGCGGCCGCAGCCTGGCTGAAGCTCCTGCGTTTGGCGACTTCAACGAAGAGCGCCATGTCGCGAAGGATCTGCGGATGAGGCATGCAAGTTCCCAGTCGCCGGAAGGGAGACCAAGGCCTGTAGGACCGGCGGGGTTCGTGTCGATATAATGCATGTAAAAATGCTGAAATTCTGACGGCCCGTCAATGGCCCGCCAGGAGTGCGCGGAAAATCAAATTAAATAAAAATTTTCTTGTCATCGAAAGGATCGACAGCGAAAGTTGCTAAGGCAATGTCAAATCTGTCGCTGAAGATGGATCGATCTATGCTCAAGCTTCTCCGTCAATATTTAAAGACGACACCAATACGTACGATAACGGACATTATCGCGTCAAAGTGACACGGAAACATCTTTGACCCTCGGCTGGCGCTGCCCATCCGCGTCGTCGAAGACATGTCCTATGCGCCCGTCTCACGGTGAAAAGTCCTCTTCCGTTGCATGGCTGTCATGCCTCGGTGGCGGCGATCCGGAAATGAATTCGCAGATGCGAGATGCTACTTCTGGGATTGTGGCGGAGGCTCGCAACGGCTTCCCGTAGCGAGCCCGCCGGCCCCTCAAGACTTTCCGTCTCGGATCTTCGATGGACTCCAACGCCTCGCTTCCCAAGCGTTCCTCGGCCGCCGGTGGCTGGGGCGCCCTGAAGAGTTGCGGCAAGCATCTGCTCGGCAGCCGCGCCCCCCTCTCCGGCGCCCGCGCCCTGCTCTCCGCCAACCAGCCGGACGGCTTCGACTGCCCGGGCTGCGCCTGGGGCGACCCGGCTCACGGGTCCTCCTTCGAGTTCTGCGAGAACGGCGTGAAGGCGGTCTCCTGGGAGGCGACTGACAAGCGCGTCACGCCGCTGTTCTTCGCCCGGCACACGGTCTCCGAGCTGCGGCAATGGACCGACTACGCGCTGGAGAGCGAAGGTCGCCTGACCCAGCCGATGCGCTACGATGCGGGCCTCGACCGCTACGTCGCCGTGCCCTGGGACGAGGCCTTTGCCGAGATCGGTGCGGTGCTGCGCGGGCTCGACCATCCCGACCGGGCCGAGTTCTACACCTCCGGCCGCGCCTCCAACGAGGCGGCCTATCTCTACCAGCTCTTCGCCCGCCTCTACGGCACCAACAACTTCCCCGATTGCTCCAACATGTGCCACGAGGCGAGCGGCGTCGCCCTGCAGGCGGCGATCGGCGTCGGCAAGGGCACGGTGCTGCTCGAGGATTTCGAGAAGGCGGACGCGATCTTCTGCGTCGGTCAGAACCCGGGCACCAACCATCCGCGCATGCTGGGCGACCTGCGCCGGGCCGCCGAGCGCGGCGCCCGCGTCGTCGTGTTCAACCCCGTGCGTGAGCGCGGCCTGGAGCGCTTCGCCGATCCGCAGAACAGCGTCGAGATGCTGCGCGGCGCGAGCCGCCCCATCGCCAGCCACTACTATCAGCCGCGCCTCGGCGGCGACATGGCTGCCTTCCGGGGCATCGCGAAGGTGGTCTTCGCCCGGGACGCCGCGGCGCTGGCCGCCGGCAAGCCCTCGCTGCTCGACCATTCCTTCCTGGCCAAGCACTCCGCCGGCTACGAGGCCTATCGCGCCGCCGTCGAGGCGACCAGCTGGGAGGCGATCCTCGATCAGTCCGGCCTGACCCGGGAGGAGATCGAGACCGCGGCCGAGGTCTATCTCGGCGCCGACAAGGTCATCGCCACCTGGGCGATGGGCGTCACCCAGCACCGCCATTCCGTGGCGACGATCCGCGAGATCGCCAACGTCCTGTTTCTGCGCGGCCATGTCGGCCGGCCCGGCACGGGCCTCTGCCCGGTGCGGGGCCATTCCAACGTGCAGGGCGACCGTACCGTCGGCATCAACGAGAAGCCGCCGGCCGCCCTTCTCGACGCCCTCGAGCGGGAGATCGGTGTCGCGGTCCCTCGCCGCCACGGCCACAACGTGCTCGCGGCCATCGGCGCCATGCTCGACGGCTCGTCCAGGGCCTTCATCGGCCTCGGCGGCAACTTCGCCCGCGCCACGCCGGATTCGGCCCTGGTCGCCAAGGCGCTGTCCTCCTGCGAGCTCACCGTCCACATCGCGACGAAGCTCAACCACTCGCACCTGCTGCCGGGCCGCGTCGCCTATGTGCTGCCCTGCCTGGGCCGCACCGAGATCGACCGCAACAGCAAGGGCAAGGTCCAGATCGTGACCGTCGAGGATTCGATGAGCATGGTCCACGGCTCGGGCGGCATCAACAAGCCGGCCTCGCCGCATCTGCGCTCCGAGGTGGCGATCATCGCCGGCATGGCCGCGGCTACGGTGGGCTCGGAGCGGGTCGATTGGGCGGCGCTTGCCGACGATCACGACAAGATCCGCGACCTCATCGAGAAGACCATCCCCGGTTTCTCCGGCTACAACCTGCGCGTCCGGCGTCCGCGGGGCTTCATGCTGCGCAACCTCGCCGCCGAGCGGGTTTTCGAGACGACGACAGGCAAGGCCAACTTCTCCGCCGATGCCCTGCCGGCGCAGACCGAGCACCAGCGCGCCTCCGGGATTCCGGACACCTTCGTGCTTCAGACCTTCCGCAGCCACGACCAGTACAACACCACGATCTACGGCCTCGACGACCGCTATCGTGGTGTCTACGGCGAGCGCCGCGTGATCTTCGCCAATCCGGACGACCTCGCCGCCCTGAAGGCGAAGTTCGGCGATCGGGTCGACGTGGTCGGCCTGCATGCGGACGGAATCGAGCGGGTGGCGGAGGATTTCCGTCTCGTGCCCTTCGACATGCCCCGGGGCAGCCTCGCTGGCTACTACCCCGAGCTGAACGTCCTGGTGCCGCTCTCGACCTTCGGTGAGTTCTCCGACACGCCGACCTCGAAATCCGTCCTCGTCACCATACGGGCGCGGGCGGCGGCTGCCGCCGCGGCATGAGTGAGCCTCCCGCCGATGCGGAGACCTTCCTGGCGGCGGCCGAGACGCTCTCCGCCCTGCGCCCGGAACTGAGCCTGCTCGAAGCCGGCATCCTGGCCGGGCTTCACCTCGGTTTCTCTGCGGATAGTCGCAGCTTCGCCCGGGTCTTCGGGGTGGAGCATGCCCTGGTGCTGCGGGCGGTGGAGACCCTGACCGGGGCAGCCCTCATCGTAGTGACGACCCGCGACCCCCGCACCCAGCGCACGCGCTACGCGGCGAGCCCCGAGGGCCGCGACGTGCTCTCGGCCCTCTCCTCCTGAGCGCCGGGCACGGCGCGTGTCTGAGGCCATGAGAAAAGGGGGGCAGCTTCCCGCCCCCCTTCCCCGGGTCTGACGGCTGGGCGCCGCCGATGGCCGATCAGTAATCGTAGTCGCGGCGGTATCCGCGGTCCCTGCGGTCGCCGAAGCGTTGCTGGCGGTAGTAGCGGTCGTCGTCCCGGCGCATCATCTCGCGGCGATCGTCGCGGTCGCGCTGGGCGCGGGAGCGCAGGTCCACCCCCGGGCCGTTCGGCCCCAGATAGATCTGCTGCGCGCTGGCCGATATCGTCCCGGCACCCACCATCGAAGTGGCGAGAACGGCGCCGGCGAGCAAGGTCTTCATGGACTTCATGATCGTTGCCTCCTTTCTCATCGTCGGAAGGCCAATGCATCGCCTGTCGGGATGTTCCCGGGAGACTGATGTCCGGGCAGCCTGATCCCGCTTTCGATCCGCGCGATTCTCGTCCAGACGGAGAAAGAGCCTTCCAATATGCCGGCCCGTGAGCTGATCTATTATCCTGATCCCCGTCTGCGCGCCGTCGCGCAGCCCGTGACGCGGTTCGATGCCGATCTGTGCGCCCTGGCCGACGATCTGCTCGAGACCCTGGCGGCGGTCTCCGCGATCGGGCTGACGGCGGTGCATCTCGGCGTGCCGCAGCGGGTCGCGATCATCCGCCTGCAGCCCGATCTCGCCCCCGTCCTCTACGTCAATCCGGAGATCGCTGCGGCCTCGGCCGAGACGGCGTCGCATCAGGAGGGCAGCGTCTCGATGCCGGGCGTGATGGAGCCGGTGGAGCGTCCCGCCGCGGTCACGGTGCGCTACCGCGACCTCGACGGCGCGGCGCAGGAGGAGCAGGCGGAGGGATTCCTCGCCGCCTGTCTTCAGCACGAGATCGACCAGCTCGACGGCGTCTTCTGGATCGAGCGGCTGACGCGGCTGCGGCGCGAGCGGGCGCTCAAGCGCTACGCCAAGCTGCGCCGAACGGCGGGCTGAGGCTCAGCTGGCCTTCTCCAGCACCACGCGCAGCTTCTCGGCGAGCTGCTCCCGGCGATAGGGCTTGCCGAGGAGCGGCAGGTCGCCCGGCAGGTTCTGCGGCGCGCCGGTATAGCCCGAGGTCAGGAGAACCCGCAGGCCTGGCCGCAGGCGTCGGGCCTCCACGGCGAGCTGCACGCCGTTCATGCCGCCGGGCATCACCACGTCCGAGAACAGGATGTCGATGCGCTCGGGCCCCCGAAGCCGGTCGAGGGCGGCGGCGGCATGGGTCGCGGTGAGGGTGCGGTAGCCGAGCTCGCTCAGGCTCTCCACCGCCATCTCCAGCACGCCCGGCTCGTCCTCGACGGCGAGCACCACCTCGCCCTGCGTCGCCCGGCGCAGAGGAATCGCCGTATCCGGGCGCGGGGGCGCCGCCGCTTCGGCGGAACGGGGCAGGTAGAGCTCCACCGTCGTGCCCTCGCCGGGCACGCTCTTCAGCCGGGCATAGCCGCCGGCCTGGCGCACGAAGCCGTAGACCTGGCTCAGGCCGAGGCCGGTGCCCCGGCCGACATCCTTGGTGGTGAAGAACGGCTCGAAGGCATGGGCGAGCACGGCCGGCTCCATGCCCGTGCCGGTATCGCTCACCGCCACCAGCACGTAGGGCCCCGGCGTGAGGTCGGGACGGTCGGCGATCTCCCGTTCGGAGAGCGTCGCGTTGCAGGTCCTCAGGGTGAGGGTGCCGCCGCCCTGCATGGCGTCGCGGGCGTTCACCGCGAGGTTGAGCACCGCGTTCTCGAACTGGCCCGGGTCGATCCGTACGGGATCGAGCACCGGGTCGAGGTCGAGACGGACCCGGACCGTCTCCCCCACGGCGCGGCCGAGCAGCCCCTGGAAATCCCGGAGCAGGCGGTTGGGGTTCACGGTCTCCGGCCGCAGCACCTGCCGGCGCGAGAAGGCGAGAAGCTTCTCGGTGAGCTCCGCCCCCCGACGGGCCGCCTGCAGGCTCGACCCGGCGAGCCGCTCGACCCGCGCCCGGTTGTCGGGGGCGCGGGCGATCATGTCGAGATTGCCGGTGATGATGGTCAGGAGGTTGTTGAAGTCGTGGGCGACGCCGCCGGTGAGCTGGCCCACCGCCTCCATCTTCTGGGCTTGGGCGAGCCGTTCCTCGGCCTCGTGCCGCTCGGTCGTGTCCATGACCACGCCCGCCATGGAACGCAGGCGGCCATCCGCGCCGCGATAGCCGCGGCCGCGCATCAGGATCCAGCGCTGGGTGCCGTCATCGGCGCGGGTGATGCGGCATTGCAGGTCGAGCCGCTCGGTGGCCTCGACCGCCTGGAGAGCGGCGCGGGCCGCGGCCCGGTCCTCCGGAACCACGTGGGCGAGGAAGGCGTCCAGCGTCCACCCCGCCACCGGCTGGGCATGCCCGAAGATCGCGTCGTGCCGGGGCGTGCGGCGCGTGGCGCCGGTGACGAAGTCGATCTCCCAGTCGCCCATGCCAGCCGCGTCGAGGGCGAGGGCGAGGCTGTCCCGGGCCGATTGCAGGGCTGCCTTCTCGCGCCCCCGCTCCCGGGCGGTGGTCTCCGCCCGCTCCTGCAGCACGTCGACCTCCCGCAGGTAGACGCCCAGCAGGATGATGCCGGCGACCAGGGCTTCGAGCCGCCCGGCCAGCCAGCCGAGGGTGCCGCGGGCCCCGCCGGAAAGCGTGACGAGGTTGTCGAAGACGAGGAGCAGCAGCGAGACCGCGAGCCAGAGCTGCAGGACCGTCCGCAGCCGCGTCGTCCAGCACAGCAGGGCGAGCGCCAGCACGGTCAGCCCCATCACCGCGGGACCGATCCCGGTGGTGGTGAGCAGGCGATAGTCGTCGCCCTCGACGCTGCGGGGCAGCCAGCCGACGTAGCGGGTCACGGCGAGGGCGACGAGCACCACCAGTCCGAGGGTCGCCGCGACCGCGAGCAGCGCCTGACGGCCGGAGACCTTCCGCTGCCCGCCGCTGCGCTCGAGGAGGGTGAAGGGCAGCGCGAAGAGCGGCGGTCCGATATGCCAGAAGGTCCAGAGCCAGATCGTCGTGTCGGGGCTGTTCCCGACGAGGCGCCCGGGCGCCAGCACGTTCGGGAAGGAGAGGAGCTGCAGCAGCACCATCAGCATCACGAACAGGCTGCCGAGGCCCATGGTGAGGAGGGCCGCCGAACCCGTGCGGCGGTGCTGCGCGAGGAAGAGGTAGCTGGTCAGCGCGTAGACGACGATGAGCGTCGATTGGTAGACCGGGACGAAGCCCGGGACCGGCGGGGCCGGCTGGGACGCGACCGGCAGAAGGCCGAGGGTCACCGCGCCGAAGGCGAGGCAGACCAGCAGCGCCAGCCCGCGCTGCCTGCGATTCGCCTGCGTCGTGGCCAGGGTCGACGGGATCTCGTCGGACTGGCCCGAGCGGCTCGCGAGCATGGAACAGCTTCCGGTCGAGGCGATGCGGAGACCCGAGCCGGGACGGCGGCCCCTCGCCATTGCTATCAGACCTAGCATGCAGCCGAAGGGCTCACCATCACGTTGCAGCCGGGTGCGGACATCCGCTCTCGGGTGTTGCCGCGCGGCGACCTGCGCGTGGTGCGCCGGGCTGCGGCCATGCTAGAGGGCCGCATGGATCCGGCTCGTCCTCCGCTTCGCCGCCGCGCCCGTCCTGTCGGCCTCGCACTGCTGCTCGCCTGCGGTCTCGCTCCAGCGCCGATGCGGGCCCAGGCCCTTTCGCAGGAGGCGGCCCCGCCCGCGCGGTCGCGCCCCGACTCGGCCCGGCCTCCGGCCCTCGGCTGCACCTCGCTTGCCAATCTCCGGATGCTGCTGCGGGATACGAAGGGCGATCCCAGCGCGGCCCTCGCCAAGGCGCAGGACCCCCGCTCCGATCTCGGCTGCGGCCCGGTCGATCCCGGGACGGTAACCGAGCTTGCCGAGCATCTCGTCCTCGACGGCCAGGCCTATGATTGCCTGTCCTTACGAGACCACGGGATGTGCCACTGGACGCTCGCCGGCGCGCTCGTCCCGGTACAGGCCGCGCCCCGCAAGACCCGCGGGCCCGAGAAGCCGCCGTCCGGCGTGGAAAAGCCCCGCCGCTGAAGCCCCGCCGAAGCCGGTGGCGGTAGCCGCTTTCCGGGTGGCGTTAAGCATGACACGCCTGCACGGCACGATTGCGTGAAACCCTCAAGCTTGCTCCTGCGTTGCTGCTCGGGCGCCCGTCTTCGGCCGTGCGCTCAGGCGTGCGGAAGATGTGAACAGGCAGGGAGGTGCGTATGCTGAAAGGTCTCGTGGTCGCGGCGGCTCTCTTCGGAGGAATCGTCGTGGCGGGCTCGGAAGCCTCGGCCGCGAATTTCGCGCCGGCCCCTGCGGTTGCCGGAGAGGCCGCTCCGGCGGTCGCGCTGGCGCAATACGTCTATGTCGGGCCTCGCCCCTACTGGCGCCGCCGCTACTACCGGCCCTACGGCTATTACCGTCCCCGCCCGTATTACCGGCCCTACGGCTACTATCGCCCGCGTCCTTACTGGCGCCGCCGGTACTATTACTGATGCGTGGCGCCGCCGCGGCCTGGTGCGGCCTCCTGCTCGCGGCCGCTGCGGCGCCTTCCGTTTGGGCCGAGGAGACCGGGGTGATCGGCTGCGACGATCTCGTCAGCCTGCGCCGGCTCTCCGTGGAAGCCGCGGGCGAGGCGGCCCTCCATGCGGCGCTGCCGGGCTTTCCGGCCTGCCGCACCGTGGCGCGCGGCAGACTCGGCGCGGTGCAGCGCCGATCCGTGATCGGCGGCATGCCGTTCGAATGCCTCGCGGTCGAGGGGGCATCCTCCTGTCTCTGGATCCTGCCGTGAGCCGAGGGCGCCGGCGGCGTGGAGGGTGTCGATGGGCTGGATCCTGCCCCTTGCCGCGGCCGGCCTCCTCGTTCTGGCAGGGATCTGGGCCGCCTGGATCTGGCGTCGCTTGCGCCGGCTCGGGCAGAATGTGAGCCGCGCCTTCGCGACCCTCTCGGCCTTGTTCGCGGAGCGTCACCGCCAGGTTCCGTCGCTCGTCGAGGTCCTCGGAGAAGGGGCGGGCCGGTCGCATCGCAACGCGGCGCTCCAGGCCTGCAAGGCGGCGATGAGCGCGCAGGGCTCGAATCAGCAGGCCGCGAGCGAGGGCGTGCTCCAGACCGCGATCGGGGATCTCGTGCTCATCGGCGAGGCGCATCCCACCTTGCGGGCCGATCCGCGCTTCAGGGCGCTCGAAGCGGATCTCGCCCGCCTCGACAACCGGATCGCGGCCGCGCGCCGGGTCTTCAACCGGGCTGTGGCCGACTACAATGCGGCTCTGGCCCGTCGTCCGGACGCGTTCCTGGCCTTCGCCCTCGGGTTCCGGCAAGAGGCCTTCTTCGATGTGGGGGAAACCCAGCGGCAGGCGCTGGAAGGCCCGCCGGCTCTGCCCTTCTGACGGGCGTGCGCGTTGCGGGCGTCGCGTTCAGGCGCTGAGCGGGGGAGCGCCGATGCGGGCGCGCAACTGGGCGCGCAGGTTCTGGTTGACGGCATTCTGGTCGGCATCGAGCGCCCACATCAGACGCAGGAGCTGGCTGATGGGCAGGGCGCGGTCGCGGACCGCTTCGGCGACCTGCTCCTCAATCGAGGTCTGGGAGAACGTTACAGTCGGCTCGGCCGTGAGTGCCATGATGTCGTTCCGTCGGCGTCCGTTTCGCGGGGCGCTCGTTAGAACGTTTCGACGCTTCGCGCCATAGGTTTGCCGGCTGTGGTTACTCACATGTTGTTGTGAGGTGACGCACCCGTGTCCTTGGGCCGGACAGCGTCTTCGAGCGCCATTTCCCTCTACGCACGAGGGCTCAAGGGCGATTGCCCGTAGCACGCGAGAAGGTCTTGCGGGTCCTTGAACAGGGCTATGCATCCTGCGCGGGTCAGATCTTCAGAAGGAAATCCTCCACAGAGCAGGCCGATGGTCGCGAGTCCCGCCTGGCTCGCCGCTTCTGCGTCGTAGGGGGTGTCGCCGACGGCGACGGCCTCGGCCGGGGCGATTCCCCTCAGCTTCGACAGGGTGGCCTCGAAGATGTCGGGGGCCGGCTTCGAGCTCTCGACGTCGTCGGACGTCACCACCACGTCGACCAGATCGGCGATGCCGAGGATCTTCTGGTAGTGCTCGACCTCCGCTGTCTTGCCGGAGGAGGCAAGGGCGACGAGCTGCCCCTCGCTCCGCACCCTGTCGAGGAGGGCACGCACGCCGGGAAACGGCTTCGCCTTGTCGAGATAGCGTCGCTTGAACAGATCGGACCGGTAGGCCTCGATCCGCTCGCCCTCCCGGGCGAGCCGCTCCTCGTCGAGGAAGGCGCGCAGCAGGCGATCTGCGCCCTTGCCGATCTGGCGCCGCGCGGCCTCCGGGGACACGGCGATGCCGAATTCGGCGAAGGCCTCGGACCAGGCCGCGGCGTGGAGATCCACGCTGTCGAGCAGCGTCCCGTCGATGTCGAAGACGACGGCCTTCACCGGCATCGGTCGACTCATTGCGGAAAGAGATGCAGGCCGTCGTCGGGCAGCAGGTTCCGGGCGGGGCCGCCGGTCTGCTGCCCGCGCCCCTGCTGGTAATAGGGCAACTCGGGGCGCCGGTCGTTGCCGCTGCCCGAATCGTATTCCCAGGGCTGGTTCCAGGGCGCGCGCCCGCCGACGGAGCCTGTCGTCTCGACCTCGTAGGCAGGCGTGGGCCAGCGCTCGCCGCGCGCTTCGGCCGTCAGGGGAACGAGGGCGGAGAGGGCCGCGAGGCCGCCCCAGAAGCATCCCGTCGCGATCCGCATCGTTCCGAACTCCTCGATCGTCTTCCCGGAAGAACTTGCCGGAAGAAACGGCCAAGCCGCGTCCATGTTCCTGCGCTGCGGGGCAGCCGCCCCAATGAAAAGCCGCCGCCCCTTCCGGGACGGCGGCTCGGCTTGTCGCAGGTGACCGCCCGGTCAGTGCAGGGCGATCGACCCGGTGGTGGCGCGGCGCGCGCGCGGCTTGGCCGCGCTCTTGGCCGCGGCCGCGGCCTTCGTGCGGCCGGTGCCGGCAGCGGCGACCTGGGCGGCCGCGGCCTTGGCGGGCGACTTCGCCTTCGGGGCGCGGGGCTTCAGCACCTTGGCGGGGCTCTGCGCCGTCTGGGCCTCCACCACGGGGGCGGCCACCGCGGTGACCGGCGCCGGGTTCAGCTCCGCCTCGGCCTGGAACCAATGGGCCTCGGCGCGGCCGTCGATCCGGCCCTCGTCTTCCCAGATGTAATAGGCGCGCTCGCGCACCCGGTTCTCGTCTCGGCTCATGTCCACGTTCTCCTCTCGCCCGACCTCCCCCGACGATGGGAGCGGATGGTTAAGAGGGCCTTAACGATGCGCCGCAGCATGCCCGGTGTGGCTTTGCGCCTCCGGTGTGGATTCCTCAGCCCCGGGACAGGCGGCGCCGGTTCGCCCGGACCTTGCGGCGATAGCCGGCGACCACGCTGTGCGTCGAGCCGCCGGTGGCCATCAGCATGGCCGCCTCGCTGGCCGCCAGGATCTTCTCGCTCACCATGCGTTGCGCCTCGACCTGCGCCGCGGTGCCCCCGGCGGCGAGCTTGGCGAGCCGCATCCCGATCACCGCCTGCGATTCGAAGGCCAGCATCGTGGTGTCGATGCCGAGCTGCCACCAGGGTCCGAACATGCCGCCCGCTCCGTGCGCGAATCTTTTCTGGGTCTGACCGGAGCGGTTCTGCCGCGTTCCGAGGTTGCAGTGCAACATAGAAGGAACGCGCGGGCATGGCTCCCGTACCAAAGTCATGGCTGCCGCCCATCCCGGATGGGGCGGGCGGCGGTCTGGAGGCCGTCGCGGAGGCGGGCTCAGTCGAAGTCGAAGCCGCGGCCCTTCGCGGCCGAGCCGCCGAGGCTGATCTTCTTCTGGCCGGGCGCCGCGCCCGGCTTGGCGCGGGCCGCCGTCGGCGCGGGCGTCTCCGGCTCGCGGGCCGGCTTGAGATGCGACTGGCCATAGATCACCGCGCCGATCTCGCCGACGGCGCGGACGAGGTCGTCGCGCTCGCAGGCCCGGGCCACCTTGAGGCCGAGCTGGTGCATGTGGCTCTTGCCGTAGAGATAGGCCGCGAGCTTGGCCCGGGTAAGCGGCGGGATCTTCTCCAGGATGTAGGGCAGGTCGTACTCGTCCGCCCGGTAGACCTCACCGAGGAGCTCGAGGGAGACCGGGCAGTCCGGATCGACGGTGGCGCCGGTGGTCGGGTGCGCTTGGGTCATGGCTCACCTGTTTTCTGGGCGATGGTACGGATGGAGGGGCCCGCGGGCGGCTCCGCCGCGGCGGCCTCCGTGGGTGCCGGGGCAGGAGGCACCGCCCGCGGCGGCGGGGGCAGGCAGCCCGTGCAGACCGAGGCGATGGCGATACGGGCGCGGTGATTGGCGCGCTCCCAGACCGCCTCGTGGGCCGCGCGGGCCTCGGCGGCAAGCGCCGCCTCCGAACGGTCCGCGCCGCCGGAGGCCGCCTCCGGGGCCGGATTGGGCCGGATGCGCAGGAAGAGCGGTTCCTGTGCGGAGGCGGAAGACGGCCCGAGGGCGGCGCCGGCGAGGACGGCAAGGAGCAGGCTGCGCAAGGACGCCCTCGTTCGCTGCAGCGGATGCCGGGGAGAATCCGTTTGCAGGGTAAACGGCAGCTTAACCGTCCGGATCCGCGGCGGTCACGAGAAATGCCCGCTTCGGCGTGCGGTGCGCAAACGAAAAAGCCCGGCAGGATATGCCGGGCTTTCGAGGAGGCCCCGCGAAGCCGGGCGGCTCCGCGGGACGGTTCGGCTTAGTACGAGCCGAACTTGTAGTTGATGCCGGCGCGGACGACCGCGAACTCGGTGTTGGAGCGGCTGGTCGGGCCGGAGACGAGCACGACACCGGGGCTCGCGGTCGTGATCGTGGTGCCGGCGGCGTTGGTGGCGAAGGCGCCACGCAGGCCGGAGCCGCGGTCGAGGTTCACGTACAGACCTTCCACCTTCAGGGTCACGGCGGACGACTTGAAGAAGTTCAGGAAGGAGTCGGTCGGGAGCGCGTACTCGACGCCACCGCCGGCGACCCAGCCGGTCTGGAAGTCGTTGGAGGACACGCCGGTGCCGAAGTCGCGGCCGCCGCCCGAGCCGTAGGCGAAACCGCCGGTGGCGTAGACGAGGGTGCGGTCGAAGGCGTAGCCGAGACGACCGCGGACGGTGCCGAAGTAGTCGAGGCCCGACAGGCCGGTCGGGTTGTAGACGAGCGTGCCCGGGATGATGGTGCCGGTCGAGGCGAAGGCGAAGCGGTTCCGGTTACGGCCGAAATCGGCGTACTGGGCGTCCGCCTCGACGCCGACGACGAAGCCGGAGCCCGGGGTGAACTGATAGTTGTAGCCGATCTGACCACCGCCAACGAAGCCTTCGTTGTTGTTGCGGTTGCTGAAGGCGAGGACGCCGTTGGTCAGGACGCCGTTGTTGGCGAACACGCCGGCGGAAGCCGGGACGCCGACGACGGTCGGGCTGCGGTCGTCACGGGTGCCGAAGCCGTAGCCGGCGTTGAAACCCGCGTAGAAGCCCGTCCAGGTGAAGACCGGAACCGGGGTGAAGACCGGCGGGGGAGCCGCGCGGCGCGGCAGGTCGGCAGCGGAGGCGGCGGCGGTGAGGCCGACCAGCACGGTCGAGGTGAGGAGAATATTCTTCATTCTTGAAGGTCCTGGTTTGGCTTGAGCCGGAGCAGCTTGTATCCCCAGGGGGCGCCCAGGGTCTGTCGCTTTCCTGCAACAAGACCATCAGATGCGCAGCAACCCGTCAACGAAAGGTGAAGGTTACGCGGGCGTGAGTGAAGCCCTCTACCGGATGTGCTCCAGCGCACTAACAAGTGTGGTTCCGACGAGGTCGGATCTGCCTGTTCCGGTGAATTGAAATTCACGAACCTGGCTCGAAACAGGACTCGCTGCGACGGTCGGGAGGCGAGAGCTATACTTTCCTGACGTATTCTTAAGTCACCTGCAGGGCTGTGCCGGCTTGTTAACCAAGATCGCCGATGATCGGTCCTGCCCGCCACCGATGCTCCGAAGGCCCGCCGCCCGTGACCTCCTCCGAAGAGATCCGTTCCCCGCTGCTCCTGCGCTGGGCGGTGAAGGTGGTGCTCGCCGTCGGGCTCGTCTCCGTGGGGGCGACCCACTACATGGCGCGCTCGGCCGCGTCGCGGGCGGGTGCCTTCGATCCGGAGGTCACCGGTTCGATCGTAGGGAGGGCCGCCCTCGATCCCTGCGCCCTGCCGAAGTCCGGTTCGCCGGGCTTGCGCTGAGCCCCGTGCCGCGCCCGCGCCGCAGCGCCGATTGACAAATTGATATTGCGCCCGCAAGTGTCGCGCGCATTCGCACGCGCGGTCGGTCGGCGCAACGCCACCCGGCCATAGGGCCGTTGCCGCGATCGCTCCCGCCCGGTCGACCGAACTCTCCCGCGCGCAACGGTTTCTGACGCAGCATGTCTTTCGCCGATCTCGGACTGAGCGACAAGGTCCTCCAGGCCGTCGCCGCAGCCGGCTACACCGAGCCCACGCCGATCCAGGCGCAGGCGATTCCCCACGTCCTGGCACGCCGCGACGTGCTGGGCATCGCGCAGACCGGCACCGGCAAGACGGCGGCCTTCACCCTGCCGATGCTGACCATGCTGGAGGCGGGCCGCGCCCGCGCCCGCATGCCGCGCACGCTGATTCTGGAGCCGACCCGCGAACTCGCGGCGCAGGTCGAGGAGAATTTCGAGCGCTACGGCACCAACCACAAGCTCAATGTGGCGCTCATCATCGGCGGCGTTTCCTTCGCCGACCAGGACGCCAAGCTGACCCGCGGCACCGACGTGCTGATCGCGACGCCGGGCCGCCTGCTCGACCATTTCGAGCGCGGCAAGCTGCTGCTGACCGGCGTCGAGCTCCTCGTCATCGACGAGGCCGACCGGATGCTCGACATGGGCTTCATCCCCGACATCGAGCGCATCGTGAAGATGGTGCCCTTCACGCGCCAGACGCTGTTCTTCTCCGCGACCATGCCGCCGGAGATCGAGCGGCTCGCGGACATGTTCCTGCACAACCCGCAGCGGGTGGAGGTGGCCCGGCCCGCCTCCGCCGCTACGACCATCGACCAGAAGCTCGTCGCGTGCCGCGCCGAGGGGCACGAGAAGCGCAAGGTCCTGCGCAAGCTCATCCGCGGCGCGGAGGAGCTGAACAACGGCATCATCTTCTGCAACCGCAAGCGCGATGTCGCGCTGCTTCAGAAGTCGCTCTCGAACCACGGCTTCAACGCCGCTGCGCTCCATGGCGATATGGACCAGCGCGCGCGCATGGCTGCGCTCGACGGCTTCCGCACTGGCGAGACGCCCCTGCTCGTGGCTTCGGACGTCGCCGCCCGCGGCCTCGATATCCCGGCGGTGAGCCACGTCTTCAATTTCGACGTGCCGCATCACCCGGAGGATTACGTCCACCGGATCGGCCGCACCGGCCGCGCCGGGCGCTCCGGCCACGCCTTCACCCTGGTGAGCCGGGCCGATACCCGCTCGCTCTCGGCGATCGAGACGCTGATCGGCCAGCCGATTGCGTGGATGGAAGGCGACCTGTCGACCCTGCCCGACGACGGGCCCGAGGAGGTCGAGGAGAGCCGCACCCGCAGCCGGGGCCGGCGCGGGGAGAGCGGGCGCGCCCCCGCCCGCACCGAAAATGGCGGTGCGCGCTCCAGCCGGGGCCGTCGCGGCAGCGCGCCGGCCCGCCGTCCCGAGGCCGAGCCCGAGACGCCGGCCGTGGTCGAGGCGGCCAGGGACGGGCATCGCCCGCCGCGTCCGGCTGAGAACCGCTCCCGCGGCCGCCGGCACGATCACGAGGACGACGGCGACACGCCGATCGGCCTCGGCGCCCATGTTCCGGCCTTCCTGCTCCGCCCCACCGGCATGAAAAAAGGGAAGTGAGCCTCCGAGGCTCCCTTCCCTTCGTGACCGCTCGCCGCTGAAGCGTCTCGCGCGACGCGGCGGCGTGCGGATCCTCAGGCCAGATTGACCTTCTTCACCTCGGTCTTCGGGCTCTCGCCGGTGAGCGTGGCCTTCACGTAGCCGTAGAGGTGGACCATCGTGCTGCTGGGGCTGTCCCAGTACTCGCCCTTCTCCGGGTGGACCCGGATCAGCGCCACCTCGGGATCGTCCTTGCCCTTGGGGAACCAGGTCTTCAGGCTCTCCTGCCACTTCGCGTCGATGGTGGCCCGGTCCTTCACGATCTCGGCCTTGCCCGCCACCGAGACGTAGTTCTGGCTGGAGGGATCCGCGTAGGACAGGTTGATCTGGTTGTCGCGGCTGATCTCGGCCGTCTTGGGCGAGTGCAGCTTGGTGAAGAACCACAGGTCGCCGTTCTCGTCGGCCTCGTTGTTCCACATCGGGCGGCTGTTGAGCGTGCCGTCGGGATCGGCAATGGTCATCATCGCGATCTTCACGTCCTTGATCAGCTCGAACAGCTTCTTCGCGCCCTCGTGGTCGCGGTGGTTGCCCTGATGCATGAAAGCGGTCTCCTGCGCGTCGCGTGACTTTGCCGAAGTCGGGCGCGGCGGCGCGTTCGCGCGCCTTGCCCCGAAGTCGTCCCGACAACGGGCGAGGCGGGGCTTGGTTCAGCCCCCGCCGAGGGGTGGGCGATACGGGAGGGAGAATCGATGGGCGGCAGAGGGTCGCGGCTGCGCTGCCTCATCCCGCAGTGCCTTGTGGGGATTGGCCTCGTCCTGGGGCCGGCGCCGGCCCTCGCAGAGGTGCGCTACGGGCAGGGCGTGCGCATCGGCGGCCACGATGTCGCGAACCGCCGCTCTTGCAGTGTGCATATCGCCCGGGTGCGGAGGCTGCCCGGCCCGCCCGGCTGCCGCCATGTCCGCAACGGATCCTACCGGTGCGGGGACGGCTCGCTGGTGCGGGGGCGGATGGAGGTCTGCAACCTCGTGGCGATCCCGCCCGGACGGCGGCGCTGAGCCGGGCGTCCCACCGGCCGCCGCCGAGTCGAGGGCCGACGGCTCTGGGGTCGGGGGTCTGGTGTTCTGGGACCGCTTGGTTACATGCAGGGGATGACCCGGCCGGGTGCTCCCGGCCCGTGCCCGTTGGAGAAGTACCTTGGCGATCAGCCGCGACGACGTGATCAAGGCGCTCGAAGGCGTCGCGGTCGATGCGGGTGGCACCTCCCTGCCCGGCTCCGGCCGTCTCTCGCAGGTGGTGGTCGACCCGACCAACCGCGTGATGTTCTCGATCCTGGTCGATCCGAGCGAGGCCCCGCGCTTCGAGCCGATCCGCCGCCAGGCCGAGGGGCGGGTGCTGGCGCTGCCCGGCGTCTCCGGCGTCTTCGCGAGTCTCACGTCGGAGCGCGGGCCGAACGCTCCGGCGCCCCAGGCCCCGCGGCAATCGGGCGGCCCCGGCGCTCCGCAGCCCCCGCGCCCTTCCGGCCCGGCCCTGCCCGGCGTGCGCCACATCATCGCGGTCGCTTCCGGCAAGGGCGGCGTCGGCAAGTCGACCACCGCCTGCAACCTCGCCCTGGCGTTGCACGCGCAGGGGCTGAAGGTCGGCCTGCTCGACGCCGATATCTACGGGCCCTCCATGCCGAAGCTGCTCGGCATCGGCGGCAAGCCCCGGGTGATCGAGGATAAGCTGCTCGAGCCGCTCACCGGCTTCGGCCTCAAGGTGATGTCCATCGGCTTCCTGATCGATGCCGACACGGCGATGATCTGGCGCGGGCCGATGGTGCAGTCGGCGATCACCCAGATGCTGCGTGAGGTCGCCTGGGGCGAGCTCGACGTGCTCGTGGTGGACATGCCCCCGGGCACGGGCGACGCCCAGCTCACCATGGCTCAGGCGACGCCGCTCTCGGGCTCGGTCATCGTCTCGACGCCGCAGGATCTCGCCCTGATCGATGCCCGCCGGGGCGTGGCGATGTTCCGCAAGGTCTCGGTGCCGATCCTCGGCGTGATCGAGAACATGGCGACCTTCGTCTGCCCGAATTGCGGCCACACCTCCCATATCTTCGGCCATGGCGGCGCCCGGCTCGAGGCCCAGCGCCTCGACGTGCCCTTCCTCGGCGAGGTGCCCCTCGACATGACGATCCGCGAGACCTCGGATGCGGGCCGTCCCGTCGTGGCGACGGATCCGGACGGGCCGCATGCCAAGGTCTATCGCGCGATCGCGGCCAAGCTCTGGTCCAACCTGACCGGCGCCTCCGCCACCCGGGCGGCGCCGCGCATCGTCATCGAGTGAGGCGCGCGTGGCCCCGCCGGTGCTGGGCCTGATCCTAGCCGGCGGCCAGGCGCGGCGGATGGGCGGGGGCGACAAGCCCCTGCTGCGGCTCGGCGGCCTCACCCTGCTCGAACACATCTGTGCGCGGCTCGGGCCGCAATGCGGCGCGGGACTGGCCCTCAGCGTCCATGGCGAGGCGGGGCGGTTCGCCGGGTTTCCGGGGGCGATCCTGCCCGACCCGCTGCCGGGCCGGCTCGGGCCGCTCGCGGGCATCCTGGCGGGGCTGGAGCAGGCCGCCGCGCAAGGGATTCCCGAGATCGTCAGCGTGTCGGGGGACGCCCCCCTGCTGCCGGGGGACCTCGTCGCGCGGCTGCAAGCGGTGCGTCCCGAGGGCGGCATCGCGCTGGCGGCTTCGGGCGATCGGCGGCACCACACGATCGCCCTCTGGCCCGTCTCGCTCCGGGCCGACCTGCGGCGCTACCTGGATGCCGGCGAGCGCCGGGTCGGCGGCTTCATCGCCCGTCACGAGGCGGCGGTGGCCTCCTGGCCGGTCGATCCGGTCGATCCCTTCCTCAACCTCAACACGCCCGAGGATCTGGCCAGCGCGCAGGCGCTGGATCTCGGCTGAGCGCCGCGGCGCCCGACCCCCTGGGGCAATCGGGCGGGCGTTCCCGCTTTCGAGGCGCCTGGCTTCCTCGCCTCACGCGGCCTGGATGTCGCGCAGGAAGCCGTCGACCTCGCGCTTGACGGTGAGGGACTGCGTGGCGAGCTCGGCGGCGGCACCGAGCACCTGGGTCGCGGCGCTGCCGGTCTCGCCCGAGGCGGCGAGCACCCGGGCGACGATGGCCGAGACGTCCTGGGTCCCGCGGGCGGCCTCGCCGGCATTGCGCGAGATCTCGTTGGTCGCGGCGGCCTGCTCGGTCACCGTGGCCGCGACCGCCTCGCTGATCTCCTTCATGGTCGCGATGGTGCGGCCGATCTGCTGGATCGCGGTGGCGGCCTGGCCGGTGGTGGCCTGGATCGCCGCGATCTGGTCGCCGATCTCGCTGGTCGCCCGGGCGGTCTGGCCGGCGAGTTCCTTGACCTCGGCGGCCACCACCGCGAAGCCCCGGCCCGCCTCGCCGGCGCGGGCGGCCTCGATGGTCGCATTCAGGGCGAGCAGGTTGGTCTGGCCGGCGATGGCCGAGATCGTGGTCACGGCGGCGCCGATCTGCTCCGCGGCGGCGCCGAGGCTGACCATGGCGGCGTTGGTGATCTCGGCCTCTTGGGCGGCGTGGTTGGCGACGTCGTTGCTGCGGATCACCTGCCGCTCGATCTCCTGCAGGGAGGAGACCATCTCCTCGGAGGCGGCGGCCACGGTCTGGACGTTGACGGCGGTCTGCTCGGCGGCGGCGCTGGAGGCGACGGCCTGGCTGTTGGTGTCGTCGGCGACCTGGGTCATGGAGCGGGCGGTGGCGTCGAGCTCCGTGGCGGCGGCGGTGACGATCTCCAGGGATCCGGCGACGCGCTGCTGGAAGGTCTTCACGAGCTGGTCGACCCGGTCGGCGCGGCGCTGGCGAGCGGATTGCTCGGCGACCTGTGCGGCTTCGAGTTCGACCCGGGCGATGGCGTTCTGCCGGAACACTTCCACGGCCTGGGCCATCTCGCCCATCTCGTTGACGGCGTCGCGGGAGGGGACGTCGACGGCGTTGTCACCGGCGGCCAGGCGCTTCATGGCGGCGGTCATGCCGGCGACGGGGCCGATGATGCTGCGGGCGATCAGGAAGGCCAGGGCGGCGCCGAGAGCCAGGGCAACGGCGATCAGGCCGAGCTGCACGGTGCGGGCGGTGCCCACCTGCGCGGTCGTCTCCGTCGCGATCGCTTCCACCGCGTTCTGGATGTTGTCGCGCACGGACGCTCCGGCTTCCGTGATCGCCGTCGTGCGCGGCGTGATGCCCGTATCGTACACGGCCTGGCTCTCGCCCAGGGCCGCGGTGGTCGCCCGGAACGCGGCGGCGTAGCCGGCGAGGGCCTGTTCGACGGTCTTGATCGGCTGCGCGAAATCGCCGTCCGGATCGAGGCCGCGCAGCGCCTTCAGGGCACCTTCGGCCTTGCCGATATTGGCGGCGAAGGTGGCCGGCCCCTTCGGATCCTGGGTCGCGAGGAAGCGCCAGTTCGCGACCCGGACGAGCAGCACGGCGCTCTCCGCTGCCGCGGCCTGCCCGATCTGGGCATCGCTGCCGCGGGCGCGCATCTCGGTCAGGAGCGCGCCGGTGGCCCGGGTCAACTCGTCACCGCCCGTGAAGAGCTTGTTCTTCGCGTCGAGGATGGTGGAGCCGGCGGTCCCGAGACGCTGGACCTCGCCCTTGAGCTCGTGGGCGCTGTCACGCAGCTGGACATAGATCCGCAGTCGTTCCTGCGACACGGCCGTCGCTGCGAGATTCGCGCTGACGTCTTCCAGGGATTGCCGGGTTTTTTCCAGCTCGGCGAGCCGCTCCGGCTTGGGCGAGGACCGGTAATCCTCCGTCTGTGCGATGAGCCGGGCCGTGAGGCTGTTCACGGTGAAGATGGAGCGGGCGACCCCCTCGAGGCGGCTGCGCTCGTCGTACTGGCTCACGACGCTGCCGAGCTGATACTGCGCGAAGCCGCCGAGCCCGACGGCGATCACCATGAGGCTGCCGAAACCGGCGTAGAGGCGCGAGCGTATGCCGAGATTCATGGGAGGTCGCTTTGCTGATGCGGTGACCTCTGTTTGCAAGGGCTTATCTAAGAACCACTTAAATTTGTCGCAGAGTACAATGTAGAATCGTAACGTTGCTTCCCTCAATAATTGCGTTTGATTTATAATATCTCGCAATAGTTGTGTCTGGACACGGTGACGAGGGGCCTGGCCTTGTGCGCCGAGGGGCACCGCCCGTTGCGATCGCGCCCGAAAATCACCCGCCCTCTGCCTTCGGCGAGAGGGCGGGTGGGTGACGCGTCCTGAAAGCCGGCCGCGGTCTCTCGTTCAGGCTGCCGCGACGGTCGCCTTCACGATCCGGTCGGGCTCGCGTACGGGCTCGCCGCGCTTGATCGTGTCCACGACCTCCATGCCTTCCACGACCTTGCCCCACACGGTGTACTGCTTGTCGAGGAAGCGGGCGTCGCCGAAGCAGATGAAGAACTGCGAGTTCGCCGAGTGCGGGAAGTTGGTGCGGGCCATGGAGCAGGTGCCGCGCACATGCGGCTCGTCGTTGAACTCCGCCTTCAGATCCGGCAGCTCCGAGCCGCCCGAGCCGGTGCCGGTCGGGTCGCCGGTCTGGGCCATGAAGCCGTCGATGACCCGGTGGAACGGCACGCCGTCATAGAAGCCCTGGGCGGCGAGCGTCTTGATCCGCTCGACGTGGTTGGGGGCCAGATCCGGCCGGAGCGCGATCACGACGCGGCCCTTGGTCGTTTCCAGAACGATGGTCTCGTTGTTCTCTGCCATGTCGTCACGACTCCTTTTGTTCTTGAACGTCGTTCGTTGCGGGAAGCCGCTTCGGCGGCCGGCCCGCGCCTGTCTCGTCCCCGATCCGAGGGACGCGTCTGTCGGCGGCCCGCCGGGAGATGGCAGGCCGATCCAGGCCACGCCCCCGTCTACGTGCTGGGGCCGGTCGATCTCAAGCCCTGAACCGTCCGAGGCCGCGGCCGGGTCCCTCACAGGTCCCTCCCCCGCGGCCCTTCGTAGACGAAGCGCAGGGCGATCGGCCGCCCCGCGATGGCGCCGCCGAGCCCGGGCGTGACCCGGGCCGGGGTGCAGCGCCGGATCGCGGAGAGGGCGGCCTCCTCGAGGAGCGCCCGGCCGCGGGCATCGGCCGGCGCCTGCGCGAAGGTGATCCGCGGAGGGCCGATCACGGAACCGTCCCGGCGCAGGCTGAAGCGCACGGTGATCTCCGTGCGCTCGAACCGGGCGAGCCCCTCCGGTGCCCGCCAGCAGGCGGCGAGCCGGGGATAGAGCTGCTGCAGGGTGTCGGCCGGGGCCTCTCCGCCCGGTGATACCGGCACCTGCACGGTGCCGCGCAGGGTCTCCGGCAGGGGCAGCGGGGACTGGTAGAAGCCCCGGGCCTCGGCGCTCAGGCCGATCAGGAGCGGCAGGGCGGCCCGGAGGGCGGGTCTCCCGTGCCGCTCCCCGGGCACCTACTTGGCGCCTTCGGCGAGCTGCATCTTCACGATCTTGTCAGGGTTCTGGACCGTCCCCCCCGGCGCGCCGCTCGCCGCCTTCTTGATCTTGTCGACCACGTCCATGCCGCTCGTGACGACGCCGACCACCGTGTACTGGTTGTTCAGGAAGGGCGCGTCGGCGAGGCAGATGAAGAACTGCGAATTGGCGGAGTTCGGATCCTGCGAGCGGGCCATGCCCACGGTGCCGCGCTTGAACGGGGCGGAGGAGAACTCGGCCGGGATGTTGGGCAGGTCGGAGCCGCCGGTGCCGTTGCCCTTCGGATCGCCGGTCTGGGCCATGAAGCCGTCGATCACCCGGTGGAACTTCAGCCCGTCATAGAAGCCGCGCTTGATCAGCGTCTTGAGCTGCTGGGCGTGCTTGGGGGCGATCTCCGGGCGCAGCTCGATGGTGATGCGGCCGTCCTTGGTGTCGAGATAGACGGTGTTGGCATCCGCGGCCCGTGCGGGCGCGGACAGGCCGAGCCCGGCGGCGAGGGCGAGCGCGAGGACGGCGTGGCGACGGTTCATGCGGCGTCTTCTCCTGTCGATCCGCCATGTCCGGGCGGTCGTTGCGGTGAGGCTCACGATTTCGCGAAGCGGGCGGCGAGGCGTTCGGCCACGATCCGCGGTACGAAGGGCGAGACGTCCCCGCCCATGGCCGCGATCTGGCGCACCAGGGTGGCCGTGATCGGGCGCACGCCGGTCGAGGCGGGCAGGAACACGGTCTGCACCTCCGGCGCCATGGCGCCGTTCATGCCGGCGAGCTGCATCTCGTAGTCGAGATCGGTGCCGTCGCGCAGGCCGCGGATGAACAGGCTGGCGCCGCAGCGGCGGGCGGCTGAGACGGCGAGGTCGTCGAAGGTGATGATCTCGAGGGCCGCGCCCTCGGCCTGGGCGAGCGGCGCGCAGGTCACGCGCAGCAGCTCGGCGCGCTCCTCCGCCGAGAAGGTCGGCGCCTTGCCCGGATGCACGCCGATGGCGAGCACGATGCGGGGCACCAGCCGGCAGGCCTGGCGGACCACGTCGAGATGGCCGTTGGTGACCGGATCGAAGGAGCCGGCATAGAGCGCGGTGCGGGTCATCGCCGACAGCGCGTAGAGCATTTTGCGGGCGCAGGGAACAGCCGCGCCGCCGATCGGGTCTCACCCCAGCGTCAGGGGGAAGCTCGCGAGCTCGGCGATCGCGCCGGCTTCGTTCAGGCCCCGTTCGATCGCGCGGATCCGGTAGCGGCCGCCCGCGGCGGCGCCCGTGGGAGCGATCGTGTAGAGATAGTAGGAGGCTCGCCGGTTGAAATGCGCGCTGCGGGCCGAGGCCGAGGGGGCGCCGGCCACCGGCACCCGGCTGCCGCGGGGCCCATCGACATAGGCGAGCATGCCCCGGTGGTTGTGGCCGTGCAGGACGAGCTCGGCGCCGGCCCGGCCGATCATCGCCGTGAAGGCGGCGGCGTCCTTCAGCTCGCGCCCCGGCGCGGCGCCGCCGGGATGGGGCGGATGGTGGATCATCACGACCCGGCAGGGCGGCGCGGCCTCGGCGCCGAGGTCCAGCAGCAGGCGCTCGGCGGCCGCGATCTGGGCCGGCCCGAGCCGGCCCGTGGCGGCGAAGGGTTTGGTGGGAATCGCCGAGGACAGGCCGATCAGGGCGAGGGGCCCGCGCCGGCGCAGATAGGGAAAGTGGCCGGTGCCGCCGGCATCCGCTCCCGTCCAGGGGCCGCAGGCCGTGAGAAGGCCCTCCAGGGAGCCGCGGACATAGGCGTCGTGGTTGCCGGGTACGAAGCTGACTCCCTCGGGGCCGCCCAGCGCTTCGAGGAAGATGCGGGCCGTCTCCCACTCGTCCGGCAGCCCGAGATTGCACAGGTCGCCGGTGCAGGCGATGTGGTCGCAATCCTGCCGCCGCAGGTCGGCGACGAGGGCGGCGAGCAGGTCCATGTCGTGGACCTTGCCGCGCCCCCGCCGCCAGTTGACGTAGCCGGTGGCCCGCTTGCTCAGGAGCTGGCGCAGCCGCGGCCGGGGCAGCGGCCCGACATGCGGGTCGGTGAGGTGGGCGAGACGGAACATCGGGTCCGGATCGGGCCGCGGGCGGGAACGGGATTGCCCGCAATCGCGGCGGATGCGCCGCGCGTCAACCGTCCCGGCCGCGTGAACGCGGTTCTAGGCGTTCCCGATCAGGACGCCGGCCCCGAGGACCAGGGCGCCGCCGAGCACCACCTGGAGGGCGGCGCGGACGAAGGGCGTCGCCATGTAGCGGGTGCGCACCGCGGCGATGGCGACGAGCTCCACCAGCACGACCAGGATGGCGAGGCCGGTCGCCAGGCCGAAGGCGTTCGGCCAGGAATCGGGGATCGCGTAGGGCAGGGTGTGGCCGAGGCCGCCGAGCGCCGTCATCACGCCGCAGACGATGCCGCGGGTGAGCGGGGACCCGCGCCCGGTCACCGCCCCGTCATCCGACAGGGCCTCGGTGAAGCCCATGCTGATCCCGGCGCCGATCGAGGCGGCGAGACCGACGAGGAAGGTCGCCCCGTTGCTGTGGGTGGCGAAGGCCGCGGCGAAGATCGGCGCCAGGGTCGAGACCGAGCCGTCGATCAGTCCGGCCAGGCCCGGCTGGACATATTGCAGCACGAAGGCGCGCTGCTTCTCGGCACGCTCCACGGCGGACAGGGGGAGGGAAGGAGCGGACAGGAGCATGAGGGAACCTCTTTAGAACAATTCCAGATATAAACTTTGGAATCGTTCCAGACAAGAGTTTCTGCTCGGGTCCGGCCCCCGACACGAAAAGCCCGCCGCGGCCGGAGCCGGGCGGGCGAACGCGTCACAGGTGAGAGGCGGAGCGGATCAGCAGTCGTCGCCGCCCTTGCTCGCCTGGGTGCCGACATCCTGCTGGGCGCCGGTGCTGTTCATGGCGCCGACGGTGCCGGGCGCGGCGGGCTGCTGGCCGCCGGCGAGATTCTTGCTGCCGGGATCGGAGCCTTCCTTCTGGTTGCCCTTGTCGCCGACCTGCTGATTGGCACCCACGTTGTTCATGGCACCGACCGTGCCGGGGGAGCCGGGCTGCTGGCCGCCGGCGATGTTCTTGCTGGACTGGTCCGTGTCCGAGCTCTTCGCGTTGGTCTGCTCGTTCGGGCTCTTGCCCTTGGTCGAGCCGGTGCTGCACGGTGCGGCGAAGGCCGTGGACACGGAGAGCAGGAGCGCCGCGGCGCCCACGCCGATCGAAAGCTTCTTCACGAGTTTCCTCCGAATCATTTGAACTGCGGGAAGAATCGGAAAAGCGGAGGTCCGGTTCCCCAAAAGGCCGGGTGAAAGACGGGAATCTTTTACCAGGTTTTGCGGCAGAGGACGGCCGTTGCGCCACCAAGGGGTTCGGGGATAGACAGCCGCCGATCTCCGCGGACTCGCCGCGGGGCCCCCTCCCCGGTCACCGGATCCACCTCCGACCACGGCCGGCGCGGGCGCCGGATCGCCTCAGGAAACGACGCTCCCGCATGGGCGTGATCAAGACCATCGGCCGCACCCCCCTCGTCCAGCGCCTGCTCGCACGCGTCGCGTCCCGCTATCTCGCCTGGGTGCGGCGCTCCAACCGGTTCACCGTGGTGCCGGGGGACGCCTATGCCCGGCTCGACGCGATCGGGCCCTTCATCGCCGGGATGTGGCACGGCCAGCACATCATGGTCCCCTTCCTGCGCCGGCCCCAGGATCGTGTCGCGACGATCATCTCCCGCTCGCCGGACGGCAACATCAACACCATGGCCCTGGAGAGGCTCGGCATCCGGGTGATGCGCGCCTCCGGCGCCCGCGGCCGGGTGGTGCGCGACGTCCGGGCCAAGGGCGGTGCCGAGGGCCTGCGCGCCATGGTGAAGGCGCTGAAGGGCGGCGAGACCGTCGCCTTCTCGGCCGACGTGCCCAAGCTCTCCCGCATCTGCGACGCGGGCATCATCATGCTCGCCCGCTTCTCGGGCCGTCCGATCGTGCCCGTCGCCGTGGTGACGAGCCGGCACATCCGCTTCAACAGCTGGGACCGGGCCTGCCTCGGCTTGCCGCACGGGCGCGGCGCCATGGTGTTCGGCGAGCCGATCCACGTGCCCCGCGAGGTCGAGCCGGCGGAGGTCGAGGCCCTGCGCCTGAAGGTTCAGGCCGAGATGAACCGGGTCCACGATCACGCTTATGCCCTGGTCGGCCGTCAGGATCGGGTCGGTTACCGCGGCCATGCCGAGCCCCCGGCCGCCCTGGAGAACGACGGCTTGAGGAATCCCGCGTGAGGGTCCCCCCGATCCCGGTCACGCTCCGGGCCTATCGCTGCGGCCTGACCCTCGGCGAGCCGGCCATCGCGGGCCTGCTCGCCTGGCGCTCCCGCCGGGGCAAGGAGGATCCCGGCCGCCTTCCGGAGCGGCGCGGTCTCCCGGGCCGGGCGCGGCCGGTGGGCAATCTCGTCTGGATGCACGGGGCGAGCGTCGGCGAGGCCCTGTCGCTCATCGGCCTCGTCGAGGGCATGATCGCCCGCGGCCTGTCGGTGCTCGTCACCACCGGCACCAAGACGGCGGCCGAGCTGCTCGGCACCCGCCTGCCGGCCGGCGCCGTCCACCAGTACATGCCCCTCGACGCGCCGCGCTGGGTGAGCCGCTTCCTCGATCATTGGCAGCCCGACCTCGCCGTGATCGCCGAGTCCGAGCTGTGGCCGAACACCATCCTCGGCCTTCACGAGCGCAGGATCCCCCTCGTCCTCGTCAACGGCCGCATGTCCGAGCGTTCGGCCAAGGGCTGGGGGCGCTCCCCGCGCACGGCCCAGGCGCTGCTCTCCCGCATCGCCGTCTGCCTCGTGCAGACGAACGACGATGCCGCCCGCTTCGCCCGGCTCGGCGCCCCGCGCATCAGCGTCGTCGGCAACCTGAAATACGATTCCGCCATGCCGCCGGCGGATGCCCAGCAGCTCGCCTATCTCGGCGACCTCGTCGGCAGGCGCCCGGTCTGGGTGGCGGCGAGCACGCATTCGGGCGAGGACGCCCTCGTCGCGCGGGCCCATGCCGCACTGAAGGAGCGCCTGCCCGGCCTACTCACCATCATCGTGCCCCGCCATCCCCGCCGCGGGGACGAGGTTGCCGCCTGCGTCGCGGCCGAGGGCCTGCGGGCGAGCCGCCGCTCCAAGGGCGGGCGGCCGCACGGCCAGGTCGAAGTCTATATCGCGGACACGATCGGCGAGGTCGGGCTGTTCTACCGCCTGAGCCCCCTCGTCTTCCTGGGCGGCTCGCTGGTGCCGCACGGGGGCCAGAATCCGATCGAGCCGGTGCGCCTCGAGGCGGCGGTGCTGCACGGCCCCCATATCGGCAACTTCCTCGAGCCCTATCGCGCCCTCGACGCGGCCGGGGGGGCCCTGGCGGTCACCGACGCGGCGGAGCTGACGACCGCGGTCGGCGATCTCCTGTCGGATCCCGCCCGCATGGCGGCCATGGCCGAGCGCGGGCATGCCGCCCTGGCCCCCCTCGAAGGCGCCGTCGCTCGGACGCTCGCCGTGCTCGACCCCTATGTCGCGCAGATGAAGCTCGCGGCCCGGGGCCTCTCGTGACCGAGGCCTGAGGGGTGAGGCCGCCCCGCTTCTGGTCGGCCCCGCCCGGGCACCCGGCGGCGCGCCTGCTCGCGCCGCTCGGTGCGGCCTACGGCGCGCTGACCGCCGCGCGGATGGACCGCCCCGGGATCGCGGCCCCCTGCCCCGTGCTCTGCGTCGGCAATTTCACCCTCGGCGGGGCCGGCAAGACGCCGACGGCCCTCGCCCTGGCGGATCTCCTGCGCGAGGCCGGGCTGCGACCGGCTTTCCTGAGCCGCGGCTATGGCGGCCGTCTGCCCGGTCCCGTCCGTGTCGCGCCGGAGCGCCACCGGGCGGAGGAGGTGGGCGACGAGCCGCTGTTGCTGGCCCGGGCGGCCCCGACCGTCGTCGCACGGGACCGGCCCGCCGGGGCCCGGCTCTGCGCCGGGCTCGGCGCGGACGTGATCGTGATGGATGACGGCCTGCAGAATCCGAGCCTCCTCAAGGATCGGGCGCTGGCCGTGGTCGATGCGCAGGTGGGGCTCGGCAACGGCCTGCCCTTCCCGGCCGGCCCGCTCAGGGTGCCCCTGGCCCGGCAATGGCCGCACGTGACGGGCCTCGTGCTGATCGGCGAGGGCGCCGCCGGTGCGGCGGTGGCGGCCGAGGCGCAGGCGCGCGGGCTGCCGGTGCATCGCGCCCGCCTGGAGCCGGACGCGCCGGATGCCTTCGCCGGACGGAGGGTCTTCGCCTTCGCGGGAATCGGGCGGCCGGAAAAGTTCTTCGGCACCCTCGCCGCCGCCGGCGCGGAGATCGTCGGGCGCCGGCCCTTCCCGGACCATCACCCCTTCCGCCAGGCCGAACTGGCCTCCCTCGCCGAAGCGGCGGCGCGGGCGGGGGCGGCTCTCGTCACCACCGAGAAGGATGCCCTGCGTCTGCCGCCGGGCTTCCGAGAACGCGTTGCCGTGCTCGCCGTCAGGCTGCGCTTCGAGGATCGGCAGGCCCTCCACGCGCAGCTCGCCGGGCTGAGCGGGTGGAGGAAAAGCGCCGCGTCGCCTTAGGCTTCGCCGGCTTCCTTCATGCGCTGCATCACCGCCTCCGGCGTCGCGTAGGCCTCCTGGCGGTCGACGCTCCAGTAGCGCAGGTCATCGAGGGGGATGGCCTCGCCGGTGACCGCGCAGCGCACGAAGCTGCCGGGCTTGATCACGCGCATGGTGCCGTCGCCGTACTCGACCTTGGCCTCGCCGGCCGGCGTTCCGCGGTCGTATCGACCGAGCATGGGCTGACTCCGTTCCGGGTGAAAGGATCTCGCGAGGGTCATAGGTCCCGGCCGAGGACTTGTCGATGCGGCTCTCGA
This sequence comes from Methylobacterium organophilum, assembly GCF_022533465.1. Lineage (NCBI taxonomy): Bacteria > Pseudomonadati > Pseudomonadota > Alphaproteobacteria > Hyphomicrobiales > Methylobacteriaceae > Methylobacterium > Methylobacterium organophilum. The sequence goes on along the minus strand of NZ_CP092848.1, from coordinate 3,602,024 downwards.
CAGGGGCGCCGACGGCGGGCCAAACATCCCTCGTCGGAGCGTGTTGCCGAGGTGAGGAGCCGATGACGGAAGAGGTCGCCGCCCTGTTCGAGGCGGCTCGGGCGGCCCGCGCGCGGGCCTATGCGCCCTATTCGCGTTTTTCCGTCGGGGCGGCCGTGCTCGACGGGGAGGGCCGCATCCATGCCGCCTGCAACGTCGAGAACGCCGCCTATCCCGTCGGCACCTGCGCCGAGGCCGGTGCCATCGCCGCCATGATTGCCGGCGGCGGCCGTGCGATCCGGGCCATCCTCGTGCTCGGCGACGGGGACGCCCCGGTCACGCCCTGCGGCGCCTGCCGCCAGCGCATCCGCGAATTCGCCCGGCCCGAGACGCCGATCCACGTGGCCGACCCGAACGGCCTGCGCCTGTCGCTCACCCTCGACGCGCTCCTGCCCCACGCCTTCGGCCCGGAGAATCTCGCGTGAGCCCGGAAGCGGCCCTCGCCCGTGTCCGGCAGGCGGGGTTTTCCGGCGACTATGCCTGTGCCCTCGTCTGCGGCACCGGCCTCGGTGCCCTGGTCGAGGAGATCGAGGCGCCGCGCACCCTCCCCTACGCGGAGATCCCCGGCTTTCCCCCGCCCGGCGTCAGCGGCCATGCCGGCAGGCTGCACGAGGGCCGCATCGCCGGGCGCGCGGTGCTCGTCTTCGAGGGCCGCAGTCACGCCTACGAGCGCGGCGACCCGGCGGCGATGCGTCGGCCCCTGGCCCTGGCCGCCGCGCTCGGGACGAAGGCCCTGCTTCTCACCAACGCCGCGGGCTCGCTGATGCCGCAGGCCGGCCCGGGCGGCCTCGTCGCGCTCTCCGACCATCTCAACCTGTCGGGCATGAACCCGCTGATCGGCGAGCCGAGCGACGGGCGCTTCGTGCCCATGGTCGATGCCTACGATCCCGCCCTGCGCGCGACCCTTCAAGAAGCGGCACGGGCCTGCGGCCTGTCCCTGCCCGAGGGGGTCTATGCCTGGTTCTCGGGTCCGAGCTTCGAGACCCCGGCGGAAATCCGGATGGCTGGCCGCCTCGGAGCCGACCTCGTCGGCATGTCGACGGTGCCGGAGGCGATCCTCGCCCGCTTCCTGGGCCTCCGGGTCGCCGCCGTCTCGGTGGTGACCAACTTCGCCGCCGGCTTCGGCGCGGGCGATCCGCACCATGCCGAGACCAAGGCGGTGGCGGCGCGGGCGGGGGCGGATCTCGCGCGGCTGGTCGCCGCCTTCGTCGCGCGGCTGCCGGCCCCGTGATACGAGGGCGCCGATGATGAACGCTCCCGACATCGCGGCCCGCGCGCTGCCGCTCCTCGACCTCACCGATCTCGGCGAATCCTGCACCGAGGCGGCCGTGGCGGCCCTGTGCCGGGACGCGGCCGCTGGGCGTGTCGCGGCGATCTGCGTTTGGCCGGCCTTCGTCGCGCAGGGGGCGCGGGCGCTGGCGGGGACGGGAATCAGGATCGCGACCGTGGTCAATTTCCCCGCCGGGGACGAGGATCCGGACCCGGTGGTGGCGCAGACGCGGGCCTGCCTCGCGGACGGGGCCGGCGAGATCGACCTCGTCCTGCCCTATCGCGCCCTTCTGCGCGGTGAGGAGGCGACCGCTTGCCGGATGGTCGAGGCCGTGCGGGCGGCCTGCGCCGGAGCCTGCCTCAAGGTCATTCTGGAGACCGGCGAACTCCGCGACCCGGAGGTGATCGCCCGGGCGAGTGCCCTCGCCCTCGCGGGCGGGGCCGACTTCATCAAGACCTCTACCGGCAAGAGCCCGGTCTCGGCGACGCCCGAGGCGGCGGAGGCGATGCTGACCGTGCTGAAGGCGCACGGCGCGGGCGGGCTCAAGGTCTCCGGCGGCCTCCGCACGGTGGCGGATGCCGCCCTCTATCTCGCTCTCGCCGACCGGATCATGGGGCCGGGCTGGGCGGGCCCCGACACCTTCCGCATCGGGGCGAGCAGCCTCTACGCGGCGCTGGTCGATGCGCAGGAGACGGCACGATGAGGCTCCCGCAGGAGATCATCCGGGACAAGCGCGACGGCAAGGCGCTGGCCCCGGAGGAGATCGCCGGCTTCATCGCCGGGCTCACCGACGGCGCGGTGACCGAGGGCCAGGCGGCGGCCTTCGCCATGGCCGTGTTCTTCCGCGGCCTCTCCCTCGACGAGCGGGTGGCGCTGACGCAGGCCATGACCCGCTCGGGCACGGTGCTGAACTGGGACCTGCCCGGCCCCGCCCTCGACAAGCATTCCACCGGCGGGATCGGCGATGCGGTCAGCCTCGTGCTCGCCCCGATGGTGGCGGCCTGCGGCGGCTACGTGCCGATGATCTCCGGCCGCGGCCTCGGCCATACCGGCGGCACCCTCGACAAGCTCGAGAGCATCCCGGGCTACGACGCCACCCCCGGCCTCGACCGCTTCCGCGCCGTCACCCGGGAGGCGGGCTGCGCCATCATCGGCCAGACCGCCGACCTCGCCCCCGCCGACAAGCGGCTCTACGCCATCCGCGACGTGACCGGCACGGTCGAGTCCCTCGATCTGATCACGGCCTCGATTCTGTCGAAGAAGCTGGCCGCCGGGCTCGATGGCCTGGTGATGGATGTGAAGACCGGTTCGGGGGCCTTCATGGAAGACCGAGAGGCCGCCCGCGCCCTCGCCCGAAGCATCGTCGCGGTGGCGAACGGCGCCGGCTGCCCCACCGTGGCGCTGGTGACGGACATGGACGCGCCGCTGGCCTCCGCCGCCGGCAACGCCGTGGAGGTGGCCTATTCCATCGACTACCTGACCGGGGCGCGGCGCGAGCCGCGCTTCCATGCGGTCACCATGGCGCTCTGCGCGCAGATGCTGGTGACGGGGGGCCTCGCCGCCGATGCGACGGAGGCCGAGGGCAGGCTGGAGGCGGCCCTCGCCTCCGGCCGGGCGACCGAGCACTTCGCGCGCATGGTCGCGGCCCTCGGCGGTCCGGCGGATCTGGTCGAGGCCCCGCAGCGGCACCTGCCGCGGGCACCGGTGATCCGACCGATCCTTCCGGAACGGGCGGGCATCGTCGCCGGGGTGGCGACCCGGGCGATCGGGCTCGCGGTGATCGGCCTCGGCGGCGGCCGCACCCGGCCGCAGGACGGTATCGACGGGAGCGTCGGCTTCTCCCGCCTCGCCCGCCCCGGCGACGCGGTCGGGCCGGAGGCACCCCTCGGCCTCGTCCATGCCCGCGACGAGGCGGCGGCGGAGCGGGCGGCGGCGGCCCTGCGGGCGGCCTACCGGCTCGGCGAGGCGGCGCCGGAGATCGGACCGGCGGTGCTCGAACGGATCGGGTGAGGCGCCTCCGCCGGTCGGGGCGGGCGGACCTCGCCGGGTCCGCGCACGCTCCTTGCGTCGCCCGGCGCCGGAAACGAGCCCCATGCGCATCCTGCTCATCAATCCGAACACGTCCCCGGCCGTGACCGCGCTGCTGGCGGGCCATGTCCAGGCGATGTCCGGCGACGAAGCCGCCTTCGTGCCGGTGACCGGCCGATTCGGCGCCCGCTACATCGCCAGCCGGGCGGCCTCGGCGGTGGCCGCCCATGCCGCCCTCGACGCCCTGGCCGAGCACGGCGCCGGCTGCGACGCGGTCTATCTCGCCTGTTTCGGCGATCCCGGGCTGTTCGCCCTGCGCGAGATCGCGCCGGTCCCGGTGGTCGGCATGGCGCAGGCCGCCTGCGAATGCGCCTGCGCCCAGGCGGACCGCTTCGGCATCGTCACCGGCGGGGCCCTGTGGGGGCCGATGCTGACGGAGCTCGTGGCGGGGCTCGGCCTCGCGGAGCGGCTGTCCGGCATCCGCACCGTGGCGCCGACGGGGGGCGAGATCGCCCGGGATCCGGAGGCCGCCCTCGGCCTTCTCGCCGCGGCCTGCCGGGCCTGCGCGGAGGAGGACGGCGCCGGGGCCGTGATCCTCGGCGGTGCCGCCCTGGCCGGCCTCGCCGGGCGGATCCAGCCCGCCGTGCCGGTCCCCGTGCTCTGCTCCGTGGAGGCAGGCACCCGCGCCGTCCTGGCCGCGGCGCGGGCGGGCGCTTCGCTCCGGATCGCTCATCCCGCGACCGAGAGCGTCGGCCTCGGCCCGGGCCTCGAACGCCTGCTGGCCGGCCGGTGAGCGCGTCAGGGAGGGCAGCGCCCCGTCCGCAAACGAGCACTCGAAACACGCGGCCCGGCTGAGTAGCTTCCGCCCGCGCCCGAACCCTGAGACGAAGAACAACATGCCCGAATTCGACCTCGCGATCCGCGGCGGCACCGTGGTGACCGCCGCCGACACCTTCCCGGCGGAGATCGGCATCCGCGACGGGCGCATCGCGGCGGTGGCGAGCCGCGTCGGCGACGCCGCCCGCACCATCGATGCGGGCGGGCTGCTGGTGCTGCCCGGCGGCATCGACAGCCATGTCCATATCGACCAGCCCTCCGGCCCCGGCATCGTCATGGCCGACGACTTCGCCTCGGCGACGCGGGCCGCGGCGGCGGGGGGCAATACCTGCGTGATGCCCTTCGCCCTGCAGCCGCGGGGCGAGTCCCTGCGGGAGGTCGCCGCCGCCTACCGGGCCAAGGCGGAGGGGCGCTGCCACATCGACGTGGCGATCCACTTGATCGTCTCCGACCCGACCCCGGCGGTGCTCGGCCAGGAGCTGCCGGCGCTGATCACCGCCGGCTACACCTCCTTCAAGGTGTTCATGACCTATGACGACCTCGTCCTGAACGACCGCCAGATCCTGGAGGTGTTCGAGGTCGCCCGCCGCGAGGGCGCCCGGGTGATGGTGCATGCGGAGGGCTACGACACGATCCGCTACCTCTCCGAGCGGCTGGAGCGCAGCGGGCAGACCGGCCCCTACGGCCACGCCCTGTCCCGGCCCCAGCCGGTGGAGCGCGAGGCGGCCCACCGCGCCATCACCCATGCGGAGCTCGTCGACCTGCCGATCGTGATCGTCCACGTCTCCGGCGAGGAGGCGATGGAGCAGATCGCCTGGGCCCAGGGCCGCGGCCTGAAGATCCACGCCGAGACCTGCCCGCAATACCTCACCCTCACCGCCGAGGACATGAAGGGCCTGGGCGCGGACGATCCGATCGCGGGGGCGAAATATGTCTGCTCGCCGCCGCCGCGGGACGCGGCGAGCCAGGCGGCGATCTGGTCCGGCCTGCAGCGGGGCGTGTTCGACGTGGTCTCCTCCGACCATTGCCCGTTCCGCTACGACGATCCCCAGGGCAAGCTGAACCCGAAGGGGCGGACCTCCTTCCGCTGGATCCCCAACGGCATCCCCGGCATCGAGACCCGGCTGCCGCTCCTGTTCTCGGAGGGGGTCTCCAAGGGCCGGATCTCCCTGAACCGCTTCGTGGCGCTGACCGCGACCAACCACGCCAAGCTCTACGGGCTCTATCCCCGGAAGGGCTCGATCGGGCCGGGCTTCGATGCCGACCTGACCCTGTGGGACCCGAAGCGGCGGGAGACCATCACCCAGAAGAACCTCCACCACGGTTCGGATTACACGCCCTGGGAGGGCTTTGCCGTGACCGGCTGGCCGGTGATGACCATTGCCGGCGGCCAGGTGATCGCCGAGGAGGGCCGCATCCTGTCCGAACCCGGACGCGGCCGCGTGCTCGACCGGACCATCGACCGCGCCGGCCCCTTCGCCTGAGGGCGGCGGGGCGAGGCAGAAGGGTGGAGCATTCGGATCTCGAGGGCCGGGATCTGCACTCGGCGTCGTCTGCTCGTCCGAACCTTCCCGGCGGTTCGTCCGATCAGGAGGGGGGCGTGACGCTTGAGGCTGAGCGTCGGCATCACGGCAATGTCGGCGATCCGCCGCATGTGGCCTTTCTACGTCCGACCCATTCGGGACAGCACGTGATCCCGATTCCGATCCAAGACGCGGCCCTCGCATGTCCTTGCGGGTCGTCTCACATATGGAAGCGGTCGCGGTAGGCTTGTGGGACGATCCCGAGGTGCCGCAGGAAGGCGCGCCGCATGGTTTCGGTCGAGCCGAAACCGCATCGGGCGGCGGCTCGCGTGACGCTTACCCCCTCCTCCAGATGCCGCCGGGCGCCCTCCACCCGGATCAGCTCGACCCCCTCGGCGGGGGTACGGCCCGTGCCCGCGCGGTAGCGTCGGCAGAACGTGCGAAGGCTCATGCCGGCTTGATCCGCCAGCGTTGCCAGCGACAGGTCGCGGTCGAGATGCGCTGCGATCCAGCCGTGCAAGGCCTCGAAGGTCCCGTCGGCCGACTGGAGCGCGAGCGCGGTGCTGAACTGCCCCTGCCCGCCCGGACGCTTGAGAAACACCACGAGTTGGCGTGCCACGGCCAGCGCAAGCGCCCGGCCATGGTCCGCTTCAACCATCGCCAAGGCCAGGTCGATCCCCGCCGTCACGCCCGCCGACGTCCAGATCGAACCGTCCCGCACGAAGATGGGCTCGGGATCGAGGAGGACGGCGGGGTAGCAAGCCCTGAACTCGGCGCAGCGCTGCCAGTGCGTCACCGCCCGGCGTCCGTCCAATAACCCCGCTTCGGCGAGGAGGATCGCACCGCTGCAAACGGAGGCGGTCCGGGTCGCGAGCGGTGCGCGTCGGCGGATCCAGTCGATCAGTTCGCCATCGCGCCGCGCAGCGTCCACGCCGTATCCGCCCGAGACGATGAGCGTCCCGATCGCGTCCCCGCAGATCCGAGCGTTCTCGGTCTTCAGGCCGATGCCGGAGCTGGTGACGATGTCGGACTCGAGAGAAACGAGGGCGATCTCGTAGGGCTCGGGCGTCCCGCGGGGTGTCAGGTCGTTGGCCGTGGCGAAGACCTGCGCCGGACCGGTCACGTCCAGGATCTGTGCCCTGCCGAAAACAAGGATCTCGACACGATGGGGAGGCCTTCGGACGATTGGCATGAAACGAGCGATGATTGGCGCGATTGCCAACTCGTCCCGCGATAAGGTTCCTCCGTCAAGAGGAGGAACGAATCCATGACGCTTCGCTTCGGTATTCTCTGTTTCCCCGGTGTCCAGCAACTCGACCTGACCGGCCCCTACGAGGTCTTCGCGTCCGCCGAGGGCGCCACGGTCCATCTCGTCTGGAAGAGCCTCGAACCGATCCGATCGGCGACGGGCCTGATGCTGATCCCCGACACGACCCTTGCCGAAGCCCCGGATTTCGACGTCCTCTGCGTGCCGGGCGGCAGTGGAATCAACGCGCTCCTGACGGACGAGACGGTGCTCGCCTTCCTCCGGGACAAGGCATCGCGGGCACGGTTCGTCACATCCGTCTGCACGGGATCGCTCGTGTTGGGGAAGGCGGGGCTTCTGGCCGGCCGGCGCGCCACCACGCACTGGAACGCGCTAGACTTCCTGCCTCGCTTGGGCGCGACCTCGGTCGAGCAACGCGTCGTGCAGGATGGCTCGCTCATCACCGCCGGCGGCGTGACCTCGGGTATCGACTTCGGACTGATCGTCGTCGCGGAGCTGATGGGTCGCGAGGAAGCCGAGACGATCCAGCTCGCGCTGGAATATGCGCCGGCACCCCCCTTCGACGCCGGTCTTCCGAGCACGGCCCCGCCTTCGATCGTCGAGGCCGCAAGAGTCCGCATGGCCGGGTCACGACGGGAGCGGGAGGCTCTGCTCGGCTGACCGAAGACGGGCGCCGGAAGGTCCGTTCTTGTACGTTGAAACCGAAGAGGACCGTCCGGACTCCGCTCATGACAGCCACTCTGCATCCGCTCCGCCGTCAGCCGCGCGGCGAGCCTGAGTGGTTCCCGACAGAAGGGATTTGTCTTGCCGCGATGCTGGCCGTCGAATGACCGTCTCGGCCATTCGGCCGTGATGCGCGCTGCTCAGGCTTGGCGTTTTCCGGTCGCTCCACGACCGGCGGCGGGGAGTCTGCGGCGAGCCGGGTCGCCCCCTCGTCCGGTGGGTTGCCTGTGTCGGGCATCCCTTTGAACACGTGACAGGCGTCCGGTCTCGCGCCGGCGATCCGCACCCTGCGGGGCAAAAAGAAGGGCCGGCTCCGGAGAGCCGACCCGTCGGGACGAACGTCTTTGGCCGCGCTGTCAGCGGGCGTGGTGCGTGCGCAGGTGGCCCGAACGGCCGACCGAGCCGGTCGCCACCTCGTTGCCGAGGGGGGCGGCGAGGTCGCTGCGCGCGGTGGTGGCGTAGCCCTGCCCGATCAGCGGGCTCGCCGCGCTGCCGAGGGCGGCGGCGGCGGGGATGCCGGCGGGGGCGGTGAAGCTCTGGGCCAGGGCGGCGCCCGGCACAGCGAGGCCGGCGGCCAGGGCGAGGGCGGCGATCGTGCTGCGTGCGGTCATGGAAAAGCTCCGTCGTTGGCATGGCCCGTCCCGAGGCGGGCCGTCCTGTGCGATGCGGCGGAGATGGGGCGCCGTCCCGCGGCTCGACGTGCGCCGCAGCACATCGGAATCGGGCCGCACCGGCCGCTTTCCACGGAACCCGCCCGGGCCCCGCCGCCTATCCCGGAAAGGGTGCAGCGGAGTCGCGTGATGGGCGAGACGAAACGGAACGGGCTCGAAGCCTATGCCAGGGAAGCGGATCGCCGCAGCGGCCGGGACGAACCGTCCCCCGGCCCGCATTCCCCGCCGCCGCCGCGCCGCGAGGACGAACCCGAGGCGGGCGGCTACGAGCGCCATCCCCGGGACGAGGGGGGCGAAAGCCGCCGCCGGACGGGCGACGGCAATGCCAAGGGCGGCTACGGCGCCGGTTGAGCCGGCGCCGCCCTCCCCCCCCCCGCAGGTGCTGCTCACATCGGCGGGGTCAGGCCGTCCTTGCCGACCGCGACGAGCTTGCCGGTGAGTGTGTCGCCCTCCTTGGCGGCCACCACGAAGATCTTGCCGCCCGGCGTCAGGATCGCCTTGTCGGCCGGCTCGAAGGCGACGATCGGCGCCTTGGGCGGCACCACGATCGTCTTCGAGGCCTCCTTGTCGTAGGTGACGGTGAGGGTCTTCTCGCCCTCCCCGCCCTGGCTCGCCTTGACCGTGCCGTTGGTCATGGCGCTCTTGACCTTGGGGGCGCCGGAGGTGGCCTTCACGGTGCCGTTGGTCATGGCGCTCTTCACCTTGTCGCCGCCGGCCGTCTGGTCGGTGATGGCGTCCCAGGCGTAATGGCCCTCGCCGGTGCCGCGCATCGATTCGGGGAAGATCACCACCTCCAGGGCGGTCGGCGGGTTCTCGCCCTTGGTCGCCGTGCCGATGAAGACGCCGTCCGTCACGGCGTCGAGGCTCGACTTGACCACCCAGGCGTAATTGGCCCCGTCGAGGGCCACCGTCTCGGACTTGCCGTCGAGGGTCTTGATGGTGACCGAGCCGGCTTCCGCCTTCTCGATGGTGCCGCGCACCCGCTCCAGCTGGGGCGCGGCGAGCGCCGAGCCGGTGAGCGCGATCAGGCCGGCCAGGGCCGCGGTAAGGGAACGTTGCATCTCGATAATCCCCGTTCGGTTGCCCGGGGAGTTATGGAGCGGCGGATCGGCGCGAACAGACTTGCGTGCAAGCGAATGGCGGGCAATCGAGCTTATTTTCCGCTTACGATCCCGTGAGCGGACGCGAAAAGGCCGCCCCGGATCCCCCGGAGCGGCCCGTATCGCCCGTCTCGGGACGCTTACTTGATGAGCTTGACCAGGGCCTTGCCGGCCGGGGTCTTCAACTCCTTGGCGTCCAGGGTGCCGTCGTTGTCCGGGTCGGCTTCCTTGAACAGGGTCTCGACCAGGGCGAGGTATTCCTTCTTGTCGAGGGTGCCGTCGTTGTCCGGATCGGCCTTCTTGAGGTCGGCGGCGCTGAGGCGGCCCTTCAGCTCCTTCACGTCGAGGGTGCCGTCGTTGTCGGGATCGAGCTTGGCGAAGGTCGCCTCCGCGGCGGCCTGGACCTCCTTGAGGTCGATCGTGCCGTCATTGTCGGTGTCGATCTGCTTGATGATGCTCGCCGCGCCCTTCTTGGCGAAGGCCGGGCCGGTCACGGCCGGCAGAACCAGGGCTGCGGCGGCGAGGAGAAGCACGTTCCGGTTGATCTTCATCATGCGTTCAACTCTCCCATACTGGGGGATGATCGGGACGCCATCGAGAGGCGCGGCAGCGTAGCCGCACCGTCAAATGGAACACAGACCCGATCTTGCAATGCGGCAATGCCGGTCGGGTAAACCCGGCAAGGCAGGCCGGCTCACAGCAGGGTGCCCCTCAGGATGAGCAGGGCCACCGTGAAATAGATCACGAGGCCGCTCACATCGACGAGCGTGGCCACGAAGGGTGCCGAGGCGGTCGCCGGATCGAAGCCGAGGCGCTTCAGGGCGAAGGGCAGCATCGAGCCGGCCATGGAGCCGAAGGTGACGATGCCGACCAGCGCCGCGCCGACGGTGGCCGCGACGAGGGCCCAATGCGGCCCGTAATCGTAGAGGCCGGCCTTCTGCCAGATCACGATCCGCGCGACCGCGATCAGGCCGAGGATCGCGCCGAGCGTCACGCCGGTCGGCAATTCGCGCAGGGCCACGCGCCACCAGTCGCGCAGGCGCACCTGTTCCAGCGCCAGGGCCCGGATCAGCAGCGAGGTCGCCTGGCTGCCCGAATTGCCGCCCGAGCTCATGATGAGCGGGATGAACAGGGTAAGGACGATCGCCTTCTCGAGCTCCCCCTGAAAGCCCTGCATGGCCGAGGCGGTGAGCATCTCCGACAGGAACAGCACGCAGAGCCAGCCGGCCCGCTTCCCGATCATCGTGAGGAAGCCGATATCCATGTAGGGCTGGTCGAGGGCGGCCATGCCGCCGAAGCGCTGCACGTCCTCGGTCTGCTTCGCGACCATGGCGTCGATGATGTCGTCCACCGTGACGATGCCGATGACGTGGCCGACCGAATCGACCACCGGCAGCGCCAGCAGGTCGTATTTCGAGATCAGCCGGGCCGCCTCCTCGCGGCTCGCATTGGGCGAGACGCTCAAGGGGCGCATCCCCGGGGCGACGCTCAGCACGCTGTCCATGGGCTCGCCGGAGATGAGGCGGCGCAGGGGCACGGACTTGGCGAGCACCTGGGTGCGCGGGTCGAGCACGAAGATCGCGTAGACCGTCTCGCGGGTGCGCTCCACCTGGCGGACATGGGCCAGGGTCTCGGCGACCGTCCAGGTCGCGGGCACGCTCACGAACTCGGTGGTCATCAGCGAGCCGACCGTCTCCTCACCATAGGCGCTGAGCCGGTCGATCGTGCCCCGGGTCTCGGCGTCGAGGCGCGCCCGCAGGTCGGAGCGGCCGGGCTCCTCGATCTCGCGGAAGAGGTCGGTGACCCGGTCGGCCGACATGCCGGAGAGATAGGCGCCGACCCGGTCGCGCGGCAGCATCTCGACGATGTCGGCCGCCTGCTCCAGCTCCGGCTGGTCCAGCACCTCCACCGCCTTCTCGTGGGGCAGGCTCACCAGGATCGCCGCGGCGACCTCGGGCGCCTCCTCGTTCAGGGCCTCGACGATGTCGGCGGCCCGCTCGTCCGCGAGCCGCGCCGCGAGCACCGAGGGATCGATTCGGTTGGTGGCAGGACTCTCGCTCATCGACTCGGCACTCGTCTGCGGGATTCTGGCGGCTCCGCACGGCCATGGTCGCGTGCCGATTGCAACCCCCCGCCTGCGGCCGTCAGGCGGCGGTGCATGTCGTGCGGGGGTTAAAAACCGGCGATATCGTCCCCATATCCCTGGTCGGTAAGGGGAAATTTGGTTCCAAACGGTGCGTTGGAGGCGGGTGCGACCCCGGAATCTGCACTTTCTCGCCGTTCTGTGAGAAATATAAGTGTCGTGTCCACTTGAGTTGCGCCCAACAGATCGCCTATGTTTTCCCCGTCAGCACGAAGGAGATCCGCCATGAAGTGGTCTGCCCCGGTCGTTCAGGAAATCTGCGTCGGCATGGAAGTCACCAGCTACGAGTCGGCGGAGATCGACACCTTCAACTGAGGTGTCCGGGCCCCCGGGCCCGATCCTTCATCCCCTCTTATCGCAGGAGAAACGTCATGAAGTGGTCTGCTCCGATCGTCCAGGAAGTCTGCGTCGGCATGGAAGTCACCAGCTACGAGTCCGCCGAGATCGACACCTTCAACTAAGAAGGTCGTCGCCGGGCTTCCGGTGAACGGGGCGCCTCCCGCGAGGGGGGCGCCTTTTTCATGGGCGCTGCCCGGACATGAAAAAGCGGCGAGGGCCGGACGCTTCCCGGCGTCCGGCCCTCGCCGCTTCCGGGGACACGCGCGGGGCGCGTCCCGGATCCGAAGCCCGCAGATCAGAGCTTGTAGCGGATCTGGTCGGTCCAGAAGCGCTCCAGGCGGCCGAGGGCCTGGTTGAGCCGGCCGAAATCGTCGTCCGAGATGCCGCCGATCGGCTGGATCGTGCGGGAATGCTTGTCGTAGAGCCCGCGGATGATCTCGTGCACCTCCCGGCCCTTCTGGGTCAGGCTGATACGCACCGAGCGGCGGTCGGTCTTGGAGCGGGCGTGATGCAGGTAGCCCGCCTCGACCAGCTTCTTGACGTTGTAGGAGACGTTGGAGCCGAGATAGTAGCCCTTCGAGCGCAGCTCGCTCGCGGTGAGTTCCTTGTCGCCGATATTGTAGAGCAGCAGGGCCTGGACGCTGTTGACGTCCTCGCGGCCGCGGCGCTCGAACTCGTCCTTGATCACGTCGAGCAGGCGGCGGTGCAGCCGCTCGACGAGATGCAGGGCCTCCAAGTAGGCGCCGGGGGCGTTGGCCTGATCTTCGGTGGAGTTGGTGTCGATCACCTTCGCAGTCTGGGATTTCATGGGACGCCTCTGTCGATCTGTTCGTTCCGGCTCCGTGCTGTTCGGCGCCGCTTATGGGGCCAAGCTAGGGTCCGCGAATGAAAAGCGGTTTAAGCGACAGGATGAATTTGCGATTTACCTCTCTCGGTAAATGCAAAATGAAACCATCTCCGTAACTATCCGTTCACCGGATCTCGCGCGCCGCCGCGAAAGAAATGACAAAGTATATCGCCACGAAGACTGCCTGCGCGATCACGAAAGGCAGCGACATCGGCAGGAGCTGCGGCGTGGTGAGCGCCAATGTCAGGGTGCTCGTCGCCGCGAGCAGCCAGACCACCCCGCCCCAGGCGCTGGTGAGCCACAGGCCGATGGCGGCCACGAAGTCGATCACCGCGAGATAGACGATCACCGCCTGCCGCCCGAGCGGCTCCGATTCGAAGGGACGCCCGCCCGGCAACACGTCCAGGATCTCGGCCCATGTCGCGAGCCCCTTGGCGATCCAGACCAGGGCGGCGATGCGCATGAACCAGACCAGCACCGTGTCCCACTGGGTCTGCTGCTTGCTCGGCGAACCCTCGATCCGGTCGTCGGCGCTCTCCCAGCCGCGGGCGCGTCCGCGTCCGTCCCGGGTGGTCGCGACCTTGTTGAGACCCCGCAAGGCTTCCCCTCCCCTCAATCGAAACGCGGCTCTGCGGATGCGAGCGGCCCGAAGGCGGCGGCGATCCCCTGCGGGTCGACCGCGTCGAGCCGGTCGGGCTGCCAGCGCGGCGCGTTGTCCTTGTCGACGATGACGGCGCGCACGCCCTCGTAGAAATCGGATCCGCGCATCACCCGGTCGCAGAGCCGGTACTCGGTGAGCATCGCCTCGGCAAAGCTCAGGCCGGGGCCGCGCCGCATCTGCTCGAAGGCGATCGACAGGCTGGTGGGCGAGCGGGTGCGGATCAGCGCCGCGGTCTCGCCCGCGAAGGCCGAGCCCGCCTCCGCCGCCGCGTCGAGCCGGGCCAGCACCGCGGCGACGCTCTCCGCGCCGAAGCCATCATCGATCAGGGCGCGCTCCTGACGGAAGATCTCCGGCTCGGGCGGCGCGGCCGCGAAGCGCTGGAGGGCCGCCTCGACGGTGGGCGCCTCGGCCAGGGCCGTAACGAGGGCCTCGAAATCCTCGGCCTTCGCGAAATGGGTGGCGAGCCCGGCTTCGAGGGCGTCTCCGGCGCCGATCCGGCCCCCGGTGAGGGCGAGATAGGTGCCGAGCTTCCCCGGCAGCCGGGGCAGGGCGTAGGTGGTGCCGACATCGGGGAAGAAGCCGATCCCCGTCTCCGGCATGGCGAGCAGGTACTTTTCCGAGGCCACCCGGTAGCGCCCGTGCAGGGAGATGCCGACGCCGCCGCCCATCACGATGCCCTCGACCAGGGCGATATAGGGCTTGGGAAAACGCTTCACGGCGGCGTCGAGGCGGTACTCGGCCTCCCAGAAGGCCATGACCTCCTCGTGCCGCCCGGCCCGGCCGAGCTCGTAGATCTTGCGGATGTCGCCGCCCGCGCAGAAGGCGCGCCCGCCGGCCCCGCGCACGGCGACGCGGGTGATCGCCGGATCGGCCGCCCAGGCCTCGAGCCGGCCCCGCATCGCCTCGACCATGGGCAGGGTGAGGGCGTTGAGCGCCTTCGGCCGGTCGAGGGTGACGAGGCCGAGGGCGCCCCGCCGCTCGAACCGGATCTCCGCATCCACCTGTTGCGCCATGCTGTCGGCCTCCCGGATCGCTGCTTAGAGCCCCGGCCGATCCCATGGCAATCGGGCGCGCCCCCGCGTCCCGCCCCGCGCCGGCCTGATCCGGCTCCTTCGGGGCGCGCTGCGACCCCGTGCCCGGGGCCATCCCTGCGGCGATCCGACCGCGCCCCTGCGTGCCGACCGGTTTCGGGAGGAAATCCGGATGTGCTAGGCCCCGCCTCGCCGCGCCTTCCGCGGCCCGGAGATCCGAGCATGCCGAACGAACCGCGCCCGCTCGCCGTCGAGACCGCGCGCGAGGCCGCGCCCGGCGCGAGTCCCCTCGGCATCACCCAGCGCCCCCGCCGCAACCGCAAGGCGGACTGGTCGCGCCGCCTGGTGCGCGAGCATACCCTGACCGTGGACGACCTGATCTGGCCGCTCTTCGTGATCGAGGGCGAGCGCCGCCGGGAGCCCATCGCCTCGATGCCCGGCGTCGAGCGCCTGAGCGTCGACGAGATCGTGCGCGAGGCCGAGCGGGCCGCCCGCCTCGGCATCCCCGCGATCTCCTTCTTCCCCTATACCGATCCCTCCTTGCGCGATCCCACCGGCTCGGAGGCCCTGAACCGGGACAACCTCGTCTGCCAGGCCGTGCGGGCGGTGAAGAAGGCCGTGCCCGAGATCGGCGTGATGACGGACGTCGCCCTCGATCCCTATACGAGCCACGGCCATGACGGGCTGATCGAGGACGGGGCCATCCTCAACGACGAGACCGTGGCGGTGCTGGTGGAGCAGAGCCTGATCCAGGCCGAGGCCGGCACCGACATCATCGCCCCCTCCGACATGATGGACGGGCGCGTGGGCGCGATTCGGGCCGGGCTCGACCGGGCCGGCTACCGGGACGTCCAGATCATGGCCTATGCCGCCAAATACGCGAGCGCCTTCTACGGGCCGTTCCGCGACGCGATCGGCACCAGCGCGGCCCTCGTCGGCGACAAGCGCACCTATCAGATGGATCCCGGCAACGGCACGGAGGCCCTGCGCGAGGTCGCCCTCGACCTCGACGAGGGGGCGGATTCGGTGATGGTGAAGCCCGGCCTGCCCTATCTCGACATCATCCGCCGGGTGAAGGACGCATTCGGCGTGCCGACCTTCGCCTATCAGGTCTCCGGCGAGTACGCGATGATCGAGGCCGCCGCCCGCAACGGCTGGCTCGACGGCGAGCGCGCCATGACGGAGAGCCTGCTCGCCTTCAAGCGGGCCGGCGCCGACGGCGTCCTCACCTATTACGCGCCGCGAGTGGCCGAGCGCCTGCTCGGCCGTGCGTGAGATCTTCCGGGCCGGGCTCGCCGTCGCGGCCCTGACGAGCCTCCTCTCCGCCTGCGGCAGCGGCGTCGATCCCCGTCGGGCCGAGATCTGCCGCCAGGCCGTGCCGGCGCTCGCGCCGGCCGGCGCGGTGCCGGAGCTGCTCCGGGTCGGCGCCGGGCCGGGCAAGCAGACCGTCCGGGTCGATTACCGCGTCGCCGGGCGGGGCGAGGCGGCGGGCAAGGCGCGCTGGGTCCTGTGCGGCTTCGGGCCGGGCGACGAGCTCGCCGGCGTCGCGACCGAGGGCGGCCCGCTGGGCGGCGCCGCCCTGTACCTGCTGAAGCGCTACTATCTCGGCAGCCCTGAGGCCCGGAGCGCGGCGCCCGGCCTCCCGTCGCGATGAGGCGGGCGGGATCTTGAGCGGGGCCGTCCGGCCCCCCATGTCCTGGCCGACGACGATTTCGTCCGCGCCGAGGACGCCGCCATGACGAACCCCCAGCACGGCTACGCCGAACGCTACGAGACCTACGCCCCCGCGATGCCCGTGCCCTATGTCCGGGCGAGCCTCGGGGCGCGCTTCGTGGCCTATCTCCTCGACATCGTGTTCATCTTCGGCTTCACGGCGCTGCTCGCCACCGCCATCGCGGTGCTGGGCGTGGTGACCTTCGGCTTCGGCTGGACGCTGTTCGCGATCCTGCCGGCGAGCGGGATCCTGTACAGCGCCCTCACCGTGGGCGGCGCCCGCCAGAGCACGCTCGGCATGCGCATGATGGGCCTGCGGGTGGTCGCCCCGGAAAGCGGGCGTCCGGTCGACGTGATCACCGCGGCGGTGCACGCCCTCCTGTTCTACCTGGCGATCTCGACCTTCCTGCTCTGGTGCCTGGACATCCTGTTCGGCCTGGTTCGCTCGGACCGCCGGCTGGGGCACGACCTGCTCCTCGGGCTCGCGGTGGTGCGCCCCTGAGGGCCCCGCGCCTCAGAAATTGCTGTCGCATGGCCTTCATGGCCAGTTGAGCGCGGCCGCGACAGCGCTACACTCAAGGGCAGGCCGGCGCCCGAGCCGCCGGCTATCGAGGCCAGCCCCGAGCGTGACGAGCCACCCGCGCGACACCCCGCAATTCTACCTCACGGCCCCCTCCCCCTGCCCGTATCTGCCGGGCCAGGAGGAGCGGAAAGTGTTCACCCATCTCGTCGGCCGACGGGCCCGCGACCTCAACGAGATCCTGACGCAGGGCGGCTTCCGCCGCTCGCAGACCATCGCCTACCGCCCGGCCTGCGAATCCTGCCGCGCCTGCGTCTCCGTGCGGGTCGTGGTGGACGACCTGACGCTCACCGGCAGCCAGAAGCGTATCCTCCAGCGCAACGCCGACCTCGTCGGAACGCCCGAGCCCAACCGCCCGGCCTCCGAGCAATACGCCCTGTTCCGCCGCTACCTCGAGGCGCGGCACGGGGATGGCGGCATGGTCGACATGACCGTGCTCGACTACGCGATGATGATCGAGGACAGCCACGTCGACACGCATCTCGTGGTCTACCGGCCCCGGGGGCCGGACACGGCGATCAACGGCCGCGGCAAGGGCGCGCCGGTGGCGGTCTGCCTGACCGACGTGCTCGCCGACGGCCTGTCGATGGTCTACTCGTTCTACGATCCCGAGGAGGCGAGCCGCAGCCTCGGCACCTACATGATCCTCGATCACGTCCAGCGGGCGCGGGCCCTCGGGCTGCCCTACCTGTATCTCGGCTACTGGGTCGAGGGCTCCCGCAAGATGGACTACAAGGCCCGCTTCCGCCCGCAGGAGCGCCTGATGCCCCAGGGCTGGGTGCGGGTGGAATAGGCCCCTTCCGTCACGCCGCCTTGGCGTGCACCACCGGCACGGCCGGCGCCCCCTCCCATTCCGAATGGCTCGGCAGGGACTCGCCCTTCATCACGATGGTGAGGGGGCGCAGCTGCGCGTAGTCGCCGACCCGGGTGTCGTAGAGGACGGTGGAGAAGGCGCCGACCGAGACCCCGCGCCCGACCTCGACCCGGCCGACCTTCATGATGCGGTCCTCGTAGAGATGGGTCTGAAGGGCCGAGGTGCGGTTGATCGCCGAGAAGTCGCCGATGCGCACGCAGTCGAACTCGGTGATGTCGGTGGTGAGCATGCACACCCCCTGGCCGACCTTCACCCCGAGCAGGCGCAGCACCCAGGGCAGGAAGGGCGTGCCCATCAGGTGCTCCAGCAGCACCTTGCCGGCGAGGCCCCAATAGGCGACGGCGATGGCCTCGGTGCGCATGGCCCACCAGGACCACATCGGCCGCATGCCCGGCCGGTAGACGCCCATCAGCAGCCATTTCAGGGCGATGACGGTGGAGGTCTGGATCAGGGCGATGATCACGCTCGCGGCCACGAAGGAGACGGCGAGGCCGGCCCAGTCGCGCTCCAGGATCGCCGGGTAGAAGTACCAGTCGATCGCGCAGATCGCGAGGGTCAGGTAGAGCATCGGCGAGAACGAGGTCGCGAAGGCCTCGAACACGCCCCGGCGCAGCTTCGGCCACACGCCCGGCTCGTAGGTCTGGGCGGTGGAGCCGAGATCGACCTTCTGGCGCACGGGCAGCTTGATCGGGGGCGAGCCGAACCAGGTCTCGCCCGGCGCCATCTCGGCATTGGCCGGCGGCTTCGACTTGATGCCGATCAGCACGTCGTCGGGGATGTCGGCGCCCGGGGGCACCACGCCGTCATTGCCCACGAAGACGCGGGCGCCGGTCCTGACCTCGTGCAGGTGCATCCAGCCCCGGCGGATCTCCTCCTCGCCGAACACCACCTCGTCGGCGATGAAGTTCTTGAAGCCCACCTCCGCGAGGTCGTGCCGGCTGCCGAGATTGGTCGAGATCTCGGCGCCCTTGCCCATCCGCGCGCCCATCAGGCGGTACCAGGCCCGCATGTAGACGGTGGCGAAGAGGGAGGAGAGCGTCTCCAGCGTCACCTCGCTCGCCAGCGCCACCAGCCACTTGCGCAGGTAGAAGCCCGACCAGATCGAGTAGGTGCCCGCGCGCCGGCGCGGCAGCACCGCCCAGCGGATGCCGGCGATGAGCAGCACCGTGCCCGCCGTCATCAGCATGGCGGTGGGCCAGGTCAGCAGCGGCAGATAGGCGTGGTAGTCGATATCGGTGATCTCGGAGAGCTGGTCCGAGATCTGGTCGAAGAGGTAGAAGGCCGGGAAGATCGGCAGCAGCCCGACCGCGGGAATCGCCGCGAGCAGGAAGGCATAGGCCGCGGTGAAGGCGGCCCGCCGCGCCGGGCTCGCGGTGGCGGGCTCGGGCAGATCGGCGAAATTGACGGTGCCGACGCGCCGGCCGGGCGAGCCGTCCCAGGATTCGGCGGTGCCGACCTCGGTGCCCGCCGGCACGGTGGTGAGGTCGGCGAGTTCCGCATGGTCGCCGATCACCGTGTTGGCGCCGACGACGCAGGAGCTGCCGATGGCCACGTCCTCGCCGATCGTCGTGCGGCCGATGACGAGCTCGTTGCCGACCACCTCGGCATTGGCGATGACGAGCCGGCCCCCCAGGGAGGAGCCGCGGCCGATGCTGAGCAGGTCCGGCGCCCCGACATCGATGTCGGAGATGAGCACGTCCGGGCCGATCTTCGCCCCGAGCAGGCGGAGATAGGCGGTGATGGCCGGCGAGCCCTGCAGCCACTTGATGTGCACCAGGGGCGTCAGGCGCTGGGTCAGCCACCAGCGGAAGTAATAGCTGCCCCAGAGCGGGTAGCGTCCCGGCCGGGTCCGGCCGAGGATCAGCCACTTCGCCGCGACGGCGATGCAGGCGGTGACGAAGTTGATGCCGATATAGACGAGCAGCAGGACGCCGAGCTCGGCCCAGAAGCCGAGGCTGCCGCCGGTCAGCAGCAGGTAGGTCACGAAGATGCCGAGCCATTGCGCGGTCGCCAGCGCGATCACGAAGGGCAGCGCCACGGCCTGGGCCAGCCCGCAGAGCGCCCGGCGCAGGAGCGGGGGCGCGACGAATCCGAGATCGCGGATCGCCGCCTGCGCGCCCACCCCGCCCGTGCGCTCGATCAGCGCCTGGGCCATGCTGCGCAGCGTCCGCTTGGCGTAGACGTCCTGCAGGGTGATGCCGGCCAGCGCCGGGATCTCGCGCACCGCGCCGACGAAGCGGGCGGCGAGCAGCGAATGCCCGCCGAGATCGGCGAAGAAATCCGCCTCGAAGCCGATGGGCTGGTTGCCGAAGACCTGATGCGCGGCGGCGAGCAGGGCGGCCTCGGTCTCGTTCTCCGGCGGCTCCTGCTCGCCCTCGGTCGCGGCCACGGTGAGGGGCGCGATCCGCAGCGCCTTGCGGTCGACCTTGCCCGAGGTGAGGCGCGGCAGCGTCTCCACGCTCTCGAAATGGCCCGGCACCATGTAGGGCGGCATCTCGCGGGCCAGCGTCCGGCGCAGGGCGGGCAGGTCGAGGGCGGCGCCGCGCTCGGGCACGAGGAAGGCCACGAGCCGGTCCACGCCGTCGTCCTGCCGCAGCACCACGGCGGCCTGGTTGATGCCGTCCTGCGCCCGGATCCGCGCTTCGATCTCGCCGAGCTCGACCCGGAAGCCGCGGATCTTGACCTGATCGTCGATGCGGCCGTGGAAGAGGATGTTGCCCTTCGCGTCGAGGGAGACGGCGTCGCCCGAGCGGTAGAGCACGGGATCCGCCCCGTCGGAGGGGTAGGGATTGGCGACGAATTTCTCCGCCGTCAGCTCCGGGCGCTGCAGGTAGCCGCTGGCGACGCCGGGGCCGCCGATCAGGAGCTCGCCCTGCTCGCCGGGGCCGAGCAGGTTCAGCCCCTCGTCGGCGACGTAGATCGTGTAGTTCGGGATCGGGCCGCCGATGGTGACGGGCTCGCCCGGCCGCATCTGCGCGGCGGTCGCGACCACCGTGGCCTCGGTCGGGCCGTAGGTGTTGAAGAGCTGGCGCCCGTTCACGGCCCAGCGGGCCACCAGCGGCTCGGGCAGGGCCTCGCCCCCGAGCAGGACCAGGCGCACGCTCTCCAACTCGCCCGGGATCATGGCGAGCAAGGTCGGCACGGTGTCGAGCACCGTGATCCCGTTCTGCGCGATGATCGCCGGCAGGCTCTCCACGTCGCCCATCATGGCGGGGCTCGCCACGAACAGGGTCGCGCCGACGAGATAGGGGACCCAGATCTCCTCCATGGAGAGGTCGAAGGCGACCGAGGCGCCCTGGAACACCACGTCGTCCGCACGCATGCCGTAGAGCGCGTTGCCGGAGCGCAGGAAGTGGCAGATGTTGGCGTGGCTGATGACGATGCCCTTGGGCACGCCGGTCGAGCCCGAGGTGTAGATCAGGTAGGCCGGGTGCTCCCGGGTCAGGCCCCGGGCGCGCAGGTCCGGCGCGGGGGCGCCGCCGGCGGCCTCCAGGAGCGCGGCGGTGGTGATCAGCGGCGTGCCGGCGGGGGCGGCCGGGCGCAGGGCCTCCGACACGAACAGCGCCTTGGCCTCGGCATCCTTCAGGCAGACGGCCACGCGGTCGGCCGGGGCCTCCGCGTCGAAGGGCAGCCAGGCCGCGCCCGATTTGGTGATGCCGATCTGGGCGACCAGCAGCTCCGGCCCGCGGGCCATCCAGAGGCCGACCACGTCGCCGGGGCCGAGGCCGCGGGCGGCGAGCGCCGCCGCGAGCGCATCCGAGCGCGCATCCACCTCGGCATAGGTCAGGGCGGTCCTGGCCGGATCCGCTCCGTCGATCAGGCAGGGATGGTCCCCCCGCGCCGCGGCGCTCGCGCGGAAGATCTCGGGCAGCAGCTCGTCGCGGACCAAGTCCGGGCGCACGGGGCCGCGCAGGAAGGCGCGCCCTTCGAGAATCGATCCGGAATCCGCCTGCCGAGTCCGGCTCTTCTCGGCGAGACTGCTCATGCACTGCTCCGCTGACGACCCACGCAGGATCGCCGCTCGTCGATCTGCGCCACCGTGCCGATGGAGATGTCCGTTGCGCTTGGCCGGATTGAGACGGCTTCGTGCCCGCTCCGCGGCATCCGCAACTCGGAGCGCCTCGTAGCATCTTCCCGGGGTAGCTTGAACCGGGCTTGAATGCCATCCGCATCTCGCCCCGTTCCGGCTACGCCCAGCGCCAGCCCTCCGCCTCGAGGACGAGCACGACGCCCTGGCGGATGCCCACCCGCGGGGCCGCCTGGGCGTCGAGATGCCCGATGGCATAGAGCAGGGCGCGGGCGGTGCCGCCGTGGCCGACCACGACGCTCGGCCCGTCGAGCTCCCGCAGGAAGGCGCCGACGCGCTCGGCGAGCATGGCGTAGCTCTCCGCCCCCTCCCCCGCGGGCCGGAAGCCCCAGCGGTCGCGGTCCCGGCCGGTGGCGCCCCGGGGATCGGCCTGGCGTACCTGCGCCCAGGTCAGCCCCTCCCAGATCCCGAAGCCGAGCTCCTTGAGCCGGTCGTCCGTGTCGAAGCCCTCGGGGGGCAGGGCCAGGGCTCTGCGCAGGGCCGTCATGGTCCGGCGGGCGCGCAGGAGCGGGCTCGCCACGAAGCGGGCCTGCCCGAGCGCGTCGCCGGCGACGGCGTGCAGGCGGCGGGCCGCCTCCCCCGCCTGGGCGAGGCCGATCGGGTTCAGATCGATGTCGCGATGGCCCTGAAGCCGCCTTTGCGCGTTCCAGTCCGTCTGCCCGTGGCGGACGAACCAGATCGTCGGGTAGCGTGTCACCGTCCGGCTCCGTCCAGGGCCGGCCGCCGGGTCCACTCGGGGCTCACGCGACGATCTCCGATGTTGCAGGCCGCCCCCGGCCTCAGGTGTCTCAATGGAGAGCAGTCTTTCCCCATGGCCAAGAAGCACGGCAAGCATGCAGCGCACCCAAAGCCGGGAAAAGTCCATGCAACAGGGTCGCAGGTGCCCGGCGATCCGCCCTCTTCCGCACGCTGGGCGCGGAGCGCAAGCGCCCTCGCCGAGGAAGCCCCGGAGCTGATCGGGGGCCATCGCCCGGCTCTGGTCACCGCGGCGCCGGGGATCGTGACGGTGGAGCCGGGGCGGCCCTTCGACCTGTCCGCCGTCGATCCGGAGGCGGTCGGCGATGTCGAGAAGGATGCGGCCAAGGCCCTGCTCGAGGCGGCCCGCGCCCGGATCGAGGCCGCCCAGGAGAAGCTCTACGCCGAGCATCGCCGCAGCCTGCTCGTGGTGCTGCAGGCCATCGACACCGGCGGCAAGGACGGGACCGTCCGCAACGTGTTCCAGGGGGTGAATCCCCAGGGCTGCCGGGTCTGGTCCTTCAAGGTGCCGAGCGCCGAGGAGCTCGATCAGGACTTCCTCTGGCGCTACCACGCCCGGGTGCCGGGCCGCGGGCTGATCGGCGTGTTCAACCGCAGCCATTACGAGGACGTGCTGGTGGTGCGGGTGAAGAAGCTCGTGCCGGAGGCGGTCTGGCAGGAGCGCTACGGCCTCATCAACGATTTCGAGCGGCTGCTCACCGCGTCGGGCGTCACGATCCTGAAGTTCTTCCTGCACATCTCGAAGGACGAGCAGAAGAAGCGCCTGGAAGCGCGGCTCGCCGATCCCGAGAAGCGCTGGAAGTTCGACCCCGCCGACCTCGTCGAGCGGAAATCCTGGGACGCCTATCAGGGCGCCTTCAAAGACGCGCTCCAGCGCTGCTCCACGCCCTACGCCCCCTGGCACGTGGTCCCGGCCAACCGGAAATGGGCGCGCAACCTCGCCGTGGCGCGCACCATCGCCGACACCCTGGAGGCGATGGACCCGCGCCACCCGGCCGCGCCCGCGGAGCTCGACGGCCTCGTCGTGCCCGACTGAGCGCGGGGCTCACCGGATCGCGTACATCGCGCCCTGCGGGAACAGGGGCGGGTCGCCGAGCCGCGTCGCGTCGAGGCGCGGCTTCAGGGCGGGATCGGCTTGGCAGGCGCCGGGCCGTCTCAGCCGGGGAAGCAGGCGGTCCGGCTGAAGCCCGCCCCCTCCACCGCCCGTCCCGCCGGGGCGAGCACGTAGTTGTCGGCCCGGGGGCCTCCTGACGGCCGCCCTTGCCAAATCGCGGCGGCTCGCCTTCGATCGGCCCTGCCTTGCTGCGGGGACGCCATGCTCACGGTCCGGGAGATCGCCGTCGCCGGCTACCGTTCGCTCAAGGGGATCCGGTTCCCGGTCGGCGCCTTGAGCGTGTTCGTCGGCGGCAACGGCGTCGGCAAGACCAATCTCTATCGGGCGCTGGAGCTGCTGCAGGGTGCGGCGACCGGGCGGCTGACCCGCACGATCGCGGCGGAGGGCGGGATGGAATCCGCGCTCTGGGCCGGCCCGCGCCGGGCCAAGGACCGCGCCCGCGTCAGGCTCACCGCCGAACTCTGCGACGACGAGACCGGCCAGGGCTTCCTCTACGCGGTCGAGGTCGGCCTGGTCCCGCAATCGGTCGACGGCTGGGGCAGCGTGACCGTCCTCGGGGCCGGCTTCGCCCGCGAGCCGCAGGTGAAGACGGAGCGCCTCACCCTGACCTCGGGCCGGCGCCCCCTGATCCTCCTCGACCGCGACGGCCCCACGGGCTTCGTGCGCGGCGAGGGCGGGGCCAAGCGCCCCTTCGGCGTCGCCATCCTCCCGAGCGAGACGGCGCTCGCCGCGCTCCAGGACGCCGTGGCCTTCCCGGAGCTCCAGATCCTGCGCCAGGCGCTGCAGGACTGGCGTTTCCACCACGGCTTCCGCTCCGACGCGGCCTCGCCCCTGCGCCGGCCCTGCCTCGCGGTGACGACGCCGACGCTCGCCTCGGACGGCGCCGACCTCGCCGCCGTCTTCGCCACGCTCCGCCACATCCGGCAGGACAGCGCGGAGCTCGACGCGGCGATCGCGCACGCCTTTCCCGGTGCCCGGCTCATCGTGCCGGAGCCCGGCCGGGACGCCGAATTCGGGCTGATCTTTCCGGATTACCCGAAGCGCGTCTTCCAGGCCTCCGAGCTCTCGGATGGGACCCTGCGCTTCCTGGCACTCGCCGGCGCGCTGCTGGCCTATCGGCTGCCCTCCTTCGTGGCCCTGAACGAGCCGGAGACGAGCCTGCATCCCGACCTGATGCCGGCGCTGGCGCGGATGATCGTCCAGGCCGCGCGCCGCACGCAGGTCTGGCTGGTCACGCATTCCGAGCCGCTTGCCGCGGCGATCGCCCGGGAAGGCGGCGTGCGGCCGCATGTGGTGATCAAGCGGGCCGGCGAGACCTGGATCGAGGGGCTGCGCCTCGCCGGGGACTTTTCCGAGGACGACGAGGACGACGAAGGCGCCTGAAGCTCAGCCGGCGGCGATCATCACGAGGACGGCCGCGGGATCCGGGCCGAGCCGGCGCAGGCGGTGGGGCAGGCCCCCGTCATAGGTGGCGCAATCGCCCGCCTGCAGGGTGACGCGGCGGTCGGCCACGGCGAGCTCGACGCGTCCCCGCAGGACATAGGCGATCTCCTGGCCGCCATGGCTCGGCCGGTCCGCATCGCGGAAGGCGTCCCCCGGCTCGACCAGGTAGAGCGCGGCCGCCCGCCCCTCCCGGGCCGGCACGAGGGCGTGGACGGCGTAATCGGGCTCGCGCACGCCCATCTCGCGTACGCCCGTCTCTCGCACGCCCATGGCTTCCGCACCGCGCACGACGACGACCTCGTCCGCCTCGATCCGCTCGCCGAACAGCGAGGCCATGTCCGCGCCCAGAGCCGTCCCGATCGCCTCCAGGGTGGCGAGGGAAGGCGCCTTTTCCCCACGCTCGATCCGCGACAGGTGGCCCTTGTGAACGCCGACCGCCTCGGCGAGCGCGTCGAGGGTGAGGCCACGACGACGGCGAAGGGCACGGATGCGGCTGGCAACGGACATCGCGCGACAAAGCCTCAGGGGCGGTCTCTTGGCAACCATCGCGCAGGGAGACAACTTCGCTCCACTAGACAACCTGTTGTCTTGAACTTACAACGTCTCTGGGAGGAGCGGGCGATGGATGTTGCGATTCGTGCGGTCCTGGTCGGGCCCGTTGCCCCGCTGGGGCGGAAGGGCACCCCGAGCGGGATCGCCAAGGCGCCGGTCTCGGATCCCGTCGCGATCGGCCCCCTCGGCCTGTCCGGCGACGCGCAGGCCGACGCGCGCCATCACGGCGGCCCGGAGAAGGCGGTGCATCACTACGCGCTGGACCATGCGGCGGCCTGGCGGGCGGAGCTGCCCGATCCGCCGGCCCTGCTCGGGCAGCCGGGGGCCTTCGGCGAGAACCTGTCCAGCCTCGGCCTGACCGAGGCGGAGATCTGCATCGGCGACGTGTTGCGCGCCGGGGGCGCCCTGCTCCAGGTCAGCCAGGCCCGTCAGCCTTGCTGGAAGCTCAACGAGCGCTTCGGGGTGCCGGACATGGCGCGCCGCGTGCAGGCGAGCGGGCGCACGGGCTGGTATTACCGGGTGCTGGAACCGGGCATGGTCGCGGCGGGGGATCGCCTGCGGCTGGTGGAGCGGCCCTGCCCGTCCTGGCCGCTCGCCCGGCTGCTCCGCGTGTTCTACGTCGACCGGCTCGACCGGGCGGCCCTCACGGAGATCGCGGCCCTCGCGCCCCTGTCGGAATCCTGGCGGCAGCTCGCCGCCCGGCGGCTGGAGAGGGCCGCCGTGGAGGATTGGAGCGCGCGCCTCGACGGGTGAGGCGGATCAGTCCCGGTCGAGGGAGAGGTCGGGGGCGTCCGGGTTCTTCATGCCGACGACGTGGTAGCCGGCATCCACGTGCAGGATCTCGCCGGTCATGCCCTTCGACATGTCGGAGACGAGATAGGTCGCGGTCTCGCCGACCTCCTCGATGGTCACGGTCCGGCGCAGGGGCGCGTTGTACTCGTTCCACTTCAGGATGTAGCGGAAATCGCCGATGCCGGAGGCGGCCAGCGTCTTGATCGGGCCGGCCGAAATCGCGTTGACGCGGATGTTCGAGGGGCCGAGATCGGCGGCGAGGTAGCGCACGGAGGCTTCGAGCGCCGCCTTGGCCACGCCCATGACGTTGTAGTGGGGCATCCACTTCTCGGCGCCGTAATAGGTCAGCGTCAGCAGCGAGCCGCCGTTCTTCATCAGCGTCTCGGCCCGCTGGGCGATGGCCGTGAAGGAGTAGCAGGAGATCAGCAGCGACTTGGTGAAGTTGCCCTCGCTGGTCTCGACGTAGCGGCCCGTCAGCTCGTCCTTGTCGGAGAAGGCGATGCAATGGACCACGAAGTCCAGGCCCTCGGGGAAGAGCTCGGCGGTGGCCGCGAAGACGGCGTCGATCGAGGCCGCGTCGGTCACGTCGCAATGGCCGACCACATGGGCGTCGAGCTCGCGGGCGAGGGGCTCGACCCGCTTCTTCAGGGCGTCGCCCTGGTAGGTGAAGGCGAGCTGGGCGCCATGGGCGGCCGCGCTCCTGGCGATGCCCCAGGCGATCGAGCGGTTGTTGGCGACGCCGAGGATCAGGCCGCGCTTGCCGGCGAGAAGCCCGGTTCCGGCGGCGCCGATGCCGGGGGATTTCTGAACCGGGCTCGTTTCCGACATCAAGGCACCCTGAAGCTGTCCCGCAGGCGGGCGATGCTCCGCCGCCCGTCTGCCGGGGCATCCTTAGCGGAGCCCCGACGGGGAAAAAAGCCTTAAGCGGCCTTCCTCCCGCGCCGCGGTGCGTCCGGCTCCGCGCCTCAGGCGGTGCCGGCCTTCGCCTCGCGGCGGCGGCGGGCATAGTCGGTCAGCGCCGCATCCTCGCCGTCGGGCAGGGCGATGGCCGTCGTCGCCAGCAGGTCGCCGCGGCTGCCATCCTTCTTCGGCAGGCCCTTGCCGCGCAGGCGGAAGGTGCGGCCGGAGCCGGTCATGGGCGGCACCTTCATCTCGACGGCGCCGGTGAGCGTCGGCACGCGCAGCATCCCGCCGAGCACCGCGTCTTCCAGCGGCAGGTCGACCGTGGCGCGCAGGTCCGCCCCCTCCACCTTGAAGCGGGGATGGGGCAGGATGCGGATGGTGAGCAGCGCGTCGCCGGCCTCGCCCCGCGGGCCGCCGGAGCCGCCGAGCCCGCGCAGGCGGATGGTCTGCCCGTCGGTCACGCCCTTGGGCACCACCACATCGACGTCCCGGCCGCCGGGCAGGGTGATGCGCAGCTTCTCCTCGCTCGCCACCTGCTCCAGCGTCACGGCGAGCTCCGCCGCCACGTCCTCGCCGCGCATCGGGCCCCGGGCCCCCGCCCCGGGACCGGCGCCGCCGGCCCGGAAGGCCTCGCCGAACAGGTGCGAGAAGATGTCCTCGCCGATGCCGCCGGGGCCGCCGGCCCGGCCGCCGCCGCCGCGGGTGAAGCCTTCGAAGTCGAAATTGCCCCGGCCCGGGCCGCCGCCGAAGCCGGAAAAGCCCTCGAATCCGGTCGCGCGCGGGCGGCCCTCGGCGTCGATCTCGCCGCGGTCGAACTGCGCGCGCTTGTCCTTGTCGCCCAGGATCTCATAGGCGGTGTTGGCTTCCGCGAAGCGGTCCTTGGCCTTGGCGTCGTCCTTGTTGCGGTCGGGATGGTAGGTCTTGGCGAGCTTGCGGAAGGCCTTCTTGATGTCGGCCTCGCTCGCGCCCTTCGGCACTCCGAGAACGTCGTAGGGATTGCGCATCATCAGGTCTTCGAGAGGGGTCACGGGCGGCGGTGAGGCTGCCCAGGTTAGCATCCCACCGAGGTAGGGAATGCGTTGCTTTTTTGCAACGCTGTTCGTCGGCTCAAATGTTCGCCGCGGGATGGGACCGCACCGGCGCCCATCGTCCGCCGCGCGGCGGGCGCCTCAACTCTTGCTGGCGGGCCTGGCCTGCCCTCTGGCGCCGCCCTTCTCGTCCTGCTTGCCCTCCCCCTTGGCCGTGCGCAGGCGCCGCAGCTCCCATGCGCTGCCGGAGGGCTTGCAGCCCGTGCCGCGCACGAAGCGGCTGGTGCTCTCGCCGATCACGGAGGCGAGGAAGTCGCGGCAGACCTCGTCGTTGCTCACGTAGGGCAGGCCGGTGGGATTCACCGAGCCGCGCATCGCGGTCTCGGGATTCTCCCATTTCACCGGCCGGCCGTTGCCCTGCGGATCGAGGGCCACCGACAGGGCGGCATGGGCCCGGCGCCAATCCTCGACGCCCAGATCCTTGCCGAAGGTCAGTTCCGGCCTGGTGAGGCTGCCGGTGGTGGTGGGCTCCTCCGGCACCGTGGCGGCGGCCTCGCTGCGGAAGGTGAGGATCGGGCCGCTGCAACCGCAGATCGACGCCGGGAGCGCCATCGCGAGAAACAGGGCCGCACTGGCGGAGGTCGTCCGGGAGCGGCGTGGGCGCACGTCGTTCCCGGGGAGGGCTTTACAGTCGCTCCGACGCATTACACCTGAACCTGCGCGATGACCCGTTCGGCCTGTCGTGCCCCCAAACGTCGGTGCCCCCGACCCGGATGCCACTGCGGAGGATGAAACCTTGGATGGGTTAAAGATCGATGAGCCGCGGCACCCTCCCGCCGAGGCGGCCGGCGACTTCACCCTGGCGGAGGATCCCTGGGCGCTCTTCGCCGCCTGGATGGAGGAGGCCCGCCTGTCGGAGCCGGAGGATCACAACGCCATGGCGCTCGCCACGGCCGGGTCCGACGGGCTGCCGGACGTGCGCATGATCCTGATGAAGGGGCTCGATCCCCGCGGCATCGTCTTCTACACCAACGTGGAGTCCGCCAAGGGCCAGGAGCTCGCGCAGAACCCGCAGGCGGCGATCGTGCTGCACTGGAAGTCCCTGCGCCGGCAGATCCGCGCCCGCGGCCCCGTGAGCCGCGTCACGGCGGAGGAGGCGGACGCCTATTTCGAGAGCCGCCGCCGGGAGAGCCGGCTGGGCGCCATCGCGAGCCGGCAGTCGCGTCCGCTCGTCGACCGGGCGACCCTGATGGCCGAGGTCGAGGCCCTCGCCGCGCGATACGAGAACGGCCCCGTGCCCCGGCCGGAGAACTGGACCGGCTTCCGCATCGCCCCGGTGCAGATCGAGTTCTGGCAGAACGGCGACTTCCGCCTGCACGACCGCGTCCGCTTCACCAGGGCCGGTGCGGGCTGGGACCGGGCGCGGCTCTATCCCTGACGATCAGGCCATCAGGCCGCGGATCGCCGCGAGGATCGCCGCCTCGGTATAGGGCTTGGGGATGAACTGGCCGCGGGCCGGGACGTCCCCGGGCTCCGGCCGGATCTTCCCGGAGGTGATGACGATGCCGATCCGCGGCCAGCGCCGATGGATGCAGGCGGCGAGCTTGATGCCGTCGATGCCGAGGGGCATGTCGATGTCGGTGAGGACCACGCGCACGCCGTCGGTGCGGTCGAGATGCCGGATGGCCTCGTTGCCGTTGCCCGCCTGATGGGCCTCGAAGCCGGCCTCCTCGAGGGTTTCCACCGCGGCGCTGCGCACCACGGCGTCGTCCTCGACCACGAGCACGATCGGACGCTCTGTCGGCGCGCTCACCCGTCTTCCCTCACGCATCCGGTCGTGCCCCGACGCGTCCCGGCCGCGCCCGGGGCAAGCGTGGCCGTTCCGCCGCTCGCACGAACCTCCCCGGCCGGCAAGGGCGCCGCCGCCACAACCGAGGCGGAACGTGCATACAAGGCGAAACCGCGAACGGAACCGGCTTCTTTCGCATTGCAGCGCAGACCCTGGATTTCCGGCTAGGCGCGGCTTAGACCTGTAGGCCCCCGTCCCCTGCGGTGCCGGGGCAGCGAGGGAACGGCCTTGGCCTACTCCAACGACCGTCGACGGGTGATGCTGCTCACCGGCGCGAGCCGGGGCATCGGGCATGCCACCGTGAAGCGATTCTCCGCCGCCGGCTGGCGGGTCATCACCTGTTCGCGCCATCCCTTCCCCGAGAACTGTCCCTGGGAGATGGGACCGGAGGATCACCTCCAGGTCGATCTCGCCGACGCGCAGGACACCGTGCGCGGCGTGCGGGAGGTGGCCGAGCGCCTCGCCAAGGAGGGCGGCCTGCTGCACGCCCTCGTCAACAATGCCGGCATCTCGCCGAAGGGCCCCGAGGGCGAGCGCCTCGGGGCGCTGGGCACGACCTACGAGGATTGGGCGCGGGTGTTCCAGGTGAACTTCTTCGCGCCGATCCTGCTGGCGCGGGGCCTGTGCGACGAGCTCACCCGGGCCAAGGGCTCGATCGTCAACGTCACCTCGATCGCGGGCTCCCGGGTGCATCCCTTCGCGGGGGCGGCCTACGGCACCTCCAAGGCGGCGCTGGCCGGCCTGACCCGGGAGATGGCGGCCGATTTCGGCCCCCTCGGCGTGCGGGTGAACGCGATCTCCCCCGGCGAGATCGACACCTCGATCCTGTCGCCGGGGACCGACAAGCTCGTGCAGCAGATCCCGCAGCGCCGCCTCGGCACGCCGGACGAGGTCGCCAAGGCGATCTACTTCCTGTGCACGGAGGCCTCCTCCTACGTGAACGGGGCCGAGCTGCACATCAACGGCGGGCAGCATGTCTGACCGCGCGAGGGCGGCGCTCGCCGCCCTGGCTGCCTGGATGATCGGGGCCGGCGCGGCGACGGCCGGGCCCTCCGTCGCGATCCTCGACCTGCCCTTCGCCGCCACCGCGCTGCGGGGCCCCGGTAGCGAGACCGCGCTCTCCATCGCCACCTCGGGCCTGGTGCCCGGCACCCGCCGCAAGCCCGCGAGCGCGGATCCGAAGATCGGGCCGGAGGCGGAGGGGCCGGAGCCGCTGGCCGTGGTCTGGGGCGAGGGCGGCGGCGCGGTGCTGACGCTCCGCGAGGGCCAGATCCGCGTCAGCCCGATCGATGCGGAGGCGGTCGAGGGCCTCACGGTGGCCGAGACCCCGCGCAACGCCGTGCCCGGCGCCCGCCGGGTGCTGGACGGGCCGCTCACCGCCTATCTCACCGGCCCGACCCGGGCCCTGGGCGGCGGCCCGGGCCAGGCCGCCGGCCTCACCATCCGCGAGCGCCAGCCGATCGGGATGACCCGCGACCCGAAGCCGGTGCCGACCGCGACGGAGACCGTGGCGCCGGGCGCCGAGGCGGTCTTCGCCGCGCGCACGCCCCTGGTCGCCCGGCTCGCCGGCAAGCCGGTCCTCCTCGCCGTGGCGGCCCTGGGCGGGGGCGCCTCCGCGGCGCTCCTGATCGGCAAGGACGGGCCGGGGCACTGGGCCGTGCTCGCCCGGACCCCGCCCCAGGCCGGCGCCGGGCCGGAGGGCGCGCCCCTCGCCTTCGCCGCCGCCGGCGACTTCACCGGCAAGGGCCGCACCCAGCTCGCCGCCGTGCGCGCCCCCGACGGCGCCGGCATGCTCCAGCTCTGGGAGATCGCGCCGGAGGGCTTCCGCCTGCTGCACGAGGCTCCGGGCTACACCGCCGCCCGGGGCGAGGCCCCTCTCGCCGCCGCCGTCGAGACCGGATCCGTGCCGCTCCTCGCCCTGCCCTCGGCCGATCGCAGCGCCCTCGCCCTGGTCTCCCTGAAGGACGGGGTGAGCGAGCGCGCCCGCATCCCCCTCCCCGCCCCGGCCGCGACCGGCCTCGCCTCCCTCGGTCGGGGGGACGCGGCCCGCCTCCTGGTCGGGCTCGCCGATGGGCGCGTCGCCGTGGTCGATCCCGGCCTTGCGGGGGCGGCACGGTGAGCGAGGAGGCCCGCACCTTCCCGAGCCGCCCGTTCCTCGGCGTCTCGATCGCGGTGATCCGGGACGGCCGCGTGCTGCTCGCGGCCCGCGCCAACCCGCCGATGCGCGGCGTCTGGACCCTGCCCGGCGGCCTCGTCGAGCCCGGCGAAGCCCTGGCGGAGGCGGCGCTGCGCGAGCTTCGGGAGGAAGTCGGGGTCGAGGCGGCGGTGGTCGGCCCGAGCCTGACGCCCACCGAGATCATCCTGCGCGCGCCGGACGGCCGCGTGCGCCACCATTACGTGGTGCATCCCCATGCCGCCCTCTGGCGCGGCGGCGAGGCGATGCCCGGCCCGGAGGCCCTCGGCGTGCGCTGGGCGGAGCCGGAGGAGGTGCTGGCCCTGGAGACCACGCCGGGCCTGTTCGAGACCCTGCGCGAGGCCTTCGCCCGGATCGCCGCGGTGGAGGTCGCGGCATGAGCGTGCGTCTCCCGGCGATCCTGCTGCTCGCGACCCTCGCCGCGGCCTGGCCGGTGGCGGAGGCCGGCGCGCAATGGCGCAACGCCCCGACCCGGCAGGGCGGCAAGGCCCCGGCCCCCGAGAAGGACAAGGAGCCCCCGCCCCCGGTCGAGCCGCCGCCGGCCCCCTATGACCGCGACCTGATGCGGCTCGCCGAGGTGATCGGCTCCCTGTCCTTCCTGCGCAGCCTCTGCGCCGCCCAGGATGCGGAGGAATGGCCGGCGCGGATGAGGGCGCTCCTGGAGACGGAGGGCGTGACGCCGAACCGGCGCGACCGCCTCGCCGGGGCCTATAACCGCGGCTATCGCGGCTACGCCCTCACCTATCGGATCTGCACCCCCTCGGCCGGCGAGGCCACCGCCCGCTTCCTCGCGGAGGGCGACCGGCTGTCCCATGCCATTGCCGGGCGCTTCGGCGGATGACGGCCCTGTGGCGCCCGGGCCACATGTGACCGGCCTGCACGAATTCCTGCAGGTTTGAGCGGTCGCGTTAACCGATCCGAAATTACCGGCTGGCCCGCCCGGGGGCGCTCGCGTATCGTGCAGGTGTTCGGCCGGCCCAGTCCGGCACAGAAACGTGCCAGAGCCATGAATAACGACGCCCCCGCGCCCTTCGACGCAGACGCCAACGACAAGCGCGTCGCGCTCGGTCTCGTGACGGAAGCCTTCGCGGAAGGCTGTCTCGACGGGCTCGACGGCGACTGCATGGCCCAGGCCGCCCTCTTCGCCGCCTTCCAGGAACTGGTGGCAACCTATGGCGAGGAGGCGACCGCCCGCTACGCCGAGGGCCTGCCCGAGCGCATCCGCGAGGGCGGCTTCACCACCACCCTGCAGCATTGAGGCCGGCGCGGTCGGGTTTGAGAGGCCGCGACCCGCGGGCGTGAGCGCGCGACGCCGCGCCCGCTAGCGGGCGGCCGGCACCGCCTCCTCGAACACCACCGCCTCGCCGCGCGCGGGCGTTTCCAGCGCGCCCTGCCACATCACCGGCAGGCCGCGCACCACCGTGCCCACCGGCCAGCCGGTGACGGTGACGCCGTCATAGGGCGTCCAGCCGCATTTCGAGTCGATCCACGCGTTGCGGATGGTCTCCCGGCGCTTCAGGTCCACCACCGTCACGTCGGCATCGTAGCCGACCGCGAGGCGGCCCTTGCGGGCGATGCCGAACAGGCGCTTCGGCCCGGCGCTGGTCAGGTCCACGAAGCGGGCGAGCGACAGGCGCCCGGCCGCGACATGGTCGAGCATGACCGGCACCAGGGTCTGCACCCCGGTCATGCCGGAGGGGGAATCCGGATAGGGCTTGGCCTTCTCCGCCAGCGTGTGCGGCGCGTGGTCGGAGCCGAGCACGTCGGCGATGCCCTGGCGGAGCCCGTGCCAGATCCCGTCGCGATGGGCGGCGTCGCGCACGGGCGGGTTCATCTGCACCAGGGTGCCGAGCCGGGCATAGGCCTCGCTGCCGTCCAGGGTCAGGTGGTGCGGCGTCACCTCGACGCTGACGAGGTCCTTCGCGCGGGCCAGGATTGGCATCTCGTCGGCGGTCGAGATGTGCAGGATGTGGATGCGGGCGCCGGTCTCGCGGGCCAGCGCGATCAGGCGCTCCGTCGCCTTCACGGCGGCCTCGGGCGAGCGCCAGACCGGGTGCGAGGACGGGTCGTTCGGGACCCTCAGGCCCTTGCGCTCCCGCAGCATCGGCTCGTCCTCCGAATGGAAGGCGGCGCGGCGGCGGATGCGCGACAGGATCTCCCGCACCCCGGCATCGTCCTCCACCAGCAGCGAGCCGGTGGAGGAGCCGATGAACACCTTGATGCCCGCCGCCCCCGGCAGGCGCTCGAGCTCGGCGACCTGATGGGCGTTCTCGTGGGTGCCGCCGACCCAGAAGGCGAAGTCGCAATGCATGCGGTGATGGGCGCGGGCGACCTTGTCGGCCAGCGCGTCGGCGCTGGTCGTCTGCGGATGGGTGTTCGGCATCTCGAACACGGCGGTCACGCCGCCCATCACCGCAGCGCGGGAGCCCGATTCCAGGTCCTCCTTGTGGTCGAGGCCGGGCTCGCGGAAATGCACCTGGCTGTCGATCACGCCGGGCAGCAGATGGAGCCCGCGGCAATCGCGCCGCTCGGCCGCGTCGGCGCGGGACAGGTCGCCGATCGCCGCGACGCGGCCCGCCCGGATGCCGAGATCGGCCTCGTGGGCGCCGTCATGGTTGACCAGCGTGCCGCCGGCGAGGACGAGATCGAACGGGGCTTCCGAAGGGGTTCCCATGTCGGGGCTCCTGCAAGCGTTGAGAGCGGCTGCGGGGCGGCTTATGTCAGCCCTTCGCGGCGCGCAACGCCGCCCGTTCGAGAGGAGCCCGCATGCCCATCGCCCTGCTGCCGGACCGCGCCCTGGTCGCCGTGTCCGGTCCGGACGCGACGGACTTCCTGCAGGGGATCCTCACCTGCAACGTCGAGACCCTGCCCGAAGGGGAGGCCCGGCTCGGGGCCCTGCTCACGCCCCAGGGCAAGATCCAGTTCGACTTCCTGCTGTCGAGGACGCCGGAGGGCTACCGCTTCGACCTCGCCGCCGAGCGCGTGCCCGATTTCCTCAAGCGCCTGACCCTCTACAGGCTGCGGGCGAAGGTGACGATCGCCGCCGAGCCGACCCTCGGGATCGGCGCCGCCTGGGACGGGGCCGCCCCCGCCGCCGAAGTCTCGGCCCCGAAGGACGGGCGCCTGCCCGCGCTCGGCGACCGCCTCTATTTCGCGGAGGGCGCCTTCTCGGCGGATGCCACGGAGGCCGATTACCACGCCCACCGCATCGCCCTGGGCGTGCCCGAGGGCGGGCGCGACTTCGCCTTCGGCGACGCCTTCCCGCACGAGGCGCTGATGGACCAGCTCGGCGGCGTCGATTTCCGCAAGGGCTGCTATGTCGGCCAGGAGGTGGTCTCGCGCATGCAGCACCGCGGCACCGCCCGCACCCGCATCCTGCCCCTGGTCTATCGCGAGGGCGCGGCGCCGGCCTTCGGCAGCGAGGTCACGGCGGGGGCCAAGAGCCTCGGCAGCACCGGCAGCGGCGCCGGCACGCGCGGGCTCGCCGCGATCCGGCTCGACCGCCTCGCCGACGCGCTCGCCGCGGGCGAGACCGTGCGGGCGGGGGGCCTGCTCGCGGCGGTGGAGAAGCCGGCCTTCGCCCGCTTCGCCTTCCCCGAAGACGCCGCCGCGCCGGCCGGCTGAGCCGCGATGAGCGACACCGACGGCCTCCTTACCACCCATCCCGACGGCTGCCCCCGCTGCGGGTGGGCGGGGCTCGACCCGCTCTACGTGGCCTATCACGACACGGAATGGGGCGTGCCGGAATACGGCGCCCGCGCCCTCTACGAGAAGCTGATCCTCGACGGCTTCCAGGCCGGGCTGTCCTGGATCACGATCCTGCGCCGGCGGGAGGGCTTCCGCAGGGCCTTCGCCGGGTTCGACCCCGAGGCCGTCGCCCGGTTCGGGGCGGCGGATGTCGAGCGGCTGATGCAGGACACCGGCATCATCCGCAACCGCGCCAAGATCGTCGGCACGATCAACGGCGCCCGGGCCTGGCTCCGGATCGAGGAGGCGGGGCCGGGTTTCTCGAAGTTTCTCTGGGACTTCTGCGACGGCGTTCCCATCCAGCCTCAGCCGAGGAGCCGGGCCGACATCGCCACCGAGACCGAACTCTCGCGAACGATCTCCAAGGCCTTGAAGGCGCACGGATTCAGCTTCGTCGGGCCGACCATCGTCCATGCCTTCATGCAGGCGGTGGGAATGGTCAACGACCACCTCGTCGGCTGCCACCGGCACGCGGCCTGTGCCGCCCTCGGCCGGGAGCGTCCCCGGTGAGCGCCCGTCCGTCCCGGGCCAAGCCCCCGCCGCGGGCCTGGCAGCGCATGCTGTCGGGCCGCCGCCTCGACCTGCTCGACCCCTCCCCGCTCGACATCGAGATCGCCGACATCGCCCACGGGCTCGCCCGGGTCGCCCGCTGGAACGGGCAGACGGAGGGGCCGCACGTCTTTTCCGTCGCCCAGCATTCCCTGCTGGTCGAGGCGATCGGCGGGGCGCTCGCCGGCGCGGCCGGGCCGGCGCCGCGCCTGGAGCTGCTGCTGCACGACGCCCCGGAATACGTGATCGGGGACATCATCTCCCCCCTGAAGGGGGCGATCGGCGACGCCTACAAGAGCGTCGAGCGCCGGCTGCTCGTCGCGATCCGGCACCGCTTCGGCCTGCCCGCCCCCGAGCCGGCCCTGACCCGGCTCGTCAAGAAGGCCGACCGCATCGCGGCCTATCTGGAGGCGACGCGCCTGGCCGGATTCGCGCCCGCGGAGGCCGAGCGCTATTTCGGGCGGCCGAGCCCGATGCCGGACGGCCTCGCCCGCGAGATCGAGGCGCTGACGCGGAGCTGGCCGACGGCGCAGGCTCAGGAGCGCTACCGGGACCGCTTCGAAGCCCTGAGCGCCACGCTCCGAAGCGCCGCCTGAGCCATGCCGAGCCTATATGTCTGCTCCCTCTCGCGTCTCCCGGAGACCGCGGCCTCCATCCGCCCAAGCCACCTCATAACCCTGGCCACCCCCGGCACGGTGGTGGAGCGGCCGGCCGCGATTCCCGCCGAACGCCATTTGACGATCAATCTCAGCGACATCGTCGCGCCCCTCGACGGGCATGTCCTGCCCGAGACGGCGCATGTGGAGCGCTTCCTCTCCTTCGTGTTCGCCTGGGAGCGGCAGGCACCCCTGCTCATCCATTGCTATGCCGGCATCAGCCGCTCGACGGCCGCCGCCTTCATCGCTGCCTGTGCGCTGTGCCCGGCGCGGGACGAAGCGGAGCTCGCGCGGGAGTTGCGCGGGCTCTCGCCCTCGGCGACGCCGAACGCGCGTCTCGTCCAGCTCGCCGATGCCCATCTCGGCCGGGAGGGCCGGATGGTCGCCGCCATCGCCGCGATCGGGCGCGGGGAGGAGGCGTTCGAGGGCAACCCGTTCCGGCTCACCCTGGCCTGATGCGGACGCGATCCGACTGTGACGCAAAGGCCGCCCGCCCCTGCCAAATCCCGTCAACCGGATTGCGCGCGACCGCCCCGGGGTTGTGTCGCCGCTCCGCGCCCGTCATAACCCGCCAAAAGGGGTGAACAGGATGACGGCCGCTCGTTCCGCCGCGCAGGCGCCCGCGTCCGAGGCGGCGCGGACAGATTCGGATTCCGCCGACCTGCCGTTCGAGAGGGCTCTCGAACAGCTCGAGGATATCGTGCGCCGCCTCGAGAAGGGCGACGTGCCCCTCGACGAGTCGGTGGAAATCTACGAGCGCGGTGAGGCCCTCAAGCGCCATTGCGAGGCTCTGCTGCGCAAGGCAGAGGCGCGCATCCAGCGGATCACCCTGGGGCCGGATGGCCGCGCCGCCGGGGCCGAGCCCCTCGACGTGGGCTAGAGACCAGCATGGGCATCGACCCGATCCTTCCCGTCCTTCCGAGCCGGCAGAGCGAGGCCGGCTCTTCTCGATTTCCGGCGTGAGGCATCCATTGGCACTCGTTGACACCTCGATATTGGAGGGGCTTGAGACGCCGGATGCGCTTCGGCGTGTTCCGGAGGGCGAGCTTCAGGGGATCGCGGATGCGGTCCGTGCGGAGATGATCGATGCGGTCTCGGTGACCGGGGGTCATCTGGGCTCGGGTCTGGGCGTGGTCGAGCTGACGGTGGCGCTGCATCACGTGTTCGACACGCCCTACGACCGGGTGGTGTGGGATGTCGGGCACCAGTGCTACCCGCACAAGATCCTGACCGGTCGGCGCGACCGGATCCGCACGCTGCGCCAGGGCGGGGGCCTGTCGGGCTTCACCAAGCGGAGCGAGAGCGAGTACGACCCCTTCGGCGCGGCGCATTCCTCGACCTCGATCTCGGCCGCCCTCGGCATGGCGGTGGCGCGCGACCTCTCGGAAGCCGAGGCCAAGGCCTCGGGCGCCGAGCCGCCCAAGCGTCGCAACGTGATCGCGGTGATCGGGGACGGCTCGATGTCGGCGGGCATGGCCTACGAGGCCATGAACAATGCCGGTGCGCTGCATTCGCGCCTGATCGTGATCCTGAACGACAACGACATGTCGATCGCCCCGCCGGTGGGGGCGATGTCGGCCTATCTGGCGCGGCTGGCCTCGGGGGGCACCTACCGGAGCCTGCGCGAGACCGCCAAGCAGCTCGGCAAGCTCCTGCCCAAGGCGCTCTACGAGCGGGCGGTGCGGGCGGAAGAATATGCCCGCTCCCTGGTGGTCGGCTCGGGCACGATGTTCGAGGAGATGGGCTTCTACTATGTCGGCCCGGTCGACGGGCACAATCTCGACCACCTGCTGCCGGTGCTGAAGAACGTGCGCGACACCGAGCAGGGCCCGATCCTGCTGCACGTGGTCACGCAGAAGGGCAAGGGCTACGCCCCGGCCGAGGCTTCGGCCGACCGCTACCACGGGGTGGTGAAGTTCGACGTGGTCTCGGGCGTGCAGGCCAAGGCCAAGGCGAACGCGCCGAGCTACACCCGGGTGTTCGGCGAGAGCCTGATCAAGGCGGCCGATGCCGACGACAAGGTGGTGGCGATCACCGCGGCCATGCCCGGGGGCACCGGCATCGACCTGTTCGGCAAGGCGCATCCGACCCGGACCTTCGATGTCGGCATCGCCGAGCAGCATGCGGTGACCTTTGCCGGCGGCCTGGCGACGGAGGGCTACAAGCCGTTCGTGGCGATCTACTCGACCTTCCTGCAGCGGGCCTACGACCAGGTCGTGCACGACGTGGCCCTGCAGAACCTGCCCGTGCGGTTCTGTCTGGACCGGGCGGGCCTGGTCGGCGCGGACGGGGCGACCCATGCGGGGGCCTTCGATCTGGCCTATCTGTGCTGCCTGCCGAACATGACGGTGATGGCGGCGGCCGACGAGGCGGAGCTGGTGCACATGGTGGCCACCGCCCATGCCCACGACTCGGGCCCGATCGCCCTGCGCTATCCCCGCGGCGAGGGCGTGGGCGTGGAGATGCCCGAGCGGGGCGAGGTGCTGGCGATCGGCCGGGGCCGGGTGATCCGGCGTCCGGAGGGCGCGCGGGTGGCGCTGCTCTCGCTGGGCACGCGCCTGGCCGAGGCGCTGAAGGCGGCGGACGCCCTGGCGGCGGAGGGCATCGCCGTGACGGTGGCGGATGCGCGCTTCGCCAAGCCGCTGGACGAGGACCTGATCCTGGATCTGGCCGGCAGCCACGAGGTGCTGGTGACCCTGGAGGAGGGCTCGGTCGGCGGCTTCGGGGCGATGGTGCTGCACCTGCTGGCGGCCAAGGGCGCCCTCGATGCGGGCACGGTCCGGGTGCGCACCATGACCCTGCCCGACACCTACCAGGACCACGACAAGCCCGAGAAGATGTACGCCGAGGCCGGCCTCGACGCACACGGCATCCAAAATACCGTCCTCAACGCAATGCCGGCCAAGCGCGATGACGACAACGTCGTCAGCGTCCGGCGCCGCCAGCGCTGAGATCCCCACACACTCACCTCGAGCGCGCCTCGGAACGCGCTTTTGCGATGACGCCCGGCCGCTGACGGAGTGCGGGCCGGGCGCGGATGGGCCGGCCCCGTTTTCTATGCTCGAGGGTCAGGCGAGCTTCGGCAGGACGTCCTTGCCGATCAGATCGAGCTGCTCGGGCAGTTCCTCGCTCGGCACGATGCAGAGCACGACGGAGGTCGAGCCGGCCTCGAACAGGGCCTGCATGGAGGCCGTTGCCTCCTCGGGTGAGCCGGCGATGCCGATCCAGTCGAGCCACTCGTCGGGCATGTCCCGCTCCACCGCCTTGGCGCCACCCTCATCCAGCATGGCGCTCAGACGCTCGTTGACGCCGTAGACTTCGGTGAGCTGGGTCGGTCCCATGGCGTGCAGGTAGAAGGCGGCGAACTTGCGCATCTTGCGCCGCGCCTGCGCCGAATCCGGATCGATGCAGGCCAGCGCGTAGGTGACGATCTGGAAGTCGGGCGAGAGGCCCTCGGCCTTCCGCAGGGCGGCGACCCGCTCGGTCACCTGCTTCACGTAACGCGGGCCGGCCAGCACCGAGATCTGCAGGCCGTCCGCGATCCGGGCGGTGAGATCGACCGATTTCGGGCCGACCACCGCGGTGAGCACCCGCAGGTCCGGAGCCTTATGAGTGAGGCTGACCTTGTCGAAGCTGTAGTAGTCGCCCTTCTCCGTCAGGGTCTCGCCCTTGGCCAAGCGCTTGATGCCGTGGACGGCCTCGGACATCGAGGTCAGGACGGATTTCGGGAACAGGTCCATCTGGCGCATCCAGGCGGGGACGCCGTGGCCGAGGCCGAGATCCCGGAAACGGCCCGGGAAGGCGCCGGCCAGCGTGCTCGCCTCCATCGCCGCCACCGCCGGATGGCGGACGCGGTTGGCGATGGCGCCGATGCCGACGCGGATCGACTCTGTGGCCTGGAGCGCGATGCCCGAGGTCGCGAAGGCCGAGAGCATGAAATAGTCCTCGGCGATCCAGATCTCTGTGAATCCGGCCGCCTCGACCCGCTGGGCCATCTCGGCGATGCGATTCGGCGGCAGATCGCCGAGGAGGAAGACGCCGACATCGCGCTTCGGTCCGGCCATGGGCTTCGATGCTCCTGGGATGAGGGCGGGGGGACGCCCGGAAGGATCAGGACGTCGCGGTCTCGCGCTCGCCGTCCATAATGGCGGCCAGCACGTCCTCTGGCGTCACCGGGATCTTGCGGATCGGCCGGCCGATCGCGTCGGAGACGGCGCAGGCGACCAGGGCTGCCGGCAGCAGGATCGGCGGCTCGGCCGAGCCCTTGGCGCCGAATGGGCCATCGGCAGAGGGGTGCTCGGTCAGGATCGACTCGACCCGCGGGGTGTTGATCGCGAGCGGCAGGCGGTAGCTGCCCAGGCTCGCTTCCAGCGTCCTGCCCTCGTCGTCGATGCGCAGGCTTTCGCAGAGGCCGAAGCCGAGCCCCTGCGCCACCCCGCCCTGGATCTGGCCGCGCAGGCTCGTGAGGTTGACGACCTTGCCGACCTCCTGGGCCACGACGTAGCGCTCGACCGTAACCGTGCCGAGCACCGGGTCCACGGCCACCTCAATGTAGTGGACGTGGTAGGTCGGGCTCGCGAAATAGGCGAAGAGCAGGCCGCTGGCGCAGCTCGGGTTGTAGGGGACCGGCGGCAGGGCGCTGCGGCCGCTGCCGGCCAGCGTGCCGAGACCGAAAGTCGAGGCCGCCCCCACGGTGGCGAGGGCAACGCGCCGGCCCGGTTGGGCCCGCACGCGCACGAAGCCCTCCGCCATCTCCAGCGCGTCGGCTGAGGCCTGAAGCATCGGCGCGGCGGTATCGAGGATCCGGCCCTTCAACTCCCGCGCCGCGGCGAGCGCCGCATTGCCCGCGACCTGCAGGGTGCGGCTGCCCTGGGAGCCACCGTCGAAGCCGCCGATATCGGTGTCCGGATCGGGGATCACCACGGCGTCGGGCGCGATGCCGAGCTCCTGCGCCACGATCTGGCGCAGGCCGACCGCGACGCTGCCGGTGCCGTTCTCGTTGGCGCCAGTGAGCAGCACCACCGAGCCGTCCTCCTGGAGCTTCGCCGTCGCCGAGCCCGGCAGCGGGTTTACCAGCCACAGGGCCGGGGCGATGGCGCGCCCGCGCCAGGGCTTGCGTTCGTAGGCGTCCCAGGGTGCCACTTCCTCCACCGCGGCGAATTGCTGGCGCAGGATCGAGGCGTCGTGAAGGACTTGGCCGTTCGGGAGCTTGTCGCCGTCCTTGAAATGGTGGCGCAGGCGGTATTCGCGTCGGTCGACGCCGAGTTTGTCGGCGATGTGGTCCATGTGGGTTTCGAGGGCGGCGTACATCGGCACGCCCGTCACTCCCCGCATGGCCGCAGTCGGCGGGGTGTTGGTGTAGACGAGCCGGGAGCGGGCTCGCAATCGGCCGACCCGGTAGCTCATCGCCGCAAAGTAGAAGGGGAAACAGGCGAGGAAGGCCGTCTCGCCGGTATAGGCGCCGTTGTCCATCAGGCAGTCGGCGTCGCGGGCAATGATGTTGCCCTCCGCGTCGAGGGCCGAGCGCAGGCGCACGATGGTACCCTCCCGCGCGGTCGCGCAGGTGATGTCCTCGGCCCGGGTGTTCAGGATCTTCACCGCCCGGCCGCCGGCGGCCCGCGACAAGGCGACCGCGTGCGGCTCTACGCTGGTGTCGAGCTTGCCGCCGAAGCCCCCGCCATAGGGATGGCCGATCACCCGCACCCGTGCAGTCGGTATGGCGAAGTACTGACAGAGCCGGGCGCGGATGTTGTAGGGCCATTGCGTGCCCGAATGGACGGTGATCCGCCCCTCGCGGAAGATCCCGACGGCGCCCTTCGGCTCCAGATAGCCCTGATATTGCCGCTGGGTGCGGAACTCGTCCTCCACGACCAGGGCCGCGGCGGCGAAGGCCTCCTCGACGAAGCGGGGATCCTCCAGCGTCGCGGATTCGGCGGCCACGTTGCCGTAGCGGGGATAGGGTGTGCCCTCCTGGTCGGCGAGGATGTAGCGGGACAGGTCCGGATGGATCGGGCCCGCGCCCTCGGCGAGCGCCGATTCCATCGAGGCGAGCACAGGTACCGGCTCGATCTCGAGGAGGATCGCGTCGACGGCCCGACGGGCCTGGTCCAGTGTGTCGGCGGCGACCGCCGCGATCGGCTCGCCGATGTAGCGCACCACGTCGGAGGCGAACATCGGCGTGTCGCGGATGATCCAGCCGG
This sequence comes from Methylobacterium organophilum, assembly GCF_022533465.1. Lineage (NCBI taxonomy): Bacteria > Pseudomonadati > Pseudomonadota > Alphaproteobacteria > Hyphomicrobiales > Methylobacteriaceae > Methylobacterium > Methylobacterium organophilum. The sequence goes on along the minus strand of NZ_CP092848.1, from coordinate 3,558,508 downwards.
CGAGCACCGGCGGCACGTCCGCGGCGCTGACCACGGCCCGCACGCCGGGCATGCCCCGGGCGCGGCCGAGATCGAGCCGGACGATCCGCCCGGCCGCGACGGGCGCGCGCAGCAGCACGCCGTGCAGCATGCCGGGCTCTGCATAGTCGGCAGCGTAGATCGTCTCGCCCGCGACCTTGCCGAAGGCGTCGGGGCGCGCATAGGCGCCGTCAAAGGTTTCCATCGGGCGCTCCCTGGAGCCGGCGGGCGGCGGCGAGCGCCGCGTCGACGATCTGCGCGTAGCCGGTGCAGCGGCAGAGATTGCCCATCAGGGCCCGCCGGATCCGATCCTCGTCCGGCGCGGGCTCGGCCCGCAGCAGGCTGGTCAGCATGACGACGAAGCCGGGGGTGCAGTAGCCGCACTGGACCGCGCCCGCGGCGACCATGCTCTCCTGCACGGCGTGGGCGACCAGATCCGTCAATCCCTCCACCGTCTCGACATGGCGGCCGGCCACCGCCTCGGCGGGGTAGAGGCAGCTGTTTATGGGCACGCCGTCGACCAGCACGGTGCAGGCGCCGCAGACGCCCTCGTGGCAGCCGCCCTTGGCGCCCGTGAGGAAGAGGCGGTGACGCAGGGCGTCGAGCAGACTCTCCAGGGGTGCGACCGGGAGGATCTCCTCTCGTCCGTTGATGGTGGCGGCGACGTCGGTCATGGCAGGCGGCATGGCGGAGGTCCGGGGGGGCAGGCCGCCGCCCTGGCGCTGTCGCGCAGGGCTCGGGCGAGGAGGCGTGGCAGCACGGCGCGGCGGTATTCGGCGCTGGCGCGCACATCCGTCTGCGGTGCGGCGGGGATCAGGGCGGCCTGTCCGGCTTCCGCGAGCAGGGTGTCCGAGAGACGCTGCCCGCGCAGGAGCCCCTCCGCGGCCTCGGCCCGGAATGGCAGCGGCGCCATCGCGCCGACGGCGATGCGTGCCTCCTCGACGGTTTCCCCGTCCTCTGCGAGGCTCAGGCGGATCGCGAGCGACACGGTCGAGAACTCCATCCCGCCCCGGCGCGTCACCTTCACGAAGGTATCCGCCGTCCGCGCCGGCTGTGCCTCGAGGCTCACGCCGGTCAACATCTCGTGGGCTCCACGGGCGACACGATGCGGGCCGAGTAGGAAGTCCGCGAGCGGCAGGATGCGGCTGCCCTCCCGCAGGCTCTCCAGCGTGACGGTGGCGCCGTGCACGAGCAGCGGCGGCACAAGGTCGGCATAGGGCGCCGCGTCGCAGAGGTTGCCTCCAATGGTGCCGACGCCCTGGATCTGCCAACTGCCGCTCAGGGCGGCGGCCCGGCGCAGGCCGTCATAGGCTGTGAGCTGGGGCGCTACGGCGAGTTGGCGGAGCGTCACGGCCGCTCCGATCCAGTCGGGGGCGAGGCCTGCGAGATCCGCCGCGCGTCCGACATGGATCACCGTCTCCGCCCCGCCCCCGCAGCGGCGCAGGCGGGGCGCGATGATGGTCCCGCCGCCCATCACCGCGGCGGCGTCGCCGAAACGGTCGAGAAGCGCGAGCGCCTCGCCCTTGCTGGTTACGGTCAAGAAGTCCAAGGGCTGCTCCCGCTGCGGAGGTCGGTCGAGCTCTGGCGGTGAGCCTATCGGGGCGGCCGAGCGCCGCCCAATACCGACGGTGCCGCCTCTGATGCGTGTCCGGCATCAGAGGAGGAGACCCGGACGATTGATGATTGCTACGCTTCCGGCCGTGCTGAAGCGGTATTGGTCGCGTCTTTTCCGGGCCGCCTAGAGTTCGTCCGTGCCCCGGAAGACTCCCGCACGGTCCGATGCCGGCGCTTGCCGGGCACTCCCGTCGCCTGTCCGACCTCCAGGAGTCCTCCGATGCTTTCAACGCGTCTTTTCGCGCGCGGCCTCGCCCTGGCCGCTTGCCTTCTGCCTCCGGTGAGCGCCCCCCAGGCCGCGCCCCCCGACATCGTGGTCGGCTTCGCCGTCTCGAAGAGCGGCTGGATGCAGGCCTACAGCGTGCCGCCGATGGTGGCCGCCAAGATCAAGATCGACGAGATCAACGCGGCGGGCGGCCTGCTCGGCCGAAAGATCCGCACCGTCGAGGCGGATGTGAAGACCGACCAGATCCAGGGTACCAAGGCCGCCCAGGAGGTGATCGGCAAGGGGGCCGACTTGGTCGTAGTGGATTGCGACTTCGATGTCGGCGGCCCGGCTGCCCTCAAGGCCCAGGCCGCGGGCAAGATCTCGTTCTTCCTCTGCGCCGGCGACCCGAAGGCCGGCGTCGACGGCATCGGCAAGTTCTCCTTCTCGGGCGGCAACGCGGCGCCGCTGGGCGGCATCGCACTCGCGACCTGGGCCTATGAAAAGCGTGGCTTCCGCAAAGCTTACGTGCTGACCGACGACACCATCGCCTACAGCAAGTCCGAATGCGCCGGCTTCAAGCACGAGTGGCCGCTCTTGGAGGGGGCCAAGCTCGTTGGGACCGACACCTTCCAGAACGCCGACCCCTCGATCGCCGTGCAGATCAACCGAATCAAGGCGCTCGGCGAGAAGCCAGACGTAATCGCCCTCTGCACCTTCACCCCGGGTGGTGCCAGTGCCGTCCGCCAACTGCGGGCAGCCGGCATCGACACGCCGATCGTCTCCGGCATCGCCATGGACGGGACCTACTGGCTCTCGGCAGTGCCGGACCTGTCGAACCTCTGCGTGAGTGCCTTCGGCTCGATCTACGGTGATGCGCCGGAGCCGGCGCTGGCGAGCTTCATCGACAAGTACAAGGCCCAGGCCGGGGCGCCCGCCACGGCGTATCCGCTGACGGGCTACGCCCTCGTCGAGCTCTGGGCGAAGGCGGTGGAGCGGGCCGGTAGCACGGACACCAAGCCGGTGGTGGCCCAGCTCGAGGCCATGCAGGACGAACCGACTATTCTGGGGCCCCGCGGTTTCAACACTGCCCTGCACATCCAGTCCAAGGCCCGCTACGCGATGATCTGCGTGGAGAAGGGGCAGCCGAAGTTCCAGGGCTACTGGACCGCCGGCCCCGTCGAGAAAGCGGTTCTGATGAAGAACTGACCGCGATCGGCATCGGTCCCGCGGGATCATGACCCGAACGGCATTGGACGCGAGCGCCTCCGTGCCCGCAAATCGGATCGTCCCGCGGTGGCCGGCCCGGTCCTCGCGCCTCAGGCACGGAGGGAGTGCGTCCACCATGAGCGCGGATCAGCGCGGCGACCGCCCCCACTTGCGCGTGTTGACGGGGGGCGCCTCTCCTCCTCGGGTCGGGACGCCCGCCCGGCGCGCCCCGTCCCACCCGACCGACGTGATCCGGCAGATCGACACCGACATCCTGGGCGGCAAGCTCAACGCGGTGGTCGACGAGATGGCCACCGTCCTGGTGCGGACGAGCCTCAGCCCGGTCATCAACGAGGTGCTCGATTTCGCCTGCTCGGTCTGCGACGCGGAGGGGCGCCTCGTCGCACAGACCAATGGCATCACCATCCTGACCGGCACCATCTCCTGCCAGCTCGCGGCGATCCGGAAGAAGTTCGCCGGCACCATCCGCTCGGGCGACGTCTTCATCAGCAACGATCCTTACGGCGGCAACACCCACACCGCCGACATCACCTTGGTGAAGCCGCTGTTCTTCGAGGGCGAACTCGTCTGCTTCGTCACGGTGACTGCGCATTGCAACGAGCTCGGCGGCAAGGTCGCGGGCAGCCTGTCGCCGGACGCCTCCGACATCTTCCAGGAGGGCCTGCGCATCCCGGCTCTGCGGATCGTGCGCGAGGGCGTTCGCCAGGACGACCTCATCGAGCTGATCGCCGGCAATGTCCGCCTGCCGGAGATGACGGTGGCCGACCTTTCCGCGCAGCTCGCCGTGGTGCGGCTCGGGGATCTACGCCTGCGCGAACTCTGCGAGGGCTACGGTGCCGAGCGATTGCGAGCGAGCTTCGCCCGGGTCCTCGATGTCGGCGAAGCCCTGAGCCGTGCCGCGATCCGGCGGCTGCCCAACGGGACTTACCCGGGCCGGGATTGGATCGACGGCGACGGCAACGAGGACGAGCGCCTGCCGATCCAGGTGAAGATCACGATCTCCGGCGACGAGATCCGTGCCGACTTCACCGGGTCCGCCCTCCAGCGCGCGGCCCCGATCAATTGCACCCGCGCCGTGCTGGAGGCTGCGGCCAAGACCGCGTTGCTCGCCGTGGTGCGGCCGGAGACGTCGGCCAATGACGGCTGGTTCCGCCCGCTTACCGTGATCGCGCCCGAGGGCACGGTGTTCACCGCCACCCACCCTGCCCCGACCGGCTGGTGCTACGAGACGGCGGCGCAGGCGATCGACCTCGTCTGGAAGGCGCTGGCGCAGGGCGTGCCCGAGCGCCTGAGCGCAGGCAATTACACCAGCCTCTGCGTCACCTATCTCGGCGGCCGGAAAGCGGATGGCGAATCCGACTTCGTGCTGGTGGAGCCCCATGTCGGTGGCTGGGGCGGCGCGTCGGGCGCGGATGGGGCGAGCGCCCTGATCGCGCCGGCGGACGGCGACACCTTCAGCCATTCCGTCGAGCTGTTCGAGGCCGAGCATCCGATCCGGATCACCCGCTACGGCCTCGCGCCCGGTGGCGCGGCGGGGGCCGGGCGCCATCGCGGCGGCCTCGGCATCCTGCGCGAGTACGAGATCCTGGCCGACGGGATCTTCTTCTACAGCAGCTTCGGCCGCTCCCGCACGGAGCCCTGGGGCCTGGAGGGCGGGGAGCCCGGCGGTCTCAACCACGTCGAGGTCGAGAGCGGCGGCACCGTCGAGCGCGGCGCCCGCATCCCCTTCCGCCGCCTGAGGGCCGGGGACCGAATCCGGGTCGTGACCGGCAGCGGCGGCGGCTATGGCGACCCCCTAGGCCGCAGCCCCGCCGCGGTGCTGGAAGACCTGCGCAACGGCTATATCGACCCCGAGACCGCCCGCGACGTCTACGGCGTCGCCCTGATCCCGGGGAGGGACGGCAGCCCGGTCGCCATCGACCTCGAAGCGACCGCCGCCCTGCGCAGCCGGGGAGGCAGCCGATGGGACCGCTGACGGTCGACATGGGCGGCACCTTCACCGATGCCGTCTATCTCGATGAGGCGAGCGGGACGCTCCGCACCGCCAAGGCGCTCACCCGTGCCAGCGACTTCGTGGCGAGCCTCCTTGACGTCATCGACCGGCTTGCGGTCCGCCCCGAGGAGGTCAGCTACTTCGCCTTCGGCAGTACGGTGGCGATCAACGCCATCCTGGAGCGCACCGGCGCGCGCACGGCCCTCGTCACCACCGCCGGCTTCCGCGACGTGCTGGAGACGGACCGGGGCAACCGGCCCGACCTCTACAATTTCCGCTACCGGAAGCCGCGGCCCTTTGTGCCCCGCGCCCTCTGCTTCGAGGTACGCGAGCGCCTCGACGCCCGGGGCGCGACGGTGACGCCCCTCGACCTCGACGATGTCGATCAAGTTGCCCGGCGCTGCCGCGAGGAGGGGGTCGAGGCGATCGCGATCCAGTTCCTGCACAGCTACGCCGCGCCCCGCCACGAGGCCCAGGCCGCTGCACGCCTGCGCGACCTCTGCCCCGGCATCGCGGTGACCGCCTCCCACGAGATCTGCCGCGAATGGGGCGAATATGAGCGGGCCAGCACCGCCGTGTTCAACGCCTATCTCCAGCCGGTGGTGCGGCGGCAACTGGAGGGCGTCGAGCGGGCGCTCAAGGAGCGTGGCTTCCGCTGCCCGCTCTTCGCGCTCCAGTCGAATGGCGGCATCGCGAGCTTCGCCGATGCGATCCGGCATCCGGTGAGCCTGCTGGAGGCGGGCCCCTCTGCGGGGATCAACGGCGCGGCCTATCTCGGTGAGGCCTGCGGCGAGGGCAAGATCCTCTATCTGGATGTCGGCGGCACCACCGCCAAATGCTCCATCATCGATGCCTACCAACCGCGCATCACTGGCCAGTATTGGATCGGCCGCTCGCGCGAATGCCCGGGCTATCCGGTCAAGGTCCCGGTGGTCGACGTGGTGGAGATCCCCGTCGGCGGCGGCTCCGTGGGCTGGATCGATGAGGGCGGCAGCCTCCGGGTTGGGCCGCGCAGCGCCGGAGCGGATCCGGGGCCGGCCTGCTACGGCCGGGGCGGCAGTGAGCCGACCCTCACCGACGCTAACCTCGTGGCGAGCCGGATCCGTGCGGACTACTTCGCCGATGGCCGCCTGACCCTCGACATGGGTGTCGCCCGCGCGGCGATGGAGACACTCGGGCGTCCGCTGGGGCTCGACGCCGAGGCGGTAGCGGGCGCCATGCTCCGGGTCGGCGAGGCGGCGGTCATCAATGCCCTGAAGCTCGTCTCGGTCCAGCGAGGCCATGACCCGCGGGACTTCGTGATGCTGGTCGCGGGCGGCTGCGGCCCCCTCCATGCCGCCCGCCTCGGCCAGGAGCTTGGCGTGCGCGAGATCATCGTCCCGCGCCATCCGGGCTACGCCTCCGCCTTCGGCATGCTGGTCACCCAGCCGCGGCGCGATTTTGTGCGCACCCTGCCTCGGGCCGCCGAGACGGTGGATGCCGCCCTCCTGCCGGGCATCTTCGCCACACTGGAAGCGGAGGCGCGGGACGCCTTCGCCGGCCTGCCGGAGATCGCCGTCTCGGAGCTGTTCTTCGAGTACCGGGTCGATCTGCGCTATGTCGGCCAGCAGCATTGCCTGACCCTGCGGCTCGATTCCGCCGAGGACCGGCCCGCGGACCTCGCCCGGCGATTCGCGGAGGCGCATGAACGCGCCTTCACCTTCGAGCTCGATGGCCACCCGGTCGAATTCGTGGCCTACCGGCTGTCCGCTTCCGTCGAGGCGGTGCGGCCGCCTCTGACCCATCCCCGCCGCGGATCGCAATCCATGGAAGCGGCGCTGCAGGGGGAACGCCTCGTCGAGATCCCGGGTCAGGGCTGGCAGAAGGTCCGCGTCTTCACCCGCGACCTCCTGCCGGTCGCTCTCGAATGCGCCGGGCCTGCCCTTGTCGAGGAGGCCTCGACCACCACCCTCGTCCTGCCCGGCCAGCGCCTGTTCATCGACGAGGCCGGTCTCCTCCACATCCTTCCGGCAGAGGTCTCCTCATGATGCCGCGCCGGCATGCACGCGGCCCATCGCCGCCGGCTCGGATCCCTGGCCCGCCGCGAAGCGCGCCACCAGAGCAGCGAAATCGACCACGATCCGAGAGGTGTTCTCCCGATGCCAGGCACAATGCAGATCGAAGCTGAGGGGAGCCTCCACCAGGGGCCGTATCACGACGCCGCTGCGCGCGCTCATCTGCACGCCGGCTGGGCAGACTCCGATGCCCGCCTCCGCCGCCACGAAGGCCAGCAGCGCATCCTGGTGCGGCACCTCCTGGTGGAGCTGCGGCAGGAAGCCGGCCTTCAGGCACAGGCGCTGAAGGTTCTCCCAGCCCTCTCCGCCGCAGGTCACGAAGCGCTCGCGGGCGAGGTCCGCCAGGGTGAGCTTGGTCTTCAGGGACAGGCGGTGCGAGACCGGCATCACCACGACCGGAAGATCGGAATGGATGCAGCGGGCGTCGAGCCGGACGTCGCGCACTGGGCCTGGCAGGAACCCGCAATCGATCCGGCGGTCCGCGAGCAGTTGCAGCACCGTTTCGGGGCTGCCCTGCGTGAGTTCCAGCTTGGCGTTCGGGTTGTCCCGGCGGAAGCGGCGGATGATCTCCGGCATCGGCCCGCACAGGGCGGCATCGGCGTAGGCGACCGAGAGGAGACCGGTCTCGCCCCGGCCCATGCGTTGGGTGGCCTGCACGGCGTCCTTCATCTGCCGCATCAGCTTGCCGAACTGGTCACGGAAGAGCTGGCCGGCCGGCGTCAGTTGCACGCTGCGTGTGCTGCGTTCCAGGAGCTGGACCCCGAGGATCGCCTCGAGGTTCTGGATCGTCCGGCTCAGGGCCGGCTGGGCGATGTTGAGCTGGTTCGCGGCCCGTCCGAAATGCAGTTCGGACGCGACGGCCAGGAACGCCCTGACGTGGCGGATTTCGATGACCACGGGCGGCAACCCCTTCTCTCGGACCGCCGGAGCGTCAGCAAGAAGAATGCCGCGCCGATCCACACACGGCCGCAAGCTTGCGGCATGGTCTGAGGAGCGCGCCCTGCCATGGATATTCAATCAGAAGTTGGAAAACTTCAGATACGCAATGCTTGCGTGACGTTTCAGGGCATTCTGGCCATCGAGGATGTCTCCGAGACGTTGAGCTGCGGCGAGATCCTGGGGCTCATCGGCCCCAACGGGGCTGGCAAGACCACCCTCGTCAACGCCGTGACAGGATTTCAGCCTCTTAGCGGCGGCGACGTGCTTCTGGGCGACGTCTCCCTGAAGAGGCTGCCGCCACAGCGGGTGCGCCGGCGCGGCGTCTCCCGCACTTTCCAGGCCGGCCGCCTGTTCCACAGCATGAGCGTGCGGGAGAACGTGGAACTCGCTGGGCTCTCCGCGGGGCTGTCGCGCCGGCGGGCCGCGGAGGAGGCCGGGGAGATCCTCGCCTGGACCGGCCTGTCGGACGCGGCGGCTTTGCCCACCGGCGTGCTGCCCTATGCCGACGAGCGGCGGGTCGGCATCGCCCGCGCGCTGGCCGGACGCCCAGCGTTCCTGCTGCTCGACGAGCCCGCGGCCGGCATGTCCGACCTCGAATGCGACCGGCTGATCGCCCTGATCCGGGAGATCCCGAAGCGCGTCGGCAGCGGCGTACTTCTGATCGAGCACAATGTCCGCCTCGTCACCACCGTTTGCGACCGCATCCATGTGCTCGAATCCGGCCGCACCATTGCCCGTGGCTCGCCGGAAGCGGTGCGCGCCGACCCGGCCGTGGTCCGGGCCTATTTCGGAGAGGAGCGCAGCCGTGCAGCTTGAGCTCGACCGGGTCAGCGTCCATTACGGCCGCCTCGCCGCTTTGCGCGACGTCAGCCTGCGGGTGACGGAAGGGGAAGTGGTCGCCATCGTCGGCCCGAACGGGGCCGGCAAGACCACCACTTTGCTCACCGTCTCCGGCATCCTCGCCCCGACCAGGGGCGGGATCCTGTTCGGCGGCACCCGCATTGACCGGCGCGCGCCGGAGGACATCGCCCGGCTTGGCCTCGCCCATGTGCGTGAGGGGCGGCACACCTTCACCACCATGACCGTGGAGGAGAACCTCCTGGTCGGCCTGTCCCTGCGCCGCGACAAGGCAGCAGCGCGGCGCGAGATGGCGGCGCTGATGGAGCGCTTTCCCCAGCTCGGGCAGCGCCGCGGCCAGCCTGCCGGCAAGCTCTCCGGTGGCGAGCAGCAGATGCTGGTCATCGCCCGCGCCCTCCTGAGCAAGCCGCGCCTGATGGTGATCGACGAGCCGTCCCTCGGCCTCGCCCCTTTGGTGGTGGATCGGGTCTACGAGACCTTGCTCGACCTCAACCGCAGTGACGGGCTGACCTTGCTCATCGTCGAGCAGAAGCTCGAACGAGCGCTGGAGGCCGCCGGGCGGATCTACGTGCTGCGCGGCGGCGCGCTTCAGGCAGAGGGCTCGCCCGCGAACCCGGCCGACACCGACCGCATCCGTCAAGCCTATTTCGGCTTCACCGACGCTCCAGCCGGAGGGATCGCCGCATGAGCAACGCGCTCCAGATCCTGATCACGGCGCTCAGCCTCGGCAGCCTCTACGCGCTCACAGCGCTCGGCATCGGCCTTATCTTCGGCGTGCTGCGCCTCGTGAATTTTGCCTACGGCGCCTTCATCACCATCGGGGCCTATGCCCTGGTCATGCCCTCGCACGAGGCGGAGGCGACGATGGGCATCGGCGCCCTGCCGACGCCCCTGCTCGTGGGCGGCATCCTCGCCCTCGTCACGCTGCTGGCGGTGGCTTCGGAAGCGGCGGTGTTCCGGCGCCTTCGCAACGCTTCCCCGGCAACGCTGATGATCGCCTCCTTCGCCCTGGGCTACACGCTCCAGAACGTGGTGATCATGTTCTACGGCAGCCGGCCCAAAGCCGCGGGGCTGTGGTCGGGGCTGATGGAGAGCGCGCAGATCACCGAGAATGTCGGCGTGCCGCGGCTCCAGTTCCTAGTGATCGCCCTCACGGTCGTCTTCCTCGGCGGCCTGATCGCCTTCCTCAACCGCACGTCGCTCGGCCTGCAGATGCGCGCCGCGGCGGAGGACTTCCAGATGGCACGCATGCTGGGCGTGCGCGGAAACCGCGTGATCGGCGCCGCCTTCGCACTCAGCGGCATCATCGCCGGCTTCTCGGCGCTGATCCTCGTCGTGCAGACCGGCGTGCTCGACTACGAGATGGGCACGCCGCTGATGCTGTTCGGCTTCATCTCCACCGTGATCGGCGGCATGGGCAGTCTGCTCGGCACGGTGGTGGGCGGCTATGTCGTCGGCGTCGCCAGCGTGTTGCTCCAGGCCTTGCTCCCGGAGGAGATCCGCGGCTTCCGCGACGCCATCGTCTTCGCCCTCGTCATCGTCATTCTGCTCGCGCGGCCGCAGGGGCTCGTCGCGTCCCCGGCCATGAAGGAGCGCGTCTGATGAGCCATCCCGTCGCCGCCCCCGCCGCTGCCAGTCCCGCGCTTCCCGCTGCGGCCCGGAGTATGCTCCGCAGCGTCTGGCCGCTCCTGCTGATGAGTGGCCTCGTCACCGCCATCACCCTGCTCGCGGCCGTCCTCGGCGCGGGCGCCCTGGACGAGGCGATCATCGAGGGGTTGATCCGCCTCACCATCGTGCTCGGCCTCTATCTCTTCATCGGCAATACGGGCGTGATCTCCTTCGGCCATATCGGCTTCGTGGTGATCGGCGCCTACGCGACCGCCTGGCAGACCTGCTGCGTCGATAACCGGGCCATGTACATGCCTGGCCTGCCCGGCTTTCTCCTCGCGATGGATCCGCACCCGCTGATGGCCGTGGCGGCGGGCGGCCTGCTCGCGGGCCTCGTCGCCCTCGTCACGGGCCTTGCCCTGATGCGGCTCAACGGCATCGCCGCCTCGATCGGCACCTTCGCCTTCTTCATCGTGGTGCACTCGGTCTACCTGCATTGGGACAGCTGGACCGCCGGGCCGCGGGCGATCATCGGCATCCCGACCGTGACCACGGTCGGCACCGCCCTCGGCTTGGCGTTGTCCGCGATGGTCGCTGCCTTCGCCTATGCCCGCTCGCGCTCCGGCATCGCCGCCCGGGCCAGCCGCGACGATCATGTCGCGGCAGCCGCCTCCGGCGTCGAGGTCTTCCGGCACCGGCTGATCGCCTTCGTGCTCAGCGCTGTGCTCGCGGGCGCGGCTGGCGGGGTGATGGCCGAGTTTCTCGGCATGCTGACCGTCTCCTCCTTCTACCTCGACATGGCCTTCGTGACCCTCGCCATGCTCGTCGTCGGCGGTATGCAATCCTTGTCCGGCGCGGTTTTGGGCACGCTGACCCTCACAATCCTGATCGAGGTTCTGAGACGGCTGGAAACGGACGTGACCGTGTTCGGGGCGAACCTGCCGGCCAACTCGGCTGAGGTGGGGCTCGGCCTGGTCATGCTCTCGATTCTGGTCTTCCGGCCCGAGGGCTTGTGCCGGAACCGGGAGATCCTCTGGCCCTTCAAGGGGCCTGCGGCCGGCGGCGCCCCGGCCCATCGCCGTCAGTCCTGAGATCGCCTCCGCTCGCTCGACGGGGAGGCGGGGTCACCACGGCCGCCCTTACGACGCACGCTGTGCACGAATGATGCTGCCGCACGATGAGCGGCCCTTCCATCGGTATTGGCGGCACCGGGAACGGCGCTGCTAGCCTCCAGCATCGACACCACGCCGTTTTCCTCCCCGTCAGAGGTCGACATGTCCGAAAAGACCGCCGAGAGCGTCATCCGGGACTTCCTCGCTTGCCTCGCCAGCGGCGACAGTGCCGGGGCGGTCGCCCTCTTCGCCGAGGACGGCGCCATCGACATGCCCGGCACCGGCGCCCTCCCCTGGGCTGGCCGCTGGACCGGCAAGGCCAAGCTCGTCGAATATTTCGAGGTGATGCCCGCCGCGCTTGAGATCCGCGGGCATACCCAGAAGGTCTGGGTGGTGGATGGCGACAACGTCGCGGTCACCGGCACCGAGGTTGCCGCCTCGCGGATCAGCGGCAAGGAATACACGGCCAAATGGGCCTGGGTCTTCACGGTGAAGGATGGACGCATCCTTCTGTGGGATGCCTATGAGGACACCGAGGCGATGTTCAATTGCGGGCCCTGGCGCGCCTGACCCCCGGCCCACCGCTGCCGCCTCCGCTTGGTTAGAGCTGTCGCGGCAAGCCTGCGCGGCGTTCGAGCGATGCCCCCATCCGCCTCCCGGAGGGATCGAGCGGATGGCGGATGAGCCCCAACAACCTTCACGAGACGAGGACACAGGGATGTCGACACCCCCCCCGGGAGCCGGGGGAACGGCGGAGCTGACCGCCGTGACCCACGAGATCATTCAGGGCAAGCTCCTGTCGGCCGTCGACGAGATGGCCATCGTGATGGCCCGCACCAGCATGAGCCCGGTCATCTACGAGGTTCTGGATTTCGCCTGCGGGATCTGCGACGCGGATGGCGCGCTCGTTGCCCAGGCCAACGGCATCACGCTGTTCACCGGCACCTTCTCGACGCAGGTCCGCTCCCTGATGCGCCGCTTCGGGGACGATCTGGCGCCCGGTGACATGCTCGTCACGAACGATCCCTTCAGCGGCGGTACCCATGCCTGTGACCTCGCCTTGGTCCGGCCGATCTTCTTCGAAGGTCGTGTGATCGCCTTCGCAGTCAACGTCGCCCATTGGCTCGATGTCGGCGGCGCGGTGCCCGGCAGCCTGCCGCCGGATGCCAATTCCGTGTTCCAGGAGGGATTGCGCCTGCCCGGCATCCGGATTGCCCGGGGCGACGTGCTGATCCCGGAGATGGTCCGGATCATCACCGAGAACGTGCGCATGCCGGATCTCGCGCTGGGCGACCTCAACGCCCAGGTCGCGACCCTGCGCGTGGCGGAGAAGCGGGTGCTCGAGATCGTCGGGCGTTACGGCCTTCCGGTGACCCGCGCTTCGATCGAGCGGCTGCTCGATGACAGCGAAGCCCGCAGCCGCGCCGCCATCGCTGCCCTCCCCGACGGCACCTACTGCGCCGCGGACGTCATCGACGGCGACGGCGCCACCGATGCCGCTATCGTTACGCAGGTCGCCGTGACGATCCTCGGCGACACGATGATGGTCGACTATACCGGCTGCCCCGCCGCCCGGCCCGGGCCGATCAATTGCTCCCGCGGAGCCCTCGAATCCGCGGTTAAGACCGTGTTCAAGGCGCTGGTCGCTCCCCACGAGCCCTCGAACGAGGGCTGGTTCCGGCCCCTGACTGTCGTGGCGGAGGCTGGTACCCTGTTCACCGCCGAGAAGCCCTCGCCCACCGGCTGGTACTACGAAGGCTCGGTGCATGCCTCCGAATTGCTTTGGAAGGCGGTGGCCGGCCTCGTGCCCGAGCGGATGTCCGCCGGGTCCTATACGAGCCTGTGCGCGACCTACATTGCGGGCGAGGGCGACGACGGCCGGCCCTTCGTGCATATCGAGCCGCATCACGGCGGCTGGGGTGCCTGCCGCGACCGGGACGGCGCCAGCGGCTTGATCGCGCTCACCGATGGCGACACCTACAACTACTCTGTCGAGGTTATCGAGACCAAGTTCCCGCTCCTCGTCCGTCAATACGCCTACAACACGGCCGGCGGTGCCGGTGCCGGCCGCTTCCGCGGCGGGTTCGGGCTCGTGCGCGACTACGAGATCCTGAGCGACAGGGCGCAGGTCCATTGCGGCATCGGGCGCACCCGCACCGCCCCCTGGGGCATGGAGGGCGGCACTGACGGAAGCTGCAACGGGCTTGAGGTGCTTTCGCCCGCCGGCGGCAGCACCGAGCTCACCCGCTCACCGCCCCGGCCCCTGAACCGCGCCGACGTGGTGCGCATCCGGACCGGCGGCGGCGGCGGCTGGGGGCCAGCCGCCGAACGGGATGGCGCTGCCATTGCCGCGGACATCGCCGACGGCTTCCTCACCTCTGACGAGGCCCTGCGCCTCTACGGCCGGACCGGCCCCTCGGATGCGGCCCCGGAGGCCTTGCACGCATGATCCGTCTCGCGACCGATGTCGGCGGCACCTTCACCGACCTGATCGGCTACGACGAGCGTGAGGGCCGGCTCTACACCGCCAAGGTGCTCACCACGACCGATGACCAGTCCCGGGGCGTGATGCACGCCATCGACCGGGCCGGTGAAAGCCAGGGCCTCGACCCGACCGAGGTGCGCTTCTTCGTCCATGGCGGCACCACGGTCATCAACGCCATCACCGAGCGCAAGGGCGTGCGCACGGCTTTGCTGACCACCCGCGGCTTCCGCGACGTGCTCGCCATCGGCCGGGGCACCCGCCCTGACCTCTACAATTTGCGCTCGAAGACGCCCGACGCCTTCGTGCCGCGCCATCTCCGCTTCGAGGTGCGCGAGCGCCTGAACGCAGCCGGCGAGATAGTGGAGCCCCTGAACGAGGACGACGTTCGCGCCTGCGCCGAGGCCTGTAGGGCGCAGGGCGTCGAGACGATCGGCATCGTTCTCCTACACAGCTACGCGAATCCGGCCCATGAGGAGCGCTGTGCGCAGATCCTTCGCGAATGCCTGCCGGGCGTGCCGGTCTGCGCCAGCCACGAGATCTCGCGGCAATGGCGCGAATACGAGCGCTCCAACACCGTGGCGCTCAACGCCTACGTCCAGCCCATCGTGCAGCGCTACTTCGCCAATCTCGAACGCTCGCTGGCCAAGGGCAGCCTCGAGGGGCCGTATTACGCCATGCAGTCGAACGGCGGCATCGCCCGGTTCGACCAGGCAGCGCGGGCGCCGCTCACCCTGATCGAATCCGGGCCGGCTGGGGGGGTGGCCGGCGCGGCGCGCATCGCGCAGGTGCTGGCCGAGCCGGACCTGATCTATCTCGATGTCGGCGGCACCACGGCCAAGTGCTCGGTGATCCGCGGCGGGCAGCCGAGCCTCGCCCCCGATTACAAGCTGGAGAAGACACGCACCTCCCCCGGCTACACCGTGCAGGTGCCGGTGGTGGACATCGTCGAGGTCGGTGCCGGCGGCGGCTCGATCGCCTGGCTCGATGCTGGCAACCGCCTGCGCGTCGGCCCGCACAGCGCCGGCTCCAATCCAGGCCCCGCCTGCTACGGGCTCGGCGGCACCCGGCCGACCGTGACCGACGCCAAGCTCGTCACCGGCGTGATCGATCCCGTCACCTTCGGCGAGGGTCGCATCGCCCTCGACTTGGAGGCGGCACGCCGGGCTGTGGCCACGATCGCCGAGCCTCTGGGCATGAGCGTGGAGGAAGCGGCCTCGGCCCTCATCGAGGTGGCCGAGGAGACCATGATCAGCGCCCTGAAGCTGATCAGCATCCAGCGCGGCCACGACCCGCGGGACTTCGCCCTCCTCGTCTCCGGAGGCGCCGGGCCACTGCTCGCCGCCAAGCTCGCCCGCGAGATGAGCGTGCGCGCTTGCATCATCCCGACCCAGCCCGGGATCTTCTCGGCCTGGGGGATGCTCGCGGCGCGTCCGCGGATCGATCTGCGCCGCATGATCCTCGCCGGCATCGACGACGAGCTGACCGAACGGCTGCCGGTCCTGTTCGCCGAGCTGGCGAAGGAGGCGGCGGCCTATTTCGGTGTCGATGACGCGAAGGCGCTCGTGCTGACCCCCATCGTCGAGGGCCGCTACCGCAACCAGGAGCACAGCGTCGCCTTCGATTGCCCGCCCGACGCCTCGCCGGCCGAGGTGCTGGAGCGGTTTCATGCCGCCCACCGGAAGGCGTTCACCTTCGATCTGCCCGGGGTCGCCGCCGAGCTGACCACGATCCACCTGCAGGCCGAGGCGCCGGTCGAGACCGTGCCCGTGCCGCGCAGCGACGACCGCAGTCATACGCCGCCGGTGCCGGACCGGCACCGGCCCCTGTATCTCGATGGTCAGGGCTGGGCCGACAGCCCGGTCTACCGCCGCGAGGGCTTGCGTCCCGGTCAGACCGTCTCGGGCCCTGCCCTCGTCGAGGAAGCGACCACCACCACCCTGGTGCTGCCGGGACAGACCTGCGCCATGGACCCCACGGGCCAGATGATCATCCGCGAGGACATCGCATGCTGACCCTCGGCTACAAGGCCTCGGCAGAGCAGTTCGGGCCGCGCCAGCTCCTCGACTTCGCCGTCGAGGCGGAGGCCTCCGGCTTCGATTCCGTCTTCATCAGCGACCATTTCCAGCCCTGGCGACACACGGACGGGCACGCGCCTTTCTCCGTCGCCTGGATGGGGGCGCTGGGCGCGCGGACGAGCCGGATCGTCATGGGCACGAGCGTGCTCACGCCCACCTTCCGCTACCATCCCTCCATCGTGGCCCATGCTTTCGGAACGCTCGGATCCCTGTTCCCGGGCCGGGTCGTCCTCGGCATCGGCACCGGCGAGGCGCTGAACGAGACGCCGGCCACCGGCCTCGCCTTCCCGGAGCCGAAGGAGCGCCTCGCGCGGCTAAAGGAATCCGTGGAGCTGATTCGCGAGCTTTGGACACAGGAGCGCGTCTCCTTCTCCGGTACCTACTACGAGACCCGCAACGCCACGATCTACGACCGGCCCGAGATCCCGGTGCCGATCTACATCGCCGGGGCCGGACCGCTCATCACCAAATTCGCCGGGCGCGTCGCGGACGGCTTCATCTGCACCTCCGGAAAGCCGTCGACGCTCTACAGCGAGACGCTTCTGCCTAACCTTTCGGCAGGCCTTGCCGCGGCCGAACGTCCCGAGAGCGCGGTCGATCGGATGATCGAGATGAAGGTCTCCTTCGACACGGACCGAGCCCGGGCGCTGCAGGACACCCGCCACTGGGCCGCCCTGGCCCTGACGGGCGAGGAGAAGATGTCCGTGGAGGATCCCCTCGACATGGAGCGTCTGGCCGACGCGCTTCCCCTGGAGCGAGCGGCAAGCCGTTGGATCGTCTCTGACGATCCGGAGGAGCACGTGGCGCGCATCCGCCCCTATATCGAGCTCGGTTTCCGCCATCTCGTCTTCCATGCCCCCGGCACGGATCAGGTCCGGTTCCTGCGTCTCTACGCGGAGCAGGTGCTGCCGCGCCTGCGCGCCCTCGCCTGAGGGGGCCGAGCTTGAGACGACGCCCCGGATGAGAGTCCAGACGCCCCTTACGCTAACGCCGCTTCCGGGGCTGCCCCTCGTGCGCCCCGGCGATGACCTCATGGGCCTGCTGATCGCGGCCATCGATCGGGCGGGGCTCGTGCCGGGGCCTCGGGCCGTGCTGGTGGTCGCCCAGAAGGTGGTCTCGAAGGCGGAGGGACGCTTCGTCGATCTCGCCGACGTCGTCCCCTCGGCGCGGGCGCGGGACATCACCGCCATGGTCGACAAGGATCCCCGCCTCGTCGAGGTGATCCTGTCGGAATCCGACGAGGTCGTCGCCACCCGCAGGGGCGCCCTGATCGTCGCCCATCGCCTCGGCTTCGTCATGGCCAATGCCGGTGTCGACCAGTCGAACGTGGGCACGCCGGAGGATGGGGACCGGGTGCTACTGCTGCCGGAGGATCCGGATGGCTGGTGCACCCGGGCGCGGGAGGCGCTTTCCGCCCGCTATGGAAGGGACGACCTCGCCGTCGTGATGGCCGATAGCTTCGGCCGGGCTTGGCGGCACGGCACGGTCGGCGTGGCACTCGGCGCCGCTGGGCTGCCGGCTCTGATCGATTGCATCGGCACGCCGGACCTGTTCGGGCGCGCGCTCCGCGTCACTCAGATCGGCTTCGCCGACGAGATCGCGGCGGCTGCCTCCCTGCTCATGGGGCAGGCCGCCGAGGGCGTGCCCGCCGTGCTGGTGCAGGGCCTGTCCTGGCAGCACCCATCAATGCCCGCTGCGGCCCTCTTGCGCGACAAGGCCGGGGATCTCTTCCGATGACGGACAGAGCGGAGCGGCCCCTGCGCCCGGAGCGTGTGCTCGCCCTGTGCGGCGGCATCGGCGGCGCCAAGCTGGCTCTCGGCCTGACCCGGGTGCTGGAGCCGGACCGGCTGACCGTTCTCGTCAATACCGGCGACGATTTCGAGCATCTCGGTCTCACGATCTGTCCGGACATCGACACCGTGACCTACACCTTGGCTGGCCTGAGCGACCGGGAGCGTGGCTGGGGCCTCGCGGGGGAGAGCTGGGGCTTCCTGGAAGCTCTCGGCCGGCTCGGGGGCGAGACCTGGTTCATGCTGGGCGACCGTGATCTCGCCACCCATGTCCATCGCACGCAGCGCTTGCGGGAGGGCTCTACCCTCTCCGAAGTCACCGCCGAGATCGCCCGGAGCCTCGGCATCCGCGCCCGGCTGATGCCGGCGAGCGACGATCCCGTCCGGACGATCGTGCAGACCGAGGAAGGCCCCCTGCCCTTCCAGACCTATTTCGTGGCCCGCCGCTGCGCGCCGGTCCTGACCGGGCTGACCTTTGCCGGCGCGCAGACTGCACGCATGCCCGCCGACCTGCCGGGCCTGCTCGCGGACGAGGATCTTGCCACGATCCTGATCTGCCCGTCGAACCCCTATCTCAGCATCGACCCCATCCTGGCGATCCCCGGCCTGCGGGCCGCCCTGCGGAGGGCGGCCGCGCCCGTCGTCGCGGTCTCGCCGGTGGTCGCGGGTAAGGCGGTGAAAGGACCGACCGCCAAGATCATGGCCGAGCTCGGCCTGCCCGTGAGCACGCAGGCGGTGGCCGCCCATTACGGCGATCTCCTCGACGGCATGGTGCTCGATGCGGCCGACGCGGCGGAAGCGCCCCGGCTCGGCCTCCCGAGCCTCGTCACCAACACGGTGATGACGAGCCTGTCGGACCGGGAGGATCTCGCCCGAGCCGCCCTCGACCTCGCCGCGACCCTGCCGCGGAGACCGCTGTGACCGCCCCCTGGTGCCTGATTCCCGTGAAGCGCCTGGAGCAGGCCAAGCAGCGCCTGGCGCCCCTGCTCGATCCGGACGAGCGGGCACGGCTCGCCCGTGCCATGGCCCTCGACGTGATCGAGGCTGCGACCCGGGCCTCGACTCTCGCCGGGGTCGCGGTGATCACGGCGGATGCAGAGGTCACCGCGCAGGCGCGCCGGGCCGGCGCCCGGATCATCGCGGACAGGGCCGAGGCCGGCACCTGCGCTGCTGTGGCGGAGGGCGCTCGCATCCTCGCAGAGGATGGCGCCGCGGGTATCCTGGTGCTGGCCGCCGACCTTCCCCAGGTCATGCCGGAGGATCTCGATCACGTCGTCGTCCGGCACGGGGCTGCCCCGGCGGTCAGCCTCGTGCCAGCTGCCGCAGACAGGGGCACGAACCTGCTCGCCTGCTCGCCGGTGCAGGCAATCCCCTTTCTCTATGGGCCTGACAGCTTCCACTATCATGTGCAGGCAGCGCGCGCCTGCGGGATCACCCCGCGCGTTCTCGACCTGCCCCGGCTCGTCCGCGACATCGACCGTCCGGGGGACTTGAGCGCTTTCCTCGCGCAGGGCGGCCCGCCGAGCCGTAGCCGCACCTTGCTGAAGGCGCTCCCCGGCGCGATCTGGCGCTTCGCCGAAGCCCCGCCCGGCGTCTCCCGCGCCGATCCGACCCCGACCCGCCTGCCTGCATGAGAGGCCTGCCATGACCGCATCGTTCGGCCACGAGGCCGGCTTCGGGAGGCTTTCCGCCGAAGAGGCCCTGGTGCTGGCCGAGGTCTTTGACCTCGATGCTCTGACGGCACGGGCGGCGGCCCTGCGCGATGCGGGATTTGGCGACACGGTCTCCTATTCGCGCAAGGTCTTCATCCCCCTCACCCAACTCTGCCGCGATACCTGCCGCTACTGCACCTTCGCGCGCGCGCCGGCGAAGGTCGGTACCGCCTTCCTGCCGTTGGAGGATGTTCTCGCCATCGCCCGTCAGGGCGCGAAAGCCGGCTGCACCGAGGCGTTGTTCACCCTCGGCGACAAGCCGGAGTTGCGCTACCGCGCCGCCCGCGAGGGCTTGGCGGTCCTCGGCCACGCCCGCACCCTGGACTATCTGTACGAGGCCGCCGAAAGGGTTTTTCGCGAGACGGGGCTGATGCCTCATCTCAATCCGGGCCTGATGGAGGCGGACGACCTCGCACGCCTGCGCCTCGTCAGCGTCTCCATGGGCATCATGCTGGAGACGGCGAGCGAGCGGCTTTCGCAGCGGGGTGGCCCGCATTTCGGCTCCCCCGACAAGCGCCCCGCCGCCCGGCTCGAGACCATCCGGCTCGCCGGCGAGGGCGCCATCCCCTTCACGAGCGGCCTGCTCATCGGCATCGGTGAGACGCGGCGCGAGCGGATCGAGGCGCTCCTGGCGCTACGCGACCTACACGACCGCTACGGCCATCTCCAGGAGATCATCGTCCAGAACTTCCGTGCCAAGCCCGGTACGGCCATGGCCGGGGCGCCGGAACCGGATTTCGAGGACCATCTCTGGACGATCGCCGTGACGCGGCTGGTCTTCGGCGCGGGCATGAGCATCCAGGCGCCGCCGAACCTCGCCAAGGGTGCGCTGCCCCGGATGATCGCGGCCGGCGTCAACGATTGGGGCGGCGTCTCGCCCGTGACGCCGGATCACGTGAACCCCGAGGCGCCCTGGCCGCATCTCGACATCCTGGCGCGGGCGACTGCGGCGGCGGGCAAGCACCTCGTGCAGCGCCTGCCGGTCTATCCGTCACATCTGCGGGAGCCGGAGCGCTGGCTCGCCCCGCCTTTCCGCACGCCGGCCCTGCGCGCGATCGATGCGGACGGCTTCGTCCGGGACGACGACTGGTCGCCAGGCGAAGCCCGCAACCCGCCCACCGGCTTCCTTCGGGATGGTAGGGCGGCGCCTGTGGCGACTTCGGCCCTCGGTGGCATCCTGCGGCGCGCCCAAGCCGGGCACACGCTCGGGGAGAGCGACCTTCTCGCCCTGTTCGCCGCCCGCGGCGAGGCCTTCCGCGCGGTCTGCACCGCCGCGGACGAGCTGCGGGCAAGCACGAACGGCGACACGGTCAGCTACGTCGTCACCCGCAACATCAACTACACCAATCTCTGCACGCTCAGTTGCCGCTTCTGCGCCTTCTCCAAGGGCAAGACCGCCGAGCACCTGCGGGGCAAGCCCTATGACCTCAGCCTGGACGAGATCGAGCGGCGCGCCCGCGAGGCCTGGAGCCGGGGCGCGACCGAGGTCTGCATGCAGGGGGGCATCCATCCCGACTATACGGGCGAGACCTATCTCGACATCTGCCGTGCCGTGAAGGCGGCGGTGCCCGGCCTGCATGTCCACGCCTTCTCGCCGCTGGAGATCTGGCAGGGCGCGGCCACCCTTGGCCTGCCGCTTGCCGAATACCTGGCTCGGCTGAAGGCGGCGGGCCTGTCGAGCCTGCCGGGGACGGCCGCCGAGATCCTCGACGACGAGGTCCGGGCCGTGCTCTGCCCGGACAAGATCGACACGACGCAGTGGTTCGCCGTGATGGAGGCGGCCCACGGGGCCGGCCTGCGCAGCACGGCCACGATCATGTTCGGGCATGTGGAGCGGCCGGTGCACTGGGCGCGCCATATCCTGAGGATCCGCGCCCTCCAGCGGCGCACCGGCGGCTTCACCGAATTCGTACCCCTGCCCTTCGTGCATATGGAGGCGCCGATCGCCCTGAAGGGCTTGGCCCGGCGCGGACCGACCTTTCGGGAAACGCTGCTGATGCACGCTGTCGCCCGCCTCGCCCTGCATCCGCTCGTGCCCAACATCCAGGCGTCCTGGGTCAAGCTCGGGGCGGAGGGCGTCGCCCAGGCGCTCCGCAGCGGCGTAAACGACCTCGGCGGCACACTGATGAACGAGACGATCTCCCGCTCCGCCGGCGCAGCGCATGGCCAGGAAATGACGCCTGCCGCGATGGAGGCGCTGATCCGGCGCTGCGGCCGGGTACCGGTCCAGCGTACGACCCTCTACGGCCTCGCTTCCGAGGAACGCTCCCGCGCCGCAGCCGCCGCGCCCTTCCTCACCGATGTCGTCAACGATCCCCTCCCCCGGCGCGCCACCTCGGCAGACCGGCCCCTCCGCTTCGCCAGCCGGCGTCTCGCCAAGACCGCAGGCGATTGACGGCCTTTTGAAGTTTGATGGACGGGTTAACTAAGCTCGCGCTCTCGGCCTCTCCTTGCTGAGTGTCATCCGCGCGTTGCACGTGACTCGCCCCGAAGGACGTTGCAGGCAAGCGCGCAGTGCCCATGATAGGAGCCTGCTCTGGTTCGCAACCTGGACGCTCCCAAGTCACGCTCAGTGAACTCGAAGCTTCGATTGAAGTTTTAGTAGATCAGAGTTCCGGATAGGCCGCCCCGCAAACTGGAAAACAGCCGAACGGGCTAACAGTGCCCGTATACGCAAGCCGTTCATGATTCATGAAGAATGCCGCTGGCGCTCCCAAGGAAAGCGCAGAAATAAAATCGAAAACAAGCACTTAGTCTCGAGGTTGGGGGGCGCCTCCATTGATCTACAGCGGCTTTTCGGCCCTGCCCACAACCCACCGGACCCCGGAAGCGAAACCGCCGCCTTGGGGTAGGAGCCCAGAACGGCGGATGTCGAGAAAGCATCTGGGAAGGATTCTTCGGACACTGAAAACTACCGCGAGACAGCGGTCGCGTCCATCGAGATCGGATGCGCGGCATGACCGACCTCCGCGCCATGGCTCGCGACCTTGGCGGCGAGGTCGCTGGTATCGGGCATATCCTGTGCCCCGGCTATAGCTCCCGCGACCGCTCGCTCTCCGTCCGCCTCGACCCGCGCTCGCCCGGCGGCCTTGTCCATTCCTCCGCGGGAGACTGACCTGACCGGCTGGCTTTGGACCGGGCTGATTGAGAGGATCAGCTGGGCCTGAAGGAGTCGGACATGCGGCGAGGACAGAAGACGAGCGCGGAGCAGGTGGTGCTGAAGCTGCGCCGGATTGAGGTGCAGACCGCCCAGGGCAAGAGCTTGGCGTTGGCTCAGCTAAGGAGGCGGAGCTCTCCGAGCAGAGCTACGACCGCTGGCGCAAGGAATACGGCGGCCTGCAGGTCGATCAGGCGCGGAAGATGAAGGAGCTTGAGCGCGAGAACGCTCGGTTGCGCCGGCTTGTGGCCGACCTGCCCCTGGAGCAGCAGGTGCTGGCGGACGTCGCCTCGGGAAACTTGTAGCCCCCGAGCGACGCCGGCAGGCGGTGGACGCCATCCAGGAGAAGTATGGTCTCTCGGAGCGTCACGCCTGCCGGATCGTCGGTCAGCACCGCGGCACGCAGCGCACCGTGCCCACCGTGCCGGCCGACGAGGATGCGCTGACCCGCGCCATCATCGCTTTGGTGTCCGAGTACGGGCGCTATGGCTACCGCCGCGTCACCGCGCTGCTACAGGCAGACGGCTGGCAGGTCGGCAAGGATCGGGTTCAGCGCATCTGGCGTCGCGAGGGGCTGAAGGTCCCCAACCGACATAGACCCCGCCGCCGCCTCTGGCTGAACGACGGCTCGTGCGTGCGACGACGGCCGCTTCGCCGCAATCACGTCTGGAGCTTCGCCTTCGTTCAGGCGCAAACCCATGACGGGCGAAGCCTGCGCCTCCTGACGCTGATCGATGAGCACAGTCGAGCCTGCCTCGCGCTGAAGGTGGCACGGCGCATCAACAGCCTTGGTGTGATCGAGGCGCTGGCTGACGCGATGTGCTTGCACAGCATCCCGGAGCACATTCGCTGCGACAACGGCCCTGAGATGATCTCGAAAGCACTCCGCAAATGGGGCGCCGAGACAGGCTCGCAGATACAGTACATCGCGCCGGGCTCGCCGTGGGAGAACGGGTACTGTGAGAGCTTCAACGGCAAGCTGCGCGACGAGTGCCTGAAGCAGGAGATCTTCTACTCGCTGAAGGAAGCCTAGGTAGGGGACTCATACAACCAATTGCTTTCTCTTGCGTTTTCTTCCTGGGTATGGGGCTTCCTGCGTAGGAGGATCGCAATGGCACGGCTGTTCTGGCTCTCGGACGAAGCCTGGGCGCGGATCGAACCGCAGTTGCCTCACGGTCAACCGGGCAAGCCGCGGGTCGATGACCGGCGGGTGATCAGCGGCATCCTACATGTGCTGAAGGTCGGCTGCCGCTGGCAGGACACGCCCTCTGCCTACGGCCCGCACACGACGATCTACAACCGCTACAACAGGTGGTCTCAGCGCGGTGTCTGGCAGCGGCTTTTTGCCAGGCTCGCTGCCGCAGGTCCTGTCCCCGAGGAGCTGATGCTCGATGCCTCTCACGTGAAGGCACACCGCTCGGCATCCGGCGGAAAAGGGGGGCCTGGATCCAAGCCATCGGCCGCTCGCGCGGCGGCTTCACGAGCAAAATCCATTGCTTGGCCGATGGTCGTGGCCGACCGATTGCGTTCACCCTGACACCGGGCAACGTGGCCGACATCAGTATGGCGTTGCCTCTGTTACAGGCCGTCGTACCACCCAAGCGCCTGATTGCCGACAAGGCCTACGACGCACAGAGCCTGAGGGATTGGTTGAAGAGCCGCAAGGTGATCGCCACCATCCCGTCCACGGCCTCCCGGACGGTCCCCTACAAGCACAGCCGGATCGCCTACCGGCGGCGCAACCGGATCGAGCGCCTGTTCGGCCATCTCAAAAACTGGCGGCGCGTCGCGACCCGATATGACCGTTTGTCTTGCAACTATCTGGCCGCCGTCGCGCTCGTTTCCTGTGTCGTCGCATGGACCTGAATGAGTCCACGACCTAGACTTCCGGCTACCCATAGCAGCGGCCATGCAGTAGCCTCTCACTCGGCTCGGTCCAAAATACCGGTCAGGTCAGGCTTCTTTCGACCCTCTGCTGACTCTGGGAAGGTCCGTTTCAAGGCTCTCAGCTAGGTCGGCGCCTACAAGCGGGCTATGTGGCTTCGAGATAATCCGCTTTGAACACCAGGATTTATAGCATGCTTATCCCCGATACGCGCTGATAGATACGCCTCGACGGCACGAAGTTGGCTGATGGCATCACAAATTTCGCTTTGGACTGTCTTTCCTTCGCGAAAGACCTAAACCGATGGCATAGGCGAGGGCGAGAAACAGGATCAGAGCGGCGATGGCGTCCCGGTCGGCCTCCTCGGTCAGCAGTGCCCCGATTAGGCTGCCCAGCGTGACGGCAGCGATGATGGCCGGCGCCGTCCAGATACGGCGTGCTTGACCGGTGGAAGGCATCACGCGTTGGGTTCCAGGGATGAGGAGTGGTTGCCAGAAACGGCGGACGCCGCGCAGGGAACGACTGAGCGTTTGCGCGCGATCCAGAGATAGAGTCCGCTGCCGAGCACGACGACTGTCGCTCCGTCCAGAAGCGCCCAAACGACCTTCAGTGGCAGGCCACCGTAATCGCCGAAATGCAGAGGCTGCGACAGGAACAGGGCCTGCACGTACCAGGGCATGGCCCGCATGTCGGTGAGGCGTCCCGTCCCCGCATCGATCAGGGCGGGCTTGAGTAGCCGCGCGGTGAGCGGCGTATTCCCGGCCATGAACACCGCGTAGTGGTTGTTGCTCGAGAAGGCCGTGCCGGGAAACGCGACGAGGCGCGGCGTCATGTCGGGCGCGGCCGACTGGGCCGTGGCCACCGCCGTGTCGATCGAGACGAGCGTCCCGGGGCGCGGCACGCCACGATAAGGCGCCGTCATTTCGGTGAGTTGGCCTCTCTGCCAAAGCGCCAACATCACGTCGGCCCACGTGTTGATCGTGCCGGTCGCGCCGACGACGAGGGCCCAGGCGACCGTCGCGACCCCGATCAGGTTGTGCCAGTCGAGCCACCGGATTCGCGCGCTGCGCGTGCGGCGGACGGTGCCGAAATCGAGTTTGCGCATGAAAGGGCCGTAGAGCACGACGCCCGAAACGATGGCAGCCACGAACAGCAGCCCCATCCCCCCGAGGAACAGCTTGCCCGGCAGCCCGAGGAACATGTCGGTGTGCAGCTTGAGGAGGAAGCCCATCGGGCCCGCACCGGGATGCGACGCGATCAGAACCGTCGCCGTCCTACGGTCGAGCCCGACAAAGTGGTCGCTCGGAACCTGCTGGAGCGTCTTGGCAAGGCCGACCAGGACCGCGTCCGGCTCGTCCTTGTCGAAGGACACGAACTGCACGACCGCACCCGGCCTCTTCGCCTCGGCTGCCGCGACGAGGGTGTCGAGGGGGAGATGGTGCGTTCCGGCGGACATCTCCGGCAGAACGGGATCGTAGCCGAGGGCATGATCGATCTCGTGATGGAAGATCAGTGGCAGGCCCGTCAGGCAGAGCATCAGCAGGAACGCCATGCTGATGAGGCTGGTCCAAGTGTGGACCGCCGACCAGATGCGGAAGCTGCGAACCCGCGGCGCGCCCGTGGTCATGACGAACTCTCTCGCTCCACCCACCCTCAAAAATCCATCTGGGCCGAGAGCAGGTAGGTCCGCGGCGTGCCGAGCGACAGGATCCCGGAGAAGGCGGACGAGTTCCAGTAGTTCGTGCCGGTGACGTTCACGACGTCGGCCCGCAGGGTCACCGGTTTTCCCCACGCACCGAGGAAGGTGTAGCGCAGCCCGGCATCGAAGCGTGTCCAGTCCGGGATGCTCTGGGTGTTGCCCTGATCATAGAATTGTCGGCTCGTATGGATCACACGGCCCGTCGCCGTCAGACCCGGAAGCAGCCAGGGGGGCAGGTCGTACTCGCCGTAGAGGTTGAGCGTCAGTGCGGGCACGCCGGGAGCGACGTTTCCGTCGAAGGCGCCGGCCGCCGTTCGCACGAGGCGACCGTCGATCGCCGCGATGCCACCGAGCAGACGGATGCCGGGAACCGGCTCGCCGAAGACGTTGAACTCGATACCACGGTTCCGCTGGAGGCCGTCGGCGGTGAAGGCCAGCGAGACCGGGTTCAGCACCGCGTTGGGGCGGTTGATCTCGAAGAAGGCGAGGCTCGCGCCCACGGGACCGAAATCGTACTTGATGCCGACCTCCTTCTGATCGGCGACGATCGGCGGCAGCACCGTGCTCGGCACGATCGGGGAGACCGGCGGCGCGATCAGCGCCTCGACATAGTTGCCGTAGAGCGAGAGCTGCTCGGTCGGCTTGACCAGAAGCGCGACCGCCGGCGAGACGGCCGTTTTGTCGTAGCTTGACGTGGCGAGGCCGAAGCCCGGCGTCTCGGGCGTGAAGTTGAAGCTTTTGCCGGCGAGTTGCTGGAGGCGCGCGCCGGCCGTGAGCTGCACCCGTCCGTCGAGGGACGACAGGGTGTCGGCGACGGCGAGGCTGCGGTAGATCTGCGCGGTTCCCCGCGCGTCCCCGATGTTCCGGTCCGTGAAGGCGGGGATCGCGACCGGCACGGGTGCGTAGATGTTCGACGGGGTGCTGCTTGGCAGGAACTGCACCGCCACCGGATAGCGGACCTCGTTCCAGTAACCGGTCGCGGCGAGCGACGCCGTGTGGCGGATCGGACCGGTGTCGAAGCGGGTCCGCACGCCCGTCTCGGCGGTGTAGGTCTCGTTGTCGAACTTCTGCCGGACGAAGGTGTTCGAGAAGGCGCCCGTCGATGAGGTCAGGAACTTGAAGCTGGAGAGGTCGTCCTCGTTCAGGACGCCGGCACCGAACGCCGCGTAGACGGTCGTCGTTTCGGTGACGTCGTACTCGAAGCGCGTCGCGCCGAGGAACGACCGCGTCTTCTGGTACTGGCCCGGCTGTTCGAGGTTGCGCGACAGCTTGGGCGCGGACGGGATGCCGATGCCGGGCCCGACGAACAGGAAGCCGCGATTTCGGGTGTAGGTGCTGTCCTGGTAGGCGAAATCGAAGGAGGCGCGGAAACGGTCGCCACGATAATCGACACCCAGCGAGCCGAATCCGAGTTCGAGCCGCTCCTTGTCGATCGCGGTCTCGCCCTTCTGGTAGACGCCGTTGGCGCGGACACCCCATTCCTTCTGCTCGCCGTAGCGGCGGCCGACATCGACCATCACGCCGCCTTGGCCCTGTGAGATGAAGAACGGTGTGATGCGCGTCAGCGGTTCGTCGTAGGCCCGCTTCGGGATGATGTTGATGCTGCCGCCGACGCCGCCGTTCGGGGCGGCGCCGTTGATCAAGGCGCTCGGCCCCTTCAGGACCTCGACGCGCTCGGCGTTGAAGACGAACGGCCGGCGGAAATCGACGATGCCGAACAGTCCGTCGAAACCGTAATCGGCCGGTTGCAGGATGAAGCCGCGCACGACAACCGACGACCCGTAGGCGTCGCTGAGCGATCCGACCGCCCGCACCGACGGATCGTTGGCAACAACGTCGAGCAGGCTCTTTGCCTGCTGGTCGCGGATCAGCTTCTCAGTGTAGCCCGCAGTGTTGAACGGCGTGTCGAAGACGCTCCGGTTGCCGAGCACTCCGAGGCGGGTGCCGGAGCCGAGCTGGCCGCCCGGATAGGCCGGCGGAGGCTGACCGACGACACCCGTCGGCGGAGGCTGGCCGTTCTTTACCAGCGACGATCCCTGCCCACTCACGGACAACTCTTCGAGGGTGACTCGCGCCTGGGCGTAAGCCTCCGTGACCAGTCCAACGGAGGCGAGGCCGCCAACGAGAACGAGGCGCCCGACGCAGGACGGTTTGGCGGGTGACTGCTGCCGCCCGCTTCGCGAGCGCGGCATGTCGATTGTGCGTGCGCACGTTGGAACCCGCTTGGACATACCGCATCAACCCCCGAGAGACTGAAGCGATAGGCGAAACAGGACGATCGTGTCCAGTTAATTTCGAAGCGAAATCATATATTTAAATTGGAATAATTCCTTTTTTGATCGTGTCTGGACCGTGTGGATCGATGGGGGATCGGGTGATCGATTCAGCCCTCGGGTCCGGGGTTCGCTGCCGCCCCGCCGCCGGTCGGGTCGGGTATCAGGCTCATTTGCCGAGGCGCTGCCCCAGTTAGGAAACGACTCCAGGCCGTTGTGAAGTATTCCTCCCGTGCGTGCATATCCTGGTATCGGTCATCGCCGAGCATCGCCGCGATCAACGGCTTGATTGAGGTCGCGTAGAGCAACTGCTCCGCTAGAAAGAAAGCTTCGTCGCCGACGAGATGACCCGCAGCCTGCGCATTCTGAACGAGGCCGGCAAAACGTTCCATGACCGGATCTTCTCGGGTCGGAATGGGCTTGACTGCGCCGGATGCCATGGCCTCGCCGAGAGCGACACGGTTGAGCGCCAGGAACTCCGGGCGCAGATTGATGTCCAGGATGACGCGCGCGTAAGAGCGCAGCTTCTCCATGGCGGTCCCGTCGGCGCTCACGGCTTGATCGAGTTCGGGGATCAGCGTCGCATGCAGGCGCGCCATCAGGGCTGAAAAGAGGGCGGATTTCGTCTGATAACGCCGATAGACCGTGTCCTTGCCAGCCCCACATGCTGCGGCGACCTGCTCCATCGAGGTTGCCGCAAAGCCCTGTGTCGCGAAGAGATTCGAAGCGGCATCCAGGATGCGCGACGCGAGCTCCGCACTTTGATCTTTCGTCGGCCTTCCTCCCCGCGGGACCCTGATCGCCGACCGTGTCGCTCCCGAAGCCCGCTCCCGTGATCCTGCTTTAGGCAACTGGAAACCCTTACTCTTCGCAGCCTACGGATCGACGGTTCTCATTTGGAAGCGATCTAACCTACTGTTGCGATCGACGGCAATCGGTCTGTTGGTGGGGATGCGTCCGCGAGAGCGTGCTGAATCAACGATCGCTTTCGGGCGACGCTGAAATCGCGAATGGAAAGGCCGAGTTGGACTGACCTGACCGGCTGGCTTTGGACCGGGCTGATTGAGAGGATTAGCTGGGACTGAGGGAGTCGGACATGCGGCCAGTTCAGAAGACGAGCGCGGAGCAGGTGGTGCTGAAGCTGCGCCGGATGGAGGTGCAGACCGCTCAGGGCAAGAGCTTGGCGTTGGCGTGCAAGGAGGCGGAGCTCTCCGAGCAGAGCTATGACCGCTGGCGCAAGGAATACGGCGGCCTGCAGGTCGATCAGGCGCGGAAGATGAAGGAGCTTGAGCGCGAGAACGCTCGGTTGCGCCGGCTTGTGGCCGACCTGCCCCTGGAGCAGCAGGTGCTGGCGGACGTCGCCTCGGGAAACTTGTAGCCCCCGAGCGACGCCGGCAGGCGGTGGACGCCATCCAGGAGAAGTATGGTCTCTCGGAGCGTCACGCCTGCCGGATCGTCGGTCAGCACCGCGGCACGCAGCGCACCGTGCCCACCGTGCCGGCCGACGAGGATGCGCTGACCTCCCGCCTGCGCCTGTCAGCTTCCCTGATCTATCATTACAGTTGCAGTGTAAGGCTCCTATCTGAGGGGTTTCGGATGGGAGAGCGCGATGTCCTCAGCCTCGCTCGAAGCTACGCTGGAGCTCTGGTCGACGACGCTACGACAGGCCAAACAGCGCATCCGCCCCTTGTTCGCCGCCCCGAGTGTCGCCGCCTCGGCCAACGCCTTCTCCTGGACGGCCTGCTCGGCGGTGAGCGGCGCAAGACCGGCTGGATGCGCGCCGAGGCTGCCGGGGACCCGGGTCCCTGGCGCCAGCAGGCCATCCTCGGTCGCACGCACTGGGATTCGGAGGCGCTGCGCGATGTCGTGCGTGACTACGTCGTGGAGACGCTCGCCTCACCCGACGCGGTTCTCGTGCAGATCGGGGTGTTTGCCACCTACGTCTCGGATCAGGGCCACGCCTTCATCGACCGTCGGCTGTACCTGCCCAAAGCCTGGACCGGGGATCCAGCCCGAAGGCAAGCGGCGCATGTGCCCAAGGCTGTCACGTTCGCCACCAAGCCGCAGCTGGCGCTCGCCATGATTGAGCGGGCCATCCAGGCAAAGGTGCCGTTTGCCTGGGTGGCGGCCGACAGCATCTACGGCGTGGGCGAGATCGAGCTGGCGCTGCGGCGGGCCTCTAAGAGCGTGGGACGAAACCTGTGTGAGCGAGTTGGAAGGGCATGGAGACCCTTGTCCCCGACGATCTGTGGGCGGTGATCGCGCCGCTTCTGCCGCCTGAGCGTGAGAAGCCGAAAGGCGGTCGCCCGCCAGCCTCGGACCGGGCGGCGCTGGCGGGCATCATCCTTGTGCTGCGGACCGGCATGCAGTGGAAGCACCTGCCGCGTTCCGAAGTCGGCTGCAGCGGCAAGACGAGTTGGCGGCGGCTGGGAGCGTGGCAGGCGGCCGGCGTCTGGGCCGCACTCCATCGCGCGATGCTGGAGCGGCTTCAGGACGCCGACGCGCTCGACTGGTCGCGGGCCGCCCTCGACAGCGCCAGCCTACCTGCGAAAAAAGGGGCTCCGCGACGGGGCCGAACCCGACGGACCGGGGCAAGCCGGGCACGAAGCGCCACCTCGTCGTGGACGCCAACGGCACGCCGCTCGGCCTGAGACTGAGCGGCGCCAACTGCCACGATAGCCGCATGCTGGCCGCCACGCTCGATGCGGTGCCGGGCGTGCGCACCGGCCGGCGTGGTCGCCCGCGGCGCAGACCCGACAAGCTGCATGCCGACAAGGGCTACGACCATCGCCGCTGCCGGCGCGAGTGCCGAGCCCGCAGCATCACGCCTCGGATTGCCCGGCGCGGCATCGAGAGCAATCAACGGCTGGGGCGCTATCGCTGGAGTGTGGAGCGCACGCTGGCCTGGCTCGCCCGCTTCCGCCGGCTCACCATCCGCTACGAGCGCCGGGCCGATCTCCATCTCGCCTTCACCACACTCGCTTGCGCCCTCATCTGCCAAGCTCAGGCCAGACGGTTTTGTCCCTAATTCTAAGAGCTACGTGCTGGGCGTCACCGGTCAGCATCACTTCTGGTCCTGGGACGCAAACCTCGACGTTGCGGGCACTGCCGTGGAGATCGCCAAGGGCATCCCCGACCAGGACTGGTTGCGCCTCTCGGCCGGAGCCGGCACCAAAGGACCGCGCCTGTTCGACTGGGCCTATCTACCGCTGGCCACGCTCCGGGCCGATGCGCTCGACGCCGCGCTCGATCAGAGCTTGTGGACGCGTGGCCTGCTGGTGCGGCGCAGCCTGTCGGACGGGGCGCTCGCCTACTTCACCACTTGGTGCCCGGCCGGCACGCCGGTCGAGAAGCTGGTGATGGTGGAAGGCCGGCGCTGGGCGATCGAGGACGCATTCGCGACCGCCAAGACGGAACTCGGATTGGCCCACAACGAGAGCCGCTCGTGGCACGGCTGGCATCGGCATGTCAGCCTGGTGATGCTGGCCTTCGCGATGCTGGCGCGGGTGCGCCGGCTGGCCAACGGGCCGCCCCCAAAAACGACGCTCATCGCCAAGCTCGCAGGTGCCGTGGTCCATCCAAGAGATCCGGCGCGTGGCGATGCGGCTGGCGCAACGGCGCATTGAACCCGCCTTCGTGCTCGCTTGGTCAGCTTGGCGGCGCGCCCACCAGCTATCGCTCAACAAGCGCATCGCAGAAGTAGAATGCAACTGTAATGCTAGGGCGTATCTTCAAGGTCACGTGAGCCAGAGCATAGTCATGCCGAGGGTGACCATGGCGATGTAGTTGGCGGCGCGTTTCTCGTGCCGGGTCGCGATGCGGCGATACTGCTTGAGGCGGTTGATCAGCCGGAGACCGAGATCGGCCGCGCCCAAGGGCGTCGCCGGGTCCGCACCTTCCGCGTCCACAGCCACAAGGGATGGTGACCATGAAGAACTACATCTAGCCCGGCAACGTCGTCACCCTCACGGCGCCCGGCGGCGGTGCCCGCTCCGGCGACGGGGTGCTGGTGAACGCCCTGTTCGGCGTGGCGGCCTATGACGCCGCCGAGGGCACTGAGGTCGAGGTCTCGCTTGTCGGGGTCTGCGTCTTGCCGAAAGCCTCCGGCGCCATTGCCGAGGGCACCAAGGCCTACTGGGATTCGACCGCCAAGGCCGTCAGCGGCACCGCTAGCGGCAACAAGCTCATTGGTGCCACCATCCGCGCGGCCGGTGTCGCCGAGGCCGGGTGCTCTCCGCACGAGATCATGGCCGTGCTCGGCCACAGCACCTTGGCAGAGGTCGGACCTTACACCCACGAGGCCGACAGAGCAGGTCTATCGACGGGCGCGATCACGAAACTGGAGGGATGGAAGAAGAACAATCCTACCCAAACCATGTCGTGAAGGTTTGGAGATTGCTCGGAAAGTCAAAGGTAAAGCAATGACTTGTAGCCGCTGCTGGCGCTCCCAAGGGGACTCGAAC
Source organism: Methylobacterium organophilum (assembly GCF_022533465.1). Lineage (NCBI taxonomy): Bacteria > Pseudomonadati > Pseudomonadota > Alphaproteobacteria > Hyphomicrobiales > Methylobacteriaceae > Methylobacterium > Methylobacterium organophilum. Next base: position 3,525,338 of record NZ_CP092848.1, on the reverse strand, counting down.
CCCTGTTTTCGCCGTGAGAGGGCGACGTCCTAGACCGCTAGACGATGGGAGCTTTCCGGCCGGCGAGGGGTCGTATAGCGAGGCGTTTCCGGGTGGGCAAGGCCCCTCTCGGATCTTCGTGAAACTTCTTTGCTGGCATCGGGACGGAACGGGTGGATCAATCGGCAGCGCAGCGGCGTGCGGTCGTCTTGGGCGGGGAGGAGATGCCGGCAGGGGGCGAGCGGCTCGACCGGGCCCTGGCCCGGGCCCTGCCGGAATTCTCGCGGGCGCGCCTGCAGGCGCTGGTGCGCGCCGGGCAAGTGAGCGCGGGGGGGCAGGCCCTGCGCGATCCCGCCGCCAAGGTCGCGCCGGGGCTGCATCTCGACATCGTTATCCCGGAGGCGCTGCCTGCGGAGCCCGCCCCGGAGCGGCTCGCTCTCGTCGTCGTCCACGAGGACGACGACCTCATCGTCATCGACAAGCCGGCCGGGCTCGTCGTGCATCCCGCACCCGGTCACGAGGGCGGCACGCTCGTCAACGGGCTCATCGCCCATTGCGGTGCGAGCCTGTCGGGCATCGGCGGGGTGCGCCGGCCCGGCATCGTGCATCGGCTCGACAAGGACACGAGCGGCCTGCTCGTGGTCGCCAAGAACGACCACGCCCATCAGGGCCTCACCGCGCAATTTGCCGATCACGGCCGCACCGGGCCGCTGGAGCGCGCCTATCTCGCCCTCGTCTGGGGCGTGCCGCAGCCGCGCAGCGGCACCATCCGCACCAATCTCGCCCGTTCCCGGCGCAACTTCGAGAAGATCGCCGTGGTCCGCGAGGGTGAGGGCCGCCATGCCGTCACCCATTACAGGGTCGAGGCGGAGCCGGACGGCGAGAGCCAAGTCGCTCTGGTGCGCTGCCAGCTCGAGACCGGGCGCACCCATCAGATCCGGGTGCATCTGAGCCATCTCGGCCATCCCCTCCTCGGGGATGATCTCTACGGCAGCGCCTTCCGCACCAAGGCCGCGCGGCTCGGCCTGGCGGCGCGCGACGCCCTCACGGCGTTGGGGCGACAGGCGCTGCATGCAACCCTGCTCGGCTTCGCCCATCCCCGGACGGGGGAAACCCTGCGCTTCGAGAGCCCGCTGCCGGCGGATATGGCGCGCCTGCTCGCCGCCCTGTCGGACTGAACCGTGGCAACCGGGGTGCGGTGTCGCTCTGTCGTCACGGTCAACGATGCATCTTGTGCGTTTTTGCACCGCGACTCGGTGACCAGGAATGCGAGAGAACTCTGCCACCCGGTTCGCGCGTTGTTGAGGACGCGAGGGGCGACCGACGCTACCGGAGCGGACCGAACCCCGTTAGAATTCGAAACGAGGGCGGCCGGCTTCAAGAGGAGCGGCGTGTCCTCGTGAGCCTGCCCGTCCGGGGGGCCTTGAAGGAGGTGTACATGGCTGGCGCTCTGCCCGTGCTCGCCACTGAAGGCGGCCTGTCGCGCTACCTCGACGAGATCCGCAAGTTCCCGATGCTGGAACCTGCGGAGGAATTCACCCTCGCCAAGAGCTGGCGCGATGCCGGTGACCGCGAGGCGGCCCACAAGCTCGTGACCTCGCATCTGCGCCTCGTGGCCAAGATCGCCATGGGCTATCGCGGCTACGGCCTGCCGATCAGCGAGGTCGTGTCCGAGGGCAATGTCGGTCTGATGCAGGCGGTCAAGCGCTTCGATCCCGACAAGGGCTTCCGGCTTGCTACCTACGCGATGTGGTGGATCAAGGCCGCCATCCAGGAATACATTCTGCGCTCCTGGTCGCTCGTGAAGATGGGCACGACCGCCAACCAGAAGAAGCTGTTCTTCAACCTGCGCAAGGCCAAGGGCCGCATCTCTGCCTTCGAGGAGGGCGACCTGCGCCCCGATCAGGTCCAGCAGATCGCGACATCCCTCGGGGTGCCGGAACAGGATGTGGTGGAGATGAACCGCCGCCTGTCGGGCGATTCCTCGCTCAACGCGCCCCTGCGCGAGGAGGGCGAGGGCGAGTGGCAGGACTGGCTCGTCGACAACACGCCGAGCCAGGAGAGCGTGCTCGCCGGCGAGGAGGAGGGCCGCAATCGGCTCTCGGCCCTGCGCGACGCCCTCGGTGTGCTCAACCCGCGTGAGCGCCGCATCTTCGAGGCGCGTCGCCTCGCCGAGGATCCGATCACCCTGGAGGATCTCTCCGGCGAGTTCGGCGTCTCCCGCGAGCGTGTGCGCCAGATCGAGGTCCGTGCCTTCGAGAAGGTGCAGGAAGCGGTCAAGAAGAACCTCGCCACCCGCGAGCTTCCCCGGGGCAACGGCGCCGCTCTGCCCGCCTGATCCGTTCCCGGGCCGGGCGGCTGCCCTCCCCTCCGCCTGACACAGACTGCAAGAAGGGCTGCGCAGGCGATGCCGCGCAGCCCTTCTTCGTTTTCGATGGGAGGCTTGAGGGCCGCGCTCAGGCCGCGCGGACGTCGGCGAGGAAGCGCTCGACCTCGGCCCGCAGGTGCTCCGACTGCGCCGCGAGATCGTCCGAGGCCTTGAGCACTGAGCCGGCGACGAGGCCGGCCTCGTCGGCGACGCGGGCGACCTCGGCGATGTCGCTCGTCACGGCGCCGGTGCCGGCCGAGGCTTGGCTCATGCTGCGCACGATTTCCTGGGTGGTGACGCCCTGCTCCTCGACGGCGGAGGCGATGTTCGTCGTCACCGCATTCATGGTCTGGATCCGCGCGGCGATGCCCTGGATCGCCTGCGAGGCGCCGTTGGTCGCCGCCTGGATCGAGGCGACCTGCTGGCCGATCTCCTCGGTCGCCCGCGTGGTCTGGCTGGCGAGTTCCTTGACCTCGGCGGCGACCACCGCGAAGCCGCGGCCGGCCTCCCCGGCCCGGGCCGCCTCGATGGTGGCGTTGAGGGCGAGCAGGTTGGTCTGGCCGGCGATGGTCGACACCAGGTTGACCACGTCACCGATGCGGGAGGCGGCGGTGGCGAGCGCCGCCATGGTCTCCTCGGTGCGCATCGCCTCCTGCACGGCGGCGGAGGACAGGCTGGCGGCCTGCTCGACCTGGCGGCCGATCTCCTCGACGGTGGCACCGAGCTCCTCTGCCGCGGCGGCGACGGCGTTCACGCTGGCGGCGGTCTGGTGCGCCGCGGCTGCGACGCTGCTGGAGCGCTGCGAGGTTCCCTCGACGGCGCGCTTCATGCTGCCCGAAGAACCGTGAAGCTCCTCGACCGCGCTCGACACCCGGGTGACGATGCCGCCGACCGAGCTCTCGAACTGGCCCGCGAGGTCGCGCAGCAAGGCGCGCCGGGCCTGCTCCTCGCGCAGCCGCGCGGCTTCCGTCGTCTTGAGCTGCTCGGCCGCCTCCTCCAGCGACATGTCGCGGATCGTGACCACGGCGCGGGCGATATCGCCGATCTCGTCCCTGCGGGCGCTGCCGGGCACCTCGGTGAGCGGCTCGCGGGCGGCGAGCGCCTTGAGGGCGCGGGTCAGGGCATCCAGCGGACGCACGATCGAACGGGCGAGGCCGAGCCCGAGCAGGGCGGTGACGGCCAGCACGCAGAGCGCGATCAGGGCGAGCGTCTGCGAGAGGGCCTTCACCGAGCCGATGGCCTCCGCCTCGCTCTGCTCGGCGACGACCGTCCAGGGGGCTCCAAGCACGGTCACGGACGAGGTAGCGCCCATGTGTGGGCCGTCGGCCGGGGTGAAGACGAAGTTCTCGCCATCGCCTAGAGTCTTCGGGTCGATGCCGAGGGAGGTGGGCGGGTCGCCTGCCTTGGCCTGGGTCTCCAGCGGCGGATTGCTGCGCAGGCGTCCATCGGTGCCGATGGCGAAGACTTGGCCCGTATCGCCGAGGCCGGCACGCTTCGACAGGGTGCGGTCGAACAGCTCGGCGTTCACGCGCATCACCACGAAGCCGATCCGCTCGGCCGCCTGGGCGGTGCCCATGGCGACGTTGGCGCGCTTGGTCAACGCACGGCCGATGAAGGCCGAGGGGCCTTCTCCGACGGGATAGGTGGCGTAGTCCTCAAAGACGACCGCCTCCGTGTCGACGATGCGCAGACGGTCGTAGAGCCGCGCGATGCCGGTGGCCCGCAGGCTCTCGTCGGTCACCGGCTTGCCGAAATCGGCTCCCTTCGTCGTCGTGTAGACGATGCGGCCGTTCTGATCGAGGATCATCAGGTCGGCATAGCCGGTCTGGGCGACGAGCTTGCGGGCGACCTCCTGGATCTTGGCGTGCCGGCGCCCATACATCGTGTTGGTGGACAGGCCGTCGAAGGCGATGCGGGCCTCGACCGTTTGCGGAGCCTGAAAGGCTTCGATGACCGCGGTGATATCGCCTTTGCTCGGATCGAGGATGTCGATCAGGTCGGGGGCGTTCGAGGCAACTTGAGGATGAGCGGCGATGGTGAGGAGGTCCGCCTGCAGGCGATCCGCCATCAGCCCGATGCTGTCACGCTGGGCCGTGGCGGCGAGCTGCAGCCGGTCGCGGGCCGCGTCGATCAGGCTGCTCCGGGCCGAGTTCCAACTGAAGCCGCCCATCGCTGCCGCGCTGAGCAGGGCCAATCCAATCGTGGTTGCGGGAAGACGAACCTTCAGCGTTCTCAGGATAGACATCGCGATGTGCCGGCCGACCTTCGGATTTGGTTCGGTCGATCATCGCTGTGCTACGTTAAGTTTTTGATACTGCGTGGAATCTAGCCTGTTTACAACTTTTGATAGCTTTGCCTAGCCTCTGTCGTGGGTGCGCCGAAGCACGCGGACAAGCGATGCGGCTTGCCTAATCGTTCCACTGCTCGAAGGCGCTTTGGATCACCTGAGTGCCGGTATTGCCCTTTTCGAAACTCAGGATGGCACGGCCGCCGCTGGCGTATTGCAACCCGAGGTCGAACCACGGGCGATGCAGCAGGAGGTCCGTGTTGCGGTCGACATCACTTTTGAGGGAGGACAGCCCGATCAGGAACAGGTTGTCGCGCACCCGCACCGGCAGGCCGGACACGGTGGTTCCGCGGCCCTTCTCCTCGTCCTTGAGGGCGATCAGGCCGATGCTCTGGACGGCATGCTTGGCGGCATCCGTCCCGGAGGTGGTGAAGGCGATCTCGACCGTGTGCGAGGCGGGCAGCGCCGCATCGGTGTTCTTTCGGATCGTCATGGTGAGGCCGAAACCGGCATCCGGATAATCGACGCTCGCCCGGATCACTGTCTGGAGAGGCTGGCTCTGCTCGCCGCTCACGGTGTCCAGGCGCCAGACCACACGGCCTTGGGTGACCTTGGCCGGTCCTTCCGGATCGGCGGTGTTCTCCTCGATGAGCACGGCGCGCTGGGCCACGGTCATGTCGGTCTGGGCCGGCGCCCGGGCCGGTGCTTGGCTCTTGCGGGGGGGCGGCGCCTGGTCGCCGCCGATGCGGTCGGCGAACTTGGAATCGGCGGGCTCGGCCGGGGCCTCCCGCGAGGACGCGGCTTCCTGCACCGGCGAGGGCTTGTCGCGAAGGAGATAGGCGGCAACGCCGATCGCGCCGATCACGATCGCGAGGAGGCCGAAGACCACGGCGTTGCGCAGCATCTGCGCACGGCCGGTCCGCGGCGGCACCACGTCGATCTTCGGTCGGCGCCGGCCATTGGCATTGGCGGGCTCGGCCGGGGCCTCCCCTTCGGCCGCTGCGGACGGCGCCGGCTCTGGCCGCGGCGGGCGCGGCGGCACGAAGGCGGCGAAGGGTTCGGGCGGCCCGGCCTCGGGCAGCGCGTCGGCGGCGGCCGCGGGCGGAATCAGCTCCGGCGGTGGGGCCGGTGGCAGCGTGGGCTCCGAAGCCCGCTCCGGAGCCGGGGCTGCAGGCTTCGGAGCCTCTTCCGCCGCAGGCTTCGAAGACTCCGCTGCCGGGGATGGATCGGGCAGGAATTCGGGCTTCGAGGGGACCGCAGCCGCGGGGGGCGCCGGCGGCGGAGCCGGGGGTTCGGCTGCGGGCGCCTCGGCCGGCGGTGCGGGCTCCCCGTAAGCCGTCTCCAGGCGTCCGATCGCCGCGTCGAGGGCCTTCCGCTCCAGCTCGATATCGGCTTCGGCGATCGGCGGGTCGAGGGAGCGGAGCTGAGCGATCAGGGCGCCGCGGGCGCGATCGTAGACGGCCTTGCGCATGGCCGGCGAACGGTCGGGCAATGCGTCGAGCGCCCGCGCCAGCAACGGATAATAGTCCGCCATCGTGCCTCGATCCGATCCCTTCGGGGCGGCTCAGACTGCCCGCCTCTGCCTCAATCCTCGAAGGGGTTGTGCATCAGGATCGTGTCGTCCCGCTCCGGCGAAGTCGAGAGCAGGGCGACGGGGGCACCGATCAGTTCCTCGATCCGGCGGACGTACTTCACAGCTTCCGCCGGAAGCTCCGCCCAGGAGCGCGCGCCCGCCGTGGTGCCCGACCAGCCGGGAATGGTCTCGTAGACGGGCACCGCGCGCTGCTGCGCGCCCTGGCTCGCCGGCAGGTGGTCGAGCCGCGTGCCGTCGATCTCGTAGGCGACGCAGACATTGATCGCGTCGAGGCCGTCGAGCACGTCGAGCTTGGTCAGGGCGATGCCGTCGATGCCGGAGGTGCGCACGGTCTGGCGCACGAGGCAGGCATCGAACCAGCCGCAGCGGCGCTTGCGCCCTGTCACGGTGCCGAATTCGTGGCCGCGCTCGCCGATGCGCTGACCGATCTCGTCGTGCAGCTCGGTCGGGAACGGCCCCTCGCCGACGCGGGTGGTGTAGGCCTTGGCGATGCCGAGCACATAGCCGACCGCGCTCGGGCCGAGGCCCGAACCCGTCGCGGCCTGGCCGGCGACGGTGTTGGAGGAGGTGACGAAGGGGTAGGTGCCGTGATCGACGTCGAGGAGCGCGCCCTGCGCGCCCTCGAACAGGATGCGGCGGCCGGCCCGGCGGGCTTCGTCGAGCAGCCGCCACACGGTGTCCTGGTAGGGCAGCACCTTGTCGGCGATGGCGGCGAGCTCGTCGTAGATCGTCTGGTGCGCGATCTCGGGCAGGTCGAAGCCCCGGCGCAGGGCGTTGTGGTGGGCGAGCAGCCGCTCGATCTTCGGCCCCAGGGCGTCGAGCTCCGACAGATCCATCAGCCGGATCGCCCGGCGGCCGACCTTGTCCTCGTAGGCCGGCCCGATGCCGCGCTTGGTCGTGCCGATCTTGGTGCCGGGCGCCCCCTCCTCGCGCAGGGCGTCGAGCTCCCGGTGCAGCGACAGGATCAGGGTCGCGTTGTCGGCGACGCGCAGGTTGTCGCGGCCGACCTTCACGCCCTGGCCGGCGAGCCGCTCGATCTCCGCGACGAGCGCGTAGGGATCGAGCACGACACCGTTGCCGATGACGCCCAGGGTGTTGGGCCGGACCACGCCGGAGGGGAGCAGGGAGAGCTTGTAGACGGCCTCGCCGACGACCAGCGTGTGGCCGGCATTGTGGCCCCCCTGGAAGCGGACCACGATGTCCGCCTTCTCGGAGAGCCAGTCGACGATCTTGCCCTTGCCCTCGTCGCCCCACTGGGCGCCCACGACGACGACGTTCGCCATAAGGTTCTGACCTGTCTCGCGCGGCGAGGGGCCAGAGCCCGGACGCCACGCGCGAAAACCCCGGCATTGGCCGGGGCGGGGTGGGTTGCGGGGCCTCTTCGGCCATCCCTGCGCCCGGGTCAAGGCGAGGGAGCGCAATCCAGCCTTCCGATCCCGTGAAAAGCCGCCGCTTCTCGAAGGTGTGACGCCTTATTTCGCGTTGCCCGGAGGCTTGATCACCGGCATCGAATTCGGGTTCGGTTCCGGTGCGATGGTCTTGATCTCGGGATCGACCTCGGAGGGCGGCTTGATGACGCCGTCGGAGTCCCGGAGCTTGTCGCTCAGCGTCCTGTTCTGCGCGTCCGTCTCGGGCCTCACCTTCTCCGGAACCTGCTCGCTCGGCGGCGGCAGCTTGGGGTCGGTGTCCTGGCCCTTCTGCGGCACGGACGGGTCCTGGGCATAGGCGGCCGTGGACAGGAAGATCCCGGCCAGCACGGCAATAGGCGAAACTCTGGGCATCCCGAACTCCTCGTGGCTCCGTACGGGAGAGTCCGGGACAAACCGGCCGGGGGCGGATGCGTTCCTGCCCCGCGGCCGAAGGGCGCCGCGGGGTCTTCGGGGGATCGTCAGGCCGCCGCGGCCGCCGGCATCGGTCCCGCGCCGCCGTCGCGGCTGGCCTGGGCGGGGTCCAAGCCACGGGTTTCCGGCATCAGCGTCAGGTAGACGAGGAAGCCCGCCGCGGCGATCGCCGCCAGGGCCAGGAAGGCGGCGGAGAAGCCGGCTCCGACGATGATCACGCCGGCCAGGGTCGCGCTGAACGAGGCGCCGACGCCCTGCGCCGTGGCGATCGCCCCCTGCGCCACGTTGAACCGCCCGCTGCCGCGGGTGAGGTCCGCGACCACGATCGGGAACAGGGCGCCGTAGATGCCGGCGCCGATCCCGTCGAGACATTGCACGCCCACCAGCCAGAAGGGGTTGTCCGAGAAGGTGTAGAGCACGCCGCGCAGGGCCAGGAAGCCGAAGGCGGCCAGGAAGATCGGCTTGCGGCCGATCGCATCCGCCTTGGCGCCGACGAAGATCGCGACCGGCACCATCACGCATTGCGCGGCGACGATGCAGAGCGCGATGAGCGAGGTCGCGTGGTCCTTGCCCGAGATCTTGGTCAGCAACTGGCCGACGGACGGCAGCATGGCCGCATTGGCGAGGTGGAAGGCGGCGCAGAGCAAGGCGAAGAGCAGCAGGTGGCGGTTCTGCAGGAGCGCCGACAGGCCGGAGGGCTGCTCGCCGCCCTGCTGCTCGGCGTGGTCGAGGCCACGGGCGAGGTCGTCGTCGATCGCCTCCGCCGGGATCATCAGCATGGCGATGATCGAGGCGCCGGCGAGGATCGCCATCAGCCAGAACACCACGATCGGCCCGAAGAAATAGGCGCTGGCCCCTGCGATCATCGCCGAGGCGGCGTTGCCGGCATGGTTGAAGCCCTCGTTCCGGCCGATCCGCTTGGAGAACATCTTCGGGCCGACGACGCCCAGCGTGATGGCCGCCAGGGCCGGTGGGAAGATCGCGCCGGCGATGCCCGCCAGCGATTGCGTGGCGGCGACGAGGAAGAAGTTCGAGACGAAGGGGAGCGCCAGGCAGCTCAGCGTCACCGCCACCGCCGCGGCGATCACGATGGCCCGCTTGTGGCGGGTCCGGTCGATCAGGGCGCCCGCCGGCGTCTGAGCGATCAGCCCGACGATGCCGGAAATGGTGATGACGAGGCCGATCGTGGCCTCGTTCCAGCCCTGCTCGGGTCCGCGCACGGCGAGCAGGTAGATGGCGAGGTAGGGGCCGAGCCCGTCGCGCACGTCGGCCAGGAAGAAGTTCAGCGCGTCGAGGCCGCGCAGGGATTTCTGCGAGGGAGCAGGCGCACCCGTGGCACCGGTTGTCTGCGTCATGATCGTCATCCGTCGCTGAAGGGCGGATGACGCCGCGCACGTTTCAGGGTGCCGCCTTCATCCCAGGCATTCAAATGCGCATCCCGGACTCGGTTCCGGCCCGGGAACGCATTTTTCGCGGTCCGGCGGCGTGTGCGCCAACCGATCTCCGCCTGTGATGCGCAGGCCACAAATGCCGATGGAAATCGCGCCGCAGGCGGTTCGGCCCGCTGGAGGCGCCGCGATTCGCGCTTAAGATGCTCGGGCCGAGGGCCTCCGCATCCCGGCGCGGAAGAGTGCGAGGAGGGCAGGATGGGGTTCTTTCAGGATGCACTCGTCCGCTTCAACCGGGCGGTGATGTCCTACGCGGGCGACACGGCGTTCATGCAGGCGGCGGTGGCCGCCGCGGCCAACGTCATCGTCGCCGACGGGGAGACCGACGAGGAGGAGATCGAGGCCGCCCTGGTCAGCATGCGCGCCAACCCGATCCTGGAAAAATCCTACGACACCCTGGCCCTCGAGAAGGAGCTGTTCGAGGCGCTGGCCCGGGCCGAATTGCGCGCCGGGCGGCTCGAGAACCTGCGCCTCGTCTCGGCCATCGCCGACCGTCCCCTGGAGCAGCGCCAGCACGTCTTCCTGATCGCCGCTGACGTCGCCGACGAGGGCGGCGTCACGGAGAGCGAGCACAAGGTGCTCGACGACCTCGCCAAGGCCCTTCTCGTCGACAAGGCGGCCCTGCTCGGCTGAAGCCGCCTCACCGCCCCGCTCCGCCGGGACCCGCGACAGCAGGGGGCTGGTCATCGAGGGCACGGCGGTGCCGATCCCCGCGGCGACGCCGATCAGGCCGGCCTGCCGGGCGAGATCGGAGAGCGGCGCCGCCCGTCAGGAACAGGGGCCGCGGTGGCGGGGGCGAAGGCGAGGCCGCCGAGCACCAGCGGGCGGCCACGCTGTTGGCGAGACCCGGCACCACGGTGAAGGGCAGGAAGGCGCGGCCGGAATTCCCGCTATCCTCGGAGCTTTTGACGCGCGGGGCGGTCGTCGTGTCCCGGGTCAGCCCGCGACGCTTCGGTTCCGATCGAAGCGTCGTGGCTGAGCCGACGCGTCAGACCGCCCGTTTCTGGTAGTCTTTCACGTCGGTGAAGCGGATCTTCTCCCAGCGCTCCTCCTCGTAGCGCAGGGAGAAGGCGGTGCTCGCCATGAAGACCGGCGCCCCGTCGAGGTCGCTTGCCATGGACGAGCCGTGGGCGTTCACGAACTTGTCGAGCTCGGCCTCGGAGTCCGATTCGATCCAGCGGCACACGCTGAAGCGGCTGGTCTCGAAGTCGATCGGCAGGCCGTATTCGGCCTGAAGCCGTTCCTTCAGCACGTCGAGCTGCAGGGCGCCGACCACGCCGACGATGGCCGGGGAGCCGTCCTGCGGCACGAAGACCTGGACGACACCCTCCTCGCCCATCTGCTGGAGCGCTTCCCGGAGCTTCTTGGCCTTCATCGCGTCGGTGAGCTTGATCCGGCGCATGATCTCGGGGGCGAAGCTCGGCACGCCGCGGAAGACCAGCTCCTCGCCCTCGGTGAGCGTGTCGCCGATGCGCAGGGTGCCGTGGTTCGGGATGCCGACCACGTCGCCGGCATAGGCCTCGTCGGCGATGGCCCGGTCCTGCGCGAAGAAGAATTGCGGTGCCGAGAGCGACATCGGCTTGCCCGTGCGCACGAGCTTGGCCTTCATGCCGCGCTTCAGCTGGCCCGAGCAGACCCGCATGAAGGCGATGCGGTCGCGGTGGTTCGGATCCATGTTCGCCTGGATCTTGAACACGAAGCCCGTCATCTTCGGCTCGGTCGGCTCGATCGTGCGCTTGTCCGCCTCCTGGCCCCGCGGCGGCGGGGCGAAGCGACTGAGCCCGTCGATCAGGTCGCGCACGCCGAAATTCCGGAGCGCCGAGCCGAAGAAGACCGGCGTGAGGTGGCCCTCGCGGAAGGCGGCGAGGTCGAAGGTCTTCAGGCCGCCCTCGGCGAGCTCGACCTCGTCGCGCCAGGCCTGCGCGGCGCCGTTCTCGGTCAGCAATTCGTCGAAGAGCGGGTCGTCGGGACCGGAGACGCTGAGCGTGCCGGCATCGTCCGCCGCGTCGAGGCGGCGCACCCGGGCCTTCCCGAGCTCGTAGGTGCCGGCGAAGTTCCGGCCCAGGCCGATCGGCCAGGTCACCGGCGCCACGTCGAGGGCGAGGGTCTTCTCGATCTCGTCGAGGAGGTCGAACGGGTCGCGGGCCTCGCGGTCGAGCTTGTTCACGAAGGTGACGATCGGGATGTCGCGCAGGCGGCAGACCTCGAACAGCTTGCGCGTGCGCGCCTCGATGCCCTTGGCGGCGTCGATCACCATCACCGCCGAATCCACGGCCGTGAGCGTGCGGTAGGTGTCCTCGGAGAAGTCCTCGTGGCCCGGCGTGTCGAGCAGGTTGAAGACGCAGTCGCCGTATTCGAAGGTCATCACCGAGGTGACCACCGAGATGCCGCGCTCCTTCTCGATGCCCATCCAGTCGGAGCGGGTCGAGACGCGGTTGCGCTTGGCCTTCACCTCGCCGGCGAGCTGGATGGCGCCGCCGAACAGCAGCAGCTTCTCGGTGAGCGTGGTCTTGCCCGCATCCGGGTGGGAGATGATCGCGAAGGTGCGCCGCCGGGCGACCGGATCGGCTTTCGGGTCGGCGGGCTTGGGATCGGTCTGCATCAGCATGGCGGGCACCGGCCGCCGGTGGAAGGCGGCCGCTCGTCCTCGAGGAGAGTCAGCGGGAAGCGCGCGTCCTCATACGCGCTCGCGCGGGAGGGTGCAAAAGGGCGCCTCAGCCCCGGCCGAGATAGGGCATCTTCGTCGCCATCACGGTCATGAAGGGCACGTTGGCCGAGAGCGGCAGCCCGGCCATGTAGACCACGGCCTCGGCGACGTGGCGCGCCGCCATCACCGCCTCGGGCTTGATCGAGCCGTCCGCCTGCCGGGCGCCCTGGCCGAAGGCGCGGGTCATGTCGGTCTCGGCATTGCCGATGTCGATCTGCCCGCAGGCGATGTCGAAGGCGCGCCCGTCCAGGGCGGTGGCGCGGGTGAGCCCGGTGATCGCGTGCTTGGTGGCCGAATAGGGGGCCGACATCGGCCGCGGCACATGGGCGGCGATGGAGCCGTTGTTGATGATCCGCCCGCCCTGCGGGTCCTGCGCCCGCATCATCGCGAAGGCCGCACGGGTGCAGAGGAAGGCGCCGGTGAGGTTGATCTGCACGCTGGCGAGCCAGTCCTCGATCCGGACCTCGTCGACGGTGGCGGCCGGGGTGAAGATGCCGGCATTGTTGAACAGGAGGTCGAGCCGGCCGAAATGCCGGCCGATCTCCGCGAACAGCGCCTCGACGCTCTGCGGATCGCCGACATCGGCCGGTCGCGCCAGGGCCTCGCCCCCCTGCTCCGCGATCTCGGCGGCGAGGGCCTCCAGGGGCTCGGGCCGCCGCCCGGCCAGGGCCAGGCGCCAGCCGGCCTGCGCCAGCCCGAGGGCGACCTCCCGGCCGAGGCCGGAGCCCGCCCCGGTGACCAGGGCCACGCCCCGTGCCGCACCCTCCGCCCCGCCTGCCCGCGCCATCCCGGCCTCCTGTTCGATCGGCCGGCCCGATCCCGTGTTGCCAGCGGCCCCGGCCCCGTCTAGACAACGCCCGACCCGCGCGTCGATGGGGCGTCGCCAAGCGGTAAGGCAGCGGTTTTTGGTACCGCCATACGGAGGTTCGAATCCTCCCGCCCCAGCCATCCAGCCGATGATGCCGACGGCAGGTCTCCCCGTTACTGCAACCGTTCCGTATAGGTCCGTCCCGCCGCATGGCGCAGGGCCTCGCCGGCCTCCTTGCCGATGGCGGCGGCGTCCGCCGCGAGGCCGTCGCGGGTGACGGCCCAGTGGCGGCTGCCGTCGGGCAGGAAGAGCAGGCCGTCGAGATGCAGGCGGTCGCCGTCGATCCGGGCGAGCGCCGCGATCGGCGTGCGGCAGGAGCCGTCGAGGGCGGCGAGCAGACCGCGCTCGGCTTCCAGCGCCGTCGTCGTCGTGGCGCAGGCCACGGGAGCCAGCAATGCCCGGATCGGGTCGTCCCCCGCCCGGCACTCGATGCCGAGGGCGCCCTGCGCCACGGCGGGCAGCATCTCCTCCACGGAGAGGACGCTTTTGGCCACGCTCTCCATGCCGAGACGCTGCAGGCCGGCGAGGGCGAGCAGGGTCGCGTCGCATTCCCCCGCTTCCAGCTTGCGCATGCGGGTATTGGCGTTGCCGCGCAGGGGCACGATCCGGAGGTCGGGCCGGCGCATCAGCACCTGAGCGCCCCGCCGCAGCGAGGAGGTGCCGACCCGCGCCCCCGGCGGCAGATCGTCGAAGCCCTTCGCCTCGGAGGCGGCGAGGAAGGCGTCGCGGGGATCGTCCCGCTCCAGGATGCAGCCGATGACGAGGCCGTCCGGCAGCCAGGTCTCGACGTCCTTCATCGAGTGGACGGCGACGTCGACCTCGTCCGCGAAGAGGGCTTGCTCCAGCTCCTTCGTGAACAGGCCCTTGCCGCCGATCTCGGAGAGCGGCCGGTCGAGCACCCGGTCGGCGACCGTCGAGACGACGACGATCTCGGTCTCCAGGCCCGGATTGGCCGCGACGATCCGGTCACGGACCATGCCGGTCTGGGCGAGCGCCATGGGGCTGCCGCGGGTGCCGATGCGGAGGGGGCGGTTCAGGCTCATGCGCCGGGCTTAGCCCCGCGCCGGCTTCCTGTCACGCCGCTGTGCGGAGGAGCGGCTCAGCCGCGCCTCTGGGGCGCCTGCTGGTCCTTCATGGGCTCGCCACCGGGCGTGCCGGCGGCGGGCTTGCCCTCGGAGCGTCCGTCCGGCGGCCCGCCCGCCGGGGAGCCGGCCGGGCGCCGGCTGGTATTGACGCTCAGATCCGCCAGACCGTCCCGTTCCGCCCGCCGGATCGTCTCCCGGGTCGGTTTCCCGTGCTCGTCGGACATGCGGTTCTCCTCTGGCAGGAGAACCATGGCCCGCGCCGATCGTTCAGAAGGCCTGAAGCGTCAGCTCGGTGTGCTCGACCTGCGGGGGAGCCTCGAAGGTGTCGGAGACGAGGGCCCGGTACTGCTTCCACGGCTCGGAGCCGGTGAAGTCCTTGGTGTGGGCCTCGAGCGTCTCCCACTCGATCAGCAGGCGGTAGCGCTGCGGCTTCTCCACGGAGCGGCGCACCGCGAAGCTGCGGCAGCCCTTGGCCGCGCGAAAAATCTCGGCGGCCTTGGCGATGCCCGCCTCGAACGCGGCCTCCGCGCCGGCCTTCACGTCGATCTGCGCGATTTCGAGGATCATCGTCGGTCGCTCCTGTTGACGTCCGGCGACCGCCCTACCCTCGCCCGCCGCCGCGGTCGAGCCCGATCAGCTGCGCTCGACGGCGGTGGCGGCGGCGTCGATGGCGGCAGCGACGGCGTTGATCTCGTCCGTGCTCAGCGGGCCGCGGGAGAGGCGCAGGCGCAGGGCCAGCTTCAGGTTCTCCATGGCCCGCACCACCTGCGGGGCCGGGCCGCCGCCATGGGTGCGCGCGGCCTCCGCCATGCGGGCGAGCAGCGGGTCGAGGGTGGCGCGCTGCGCCTCGAGGAAGGCCCGGCCCTCCTCGGTGATGGTGTGCAGCTTCTTGGCGCCGTCCCCCTCGCTGACGGTGACGTGGCCGAGCTCCTCGAGCAGCGTCAGGGTCGGGTAGATCGTGCCCGGGCTCGGGCTGTAGGCGCCGCCGACCTGCTCCTCAATCGCCTTGATGATCTCGTAGCCGTGGCGCGGCTTCTCCGCGATCAGGTGGAGGATGACGAGCCGCAGGTCGCCATGGGCGAAGAAGCGACCGAGGCCCCCCCGTCCGCCGCGCCCGAACCGGCCCGGACCGAAGCCCGGCCCCTCGCGGTGCATGCGGTGATGGTGAGGTCCGTCATGACCCTCCTCGCGGGCGAAGAACCAGTCGGAGGGATGGCGGTGATGGGAATGGGGATGCATGGGATGATTCGATCCTGTTTCGATATGTCGTATTTTTAGATATATCGAAACAGG
The DNA here is from genome assembly GCF_022533465.1 of Methylobacterium organophilum. Lineage (NCBI taxonomy): Bacteria > Pseudomonadati > Pseudomonadota > Alphaproteobacteria > Hyphomicrobiales > Methylobacteriaceae > Methylobacterium > Methylobacterium organophilum. The sequence continues at coordinate 3,509,868 of NZ_CP092848.1, read as the reverse complement.
ATCGACGGCAAGCCCCTTTCTGGTTCCGCGACCTCCGAAACGAAAAAGGCCTCCCCGGAGGGAGGCCTTTCCGCATCGTTCGAGACGGGTGCGCTTACGCCGCGAGCGAGCGCAGCACGTAGGGCAGGATGCCGCCGTTGCGGAAGTATTCCAGCTCGTCGAGGGTATCGATCCGGCAGGTCAGCGGGACCTCCTTCTTCGAGCCGTCGGCGGCGGTGATCTCGGCGGTGAGCGTCTGGCGGGGCTTCAGCTCGCCCTCGAGGCCCTTGATGGTGACGGTCTCGTCGCCCTTCAGCCCCAGCGACTGCCACGAATCGCCGTTCTGGAAGACGAGCGGCACCACGCCCATGCCGACGAGATTCGAGCGGTGGATGCGCTCGAAGCTCTCGGCGATCACGGCGCGGACGCCGAGGAGCTTGGTGCCCTTGGCCGCCCAGTCGCGGGACGAGCCGGTGCCGTATTCCTTGCCGGCGAAGACGACGAGGGGCGTGCCCTCCGCCGCGTATTTCTGCGCGGCGTCGTAGATGTACATCTTCTCGCCCGAGGGCTGATGCAGCGTCCAGCCGCCCTCGACGACGTTGCCGGAGGCGTCCTTCACCATCTGGTTCTTGATGCGGATATTGGCGAAGGTGCCCCGCATCATCACCTCGTGGTTGCCGCGCCGCGTGCCGTACTGGTTGAAGTCCTGCACCCGCACCTGATGCGACTGCAGGTACTCGCCGGCCGGCGAGGCCGCGCGGATGTTACCCGCGGGCGAGATGTGGTCGGTCGTGATGGAGTCGAGGAACAGGCCGAGGATGCGCGCGCCCTCGATGTCGGTCACGGGGGCCGGCGTCATCTCCATGCCCTCGAAATAGGGCGGGTTCTGCACGTAGGTGGAGCCCGCATCCCAGGCGAAGGTCTCGGCTTCCTTCACCTCGACGCCCTTCCAGTTCGCGTCGCCGCCGAACACGTCGGCGTAGCGGCTCTTGAACAGGGCCGAGGTGATGTTCTGCTCGATGAAGGCGTTCACCTCCTCGGAGGAGGGCCAGATGTCCTTCAGGTAGACGGGCTGGCCGTCCGCGCCCTGGCCGAGGGGCTCGGTGGTGATGTCGATCTGCAGCGAGCCGGCGAGCGCGTAGGCCACCACCAGGGGCGGCGAGGCGAGGTAGTTCGCCCGCACGTCCGGGTTCACGCGGCCCTCGAAGTTGCGGTTGCCCGAGAGGACGGCGGCCGCGACCACGTCGTTGTCGTTGATCGCCTTCGAGATCGGGGCCGGGAGCGGGCCCGAATTGCCGATGCAGGTGGTGCAGCCGAAGCCGACGAGGTTGAAGCCCAGGGCGTCGAGGCTCTCCTGCAGGCCGGACTTCTCGAGATACTCGCCGACGACCTGGCTGCCGGGGGCGAGCGAGGTCTTCACCCAGGGCTTGGAGCGCAGGCCCTTGGCGACCGCGTTGCGGGCGAGCAGGCCGGCGCCGATCATCACGCTCGGGTTCGAGGTGTTGGTGCAGGAGGTGATCGCCGCGATCACCACGTCGCCGTGGCCGATGTCGAAGTTGGTGCCCTCGACCGCGTAGCGGCTGGCGATGTCGGCAGCCTTCTTGAACTCCTTCTCCATGGCATCGGCGAAACCGGCCTTGGCGGCGTCGAGCAGCACCCGGTCCTGCGGACGCTTGGGGCCGGCGAGCGACGGACGCACCGTGCCCATGTCGAGCTCGAGGGTGTCGGTGAAGACCGGATCGGGGGTCTGCGCGTCGCGCCACATTCCCTGCGCCTTGGCATAGGCCTCGACCAGGGCGATGCGGTCATCGGCGCGGCCGGTGACCTTCAGGAAGTCGATGGTCTTCTGGTCGATGGGGAAGAAGCCGCAGGTGGCGCCGTATTCCGGGGCCATGTTGGAGATCGTGGCGCGGTCGGCCACCGCCATGTCGTCGAGGCCGGGGCCGTAGAATTCCACGAACTTGCCGACCACGCCCTTCTTGCGCAGCATCTGGGTGACGGTGAGCACGAGGTCGGTGGCGGTGGTGCCCTCGGGCAGCTTGCCGGACAGCTTGAAGCCGATCACCTCGGGGATCAGCATCGAGAGCGGCTGGCCGAGCATCGCCGCCTCGGCCTCGATGCCGCCGACGCCCCAGCCGAGCACGGCCAGACCGTTGACCATGGTGGTGTGCGAGTCGGTGCCGACGAGGGAATCCGGATAGGCGATCTCGGCGCCGTCCTCGGTCTTGGTCCACACCGTCTGCGACAGGTATTCGAGATTGACCTGGTGGCAGATGCCGGTGCCCGGGGGCACGACGGAGAAGTTGCGGAAGGCCGACTGGCCCCACTTGAGGAAGGTGTAGCGCTCGCCGTTGCGGGCATATTCCAGCGCCACGTTCTCGTTGAGCGCCTTCGGGCTGCCGAACTCGTCGACGATCACCGAGTGGTCGATGACGAGGTCGACCGGCACCAGCGGGTTGATCTTCTGCGGGTCACCGCCGAGCGCGGCCATGGCGTCGCGCATCGCCGCGAGGTCGACGACGGCGGGGACGCCCGTGAAGTCCTGCATCAGCACGCGGGAGGGACGGAAGGCGATCTCGGTCTCGGCCGTGCCCCGGTTGTCGAGCCAGGCCACCGAGGCCTCGATGTCGGCCTTCTTGACCGAGCGGTCGTCCTCGAAGCGCAGCAGGTTCTCGAGGATCACCTTCATGGAAAAGGGCAGCGCGGCCGCGTCGGGCAGGCCGTTCTTCTGCGCCTCGGGGATGGAATAGAAGGTGTAGGTCTTGCCCCCTGCGGTCAGGGTCTGGCGGGCCTTGAAGCTGTCGAGGGATGCCACGGCGGGTCGGATCCTAAGCTGGCGTTGCGAACACGCGCAGGCATAACCTGCGCCACACGAGGTGTTCGGCTGGAAGCGCTCCAAAGAGCGCGCGCCGCCCCGGGGGTGCCCGGGTAGGATGGTGCGCGAGGGGCGGTTTGGACGCCCTGAGGGGTCGCGCGGCGCAGCCGCGGCCCGTATAGAACGTTTCGAATCTGGCCGCCAGCGTCGCGCGGCCGCGCGCGCCCCTTTCCCCTTTCATTCCGGCGCGTCTGCCGCCGAGGCGGGCGCCCGCTCAGACCCGGCCGTGCACGAGGTCGTGGATGAAGCCGAGCTTCGTCACCACGGGCGGCGCGAGCACGAAGGGGTAGAGATCGGTCTCGCCCATGGCCCGGCTGACGCTGTTCATGGCGAAGACGAAGGGCAGCCAGGCATCGATGATCTGCTGGATGCCCTCGGCCCGGTAGGGATCGAAATCGACCCGTGCGGCGAGTTCGCCGTGGGAATCGAGCAGGGGCTGCACCTGCATGCCGAAGGCGCTCGCCATTTCCAGGGTGTCGACGATGTGGAGATAGTGGGCCCAGGTCTCGGCGAAGTCTTCCCAGGGGTGGGTGGTGGCGTAGGCCGAGACGAAGTTCTCCCGCCAGTTCGGCGGCGTGCCCTGCTCGTAGTGGCGCTTGAGCGCCGCGCCGTAATCCTGCGAATCGTCGCCGAAGACGGCCCGGCAGGCCCCGAGCTTGCCGGCATCGCGCACCAGCACGTCCCAGTAATGGTGCCCGACCTCGTGCCGGAAATGGCCGAGCAGGGTCCGGTAGGGCTCGCCCATGGCCTTGCGCCGTTTCTCCCGCTCGGCCGGGTCGGCCTCGACCAGGGCGATGGTGATCACGCCGTTCTCGTGGCCCGTCATCACCTTCGGCCCGTCGGCGCTGGGCGGATCGGGCAGGAAGTTGAAGATCAGCCCGTGCTCGGGATCCTCCGCCCGGGTCACGAGGGGCAGTTTCCAGCGCAGGAGCGAGTAGATCAGCCGGTGCTTGGCGAATTCCATCTCGCGCCAGTGGGTGAGGTTCTCCGGCACGCTCAGGTCCGGCACGATGCCGTTGTGGCGGCAGGCCAGGCAGAAGGCGTCGGTGGAGCCGGGCGGCACCAGCCAGTTGCAGGCGTCGTGCTGGGCGTTGGTGCAGAAGAAGCGCGGCGTCTCAGGCGCGGCCAGGGGCGTGAAGGAGTTGTTGTCGCCGGCCGGCGACACCGCCGAGAGCGTGTCCATCTCCGGCAGATAGCCGAGGCGATGGCCGCAGCGCTCGCAGGTGCGGTTCTCGAAATACAGGACGTTGCCGCAGGACTGGCACTTGAAGAGCTTCATCGGTGTCGTTCCAGGCCGGTTCCGGCCGCGCCCGTGGCGTGCGGGTCGGCGGAGCGGCCGTCAGAGATGTCGAGGGGGCGCGGTCGGCGTTCGCCGGGGGGCGAGCGCCCCGGTCCGCCGAGCTTCGTCGTTGTCGCGGCAGGAACTCGGGATCGCTGCCCCCGGTTTCCGGAGCCTTTACAAAAATCTGGTCCGCCCCGCTGCCATCGTCTCGTCCTCCGCCCGGCCCTATTCCGACCAGCGTAGGGCGGCGGCGGCGGCGAGCGTGCCGATGACCGCGGCGATCAGGCTGAGGGCCGCCAGGATCGTGAGCGGCGTGGCGAAGGGAACGGTGCCGCCGAGGGCGGCCTCGCTCGCCGAGACGCCGAAGATCAGGGTCGGGATCATCAGCGGCAGCACCAGAACCGCCAGGATCAGGCCGCCGCGGCGGATCGAGGCGGTGAGCGCGGCGCCGACCGCGCCGATGAAGGTGAGCGCCGGGGTGCCGACGAGCAGCGTCAGGGCGGTCGCACCCATGCCGGTGGGCGAGAGCGCCACCAGCAGGCCGAACAGGGGCGAGACCAGGGCGAGCGGCAGGCCCGTGGTCAGCCAGTGGGCCAGCACCTTGGCGAGCACGACCAGTTCGACGGGGGCGGGCGAGCCCGTCATCAGGTCGAGGGAGCCGTCCTCCTCGTCGGCCTGGAAGAGCCGGTCGAGCCCGATCAGGGTCGCGAGCACCGCGGCCAGCCAGAGGATCGCCGGGCCGATCCGCGAGAGCAGGTTCAGGTCGGGCCCCAGGGCGAAGGGCACCAGCGCCACGATCATCAGGAAGAAGACGAGGGAAAGCGCCCCCGAGCCGCCGACCCGGGCGGCGAGCAGGAGGTCCCGGCGCACCAGCGCCGCCAAGGCGCGGATCACGACCAGGTCTCCCAGTCCGAGGCCGCCGCGTCGGCCGGGGCGGATGCGGCGGGGGGGGCGATGCGCAGCTCCGTCGCATCCTCCAGCCCCATCGCCTGATGGGTCGCGGCGACGATCAGGCCGCCCTCGTCCCGGTGGCGCGCCATCAGGCCGGCCAGCACGGCCTGCGAGGCGGTGTCGAGGGCGGCGGTCGGCTCGTCGAGGAGCCAGAGCGGGCGCCGGCAGACGAGGAGGCGGGCGAGCGCCACCCGCCGCCGCTGCCCGGCCGAGAGATAGCCGACCGGCAGGTCCAGGGCATGGGCGAGGCCGAGCGCCGCCAGCGCATCGCGGGGGCTCAGGGTCGGCGCGCCGAGGAGATCGCGGGCGAAGGCGAGGTTCTCACCGGCGGTCAGCGCGGTCTTCAGCCCGTCGCGGTGGCCGACCACGTGCAGGCATTCGGGCAGGGTGCGCTCGCCGACGCCCTCGACGCGGATCGTGCCCGAGGCGGGCTTCAGCCGCCCCGCGAGCATGGCGAGGAGGCTCGACTTGCCGGCACCGTTGCGGCCGGTGACCATCAGCGCCTCCCGGTCGGAGAGCGCGAAGGACAGGCGCTCGAAGACGCGGCGCCCGGAGCGGCGGCAGGCCAGGTTCTCGACGATCAGCCGCAACGATCCGCCCGCATGTTCGCCCGCTCCGACCGCGTGTCGGAGCGGCCGCCCCGCCTATGCGGCGCAGGGCGGCTTCGCGCAAGCGGCCGCGAAGGGGCGAGCCGGGAGGAGGATGGCTCAGGCGGCTCGGCGGGAGAGCGCGGCGTCTTCCGGTTCGACCTCGTCGGTATGGACCTGGAAGGTGACGAGCTTGGCGGAGCCGAAGCTGGTGGTGATGGCGCAGTCGGTGGCATCGCGTCCCCGCGCCATCACGATCCGGCCGATGCGCGGGCGGTTGTGCCGGGCGTCGAAGGCGTACCAGCGCCCGTCGAGATAGACCTCGAACCAAGCGGAGAAATCCATCGGCGCGGGATCCTTCGGCACGCCGATATCGCCGAGATAGCCCGTGCAGTAGCGCGCCGGGATGTTCATGCAACGGCACAGCGTGATGGCGAGATGGGCGAAGTCCCGGCAGACGCCGACCTGCTGGGCGTGACCCTCCGCGGCGCTGCGGGTCGCATCCGCCTGCATGTAGTCGAAGCGGATCCGCTCATGGGCGTAGTCGACGATCGCCTGCACCCGCCCCCAGCCCTCCGGCGTCTGACCGAAGAGCTGCCAGGCGGTGGCGCAGAGCTTGTCCGTGTCGCAGTAGCGGCTGCCCATCAGGTAGGGCAGCACGTCGTCGGGCAGGTCCTCGACGGGGAGCTGGCGCGCCGCCGGCACGACCGGATCCGGCTCGCCGGAATCCCGGATCACGAAATCCGCCGACATGGTGATGCGCCCGGCCGGCGCGACGAGGCGAGTGGCGACATTGCCGAAGGCATCGCGATGCTGCCGCGCCTCGACCGGCGGGTCGAACCGGATGGTCTCAGGCGTCACGAGATCCGCCTGGCGCTCCGGGCGCACGTTCAGAAGCAGGGACATCGGGGTGGAGCGCACGGTCTCGAAGGCGATCGTGAAGCCGGTTCGGATCAGCATCTTGGGGTCCACAGGTCGACAATGTGAACCCCCAGAACATCCCTGCGCGCGCGCTGTTCCAGCCGCGCCTGCGGATAGAAGGTAGGGCGCTGCACAAATGTTGCGCAGGGTAAGGAGTTTCGCTTCGGGCGACCGGAACCGGTTCGGTCCTTTCAGCGCGTCGGGTTGACGCGTCGGGGCACGATCCGAGCGGCGTTGGACGCACCGTCGCGGTGCCGGCCTCGTGCATTGCTGGTGCACCGCACAGCGCGGTAAACGGGCGTCATGTGGACCGCCTTCTGGAACCGCCTCGCCCATCCGGGGCACTTCATGCGCTGGTCGGGGCGCCTGCTGCCCTGGCTCGCCGGTGCCTCGGCGCTTCTGATCGCCGCCGGGCTCTATCTCACCTGGTTCGTGGTGCCGCCAGACTACCAGCAGGGCGAGACCGTGCGGATCATGTACATCCACGTGCCTGCGGCCTGGCTCGGGGTGTTCTTCTACGGCGCGATGGCGGTCTCGGCGATCGGCACGCTGGTCTGGCGGCATCCGCTGGCCGACGTGGCGCAGCGGGCCGCGGCGCCGATCGGGGCGATGTTCACCCTGGTCTGCCTCGTCACCGGTTCGCTCTGGGGCAAGCCGATGTGGGGCACCTACTGGGTCTGGGATGCCCGGCTGACCTCGATGCTGATCCTGTTCCTGATCTATTGCGGCATCATCGCCCTGTGGCGCACCATCGAGGATCCCAACCGGGCGGCCCGTGCCATCGCCATCCTCACGCTGGTGGGTGCGGTGAACCTGCCGATCATCAAGTTCTCCGTGAACTGGTGGTCGACGCTGCACCAGCCGGCCTCGATCCTGCGCATGGGCGGCTCGACCATCGATCCGTCGATGCTCTATCCGCTGCTCGCGATGATCCTCGCCTTCACCCTGCTGGGCGTGAGCCTGCATCTCTACGGCATGCGCACGGAGATCCTGCGCCGCCGGGTGCGGGCGCTGACGATCCGCGAGGCCGAGCGGCTCGATGCCGGGGCCGCCGTGGCGCCGGCCTCGCCCCTTCCCGTGGGCCAGCCGGTCTGAGGGTGTCACGATGGACCTGACCGCCCAGCTCGGCCCCCATGCGGGCTTCATCCTCGGCGCCTACGGCTTCACGGCCCTCGTGATCGCGGGCCTGATCCTCAATGCCTGGCGCGACCGCCGGGCGCAGAACCGGGCGCTGGCCGCCCTCGAAGCGAGCCGGACGCCGCCGCGGCCATGAGCGAGACCCCCTCCCCCCACGACGCCCCGGCGGAGCCGGTGCGGCGCTCGCTGCTGGTCCTGCTGCCGGTGCTGGTCTTCGCGATCCTCGCCGGCCTGTTCTTCCTGCGGCTGCGTTCGGGAGTCGACCCGCAGGCGCTTCCCTCCGCGCTGATCGGCAAGCCCGTCCCGGCTTTCGATCTCGGCCCCGTCGCCGGCCTCTCGGCCGAGGGGCAGCCGGTGCCGGGCCTGTCCTCCGCCGATCTCAAGGGCCAGGTGACGGTCCTGAACTTCTGGGCCTCCTGGTGTGCGCCCTGCCAGGTCGAGCACCCGATGCTGATGCGCCTGTCCCGGGAGCCCGGCATTCGCCTGGTCGGCATCGACTACAAGGACGGCGCCGAGGCCGGGCGCCGCTTCCTGGCGCGCAACGGCGTCCCCTTCGCCGCGGTGGGCGCGGATGCGAGCGGCCGCGTCGGCATCGATTTCGGGGTCTACGGCGTGCCGGAGACGTTCATCATCGGGCCGGACGGCACGATCCGCGACAAGCTCGTCGGCATCGTGACCGCGGAGAATTACGGCGACGTGCTCGCCAAGATCCGCGCCGCGGGCAAGATCGCGGCGGCCTCCCCGTGACGGATCAGGCCTCGGCCTTGTCCTTGCGCTCGTAGCGCATCAGCAGGGGCGTCTGGGCCAGCGCGAAGGCGATGGTGAGCGGCATGATGCCGAACACCTTGAAGCTGACCCAGAAGTCTTCCGTCTGCGTGCGCCAGACCGCCTCGTTGAGGACGGCCAGGGCCAGGAAGAACATGCCCCAGCGGAAGGTGAGCTTGCGCCAGCCCTCCTCGGTGAGGTTGAACATGCTGTCGAGGGCGACGGAGAGCAGCGAGCGGCCGAAGGCCAGCCCGCCGAGCAGCACCACCCCGAACAGGCCGTTCACGATGGTCGGCTTCATCATGATGAAGGTCTTGTCCTGAAGCGCGAGCGTCAGGCCGCCGAACACCACGACCACGACGCCCGAGACGAGGGGCATCACCGGCAGCCGGCGCACCAGGGCGAAATGGGCGGCCAGCGCGACCACCGTCGCCGCGATGAAGACGCCGGTCGCCACGAACAGTTTCTGGTCGGGCGAGACGCCGAAGCGCTCCGCATAGGAATTGACGAGGAAGAAGACGACGAGCGGCCCGAGCTCCAGGGCGAGCTTGAGGAGCGGCGGCAGGTGCCGGCGGGGCGGGACGGATTCGATCTTCATCGGGCGTTCTGGTGACCTTCGCCGGCGTCCGGCCGGTGATGGCGGCGGCGGCGCGGCGGGTGTAGGACAGGGCGTTGCGTATTCCTAGAGCCGGGCCCCTCCCCTCGGACCGGACACGGCTCCAGGCCCCGTCACAACGCGCGTTCACGCCGAAGCGGTCTCCACTGCGACGAAGCGCGCTCCAACTGCGGCGATCGTGCCGCTACGGTCGGACATGACGATCAGGATCGAGAACCCGGAGGCCGAAGCCCTCCTCGTCGACCTGGAACGGGCGACGGGGCGGGACCGGGCGGATCTGATCGTCGAGCTCCTGCGCCGCGAGCGCGACAGGCTCGCCCCTGGTCGGGAACGGATGCCCGTGGATGCCAAGGAATCCGCTCGCCTCCTGCGGGAAAGCGTGCAGGCGCGCGTTCTGATTGATTCGCGCCCCCTCGACGAGGTCCTGGCCTACGACGAGAACGGCCTGCCCGTGTGAGCGACTGCCACGTCATCGACACGTCTGTCTTCATCGCGATCCTCGCGAACGAGGCGGATGCCGACCTCTTGAGCGAGGCCGTGCGGTCGCGACCGCGCCGCGTCATGTCGGCTGCCACCTATCTCGAATGCGCGATGGTGATAGGCCGATGGCAGGCGGCCCGGGCGGATCTCGACGCCTGGCTCGCCCGCGAGCAGATCGACATCCACCCCGTCGATCACGCCCTCGCCCGGCTCGCAGCGGATGCCTTTGCCCGGTTCGGCAAGGGCCGGCATCCGGCCGGGCTGAATTTCGGCGACTGCTTCTCCTACGCCCTGGCGAAATCGCTGGATGCGCCGCTGCTGTTCAAGGGCGCGGATTTCGCGCGCACCGACATCGCGCCGGCCCTGGCCTAATCCTTCTCCAGCCCGGCGATGGCGCGGGCGAAGTCCCGGGCCGCGAAGGGCTCCAGATCCTCCACGCCCTCGCCGACGCCGATGAAGTGCACCGGCAGGCCGAACTTGGCCGCGAGCGCCACCAGGATGCCGCCCCGGGCCGTGCCGTCGAGCTTGGTCATCACCAGCCCGCTGATCGGCGCCGCCTGGGAGAACAGCTCGACCTGGCTGAGGGCGTTCTGGCCGACGGTCGCGTCGAGCACGAGGAGCGCGGCGTGGGGCGCCTCGGGGTCGAGCTTGCGGATCACCCGCACCACCTTCTCGAGCTCCGCCATCAGCCCGGCCTTGTTCTGGAGCCGGCCGGCGGTGTCGATCAGGAGCACGTCCGTGCCCGCCTCCTTCGCCCGCTGCAGGGCGTCGAAGGCGAGGCCGGCCGCGTCCGCCCCCTGGGCGCCGCTGATCACCGGCGTGCCCGTGCGCTCCCCCCAGACCTTGAGCTGCTCGATCGCCGCGGCGCGAAAGGTGTCGCCGGCCGCCAGCATCACGCTGCGCCCCTCCGCCTTCAGCTTCGAGGCGAGCTTGCCGATGGTGGTGGTCTTGCCGGCGCCGTTCACGCCGACCATCAGGATCACGAAGGGTTTCCGGGTCGCATCGACCGCGAGGGGATGGGCGACGGGGGCCAGCGCCCGCTCGACCTCCGTGGCGAGGATGGCGCGGACCTCGTCGGCGGAGATGCCCTTCTCGTAGCGCCCCTTGCCGACGGCTTCGGAGATCCGCATGGCCGTCTCGACCCCGAAATCCGCCTGGATCAACGCATCTTCCAGCTCCTCCAGCGTGTCGGCATCAAGCTTCCGCTTCGTGAAAACCCCCGTGACCCGATCGGACAGGGCTGAGGAGGTGCGGCGCATGCCGGCGGTGAGCCGGCTCCACCAGCCGCGCTTCTCCTCGGCCGGCGCCTCTGCCGGGGTTTCGGCGGAGACGAGGGAGGAAACCGGTGCTGTGCCGTGCTCGGGGTCGTCGCCTGCCGTCCCGGCGGGCGGCGCGTCCTCGTCGGCGACGGGCTGGAGATCGGCACCCTCGACCTCGTCGGGAACCGTGTTCTTGTCCGGGTCCTCGGGCGAGGGCTCGCTCGGCGGCAGGGGCACGGCCGCGATGTCGTCCGCACCCGTGGCGAAATCGGGCTGGCCCTCCGAATCCGAGGCCGGCGAGATCGGATCCAGCGTGGCGGCCTCGTCGGCGGCGGCCGGCTGCGATGCCTCCTTGCCCTTCCGTCCGAACAGCCGGCCGAACCAGCCCGGCTTTTCCTCGTCGCTCATTCGATCTTGCTCCCGGCGGCCGGCGTCACTAGCGAAACGATGCGATGCCGGCCCAAACACTCATCACCGACATAAGTGCGCGCCTCCTCTACCGCGACGCCCTGATGCTCGTCATCGACAAACCGGCGGGTTTGCCGGTGCATCCCGGACCGAAGGGCGGGCCGACGCTGACCGATCACCTGGACGCCCTGCGCTTCGGGTTGCCGAAGCGGCCGCAGGCGGCCCACCGGCTCGACCGCGACACCTCCGGTTGCCTGGTGCTCGGGCGCCATGCCAAGGCGCTGGCGCGGCTCAACCGCCTCTTCGCGGAGAGCGCCGTGGAGAAGACCTATTGGGCGGTGGTCGAGGGCGGCCCCCCGACGAAGCCGGCACGATCGACCTGCCTCTGGCCAAGCGTTCCGATGACCCGCGGAGCTGGTGGATGAAGGTCGACCCCGCCGGCGATCCCTCTCTCACGCACTGGCGGGTGCTCGGGCGCGATCCCGCGGCCGGGCGCACCGTTCTGGAACTGAAACCCGTCACCGGCCGCACGCATCAGCTTCGCGTGCATTGCGCCGCCTCCGGCTGGCCGATCCTGGGCGATGCCGTCTACGGGACGGCGCCACGCGGGGCGGATCTCCACCTGCATGCCCGCGCCCTCGTCCTCCCTCTCTATCCACGCAAGAATCCGATCCGGGTGGAGGCGCCCCCGCCGGAGCGGATGCGTTCCGAGCTCGCGCGTTGTGGGCTTCCTGCCTGACGTCACCTCGCCGAGAGCATCTGCCCGTCATGGCCGGTGACGTGCACGGTGCGCAGTTCGCCCGCGGCTGCGCCGGGGAGGCGGACCCGCGCGAAGCCTTCGGTGCGGCCGATGCCGCCCCGCTCGGTCAAGACCCGCCGCACGGCGCCGATCTCGCCGTCGAGATGGCGAACGAGCGCCGCTTCCCCCGCGGCGCGCAGGCGGGAGGCGCGATCGCGCACGATCTCCGGCGCGACCTGCGGCATGCGTGCGGCCGGCGTGCCCGGCCGGGGGGAATAGGGGAAGACGTGGAGATGGGTCAGCCCGCATTCCGCGACGAGGTCGAGGGAGCGGGCGAAGTGGGGTTCGGTTTCGGTGGGGAAGCCGGCGATCAGGTCCGCTCCGAAGACGATGCCGGGGCGCAGGGCCTTGAGCCTGTCGCAGAAGGCGATCGCCTCGGAGCGGCTGTGGCGCCGCTTCATGCGCTTGAGGATGAGGTCGTCCCCCGCCTGCAGGGAGAGATGGACGTGCGGCATCAGCCGCGGCTCCTCGGCGAAGGCGGCGACGAGGGCCGGGTCGGCCTCGATGGAATCGATCGAGGACAGGCGCAGCCGCGCCAGATCCGGCACCGCCTTCAGGATGCGCCGGACCAGGGTGCCGAGGCTCAGGCCCGCCGCGAGGTCGCGGCCATAGGCCGTCAGGTCGACCCCGGTCAGCACGACCTCGCGGCCGCCCCGGTCGACGATGCGGGCCACCTGCTCGACCACCGCGTCCGGGGGCAGCGAGCGGGAACGGCCGCGGCCGAACGGGATGATGCAGAAGGTGCAGCGATGGTCGCAGCCGTTCTGCACGGCGACGAAGGCGCGGGTATGCCCCTCCAGGGCGTCGGCCCGGACGGGGGCGAGGCGGCGCTCCTCCATGATGGTGCCTGGAGGCGCGGCGTCGCCGGTCCAGGTCTCCGGCCGCGTCTTGGCGGCGTTGCCGACGAGGCGGGACACCTCCGGCATGGCGGCATAGGCCTCCCGCTCCACCTCGGCGCCGCAGCCGGTGACGACGATGGGCCGGTCGGGCCGCGCCCGGGCGGCCCCGCGGATCGCCTTGCGGGCCTGCCGCCCGGCCTCCGCGGTGACGGCGCAGGTGTTGACGAGCAGGAGGTCGCCCCCGCCCGCGGCCTCGGCGGCGGCGCGCATCGCCTCCGACTCGACGGTGTTGAGCCGGCAGCCGAAGGTGAGCGTCTCGACGCTCATTCCGCCGCGCACCCGGCGAAGATCGCGGGGTCGAAGGTGCCCTCCCCTTCGAGAAAGACCGGGCCGGTCATCAGGACGTGGTCGTCGGCGCGCCACTCGATGAAGAGGTCCCCGCCGGGCAGGCTCACCGTGGCCTGCCGGCCGATCATGCGCAGGCGCGCGGCGGCCACCGCCGTGGCGCAGGCGGCGGTGCCGCAGGCGAGGGTGAGGCCGGCCCCGCGCTCCCAGACCCGCAGCTTGATCGTCTCGCGGCCGGTCACCTGCGCGATCGAGATGTTGGCCCGCTCGGGGAAGAGCGGATGGGCCTCCAGCAGTGGGCCGATGCGGCCGAGATCGTAGCCGTCCGGGTCGGTCTCGACGAAGAAGATCGCATGCGGGTTGCCCATGCTCACCGCGCTCGGGGAATGCAGCACCGGCGCGTCGATCGGGCCGATCTGCAACTCGATCAGCCGCGTGTCGGGGAAGGGCTCGGCCAGCGGGATCTCGTCCCAGTTCAGGCGGGGGCGGCCCATATCGACGGTGAAGGAGCGGTCGGCGACCCGGCGCACGGCCACGAGCCCCGCCCTGGTCTCCAGCGTCAGGGTGCCGCCCTCGGCCGGGCGCGCCATCGCGGGGTCGTCGAACATGGCATAGGCGACGCAGCGGGTGCCGTTGCCGCAGGCCCCCGATTCCGAGCCGTCGGTGTTGTAGATCCGCATGAACGCGTCGGTGCCGGGGCTCTGCGCGTCGTGGATCACCATGAGCTGGTCGAAGCGCGAGCGCGGGTCCCGCCCGATGGCGCGGGCTTCTTCCGGCGCGACGGTGAGGCCGCTGCCGCGCAGGTCCAGCACCACGATCGCGTTGCCGGCGCCGTGCATCTTGAGGAAACGACGATGTGCGAGAGGACTCATGAGGCCTGTGTGCCGATGGGGCTCGGATGAGAGGCGGCGGAGGGTTGGAAGCCGGGGGCTATATGGCAGCCCGGGCCGCCGGGCGCGAGACCCGGGCGGGGTACGGGGGCGTGGCATGCAGGCCGCGCCGGGTCACGATCCCGCGCCCGATCCGCCTCGCCGAGGCGCGCACCCTCGCAGGCGCGGGGCTTCGTCGCTACGTAGGACGCCGTGCCCGGGAGCCGCGCGCGAATCAGCGCGGGCGGTCGGCAGGGCCATTCGGGAGTCTTTCTTGATCCGTCTGCCCGCTCCCTTCCTCGCCCTCTCGCTTCTCGTCGGCGGCGCGAGCCTGCCGGCCTGGGCGGACGAGAAGGCGCCCCCGCCGTCCAACGCGCCCTCGCCCGCCGAGAAGACGCCGCTGCCGACGACGACGCAGCCCGACCCGTCGAAATCCGAGGGGGGCACGCCCGCCCCCGCCCCGGAGCAGGCGCCGGTGCGGCAGACCCCGCCCGGGGCTCCCCCGCCGAGCGCGGCGGGTCCCAGCCCCCGCCAGACGCTGGTGCCGCCGAGTGCCGAGTCGAACGACGTGGAGACGGTCACCCTCGCCCCTAAGCCGGCGGCCATCGTGTCCGGCACCACCAAGTGGGAGGAGGCGGTGCCGAGCCTGAAGGCGAGCTTCGCGCGGATCGAGGCGGCGCTGGCCAAGGCGGGTGTCAAGGCGACCGGGCGCCCGATCGCGATCTTCATGAAGACCGAGGATGCGGGCTTCGACTACGAGGCGATGATCCCGATCGAGGCGACGCCCGCCAACCCGCCGACGGAGGAGGGCCTGCGCTTCGGCACCACTCCGGCCGGCAAGGCGATGCGGTTTCCCCACAAGGGATCCTACGACGAGATCGACGGCACCTACGAGACGCTCACCGCCTATCTCGACGCCAAGGACATCGCCGTGCAGGACCGCTTCGTCGAGGAATACGTGACCGACCTGACCGACAAGGCGGACGAGAAGCTCGACGTGAACATCTACGCGCTGACGAAGTAAGCGCCCCGAAGGAAGTGGCCCGGCGCGGGAACCGGCCGAATCCCTCGTGGATTCGGCCTCCATGTCCTTCCTGCCCGACAGCTCCGCCCAGAAGCGTCCCCGCGCCCGGCCCAAGCCGGACCCTGTGCCGGACCCCGCGCCGGATGCCGAGGCCGGCCCGCGCGCCCTGGAGATCCACCGGCGCCTCTGCGGCGTCTATGGCTGCCCGATCCCCTATTTCCACGATTTCGATCCCCTCAGCGAGCTGATCTCCTCGCTGCTCTCCCACCGCACCCGCAACGCGGAGTCGGGGCGGGCCTTCAAGGCGCTGCGGGCGCGCTGGCCCGACTGGGCCGCCGTGATGGCGGCCGACACGGCGGCGATCGAGGAGACGATCCGGGGCGTGACCTGGCCCGAATTGAAGGCGCCGCGGATCAAGGCCGTGCTCGCCGCGGTGGCCGAGCGGCAGGGCGAGCTCTCCCTCGATGTCCTGAAGGCGATGGAGGTGGAGGCCGCCCGGGCCTGGCTCGAGGCGATCCCCGGCATCGGCCCGAAGACGAGCGCGGCGGTGCTCGCCTTCAGCACCCTGCGCATGCCGGCGCTGCCCGTCGACAGCCATCACCACCGGGTCGCCCAGCGCCTCGGGCTGATCGGGCCGAAGGTCGATGTCGGCCCGAGCCACGCGATCCTGCGGGCGCAACTGCCGGCGGACTGGTCGGCCCAGGCCCTCTACGACAACCACGAGGTGCTGATGCTGCACGGCCAGCAGGTCTGCCACCACCGCGCCCCGCGCTGCGGCGCCTGCGTGCTGCTCGATCTCTGCCCGACCGGGCAGGCGCGAAAAGAGCTTCGCTGAGCCCGCCGGCGTTCTTGACCGGCTCCGCTCCCGGGTGCCAGTAACCGGCCCCTTGACCAGGGACACGAGATCGCCTCGGCCCAGCCTCCGCACCCAGGGATCCGCGCCGATGGCCGCGTTCACCGACCTCGTCTTCTCCGGCGTCCAGCCGACCGGGAACCTGCATCTCGGCAACTATCTCGGCGCCATCCAGCGCTTCGTGGAGATGCAGGAGCGGGACGCGCAGTGCCTCTATTGCGTGGTGGACCTGCACGCGATCACGCTGTGGCAGGACCCCGAGGCGCTGAAGGGCCAGATCCGCGAGGTCACCGCCGCCTTCCTCGCCGCCGGCATCGATCCCAAGCGCTCGATCGTCTTCAACCAGTCCCAGGTGCCCCAGCACGCCGAGCTCGCCTGGATCTTCAACTGCGTCGCCCGCCTCGGCTGGCTGAACCGCATGACGCAGTTCAAGGACAAGGCCGGCAAGGACCGGGAGAACGCCTCGATCGGGCTCTACGACTATCCGGTACTGATGGCCGCCGACATCCTGGCCTACCGGGCGACGCATGTGCCCGTGGGCGAGGACCAGAAGCAGCATCTGGAGCTGACCCGCGACATCGCGCAGAAGTTCAACAACGACTTCGCCGGCTCGATCCTGGCCCATGGCCATGGCGAGCAGTTCTTCCCGCTCACCGAGCCGCTGATCGGCGGCCCGGCCGCCCGCGTCATGTCCCTGCGCGACGGCTCGAAGAAGATGTCGAAGTCGGACCCCTCCGACTATTCCCGCATCAACCTCACGGACGACGCGGACGCCATCGCCCAGAAGGTGCGCAAGGCCAAGACCGATCCGGAGGCGCTGCCCTCCGAGGTGGCGGGTCTCGCCGGCCGGCCGGAGGCGGACAACCTCGTCGGCATCTTCGCGGCGCTGCGCGGCATCACCCGCGAGGAGGTGCTGACGGATTTCGGCGGCGCCCAGTTCTCGAGCTTCAAGCCGGCGCTGGTCGACCTCGCCGTCGAGAAGCTCGCGCCGATCGGCGCCGAGATGAAGCGGCTCGTCGCCGACACGGCCTATATCGATTCCGTGCTGGCCGACGGCGCCGCCCGGGCCGAGGCCATCGCCGCCCCGACCCTCGACGCGGTGAAGGACATCGTCGGCTTCGTCCGCCGCGGGCCGGCGCTGAAGGCGGTCTGAGGCACGGGCGCCGAACGGCCGCTCCGGCCGTTTGCGACGGCTCGGAGCCGGCATCGGTCTCCCGGCCGCGCTGGCCACGCCCGCGATCTTCGTGGCGACCTCGCCCGGCCTGTCTTCCGCAGGATCGCCCGGGGCGCCGCGCCCCGCTCCCTCAGGCCTCGCCCTTCACCAGCTTCTCCCCATAGGCATCGAGGCTCAGCACGCCTTCCCGCTCGGCCCGCGCCCGGTCCTCGTCGCTGATGACCGCCTGCACCATGTCGAGGCGCTTCCACTGGGCGAGCGGCGTCTCGCTGCCGGGCCTGGGCACGTAGCGGCTCTGCGCGACGCGGGTGTACTGGTGGATGTAGCGCGGGCAGTTGACCCAGGCCTTGGTGACGTCGACGCGCACGATGTACTTGGCTTCGGTGTATTCGCTCAGCAGGGGATCCTCGCGCAGGACCCGCGCGGTGCCCTGCACCCGCAGGCGGTGCGGCGTCTCGAAGTCGATGAAGAGCAGGCCGACCCGGCCCTGGCCGGTGATGTTGCCCATCGACAGGAACATGCCGTTGCCGTCGAAGCCCGGGAAGGCGAGCGCGTTCGGGCCGAGCACCTTCACGAAGCCGCTGGGGCCGCCCTTGTAGGAGACGGTCGGGTTCCCCTCCGGATCTACGGTCGAGAGGAAGAACATGTCGCGGGTCTCGATGAAGCCGCGCTCCGGCTCGCCGAGCGCCGGCTGGACGTGATGCTTGTCGAGGAAGTCCGCGAGCTTCTGCGTGCCGAACGCTTCCTGGAGCGCGCGGTGCTCCCCGCTATAGAACGAATCCATCTCGTATCCTCCCAATATGTCGTGCCGCCCGTCTTTGCGCGGGGCAGCATCGCAGAGCAGGCGGGGCCGCCTGTAGGGCATCTTGCCCGAGGGGGCGGCCCAAGGAAAAGGCCGGCACCGCGTCGCGGGCCGGCCTTCAGATGAGCCCGAGGCCGGGAAAGCCCGGCCTCGATGTCACGGGTGATCCGTTCCCGGATCAGTTCTTGGACTTGTCGACGAGCGCCTTCTCCGAGATCCACGGCATCATGCCGCGGAGCTTGGCGCCGACCTCCTCGATCGGATGGGCGGCGAGCTTGGCGCGGGTGGCCTTGAACGAGGTCTGGCCGACCTTGTTCTCCAGCATCCAGTTGCGGGTGAAGATGCCCGACTGGATGTCGTTGAGGACGCGCTTCATCTCGGCCTTGGTCTCCGGCGTGACGATGCGCGGGCCGGTGACGTACTCGCCGTACTCGGCGGTGTTGGAGATCGAGTAGTTCATGTTGGCGATGCCGCCCTCGTAGATGAGGTCGACGATCAGCTTCACCTCGTGCAGGCACTCGAAATAGGCCATCTCGGGGGCGTAGCCCGCCTCGACCAGGGTCTCGAAGCCGGCCTTGATCAGCTCGACGAGGCCGCCGCAGAGCACGGCCTGCTCGCCGAACAGGTCGGTCTCGCACTCCTCCTTGAAGGTGGTCTCGATGATGCCGGCGCGGCCGCCGCCATTGGCCGAGGCGTAGGAGAGGCCGAGGTCATGGGCGTTGCCCGAGGCGTCCTGGGCGATGGCGATCAGGGTCGGCACGCCGCCGCCCTTCAGGTACTCGCCGCGCACGGTGTGGCCGGGGCCCTTCGGGGCGACCATCAGCACGTCGAGGTCCTTGCGCGGCTCGATCAGGTTGAAGTGCACGTTGAGGCCGTGGGCGAACAGGAGCGCGGCGCCCTGCTTCATGTTGCCCTCCAGCGACTCCTTGTAGATGTCGCCCTGGAGCTCGTCGGGGGTGAGCATCATCACCACGTCGCCCCACTTGGCGGCATCGGCGACGTTCATCACCTTGAAGCCCTCGTGCTCCGCCTTCTTGGCGGTGGCGGAGCCCTCGCGCAGGGCGATGACGATGTCCTTCACGCCGGAATCGCGCAGGTTGAGCGCGTGGGCATGGCCCTGGGAGCCGTAGC
This sequence comes from Methylobacterium organophilum, assembly GCF_022533465.1. Taxonomy (NCBI): domain Bacteria; kingdom Pseudomonadati; phylum Pseudomonadota; class Alphaproteobacteria; order Hyphomicrobiales; family Methylobacteriaceae; genus Methylobacterium; species Methylobacterium organophilum. The sequence goes on along the minus strand of NZ_CP092848.1, from coordinate 3,490,772 downwards.
CGACGATGACGACCTTCTTGCCCTTGATCAGGTTCAGGTCGGCGTCGCGATCGTAATAGACACGCATAGTCTGGTTCCTCTTCTCAAGCTTGGTGGTTGGGGTGTCGCGGCTGGCCGTACAGGGCCAGGAACTGCTCGACCGCCCGGGCCGCGTCGCGCCGGATCCCGGCGGCGTCGAGGTCGAGGGCGTCGCCGAGCAGGAGACGGATCTGGATGTCGCGGCCGACCAGCCCGAAGAAGGTCCGGAAGGCCGTCTCGCTGTCCTCGAAGGCGAGGAGGCCCGCGGCGCGCCCCGCCTCCAGCACCGGCTTGACCCGGTCCCCGATGGCGAAACGCCCGTTGGCCAGAACGATTCCGCCGAGATTGCTCTTGGCCGAGGCGGCGTGGCCGATGGCGAGGCGGTTGAGCGCCACCGAGGTGGGGCTCGCGATCACTTCGAGCCAGGTCGCGGCGAAATCCCCGAGGCTCTCGCGCAGGGTGGCCACGTCGAGATCCTGCGCCTCGTAGCGGCCGGCCCGCACCCGGGAGGCCTGCCACTGCACGGTGGCGGTGAGCAGGCCCTCGCGGTCGCCGAACCACTTGTAGAGCGTCTCCTTGGAACAGCTCGCCCGGCGGGCGACCGCATCCATGGTGAGCGGGTCGCCCTCCTCGACCATCAGCGACAGCACGGCATCGAACACCGCCTGCTGGCGGACCGATGGGGTGTCCTGCGGGGAAGGAGAATTCGGCTGCATCGCCCTGGGGCCAGTACCGTACCGTACGGTACGGCTCCTTAGACAGATTCGCCGCCTCAGGCAACCGGGCTCCCGGGCTCCGCTCCGGCGCCGCGCGAGGCCGCGGGCTCAGGCCGGCAGCGTCAGCCCCTCGCGGGCGAAGACCGCCTGCACGGCGGGCCGTTCCGCCATCGCCCTCGCATGGGCGGTCCAGGCGGGGAAGCGCTCGGCCATGTCGAACTTGCAGGCCGGGCCGCGGCCCCAGGTCCAGAACAGGAGCAGGTAGGGATCGACCACGCTGTAGCGGTCGCCCACCGCCCAGCCGCCGTTGGAGAGGCGCACCTCCGTCATGGTGCAGAGATCGCCGAAGGTGTCGAGGCCCTTGGCCCGGATTCCGGGAAACGCGGCCTCGTCGTCGGTGTAGCGCTCGCTGCGGCGGATATGGGCGAAGGCCGGGTGGTGGTTCGTCGAGAGCCAGGACAGCCACTCGTCCGCCTCGGCCTGCGCCCGGGGCGCCTCCGGCCAGAGCCCGGCCTCCGGATGCGCGCGGGCGATGTGGCGCAGGAGCGCGGTGTTCTCGGTGAGCACCCAGCCGTCCTCGTAGAGGGCGGGTACCCGGCCCTTCTCGTTGATCGCCAGGTATTCCGCGGCCCGCTGGTCCCCCGCCTGCAGGTCGAGGCGCACGGTCTCGTAGGGCGCACCGGTCTCTTCCAGGGCGATGTGGGACGCGAGCGAGCAGGCGCCGGGGGCGTAGTAGAGGGTGCGGGCGGTCATTCGGAGATCTTCCAAATTTCGTGCGGGTCAGAGACCGATCAGCTTCGCGATCTGGTGGCGAACTTCGATGAGAACGGAGTCGGGCACCACGCCGAGACGCCTGAGGATGCGGGCCCGTTGATCGATCGAGCGGACCTGGTCCGTCAGGACGGCGCCGGCCGTGCCTGTGCCGGCGGGAAGCATGACTTTGGTCGGCCAGGGTTCGACGTTGCGCGTGATCGGGCAGACGATCACCCGGCGCGTCGCCGAGTTCATGAGTGCTTCCGAGACGACGAGAGCCGGCCGCCGCCCATCCTGTTCGGTGCCGCGCACCGGGCCGAGTTCGACGAGGATCAGATCGCCGGGCTGGAGCGGCGCATCGTCGGGCGCCATCTCAGCGGGGATCGCCGTCGTCGATGATCTCGGCGCCGCGATCCGGTCCCCAATCGACGGTCGGCGGCTCGAAGTCCGGACCGAGACGGCGCATCTCGGAGACCATCTCCTCGAGTGTGTAGACAGGACGCCCGTCAACGGAGCGCCGGCCGGCCCATTGTGCCGGTTCGGGCGGCGATGGCGGCTTCGAAACGATCTCCACGGTCTCCCCCTCGCGGATGCCGAGTTCCTCGGCCTCCGCGCTGGTCAGCCTGACGGCGAGATCATCGCCCCAGCGAACGACTTTGGCTTCCATCGCGAGCCTCCGGGAACCGGCGCGCGGGGCGCGCCGGCCGAGATTCCGGCCCGATCCTACATCGGCTCCGCGCCGCGGCCCATGGCGGCGATGCCGGTGCGGGAGATCTCGACGAGGCCGATCACGCCGAGCAGGTGGATGAAGCGGTCGATCTCCTCGGTCGCGCCGGTCAGCTCGAACACGAAGGAGTTGAGCGTGGCATCGAGCGTGCGCGCGCCGAAGGCCGAGGCGAGCCGCAGGGCCTCGCTGCGGTTCTCGCCCTGGCCGACCACCTTCACCAGGCAGAGCTCCCGCTCGAGGGCATTGCCCTGGAGGGTGAGGTCGACGACCCGGTGCACCGGCACCAGGCGGTCGAGCTGCGCCTTGATCTGCTCGATCACCGCGTTCGTGCCCGTGGTCACGATGGTGATGCGGGAGATGTGGCGCGCCTCCTCCGTCTCGGACACGGTCAGGCTTTCGATGTTGTAGCCGCGGCCCGAGAACAGGCCGGCGATGCGGGCGAGGGCGCCGGGCTCGTTGTCCACGATCACCGCGAGGGTGTGGCGGTTGACCGGCTCGACGCGGACCGCGTCGGGGTAGTGGGTGTTCATCGCGTTCATCCGTGCCGATCCTTCGCTGTCGTCTTCCCTGGGTCCCGGAAGGGCGCTGGACCGCCGTCCTCCCGGGTGATACCGGCCGCGCCATGAACCGGCGCCAGCGTGTCTTGGAATTTGTTCGTCCCGCGGGACGTGTCGGCGTCGAGATCGGCCCCCTCGCCCGGCCTCTGATCCTCCGCGAAGACGGCGACATCCTCTACGCGGACCACCTCGGCGCCGACGACCTCCGCCGGAAGTACGACGGACATCCGGCTCTGGGGCCGGAGGGCGTGGCCGGCATCGCCGAGGTCGACGTGGTGCTCGACCGCTGCAGCCTCGCCGAGGCCCTGGGGCCGCGCGGCCCCGTGGACTACGTCGTCGCCGCCCATGTGATCGAACACATCCCCGATCCCATCCGCTGGCTCGCCGAGGCGGCCGAGGCGCTGAAGGCGGACGGCCTCGTCTGCCTGGTCGTACCCGACAAGCGCTTCACCTTCGACCATCACCGCCCCGTGACCCCGACCGGCGCCCTCGTCGCGGCGCATCTGAACCGGCTGGAGCGGCCGCCCATCTCGGCGATCTACGAGCAGATCGCCCGCGCCTGCCCGGTCCATGCCCCGGCGGTGTGGAAGGGCCACCGGGTCGACCCGACGCCCTATCCCGGCGGCGGCCCGGCCGAGGCCCTGCGCATCGTCCGGGAGGTCGCCGGCACGGACACCTATATCGACGCCCATTGCACGGTGTTCACGCCGCACAGCTTCGCCGTGGCGCTCGCCGAGATCCTGGCGCTGGGCCTGATCCCCTTCGCCTGCGAGGCCTTCGCGCCGACGCTGCCCAACGAGGACGAGTTCTTCGTCCTCCTGCGCAAGCGCGACGCCTGGAGCCCGGAAGCCCGGGCCGCCTCGGTGCCGTCCCTCGATGCCAAGCGCCATCACGACCTGCCGCCCTCGCGGGTCTCGGCCTGGATCCGGTCCGCCGCCCGCGCCCGAGGAATTTAAGTCCGAGTACCGTATGATGATTATTGAGTGCACACTCTTCGTGCCTCGGTTTGTTAAAATCTTAGTTCTGGATGCTTGATTCGAATTTGCTGAATTACATATGTTAGGAATGTGAATGCTGTACCAAATATACTAATAGTTCCTGGATGTTTGCAATCTTTGCAGATTATGTATGTCGGCACTAATTGTTGTGAGCTATTTAGAAAAATATTTGAACCGTCCCAGATAGCCCAACCCAAAGTAAGATCTTTGGCATGCCTTATCTTATGTATTGCAAATAAATAGTTGTCTTCAAAATCATTGTTTTTCACACTAGAATTTTCGAGTGAAAACCTGCTCGCTGATGCGCCAGTAACTTGGTCTTTAAGCTCGCAAAGCTCATTTATTCTGTAAGCATTGCAAGAAAATTCAAATGTTTTTATTATAACATTCTCTGTTACGGCATCTTTTAATTCGCATGGATAGATTGTGCTTGAGAGAGAAAAAATATCTAGGGCGAGCCGCCGAGCTTCAATGATATGAAGCTCGGCCATGCGCCTAGTCGAAGAGTCGGCTTTCTTGAAGTCGACCATAATTAGACCAGCATCTTGCCCTCTTCCGAGATGACGTCGCCGATCTCGACCCCGGTCTCGCCGAGATAGTCGGAGAGCAGCATCTCGTTATGCGCCTTGCCCGAGGGGATCATCGGGAAGCAGTTCTCGGTCTTGTCGACGACGCAGTCGAAGATGACCGGGCCGTCGTAGTCGAGCATGTCCTTGATCGCCGCGTCGAGCTCGCCGGGCTTCTCGCAGCGGATGCCCTTGGCGCCGTAGGCCTCGGCGAGCTTCACGAAGTCCGGCAGGCTCTCCGAGTAGCTCTGCGAGTAGCGCGAGCCGTGCAGCAGCTCCTGCCACTGGCGCACCATGCCCATGTACTCGTTGTTCAGGATGAAGATCTTGATCGGCAGCCGGTACTGCACCGCCGTCGAGAGCTCCTGGATGTTCATCAGGATCGAGGCCTCGCCCGCGATGTCGATCACGAGCCCGTCCGGGTTGGCGAGCTGCGTGCCGATGGCGGCGGGCAGGCCGTAGCCCATGGTGCCGAGGCCGCCGGAGGTCATCCAGCGGTTCGGCTCCTCGAACTTGAAGTACTGCGCCGCCCACATCTGGTGCTGGCCGACCTCCGTGGTGACGAAGGTCTTGCGGTCCTTGCAGGCCTCGTAGAGGCGCTGGACCGCGTATTGCGGCTTGATGATCGTGCCCGAGGGCCAGTAGGCGAGGCAGTCGCGCGACTTCCAGCGGCTGATCTTGTTGAACCAGTCCTCCAGGCGTCCCTTGTCGGGCTGGGACGGCAGCGCCCGCCAGGCGGCGAGCATGTCCTCCAGCACCGAGGCGCAATCGCCCAGGATCCCGACATCGACCTTGACGACCTTGTTGATCGAGGAGGCGTCGACATCGACGTGGATCTTCTTCGAATAGGGCGCGAAGGCATCGAGCCGACCGGTGATGCGGTCGTCGAAGCGCGCGCCGATGCAGATCATCACGTCGCAATCGTGCATCGCGAGGTTGGCCTCGTAGGTGCCGTGCATGCCCAGCATCCCGAGGAACTTGTCGTCGGAGGCGGGGAAGGCGCCCAGGCCCATCAGGGTCGAAGTGATCGGGAAGCCGGTCTCGGCCACCAGCTCGCGCAGGAGACGCGCGGCCTCGGGCCCGGAATTGATGACGCCGCCGCCGGTATAGAAGACGGGCCGGCGCGCGGAGGCCATCAGCTCGACGGCCGCGCGGATCTTGTCCTGATCGCCCTTGACCGCCGGGTGGTAGGTCTTGTGGCCGTTGTGGCGCGGGCGCTCGTAGACGCCGGAGGCGAACTGGACGTCCTTGGGCAGGTCGATGACGACCGGGCCCGGGCGGCCGTGGCTCGCGACGTAGAACGCCTCGTGCAGGATGCGCGGCAGGTCGTCGATCGATTTGACCAGGTAGTTGTGCTTCGTGCAGTGGCGCGTGATGCCGACCGTGTCGCATTCCTGGAAGGCGTCGGAGCCGATCAGATGCGTCGGGACCTGGCCCGTGATCGCGACGATCGGGATCGAGTCCAGCATCGCGTCGGTCAGGCCGGTGATGATGTTGGTGGCGCCCGGGCCGGAGGTCACGAGGACGCACCCGACCTTGCCGGAGGAGCGGGCATAGCCCTCCGCCGCGTGGATCGCGCCCTGCTCGTGGCGCACGAGCACGTGCTTGACCGCGTCCTGGTGGAACAGGGCGTCGTAGATCGGGAGCACCGCGCCGCCCGGATAGCCGAACAGGGTGTCCACGCCCTGATCCTGGAACGCCCGGATGACCATCTCGGCCCCGGTCATGACCTCGCCGCCCATCGTCTCCTCCATCACCTTTCGCATGCGACGACCCGGAATTCGGCAACAAAAAAGGGCCCCGAGGGACCCTGCATGCGCCACCGACCGGGTCTCGCGGGCTATTTCAAGCCCGCCCCGTCCGTGGCGCTTCCGCTACGATGAGAACCGCACGCATGCTTCGTATCAGACTGCTTCGAAAACAAGAGCCGCCCGTCTAGTCGAAGGATAGGCGAGCGTCAACGGGATCCTTGCGCGGTTCTCGATCAAATCGACGGGCGATCGGCGGGGAACCGCGGCCAGGCTTCGCTCGTCTTGTCCCCACGCGCGTTTCGGACCACATCGAGGCGCAGCCGCGACCGAACCTGCAGGGCCACCGGGCGCTGCGCCCTGAGGCGAGACATGACGCCAGCCGCCTCCGCCTATCTCCTCCTCGACCTGGCAGGCCGCCCCTGCGCCCTGTCGCGGGCCTCCGTCCGGGAGGTGCTGCCGCTGCCGCATCTGCACGCGCCCCCGGCGGCGGGGGGACCGCTGGCGGGCTTCCTGAACCTCTCGGGTGCGCCCGTGCCGGTGCTCGACCTCGCCCGCCTCCTCGGCCTGCGCGCGGGGGCCGAGGCCGCGCCCGACGCGGCGCCTGCGGACGCCTATAGCCACGTGGTCCTGTCCGCCGGCGGCGATCTCGGCCTCCTCGTCGACCGCGTCGTGGATCTCGTCCAGGTCCCGGCGGAGGACCTGCGCCCGGTCTCGGACGCGCGCACTCTCAACGGCTGCGTCGAGGCGGAGATCGCCCTCGGCGACCGGCTGGTGCACGTCCTCTCCTTCGCCCGCATCGTGACCCGCGAGGAGCAGGCCCGGCTCGAGGCCCTGCGCCTGCACGCGGCCGCGCGCCTCGCCGCCCTCCCGGCGGAGGCGTGAGGCGGGCGTGGCGGAGGAGCCGGGGCGCCGCCGCACGGGCGAATCGCGGACGGATGCCGGCTTCCCGGCCCTGAAGGCGCGCATCATCGCGCAGACGGGCCACCAGTATTACGCCGACAAGGACGACCTGCTGTTCGACCGCCTCGCCCGGCGCTTCCGCGCCTGCGGGGTGCCGGATTCGGAAGCCTATCTCGCCCACCTCTCCGGGCCGGAGGGGGCCGGGGAATGGTCGGCGCTGGAAGCCGAGATCACCATCGGCGAGACCTTCTTCTTCCGCTACGCCGAGCAGTTCGAGGCGCTTCGCAGCACCATCCTGCCCGGCCTGATCGCGGCCCGGAAGGGACGGAAGACCCTGCGCATCTGGAGCGCCGGCTGCTCCACCGGGGCCGAGCCCTATTCCGTGGCCATCCTCGTCCACGAGCTGCTCGGCCTCGCCCTGCCCGATTGGCGCGTGACCATCCTCGGCACGGATCTGAGCGCCGCCGCCCTCGCCACGGCGCGCCTCGGGGAATACGGGCGCTGGGCCCTGCGCACCCTGCCGCCGGAGGAGCGCCTGCGCTGGTTCCGGCCGATCCCGGCCCGGGCCGGGGCGCTGCGCGAGGGCGGCTACGCCCTGCGCCCGGAATACCGCGCCATGGTCCGGTTCGAGCGCCTGAACCTCCTGGCTCTCCTCGACGGCACCGTGCCCGAGGCCTACGCCGCCTTCGACCTGATCCTCTGCCGGAACGTGCTGATCTATTTCGGGCAGGCGCAGGTGAACGGGATGGTGCGCGCCTTCGGCCAGCGCCTGGGCGAGGACGGCTGGCTGCTCCTCGGCCATGCCGAGCCGAACCCGGCCTTCGCCGCCTGGCTCGCACCGGTCAATCTCCCCGGCACGGTCGCCTATCGGCCCCTCGGCACGCCGGAGGCCGCGCCTCCCCTCCCCCCGGAGCGGAAGCCGGAGCCGGTCGCCGCGCCGTCCACCCCACCGCCGGCTGCGACGCCGCCATCCCTCGCCCGGCCGCTGCCCGTCCCGGATCCGCCGGCGCCGTCCTCAGCACCGGCGGCCCCTCCCCGGCCCGCCGCCCCGGACGCCCTCATGGATATCCCCGCGGAGGCGGAGTCCGACCGCGACCGCGTCCTTTCCCGCATCCGGGCCCTGGCCGATGCGGGGGAGATGGGGGCGGCCTGGCGGGCGCTGAGCGCGGCCCTGGAGGCGGACCCGATCGATCCGGGGCTGCGCTACTACCAGGGATTGCTCGCCCGCAGCCTCGGCCGCGAGGCGGAGGCCGAGCGGGCCCTGCGCGGCGCCCTGTTCCTCGACCGGGACTTCGTGATGGCCCATTACCAGCTGGGATTGCTGCTCTCGGCGCTCGGCCGCCGCCTCTCGGCCCTGCGCGCCCTCGACAATGCCCTGAGCCTCGCGCAAGGACTGTCGCCGGAGACGGTGCTCCCGGAGGGTGACGGCGTGACCGCGGGCGAGATGAGGGACAACCTGCGGCATGCGCTCTCCGGCCTGCGGAGGCCGACCGCGTGAGCGAGGCTCCGGCGGTTCTCGACGCCCGGCGACGGCGCATCCTGCTCGACGCCCGCTCCGCCGCCCTGGCCGCGCGGCCCGCCGGCGGCGCCGAGGCCGTGGCGCTGTCCGCCTATCTCGTCTGTACCTGCGGCCCGGAGCGCTACGGCCTGCCGATCGAGGCCGCCGCGGCGGTCCTGCCCGGGCGCCCCTGCGCCCGCCTGCCGGGGGCCGCCCCGGCCATCCGCGGGATCGTCGCCCTGTCGGGCGTCGTCGTCACGGTGATCGATCTGTCCGCCCATCTCGGCCTCGGGCGCGGCCCGGAGGACGAGGCGGGGCGCGGCCATCTGCTGCGGCTGCGCGGCCAGGAGCCGCCGATCGCCCTCCTCGTCGAGCGGGTGCTCGGCGTGGAGCACGTGCCCGTGCCGGCCCTGCCCGATGCCAACCCCGATGCGAGCCTCGGCGCCCATGCGGTCGCGCGCTATGCGCCGCCCGGCCGCGACGGCGCGGGCGGCTTCTCGATCCTCGACCTTCCCCTCCTCCTTCGGCGCTACCGTCCGGCGGCCTGACGCCGCCGCGGACCCGCCGATCCCCGTCATCCGGAGCCAGCCCCCCGTGTCGCTCTCGATCGGAAAACGCATCCTCCTCGGCTTCGTGGCCGTCACCCTGGTGATGATCGCCCTCGGCTTCTACGCGATCGGCCAGATCGGGGCGGTGCGGGACGCGACGGACAAGATCGTCTCCCGCGACCTCGTGGTGCTGCGCCAGCTCGACGAGCTCGGCAACGAGACCCGCAATCTCGGCGTCGTCCGGCGCAACGCCGTGATCGCCACGCTCCTGCGGGCGCAGGGCCGCACCGTGCGGGACGAGGATTTCGTCGGCAGCTGGCGCAAGATCGCGGTGAAGACGGACGGTCTCTTCGCCGAGCTGGTCCGGGAGACCGATCAGTACCGCAACCTGTCGATCTCCACGGAGCGCGCGGCCACCTGGGACAGGCTGCACACGGTGCTGGTGCAGTCCCAGGACATCTATCGCCGCTACCGGATGCTGAGCGAGGCGCAGCTCGGCGCCACCTCGGCGAAGGACGTCGAGGAGGTGGAGAACCGCAACGACGAGGTGAGCGGGCTCTACGAGACGACGCTCGCGGCCATCGACAAGGCCCGGGCGGCCCTCGACGAGGGCGTGATGGCGGGCCAGCGCGCCGTGGCCGAGATCCACGAGAGCAGCCGCTTCTCGATCATCCTGACCCTCCTGCTCGCCGTGGTGCTGGCCGTGCTCGTCACGGTGCTGATCAGCCGCGCCGTGGTGCGCCCGCTCAACCTCGTCATGGCCTTCGCCGAGCGGGTCGGTTCGGGCGACCTCTCCAGCCAGCTCGATGCCCGCGGCGGGGACGAGGTCGGCCGCCTGGGGCGCACCCTCAACGGCATGGTGGCCGGCCTGTCCGATCTCGCCCGCACCAACCGGGCCGCCACCGCCGACCTCAACGCGGCCGCCGCGGAGATCCGGGCCTCGGCCCAGGAGCAGGCGGCGAGCGTCGAGGAGCAGTTCGCCGCCGTCCAGGAGACCGCCGCGACGGTGGACGAGATCACCCATTCCGGCGCCCAGATCTCCAAGCGCGCCACCGAGGTGATCGCGACCGCGCAGGCCGCCGCCCAGACGGCCAAGCAGGGCCTGCGGGCCGCCTCCGACACCGCCCGCGCCATGGACTCGATCCGCGAGCAGGGGGAGGCGGTGGCCGGCAACATCGTCGCGCTGAGCGAGAAGACGCAGGCCATCGGCGAGATCATCGCCACGGTGAACGACATCTCCGAGCGCACCCACCTCCTGGCGCTGAACGCGGCGATCGAGGCGGCGGCGGCGGGCGAGAGCGGGCGCAGCTTCGCCATCGTCGCCTCCGAGATGAAGCTCCTCGCCGATCAGGCCAAGGCCGCCACGGTGCAGGTCCGCACCCTGCTCTCGGAGATCCAGCGCGGCATCAATTCCTCCGTGATGCTGACCGAGGAGGCGGTGAAGCGCGCCGCCACCGGCAAGAGCCGCACGGATTCCACCGTGCGCACGATCGAGGAGATGGCGGCCCGGGTCGAGGAGGGCGTGCAGACCTTCCAGCAGATCGTCGCCTCGACCAACCAGCAGCAGCTCGGCATCGAGCAGGTGATGGGTGCGCTCCAGAACATCCGCCAGGCGAGCCAGCAGACCGCCGCCGGCACGCGGCAGGTCGAGACCGCCTCCGCCAACCTGACCGAGCTCGCGCAGGGGCTGATGACCCTGGCCGAGCGCTACCGGCTCTGAGGCACGGGCGCGTCTGAGGGATGGACATCCGGCGGCAGCTCCTCGAAGCCTTCGACCTCGAGCACCGGGAGCACCTCGAGGCGATCCGCACGGCGCTCGCCGGCGGGGCGGAGGGCCGCGCCCCGGACTGGAACGACGTCTTCCGCCGCGCCCACAGCCTGAAGGGCGCCGCCCGCGCCGTCGATCTGCCCCCGGTCGAGACCATCGCCCACCGCCTGGAGACCCTGTTCGAGCAGGTGCGCGACGGGCGGCGCGCCCTCGACGGGGCGGTGATGGCCGCCTCCCACCTCGCCCTCGACCGGATCGAGGCCTTCGTCGCCGGGACCAAGACCGGCACGCCCTCCATGCCTCCCGACGCGCTCGCCGCGCTCGATGCCTGCCTCGCCGGCTGGTCCCCGGCCGCGGAGCCCGCGCCCGCCCCGCCCCCGCCGAAGGAGGCCGCCCCGGCCGAGCCGGTGCCGGAAATCCCGCCCGATCCGGCCCAGGCGGTGCTGCGGGTGCCCGCCACGACCGTGCAGGCACTGGCGCTCGCCACCTACGACCTCGCCGGAACCCTGCCCGGTCAGGCCGCCGTCTCGGAGGGCCTGCGCCGGATCGCCGCCTCCGCGGCCCGGCTCCGGCGCCAGACCGAGCGGCTGCGCGGCGGCGAGGCGGAGCGGGGCCGGACCGACCTGTCGAGCCTGGAGGCGGCGCTCGCCGATCTCGCCCGCGACGCCGCCGACCTCGCCCGCAGCCAGGTCGGCACCGCCCTCGCCCTGGAGAACGCCGCGGCGCGGGTCCGGGAGGAGGCCGAGCGCCTGGCCCTGGTCCCGGCGGAGACCGTGTTCGGCGGCTTCGCCCGGACCCTGCGCGAGACCGCCCGCGGCGAGGGCCGCGAGGTCGATGTCCGGGTGCGCGGCCTCGACCTGCCGGTGGACCGGGTGATGCTCCAGGTGCTCAAGGACCCGGTCCTGCATGTCCTGCGCAACGCCCTCAGCCACGGCTTCGAGCCGCCGGAGACGCGGATCGCCGCCGGCAAGCCGGCCTCCCTCGTCATCCGCTTCGAGGTCGCCCTGCGCGCGGGACGGCTGGAGATCGCCGTGCGCGACGACGGCCGCGGCCCCGACCTGCCGGCGATCGAGGCCCGCGCCCGCGCCGCCGGGCTGCTCGCCCCCGGGGAGCGGGCGGAGCGCGAGAGGCTGCTCGGCTTCGTGTTCGAGCCCGGCTTCTCCACCAGCGCCGCGGTCGACACCCTCTCCGGGCGCGGCATCGGCCTGTCGGTGGTGGCGGAGGCGGTGCGGCGCCTGCAGGGCAGCGCCCGGCTCGAACCGGGCGAGCTCCATGGCAGCGCCCTGGTGATGAGCCTGCCGCTCTCGGCGGCCCGCTGCCCGGTCCTCGTGGTCGAGGCGGGGGGCGCGGCCTATGCCCTTCCGGCGGATGCGGTGGTGCGCCTGCTGCGCCTGACCCCCGAGCAGCGCGGCCGCGTGCAGGGGCGGCCCGTGGCGAGCCTGCCGGCGGCGGGCGGCGCGACGGAGACGCTGCCGGTGGTCGACCTCGCCGCCCTGCTCGGGGCAGCGGAGGACCAGGAGCGGGACGGGCCGGTCGCGGCGGTGCTCCTGCGGGCCGGGTCCGGGCGCCGCTTCGTGCTCGTGGCGGAGCGCCTGCGCGAGGTGCGGACCTGCCTGCTCATGCCGGCGCCGCCGATCGGTCTCGACGCGATGCTGGCCACGGGCACGGTCATCCTCGAAGCCGAGATCCCAGCCCTGGTGCTCGACCCGGATTTCCTGCTGTCGCGGGCCGTCGAGGGGGCTGCGATCGCCCGGAGAGATGGTATCAGACTCGACACGTCCCCCGACGGAACGTTGGCCGCCAGCCGGCGTTCGACGGTTCTCGTCGTCGACGATTCGATCACCACGCGGACCCTGGAGAAGAGCATCTTGGAAGCGGCGGGCTACCGGGTGGTCGTCTGCGTGGATGGGCAGGACGCGCTCGACACCCTGCGGTCCGGGCTCGAACCCATCGATCTCGTGGTGGCGGATGTGGAGATGCCCCGCCTCGACGGCTTCGGCCTGGTGAAGGCCCTGCGCGGGCAGGACGCCTTCGCGAACCTTCCGGTGATCCTGATGACGTCGCGCGGCGACGCCGAGGACGTCGCCCGGGGATTGGACCTCGGCGCCAGCGCGTATCTGACGAAGCAGAAGTTCGATCAGCGCGAGCTCCTGGACACGATCGGTCAATTGCTGTGACGATGGGATCCGAACCTGTCCGCCGCGTGCGCGTGATGCTCGTGGAGGACTCGCTGGTGGTGCGCACGCTGCTCGCGCATATCGTGGCGCGGGACCCGCGGCTGGAGCTCGCCGGGGCGGTGGCCTCGGGCGAGGAGGCGCTGGCCGCCCTCGCGGTGACCCGGCCGGACGTGATCTCCATGGATATCCGCCTGCCCGGCATCGACGGCCTGGAGACGACCCGGCGCATCATGGCCGAGCACCCGACCCCGATCGTGGTGATCGCGGATGCGGTCGAGGATTCCTCTCTCAAGATCTCCATGAACGCCCTGCGGGCCGGCGCGCTCTCCGTGGTCGAGAAGCCGGTGGCCACGACGAATGCCGGCTACGAGGCCATCGCCGAGGAGATCTGCACGCAGCTGCGCATCATGGCGGCGGTGCCGGTGATCCGGCGTCGCCCGATCGGCGCGGAATGGGCGGCGCGCAAGGCCTCCCTCATCCAGGCCGAGCCCCTCCCCCTGGCGGCGAACGCCCAGCCGAGCGTGCTCGCCATCGCGGCCTCCACCGGCGGGCCGCCGGCCCTGGCCAAGGTGATCGGCGCCCTGCCCGCGGGCTTCCCCCTGCCGGTCCTGCTCGTCCAGCACATGGGCGCGGCCTTCATGGAAGGCTTCGCGAGCTGGCTCGACAGCGTCGTGCCCCTGCCGGTGGCCGTCGCCCGGGACGGCGAGCGGATGCAGCCCGGCCATGTCTATGTCGCCCCCGGCGACCGGCATCTCGAACTCGGCACCGCCGGCACCCTGCGGGTGACGGGCTCCGAGCCGGTCAGCGGCCAGCGCCCGGCCGCGACGGTGCTGTTCCGCTCCGTCGCCCGGCAGGCGGGCGCCCGCGGGCTCGGCGTGCTGCTCACCGGCATGGGCGAGGATGGGGCGCTCGGCCTGCTCGACATGCGCCGGGCCGGGGCCCTCACCATCGCCGAGCACGAGAGCACGGCAGTGGTCTACGGCATGCCGGCCGCGGCCGTGCGGCTCTCGGCGGCCGCGCAGGTCCTGCCCCTCGACCGGGTGGCGGGGCAGCTCCTGGCCTGCGTCTGGCCGGAGGCCACGGTATGACGGAGACCCTGGCAACGGCGGCGCCGGAGCGGGCCGCCCGGCTCCTCCTCGTGGAGGATTCCGAGACCCAGGCCCTGGAGCTGCGCCTGTTCCTCGAAGGCGCGGGCTTCTCCGTCGACCGCTGCGCGACGGCGGAGGCCGCGCTCGACCGCCTCAACAGCGACCTGCCCGACCTCGTCGTCGCCGATCATCACCTGCCGGGGATGAACGGCGACGAGTTCACCCGGCAGATGCGCCTCTCGCTGCGCACCCGCACCCTGCCCGTGCTGATGCTGACCGGAGCCCAGGACGGCGAGCGCCAGGGCCTGGAGAGCGGGGCCGACGCCTATGTCGCCAAATCCGCCGACCGCGACCTCCTGATCCTGCGCATCCGCGCGCTCCTGCGCGAGCGCGTCGCCGAGGAGGGCCCGGGCGTCTCCGCCTTCCGGCGCGGCCGGGTGCTCGTGGTGGATGGCAGCGCCACCTACCGCACCTTCTTCGCCGGCCTGCTCAGCCAGGACGGCCATGCCGTCGAGACCGCCGTCGACCGGGCGACGGCGCTGGCCGCCCTCGACGCGCCGGGCGCGGCCTTCGACTGCGTGACCGTCGATCTGCTCGGGCACGCCTATGACGGGCTCGCCCTGTGCCGGGAGATCGCGGCGCGCCGCAGCCTGGCGCTGCAGGACGGCACCAGCGCGACGGGAGCCTTCCAGCTGCTCGGCGTCGCGAGCGGCAACCCGGACAAGGCGATCCACGTGGAGGCCTTCGCCGCCGGCGCCGACGACGTGGTCGCCAAGACCGACGGCGAGATCCTGGCGATGCGGGTGCGCGGCCTGGTCCGGCGCCGGCTTCTCGAAGAGGACAACCGCCGCATCACCGGCGAATTCGGGGCCCGGGAGCGTGCGCTCGAACGCGCCCGGGCCGAGGCCGAGGCGGCGGAGGCCCGCGCGGCCCTCGCCGACGCCCTGGAGCAGGCGAACCAGGACCTCGCCGCCGCCAACCGCAAGCTGACGGAGGCCCAGGCCAAGCTGGTCCAGGCCGCCAAGATGGCCTCCCTCGGCGAACTGGTGGCCGGCATCGCCCACGAGATCAACAATCCCCTCGCCTTCATCCTGGCCCATCAGGGCACCGTGGAGCGCCTGCTCACGGAGATGGCGCCGCCGGAGGACGAGGGGGCGCGCAAGGCCCTGACCAAGGCGCGCGACCGGGTCGGCTCCATGCGGATGGGCCTGACGCGGATCCAGGAATTGGTGCTCAACCTGCGCAAGTTCTCCCGCCTCGACGAGGGCGAGCGCTCCCTCGTCAACGTGCCGGACGCGATCGAGACCGTCCTGTCCCTGATCCAGCACAAGCTCGGCGACCGCATCACCGTGATCCGGGATTTCGCCGGGCGGGCGGAGATCTGCTGCACCCCGGCCCTGCTCAATCAGGTCGTCATGAACATCCTCGGCAACGCCGCCGACGCGATCGCTGGCCCCGGCACGATCACGGTGGCGACCCGGGCCGAGGCGGAGACGGACGTGATCCGGATCAGCGACACCGGCCCCGGCATCCCGGAAGCGCTGCGGGAGCGGATCTTCGAGCCCTTTTTCACGACGAAGCCCGTCGGCTCCGGCACCGGCCTCGGCTTGGCGATTGCCTACAGCGTCGTGCAGGCGCATAGCGGCACCCTGAGCGTCGAGACAGCGCCGGGCGGTGGGGCTTGCTTCGTCATCGGGATCCCGCGACAGACGGCGGACGCATGACCAAAGGTACGATCCTCGCCGTCGACGACGAACCGGACATCCTCATCGCTCTCGAGGACCTGTTCGAGGACGATTACCGCGTCGTCACCACGACCCGCCCCGTCGAGGCGCTGGCGATCCTCCGGGCCGACCCGGACATCGCCGTGATCATCTCCGACCAGCGCATGCCGGGCCTGACCGGCGACGCGCTGCTGGCCGAGGCGCGCGGCTTCCACGAGGCGCAGGCCATCCTGCTCACGGGCTATGCCGACATCACCGCGGTGATCGGCGCGCTCAACCGCGGCGGCATCATCGGCTACGTGACCAAGCCGTGGGACCCGGCCCTGCTGCGCAGCACCGTGCGCAACGCCTATGAGCGCCACCGGCTCGCCCGCGACCTCGCCACCGAACGGGCGCTGCTGCGCGGCCTGCTCGACCATTCCGAGGACGCCATCGCCTTCAAGGATTCGGAAGGCCGTTTCGTCCGCCTCAACGCCCGCAAGGCGGCTTCCCTCGGGGCCGAGCCCGCCGCCTGCATGGGGCGGCAGGAGGCGGAGTTCCTCGATCCCGCCGCGGCCGAGGCGGTGCGCGGGGCCGAGGCGCTCGCCGTCTCCGGCGCCGAGCCCACCGAGGCGGTCGTCGCGACGGGGCCGGCGGGGGCCGAGCGCTGGACGCAGGTGAGCCGCGTCCCGATCCGCGACACGGCCGGGGACGTGTCCCATCTCGCCGTGATCGAGCGGGACGTGACGCAGCAGCGGCTGATGGAAACCCGCCTGCGCCAGACCGACAAGATGCAGGCGCTGGGCACCCTCGCGGGGGGCATCGCCCACGACTTCAACAACCTGCTGACCGCGATCCTCGGCAGCCTGGAGCTCGCCGGCCCGAAGGTCGCCGACCAGCCGCGGGTGAAGCGCCTGATCGACAACGCCACCGGTGCGGCCCAGCGCGGCTCCGCCCTGACCAAGCGCCTGCTCAGCTTCAGCCGGACGCCGGACCTGCGCCTGCGCAGCGTCGACGTGAACGCCCTGATCGACGGCATGAGCGACCTGTTCGGCCGCAGCCTCGGCGGGCTCGTCACCGTGCGCACGGCGCTCGCCTCCGAGACGCCGCAGGCCTGCGTCGATCCCGATCAGCTCGAACTCGCGATCCTCAATCTCTGCATCAACGCCCGGGACGCGATGCCCGAAGGCGGCGCGATCACGATCGCGACCGGAGCCGCCCATGTCTCCGGCGAGGCGGAGCTCGCCGACGGCGACTACGCCCTGGTGACGGTGACCGACGAGGGCACCGGCATCCCGCCCGAGCTGCTGGAGCGCGTCTGCGAGCCCTTCTTCACCACCAAGGCCGTGGGCCAGGGCACGGGGCTCGGCCTCGCCATGGTGTTCGGCCTCGCCCAGCAGGCCAAGGGACGCCTGCGGATCCGCAGCGAGGTCGGGCGGGGCACGCAGGTGGAGCTAGCCCTGCCGCGGGCCGTGGGGGAGACGGAGAGCGGCACCGTCACCGTCAACGGCGACCGGCCGGCGCCCCGGCGCTCGGCCCGGGTCCTCGTCGTCGACGACGACGCCGAGGTCCGGCACGTCACCGCCTCCTTCCTGCACGATTTCGGCTACGCGGAATCGGAGGCCGTGGACGGCCCGTCTGCGCTGGACGCCATGGACGGGGCCCGCTTCGACCTCGTCGTGGCCGACCTCGCCATGCCGGGCATGAACGGGGTGGAGTTCGCCACGGAGGTGCGCCGGCGCTTCCCCGGCACGCCGGTCCTGATCCTGACCGGCCATGCCGACGCCGTCGCGATCCCCGAGGATCTGCCGGTGCTGATGAAGCCCTTCGGCTCCGGCGAGCTCGCCGCCCAGGTCGCGGGCCTGCTCGGCGCGACGTGAGCGTGGCTCAGGCTGCGGGCGCCCCTGGGGCTACGGTTCCTTCTTGTCGAGGGACACGCAGGCCTTCACCAAATCCTCGAGCCGCAGCGCGCCGGGATTGCCGATATTGGCCGTCTCCTCCAGGCAGCGCATGAAATAGTGGTTGTCGAGGTTCGGCGAGAGCGCCGAGAAGGCCTTGCCCATCCGGTTCGTGAAATCGATCTTGTCGGTCATGCTGGCCCGCGGCCAGAGATCGGCCTTGTCGTCCATCGACAGGCGCGCCTGCGCGGATCCGGCGAGAGCACAAGAAAAGAATAAGAATAGAATAATCGAGCGACGCATGACCTGTTTCCTCCTCTTGTCGAGGACAGGCATCATAGTGCGATTGGCCTGGAAGAACAGAAAAGGGCGACCCTTTCGGATCGCCCTTCCTTGAAAAGATGGCCTTGTGGCGCGGATCAGGCCGCCTCGGCCTCGCCGCCGACCACCGGGCCGGAATCCTTGCCGCGGGCGTCGACGTCGCGGTCGACGAACTCGATCACGGCGAGCGGGGCGTTGTCGCCGTAGCGGAAGCCGGCCTTCATGATGCGGCAATAGCCGCCCGGACGGGCCTGGTAGCGCGGGCCGAGCACCGTGAAGAGCTTGGTGACCATGGCGGCGTCGCGCAGCTGGCCCATGGCGAGGCGGCGGTTATGCACGCTGTCGACGCGGCCGAGGGTGATCAGCTTCTCGACAACCGGACGCAGGTCCTTGGCCTTGGGCAGGGTGGTGACGATCTGCTCGTGCTTGATCAGCGCGGCGGACATGTTGGCGAACATCGCCTTGCGGTGCTCGGGGGTGCGGTTGAAGCGACGACCGCGGAAACCGTGACGCATGATGGCTGTCCTTCTCTCGACCCGGCCGCCGTGCCACGGAACGGTCGGGCGCCTCGCCAGGGAGGCTGTTCTTCATGGATCCGCTTGACCCCGCGGCGGGATTTCTTCGCGCGACGGGGCGCCCGCGGGCGCCCCGATGCGGCTTGCTCAGTAGTGCTCTTCGAAGCGCTTGGCGAGATCCTCGATGTTCTCCGGCGGCCAGCCGGGAACGTCCATGCCGAGGTGCAGGCCCATGCCAGCCAGCACTTCCTTGATCTCGTTGAGCGACTTGCGGCCGAAGTTCGGGGTGCGCAGCATCTCGCCCTCGGACTTCTGGATGAGGTCGCCGATATAGACGATGTTGTCGTTCTTCAGGCAGTTCGCCGAACGGACCGACAGCTCCAGCTCGTCCACCTTCTTGAGCAGGGCCGGGTTGAAGGGCAGCTGCGGCGCGAGCGGCGCGGCCTCTTCCTTGCGGGGCTCCTCGAAGTTCACGAAGACCTGGAGCTGGTCCTGGATGATGCGCGCGGCATAGGCCAGGGCATCCTCCGGCGACACGGCGCCGTTGGTCTCGACCGTCATGGTCAGCTTGTCCTTGTCGAGATCCTGGCCCTCGCGGGTAGTCTCGACGCGGTAGCTCACCTTGGTCACCGGCGAGAACAGGGCGTCCACCGGGATCAGGCCGATCGGCGCGTCCTCGGGGCGGTTGCGCTCGGCCGGGACGTAGCCCTTGCCGGTGGCGACCGTGAACTCCATGCGGATCTCGGCGCCGTCGTCCAGGGTGCAGATCACGAGGTCGGGGTTCAGCACCTGGATGTCGCCGACGACGCTGATGTCGCCCGCGGTGACGAGGCCCGGGCCGGTCTTGCGCAGGGTCATGCGCTTGGGCTGGTCGGACTGCGAGCGCAGGGCGATGGTCTTGATGTTGAGGACGATGTCGGTGACGTCCTCGCGCACGCCCGGGATCGAGGAGAACTCGTGCAGCACGCCGTCGATCTGGACGGAGGTGACGGCCGCGCCCTGGAGCGAGGACAGGAGCACGCGGCGCAGCGAGTTGCCGAGCGTGGTGCCGAAGCCGCGCTCGAGGGGCTCGGCCACGACGGTGGCGACGCGCTTGGGGTCGTCCCCGGCCGAGACCTGAAGCTTGTTCGGCTTGATGAGCTCTTGCCAGTTCTTCTGAATGACCACGGTCCTACCTCTCGTCCAATCCTGCGCCGCCCGCGAGGGCTCTAGCGCTTCGGCCGGATGCGCCCGCCCTGGCGCGCCCGGTCCCCAAAGTCTCGTTCCGCCTACCGGACTCCCGCCACCCAGAGCGCCGGCACGAAGCTGTAGCCTGCACCGTCCCGGGCGACGTGGCCGAGTGCCGGGAACTCGAGATGAGAGCCGGCGATGAACGTCTTCTCGCTCGCGACCTCGTCGAGGACGCGCTTGCGGGTCTCCCGCGCCTGCTCGCCGTCCACGTCGAAGACGACGCCGGCTTGCGGGTTCTTGAACTGGATCGCCGGCAGATGGACCACGTCGGTCCACAGCAACAGCGACTGGCCCCCGGACGAGATCCGGAAGCCGCAATGGCCCGGGGTGTGCCCGGGCAGATGGACCGCGTCGATGCCCGGCGCGACCTCGCCGCCCCGGTGATCGCGCAGCCGACCCTTGTAGGGCGCGACCGCCTTGCGGGCGCCCTCGAAATAGGGCTTTGCCCCCTCCGGAGCCTTGGCCAGCGCCTCGTCGGGCAGCCAATGCGCCACCTCGTCGGCATGCACCAGCAGCTCGGCGTTGGGATAGGCCGCCCGGTCGTCCCCCGTCAGCAGCCCGCCGGCATGGTCGGGATGCAGATGGGTGAGGATCAGCGTTTCGATCTCCTCCGGCTTCACCCCCGCCGCCGCAAGGGCAGCGGGAACGCGGCCGAGGGTCTCGGGCCCGAGCTTGCCGTAGCCGGTGTCGATCAGGACCGGCTTGCGGCCGGCCCCGGTGACGAGGAACGCGTTGAGCGTGATCAGCGGGGCCTGCGGACGAAAACCGGCGGCCTGGAGGGCGCCGGCTTCTTCCTTGGAGATGCCCGTGACGAGATCGAGCGACCCTTCGAAGTAGCCGTCATTGAGCGCGGTGACCGTGAGGTCGCCGAGATTCCAGCGCAGCACACCCGGAAGGGCCGTCGTGTCGTTCGCCACCGGCGTCTCCGTTTTCAGCCTCGTTCGTTCCGTCGATCCCGTCCGATCAGACGCGGCGGCGCTTGCGCGGCCGGCAGCCGTTATGCGGGATCGAGGTGACGTCGCGGATCGAGGTCACGGTGAAGCCCGCGGCCTGGAGGGCACGAAGGGCCGACTCGCGGCCGGAGCCGGGGCCGGAGACCTCGACCTCGAGGGTACGCATGCCGTGCTCGGCGGCCTTGCGGCCGGCATCCTCGGCGGCGACCTGGGCGGCGTACGGGGTCGACTTGCGCGAGCCCTTGAAGCCCATGGCGCCGGCGGACGACCAGGAGATCGTGTTGCCCTGCGCGTCGGTGATGGTGATCATCGTGTTGTTGAACGAGGCGTTCACATGCGCCACGCCCGAGACGATGTTCTTGCGTTCGCGCCGGCGGACGCGGGTCGGTTCCTTGGCCATTCTGTTCTCGCTGGTCCTTCAATCACGCCCGTAACACCAGGCGCTCGGGATGTTTCGTCACGTGGGCGCGGCTGCCGTGCAGGTCCGTCCCGATCAACCGCCGCCGCCGGGGAGCACCCGGCGCGACGCAAAGAAGGCCGAGCGACGCACGGCCTTCCAATGCCAGAATTACTTCTTCTTGCCGGCGATCGGCTTCGCCTTGCCCTTGCGGGTGCGGGCGTTGGTGTGGGTGCGCTGGCCGCGGACCGGGAGCTGCTTGCGGTGGCGCAGGCCACGGTAGCAGCCGAGATCCATCAGGCGCTTGATGTTCATCGAGACTTCGCGGCGCAGGTCGCCCTCGACGACGTAGTCGCGGTCGATGGTCTCGCGGATCTGGAGCACCTCGGCGTCGGTGAGCTGGTTCACCCGGCGCTCGGCGGGGATGCCGACCTTCTCGGTGATCTCGCCGGCCTTCTGCGGGCCGATGCCGTGGATGTACTGAAGCGCGATGACGACGCGCTTGTTGGTCGGGATGTTGACGCCAGCGATACGAGCCAAGACTGCACTCCATGGGGCGGGCCGCAGCCCTGCCGCTTTTGCCTGTGACAAGCGCGCGTCCGGTGGAGGCCGGCCCCTGCGCGCCCTCAAGACGACAAATCGGCCCGCAAGCAGCCTTTCTCGAAGGTGCCCCGGACCTGATCGTGTCTCGACGAAGGTGGCTCGCCTAGCGCAGGCGCGCAAAGATGTCAACGCGCCCTTTACGGATCTTCCGAGTCCGAAGGCGTCCTTCAACCCCGGCGCGACAGCAGCAGCGCCAGGACCGCGGCGCCCGCGCCGAAGAGGCAGGCGCCGGTCCAGCCCGCATGCTGGAAGGCGAGACCGCCCATCCCCGCACCGAAGGCGCCCCCGAGCAGCATCGTCGCCATGAACACGGTGTTGAGGCGACTCCGGGCCTGGGGATCGAGCCCGTGCACCTGGGCCTGGTTGGCGACCTGGGACGAGGCCACGCCGAGATCCATCACCAGCACGCCGGCGGCGAGGGCGGCGAGGCTGCCGTCCAGCAGCCGGAACAGCAGGAAGGCGGCGATGACGAGGCCGGCGCCGGCAGAGACGACCCTGGCAGGGCCGTGCCGGTCGGCGAGCGCCCCGGCCCGTGGCGCGGCGAGCGCCCCGGCGATGCCGGCCAGCGCCAGCAGACCCACCGCGGTGCCGCCGAGGCCGTAGACCGGCTCGCGCAGATGCAGGGCCACGGTCGACCAGAAGCCCATGAAGGCGCCGAACATCAGGAACTGGATCGCCATGGCGCGGCGCAGGCCGGCATGGCTGCGCACCAGCGTGACCATCGAGGCGAGGAGATGCGGGTAGCTGAGCCGCGTCGTCGGCTCGATCCGCGGCAGGACCAGGGCCAGCACGAGGCCGATCGTGCCGGTGAGGGCCACCGCGAACCAGTAGACCGCGTGCCAGCCGAGGGCGTCGGCGATCACCCCGCTCACGGCCCGCGCCCCGAGGACGCCGATGAGGATGCCGCTGAGCACCGTCCCGATCACGCGGCCGCGTTCCGAGGGGGCGGAAAGCTGGACCGCGAAGGGCACGATCTGCTGCGCGACGGTCGCGAAGAGACCGACGCCGAGGCTCGCCGCGGCGAGCCAGGCGAGGCTCGGGCTGAGCGCGGCCGCGATCAGGGTGACGACCAGGGCCGCGACGGTGGCCAGGATCAGCGCCCGCCGCTCGAACCGGTCCCCGAGGGGGGCGAGGAACAGGACGCCGCAGGCGCCGCCGAGCTGCGACAGCACGGGGATCGTGGCCACCGTGCCGGAGGCGACGCCGAAATCATGGGCCAGAAGCCCGAGGAAGGCCTGATTGTAGTAGCTGTTGGCGACCGCGCTGCCGGCCGCGACCGCCAGGATCCGCAGGAGCCCGGCCGAGAGGGTCGTGTCGGATGTGGGGGGCATGGGCGTCATGCCCGCCTCCTTGCATCCGGCCTGCGCACGGACAAACGCTTTCGCGAGAGGCGAGCTCTGCAACGGGGGAACGGCGCGCTTCGCCCCGCGGCGGCGGCCTAAGCCGCCGTCGCGCCTGAACGCCTCAGGAGGCGACGGCCTCGCGGTAGCCGTCGAGCAGCGCCGTGACCTCGGTGGTGACCGCATCGATCGGCTTCATGCCGTCGAGCTGCTTCAGGAGGCCCGTTCCGGCATAATAGTCGGAGAGCGGCGCGGTCTGCTTCTTATAGGCCTCGAGCCGGGTCTTGAAGACTTCCGGCGTATCGTCCTTGCGCACGGGCAGGCCCTTGGCGGCCGTCTCCTCCGCGCGCTTGGCGATGCGGCCGACGAGGGCGTTCTCGTCGACGACGAACTCCACCACCGCGTCGAGGGCGATGCCCTTGTCGGCGAGCATGGCGTCGAGGGCCCGGGCCTGCTCCACGGTGCGCGGGAAGCCGTCGAGGATGAAGCCGGGCTTGGCATCCGCCTCCTCGATCCGGTCGGCGACGATGCCGACCACGACCGCGTCCGGCACGAGCCCGCCGCTCTCCATGATCGCCTTGGCCTCGCGCCCGACCGGCGTGCCGGCGGCGACCGCCGCACGCAGCATGTCGCCCGTCGAGAGCTGAGGGATGCCGTAGCGCTGCACGATGCGCTCGGACTGGGTACCCTTCCCCGCCCCGGGGGGTCCGAGCAGAATGATCCGCATGGCGTCCCTTCCTGTCCTCAAAGGCCCGCGCCCGGGCTCTTGCTTCGCGGCCTGACGGCGCTTCGCTTAGCCGCAGCCCGCGTTTCTGCGCAATTCCTCAAGGCCCGTCCACCGCACCTTTGGTGGAGAGGCGGGCCGGTCTGTCACTCAACGGCGGCGCGTGGTGGAGGCGCCGCGCAGCTTCGCCTTCTTCACGAGGCCCTCGTACTGATGCGCCATCAGGTGCCCGTGGATCTGGGCCACCGTGTCCATGGTCACGGAGACCACGATCAGCAGCGAGGTGCCGCCGAAGCCGAGGCTCGCCGAGGTGTAGGAGGCGACGATCTCCGGCACCAGGCAGACGAAAGTCAGGTAGAGGGCGCCGATCACGGTGATGCGGGTCAGCACCTTGTCGATGAAGGCCGCGGTGCGCTCGCCGGGGCGGATGCCCGGGATGAAGCCGCCATGCTTCTTCAGGTTGTCCGCCGTCTCCTGCGGATTGAACACCACCGCGGTGTAGAAGAACGTGAAGAAGATGATCAGCGCCGCGTAGGCCACCATGTAGAGCGGCCGCCCGTGGCCGAGATAGGCCGTCAGCGTGCCGAGGATGCCGGTGGAGCCCTGATTGGCCGAGAAGCTCGCCACGGTCGTCGGCAGCAGCAGCAGCGACGAGGCGAAGATCGGCGGGATCACGCCCGAGGTGTTGAGCTTGAGCGGCAGGAACGAGGTCTGGCCCTCGTACATCCGGTTGCCGACCTGGCGCTTCGGGTAGTTGATCAGGAGACGGCGCTGGGCGCGTTCCATGAACACGATGAAATAGACCAGGGCGACCGCGGCCACGGCGGCGCCGAGCAGGATGGCCGGCGAGAGCGCGCCGGTGCGCGACAGCTCGAGGGCGCCGAAGATCGCCGCCGGCAGGTGGGCGACGATGCCCGCGAAGATGATCAGCGAGGAGCCGTTGCCGATGCCGCGGGAGGTGATCTGCTCGCCGATCCACATCAGGAACAGCGTGCCGCCGGTGAGCGTGATCACGGTCGAGAGGATGAAGAACGGGCCCGGATTGATCACCGCGTTCGAGCCCTGCAGGCCGAAGGCGATGCCCCAGGACTGGACCAGCGCCAGCACCACCGTGAGGTAGCGGGTGTACTGGTTGATGACCTTGCGGCCGGACTCGCCCTCCTTCTTCAGCGCCTCCAGGCTCGGCACGACCGAGGTGAGGAGCTGAACGATGATCGAGGCCGAGATGTACGGCATGATGTTCAGCGCGAACACCGCCATGCGCTCGACGGCGCCGCCGGAGAACATGTTGAACAGGCCGAGCACGCCGCCCGCCTGGTTCTGGAAGTTCCGGGCGAACTGCTCGGGGTCGATGCCGGGAATCGGGATGTAGGTGCCGAGCCGGAACACGATCAGCGCGCCGATCGTGAACCAGATCCGCTTTTTCAGCTCGTCGGCCTTGGCGATGGCGCCGAAATTGAGGTTGGCGGCAAGCTGCTCGGCGGCTGAGGCCATGTCACGCGTTCCCGGAAATGGGCGTTCGGACGCGATTCGCGCGTCCCGAAAACAGGAGCGGCGGCCACGCGCGTCGCACGGGCCGCCGCTCGGTTGTTCGACTTAAGGGCTGGCTCAGGCCGACGCAACCGTGCCGCGATGCGCGACGCCGGCGGCGTAGACCGTGGTCACCGAGCCACCCGCCTTCTCGACGGCCTCGATGGCCGACTTGGAGGCGCGGGTGACCTCGAAGCTGAGCTTCGCGGTCAGCTCGCCGACGCCGAGCAGCTTCACGCCGTCGCGGGCGCGGCTGATCACGCCGGCCTTGACGAGGGCGTCGACCGTCACGGTCGCGGCCTTGTCGAGCTTGCCGGCATCCACGGCCTCCTGCACCCGGCCGAGATTCACCTCGTTCAGGTCGGCGGCGTGGATGTTGTTGAAGCCGCGCTTCGGCAGGCGACGATGCAGCGGCATCTGGCCGCCCTCGAAGCCCTTGATGGCCACGCCGGTGCGGGCCTTCTGACCCTTCACGCCGCGGCCCGCGGTCTTGCCCTTGCCGGAGCCGATGCCCCGGCCGACACGCATGCGCGCCTTGGTGGCGCCCTCGTTGTCGCGGATCTCGTTGAGCTTCATGGTGGAGCCCTCCTCACGCCGCGGCGTCGTCGAGGACGCGCACGAGATGCGCGACCTTGCGGATCATGCCGCGCACCGCCGGAGTGTCCTCCAGCTCGGAGACGCGGTGCAGCTTGTTCAGCCGGAGGCCGATCAGCGTCTGGCGCTGGGAGGCCTCGCGGCGGATCGGCGAACCGATCTGCTCGATGCGGACAGTCTTGCTAGCCATTCTGCCCTCCCCTTACGCCACGGCGGCTTCAGAGGTGTCGGCCGGGTCGGCATCGCGGCGGCGCGCCTGGAGCGCGGACACCTTGAGGCCACGACGGGCCGCGACCGAACGCGGGCTGTCCTCGTTCTTGAGCGCGTCGAAGGTGGCGCGCACGAGGTTGTAGGGGTTCGAAGAGCCGAGGCTCTTGGCCACCACGTCCTGCATGCCCAGCGTCTCGAAGACGGCGCGCATCGGGCCGCCCGCGATGATGCCGGTGCCCTGCGGGGCCGCGCGGAGGATCACCTTGCCGGCGCCGTGACGGCCGTTGACGTCGTGGTGCAGCGTGCGGCCTTCGCGCAGGCTGACGCGGATCAGACCGCGCTTGGCGGCTTCCGTCGCCTTGCGGATGGCCTCCGGCACCTCGCGGGCCTTGCCGTGGCCGAAGCCGACGCGGCCCTTCTGGTCGCCGACGACGACGAGCGCCGCGAAGCCGAAGCGACGGCCACCCTTCACCACCTTGGCGACGCGGTTGATGTGGACGAGCTTGTCCACGAACTCGCTGTCGCGCTCCTCGCGGTCGTCGCGGCGACGACCCTCGCGTTCACGTGCCATTGTTCTTTCCCGTGATCTCACTGACGCGGGCGTGACGCCCGCTCGCTCGATGGTTCCCCTCCCCCGAGACGGGGGAGGGAGAAGTTCCTCAGAACTCCAGACCGCCCTCGCGGGCGGCTTCGGCCAGGGCCTTGACCCGGCCGTGATAGAGGTAGCCCGAGCGGTCGAAGATGACCTTCGACACGCCGGCCGCCTTGGCGCGCTCGGCGACGAGCTTGCCCACCGCGGTGGCGGCGGCGACGTCGGCGCCGGTCTTCAGGCTGCCCTTGAGATCCTTCTCCAGGGTCGAGGCGGAGGCGAGCGTACGGCCCGCCGCGTCGTCGATGACCTGGACGTAGATCTGCTTGGACGAGCGGAACACCGACAGCCGCGGACGGCCATTGGCGGCCGCGCGCAGGGCGCGGCGGACGCGCGCCTTGCGGCGGATGAGGGCTTCGTTCTTGTTCGACATGATCGCCCCCTTACTTCTTCTTGCCTTCCTTGCGGAAGATGAACTCGCCGGCGTACTTGACGCCCTTGCCCTTGTAGGGCTCGGGGCCACGGTATTCGCGGATCTCCGCGGCCACCTGGCCGACGCGCTGACGATCGATGCCCGAGACCACGATCTCCGTGGGCTTCGGCGTCACGATGGTGATGCCGGCCGGGATCTCGTACTCGATGTCGTGGCTGTAGCCGAGCGACAGCTTGAGCGCCTTGCCGGCCATCGCGGCGCGGTAGCCCACGCCGGTGATCTCCAGCTTCTTCTCGAAGCCCTTCGAGACGCCCTCGACGAGGTTCGCCACCTGGGCGCGCGAGGTGCCCCACAGGGAGCGGGCCTGCTTCGACTGGTCCTTGGGCTGCACCGAGACGGCGCCGTCCTTGAACTCGACGATGACCTGGGGCGGCACCACGAACTGGAGCTCGCCCTTGGAACCCTTCATCTTCACCGTCTGACCCGTGACCGTGGCGGTGACGCCGGCGGGGACGGGGACGGGCTTCTTGCCTACGCGAGACATGTCGCTGTCCTCCGGATCAGAACACCTTGCAGAGCACTTCACCGCCGACGTTGCGCTCGCGCGCCTCGTGATCGGCCATGACGCCCTGCGGGGTCGAGATGATGGTGACGCCGAGGCCATCGGCGACGCGCGGCAGCTCGCCCACGGACGAGTAGACGCGGCGGCCGGGCTTCGACACGCGGCTGATCGAGCGGATGACGGGCTGGCCGTCGAAGTACTTCAGCTCGATCGCGAACTCCGAACGGCCGTTGCCGAGGTCGGTGGTCGCGTAGTCGCGGATGTAGCCCTCGGACTTGAGGACGTCGAGCACGCTTTTGCGCAGCTTCGAGCCGGGCGTCTGGACGACGTTGCGGCGGCGCAGCTGGCCGTTGCGGATACGGGTGATCATGTCACCCACGGGATCGTTGACCATGGTCGCTCCCCCTTACCAGCTGGACTTCACGAGACCCGGGATCAGGCCCTTGTTGCCGAGCTCGCGCAGGGCAACACGGGACATCCCGAGCTTCCGGTAATAGGCGCGGGGGCGCCCGGTGATCTCGCAACGGTTGCGAATGCGGGTGGGCGACGAGTTGCGCGGCAGCTCGGCGAGCTTGAGGCGCGCCTCGAAGCGCTCCTCCATGCCGAGCGACTCGTTGTTCGCGATCTCGAGCAGCGCCTTCCGCTTCTCGGCAAAGCGCTTCACCAGCGCCTTGCGGTGGTTGTTCTTTTCGACTGAGCTCTTCTTAGCCATGTCTTCTCTCTCCGGTGTCCGCGTATAAGCGAGCGTTGCCGCCGCTTACTGCCGGAACGGGAAACGGAACTGGGCGAGGAGCGCGCGCGCCTCCTCGTCCGTCGTGGCGGACGTCTGGATGACGATGTCCATGCCCCAGGGCTGCTCCGCCTTGTCGTAGGAGATCTCCGGGAACACGAAATGCTCCTTCAGGCCGAGGGCGTAGTTGCCGCGGCCGTCGAAGGACTTCGGGTTCAGGCCGCGGAAGTCGCGAACGCGCGGCAGCGCGATCGTGATCAGGCGATCCATGAACTCGTACATGCGCTGCTTGCGCAGCGTCACCTTGCAGCCGATCGGCATGCCCTCGCGGACCTTGAAGGTCGCGATCGCCTTGCGGGCGCGGGTGATGACCGGCTTCTGGCCGGCGATGAGGGCGAGGTCGCCCGCCGCCACCGAGGCCTTCTTGGAATCGGCGGTGGACTCGCCGACGCCCATGTTGATGACGATCTTCTCGATCTGCGGGACCTGCATCGGGTTCTTGTACCCGAACTGCTCGATCAGCTTCTGCCGGACGACCTCGTCGTAGTGCTTGCGCAGACGCGGGACGTAGGCGTTCTTGTCGGCCTCAGCCATCGATCTGATCCCCCGTGGTCTTGGCGAACCGGACCTTGCGCCCGTCGTCGAGGATGCGGAACCCAACACGGGTCGGCTTGCCGTTGGCATCGGCCACCGCGATGTTGGACAGGTGGATGGCAGCCTCCTTGGAGATGATGCCGCCTTCCTGGTTCTGGGTCTGACGCTGGTGCTTCTTCACCAGGTTGATGCCGCGAACGAAGGCCTTGTCCTCCTTCGGCAGCACCTGGATGACCTCGCCGGAGCGACCCGCGTCGCGACCGGTGAGAACGACGACCGTGTCGCCCTTCTTGATCTTGGCGGCCATCACAGCACCTCAGGAGCGAGCGAGATGATCTTCATGTGGTTGCGGGCGCGCAGCTCGCGCGGCACCGGCCCGAAGATACGGGTGCCGACCGGCTCCTTCTGATTGTTGATCAGGACGGCCGCGTTGCGGTCGAACCGGATCACCGAGCCGTCGGCGCGCTTCACGTCCTTGGCGGTGCGAACGACGACCGCCTTCATGACGTCGCCCTTCTTCACGCGGCCGCGCGGAATCGCCTCCTTCACGGAGACGACGATGATGTCGCCCACGCCGGCATACTTGCGCTTCGACCCGCCGAGCACCTTGATGCACATCACGCGACGCGCACCAGAATTGTCGGCGACGTCCAGATTCGTCTGCATCTGGATCACAGGAGTGACCTTTCCTTGTTTCAGGCGGGTTTCCGCACGCGGGCGGTATTGCCCGGCGGACGACGCCTGATGGGGATCTGACGTCCCCGGCTCATAAGAGAGACCGCGCAATCGGCGCTGAGGACGCCGGCGCGGTCACCGCGTACGAAGGGATGCGAACATCCCATGGACTGTCGCGAAGGCGTGCCCATTACAATGAGTCCGTCCATCGCGCAAGGCCATATCGCGGCGATCGCCCGCTTCCGCATCCCGGCGACCCCTTGGCGGCGTCGACGAGGGAGGAAGCGGTCTGCCCGCAAACGAAAACGGGCGCGAAAGCTCGCGCCCGCTTCGAACCTGTCCCGAGGAAGACCTCAGGCGGCGGTGCCGGCCGCCTCGGCCGCAGCGGCCTGATCCTCGACCAGCTTCCAGGTCTTGGTCTTGGAGTAGGGCCGCGACTCCTCGATGAACACCGTCTGGCCGATCTTGGCCACGTTGCCCTCGTCGTGGGCATGGTAGTTCTTCGAGCGACGGACGGTCTTCTTCATCACCGGGTGGGTGAAGCGACGCTCCACCTTCACGACGATGGTCTTGTCGGTCTTGTCGCTGACGACGACACCCTGAAGGATGCGCTTGGGCATGGCGTTATCTCCTCAGGCCTTGGCCGCGTCGAGCGTCTTGCGACGCTGCAGCGTGCGCACGCGGGCAATGTCGCGCCGGACCTCACGGACCCGGGCGACGTTCTCGAGCTGGCCCGTCGCACCCTGGAAGCGCAGGTTGAACTGCTCCTTCTTCAGGTTGACGAGCTCGTCGGAAAGCTGATCCGCCGACATCGCGCGCAGATCAGACAGTCTTTGCGTAGACTTCATGATCCTTCTTCCTATCAATCGGCGATGCGCTGGATGACGCGCGTGCGCACCGGCAGCTTCGCGGCACCGAGGCGCAGAGCCTCGCGGGCGATGTCCTCGGCGACACCGTCGACCTCGAACATGATGCGGCCGGGATGGACGCGGGCCGCCCAGTACTCGGGGGCACCCTTACCGGAGCCCATGCGGACTTCGGTGGGCTTGGCGGTGACGGGCAGATCCGGGAACACCCGGATCCACACGCGGCCCTGACGCTTCATCTCGCGGGTGATCGCGCGGCGGGCCGCCTCGATCTGGCGCGCGGTGATGCGCTCGGGTTCCATCGCCTTGAGGCCGAACTGGCCGAAGTTCAGCTCAAAGCCGCCCTTGGCCGCGCCATGGATGCGCCCCTTGAACTGCTTGCGGAACTTGGTCTTCTTGGGTTGCAGCATGGCAGCCTCTCATATGCTTCAGGTGGCTGCGATCACGCGTTGGCGTGATCGCGGCGACCCTCGCGGCCGCCCTCGCGATCGCGCTCACGACGCCCGCCGGAGCGGCCGCCCTCTTCCTGAGCGCGCTTGTCCTGCGCCATCGGGTCGTGCTCGAGGATCTCGCCCTTGAACACCCACACCTTGATGCCGCAGGTGCCGTAGGTCGTGAACGCCGTGGCGACGCCGTAATCGACATCGGCGCGCAGGGTGTGCAGCGGAACGCGGCCCTCGCGGTACCACTCCGTGCGGGCGATCTCCGCGCCGCCGAGACGGCCGGCGCAGTTGATGCGGATGCCCTCGGCACCGAGACGCATGGCCGACTGCACGGCGCGCTTCATGGCGCGACGGAAGGCGACGCGACGCTCGAGCTGCTGGGCGATCGACTCGGCCACCAGGGTGGCGTCGATCTCGGGCTTGCGCACCTCGACGATGTTGATGGCGACGTCCGCCTTCGTCATCGTGTTCACGAGCTTGCGCAGCTTCTCGATATCCGCACCCTTCTTGCCGATCACCACGCCCGGGCGGCCCGAGTGGATGGTGACGCGGCACTTCCGGTGCGGACGCTCGATCACGATCTTGGAGACCGCGGCCTGCTTGAGCTGCTTCATGAGGGCGGCGCGGATCGCGACGTCCTCGTGCATCAGCCGGGCATACTCGCCCTTCTCGGCGAACCAGCGGGAATCCCAGGTCCGGTTGATGCCGAGCCGCAGGCCGATCGGATTGACTTTCTGTCCCATCGGAAACTCCTCAGGCCGCTTCGGCGCGCACTTCGCGAACCACGATCGTGAGGTTCGAGAAGGGCTTCAGGATGCGCGCGCCGCGGCCGCGGGCACGGGCGTGGAAACGCTTGAGAACCAGCGCCTTGCCGACGAAGGCTTGGCTCACGACCAGGTCGTCCACGTCGAGGTCGTGGTTGTTCTCGGCGTTGGCGATCGCGCTCTCGAGGCACTTCTTCACGTCGCGGGCGATGCGCTTGCGCGAGAATTCGAGGTCGGCGAGCGCCGTCTCGACCTTCTTGCCGCGGATCAGCGCCGCCACGAGGTTGAGCTTCTGAGGGCTGACGCGCAGCATGCGCGCGACGGCCTTCGCCTCGTTCTCGGGGAGCGCGCGGGGGGTGGCAGCCTTGCCCATCTCAGCGCCTCTTCGCCTTCTTGTCGGCCGCGTGGCCCGGGAAGGTGCGGGTCGGCGAGAACTCGCCGAACTTGTGCCCGACCATCTCCTCGGTGACGTAGACCGGGATATGCTTGTGTCCGTTGTGCACACCGAAGGTGATGCCCACGAACTGCGGAAGGATCGTGGAGCGGCGGCTCCAGATCTTGACGACCTCGTTGCGGCTGGAACCGCGCGCGGCGTCGGCTTTCTTGAGGAGGTAGCCGTCGACGAACGGCCCCTTCCAAAGGGAGCGTGCCATGGTGGTTACTTCTTGCGGTTATGACGGCTGGACAGGATGAAGGTATCGGTCCGCTTGTTGGACCGGGTCTTCTTCCCCTTGGTGGGCACGCCCCAGGGCGTGACCGGGTTCCGGCCGCCCGAGGTGCGACCCTCACCGCCGCCGTGCGGGTGATCGACCGGGTTCATGGCGACGCCGCGGTTATGCGGACGCTTGCCCAGCCAGCGATTGCGCCCGGCCTTGCCGAGCGAGATGTTCATGTGGTCGGGGTTGGAGACCGCGCCCACGGTGGCGAAGCACTGGCCGTGGACCAGACGCTGCTCGCCGGAGTTCAGGCGCAGGGTCACGTAGCCCTGGTCGCGGCCGACGATCTGGGCGTAGTTGCCCGCGGACCGGGCGATCGCGCCGCCCTTGCCGATCTTCAGCTCGACGTTGTGGACGATCGTGCCCACCGGCATGTTGCCGATCGGGCCGGCATTGCCCGGCTTCACGTCGACGGTCTCGCCCGCGACGACGGTGTCGCCGGGGGAGAGGCGTTGCGGAGCCAGGATGTAGCTCTGCTTGCCGTCGGGGAACGTGATGAGCGCGATGAAGGCGGTGCGGTTCGGATCGTACTCGATCCGCTCCACGGTCGCCGCCACGTTCAGGTTCTCGCGACGCTTGAAGTCGACGTTGCGCAGGACCCGCTTGTGGCCACCGCCGCGGAAGCGGACGGTGACGCGACCGAGATTGTTGCGGCCACCCGAGGAGGTCTTGCCCTCGGTCAGCGCCTTCACCGGCTTGCCCTTGTAGAGCTCACGGCGGTCGACGAGCACGAGCTGGCGCAGGCTCGGCGTGACCGGTTTGAATGTCTTCAAGGCCATCGGCTTGATCCTAACGCTTCAAGTCTCAGAGGCCGGTCGTGACGTCGATCGTGTCACCCTCGGCGAGGGTGATGATCGCCTTCTTCACGTCCGAACGCTGCCCGCGCTGCCCGCGGAAGAACTTCTTCTTGCCCTTGGTGACGAGCGTGTTGACGCTCGTGACCTTGACGTCGAACAGCTTCTCGACCGCGTCCTTGATCTGCGGCTTGGTGGCCTTCGGGGCGACCCGGAAGACGACCTTGTTCTGCTCGGTGAGGTTGGTCGCCTTCTCGGTGATGACCGGGGAGACGATCACGTCGTAGTGGCGCGGATCGGCACTCATTTGAAACGCTCCTCCAGCGCGTCGACGGCGGCGCGCGTCAGCACGAGCGTGTCGCGGCGCAGGATGTCGTAGACGTTGATGCCCTGCACGGGCAGAACGTCGATCTGCGGGATGGCGCGAGCGGCGCGGCCGAAATTCTCGTCCACTTCCGCCCCGCCGATGATCAGCGCGTTCGAGAGGCCGAGCTTGCCGAAGCGCTCGATGAGCGCCTTGGTCTTGAAGCTCTCGATCTTGATGTCGTCGACGACGATCAGGGTCGAGGCCTTGGCCTTCGTGGAGAGCGCATGCTTGAGGGCAAGCGCGCGCACCTTCTTGGGCAGGTCGTGGGCATGGCTGCGCACGACCGGACCGAAGGCACGTCCACCGCCGCGGAACTGCGGGGCGGAGGCGGCGCCGTGACGGGCGTTGCCGGTGCCCTTCTGCTTGTACAGCTTCTTCGAGGTGCGATCGACGTCCGAACGGTTCTTCACCGCATGGGTGCCGGCGCGCCGCTTGGCGAGCTGGTAGCGCACCATGCGCTGCAGGATGTCGGCGCGCGGCTCAAGGCCGTAGATCGCCTCGTTGAGCTCGACCGAGCCGGCGGAGCCGCCGTCGAGCGTGGTGATATCGAGCTTCATCACGCGTTCTCCTCGGAGGCGGGCGCTTCGGGAGCCGCGGCGGCAGCACCGTTCTCACGGAACTTGCCCGGCTGCGGCACGTCGGCGGGGAGCGCACGCTTGACCGCGTCGCGGACCTGGATCCAACCGCCGGCGACGCCGGGAACGGCGCCCTCGACGAGGATGAGGCCGCGCTCCGGATCCGTGCGCACGACGCGCAGGTTCTGCGTGGTCACCCGCTCGACGCCGAGATGGCCCGGCATCTTCTTGTTCTTGAAGGTCTTGCCCGGATCCTGGCGGCCACCGGTCGAACCGATCGAGCGGTGGGAGATCGACACGCCGTGGGTGGCGCGCAGACCGCCGAAGTTCCAGCGCTTCATGCCGCCGGCGAAGCCCTTACCCGTGGTGGTGCCCGTCACGTCGACGAACTGGCCCGGGATGAAGTGGTCGGCGGTGATCTCGGCGCCGACCGGGATCAGCGCGTCCTCGGACACGCGGAACTCGGCGAGCTTCTGCTTCGGCTCGACCTTGGCGACGGCGAAGCGGCCGCGCTCGGCAGCCGAGACGTTCTTCACCTTGGCCTTGCCGACGCCGACCTGCAGCGCGACGTAGCCGTCTTTCTCGGTGGTACGGTGTGCCACAACCTGGCACTGATCGATCTGGAGCACGGTGACGGGCACGTGTTCGCCTGCGTCCGTGAAGACGCGGGTCATGCCGACCTTCCGTGCGATGACGCCTGAGCGCATAGGTCTCTCCCTCGCGCGATGAAACAGGAAGCTCTAGGTCCGAGGCGGACTTAGAGCTTGATCTCCACGTCCACGCCCGCGGCGAGGTCGAGCTTCATGAGCGCGTCCACGGTCTGCGGAGTCGGGTCGACGATATCGAGCACCCGCTTATGCGTGCGCATCTCGAACTGCTCGCGGGACTTCTTGTCGATGTGCGGCGAGCGATTCACGGTGAACTTCTCGATGTGGGTCGGCAGCGGGATCGGGCCACGGATCTGGGCGCCGGTGCGCTTGGCCGTGGAGACGATTTCCTTGGTCGACGCATCGAGGATGCGATGGTCGAACGCCTTGAGGCGGATGCGGATATTCTGACCGTTCATGACCTGATTACCTCGGCGGGAACGTGAAGGGCGGGCGCGAGGGCCCGCCCCTCTTCGTCCCCTGTCGGTAGCTCGTGCCGGATGGCTTAGTCGTTGATGGCGGCGACGACGCCGGCACCGACGGTTCGGCCGCCTTCACGGATGGCGAAGCGGAGCTTCTCTTCCATGGCGACGGGGGTGATCAGGACGACGTCCATGGTCACGTTGTCGCCGGGCATCACCATCTCGGTGCCTTCCGGCAGGGTGACGACGCCGGTCACGTCCGTGGTGCGGAAGTAGAACTGCGGACGGTAGTTGGTGAAGAACGGCGTGTGGCGGCCGCCCTCTTCCTTGGTGAGGATGTAGGCCTCGGCCTTGAACTTGGCGTGGGGCTTGACCGAGCCGGGCTTGCACACGACCTGGCCGCGCTCGACGTCCTCGCGCTTGGTGCCGCGCAGCAGCACGCCGACATTGTCGCCCGCCTGGCCCTGGTCGAGCAGCTTGCGGAACATCTCGACGCCGGTCACCGTCGTCGTGGTGGTCGGGCGGATGCCGACGATCTCGACGGTCTCGCCGACCTTCACGATGCCGCGCTCGACGCGGCCGGTCACCACCGTGCCGCGGCCCGAGATCGAGAACACGTCCTCGATCGGCATCAGGAACGGCAGGTCGATCGGCCGCTCCGGCTGCGGGATGTAGGCGTCCACCGTCTCCATCAGCTTGAGCACGGCGTCACGGCCGATCTTGGGCTCCTTGTCCTCGAGCGCCATCAGGGCCGAGCCCTTGGTGATCGGGATGTCGTCGCCGGGGAAGTCGTACTTCGAGAGAAGCTCGCGCACCTCCAGCTCGACCAGCTCCAGAAGCTCCTCGTCGTCGACCATGTCGACCTTGTTGAGGAACACCACCAGCGCCGGAACGCCGACCTGGCGCGCCAGAAGGATGTGCTCGCGGGTCTGCGGCATCGGGCCGTCGGCCGCCGACACCACCAGGATCGCGCCGTCCATCTGCGCCGCGCCCGTGATCATGTTCTTCACGTAGTCGGCGTGGCCGGGGCAGTCCACGTGCGCGTAGTGACGGTTCGTCGTCTCGTACTCCACATGCGCCGTCGAGATCGTGATCCCGCGCGCCTTCTCCTCCGGAGCCTTGTCGATCTGGTCATAGGCCGTGAACGTCGCGCCGCCGCTCTCCGCCAGAACCTTCGTGATCGCCGCCGTCAGGGACGTCTTGCCGTGGTCGACGTGACCAATCGTCCCAATGTTGCAGTGCGGCTTCGAACGGGTGAACTTTTCCTTGGCCATCAGAGCCTCCTGAAGTCGAAAGAATGGGTGTTAAGCGAAGAGCTTAGGCGTACTTGGCGATGACCTTGTCGGCCTCGCCGCGCGGCACCTCTTCGTAGTGATCGAACTGCATCGTGAAGTTGGCGCGGCCCTGGCTGAAGGAGCGCAGCTGGTTCACGTAGCCGAACATGTTGGCCAGGGGGACCATGGCGTTGATGACATTGGCGTTTCCGCGCATGTCCTGGCCCTGGATCTGGCCGCGGCGGGAGTTGAGGTCGCCGATGACCGAGCCGGTATACTCCTCGGGGGAGACCACCTCGACCTTCATCACCGGCTCCAGCAGTACCGAGCCGCCCTTCTGAAGCGCCTCGCGCAGGGCCGCGCGGGAGGCGATCTCGAAGGCGAGCGCCGAGGAGTCGACGTCGTGGTAGGCGCCGTCCACCAGCTCCACCTTGATGTCGACCACCGGGAAGCCCGCGAGCACGCCCGCCGTCAGGACCGAGTTCAGGCCCTTCTCGACGCCGGGGATGTACTCCTTCGGCACCGCGCCGCCGACGATCTTCGACTCGAACGAGAAGCCTGCGCCCGGCTCGTTCGGCTCGACCACGAACTTCACGCGGGCGAACTGACCGGTGCCGCCGGTCTGCTTTTTGTGCGTGTAGTCGACCTCCTGACGGCGGGTCAGCTTCTCGCGGTAGGCCACCTGCGGCTGGCCGATATTGGCGTCGACCTTGTAGGTCCGGCGCAGGATGTCGACCTTGATGTCCAGGTGGAGCTCGCCCATCCCCTTGAGGATGGTCTGGCCCGACTCCTGGTCCGTCGACACCCGGAAGGACGGATCCTCCGCCGCCAGCTTCGACAGCGCGATGCCCAGCTTCTCCTGGTCCGCCTTCGACTTCGGCTCGACGGCGATCTCGATGACGGGCTCGGGGAACTCCATCTTCTCGAGGATCACCGCCTTGTTCGGGTCGCAGAGGGTGTCGCCCGTGCGGGTGTCCTTGAGGCCGGCGAGGGCGACGATGTCGCCCGCATAGGCTTCCTTGATGTCCTCACGGTTGTTGGCGTGCATGAGCAGCATGCGGCCGACGCGCTCGCGCTTGTCGCGCGAGGAGTTCAGCACGCTCGAGCCCGACTCCACCTTGCCCGAATAGACGCGGCAGAAGGTGATCGTGCCGACATGGGGATCGTCCATGATCTTGAAGGCGAGCATGGAGAACGCGTCCTCGTCGGACGGCTGGCGCTGGACGGGCTCCTCGGTCTTGAAGTCGAGGCCGTCGACCGCGCCGCGATCGACCGGGGACGGCAGGTAGTCCACGACGGCGTCGAGGAGGGGCTGCACGCCCTTGTTCTTGAAGGCCGAGCCGCAGAGCACCGGATGGAAGGCGCGCAGCTGCACGGCCTTGCGGACGAGCTTGCGCAGACCGTCCTCGTCCGGCTCCACGCCGTCGAGATAGGCGCTCATGGCGTCGTCATCGAGCTCGACGCAGGCCTCGACCAGCTTGGTGCGGTACTCGACGGCCTGGTCCTTGAGGTCGGCCGGGATCTCCTCCTCGGAGAAGTTCGCGCCGAGGGCCTCGCCCGACCAGACGATCGCCTTCATCTTGATGAGGTCGACGACGCCCTTGAAGGAGCTCTCGGCGCCGATCGGCAGCTGCAGGCAGACCGGCTTGCCGGCGACGCGGCCGATGATGTCGGCGACGCACTTGAAGAAGTCGGCGCCGATCTTGTCCATCTTGTTGACGAACACGACGCGCGGCACGTCGTACTTGTCGGCCTGGCGCCACACGGTCTCGGTCTGGGGCTCGACGCCCTGGTTGCCGTCGAGCACGCAGACGGCGCCGTCGAGCACGCGGAGCGAACGCTCCACCTCGATGGTGAAGTCGACGTGGCCGGGGGTGTCGATGATGTTCAGACGCTTGTCGCGCCAGAAGCAGGTGGTGGCAGCAGAGGTGATCGTGATGCCACGCTCCTGCTCCTGCTCCATCCAGTCCATGGTGGCAGCGCCCTCATGGACTTCACCGATCTTATGCGACTTGCCGGTGTAGTAGAGGATCCGCTCGGTCGTCGTGGTCTTGCCGGCATCGATGTGGGCCATGATGCCGAAGTTACGGTAGTCCTCGATCGCGTGCGTGCGGGGCATCGGGGTCTCTCCGGAAAGGGGCGGACGGAGCGCCGCCCGGGGCGGCGCTCGACGGACGAATTACCAGCGGTAGTGCGAGAAGGCGCGGTTGGCCTCGGCCATCCGGTGGGTGTCTTCGCGCTTCTTGACCGCGTTGCCGCGGTTGTTGGCGGCATCGAGCAGCTCGGCCGAGAGACGCTCGACCATGGTGCGGTCGTTGCGGGCGCGGGCGGCCTGGATCAGCCAGCGGATGGCCAGAGCCTGACGGCGCTCGGCGCGCACCTCGACGGGGACCTGGTAGGTCGCGCCGCCGACGCGGCGGGAGCGGACCTCGATCGCCGGGGCGACGTTGTCGAGAGCGGCGCGGAACACCTCGATCGGGTTGGCGCGGGCGCGGTTCTCGACGATGTCGAAGGCGCCGTAGACGATCCGCTCGGCGACCGACTTCTTGCCCTCGTACATGATCGAATTCATGAACTTGGTCAGGACGACATCGCCGTACTTGGGATCCGGGATGATCTCGCGCTTCTCGGCAGAGTGACGACGGGACATTTTGTCTGGCTCTCGAAAAGTATGGTCTTAAGCGCCCCGCGCAGGCTGCCTTTCCTCGATCGAGGCCGCAGCATCCTTGCGAGGCCGTGGAAACGTGTCCGGCCCGCCCGAAGAGAATAACTTCGGGCCAGATCCTTACTTCGGACGCTTGGCGCCGTACTTGGAGCGACGCTGCTTGCGGTTCTTGACGCCCTGGGTGTCGAGCACGCCGCGCAGGATGTGGTAGCGCACGCCCGGAAGGTCCTTCACGCGGCCGCCGCGGATCATGACCACGGAGTGCTCCTGAAGGTTGTGACCCTCGCCCGGGATGTAGCCGATCACCTCGAAGCCGTTGGTGAGACGGACCTTGGCGACCTTACGCAGCGCCGAGTTCGGCTTCTTCGGGGTCGTGGTGTAGACGCGGGTGCAGACGCCACGCTTCTGGGGGCAGGCATTGAGCGCCGGCACCTTGTTGCGAGCCTTCTGAGCCTTGCGCGGCTGCGCGATCAGCTGGTTGATCGTCGGCATTCTCTGCCCTCTTCATCGAACCGCTCTGGGCGGTTCCCGTGTCCAAATCGATGCCCCTTGCGGGGCGCCCCGGCCCGATCGGTCCGTTTCCGGCTCGATCGCAAAACGAATAGCGCCAGAGGCCGGAAGGGCCTTTGGCGAGTGACGAGGCAGAGGACCACGCTTGAATCAAGCGCGTTCTTACCTACCGATCTGACGCGATGTCAGTCTTGTGAGCCCCGGCATCGTCACGACGGAGGTGCATGAAGCGAGGCGCTTCGAACCGTCCGCGATCTGCGATCTACCGAAGTGGCGCGCTTCTACGCGCCCTTGTGCGCAACGTCAACCGTTTCGCAGCAGGAAGTTCTGCTTTCGATCCGGTTAATGGCTGCGGGCCAGCGGATCCGGACCGAAGCGGTTCGGGCCCTGCTGGCCGCGGCGCAGGAAGACCACGACGAGGAGCCAGAGGCTGGTGGCGAGCCACGCGCTCGCCAGAAGGAGGGTCAGTCCACCGACGGGCCCCTCGGGCCGGGTCGTGTCCACGGCCAGGCTCACCGCCGCGAACAGAAGCGGAAGCAGCGGCAGGAACATCCACCAGCCCGAACGGTCGAGGTCGTGGCAGCGCTTGATGCCCACGGCGATGGCGGACCAGGTGGAGACGATGGCGAGGATCTGGCCGAGGATCGGGATCCACCCGAGCACGCCGCCGGCGATGAGCGGAACCAGGAAACCGTAGAGCCAGTAATCGCCACGGGAGAGTCGACCCTTCGGGCTCAAGTAGAACGGCACCCAGTCCCGCCGGGTCAGGGTCGAGAGCGGCGTTTCGAGGGCGTAGATCTCGCGGGCTTCCGTCCCGTCGCAGGTGAAATCGACGTCCTGACCGGAGAACGACGCCGGGGATCGCAGATCCGAACTGCGATAGCTGTAGCGTTGCCCGTCCTGGCCCGAGATCAATCCTTCGCGGGTGGCGTCCGCGACGACGAGAATCTTTCCGCGC
The DNA here is from genome assembly GCF_022533465.1 of Methylobacterium organophilum. Classification (NCBI taxonomy): domain Bacteria; kingdom Pseudomonadati; phylum Pseudomonadota; class Alphaproteobacteria; order Hyphomicrobiales; family Methylobacteriaceae; genus Methylobacterium; species Methylobacterium organophilum. The sequence goes on along the minus strand of NZ_CP092848.1, from coordinate 3,450,105 downwards.
ATTGATGACCCCTCGGACGAATCCGGCCCGTCTTCGTGTCCGATGACGATTCGTCCCGGGATCTTCTAGGCACGTCCCTCTTTCAGGCGGATGAAAATCAAAAGGTCCCCCTCGTGGGACGAGTCCGACCCGAAACGAAGAAGGGCGGCCCTCTCGGACCGCCCTCCCCGCTGTCTTCAGAGACTAGCTCGACCGCTCACTCGGCGGCCGGCGGCAGCTCGCCCACCGGCTGCGCTTCGCTGTTGGCGGCGCGCTGCTGGAGAATGAGATTGTCGCGGCGGCGGGCGATCGCCTTGATGTCCGCCGCGAGCGAGCCCGTCCCTGCCGGGATCAGCGAGCCGACGATCACGTTCTCCTTGAGGCCTTCCAGGGTATCGACCTTGCCGTTGACCGCCGCCTCGGTGAGGACGCGGGTGGTCTCCTGGAACGAGGCCGCCGAGATGAACGACTTCGTCTGCAGCGACGCCTTGGTGATGCCGAGCAGGACCGGGACGCCCTGGATCGGCTTCTTGCCCTCCGCCTCGAGCTTCTCGTTGTATTCCGCGAGCTCGGTGCGGTCGATCTGGTCGCCGGGCAGGATGTCCGAATCGCCGCCGTCGGTCACTTCGACCTTCTGCAGCATCTGCCGGACGATCACCTCGATGTGCTTGTCGTTGATGAGAACGCCCTGGAGCCGGTAGACCTCCTGGATCTCGTTGACGAGGTAAGCCGCGAGCTCCTCCACGCCCTTGATCGCCAGGATGTCGTGCGGCGCCGGGTTGCCGTCGACGATGTAGTCGCCGAGCTCGACCACGTCCCCGTCCTGAAGGTGGATGTGCTTGCCCTTCGGGATCAGGTACTCGACCGGATCGGACCCGTCATGCGGCGTCAGCGTGAGCCGGCGCTTGTTCTTGTAGTCGCGGCCGAAGGAGATCGTGCCCGACTTCTCGGCGATGATCGCCGCGTCCTTCGGGCGCCGGGCCTCGAACAGTTCCGCCACCCGCGGCAGACCGCCGGTGATGTCGCGGGTCTTGGCCGACTCGGTCGCGACGCGGGCCAGGATGTCGCCGGCCTTCACCTTGCCGCCCGGGTCGGAGCCGATGATGGCATCGACGGGCAGGAAGTAGCGGGCATCCGAGCCGCGCGGCAGCTTCACGGGCTTGCCGTCCTGATCGACGACGAGCATCGCCGGCTTCAGGTCGGAGGTCCGCGACGAGCCGCGCCAGTCGATGACGACGCGCTTGGCGATGCCGGTCGATTCGTCGGTGGTCTCCGTGATGGACTGGCCATCGTAGAGATCCTCGTAGGCCACGATACCGTCGACCTCGGTGATGATCGGCCGGGTATAGGGGTCCCACTCCGCGATGCGCTGGCCGCGCTTGATCTTGTCGCCCTCGTCCACGCGCACCTTGGCGCCGTATTGGAGGCGGTGCACCGCCCGCTCGACGCCGTCGGGACCGACGATCACCACGGCCACGTTGCGGCCGGTGGCGATGAGATCGCCGTCGGAGTTCTTCGCGAGCGCCCGGTTGCGGATCTTCACCGTGCCTTCGAAGCTCGACTCGATGAAGGACGAATCCGCGATCTGGGCGGCGCCGCCGATGTGGAAGGTGCGCATGGTGAGCTGGGTGCCCGGCTCGCCGATGGACTGCGCCGCGATGACGCCGACGGCCTCGCCCATGTTGACCGGCGTGCCGCGGGCGAGGTCGCGCCCGTAGCAGGTGGCGCAGACGCCGCTCTTGGTGGCGCAGACGAGCACCGAGCGGATCTTCACCTCCTGGATGCCGGCGGCTGTGATCAGCGGGAGATGCTTCTCCTCGATGGTCTCGCCGATCTGGACGATGACGCTGCCGTCCTGGGCGACGAGCTCCTCCGCCGCGGCGCGGCCGAGGATGCGGGTCGCGAGCGGGGCCACGACCTGGCCCGCGTCCACGATGGCGCGCATCCGGATGCCGTTCTGCGTCCCGCAATCCTTCTCGCGGATCACCGCGTCCTGGGCCACGTCGACGAGGCGGCGGGTCAGGTAGCCGGAATTGGCGGTCTTCAGCGCGGTGTCCGCGAGGCCCTTACGGGCGCCGTGGGTCGAGTTGAAGTACTCGAGAACGTCGAGGCCTTCCTTGAAGTTCGAGATGATCGGCGTCTCGATGATCTCGCCCGACGGCTTGGCCATGAGGCCGCGCATGGCCGCGAGCTGCTTCATCTGGGCGGGCGAGCCACGGGCACCGGAGTGGCTCATCATGTAGATCGAGTTGACCTGCTTGTCGGCGCCGTTCTCGTCCTTCTGGACCGCGGAGATGCGGCCCATCATCTCCTGGGCGAGCTTGTCGGAGCACTTCGCCCAGGCGTCGACGACCTTGTTGTACTTCTCGCCCTGGGTGATCAGGCCGTCATTGTACTGCTGCTCGTAGTCCTTCACGAGGGCGCGGGTTGCGTCCACGATAGACCACTTGTTCTCCGGCACGACCATGTCGTCCTTGCCGAAGGAGATGCCCGCACGGAAGGCGTGGCTGAAGCCGAGCGCCATGATGCGGTCGCAGAAGATCACCGACTCCTTCTGACCGCAGTGGCGGTAGACGGTGTCGATCATCGCGGAGATCTCCTTCTTCGTCATCAGCTTGTTGACGACGTCGAAGGGCACCTTCGGGTGCAGCGGCAGCACGCCGGACAGGATCACCCGGCCCGGGGTGGTGTCGTAGATCTTGACCATGGGCTCGCCGTCCGGGCCGATGCCCTTCCAGCGCCACCGGATCTTCGAGTGCAGCGACACGGTCTTGGCCGCGAGCGCGTGCTCCAGCTCGCCGATATCGCCGAACACGCCCTGCATCGGGTTCTGCTTGTTGTCGGGGTTGTACGCGCCGACCGCGCCGTCGGCGACGATCGACAGGTAGTAGAGCCCCAGCACGATGTCCTGCGACGGCACGATGATCGGCTGGCCGTTCGCGGGATGCAGGATGTTGTTGGTCGACATCATGAGGACGCGCGCTTCCAGCTGCGCCTCGAGGCTCAGCGGGACGTGCACGGCCATCTGGTCACCGTCGAAATCCGCGTTGAAGGCGGCGCAGACCAGCGGGTGCAGCTGGATCGCCTTGCCCTCGATCAGCTTCGGCTCGAAGGCCTGGATGCCCAGACGGTGGAGCGTCGGCGCGCGGTTGAGCATCACCGGATGCTCGCGGATCACCTCGTCCAGGATGTCCCAGACCTCGGGCTTCTCCTTCTCCACGAGCTTCTTGGCCTGCTTCACCGTGGCCGAGAAGCCCTTGGCGTCGAGGCGCGCGTAGATGAAGGGCTTGAACAGCTCGAGCGCCATCTTCTTCGGCAGGCCGCACTGGTGGAGCTTCAGCTCCGGTCCGACCACGATGACCGAGCGGCCGGAATAGTCGACGCGCTTGCCGAGCAGGTTCTGGCGGAAGCGGCCCTGCTTGCCCTTCAGCATGTCGGCGAGCGACTTCAGCGGGCGCTTGTTGGCGCCCGTGATGACGCGGCCGCGGCGGCCGTTGTCGAACAGCGCGTCCACCGCTTCCTGAAGCATGCGCTTCTCGTTGCGGATGATGATGTCCGGCGCGCGCAGCTCGATCAGCCGCTTCAGGCGGTTGTTGCGGTTGATGACGCGGCGGTACAGGTCGTTGAGGTCCGACGTGGCGAAGCGGCCGCCGTCGAGCGGAACCAGCGGGCGCAGGTCCGGCGGGATGACGGGCACGACCGTGAGGATCATCCATTCCGGCTTGTTGCCCGACTGCTGGAACGCCTCGATGATCTTGAGGCGCTTCATCAGCTTCTTGGGCTTCAGCTCGGAGGTCGTGGTGGCGATCTCCTCACGCAGCGCGTTGGCGATGCCGTCCAGATCCAGCTCCTGCAGGATCCGGCGGATCGCCTCGGCGCCGATCATCGCCGTGAACGAATCCTCACCGTACTCCTCCTGTGCGCGCAGGTACTCCTCCTCCGACAGGAGCTGACGCTCCTTCAGGGGGGTGAGGCCCGGCTCGATGACGCAGTAGGACTCGAAATAGAGGATGCGCTCCAGGTCCTTGAGCGCCATGTCGAGCAGCAGGCCGATGCGGCTCGGCAGCGACTTCAGGAACCAGATATGGGCGACGGGCGCCGCGAGCTCGATATGGCCCATGCGGTCGCGCCGGACGCGGGCGAGGGTGACTTCGACGCCGCACTTCTCGCAGATGACGCCCTTGTACTTCATGCGCTTGTACTTGCCGCACAAGCACTCGTAGTCCTTGATCGGCCCGAAGATGCGCGCGCAGAACAGGCCGTCGCGCTCGGGCTTGAAGGTCCGGTAGTTGATCGTCTCGGGCTTTTTGATCTCGCCGTAGGACCAGGACAGGATCTTCTCCGGCGAGGAGATCGAGATCTTGATCTGGTCGAAGCTCTGCGGCTGGGCCTGCTGATTGAAAAGGTTCATGACCTCTTGGTTCATGATCCGCTCCTTGCTGACGGAGCGCCCCGCGCCTGGGCGGCCCCGTGCTGAAACTTCAAGGCGCCGCGCTCTCCTCGAGCGCCGCTGGCCGTCGTCACCGGAGGCTCCGCCCCTCCCCGCTCGACCGCGGCGGCATCGGGGGATGCCGCCGCGGGAGGTGTGTCGCCCTTACTCGGCCGCGTCGGCCGGCGGCTCGATCTGGTCGTTGGCCGCCTGCTGCTGCTTCGAGGAGGTGAGCTCGACGTTGAGGCCGAGCGAGCGCATCTCCTTGACGAGCACGTTGAAGGATTCCGGAATGCCGGCCTCGAAGGTGTCGTCGCCGCGGACGATCGCCTCGTAGACCTTGGTGCGGCCGGCCACGTCGTCCGACTTCACCGTGAGCATCTCCTGCAGCGTGTAGGCCGCGCCGTAGGCCTCCAGCGCCCAGACCTCCATCTCGCCGAAGCGCTGGCCGCCGAACTGCGCCTTGCCGCCCAGGGGCTGCTGGGTGACGAGCGAGTACGGGCCGATCGAGCGCGCGTGGATCTTGTCGTCCACGAGATGGTGGAGCTTCAGCATGTAGATGTAGCCCATCGTCACCTTGCGGTCGAAAGGCTCGCCGGTGCGCCCGTCATAGAGCGTCGACTGCGCCGAGCGGTCGAGCCCGGCCATCTCCAGCATCGTCTCGATGTCGGCTTCCTTGGCGCCGTTGAACACCGGGGTGGCCATCGGAACGCCGCGGCGGACGTTGTTGCCGGCCTCCGCGAGATCCTCGTCGGACAGCCCGTCGAGCTCGGCCGGCGAGTAGATCGCCTCCATCTCCCGGCGCAGCGGCGCGATGTCCTGGGTCTTCAGATAGGCGTCGACGGCCTTCGAAACCTTGCGACCCAGGCCCGCAGCCGCCCAGCCCAGATGGGTCTCCAGGATCTGGCCGACATTCATGCGCGAGGGCACGCCCAGCGGGTTGAGCACGATGTCGGCATGCGTCCCGTCCTCTAGGAACGGCATGTCCTCGATCGGCACGATGCGCGAGACCACGCCCTTGTTGCCGTGGCGGCCGGCCATCTTGTCGCCGGGCTGGATCTTGCGCTTCACCGCCACGAAGACCTTGACCATCTTCATGACGCCCGGAGGCAGCTCGTCGCCGCGCTGCAGCTTCTCGACCTTGTCGAGGAAGCGCTGCTCGAGGCGCTTCTTCGACTCGTCGTACTGCTTCTGCATCGCCTCCATCTCGGTCATGAGACGGTCGTCGACGACGGCGAACTGCCACCACTGCGAGCGCGGATAGTCGTTGATCAGCTCGCGGGTGAGGGTCGTGTCCTTCTTGAAGCCCTTCGGGCCGGCGATCGGCGCCTGGCCGATCAGCAGCTCGGAGAGGCGCGCATAGGTGTTGCGGTCGAGAATCGCCTGCTCGTCGTCGCGGTCCTTGGCGAGGCGCTCGATCTCCTCGCGCTCGATGGCCTGGGCGCGCTCGTCCTTGTCGACGCCGTGGCGGTTGAACACCCGGACCTCGACGATCGTGCCGGTGACGCCCGGCGGCACCCGCAGGGAGGTGTCGCGCACGTCCGAGGCCTTCTCGCCGAAGATGGCACGGAGCAGCTTCTCCTCCGGCGTCATCGGGCTCTCGCCCTTCGGGGTGATCTTGCCGACGAGGATGTCGCCCGCATGCACCTCGGCGCCGATATAGACGATGCCGGCCTCGTCGAGGTTCTTGAGCGCCTCTTCCGAGACGTTCGGGATGTCGCGGGTGATCTCCTCCGGACCCAGCTTGGTGTCGCGGGCCATCACCTCGAATTCCTCGATGTGGATCGAGGTGAACACGTCATCCTTCACGATCCGCTCGGAGAGCAGGATCGAGTCCTCGAAGTTGTAGCCGTTCCACGGCATGAACGCGACGAGCACGTTGCGGCCGAGGGCGAGCTCGCCGAACTCGGTCGAGGGACCGTCGGCGATGATCTCGCCCTTCTTCACGGGCTCGCCCACCCGCACCAGCGGCTTCTGCGTGATGCAGGTCGACTGGTTGGAGCGCTGGAACTTCTGCAGGCGGTAGATGTCGACGCCGGGCTTGGTCGGGTCGGTCTCCTCCGTGGCGCGGATGACGATACGGGTGGCGTCCACCTGATCGACGATGCCGGCGCGGCGGGCGGCGATGGCGGCGCCGGAATCCCGGGCGACCACGGCCTCCATGCCCGTGCCGACGAAGGGCGCGTCGGCGCGAACCAGCGGCACCGCCTGGCGCTGCATGTTCGAGCCCATCAGCGCGCGGTTGGCGTCGTCGTTCTCGAGGAACGGGATCAGCGCCGCGGCGACCGAGACGAGCTGCTTGGGCGACACGTCCATGAGGTCGACGCGGTCGGGGGAGACCACGATCACCTCGCCCGCGCGGCGGCAGACCACGAGGTCGTCCGTCAGCTTGCGATCCGCGTCCATGCCGGCATTGGCCTGGGCGACGTAGTACTTCTGCTCCTCCATGGCGGAGAGGTAGGCGACCTCGTCGGTCACGACCCCGTCCTTCACCCGGCGGAACGGCGTCTCGATGAAGCCGTACTTGTTCACGCGGGCGAAGGTCGCCAGCGAGTTGATCAGGCCGATATTCGGGCCTTCCGGCGTCTCGATCGGGCAGATGCGGCCGTAATGGGTCGGGTGCACGTCGCGCACCTCGAAGCCGGCGCGCTCACGGGTGAGACCGCCCGGGCCAAGCGCCGAGAGGCGGCGCTTGTGGGTGACCTCCGAGAGCGGGTTGGTCTGGTCCATGAACTGCGAGAGCTGCGACGAGCCGAAGAACTCGCGCACCGCCGCGGCGGCGGGCTTCGCGTTGATCAGGTCCTGCGGCATCACGGTGTCGATGTCGACGGACGACATCCGCTCCTTGATGGCGCGCTCCATGCGCAGGAGGCCCAGGCGGTACTGGTTCTCCATGAGCTCGCCGACCGAGCGCACGCGGCGGTTGCCGAGGTGGTCGATGTCGTCGATCTCGCCCTTGCCGTCGCGCAGGTCCACGAGCGCCTTGACGACGGCGAGCATGTCCTCCTTGCGCAGGGTGCGCATGGTGTCGGGCGCGTCGAGGTCGAGGCGCATGTTCATCTTCACGCGGCCGACCGCGGAGAGGTCGTAGCGCTCGGCGTCGAAGAACAGCGAGTGGAACATCGCCTCGGCAGTGTCGAGGGTCGGCGGCTCGCCCGGGCGCATGACCCGGTAGATGTCGAACAGCGCGCCCTCGCGGCCCGAGTTCTTGTCCACGTTGAGAGTGTTGCGGATGTAGGGGCCGACATTGACGTGGTCGATGTCGAGCACCGGCAGCTCGGTGACGCCGACATCGTCGAGCGCCTTGAGCAGCTTCTCGGAGATCTCGTCGCCGGCCTCGGCCCAGATCTCGCCGGTCTGCATGTTGACCAGGTCCTCGGCGATATACTGGCCGACGAGATCCTCGTCGGTCGCCTTGAGGAACTTGGTGCCCTTCTCGCCGATGAGGCGCGCGTTGCGGGCGTTCAGCTTCTTGCCCGCCTCGAGCACGACCTCGCCGGAATCGGCGTCGACGAGGTCGACGCTGGCCTTGAAGCCCTTCAGGCGCTCGGCATCGAACGGCACGCGCCAATCCGCCCCGTCCCGGGTGTAGAGGACGCGGTTGTAGAAGGTCGAGAGGATCTCCTCGCCGTCGAGGCCCAGCGCGAACAGCAGCGAGGTGACCGGCAGCTTCCGCTTCCGGTCGATGCGCACGTAGACGATGTCCTTGGCGTCGAATTCGACGTCGAGCCAGGAGCCCCGGTAGGGGATGATGCGGGCGGCGAAGAGCAGCTTGCCGGAGGAGTGCGTCTTGCCCTTGTCGTGGTCGAAGAACACGCCCGGGGAGCGGTGCATCTGCGAGACGATGACGCGCTCGGTGCCGTTGACGATGAAGGTGCCGTTGTCCGTCATGAGCGGCATGTCGCCCATGTAGACGTCCTGCTCCTTGATGTCCTTGACGGACTTGGCGCCGGTATCCGGGTCGACGTCGAACACGATCAGGCGCAGGGTCACCTTGAGCGGGGCCGCGAAGGTGATGCCGCGCTGGCGGCACTCGTCGACGTCGTATTTGGGCGCCTCGAAGGTGTAGCGGACGAATTCGAGGAGCGCGGTCGAAGAGAAGTCCGAGATCGGGAAGACGGACTTGAAGACGCTCTGCAGGCCCTCGTCGGCGCGGCCACCCTCGGGCTCGTCCACCATCAGGAACTGGTCGTAGGACGCCTTCTGGACCTCGATCAGGTTCGGCATTTCCGCGACTTCGCGGATCTTGCCGAAGAACTTGCGAATGCGCTTGCGACCGACCAGCGTGTTGGCCATGTGACCTCGCTCCACCATCCCGCGTCCTGGTTGCCCGGGGAAGGCTCTGACGCCTCCCGCACCGGACTGGAAGGCGCGCCCCGCCGGGCCGCCTTCCCCGTCTCAAAATCCTGCCCTCGTCTGCGGACCGAACCGGGATCCGCGAGGCCGCCCTCTTTAAGCGACCTTAGCCCGCGGGCGAGGCACCCGCGGGCTCCGGTCGCGGAAGGCCCTAAAGAGCCTTCCGCGCGGCGATGGGCCGGAAGCGGCCCATCTCTGTCTTACTTGAGCTCGACCTTGGCGCCGGCCTTCTCGAGCTGGGCCTTGATCTTCTCGGCCTCGTCCTTGGCCACCGACTCCTTGATCGGCTTCGGGGCGCCCTCGACGAGGTCCTTGGCCTCCTTGAGGCCGAGGCCGGTGATCGCGCGGACCTCCTTGATGACCTCGATCTTCTTGTCGCCGGCCGAAGCCAGGACAACGGTGAACTCGGTCTGCTCCTCGGCGGCGGCGGCAGCGCCACCACCCGCGGCCGGGCCAGCGGCGACGGCGACGGCGGCAGCGGCGGAAACGCCCCACTTCTCCTCGAGGAGCTTCGCGAGCTCGGCGGCCTCGAGAACGGTCAGGGAGGAGAGATCCTCGACGATCTTGGCGAGATCAGCCATGTTTCACTTCCTTGGATATATCGGTTTGAACGGATGGGTTTGTAAGGGGGAAACGGCTCAGGCCGCTTCGTCCTTCTTGGCATAGGCCCCGAACACGCGGGCGAGCTTGGCCGCCGGCGCGTTGACGACCTGGGCGACCTTGGTCGCGGGAGCCTGGATGAGGCCCACGAGCTTGGCGCGCAGTTCGTCGAGGGACGGGAGCGAGGCGAGGGCCTTCACGCCGTCCGGGTTCAGGGCGGTCGTTCCCATGGCGCCGCCAAGAATTACGAGCTTGTCGTTGGTCTTGGCGAAATCCACCGCCACCTTGGCGGCCGCGACCGGGTCGCTCGAATAAGCGAGCAGGGTCGGACCCTTCAGGAGGGGCTTGATGGAGGCGACGTCCGTGCCATCGAGAGCGATGCTGGCGAGGCGGTTCTTCGCGACCTTCACGGTGGCGCCGGCCTGCTTCATCTGCGCGCGCAGCTTCTGCATGTCGGCCACCGTGAGGCCCTTGTAGTGGGCCACGACGACGACGGCGTTCGTGGTGAACACGCCGTTGAGCGTCGAGACGAGATCAGCTTTTGCTGTCCGGTCCACTGGGCTCTCTCCGGTTGGCGGAACCTTGGACAGGTCCGCCGGTTGCACTTGCCGCCCGGAACGGATCTCGGCGTAGAAGCCGAAAACGTCCTGGACGACGTCTCTCGGCCCTGTCCCCGGGCGCCGCAGACGCGGCATCGCGGGTGAGATGGTTCAAACCGATGCCTCTCCCCGGTGCGTGAGCCCCGAAGCGAGGTTGCGAGAATTCGGTCTTCCCCGTCTGTGCAGGCTGGCGGATTAAGCCGGTTGCCCGGCGCCTGCAGTCTCGGACAGGACATGGCCGGAAACGGCGCTCGAAGCGGGTGCTTCGAGACCCTTCCGGCCAAAACCGCCTGGTCGCCCAGGCGGAATCTCGAACGGAAACCGACCGATCGGTCGATCCCTTTCCAATGGGTGAATGCGTGGAGCGCGGTGTATAGAGGCTAGCAAGCCCCCTGCCAAGTCCCGTTTCGCGACTTTTCCGCCGCAGGCAACAGGGATCGCACGCGGGAGGGCAGTTGGGTCGAGCCTCGATCCGCCCGGAGGAAGCGCAGCGTTCCGACGATCCGCGTGCCCTCCCCGGTTTCGGCGGGGTGATTCTCGCCATCATGGACCGGAATCCCGGGGAAGTCGAACGGGCTCGTCCCCTCCAGGCAAACGCCCGCGATCCCGCTGGGCGCGCCGCTCATCCGATCGGCCGCGCCCTGTCGGCCATCATCTCGGCCCGCACGTCCTGGAGATAGCCGGTCAGCCGCCGGGCGACCTGCGCATCGGCGCACTGGACCCAGAAGTTCGAGCCCGCGACCTCGGCGCCGAGATTGCGCAGGATGTCCTCGGCCGGTCCGGCGGCGCCGCGCTCGCAGGCGCTCGCCACGTGGCGCAGGCCCCGGGGTGTGGCGATCACGATGGCGATGGTCGCGGGCGGCATCACCCGGAGCCTAGAGCCGTGCCCGATCGCATGGCAATCGGGCACGGCGCGAGAGGCTTGTTTTGACGCACGCCCTTTCGCCGAATGGGCCTCCCCTTCGGCGCAGAGCGCCCGCCCCGGCGATCGGCCTGCGGCGGCAGAGGGGAGAAGCCGGCTCAGGCGGCTTCCCGCTCCGGCGTGAACCGCCGGCGCGTGTTCTCCCACCAGCTCCGCTCGCGTTGCGCCTCCGCCTCCGCCGCCTTGGCCGCGTAGAAGGAGGCGTTGTGCTCGCCGCGCAGGGCCTCGCGGGTGAAGCGGATCAGGTGGTGGGCGACGAAGCCCATGTTGAACACCGCCTCGATCTGCCCGCGCTTGAGGGCGTAGGCCGCCGCCCGCCAGAACGGCTTGCGGTAATCGGAGAACAGGCCGACCCGGGTGACGATGTTGAAGCCGAGGATCAGGCCGCGGCGCAGGTTGGTGACGGTGAGCTTGCCCGCCGTCGGCGTGACGATCCGGTGCGGATAGGTCACGTCGCACTGGTGCTTGAAGCGCTCGAAGATCTTCTCCGGGGCGTAGGCGTGGGCGATGGCCCGGCGCCAGCTCGCTACCACGGTGTCGTGGGGGCGCTTGAACAGCACGTTGGATTCGAGGCTCGCGTCGTGCACGAGCCGGCCCTCCTTCTCCAGCCGGTCCCAGAGCGGGGTCTTGGGCAGGGCCTGGAGCAGGTTGATCGTCAGCACCGGGATCGCGGAGCGGTCGATGAAGTCGATCAGGTTCTGCTCGGAGCGGTCGGTGTCGGTGTCGAGGCCGAGGATGATGCCCGAGGTCACCTCGAGGCCGTAGCTGTTGAGGGTCTCGATCGCCTCGTACATCGGCACGGCGGCGTTGTGGGTCTTGTCGATGCCCTTGAGCGCGTCGGCCTCTGGGGTCTCGATGCCGACGAACACCGTCATGAAGTTGGCCTGGCGCATCAGCTCGAGGATCTCGGGCTGCTTGGCCATGTTCAGCGTCGCCTCGCAGGCGAACTGGAGCGGGTAGTTGTTCTTCTTCTGCCACTCGACCAGCACCGGCAGCATCTCCCGCGTCGCCTTGCGGTTGCCGATGAAGTTGTCGTCGACGAAGTAGACCACCGCCGGGTGGCCCGGCTGGCTGACGATGGCGTCGAGCTCGGCGCAGAGCTGCTCCGGCGTCTTCAGCCGCGGCTGCCGCCCGTAGAGCTGCGGGATGTCGCAGAACTCGCAGCGATAGGGGCAGCCCGAGGAGAATTGCAGGGAGCCGATCAGGTAGCGCTTGAGCGGCACCGCCGCGTAGGCGGGGGCGGGAAAGTCCGAGAGCCCCAGCCGCTCCTTGGTGTCGAGCACCACCTGCCGGGCCGGGCGGGAGAGGTCGCGGTCGAGGATCTCGACCAGTCGGTCGGTGGCGTCGCCGATCTCGCCGACATGCAGGTAGTCGAAGTCCGGATACTTCTCCTGCGCGCCGGAGACCGAGGGACCGCCGAGCACGGCGACCTTGCCGGCGGCATGGGCGCGCTTGCCGATATCGTGGATCTGGCCTTCCTGGATGTGCATGCCGGAGACGAACACCGCGTCGGCCCAGGCGAAGTCCTCAGGCGTGGCGCGCTTGATGTTCTCGTCGATGAACCGGCACTCCCAGGCCTCCGGCATGTAGGCCGCGATCACCAGCAGGCCCTGGGGCGGCATGAAGGCCTTGACGCCCCCCATCAGCGGGTAGGCGTGGGAGAAGGTGCCGAAGGACGGCGTGTAGGCGGGGAAGACGCAGAGGATGCGTCGCTTGGAGGTGACCGTCAGGGAGCATCGCATGGGGGCCTATCTAGCACAGGCCCCGCGGAAGGCGCGCCCCTCAAGCATGCGTTTTTGCCGCGCTTTTCACCGCGGCGCGCACCGCCGCGTGTCGAGACTCACGCCGCGGTCACGCGGCCCGTCACGTCTCGGCGAGGCGCTCCGCGAACAGCACGGTCGTCGCTGGCCGGGCGTCGGCGCGGCTGGCCTCGACCACCGAGACGATGGCCCTGTCCGGCCTGATCCGGGGCGGGGAGCGGGGCATGGCCAGGCCGCAGCGTTTGTCCACCCGGATCTGTCGCCCGCGCGACCATGCCGAACCGCGCTGCCCTGCCCGGAGCGCGTGACCTCCGGCAATTGCCGCCCGGATGCGTGTCCCTCGAAGGGCGATGTCCTGGCCTGAGCGACAACTATAGCCGTGTCTTTCCTCCGGTCCCGGTCAATGTTTCGTCGAATTCGGTCGTCACAGCCGCGTGATCCATCGATCCTGCGGAGAGTTCCTCGATGCGCAAAGCTTGGCCCGTTCTGGCGTTGATCGCCGGCCTCACCCTGACCGTTCCAGGCTCCGCCCGCGCCGCCGACGGCACGGCGGTCGGCGTCGGCACGGGGGCGGTGGCGGGCGCGCTGGTCGGCGGTCCGATCGGTGCGGTGGTCGGGGCCGTGGCCGGCGGCGTGATCGGCTCCCGCTCCGACGGGGCGCGTCCGCGCCGGCATCGTCGCCCGCGCTATGCCCGACGCGCCCAGGGCGCCGAGCGATTCGGCGGTCCGCGCGTCGCCCAGGCGGCCCCCGCCGCCGCTCCCGCCGCGCGTCCGCAGGGCGGCCCGGCCACCGAGGTCAGCACACGCCAGGGTTGGCAGGATCCCCGCTGAGCGCGCGATCGGGCATGGGGGCGACGGGGCCTGCACAACCTGTCGCCGGAAGGTCACACTGGCGGGAATCACGTCGCGACACGGACACGGTGCCATTTTCAGGACGGATTGAGGCGCGCAGGATCACCTCATGTGAGCGACAGCGAACCGAGGTTGCCATGGCCGACTCCGACGCCCGCCGCCAGCCCTCCGCCGCCTATGCCGTTTCCGCTGATCAGGGCGGCCGGCCCGGCCTCGCCCTCGGGCGGGTCACGAAGGGGGTCGGCACCGCGCTCGGCAAGAGCATCGCCGTCGATCGGGAGGCGCCTCTCCCGGACTCCCTCGCCATCCTCGTCGAGCGCCTGCAGGCAGGCCCGCTCGGTCAAACGCCCCTCAAGCATCGTCGAGTCGCCTGAATGTCAAAGGTCGATAGAGTGTCCCAGGCCAACGTCGTCGCCTTCCCCGCCGTCGCCTCCGAGGCTGTCGCCGACGAGAACGTGGCGTCCGTGATCCAGGTGCTCCAAGACCAGCTCCAGCTCGCCCGCGAGGGCAAGCTGCGCTCGGTGGCCGTGGTCTCCGTCTCCAACGACGGCAGCGCCATCGGCACGCAATGGTCCTGCACCACCGGCGACGTCGCGAGCCTGATCGGCAAGCTGACGGTGCTCGCTCACGACATGATGGCGGCGCGGAACTGACGCTCCGGGAAGCCGCGTCGCGCGCTGCCCGCGCGGCCGCTTCCGGAGGCTCCGCGCGCCTTGCGCGGAGCCCATGCGGGCATATATTAACCGTCTGATATAGCTCGTCTTCTAAGGGGGTCTGCAGCCTTCGGCAGACGCCGCTCCCGCCCCCGACGAGCCGCGCCCTTCCCCAGGGCATGCGAGACGGAAAGAAGACCTTGGCAGATAACGAAGAAAACGGCACGGGCGCGCCGCCGCCCGCCACCGACATCAAGCCCGTCTCCATCACCGACGAGATGCGCCGCTCCTATCTCGATTACGCGATGAGCGTGATCGTGAGTCGCGCGCTCCCCGATGCCCGCGACGGCCTGAAGCCCGTCCATCGGCGCATCCTCTACTCGGCCTTCGAATCCGGGCACCTGCCGGACCGCAAATACGTCAAGTCGGCGCGCATCGTCGGCGACGTGATCGGTCAGTACCATCCGCACGGCGACCAATCGATCTACGATGCCTTGGTGCGGATGGCGCAGGACTTCTCCATGCGCCTCATGCTCATCGACGGGCAGGGCAATTTCGGCTCGGTCGACGGCGATCCGCCCGCCGCCATGCGCTACACCGAATCGCGCCTGGCCAAGCCGGCGACGGCCTTGCTCGCCGACATCGACAAGAACACCGTCGATTTCGGGCCCAACTACGACGAATCGCGCGAGGAGCCGACCGTCCTTCCGGCCCGCTTCCCGAACCTCCTCGTCAACGGCGCCGGCGGCATCGCCGTCGGCATGGCCACGAACATCCCGCCGCACAATCTCGGCGAATTGGTCGAGGCCTGCCTCGCCCTGATCGAGGATCCGGGCCTCGGCCTCGACGCCCTCCTCGAGATCGTGCCTGGCCCCGACTTCCCCACCGGCGGCTCGATCCTCGGCCGTGCCGGCACGCGCCAAGCCTACGCCACCGGCCGCGGCTCCATCATCATGCGGGCGAAGTCCCATGTGGAGGAGCTGCGCAAGGAGCGCGAGGCGCTGATCTTCACCGAGATCCCGTATCAGGTGAACAAGGCGACGCTGATCGAGAAGATCGCCGAGCTGGTGAAGGACAAGCGTCTCGAGGGCATCGCGGATCTGCGCGACGAATCGGACCGCGACGGCATGCGCATCGTGGTCGAGCTGAAGCGCGACGCCATGGCCGACGTGGTGCTCAACCAGCTCTACCGGTTCACGCCCCTGCAGACCTCCTTCGGCTGCAACATGGTGGCGCTGAACGGTGGCCGCCCCGAGCTGATGACCCTGAAGGACCTGCTCCAGGCCTTCGTGGATTTCCGCGAGGAGGTCGTCTCCCGCCGGACCAAGTTCCTGCTCGGCAAGGCCCGCGAGCGCGCCCACGTCCTGTGCGGCCTCGCCATCGCGGTGGCCAATATCGACGAGGTGATCCGCCTGATCCGGACCTCGCCGGACCCGAACAGCGCCCGCGAGGCGCTGATGGGCCGCGACTGGCCGGCGGCCGACATCGCCCCGCTGATCGCGCTGGTGGACGACCCCCGCCACCGCGTGGCCGAGGACGGCACCTACCGCCTTTCCGAGGTGCAGGCCCGCGCCATCCTCGACCTGCGCCTGCAGCGCCTGACGGCCCTGGGCCGCGACGAGATCGGCGACGAGCTGAAGAAGCTCGCCGAGGAGATCGCCGACTATCTCGACATCCTGCGCTCCCGCGCCCGCATCCAGGGCATCGTGCGCGACGAGCTGATCGAGGTGCGCGACGCCTACGCCACCCCGCGCAAGACCATGATCCTCGACTACGACGCGAATGTCGACGACGAGGACCTGATCCAGCGCGAGGACATGGTCGTCACCGTGTCCCATGCCGGCTACGTCAAGCGCGTGCCGCTCTCGACCTATCGGGCGCAGCGCCGCGGCGGCAAGGGCCGCTCCGGCATGGCGACCCGCGAGGAGGATTTCGTCACCCGCCTCTTCGTGGCCTCGACCCACACGCCGGTGCTGTTCTTCTCCGACCAGGGCCAGGCCTACAAGGAGAAGGTCTGGCGTCTGCCGATCGCGGCGCCGAACGCCCGCGGCAAGGCGCTGGTCAACATCCTGCAGCTCCAGCACCAGGGTGAGCGCATCACCACGATCATGCCCCTGCCGGAGGACGAGGCCTCCTGGGAGACCCTCGACGTGATGTTCGCGACCGCGTCGGGCAATGTCCGGCGCAACAAGCTGTCCGACTTCGTGCAGGTGAACCGCAACGGCAAGATCGCGATGAAGCTCGATCCGGGCGACCACATTGTCCATGTCGAGATCTGCCGGCCGGAGCAGAACGTGCTGCTCACCACCGCCAACGGCCAGTGCATCCGCTTCCCCGTGGAGGACGTGCGCGTCTTCAAGGGCCGTGATTCCACCGGCGTGCGCGGCATCAACCTCGGCAGCGACGACCGCGTCATCTCCATGACGATCCTCAATCACTTCGAGGCGACGCCGGAGGAGCGCGCGGGCTACCTGAAGATGCGGCGCGCCGTGATCGGCGACGGTATCGAAGGCGAGGCCGCGGAGAACGGCGAGGCGGAGGAGGCGAGCGCCGCCGCGATCTCGCCGGAGCGCTACACCGAGATGAGCGCCGCCGAGCAGTTCGTGCTCACCCTGTCCGAGCGCGGCTTCGGCAAGCGCACCTCGTCCTACGAGTACCGGACCTCGGGCCGCGGCGGAAAGGGCATCACGGCCATGCGGGTGAACGCCCGCAACGGCAGCCTGGTCGCCTCCTTCCCGGTGGAGCCGAGCGACCAGATCATGCTCGTCACCAATGCCGGCCAGCTCATCCGCGTGCCGGTGGACGACATCCGCATCGTCGGCCGCGCCTCGCAGGGCGTGACGGTGTTCAACACCGACAAGGCCGAGCGCGTCGTCTCCGTCGAGCATATCGAGGGCGACGAGGAGGACGGCGAGGAGGCCGCCGGCTGAGACCGGGGCCGGGTCCTCGTCCGGGCCGCGTATCGGAAACGGCCCCTGCCGATGCAGGGGCCGTCTTCTTTTGCGGAAGGGACGCCGGCGGTCCGGCGCGATAAGCCCGGGCCATGACCGCGAATCCCGAAGCGCCCGCCCTCTCCGCCGACCTGCCGCGGGACGGCGCCCTCCGCCCGACCAGCCGCCAGGTGCTGCTGCTGGCGCTTCCCGCGACCCTCGCCAACGTGACGACGCCGCTCCTCGGCTTCGTCGGGGCGGCGGCGATCGGGCGGCTGGGGGATGCCGCGCTCCTCGGGGCGGTGGCCCTCGGCGCGGTGATCTTCGACGCGATCTTCTGGAGCTTCGGCTTCCTGCGCATGGCCACCGCCGGCCTGACCGCGCAGGCGGTGGGCGCCCGGAATCCGGCCGAGATCGACCGGGCGCTGGCCCGGGCGCTCGCGGTCGGGGTCCTCTGCGGGCTGGTCCTCGTCGTGGGTCAGATCCCCCTCGCGGCCCTCGCCTTCCGCATCGCCGGGGCGAGCGCGGCGGTGACGGCGGGGCTCGCGGTCTATTTCCACATCCGCATCTTCGCCGCGCCCTTCACCCTGGCGAACTACGCCGTGCTCGGCTCGGTCCTGGGGCGCGGCCGCACGGATCTCGGCCTCGCCATCCAGGTCGGCATCAACCTCGCCAACATCGCCCTGACGCTGCTCCTAGTGCTCGGCCTCGGCTTCGGCATCGCCGGGGCGGCCGGGGCCACTTTCCTGGCGGAGGCCGGGGGCACGGCGCTCGGGCTCGCCGTCCTGCATCGCCTCGGCGCCCGCCCCTTCCGGGTGCCCATGGCGGAGGTGTTCGGCCGGGCCGCCCTGATGCGCACGCTCAAGGTGAATGCGGATGTGCTGATCCGGACCCTGGCGCTCGTCGCCGGTATCACCCTGTTCTCGGCCATGGGCGCGCGGCTCGGCGACGTGACGCTCGCCGCCAATGCCGTGCTCTGGAATCTCTTCCTGATCGGGGGCTTCTTCCTCGACGGCTTCGCCACCGCCGCCGAGGCTTTGTGCGGCCGGGCCGTGGGCGCCCGGGACCGCGAGGCCTTCGCCGCCGCGTCCCGGCTCTGCCTCCTCTGGTGCCTCGCCTTCGGCGTGGCCGTCAGCACCCTGGCGCTCGGCGGGGGCGGCGCCTTCATCGACGTGGTGACGACGAGCGAGCCGGTGCGGGCCGATGCCCGCTCGCATCTCCTCGCCGCCGGGCTCGCGCCCCTCGTGGCCGCCCTGCCCTTCGCCTATGACGGCATCTATATTGGCGCGACCTGGACCCGGGCGATGCGCAACCTGATGCTCGCCGCTTTGCTGGTCTATCTCGTCGCGCTCTTCGCTCTCCAGGCGCTCGGGCTCGGCAATGGCGGCCTCTGGCTCGCCTTCCTCGTTTTCCTCGCGGCCCGCGGCCTCGGGCAGGCCCTCGCCTTTCCAGGGCTCGCCCGGCGGAGTTTTTCCGGGGGCTGAAAGCCCGCAGCCTCTGCCGCCTGCCCGTACTCTGGCCAATTGACGTTCGACCGCGCTCCGCTCGAATGCCCGCGCCGCCCGTCAACGACAGTGTCCGATTCCGCGGAGCGGACGGGCGATGAGGACTTTCCAATGAAGACTCGTCTCTTCCTGCGCTTGGCCTTGCTGGCTGGCCTCGCCGCTTCTGTGGGGGCCACGCCGGGCTGGGCGAAAACCGTGAAGATCCCGGCCACCACCCCGCCGATGGCCGTGGAGATTCCCGGCGCTTGGACCGCCAGCACCGTCAAGCACGGTCTCGAGATCAAGAGCGACGACGAGGAGGTCTTTCTCTGGATCGAGACCTACAACGAGGCGAATTACGAGACCATCAAGGCCGAACATGGCCGCTATTTCGAGGGCCAGGGCGTCACCGTGACCGGCGAGCCGAAGATCGAGCCCCGGCGCTACGCGGGCTACGGCCTCGCTTTCCTCGACCTGCCGGCGACCTGGAAGGGCAAGCCGACGGTGCTGCGCTACATCTTGGTCGAGCCGGACGACAAGGCCAAGCGCCGGCTGATGATGAGCTACTGGGCCTCCCCGGAAGGCGACCGGACCCATGACGCCGCCATGAACAAGCTCGTGGAGAGCCTCGCCGCTGCTGTGAATGCCGCAAACTGAGCCGCTCCTCGGCGGGGACGGCGATCCCGGTGAGGGCTGTCGGCGCTGTCGGTTCAGGCAAAACAAAAGGACCAGGGCCGAAGCCCTGGTCCTGCTGCCGTAGACGCTCGTTATAAGCCTAAGCCTAGAACGGGATGTCGTCGTCGAGGTCGTAGTTCGGCTTGCCGCCGCCCCCGCCGGACGGGCGGGAGCCGCCGCCCGAGGAGCGACCACCACCGCCGCCCCCGCCGTAATCGCCCCCGCGGTCCCCGCCCCGGCCGCCGCCGTACTCGTCGCGGGAGCCGCCGCGGCTGATCTGGCCGCCGCTCTCTTCCTCGCCGGCGAAGTCGCCGCCGCCGCCGCGGCCGTCGAGGATCGTCATCTCGCCGCGGAAGCGCTGCAGCACGACCTCGGTCGTGTACTTCTCGACACCGGAATTGTCGGTCCATTTCCGGGTCTGGAGCTGGCCCTCGATATAGACCTTCGACCCCTTGCGCAGATACTGCTCGGCCACGCGGGCGAGGTTCTCGTTGTAGATCACGACCGAGTGCCACTCGGTCTTCTCCTTGCGCTCGCCCGACATCTTGTCCTTCCAGGACTCGGACGTCGCCAGCCGCAGGTTCACCACGGGATCACCGGAGGCGAGGCGCCGCGTCTCGGGATCGCGCCCGAGATTGCCCACCAGGATCACCTTGTTCACGCTGCCCGCCATCGCACTCTCTCCTCGCGATCCGATCTCACAGGGGCTGCCGCCCGGAGGCCGACTCATGAGCCTTCCCGGGGCCACCGGCAACGGGTCCAAACGGCGAATCCACGGGACAACCGGCAGCCCGTAAGTTCTACTTTTGTTCTCGTTCGGCGACAAGGCCGCGAAGGACGCCCTTACGCCTTCTTGTTCCAGCGCCCGTCCTCGTCCTGCTGCCAATAGGCGACCGCGTGGCCCTGCTCCTTGGCCGCCCGCCACTGCTCCCGGGCGCGCAGCAGCGCGTCCTGGTCGTTGCCGTCGAACAGGATGCAGATGCGGGCATAGGATTCCGCATCCGCCGGCAGGTCCGCCCCCTCCACCAGGAAACGGATCGACGCGCCGTTGGGATTGACGTCCCGCAGGGTCAGCACCACGGGCTGGCTTCCGGAATCCGGCTCGCGGTCGGTGCCGTGGGGCAGGAAGCTGTCGTCGGAATAGGTCCAGAGGCCGTCGTCGAGGGCCTGCAGCCGCTCCTCGCTCACGGCCTGGATGGCCGCCTGCCAGCCGCGCTCCAGCGACTTCTCGATCAGGCTCGGCAGCACCTTCTCCAGGGGCTGGCGCTGCAGGTGGTAGAACAGGATCTCGGTCACGGCGGCGAGGATAGGGCGCCAGGCGGGCGGGCGCGAGGGCCCGCGCGCTCCTCCGCGCGTCTCAATGCGCTTCCTGCCAGTTCCCGGCGGCCTTGGCCTCCACCACCAGAGGCACGCGCAGGGTCAGGGCCGGGGCTGGCGCCTGCTCCATCACCCGGGCGATCACCGGCAGCGCCGCCTCGATCTCCTCCTCGGGCGCCTCGAAGACGAGTTCGTCATGCACCTGCAGGAGCATGCGCAGGTTGAGATGCTCCTTGCGCAGGGCGTCCTCCATCCGGGTCATGGCCCGGCGGATGATGTCGGCCGCGGTGCCCTGGATCGGGGCGTTGATCGCCTGACGCTCCACGCTCGCCCGCTCGCTCGGGTTGTTGGAGCGGATCTGGGGATAGTGGCAGACCCGGCCGAACAGGGTGGTGACGTAGCCCTTGTCGCGGCAGAGCTTCTTCGTGCCCTCGATATAGTCGCGGATGCCGGGGAAGCGCTCGAAATACTGCCGGATGAAGGCCGAGGCCTCCTCCCGGCCGATGCCGAGGCGGTCGGCGAGGCCGAAGGCCGAGATGCCGTAGATGATGCCGAAATTGATGGTCTTGGCCCGCCGGCGCAGATCCGGCGTCATCTCGGCGAGGGGCACGCCGAACATGGCCGAGGCGGTCGCCGCGTGGATGTCGATGCCGTCCTCGAAGGCCTGGCGCAACTGCGGGATGTCGGCGATGTGGGCGAGGATGCGCAATTCGATCTGCGAGTAGTCCGCCGAGATCAGCTTGGTGCCCTCGGGCGCCACGAAGGCCCGGCGGATGCGCCGTCCCTCCTCCGTGCGGATCGGGATGTTCTGCAGGTTCGGGTCCGAGGAGGAGAGCCGGCCCGTGGTGGTGGCGGCCAGCGCGAAGGAGGTGTGGACGCGGTTCGTCTGCCGATCGGCATGCTCCTGCAGCGTGTCGGTATAGGTCGATTTCAGCTTCGAGAGCTGGCGCCATTCCAGGATCTTCCGGGGCAGTGCGTGCCCGGCCTGGGCGAGCTCCTCCAGGAGCGTCGCCGGCGTGGCCCATTGGCCCGAGGGCGTCTTCTTGGCGCCGGGCAGGCCCATCTTGCCGAAGAGCACGTCGCCGATCTGCTTGGGCGAGGAGACCTGGAAGCGCTCGCCGGCATCCTCTTGGATCTCCTCCTCGAGCCGCGCCAGGATCTGCGAGAAGTCGCCCGAGAGGCGGCTCAGCATGTCGCGGTCGATGCGGATGCCGTTGGCCTCCATGCGGGCGAGCACGGGTACGAGGGGCCGCTCCAGGGTCTCGTAGACCGCGACGCGCTTCTCCGCGACGAGGCGCGGCTTCATCATGCGCCACAGGCGCAGGGTCACGTCGGCATCCTCGGCGGCGTAGGCGGTCGCCTTGTTGAGGGGCACGCGGTCGAAGGTCAGCTTGTTGCGCCCGGTGCCGGTCACGTCGGTGAAGGTGATCGGCTGGTGGCCGAGATGCCGGCGGGCGAGCTCGTCCATGCCGTGGCCGCCCTTCCCGGCATCGAGCACGTAGGAGATCAGCATGGTGTCGTCGAAGGGTCCGACCTCGATGCCGTAGCGCTTCAGCACCAGCCAGTCGTACTTGATGTTCTGGCCGATCTTCAGGGTGCCCGGATCCTCCAGCAGCGGCTTGAGGGCGGCGATCGCCTGATCGAGGGGAATCTGGGTGATCGTCTGGTCCGCGGCCTCGCCGTCCTGGGCCGCCTCGCCGAACAGGTCCCCGTCCTTCGTGTCGGGCTTCACGTGGGCGAGAGGAATATAGGCCGCGCGGCCCGGAGCGGTCGCGAGGGAGACGCCGACGAGGCCGGCGCGGTTGGCGTCGAGGGCGTCCGTCTCGGTATCGACCGCGACGACGCCCGCCTCGAAGGCCTCCGCGATCCAGGCTTCGAGTTGCGCCAGGGTCGTGATCGTCTCGTAGGCGCTGGTGTCGAAGGGCTTGACCGCCTCCGCCGCCCGGGCCGCGACCACGCCGGCCGGCGTCGGCTCGGTGGCGCGGGGCTTCGGCGCCGCATCCGGCAGGCCGAGATCGGCGAAAGGATCGACCTCTCCAGTCTCCGGGGGCCTGGCGCCGGCCCCGCGCTCCGGCGCCGCCGCGGTCTCGGGATCGACCGGCACGGAATCCCCGAAGAAGGGCACGGCGTCGCTGCCGCCGGCGGCGTTCTCGTAGCCGTGGGGCCGGGCGCCGGGCAGCAGCGCCGGGTCGGGCTTTACCGCCTCGGGGTCGACATGCAGCATCTGGGCGATGCGCCGCGTCAGGGTGTTGAACTCCATCGCCTTGAGGAAGCCGACGAGCTTCTCGGGGTCGGGCTCCGGCACGCCGAGATCGTCGAGGGGCACCGGCACCGGCACGTCCTCTTCCAGGGCCACGAGCTTCCGCGAGAGCCGGGCCTGGTCGAGATTGGCGAGCAGGGTTTCGCGGCGCTTGGGCTGCTTGATCTCGCCGGCCCGCTCCAGCAGCTGCTCCAGGCTGCCATATTCCTTGATGAGGGCGGCGGCGGTCTTGAGCCCGATGCCGGGCACGCCGGGCACGTTGTCCGAGGTGTCGCCGATCAGCGCCAGGGCGTCGCCGATCTGCTCCGGGCTCAGCCCCTCCCACTTGGCGATGATCGCCTCGCGGTCGAGGTTGCGCTCGGGGCGGTAGCCGGGCTTGCCCTTGGCGCCGGATTCGAAGTCGTAGAACCGGATCCGGTCCGAGACGAGCTGCATCAGGTCCTTGTCGGAGGACACGATGATCACCTCGGCGCCCCGGGCTTCCGCCTGCCGGGCATAGGTCGCGATCAGGTCGTCGGCCTCGTAGCGCTCCAATTCCACCGCGTGCAGGCCGAAGGCGCGCACCGCGTCGCGCATCAGGGGCATCTGCCGCTTGAGATCGTCGGGCGCGTCCGGGCGGTGGCCCTTGTAGTCGGGGAAGAGCTCCTTGCGGAACGAGCCCTCGGACTTGTCGAAGACGATGCCGAGATGGGTCGGCTTCACCCCCGCGGCGCCGTCCTGCAGGAACTGGGCGATCTTGGTGCAGAACAGCCGCACGGCGCCGGTCGGCAGGCCGTCCGAGGGGCGGGTGTTGTACTTCTGGTCCTGGTTGATCGACTGAAAATAGGCGCGGAAGATGAAGGACGAGCCGTCCACCAGGATCACGCGGTCATTCGCCCCGACAGGGTCGTGGGCAGGCTGGGTCTCGACGGTCATCCAGGGGCTCATGCGCGGGGACGCCCCTCTCTAAAGCTCCCGACCCCCATCCGCCAATCGTGCCGCCGCGCCGCGCCAGGGCCCTTCCCCACCCGATCCAGAGAGGGATCGCGCCACCCCATGCCCCGACGTGCGATGGTGCACCGCCCGCGCGCAAACCGGACCCGCCAAGGGAACCCGCTGAAAGAGCAGCATAAATCGGCCCGGATTCTGCAATCCTGCACGAAATTTCACACGGATTTCCGGATGTCTTGAAGTATATCTATATTGCGCTGCGACAAAACGTGCGTTGTCTCCAGATCAGCGGATCCCAGATCACGGTCATCGAAGAGCACGCGGAGGCGTCGGACGGAGATGTCTCTGTTCTTCCCGTTCCGCGAATCAGATGAGGAATTCCTGGATGACCAACCGCACCAAGATCACCACCGCGCTCGCCCTAGCCCTCGGCCTCGCCGCCACGCCGAGCCTCGCCCAGTCCCTCTATTCCGATAGCGCCAGCTACAACCGTGACGGCACGCTCAATGTCTGGGGCGCCCATATCGACCCCGTCTCCCCCCGCGGCGGCGTGCTCGGCGGTGTCGGCAACGTGGTCGGCGGGACGGTCGGTGCCGTCGGCGGCATCGTGGGCGGGACGGTCGGCGCGGCCGGCACCATCGTCGGCGGCACGGTGGGCGCTGCGGACGACATCGTGACCGGCTCGATCGGCGGCCCGCGCACCGGCTACACCGACTATTCGGCCCGTGCCGGTAATGCCGAGCAGCTCGACCGCCCGGTGCCGCAATACGGCCGGGTGAGCGGCGGCCCCCTGCGCTGAACCCCTTCCCCGAACCATCGGCGAAACGGCGGAGCCTCGGCTCCGCCGTTTTCGTTTGTGGCGAACCCGGAGGCGCCGCACCGTCGTCCAGGCGCCCTCTGCCCGGCCACGAGAGGGGCGATCGACACCAGCGACCAAGACTTCGGCGGAGCGATTTCTTTATCGCAGGATAATTTTGAGCGCGAGCGATCGCCTTCGGCAGATCTCGTGGCAGCCCGCCATGAATTGTTCCCCGGGCATCAACGTAAAATCAACGAATTGATGCAGCGCGGCGCGGAACGGATCCGCTTCGCCTCCCGTTGAAGGCGCATCGATCACACCATCGCTCAAGCTTCGGGAGGGGACGATGCCGACCCAGACCCGCCTCCGCCGTCTCGCCCTGGTCATCCTCTCCGGCGCAACGGTGGTCTCCACGGCCGCCGCCGTGCACGCCCAGGAGGGCGGCTTTCTCGAGCAGCTCTTCGGCGTGCGCCCGGCGCCGCAGCCGGTCGCCCCGGTCCAGCCCGCCTGGGATCCACGCGCCGCCGCGCCTCAGAGCTACCGGGCGCGCCGCCACATCCGGTCGAGCGAGCGCCCGCGGGCGCGCTACGTCGCCCTGCCCGCCGATCCCGACAAGATCCTCGGCAAGCAGCCGGTGGATTCGAAGGCGATCGCCGCCAACCCGACCGCGGCGATCATGAAGGACGAGACCCTGCGCCCCGGCGACATCGTCGTCCTGCCCACCGGGCCGAAGGTGTTCACGGGGGCGGCTTCCACGGGCAAGCGCCACCGGGCCGCGGATTTCGAGGATGTCCGCCAGTCTCGCTCCGTCGACAAGAAGACGCGGGCGCTGCTGCTGGCGATGATGGTGCCCCATGGCGCCATGCCGGCGGCCGAGGCACGGAAATACCTCGCCAAGGCCCGCAAGATCGCCCCGGCGGAGGACATCGCCCCGCTGGAACGCCAGGCCCGCAACGAGTCAGGCGCGCGGGTGATCAATGTGTGGAACGCGGCACGCTGACGGCAGCCTGCCGCTTTCACGCCGCCAGGGAGGCGGCCCGCCGCAAATCCTCGACGAAGGTCGCGTAGGCCATGGCCTTCGCCTCCTCGTCGGGCAGGCGCAGCAGATAGGAGGGGTGCACGGTGATGTACCCCTCGTAGGGCTTGCCGAACCGGGCCGGCCCGCGCGCCCGGGTGATTGGGATCTGCTTGCCGGCCAGGGCCAGCACCGCCGTCGCGCCGAGGGCCACCACCAGCTTCGGGGCGACGAAATCGAGTTCCCGGTCGAGCCACCAGCGATAATGGCTCACCTCCCCCGCCGTCGGCTTCTCGTGGATGCGCCGCCTGCCGCGCAGGGTGAACTTGAAGTGCTTGACCGCATTCGTGAGATAGCAGGCGTCCCGGTCGATCCCCGCCTCCTCCAGTGCCCGTGACAGGAGCTGGCCCGCCGGCCCGACGAAGGGCCGGCCCTGCCGGTCCTCCTGGTCGCCCGGCTGCTCGCCGACAAAGGCGATGGGCGCGCCGATCGGGCCTTCCCCGAGTACGGCCTGGGTCGCGCCGGGCACCAGGGGCTCCGAGCGCTTGATGATCGCGTTCAGGGCCTCCAGCGAATCCGGTTCCTGCTCGGCCATCGCCGCCACGGCCCGGGCGGGCTCGCGCTTCACGGACATCTGCGGCTCCCTCTCGATCATCTCCACGGTGCGGCGGCCGGCCTGCCGGACCAGTTCGGGAATCGCCGCGGTCTCGGGCATGTTCCGCCAGTATTTCCTCGGCATCTCCGCGCGCATGGCGCGCAGGTTCGTGCGGGCCGGGTTGAAGGTGCTCTCGTAGTAATCCCGCCAGCCCCCTTCGAAGGGGTCCGAGGCGGGGGCATCCTCGCGTCGCCCCGGCGGCCCGAAGCGGAGCGCCGTGCCGTCCCAATGCGCGGAGCCCTCCGGCGTCAGGATCGTCCAGTCGAGGGCGCGGAAGCGATCGACGAAGAAGGGAGCGACGGCCTCCAGGATGTGATGCTCCGGCTCGAACCAGGCGACGAAGCGCTCGCGGGCGCCCTCCTCCACCCGGCGGAATCGCAGGAAGGCGTGCATCTTGTGCAGGTCGCGGCCGATCGCTTTCCGCATCAGGTGGAGGCGATGGATCAGGGGGTCGCTCGCCACCTCCATCAGCGCCCGCTCGCCGCGGCTGACGCGCCAGATCAGGCTGTAGAGCAGCGCGTAGCGCTCGGGATCGCGGTGGGGCACCACCATCGGGATCAGGTCGGCCACGGCCCGGGGCAGGCGCAGGGGTGCCCCTTCCCCGGCGACGGCGTCCGAGGCGAACAGGCCGGGTGCGGCCGTTTCCTGCCAGACGACCCGCTCCGGCGGCACCGCGGCGGCGATCAGGCTCCGCGCGCTGGCCCGGAAGCCGGTGAGATCCGCGCCGGGGGACAGGGCGACGGCGTGAAGGGGGCCGCCGCTGCCGCCCTTCCCTCCTCCGCTGAGGGGAAGGGAGGAGACGGCCCCGTTCCCATGCGCCCCCATCAGAACAGGCTCAGCTGCTCGGCCGGCTCGGCGAGGCGGGCCCGCAGATCGAGGCGGTCGGTCAGGGCGGTGGGGCGATGGTCGGCGGCGACGAGGAACGGGCGCGCGCGCTTCAGGCCGGAGCTGAGCCGGGCGACGTCATCGAGGCGCAGGGTCGCGTGCCGGCGCGCCTTCAGGAGGGCGTCGACCGCCCGCGCCCCGAGGCCCGGCACCCGCAGCAGCATCTCCCGGTCGGCCCGGTTCACGTCGACGGGGAAGCGGTGCCGGTTCTTGAGCGCCCAGGCGAGCTTCGGGTCGATGTCGAGGGCGAGCATCCCGTCCTCGGAGGCTTCCGCCACCTCGCCTGCTGAGAAGGCATAGTACCGGATCAGCCAATCCGCCTGATAGAGCCGGTGCTCCCGTTGCAGCGGGGGCGCCTTCAGGGGCAGGATCGCGGAGCCCGCAGGGATCGGGCTGAAGGCGGAGTAGTAGACCCGTTTCAGGCCGAGCTGGTCGTAGAGCTGGGCGCTGCGGCCGATCAATGCGGCGTCCGTGGTCGCATCGGCGCCAACGATCACCTGGGTCGATTGCCCGGCCGGCGAGAAGCGCCGCTTCTCCGCCTTGGCCTGCACGATCCGCTCGCCGATCTGGGCCATGGCGCCCTGGATGGCGGCGCCGTCCTTCTCCGGGGCGAGGCGGGTCAGGCTCTCCTCCGTCGGCAGCTCGACATTGATCGAGAGCCGGTCGGCATAGAGGCCCGCCTCCTCGATCAGCCAGGGGCTCGCCTCAGGAATCGACTTCAGGTGGATATAGCCGCGGAAGCCGTGCTGCCGGCGCAGTCTCTTCGCGACCAGGGTCAGCATCTCCATGGTGTGGTCCGGCGAGCGGATGATGCCGGAGGAGAGGAACAGCCCCTCGATGTAGTTGCGCTTGTAGAATTCCACCGTGAGCGTCACGACCTCGTCCACGCTGAAGCGGGCGCGGGTGACGTTCGAGGAGCGCCGGTTGATGCAATAGGCGCAGTCGAACAGGCAGTAATTCGTGAGCAGGATCTTCAGGAGCGAGATGCAGCGGCCGTCCGGGGTATAGGCGTGGCAGATGCCCGCCCCCGTGGTCGAGCCGAGCCCGTCCTTGCCGGCCGTGCGCTTCGGCGCCCCCGACGAGGCGCAGGAAGCGTCGTATTTGGCGGCATCCGCGAGGATGCGCAGCTTGCGCGCGAGCTTTTCGTCCATGGAACGGACCATGAACGAGATGGCCGCTCAGGCAATGCGGCGCGATGCCCTCATCACCGGAAAATGCGTCCTCCCGGAGCGAAGCCGGGAGGACGCGCGGGCCTCAGCCCTGGACGAGGGTCTTGTCGAGGGTGATCTCAGCATTGAGCAGCTTCGAGATCGGGCAGCCCTTCTCGGCATTGCCGGCCAGTTCGTCGAACTTGGCCTGATCGATGCCGGGGATCGCCGCCTTGAGGGTCAGGGCCGACTTCGTCACCTTGAAGCCCTTGCCGTCCTGGACCAGCGTGACGACCGCCTTGGTGTCGAGCGACGTCGCCGTGAGACCGGCTTCCTGGAGCTGGAAGGCGAGCGCCATGGTGAAGCAGCCCGCATGCGCCGCGGCGATCAGCTCCTCCGGGTTGGTGCCGGGCTCGTTCTCGAAGCGGGTGTTGAAGCCGTAGGGGTTGTCCGAGAGCACGCCGGACTGGGTCGTGATCTTGCCTTTGCCGGTCTTGCCGTCGCCCTCCCAATGGGCGCTCGCGTGGCGGTCGGTCATGGGTGGTCTCCTGAACATCGGGGTTCGATCGTGCGCAAGCTGGCGCGCGGGGAGACGAAGTCGAGGGGCCGTCTCAGCTTTCCGACTCGGGGCCGGCCTCGATGACGTCGCGCGCGAGGCCGATGGAGAATCCCGCTCGGGCCATGGCGGCGAGGTCGCGCGCGCGGCGCTCCGCCCGGTCCGCCGCCGGCCGGAAGGGGCCGAGCCGCCGCCGTCGTGCATAGGCCCGGGCCGCCTCGAGCTCGTGGTCGCGGCTCTCGCCCGCTTCCTCCTCCTCCGCCGCCAGCGTCGCCGCGATCAGGGTGCGGTCGATGCCCTTGGCGGCGAGCTTGGCGCCTGCGCCTCGGGTGGAGGTGCCCCGGCGGCGCAGGGTCGCGAGGCGGGCGGCGGCGAAGCGCGCATCATCCACGAGCCCGGCCCGCACGGCCCGGGCCACCGTCTCCTCGATCAGCGGCAGATAGGGCTCCGCCTCCTCGCCCCGGGCTCGGGCGCGCTTGTCGACCCGCCGGCGCAGGGTGCGACGGAGCATCTCGGAGGAGGCGCCGTAGCGCTCGAGGTAGTGCAGGGCCGCCCGCTCCAGCCACTGCGCCGTCACCGGCGGCGCGGTCCTTGCCTGGGGCTCCGATGCAACATTCCGTGAGGTCATCAGTTCTTCACGATCTGGACAGGTTTCCGATCCATGACGAGAATATGGTTAGCACGCAGGTTCGCCGGACCCGAACCCGGCTGGGCTCCGTCCTGATGCGGCGCGAGTGGGTGCTCGTCCTGCTGGCGCTCATCTTTGGCGCCGTGGCGGCCGGGATCGCCTATCTCTCGCGCCCCACCACCCTCGCCGTGGCCGTCGGCCCGCGCGACGGGGCGGAGGCGGCGCTGATGGAGGTCTATGCCAAGACGCTGGCGCGCAACCACGAGGACGTGCGCCTCCAGGTCCATCATTTCGACGACGTGCGCGACAGCGCCGCCGCTCTGCAGGAGAACAAGGCGGATCTGGCCGTCGTCCGTCCGGACGTGCTGCTGCCGGAGAACGGCCTGACTCTCGCGGTGCTGCACGACGAGGCGCTGATCGTGGCCGCGCCGGAGGCGAGCGGCATCGAGAACGTGGCCGATCTGTCGAAGCGGCGCCTGGGCGTGGTGGTGCGCCACGCCGCCGACATCCCGTTCCTGACGAACCTTCTCGATTTCTACGATTTCAAGCCGGCGAGCCCCGCCGAGCTCGCCGAGGGCCGGACGCTGCCCGCCGCCCATGTCGGCCTGGTGCCGCTCAAGGCCGCCGAGGTGAGCGAGGCCCTCTCCACCAAGCGCGTCGATGCCGTCGCGGTCGTCGCCGCCCCGGCCTCCAAGGCGGCGATCTCCACGGTGCGCGCGGTCGAGGCCGCCTCCCCCGACAAGGCGGTGACCCTGGTGAGCGTGCCGGACGGCAAGGCGATCATCCAGCGCCTGCCGGAGCTGCAATCGGTCACCATCCCCGCGGGCACCTTCGGCGGCTGGCCGAAGCGGCCGGAGGAGGATGTCGAGACCGTGGGCGTGTCCTACCGCCTGATGGCCCGGGGCTCGGTGAGCCGCATGGCCGTGGCCTCGGTGGTGCAGCACCTGTTCGAGTGGCGCTCGCGCCTCGCGGCGACCGCCCCCGTCGCCAATCTGATGAAGGCGCCGGACTACGAGACCACCGTCACCGCGACGAGCGCGCGGCTGCCGAACCATCCGGGTGCGGTCGACTATTTCGAGCGCGAGCAGCAGACCCTGCTCGAACGCTACGAGGACTGGATCTACCTGATCGCCTTCTTCGGCGGCACCATCGGCTCCGGCTTCGCCTGGCTCGGCCAGCGCCTCGCCCGCAAGCGGCGGGAGCGGATCGACGTGGTGCTCGACCGCCTGCTCGACATCCTCGGCGAGGCGCGCACGGCCATCAGCGTGGCGCAGCTCGACGCCCTGACCCGCGAGACGGATACGCTGATCGCGGATGTGGTGCGTCAGGCCCGGGAACGCTCGATCGACATCCGCTTGGTGGGTGCGCTGATCCTCGCGATCGACGCGGTGAACGGCGCGCTTGACGACGGGCGCCGGACGCTGGGCAGCCCGGCCGTCGAGACAGCCGCCGGCGCCCGCGCGCGCACGGCACGGCTCCTGGCGCTCAACCTGTCCGCGGCGGAGTGAGGAAGACTCGCCCGGCGCTCAGCGCGGGGCGAGGATCATGATCATCTGGCGGCCTTCCAGCATCGGCTCGCTCTCGACCTTGGCGACCTCCTGGGTCTCGCCCTTGACGCGCTCGAGAAGCCTCAGGCCGAGATCCTGATGCGCCATCTCGCGGCCGCGGAAGCGCAGGGTCACCTTGACCTTGTCGCCTTCCTCGAAGAACCGCTGCATGGCCTTCATCTTCACGTCGTAGTCGTGCTTGTCGATGCCGGGCCGGAGCTTGATCTCCTTGACCTCGACGGTCTTCTGCCGCTTGCGCGCCTCGTTCTGCTTCTTCTGCTCGTTGAAGCGGAAGCGCCCGTAATCGAGGAACTTGCACACCGGCGGTGCGGAATTCGGTGCGATCTCGACGAGGTCGAGTCCGACCTCTTCGGCCATGGCGAGGGCGTCGAAGAACGGCACGATCCCACGGTTCTGCCCGTCCTGATCGATCAGCTGAACCTCGCGGACACCGCGAATGTCCCGGTTGGCGCGCGGCCCGTCCTTCTGCGGGGCCGGCATGGCTCTCATCGGTCTACGAATGGCTATGTTCTCCTGAAATAACGACGAAACGGCAGCCTTTGGAGCTGCCTACCTCGGCAAACCCCGGCCACCGTACGGCCCGGCCAATGCCGGGCGATCGCACCTTGGCAAAACCTCTCCGCAAGTCAACTCGGCAGCACCACTTTCGGTTCACGAAAAGCCGGTTCTGCGACGGTCTCCGGGAAGGTCAGGCGAAATCGTCACGAATCATGCGGGCTCGTGCGGACTCGCGAAACCTGCCGGCCGGCCCTGACCGAGCAGATGGGAATAGATGGCGAGGGTCGCGGCGGTCATGGTCTCGAGGGAGAAGTTCGCCTCCACATGCGCGCGAGCGCGCCGGGCCATCGCGTCCCGGGCGCTGGCGCGCAGGGACAAGGCTTCCGCGAGCGCCTCGGCCAGGGCCGCCGGGTCGCCCGCGGGCACGCGCCAGCCCGTGCGCAGGCCGGGCTCGACGTCGGGCGGGGCGAGCACCGTTTCCGGCACGGCCCCGAGATCGGACACCACCACCGGTACGCCCAGCGCCTGCGCTTCGACCGCGGAGCGGCCGAAGGCCTCCGGCTCGACGGAAGGCACCGCCACCACGGCGGCGGCGCGGAAGGCCGCCGGCATGTCGAGGCAATGGCCGACCCGGCGCACCACGCCGTCGAGGCCGCGGGCCGCCACCAGGGCGTCGAGCTCGCGAACATAAGCCTCGCGCCCCTGCGGGTCGCCGGCCAGCACCACGGTGAAGTCGGGCACGCCCTGCGCGCGCATCCGGGCCGCCGCCTCGATCAGCACCCGCTGTCCCTTCCAGGCGGTGAGCCGGGCGGCGAGCAGCACCACGCGCTCGTGCGGAGGCACGCCCCAGTGCCGCCGCAGGGCCTCGACCCGGGCCGGCTCGACGGCGGAGGGCGTGAAGAGCGAGAGATCGGTGCCGCGATGGATCACCGCGATCCGGTCGCCGGCCTGTTCGGGATGGAAGCGCCGGATCAGGTCGGCGGTGTAGTGGGAATTGGCGATGACCACGTCGCCCCGGGCCATGACCGAGTTGTAGAGCACCTTCACCCCGGTCCGGCCGGAATAGGCGCCGTGATAGGTCGTCACGAAGGGCAGCCCGAGGCGCCGGGCGGCGCCCAGGGCGACCCAGGCCGGGGCCCGGGAGCGGGCATGGATCAACTGCACCCCCTCCCGCCGGCACAGGCGCATCAGCCGGCGCACGTTCCAGGCCATGGCGAGGGGGTTCTTGGAATTGGCCGGGAACGGCAGCCAGACGCCGCCCCGAGTCTGGAGCTCGCCCACGAGCCGCCCGCCCTCGGTGGCGACGAGCGCCCGGGCGCCCGCCGCGCTGAGGGCCGCGGCGACGTCGACCGTGGTGCGCTCCGCTCCGCCGGCTTCGAGGGCCGGGATGATCTGGAGCACGCTCACGCCGGCGAGCGGCAGGCCCTCGCTCGGGAAGGCACCGGCAGGCCGGGTCTCGCCGTTCATCGCCATCGATCGTCCGTGCTTGTGTGGCTGGCCATCTTCCCTGGAACCGGGGTCGTCGCGGCCGCCGGGGCGGGCACGGTGTGGAAGGGACAGGTTGCGCGAGGATCGGCTCCGCGCTTTACGGTTCGGTAAACGAAGCCTCGACGCTGTTGCGTCATGGCGGCGAATCGAGAGCAGCGAGCAGGCGATGGCAGAGAGCGGCGCCCGGGACGAGATCCCCGTCGAGATTCTGAAGGTCGAAGGCTCGCGGGGCGCGCGGGACATCGCCGTGAGGGTCCGGCCGGGAGCGGGGGCGCCGGTCGTCTGGCTCGGCGGCTTCCGCTCGGACATGCGCGCCACCAAGGCGCGGGCGCTCGATGCCTGGGCCGCTTCGCAGGGCCGCCCCCTCGTCCGCTTCGACTATTCCGGCCACGGCGAATCCGGCGGTAGCTTCGCGGAGGGGACGATCTCGGATTGGCTCGCCGACGCCGTGGCGGTGCTCGACCGCTTCGCGCCGGAGCGCCCCCTCCTCGTCGGCTCCTCGATGGGCGGCTGGATCGCCTGCCTCGCTGCCCTGGCGCGCGCGCGGGCGGGCAGCCCCGCTTCCGGCATGGTGCTGATCGCCCCGGCCCTCGATTTCACGGAAGCGCTGATGTGGGAGGCATTCCCGCCGGAGGTGCGCCGGCAGCTCGAGACCGAGGGCGTCTGGTACCGCGCGACGGCCTATGCGCCGGAGCCCGACCCGATCCGCATGGCGCTGATCGAGGATGGGCGCCGGCACCTGCTGCTCGGCGCCCCCCTCGATCCGGGCTGTCCGATCCATCTTCTTCAGGGGATGCAGGATCCCGACGTCCCCTGGCGGCACGCCCTTCGGACGGTCGAGCGCCTGCCCGGTGCGGGCACGCTGCTGACGCTGATCGCCGATGGCGATCACCGCCTGTCGCGCCCGCAGGACATCGCGCTGATCTGCGAGGCGGTGGAGCGCCTCGCAGGCCGGATCAGTGCAGGCTGACCGGATAGAGATCCTGCGCCACGGCGTTGGCCAGCACCACGTCGCGGGAATCCGCGAGCATGATCGGGGCGCCGCTCGCCGAGAGCAGGGCGAAGAGGTCGAGGCCGGGGCTGAGCTCGGGCGCCTGGGGGAACAGGCGCTTCACCTCATCCGAGCGGACCGGGCGCACATAGGCGATGTGGCCCTCGCCCAGGGCGGCGAGATCGGCGGGCCCGAATTCGACGGGCGGGTTGGTCTGTGCGTTGTTCGTCATGTCGTGCCCTCCTTCAAGGCAGAGCCAGTCTCGGTCACCGCCCCGCGGATGCGGCAGCGGGCCTCGACCGATGAGATGGGTGGCCGGCTGAGGGATTGCGAGGGGGCGGGCCACCGCCGATGTCGCAGGCGGCCAAGCGCCGGTCAGTCCCGCGCGGCGATCGCGATCTTGCGGACGATCCGCTCCGGTTCCGGACGGACCAGGTCGATCGAGAGCAGGCCGTTCGAGAGGTCGGCGCCCAGCACCTCCATCCCGTCGGCGAGCAGGAAGGTGCGTTGGAACTGGCGCGCCGCGATGCCCCGGTGCAGGAACTGACGCGCCTTGTCGTCGACCTGCCGGCCCCGCACGACGAGCTGGCTCTCCTCCAGGGTCACGTCCAGCTGATCGAGGGTGAAGCCCGCGACGGCGAGCGTGATTCGCAGCCGCTCCGGCGCGTCGCCGGCCCGGGGGATCCGCTCGATGTTGTAGGGGGGATAGCCGTCGCTGGCGGCTTTCGACACGCGGTCGAGCGCCTGCTCGATCTCGTCGAAGCCGAGGAGGAACGGGTGACCGAACGGGGAAGGCCGCGTCATCGGGTGCGCAACTCGTATTTCCGAAGCCCGCAAGGCGCGGGCCGGCGTGGCGCACGCCCCTGAAGGCACTTCGCGGATCGGGAGGCCCGCGCGATGCGGCACCCCCCTCCGTCTAAGAGATATGGCCGCCGCCCTCCGCGCCATCAAGGGCGCGGCGCCGGCCGTCCCCGTCCCTCTCGCCCGTCCCTTGCTTCTTCTCTCGGCTTCTCCTCCCACCCGAGGGCGCCCCCGGATCCGCGGGGGGCCTGTGAATACCGAAGCTTTGCCGCCGGGTCTCGAAAAGCGCGGCTTCCTCAGTGGGATGGCAGCGCGAATACCGGTGCAGAAGGACAGGTTTGGGATAAAGTGGCAATGTTCGGCTCCAGCGCTCCGCCGAATAACAGTTTGGAATTCCTCTATAATTCGGCCGGCGCCTTGATTGACCATCCTGCGTCGGATACTTCAGCCGGCACGACGAGATGACGCCTCGGGAGATCGCGGCGTCGTGCGGCCTTGCCTTTTTCGATCGTGGATTGCCGGCCGGCCGGTTTTCTCGGCCGCGCTCCCGATCGGGTCGTGCCCGTGGCGCGGCGGCAAGCGGGACAGGCGGGCCCGATGGAGGCCCGCCGCTCACCGGGAGGATGGACGTGAGGCAGGCGTTGGAGGTGGTCGTGCGCGGCATGCGTTCGGTTGGGAAGGGAAAGCGGTCTCTGGTCGCGGGCGCGGCCCTCGCGCTGGCTCTCGTCGGCCCGGCTCTCGCCCAGGACGCCAAGTCTTCGGACGCCAAGCCGTCGGACACCAAGGCCGCGGCCGGTCCCGCCCTGAAGATCCAGCTCAATCGCCTCGAGCCCGCCGGCGAGGCCTGCCGGACCTATCTGGTCGTCGACAACGGCGCCGGTCCTGCCCTCAAGTCGCTCAAGGTCGACCTCTTCGCCTTCGACACCGAGGGCGTCGCGCAGAAGCGCCTCGCCGTCGAACTCGGGCCGATCCAGGACAAGAAGACCGTGGTGCGGCTGTTCGACTTCCCCGGTCTCGCCTGCCCCAAGATCGGCCGCGTCCTTCTGAACGATGTGCTTGCCTGCGAGGGCGGCGAGGCCAGCCGCGAGAGCTGCCTGGAGCGCATCGAGACCGACAGCAAGACCTCCGCCGCCTTCAACCGTTGAGGGTCCGGGCGGGCAGCTGACCGCCCCGGGCTTCGCCACAGGATCGATTCGAGGAGTTCGCCCATGGATCCGACATCCGCCCCCGCCGCTGCGGCGCACGATTTCTCGTTCCTCGGTCTGTTCCTGCAGGCCGATCCGATCGTGAAGGGCGTGATGATCCTGCTCGTGGTCGCCTCGATCGCCTGCTGGACCGTGGTCTTCGAGAAGATCGTGCGCTTCGCCGGCGCCCGGCGCGAGGCCAAGCGCTTCGAGACGCTGATCGCGAGCGGCGGTCCCCTGGAGACGGACAAGGCGGGCATCGCCAGCCGCCTCGTCCAGGCCGGGCTGGAAGCCTGGCGCGATCAGGATCCGACCGAGAGCCGGGCCGAGCGGCGCGAGCGCATCGAGCGCGCCATGCGCGGGGCGCTGAGCCTCGAGGTGAAGCGCCTCCAGACCGGCCTGCCGCTGCTTGCCACCTCCGGTTCGACGGCGCCCTTCATCGGCCTGTTCGGCACGGTCTGGGGCATCATGAACTCGTTCTCGTCCATCGCCCGCAGCCAGGACACCAGCCTCGCCGTGGTGGCGCCGGGCATCGCCGAGGCGCTCTTCGCCACCGCGATCGGCCTCGTCGTCGCGATCCCCGCGGTCATGGCCTACAACAAGCTCTCGGGCGACGTCGCCCGCATCCAGTCGAATTTCGTCTCCTGCATCGCGGTGCTCGGCAACCGGCTCGCCCGCGACCGGGGCGCCAGCCACGCCCGCGCCGCCGCCGAATAGGCCGCGCCGCCCGCGCGAGGCCCCTAGGGGCCTGATCGAGACCTGAGATTTTCGCGGGGCCGCGCCCGTCAGGACGGCGCGCAGCCCGACACCAACCGCCCGGGAGGGCCGACGATGGCAATGGGTTCGATCCGCCAGGAGGGCGGCAGCGACGAGGACGGCCTCGACGCCACCCCGATGTCGGACATCAACGTCACGCCGATGGTCGACGTGATGCTCGTGCTGCTGATCATCTTCATGGTCGCGGCCCCGCTGATGACGACGGGCGTGCCGGTGCAACTGCCGAAGACCACGGCGGCCAAGGTTGCCCAGGCGCAGAAGCCCCTGGAAGTCTCCATCGACAAGGACGGCCATCCCTACATCGCCAAGGACGCCTTCACCCCCGAGACGCTGATGCCGCGCCTGCGGGCGCTCAAGGCGGAGAACCCGGACCAGGTCGTGCTGGTCCGCGGCGACCGGGACGTGCCCTACGGCAAGATCATGGAGGTGATGGGCCTCGTCGGCCAGGCCGGCTTCACCAAGGTCTCGCTGATCGCGCAGTCGCCCGGCGGCGGCGCGGCGCCTGCTCCCCCTCCCGCCCCTTCCAACGCGCCCGCGCCCTAACGCCATGACCGCTCTGGTTTCGTCGCAGAGCCCGGGCCGGGGGCCGTCGGGGCTGTTCGCGGCCTTCGTCGTCGCGCTCCTGCTGCACGCGCTCGCCCTGCTCGCGATCACCTTCCTGCATTTCACGCCGCCGGCGCCCCCCGGCGAGCAGGAGATCACGATCGATCTCGCGCCGCAGATGACGGAGGCCGAGACGCAGGCGCCCGCCGAGCAGGCCCAGTCCGAGGCCGCGCCCGAGACCACCAAGCCGATCGGCGATCCGATGGAGGCCGCCGAGCCGCCCCCGCCTGAGACCGCCGAGGTGGTGCCGGAGGAGGCGATCGCCGAGCAGCCGCAGGAGGTGAAGCCTCCGCCCCCGCCCGAGGTGCTGGCCGAGAAGCCGCCGGAGACCGCGCCGCCCCCGCCCGAGGAGCGGATCATCACCTCCCAGGCCCCGGAGGCGGAGGCTCTGGCGCCTCCGCCGCCGGAGACCGTGGCCAAGCCGCCGGAGCCTCCGAAGCCGATCGAGCCGGCGAAGCCCAAACAGCCCGATCCCGCCAAGATCGCCGCGGAGCGGGAGGCCCGTCGCAAGGCCGCCCTCGAAGCCAAGCGCGAGAAGGAACGCGAGGAGCGTCGCCTCGAGGCGATCCGCGAGAAGCGCGAAGCGCAGAAGCGTGAGCGCGAGGCGGCTCGCAAGGCCGCTGCCGCCAGCGCCGGGCAGTCGCAGCGCAACTCCGCTTCCGCCTCGCGCCAGAGCTCGGGTGGCGCGGCCTCAG
Source organism: Methylobacterium organophilum (assembly GCF_022533465.1). NCBI lineage: Bacteria > Pseudomonadati > Pseudomonadota > Alphaproteobacteria > Hyphomicrobiales > Methylobacteriaceae > Methylobacterium > Methylobacterium organophilum. The sequence continues at coordinate 3,412,068 of NZ_CP092848.1, read as the reverse complement.
CCGGCAGCGATCCGAACGCCATGGCGCAATGGAAGGCCTCGATGGCGGCCACCATCCGCGGCCGCATGAACCGCGAGGCGGCGTCCGGCACCTCCGGCGGCGTCGCCACCGTGCGCTTCACCGTGAGCCGGTCCGGTTCCGTGAGCGGGGCCGGGCTGGCGGGCAGCAGCGGCATCGGAGCCATCGACAGCGCGGCGCTCGCCGCCGTGCGCGGCGCACTGCCGCCGGCCCCCCCCGGCGTGACCCAGTCGAGCCTCTCCGTCACGGTTCCGCTCCGGTTCAGCCCGGGGCGGTGACGCGCGGCCCGTGACGGTCTTCTTCACGAGCGACACGCATTTCGGCGACACCCGCGCGTTGCGCATCGACAAGCGCCCCTTCGCGAGCCTCGCCGAGCACGATGCGGTGCTGATCGCCAACTGGAACGAGCGGGTCGGGGCGGCGGACGAGATCTGGCATCTCGGCGACTTCGCCCTCGGGCCGCCGCCGGAGCGCGTCCGCGCGATCCTCGCCGCGCTGAACGGGCGCAAGCACCTGATCGTGGGCAACAATGACGGCCCGGCGACCCTGGAGGCGCCGGGTTGGGACAGCGTCGGCCACTATGCGGAGATCACTGTGGACGGCCGGCGCCTCGTGCTCTGCCACTATGCCTTCCGCACCTGGAACGGGACGGGGCGCGGCGCCCTGAACCTGCATGGCCATTCCCATGGCCGGCTGACCCCGATCCCGCGTCAATACGATGTCGGCGTCGATCCGCAGGGGCTCAGGCCGGTGACCCTCGCCGAGATCCTCGTCTCGCGCCGGGGACGCCGAGGCATGCCCTCCGCGCCGGGCAAAAACGCGGAACCATAGAAGCAGCTTCGCCGTTCAACGGCACATGAACGGGCGATGATCGGGGCCAGAAATCTTGGCCGGTCTTGCGCCGTACCTTTCACACGATAGCTTCCGGGTTGCCCATGTCCGGCTCAACTCTGCGTCACGCGATTCTCACCGCCGCCACGGCTGCGGGACTTCTCGGGACGATGCTCCCTGCCCAGGCCCTGCCGAGCTGCGTCGAGGGACAGCGCCGCCTCCAGGAGGCCAGTGCGCTGCGCTTCCAGGCCCGCCAGGAGGCGCGCCTGGGTAACCACGACCGCGTCTGCGACACGCTCGACGAGGTCGGCGACCGCTACCACGACGCCCAGGGCGATTTCGAGGATTGCGGCCAGGACATCGTCTCCATCGATCTGCGGAGCGAATTGCGGGCGTTGCGCGTCGCCAAGCGCGTTAACCGCTGCGACTGACCGGGTGCGCCGCCACACGCCGATCCGCGGCGTTCGGGCGCATCACTCGACCAACGACGCCATGCCGATTCCTCAGGGGCTCACGATGAACACCAACGCTCAAGCCACGGTCGACACCGCCTCCGTCGGCCCCTCCTTCGCCGCCGCGCTCTGCGGCTTCCTCGGCAGCACCCTCGCCACCACGATGGTGATGTTCCTGCTCAGCAGCGTCTGAAGCGCCGGGAGGCCGCGCGTCGCGCGCTTTTCAGGGAGCGACGTTCCAGAAGCGCCCGCGGGCGAACAGCATCTCCGGATTGCCCACCCGCGCGGTTGGGGCGGCCTGGGGCGGCGGAGGCGGGCAGCGGGGCGCCACGATCGGCGCCGGTGCCTTGGCCGCCTGGGCCGGGGGGACCAGGCCGAGACGCGACTGAACCTCCGGATGGCGCGCGGCCGCGATCGTCGCCACGCAAGCGATGATGCCGCCGGCAAGCGTGCCAAGGAAGAAGTTCGTCATGAACGGCGGGTCCGGATCGCAATCTGCGTCGCACGCAGTGCAGCAAATCTCTCGCCCTTCAAGAGGGCGCCATCGTGGCGGATCCTCGCTCACCTTCTTTTAACAGGCGCGTGCCAGAAAGATCGACGAGCGGGCCTCTGCGCTGCCCGAACGGCGGGGACACCAAATCGATGTCGTATGCGGCCAATGCCTACGCGAAGGTCTCGCGCAGCGCACTCTCTCCCCGAGAAGCCGAGGCCGCCGTACTTCTCAAGGCCGCTGGCCGGCTCCAGGCCCTGCAGGGCAATGTCGAGCCCGGCTCCGTGGCGCTGAACGAGGCCCTGATCTTCAACCAGAAGGTCTGGACTGTTCTGGCCTCCGCCGTGGCCGATCCGGCCAATCCTCTGCCCGACGATCTGCGCCAGAACGTCAGCAATCTCGCCGTCTATGTCTTCCGCACGATCATCGACGCGATGATCGAGCCGAGCGCCCGCAAGCTCGAGACGCTCGTCACCCTCAATCATCACCTCGCCGCCGGCCTGCAGGGCGATCCCGGTCCGGTGGCCGCCTGACCGCATGGGTACAGTCCCGGACATGCGAAGGGCCGCCCCGGTGGAGCGGCCCTGAATTCCCGGAAGAGCGAAGGAGAAGCTAGGCGAATTTCGCGATGCGCTGGCCGAGCTGCGCCGTGCCGTCGCGGGCATAGGCACGCGCCCGGAGAACGACCTCGTCGGGGATCTGCACCAGCACGTCGCCGGTCGCGGCGTCGGTCACGCGGTAGACGATGGCCTGGCTCTCGGGATCACGCTCGAAGCCGCGCTTCTCCGTGGACGCCGCGGGAGCGGGATTGGCGGCCGGGGTGTTCTCGGGATTGATCTCGATCGAGACCGCCGGGGCGAGTTGCCGGCTGGTGTTCGGCGTGTCGGACGTGACCTGCGCCGTGGGGCGCGACTCCGCGGCCGAAGCGACCGAAGGGGTCGGTGCGGGCGTCGAGATCGGCCTTATGGCATCCATGGGATTGCTCCATCCTCATCGAGGACTGTGCCCCGATTGAAGCCCCGAGGCGATAAGCGGAATCTTAAGATCGTCGCGTTTTCCGCGCCGCGCTCAGGTCTCGGTTGCGAAAGCGTAAACGTACCGAGGCGAATTGTCGGGAAATTCTCCCCTGTGGCAGCTCAGTTGCAGTCCGTGATGCGAGCACAACGAGAAAGGGCCGCCGCTCGGAAGCGGCGGCCCCTGGCCTCCCGGCCCGCGCCTCGGCGCTACTCGGCGGCCTCGACGTAGAGCTTGCCGCCCTCGGAGAGGAACTCCTCCGACTTCGCCTGCATCCCGGCCCGGCGCTCTTCCTCGCTCATCGGGGCGGATTGCCCGATGACGATTCCGGCCTCCTCCATGGCGAGCACATCGGCGCGCAGATCCTGCGTGATCTTCATCGAGCAGAATTTCGGCCCGCACATCGAGCAGAAATGCGCCACCTTGTGCGCATCCTTGGGCAGGGTCTCGTCGTGGAAGCTCCGCGCCGTGTCCGGATCCAGGGAGAGGTTGAACTGATCCTCCCAGCGGAAATCGAAGCGGGCGCGGGAGAGCGCGTCGTCGCGCAGCTGCGCGGCGGGGTGGCCCTTGGCGAGGTCGGCGGCGTGGGCGGCGATCTTGTAGGTGATCACGCCGGTCTTCACGTCGTCGCGGTTCGGCAGGCCGAGATGCTCCTTGGGCGTGACGTAGCAGAGCATCGCCGTGCCGAACCAGCCGATCATCGCCGCGCCGATGCCGGAGGTGATGTGGTCGTAGCCGGGCGCGATGTCGGTCGTCAGCGGGCCGAGGGTGTAGAACGGCGCCTCGCCGCATTCGCGCAGCTGCTTGTCCATGTTCACCTTGATCTTGTGCATCGGCACGTGGCCGGGGCCCTCGATCATCACCTGGCAGCCCTTGTCCCAGGCGATCTTGGTGAGCTCGCCCAGCGTCTCCAGCTCCGCGAACTGCGCGGCGTCGTTGGCATCGGCGATGGAGCCGGGGCGCAGGCCGTCGCCCAGGGAGAACGACACGTCATAGGCCCGCATGATGTCGCAGATCTCGTCGAACCGCTCGTAGAGGAACGATTCCCGGTGCCCGGCGAGGCACCAGCGCGCCATGATCGAGCCGCCGCGGGAGACGATGCCCGTGGTGCGGCGCGCGGTGAGCGGCACGTAGGCGAGCCGCACGCCGGCATGGATCGTGAAGTAGTCGATGCCCTGCTCGGCCTGCTCGATGAGGGTGTCCTTGAAGACCTCCCAGTCGAGCTTGAGCGGATCGCCGCCGACCTTCTCCAGGGCCTGGTAGATCGGCACCGTCCCGATCGGCACGGGGGAGTTGCGCACGATCCAGGAGCGGATGTTGTGGATGTTGCGGCCCGTCGACAGGTCCATGACGGTGTCCGCGCCCCAGCGGATCGACCAGACCAGCTTCTCCACCTCGTCGGCCGCGGAGGAGGTGACGGCGGAATTGCCGATATTGGCGTTGATCTTCACGAGGAAGTTGCGGCCGATCGCCATCGGCTCGAGCTCGGTGTGGTTGATGTTGGCCGGGATGATGGCGCGGCCCCGGGCCACCTCCTCGCGCACGAAGTCCGGCGTGATGAAGGGCGGGATCGCAGCGCCGAAGCTCTCGCCGTCCTTCAGCGCATCGGCGGCCCGCTCCAGCATCTGCTCGCGGCAGGCATTCTCGCGGTGGGCGACGTAGATCATCTCCTCGGTGACGATCCCGGCCCGGGCGAACTCGTATTGCGTGACCATCTGGCCGGGGGCCGCCTTGCGGATGGTCCGCTCGGCCGGGCACGGGGCGACCAGCTTGTCGTCGGCCGCGAAGCCGTTGTCCTCGGGCTTCACGGCGCGGGGCACCACCGTCTCGTAGCCGCGCTTGACGATCCAGGGCTCGCGGGCGGTCGGCAGGCCCTTCTCGAGATCGATCCGGGCATCGGTCTCGGTATAGGGACCGGAGGGGTCGTAGACCCGCACCGCCGGCTCGTTCGGATCGGTCAGCGCGATCTCGCGAAAGGGCACCGTGATGTCCGGCCGGCCGGGCGCCTGCGCGTAGACCTTGCGCGAGCCGGCCACGGGGCCGGTGGTGACGCTGGACGGAGCGCCGTTGGGAAGATCCTTGGGACGGACGGGTGCGTTCATCGGGTGTCACTCCTGGCGTTGGAGGCGACCCGCAGACGACGAACGGTTTGGGCTTTCACAAACACGCGGCCTCTCGCCGCGCGCAGCAGGTTCCCGTCCCTCCGCCGGTACGAGCCGGATCAGGTTCAAGGGTCAGGGCGCCTCGCCCACTCTCAGCCCCCGGATCGGGGCCCCCCTCGGAACGGTTCCAGATTCGGGCCGTGGGCCGGCTTTGTCAACGGCGCGTCACCGGGGCGCCTGTTCTTCTCTGCATTCCCCTGTTTAAGGGTCGACTTTGCCGTCGCCGCCTCGGGAGCGACCAGGAGAGCATGCGCGTCCTCGGAATTCTCGCCCTCGTCCTGCTTCTGCTCGCGGGCGCGATGATCGGTGCCCTCGTCTTCAACCAGCGCCGGCTGATCTATCCGGGCGCGAGCATCCCGCCGCCCTGGAGCGCGCAGCCCGCGGATGTCGAGGCGCTCACCATCGGGACCGCCGATGGCGAGCGGCTGCATGGGCTCTGGCGGGCGCCGCGGCCGGGCTGCGGCGTGGTGCTGAGCTTCCACGGCAACGGCTCCCGCCCGGAGCCGCATGCGGAGCGGTTCTCGCAAGGCCCCTGGCGCGCGGCGGGCTGGGGCCTGCTCACCCTGGCCTATCGCGGCTATCCCGGCTCCACCGGCCAGCCGAGCGAGGAGGGGCTGATCGAGGATGGGCGCGCCGCCCTCCGCACGGTCGAGAGCCGGGCGCCGGGCGCGCCGGTCCTGCTCCACGGCCATTCCCTCGGCACGGGCGTCGCCGTGGCCGTGGCCGAGCAGGCTACGCCGGTCGGGCTGTTCCTCGACGCGCCCTTCGATTCCCTGCTCCATCTCGTGCGGCTGCGCTTCCCCCTCCTGCCCGCCGGCCTGCTCCTGCGCGATCCCTGGCGCTCGGACCTGCGCATCGCCCGGGGCGAGGCGCCGGTCTGGATCGTGCAGGGGGATGCGGATCCGGTGGTGCCGGCCAAGCTCGCGGCGGGGCTCGCCCGGGCGGCCGGGGCCCGCGCGCGGCTGGAGGTGATCCCGGGCGATCACGTTTCCATCCTCGGGATGCGCGACCAGGCGGTGGAAGCCTTCTTCCGCGGGCGAATCGGCGCGGCCTGCGTCCCGGAACCGGCCGCCCTCTCCCATCGCTGATCCACGGAGGAGGCGGCATGGTCGGTCGGCGGGCACGGCGTTGGCGCGAGGAGGAGGCGGGCGCGGCCGCACCGGCGGTTCTGCCCGTCTGCCCGCTCTGCGAACGGCCGATCCCGCCGGGGGCGCGGCAGAGCCTCCACCACCTCACCCCGAAGCTGAAGGGCGGCCGGCACGGGGAGACCGTGCGCCTGCACCAGATCTGCCATTCGGCGATCCATGCCCGCTACAGCGAGGCCGAGATTGCCCGGCGGCTCGCCGACGTGGATGCCCTGCGCGCCGACCCGGAGATCGCCCGGTTCCTGGCCTGGGTGCGCACGAAGCCCGACGACTTCCACGCGCCCACCCGCCTGACGCGGGCGCGCAAGGCGTCGCGAATGCCGCACGGTTGATTCACCGAATGTTACGGATGCCGGCGCGTTCCCCGGCCGCCGGGCGCCTGGGGTAGCCCCCGCTTTACGATTGCCCGTCAGGCTCGCCTCTCGCTCGAACAGACCGACCGGCGAGGCGCCCCGTGACCGTGATCCCCTTGCCCGTCCGTCCGGCCCGGCCCGAGGACGCGATGCGGCTCGCCTGGGTCGATGTCGCCAAGGGGCTCTGCATCGTCCTCGTGGTGATGATGCATTCCACCCTCGGCACCGGCGAGGCGATGGGGGGCGAGGGCTTTCTGCACACGGTCGTCGCCTTCGCCAAGCCCTTCCGGATCCCGGATTTCTTCCTACTCTCGGGGCTGTTCCTCGGCCGGGTGATCGACCGTGACTGGCGCCTCTTCGCCGACCGGCGCGTCGTCCACTTCGCCTATTTCTACGTCCTCTGGGTGGTGATCCAGTCGGCGGTGAAGACCGGTCCGATCGTCGCGGGCGCGCAGGGGCTGGACGGGGCCCTCGCCGCCTTCGGGCTGCACCTCGCCTGGGCCCTGGTCGAGCCCTACTCGACCCTCTGGTTCATCTATCTGCTCGCCGTCTTCTCCGTGGTGACCAAGCTCGCCCATGGGCGGGTGCCCCCGCCTCTCCTGCTCGCCGGAGCGGCCCTGCTGCAGATGCTGCCGGCCCACGGCATGCCCTATCTGCTGGAGGAGTTCTGCGGCCGCTACGTCTATTTCGTCGGCGGCTATCTCTTCGCCGAGCGGATCTTCGCCTTCGCGACGGGGGTGCGCGGCCGGCCCGCCATGGCGCTGGCTGGGCTTGCCGTATGGGCTCTGGTCGAGGCCCTCTTCGCCTTCAGCCCGAGCGGGTTCCCCGCCTATCCGACGCTGGCGAGCCTGCCCGGCGTGAGCCTCGTTCTCGGCAGCATCGGCGCGCTGGCGATCGTCTCGGTGGCCGCCCTCCTGACCCGGGCCGGAGGGCCGGTCACGGCCGCGTTCCGGGCCTGCGGCCGGCGCTCGATCGTGATCTACTTCGCCTTCTTCCTGCCGATGGCGCTGAGCCGCACCCTGATCGTCAAGTCCGGGCTGATCGCCGATATCGGTCTGGCCAGCCTGATCGTGACGGCGGTGGCGGTGGTGACGCCGCTCCTGTTCGAGCGCCTGATCCGCAGGACGCCGCTGAACGCCCTGTTCGAGCGCCCTGCCCTGTTCCACATCGCGGGAGCGCCGCGGCCGAAGGCGCCGGCCCTCAGGCCGGCCTGAGGGCCGTCAGGCCGGGGCGCGCTCCGACAGGAACCGTCCCATCCGCTCCAGCGCCCGGGCGATGTTCTCGGCGGAAGCAGGCGCCTCGCCACCCCGCCGCCGGGATCGTGCGGGCCGTCAGTTCGAGCGCGCGGCGAGGCGGCTCGCGGCGAAGGACAGGGCGCCGCCGACGACGAACAGGATCGCGAAGGTCTTGATCGTGGCGGTGAGCAGGGCCGGGTCGATGCCCGTATCCGTGAACAGCACCGCGGAGATGGCGCCGATCGGCAGGAGCAGGAGGACCAGAAGCGGCACCAGCGGGTTCATTGCGTTCCCTCGCGTTGTGCGGGCCTTCACGCGGGCCCGGATCTTACAGAAAGCGCAGCGGTCTTAGCACCGCCGTTCGGCCGAGGGAAACTCCCGGGACGCGGGATTCTGGCCGGGTGCGGCAGGCCGCAACGGGCGGATCATCGCCGTTTCGCGCGACCGATCCGCAGCCGGTCGTGCGCGGTCATAGATGCCCAAATTTTGGGCAGGTCGTGAAACTGGGCAGGCGCTCATCGTATTTGCACGCGCGAATACTGTGCAACTGCTTGACCGAATAATATGCGTTTCTTAGTTTCTCCGCAGAGCAGAATAATCGATTTTCGCTCGTGGGGATGCGCGATGACCGATCCGTACGAAATCAAAAATCGCTTCCGTCGTCGCCTGCAGGCGGCCGATGCCCGCAAAAATCAGCTGCGCCGCAAGCTGCTGGAGGACGGCACCAAGGCGCTCCAGCCGATCATCAGCGTGCTCAGCCTCATGGCGGAGGTGCTGGACGAGGACCGCAACGCTGCCGGCACCATCTCGGGCCTGACCGTCGACGTGGACAAGGAAGACTTCGTCTGCCTGACCGCGAACCTGCACAACAGCGCCGGTTCCGAGCACAAGATCGGCATCAAGTATGGTCCGGTCCTCGGCGGGCGCAACTACATCTGCGTCTCGGGGCTCAGCAAGGAATACAGCGAGAAGCTCTTGCCCGAGCTGAAGAGCGCCGCGCCGAGCCTCGGCCGCTCGGTGGGCAACGAGATCCATTTCGAGGAGGAGCGCAGCGGCGAGATCGCTGAGGTGGTCCGCGACCTCGTCGAGGATTTCTATGCCGGCCATGTCGAGCCCTGGAGTCGGCCTGCTGCCGGTGACGGCAAGTCCCGGCTGATGCTGGTGCAGTAGGGCCTGTTCAGGCCGGGATCCGCACCGTCGCCCGCAGGCCGCCGAGGGGGCTGTCGTGCAGCAGGATGTCGCCGCCATGGGCGCGGGCGATGTCCCGGGCGATGGCGAGGCCGAGGCCGGAGCCGCCGGCATCCTGCCGGGCGTCGTCGAGGCGCAGGAACGGCTTGAACACCTCCTCCCGGCTTTCCGGCGGAATGCCGGGGCCGTCGTCGTCGATGGAGACGAGGAAGGAGCGGTGCTCGGCCTTGCCGCTGATCGCCACGGTCTCGCCGTAGCGCGCGGCATTGGCGGCGAGGTTGAACAGGCAGCGCCGGAAGGCGTCGGGCCGCACCGTCACCACCGGCCGCCCCTCAAGGTCGACCGCCTCCACATGGGCGCCCAGCCGCTCCACGTCGGTGCGCAGGTCCTCGAGCAGCGCCCGCATGTCGGTGGGGGCCGCGGTCTCCGCCGAATCGCCCTTGGCGAAGGCGAGATAGGCCTCGAGCATGCGGCTCATCTCGTCCACGTCCCGCTGCAGGTCCTCCACGTCCGAGCTCTGCTCGACCAAAGCGAGGGAAAGCTTGAAGCGGGTGATGATGGTGCGCAGGTCGTGACTCACGCCGTTGAGCATCATCGTGCGCTGCTCCATCGCCCGTTCGATGCGCCGCTTCATCTCGATGAAGGCGTGGCCCGCCTGCCGGACCTCCCGGGCGCCCCGGGGCTTGAACTCGATCTCCCGGCCCTTGCCGAAGCCCTCCGCCACCGCGGCGAGGCGCAGGATCGGCTTGATCTGGTTGCGCAGGAACAGGATCGCGACGCCGAGCAGCACCAGGGACGAGCCGGTCATCCAGACCAGGAAGATGTGCGAGTTCGAGGCATAGGCCTGGCTGCGCCGCGCCGTGACGCGCAAAACCCCGTCGGGGATCGCGACGCGGATCTCGATCAGGTTCGAGCGGCCGACCGTGTCGATCCAGAAGGGGCGCCGGATCTGGCGCTTGAGCTCGTCGGAGAGGGCCTCGTCGAGGATCGAGAAGAAGGGCCGCGGCGCGGGCGGGGGCAGCTTGGCGCCCTTCAGCACGTCGAGGTCGAGGTTCAGCCGCTCCCCGGCGATCCGGGAGAGGGTCTCGACGTCCTTGTCCTGGGGGTAGCTCTCGTAGATGTCGATCAGCGCGGCGATGTCGGCCGTCACCGCCGCGGAGAGCCGCCGCGTCACCAGCTGCCAGTGCCGCTCCATGAAGGTGTAGGCGATCACCGACTGGAGCAGGACGACGGGGGCGATGATGATGATGAGCGAGCGGGCATAGAGCCCCTTCGGCAGGGCGTCGCCGATCGCCCGGGCGATGCGCCGCCACAGCCTGCGCGGCTGCGCGACGGCCCGCCTTGCCTGTTCCGGCAGCGCGGCGAGGGTAGTGCCCGGATCGGGCATCGCGCGGCCCCTAATCGATCACGAGACGGTAGCCGACCCCGCGCACGGTCTGCAGGAAGCTCGGATTGGCCGGATCCGGCTCCGTCTTGCGGCGCAGGCGGTTGATCTGCACGTCGATGGTGCGCTCGGCGGCGAGGCCCCCGCTGCCCGCCAACACCTCCCGCTCCACGCTGGCGCCCCGGGCCTGGGCGAGCATGGTCAGGATCTCGCGCTCGCGGTCGGTGATGCGGATCACCTCCTCGCCCCGCTTCAGCTCGCCCCGGTCGGTGCGGAAGCTGAAGGGGCCGAAGGTGACGGCGACGCCGCCCCCGCGGGGCGACGGCCCCTCGGCGTTGCGGCGCAGGATGTTGTTGAGCCGCAGGATCAGCTCCCGGGGCTCGAAGGGCTTGGGCAGGTAGTCGTCGGCCCCGATCTCCAGGCCCATCACCCGGTCGTTGGGATTGGAGCGGGCGGTGAGCATCAGGATCGGGACCTGGGAGGTCTCGCGCACGGAGCGGGCGTAGTCGAACCCGTTCTCGCCGGGCATCATCACGTCGAGGACGAGGGCGTCGAACACGAAGCACTGGCTGCGCGCGCGCGCCTCGTCGACATTGGCCGCCGCGGTGACGCGGAAGCCGTGCTCGCACAGGAAGCGCGAGAGCAGCTCCCGCACCCGGCGGTCATCGTCGACGACGAGGATATGCGGCGCATGGTCGGGCAGCTCGGCCCGGGCCCGCACGGCCAGCCCGCCGCTCACGCCGCCTCTCCCGCGCGGCGCGCCATCAGGCGGCGCACGGCCGCACGCTCGTCGGGCTCGATCATGCCGAGGAGGAAATCCTGCGCCGAGGTGCGTGCATCCGCCCCCTCGGCTTCGGCCTGGCCGGCGAGCGCCTGCACCACGCGCTTCGTCTGCACCCGGCTCAGATCCGCCGCGAGGTCCCGCCCGGCCCGCGTGCAGAACAGGAGCCGCTGGCGCCGGTCGTTCACGCCGGTCTTCTGCTCGACATAGCCCTGCTCGATCAGGTCCTTCAGGACCCGGTTGAGGCTCTGCTTGGTGATCTTCAGGATGTCGAGGAGCTCGGCGATGGTCAGGCCCGGATAGCGGTCCACGAAGTGCAGCACCCGGTGATGCGCCCGGCCGAAGCCGTATTGCGCCAGGATCCGGTCCGGGTCGCTCACGAAGTCGCGATAGGCGAAGAAGAACAGCTCGATCAGGTCGTCGCTCGCCCGGGACCCCTCGGCCGGCCCTTCGCAGGCGGGGAGCGCGTCGTGCCGGTCGAAGGCGCGGTCGTCGAAGCTCTGCGCCGCCGCGGCGCTCATCGTCACGTGGCGTGTCACGTCTTCGGCTGCCTCGATGCTGTCAGGGGCGAGGAAGGGCGGGAGAACCGCCGTCCCGGGCCGGGCCCGGAGATAAGTCAGCGTTGTTGACATATCTCAGCCTCGTTGATACCCGTCAACCCTCCTGCTAGCACCCGCGCCGACGGTCCCGTCGCGACGCCCGCGCTGCGAGGATCCACCCCGAATTCAAATCCGCGGCGAAGGAGCCGGGCATGTCCATGATTCCGTTCGACGAGCGCGACGGTACCATCTGGTTCGATGGCGCCATGGTGCCGTGGCGGGAGGCGAAGATCCACGTGCTCAGCCACGGCTTGCACTACGGATCCTCCGTCTTCGAGGGCGAGCGGGCCTATGGCGGTCGCATCTTCAAGAGCCGCGAGCATTCCGAGCGCCTGCGCCGCTCGGCCCAGCTCCTCGACTTCGAGATCCCCTTCTCCGTCGACGAGATCGAGGCGGCCAAGGCCCTCGTGCTCAAGACGAGCGGCCTGCAGGACGCCTATCTGCGCCCGGTCGCCTGGCGCGGCTCGGAGATGATGGGCGTCGCCGCCCAGAAGAACACCATCCACCTCGCCATCGCCGCCTGGGAATGGCCGAGCTACTTCGACCCGGCCACCAAGATGAAGGGCATCCGCCTCGACATCGCCGATTACCGGCGGCCGGATCCGCGCACGGCGCCCTCCACCTCGAAGGCGGCGGGCCTGTACATGATCTGCACGATCTCGAAGCACCGGGCCGAGAACAAGGGCTACGCCGATGCCCTGATGCTCGACTGGGAGGACAACGTCGCCGAGTGCACCGGCGCGAACGTCTTCTTCGTCAAGGACGGCGTGCTGCACACGCCCCAGGCCGACCGCTTCCTCAACGGCCTCACCCGGCAGACCGTGATCGAGCTCGCCCGCCGCCGCGGCATCGAGGTGATCGAGCGCCGCATCCGCCCGGAGGAGATGACCGGCTTCTCCGAGTGCTTCATCACGGGCTCGGCCGCCGAAGTGACTCCGGTCGCCGAGATCGGCCCCTACCGCTTCACGCCCGCCGCGCTGACCAAGACGCTGATGGACGACTACCTCGCCGAGGTGCAGCCCCGCGCCGTGGCGGCCTGAATCGTCCGGAGCCCGGCCCAGCCTGGGTCGGGCTCCGGAACCGCCCCGGGCGCGTCGCGTTTATGGAACAATCCGTGAACGAAAGCGCCTATCGGGAGCCGTCATGACCCAGCACAAGCCGGAAGCCAACAACCCCAAGATCGACCCGAGCGACGACTCGAACCGGATCAAGGATCCGGATGCCTGGACCACCGGCGGCGAGCCGATGACCGGCGCCCAGGCCTCGTACCTCAAGACCCTGTCGGAGCAGGCCGGGGAGCCGAAGGCCTACGCGCCCGATCTCGACAAGGCGGAAGCGTCCAAGCGCATCGACGCCCTGCGGGAGAAGGCGGGTCTGTCCTGAACCGCGGCCGCTGTGCAGAAAAGCACAGGTTTGGCCTCCGGTTTCGGCGCAAGTCTTAAGGCTTCTTCAATGCGCCGTTCCTAGAAGCATGGGAAGATCGACGCCTCGGGGGGGATCGGCGCATGGTTCCGTCACGCATCCCGCCCCTGGCCCGGTACGGCCCGGCGCTGAGAACGCTCTCGGCCCGCTTCCGCCAGGATCAGGCCGGCGCCACCGCGATCGAGTACACCCTGATCGCCGTGGTGCTGGCGCTTGCCGTGTTCGGCTCGATGAGCGGGCTCACCAGCGCGGTGAACACCCTGTTCAACACCGTCAACACGTCCTTCGACGCCGCACGCTGAAAGCAGGCCGGCCGCGATCAATCCTCCGTCGGCGCTTCGCCGCGCGGGGGCTTGCCCGCGCGCGGCTTGTCGGATCTGGGCGCCGCGGGGGACGCTTTCCTGTCCGAGGTGCCCTCCTCCGGGGCTGGGGCCGGGGCGGCCTTGTCCATGGGGGGGCGTGTCCAGAAGGCGTCGAAGATCTCCCGCATCGCCTTGACGTTCTGCTCCTGCACCTCCGCCCCGGTCTGCATCATCTGCTGGAACACCTCGAGGGAGGCCTCCGACGCGCCCCTCTCCCCCGGTCCCTTCTCCGCCGCGCCGCGAGGGCCCGGCTGCGCAGCCTTGGCCGCGGGCTTCGGGGCGGGCTTGCGCCCGGGGGGCGGCGCGGGCGCGGGCGTGTCCATCAGGCCGCCGAACCAGGCCGCCCAGGGATTGCCCGGCGGGAACAGGGGCGCGGGCTCCGGCGCCGGGGCGGCCCGTGTGCCCGTCTCGCTGTTGAGCATCAGATGGACGAGGGTCGCGACCAGCATGCCGGCCATCACCGGCATCATCTGCCGCAGGGCCTGGGTGCCGACGCCGCTGCTCGCCGCCGCCTGCTGCAGGATGGCCTGAACCAGCTGGGGCGGCCCGAACATCGCGCCGAAGGGAAATTCCGCCTTCCGCGGGCCGGTGCTGCCCGCTCCGCCGCCCAGGCCGAACATCCGGGCCATGCCGGTCGGATCGTTTCCCGGGGTGGCCTGGAGGCCCATAGTCAGGGCGGGCAGCAGGGCTTCCATCGCCCGCCGGGTCTGGTCCGGCGAGAGACCGAATTGCTGGCCGAACGCTTGAATCGCGGCCGGGCTCTGGGCCTGCATCAGCTCGAACGGATTGAACATGGGCGGCCCGCCTCTCCGAGAACGGTCCGGAAGCCCGGAACGCGGCTCCTGACACTGTGCCAAGTCTGTCCCATCGGGTCGCCCGTGACCAGCGGTGGTGATCGCGCCGGGCGATTTTGCCCGGGACATCCTTCTCCGGCGTCTCTCAGGCCGCCTTTCCCGACGCCACGCCGGCGGTCACGCCGCCGGCCGGGGCGACCGCGGGCACCGGCTCGAGGCTGCGGGCCTCCAGCCGGGCGACGGTCCGGAAGGCGAGGACGAGGGCCGTCAGCCCGAAGGCCAGGGAGCCGAAGCCGGTGCCCGCGATCACGCCCTCCGGCCCGAACCAGGCGGCCCCGATCAGGGCCGGCGGCATGGTCCCGATCGTCGCCCGCCCCCAGTTGAGGCCGGTCGAGGTCAGGGGGAATCCGAGATTGTTGAACGAGGCGTTGCCCAGGAACAGGAGACCGTTGAACAGCCAGATCGCCCCGCTGACGAGGCAGAAGAAGCGGAACAGGTCGGCGGCGACCCCCTGCAGCTCGAACAGCTGGGCCAGGGGCCCGCGGCCGAGCACCAGCGCCAGCCAGACGACGAGGACGTAGAGGCCGGTGACGCCGATGCCGGCCCGCAGCACGCCGCGCATCCGGTCGAAGCGCCGGGCGCCCCAGTTCTGGCCGAGGATCGGCCCGATCGCCCCCGACATGGCGAAGAGGCCGCAGAAGGCGACCGGGGCGAGCCGGTCGATCACCACGTTGGCCGCCACCGCCGCCGTGCCGAAGCGGGAGACCGCATGGGCCACGAAGGCGCCCGCTACGGCGGGCGCCAGGTTCGTCAGGATGGCGGGGGCGGCGATGCGGGCGATCAGGCCGGTATCGTCGAGGACCGCGTGGAGGCGCGCCGGTCCGAGCATGCGGTAGCGGGCGACGCCGCGCCAGCCCACGGCGAGGAAGGTCGCGCGGGCGAGGCAGGTGGTGATCGCCGCCCCGTCGACCCCGAGGCCCAGGCCGAAGATCAGGAGCGGATCGACCGCGGCGGTGACGATGGCGCCGCCGAGGGTGACCGCCATGGCCTCCCGCGCCGCGCCGATGGCCCGCAGCAGGCCGGAGAACAGCATCCCCGGCCCCATCAGCAGGTTCGAGGGCAGGGCGATCCAGAGGAAGCGCCGGGCGACGGGCAGGGTCGCCTCGTCCGCGCCGATCATGCGCAGCAGCGGATCGAGCACGGCGAGCAGGAGGAGGACGAGCAGCCCGGAGGCGATGAGGCCGAGGATGCTGACGGAGGTCGCGATGCGCCGCGCCCCGACCTCGTCGCTGGCCCCGATCGCCCGGGAGACCAGGGCGCCGGCGGCGATCATCAGGCCGATATTGATCGAGATCGCGAAGAACTGGACGATGGCGGCGAAGCCCACCCCCGCGGTGAGGTGCGGGTCGCCGAGCTTCGACACGTAGAGGAGGGAGAGCAGGTCGACGAGGAAGATCGCCATCAGGCCGATCGAGCCCGTGCCGCTCATCACGACGACGTGGCGCAGGATCGAGCCCGAGACGAAGCGGCCGGCCGCGGTGGGCCCCGGCGCGGCCTCCCCCGTGCGGGCGGCGGGAGAGAGGGGGCGAATCCGGCCGAACAGCATGCGCTGAGATGAGCGAGCCCCGCGAGGCGATCAAGCCCCGCGCCGGCCCGGGCGCCTCGATCCCGGGGCGCCGCTCAGGCCGATTGCCAGCGCCGGGCGGCGTTGTTGCCGAAGGCGCGGGCGTAGAGGTTGCAGTAGTTCTGGGCCGCGCCTTCCCAGCTGAAGGAGCGCGCCATGGCGCTGCGCCGCATCGTGTTCAGGCGCTTCTTCTGGCCGAAGGTGTCGAGCGCCCGGCGGACCGCGCCGAGGAAGCCCCGGGGCGAGGGGTCTGCGAAGGTGAAGCCCGTGACCCCGTCCTCCACGGTGTCGTTGAGGCCGCCGGTGCGGCGCACGATCGGCAGGGAGCCGAAGCGCTGCGCGTACATCTGGGCGAGGCCGCAGGGCTCGAAGCGCGAGGGCATCAGCAGGAAATCGCTGCCCGCGAACATGCGCCGCGCCTCCGTCTCGCAGAAGCCGACATGCACGCCGACATGCTCGGGATGACGCCCGGCGAGCTCCTTGAGCGCGCCCTCGAACCGGCTCTCGCCCTGGCCGATCACCACGAGCTGGCCGCCCTCGGCGACGATGGTCTCGGCCGCGCCGATGCTCAGGTCGATGCCCTTCTGGTGGACGAGGCGGGAGACGATGGCGAAGAGCGGGCCGCGGGAGACGGCGAGGCCGAACTGCTTGCGCACCTCGTCGGCATTGGCGGTCTTGCCCTTCCAGTCCTCCGGCTCGAAGCGGATGGCGAGGTGCTGGCAGGTGCGCGGATCCCAGCTCTCGTCGATGCCGTTGAGGATGCCCGAGAGGCGCCCCTGCGCGGCGCGGGTGCGCAGAAGCCCGTCGAGGCCGCAGCCATGCTCCGGCGTGGTGATCTCGCGGGCATAGGTCTCGCTCACCGTCGTGACCTGGGAGGCGTAGTAGAGACCCGCCTTCAGGAAGGAGAGCTGCCCATAGAACTCCACGCCGTCCATCTGGAAGGCGTGCTCGGGTACGCCGATGCGGCCCATCTCCTCGCGGGGGAACAGGCCCTGATAGGCGAGGTTGTGGATCGTGAGCACGCTCGGCAGCCGGATGCCGCGCCAGGCCATGTAGGCCGGGGCCAGCGCCGTCTGCCAGTCGTTGAGATGCAGGAGGTCGGCGCTCCAGCCCGCGTCGACCCCGCGGGCGATCTCCGCGGCGGCGCTGCTCAGCCGGGCGAAGCGCAGGTCGTTGTCCCCGAAATCGCCGTTGGCATCGCCGTAGGGCGAGCCGCCGCGCTCGTAGAGCTCGCGGTTCAAGAGCACATAGAGGCCGAGCCCGTCCGCGGTCTCGGCATAGCCGAGATCGCAGGCCGGGACGCCCGCGAAGGCGGGCAGGCGGGCGACATAGGTGATGTCGCGCAGGCGGTCGAGGACGCGGGGATAGCCCGGGATGAGGACGCGGACGTCATAGTGCCGGCGCAGGGCCCGCGGCAGCGCGCCGGCCACCTCGCCGAGGCCGCCGGTCTTCACGAAATCCGCCATTTCCGGGGTCGCGTAGAGGATCCGCGGCAGCATGCCCCCTTGGGGGGAGGGTGTCGGCTCTGCTGGGAAGGGAAAGTCCGCCCGGCTCGAAAGGCCACTCGGGGCAGACCCCGCCAGAGCCGCATAAGCCATCAATCCATCCCCACGCCGCGCTCTTTGCGCTTTGCTGCGGACGACCTCGCCCACACCCGACGTTGGCATGACAACGCTCCTGCGTGCCCGATGTTCCGTTGCATCGCACAATTCAGGCCACGTTCAGAAGCCTCCCGAGGCAGAAAAATCGGCCCTAGGGTCAAAAAAGAATGTGCGCCGCCTCAGGCCGAGATCGGCAGCAGCAGGACGCCCTCATTCGGGCCTAGCGGGAGGGTGTCCTTCTCCCGGGCGCCGGTGCGTCCGGCATGGGTCGAGAGCGCGACGGACCAGAGCCGGCCCGGCTCCAGGGGGACGGCGCGGGCTTCAGCTTCGAAATTGAGCAGGATGCGCACGGTATCGTCGCCCTCGACGCGCTCATAGGCGAAGACGGAGCCGGCCAGCGCCTCGGGCAGGTCGAGCCGCCGGTAGCCCCCGATCGACAGGGCGGCGTGGTCGCGGCGCAGGCCGAGCAGGCGGCGGTAGAGCGTGAGGATGGAGCCCGGATCGTCCCGCATCTCGTCGACGTTGCGCCGCACCCAATCCGCGCTCAGCGGCAGCCAGGGATCGGCGGTGGAGAAGCCGGCCTGGGGCGCGTCGCTCCACTGCATCGGCGTGCGCTCGGGGTCGCGGCCATGGCCCGGCTCGTTGCGCTCCCAGGGGTCCCGCACCCTGTCCGGCGGGATCGGCACATGGGCGAGGCCGATCTCGTCGCCGTAATAGAGGGTCGGCGTGCCGCGGAGCGTCAGCAGCAGCATCGCCGCGATGCGGGCCTGGGCCTCCCCGACGCGGTCGGCGATGCGGGGCTGGTCGTGGTTGCCGAGCACCCAGTTCGGCCAGCCGCCCTCCGGCAGGGCCGCCTCGTACTCGTCCACGAGGGTGGCGACGGCGTCGGCCTTCCAGGGCGTCTGGATCAGCTGGAAATTGAACGGCAGGTCGGCGCCGTTCAGCTCCGGCCCGTAATAGGCCACGAGCCGCTCGATCGGCAGGTAGATCTCGCCGATCAGCACGCGCTCGCCGTATCCCTTGAGCACGCCGCGGATGCCGGCGATGACGTCGAGCACCTCCGGCCGGTCGCAGGAATAGACCTGCTCGAAGCGGTTGATCCCGGCCTGGTCGGGCAGGAAGCCGGGATTGGGCGGGTTGTCGCGCAGGCCCTCGTCCTTGATCAGGTGCCAGATCACGTCGACGCGGAAGCCGTCGACGCCCCGCTCCAGCCAGAAGCGCAGGGCCTCGTGCATGGCCTCCCGCACCGCCGGGTTGCGCCAGTTCAGGTCCGGCTGCTCGGGCAGGAAGGCGTGGTAATAGTACTGGCCGGTGGCCGGGTCCCGGGTCCAGGCGGGGCCGCCGAAATTCGAGAGCCAGTTGTTGGGCGGGCCGCCATCGGGGCCGGGCTCGCGCCAGATGTACCAGTCGCGCTTCGGGTTCTCCCGGCTCGCCCGGCTCTGCGCGAACCAGGGATGCTCGATCGAGGAGTGGTTGGGCACGAAGTCGAGGATGACCTTGAGCTTGCGCCGGTGGGCCTCCGCGACGAGCATGTCGAAATCCGCGAGGCTGCCGAAGAGCGGGTCGACCCCGCAATAGTCGGAGACGTCGTAGCCGAAATCCGCCATCGGGGACGGGTAGAAGGGCGAGATCCAGACCGCGTCGACGCCGAGCCAGGCGAGATAGTCGAGCCGGTCCGTGATGCCCTTGAGATCGCCGACCCCGTCGCCGTTCGAATCCTGGAACGAGCGCGGATAGACCTGGTAGACCGTGCCGCTCTTCCACCAGATCGTTTCGGCCATGCGGTGCCCTCCAGTGGCCTGCCGCCCGCGCCCGCCGGAACCGGGGGATCGGACCCGCGTGATGCTAGCCCCGCGCGCCGCCCAAGGCGAGCGAGGCGCCGCTTCGCGGAGCGCGCGACACGACAGGATGCGGGTCCGTCATCCCGGCCCGGCGGCGGCAAGATAGGGCGTTCAGGAAAGTTTCAAGCATGCCCCGGCAGGGTCGATCCGTTGCCGGACGCGCCTAGATGGGCCTGTGTCGGTCGGGATACACTGGGACGGGGAAGGCGCTCCCCGGCGCCGCCGCTCCGTCCCTGTGTCTCGACAACCAGAAGTCCGGAACACACGATGCCGAAGCCGAGAGCCGGAACCGATGATCGCCAGGAGAAGCGCGCGGGGTCACGGCCGACAACCGACCGAAGGTCGGCTGCCTTGAAGGGGGACCCGACGATGCTGAACGAGACTCTGTCCGCGCCTCGGCGGACCGGAGAGGCGGATGCATCCGCCACGCCCGCCCAGGCTCCGGCGAAGCCTGCCCCCGAGAAGGCCACGCCGGCTCCCAAGCCTCAGGCAAGCGCCGTGCCGAAGGCCGCCCCCTCCCCCGAGCTCGTGGTGGCCTTGCGCGAGGACATCCGCGCCAAGCTGATCTACGCCCTCGGCAAGAGCGTCGAGGCCGCCCGCGAGCGCGACTGGTTCGCCGCCACGGCGCTGGCCCTGCGCGACCGGATCGTGGATGCCGCCCGCGGCGGCACCGGCGCCCAGGTTCCGGAGAAGCGGGTCTATTACCTCTCCCTCGAATTCCTCATCGGCCGCCTGCTCTCCGACGCCCTGAACAATCTCGGTCTGGTCGAGGCCACCCGCGCCGCCCTGCGCGACCTCGGCGTCGATCTCGGCGAGGTCGAGGAGGCGGAGCCGGACGCGGCGCTCGGCAATGGCGGCCTCGGGCGGCTCGCCGCCTGCTTCATGGAGAGCATGGCGAGCCTGTCGATCCCGGCCATGGGCTACGGCATCCGCTACGATCACGGCATCTTCCGGCAGTCGCTGGAAGACGGCTGGCAGCGCGAAGCGCCGGAGACCTGGCTCGCCGAGGGCAATCCCTGGGAATTCGCCCGCCCCGAGGCGACCTACACGATCGGCTTCGGCGGCCACGTCACCATGTCGGCCCATGGCGAGCACCATATCCGGCGCCATTGGCACCCGGCCGAGACCGTGAACGCGGTCGCCTACGACCTGCCCGTGGTCGGCTGGCGGGGCCGCCACGTGAACACCCTGCGTCTGTGGAAGGCGGAATCCGACGCCCCCGTCGAGCTCGCCCGTTTCAATGCGGGCGACCATATCGGCGCCGTGGCCGGCCGCGCCCGGGCGGAGGCGATCTCCCGCGTGCTCTATCCGAGCGATTCCTCGGCCGAGGGCCAGGAACTGCGCCTGCGCCAGGAATACTTCTTCACCTCGGCCTCGCTGCAGGATCTGCTGCGCCGGCACGTCGCCGAGCGCGGGTCGCTGCGCTCCCTGCCGGACCATGCCGCGATCCAGCTCAACGACACCCATCCCGCCATCGCGGTGCCCGAGCTGATGCGGCTCCTGATGGAGGAGCACGACTTCTCCTGGGAGGATGCCTGGCACATCACCACGAGTACCCTGAACTACACCAACCACACCCTGCTGCCCGAGGCGCTGGAGACCTGGCCCGTCGAGCTGATGGAGCGGCTGCTGCCGCGCCACATGCAGATCATCTACCTGATCAACTGGATCCACCTCGAGGAGCAGGCCAAGCTCGGCCGCAACGAGGCGGAGCATGTCGCCGCGGTCTCGCTGATCGACGAGTCCCACGGCCGCCGGGTGCGCATGGGACCCCTGGCCTTCCACGGCTCGCACCGGGTCAACGGCGTCTCGGCGCTGCACAGCGCGCTCCTGAAGACGACGGTGTTCAAGGACCTGCATGCGCTCGATCCGGAGCGCATCGTCAACAAGACCAACGGCATCACCTTCCGCCGCTGGCTGCACAACGCCAATCCCGAGCTGACGGCGCTCGCCGTCGAGACGGTGGGCGAGCGCGTGCTCGACGATCCGTCCGCCCTGCGGGGGCTGGAGGCGGTGGCCGAGGATCCCGAGTTCCGCACGCGCTACGCGGCCATGCGCAAGGCCCGCAAGAAGGAGCTCGCCCGCGTCATCGCCGAGCGCACGGGCATCGCGGTCGATCCGGCCGCCCTGTTCGACGTGCAGATCAAGCGCATCCACGAATACAAGCGCCAGCTCCTGAACATCATCGAGACGGTGGCGCTCTACCAGGCGATCAAGATGGCGCCGCTGAAGGACTGGACCCCGCGGGTCAAGATCTTCGCCGGCAAGGCCGCGCCGAGCTACGTCCAGGCCAAGCTGATCATCAAGCTCGCGAGCGACGTGGCCAAGGTCGTCAACGACGATCCGGACGTGGCCGGCCGGCTCAAGGTGGTGTTCCTGCCCAATTATTCGGTGAGCCTGGCGGAGAAGATCATCCCGGCGGCGGACCTGTCCGAGCAGATCTCGACGGCCGGCATGGAGGCCTCCGGCACCGGCAACATGAAGCTCGCCCTCAACGGCGCGCTGACCGTGGGTACGCTCGACGGCGCCAATATCGAGATCAAGGACCATGTCGGGGCGGAGAACATCTTCATCTTCGGCCTCGATGCGGCCGGCGTGCAGGCCCGCGCGGCCGAGCCGGGCTACATGACCCGGGCGATCGAGGGCTCGCCCCGCCTCGCCGCGGCGCTGGCGGCGGTCGAATCGGGCCTGTTCTCCCCCGACGATCCGGGGCGCTTCCGGCCCCTCATCGACGAGCTGCGCCACCGCGACCACTACCTGACCACGGTCGATTTCGACGATTACTGGCGGGTCCAGCGGGAGATCGACGCCGCCTGGAAGCGCCCGGCCACCTGGTGGCGCTCGGCCATCCTCAACACCGCCCGGATGGCCTGGTTCTCCTCCGACCGCTCCATGCGCGAATATGCCGAGGAGATCTGGAACGTGAAGGTCGACTGACGGGACGACGGGGATCGGGGGGCGGTCCGTTCCGCCGCCCTCCCCCGAGGCGAAGGCGCGCGCTCCTCGCGCAGAACGAAAAAGGCCGGCGTTGCGCCGGCCTTTCCCGTTTCAGGCTCCGTGAGCGGCGCTCACAGCACCCGCAGCATCGCCTCGGCGCCGGAGGCCTCGGCCTTGGAGGGGGTGTCCTCGATGTTGAGGATGCGCACCACGCCGTCCTCGACGAGCATGGCGTAACGCTGCGAACGCACGCCGAGGCCGAAGCCCGTGCCGTCCATCTCCAGGCCGATCGCCTTCACGAACTCGCCGTTGCCGTCGGCCAGGAACTCGATGCCGTCGGCCCCGCTCTGCTGCTGCCAGGCATTGAGCACGAAGATGTCGTTCACGGCGGTCACCGCGATCGCGTCGATGCCGCGGGCCAGGATCTCGTCGCGCTTGGCGACAAAGCCCGGCAGGTGGTTGCGGTGGCAGGCCGGGGTGAAGGCGCCGGGCACGCCGACGAGCACCACGCGGCGGCCCTTGAAGATGTCGTCCGTGGTCTTGGCCTGCGGGCCTTCGGGGCCGGTGACGCGGAAGGTCGCCTGCGGCAGGTGATCGCCAACCTGGATCGTCATGGAACTTCTCCTCCCTCGGGCCGTGCGAAAGCGGCAGTCCGGGTTCCGCGCCGGTCTAGCTGTGCCTCCCGCGCCTGTCGAGGCCGGGGCCTGCTTCGGCTGGGGGCCGGATCGGCGCCTTTGCGCGTGAAAGCGGCCATCCGCTTCTGGACAACCTCCGCGCCTGGATTAGCATGATGGCATGCAGGCGGGTCTTCTCACCGAACCGGGTTACCTCGACGGCCAGTTCCTGGTGGCGATGCCGGGGATGGGCGACGAGCGTTTCGCGCGCACGGTGATCTATCTCTGCGCGCATTCCGCCGACGGGGCGATGGGCATCATCGTCAACAAGCCGGTGGCGGATCTGAGCATGCCCGATCTGCTGATCCAGCTCGACATCGCCCCCGAGACCGACGCCATCCGCCTGCGCGAGCAGGTCGGCCACATGCCGGTGCTGATGGGCGGCCCGGTCGACGCCAAGCGCGGCTTCGTGCTGCACAGCGCCGACTTCCACATCGAGCAATCGACCCTCGTGATCGACGACGGCATCTGCCTGACCGCGACCGTCGAGATCCTGCGGGCCATCGCCGGGGGCGACGGGCCGGCCAGCGCCGTGCTGGCCCTGGGCTATGCCGGCTGGCAGGCGGGGCAACTGGAGCGGGAGATCATGGCCAATGGCTGGCTCAACTGCCCGGCCGATGCGGACCTGATCTTCAACGCCCGGCTCGAGGCCCGCTACGACGAGGCCCTGCGCCGCATCGGCATCGACCCCGTGATGCTCTCGGCCGAGGCCGGCCGCGCCTGAGCGGGCCCCGGCACCGGCCGGAAGGCCGTGGCGTGAGACGTCTTCCTACTGCTCGATGATGGTGGTCGGGCCCTGGTCCGCCGCATCCGGATTCAGGCCGTCCACCGCCGGCTTGCGGCGGGGGCGCGGCGTCGCGCTAGCGGTCGGGGTCGCGGTGTTGGCGCCGAGCCGCACCGCCAGCGCCAGGGCGCGGGCCTCCGTGAAGCGCAGGTGGCAGAAGCCGTGCGCGCCCTCGCGGGCATAGGTGCGGCAGACCTCCTCGCGGTCGGAGGAGAAGGCGGCCTGCTCCTGCACCACCGGCCGCAGGTCCGGGCCGCGCAGGCGCTGGCTCATGACCTTGTAATTGTCGCGCACCGCCTTGTCGGCGACGCCGCGGGCCGTGTCGAATTCCTGCGCCCGCGGCATCAGATTCGCGGCGCCCGGCCCCCACAGGCCCTTGGGCGTCACCGCGCAATCGGCGGCGGTGAAGGTGCAGAGATTGCCCGCCGTCGGCGTGACGAGCACGCCGCCTTCCAGCACGTCGAGGCGCAGGGGGCATTCCGGCGCGGCGAGCTCGTAGCGGGCCACGCCCTCCGGCTTGCCGGCGGCGGCCAGGGCGAGGGGCTTGCCGCTATTGAGCTTCACGCTGCAGCTCTCGGTCGGCTGCGAGACCTTGGTGCCGGCGAGCGTGACGAGGGCGGCGACCCCGGCGCCGGCCCGGTCGAGCTTCAGGGAACCGGCGAGCCCGTTCTCCAGCAGCTCCTGGCCGAACACGTTGTCCTCGGACGGCGCCTTCAGCACCACGGGCTGCCGGGGCGGCGCGGGGGTGGCCGGCCGCGCCTCGCCCTGCGGGGCGTCGCCGGGCGGGAGCGGTTCGCCCGGAAGCGGCGCGGGGGGCGCGGGCGGCGGCACGTTCTGGCGCGGCACCGGGGGCCTGGCCGCCCGGCCGATCCCGAACAGCTCCTCGAAGAAGTTCTGCGCGGCGGCCGGCCCGGCGGGCAGCAGGAGCGCCGGCATCAGCAGAAGGGCGCGGGCATGGGCCCGAAGCGTGCTTCCCGCATCTCGAAAAGAGCCGGGGCGGACGGCGCTCGGCCGGGGCGGGTTCGGCGACGGCATCAGGACGGCGGCACCTTGGCGGAAGAGCCTTCGGGGACGGGATCAGCAGGATCTAGCATGCCACCCGTGGCAGGGACGTGGCAGAGGCGCAACATTTCCCGGGCAGGGCCCGCGGAAGCGCCTCCGCATCCGTGGGAAAACCGCAAGCCCAGGGAACGGGATAGGTTGATCGCCCGGATGCGCGGCCGTTCGCCTTGCGGGTCTGCGGTGACCTTCTTATATGCGCGAAGGCACGGGATGAAGACCTGGGGCGGGCCGTTCCGGCCCCGGCTCCAAGCCCGACCCGTTCCCGCAATTTTTCTGATTGCACCGCCAGTAAAGCCTAGCCATGGGCCGAGCTGCTTCGGGGCTCGGCGGTCTGCTTGAACAGAACAACAGAGGGATCCCACCATGGGTAAAGTGATCGGTATCGACCTCGGCACCACCAATTCCTGCGTGGCCGTGATGGAAGGCACGCAGCCGAAGGTCATCGAGAATGCGGAAGGCGCCCGCACCACCCCGTCCATCGTCGCCTTCACCGACGACGGCGAGCGGCTCGTCGGCCAGCCCGCCAAGCGGCAGGCCGTGACGAATCCGGAGCGCACCTTCTTCGCCATCAAGCGTCTCATCGGCCGCACCTACGACGATCCGATGACGCAGAAGGACAAGGGCCTCGTGCCCTACAAGATCGTCAAGGGCGACAACGGCGACGCCTGGGTCGAGGCCGACGGCAAGCGCTACTCGCCCTCCCAGATCTCCGCCTTCACCCTGCAGAAGATGAAGGAGACCGCCGAGTCGCATCTCGGCCAGCCGGTGACGCAGGCCGTCATCACGGTCCCCGCCTACTTCAACGACGCCCAGCGCCAGGCCACCAAGGATGCCGGCAAGATCGCCGGTCTCGAGGTGCTGCGCATCATCAACGAGCCGACCGCGGCGGCGCTGGCCTACGGCCTCGACAAGAAGAAGTCCGGCACCATCGCGGTCTACGACCTCGGCGGCGGCACCTTCGACGTGTCGATCCTGGAGATCGGCGACGGCGTGTTCGAGGTGAAGTCGACCAACGGCGACACCTTCCTCGGCGGCGAGGACTTCGACAACCGCGTCGTCGAGTACCTGACGGCCGAGTTCAAGAAGGAGCAGGGCATCGACCTGACCAAGGACAAGCTCGCCCTCCAGCGCCTCAAGGAGGCCGCCGAGAAGGCCAAAATCGAGCTGTCCTCGGCCACCCAGACCGAGATCAACCTGCCCTACATCACCGCCGATGCCACGGGCCCGAAGCACCTCGCGCTGAAGCTCAGCCGCGCCAAGTTCGAGTCGCTCGTCGACGATCTGGTGCAGCGCACGATCGAGCCCTGCCGCAAGGCGCTCAAGGATGCCGGCGTCTCGGCCTCCGAGATCGACGAGGTCGTCCTCGTCGGCGGCCAGACCCGCATGCCCAAGGTGCAGGAGGTGGTGAAGTCCTTCTTCGGCAAGGAGCCCCACAAGGGCGTCAACCCGGACGAGGTCGTCGCCATCGGCGCCGCGGTCCAGGCCGGCGTGCTCCAGGGCGACGTGAAGGACGTGCTGCTCCTCGACGTGACCCCGCTGTCGCTGGGCATCGAGACGCTGGGCGGCGTGTTCACCCGGCTCATCGACCGCAACACCACGATCCCGACCAAAAAGTCCCAGACCTTCTCGACCGCCGAGGACAACCAGAACGCGGTCACGATCCGGGTCTTCCAGGGCGAGCGCGAGATGGCGGCCGACAACAAGCTGCTCGGCCAGTTCGACCTCGTCGGCATCCCGCCGGCGCCCCGCGGCATGCCGCAGATCGAGGTGACCTTCGACATCGACGCCAACGGCATCGTCAACGTGACGGCCAAGGACAAGGCGACGAACAAGGAGCACCAGATCCGCATCCAGGCCTCGGGCGGCCTCTCGGACGCCGATATCGACCGCATGGTCAAGGAGGCCGAGGCCAATGCCGAGGCCGACAAGAAGCGCCGCGAGCTGGTCGAGGCCAAGAACCAGGGTGAGAGCCTGATCCACACCACCGAGAAGTCGCTGGCCGAGCATGGCGACAAGGTCGGCGCGGCGGAGAAGGGCGCGATCGAATCGGCCATCGCCGCCCTGCGGACGGCCCTCGAGGCCACGGATGTCGAGGCGATCAAGGCCAAGACCAACGACCTGATGCAGGCTTCGATGAAGCTCGGCGAGGCGATGTACGCCGCCTCGCAGGCCGAGGGGGCTCCGGGGGCCGGCGGCGCCCAGGGTGCGGGCGCGGAGAAGAAGGACGACGTCATCGACGCCGACTTCCAGGAAGTCGACGACAACGACCAGAAGAAGCGCGCCTGATCCGTCGCGCGGAAGCCTCGGGGACCGGAAAATCCGGTCCCCGATCGCTTTCGCGCAATCGGAATCGCGTGACGACCCTTGATCCCCGGGCCTGCCTCGGGGATCAAGCATGACAGATCTCAGGAGGGCGCCCACGAGCGGGGCCGCCGTCCTGACGGGAAGATGCTCGATCCGCATCCCGTGCACGGCCGGCGGCTCGCCCACCCGTGCCGGAATGCCCAGAGGCCGTGAATGTCGAAGCGGGACTATTACGAGATCCTGGGCGTCGCCAAGACGGCGTCGGAAAGCGAACTGAAGGTCGCCTTCCGCAAGCTCGCCATGGTCCACCACCCGGACCGCAATCCTGGCGACAAGGAAGCCGAGATCAAGTTCAAGGAGATCAACGAGGCCTATCAGTGCCTCTCCGACGGCGAGAAGCGGGCGGCCTATGACCGCTTCGGCCACGCCGCCTTCAGCCAGGGCGGGGG
This sequence comes from Methylobacterium organophilum, assembly GCF_022533465.1. NCBI lineage: Bacteria > Pseudomonadati > Pseudomonadota > Alphaproteobacteria > Hyphomicrobiales > Methylobacteriaceae > Methylobacterium > Methylobacterium organophilum. The sequence continues at coordinate 3,384,562 of NZ_CP092848.1, read as the reverse complement.
CGGCCCCGGATTCGGCAACGAGTTCGGCGACTTCATGTCGGACATCTTCGAGAACTTCTTCGGCGACGGTCGCGGCGGCGGGGCGCGGGGCCGCGGCGGCGCGCCGGGCCGGGAGCGCGGGGCGGACCTGCGCTACAATCTCGAGATCAGCCTGGAGGAAGCCTTCACCGGCAAGACCGAGACGATCCGCATCCCCACCTCCATCGCCTGCGAGGCCTGCGCCGGGTCCGGCGCCAAGCCCGGCTCGAAGCCGCGCGCCTGCCCCACCTGCGGCGGCTACGGCCGCGTGCGGGCGGCGCAGGGCTTCTTCGCCATCGAGCGGACCTGCCCGAACTGCCACGGCCGCGGCGAGGTGATCGACGATCCCTGCCCCTCCTGCGCCGGTGCCGGCCGGGTCGAGCGCGAGCGCACCCTCTCGATCAACGTGCCGGCGGGCGTCGATGACGGCCTGCGCATCCGGCTCGCGGGCGAGGGCGAGAGCGGCCTGCGCGGCGGCCCGGCGGGCGATCTCTACGTCTTCCTCTCGATCAAGCCGCATCCCTTCTTCCAGCGGGACGGGGCGGACCTGTTCTGCCGCGTGCCGATCTCCATGGTGACGGCGGCGCTCTCGGGCGAGATCACCGTGCCGGTGATCGACGGCTCGCAGACGCAGGTGCGCATCCCCGCCGGCACGCAGACGGCCAAGCAGTTCCGCATCAAGGGCAAGGGCATGCCCGTGCTCCGCTCCCGCGACGTGGGTGACCTCTACATCCAGGTCTCGGTGGAGACGCCGCAGAACCTGACCAAGCGCCAGCGCGAATTGCTGCAGGAATTCGAGCGGGAGGCCTCGGAGGAGAACCACCCGGAAAGCGCGGGCTTCTTCTCGAAGGTGCGCGACTTCTTCGTCAGCGGGGCCTCGCGCGCCTGAGCGGTGCGGGGATCCGCGGCGCCGCTCGCGCGGTTGTGCTGTCGGCGCAGGCGATCTGCATCGGCCAAGCTTGACTGTTGCAAGGCTTTCGTCGTCTAGCCTTACCGTTCCACTGTGATCCGAGGGTCTTCGGTCTTGCCGCCGTTACGCCGATCCAGCGCCAAAGTCGTCGCCGCCACGCAAGATCTCCGTGTCCGGCGGGATCCGCTGGAGGATGAGGCCCGCTTCCTGCGCTCCTGGTTCGAGCGCCCGCTCGTCACCGGCGCGGTGACGCCGTCGGGCCGCATGCTCGCGCGCACCATGGCCTCCTATGTCGATCCGCGGGTGCCCGGCCCGGTGATCGAGCTCGGGCCCGGCACTGGCCCGGTGACGGAGGCGCTGATCCGCCGGGGCGTCGAGCCCGAGCGGCTCATCCTCGTCGAGTTCAATCCCGATTTCTGCGAGCTGCTGCGCCGCCGCTTCCCCGGTGTCACGGTGGTGCGGGGCGACGCCTACCGCATCCGCGATTCCCTCGGCAGCCTGCTCGCCGAGCCCTGCGCGGCGACGATCTCCAGCCTGCCGCTCTTCACCAAGCCCCTGGAGCAGCGCCTCGACCTGCTCCAGACGGCGCATGATGTGATGCACCCGAACGCGCCCTTCGTGCAGTTCACCTACGCCCTGGCGCCGCCGATCCCGGCCAAATGCGAGGCGGGCAGCTACACGGCGAGCCGCTCCAACAAGGTCTGGCTGAATCTGCCCCCGGCCCGGGTCTGGGTTTATCGCCGCCCCTGACAGGGATCTTCTGAACGTCGGTCTCAGTCGACGTTCATCCGGCGCGACCTACCTTCGGACATCTTCTGGTTGTCCCAGAGATCGATGAAAGGGAGGTCACTTACGATGACGACCAAGCCGATCACGCTGTGGCGCGGTGCTGTCCTTGCGGCGGCGATCGCGACGGGCGGGCTCTTCGCGGCCCCCGCCATGGCCGCGCCCCTCGCCCCCGCCCCGGCCGGGGCGATCGCCGAGAATCCGGGCGTCTCGACCGTCCAGTACGGCTGGCACCGCCACCATCATCACCATCATCACGGCTGGGGCCATCACCGCCGCCATTGGGGCCACCACCACGGCTGGGGCCACCGCCATTGGGGCCATCGCCACCACCATCACCATGGCTGGGGCCACCACCGCCGCCACTGGTACTGAGGCAGACTCATTCCGCCGGAGCCGTCCCCGCCCAACGGGGGCGGCTTTTCGCGTCCGGGCGTCGCCTGTTTTTGACAGGGGGCGCCGACGCGTCTACGGGCGGCACCCGATCCGGGCCGGTTTGGCCCCGCGGAGCCGTTCCATGACCCTCGACACCGAGGTCGCCTCCCTCAGACAGGTGCCGCTCTTCCGCGAGGTCGAGCCCGCCCGCCTCAAGCTCCTCGCCTTCACGAGCGAGCGCGTGCATTTCGAGGCGGCCCAGCCGGTCTTCGCCCAGGGCGACGCCTCGGATTGCGCCTATGTCATTCTGGAGGGCTCGGCCTCGGTCTCGATCGACGGGCCGCAGGGGCCGGTGCGCCTCGCCCTGCTCTCGGCCAATGCCCTGGTCGGCGAGATGGGCATCCTGGCCGAGCAGCCGCGCTCGGCGGGGGTGACGGCGGAGGAGCCGATGACGGCGCTGCGCATCGACCGGGCGGTCTTCCTGGAGCTGCTCGCGCAATTCCCGCAGATCGCCATCGCCGTGATGCGCGACCTCGCCCAGCGCCTCGAGCACACCAACCGCCAGCTCGCGCGCCTGAGCCCGCGGGACTGACCCGCCGACGCGCTCAGCGGTATTTCCAGCCCCACGGCCCGTAGATCGGGTAGCCCCGGCGATAGGCCTCGTACTCCGCGCCCGGATCGTGGCGGCGATAGCCGTTGCGATAGGCGTAGGGGCTCGGCTCGATATAGCTCGGGTTCTGCAGTTCCTGGCGCAGGGCGCCGTCGCCCTCCCCCGAGCTGCCGCCGGCGCTGCCGAAGGCCAGGGCCGGCCCCGTGCCGGCCAGGGTGAGGAGCGCGGCGCCGGCCGCCGCGCTCAGGATCGTCCGTCCCATGGAAAGCTCTCCGACAGTCTTGCCCCGACAACACGGACGCCGCGCGCCCGGTTGCAGCGGCCGGGCGCTCACGCCGTCGGGTAGGTGATGAACTCCATCAGCGAGCCGTCCGGATCGCGGAAATAGACGCTGATCCCCTTTCCCGCGGCGCCGTTGCGCTCCACCGGCCCGAGCTCCACCGGGACGCCGTGGCGGGCGAGATGGTCCATGGCCTCCTCCACGGTGCCCGACCAGCGGAAGCAGAGGTCGCTGCCCCCCGGCGCGACGGGTTTCGCCGCCAGGGGATCCCCGATCTGGCCCGGCCCGTGGACGTTGAGCTGCACGCCGCCGAAGCGGAACACCACGCCCTTCCGGAACGGGATCACCTCGGCGCCCATGACGTCGCGGTAGAAGGCGGTCGCGCGCGCCCAGTCGGAGACGTGGATCACGCAATGGTCGAGATGGATCGCCGGGCTGAGGCGGAGCGTCTCGGCGCCGCCCGCATCCTCCGGCAGGGTTTCGGTCTCCGGCATCGCGCTTCGGCAAGGCTCCCTGCGGGGTTGGGCCGGTGTGGCCTGCCCGAGATAGGTCGCCGCGCCCGGGCGGCGAGGCGGCGCTTCCTCGGCCGTTGCGTCCTGGAGGACACACAACCGGGCGTCGCCCGAGGCTACTCAGGGGCGGCGCCGGTCTCCGAATCGGCGCGTGCCCCTCGCGGAGAACCGCATGCTCGCCCGCCGGACCCTTCTCGTTCTCGCTGCCCTGGCACCGCTCGCGGCCTGCCAGTCGCGCGGGCCCGTGAACGTCGCCGCGGATGACGAGGCCGCCTGGTATGTCGGCAGCATGCCCGACAAGCCCTACGACGTGCCCCTCGTCGACACGTCGCGCCTCGACCCGAAATACCGCCGCCAGGTCGTGCGCTACACGGGGCCGGAGAAGCCTGGCACCATCGTGGTCGACATCGATGCCCGTCAGCTCGCCCTGGTGCAGGAGGACGGCACGGCGGTGCAGTACGGCGTCGGCGTGGGCAAGCTCGGCTTCTCCTGGAAGGGCGAGGCCCGGGTCGGCCGCAAGGGCGTCTGGCCCGATTGGCACCCGACCACCACCATGGTCTCCCTGAACCCGGGCATCGACCGCGCCCGCAAGGGCGGCATCGACAACCCCCTCGGCGCCCGCGCGCTCTACCTCTACCAGGGCAACCGGGACATCCTGTTCCGCATCCACGGCACCAACGAGCCCTGGAGCATCGGCGAGCAGATGTCCTCGGGCTGCGTGCGCATGCTCAACGAGGACATCGTCGACCTCTATGAGCGCGTCCCCGTGGGCACCCGCGTGTTGATCAAGCGCAACGGCAAGTACCGGGCCTGAGACCCCCACGCGCGGTCGGAGGTCCGGCCGGCCCGGGATCCCGCGCGTCGGGGCGTGATCCCCCTCAGACCAGCCGGCTCTGGACCACCGCCGCGGCGATGAAGCTCTTGAAGAGCGGGTGCGGCTCGAAGGGGCGCGACTTCAGCTCCGGGTGGAACTGCACGCCGATGAACCAGGGATGGTTCTCGTGCTCCACCGTCTCCGGCAGGAGCCCGTCCGGCGAGGTGCCGGAGAAGCGCAGACCCTTGGCCTCCAGGCATTCGCGATAGGCCATGTTGACCTCGTAGCGGTGGCGGTGCCGCTCGGAGATCTCGGTGCCGCCGTAGATCTGGGCGATCTTCGTGCCCTCCTTGAGGCTCGCGCGGTAGGCGCCGAGCCGCATGGTGCCGCCGAGATCGCCCTCCGCCGCGCGCCGCTCCAGCTCGTTGCCCTTCATCCACTCGGTGAGCAGGCCGACCACCGGCTCCGGCGTGTCGCCGAATTCGGTGGAATTGGCCGCCTCGATCCCGGCCAGCGAGCGCGCCGCCTCGATCACCGCCATCTGCATGCCGAAGCAGATGCCGAAATAGGGGATGTTGCGCTCGCGGGCGTAGCGAGCCGCCCGGATCTTGCCCTCGGCGCCGCGCTGGCCGAAGCCGCCGGGCACGAGGATGCCGTGCAGGCCCTCGAGGAACGGGGCCGGGTCCTCGCGCTCGAACACCTCGGACTCGATCCATTCGAGCTTGACGCGCACGTTGTTGGCGATGCCGCCATGGGTCAGCGCCTCGGTGAGCGACTTGTAGGCGTCCTTCAGCCCCGTGTACTTGCCGACGATGGCGATGGTGACCTCGCCCTCGGGGTTCTTCACCCGCTCGGAGATGGTCCGCCAGCGGCCGAGCTCCGGCTCCGCATTGGGGGCCAGGCCGAAATGGTCGAGCACCTCGCGGTCGAGCCCCGCCTCCCGGTAGGAGAGCGGCACGTCGTAGATCGAGGCGACGTCCAGGGCCTCGATCACCGCGCTCTCGCGCACGTTGCAGAACAGGCCGAGCTTGCGCCGCTCGTCGGCCGGGATCGGCCGGTCGCAGCGGCAGAGCAGGAGGTCGGGCTGGATGCCGATGGAGCGCAGCTCCTTCACGGAGTGCTGGGTCGGCTTGGTCTTCAGTTCGCCCGCGGAGGGGATGTAGGGCAGCAGCGTCAGGTGCAGGTAGGCGCAGGTGCCCCGCGGGCTCTCCTGGCCGATCTGGCGGATCGCCTCGAAGAAGGGCAGGCCCTCGATATCGCCCACCGTGCCGCCGATCTCGACCAGCACGAAGTCGAAGCCCTCGTTGCCGTCGAGCACGAAGGCCTTGATGGCGTTGGTGACGTGCGGGATCACCTGGATGGTGGCGCCGAGATAATCGCCGCGCCGCTCCTTGGTGATGATGTCCTGGTAGATCCGGCCGGTGGTGATGTTGTCGGACTTGCTCGCCGGCACGCCGGTGAAGCGCTCGTAATGGCCGAGGTCGAGGTCGGTCTCCGCGCCGTCGTCGGTGACGAAGACCTCGCCGTGCTGGGTCGGGCTCATCGTGCCCGGATCGACGTTCAGATAGGGGTCGAGCTTGCGCAGGCGGACCTTGTAGCCCCGGGCCTGCAGGAGGGCGGCCAGCGCCGCCGCAGCCAGGCCCTTGCCCAGCGAGGAAACCACGCCGCCGGTGATGAAGACGTACCGCGTCATGGGCCTTCGTCCATAAAGGGGGTTGAGCGATTCGACAAACCGCGAAGGCCCCCGCGTCGCGAGCGGCGATGCGGGGCCAAGCCGCGGGGCTGTCTCAAGGTTTCGGGGCCGGTCCGCACCGGCATGCGCCGGGCGCAGAGGGCCCCCTAAGGGACCGGCGGCCGGAAAGCCGGTCGCCGGGATCGGCGTGCGGGATCAGCGCGACTGCGGCGCGTCGGGCACGGCCGGTGTCGCCGGGGCCGGGGCGCTCTGCGGCGGGGCCGCGGGCGCCTGCGGGGCCGGGTTCGCCGGGGCGCCCTCGCCGCCGCCCTGCTTGCGCAGGGTGTCGAGGAGCGAATTGGCGTCCTGGGGCTGCTGCGGGGCGGGCTGCGTCGTGCCGGCGCCGTCGAGGATCGAGCGCGGCTGGCCGCTGCGATGGGCCAGGATCGCCAGCGTGATGCTGGTGGTGAAGAACAGGGCGGCGAGGATGGCCGTGGCGCGGGTGAGCGCGTTGGCCTGGCCGCGGCCGGTCATGAAGCCCGAGACGCCGCTGCCGCCACCGCCGAGGCCGAGGCCGCCCTCGGAGCGCTGAAGCAGCACGACGGCGATCAGCGCCAGCACGATGATCAGGTGGACGACGATCAGGACGGTCTGCATCGGTGATCCGGGCGGCCGCTCCGCGGGGGCGCGGCCTTGGCCTTCGAGAAACGCGTGAGGCGGCAGATGCTCGCGAACATCCACCGCACGATGGGCGGGCTCCTACAGCAAATGGGGGCCTACGCCAACCGGCGCCAGTGCGCGGCCGGCGCGCACGCCGCGCCGCCGGTTCCCGGGGCCTGCCGATCGCGGGTCCCGCCCCGGGCACGCAGCCGTGATCGCGTCTCGTGCCTGCGTGCCGGGCACGCAACGCCGCCCCGCGGCGTTGGTTCGGCGCGGGGCAACCGGAGGCAACGCCCATGAGTGCCGTGATCTCACAGGAAAAGTTCGAGGAGGGCCGCGCCGCCAAGGCGGCGGGCCTGACCTATCAGGACGATCCCTACCGCGCCGGGTCGCAGGACAGCGCGGACTGGCTGGCCGGCTTCACCGCCGACGAGCCCGAACCCAGCGCCCTCGGCCCCGGCACGAACGGCGCGGGCTTCACCGCCGTGGTCTGATTCTTTCGCGAGGCCCGGCGCGGCGTCGGGACGATCGTTGCGGTTCGAGCCGGGCTCTCCTCGCCTTGGGGCGAGGGGGGCTGCGGGTCGCGCGGTGGCGGGGGCGGCACGGCACTTGGGCCGGGGATCCCGGCGCCGCCCCTTCCGTCCGCTTCGCGGGCCCCCTCCCCCGTGGGGAGGAAAGGCGGCGAACGACCCGCTCTGCCTCGGAAACCCTCAGCCCTCACGCATAGGCGTTGCAGATCCCCAGGAAATCCTCGGCGACGAGGCTCGCGCCGCCCACCAGGGCGCCGTCGACATTGGCCACCGCCATCAGCTCGCGGGCGTTGGAGGGCTTCACCGAGCCGCCGTAGAGGATGCGCATCTTGTGCGCCTCGGCTCCCACCATCTTGTCGAGCATCTCGCGCAACGAGGCGTGGACCTCGGCGATCTCGCTCGGGGTCGGGGTGCGGCCGGAGCCGATCGCCCAGACCGGCTCGTAGGCGATCACCGTATCCGCGGCGGTGGCGCCCTTCGGGATGCCGATGGCGAGCTGCGCCCGCACGATGTCGAGCGCCCGGCCCTGCTGGCGCTCCTCCATGGTCTCGCCGACGCAGATGATGCCGCACAGGCCGGCCCGGCGGGCGGCGAGCGCCTTGGCATGCACGCCGTCATCGGTCTCGTAATGATAGGCGCGCCGCTCGGAATGGCCGACGATGACGTAGCGCGCCCCGAGATCGGCCAGCATCTCCGCCGAGATCGAGCCGGTGAAGGCGCCGCTCGGCTTGGCATGCAGGTTCTGGCCGCCGATGGCGATGGGCGAGCCGTAGGCGGCGGCGACGCAGGAGGCGATCAGGGTCGAGGGCGGGCAGATCAGCACGTCGATCCGGTCGAGCAGCGCCGGGGACAGGCCCTCGCGCAGGGCTTCCACCGTCGCGACCGAGGAACGCAGGCCGTTCATCTTCCAGTTGCCGGCTACCAGCGGACGCCGTCCCTCGCTCGCCATCGTGTTTCCGTCTCCCGGACCTGCTGTTTTTGCCCGGCCGAGGTAACAGAGCGAGCTTGGGCGCGCAAACGCTCCTCCTGGCCGGAGGGCCAGCCCGTGCAGACACTTGGGCCCTAATCGTCAGTCGCCGGGGCGGAGCGGGGCGGCAGGCTTTCCGCGGCAGGCCGGATGGTCTATCGCGGGTCGCAAAAGACGACGCCCTCGGCGCGCCCACGGTGCGCGAGGGCTCGCGAGAGGCAACGAACCGGGCCCCCGATGCTCCAATCCATGCGCACCGCCAGCCAGCACTGGCTCGGCAAGATCGTGCTCACCGTGATCTTCACGTTCCTCATCGCGGGCGTGGCGATCTTCGGCGTGGAGGAGTTCTTCCGCGGCGGCTCCAGCACGGCGGTGGCCACCGTCGGCAAGACGCCGATCTCGGCCGAGGCCGTGCGCACCGCCTATCAGCAGCAGGTCAACCGCTATCAGCAGCAGCTCAAGCGCGCGCTGACCCCCGACCAGGCCCGGGCGCTCGGCATCGAGCGGCAGGTGCTCACCCAGCTCATCACGGAGGCCGCCCTCGACCAGAAGACCTCCGATCTCGGCCTCGCGGTGTCGGATGCGGCGGTGCTGCGGGCGATCAAGGAGGAGCAGGCCTTCAAGGGCGCCAACGGCGAGTTCGACGCCCTGACCTTCTACCAGGCGCTGCAGCGGGCCGGCATCAACGAGGCGATGTTCGTGCGCGAGCAGCGCGCGGTCGGCGCCCGCCTCCAGCTCGCCGACGCGGTGGTGGCGGAGATGCCCGTGCCCCAGGCCCTGCGCGAGGCGGTGCACCGCTACTCGACCGAGCGCCGCGCCGCCGCCGTGCTGGTGCTGCCGCCCTCCGCCGCCGGCGAGATCCCCGCCCCCTCCGAGGACGAGGTCAAGAGCTACTACGAGGGCGCCAAGGCCGATTACCGCGCCCCCGAGACCCGGGCGCTGACCCTGCTCGTGCTCGATCCCGATGCCCTGGCCAAGACCAAGGCGGAGGCGATCACCGACGAGGAGCTGCGCAAGGCCTACGACGCGAACCGCACCCGCTACGGCAGCCCGGAGCGCCGCACGATCCAGCAGATCACCTTCCCGGACGAGGCCGCCGCCCAGGAGGCGCGGCGCAAGATCGAGAGCGGTGAGCAGCCCTTCGAGGCGGTGGCCGGCGCCCGCGGCATCGACCCGAAGGAGCTGACGCTCGGCACCATGACCAAGGCCGAGCTGTTCGACCCGGCCGTCGCCGAGGCCGCCTTCGCCCTGCCGGAGAACGCGGTGAGCCAGCCGGTGAAGGGCCGCTTCGGCACCGTGCTGCTGCGCGTCACCGCGATCCAGCCCGAGACGGTGAAGCCCTTCGAGGAGACCAAGGACGAGATCCGCAAGACGCTCGCCCTGCAGCGCGCCCGCGACAGCGTCGAGACCGTGCACGACGCGATCGAGGATGCCCGGGCCGGCGCCAAGTCGCTCGCCGACATCGCCAAGGAGCAGACCCTCCCCCTCGTCGAGATCCCCGCGGTCGACGCCACGGGCAAGGATCCGTCCGGCACGGCGGTCGAGGGCATCCCGGACAAGGACACCACCCTGCAGGCGGCCTTCCGCTCCGAGATGGGCAGCGACAGCGAGGCCCTGCGCACCAAGAACGGCGGCTACGTCTGGTACGACGTCGCCAAGATCGAGCCGGCCCACGACAAGCCCCTCGACGCGGTGCGCGACGAGGTGGTCGCGGCCTGGAAGGCGGCGGAGGTGACCAAGCGCCTCGCGGCCAAGGGCCGGGAGCTGACCGAGCGGCTCGACAAGGGCGAGACCATCGAGGCCGTGGCCGAGGGCACCGGCGCGCAGCCCAAGACCGTCACCGACCTCGCCCGCAACCAGCCGCGGGACGAGCTCGGCAACGACGTGATCGAGCGCATCTTCGCCACCCCCGTGGGCAAGGCCGCCTCCGCCCCCTCCGGCGACAACCGCGCCGTGTTCAAGGTGAGCGCGGCGACGGTGCCGGCCTTCACGGCGGGCTCGCCCTCCGACGGGCAGGTCACCAAGAACTTCCGCACCGCCCTGCAGGACGACGTGCTCAACGAGTACATCGCCGCCGTTCAGAAGAGCGCCGGCGTCAACGTGAACCAGACCGCCCTGCGCCGCGCGCTCGGCGGCGAATACTGACCCGGGACCGATGCGCGAGCCGGATTTCGACGCCTTCGCCGGCGCCTACGCGGATGGCCGGGCGAGCCTCCTCAGCCTCACCCTGGTCGCGGACCTGGAGACGCCGGTCGCCGCCTTCCTCAAGCTGAAGGCGGGCCATGCCGGGCCGGCCTTCCTGCTCGAATCCGTCGAGGGCGGGGCCGTGCGCGGCCGCTACTCGATGATCGGCCTCGATCCCGACCTCGTCTGGCGCTGCCGGGACGGCCAGCCGGAGATCGCCCGCGATCCCGGCCTGTCCGATTTCGTGCCCGACGCGCGGGCGCCGCTCGAGTCCCTGCGGGCGCTGATCGCCGAGAGCGCGGTCGGCGCGGAGGGCGCCGCCGCCGACCTGCCGCCCATGGCCGCGGGCCTGTTCGGCTATCTCGGCTACGACATGGTCCGGGCCATGGAGCGCCTGGGGGCGCCGAACCCGGATCCCCTCGGCGTGCCGGACGCGATCCTGGTGCGGCCCCGGGTGATGGTGGTGTTCGACGCGGTGGCGGATGTGCTCACCGTGGTCACGCCGGTCCGCCCGATGGAGGGTGTCTCCGCCAGAGCCGCCTACGAGGCGGCTTCGGAGCGCCTGGAGAAAGCCTCCGAGGCGCTGGAGGGGCCGTTGCCGATCGAGGCGCGGATCGAGGCCAGCGGCCTGACCATGCCGGCGCCGGTCTCGAACACCGATCCGGCGGCCTTCCTCGACATGGTCGCGCGGGCAAAAGAGTATATCGTCGCGGGGGATATCTTCCAGGTCGTGCTGTCCCAGCGCTTCGAGGCGCCCTTCCCGCTGCCCGCCCTCGCGCTCTACCGCTCCCTCCGGCGGACCAATCCGGCCCCCTTCCTCTGCTACCTCGACTTCGAAGCCTTCCAGCTCGTCTGCTCCTCCCCCGAAATCCTCGTCCGCGTCCGCGACGGCAAGGTCACGATCCGTCCGATCGCCGGGACGCGCCGCCGCGGCGCCACGCCGGCCGAGGACCGGGCGCTGGCCGACGAGCTGCTCGCCGATCCGAAGGAGCGCTCCGAGCACCTGATGCTGCTCGATCTCGGCCGCAACGATGTCGGCCGCGTCTCGCGGATCGGCAGCGTGCGCGTCACGGATTCCTTCTTCCTCGAATACTATTCCCAGGTCATGCACATCGTCTCGAACGTCGAGGGCGATCTGGATCCGGCCCAGGACAACCTTTCGGCGCTTGCCGCCGGCTTTCCCGCGGGCACCGTCTCCGGCGCGCCGAAGGTGCGGGCCATGGAGATCATCGACGAGCTGGAGCGCGAGAAGCGCGGCCCCTATGGCGGCTGCATCGGCTATTTCGGCGCCCGGGGTGAGATGGACACCTGCATCGTGCTGCGCACGGCCCTGGTGAAGGATGGCCGCATGCATGTGCAGGCGGGTGCCGGCATCGTCTACGATTCCGATCCGCATTCCGAGCAGCAGGAATGCGTGAACAAGGCCAAGGCCCTGTTCCGCGCGGCCGAGGACGCGGTGCAGTTCGCGAGCCGGGCGAAGCGGGGGCAGTAGCGCGCTCCGTCCTCGGCTAGACTGCCTCCCCGGATGGCCACGGCGCGGGGAGGATGCGATGGCGAACCTTGAAGGCAGCTTCGTCTGGTACGAGCTGATGACCCCCGACCCGAAGGCGGCGGAGGTCTTCTACGGCAAGGTCGCGGGCTGGGGTCTGGTCGATGCCGGGCATCCGGCCATGCGCTACACCCTCGCCTGCCTCGGCGAGCACCGCCTCGCCGGGATCATGGCGATGCCCGAGGCGATGCAGGCGGAAGGTTGCCGTCCCGGCTGGATCGGCTACGTCGCCGTGGCCGATGTCGATGCCAAGGCGGCGGAGGCCGAGCGCCTCGGCGGGCAGGTGGTGCGCGCGCCCGACGACATCCCCGAGATCGGCCGCTTCGCGGTGATCGCCGATCCGCAGGGCGCCAAGCTGGTGCTCTTTCGCGGGAACGGCGCCCCGCCGCCCAGGCCCGCGCCCGGCACGCCGGGCCTGTTCGGCTGGCACGAGCTCTACGCGACGGATTGGCCGGCGGCCTTCGCCTTCTACGAGGCCCTGTTCGGCTGGACCAAGGGGCAGGCCATCGCGATCGGCCCGATGGGCATCTACCAGCTCTTCCATGCGCCGGACGCGCCCGCCGAGGGCATGGCCACCGGCGGCATGATGAGCCTGTCGAGCCCGCCCGCGCCGTTCTGGCTCTATTACATCGTCGCCGGGGAGATCGAGGCCGCGGCCGGGCGGATCCGCGCGCATGGCGGCGCCATCCTCAACGGCCCGATGGAGGTGCCCGGGGGCATGTGGATCGTCCAGGCCGCCGACCCGCAGGGCGCGAACTTCGCCGTGGTCGGGCCGCGGGCCGGCGCCTAGCGCCGAGGCGTCGTCCTGCGCCGCCACCGGCGGCAGGACGACGTTTTTTCTCCGCCCATGTCACATCCGGCCGCTCCCCCTCGTCTTTCCGGCGGATCCGACAGGACAACCCGGAGAGACACCATGACCACTGCCCGCATCGCCGACCCGTTCGCCCTCGCCCCCGATCCCCTGAAGGCCATGATGCAAGTGGAGGCCGCCATCCGCGCGGGCGGCCTGGAGACGGCCCTGCTCGAGCTCGTCAAGCTGCGCGCCTCGCAGATCAACGGCTGTGCCTTCTGCATCGCCATGCACGCCACCGATGCCCGCAAGCACGGCGAGAGCGAGCTCCGCCTCTATCTCCTCGACGCCTGGCGGGACTCCACGCTCTATTCGGAGCGGGAGCGCGCCGCCCTCGCCTGGACGGAGGCGCTCACGCGTCTCACCGAGACCGGTGCGCCGGACGCGGATTTCGCCCTGGCGAAGGCCCAGTTCACGGAGGCGGAGCTGGTGCAGCTCACCCTGCAGATCGGGGCGATCAATCTGTGGAACCGGTTGCAGGTCGGCCTGCGGGCGGAACACGCCCACGACCTCTCGCGCCATGCCGCCTGACGCCGGAACGGCGATCTTCGAGGCGGAGCGGCCGCGGCTGATCCGCCTCGCCTATCGCATGCTCGGCTCCCTCGCCGAGGCCGAGGACGTGGTCCAGAATGCCTGGCTGCGCTGGCGGCAGGCCGACCGCGACGCCGTCGCCGCGCCCATGGCCTACCTGACGCGCATCGTCACCCGGCTCTGCCTCGACGTGATGAAGTCCGCCCGAGCGCGGCGGGAGACCTATGTCGGCGCCTGGTTGCCGGAGCCGTTGATCGAGGAGTCGCCCGAGGATCCGGCGGAGGACCTGACCTTGCCCCTGATGCTGGCGCTCGAGCGGCTCTCGCCGCTGGAGCGGGCGGCCTTCCTGTTGCACGACGTGTTCGGTGTGCCGCTCGCTGAGGTGGCCGTCACCCTGGAGCGCGACGGGGTGGCGGTCCGCCAGCTCGCTGCGCGGGCGCGCAAGCATGTCCGGGCCGGTCGTCCCCGCTACGCCCTGGCCCCCGAGGAGGGCGAGCGGCTCGCCCGGGCCTTCTTCGCGGCGACGAGCAGCGGCGACGTCGCGACCCTGCGGGCGATGCTGGCGAAGGACGTCGTCCTGCGCGCGGATGGCGGCGGCAAGGTCCTGGCCTTCCTCAACCCGATCGTGGGGCGCGAGCGCACCCTCCGGCTCTATGCGGGGCTGCACCGCAAATTGAAGACGCCCGGCCGCTTCCTGCGGCCCGCCCGTATCGACGGATGGCCGGGCTACATCTCGGAGGAGCGCGACGGCGTGCTCCAGACCACGGCCCTCGTGGTCGAGGACGGCGTGATCCGCCTCGTGCTGATCACCCGCAATCCGGACAAGCTGGGTCACGTGGCCCGCCTCATCGGCCCGCAGAAGACTGAAAACGGCCTCGTGCTCGGATGACCTCGTGACGCTGACGACGAGAGAAAGCCGGAAAAACCAGAGTGAGCCGCGGGCCGCCTCGACACGAAACAGGACCAGGCGATCGCCGTTGACGGGCCAGACTTGTTGTGGCTCAAGCCTCTTCCCGTCGCTGCCACGGTTTCGCTGAGGAATGATGCAAGACGATACGCTCGCGCGCGCTCTCGCCGATGTCCGGCAGCGCCTGAACGAGTTGCAGAGCGAGTATGACCGCGTCGCGACCGAACTCGGCAAGCTGCGTCAGGCGGAAAAGTCCCTGGCTGCTCTGGTCGAGGGCGTTGCCGAGGGTGATGTGAGCTTCGCCGGAGGCTTCGACGGCGCGCCCGCGCCCGGCCGGGCGCCGGCTGCCCGGGCCTCCTCCGGCCGCGGCAGCCGCGGCCCGCGGGCCAATTCCGCGAAGGGCCGCCTCAAGGTCCTGCTCGAGGAGGCCGGCCCGCAGGGATATTCGCAGGCCGACATCCAGCGGCGGCTTCACGACGTCGCGCCGGCCACGCTCAACACCTATCTCAGCATGATGGTGTCCGGCGGCGAGGCCGTTCGCAACGGCGACTTCTACACCGCCCGCAAGGGGCCGATCGCCCCCGACGCGCCGGGCGATGAAGAGGAGGAGGCGCCGGATCACGACGCCGCTGACCCGCAGGACGAGGAATAGGCGCCCTCCGCTTCCGCGCGACGCCGGCCTCGGGCCTCAGCTCCTGAGCCCCGGGGCCTCCTGGCCGGTGCGGGCGACGTATTCGGTGTAGCCGCCGCCATACTGGTGGATGCCGTCGGGCGTCAGCTCCAGCAGGCGGTTCGAGAGCGCGGCCAGGAAGTGCCGGTCGTGGGAGACGAACAGCATCGTCCCCTCGAACTGCGCCAGCGCCCCGATCAGCATCTGCTTCGTGACGATGTCGAGGTGGTTGGTCGGCTCGTCGAGCACGAGAAAGTTCGGCGGGTCGAACAGCATCTTGGCCATCACCAGGCGCGCCTTCTCGCCGCCGGAGAGCACGCGGCAGCGTTTCTCCACGTCGTCGCCGGAGAAGCCGAAGCAGCCGGCGAGCGCCCGCAGCGAGCCCTGCCCGGCCTGGGGGAAGCTCGATTCCAGGTCCTCGAAGATGGTCAGGTCGCCGTCGAGCAGGTCCATGGCGTGCTGGGCGAAATAGCCGAGCTTCACGCTGCCCCCGATCGTCACGCTGCCGGTATCGGGTTCGGCCGTGCCGGTGACGAGCTTGAGCAGGGTCGACTTGCCGGCGCCGTTCACGCCCATCACGCACCAGCGCTCCTTGCGCCGGATCGAGAAATCGAGCCCCTCGTAGATCACGCGGCTGCCGTAGCGTTTGTGCACGCCCTTCAGCATGGCGACGTCGTCGCCGGAGCGCGGCGCGGGCTGGAACTCGAAGGCGACCGTCTGCCGGCGGCGGGGCGGCTCGACCCGCTCGATCTTGTCGAGCTTCTTCACCCGGCTCTGAACCTGCGCCGCGTGGGAGGCGCGCGCCTTGAAGCGCTCGATGAACTTGATCTCCTTGGCCAGCATCGCCTGCTGGCGCTCGAACTGCGCCTGCTGCTGCGTGTCCGCGAGCGCCCGCTGCTGCTCGTAGAAGGCGTAGTCGCCCGAATAGGTGGTGAGCTGGCCGCTATCGATCTCGATGATCTTGGTGACGATGCGGTTCATGAACTCGCGGTCGTGCGAGGTCATCATCAACGCGCCGTCATAGCCCTTGAGGAAGTCTTCCAGCCAGATCAGGCTCTCGAGGTCGAGATGGTTCGACGGCTCGTCGAGCAGCATCACGTCGGGGCGCATCAGCAGAATGCGGGCGAGCGCCACGCGCATCTTCCAGCCGCCCGAGAGGCGGCCGACATCGCCGTCCATCATCTCCTGGGAGAAGCCGAGGCCGGCGAGCACCTCGTAGGCGCGGCCTTCGAGGGCGTAGCCGCCGAGCTCCTCGAAGCGGGCCTGGACCTCGCCGTAGCGCTCGATCAGCGCCTCCATCTCGTCGGCCCGGTCGGGATCGGCGAGCGCCTGCTCGATCTCCTTGAGCTCGGCCGCGACCACGCTGACGGGGCCGGCGCCGTCCATCACCTCCGCGACCACGGAGCGGCCGGACATCTCGCCGACATCCTGGCTGAAATAGCCGATGGTGATGCCGCGATCGCTGGCGACCTGGCCCTCGTCGGGCTGCTCCTGGCCGGTCATCATCCGGAACAGGGTGGTCTTGCCGGCGCCGTTGGGGCCGACGAGCCCGGCCTTCTCGCCCTTCTGCAGGGACGCCGTGGCCTCGACGAAGACGAGCTGCCGGCCGTTCTGCTTGCCGATCTTTTCGAGGCGTATCATGCGTCCGCATTGTCCCGGGAGGTCTGGACCGGGGCCTTACGGCATGGACGGCGCGAGCGGAAGGCGAGCCTGCGCCGGGCTGCCCCTCCCGGGGGAGGACCCGGCCGCTCAGAGCAGCCGGCGGTCGAGGCGGATGATGCGGCAGGGCTCGCCCGCCTGGGCGACCGGCGCGTGGGGCGGACGGATCAGCAGGGCCTCGGACTGGCCGAGCACCGCGAGCATGGACGAATCCTGCCGGTTCTCCGCCGTGGCCACGGGCAGCCGGTCCGGCGCCGTGTCGAGGCGGGCGCGCAGGTAGTCCTGCCGCTGGTCGTTCGCCGGCATGTCGCGGCCGAGCAGCGCCGGCTCGGAGCGGTCGGCTCCGGCGCGCGGGTCGCCGAGCAGGGCGCGGATCGCCGGCACCACGAAGAGCAGGCCGCAGACGATGGCGGAGACGGGGTTGCCGGGCAGGCCGACCACCAGCATGCGGCCGAGGCGGCCATGCATGAGCGGCTTGCCGGGGCGCAGGGCCACCTTCCAGAAGCCGAGCTCCATCCCCGCCTTGCGCAGGGCCGCCTGGACGAGGTCGTGGTCGCCGACCGAGGCGCCCCCCAGGGTCACCAGCAGGTCGGCCTGCGCCGCGACCGCCCGGCCGATGGCGCCGTCGAGGGCCTCCATCGAGTCGCCGGCGATGTCGAGGTCGATGATCTCCGCCCCCGCCTCGCGGGCGAGCGCGGCGACCGCGAGGCCGTTCGAGGCGACGATCTGGTCCCAGCGTGCGGGCTCGCCCGGCCGCACCAGCTCGTCGCCGGTGGCGAGCACCGCGACCCGGGGGCGGCGGCGCAGGGACAGGGTCGGATGGCCGCCCGCGGCGGCGAGCGCCAGCTTGCGGGCGCTCAGGGCGTCGCCCGCGGTCAGGAGCGTGTCGCCCTCGCGGAAATCGAGGCCGGCCGGGCGCAGGAAGCGGCCCGCCGCCACCGGCTCGTCGGCGACGACGTGTTCGCCCGCGGCGGTGGCGTTCTCCTGGATCAGGATCGCGTCCGCGCCTTCCGGCACCGGCGCGCCGGTGAAGATGCGCACGGCTTCGCCCGGGCCGAGCCTGCCCGCGAAGCCGTGGCCGGCGGCGCTGGTGCCGATCAGCCTCAGCCGGGCCGGAACCTGCCCCGCATCCGCCGCGCGCACGGCGTAGCCGTCCATGGCGGAGGTGAGGAAGGGCGGCTGCGTGCGGAGCGCCGGGACGTCCGCGGCCAGCGTGCGGCCGGCGGCGTCCGCGAGCTTCACCGTCTCCGCCTCCACCGGGCCTGGGACGGCGGCGAGGATGCGGGCCAGGGCCTCCGCGACGGGGAGCAGACTCATGGGTGGGCTCCCGGAGCGGTGCCGGACCGCAGGCGCAGGGGCGTCACTCCGCCTCTCCGACCCGCCAGGTGCCGGATTTGCCGCCCTCCTTGGAGACGAGGTGGATGCCCTCGATGCGCATGCCCCGGTCGGCGGCCTTCACCATGTCGTAGATGGTCAGGCAGGCCACCGAGACCGCGGTGAGCGCCTCCATCTCGACGCCGGTCTGGCCGGTCACCTTCACCTCCGCCGCCACGCGCAGGCCGGGGAGTGCCTCGTCCGGCTCGCACTCGACCCGGACCTTGGTGAGGAGCAGGGGATGGCAGAGCGGGATCAGCTCGTGGGTGCGCTTGGCGGCCATGATGCCGGCGAGCCGGGCCGTGCCGATCACGTCGCCCTTCTTGGCATCGCCCTCGCGGATCAGCCGCAGGGTCTCGGGCCGCATCAGCACAAGGCCCTCGGCCCGGGCGGTGCGGGTGGTCGCCGCCTTCTCCGAGACGTCGACCATGTTGGCGGCGCCGGCCGCGTCGAGATGGGTCAGCTCGCCCATCAGCGCGTCTCGTCCCCGAAGAGCAGGGTCCGGGTGGCGGCGGTGACGTTGGCCTGCCGCATCAGGCTCTCGCCGACGAGGATGGTGTCGAGCCCGGCCGCGCGCAGGCGCTTGACCTCCGCATGCGAGCCGATGCCGCTCTCGGCCACCGCGATGCGGTCGGAGGGGATGCCGGGCTTCAGGCGGATCGCGGTCTCGAAGGAGACCTCGAAGGTCTTGAGGTTGCGGTTGTTCACGCCGACGAGCCGGGTCTCGAGGGGAATGGCCCGCTCCAGCTCCTCCGCGTCGTGCACCTCGGCCAGCACGTCCATGCCGAGGTCGTGGGCGGTCTCGACCAGGGCCGCGGCCTCGTCGTCGTCGAGGCAGGCCATGATGACGAGGATGCAGTCGGCGCCCCAGGCCCGGGCCTCGAACACCTGGTAGGGCTCGAACATGAAGTCCTTGCGCAGGACCGGCAGGGCACAGGCGGCGCGCGCCGCCATCAGGTATTCCGGCGCCCCCTGGAAGGACGGGGCGTCGGTGAGCACCGAGAGGCAGGTGGCGCCGCCCTTCTCGTAGGCCTTCGCCAGTGCGGCGGGGTCGAAATCCGCGCGGATCAGACCCTTGGAGGGCGAGGCCTTCTTCACCTCGGCGATCAGGGCCGGGCGGTCGCCCGCGATGGTGCGGGCGATGGCATCGGCGAAGCCGCGGGGCGGATCGGCTTCCGCGACCTTCTTCTCGAGCTTGGCCAGCGGCACGCGCAGCTTCGCCTCGGCGATCTCGCGGCGCTTGTAGGCCTCGATGCGGGCCAGCACGCTCGCCCGCTCCGGGGCCTGGGCGGTCACGTCGGCGACGATATCGTCCATGGGATTCCCTTCAGGCGTCCGAGGCGTCGTTGGAGACTTCGACGAGCCGTGCCAGCGTGGCCCGGGCGGCGCCGGAATCGAGGGCGGCTTCCGCCCGCGCCACGCCCTCGGCGAGGGTGCCGGCGGCGCCCGCCACCACGAGGCCCGCGCCCGCATTGAGAACGGCGATGTCGCGATAGGCGTTGCGCGCGCCTTCCAGCACCTGGCCGAGGGCGGCGGCGTTGTGCGCGGGATCGCCCCCGCGCAGGTCGTCGAGGGTGGCGAGGCGCAGGCCGACCTCCCGCGGGTCGATGCTGAAGCGGGAGAGGCGCCCGTCCTCCAGGGCGACCACCGCGGTGGGGCCGGTGGTGGTGATCTCGTCGAGCCCGTCCGAGCCGTGCACGGTCCAGACCCGCCGGCTGCCGAGCTCGGACAGGACCTGCGTCAGCGGCTCGGCCCAGGCGGCCAGCGACACGCCGAAGACCTGCGCCCTCACGCCGGCCGGGTTCGAGAGCGGGCCCAGCATGTTGAAGATCGTGCGGAAGGGCAGTTCCAGCCGCACCGGCTGGACATGGCGCATGGCGCCGTGATGCGTCTGCGCGAACATGAAGCACAGGCCCGCCTGGGCGAGGCAGCGCGCGAGCGCCGGCGGCGGCAGGCCGATCTTCACGCCCAGGGCGGCGAGCACGTCCGCCGCGCCGGAGCGGGAGGTGGCGGCGCGGTTGCCGTGCTTGGCCACCGGCACGCCGCAGGCGGCGGTGACGATCGCGGCGAGCGTCGAGACGTTGTAGCTGCCCGAATGGTCCCCGCCGGTGCCGACGATGTCGATGGCCTCCTCCGGCGCCGCGACCGGCAGCATCCGCGCCCGCATGGCCGAGACCGCGCCGACGATCTCCTCCACGCCCTCGCCGCGCACCTTCAAGGCCGTGAGGAAGGCGCCGGCCTGGACCGGGGTGACCTCGCCGGAAAGCAGGTCGTCGAAGGCGGCCCGGGCTTCCGCGCGGCTGAGGGCGGCGCCGGTCGCGACCTTGGCGAGATGGGGCTTGAAGGAATCCATCGGATCAGGATCAACCGCGTGTTCCCCTCCCGCGGGGGAGGAGACGGAGGCGTCCTCAATGCACGCCGGGGGCGCCCTTGTCACGGGTGGCCCGCCAGGCGGCGGCGATGTCGAGGAAGTTCTTCAGAATCTGGCCGCCGTGGCGCGACAGGATGCTCTCGGGGTGGAACTGGACCCCGTGCACCGGCAGCGTGGCGTGCTGCAGCCCCATGATCAGCCCGTCGGCTTCCGCGGTGACCTGCAGCACCTCCGGGCAGGTGGCGCGGTCCACCACGAGGGAATGGTAGCGCGTCGCCTCGAAGCCGCCGTTGATGCCGCGGAAGATGCCCTTGGCCTCGTGCGCGATCGTCGAGATCTTGCCGTGCATGGGCGCGGGCGCGCGCACCACGTCGCCGCCGAAGGCCTGGCCGATGGTCTGGAGGCCGAGGCAGACGCCGAAGATCGGGATCTCGGATCCGAGCTCCTTCACCACGTCGAGGCAGATCCCGGCTTCCGTCGGCGTGCAGGGGCCGGGCGAGAGCACGATGGCGTCCGGCGCCCGCTCCCGGATGCCGTCGATCGTGATCGCGTCGTTGCGCTCCACCGCGATCGCGCCGGCGAGGGGCCCGATCAGATGGACGAGATTCCAGGTGAAGGAATCGTAGTTGTCGATGACGAGGACGTTGGACATTCGTTCGTTGCCGCGCGCCGGGCCGCCGGACCCTGCCGTGCTTCCGAGGGGGAGGCGGCGACCGGTCGTGGTGCCGATGGCGTGACGGCGGGGGCGCGGGAAGTCAAGCGGGCGCCCCGGCGCCCGCCGCCTCCCTGCCGCGTCCTCCGCCCGCTCCGTTCAGCCCGCGGCCGTCTCCAGCTCGCGCAGGATGGCGTCGCCCATCTGCCCGGTGCTCACCGGGGTCGCCCCCTCCCCCGCGATGTCGCGGGTGCGGACGCCCGCGGCCAGGGTGCGGGTGATGGCCCGCTCCACGAGATCGGCGGCCTCGCCGAGCCCGAAGGAATAGCGCAGGCACATGGCCAGCGAGCCGATCATCGCGATCGGGTTGGCGAAGCCCTTGCCGGCGATGTCCGGGGCGGAGCCGTGCACGGGCTCGTAGAGCGCCTTGCGGGTGCCCTTGGCGTCGACCGCGCCCAGGGAGGCCGAGGGCAGCATGCCCAGGGAGCCGGTGAGCATGGCCGCGACGTCCGAGAGCACGTCGCCGAACAGGTTGTCGGTCACCAGCACGTCGAACTGCTTGGGCCGGCGCACGAGCTGCATGGCGCAGTTGTCGGCGAGCACGTGCTCCAGCGCGACCTCCGGGTAATGGTCGGCATGGACCTTGGTGACGACCTCCTTCCAGAGGACGCCGGACTTCATCACGTTGTGCTTCTCCGCGGAGGCGACGCGGCCGGAGCGCTTCTTGGCGAGGTCGAAGGCGACATGCGCGATGCGCTCGATCTCGGCGGTGGTGTAGACCTGGGTGTCGACGGCGCGCTTCGAGCCGTCCGGCAGCGTGGTGATCTCCTTCGGCTCGCCGAAATAGACGCCGCCGGTGAGCTCGCGCACGATCATGATGTCGAGGCCCTCGACGAGGTCGCGCTTGAGCGCGGAGGCCTCGGCCAGCGCCGGGTAGCAGATCGCCGGGCGGAGATTGGCGAACAGGCCGAGATCCTTGCGCAGGCGCAGCAGGCCCGCCTCCGGGCGGATGTCGTAGGCGACGCCGTTCCATTTCGGGCCGCCGACGGCGCCGAGCAGGATCGCGTCGGCCGCATCGGCCTTGGCCAGGGTCGCATCGGCCAGCGGCTTGCCGTGCACGTCGATGGCGCTGCCGCCGACGAGGTCGGTCTCGGTCTCGAAGGTGGCGAGCCCGCGCCGGGACAGCCAGCCAAGGACCTTCTCGACCTCGGCCATCACCTCGGGGCCGATGCCGTCGCCGGGGAGGAGCAGGAGCTTGTAGGTGGTCATGGCGGCGTTCCGGCCCTGGGCGGCGTGTCGGGCGCCGGGGCCGCCGGGCGGCGCCCTGGATGGCGCGTCCCTCGGGATGTCACGCCTGACGGTTGCGATGCGAGGGGCGGGTGGCGATACCGCCGGGTCGGGGAGAGTTCAAGCGGGGTGGCGGGTCGGAGGCCGTTTCCATGATCGTCCGCCAGGAGGGAGGGAAGTCTTGGAACCGCCAATCCTCAGTGATCGGCGGTCGATCCCCCGTCGAAGGAGAGACCCGTCAGCGCGAAGCCGAGGGGGCGGAGGTCGAGGCCTCCGCCAGCAGGAAAAGATCCGGCCTGTATCTCATTAAGTGTTAAAAAATATTTTGATATAATTTGAGTTGTTATTCGGGTTTCATTTGAATGATGATGATTCGGTTTGTCTCTGGGTAGTGCTTTTGTACAATGGTCGCCAGCTCAATGGCTCTGAGCGATCCAATTTTGGCATTGGCCGTCTTGAAATCGTAGACGCAGACCGTGCCGGGTCTCGTCCGTTCGAGGACATCAAGGCGAACCGATCCTTTTTCCCCGTACCGTGCCTCTTGCCCGGGAAAGATGCCCCGTGCGGGATTGGGCTCGACGAACGAAGCCTCGGCTTTGAGATTGGGATCGCCTTTTTCTCTGATCCTTCGAGCGATGTCGGCATGTGTCAGAATGCCGAGTTCTGTGAGCGTGCGATACAGGCCGCTGGCCTTGAGGCGGGCATAGGAGTCGTTGGCGATGAACTGGATCTCCCCGTTGCGAGGGCAGGCCTGATCGAGGTCGGCTTGTTCGAGGCGTCCGGTCCACAGGGCCGAGGGGGCTTTGAAGTCGGCGCCGGGCACGATCTGATGCGCGGTCAGGCCGACCACAACCCGGCTGAAGCGGTCCTCGCGCCTGAAGCGGTCCTTGCGCGCGGCCAGGACGACGGCGAGCACGCCGATGAATTCGATCGTCGCCGGGACGAGGAGCGGAGCGGCGAAGAGGAAGGCCGGATCGACGACGGCCTCGGGCTCGGCGCCCCGGGGCGTGAAGGTGCTGCGGCCGAGGATCGCGCCGGTCGCGCCGTCGCGGATGGTCTGCGTCCAGCCGGCGGTCTCGACGATCCGGCTCTCGCCGTCCGGCGCGACGATGAGGTGTTGCTCGTCCCATTCGCGGGCGCCCGGGCGGACCCGGATCGTGAGGACGCGGGTGCCGTCCTCCGTCACCGTCTCCTGGCGTGTCTCGCCGTCGCCGGCCGCGGCGTCCTCGCCGCTCGCGGACGTGTCGGACGATCCTGCGCCGTCGCCCGGGATCCATTGGCCCCCGTTCGGCTCGCCGGCCGGCGCGCGGGGTTGGTCGGGAGAATATTTTCTTTGCACGCTCCGCTGCGCACGGATGAGCCTCAGACCGAAATTCGCCTCGGCGATCAGTCCTCCCGCTCGTAGGATCGCGTTTCCGAGGCTCTCGTTCGCTTGACCTTCGGGCTGCCGCATGCGCCGATTCCCTGGACGGTTTCAGGAAAATTTGCTTAGCGGCGACGATTAAGTTTGTCATCCTATTTATGTAGAAATTCCTATTTCTGTCGTGATCTCCAGGCGGCCTCCGGGTCGTTCGCGGGTCGAGGCTTGCCCATCGTCCCGCGCGATCCGGCCTGTCGGGCGTTCTTCGATGTCCCGCGCCGGTCCCGTCGCGAGTTTTCGCTTGCGATCTGCGCCACAGCCGATCAGCTATCGGTTCTCGTGGCCGACCGGGCCCGCGCGGGCAGGATCCTTCCGATGCAGACGACAGGCGAGCCGCCCGGTGCCGGGCATGTCTGCACGCATCACCGCTCGGAGGCGAGCTGTGCCGAGTGTCAGGTCCGCCTGGTGAGCGTCTGCGCCGCCCTCACCGGCGAGGAGCTCGGCCTGCTGGAGGCGCTGAGTCAGCAGATCCACCTCGATCCGCGGCACGCGCTGTTCCGCCAGGGCGACGACGCGAACGCGGTCTACAACGTGACCGAGGGCATGCTGCGCCTGTCGCGGCTGCTGCCGGACGGGCGACGGCACGTCATGGGCTTCGCGATGGTCGGAGACTTTCTCGGCCTCGCCCTCCCCGCGCGCTTCACCGTCACCGCGGAAGCCCTCGGCCCGGTGCGCCTCTGCCGGTTCGAGAAGCGCTCTTTCGCGGCCCTGGTCGCAGACAAGCCGCATCTGCTGCAGCGCCTGCACGAGCGGGCGGGCTACGAGCTCACCCTCGCGCAGGATCACATGATGCTGCTCGGCCGCCGCACCGCCGAGGAGAAGGTGGCGAGCTTCCTCCTGAGCCTGCGCGAGCGCTACGGCCATCTCGGCCAGACATCCGTGACCCTGGAACTGCCGATGGGGCGCCAGGACATCGCCGACCATCTGGGCCTCACCATCGAGACGGTCAGCCGCATGCTGACCCGCCTCGACCGGGAGAAGGCGATCCTCATCGTGCCCGGCGGCGTGCGCCTGCTCGACGGCGGCCGGCTGGAAAGCCTCGCCGCCGCCTGACGCCCCCCGTGCCGAGGGGGCCGCGCCCCCTCAATGGCACATCAGGCAGGGGATCGGGCTGCGCTGGAGGATGTCGCGGGTGACGCCCCCGAACAGCCATTCGCGCAGGCGCGCATGGCCGTAGGCGCCCATCACGATGAGGTCGGCGTCCTGCTTCTGGGCGAAGCGCAGCAATTCGTCGCCGTCGCTCACGATCGTGCGCAGGAGATGGGTCGTGACGGGCGCGCCGTGCCGGGCGAGATGGGCGGCCACGTCCTCCGCCCCCTCGTAGCGGGCGCCCTCGCCCGTGCTGGCGACGAAGACCTGATCCGCCTCGCGGATGAAGGGGAGCGCCGCGGAGACGGCCCGGCGCGCCTCGAGGCCGTCCTTCCAGGCCACGACGATGCGCGCGCCCCTGAGATGCTCGATGCAGGGCGGCACCACCAGCACCGGGCGGCCGGCCTCCATCAGGATCGGGCCGGGGGGCACCCCGAGCGCGCCGGGCGGTTCGTCCATGGGCCCCCGGCGGCCCACCACGACGAGGTCGGCGGCCCGCGCCTGCTCGACGAGATGCGTGATCGGCCCCGCGAAAGCCGGCCGCCAGTCGGTCCGGGTTCCCTCCTCGACGCAGCGGGCGAACAGGGCCTGGGCCTGTTCCAGCACCGCCCGCACCTCGTCCTCGTTGTCGCGCTCCTGCCGTTCCGCGTCCTGGACGTCCCGCACCAGGGTCGGGGCCGGCACCTTCTCGGCGGCGGCACCGGTCAGCGTCGCCGCGAAGCGCCGCGCGAGCCCCGCGGCGAGCCGGATCCGGTCGGCCGTCGCCCCGTCGAGATCGACCGAGACCAGGATGTTGGCGTAGCTCATGATTGCCTCCCGCAGCCGTGCCTGTCGAACGATGCGGCATCCTCGCCGCCGCGGGGTGCGGGTACCTTGATCCAGCGCAAGGATCGTGACGGTCCGCCGTCAGAGGGCGGGCGCATGCGTCGCGGGGGCCCGGGCGAGGCGCGCGTCGAACACGGCGGCGACGACCCGCACCAGGGGGCGCCCCGCCTCCGTCACGGCGATCCGTTCCCGGTCGCGGTGCGCCAGCCCGTCGCCGCAGAGGGCGTCGAGCCGGGCGAGCTCCGTCGCGAACAGGTCGGTGGCGACGCCGTGCTCCGCGCAGACCGCGTCGAGATCGACCGCGAAATCGCACATCAGCCGCTCGATCACGGCGCGGCGCAGGCGGTCCTCCGCGGTGAGGGCGAGGCCGCGCACGGTCGGCACCCGTCCGGCCTCGATCAGGCGGGCATAGGCCGGCACCGTGGCGGCGTTCTGCGCGTAGCCCTGCGGCAGGGCCGAGATCGCGGAGGCCCCGAAGCCGATCAGGGCCGGGGCCGCATCGGTGGTGTAGCCCTGGAAATTGCGCCGGAGCGCGCCGGCCTCCAGCGCCGCCACGAGCGGGTCGGCGGCCTTGGCGAAATGGTCGAGCCCGACCCGGACGTAGCCGGCCGCGGACAGGCAGGCCGCGGCGGCCTCGAACTGCGCGAGCCGGGCCGGCCCGTCCGGCAGGGCCTCGGCCGGCAGCAGGGCCTGATGCCGCTTCATCGCCGGGACATGGGCGTAGCCGAACAGCGAGACCCGGTCGGGATCGAGGGCGAGCGCCCGGGTCGTGGTCTCGGCCAGGCTCTCCGCGCTCTGGTGGGGCAGGCCGTACATCAGGTCGAGGTTGAGGCGGGCGATGCCCGCCGCCCGCAGGCGCTCCGCCGCCGCACGCGTCTGCGCGAAGGATTGCTCCCGGCCGATCGCAGCCTGGACCTTCGGATCGAAGCTCTGCACCCCGAGGCTCGCCCGGTTGACGCCGATCGCCGCGAGCGCGTCCACGTCGCCGGGGCTGCGCGGGTCGATCTCCACGGCGATCTCCGCAGCGTCCGCCAGCCTGAAATGGCGGCCGATCGCCCGCATGACGCGCCGCAGGTCGCCGCCGCTCAGCAGGGTCGGGGTGCC
The DNA here is from genome assembly GCF_022533465.1 of Methylobacterium organophilum. Lineage (NCBI taxonomy): Bacteria > Pseudomonadati > Pseudomonadota > Alphaproteobacteria > Hyphomicrobiales > Methylobacteriaceae > Methylobacterium > Methylobacterium organophilum. The sequence continues at coordinate 3,357,956 of NZ_CP092848.1, read as the reverse complement.
GCCGCCCCAGTGCAGGTGGGTGACCGGGCCGCGCGGCGCGCCCGCCGCCGCGGTCATCGCGATCTCCCGTACGAGGAGATCGGCATAGGCGGCCACGGGGTCGTAGCGGCGCACCACGGTGGTGTGGCAGCCGCAATAGAGGCACAGCGCCGCGCAGAAGGGGACGTGGAGATAGAGGGAGAGGTCCGTCTCCTCCGGCAGCGCGGCGAGCCAGGCGATCCGCGTGGCGCCGTCCACGGCCTCCGTGAAATGCGGGGCGGTGGGGTAGCTGGTGTAGCGGGGCAGTCGCAGCCCGTCGTAGCGGGCGAGAAGCTCGTCGTTCATGGGCCGCAGGGTGCGCCCCGCCCCGCGGCGACGCCTTGATTCAGCGCAAGGCCGCTCAGGCCCGGAGCCGGTCCATCGGCATCCGGCGGGCCGGGATGGCGAGGTCCGGGCTGTGGCTCGTCAGCACGACCACGCGGGTCTGCCATTGCGCCAGCAGGCGGCCGAGGATGCGCACGGCCTGATCCGCGCCGAGATGCTCGGCCGGCTCGTCGAGGAGGATCACCGGGGCGGGGCTCAGGGCGGCGCGGGCCAGGGCGAGGCGTTGCGCCTCCCCGAGCGACAGGACGCCCTCCGTGATCCAGGCCTCGAGGCCGCCGGCGGCGCGGATGCGGTCGTCGAGCTCGACCCGCGCCAGCGCGGCCCAGATCTCCCGGTCGGAGGCGCCGGGGGCGAACAGGTTCTCGCGCACGGTGTCGGCGAGGATGGCGGCGTCATGCAGGCCGAGATGGGTGCAGGCCTGCCGCTCCGCCGCCGGGACGCCGAGGCCGTCGAGGCGGATCACCTCGCCGGGCCGGTCCTCGCCCCAGCCCGCGAGGGTCTTGAGCAGGGAGGTCTTGCCGCAGCCGCTGGCGCCGACCAGCATCAGGGGCGTGCCCGGCGTCACGACGAGATCCGGCAGGGCGCCGAGATCGCGCCCGTCCGGGGCCCGCAGCCGCAGGTTCTGCAGGGCGAGGGCCCCCGCGGCACGGAAGCTGCGCGCCTCCGGGGCGACGCCCGCCCCGCCCCCCGCCGCGGCGGCGAGGTTGTCGCGGGCGAGCCGGGCCCGGGTTGCGCCGAGGAGCGCGCGGGCGAGGCCCAGCATCGGCTCGGCCAGGGCGATCCAGGCGAAGGCCAGGAAGGCGGCGGGCAGGAGCGCCGTGCCCCGTGCCCCCGCGCTCCAGGCGGACAGGAGCACCGCCAGGGCGGCCAGGGGGCCGGCCAGCGCCGGCAGGGCTTCGAGCCCGGCAAGGGCGCGCCGCCCGGCGGCCGCCGCCTGCTCCGCCTCCCGCAGTGAGTCGAGGGCGGCCCGCAGCGCCGGGCGGCGCCGGCCCTCCGCCGCCAGGGGGACGAGGCCGGCGAGCGCGGCCCCGAGCTCCGCCGCCCCGGCGCGGCGCAGGGCCCGCATCCGCGTCTCGGTGGCGGCGAGGCGCGCCGCCACGCGCCGGGCGAGCGGCACGGAGGCGAACGCCAGGGCGGCGAGGGCGGGCAGCGCGAGGGGCGTGAGGAATGCGGTCAGGGCCAGCAGGGCGAGCAGCGCCGCGCCGGCCGTCGCCAGCGGGAAGTTCGCGCGCAGCCGGGCGTAGTCCACATCCGCGACGTCGTCGATGTAGTCGGCCAGCCGCTCCGGGCGGCCGAGCTGCCAGCCGGCGCCCCGGCTCTCCGGCGCCCGCGCGAGGGCGGCGAACAGGCCGGCCCGCCGGCGGACCTGATCAGCCAGGGCGGCGCGGTGGCCGGCCATGCGCTCGCCGTAGCGCGCGCCCGTGCGCAGCAGCGCGAAGAGCCGCACCAGGGCGGCCGGGTGATGGAAGTTGAACGCGAGCGCCGCCGGCCCGGCTCCGGCGAGGGCCACCCCCGCGAGGAAGCTCACGGCGGTGCCGGCGAGGAGCAGGTTCGCCGCGAGCGCCAGGGCGGCGAGGAGGAAGGCGAGGCGCCACGCTCTGTTGCCCATCCCCTCGCCCTTTCCCCCGCCGCGCGGAAGCGGGAGGGCCAGGCCGATCGATCGCGCGCGCATCATGCGGCCTGCCTTTCGGAGGGGGGAAGCCCGAGGGTGATGTGCCGGTCGGCGAGGGCCACCAGCGCCGGATCGTGCGTCGCCACGAGGATCAGCCGGCGGCGGGCCGCCACCTGCAGGGTGCCGCACACCCAGGCGGCGTTGACGGGATCGAGCTTCGCCGTCGGCTCGTCGCAGAAGCCGATGCCGGGCCGCACGAGCAGCCGCGCCAGGGCGATCCGCACGCGCTGGCCGCCGGACAGGTTCTCGGCCCCGGCCCGCACGGGGGCCTCGAGGCCGCCGGGCCAGTGCGGATCGTCCAGCAGGCCGAGGAGCGCGGCGGCCTGCTGGACCCTCTCGGGCGTCGCGCCGTCCGTGCCCTCCGTGATCGCCCGGCCCAGGGTGCCGGCGGGGATGGGCGCGTCGAGGGAGACCCAGCTGCGCCCGGCCTCGTCCGGCAGCCGCACGCCGCCCGCCAGCGGCGCCTCGACCCCGGCAAGCACCCGCAGCAGCGTCGATTTGCCGATGCCGCTCGGCCCGGTGATGGCGACGAGCCCGGTCTCCGGCAGGTCGAAATCGGCGATGGCGCCGACATGGGGCAGGACGAGGCCGCGGGCGCCGGGCTCCGCCGGGATGGCCCGCGCGGCGACACCCTTCGCCTCCGTCTCGCCCGAAAACGCCCAGGCGAGCGCGACCGCCGCGGCCTCTCCCTCCGCCTTGGCGTGGTAGAGCTCGGCGTAGCGGCGGAACGGCGCGAAATAGTCCGGGGCGAGCAGCAGGATCAGCAGGCTCTGCCAGAGCGCGAGCTGCGCGAAGCCCGGCAGCGCGACGAGGCCGAGATGGCCGAGCCCGAGGAACACCGCCAGGATCGCGATGGCGAGGGAGGAGAAGAAGTCGAGCACCCCCGCATTGAGGAAGGCGACCGACAGCACGCCCATGGTGCCCTCGGCATAGGCCGCGAGCCGGCGGTCGAGCTTCTCGCGCTCCCGGGCGAGCCCGTGCCCGGCGAGGATGGTCGGCAGCGTCCGCACCCGGTCCGCGAACTGGGTGGCGAGGCACCCGAGCGCCGCCTCCTGCGCGGCGGCCCGGTCGCGGATCAGGCCGCCGACCAGGGCGAAGAACAGGATCATCGCCGGGGTGGCGAGCAGCAGGGCGAGCGCCGCCTGCCAGAAGACCAGGGCGACCGCGCCGGCGGTCAGGAACGGCCCGAGCGCCATCATGCGCCGCGCCGCGGCATGGCCGACGACGAGCCGGGCGAGCGCCCCCGGATGGCGCTGCAGCCCGCAGATCACCGCCCCCTGCGGCAGCTCGGCGGCGGCGCGGGCGGGCATGGCGGCGAGCCGCGCCTCGGCCGCCTCCAGCAGGTCTGTCGCCACCTTCGCCTCCAGGGCGGCGCTCCGCGTCTCGACCAGGCCGCCGAGCCCGGCGACGGCCAGCGCCGAGGCCGCGGCGAGGCCGAGGGCCAGGGGATCGAGGCGGCCCTCCTCGATGAGCGGGCCCGCCAGCCGGGCGAGCGCCACGGCGCCGGCGAGGCCCGCCGCGTGGCGCAGCACCTGGAGCGCGAGGAGGGGCCGCAGGCCGGGCCCAGCCGCGCCGCGGGCGACGGCCAGGGCTTCCGGCGCGGGGGCGGACTTGGCGGAGCCGGGCTTCGTTCTGCGGCGGATCATGCCCCTTTGTGCGGGTGCGGGGCCGGACGAGCCTTGATTTGCGTCAAGGCCCCCCGGGGCCGGCGGGACGAAACACGAGCCGGGACGAGAGCGTCGTACCCGGCCTGCCCGGCCGGGGGCGCCTCTCAGCCTTTGCTTTGACGCGCTCTCTCGCCGGACCGGCAGCCGCCGTGGTGCGGAGCGCTCCAGGAGGCCCTCGATGACCGACCCGCTGCTCGTCGATCTGTCGCGCCTGCAATTCGCGCTGACGGCGATGTACCACTTCCTGTTCGTGCCCCTGACATTGGGGCTCTCGATCCTCGTCGCCATGATGGAGACCGTCTACGTCATGACGCGCCGCAAGGTCTGGCGCGACATGACGAAGTTCTGGGGTCTCCTGTTCGGGATCAACTTCGCGCTGGGCGTCGCCACCGGCCTGACGATGGAATTCCAGTTCGGCATGAACTGGGCCTACTACTCCCACTACGTCGGCGACGTGTTCGGGGCCCCGCTCGCCATCGAGGGCCTGATGGCCTTCTTCCTGGAGGCGACCTTCGTCGGGCTGTTCTTCTTCGGCTGGGACAGGCTGAAGCCGCTCGCCCACTGCGTCGTCACCTGGCTGATGGCGCTGGGCACCAACTTCTCCGCGCTCTGGATCCTGATCGCCAATGGCTGGATGCAGAACCCGGTGGGCGCCGTCTTCAACCCCGACACGATGCGCATGGAGGTGACGGATTTCGCCGCGGTGATCTTCAATCCCGTCGCCCAGGCGAAGTTCGTCCACACGGTCTCGGCCGGCTATGTCTGCGGCGCCGTCTTCGTGCTCGGCGTCTCGGCCTTCTACATCCTGCGCCGGCGGCATCTGGAGCTGGCCAAGCGCTCCTTCGCCATCGCGGCGGCCTTCGGCCTCGCCTCGGCGCTCAGCGTCGTCGTGCTCGGCGACGAGAGCGGCTACGCCGTCACCGACCACCAGAAGATGAAGCTCGCCGCCATGGAGGCGATGTGGCACACGGAGGAGGCTCCCGCCGCCTTCACGGCGTTCGGCATCCCCGACCTCGAGACCCGCACCACCCGCCACGCCCTCCACATCCCGTGGGCGATGGGGCTCATCGGCACGCGCTCCTTCGACAAGGAGATCCCCGGCATCACGGAGCTGGTCGCCCACGCCAAGGCGCGCATCCGCAACGGGCTGGTGGCCTACGCGGCGCTGGAGCGGATCAAGGCGAACCGCAAGGACGAGGAGGCCCGCGCCACCTTCGCCCGGACGCAGGCCGATCTCGGCTACGCGCAGCTCCTGAAGCCGATCGTCGGCGACCCGCTCATGGCGAGCGATGCGGAGATCGACCGGGCGGCCTGGTCGACGGTGCCGCACGTGCCCTCGATCTTCTTCACCTTCCGGGCGATGGTGGCCTGCGGCTTCCTGCTGATCGCCCTGTTCGGCGCCGCGCTCTGGTACACGGCGCGGGAGGTCGAGGCGCCCCGCTGGCTGTTCCGGGCAGCGCTGCTGGCCCTGCCGCTCCCCTGGATCGCCATCGAGTTCGGCTGGTTCGTCGCCGAATTCGGCCGCCAGCCCTGGATCATCGAGGGCGTGCTGCCGACGGCCCTCGCCACCTCCGAGCTCGGCGTGACCTCCCTGCTCCTCACCCTCGCCGGCTTCACCCTCGTCTACGGCGTGCTGGCGGTGATCGAGGTGCAGCTGATGCTGCGGGCCATCGCCAAGGGGCCCGTCGCCCTCGTCGAGGATCCGGCCGCCCTCGTCCCCGGCCTCGGCACCGACCAGGGCGCCGGCCATGGCGGCCCGCGCCTCGTCCCGGCCGCGTGAACGCCCCCGCCCCCCGTCCATCCGGCGGCCCCGTTCGCTGAGGGCCGCCGCAGCCAAGGATCTCCCTCGATGCTCACCTTGCTTTCGGATTACGAGACGCTCCGCCTGGTCTGGTGGGTGCTCCTCGGCGTGCTGCTGATCGGCTTCGCGCTCACGGACGGCTTCGATCTCGGCGTCGGTGCCCTCCTGCCCTTCGTCGCCCGCACCGATGTCGAGCGGCGGATCGCGATCAACACGATCGCGGCGACCTGGGAAGGCAACCAGGTCTGGCTGGTGCTGGGCGGCGGCGCGATCTTCGCCGCCTGGCCGGCGCTCTACGCCCTCAGCTTCTCCGGCTTCTACCTCGCCATGTTCCTGGTTCTGTTCGCCCTGATCCTGCGGCCGGTGGCGTTCAAGTACCGCTCCAAGCGCGAGGGGGCGGCCTGGCGGGCGCGCTGGGACGCGGCGCTCTTCGTCGGCGGTGCCGTGCCGAGCCTGATCTTCGGCGTCGCGGTCGGCAACGTCCTCCAGGGCGTGCCCTTCCACTTCACGGGGGATCTGCGCCCGATCTACGAGGGCACGCTGTTCGGCCTCCTCAATCCGCTCGCCCTGTTCTGCGGCCTCGTCTCGGTGGCGATGCTCGTCATGCACGGCGCCGCCTGGCTCGCCTTCAAGGCGGAAGGCCCCGTCGCCGCGCGCGCCAACGCCATCGGCACGAAGAGCGCGCTCGCCACCGCGGGCCTGTTCGCCCTGGGGGGCATCCTGGTCGCGGCGGGCGCCTTCGGCGGCTATCAGGTCGTGAGCCCGCTCGCCGGGGACGGCCCCTCGAACCCGCTGGCCAAGGAGGTGGTCGCCGCCTCCGGCGCCTGGCTCGCGAATTTCCGGGCCCGCCCGGCGCTGCTCCTGGTGCCGCTCCTCGGCATCGCCGGGCCGCTGCTCGCCGCCGCGGGCTTCCAGGCCCGCCGGGAAGGCGCGACGCTGCTCGCCTCGAGCCTCGGCCTCGCCGGCATCATCGCGACGGTGGGCCTGTCGATGTTCCCGATCATCCTGCCCTCGAGCACGCATCCGGGCCACGCGCTCACCGTGTTCGACGCCTCCTCCAGCCGGGCCACCCTGCGCAACATGCTGGTGGCGACGGTGATCTTCCTGCCGCTGGTGCTGGCCTACACCGCCTGGGTCTACCGGGTGCTGCGGGGCCGCATCACCGCGCAGGACGTCACCGCCCCCGGCTCCCCCGCCTATTGAGGCCTTCCCGGAGCCCCGCCCGACGGGGCTCCCTCCCCCCAAGCTTTGAGGAGATGACGATGTGGTACTTCGCCTGGGTCCTCGGCCTCGGCCTCGCCGCCGCCGTGGGCGTGCTCAACGCCCTCTGGTACGAGCTGCGCTGCGTGCGCGAGACGCCGCCGGAGATCGCGCTGCCGCTGCCCACGCCCTGACGCGTCACTGGCACGAGGCGCGGGAGGTCCGCGGGCTGCCCGCGCTCAGATAGGCGAGGATCTCGCCCGCGGGCGCCGGGCGGACGAGGTGATAGCCCTGCATGAACAGGCAGCCGAGGGCCTGGAGCGTGACCAGGTCGTCGGCGGTCTCGACCCCCTCGGCGACCACCTCCAGCCCGAGGGCCCGGCCGAGGCCCAGCACCGCCTGGACGAGCCCCCGCTTGTCCTCGTCGGTCGACAGGCCGGTCACGAGGCTGCGGTCGATCTTGAGCCGGTTCGCGCGCAGCTGGCGCAGGGAGGCGAGCGAGGAATAGCCGATCCCGAAATCGTCGAGCGCCACCTTGATGCCGGCCCGGGACAGGGCGAGCAGCTTGTCGTGGACGGCCTCGATGTCGAGGGCGGTCTCCTCGGTGATCTCGATCTCCAGCCTATCCGCCGGCAGCTGGAGGGTGCGAAGCCGCTCCAGGACGATCTCGTCGACGGCCACCTGCGCCATCTCCCGCGGCGAGACGTTCAGGGCGACGGAGAGCCGTTCCAGGCCCTGGGCCCGCAGCGTGCACAGCATGCGGCAGACCGCCTCCAGGATGAAGCGGAGCAGGGACTCGGTCATGCCGGCCATCGCCGCGGTCGCGACCAGTTCGTTCGGCGGGATCCAGCCGTGGCTGGGGTGGCGCCAGCGCACCAGCGCCTCCAGGCTCGTCACCACCCGGCCGCCCTGGCCGAGGATCGGCTGGAACCAGACCTCGATGTCGCCCTCGGCCAGGGCGTGGGAGAGGTCGCGCTCGCAGTCGCGCCGGATCTCGAGGCGCGTGCTCAGCCCCTCGTCGAACAGGCGGACATGGTTGCGGCCGGCATGCTTGGCCGCGTAGAGCGCCTCGTCGGCGCAGCTCAGCAGATGCGTCAGGCTCTCCTGCGCCGGGGCGTCGCAGATGCCCACGCACATGCCGAGCCGGCCCGCGTCGAAGCCCTCGAAGGGGTGGGCGATGGTCCCGATCAGGCGCTCGGCCAGCGCCTCCGGCGCCTCCGGCACAGGAGCGCGGTCGAACACGACGGCGAATTCGTCGCCCCCCAGGCGGGCGAGGTGGCAGGCCGGCGGCAGGCTCGCCTCCAGGCGCCGCGCCACCTCGACGAGGACGCGGTCCCCCGTCGTGTGGCCGTAGACGTCGTTGACCGACTTGAAGCCGTCGAGGTCGAGCAGCATCAGGCAGAGCCTGGCGCGCGCGGCGAGCAGCTCCTCGGCCTTCTGGGTGAGGCCGGCCCGGTTGAGCAGGCCGGTCAGGGCGTCGTGCGTGGCCCGGCCGCGCATCTCCTCGGCGAGGGCGCTCGCCTTGGTATGGGCGGCCGCATGGGCGTCCGCCAGCGTGGTCGCCTCGTTCTTGAGGCGGCTCGTCTCGCGAAACCCCCGCTCGGTCGCGAGGGTGCTGCGGATCAGGGCGACGAGGTAGAGGAGGACCGTCGCGGCCAGGCAGTCCCGGTCGAAGCCGCCGGCATGGAACAGGCAGGCCGCCACGGAGAGGAGCGGCGGCGTGATGAAGCTGATCGGGATCCGGGCATAGGCCATGCCGTGGGTCACGGCGCCCGCGGTGATGCCGCACACCACGGTGAGGTAGAACAGCGTCTGCGCCGAGGTATAGGCCTCGCACAGGACCGGCACGCAGGCCCAGACCAGCCCGGAGGCGAGCGCTGCGAGGCAGGCGAGCCGCAGATGCCGGTCGATGGCCTGGGCGGCTTCGTCCGCCTGCTCCGCCGGGGTCTCCGGGGTGAGGCCCAGGCCGGGGTTCGGGGCGCGGCAGAGCCCGATCCGGACGAGATTGACCAGGGTGGAGGCCGCGAACCAGAGGCCCCCCGCCCGGCCGTGGCCGGCATGCAGCGCCACCAGGGCGCCCGTCAGTCCGAGCAGCATGTTGACCGGGATCGCATGCTGCACGCTCATGCGCACGGCTTCGAGCTGGTCGCGCCGGATCAGCCTTTCGAGCTGTGGCCCGGCGCTTCGGATAAGGCGCATGGCGAACGAGCCTGGATGGTCGGCCTCGGATGTGAGGCGCTCCCGTCTTATCCGAGAAGCCCCTACGAAGTGTTGAAGTGACGTGCCGGCTCATGACATAGCGCTGCTACGTTCAGCGATGGTTGATCGCATCGCACAGCACGCTTCGATCGGAATGTATCAAAACCCGACAGGAATGATAGCAGGTCACGCCGTATTCAAAGAAGCTCCTCATAATGCCGTGATCGAGACGATGAGGCATGACCTTCGGAATGCTCGTGGCTGCCCCTGGACGTTGGGGCGCTGCTTTCCTTCGTCTCTCAAATGGAATCTTTCTACGATTGCTCAATCACCTGCGCCTCGATGCAAGGCCCTCCCGGCTGGAGGCCCGGGCCGGGCGTTTCGCGGCCTGGCGCGGTGACCTTCCCCCGGCTCGGGGGTTTCCCGGGCATCGGGCCGCGCGGCGCGGCCGAGCAGGAGACCGCGATGCGGGACGATCCGAAGCCGCCCTTCCGCGAGCAGCAGCAGCCCATGCCGGGCTCCACCGGGGCCATGCAGCCGAGACCGGACCATGGGGAGGAGAGCTATCGCGGCTCCGGCCGGCTCGCGGGCAAGGCGGCGGTCATCACCGGCGGCGACAGCGGCATCGGGCGGGCGGTCGCCATCGCCTTCGCCCGGGAGGGCGCCGACGTGCTGATTTCCTATCTCGACGAGCACGGGGACGCCCAGGACACCGCCGACTGGGTCGAGAAGGCCGGGCGCAAGGCCGTGCTGGCACCGGGCGACCTCAAGGATCCCAAGCATTGCCGCGCCGTCGTCACCCAGGCGGTCGAGGCGTTCGGGCGCCTCGACATCCTCGTCAACAACGCGGCCCATCAGGCGACCTTCGCCGGCCCGGAGGAGATCAGCGACGAGGAGTGGGAGGTCACCTTCGCGACCAACATCCACGCGATGTTCTACCTGACGAAGGCGGCGCTCCCGCATCTGCGGGCGGGGAGCGCGATCATCAACACCACCTCGATCAATGCCGATCAGCCGAGCCCGCAGCTCCTGGCCTACGCGACCACGAAGGGGGCGATCCACACCTACACCGCCGGGCTCGCCCAGATCCTGGCGGACAAGGGCATCCGCGTGAACGCCGTCGCGCCGGGGCCGATCTGGACGCCGCTGATCCCCGCGACCATGCCCCCGGAGAAGGTGAAGAGCTTCGGCGGCAACACGCCGATGGGGCGGCCCGGCCAGCCGCGGGAACTCGCCCCGGTCTATGTCATGCTCGCCTCCGACGAGGCGAGCTACGTCACCGGCGCCACCGTTCCGGTCACGGGCGGCCGGCCGTTCCTGTGAGCGGGCACCGGCGGGCTCTCCCTCAGGGGGTGAGCCGCCCGATGCGGCTCGTCAGGGGGATCTGGATCAGGCAGCTCAGGCCGGTCTCCTCCCATTCGAGCTGGGCACGCGCCTGCAGGACATAGGCCAGCGTCTGCTTCAGGACCTCCGTGCCGAAGCCGTGATGGCACGGCCGCGGCAGGCCGCCCGGCCCCCGCTCCCGCCATTGGATCGCGAGCGTGGGCACGCCCTGCCCGTCGGGGGGCGAGACGGACCAGGTCACCCGCGCCTCGCCTTCGGGCGATCCCAAGGCGCCGTGCTCGACGGCATTCGCCGCCAGTTCGTGGATCGCGAGCGCCAGAAGCTCCGCAGATTTCGGCTGGAGCAGGATACGCGGCCCCGAGAGATGCAGCCGCTCGCCCTCGCGCACCAGATGCACGAGCAGCTCGTCGGCGATCAGGCTGTGCAGGTCGTGCTGGTCGCTGCCGGCATTGGAGGCCAGCTGATGGACGCGGGCCACGGCATCGACCCGGCCGATGAGATGCGTCGCGAAGTCGTCCGCCGAGCGGCTCGTGACGAGGGAGTGCCGGATGATGGCGCGGATCACCGCCAGCGTGTTGCGGAACGCCCGTTCCGACTCGGCGACCGACACCGCCTCCCCCTCCGAGGCGGCGAGATCCGCCTCCACCGCGGCGAGCCGGCCGCGCAGCGTTGCGTTCTCCGCCTCAAGCTCGACCAAGCGCGAGCGCTGGAACCGCTCTGTCATGCCGCCACGCCCTCGCCGCTGCCGAAGCTCAATTCGCGCGCATCAACACGTTCGAGTCCAGTTGCACGCTTTCGCGACCCTGGTGAAGGTAGGAAGGATCGAAGATGGCCAGCCTTTTCAAGGCTGTGAAATCGTGAATGGTCAATTGCCGGCCCCGGAGGGTGACAAGCCCGGAATCGCGCATGTCCCGCAAGGTCCGGTTGACGTGGACATTCGTGATGCCGAGCATCTCCGCGATGTCCTGCTGCGTCAGCGGCAGCTCGTATCCGGCTTCCGTCCCGAGCCCGACCGCTTGCAGGCGCAGGGACAGCTCGCAGAAGAAATGCGCCAGCCGCTCCGCTGCCGAGCGCTGGCCGAGGCTGACGATGCCTTCCCGGTGGATCGCGCTGGTGACGAGGCTGTCCCACCACAGGGCCGCCTGGAGCCGTGGGCTCCGCGTGATCGTGTCGATCGCTTCCTCGGACAGGCGCACGATGGAGATCGGGGTGATCGTCGCCAGCGAATGGTCCATCGAGCGCATCACGAAGATGTGCGGGTCGCAGAGGTCGCCCGGCACGAACAGGGAGATGATCTGCCGCCGCCCATCCGCGAACTGCTTGTAGCGGCAGGCCCAGCCGGCCAGGACGAGGTTGACGCAACGGGGCTCGTCGCCCTGCTGGACGATGTCGGTGCGGGCCTCCACGCGCCGGACATGGCGGCAGAGAACCTCGATGAGGTAACGTTCCTCATCGTTCAGCGCGCAGAAATTCTCCAGCTTGCGGATAAAAGGATTGGTCACGGCGCCTCTCCGACCACGTTCGGCACCCTAACCCAAGGTAAAATTCGCGAACTTACCCATGTTGTTGTTCGCCCTGTCTACGCTCATCAATCTGCTTTCAGGCGATGCCCCTTGATCATGGAACATCATCGGCGATGCTTGAGGTCCGGAAACCGCACCGCGTACTCGTTGCGGAAGACGAATATTTCATCGCCCGGGATCTCGTCCGCGCCCTCAGGGCGCTGGCGATCGATGTGGTCGGACCGGTGGCCGAGGTCCCCGAGGCCCTTCTCCTCGCCCGCACCGAAGCCGTCGATGCGGCGATCCTCGACATCAATCTGCACGGGCAGGAGATCTATCCCGTCGCCGACATTCTGCGCCGTCGCGGCGTGCGCCTCATCTTCGCGACCGGCTACGGCACGGCGGCGATCCCGCGGGCCTATCGGGCGGTGCCGCGCTGGGAGAAGCCCTTCGATCCGGACCGCCAGGCCAGGATGATCTTCGCCGCCGCCTGAGCGGCCCGCGCCGGCCCGGGCTGCGGCGGCGTCCCCGGTCCGCCGGGACGGGACACCACCTTCACGCAACTCTCCTTTTTGTCGAGGTCGGGTCTTTCTGGACGATCGAGCCCATGTTGACCGGATCGGACCGCCATCGAGGCCGGGCACCGAGAGGCCGCAGCAGGGCCGCACCGCCTCGGTCGCCCGGTCCCTTCTGCTCCCGTTGATCGGCTCGTCTCAGGCGGCGTGCTGGTTGACCTGCCGTTCGGCCAGCGCGGTGAGCGTCTGGTCGGCGGCCTTCTCCTCGTCGAGGTTCTGCTGGAGCACGCCCGCGCAATCGTCGCGGCCGAGGCGTCGGGCCCAGGCGATCAGGGTGCCGTAGCGGGTGATCTCGTAATGCTCGACGGCCTGGGCCGAGGCGACGAGCCCGGCATCGAGGACGTCCTTGTCGGCGATCTCGCCGGCGACCTCGTTGGCCTCCTCGATGATGCCGTTGATGGCCGGGCAGGTCACCGCCTTCGGCGAATGGCCGTGCATCTGGAAGACCTGCTCCAGGCGCTTGATCTGGTTCTCGGTCTCGGCAAGATGCTTCTTGAAGCCGTTCTTGAGCTCCGGGCTGGTCGCCTTGTCGATCATCTTCGGCAGAGCCTTGGTGATCTGATTTTCGGCGTAATAGATGTCCTGGAGCGTGTGGACGAAGAGATCGTCCAGCGTCTTGATGTCCCGCGTGAACAGGCCCATGGCTTCCTCCTGGAGTGGCGCGTGGTCTCCGGTGCCCGGAGGGCTTCCCCGGGATCCGACCGCCCTGCCGCGATGTCCGGTCGCGTCTCGCCGCCCGGGACACAGCCGGAGAACCTCTCCTCTCCGGCCTTGTTCCCGGCGCGGGCCGCCCCGACGCATCCCTGCAACAGGGAGCGGGCGGACCGCGCGCCGGGCCTGCGGACGCCCTCCTTCGGCGCGCGGCTTCTGCTAGGGACGGGGCATGACGAGCCTCCATCCGCAGGGCCGCGCTCCGGCGCCGCGCCGCTTGGTCGCCCTCCGCGGCGCGGGGACGGCGCGATGATCCGCGCGATCCTCTCCGTCGGCGGCTGGACGCTGGTCTCCCGGGTCACGGGCTTCGCCCGCGACGTGGTGACCGCGGCGGTGATGGGCGCGGGGCCGATCGCCGACGCCTTCGTCGTGGCCTTTCGCCTGCCCAACCACTTCCGGGCGATCTTCGGCGAGGGCGCCTTCAACACCGCCTTCGTGCCGGCCTATGCCCGGCTCGCCGAGGCGGGCGAGCCCGGGGCGGCGCGGCTCTTCTCCGGCCGTATCCTCGCGCTGATGCTGATCGTGCAGCTCGCCCTGCTGGCACTGGCCCTGCCGGCCATGCCCTGGGTGGTGCGCGCCCTCGCGCCGGGTTTCTCCGAGGATCCCGAGCGCTTCGCGTTGGCCGTCGCGCTCACCCGGATCACCTTCCCCTACCTGCTGTTCATGACGCTGGTGACGCTGTTCTCCGGCATCCTGAACGCGCAGCGGAAATTCGCCGCCGCCGCCGGTGCGCCGGTGCTGCTCAACCTCGCGATGCTGGCCGCCCTCGGCCTCGCCTTCCTGTTCCCGAACGCGGCCTATGCCGCCGCCTGGGGCGTGTCGGTCTCCGGCGTGCTGCAATTCCTGCTGGTCTGGGGGGCGGCCCGGCGCGGCGGCTTCAGCCCCGGGCTGATCCGGCCGAGTCTGCGCGATCCCGAGATCCGGCGCTTCTTCAAGGTGCTCGGGCCGGCGGTGATCGGCTCCGCCGGCTTCCAGATCGCCGCCTTCGCCGACACCATCATCGCGAGCTTCCTGCCCGTGGGCGCGGTCTCGGCGCTCTACTATGCCGACCGGCTCTACCAGCTGCCCTTCGGCGTCATCGCCATCGCCGCGGGCACGGTGCTGCTGCCGGAGATGAGCCGGCGCATCGCCGCCGGGGACGTGGCCGGCGCCCATGCGGCCCAGAACCGGGCGGCCGGCTTCTCGCTCGCCCTCTCCGCCCCCTTCGCCGTCGCCTTCCTGACGCTGCCCGGGCTGATCATGGCCGCCCTGTTCCAGCGCGGCGCCTTCACGGCGGAGGATGCCGCCCGGGCGGGCTCCGTGCTCGCCGCCTACGGCCTCGCCCTGCCCGCGGTGGTGCTGGTGCGCTCGGCGGTGGCGAGCTTCTACGCCCGCCAGGACACGGTGACGCCCCTCGTCGCCTCGCTCACCGGCATCGCGGTCAACGTGGCGCTGAAGATCGGGCTCACCGGCCCCTACGGCGTCACCGGCCTCGCCCTGGCCACCGCCATCGGCCAGTGGATCAACCTCGCGCTGCTCTACCTCCTGGCCCTGCGCCGGGGCTGGACGGCCCCGAGCCGGCCGCTCCTCGTCACCGTCGCCGGGGTGGTCGTGGCCTGCGGGCTGCTCGCCCTGGTCGCCCTCGCCGGCCAGCCTTTCGCGGAACGGCTGGTGCCGCCCCTGCCGCATGTCCGGGAGATCGCGGTGCTCGGGCTCCTCGGCCTCGCGGGCGCCCTCGCCTATGCCGGCGCGCTCCTGGCCTGCCTCGCCCTGTTCGGGGTGCGCCTGCGCCGCCGCTAGGGCCGCGATCGCCCCCGGCGGCCGCGCGCGTCGCGGGCGCGTTGGGGGATTGTTAAGCCTGTCGCGTCTTAGCTTCCGCGGATTCATCCGGAGTACGCGATCGTGCCTGCCTCCCTCCTCGGCCAAGCCCGGATCGGGCTCTGCGCGGCGCTCGTCGGCGCCGCCCTCGCCGCCGCCCCGGCCTCCGCCCGCGACGGCCGCAACGGCGCCCTGCTCGGCGCCGCCGCGGGCGTCGTCGGCGGCCTGGCCCTCGGCGCCATGCTGAACAGCCCGCCGCCGCCCCCGGCGCCCTACCGCCCGCGGCCGGTCTACGTGGAGGAGGAGGCGCCGCCGGTCTATGTGCGCCCGCGCCCGCCCGGCCCCGTCTGCCACTACGAGCGCCGCAAGGAGTGGTTGAACGACCTGGAATTCACCTATCGCCGCGTCGAGGTCTGCGAATAGGCGGGGGCGCCTCACGCCGCGACGGGTCCCTGTCCGCGGCGTGACCGCTGGGCTGCCCATTTTGCAACCGCTGCCTGAAAGGGGGCGGCGTGGCCGAAAACCTGTGCTCGTTCGGCTCCGGTGGGCGCGCTAGCGTCGGGTGGTCGTCCCGACCCGCCAGCGTTCCGCGTGCCCGATGCCCGAGTGCCTCGTCTTCCGTGTGCCGACCCGCCACCCGGCCGACACCGCCGGTCTGCTCGATCTGATCCGCTCCGGCGCCGTCGCCGCACAGGAGATCGTCGGCATCTTCGGCAAGACCGAGGGCAATGGCTGCGTCAACGATTTCACCCGGCCCCTCGCGGTGATGGCGATCGAGGCGGCGCTGGCCGGCTGCCTGGGCGTGACGCCGGAGGCGGTCGGCGCCCGCATCGCCCTGGTCATGTCCGGCGGCACGGAGGGCGGCCTCAGCCCGCATCTCCTCGTGGTCGCCCGCCGGGACGGGCCGCAGGCGGAGGGGTCGGCGCTCGCCGTCGGCACGGCCTTCACGCCGGATTTCGCGCCCGAGGAGATCGGCCGGATGGCGCAGGTCCGCGCCACCGCGGCGGCGGTGGCCGAGGCCATGGCGGCGGCGGGCATCACCGATCCGGACGACGTGCATTTCGTCCAGGTCAAATGCCCGCTCCTCACCAGCGCCCGCATCCACGAGGCGGCCGGCCGCGGCCACACGGTGGCGACCCACGACACCTACGCCTCCATGGGCCTGTCGCGGGGCGCCTCGGCCCTGGGCATCGGCCTCGCCCTCGGCGAGATCCCGGAGGCCGCCCTCGACGATGCGGCGATCGGGCAGCGGCGCGACCTCTGGTCCGGCCGTGCCAGCGCCTCGGCGGGCATCGAGCTGATGCGCAACGAGGTCATCGTCCTGGGCAACGCCCCCGGCTGGGGCGGCCCCCTGCGCATCGCCCACCGGGTGATGCGGGACGGGATCGACCTGCCCGCGATCCAGGGGGCGCTGGCCGATCTCGGCTTCGAGGCCGCCGGCCAGCTCTCCCCCGAGGCGGGGGCGCGGGTGCTGGCCCTGCTGGCCAAGGCCGAGCCGAGCCATGACGGCCTGATCCGCGGCAGCCGCCACATCATGAACGACGACAGCGACATCAACGCCACCCGGCATGCCCGGGCGCTGGTGGGCGGCGTGGCCGCCGCCGCCCTCGGGCGGACGGAGCTCTTCGTCTCCGGCGGCGCGGAGCACCAGGGGCCGGATGGCGGCGGCCCGGTCGCGATCATCGCCCGGGTGGCGGCGGCCTGAAGGGCCATTCCCCGACGACGCTTCGACCGAGGCAGGGCGTCTGGCCCACCTCTTGCGGCAGCCGTTGCGGGCATGCCGGCCGGGAGACACGCATGGATGTCGAGCTGATCCGACTGACCAAGCGCTATGGCGGCCAGGTCGCCGTCGACGGGATCGACCTGAAGATCCCCTCCGGCGCCTATTGCTGCCTGCTCGGCCCCTCCGGCTGCGGCAAGACCACGACCCTGCGCATGATCGGCGGCCACGAGGCCGCGACGAGCGGCGACGTGGTGATTGGCCCTCACGCGGTCGGCGATGCGCCGCCCGCCGAGCGCGGCACCGCGATGATGTTCCAGAGCTACGCCCTGTTCCCGCACCTCACCTGCCGGGACAACGTCGCCTTCTCCTTGCGCATGCGCGGCGTTTCGAAGGCCGCCCGGCACGCGAAGGCCGCCGCCATGCTCGACCTCGTGCAGATGGCCCATCTCGCCGACCGCCTGCCCGCGCAGCTCTCCGGCGGCCAGCGCCAGCGCGTCGCCCTGGCCCGCGCCCTGGTCAGCGATCCGAAGGTGCTGCTCCTCGACGAGCCGCTCTCGGCCCTCGATCCCTTCCTGCGGGTGCGGATGCGGGTCGAGCTGAAGCGGATCCAGGCCGAGCTCGGCCTCACCTTCATCCACGTCACCCACAGCCAGGAGGAGGCCATGGCGCTGTCCGACCTCGTGGTGGTGATGAATGCCGGCCGCATCGAGCAGGCGGCGGACCCGCGCACGGTGTTCGAGCGGCCGGCGACCGCCTTCGTGGCCCGCTTCATCGGCGGCCACAACGTGATCGCCCTGCCTGAGGGGCCGGTGGCGGTCCGCTCGGACCGGATGCGCCTCGGCCCCGCGGCCGGCCCCGCCGGCCGCCCGGCCCGGGTCGTCGCCGTCGAGTACCAGGGCGCGAGCGTCCATGTCGGCCTCGAAGCCGAGGGGCTCGGCGCCGCCTCCGAGACGGGATCCGCCCTGACCGCCGTGCTGAGCGACGGCGATTTCGCCGCGCATCCCCTGAGCCTTGGCGACGTCGTCGCCGTCGGCTGGGACGCGCAAGCGGCCCACCGCCTCAACGCCTGACCATCCCTCACCCAGAAAGGGACAGACATCGTGACGCGCGACTTCAAGCCGACCCGCCGGGGACTCCTGCAGGGCGCCGGTGCCGCCGGCCTCGCCCTGGGCGCCGGGCCGATCACCGGCTTTCCGGCGGTCATCGCCTCCGAGCCGGTGACCCTGCGCTATCTCGGCACCGCCGTGAACCAGTCCGCCGACATCGCCCGCAAGGTGAAGGAGGATCTCGGGATCACGCTGGAATACATCCCCGTCGTCACCGACGAGGTGACCAAGCGGGCCGTGACCCAGCCGAACTCGTTCGACATCCTCGACACCGAGTTCTTCAGCCTGAAGAAGATCATTCCCTCGGGCAACATCGTCGGCATGGATGCCCGGCGCATCAAGAACGCCGACAAGATCACCTCCGTCTTCACCAAGGGCGAGATCGAGGGCCGCAAGATCGGCGAGCAGGGCACCGCGCCCAAGAAGGTGTTCTACCTCGAGGGGCAGACGGCCAAGACCTTCGCCGGCGCGCCCACGGAATGGATCACGCTGATCCCGGTCACCTACAACGCCGACACCCTCGGCATCCGCCCGGACCTGATCAAGCGGCCGATCGAGAGCTGGAAGGAGCTGTTCAACCCGGAATTCAAGGGCAAGGCCTCGATCCTGAACATCCCCTCCATCGGCATCATGGACGCCGCCATGGCGATCGAGGCGGCGGGCGAATACACCTATCCCGACAAGGGCAACATGACGAAGGCCGAGATCGACCGCACCATCAAGGTGCTGATCGAGGCCAAGCGCGCCGGCCAGTTCCGCGCCTTCTGGCAGGACTTCAACGAATCCGTGAACCTGATGGCCTCGGGCGAGACCGTTATCCAGTCGATGTGGTCGCCCGCCGTCACCAAGGTGCGCAGCCAGGGCGTGCCCTGCATCTACCAGCCGATGAAGGAGGGCTACCGCGCCTGGGCGACGGGCTTCGGCCTGCCCAAGACCCTGACCGGCCGGAAGCTTGATGCCGCCTACGACTTCGTGAACTGGTTCCTGTCCGGCTGGGCCGGGGCCCATCTCAACCGCCAGGGCTACTATTCCGCGGTGCTGGACACGGCCAAGACCCAGATGGAGCCCTACGAATGGGCCTACTGGATGGAGGGCAAGCCCGCCGAGAAGGACATCAAGGGGCCGGACGGCTCCGTCCTCGAGAAGGCGGGCGCGGTGCGCGACGGCGGCTCCTTCGAGCAGCGCATGGGCGCGGTCGCCTGCTGGAACGCGGTGATGGACGAGAACACCTACATGGTCCGCAAGTGGAACGAGTTCATCGCGGCGTGAGCGGGGCCGAGGCCATCTCCGCGCCGGCGCTGCCCGTTCCGGCGGCGGCCGAACCCGCCACCTCCGCCCGGCCGACCAGGGCCGGGCGGGGGCGTCGGCTCGCCGCGCTCCAGGCGTCGCCCCTCGCCCTCGTGCTCCTGGCCTTCCTGGCCGTGCCCCTGCTGCTGATCCTGATGGTCAGCTTCTGGGAGTACAACGAATACGAGATCATCCCGGCCTTCACCCTGCAGAACTACGCGGACCTGTTCGAGGGCTGCCTCTCGGCCGATCTCTGCACCACGGTGCGGACCTATCTCTCGACCCTGAAGTTCTGCGCCCTGACCCTGGCCTTCACGCTGCTGATCGGCTTCACCGTCGCGTATTTCCTGGCCTTCCACGTGCGCTCGCGGGCGGTGCAGACGGCCCTGTTCCTCCTCTGCACGATCCCGTTCTGGACCTCCAACGTGATCCGGATGATCTCCTGGATCCCGCTGCTCGGCCGCAACGGGCTCGTCAACGAGACCCTGGGCGCCCTGGGGCTGATCGGAGCGCCGATCGAGGGGCTGCTCTATTCCGACTTCTCCGTCGTGCTCGCCTTCGTGCACCTCTACACGGTGTTCATGGTCGTGCCGATCTTCAACAGCATGGCCCGCATCGACCGCTCGCTGATCGAGGCCGCCCACGATGCCGGCGCCTCGGGCTGGCAGATCCTGCGGCACGTGGTGATCCCCCTCGCCAAGCCGGGCATCGCCATCGGGGTCATCTTCGTGCTGACCCTGGTGATGGGCGATTTCGTCACCGTCGGCGTCATGGGCGGCCAGCAGATCGCCTCCGTCGGCAAGGTCATCCAGGTGCAGATGTCCTACCTGCAATTCCCGGCGGCCGCGGCGAACGCGATCGTGCTGCTGGCGGCGGTGATGCTGATGATCTTCGGCCTGACCCGGATGATCGACCTGCGGCGCGAATTGTGAGGGCCCTGCCGTGAGCGACCGTCCCCGGCCCTGGAGCTTCTACCTGCTCGCCGCCTTCTTCGCGCTGTTCGTGCTGTTCCTCTACGGGCCGACCCTGGCGATCCTGGTGCTGAGCTTCCAGGGGCCGCAGGGGGGCCTGACCTTCCCGATGAACGGCGTCTCGACCCACTGGTTCGCCCGCCTCTGGGCGGGCGGGGGCGTGGTCGACATCTGGGCGGCCTTCGGGCGCTCCCTGCGCCTCGGGCTCGCGGTGATGCTGCTCACCGTGGTGATCGCCTTCTTCGCCGGGCTCGCCTTCCGCAAGGGCTTTGCCGGGGCGCGGGGGCTGTTCGTGCTGGCCATCGCCAGCCTGATCGTGCCCTCGATCGTGATCTCCCTCGGGATCGGGCTGGAATTCCGCCTGATCGACGACGGCCTCAAGGCGCTGGCGGCCGCCACCGGCTGGGGCTTCCTGCAGGATCACGGCACCCTGATGGGCCTGTGGACCTCCGCCCTGGGGGCGCATCTGACCTGGACGCTGCCCTTCGGGCTGCTCATCATGTTCGCGGTCTTCAACCGGTTCGATCCGGCCTACGAGGAGGCCGCCCGCGACCTCGGCGCCAGCGGCGCCCAGACCCTGCGCCACGTCGTCGTGCCGATCCTGGCGCCCTCCCTGGTCGGCGTCGCCCTGTTCGGCTTCACCCTGTCCTTCGACGAGCTCGCCCGCACCAGCCAGGCGGTCGGGAGCCGCAACACCCTGCCGCTCGAATTGCAGGGGCTCACCACCACCGTGACCACGCCGGAGATCTACGCGCTCGGCACCCTGACGACGGCGGTCTCGGCGAGCGTGATCCTGCTCGCTTTGCTGGCCGTTCTCCTCGTCCGCCGCCGCCGCGCCTCGGAGGCGTGAGGGCGCGGCTTCGGGGCGCCCCGGCGCCGCCCGGCCCTCAACCCCCTACGCCGCCTGGATCTCCGCGAAGCGCCGGCAATGGTCGAGGTACCCCACCTCATGCCGCCCCGCCAACTCAACCACGCTTGACCAAAGCCAATGGGGCGCATCTGCATCGGATCGACCTTCGGAGACCGTTCGGCGCCAATCGCGTCGGGTTGCATCCTCCATCTGACGTCCATGCGCCTTGCCCACCACGAAGGCGAGGTAATGTGCCGCTCGGATCGCCTCTGCGCGGCTGAACTGCTCGACGTCGAGCTTGAGATCTTGCGGAAGGAGTTCGCGCATGACCACCGGCTTGCCGAGCACATGAGTGGCCAACATGCGCTCGCCGAGATTTGGCGAGAGTGCTCTCGCCCCGTTTACCACGCGCTCGGCTTGATCCTTCGGCATCTGCGCGCCCGGGGCGGCAGGGGCAGCCGCTTCGACCGCCTCCTTCAGGTCGACGAGAGCGAGCCGCCTTTTCTTCTCCGTCCCGCTGATCCGGATGAGGGCGGCATAACGCAGGAAACCCAGAGAGCTGCATCCCTTCATCCAGTAGGCGGCATCAATGAGGCTTACCTTTGCCTCTCCGTCCCCGCCGTTCAGTGCAAGTACGAGGCGGCGTACGGCAGATTCCTGAAACAAGCTCTCGATCGAATCTCGTTCGTCTGGTGAAAGAGCCCAAAATTTTCGGCCGAGAGGGATGTTGGGTTCCACATCCTTCAAGCGTTCGCGGGCGAGCTGCTTCCAGCGGCGGCCGAGCGCGCGGCGGCGCACCGTCTGGACCACATCAGGCTCAGGTGGCGTCTCGTTTTCCTCCGGCCCCGTTAGACCAAGAGCATAGCCCCGGATCATCTGGTCCAGCATATGGGCGGTGACGACGCCCGGCAGGTTGGAGCCGCGCGCGGCGCTGGCCAGCGACAATCCAAGTCTGATGAGGTCATGGACTGGATTACCAATGACGGCTTGATCAAGATCTCGGATCTGGATGTCGACCCGGCCATCGGTATCGGCAAGCGGGCCAAGATTACCGAGATGGCAGTCGCCGCAGATCCAGATCGGCGGTCCCTCAGGCAGGGTGCCCCGGGAGAGGCCGTCGAGCCACTCGTAGAAGCGCAGCGTGTTGCCCCGGACATAGGCATGAGCCGATCGCGCCATCTTGAGTCTGCGCTGGTGCTCCAGCACCGCCGCTCGTTCGTTCGGCTCACACAGGCCGTCGTGACGCATTCCATGACCTTTTTACGCGACGCTGGTTGTGCCTGCGCAGCGAAGCCGTATCCGTTTCCAGTCGAGTGTGCAGGGCAGTAGGAGGCTCCGACACATCACGTTCCCGTCAGCCTGAGTAACAAGGTCCAGGCAACGGCATCGGCGCAGCTCCAGGTGGCACCGAACACATTGGTCTTACAATCGATTTCTCTTCAAAGATTTTTGGTGAGCGCGCTGGGACTCGAACCCAGACCTACAGATTAAATTAATTGTCGATCGGAAAAGCAATTATAAATCAATGATCTGTGTGTCCAAGACGGGCATGACAAACGAGCGAAATCCATATACGAGCGACCTGGGTTTGGACACAGCCTGAGCGCCTCGTAGAGGCCCCTCCCCTACAGGCCGATCCGGTGGCATGGGTCGCTCGCGCGGCGTCCGACATGCTGGGCGGGTTGGGCGCAGGTCAGATCCTGCTGGGTGATCGGGCCTACGACAGCGAGGCGTTGCGCGCCCAGATGGCTGAGCAGGGCGCGTAGGCTAACTTGAGGCCGATGCCCAACCGCAAGCAGGTGCCGGCTTTCAGCCTGTTCCCGTACAAGTACCGCAATCTCGTCGAGCGCTTCTTCAGCAAGATCAATCACTTCCGAGCCGTTGCGACGTGCTACGACAAGGATCCCGAGAACTTCCTGGCCAGCGTCAAGCTCGCAGCCGTGCGGGTCTGACTACGAACTTTATGAGTCCCTTAGCTATTCCACGACCTATGCAAATTTTCTGGCAGTGCCAGCTTGGTTGTCGAAGTCTCGGGGAGACAAAATGGCTCACGCTTCTCAAGAATTTGGCTATATTAAATTTGTATGTTTTGTATTTTTGCTTTCTGGGAAAATGCTTTCTGGAAAATTATTCTGATTATGTTCGGTCATTGTTGTGCATTGCAAAATCGAGATGATTTTTGTCGATATTGGTGGCTTTCGTGACGTTGCACACATCAATTGCGGGTCGAATGATTCAACTATAACGCGTTCGAGCTTAAGCCAGAAATTCGAACGCGTTATCAAAGGAAGAGGTGTTATGAATTATTTTTTAAATTCCCCAGAAGCTTTCGAAAATCTAAACGATGCGCAGCTCGATGGTATCGTGGGTGGATGGTCATTTTTCCATCGCCCAGATATTCACAGAATCGATTGGAAAGACGGAAAATATGTAACAACTGCCATTCATAAATACAAAGATGGTAAATATGAATTAGATAAAAGTGCGCTTGAAGATTTGAAGAAAATCAATGGAGGGATATATACTGGAGCCGTCGGGATATAGATTTTCTACAGAAATATAAGAATAAAAATAAAATATTTCCTGAGTTTGTGGCCTCAATTGTGCCTTGGATCGGGCTTAATGACAGGTTGCTGCATGTGCTAGCTGTAGCTTGCCAAATGGCTCGATCCGAAGGGGCTGCGGTCGACGCCTCGGCTCTCGCCCGATCCGTTATCGCGCGCCTGGAATCCACGACCGTTCAGCACGGGGCGGCCCTGCGCCGCGCCATCCTTGCCGCGCCGGTGGTCCGTAAGTGACGAACCGCCCGCCCAGCGCTTCGAGCGCGCTACATGAAGGATGCGGATCTGGCTTGCCGGAGCGCTATCGCAACCCAGGCCGGCCACTACCTCAATCCGCACCGTTTTGCTTCCGAGCCGTTCTGCGAGCGATGAAGCTCATCAATGCTCTGTGGGTCGGGCTTTTAAAACTTCTCCGAAGATATATCCAATCTCTATGAGTATTTTTCTCACCGGTTCTGCGAGTCATGAATAATTTTTATTTTGAGAAACATTTCGTAGTTCCACTGCTAAATCATGCAACTCAATCAGTGCTTGTTCTGTTTAATCATCTATAAAAAATTTTGAGGGCAGGGTTGTCTGCCTCGACTCGACTTCGCGGGTGGGATGCTGACGGATAAACTTTAATCAGTCCGCGAACTGCAGATTGCGCTCTTCCAGGCGCGCCCGACGATCTGCAAAGATCCATCCGGGAGCAGACATTGTAGAGCGGCTGCCTATGCTCAAGGTGCTCACCCGGGGCGTCGCGCTCGTCATCGGTGGTCAGGAGTACAGGTATCGCCTTCTTAGGGACTTGCCCTCCTCCCTGTTTGACTCCGTCGTCCGGAATATGTGGAGCTAGTCCGTCGTCTCGCAATCCTTGATCTTGCCGACTAAGGTCAAACTCTTGGGCAATGCCAGCTTTCAGCCGCTGTCGCTCTCGAAGCGTGCTTTATAGAGTAGCAGCCCGACGGAAGCGAACGCGTATCCATAAGAGTCTGTCACGATTGCAGTGTGATCAATCGGTCCGCGATCCGCTCGGCCATCTCCGCGTCATGCGTGACGAAGAGGATGGCGAGACCGTCACGCTCGCTTGCCTCGCGCAGCATCCCCGCAACCTGCATCTGGTTGATGGGATCGAGGCGCGACGTCGCCTCGTCCGCGAACAGAAAGACGGGATCGAGCAAGAGCACGCGTGCCAGGGCGAACCTCTGTAGTTCACCACCTGAGAGCTCACCGGGGCGCTGCTTTCGAAGACGAGGCGACAGCTTCAGGCGAGAGAGCAGCTCCTCGACACGCTCCAGGTCCAAGCCATGCCTTCGCGCCAGGTGGTCGAGCGCCTGTCCCATGTTCTGGTGCGGCACGAAAGCCGCCGGAGGATCCTGGTAGAGCTTCTGGAACCTGTTCGGTGCGGCACCCGGTGCGCGTTGGACCCAGCCGCGATCCG
Source organism: Methylobacterium organophilum (assembly GCF_022533465.1). NCBI lineage: Bacteria > Pseudomonadati > Pseudomonadota > Alphaproteobacteria > Hyphomicrobiales > Methylobacteriaceae > Methylobacterium > Methylobacterium organophilum. The sequence continues at coordinate 3,333,204 of NZ_CP092848.1, read as the reverse complement.
GCCTCTCGGTACCGACGAGGATGTTGCCGAGTGTGGTCTTGCCGCTGCCGCTCGGGCCGACCACGGCGACGATCTCGCCCGCACGGACTTGGATGCTCAGGTCCATGAACAGTCGCCGGCGCCCGAACGCTTTCGCCAAGCCCGTCCCATTGATCACGACGGAGCCTAGCTGCCGCGGCGCGCAGTGCGGCCAAGTGCTCGGGTCGGCGTCGATCAGCGCCCGCGTGTAGGGATGGACGGGCGCATCGAGGACCTCCGCCGTCGGCCCCGCCTCGACTGCATGCCCGTCGAGCATCACGCAGGTCGTCCCGCCAAGGGCACGGGCCAGCGCGATGTCGTGCGTGATCGTCAGGAGTAAGCGCCCGGCCGCGACCTCGCGCTGCAGCCGCGCGACGACGTCGCCACGCAAGACGCCGTCGAGGCCCTTGCTAGGCTCGTCGGCGAGAAGGATTGGGGCTTCCGCCGCGTGCGCCATGGCGAGTGCGAGGCGCTGGCACATGCCGCCCGACATCTGGAACGGGTAATGCCCATCCGCCTCGGTGAGGCCGACCTCGTCAAGCCCGGCGGCGGCGTGACGGTCCGCGTTGCGTCGACGGTGCACGTACCGGTGGACCTCGGCGAGTTGCCCCTTAGCCCGCATTGTCGGATCGAGAGCGGTCCAGGGCTCTTGGGGGAGGAGACCGATGCGCCGTCCCCACAGGTTCCGTCGCGCCGCGCCGTCGAGGCGCAGGAGATCCGCGCCATCGAGGAGGATACGGCCGCTCGCGACGAGACCCGGCGGCAAGGTCCCCATGATGGCCTGGGCCACGAGCGACTTGCCCGAACCGGACTCGCCGAGCAGTGTCAGCGGCTCGCCCCGCCCGACCGCAGCCGAGAAGCCGGAGACCAGAACCCGGCCTTCCGTGCGGATCGTGAGATCCTCGATGCGCAGGGCTGTCGTCACCGGACCGTGCCTCCGCGCGCGGTGAGCTGCAGGCCGAGCACCAGCAGGAAGATCAGGATCCCGGGCATCAGCACTGCCAGCGGCGCCTCGGCGTAGTAAGGCAGGAGCTCGACGATCATGCTGCCGAGCTCGGGCGTCGGTGGCTGCAGGCCGACGCTGATCGCCGACAGGGTCGAGATCGCCAGGATGGCCGTGCCCATCGCGAAGGAGGCCAGTGTCAGGAGGAGTGGCGTGATCTCCGGCAGCACGTGGTGGCGCAGGATGTAGAACGTGCCGAAGCCGAGCAGGCGCGAGGCCTCGATCCGCGGCTCGACGAGCAGACGCGCTGTGGTGGTGCGGGCGACGCGGAAGAACTCGACCCAGAGCGAGAGCGACAGGCCGAGGTAGAGCGGAAGGAAATGACCCGGCGCGAACGCCAGCAGGAGCAGCACGAGCAGCAGCCCCGGCAGGGCGAGGACGATGTCGGACAGGGCCACGAGGATCCGTTCCGTCACGCCGCCGCGCCAAGCCGCCAGCACGCCGAGCAGGAGCCCCGGCACCGCGGCGCTCAGCATGGTCAGCAGCGCTGTGCCGAAGGAGAGCCGGGCCCCGTGGGCGAGCCGCGCCAGCAGGCTGCGCCCGTAATGGTCGGCCCCGAGCAGGAAGTCGCCGCCGATCGGCGCCAGGCTCGCGGACAGGTCCTGGCGGGCGGGATCGGCGCTGACGAGGACCGGGCCCAGGAGCGCGAAGGCTGCGAGCAGGGTGAGCAGCCCGAGACCGACGCGGCGCGAGATCGGCCAAGGGTCCGAACGCAGAGGCGCCGTACCGGCGAGGTCCTGCATCTGGATCGTCATCGGGCGGCCCCCAGGCGCGGGTCGAGGAGCCGGCAGAGCAGGTCGACCCCGAGGTTCAGGAGGACGAACATCAGGCCCATGACGAGGGCGGCGCCCTGGACCATCGGCACGTCACGGGCGATGACTGCGTGCACCAGTGCGTGGCCGATGCCCGGATAGGCGAACAGCGACTCGACCACGACGACGCCCTCGATGAGGTAGACCGCCTGGAGGCCCAGGTAGGTGACGACCGGTATGGCGGCGTTGCGCAGCCCGTGCCGAACGAGCACCGCGCCCTCGGGCAGGCCCTTGAGCCGGGCGAAGCGGTAGTAGGTCGTGGCCCCGACCTCCGCGACGGCGTCGCGTGCCACGCGGCTCGACACGGCGGCGAGCCCGAGCGCCAGGGTCAGGCTGGGCAGCGCCATCTCGCGCCAGGTGCCGTAGCCGGCGGGCGGCAGCCATTCGAGCCGGATGCTGAAGACCAGCATCAGCATGAGGCCGAGGACGAAGGGGGGCAGCGCCCGCAACGCCACGGCTCCGATCAGCGCGAGGCGGTCGAGGCCCGATCCGGCCCGCAGGCCACTCACGAGGCCGAGCGGCAGGCCGATCAGCAGGGATAGGATGAGGGTGCAGGCGGCGAGCCACAAGCTGGGCCCGAGTTGGCTCGCGAGTTCTTCCGAGACCGACTCACCGCTGACCAGAGAGTTGCCGAGGTGTCCTCGGGCGAGTTCGCCGAACCAGCGCAGCAGCAGTTCCGGCCAGGGTCGATCGAGGCCAAGTTCCTGCCGGACGGCCTCCGCGGCCTGCCCAGTGAGCGCGTCCGGGCCGTAACGGTCGGCGGCGATGCGGAAGGCCGCGTCGCCGGGCAGAACCCTGACGAGGGCGAAGCACAAGCCGCCGACGACGAGCGCGACGAGCACGGCCTGGACCAGCCGCCCGAGGAGAAGGCGCGTCATGGTGTATTCCAGCGCATCCCGGCGAGCCCGTAGCTCCGTTCCAGGGGGTCGGCGCGCACGCCGGCCACGCGCCGGTTGGCGACCACTGCCAACTCGGCCCAGGTCACCGGGATGACCGGCAACTCGGCCTGTAGAATCTCCCCCAGCCTGCGCTGCAGTGGTGCGCGCTCGGCCGGATCAACGAGGACGGTGAGCCGGTCGAGAAGGGTGGCGGTTTCGGCGCTCGGCCAGTTCATCGCTCCCCAATCACCCCCGTCCGGCCCGAAATCTTGCAGTAGGGTGCCCAGCGGATCCGGGATCATCGCGAAGCTGCGAGAGACCAAGCCAAGATCCAGGCTGCCGTCGCGATGGCGGGCCGGGATGTCCGAGGTGTTGCCGATCGAGACGGCGAGATCGATGCCGACCTCGCGGGCCTGGGCCTGGATGGCTGCCGCCAGGGGCGGCAGCTCGGGCCACGCGGAATAGGTGCGCAAGGTGGCCGAGAATCGATGGCCGTCCCGCTCCAGGATGCCGTCCGGTCCTGGCCGCCAGCCAGCCTGGGCCAGGAGGAGACGCGCCTGGACGAGGTCGCGGGTCAGCGGCGGGAGTCTTTCAGCATGCCAGCCCGCGACGGCGGGCGGGAAGAGCTGGTCGGCCCCGAGGCCGGCGTTGCGCAGCAAGACCTTGGCGAGGCCGGCGCGGTCGAGGGCGAGGCTCAGCGCGTGCCGGGCGCGCGGGTCGGAGAAGAGCGGAGAGCCCGCGTTCAACTTCAGGAGCCGGGTCCGGGGTGGCGTGACCGTCTGCACCACGAGCTTCGGGTCGTGGCGCAGACGTGCGAGCGAGACTGGAAGGATCGAGACCACGACGTCAGCTTCGCCGCTTTCAGCCATCAGGGCGCGCGTCTCGCCCTGGCCGACCGCGAGGTAGCGCGCCCGCGCAATGGGGGGGCATCCGCCCCACCAGCCGTCGAAGCGCTCCAGCTCGATCCGGAGCGGCGGCGTGATCGCGGCGGCGCGATAGGGCCCCGTGCCGATCATGCGGACGACGCGTCCGCTCGGGTCGTAAGAGGCAGGTGCCAGGATGATCGTGGTGTGGTTCGCCAGGAAGGCCGGCAGCAGCGCGAATGGCCGCTCCAGGCTGACGACCACGACGTCGTCCTCGGCAGCGATCGCCGCGATGGGGACGCGGGACAGTGGGCCGACATTCGCCTGCGCGCGCCGCAGGCTCCCGGCCGCAGCATCCGCATTCAGGGGCGCGCCGTCGTGGAACCGGACGCCCATGCGGAGCGGGAAGCGCCACGTGAGACCGTCCGGCGAGACCGTCCAGCCGGTCGCGAGGCCAGGCGCGGGCGCGCCGGCGGCATCGACGCCGACTAGGGTCTCGGCCACCTGCAGGCGTGTGAAGGCGTACCCGTTGCTCGACGGATCGAGGCCCGCAACCTCCCAGGGGCCGACGACGATCAGCGTGCGCTCGGCTGTGTTCCGATCCTTGGCGGTGCCGGTGGCCGTGGGGACGGCAGCGAGGGCGAGAAAGCCGGCAAGCCGGAGCAGACCGCGGAGGACGACGCGGCGCTGCCGGTGCGAGAACATCATGCGGTTCGAGTCTCCACGACGGGAAGCGGGCTTCAGAACCTCGCAGCGACGCCGCCCATGATGGTGCGCGGCGTGCCGGGCGTGGCGTAACGGTTCTGCCAAGCGCGGTCGTAGTAGATTGTGTCGAAGACATTATCGACGTTGAGGTACACTCGCACGTCTGGCGTGATCCGATAGTACGAGATCAGGTTGAGGAGCGTGTACTCTGGCAGGTTGAACGTCGAGACTGCCGTTCCGGCGGCGCGCTGACCGACGAAGTTCACCCCTGCCCCTAGGCCGAGGCCGCGCAGGTCACCCCCCTGGAACTCGTAGACGCTCTGGAGTGCGAAGGCGTTCTCGGGCACGTTGGCGATGCGCGAACCGACCGGGATGGTGTTGTCGCGGGTCACGGCGGCGTCGGCGTAGGTGTAGGTTCCGATCACCCGCCAGCCCGGCGCGAGGTAGCCCGCAACGGTGAGGTCGAAGCCGCGGCTGCGGATCTCGCCCGCCGCGACGCTGAAGTTCTGGTCCACCGGATCGGTGGTCAGGACGTTGGTCCGCTTGATCTCGAACAGAGCGGCGGTGGCATTCAAGCGCCCGTCGAGCAGGTCGAACTTCGCGCCGACCTCGTAGCCCTCGCCCTCCTGGAAGGCGAAGGGCCGGAAGTTGCGGTCCGTGCCGGTGTTCGGCCGGAACGAGCGGGCATAGTTGCCGTAGACCGAGACCGCCTCAAGGAGGTCATAGACGAGGCCGAAGCGCGGCGTAGCGGCCGTGCCCTGCAGGCTCGTGGTGCGGTTGGTGATGTAGGAGGTCGAGACGAGGCCGATATCCTCGACGCGTACGCCGACGAGAGCATGCAGGCGTGGAGTGATGTCGATCTGGTCCTGAACGTAGCCGGCGTAGCTCTGTGTGTTCTCCAGAAGATTGCTGCCCGCCACGGTGAGCGGCGGCAGCACTTGGCCGTAGCGGGGCGCGAACAGATCGAGGAAGAACGGGTTGGTGGTGGGGTTCGAGCGGTTGATCACCTCACGGTAGCGGTAGCTGTCGTATTCAAGCCCGAGCAGCAGCGTGTGGCGGAACGGGCCGGTCTCGAACTTGCCCGCGAGGTTGACCTGGAGGTCGACGTCCGACCACGTCAGCTCGCGATGATCGAAAGTGCGCCGGAGCGTGCGCCCGTCCGGGAGGACACCCACGGTCTGCACGGCGTCGCCCGCGATGTTGCCGGCCAGCACCTGCGTGCCGGCGGTCAGCACCCAGTCGGGATCGAAGCGGTGCTCGATGCGCAACTGCCCGAGGGCATTGTCGTTGCGGAAGGGGGCAAGGCCGGGCTCTCCGATGTAGCGGGTCCGCGGCACGGCGCGCAGGTCGCCACGGAACGGGACGATGCCGCGGTCGAAGATCTGCCCGGCGCTGATCAGTTCGCCTTCGAGTGTGATCGTCGTGTCCGCCGTAGGCTTCCAGGCGATGGCGGGCGCGAGGTAGTAGCGGTCGCTCCTCCCGAAGTCACGGAAGCTGCCGTTGTCCTCCACGGCCCCCGTGATGCGGGCGAGCACCTGCCCGTTCTCGTCGAGGGCGCCGGTAGCGTCGACGGTGCTGCGCTTGGTATTGAAGCTGCCGTACTGCGTATCGACGGTGAAGGAGCGCTCGGCCAGCGGCTGCTTCGAGACGATGTTGAAGGTGCCGCCCGGATCACCCCGGCCGTAGAGGAAGGCGGAAGGACCCTTCAGAACCTCGACGCGCTCGATCGAGGCGATATCGGGCGAGTTCGGGTAGCCGCGGTTGATCGGGAAGCCGTTGCGGTAATACTCGCCTGTGGCGAAGCCGCGGATGGTGAACTCTGTCAGTCCAAGCCCGGCGAAATTGTTGGCCCGACCGACGCCGGCGAGGTTAAGGGCGGTGTCGATCCGGGTCGCGGCGGCGTCTTCGAGCACTTGGTTCGGGACGACGACGACCGCCTGAGGCACCTCTCGCAGGGGGGTATCGGTGCGGGTCGCGCTGACGCTCTGCTTCGCGAGATAGCCATCCGTGACGAGGCGAGGGCCGGATTTCCCTTGGACCGTGAGTTCGTCCAGCTGCACCTCCTGAGTCGCGTCGACGGCCAGTTGCGCAGACGCGGCGATCGGATCGAGGCCGACGGCAAGGTAGGCAGCCAGGGCGACAGTGCACGACCAGGCCTGCTTTCGACTGGGGCCGAACGCGGCAACATGATCGACCCGGCCGCTGGGCTTGCGAGCGGATGGAGATGATTCCGAGAGCGTGAGACCTGACCGGCGCGGCATCGTGGAAGCCCTTGATCGGACAAGGGCAGCTTCAGGCACGCGTGCGCGAGAGCGGGCGGTCAGCGCCTGCCACGGCCATGCGTTCCCTTCGGACACCCCGCCCGAGAAACGAAAACATCGCCAAGGCAGGTCTCCTGACTCGCGGGTCGTCGCCTCTGCCTGACCTTCCCGGCGCGGGGCACCAGTGGCCGTTCTCGGCAGCGGCTCGCCGCTCACAGTTGCGGGGGCAGCTCCGGCCTGACCCTGACGGGCTTCACCGGATTCCCTCTTAGCTCACGGCTACAGGGCCGTGAGAACCTTGACAGTCGCTCTCATCGGTCCTGCAAGGAGGGGAGTCAACCTATCGAACGCGGCTTATCGATACCTCGCGTTCCCGACTGAGGGGCGTCCGTTCCTGTTCGGCAACAAAGAGAGCCTTTGACTGCTGCGCCCCATTCATAAGTCGATACATCAACGGACAAATATCTAGAATGGTTTTTCGTTGATTATTTCCAGACTGCGACGGGATGCATTAGGAATATCAGCAGTATATCTGCGGATTTTATCCATGAAGATCAAAAGAGAACGCAGTGAGGGTCTTTGCCCCGATACCGCGGCTGCCTCCGCAACTGTGAGCGGTGAGCCTTCCGCCGCCAACGTCACTGCATGAGCCTGATCCGGGAAGACGGTGAGAGGGCAACGACCTGCGAGCTCGGAGGGGCGCCGAGGCCTCGTTCGCGGTGACGTGCCAATGCCGGAGGCTTGTCTCCCGTGTCCTTTGCCCTTCGATTCGCTCTGCGGAGCGCACTGGCGCTGTCCTATGCCGGCCCTGCTCGATTCGCCCGCTGTCCAGGCCCAGCAGGTCACCGCACCCTTCGCGAATGAACTGTGCGGCGGCGAGGCCGACGTCTCGCTCTCCGAGATCTCGGTCTCGGCCGAGACGGTTTGACCTGGTGTCGAGGCGCGATCAAATCCATTCATCGGGCACGTAAGCCGCCGACTTGGCAGGTGGCGTTCGCGGGATCGTTGTGAATCGGGATCGGCTGGGCCCGGGCCGCAGCAGGGCTGATAGGATGCAGCCAGTCACTCGCCTCCGCACTCGGCTGCGACTATCACGTGCTGCCCCTGTCCGGAGAAGATGTATGTTCACGCATGTCATGATCGGCAGCAACGACCTGGAACGGGCGCGAAGCTTCTACGATGCCACGTTCGCCGCGCTCGGAGGCAGGTCCGGCAAGATGGATGAGCGAGGTAGGCTGATCTACGCCCACGAGGGCGGCCGGTTGATGATCACGACGCCGATCGATGGCAATCCGGCGACCGCTGCAAACGGCGGGACCATCGGGATCGCCGCCGCCAGCCGCGACCACGTTCTCGCCTGGCATGCGGCCGGCACGAAGCACGGCGGCACTGCGATCGAGAGCCCGCCTTCCGAGCGACCGAACGGGGCTTTCGTGGCCTACCTCCGTGATCCAGACGGTAACAAACTCACCGCGCGGACCGTGCCGGCGAAGTGAGGAGCCCGGCCCTCCCTGCCGCGCCGGCCGTCCGTGCTATACTGCCAAGCAGCGTCGCACCCGATTCAGGCCGCGCGCCAGGCAGGACGAGCCCATGAAGGCGATCGCTCTTGCGGCTCTCACAGCCGCGCTCACGAGTGCAGCACCCGCTGCCGCGCAAACGACGGCCAGCCCCCACGGCTTCACGGTACAGGTCTCCCTCTCGCCCAAGGCGCTGAAGAAGCTGACCGACCTCTCCGAAAGCGTGACCGTGAGCTCGTTCTACTACTACGAGAGGGCTAGGAAGCCGACGCGCGCCGAGATCAAGCGTGCGCAGGCTGATGGCCAAGAGCCCGGCGCGTACGAGATCGCGGGCGACACGGTGACCATTCCGGCCGCCGGTGGCCTTGCCGAGATGCCCGGGTTTGGCGTCAACGCCGCGGATGCGACCTCGATCGACGAGAACCCAATCAAAGTGAACATCAACGTCTACTCCGCCCGCAAGGCGGCGCCGGACAACCTGCTCGACTGCGACCTTTTCTCGGACACAGTGACCGCCGCCAGGGCCAAGCCGATCAGCATCACCTGCCGACTGATCGGCGAGTCATAAGCACAGCCGGTTACTCAGCTCGACCACCTTCTCAGCACTCGCGTCGTGATCTCTTCTCGGGTGAGCTTGGTGCGCTGACAGAACACGCCGCAAGGCGCGTCTCGGTGCCCGTCCACCCGGATGGCCCGCTGCGCTTCCATCACCCTCACGGCCGCGGCCTCGGGATACCGAGGCAGAGGTGTCGGCGATCGTGGAAATGTCGGAGTAGATGGTCCGCCATTACTCGAAGGACGTGAACAAGCGCCGCCTCGCCATCAACGGCATGAAGAAGCTGGAGGAGGCCTGGAAGGAGACCCGCGCCAACCTTTTCGGCTCCCGGATCCGCCTCTCCGCATTGAGGGGTTTGGACACAGGTTGCGGGATCTTGGACACGCGCGGGGATTGGACATCGCCAATCGAAGGTCCAAGCCACTGTAGAACAAGGGTGATTTGGTGAGCGCGCTGGGACTCGAACCCAGGACCTACAGATTAAAAGTCCGTTGCTCTACCAGCTGAGCTACGCGCTCGCATCCCGTGGCACGGTCTCGTGGCCGCGTCGGTCGGGAGCGTGGCTCGCAATAGGGGCTGGGGGGGGACGGGTCAACTCGGGTTCTGTGGCTCCATGCCCGTTCCGTTGCCCTCTTCTTCACAAGGGGAGTTCGAGAGCCGCACGCCCTGCCTTGGCCTTGGTTTCATGGCAGCCGCGATCCTCATGGTGACTTCCGTTCTTAATCCACCCGATACCCCGCCTCTCTGGCGCGAATTCATCTGTATCTTTCTGGCAGGCGGTGGGGCGCTCGCACTCGCGGTGCTCGGCTTCATCGCGTTGCTCGATCCCTACGGCCTCCGGGCGGTGCGCCCGATCATGGATAGCGACCAGCGCTTCATGTATCCGCAAATCGCCCGTTCCGGCGCTTTCGACGGAGCCATATTTGGCACCTCGACCGCGCGGCTGATCGACCCGCGAGCCCTCGGGCCGGTGTTCGGCGCGCGCTTCGCCAATCTCGCGATCAACGCCGCGACGCCCTACGAGCAGATGCGGCTCGCCAAGCTTTATCTCGGTGCCACTGCGCCGAAGGCGGTGCTGTTCGCCCTCGACGGGACCTGGTGCGAGGCGGATGCGGACCGGCGCCGCTTCACCCAGTGGACGTTTCCGGCCTGGCTCTACGACGGCTCGCCCGTCGCGGTGCTGCGGCAGGCGAACTGGCAGGGGCTCGGCATCGCTGCGCAGGGCGCTCTCCACCGGCTCGGGCTCGTCCCGGAGCGCATCCGCGGAGACGGCTACGCCGTGTTCACGCCGCCGGAGGCGACCTACGATGCTGCCCGCGCCACCGCCCATATCCGGGCTGGCGCCGCGCCCGCGGACATCCCAGGCTTCGAGGTCGAGGCGCCGATGCCCGCGCTGGACTGGCTCGATGGGCTGCTCGCGGAAATGCCCCGCTCTGCCGTCGCGCTTATGACATTCATGCCTGTCCACGTGGCCGCCCAAGGCAAACCCGGAACCCGCCTCGGAGCGCGGGAAGCGATCTGCAAAGCCCGCGTCGCGGAGATCGGGCGCCGCTTCGGAGCCACGGTGGTGGATTTCCGCATCCCCTCCCCTGTCACGACGCAGGACACGAACTACTGGGATGCTCTGCATTACCGCTTGCCGGTGGCGGACCGCATCGTGGTGGGTCTCGCCGCGGCCCAGGCCACGGGCCGGGACGCGGAAGACGGCTTCTACCGCGTGCTCGCCCACCCTTGAGGCGACGTCACGCCTTCTGCGCCGCCTCCGCGCGGGCCCAGCCTTCCTTCGTGGCGCCGATGAAGTCGGCGAGCCGGCCCTCCGCGATGGCCGCCCGCAGGCCCGCCATCAGGTCCTGGTAGTAGGCGAGGTTGTTCCAGGTCAGCAGCATCATGCCGAGGATCTCGTCCGAGCGGACGAGGTGGTGCAGATAGGCGCGGGAATAGTCCCGCGCCGCCGGACAGGTGGAGGCCTCGTCGAGGGGCCGGGTGTCCTCGGCATGCCGGGCATTGCGCAGGTTGATGCGGCCGTGGCGGGTATAGGCGAGACCGTGGCGCCCGGCCCGGGTCGGCATCACGCAATCGAACATGTCGACCCCGCGCAGGACCGACTGCATCAGGTCGTCCGGCGTGCCGACGCCCATGAGGTAGCGCGGCTTCTCCGCCGGCAGGTAGGGCTCCACCGTCTCGATCATGGCGAGCATCACCGCCTGCGGCTCGCCCACCGCGAGGCCGCCGATGGCGTAGCCCTTGAGGTCGAGAGCGGCCAGCGCCTTCGCGCTTTCGATGCGCAGGTCCGGCAGGTCGCCGCCCTGCACAATGCCGAACAGGGCCTTGCCCGGCTGCTCGCCGAAGGCGACGCGGCAGCGCTCGGCCCAGCGCAGGGACAGGCGCATGCCCTTCTCGATGGTGGTGCGGTCGGCGGGCAGGCGCACGCATTCGTCGAGCTGCATCTGGATGTCGGAGCCGAGCAGCCCCTGGATCTCGATGGAACGCTCCGGGCTCATATGATGGGCGGTGCCGTCGATATGCGAGCGGAAGGTCACGCCCTGCTCGTCGATCTTCCGCAGGGCGGAGAGCGACATTACCTGGAAGCCGCCGGAATCGGTGAGGATCGGCCCGTCCCAGCGCATGAATTTGTGCAGGCCGCCGAGGCGCGCCATGCGCTCCGGCCCGGGGCGCAGCATCAGATGGTAGGTGTTGCCGAGCACCACGTCGGCGCCGAGGTCGCGCACTTGGTCGGCATACATCGCCTTCACGGTGGCGGCCGTGCCGACCGGCATGAAGGCCGGGGTGCGGATGGTGCCCCGGGGCATGGTGATGGCGCCGGTACGGGCTTGCCCGTCCCGGGCATGGACCGCGAAGGCGAAGTCGGAGGAAGGGGGCGTATCAGGCATCGTTTCGCGGGGATGGGATCGGAACGGCGTCGGCTCAGGCTTGAGGGCGAGGCGCCGATGCGATGATGAAATGCATGTAGGCGAGGGCGGCCCTGAGGCTCGCTTGGCTCGTGCGTTTTGGGCCGCCGTCGTGGATCGCAAGCGCCTCGTTCAGCACGCGATGCCACGACACGGGCGCCGTCCGAAGGCCGAAGCGGCCACCTTCCCTCTTCGAGACGATGTCGTCCGTCGCAAGCGTGCAGGCGCAGCGCCCGATGCCGAGAACGCCCCAGGCGAGCGCGGCAGCGTTGCAATCCTCGCCCGGCGCCTTGGCGGCGAGCGCGGTCTCTGCCTCGGCGATCCAGGAGCGCCAGTAGTCGTGCAGGTTCGCGATCTGGTGGGCCCGCAGGACGTCCGTATCGTCGGCGATGGCGAGTTCGGAGGGCGCCGGCCCCAGGATCCGACGCCCGTACCGGGCAAGGCAGCGCCAGACGGCGGGATTGAGCTCGCGGCAGAGTTCGCCGGTGCGGAAGCGGCCATCGACGCTGAACGGCATGACCGCCTCGCCCGGAGCCGGTTCGCGAAGCAGACGGGCGGGCAGATAGACGCCGTCGAAATGTGGGCTGCTGCCCGACCCGGCCAGACCCCCGTGAACGCGTGCGAGGCGTTCCGAGGTCTCGGTGGACGGCGTCTCGTCGAGGATGGCGACGAAATCGATGTCGCTCGCTCCCGGGCGGAAGTCGCCCAGGGCGATCGACCCGACCAGATAGAGACCGCGCGGAGCCGGGACGTGCTCCGCCGCCAGCCGCTCCAGATAGGTGGCGAGGACCGGCTCCGCCTCGGCGGGCAGGACGCCTGCGCGGCTCACCGGTCTTCTCCCGGGAACAGCAGGCTGGAATCGCCATAGGAATAGAAGCGGTACTGCGCTTCGATCGCGTGGGCGTAGGCGCGCCGCATCGTCTCCAGCCCGGAGAAGGCGGAGACCAGCATGAACAGGGTCGAGCGTGGCAGGTGGAAGTTCGTCATGAGGGCGTCAACCGCGCGGAAGCGGTAGCCCGGGGTGATGAAGATCTCGGTCGGTCCGGAAAAGGGGTGGATCCGGCCCTCGGCGTCGGTAGCGCTCTCCAGCAGCCGCAGGGCCGTGGTGCCCACCGCGACTAGGCGGCCGCCCTTCACCCGGATGGCGTTGAGCGCCTGCGCCGTCTCGGCGTCGATCTGGCCGATCTCCGCATGCATGCGGTGATCGTCCGTATCCTCCGCCTTCACGGGCAGGAAGGTACCGGCCCCGACATGCAAGGTGACGTGGCGCCGCGCGATGCCCGCGGCATCGAGGGCACCCAGGAGCGCATCTGAGAAGTGCAGGCCGGCGGTCGGGGCGGCGACAGCCCCGGGAGCGCGGGCATAGACGGTCTGGTAGTCGGTCGCATCCTGCGCGTCCGTCGGGCGCTTGCCCGCGATGTAGGGGGGCAGCGGAAGCGCGCCCAAGGCGGCGATGGCCTCGTCCAGGGCGGGGCCGGACAGGTCGAAGCGGAGGGTGACCTCGCCGCCCTCTCCCTTGGCTTCGAGGGTGGCCTCAAGGCTCGCCAGCCCGCAGGCCCCGCTCGTCTCCTCGCCGAAATGCAGGCGGTCGCCGACGGCGAGGCGCTTGCCCGGCCGGGCGAAGGCGCGCCAGCGATCCGGCGCCTCGCGCAGGTGCAGCATCACCTCTGTGCGCAGGCCTGCGGCGCCGGGGCGATGGCGGAGGCCGTTGAGCCGGGCCGGAATCACCCGCGTGTCGTTGAACACGAGCACGTCGCCCCGGCGCAGCAGCCCCGGCAGGTCACGCACGGCGCGATCCGCCAAGGCCTCCCCGGGCCGCACCACGAGCAGGCGGCTCGCATCCCGCGGGCTCGCGGGCCGCAGGGCGATCAGGCTTTCCGGCAGGTCGAAATCGAACGCATCCACGCGCATGCGCGCCCTCTGCACGGATTGGGGCGCCGAGGCAAATCGCGGGACCAGCCGACGACCATGGGAACGACGCCCGTGCGGGCGGTCAGAGCGCGGACGCGGCGCGACGATCCCTAGTCACAAACAGGGGGTCGGAAGGTGCGTCGCGCCTCGGCCACCTCCGCGCGGATCGCGCAGCCTTCCGCATGGTCGTTGATCAAGCCCATGGCCTGCATGAAGGCGTAGATCGTGGTCGGACCAATGAAGGCCCAGCCGCGCTTCTTGAGATCCTTCGACATCGCGATAGAGGCGGCCGAGACCGAGGCCGTCTGCGGCACCGCGAGAGCGTCGGCGAAGGGCTCGAACTGCCAGACATAGGCCGCCAGCGACCCATATTCCCGCACCAGATCCTGTGCCCGCCGGGCATTGTTGAGGACGGCCTGGATCTTTCCTCGGTGCCGAACGATGCCGGGCTCTCCGAGCAGCCGCTCGACATCGGCTTGGCTGAAGGCAGCGATCCGATCGATGTCGAAGTCGTGAAAGGCCGTGCGGAAAGCATCGCGCTTGGCGAGGATCGTGCGCCAGCTCAGGCCCGATTGAAACCCTTCCAGGCAGAGCTTTTCAAAGAGGCGGCGGTCATCCGCGACCGGGAAACCCCATTCCCGGTCGTGATATGCGGTGAATTCCGGCGCGGTGGCGCACCAGCGGCAGCGGGGCCGCCCATCCGGGCCTGTGAACGTCGGGAGCATCGCTCAGGCCTTCAGGAAGGCGAGCCGGTCGTCCGTCCGGCCCGGCGCGATCTCGATGATCTCGGCCCCGACCACGCCCTCCGCCACGAACGGGTCTTCGGCCAGCCGATCCTCCAGATCCGGACGGGTCAGGTTATGGGCGAGGATCGCGCCGCCCTCGGGCGGCCGCAGGCTCCCCGCGACAAGGAAGACGCCGTCCTCGAAGCCGCGCCGGATCCAGGCATTGTGCCCCTCCATGAGCGCCGCGGCCCCGTTCCGATGGGCGGAAAATCGCAGGATGACGACGAACATCGGACGGGTTCTCCTTCAGGTGTGGCGGGCATCGGTCCGCGCGGGAGCGGCCGGTGCCAGCGTGGCGAGCCAGGCCCGCATGTCGTCGACCTCCCGGCGGATGAAGCCTTCGTCGCGAAAGGCGGTGGCCAGGGTCGCGACGCCCTGGCTGCGCGCCAGGAGATGCAGGGCCAGCGCATCGGCATCCTCCGGGCGCCCGAGTTGCGCGAAGGCGCATGCAAGCCAGTCGCGGAAGAGCGTGAAGACCTGGTTCGCTCTGTCCTGGGCGATGTGGTCGAGCTTGGCGAGTTCGCTGCACAGGGTGCCGACCGGGCAGCCGTGGAGCATGATCTTCGCCCGGTTGGCGATCAGGATCTCGATGAAGCGACGGATCTTCTCCGACGGAGTGGCACTCTCGCTCTGCCACGCTTCCAGCATCGCTCGCGTCCCGGCGAGGCGGAAATCGATCACGGCGTCGAGAATGTCGTCCTTCGTTTTGAAATGATAATAGAAATTCCCGCGCGAAATCTTCACGGCCGAGGCGATGTCCGAGAACGACGTCGCGTCGAAGCCGCGTTCGTAGAAGAGGCGATCCGCAGCCTCGACGATGTGCTGGCGCGTCTCCATGCTTGTCCCGATCGCGTTGGCTGCCGGCGCGCCTCTCCCGCAATGGGGCTGCGGCGGGGAACGCACGACCTGTTTAGGGCAAGCGTCCTAGGTGCGTTTTTGGACGATCGTCCTAGAGAGGTCAAGCCTACCTTGGATCAGTCGGACGCGCAGGCTTGCGAGGGGCTGGCCGGGTGGGAGCGCTGCGCCAGATCAGAAGGACGAGGAAACCGAACCGGAAAGAACCGACGCACCATGAAATGGTACGCGCTGCGCCCCCGCGATCCCACCGATGCCCGGTGGCCTCTGCCCGATCGGCCGCAGGTGACTCTGAAGGCCGAAGACCCGGCGGATGCGCGCCGGCGCTTCCTGCAGGCCTACAAGAGCGAGCCTTTCGGCAACCCCGTCTCGCCGGTGCCCGATGCCGGCCGCGGCAGCTTCCTCGGAGACGAGGAGGCTCTTCTCGTCGAGGAGACGCATACGCCTGAAACGCCGAAGGCCTGAGTCACGTAGGAACCCGGGCGAACAGAGAGGTTTGGCGAATGACTACGGTTTCCAAGCCGCCGCACGAGACCCTGGACGCCCAGGTCGCCGCTTACTGGGAACGGGAGGCGGCCCGGCTCGACATTCTGGCAGCCCAGGCGAGCTTCGCCTGGATGATCCGGAGCTACGCCCGCAAGGCTGAGCGCGCCCGCAAGGTCGCAGCGCAGGCCCGCGGGCGGGAAGCGGCGCGCGGGCGCGGGCCTGCGGAGGGGGAGACGGCCGAGGGCGCATAGCCCGGGCTAAGACCTTTGCCGTGGCCTTGGGGCCGCTCGGGCGGTTAAGGGGCGGCCCCGCCGGCGCTTGAGCCGGCCTCGTCCCCGATTCCAGCAATGACCCGTACCGAGAAAGCGGCTCTCCTGAGCGCGGCCGTCGGCGCCCTCGTGACGGCGCTCAAGTTCGCAGCCTACTGGCTGACCGGGAGCCTAGCGCTCTATTCGGATGCCTTGGAGAGCATCATCAACGTGGTGGCGGCGGCCTGCGCCTTCGTCGCCCTGCGGGTCGCAGCCCAGCCGGCGGATGATCAGCATCCCTACGGTCACCACAAGGCCGAGTATTTCTCCGCCGTGATCGAGGGCACCCTCGTCATCGTCGCAGCACTCCTGATCCTGCGCGAGGCCTATCACGGCGTCCTCGATCCCAAGCCGCTCGACGCCCCGCTGATCGGTCTCGCAGTCAATGGTGTCGCCACGGTGATCAATGCGGGCTGGGCGTTCTGGCTGATGCGCCGGGGCCGGGTCTGGCGCTCGCCGGCGCTCATCGCCGACGCCAAGCACGTCTTCGCCGACGTCTTCACTTCCGGCGGCGTTCTCGTCGGCGTCGCCCTGGTGCTCCTCACCGGCAACTTGGTGCTCGATCCCGTGGTGGCGGGCCTCGTCGCCCTCAACATCCTGTGGTCCGGCTGGACCATGGTGCGCGACTCGGTGAACGGCCTGATGGACCAGGCCGCTTCCCCCGAGATGGTACAGAAGATCCGCGCACTCATCTCCGGCCACAGCGAGGGGGCACTTGAGGCGCACGACGTGCGCACGCGCCATGCCGGCAGCGCCACCTTCGTCGATTTCCACCTCGTCGTGCCCGGCGAGATGACGGTGGCCGAGTCACACGCCATCTGCGACCGGCTGGAGGCGGCCATCGAAGCTGAGATCGACGGCGCCGTGGTGGTCATCCACGTGGAGCCCGGCGACGAGGCCAAGCAGCGCGGCGTGCCGGTGATCTGAGAGGTTTACCCCTCCTCGTCCTGCGTCGTGCCGAAGATCGGCACGAAGGCGGCGCGCAGGGCCATGTCGACCTCCGGCATCGAGACGATCCGGCCGAGATCGGCCAGGCTCGTCACGCCGTGCCGGCTGATGCCGCAGGGCACGATGCCGGTGAAATGGGAGAGATCCGGCTCCACGTTGAGGCTGAGCCCGTGCAGGCTCACCCAGCGCTTCACCCGGATGCCGATCGCCGCGATCTTGTCCTCGACCGCCTCGCCTCTCTCCGGCCGTCGCACCCAGACGCCGACACGGTCCTCCCGCCGCTCGGCCCGCACGTTGAAGGCATCCAGCGTGGCGATGATCCAGGCCTCCAGGCTCGCCACGTAGGCGCGCAGATCCGCCCGGCGGCGGTTGAGGTCGAGCATCACGTAGGCGATGCGCTGGCCCGGGCCGTGATAGGTGTATTGCCCACCCCGCCCGGTGCGGTGGACGGGAAAGCGGTCCGGCTCGACGAGGTCGGCGGTCTTGGCCGAGGTTCCCGCGGTGTAGAGCGGGGGATGCTCCAGAAGCCAGACGAGCTCGCGGGCCTCGCCCCGCGCGATGGCCGAAGCCCGCGCCTCCATCGCCTCCACTGCCATCTCGTAATCGACGAGGGTGTCGCTCACCCGCCAGGCGACCGGCGGTGCGCCCGGGCGCGGCAAGAAGGTGGTGGGCGCCACCGCGAGCCGGGGCGAGGAGATCGGGCCGTCGTTTACCAAGGCTTCACCATCCACGAGGAATGCTGGCCCGATATCACAGGTGGCGTCCCGGGCGGCAGGCGTGGCGGTTCTCGAAGACCTCAAGGTCGATCTCAAGGTCGTTCTCGGCCGCAGCCAGATGCCGCTGCACATGTTGCTGCGCATGGGCCGCGGCGCGGTGATCGAGCTCGCCGCCACCGAGACGGACATGGTCGAGATCCTGGCCAACGATCACCCGATCGCCCGCGGGCAGATCGTGGTCACCGGCAACCGCATCTCCGTGGAGGTGACCGAGCTGATCCGCAAGGCTGAACTGGTGCGCACCCCCGGCGCGACGATCGGCGAGGAGGCCTCGGCCCTCGTCGGCGAGGTGCTGGCCTGAGCCGGCTGTCCCTGCCTCAGCCTGACAGGGCGGCCGCGAATAGATCTGGCCGGTAGAGCGCCGTCGCCCTCTGGGTGACATCTGCCGTCATCTCGATCTGGCCGCAGGCCGCCATCTGCTCCACCAGCCAGCGCGCCTGGTCGGGCTCGGGCCGGTGGGTCTCGGCGCCGAGGCGGAGATAGGCGGGTTCGGACCAAGTCGTGCCGCCCGCGTCAACGGTCAGCGCCCCCGCCAGCACCCGCGCGAGCAGCGCCGCGTCCGGGCCGAGGCCGGCCCTGTCGGCGAGGAGAGCGGCGAGTTCGGTGCGGTTGCCCGGATCGGCGCACCAGATGCCCGCCCGGTGGACCGCGCGCACCAGAGCGAGTCCCGCCTCCGCCTCCGAGGCGGGCAGGGCCAGAACCTTCTCCGCGCAATCCGGCACGATGGCACAGCCGAGCGCCGCGATCCGCCCGATCCCGGCCTCGACCGCGATGCTGTTCCAGGGGGCGCCGACGCAGAAGCCGTCGATGATGCCGCGCTTCAGTGCCTCCACGGTGTTGGGCGGTGGCACCACGACGAGGCGCAGGGCCCGGCGCAGGTCGAGCCCGCCCCGTTCGGCGAAGAGCCGGAGCTGGTAGGAGTGGCTCGAGAAGGGATGCACCGTGCCGATGGTGAGAGGGCGGCCCTCCTCCGCCCGCGCCCGGGCAATCCCGGCAAAGGCCTGCGCCACGTCGTCGAGGGATTCGCTCGCCGGCGCCATCTCCGCCCAGAGGGGATTCGACAGGGTGATGGCGTTGCCGTTGCGGTTGAGCGCCATCGGCACGCAGAGATCGGCCTGCGGCCCGGAGCGCCCCAGGGCGCTGGCGA
This sequence comes from Methylobacterium organophilum, assembly GCF_022533465.1. Classification (NCBI taxonomy): domain Bacteria; kingdom Pseudomonadati; phylum Pseudomonadota; class Alphaproteobacteria; order Hyphomicrobiales; family Methylobacteriaceae; genus Methylobacterium; species Methylobacterium organophilum. The sequence goes on along the minus strand of NZ_CP092848.1, from coordinate 3,314,466 downwards.
TGGCCAGAGGCGCGAGCATGTGGGCGGCATCGAGATGGCCGAGCGCCAGGCGGTCGCGCAGGGTGGCCCAGGACGGCTCCTGCGACAGGGTGATGGTGAGGCCCTCCGCCCGAGCGAAGCCGCGCTCCGCCGCGGCGATCACGGGCGCGGCGTCCGCGAGCGGGACGTATCCGACGACGAGGCTCATCCGAGCAGATCCGCCGCCGTGACGATGGCGCGGGCGATGTCCACGATCTTGCGCTTCTCGTTCATGGCCTGTTTGCGCAGGAGCTTGTAGGCGTCGTCCTCCGAGAGGCCCTTGCGGGTCATTAGGATCCCCTTGGCGCGCTCGATCAACTTGCGGTCGGCGAGCTCGGAGCGCGCCTCCTCCAATTCGCGCTGCAGCCGCGCGAAGGCGTTGAAGCGCAGGATCGCGATATCGAGGATTGGCCGGATGCGCTCGGAGCGCAGGCCGTCGACGACGTAGGCCGAGATCCCGGCATCGACTGCCGCCTGCATCATGCTCTGGTCGGAGCGGTCGACGAACATCGCCACCGGCCGCTCGACATGGCGACTGAGGCTCGACATCTGCTCCAGGATATCCCGGCTCGGGCTCTCCAGATGCATCACGACCACGTCGGGCTTGAGGGCGGCGACGCGGGCCTGCAGGTCGGTGCCGTCAGGAATGACCACGACGTTGCCGATGCCGGCCGCGCGCAGTCCCTCCTCAAGGATGGCCGCGCGGACGTGGCTCGGGTCGACGACGGCGACGGTGAGGCTGGTCTCGGTCATCGAGGCCGCAAGGCTCGGGGAAAGGGGCGTCCAGGGCGCGGTTAGCGTGCTGCGCCGCGTCCGCGCAAGGTGCCTGCTGCAAGCGATGTGCCCGGCCTGCGCATTCGTTACAAACAGCGACATAACGGCCCAGCTTCCGCCGCAAACGCGTCCCAACTCTTCCTGCACGCAAGGCCAGAGCGGAGGTGGGTACCGATGCGCAGTCCTGGATCGGATCGCTCCGTCACGGAGACGTTCTCGACGGGGCGCACGGCCGCCCTCCCCTTCCTGCCGACGCTGCTAAGCGCGGCGGTGATCGCCGGCCTGTCCTTCCTCTGTCAGGAACCCTCCCGGGAGGCCGGGATGCGCGAGCGGCCGCAGGTCAGCCCCGCTCCGAGCATGACGCTGACCGAGCCGGCTACCACGGGCGCCCTGGCCGAGGTGCCGATTCCGGCGGCAACTGCCTTCGCCCGGGCTTTTCCGGATCCGTCGCCGAGTCTCGCCGCGACGGCGGACGAGGCCGCGGCGCGTCCGGCGCCGGTGCGCACGGCCACGCGGCGCACCCGCCGCAACACCAATCTGGCCCGCGGCGCGGCTCCCAAACCTGCCGCCGAGCCGGCGGCCGAGCAACGCAGCCTCGCCGACAGCGAGCCCGGGCCCGATCTGCCGACGGGCGCCCTACCCTTCGCGCCGACCGCCAGCGCGGTCTGGAGCGCCGCCCGCTCCCTCGGCACCGGTGCGGTCAATCTCGGCAGCGCCGTGGTCGACTTGGTACCGAGCCTGCGCTGAGCAGGCCGATCGCCGCCCGTGACGGTGGTCGGTGTGCGCTAGCGCATTCCCCGCGCATCCGCACGGGAACGTCGCCGCATCCCACGTGTTGCGGCCAAGGCTTGCCGTGTCCGACACCCGTTGCGGCTCGCGGCGCTCCGGGAGACGTCATGGCGGGACGGATCGAGGATTACGCCCTGATCGGCGATTGCCGGACGGCAGCCCTGGTCGGCCGCGACGGCAGCATCGACTGGCTTTGCTGGCCGCGCTTCGACGCCTCGGCCCTGTTCGCCGCCCTGCTCGGAACCGAGGAACACGGCTTCTGGAAGCTCGCCCCGACCGCCAAGGCCGCCGAGCATTCCTGGCGCTACCGTAGCGGCACGTTGGTTCTGGAGACCTACCACAAGACCCACGAGGGCGAAGTCCGCGTCACGGACTACATGCCCGCCGGCGACGGCTCGCACCTGATCCGCCTCGTCGAGGGCCGGAAGGGCCAGGTCGCCATGCGCATGGATCTCGCCGTGCGCTTCGACTACGGCTCGGCCGTTCCCTGGGTCTCGCGCAACGAGCTCGGGGACCTGCGGGCCATCGCTGGGCCCCACAAGGTGGTCCTGCGCACCAATGCGCCCCTGCGTGGCGCAGGCCAGACCACGGTCTCCGAATTTACGGTGCATGAGGGCGAGACCGTCCGCTTCGTGCTGAGCTACGGTGCCTCCCACGAGGAGGATCCGCCCCCGATCGAGCCCCGCCGGGTGCTCGCCGACACGAACCGGTTCTGGCGCGACTGGTCGAACCACTGCGCCGGGGGCACGCCCTGGGACGACCTCCTCAAGCGCTCGCTGCTGACGCTCAAGGCGCTCACCTACATGCCGACCGGCGGCATCGTGGCGGCGCCGACCACCTCCCTGCCGGAGGATCTCGGCGGTGTGCGCAACTGGGACTACCGGTTCTGCTGGCTGCGCGATTCGACCTTCACCCTGCTGGCGCTGATGGATTCGGGCTTCCTGGACGAGGCGCGGGCTTGGCGCGACTGGCTGTTGCGGGCGGTGGCCGGCAACCCGGAACAGGCGCATATCCTCTACGGCATCGCTGGCGAGCGCCTGCTGCCCGAGATTGAGCTCGACTGGTTGCCGGGCTACGAGGGCTCGAAGCCGGTCCGCGTCGGCAATGCGGCGATCTCCCAGTTCCAGCTGGACGTGTATGGCGAGCTGTTCGATGCCCTCTACCAAGCCCGCATCCGCGGCATGCTCGGCGACAAGGATGGCTGGCGGGTGGGCCGCGCCCTGCTGCAGCACTTGGAAACGGCTTGGCGCGAGCCCGACGAGGGGATCTGGGAGGTGCGCGGCGGCCGCCGGCACTTCGTGCATTCCAAGGTGATGGCCTGGGTCGCCTTCGACCGGGCGATCCGCAGCCATAACGAGGACGAGGCGCCCAATGCCCCCGTGGGCCACTGGAAGCGCATCCGCGACGAGATCCATGCCGAAGTCTGCGAAAAAGGCTTCGATACGGAACTCAACAGCTTCGTGCAGAGCTACGGTTCCAAGGCCCTCGACGCGAGCCTGCTGCTCGTCGCCCATATGGGCTTCCTGCCGCAGGACGATCCCAAGGTGATCGGCACCGTCGAGGCGATCGGCCGCCAGCTCATGCGAGAAGGCTTCGTGCTCCGCTACGAGACCGAGAATTCCTCGACCGACGGCCTGCCGGGCAACGAGGGCGCCTTCCTGCCCTGCACGTTCTGGTACGCGGACAACCTGATCGGGCTCGGCCGCTGCGACGAGGCGCGGGCGATCATCGAGCGCCTGATCGGGGTCTGCAACGACCTCGGGCTCGCCTCCGAGGAGTACGACGTGCGCAAGAAACGCATGGTCGGTAATTATCCGCAGGCCTTCACGCACGTTGCCCTGGTGAACACGATCCTCAATTACAGCCGGGCGACAGGCCCCGCGAAGGAACGCGGCGGTGGAACCGACAAGACAGCCCAGGCTGCGGGGGTGTCGTGAAACGCGGGGCTGCGCTACAGGCGGCCCCAACGCCGTAAGGCAGGCGAAAGACGGATTTTATCGATGAGCGGTGCAGACACCCCCGCGAAGACGGGCCTCAACGAGGCCGATAAGCTGGCGATCGACACGATCCGGACGCTGGCGATCGATGCGGTGCAGAAGGCTAATTCCGGCCATGCCGGCGCGCCGATGGCGCTGGCGCCCGTGGCCTACACCCTTTGGAACCGCTACCTACGCTATGACCCGGCCCATCCGCACTGGCCGAATCGCGACCGCTTCGTGCTCTCGGCGGGCCACGCCTCGATGCTGCTCTACGGCCTGCTCCACCTCGCCAAGGTGGCGGAGAAGGACGGCGGCAACGCCCCGGCTGTGAGTCTCGACGACATCAAGCAGTTCCGCCAGATCGATAGCCGCACCCCCGGCCATCCCGAGTACCACTTCACCACCGGCGTCGAGACCACTACGGGCCCCCTCGGCCAGGGTGTGGCGAACTCCGTCGGCATGGCGATGGGCGGCCGCTTCCTCGGAGAGCGCTTGAACCGGCCCGATCTGCCGCTGTTCGACTACAACGTCTACGCCATCTGCTCGGACGGCGACCTGATGGAGGGCGTGGCCTCCGAGGCCGCCTCGATCGCCGGGCACCTGCGCCTGTCGAACCTGTGCTGGATCTACGACAACAACACCATCACCATCGAGGGCCACACCACGCTGGCCTTCTCGGAGGAGGTCGCGGCGCGCTTCCTCGCCTATGGCTGGCAGGTGCTGCGGGTCGCCGACGCCAACGACGTCGACGCGATCGCCGCTTCCCTGGAGACCTTCCTCCAATCCGCCGACCGACCGACCCTGATCATCGTCAACTCGATCATCGGCTACGGCGCGCCCAAGAAGCAGAACACGGCCAAAGCCCATTCCGACGCCCTCGGCGAGGACGAGGTGAAGGGCGCCAAGCGCGCCTATGGCTGGCCGGAGGATGCGCAGTTCCTGGTGCCAGACGGGGTCTACGACACCTTCGCCGAGGGCATCGGCAAGCGTGGCGCGGCTCTCTATGCGCAGTGGGACGGCTTCCTGACGGAGGCCAAGCAGGCCGATTCCGCCCTTGCGGAGGACCTCGATGCCTTCTTCGAGGGCCGCCTGCCGGCAGGTTGGGACAAGGACATCCCCGTCTTCGAGGCCGACGCCAAGGGCCTTGCCACCCGCGAATCATCGGGCAAGGTGCTCAACGCCATCGCCAAGCACGTGCCTTTCCTCCTGGGCGGCTCGGCGGATCTCGCGCCCTCGAACAAGTCGAACCTCACCTTCGAGGGGGCCGGCTCGCTCACGCCCTTCGAGCCGGGCGGGCGCAACATCCATTTCGGCGTGCGCGAGCATGCCATGGGATCGATCGTGAACGGGCTCGGGCTGGTGGGCCTGCGGGCCTATGGCGCGACCTTCCTGGTCTTCGCCGATTACATGCGGCCCCCGATCCGGCTCGCCTCGCTGATGGAGCTGCCGGTCTTCCACATTTTCACGCACGACTCGATCGGCGTGGGCGAGGACGGACCGACCCACCAGCCGGTGGAGCAGATCCTCTCCCTGCGGGCGATCCCCGGTCTGGTGACGCTCCGCCCGGCCGACGCCAACGAAGTGGCCGAGGCCTACCGGGTGATCTTCACGCTGAAGAACCAGCCCGCAGTGCTCGCGCTCTCGCGCCAGCCGCTTCCGACCTTCGACCGCTCGAAGTTTGGAAGTGCCGCGGGCGTGGCCAAGGGCGCCTACGTGCTCGCCGACTGCGAGGGCACGCCGGAGATCATTCTGATCGGTACCGGCTCCGAGGTGCAACTCTGCGTGGGGGCCTACGAGACTCTGAAGGCGGAGGGCGTGAAGGCCCGCGTGGTCTCGATGCCGTCCTGGGACCTGTTCGAGCGCCAGGACGAGGCCTACCGGAATTCCGTGCTGCCTCCGGAGGTGCTGGCCCGCGTCGCGGTCGAGCAGGGCAGCGTCATCGGCTGGGACCGCTACGCCGGTTCCTCCGGCGCGATTGTCGGCATGCACACCTTCGGCGCCTCGGCCCCGATCAAGGACCTGCTGACCAAGTTCGGCTTCACCGCCGAGAAGGTGCTGGAGGCGGCGCGCGACCAGCTCGCCCGGCACAGGAAATAGGACGCGCGAAAGGCCCTCCCCCTCCGCGGGGGAGGGCGATGCGCGGCGGTCCGCCCCTCTCTACGGGCGGGAAATGCAAGACACGATGCGAGGACGACCGAGATGAGTGCGTTGAAGGCCCTCTTCACCGAGCACGGACAGGCGGTCTGGCTCGATTTCGTGGCTCGCGGCTTCCTGGCTAAGGGGGAGCTGAAGGCGCTGGTCGAGAAGGACGGCCTGCGGGGCGTCACCTCCAACCCGGCGATCTTCGAGAAGGCGATCGGCCATACGGCCGAGTACGACGATGGCCTCAAGACCGTCCTCGATCAAGGCGATGCCCGGGTGATCGACCTCTATGAGGGGCTCGCCATCGAGGACATCCAGAACGCGGCCGATGTGCTCCGGCCCGTCTACGAGGCGAGCGACGGCGCGGACGGTTATGTCAGCCTGGAGGTCTCGCCCTACCTTGCCCTCGACACGCAGGCGACCCTCGACGAGGCGCGCCGGCTGCACGCGGCGGTGAAGCGCGACAACCTCATGGTCAAGGTGCCGGCCACGCCCGAAGGCCTGCCGGCGATCCGCCAGCTCACGGCGGAAGGCATCTCGATCAACATCACCCTGCTGTTCTCGCAGGAGACCTACGAAGAGGTCGCCAACGCATTCATCGACGGCCTCACCGAGTTTGCCGGCAAGGGCGGCGACGTTTCTCGGGTCGCGAGCGTGGCGAGCTTCTTCATCAGCCGCATCGATAGCCTCGTCGACAAGAAGCTCGACGAGAAGGGCGGCTTCGACGACCTCAGAGGCAAGGTCGCGATTGCCAACGCCAAGCTCGCTTACCAGCGCTACAAGCGCCTGTTCTCGGGCGAGCGCTGGGAGGCGCTGGCCGCCAAGGGCGCCAAGGCGCAACGCCTGCTCTGGGCCTCCACCGGCACCAAGAACAAGGCCTATTCCGATGTGCTCTACGTCGAGGAGCTGATCGGGCCCGACACCGTCAACACCATGCCGCCTGCGACCATGGATGCCTTCCGTGACCACGGCAAAGCCCGGGCCACGCTGGAAGAGGGCATCCCGGAAGCCGAGGCGGTGATGGCCCGACTGACGCACGCCGGCATCGACATCGAGGAGGTCGCCCGCCAACTCGTCGAGGAGGGCGTACAGCTTTTCGTGGACGCCGCCGACAAACTGCTCGGTGCGGTCTCCGACAAGCGCGCCGCCCTGCTCGGATCCCGCCTCGACAGCCAGGCGCTCGTGCTCCCCGAGCCGCTGCAGGCGGCGACCGACAAGGCCCTCGAATCCTGGCGCGAGAGCGGCGCGATCCGCCGTCTTTGGGCGCATGACACCTCGGTCTGGACTGGCCGCGACGAGGACAAGTGGCTCGGTTGGCTGCGCATCGTCGAGAACGAGCTGGAGAATGTCGGCGCGTACGAGACCTTCGCCGCCGAGATCAAGGCCGAGGGCTTCACCGACGCCGTGGTGCTCGGTATGGGCGGTTCCAGCCTCGGCCCGGACGTGATCGCCGCGACCTATGGCGCCCGCGAGGGCTTCCCCAAGCTCCGTATCCTCGACTCGACCGACCCGGACGAGGTCCGCGCTGTCGAAGCCGCGGTGAACCTGGAGACGACGCTCTTCATCGTCGCCTCGAAATCCGGCTCGACGCTGGAGCCTAACGTGTTCCGCGACTACTTCTTCGGCCGGATGAAGGATGTCGTCGGCGAGAAGGCCGGGCGCCATTTCGTCGCCGTGACCGACCCGGGTTCCGCCATGGAGATGGCAGCTAAGGACGACGGCTTCCGCCGCATCTTCTTCGGCGTGCCGCAGATCGGCGGGCGCTATTCCGTGCTCTCGGCCTTCGGGCTGGTGCCGGCGGCGGCGAGCGGCATCGAGATCCGAACGTTTCTGGAGACGGCGCGCGCGATGGTCCGCTCCTGCGGCCCCGCCGTGCCGCCCGCCCACAATCCCGGCGTGATCCTCGGCACCGCGCTCGGCACGGCCGCGGTCGAGCAGGGCCGCGACAAGGTGACGGTGATCGCCTCCCCCGGCATCGACAGCTTCGGCGCCTGGGCTGAGCAGCTCATTGCGGAATCGACTGGCAAGGAAGGCAAGGGCCTGATCCCGGTCGACGGCGAGCCCGTGGACGTTCCCGCCGTCTACGGTGAGGACCGCTTCTTCGTGTATCTGCGCCTCGACCGCCGGGCCGACGCCCGGCAGGACGAGGCCGTGAAGGGGCTGGAGCGCGAGGGCCATCCGGTCGTCACGATCAAGCTCGTCGACGAGGAGCAACTGCCGCAGGAATTCTTCCGCTTCGAAATCGCCACGGCGGTCGCGGGTGCGATCCTTGGCATCAATCCCTTCGACCAGCCCGACGTCGAGGCGAGCAAGGTCGAGACGAAGAAGCTCTTCGCAGCAGCCGAGGAGACCGGGGCGCTACCGCCCGAGACGCCGATCTTCGAGGACGAAACCATCGCCCTCTACGCGGACGCCGCCAATGCCGGTGCGCTCTCCCAGGCGTCGGAGGGGCTGGAGGCGGCCCTCGCCGCTCATCTCGCCCGGGTGAAGGCCGGGGATTATGTCGCGCTCCTCGCCTACGTGACCCGCAACGAGCGCCATGCCGGCATCCTGCAGGAGGCGCGCCTTGCCGTGCGCGATGCGAAGGCGGTGGCGACCTGTCTGGAATTTGGGCCGCGCTTTCTCCACTCGACTGGCCAAGCCTATAAGGGCGGCCCCGAGAGCGGTGTCTTCCTGCAGATCACCGCTGATCCGTCCAGCGACTTGCCGATCCCTAGGCGCAAGCTCGGCTTCGGCACGGTGATCGCGGCCCAGGCCCGCGGCGACTTCGCGGTGCTGGCCGAGCGCGGCCGCCGGGCCCTGCGCGCCCATATCAAGGGCGACGTGGAAGCCGGGCTGAGGCGCATCGCCGCCGCCATCAAGGAGGCCGTGGCGTAGCTTCACGCATCCCTCCCCGCCGCGGGGAGCGACCGAACAAGGCCCTCTGCATATCCGGACAGGAGCGAGACGCGATGCAACTCGGCATGATCGGCCTCGGCCGTATGGGCGGCAACATCGTCCGGCGTCTCTTGCGGGACGGGCACACGGCGGTGGTCTATGACCGCAATACCGAGGCGGTGGCGATGCTGGAGAAGGAGGGCGCTACCGCGGCCACGAGCCTTGAGGATCTCGTCGCCAAGTTGGAGACACCGCGTGCCGCCTGGGTGATGCTGCCCGCCGGTGCCATCACGGAGGAGACCGTCACGCAGCTCTCCGGCCTGATGGCCGAGGGCGACACGATCATCGACGGCGGCAATTCATTCTGGGGCGACGATGTGCGTCGGGCCGCCGCGCTGAAGGAAAAGGGCCTGCATTACGTCGATGTCGGCACCTCCGGCGGCGTCTGGGGCCTGGAGCGTGGCTATTGCATGATGATCGGTGGCGACAAGGAAGCCGTCGACCGGCTCGACCCGATCTTCCGGACCCTCGCACCCGGCCTCGGCGATGCGCCCCGCACCAAAGGCTGGGACAAGCACGACCCCCGTGCCGAACAGGGCTATATCCATGCCGGCCGCAGTGGCGCGGGCCATTTCGTGAAGATGGTCCATAACGGCATCGAATACGGGCTGATGCAGGCCTATGCGGAGGGCTTCGACATCCTGAAGAACGCGGCCAGTGAGGCTCTGCCCGAAGACCGCCGTTTCGACCTCAACGTGGCCGAGATCGCCGAGGTCTGGCGCCGAGGCAGCGTCGTCTCCTCCTGGCTCCTCGACCTGACCGCCGAAGCGCTGGCTGCGGATGGCGAACTGGAGCATTTCACCGGCAACGTCCAGGATTCCGGTGAGGGCCGCTGGACCATCAACGCCGCGGTCGAGGAGGCCGTACCGGCACCCGTGCTCTCGGCGGCGCTCTATGCTCGCTTCCGTTCCCGCGAGAAGGAGGTCTTCGCCGACAAGCTTCTCTCCGCGATGCGGAAGGGCTTCGGTGGCCATGTCGAGCCGAAATGAGGCCCGCATGATCCCCCTGCCCGAGAACACCCAACTCCTACCCGATGCCGAGGCGACGGCGCGGGAGGCGGCCGAGCGCCTGCTCGCCCTCTGCGTCAATGATGGCAGCGAACGCCTGTCGGTCTGCCTCTCCGGTGGCTCCACGCCCAAGCGTCTCTACCAATTGCTGGCGAGCCGGGAATTCCTCGGCCGGGTGCCTTGGCGCAAGATCGACTGGTTTTTCGGGGACGACCGGGTCGTGCCGTGGGACGACCCCCTGAGCAATGTCCGCATGGTGCGCGAGGCCTTCGGCTCGGGCGAGCCGGTCTCGGCGAGCCGCTTTCACTTCATCCTGACCGAGAAGGGAGCCGAGGCCGGCGCCCGCGCCTACGAAGGAACCCTTCGCGGCCATTACGGCGCCGACCGGCTCGATCCGCGACGCCCGCTCTTCGACCTCGTGCTGCTCGGCCTCGGCACGGATGGGCACACGGCTTCCCTGTTCCCCGGCAAGCCCGAGACGGAGGAGCGCGATGCCTGGGCTGTGGCCGTGCCCGAAGCCGGCATGGAACCCTTCGTGCCGCGCATCTCCCTCACCTTTCCGGCGCTCGCTTCGTCACGGGAGGTGCTGTTCCTCGTCAACGGAAAGGGCAAGCGCGAGACCCTGCGTCGCTTGGCTGAGGGCGAGGATCTCCCCGCCCGTCACGTCATGAGCCAGGGCAGGCTGACTTGGCTGATCGATCGGGATGCCGCGGACGCCTGAACAAGGACCGACGCCTCCCTGACGCACCTTTCGCACGGGACGCGATCCTGCCCTGGTGTGCTGCCCATCGAATCCGTCAGGCCGCATTCACTTCTCAGCTTTGAATTGCGGGGGAAACTCAAGGTCGAGGCTGGGTTGCCTCATTTTCGCCGCGGATCCTTCCAGCTCGTGAACGGCTTTCGGCGATTAGGAGGCCGGGCCATGGGCATCGGAGATGAGGAAGCCGCTCACGGGGGCGGAAGGCGGATCGGCGGCCTCCGTCTGACTCGTCGACGTGGCCTATACCCGGGGCCGCTGCGCTCCCTGGATGGAAGCGGAGCGATCCGGGCGAAGCGCTGGCTTGCTGCCCTGCTCGCGGTGACCGCGGCAACATCCAGCTTGCTGGTCGCCTTGCTGCTCCAGAGACAGCCTGTTCCCCGTTCGGCGGCCGCGATCCCGACCCCGAAGGTGGCGGTGGCGCCCATGCCCATGCGGATCGTGGCGCCCCCTCCCCCGGGGTACGAGATGTCCCTGGCCCCGATGCAGCCCGAGACTCCTGCCGCTCCGATATCGGTTCCTGCCCCCGTGGCTTCGGATCCTGCCGTGGCCGAACCCGCGGCGATCTCCGCGGAGCCGGCGAGGCCGTTCCAGCTGGAAACCCTTCCCGTCCTCGAGCAGGATCTCACTGAATTCGATCTCCAACGGCCCGAGACCGCTGTCGCGACGAAGAAGGCTGCCGCGCACAAGCGGCCGCAGCCGCCGGTATCGGTTCGCTAGAGGGGCCGGCGAAAAAGGCCGAAGCGCCGAAAGACGATGCATCGGGATGAGGATCCGACGCTACAGCCTGATGCGGCCGGACCGGATCGGCTCTCACCGCAGAAACGGGGTTGATCGGACCGCAGAGCATGCGCTCGCGCTGACCCAAAAGAGATTGCAGCCCCCTCGAAACTGGGCAAACTGACGCGTGTTTCGGACGGGGGAGTTCAATTTCGAATGGAGCGGTCGCTCACCGTCACGCGCAAGCCAAGAGTGCTGATCGTCGAGGATGCCGACCTGCTCCTGGAGGTCACGATCGCCGCTTTCGGAGATGCCGGTTACGAGACGGTCTCGGCGAGCGATGGGGAGCAGGCCCTCGCTCTCTTGAATGGGCCGACACCCATCGACCTCCTGCTCACCGATATCCGCCTCCCCGGTTCGATCGACGGCTGGGACATTGCCGAGCGGGCGCGGGAGGCCCGGCCCTCCCTGCCGGTGATCTATGTCACCGGCTATGACAACAAGGCGCCCCGCCCGGTCGAGAACAGCCTGCTCTTCCTGAAGCCCTGCCGCTCGATGAAGCTCCTCGACGGCGCGCGGAGCCTCGGCGTCGGCAATGGCTGGGAAGGCCTGAGCTGACGGGGATCACGGTGATGGCGGCTACGCTCGCCCTGGCTCCGCCATGCCACGTGCTCTAGCATCCGCCCGCGAGGAAACGGACCAGAGGCGGATGACGATCGGGATCGGAAAACGGGGCGGTCTGCGCTGCCTTTTGCCGGCGTATGCATGCGCCGCGATCCTGCTTGGCGACGAAGCTCCTCGCGCGGCGGAGGCCACGGACAGCGTAGGTACCGCCCTCGTCGTCTCGGTCGACGTCTCGGGCTCGGTGGACGAGACCCGCTACCGCCTGCAGATGGAGGGGATTGCTGGGGCTTTGGAGGACGCGCAGGTCCTGGCTTCGATCGAGGCGAGCGGCGGCATCGCCTTCGCCATGGTCGCCTGGGCCGACACCGCGAGGCTGGCCGTGGGCTGGCGCCGGATCGCCTCGAAGGCGGAGGCGCAAGCCGCCGCCCGGCTGGTGCGGGCGGTGCCGCGTCAGCCGGGGGAATTCACCTGCATCGGCCGGATGATGCGCACCGTCGCCGCGACGGTCCTGCCCGCCCTGCCGGTGCCCGCCGACCGCACCGTCGTCGACGTGTCCGGCGACGGCATCGACAACTGCACCGACACGGACGACATCCGCGAGCAGCGCCAGAGCCTGGTCCAGGCCGGCACCACCGTGAACGGCCTGCCGATCCTGGTGCCGGGGGAGAACGACGTGGTCGGCGTCGGCGCCTTCCGGGCGCCGGGCTATGGCCTGCGTGAACTCCCGAAGCAGGCCGATCGGGACGGCACCACCCTCGACGCCTGGTACCGCGAGCACGTGGTGGCGGGTCCCGGCGCCTTCCTGCTCGCCGCCCAGGGCTACGGCGATTTCGCCCGGGCGCTGCGCCAGAAATTCGTCCTGGAGATCAGCGGGCTTAAGATCGCCCCCGATCGCGGCCTCCCCCCGACCAACGTGGTGAGCCGCTGAGCGGCCGCGGGTCGCCGGGGAAGGAAACAGAGCTCGGGAGAGGCCGATGCCCCATGTGAACGTCGTCATCGCCGGAAAGACCTACCGCATGGCCTGCGGCGAGGGAGAGGAGGAGCACCTCGCGGCGCTCGCCGCCGGCTTCGATGCCCGGGTCGCCGAGATGCGCAAGGCCTTCGGCGAGATCGGCGACATGCGCCTGCACGTGATGGCGGCGCTCACCGTCTCGGACGAGCTGGCCGAGCTGAAGCGCCGGATGGCCGCCCTCGAGGCGGAGGCGAAGCATCTGCGCGGCGCCGCCAAGGCGGTCGAGGCGGCGCAGGAGGCCGAGCGGGCGAGCCTCGCCGAGGGGATCAGCGGCACGGCCGAGCGGATCGAGCGCCTTGCCCGGGCCCTCGGGCGGACACAGCCGGGAAATTCCGCCGCATGAGGCCCGCCGCCCCTGGCGCGGGACGGTCCGCGCGTCTACATCTGCCGGGCGGGGCTGCAGAGTTCGTCAGGAGAACTTTCCCCGGGGCCTTATCGACTCCCTAGGGAGCTGTACCTGGCCTCGTCCGTGGACTTGGCCAACACGGCGCCCACCTACTCTGTAGGTTTCCCGGGATCGACACTCCAACGGCTCACGTGGCTCCGCACACCACCTCCCCCCACCGTTCCCGCAAGGCCGAGCTGCGCAAGGCGGCGCTGGCCCGGCGCGATGCCCTCGATCCGGAGGCACGCGCGGCGGGCTCGGTCGCCGTCGCCGAGACGGTGATGACGATCCCCGCCCTGGCGGAGGCCGCGATCGTCGGCGCCTTCTGGCCGATCCGCTCCGAGATCGATCCCCGCCCCCTGATCGAGCGGCTTTTCGCCCGCGGCCAGCGGGTGGCGCTGCCCAAGGTGACGCCGGACGGCCTCGTCTTCCGCGAGTGGAAGGCCGGCGAGGCGCTGGTGCCCGGCGGCTTCGGCCTGAGCGAGCCGCGGGACGACCTGCCGCCCCTCGATCCCACCGCCCTGATCGTGCCCCTCGCCGCCTTCGACCGGCGCGGACAGCGCATCGGCTACGGCGCGGGCTATTACGACAAGGCGATCGCCCGCCTCTCCGGCAACGGGCCGGTGCTCACCATCGGCGTCGCCTTCTCCGTCCAGGAGATCGAACACGTGCCCGCCGAGCCGCATGACCGGCCCCTCGACCACATGATCACCGAGACCGGGCCCGTCCCGCTCCAGCGGGACTGATCCCATGCGCCTCCTCTTCCTCGGTGACGTCGTCGGCCGCCCCGGACGGCGGGTGGTGGCCGACCGCCTGCCCGCGCTGCGCGAGCGCTGGCGCCTCGACTGCGTGGTGGTGAACGGCGAGAACGCCGCCGGCGGCTTCGGCATCACGGAGGCGATCTGCGACGAGATCCTCCAGGCCGGCGCCGACGTGGTGACGCTGGGCAACCATTCCTTCGACCAGCGCGAGGCCCTCGTCTTCATCGAGCGCCAGCCGCACCTGATCCGCCCGGCCAATTACCCGCCCGGCACGCCCGGGCGCGGCGCGGCGGTGATCGAGACGGCCAAGGGCGCCCGGGTGCTCGTGGTCAACGCCATGGGCCGCATCTTCATCGATCCCCTGGACGACCCCTTCACCGCCGCCGACAAGGCGCTCTCCGCCTGCCCCCTGCGCGAGGCGGCGGATGCGGTGATCGTCGATTTCCACGCGGAGGCGACGAGCGAGAAGCAGGCCTTCGGCTATTTCCTCGACGGGCGGGCGAGCCTGGTGGTGGGCACGCATACCCATACCCCGACCGCCGACCACCGCATCCTGCCGGGCGGCACCGCCTATCTCTCGGATGCCGGCATGTGCGGGGACTACGATTCCGTGCTCGGCATGCAGAAGGACGAGCCGATTCGCCGCTTCCTGCAGAAGACGCCGGGCAGCCGGCTCGAGACCGCGCAGGGCGAAGGCACCCTCTGCGGCATCGCGGTCGAGACCGACGATTCCACGGGTCTCGCCAAGGCGGTCTGGCCTGTGCGCCTGGGGCCGCACCTCGCGGAAACCTGGCCGGAAGCCTGGGATTGAGCCTTCCCCGCGGCGATGCGGAAGGCCGGGTCGCTTGATCGGGCGGGAGGCACACGACAGAGTGCGCCCCGACCGAAACCAGGAGCGGCGGCTCCCCGCGAAGCGGCCCGGACGAGAGTAGCAACCCGATGGCGGCCCGTCCCGCGTCCTCGCCCCTCGCCAAACCCACGATCTATCTCGTGCGGATGCTGGTGTTCCTGATCCTGGTCGGGTTCCTGGCCTTCGTCCTGTTCAAGCAGATCACCCCGGCCTTCCTGGCCAATCCCGGCCTCAACGGCCTGATCCTGGGCGTGCTGCTCATCGCCGTCCTGCTCGCCTTCGGGCAGGTGGTCCGGCTCTATCGCGAGGTCGGCTACGTCAACGCCGTCGCTTCCGGCGCGCCCACCGACCGGGCGCGGCCGGCGCTGCTCGACCCGCTCAAGCCCGCGATCCTGGCGCGGCGCGAGGGCACCACGCTCACCGGCACGCGGGCGCTCCTCGACACCGCCCATGCGCGCCTCGACGAGGGCCGCGAGATCCTGCGCTACATCGCCGGCATCCTCATCCTGCTCGGCCTGCTCGGCACCTTCTGGGGCCTGATCGACACGCTCTCGGCGGTGGGCGGGGTCATCACCTCGATGCGCGGCGGCGGGGACGCCGCGGTGATGTTCGACGAACTCAAGAACGGCCTCGCCGTGCCCCTCTCCGGCATCGGCCTCGCCTTCTCCGCCTCGCTGTTCGGCCTGTCGAGCTCCCTGGTGGTCGGCTTCCTCGACCTGCAGGCGGGCCAGGCCCATGCCCGCTTCCACAACGAGCTCGAGGACTGGCTCGTCTCCGGCGAGCCGCAGGTCGCGCTCTCGGCCGGCGGCGGCGTCTCCGCCCAGGATCCGGAGGCGGCCCGCGCCCTCAAGGAGGCGGTGGACCGCCTCTCCGCCGTGGTGGCCGAGGGCACCGGCGGCCGGGCCGCGACCCAGGCCATGACCAACCTCGCCGAGGGCATCCAGGGGCTCGTGCAGCACATGCGGGCGGAGCAGCAGATGATCCGCGACTGGGTCGAGGCCCAGGCGACCCGCGAGCGCGAGCTGAAGCAGGTGCTCGACCGCCTCGCCCGCGAGAAGGTCGAGTAGCGCCCATGGCCTCCGCCCGCGCGCGCTCCCATCGCGGCCTGAACGTCTGGCCGGGCTATGTCGACGCGCTCGCTACGCTGCTGCTCTCGGTCGTGTTCCTGCTGACCATCTTCGTGGTCGGCCAGTTCTTCCTGTCGCAGGAGCTGACCGGGCGGGACGCGGTGCTGACCCGGCTCAACCGGCAGATCGCCGACCTCACCGATCTGCTCGCCCTGGAGCGCTCGAACCGGCGCGCCAAGGAGGACGAACTCGACCAGCTGCGCTCGACGCTGACCGGCACGGAGAACGAGCGCGACCGCCTGCAGGCCATGGCCGATGCGGCGAGCGCCGCCCAGGGCAGGTCCGAGGACGCGGACAAGCAGCTCGCCGCCGAGCGGGGCGCCACGACGCGGGCGCAGAACCAGATCGACGTGCTCAACGAGCAGATCCGGGCCCTGCGCCGGCAGCTCGCCGCCCTGGAGGACGCGCTGGCCGCCTCCGAGACCCGGGACCGGGAGAGCCAGGCCCGCATCGCCGAGCTCGGCAGCCGCCTGAACGTGGCGCTCGCCCAGCGGGTGCAGGAACTGGCCCGCTACCGCTCCGACTTCTTCGGGCGCCTGCGCCAGATCATCGGCAGCCGCTCGGACATCCGCGTCGTCGGCGACCGCTTCGTGCTGCAATCGGAGGTGCTGTTCGCGGTGGGCTCCGCGGCGCTGAAGCCGGAGGCCGGGCCGGAGCTCGACCGGATCGCCGGCGCCATCCTCGACATCGCCAAGGAGATCCCCGCGGACATCCCCTGGGTGCTGCGGGTCGACGGCCATACCGATGCCCGGCCGATCCAGTCGGCGCAGTTCCCCTCGAACTGGGCGCTCTCCGCCGCCCGCGCCATCGCCGTGGTGCAGTATCTGCGCGGCCGGGGCATCCCGCCCCAGCGCCTCCTGGTCGGCGCCTTCGGCGAGTTCCAGCCCCTCGACACCGGCACGACGGACGAGGCCTATGCCCGCAACCGCCGGATCGAGATGAAGCTCACCGAGCGCTGAGAGGGGTTCCGGGCGCCCGGAACAGTCGATCCGGGCTCCCTTACCCACGCGGCTCTCGGAGACGCGGATCTCCGCGCATGCCGGACGGGGCGCCTTTCCTCGCCCCCTGGCTGGGTGAGGGGGACCGCGCGAAGCTTGGTGGAGTGGGTGGGCCGAGGGCGATGCTGGGAGCCTCGCTGCCCTCTCCGTCCGCTTCGCGGCCACCTCTCCCAGGGGGAGAGGAAAGGCGCCGCGGACCTTGCCGATCGACTGGAAAGGCTACGAGCGCGCACGGCAGGGCCATGGGATCGACACCTGCCCGCGTGCGTGGGCATTATTCCCACACAATCGGGAAACAATCGGGCGGCAGAACGCGGGGATCGGAAGATCGGAATCGCTGCTGTGCCCGAGAAGAGCCCCTCGCCGCGCCCGCCCTCGCCGCGGGAAATCGCCGGGATCGTCGCGATCCTGATCTGGGTCGTCGCCGTGCTGACGATCGATCGCAGCCCACCCCTGGCGCCGCCGGCCGTGCCCTATGGCAAGAGCCCTGTCAGGATCGGCACCGAGACGGCGGCCCTGCGATGATCCGGATCAGGCCGCGTCCGAGGCGGATGATGCGTCTGCGCCGGGCGTGCCGGATATGGGCCCTCAGGGCCGACGGGCCGGCACCAGGGCGGCCAGGATCGCGAGCGCCCAGGCGAGCATCAGGATCACCCCGCCGCTGGGTGCCGCCATCGGAAAGAGCGGCGAACCGGAGAGCGCGCGCAGGGACAGGTCGCCCGAGAACAGGGCGAGGCCGAGGAGCAGGCCGGCCGCCGAAGCCCGGGCCAGGCCGGCCCTGACGGCACCGCCGGCGCCGAGCGCCACGAGGCCGATCACGGCCGGCGCATGGAACAGCAGGAACTGCGCGGCGGTGCGCAGGGTCTCGCCACCGGCCGTGTGGGCCGCCGCGGCGCTGGCC
This sequence comes from Methylobacterium organophilum, assembly GCF_022533465.1. Classification (NCBI taxonomy): domain Bacteria; kingdom Pseudomonadati; phylum Pseudomonadota; class Alphaproteobacteria; order Hyphomicrobiales; family Methylobacteriaceae; genus Methylobacterium; species Methylobacterium organophilum. The sequence goes on along the minus strand of NZ_CP092848.1, from coordinate 3,296,685 downwards.
GCGACGCCGAGCAGCCCGGCGAGGCCGGCCAGGGCCAGGAGGGCGCGGTCGAGCCCGCTCATACGCCGCGCTCCGCCAGCAGCCGCGCCACGCTGGCCCGCAGCTCCGGGACGCCCAGATCCGTCCGGCTCGAGGTGAGCAGCACCTCGGGATAGGCGGCGGGCCGCTTGGCGAGCGCCGCCTTGATGCCGGCGATGCGGGCCTCCACCTCGGACTTCTTGAGGGCGTCGCCCTTGGTCAGCACGAGCTGGTAGGACACGGCCGCCTTGTCGAGGCCGTCGAGCAGATCGGTGTCGATGCCCTTCAGGCCGTGGCGCGAATCGACCAGCACGAAGACGCGGGCGAGATTGGCGCGGCCCTTCAGATAGGCGTGGACCAGCTTGGTCCAGGCCTCGACCTTGGCCTTCTCGACGGCGGCGTAGCCATAGCCCGGCATGTCCACCAGGGTCAGCCGGCTGCCGATGCGGAAGAAGTTGAGCTGCTGCGTCCGCCCCGGGGTGTGCGAGGTGCGCGCCAGGGTGTTGCGCCCGGTGAGCGCGTTGACGAGGCTCGACTTGCCGACATTGGAGCGCCCGGCGAAGGCGATCTCGACGCCCTCCATCGGCGGCAGGGCGCCGAGCGCCGGGGCGGCCGCGGTGAAGTCGGCGCTGCCCGCGAAGAGGAGGCGGCCGGCTTCGAGGAGATCGGGGGAAGGCGCGTCGGTGTCCGACAAGTTCATCACCGAACGGTTCGTCGACGCCTCGTCCCGGAGGGCGAGGCAGGATCGGGGGCTCAAACGAGGGAAAGGGGGCCGGGGCCCCCTCACCGTTTCACGCGGTTCCGGTGCGGGCTCTCGGCGTCAGCCTTTGGCCGCGGCGCTCTTCTCGTTGCGCTTGAAAGTGTTCCTGAGGTTGTCCCACAGCTCCACCTTCACCCCGTTGCGGCGCATGATCACGTATTGCTGCAGCACCGAGAGGGTGTTGTTCCAGGCCCAGTAGATCACCAGGCCGGCCGGGAACGAGCCGAGCATGAAGGTGAACAGGATCGGCATGAAGGTGAAGACCTGCGCCTGGACCGGGTCCGGCGGCGCGGGGTTCATCTTCATCTGGACGAACATCGTGATGCCCATGATGATCGGCCAGATGCCCAGGTGGATGAAATCGGGCGCCGCGAAGGGCAGCAGGCCGAACAGGTTGAGCAGGCTGGTCGGATCCGGCGCGGCGAGGTCCTGGATCCAGCCGAAGAACGGCGCGTGCCGCATCTCGATGGTGATGAACAGGACCTTGTAGAGCGCGAAGAAGACCGGGATCTGGATCAGCACCGGCCAGCAGCCGGCGACCGGATTGATCTTCTCCTTCTTGTACAGCTCCATCGTCGCCTGCTGCATCTTCAGCTTGTCGTCCTTGTACCGCTCGCGGATCGCGGCCTGTTCCGGCTGCACGGCCTTCATCTTGGCCATGGAGACGTAGGAGCGGTTGGCGATGGGCAGGAAGAAGATCTTCAGGATCAGGGTGACGACGAGGATCGAGACGCCGAAATTGCCGAACAGGTGGAAGAAGAAGTCCAGCGCGCGGAACATCGGCTTGGTGATGAAGTAGAACCAGCCCCAGTCGATCATCAGATCGAACTGCTTGATGCCGAGGTCGCGCTCGTAGGCGTTGATCTGGTTGACCTCCTTGGCGCCGGCGAACAGACGCTGGGTCGTGGCCGCGGAGGCGCCGGGCGCGACGGTCGCCGCCTCGCCGCGGATGCTGGTCTGGTAGACCTTGGTCGCGCCTTCGCTGCGCTCGGTGAAGGAGCCGGTATAGGGCTTGTCCTGGTCGGGGATCGCGGCCGCGGCCCAGTACTTGTCGGTGATGCCGACCCAGCCGCCGGTCACGTTCGCCCAGGCCTTGCCTTGGGTGTTCGCGCCGCCATAGGCGGGCTCCTTGGCGATCTTGTCGTAGGTGTATTCCTGCAGGCCGTCGCCGCCGAGCACGCCGATCAGGCCCTCGTGCAGCACGTAGTAGCCCTGGGTGACCGGCTTGCCCCAGCGCGAGACGAGCCCGTAGGGATAGAGCGTGACGGGGTTCGCGCCCTTGTTCTCGACCTCGTCGCGCACCGTGAACATGAACTTGTCGTCGACGGCGACGATGCGCTTGAAGACGAGGCCGGCGCCGTTGTCCCAGGTCAGGGTCGCGGGCTTGCCGGGGGCGAGCACGTCGGTATCGGCCTTCCACACGGTGTCGCCGTTGGGCAGCGGGCCGGCATTGGAGCCGACCCAGCCGAACTCCGCGTAATACGGGTTCGCGGTTCCGGTGGGGGAGAGCAGCACGATGCGCGGGCTCTCGTCGCTGACCGTCTCGTGGTAGTTCTTGAGGCTCACGTCGTCGATGCGCGCGCCCTTGAGCGCGAGCGAGCCGTAGAGGGCCGGCGTGTCGATGCGCAGGCGCGCCGAGCGGGCGAGCGCCTCGTCGCGGGAGACCGGGCCCTGGGCGCCGAGGCCGGGCAAGGTGCCGGGCGCGGGGGCGGCGGGGCCGCCCTCCTGCGGGCTCGGCGCGGGCATGCCGTCGGGACCGGCGGTCTGCCCGGCGGCGGCCTTGTTCTGGATCGCGGCCTGGCGCTGCTTCTCCGTCATCGGCGCGGCGACGAAGTAGTTCCAGCCGAGCAGGACCGCCAGCGACAGCGCGATCGCGACGAACATGTTCGTCTTGTCATTACCCATCGGTCGATCCGTGCGGCAGGTCTTGGGAACGGGCGGGGCGTCCGGAGGGACGCGTGGAAGCGCCGCGCACGCGGGGGGCGCGTGCACGGCTGCGGCCGGCATCGGAGCCGGGCTGATCCGAGGTTGAATGCGGCGCGGCCGGGCGGTCCTGCCGGCCGGCGGCCTTCGGCTTGGTGACGGCGCCGAAGGCGCGGCGCAGATCCTCGACGATGGCCGCGAAGGGCGCGTCGAGAAGCGGCCGGCGTCCGACGATCACCACGTCGGCGGGGAGCGTGGCCGCATCGAGGGCCGCGCGATCCACGGCGCCGCGGAGCCGGCGGCGGATGCGGTTGCGCTCGGTCGCGTGGCCGACGCGCTTCGTCACCGTGAAACCCACATGGAGACCCTCGGCGGTCTCGCCGCCGCGCGTCTCCTCGGGCGCACGGACACGGCCCTGCGCCGTCATCCGCTCGGTATGGAAGCGGCGCCCGGCGGCAGCCGCCAGGAAGTCGGGCCTGCGCTTGAGCCGCCGAACCTTCACGACCGCTCCGATCGGCCTCGAGACGGGATCAAAAGGCGCCGCGCGAGGCGACGCCCGACGGCCTCAGGCCGAGAGACGCTTGCGGCCGTGGGCGCGGCGGGCCGCGATCACCTTGCGGCCGCCGGCGGTGGCCATGCGGGCGCGGAAGCCGTGACGGCGCTTCCGGACGAGCTTGCTCGGCTGATAGGTTCTCTTCATCGTCAGTCTCCAACGGAGGGTGATCGGCCGGGCGGCGCTCGACGCGCCCAGACCTGCACCCCGCCTCTCGAAATGATTGCAATCACGAAGCGCGCGCGGGATCTCCGGCGGCGCATCACGTCGGCGCGGCTTATGGCGGATGGGCCCCGTCAAGTCAATTCGGAAGGCGGGGCGGAATGCGCCTCGGGTTAACCGGTCATTAACCTTTCCTGGTTACCAAGAAGACATGTCCAGGTTTCCTGGATGTCGAGTGGGATTGCTGTCCACTCTGTTTTGATGCCTCCCTGTTGACTCGGTCAAGCCGCCCTCCGGGGCGGCTTTTTTCTGGCCGCTGTCCGGCCCTCATCCTCCCCCTGCGCGGCCGCATCCTTACTGCCGCACGACGCAACCTTGACCGTTCTGGCGCATTCTAAAGGCCGGGTAAGGTTAACAGAACGTCAACGGCGCGCGGCCGTGGGATCGGCGCTAGGCTTGCGCCATCAATGCGGAAGACGCCGGCGCGGTCCTGATTCGGGACGGTTTCGCTCCAGGCGCGGCGCAGGAGGCAGGATGAGCGAGCTCGACGTTATGTTCCGGGACGAGCCGGACTGGGTGAATTTCGGGGCGACCTATGTCGGCTCCGAGGCTTTCCGGGCGCTGTTCAAGGAAGGCATGATGTTGGTGGAGGAGACTGCGGCCTATCTCGACGGCGACGGCCGCACCGAATCGCGGCTGGTCTCCCGGGACGCGTCCCTGGCCTATGCCAGCGAGAGCATGCGGCTCACCACGCGGCTGATGCAGATCGCCTCCTGGCTGCTCGTGCAGCGCGCCGTCTCGGAGGGCGAACTCACCCCCGGCCAGGCGCTGGAGGAGAAGACCCGGGTGAAGCTCAACGCCGCGGAGACCCCCTCCCCCATGGCCGACAGCTTCTCCCTGCTGCCCCTGCGGCTGCAGGAGCTGGTCCAGCGCTCCCGCCGTCTGCATGCCCGCATCCTGCATCTCGACACGCTGATCGCCGACGACCGCCCGGCGCCGATGGCCGCGCCGAGCCCCGTCGCCGCCCAGCACGGGCTGCTGATGAGCGCCTTCGGGCGCTGAACCAGAGCGGGACGGCGCCCCTCGCCGCGGGGGCTGTCCCGGTCTTTCCCCTGGACCCGCAAAGAAAAAGGCGGCGCCCGAAGGCGCCGCCTTTTCTCTATCTCGCGGCAGAACGCGGCGCGGGGCGCGCCGCCGATCTCACTTCTTGCCGAAGGCGAGGCCGCCGAAGCGGGAGTTGAAGCGGGACACGCGGCCGCCGCGATCCAGCATCTTCTGCTCGCCGCCGGTCCAGGCCGGGTGGGTGGTCGGGTCGATGTCCAGGTTGAGGACGTCGCCCTCCTTGCCGTAGGTCGAGCGGGTCATGTACTCGGTGCCGTCGGTCATGACGACCTTGATGAAGTGGTAGTCGGGGTGCTCGGTGCCCTTGGCCTTGGCGGCTGCGTCTTTTGCCATAACGAAATCCTTGCTCTAGCACGCCGAACGAGACGGGCCCGGCGGGCCGCGGCCATAGATCGCGCGAAATCGGATAAGGGCGGGCCTATACCCCAGGCCTGCGACACGAACAAGTGTAGGGACGAAACGGATGACGAGGGACGATGGCCGCGCGTGACAAGGCTCGCGGCGCCGGCCGCGATGGTGTCGAGAAAGCCCGGGGACGGGCGCCCCTCGGGGCCCTGAAGCCGCTGATTCCCTTCGCCAGCCGCTACCGCGGGCGCATCGCCGCCGCGCTGGTGGCGCTGGTGGCGGCCTCCGGCGCGACGCTGGTGGTGCCGGTGGCGATCCGCCGCGTGATCGACCACGGCTTCTCGCCGGAGGGACAGGCGCTCATCAACAGCTACTTCGTCGCCCTGCTCGGCGTCGTGGCCGTGCTCGCCCTCTCGAGCGCGGGCCGCTACTACACGGTGGTGACCCTGGGCGAGCGCGTGGTCGCGGACCTGCGCAGCGCCGTGTTCAAGCGCCTGACCCTCCTCGACCCCGCCTTCTTCGACCGGGCCCAGTCCGGCGAGATCGTCTCGCGCCTGACCGCCGACGCGATGCAGGTGAAGTCGGTCTTCGGCGTCTCGATCTCGATCCTCCTGCGCAACGCCTTCCTGTTCGTCGGCGCCGTGGCGATGATGGTCTGGACGAGCCCGAAGCTCTCGATCCTCGTGCTCGGCGCGATTCCCCTCATCGTCTTCCCGCTGATCCTCTCCGGCCGCGGCGTGCGCCGCCGCTCCCGCGCAGCGCAGGACAAGCTCGCCGAGGCCACCGCCTACGCTACCGAGGCCATCGGCGCGGTGCGCACGATGCAGGCCTTCGGCATGGGGGCGAGCACGGCGGCGCGCTTCGCCGGGGCGTCCGAGAACGCCTATCTCGCCGCCCGGGCCTCGATCACCGCCCGCGCCCTGCTCACGGGCGTGGCGATCTTCCTCATCTCCGCCAGCGTGGTGGGCGTGATGTGGTACGGCGCGCAGGGGGTGCTCGCGGGCACCATGAGCGCGGGTCAGCTCTCGCAATTCGTGCTCTACGCGGTGTTCGGCGCGAGCGCGCTGGGACAGCTCTCCGAGGTCTATGGCGAGCTCGCCCAGGCGGCCGGCGCCGCCGAGCGCCTCGGCGAGATCCTGGCCACCGAGCCGGCGATCCACGCTCCGGCCCAGCCCGTCGCCTTGCCGGAGCCGGCCCGCGGCGAGGTCGCCTTCGAGGAGGTGCGCTTCGCCTACCCGACCCGGCCCGAGCATCCGGCGCTCGCCGGCATCTCGTTCAAGGCGGAGCGGGGCGAGCGAATCGCCCTCGTCGGCCCCTCCGGCGCCGGCAAGACCACGGTGCTGCAGCTCCTCCTGCGCTTCTACGACGCGCAGGGCGGGCGCGTGCGGGTCGACGGGGTCGACGTCACCGCCGCCGATCCCGATTCGCTGCGCCGACGCCTCTCCCTGGTGCCGCAGGATCCGACGGTGTTCTCGGGAAGCGTGATCGACAACATCCGCTACGGCCGCCCCGAGGCGAACGAGGCGGAGGTGGTGCGGGCGGCGGAGCTCGCCCATGCCGACGGCTTCATCCGGGCCCTGCCCCAGGGCTACGCCACGGCGGTGGGGGAGCGCGGCATGACCCTCTCCGGCGGCCAGCGCCAGCGCATCGCCATCGCCCGCGCGATCCTGAAGGATGCGCCGATCCTGCTCCTCGACGAGGCGACCTCCGCCCTCGACGCGGAGAGCGAGCGGGCGGTGCAGGACGCCCTCGACCACCTGATGGAGGGGCGCACCACCCTGGTGATCGCCCATCGCCTCGCCACGATCCGGCAGGCGGACCGCATCCTCGTGTTCGACGAGGGCCGGATCGTCGAGGAAGGCACCCACGAGAGTCTGATCGCTCGCGGCACCCTCTATGCCCAGCTCGCCCGCCTTCAATTCACCGACGCGACGGACGAGGCCCTGCGCCCGCGCCCGAAGCTCGCGGCCCTTCCGGCGGAGTGAGGGCGCCCCGCATGCCCCGCGCGGCGACGGGGCATGCGGGAACCGGGCCGGCCCGGTGCGTCTTGATGCTGCACCGGCCGAGCTTGGCCGTGGGAGCGCCGCCATGACCATCACCGTCTCGCATCTCCAGCCGCTGATCGCGATCCTGGCCGGGATCCTGATCCTGATCGTGCCGCGGCTGCTCAACTACATCGTGGCGATCTACCTGATCGTCGTCGGGGTGATCGGGCTCGGGCTGTTCCGCGGCCTGTCCTGAGTGCGCGCCCGACCGGAACCGGCGTCGTCGCCGAGGGATCGACCGCTGCCCGGACGCGGCTCGCGGGCGATCCCGCGGGCTTCCAGGGGGCGGTCCCCTCGCGCACAATCGGCGATGACAGAATACAATCTCCGTCAGTACCCCCGCTTGCGGGAACGGATGTTCATCTTGCGTTGCGGTGCGGTATGTTCCACGCCCTGACGCAAGGGCTCTCGCCGGGTCGCCGGCCGCCATTTTCCCGTGAATGGAACGAGACAGATGACGAAGTGGGTCTACTCCTTCGGTGACGGAAAAGCCGAAGGCGAAGCCTCGATGCGCAACTTGCTCGGGGGCAAGGGCGCCAATCTCGCCGAGATGTCGAACCTCGGGCTGCCGGTACCGCCCGGCTTCACCATCACCACCGAGGTCTGCACCTACTATTACGACCACGAGAAGTCCTATCCGCCGGAGCTCCGGGCTCAGGTCGAGGAGGCGCTGAAGAAGGTCGGCGGCCTCACCGGCCGCAGCTTCGGCGACGCGACCAAGCCGCTCCTCGTCTCCGTGCGCTCCGGCGCCCGCGCCTCGATGCCGGGCATGATGGACACGGTGCTCAATCTCGGCCTGAACGACGAGACCGTCGAGGCCCTGGCCAAGGATGCCGGCGACCCGCGCTTCGCCTACGATTCCTACCGCCGCTTCATCACCATGTACTCGAACGTGGTGCTGGGCGTGGAGCACCACGCCTTCGAGGAGGCGCTGGAGCACTACAAGGAGGAGAAGGGGCTCAACCTCGACACCGAGCTGAAGGCCGAGGACTGGAAGCACCTGATCGGCGTCTACAAGGGCATCGTGCGCGCGGAGCACGGCGCCGACTTCCCGCAGAAGCCCGAGGACCAGCTCTGGGGTGCCATCGGCGCCGTGTTCAGCTCCTGGATGATCCCCCGCGCCAAGAAGTACCGCGAGCTCAACCGCATCCCCGAGAGCTGGGGCACGGCGGTGAACGTCCAGGCCATGGTGTTCGGCAATATGGGCGACACCTCGGCCACCGGCGTCGCCTTCACCCGCAACCCCTCCACCGGCGAGAGCGCGCTCTACGGCGAGTTCCTGATCAACGCCCAGGGCGAGGACGTGGTGGCGGGCATCCGCACCCCGCAGGACATCACCGAGAAGGCGCGGATCGAGGCGAAGTCGGACAAGCCGTCGATGGAGACGGCGATGCCCGAGAGCTTCGCCGAGCTGACGCGGATCTACGGGATCCTCGAAAAGCACTACCGCGACATGCAGGACATGGAGTTCACCATCGAGAATGGGAAGCTCTGGATGCTGCAGACCCGCAACGGCAAGCGCACGGCCAAGGCCGCCCTGCGCATCGCCGTGGAGCTCGCGGGCGAGGGCCTGATCTCCCGCGAGGAGGCGATCAAGCGCATCGAGCCGGCCGCCCTCGACCAGCTCCTGCACCCGACCATCGACCCCAAGGCCGCGCGCAAGGTGATCGCCACCGGCCTGCCCGCCTCTCCGGGCGCGGCGGTGGGCGCCATCGTGTTCTCCTCCGAGGAGGCCGAGGCGGCCCGCAAGGCCGAGCGCAAGTGCATCCTGGTGCGCATCGAGACCTCGCCCGAGGACATCCACGGCATGCATGCCGCCGAGGGCATCCTCACCACCCGCGGCGGTATGACCAGCCACGCGGCGGTGGTGGCCCGCGGCATGGGCAAGCCCTGCGTCTCCGGCGTCGGCTCGATCCGGATCGACTACAAGGCCAAGACCCTCTCCGTCGCCGGCAAGACCCTGAACGAGGGCGACGTCATCACCATCGACGGCGCCACCGGCCAGGTGATCGAGGGCGAGGTGAAGATGCTGGAGCCGGAGCTCTCCGGCGATTTCGCCACCCTGATGGGCTGGGCTGACGAGATCCGGCAGATGAAGGTCCGCACCAACGCGGAGACGCCGAACGATGCCCGCACGGCGCGCAACTTCGGCGCCGAGGGCATCGGGCTCTGCCGCACGGAGCACATGTTCTTCGAGGGCGACCGCATCGTCGCCGTGCGGGAGATGATCCTCTCCGACGACGCCGAGGGCCGCCGGGCGGCGCTGGCGAAGATCCTGCCCTACCAGCGCCAGGACTTCGTCGAGCTGTTCACGATCATGTCCGGCCTGCCGGTGACGATCCGCCTGCTCGACCCGCCGCTGCACGAGTTCCTGCCGCATGGCGAGGCCGAGCTGAAGGAGGTCGCCGATTCGACCGGCGTGCCGGAGGAGAAGCTGCGCCGCCGCCTCGCCGAGCTCGACGAGACCAACCCGATGCTGGGCTTCCGCGGCTGCCGCCTCGCCATCGCCTTCCCCGAGATCGCGGAGATGCAGGCCCGCGCCATCTTCGAGGCGGCGGTGCAGGCCGCCAAGGAGACCGGTGCCCCGGTGACCCCGGAGGTGATGGTGCCCCTCGTCTTCACGAAGAACGAGTTCGATCTCGTGAAGGCGCGCATCGACGCCATGGCCAAGGCGGTGGCGGAGGAGACCGGGGCCACGGTCGAGTATCAGGTCGGCACCATGATCGAGCTGCCGCGGGCGGCCCTGCGTGCCAAGGAGATCGCCGAGACGGCGGAGTTCTTCTCCTTCGGCACCAACGATCTGACCCAGACGGCGCTCGGCATCTCCCGCGACGATGCCGGCAGCTTCCTCGGGCCCTACACCCAGAAGGGCATCATCCCCTTCGACCCCTTCGTCACCATCGACCAGGAGGGCGTGGGCGAGCTCGTGCGCATCGGCGCGGAACGGGGGCGGGCGCAGCGGCCCAACCTCAAGCTCGGCATCTGCGGCGAGCATGGCGGCGATCCCGCGTCGATCGCCTTCTGCCAGGATGTGGGCCTCGACTACGTGTCCTGCTCGCCCTTCCGCGTGCCGATCGCCAAGCTCGCCGCGGCCCAGGCGGCGCTGGGCGTGACTCACGCCGGTGAAGGCTAGGACGGTCCTGGAGCGGCGCGGAACCACCGGTTCCGCGCCGCAACCGTTTCGGGCCGGAACGGCCGTTTTCCGTTCTGTGACGCGGTGCAAGAAACGAGAGGGTAGAATAATTTAAGTCCGACTCTCGCGAACCGTTGTCGTGCCCGGGCGTTCAATGATAGCGGAAGTCTGGAGCGCTCGGGGCGCTGCTGGTCGTCCGGCCAGGGTCCCAGCGGGATTTCACCGATGACCGATCCCAGCCCCTCTTCCGCTCTCCTCGTCGCGCGCGCGCCCTTCCTCGCCCAGCGGGCCGGCCAGCAGGCCCTGATTTGGATCGGGGCGGTTCTCTCCGTCTCCGTGACCATCGTGGCCGTGGCCTATGCGATTGCCCTGCGCAGCGACCGCGAGGCTGGGCGGATGATCATCGCCTCGCAGAACGGCAGCGGCTATGCGCGCATCGTCGTGAACGGACTGGCCCTGCGCCAGGCCCAGCCGCTGCCCTGAGACGCTGCACTCGCGGCGGCCTTAACGCCCCGGCAACCATACCGCGCGATACCTGAAGCCGTGCTCGTGCACGGCGTGTTTCCGCCATCCTGTGCCGCGAGCCTCTGGCATCGGGTACGGGTCGCGTGGCGTGAGGACGAACCGGATACGACGGAAACGGCGGTCGGGTCGCAGCCTGCGCTGGCTGGGGGCCGCGGTGGCGCCCTGGGCCGGGGCCCTGGGCCTCGTCATCTCCTTCACCGCCGATGCCGGCACCGAGAGCGCGATCGGCTCGAGCCTCGTGCGTGCGCTGGATGCGCGCATGGCGCCCCCCCTCCCCGCCGGCACGGTGCTGATCGGCGCCCTCGACGCCGAGGCCCTGGCCGCGCCCCTGCGGCTCGATGCGAGCCTGCTGCGGGACGATCTCAAATCCCATGCCCGGGTGTTTCCCGTGCCCGCCCGGGAGAGCAAGGGCGATGCGGCGGTCGCGATCGGTGCGAGTTTCGAGCGGGCCGCCGTCGCCCTGCGCGAGCAGCGCTCCGTCGGCCTGATCACTGGAGAGGGCGAGGGCATCGCGGGGGTGTTCAGCGCTGGCGCCGCCACCTGGAACCCGGATCTGGAGCCCGAGGGCTTCACCGCCGTGCCGGATCTCGGCCTCGGTCTCGCTCCCGGCGCCGAGGGCGACACCCCGGGCGAGGACGACCTCGCCGCCTCCGACGGCGCGACGCCGACGGTGCCCCGCGCGGTCGCCCTGTCTTCCACGACGCCGGCGCCGGCCGATGCCACCCCGATCGAGGTGGCCGCCGCGAGCTTGGCGCTGCCCGGCTATTCCCCGCGCCTCGATGCGGCCCCCTCCCCCGCCCTGCCGGAGAGCGCCCGCCACCGCTATGCCGACCTGATCGCCCCCGACGCCATGGACCGGGAGCAGCGCTGCCTCGCCGAGGCGGTCTATTTCGAGGCCCGCAGCGAGCCCGAGGAGGGCCAGGCCGCGGTGGCGCAGGTGGTGCTCAACCGCGTGAAGAGCGGGCTCTACCCGAGCAATGTCTGCGGCGTGGTCTACCAGAACCGCCACCGCTACATGGGCTGTCAGTTCTCCTTCGCCTGCGAGGGCAAGTCCCTGCGCATCACCGATGCCGGCTCCTGGCAGACCGCCACCCGCATCGCCAGCGCGGTCATCGAGGGCCGGACCTATCTCAGCGAGGTCGGCGGGGCGACGCATTACCATGCCGACTATGTCCGCCCCGGCTGGTCCCGCCGCCTGCGGAAGATGGACGTGATCGGCCGTCATATCTTCTATCAGCTGAAGCGCGGGCAGACCTGAGCGGGCGCAAGGCGTCCCCGGTTTCGCCGGGGGCGGGGAAGCGCATCATGAAGGGGCGTTTCCGGGACGAGGCTACGCCGGCCGAGCCGGGCCATCGTCCCGAGGGACCGACCCAGCCATCGTTACAAGGCCCCAGATCAAGATGATGTGCCGGCTTGTGCGGTGCCCTTTCACGGAAGTTATTCGACAACCACAGATTCGGCGATCACTATGCAATTCTGCGTAGTCTTAGTCATTGGTTAATTTTACCGTCTTCCCGAATACAGCTTGAACCATCGGCAACTTGACGGCCTCCTGCACGTCGAAGGAAGGCGCGCTGCCGGGCAGCCCGCGTCCCTGTCCGTGCAGCGTATCTTTCCGAGGACTCCCGTCATGACCGCGCCGGTCGCCCGAACCGCCTTCCTGTCCGCCACCCTTCTCGCGACCGCGTTCCTGGCGAGCCCCGCCCTGGCGGGCGGCGGCTGCTTCAGCAGCGAGTGCTATCGCCGCGTCACCACCCCGCCGGTGTTCGACACCGTTTCCGAGCAGCGCCTCGTGGCGCCGCCGCGCACGGTCTACCGCACCGTGCCGCCGGTCTACGACACGGTGTCGGAGCGGGTGCTCGTGGCCCCGGGGGGCCGCCGTTGGGAGACGCGTTACGACGCCTATGGCCAGCTCGTCGGCTGCTGGGTGACCATTCCGCCGCAATACGCTGTGCGCACCCGCCGGGTCCTCGTGCGTGAGGCTCAAGTGATCCCGGAGACGGTGCCTCCGGTCTATGCGAGCTATCAGCGCCGGGTGCTGGTGCAGCCCGCCCGTTCCGCGTGGGTGCCCGCCGGCCCCGCCTATGGCGGCCCGGGCCCGATCGGCGCGATCGGCGCCGGCATCGGCTCGATCCCCGACGCGATCGGCATCGCCGGCGCCTCCTCCGCGGATGTCGCCGTCGGCCTCGGCTTCTCCACGGGCAGCGTCTACGACGGCTACTGACAGCGACCGGACTTGTTCACGGCCCCGGAGGCAGCCGTCTCCGGGGCCGTCTTGATTCGAGGGGCCGCCGCCGTAGCTCACCCCGCAGAAAACGGGAGGATACGATGGCGACGTTCAAGGCCTGGGTGGTCGAGAAGGGCGAGGGCGGCCAGAGCCTGGCCTTCAAGGATTTCGACGAGGCCGACTTGATGGACGGCGACGTCACCGTCCGCGTCACCCATTCCGGCCTGAACTACAAGGACGGCCTGGCGATGACCGGCCGGATGCCGGTGGTGCGCCGCTTCCCGATGATCCCCGGCATCGACTTCGCCGGCGTGGTCGAGCGTTCCGAGCATCCCGATTACAAGTCGGGCGATGCGGTGGTGCTCACCGGCTGGGGCGTCGGCGAGACGCATCTCGGCGCCTATGCCGAGCGCGCCCGGGTCAAGGGCGACTGGCTCGTGCCCCTGCCGGAGGGCCTGAGCCCGGCCCAGGCCATGGCGATCGGCACGGCGGGCTATACGGCGATGCTCTGCGTGATCGCCCTCGAAGCGCACGGTCTTTCCCCCGAGGCCGGCCCCGCCGTGGTCAGCGGCGCGGCCGGCGGCGTCGGCTCGGTCGGCGTCTCCCTGCTGGCCAGGGCCGGCTGGCATGTCTTGGCGGTGACCGGACGTGGGGACGAGGCGGAATACCTGAAGGGCCTCGGCGCCGCCGAGATCCTCGACCGGGCGGAGCTTGCCGCCGATCCGAAGCCGCTCGCCAAGGAGCGCTGGGCGGCGGGCATCGACACGGTCGGCTCGAAGCCGCTCGCCAACTTGCTCGCCATGACTAAGGCCGGGGGGGCCATCGCGGCCTGCGGCAACGCCGCCGGCATGGACCTGCCCTCTTCCGTCGCCCCCTTCATCCTGCGGGGCGTCTCCCTCTTCGGCATCAACAGCGTGACCACGCCGCAGGGGCCGCGGCGGGCGGCCTGGGCACGGCTCGCCCGGGATCTCGACCTCGACGCCCTCGCCCGCATGACCACGACGGTGGGGCTGGAGGAGGTCGGCCGGCTCGGCGAGACGATCCTGGGCGGCAAGGTGCGCGGGCGCACGGTGGTCGCGATCGCTTGATCGGCACCGGCGCGCCCAAGCGGAACCGTTCTCCTAGCATCCGTGTTGCTCATCGTATGAGCATTGCATTCGTCCGTGAGAAAGAGGGTGGCGAGGCGTTCGAGGATCTGCCCGACCGCCCCCTCTCGCCGCACACCAATTTCGTGACCCGGGAGGGGCTCGCCCAGATCGAGGCGGAAGTTGCCCGCCTGGAAAAGGAGGCCTCGGCCCTCGACCCCGAGGACAAGGCGGAGAATGCCCGCGTCTCCCGCGATCTGCGCTACTGGTCCGCCCGCAAGAATTCCGCCCAGCTGGTCGAGGATGTCGAGGGCGATACCGTGCATTTCGGCGCGACCGTCACGGTGATCCGCGAGGACGAGACCGAGCAGACCTTCCGCATCGTCGGCGAGGACGAGGCCGATCCCGCCAAGGGCTCGATCTCCTACGTGGCGCCGCTGGCCCGGGCGATCACCGGCAAGAGCGTCGGCGACGTGGTCGAGGTGAACGGCCAGGAGGTCGAGATCACGGCGATCAAGCGGTAGGCTGCCGCCCCTCCAGGCGGCTGCGCAGGGGCACCATCGCCTCCGCGAAGACTTCCATGAAGGCCCGCACCCGCGCGGCGTGGCGCAGATCGGGGTGCGTGAGGATCCAGAGGCTCGAGGCGAGCTCCGGCAGGGGCTCCGAGAGCCGGCGCAGGCCCGGATGCCCGTCGCCGCTCATGCAGGGCAGCGGCCCGATGCCGAGGCCGGCCGCCACCGCCTCGCGCAGGCCCAGCACGGTGTTGGTGCGCAGCGCGATCCGCTCCGGCGGGGCCCGCCCCGTCACGAAGCGCCCGAAGGCGCCCCCGCCGACCCCCTCCCCCGGGCAGACCCAGTCCCGCCCCTCGACCGCAGGTCCGTCGGCCTCCCGGCCGTAGAGCGCCCAGGCGATGCCGGCGAGCCGCCGCCCGAACAGGGTCGGCGTCGGCTCGTTGGTGGCCCGGATCGCCACATCCGCGTCCCGCCGGGACAGGTTCAGGGCCTCCTCCGCCACGACGAGATCCACCTGCACCGCCGGGTAGAGGCTGCGGAAGCGGGCGAGAACCGGGATCAGCAGATCGGTGGCGAGGGTCGCCGCCGCGGTGACGCGCAGTTCGCCCGCCAGCGTCTGCGTCTTGCCGGCCAGCTCGCGGCCGAAGCCGACGACGTCGGCCTCCATCCGCGCGGCCGCCGCGATCATCGCCGCGCCGGCCGGCGTCGGCACGTAGCCGGAGCGGTGGCGCTCGAACAGGCGTGCATCGAGGGCCTCTTCGATCGCCGCAAGGCGCCGGAAGGCCGTGGAATGGTTGATGCCGAGATGGGCGGCCGCCTGGGTGAGGCCGCCGCGATCGGCCACCGCCTTCACGAGGCGGAAATCGTCCCAGGGCAGCGGCATGTCGGACCTTTGCAAAACGGCAAGGTCGTTCTTGCAGAGCGGGGCATTTTCGCAAGGCCCGAGAGAGGCGATGTTGCCGCCACAATCGTCTTCAAGGAGAGGCCACGATGGCGAAGATTCTGGTGCTGTACTACTCGTCCTGGGGCCATGTGGAGCAGCTCGCCTACGCCGCCGCCGAGGGCGCCCGCGAGACCGGCGCCGAGGTGGTGGTGAAGCGGGTGCCCGAGCTGGTGCCGGACGAGGTCGCCAAGCAGTTCCACTACAAGCTCGACCAGGGGGCCCCGATCGCCGACCCGAACGAGCTTGCCGAGTACGACGCGATCATCTTCGGCACGCCGACCCGCTTCGGCAACATGGCCTCCCAGATGAAGCAGTTCCTCGACCAGACCGGCGGCCTCTGGGCCAAGGGCGCCCTCGTGGGCAAGGTCGGCTCGGTCTTCACCTCGACCGCCTCCCAGCATGGCGGCCAGGAGACGACGCTGACGAGCTTCCACACCGTGCTCCTGCATCATGGCATGGTGATCGTCGGCCTGCCCTATTCCTTCCCCGGCCAGACCGGCCTGGAGCAGGTGAAGGGCGGCACCCCCTACGGCGCCACCACCATCTCCGATGCCGACGGCTCGCGGCAGCCCTCGCAGGTCGAGCTCGACGGGGCGAAGTTCCAGGGCCGCCACGTTGCCGGCATCGCCGCCAAGCTGGCCGGCTGAGCGGGGCATCCGCGCGGACAAGAAAAAAGGCTCGCATTGCTGCGAGCCTTGGAAGGAGAAAGGCCATTGGGGGCTGAACTGGCCTTCGTGATCGGACAACCCCCAGGCCCCTGACCGGTTCCACGGTCGATGCAAAAAAGTTCAGCGAGGCGCAGCGGCTCGGGCGAGCCGGTCGTTGATCGCCTCGCCGAGCCCCTCCGCCGGGATCGGCGCCACGGCGATGGTGCCGGCTCCGCTCGCATCGAGCCGCCGCAGGCTCTCGAAGAGTTGTGCTGCGGCCTCGGCGAGATCGCCGGAGGCGCTGAGATTCACGACGGCCCTGGCCTGATCGAGGCCGGGCAGGTCGGCCCGGCCGAACAGGAGCGCCGCCTCGCCCGGCCGGATCTCCTCCGCATCGAGCCGCACGTGCGCCTCCGGGGCGTAATGCGAAGCCAGGAGGCCCGGCCCGATCGGGCGTTCGCCGTCCCCGCCGCTCTCCACATCGCAGCCGAGCACCCGGGCGAGCGCCGCGCGGGTGACGCCCCCCGGGCGCAGCAGGCGGGGCGGGCCGCCAAGGCAGGCGACGACCGTCGATTCGACGCCGATGGCGCAGGCGCCCCCGTCGAGCACGGCGGCGATGCGGCCGTCGAGATCGCCGAGCACATGCGCGGGCGTGGTCGGACTCACCCGGCCGGAGCGGTTGGCCGAGGGGGCCGCGATCGGCCGCCCGGCCTTCGCGATCAGTGCCCGGGCGAGGTCGTGGCCCGGCACCCGCAGGGCCACGCTCGGAAGCCCGGCCCGGGCAAGGTCGCAGACCATCCCCGAGGCGAGGGCCGGCACCACCAGCGTCAGCGGCCCGGGCCAGAACGCCGCAGCGAGCCGCGTCGCATGCGCGTCGAAGGCGCCTTCACGGCGCGCCGCCGCCGCGTCGGGCAGATGGGCGATCAGCGGGTTGAAGCGAGGCCGCTCCTTGGCGGCATAGATGGCGGCGACAGCCTGCGGATCCGTCGCGTCGGCGCCGAGCCCGTAGACCGTCTCCGTCGGCAGCGCGACCAGGCGGCCGGAACGGAGCAGGCCGGCGGCCGTCTCGATGCCGTCCGCATCGGCGGTGAGCCGCAGGGTCGCTTCGCCTGCGGACGCGATTGACCCGGGTTCGTTCATATGTGAACTATCTTCCCTGACATCGGAGCGGGCGTAGCGAGGCGCCGACTTCGATCGTATGAAGCGGCAGGCCGTAGCCGTCCGTGCGACGCGCCGTCAAACGTCGGGGTCGCGCAGAAGTCCGCGGCACCCGCTTCATATCCTGGGGAGGATCGGATGACCTATCGCGCGCCCGTGGCGGAGATGGTCCACACCCTGCGCAACGTCGCGGGGCTCGACGCGATCCTCGCGCAGTCCGGCCAGGAGATGACCCCGGAGGACGTGATCGCGATCCTCGAGGAGGCGGGTAAGCTCGCGGGCGAGCGGATCGCGCCCCTCAATCGGGTCGGCGACCGCCACGGCACGCCCCTGAAGGACGGTGCGGTCACGACCCCGCCGGGCTGGAGCGAGGCCTATCACGCCTTCGTGGAGGGCGGCTGGAACGGCCTCGGCGCCCCGGTCGAGCAGGGCGGCCAGGGCCTGCCCCATCTCCTCGCCGCGGCCTGCACGGAGATGTGGAACGGGGCAAACCTCGCCTTCGGCCTCTGCCCGCTGCTCACCGCGGGCGGGATCGAGGCGCTCTCGGCCCACGGTTCGGAGGCGCTGAAGGACCGTTACCTCGAAAACCTCGTCACCGGCGAATGGACGGCGACCATGAACCTGACGGAGCCCAATGCCGGCTCCGACCTCTCCGGCATGCGCACGCGGGCCGAGCCGAACGGCGACGGCAGCTACCGCATCACGGGCAACAAGATTTTCATCACCTATGGCGAGCACGACCTCGCCGACAACATCGTCCACCTTGTCCTCGCCCGGCTGAAGGATGCGCCCGCGGGCACACGGGGCATCTCGCTCTTCGCCGTGCCGAAGATCCTGCCCGATGGCAGCCGCAACGACCTGCGCTGCTCGGGGATCGAGCACAAGCTCGGCATCCATGGCTCGCCGACCTGTTCCATGGCCTTCGGCGACCAGGGCGGTGCCATCGGCTGGCTGATCGGCGAGGAGAATCGCGGGCTCGCCTGCATGTTCACGATGATGAACTCGGCGCGCCTCAATGTCGGGCTGCAGGGCGTCGGCGTGGCCGAGGCCGCCACCCAGAAGGCCCTCGACTATGCCCGCGAGCGCCGCCAGGGCCGCGCGCCGGGCGCCTCGGAGCCGGTGAGCGCCATCGTGGCCCATGCGGACGTGCAGCGCACGCTCCTGACCATGAAGGCCTATACGGCGGCGGCCCGGGGCATCTGCTACCTCACCGCCGAGGCGCTCGATGCCGCGGAGGGGCCGGAGGGCAAGGCCGCCTTCGAGCGGGCTTCCCTGCTCACCCCCGTGGCCAAGGCCTTCTCCACCGACATCGCCAACGAGGTCACCTCCCTCGGCGTGCAGGTCCATGGCGGCATGGGCTTCGTCGAGGAGACCGGCGCGGCCCAGCTGATGCGCGATGCCCGCATCCTGGCGATCTACGAGGGCACCAACGGCATCCAGGCGATCGATCTCGTCACCCGCAAGCTGCCGCTGAGCGGCGGCGACACGGTGCGCCGGCAGATCGCCGGTTTGCGCCGGATCGCGGAGGCGCTCCTGAAGGAAGGCTCGCCCGCCTTCGGCCACGCCGCTCCGCGCCTGCGCGACGCCATCGGCAGCCTTGACCGGGCCACGAGCTACCTGCTCGGGGCGCTGGCCTCGAACCGTCCCGAGGAGGCGCTCCCCGGCGCCACGCCGTATCTGCGTCTGTTCGGCCTGGTGCAGGGCGCCGGCTGCCTCGCGACCGCCGGCCTCGCCTCGGCCGCGGCGCTGAAGGCGGGCGAGACCGAGCCGGCCCATGCCGCCCGGATCGCGCTTGCCCGCTTCTTCGCCGAGAATCTGCTGCCGGCCGCCTCTGGCCTGGAGCAGGCCATCCTGGAAGGCGGCGGCTTCGCGGACGAGGCCGCGACGGTGCTGGCGGTCTGAACCCGGCTCGGCGGCATCGGAGAGGGCGAGATCCGGTGACCGGCGGATCTCGGGTGAGGCGGATCGTTCGAGGGCCTGAACCATGACAGACGCGATCACCATCCAGGACGCCCCCGGCGGGGTCCGCCTGATCGGGTTCAACCGGCCCGAGAAGAAGAACGCCATTACCGGTGCCATGTACGACGCCATGCGGGCCGCGCTCGAAGAGGCGGATGCCTCCGAGGCCGTCGGCGCCGTGGTCTTCGCCGGGATGCCGGGGGTGTTCAGTGCGGGCAACGATCTCGCCGATTTCCTGGCGGGTGCCCGCGACAGCTTCCTCGACGCGCCGCCGCTGCAGTTCATCCGCCAGCTCGCCCGCACCCGCACGCCGATGGTGGCGGCGGTGGATGGCATCGCGGTCGGGATCGGCGCCACCCTGACCCTGCATTGCGATCTCGTCTTCGTCGGGTCCTCCGCGCGTTTCCGCATGCCCTTCGTCGAGCTCGGCCTCGTGCCGGAGGCCGCCTCCAGCTACCTGCTGCCGCGCCGGGTCGGCCGGCTCAAGGCCACGGAGCTGCTGCTGCTCTCCGAGCCCTACGATGCCGATGCGGCGGTGGCCCTCGGCCTCGCCAATGCCGTGATCCCCTCCGACATGCTGGTCGAGCATGCCCTCGCCCAGGCCGCCCGCCTCGCCGCCCTGCCCCGCGGCGCGCTCGCCGCCTCGCGGGCGCTGATCCGCGGGGATCAGGCCCAGGTCGAGGCCGCTCTGGAAGCGGAGGCGCAGGCCTTCGAGGCGCGGCTGCGCGCGCCCGAGGCGCAGGCGGCCTTCCGCAGCTTCCTCGCCCGCTCGGCCAAGCCGGGTTCCGCCGCGTGAGCCCGCCCGACCTGCGGGGAAAGGTCTGCCTCGTTGCCGGCGCCTCCCGCGGCGTCGGCCGCGGCATCGCCCGGGGGCTCGGCGAGGCGGGGGCCACGGTGATCGTCACCGCCCGCTCCAGCGAGACCGGGCCGCGCACGGAATCGCGCCCCGAGACCATCGAGGACACTGCCCGGGCGGTCGACGCGGCCGGGGGCGAGGGGCATCACTATCTCTGCGACCATGTCAGCGAGCGGGCCGTCGACGAGCTGGTCCGCTGGGTCCTGCGCCGCTTCGGCCGCATCGACGTCGCCGTGGCGAGCGTCTGGGGCGGCAACGAGGGCTATGACGGCGAGCGCTATCCCGACGGGGCCAGCTGGGGCGCCCCGTTCTGGCGCCGCTCGGCCGAGCCCTTCGCCGGCTTCCTCGGCGGTGGTCCCTATCCAGCCCTGCTGCTCGCCCGCGCGGTGGCGCCGGCCATGGTCTCGGCCCGGCGCGGGCTCCTCGCCTTCGTCTCCTTCGGGACGCAGGAGAGCTATCTCGGCGACATCTACTACGACCTCGCCAAGGCCACGACGAACCGGCTCGCCTTCGCCTGCGCGGCGGAGCTCGCACCTCACGGGGTCTGCGCCCTGAGCCTGTCGCCGGGCTTCGTCGCCACCGAGCGGGTGCGCGAGACCGGGCAGGAGGCGTTCGCCACCGAGAGCCCGCTCTATGCCGGCCGGGCCGCGGCGGCGCTCGCCGCCGACCCGGAGGCCCTGCGCCATGCCGGGCAGACGCTGCACGTCGCGGACCTCGCCCGCACCTACGGCTTCACCGACGCGGACGGCACGCAGCCGGAGCGGTTCCGGATCCAGGGGACATGACCATGGCCAAAGATCTTGCCGGCAAAACGCTGTTCATCACCGGCGCCTCCCGGGGCATCGGCCTCGCGATCGGCCTGCGGGCGGCCCGCGACGGCGCCAACGTCGCCATCGCCGCCAAGACCGCCGAGCCGCATCCCAAGCTGGAGGGCACGATCCACACCGCCGCGGCGGCGATCGAGGCGGCGGGGGGCAAGGCCCTGCCGATGGTCGTCGACGTGCGCGACGAGGAGGCGGTGAAGGCGGCCCTCGCCCGGACGGCCGAGACCTTCGGCGGCCTCGACATCGTCGTGAACAATGCGAGCGCGATCTCGCTGACGCCGACGCCGCAGACCGACATGAAGCGCTTCGACCTGATGCACGGGATCAATGCCCGCGGCACCTACATGGTCTCGAAATACGCGATCCCCTATCTCCAGAAGGCGGAGAACCCGCACATCCTGATGCTCTCCCCGCCCCTCGACATGGCGGAGAAATGGTTCGCGCCGCATCTCGCCTACACCATGGCGAAGTTCGGCATGTCGCTCTGCGTCCTCGGCCTCGCGGGCGAGCTGCGGCCCGCCGGCATCGCCGTCAACGCCCTGTGGCCACGCACCACCATCGCCACCGCGGCGGTGAAGAACCTGCTCGGTGGCGACGCGCTGATGCAGGCGAGCCGGACGCCGGAGATCATCGCCGATGCGGCCCATGCCGTCTTCGTGAAGCCCGCTCGCACGTTCACCGGCCAGTTTCTCATTGACGACAGCTTCCTGGCCGGGGAAGGCGTCACGGACTTTTCAAAATACCGCGTCACACCCGGCGTCGCTCTTGCGCCGGACTTCTTCGTGCCGGATGCGAGCATACCGCCGCGCGACGCTCTCGCGTAGCCTCTCCACCCGAGACTGCCTTTGATCTTCATCCACCAGCCCGTCGCCGGCGCCAGCCAGATGATCCTTGAGCGCCGTCCGCTCGAATTGCAGGAGGCCATCCCCGAGGATTCGATCTGGATCGACATGGTCCGGCCGACGCGGGAGGAGGATCTCAAGGTCGAATCCTTCCTCGGCATCACGGTGCCGACGCGGGAGGAGATGAAGGACATCGAGCCCTCCGAGCTGCTCTATGTCGAGGCGGGCGCCCGCTACATGACGGGTCGGGTGCTCTCCAAGGTGATCGATTCGGACGAGCCGGGGCTCGCCGGCATCACCTTCATCCTGCGCGAGAACCGCCTCGTCACCGTGCGCTACGAGGATCCGCAGGCCTTCCGGATGTATACCCAGCGGGCCGGGCGGGCGACGGGCAACGGCCCGGCCATCGCCGCCACCGGCGAGACCATCCTCGCCGGGCTGATCGAATCGGTGATCGACCGGGCGGCGGACGTGCTGCAGCTCCAGGGCGAGCGCATCGACCGGCTGTCGCGCAAGATCTTCGAGGAGAAGGGCGATCCGACCACCCGCAACACCGCCCTGCAGGAGACCCTGCGGGCCCTGGGCCGCCACGGCGACCTGATCTCGAAGCAGCGCGAGAGCCTGGTCTCGATGGAGCGCATCCTGCTCTCCCTCTCGGCGACCTACCGCACCAACAAGGCGCCGCGGGAGCTGCGCGAGGACATCCGCTCGACGCTGCGCGACCTCCAGTCCCTGGAGGAGCACGCCACTTTTCTCTCGGCGAAGATCCAGTTCCTGCTCGACGCGACGCTGGGCCTGGTCAATCTCGAGCAGAACAACATCATCAAGCTGTTCTCGGTCATGGCGGTGGTCTTCATGCCGCCGACCCTGATCGCCTCGATCTACGGCATGAACTTCAAGGCCATGCCGGAACTCGAATGGAGTTACGGCTACCCGCTCGCGGTCGGCATGATGGTGGTGGCCGCGGTGCTGCCTTACGTCTTCTTCCGCTGGAAGCGGTGGCTGTGAGTCGACCGTCGGAAATATAAAGCTAATACGACAGGCGCGGTGACCAAAAATTAAGCGAGACCCGGAAGGGTTGTACCGGAGCCGCCATAACGCGCGGCTGCGGATCGCTCCCTATGCGCCTCTCTCTCAAGGCCGTCCTCGTCGCTTCCATCGGCGTGCTCGCCCTGGCTGCCTCCGGCCAAGGCGTCGTCAGCATCGTCAAGCTGTCCGAGATCGAGGCCAATGCCTCGGCGGTCAAGGACAACTGGCTGCCCTCGGTCAGCGTGCTGGGGGCGATGAACACCGCCGTGCGCGACACCCGGGTCAAGCTCTACCGCCTGGTGACGGCCTCGGACGACGACCGGATCCTCGCCGAGAATCGCAAGGGGCTGGAGACCAGCCTCGGCAAGCTCGCCGCCCTGCGCGCGGCCTACGAGCCGCTGATCAACTCGCCGGAGGAGCGGGCGCTGTACAAGGACTTCTCGGAGGCCTGGGCGCTGTACGACAAGGGCCAGGCGCGGGTGGTGGCACTCATGCAGGCCGGCGACAAGGCGGCGGCCTTCGAGCTCCTGAAGAGCGCCGAAATGGCCCGTCTCAACAACGGCGCGATCCAGATCCTGCAGAAGGACGTGGACATCAACAGCCGGGGCGCGACGGCGACCATCGACGCCACCGTCAACGAGGCGATCACCGCGAAGTTCGCCGCCTATCTCGGCATGGCCATCGCCATGCTGGCGGCGCTCGGCGCCATGCTGTTCGCCTGGTTCGGCATTTCCCGGCCGATCGAGCGCATGACCGCCGCCATGGGGCGGCTTGCCGGGGGCGACGCCACGGTCGCGGTGCCCGGCCAGACCCGGCGCGACGAGATCGGCGCCATGGCCGCGGCGGTGCAGGTGTTCAAGGAGAATCTCCTGCGGACGCGCGCCCTTGAAGAGGAGACGGCACTGGCGCGGGCGGGTGCGGAGGCGCAGCGCAAGGCCGGGATGCAGGCCATGGCGGCGGGGTTCGAGGCGGCGGTGGGGGGCATCGTCGGGCAGGTCTCGTCGGCGGCGACGCAGCTTCAGGCGACCGCCCAGGCGATGACGGCGACCGCGACCCAGACCGCGGGCCAGTCCTCCAGCGTCGCGGCGGCGGCGGAGGAGGCGGCGGCCAACGTCAACACGGTGGCCGCGGCGGCCGAAGAGCTCGGCTCCTCGGTGCAGGAGATCGGCCGTCAGGTCGACGGCTCGGCGGCTCTGGCCCAGGCCGCGGTCGGCCAGGCCGACCAGACGGCGGCCCTGGTGCGCGAGCTCTCGGACGCCGCCGCCCGGATCGGCGACGTGGTCGGCCTGATCTCGACCATCGCCGGCCAGACCAACCTGCTGGCGCTGAACGCCACGATCGAGGCGGCCCGGGCCGGGGAGGCCGGCCGCGGCTTCGCGGTGGTGGCCGCCGAGGTCAAGGAGCTCGCCAGCCAGACCGCCCGGGCCACCGACGAGATCTCGGCCCAGATCGGCCGGATCCAGGGCTCGACCGACCAGGCGGTGGCGGCGATCGGCGGCATCGCCGACCGGATCCGCGAGATCAGCGGGGTCGCGACCTCGATCGCCGCGGCGGTGGAGCAGCAGGGCGCGGCCACGCAGGAGATCGTGCGCAACGTGGCCCAGGCCTCGACCGGCACGGCCGAGGTGACGACCAACATCAGCGGGGTGGCGAACGCGGCGGAGGAGACGGGCGCGGCGGCCAACCAGGTGCTGGGCGCCGCCTCCGAGCTCTCGCGCCAGTCCGAGCGCCTCTCATCCGAGGTCGCCCACTTCCTGGACACCGTGCGCGCCGCCTGAGCGCGGAAGAAACCCCTCCCGCTCTGCGCTCTCCGGCGCGTTCGGCAGAGCGCTTGAACTGCGCGGGACGGGCCCGCGCTTTCAAGCGCTACAACACCTTCGGCAGGGCCGATGCGAGCAGGGCGATGCCGGAAGCGGTCAGGAGGCCCAGGACGAGCTTGCGGAAGGTGGTGTCGCCGAGGCCGACATAGGCGCGGGTTCCGAGGAAAGTCGGGATCAGCATGGCGGGCAGCACCACCGCGAAGGCCGGCAGCATGGTCGGGGTGACGAGGCCCGTACCCAGATAGGTGAGCATCGTCACGAGGAGCATCGCGAGATTGAAGTTCTGGATGACCGCGCGCTGAACTTCCCGCTCGTAGCCGCGCAGGGTGCACCAGAGCGTCGGCAGCGTACCGGTGAAGCCGCCGAGGCCGCTGAGCAGGCCTCCGCCGAGCCCGACCAGCGAATCCGCCAGCCGGCCGCCGACGGTCAGTCGCGGACCATCCTTCGCGACGAGCATGGCCGGGCACCAGACGACGAGCAGGGTGCCGAGCATGACCTTGAACAGCTCGATGTCGAGCCGGGGCAGCAAGGCGACGCCCAGGGGAATCCCGGCCAGTCCGCCGAGCACGAAGGGGGCGAGGCGGCGCAGGTCGAACCCACGCCGCACGGTGAGCGCGGCGACGATCTGTCCGGTCAGGGCGCCCGACACGGCGAGGGGTGCCGCGAGCTTCGGGTCGATCACCCAGGCCCAGACCGACATGGCGACGAGGCCGAAGGCGAAACCCGAGAGGCCCTGGACGAAGCCGGCGAGCCCTGCCCCGAAGGCGAGGATCAGATAGTCCGAGAGGGACATGGACCCTGTTTCCGCTCGCGTGCCGTCCCGCTCAGATTCAGCCTCTCAGGCCGACTCGATGAGGTGAAATTCGGGGATCGGGCACGAAAAAGGGGCGCCCTGCGGCGCCCCTCTGGTTCGACCTCGACGGCGTCTCAGCCCTGAGGCTGCGGCTCCAGGCCGCCGTCGCTCTCCCGAGGCCGGCCGCGACCGGCGGAGGGGACGGGCGAGCCGCGGGCCGGGGTCGGCGGAACGTCGCCGGAATCGCGCACCGGAGGCTCGCCCTGGAGCAGCTTGCGGATCTCGTCGCCGGTCAGGGTCTCGTATTCGAGCAGACCCTGGGCCAGGGCCTCGAGATCCTCCTGATGCTCCCGCAGGATGCGGCGGGCATCCTCCAGGCCGGTCTCGACGAGGCGACGGACCTCGGCGTCGATCTTCTGGGCCGTCGACTCGGACACCGTCTGCTGGCGGCCCATCGACATGCCGAGGAAGACCTCGTCGTTGTTGTCGCCATAGGCCACGGTGCCGAGCTCGGGCGAGAAGCCCCAGCGGGTGACCATCATCTTGGCCAGACGGGTCGCCTGCTCGATGTCCGACTGGGCACCGGAGGTGACCTTGTCGGGGCCGAAGGTCATCTCCTCGGCCACGCGGCCGCCCATCATGATGGCGAGGCGCGAGGTCATCTGCTCAAAGGACATCGAGAGCTTGTCGCGCTCGGGCAGCTGCATGACCATGCCGAGGGCGCGGCCGCGGGGGATGATCGTCGCCTTGTGAACCGGATCGGTCGCCGGCACGTTGAGGGCGACGATGGCGTGGCCGCCCTCGTGATAGGCGGTGAGCCGCTTCTCGTCCTCGGTCATGACCAGGGTGCGCCGCTCGGCGCCCATCATGACCTTGTCCTTGGCATCCTCGAATTCGTGCATCGTGACGATGCGCTTGCCGCGCCGCGCCGCGAGCAGGGCGGATTCGTTGACGAGGTTCATCAGGTCGGCGCCGGAGAAGCCGGGGGTGCCGCGGGCGATGGTCTTGAGGTCGACGTCCGGGGCGAGCGGGACCTTGCGGACATGGACGCGCAGGATGCGCTCGCGGCCGGTCACGTCCGGGTTCGGCACCATGATCTGGCGGTCGAAGCGGCCGGGACGCAGCAGCGCCGGGTCGAGCACGTCGGGGCGGTTGGTCGCCGCGATGATGATGACGCCCTCGTTGGCCTCGAAGCCGTCCATCTCCACGAGGAGCTGGTTGAGGGTCTGCTCGCGCTCGTCGTTGCCGCCGCCGAGGCCGGCGCCGCGATGACGGCCGACCGCGTCGATCTCGTCGATGAAGATGATGCAGGGCGCGTTCTTCTTGGCCTGCTCGAACATGTCGCGCACGCGGCTGGCGCCGACGCCGACGAACATCTCGACGAAGTCCGAGCCGGAGATCGTGAAGAACGGCACGTTGGCCTCGCCGGCAACCGCGCGGGCGATCAGCGTCTTACCCGTGCCGGGGGGGCCGACGAGCAGCACGCCGCGGGGGATGCGGCCGCCCAGGCGCTGGAACTTCTGCGGATCGCGCAGGAACTCGACGATCTCCTGAAGGTCCTCCTTGGCCTCCTCGACGCCGGCGACGTCGTCGAAGGAGACGCGCCCATGCGCCTCGTTCAGGAGCTTGGCCTTCGACTTGCCGAAGCCCATGGCCCGGCCGGCGCCGGATTGCATCTGGCGCGAGAGGAAGATCCAGGCGCCGATGAAGACGAGGATCGGCAGCCAGCTCACGAGAAGCTGGATGAACCAGGGGGTGTTGTCGGAGGGCGGGCGCGCGGTGATCTGCACGCCCTTGCTCTGGAGCTTGGAGACCAGGCTCGGATCGTTCGGGATGTAGGACGTGAAATTGCCGCCGCCGACATAGGTGCCGCTGACGTCCTGCCCGGAGATCACGACAGACTGGATCTTGCCGGAATCCGCGTCGTTGAGGAGCTGGCTATAGGCGATCTCGCTTCCGCCGCCGCGGTGACCCGGATTCTGGAACAGGGTCACCAGGGCGAGAACCAGAAGGAAGATGACGACCCAGAGGGCAAAATTCCGGAAGTTCGGGTTCATCGATCGGTCCTGGGAGGCGTGCGAGCATCATCCCGCGGCTGCGGGTCGGCTCCACGCGCTCGTCGCCAATGTAGGCGTCGCCCAACCCCTTGCCAAGTAAATCGGGCGTTGCTGGGGCAATCTGGTCAACGCTCTTGGTTGCTGCGATGTGCCAGCGCACGTGCCCGGCGCGGCGGCGCCTGCGCGAGGCGGATCCGTCCGCTCGGGCCGAGGCTGACTAGGACGCCCCGCAGGGTCCGGCGCAGGGCCCGTCCGTCTTCGAGGGCCGGAAGCAGCTCCGCGAGGACGAGCTGCTCCAGGCGCTCCAGGCGGCGCGGCACCGGATCCGGCTCCCCCGATGCCACGGCTTCGAGCGCCCGGTCGAACAGGCGGAGCAGGATCGCGGCGGGCTGGCCGCGCAGGACAGCCCCGTCGAGTTCGAGGCGGCCTTCGAGGGGACGGCCGGCGGGCTGCCGCTCCGCCCGGGCGAGCAGGGCCGCGGCGGCCGTGCCCAGGGCGGCCTCGTCGCGGGCGAGGCGCTCGGCGAGGCGCGCGAGGCGGCTCGTGCTCAGGCCCTCGGCTGCGAGGGCCGGCATCAGGGTCCGGAGGCGGGCGCGGCCGAAGCGGGGATCGCTGTTGGAGGGATCGCGCAGGAAGGGCAGCGCCCAGGCCTCGCAATAGGCCACGAGATCGGCCTTCGCGATCCCGAGGAAGGGCCGGCCCAGGCCGATCCCCTCTCCCGCTGCTGCCCGCAGCGGGGCCATGCCGGCGAGCCCGGCCGGGCCGCTTCCGGCGAGGAGGCGCATCAGCACCGTCTCGGCCTGGTCGTCGCGGGTATGGGCCGTGAGGACGAGATCCGCCCCGATCGCGGTGGCCTGGGCGAAGAGCAGGCGGTAGCGCGCGGCACGGGCCGCCGCCTGGAGGCCGCCGCCCTCTGGGGGATCCTCCCAGACCAGCACCCGGTGCGGCAGGCCGAGGCTCGCGGCGAGGCGCCCGACCGCCTCGGCCTCGGCCGCCGCTTCGGGCCGCAGGCGGTGATCGACGGTGGCGACGTGGAGTTCGGCCGTGCCGCGATGGCGGGCGGCGGCCTGGAGGAGCGCGGTCGAATCCGGGCCGCCGGAGACGGCGAGCAGGATCGTCCGGGTGGTCAGGAAGGGCGCGAGGGCGCGGGCGAGCCGGGCGTCGAGATCCGGCGCCGCGCCGTTCACGTCGTGCAGCGCGCGCGCTTCTGCTCGCGCTCGACGCCCTGGCGCACGCCGGCGCCGGCGCTCGGGAACTTGCGCTCGACCTCGGCCAGGGTGGCGCAGGCCTGGGCCTTGGCGCCGAGCGCGGCCAGCGAGGCGCCGAGCTTCATCATCGCCTCCGGCGCGACGGGCGAATTGGCGTAGTCGGTCGAGACCTTCAGGAACTGCTCGGCCGCCTCGCGGTTGCGGTTGCGCTGCAGGTAGCTCTCGCCGAGCCAGTAGGTCGCCCTGGCGACGAGCTTGTCGCGGGGATGCGACTGGATGAACTGGCGCAGGCTCATCTCCGCCTGCTCGTATTGACGCTCGCGCACCAGGGTCGAGGCCGCCTCGAAATCGGCTTCCGCGTCGCCGCTGCCCGTGGCGGCGACGCTGGCCTTGGGCGGCGGCGGGCTGATCGCGCCGGTGGTCGGCACCCGGGCCGGGGGCGGCGACAGATCGACCGGGCCGCCGAGGCCCGGCGGGGGCAGATCGCCCTCTTCGTGCTCCGCATCGGGATCGGGCAGGGCGCCCTGCGGCAGGGGCTCGGCCCGGGCCACGGGCGTGGTCTCCAGCGGGGCGGAGGGCGTGGTGGTGCCGAGCTGGCGCGGGGCGCCGGGGGCACCGGGGTTCTGGCCGGGGTCGAAGGCGTCGCCGCGCTTGCCGGGCCGGCCCTCGCCGGGATTGGTGCCGTAGGGGGCGCCCCCCGAAGGCGAGGCCGCCGGGGCCGGCCCCTTGCGCGCACCGCCGCCGCCTTTGCTCTCCTGGAAGCGGAACTCGACATCCTCCTGGAACTTGCGCAGCTGTTCCTTGAGGGAGCGGTTCTCGTATTGCAGCTGCTCGATCTGGCCCGAGAGCTGGCGGGAGACGTTCTCCAGCCGATTCAGGCGCACGATCAGATCGGCGGCATCCTGGGCCGAGGCGGGGCTCAGGCTCGCCCATCCGAGGCAGGTGGTCAGCAGCAGGCGGCGCAGCATGGGCATTGGCACCGTGGATCGTCCGGGAAGGCGGGGCGTCGACCCGTCGCCCCTGCCCTAGCAAATGCCCGCACCGCAGCAAACCCGGTGCGGGCGGGTCGTTTCGGCCTCGGTCGCCGAGGCTTCAGGAGCCGGCGCCGCCGTCGAGGACGCTCACCGCGCGGCGGTTCTGCGACCAGCAGGAGATGTCGTTGCAGACCGCGACCGGGCGCTCCTTGCCGTAGGAGACGGTGCGGATCCGGCTCGCGGCGATGCCGCGGGAGGCGAGGTAGTCGTTGACCGCCTGCGCGCGGCGGGCGCCGAGGGAGAAGTTGTACTCGCGCGTGCCGCGCTCGTCGGCATGGCCCTCGATCAGGAAGGTGTAGCGCGGGTAGCGCTGCAGCCAGGAGGCCTGCTTGTCGAGGGTGGCGGTGGCGGTGGGCGTCAGGTCGGAGGAGTCCGACTCGAAGAAGACGCGGTCGCCGACATTCACCACGAAGTCCTGCGGGCTGCCCGGACGGGCGGCACCGCCGTTGGCCCCGAAGGCGGAGGCGTCGGCGAGGTCCTTGTCGTTGGAGCAGGCGGCGACGCTGAGCGCGGCGCAGAGCGCGGCCGCCAGGGCCATCGCACGGGCATGCGCGGGTCTCGACATGGGCTTCAATCTCCTGGAGGCGGCGGGCGCCGGAGAGGGCCGCCCCGTCACGTGTCTTCGTCCGCGGATTTCTAGTCTTGCACGGTTAAGCGAAGGTTCCGTCAACCTTGACGGTGCGGTGCCATCGCCCACCGGCGCGCTTCGCGAAGTGTTCCCGCACACCACGGTGCCGCCGGTCGCTCCTGTTCGCCCGGCAATTGGGGCGAGGCCGCGGCGGGAGCGGTTCGGGCCGGACGAAGGCTCGGCATCGTTGCGCTGCGGCAACAGCGCGGATCTCAGGCCGCGCGCAGATCCGCGATGGCCCAGGTCGCTGCCTCCGCAGCCGCGACGGCGGCCTCGAGCGGCGCGGACAGGTCGCCGCCGCGCAGGCAGGCGCGTTCGAGATCGGCGCAGGCCTGCGAGAGCGGCAGGAAGCCGAGGGAGCCGCTGACCGAGACCAGGGCATGGGCATCGGAGGAGAGCTGCGCCGTGTCCCGCGCGGCCGGCCGCAGGCGCCCGGCGATCTCGTGATCGAGCCGGGCGAGCAGGTCCATCAGCTTCGTGCGGCCGAACAGCTCTTCCAGCTCCGCCACGACCTCCCCGTCGAACACCGCGCCCTCGCGACGCATCGTCTGCTCCCGATTCCCGAAAGTCGGACTCAGGCGCGCGGGGCATTGAGAAAGGCTTAACCAATCCAGGTTGTGATCGATAAAATCACCTGCCTGCGGATCGTCGCATGTCCCCGCTCGCCAACGTCCTCGTGGTCGAAGACAATTATCTCCTGCTGGAGATGCTGACGATGCTGTGCGAACGGGAGGGCATCGCCGTGCTCTCGGCCTCCAGCGGCGAGGCGGCCCTGACCATGCTGCGCAAGCGCGGGGCCGAGATCGACTGGCTGTTCACCGACATCAACCTGCCGGGCCTGATCGACGGCTGGATGGTGGCCGATGCCTATCGGGCGATCCATCCCGACCGTCCGGTGATCTACGCCTCCACCGCCGCCCGGATGGACCGGCGGCCGGTGCCCGGCAGCATCTATGTCCGCAAGCCTTTCCAGATCCGCGAGATCGTCGAGCTCGCCCGGATGATGGCCGGGGAGGCCCAAGCGCCAGTGCGCCTCAGCGCGGCGGGCTGAGGGCGAGACCCAACCCGATCCTTGCCAAGCGATTCCACCCAGCGATTCCACGCGACCACGTCGCATCCTGCAATCGAGGGGATGGCCTGCTCGGGGCCCGGTGCGGGCCGGCTCTTCTACCGGCCCGAGGCCATGATGGGGTTCGGCGTCAGGGGCGAGCGCTCCATGACCAGCAGGGTCGGCCGCGTCCCCGTGGCTTCCATCGCCTTGAAGACCGCCTGCAGCTCCTCGGACGCCGCGGCGCGCTGGGCATCCTCGACCGTGTCGAATTCCGTGAAGCTGATCGTGTTGGGGCTGCCGGCCAGGGAACGGTAGCCCATGAAGGAGATGGCTCCTGGCATGGACAGGACCCGATCCAGCAAGCCCTGAACCTGCTGCACATAGGCCTCGTCCAGAGTATCCGGTTCGAATCGGTCGTAGAGCAGGACGCCGTAGGCCATGCCACCCTCCCGTAATAGATTCGGTGATTTTGATTTGGCGCGTGAAATCTAATTTGAATAGATTTGATGCACAAGCTTGGCGATTGATTTTTGAGAATTGTCTCGGTCCGTGCGGCGTCGATACGAAGTCATTTGAAAGTGTTCGTCGGTATTGTTTTCACTTTCGCGCCTCTGGGCGGCGTGCCCGGTAGCCCGGCCCATCGTGCCGGTTTGCAAGAGCCGCTGGCGGGCAGGTCGCCCTCCCCTCGCCACCGGCCATGCGCTAAGCCTTCCCGGCGGCCGCCGGGGCCGCTCTGGCACAGGCGTGACCGTGACGAATCCCTATTCCGGCCTGCCGGATGCGCGCTTCTGGCGCCGGGCCGTGGCCGGGCCGGCGCCCTTCGCTCTCGACCCTGCCGGGATCGGACCCTTCCCGATCACCCGGGAGGACCGCATCGCCACCGGCGGCAGCTGCTTCGCGCAGAACGTCGCTCGCGCCCTGCGGGACACAGGCTTCCACTACCACGTCACCGAGACGGCCCCGGAAGGCCTGACCGAGGCGGAGGCGGCGCGGCGCCAGTTCGGTACCTATTCGGCCCGCTACGGCAACCTCTATCACACCCGCCAACTCGTTCAGCTCTTCGACCGCGCCTATGATGCCTTCGCGCCGGAAGAGGCCGCCTGGGTAAGGCCGGATGGCCGCTTCGTCGATCCCTTCCGCCCCACGATCGAGCCCGAAGGCTTCGCGGATGCGGGGGCGGTGGCGGAGGCCGCGCGGGTGCATCTCGCGGCCGTGCGGACCCTCTTCGAGACCCTCGATGTGTTCGTCTTCACCCTCGGGCTGACGGAGGGCTGGCGGGCGCGGGGGGACGGCGCCGCCTATCCCCTCGCCCCCGGCGTGGCGGGCGGTGCCTTCGACCCGGAGCGGTACGCCTTCGTGAACGCCACCGTCTCGGAGACGGTGGCCGATCTCGACGGCTTCCTCGAACGCCTGCGCGGGGTGAACGCCCGGGCCCGGGTGATCCTGACCGTCTCGCCGGTACCGCTGATCGCGACCTACGAGGACCGGCATGTGCTGGTCTCCAGCACCTATTCCAAGGCGGTGCTCCGGGCCGCGGCCGGCGAGGTCGCGCAGAAGCACGCCAACGTCGCCTATTTCCCGGCCTACGAGATCGTCACCGGCGGCCCGAATGCCGGCCGCTACTTCGAGGAGGACCTGCGCTCCGTGACGCCGGCCGGCATCGCCCATGTGATGCGGGTGTTCCTCGCCGCCTATGTCGAGGCGGCCGCCGCCCCGGCACCGGTCGCGCCCGCGGCGCCGGCGGAATTCGCGAGCGTGGCCGGGGTGATCTGTGACGAGGAGGAGATCGAACGGAGCCTCGGCTGATCGGCGGCACGGATCCGCGGTCCCGTCACGAGGGTTGGCACTCCGATCCTGCCTTCCGGAGCCGAGCCGTGCCGCGTGCCCGCCTTCTCGCCCTCGCCCTCTGCTGCGCAAGCTCTCCGGCACTCGCGCGGATCTCGACCCTGGATCTGACCTGCGCTCAGGCCCGCGGGCTGCTGATGCGGGAGGGCGCGGCGGTGCTCGGGACCGGCGGTCAGACCTACGACCGCTTCGTGCGCGACGCGAGCTTCTGCCAGCCGACGGAGGTGGGCCGACGCGCCTTCGTCCCGGCACGCGACACGCGGGCCTGCTTAATCGGCTACACCTGCTACGAGCCGAGCGCGAACGACCGCTTCGGGGATTACTGATACCGAAGCCGGCAGACGCAAAAACGCCCCGGCCTGGCGGGCCGGGGCGCTCTCCTGAAAAGATCGGGCGATTAGGCCGCCTGCTGGACCGAACCCTCGATCGCCGGCTGGCTCGAGGCTCGGCCGGAGGCGATCTGGATCTGGCGCGGCTTCTTGGCCTCCGGGATCTCGCGGACGAGATCGACGTGGAGAAGCCCGTTCTCGAGCGTGGCGCCGGTGACCTGGACATGGTCCGCAAGCTGGAACCGGCGCTCGAAGGCGCGCGCGGCGATGCCCTGATGCAGGACTTCCACCGACTTGTTCTCCACGGGCTTGCGCTCGCCCTTGATCGTCAGCGCATTCTCCTTGACCTCGATGGAGAGGTCGGACTCGGTGAAGCCGGCAACCGCGACGGTGACGCGGTAGGTGGTCTCGCCGGTGCGCTCAATGTTGTAGGGCGGGTAGGTCGGTGCCTGCTCCGCGCTCACGAAGCCGTCGAGGGCGGCGAACAGCCGATCGAAGCCGACGGTGGAGCGATAGAGGGGAGCGAGGTCGAACTGACGCATGACATATCCTCCGTAAGAAGCAACATGTATCGAAGCTGGTCCGCCCTCGGGCCGGACCGTCGCGCCGCCGTATCGGCCGGCGCGTTGCTGATATCGGTCCGGGGAAAGACCTCCGCAAGAGCTTGGTGGCGTCTTCGGACGAAGTTTTTTCGCTTCCCCAATCCCTGCCTTCCCGTCCGGATCCGCCGCCGATGCTGACCTTGAGATCGACGCCCGACAATCCCGTACCGCCGGGCGGCACGCTGGTGCCGGTGCGGACGGCGGATGGTGTGTCGTTGCGGGCCGCGACCTGGCGGCCGACCACCCGCACCATCAAGGGAACCGTCTGCCTGCTGCAGGGCCGAGCCGAGTTCATCGAGAAATACTACGAGACGATCGCCGACCTGCGCCGCCGCGGTTTCTGCGTGGTGGCCTTCGACTGGCGCGGCCAGGGGGAATCGGGCCGGCAGGTGCGCGACCCCCACAAGGGGCATGTCCGCCGCTTCTCCGATTTCCGGCGCGACCTGACGGCGATCGAGGAGGCGGTTCTGGTGCCGCTCATGCCCGAGCCGTATTTCTGCCTGGCCCATTCCATGGGGGGCGCCGTGGCCCTGACCGGCGCCCTGGAGGGGTGGCTCCCGTTCAAGCGGCTCGTCACCGTGGCGCCGATGCTGTCGATCCGGATGGTGCGCTGGCCGACGGTCGCCGCTGTGCTCTCCCGCGGGCTGCATCGCCTCGGTTTCGGCCGCTGCTACATCCCGCTCGGCGGCCCCACCTCGATCGCGACGAAGCCCTTTGCCGGCAACCGCCTCTCGAGCGATCCGAAGCGCTATGCCCGCAACGCCGCGGCGGCGGCGAGCGTCGGCGCGGGCGCGGTGGGCGACCCGACCATCGCCTGGCTGGCCTCGGCCTTCCGGGCCATGCGGGTTTTGCGCGATCCCCGGGTGCCGCCGCGCATCACCCTGCCGGTGCTGGTGGTGGCGGCCGGCGCCGACCCGGTCTGCGGCACGCCGGTGACGGAGCGCTTCGCCAGCCGTCTCAAGGCCGGACATCTGATCGTGCTGCCGGGCGCCCGCCACGAGATCCTCACGGAATGCGACGCGATCCGCACCGATTTCTGGGCCGCCTTCGACGCCTTCATCCCCGGCAGCGAGGCCGCGGTGGAACGGCGGATGGAGCGGGTGGAGGCCTAAGGCCTCACGCCCTGCCGTTGAGCCGCGCCAGGGCCGCCTCGTGCAGGCGGCGGTTGCCGGCGGCGACGATGCGGCCGCCCCCCGTCGCCGGGCTGCCGTCCCAGGCGGTGACGATGCCGCCGGCGCCTTCCACGATCGGGATCAGGGCGACGATGTCGTAGGGCTTCAGCCCGGCCTCGACCACGAGGTCGATCTGGCCGGCGGCGAGCATGCAATAGGCGTAGCAATCGGCGCCGTAGCGCGACAGCCGCACCGCGTCCTCGACCGCGCGGAAGCCCTCCCGCTCCTCGCCCTCCGCGAAGAGCCGGGGATCGGTCGTCGCCAGGATCGCGTCCGCGAGGCGCTCGGTGATCCGGGCCTGCAGGCGGCGCTCTCCCTTGGGCGTGCGGACGCTGGCGGTCCGGCCGTCGCCGGTGAAACGCTCCTGGAGATAGGGCTGGTGCATCATGCCACGCACGGCCACGCCGTGATGGGTGAGCCCGATCAGGGTCCCCCAGGTCGGCAGCCCCGCGATGAAGGCACGGGTGCCGTCGATCGGGTCGAGCACCCAGACGCATTCCGCATCGGTGTTCTGGGCGCCGAACTCCTCGCCGAGGATGCCGTGGGTCGGGAAATGCGCGCGGATCATGTTGCGCATCACCGTCTCGGCGGCGCGGTCGGCCTCCGTGACCGGATCGAACGCGCCGGCCGAGCCCCGCGCCTTGTCGTCCATGCCGAAATGGCCGCGGAAGAAGGGCAGGATCGCTGCCCCGGACTGGGTCGCGAGATCCTCAACGAACCGGGCGAGATCGACGACGCTCATCGGATGGTCCCTGTCGCTTGACGGCGGCAGGAACGAAGGCTCTGCGGAAGCGCTCCCGTCAACCCGGCGAGGGTGACATTCGGCCCGCCGCGACCGGATCAGGCCGGCTCGGGAAGCGCCTGGCGCGGCGGCGTCGCCTCGACCGAGCGCGGGCCGGCTTCCGTGTCCGGTCCGACCGCCGAGCGGGTCGCCGCCAGCACGACCTCGATCGTGTCGCGCAGGGAGACCGTGTGCTCGTCCGCGCCGATCTCCCGGCGCCGGACCGAGTCGGACAGGATCGGATCGTCGAGCCGCCACAGGCCGACCGCGATCGGCACGCCGGGGACCCTCTGCTTCAGCCGGGCGACGAGGCGGCGGATATGGGTCGGCTCGCCACTGATCGCCAGCGAGACCACGCAGATCATCTTCACCGGGCCCGGCTCCCAATGGGCGATGTTGGCCCGCGCCACCTCGGCGAAGGGCACGATGCGGGTGCCGAAGCCGTGCTTGCGGAGGAGCTGCGCGACGATCGCCGTGCCCGGCTCGTCGAGGAAGCCGCGGCCGGCGATGCAGACCACCGCCCCGTCCCGGCGCCATTCCTCCGGCAGCGCCTCCGGATCGTTCTCGACCACCGGCTCGCCGTCACAGGAGGTGTCGCCGGCGCTGCCGGTGACGAGCCGGCGCGCGACGCCGGCGGGGGTGTTGGGCGCCCCGTCCGGCCGGTCCTCCAGATCCTCGATCAGGGCGGTGATGGAGGCGCGGATGTCGGCTTTCTGGTCGGGGGTCAGCACGCCGCGGGCGGCGTCCCGGGCGGCGAGTTCGAGCCCCTTCAGCACGACCTCGTCGTAATAGGCCGAGAGCGAGCATTCCCGCAGGATCAGCTCGGCATGTTCCTGCGCCTCCTCCGGGTCGTCGGCGAGCATGCGCTGGTAGAAGTTCTCCACCGGGGTCAGGGCCGGCCGGTCGCTGAACAGCACGTCGAGGAATTCGAGCCGGTCGACATGGCGGCCGAGCACGACGAGGCAGACGGTGAGCGGCGTCGAGAGCAGGAGGCCGACCGGTCCCCAGAGCCAGGTCCAGAACAGGGCCGAGATCAGCACCGCGAAGGGCGAGAGCCCGGTCGAGTGCCCGTAGACCAGGGGCTCGATGATCTGCCCGACCACGGGCTCGATCACCGCGAACAGGATGAGCGTGGCGATGACCATGCTCCAGCCGGGATCGACGGCGGCGGCGAGCGCGAGCGGCAGGATCGCGGAGAGGAAGGCCCCGATATACGGCACGAAGCGCATGACCGCGGAGAAGATGCCCCAGAGCACCGGGTTCGGCACACCGATGAACCAGAGCCCGACGCAGATCACCACGCCGAAGGCCGTGTTGAGGGCGAGCTGGCCGAGGAAGTAGCGGGACAGGCGCCGGGCCGCGTCGTCCATGGCCACGGTGGTGCGGTGCAGGTCGCTCGACCCGGCCAGCCGGATCAGCCGGTCGCGCAGGTCTTCCCGCTGCATCAGGATGAAGAGCAGCACCACGATCACGATGCCCGAGGTCGCCACCGGCTGCACCACCGGCGCGAGCACGGTGTTGGCGAGCTCGAAGGCGCTCGGCGGCCGGTCCTTCATCTCGACGAGGACGGGCTTGGGCGGCGGATTCGCGGCATCGCTGGGCTTCGGCGCGGGCTTCTGCTCCTTGTTCTCCTCGGGGCCCTGGTGGATCGCCCGGTTGATGTTGGTGATGTAGTCCATGGCGTGGCCGAGACTGCCCTGGCGCAGGTTCTCGATCTTCCGCTCGATCGTGTGCTGGTAGCGCGGCACGTCCCGCACGAGATCGGCCACCTGCACCCCGATCACGGTGGTGAGGGCGGCGATGATGCCGGTGGCCAGGATCACCGAGGCGATCACCGAGAGCAGCCGGCCGAGCTTCGCCTTGCGCAGCAGGTTCACCAGCGGCCCGAGTACGAAGGACAGGAGCACCGCGATGGCGATGGGGATCAGGACTTCCCGGCCGAGATAGAGCCCGGCGACGATCAGCGCTCCCACGATCAGCGAGGAGGCGAGCGGCCCCTTCGGCGTCTCGGCCGCCGGGATGCGGGTGGCACGGGGCGGGACGACGAGACCTTCTGCGCGGGGATTGGGCTTCATGGGGGGCGGCTACTCTCGACACGTCGTCCGGAACGGCTCCGCTTGGGCGCCGTTCGGTCGGGAAACCCCCAACCGCGCCAAAACGATCCCAGCCTGTATTCGTGATGCGAAAGCGTCCGGCTCAGGCGCCGCAGCAGGCTTCGACCGCGATTCCGGCCCGTTCCAGGCCCGCGCGCACCGCCCTCGCCGCGGTGAGGGCGCCGGGCGTGTCGCCATGCACGCAGACCGTGTCGATTCCGACCGGGAGCAGCTGGCCCGAGGCGGTGAGGACGCCTCCCTCCTCCACCATGCGCAGGACGCGGGCTGCGATCGCTTCGGCGTCATGGATGACGGCGCCAGGCGTCCCGCGGGGAGCGAGCTGGCCGTCCTCGGCATAGGCGCGGTCGGCGTAGATCTCGCGCAGGCTGCGCAGGCCGACCGACTCGGCCGCGCGCTCGGCGGCCAGGCCCGGCATCACCATGAGGGCGAGGCCGCGATCGACGCCGGCCACTGCCCGGGCGACGGCCTTGGCGATCTCCGGCTCCGCGTTGGCGAGATTGGCCAGGGCGCCATGCGCCTTCACGTAGCTGACCCGGTGGCCGGCCAGCGCGGCGCAGGCCTGCATCGCCCCGATCTGGTAGGCGACGTCCCGCTCGATCTCCCGCACCGGCTGGCGGATGACCTGGCGCCCGAAGCCGCGCAGATCGTGGAAGCCGGGATGCGCGCCGATAGCCACGCTGCGCGCCTTCGCGGCGGCGGCGGTCTCGACCATGATGGTGGGATCGCCGGCATGGAAGCCGCAGGCGATGCTGGCGGAGGTGACGACATCGAGGAGCGCCTCGTCCTCGCCGAGGCGCCAGGGGCCGTAGCCCTCGCCGAGGTCGGCGTTGAGGTCGATGCGGGCCGTGCTCATCGCTTCGCCCGCATGGATCTCGACGCCCCCTCCTCCGCCTCCGAATCGTCCGTCGCCTCCGTCTCGTCTCGGGGCTTGCCGCGCATCAGGACGCCGTAGCCCTCGTCCGCGTCGCCGATGAAGCGGATCCCCTCCCCTTCGAGCACCTTCCGAATCGAGGCCAGCGTCCTCTGGCGGGGCATCACCTGATCGCTCTCGATCATGTTGAGGGTGACGACGGAGACCGCCGCGCGACTCGCCAACACGCCCTGCGTCCATTTCAGGAGGCCGCGGCCGGCGCGGATCTGCGCGGAGGTGATGGTCGGTGTGGTCATGGGCGGGACATGGTCGAAACTGAAAGAATTTTCAAGTTTCGGGTTGGCGTGGCGCCAGGCTCGGCCTTATCCACACCCGCATCGCGACGCCGCCCCTCCTGGAAGCGGACGGCGTCGCTCTATCGGCGTGGGCCGGTTGGCACTCGGTTATCAACGGCCAGCGAAGCCCCGAGCGCAAATTTATGACACGCCCGCGTCTCCCCTCGGCCCCGTGCATCCGGTGCAGGCGCTGCGGACGTACCGGGAGAAGACAGGCATCGCCGCGAAGCTCGTGGTCGTGGGGCTCGTCTCCAACGGTTTCAGCATCGCCGATCCGGAGGATCCCGGCATGCTCGACGTGGTCGGCTTCGACACGGCGGCGCCGGCGCTGATCGCGGATTTCATCCGCGGTTGAATGACGAGAACGGACGGCGCCGGGTGAGAACCCCGGCGCCGTTTTCATGCGTCCGTACGAGAGGCATCTCGCCGCTCCGGACGCGCCGGGGCTTCTAGACCAGAACCGGCAGGGCCTCCTGGTCCTCCATCCCGAAGACGCGCCGGTAGCGCTCGATCTCGGCGGCCGGGCCCTGGGCCTTGGTGGGGTTGTCGGAGATCTTGACCGTGGGGCGGCCGTCGGCCTCGATCACCTTGCAGACGATGG
The DNA here is from genome assembly GCF_022533465.1 of Methylobacterium organophilum. Classification (NCBI taxonomy): domain Bacteria; kingdom Pseudomonadati; phylum Pseudomonadota; class Alphaproteobacteria; order Hyphomicrobiales; family Methylobacteriaceae; genus Methylobacterium; species Methylobacterium organophilum. Next base: position 3,256,776 of record NZ_CP092848.1, on the reverse strand, counting down.
AGATCGGATCGAGCCGTCCGTCCGGCACGAGGCCGCGGAAGTCGTTGGTGAGCAGGGTGCCCCAGCCGTAGCCGAGGCGCATGCGCCCGTGGAAATGGGCGTGGATCCGCTCGATGCCCTCGATGTCGAGGCCGTCGGAGAAGATCGCGAGCTTGCCCGCCGGGTCGCAGCCGCGGGCGCGCCAGAAGGCCATGGCCTCCTCGCCCCCGGCGATCGGCTCCTTCGAATCGATGCGGATGCCGGTCCAGGCGGTGAGCCAGTGGGGAGCGTTGGCGAGGAAGCCGCTGGTGCCGTAGGTGTCCGGCAGCGCCACCAGGAGGTTGCCTTCGTAGTCCTGCTGCCAGTCGGCCAGCACGGCGTAGGGTGCGCGGGCGAGCGCGGCATCGTCGTCGCCTGCGAGCGCCGCATAGACCATCGGCAGCTCGTGGGCGTTGGTGCCCACCGCCTCGACCTCGCGGCGCTGGGCGATGAGGCAGTTCGACGTGCCGAGAAACTTCGCGCCGAGGCCCTCGTTCATGGCCTGCACGCACCAGTCCTGCCACAGGAAGCCGTGGCGCCGCCGCGTGCCGAAATCGGCGATGGACAGGTCCGGCAGCCGGCGCAGGCGCTGGATCTTCTCCCAGACCCGGGTCATGGCCCTCGCATAGAGCACCTGCAGCTCGAAGCGGCCCATGTCGCGCAGGGTGGCACGGGAGCGCAGCTCGTTGAGGATGGCGAGGGCCGGCACCTCCCACATCGTGGTCTCGAGCCAGCGGCCGTGGAAGGTGAGGACGTATTGCCCGTCCCGCCGCGTCAGCTCGTAATCCGGCAGCTGGAAGGTCTCGAACCAGGCGACGAACTCCGCCGAGAACATCTGGCGCTTGCCGTAGAAGCTGTTGCCGCGCAGCCAAGTCGCCTCGCCGCGGCTGAGCCGGAGGGTGCGGGCGTGGTCGAGCTGCTCGCGCAACTGGCCCTCCTCGATCTCGTCGGCGATCCGGATCCGGCTGGTGCGGTTCTGGATGCCGAAGGTGACCGCGACCTCGGCATGCCGGCGCAGGATCGTCTGCGCCATCAGGAGCTTGTAGAAATCGGTGTCGAGGAGCGACCGCACGATCGGGTCGATGCGGAAATTGTGGTTGTAGACCCGCGTCGCGATGTCGAGCATCGATGCCGTCACGCCTCCCTCGGGCGCAGGGCCCTTCGGCGGCAGAGGCTCACGCGCCGCCCGCCCCTGTCAACCTTGGCGCTTACCCGCCGCCGCGGGCCCGGGGCGCCCTCAGCGCAGGGCTGCGGCGGCCGCGGCGGCCCGGCGGATCGCCTGGGCGTCGGGCGTGCCGGCCGGCACCACCCAGCTGCCGCCGACGCAGAGCACGGAGGGATGCGCGAGCCAGTCCGGCGCGGTGGCTTCGGTGATGCCGCCGGTCGGGCAGAAGCGGACGGCGCCGAACACGGCGGCGAGCGCCTTGAGCGCCTTGAGGCCGCCGGAGGCTTCCGCCGGGAAGAACTTGAAGCGGTCGAGCCCGTGGTCGAGGCCGCGCATGATGTCGGCGGCGTTGGCCACGCCCGGCAGGTAGGGCACGCTGCTGCGCTTGGCGGCATCGGTCAGCGGATCGGTCAGGCCGGGGCTGACGATGTACTGGGCGCCGGCCGAGAGGGCCGCGTCGAGATCCTTCGGATTGAGCACGGTGCCGGCGCCGACCACCGCGCCCTCGACCTTGGACATCTCGCGGATGACGTCGAGGGCGGCCGGCGTGCGCAGGGTCACCTCCAGGGCGGTGAGGCCGCCGCCGACCAGCGCCTCGGCGATGGGGGCGGCATGGGCCACGTCGTCGATCACCAGGACCGGGATCACGGGAACGGAGCGCATCAGCGCGTCGATGGTGCTCATGGCAATGTCCTCAGAGGCGGGCCCTCTCCCCCTTCGGGGAGGAGCGTGACCGGGATGTGTCGTGGGCGCTTCAGAGCCCGGCCGCGGCCAGCATGGCCGAGCCGCCCTGCTCGGCGCCGTCCGCGCCGCGGCGCATGAAGGCGAAGAGCTCGCGGCCGGTGCCGATCCCGTCCGGCGGCGGGGCGGCCAGAGGGCGCGCTTCCCACTCGGCCGGATCGACCTTGACCTCGAGCAGACCCTCCTCCGCCGAGAGCCGTACGATGTCGCCGTCGCGGAGGCGGGCGATGGGGCCGCCGCCGACGCCCTCCGGGCTCAGGTGGATCGCCGCCGGCACCTTGCCCGAGGCCCCCGACATGCGCCCGTCCGTCACCAGGGCGACCTTGTGGCCGCGGTCCTGCAGCACGCCGAGAGGCGGGGTGAGCTTGTGCAGCTCCGGCATGCCGTTGGCCTTCGGCCCCTGGAAGCGGACCACGACCACCACGTCGCGCTCCAGCTCCCCGGCCTTGAAGGCGGCCATGACCTCCTCCTGGTCGGAGAAGACGCGGGCCGGCGCCTCGATGGTGCGCCGCTCGGGATCGACCGCGCTGGTCTTGAAGGTGGCGCGGCCGAGATTGCCCCGGACGAGGCGCATGCCGCCGTCCTTCTGGAAGGGATTGGCCGGGCTGCGCAGCATCGCCTCGTCGAAGCTCTCCGCCGGGGCGTCCTCGAAGACGAGGTCGTCGCCCGACAGCTTCGGATCTTTCGCATGGTCGCGCAGCCGGGTGCCGGCGACCGTCAGGATGTCGTCGTGCAGCAGGCCCGCATCGATCAGGGAGGCGATGACGTAGGACATGCCGCCGGCGGCGTGGAAGTGGTTCACGTCCCCCGCCCCGTTCGGGTAGACGCGGGCGACCAGGGGCACCACCGCCGAGAGCCGGTCGAAATCCTCCCAGTCGATCACGATGCCCGCGGCCCGGGCGATGGCCGGCAGGTGGATGGCGTGGTTGGTCGAGCCGCCGGTGGCCAGGAGACCGACGATGGCATTGACGATCGCCTTCTCGTCGATGCAGCGGCCGAGCGGGCGGTAGTCGTTGCCGTTCCACCCGATCTCGGTGACGCGGTGGATCGCGGCGCGGGTCACCGCCTGGCGCAGCTTCGTGCCCGGGTTGATGAAGGAGGCGCCGGGCATGTGCAGGCCCATCACATCCATCATCATCTGGTTGGAATTGGCCGTGCCGTAGAAGGTGCAGGTGCCGGCCCCGTGATAGGAGGCGGACTCGCTCTCCAGAAGCTCGGCGCGGCCGACCTTGCCCTCGGCATAGAGCTGGCGGATGCGCTGCTTCTCCTTGTTGGCGAGCCCCGAGGGCATCGGCCCGCTCGGGATCAGGATCATCGGCAGGTGGCCGAAGCGCAGGGCTCCTATCAGCAGGCCGGGAACGATCTTGTCGCAGATGCCGAGCAGCACCGCGCTCTCGAACATGCCGTGGCTCAGGGCCACGGCGGTGGAGAGGGCGATGGTGTCGCGGGAGAACAGCGACAGCTCCATGCCGCGCTGGCCTTGCGTGACGCCGTCGCACATGGCGGGCGTACCGCCGGCGACCTGGGCGGTGGCGCCGACCTCGCGGGCGAAGAGCTTGATCTGCTCCGGATAGCGCCCGTAGGGCTGATGGGCCGAGAGCATGTCGTTGTAGGCGGTGACGATGCCGATATTCATGCCCTTGCCGGCGATGATCGCGGGCTTGTCGTCCCCGGAGGCGGCGAAGCCGTGGGCGAGGTTGCCGCAGGCGAGCATCGGCCGGTGCACGCCCTCGTCGCGCTCACGGGCGATCAGGTCGAGATAGGCCTGGCGGGTCGGCTTCGAGCGCGCGATCACGCGCTCGGTCACGGCGGCGATCTCGGGATGAAGCTCCGGCATGCGTGACGGCCTCGTTCGGATTCGGACGGTGCTGGCGCCCCGCAAGAACGGGGCCCGCCATGCCGCCTCTTAACATGGAGCGGTTCCAAAAGGGGATCCCGTCCGCCCGTGCGGGACCATCGGGCGCATGATATGGCGCGACCTCGACAAGCGCTCGTCCGCTCGCCATGTGGACGTCTCGCGAGCTTCCTGCAAACACAGATTGCAGATTCGACGCATCTCTGAATGTATTTTCAGTAGAATCATCGCGCAATAAAAAGTGTATGCGCGATCGAGATTGTGCGTCTTCTATGGATGGGTATGACTTGGCCTCGCTGAAGCGTCGCCACTCCAGTCGTGAAGGCTCGGGCACCGGGCTTGCGGCGGAATAGCCAACCGCCGCCGCCGAAAGGCTGAGCAGGCAGGCTGGAGAGGAGGTGAGTCCATGTGATCGGAATACCGATCCTGACCATCACCGTAACCAAAAACGCTACCGCGTGGTCTCTGACCATCACGGTAGCGCTCTGGTAATAGGCTCTTGAGCAGAGGGCCGACGGGGTGCCACCCGCCGGCCCTCACCACCAATCTAGTACAGTGCGGCCCGCTTGCAAATCTCCGCACGCATCGCGGAGCGTCCTCGCCTCACTCCGAGCGGGACGAGATCTCCGCCTCGACCTCCGCCGGGTCGAGAACGTAGCGCCGCGAGCAGAACTCGCAGGTGATGCCGATGCGGCCGTCATCAGCCACGAGGTCGCGCCGCTCCTGCGGGGAGAAGGAGCGGATCATGCCCATCACCCGCTCCCGCGAGCAGCGACAGGCCTCGATGATCGGCTGCGCCTCGAACACCCGCACTCCGCGCTCGTGGAAGAGCCGGTAGAGCAGCCGCTCGCTCGACACCGCCGGATCGACGAGTTCGTGATCGGCCACGGTGCCCACCAGGGAACGGGCCTCGACCCAGGCATCGTCCTCGGCAAGGCCCGCCTCGTCGAGGCGCGCATAGCCCTCCGGCGCATCGCCCGGCGGCAGATCGGCCTGGCGCATGCGTTCGGGCGAGGTCGGCAGGAACTGCACGAGCAGCCCCCCCGCGCGCCAGCGCGCCGCGCCCCCCTCCAGGGCTTCGGCCACGGCGAGGCGGACCTGCGTCGGGATCTGCTCCGACTGGCGGAAATACTGGTGGGCCGCCTCCTCCAGGTCCTGGCCCTCCAGGGCGACGACGCCCTGGTAGCGGCTCTGGGCGCTGCCCTGGTCGATGGTCATGGCGAGATGACCCTTGCCCATCAGGTCCGGCGCCCGGGCCCGCTCGCCGAGCGTCGCCACGGCCGCCGCGTCGAAGCGTGCGGTGGCGCGCAGGCGATCGGGGGCCTCGAAATCGACGACGATCATCTCGACCGGGCCGTCCGTCTTGGTCTGGAGCTGAAAGCGGCCCTGAAACTTCAGCGAGGCGCCGAGCAACGCCGTCAGGGCCGCCGCCTCGCCGAGCAGGCGCGCCACGGAATCGGGATAGCCGTGGCGCCGCAGGATGGTGTCGACGGAGGGGCCGAGCCGCACGGCGCGCCCGCGCACGTCGAGCGCCTCGACGGCGAAGGGCAGCACGGCATCGTCGCCGCCCTCGAAGGGGGCGACGGGTTCGCTGGGGCGGGTCTCGTGTCCGGAAGCCATGGAAACTCCGTGTCCGGCGCGAACAGGTTCGTCCGGGGCTTGAAACGGGGCCGCCACGCCGACCGCCCCCGCCCCGCTCGAGAGCGGGATAGCGGAGGGGGGCATGTGGGGGCAAATTCGGCGAAGCCCCGATATGGTGATCCCTCGCCGGTTCCGCGAGGGGAGCCCTCAGCCCTGGGCGTCGGCCTCCGCCAGCAGCCCGTCCACGAAGTCGGAGAGGCCGACCCGGCGGGTGCGCTTCAGGCGCTCGGCGGACAGAATGGCCTGAAGCGCCTTGAAGGCGTCCTGCAGGTCGTCGTTGACGAGGACGTAGTCGTACTCGGTCCAGCGCTGGATCTCGACCCGGGCATTGGCGAGGCGCTTCTCGATGGTCTCGGGCGAATCCTCGGCCCGGCGCTCCAGCCGGTGACGCAGTTCCGCGAAGCTCGGCGGCAGGATGAAGACCGTGACGACGTCGTCCTTGAGCTTGGAGCGGACCTGCCGCGTGCCCTGGTAGTCGATGTCGAAGATCATGTCCCGGCCGGCGGCGAGGGCCTTCTCCACGGGACGACGGGGCGTGCCGTAGAAATTGCCGTGCACCTCGGCCCATTCGAGCAGGTCGTCGCGGGCCCGCAGGTCCTGGAAGGCTTCCTGGTCGATGAAGTTGTAATGCTTGCCGTCGATCTCCGAGGGGCGGCGCTGGCGCGTCGTCACGGAGATCGACAGTTCGAGCCCCCAGCCGCCGTCATTGGCGATGGCCCGCGTCAGCGTCGTCTTGCCGGCGCCGGAGGGGGAGGACAGGATCAGGACCAGGCCGCGGCCCTTCACCTTGTCGCCGCGCAGGGGCGCGCCCGCAGACCCGCTCACCGCTTCACCCCACCCGTGTTCGTTGCATGCATCATCGGAAACATCGTCACTCGACGTTTTGAACCTGCTCGCGGAATTGCTCCACCACGGCCTTCAAGTCGAGTCCGATCCGCGAAAGGCTGATGTCGCCGGCCTTGGCGCAGAGGGTGTTCGATTCGCGGCCGAGCTCCTGGGCCAGGAAATCGAGCCGGCGGCCGATGGCGCCGCCCTTGGCCAGCAACTCGCGGGCGGCGTCGAGATGGGCGCGCAGCCGGTCGAGCTCCTCGCGGACATCGGCCTTGGCGGCGATCAGCACCGCCTCCTGGTGCAGCCGGTCGGGGTCGAGGCTGCCGCTCTCCGAAAGGGCCGCAACCGCGGCCGCCAGCCGGGCGCGCACCGCCTCCGGTTTGCGGGCGGGGTTCTCCTCGGCGGCCCGGGTCAGGCGCTCCATCTGCGCGATCTGGCCCTCGATCACCTCGCGCAGGGCCCGCCCCTCGGCCTGGCGAGCGGCCACCAGATCGGCAACCAGGCGCTCGGCGCCGGCGGCGAGGTCACGGGCCAGGATGTCGGGATCGGCGCCGGCTTCCTCCTCGGTCTCGATGACGCCGCGCACGGCGAGCAGGCCGTCGAGGGTGACGGGGCCGATCCCCGGCGGGAGCGGCACCCGCGCGGCGGCGGCGGCGAGGTCCGCGAGCAAGGCCTCGTTGACCCGCACCCGAGGGGTGGATTCGGGCTTGGACAGGGTCAGAGAGAGCTGGCACTGGCCGCGGGCGAGCGCCCTCTGCAGGGCGGCCCGGGCTGCCTCCCCGGCGCCGTCGAGGCCGCTCGGCACGCGCAGGCGGATGTCGAGCCCGCGCCCGTTCACGGAGCGGATCTCCCAGAGCCATTGCACCGGGCCGGTGCTGCCGGCGGCGCGGGCGAAGCCCGTCATGCTCGCGATCATGCGTCGATCCGTAACCTCTGAGGCGACCTGGCGCGCGGTATCACGTTTTCTCCGTCGCTGTCCCTAAGGGCGCTCGCCGTGGCCTGCGGGGGGAGATGCGTACACCCGGATGAGGGATCGGCCGGGACTGCGTTCGATCGGATGGCGCTCCTGTCGCGGAAGGCCCGTGCCGCGCCCGCTTCCCGGGTGAGCCGGCAGGCCCGCTATGCTAGGGCCGACCCATGACCACCCGCACCGCCACCGTGATCGGCTCCGGAGCCATCCTGCTCTGGTCGCTGCTCGCCCTGTTCACGGCCGCCTCCGGTGCGGTGCCGCCGTTCCAGCTCGCCGCCATGACCTTTCTGATCGGCGGTCTTCTCGGTTGCGCCAGCTGGATCGCCCGGCCCTCCGGGCTCTCGGCCCTGCGCCAACCCCTCGCGGTCTGGGCGCTGGGGATCGGCGGGCTGTTCGGCTACCACGCGCTCTATTTCGCGGCCCTGCGCCTCGCGCCGCCGGCGGAGGCCGGGCTCATCAACTATCTCTGGCCGCTCCTGATCGTGATGTTCTCCGCGCTGCTGTCGGGCGAGAGAGGCCTGCGCGCCGCCCATGTCGGCGGGGCCCTCCTCGGCCTCGCCGGGGTCGTCGCGCTGTTTCTCGGCCGCGGGACGCTGAGCTTCGAGGCGAGCGCCGTGCCGGGCTATCTCGCGGCCTTCGCCTGCGCCTTCGTCTGGTCGGGCTATTCGGTGCTGTCGCGCCGGGTCGGGGCGGTGCCGACGGACGCGGTGGCCGGCTTCTGCCTCGCCACGGCGGCGTTGAGCCTCGTCTGCCACCTCGCCTTCGAGCGCACGGTCTGGCCGGAGGGCTCGAGCCAATGGGCCGCGGTCGCGGCTCTGGGCCTCGGCCCGGTCGGGGCGGCGTTCTACCTCTGGGACATCGGCGTGAAGCGCGGTGACATCCGCCTCCTCGGCGTCGGCTCCTACGCCGCCCCGGTGTTCTCGACGCTGATCCTCGTCGCCGCCGGCTACGCCCCGGCGACTTGGCCGCTGGCGCTGGCCTGCGGGCTCATCGTGGCCGGTGCGCTGGTGGCGACGCGGGCCGGCGGGAGCCGCGAGGAGGCGGTCGCGGAAGGCGGGCGTTAGAGAATCTCGGTGACGGCGCCCGATCGGGCGGGGATGCGCTTCGTACCCCTGCCCGAGAACGCGGCCTGCCGTCACCGCCGAGAGCCGCCTCCGAAACCGGAGCCGCGCCCGATCCTATCGCAACGGTCTGCCGGATCAGGGATTCTTGAGCACCGGCACGGTCTTGGGCGAGCCCAGGTCGTAGGTCTTGTTGCGCAGGGGATCGAGCTTGGTGCCTTCGGAGGCGTCGAAGGCCTTCGGACGCGGGGCGTTCGGATCGGCCGGCGCGCCGTCATAGGCCATGGCCGAGTTGCCGCCCGGCGCGTAGGCCGGGGCGCGGCCCGGCGTCCCCGGCTGGGCCGCGGTCGGATCGGCGGTGTTGGGATCGACCTTGTCGACCGGGTTGGCGTCCGGCTGCTGAGCCTGCTGACGGGCCTTCTCGACCTGACGCCAACGGGTCACGTTGCGCTGGTGGGATTCGAGCGTGTCGGCGAAGGCGTGGCCGCCGGTGCCGTCCGCGACGAAGTAGAGGTCCTTGGTCCGCGAGGGATTGGCCACCGCCTCGAGGGCCGCGCGGCCCGGATTGGCGATGGGCCCCGGGGGCAGCCCCTCGATCACATAGGTGTTGTAGGGGGTCGCCCGCTCGATCTCGGAGCGCTGGATGCCGCGCCCGAGGGTGCCGCGGCCGCCGACGAGGCCGTAGACGATGGTCGGGTCGGATTGCAGGCGCATCCGCTTGTTCAGGCGGTTGATGAACACGCCGGCGACCCGCGGCCGCTCGTCCGCCCGGCCGGTCTCCTTCTCGACGATCGAGGCCAGGGTGACCATCTCCGCCGGGGTGCGGATCGGGATCTCGTTGTTCCGGCGCATCCAGATCTGGTTGAGCACCTCGCGCTGCTTGGTGCGCATCAGGTTGAGGATCTGCTGGCGGGTGGCGCCGCGCTCGAACTTGTAGGTGTCGGGCAGCAGCGAACCTTCCGGCGGGATCTCCGCGATCTCGCCGGAGAGCACGTCGTTGTCGTTGAGCCGCACCACGATCTGCTCGGAAGTGAGCCCCTCGGGGAAGGTGATCGAGTGCTGGACCTGCCGCCCGTTCACCAGCGTGTCGATGGCGTCGGTGATGCTGGCATGGGCCTTGAAATTGTACTCGCCATGCTTGAGCGGGCCCTTGCCGCCGAAGCGGGCCGCGAACTCGAACAGGGCGACGTGGTCGATCACGCCCTCCCGCTGCAGGATCTCGGCGATTTCGCTGGTGCCGCTGCGGTTGGGGATGACGACGACCTTGTCGTTCGCCAGCGGCCCGGGCTCATGCGTCTGCCGGTTGAACAGCGTCAGCGCGATCATGGCGCCGATGGCGGCCACGACGAACAGCGTGAAGAAGCCGCTGAGCCGCGCGAGCAGCCCGCCGCGGCTGCGCTCCGGTTTCTCCGGGGGCGGCGGGGCCGCGGTGGGCTTGATCGCCTCGCTCGGCGAGCGCGGGGAGAGGCGGCCGGGCAGCGCAGGCTCGTCCGAGGCGGTCGGCGTCGGCGGCGGCGTGGTGCGTCTGCGGAAGAGCATCGGGATCCTGTCGAGAGCCGAGGCGGCGTCGGTCGGCGGCGCGCACCGCATGGGCCGGGCGCCGAGAGCCTATCCAATTTTGTGGCAAAAATCGCGTGGTCGACGTCAGGGGACCCGCCAGAGGCGCAGGGGGCCGCCGGACGCCCCCACGGGTTCGAGCCAGGCGACGGCGGTTTGCCCCCGCGCGAGACGGGTCGCGAAGGGCGTTCTGTCGTCGAGGGAGGCGGGGGGCGTGGCGGCGCAGAGCGCGACATAGCGGACGCCCAGGGCTTCGACCTGGCGGCGCATCGCGTCCTCGTCCGCCCCGAAGGCCTCCAGCGATGCCTGCAGACCGGCGCTGGCGCGGTGATAGGGAGCCGCGACGATGGAATGCGGCGTGTTGAGGAGGATCGCCGGGCCGAGATCGATCGGGGCGAGGACGAGGCCCGGCGGCAGGCCGGCCAAAGTCCGGAAGGCTTCCGGCGCGGTGCAGGAGCCGGTCTGCGCCGGTGCCTCGGTGGGGGTCGATGGGGCGAGGGCTTTCGCCAGGCTGACCGGCAGGAGCCAGACCGGGCTCAGCAGGCAGAGCGCCGCCGCGACCGGGCCGAGGCGGTGCGCGGGCGGCCGCGTCGTGTCGCCGATCAGGGCGAAGGCCCGGTCGAGGGCCGCCCCCGCGACGAGGGGCACGAAGGCGATGGCGACGAAGAAGCCGCGGAACTGGAAGCCGCTCTGCGCCGCGCCCGTGGCGAGGAAGAGGGCGCAGAGCAGGAAGAGCCGGCGGGGGCCGGGGCCGCGCAGGGCGAAGAGGGCCGAAACGAGGGCCGCCGGCAGCAGCACGAACGCGTAGCCGAAGCCTTCGGCCGGCGCGTCGTGCAGGATGGCGGGAAGCGGCCGCATCTCGAAGATCTTGTGCAGCCAATGCGCGCGCACGACTTCCGGCATCCCCGGAAAGGGGCCGCCGAGGCAGTGCGGGAAGAGCCAGGCGAAGCCGGCAAGGGATACCGCTCCGCCGGCCGCCAGGAGGCCGAGGCGCGCGACAGGCGGCGCCCGCTCCGGCAGGAGCGCGGCGGCGAGGGCGAGGAGGCCCGCGCTGCCGGCGAGCCAGAGCCAGGGCGGCGAGAGGGCATCGCAGGCGCCGACGGCCCAGAGGGCGGGATCGGTCTGCAGGGCGAACAGGCCCCCCGCCCCCAGGCCGAGGGCGAGGCCGAAGCCGAGGAAGCGCGGGAGCGCGGTCCGGCCCGTCAGCCCCCAGGCTCCGAGGACGAACAGGCCGGCGACGGCGATGAGCGGAACCGCTTCGAGCCCGATCGCCAGGGACAGGGCGCAGAGGAAGCCGGCCAGGGCCGCGGGCGCGGCCCGGCGCGCCGGATCCATCAGGCAGAGGCCGACGCCGATCAGGCAGAGGATCTGGACGTTGTGGTGATCGATCCGGCCCGGGCGGAACTGGAGCACGAGGCCGAGGGTGAGGCTCGCGGCGAAGACGGCGAGGATGGCCGCCCGGCGTGAGAGCAGGCGTGCCGTTCCCCGGTAGAGGATGGCCAGGTAGAGCGCGAAGAGCAGGGGCGGCCACAGGGCCACGGTCAGCCCCTCCGCCAGGCGGGGGCCGACCCACGGGGTGAGCCCGGCGATCGCGGCGGCGAGGGGCGCATCGAGCAGGCGCGACCAGTGGCTCTGCACCCCCACGGGCGGCAGGAACCGGTGCTGGACGAGATCGAACCAGGGCTGGCCGTTCACGAGGTCGCGCACCTCGGCGAGCCGCATGGCGTCGTCGGTGTCGGGGAAATGCAGGCCGAGGGCCGCCACGAAGCCCTCCGGCGAGAAGGCGCAGGCAAGGCCGATTCCCGCGAGCAGCCAGAGCAGCGCCGGGCGTTCGAGGAGGCCGCCCGGAGCCGCCTTCGGCGCGGCAGCGAGCCAGGCCGAGCCGCGCATCAGATGTGCCCCGAGACGACTGCCGCGGCGGGCCCGCCGAGAACGGCCGGCCAGTGCGTGGCGATCCTGCGCAGCTGGAGGAGAAAGAGAGCGAGGAGCAACACCGGCGCGATGCCGAGGCCGACCATGTTGACCGGTATCGTCACGGCCGGAATGAGCCAAGCCGCCAGGAGCCAGGCCGAGGCAGCTTCGGGCTCCCGGTCGCAGAACCTCCACACGGCCACCGCCGCCAGCCCGGTGAGGTCGTAGTTGAAAGTATAGGGCGTCAGGAGCGGAACCGCGCAGACGACGATGGCTGCCCGCTGCCGCGGATCGACTGTACGCCGGACCGCCCAGATTGTCGCAGCGAGCACTGGCAGGGCGATGCAGGCTTGCAGCACCAGGGATGCCTGAAGCGGCAGCCCGACGGTGCGTGCCCCGGCATAAACCGAGGTCATCATAACGGGATAGAAGCCCTCGAAACGCTCGATCACAAGCCACTGATAGGCACGCGTCGTGGTCAAGTAGGCCTGCCAGGGCTCGATGCCGAACAAGGCCAGCGAGGCCGCGACGAGAAGCAGCGCGGCGATACAGGCTGAGCGTAGCGCCCGCCATGCCCCGAGCGCGATCAGGACGAAGGGCAAGGCCACGCCGAGTTGCGGCTTGAAGGACAGGAGGCCGAACAGAAACCCGGCAAGGACGGGGCGCCGGTCGAGCCAGAGCAGGCCGCCCAGGAGCAGACTGCCGGTGAGGAAGCCGTTCTGGCCCCCGGCGGTGTTGATCAGGCAGGCGGGCGCGACTGCGAGCAGCGCCAGGGCGCGCGGACGCGCCTCGGGCGCCACCACGCTCAAGGTCACGCCGGCAAAGGCGGCGAAGAGACCGAGGGTCCAGAGCGCCAGGGCTGGGAAATAGGGAAGCGCTCCGAAGGGGGCGATCAGCAACAGCGTCTGCGGCGGATAGCTCCAGACGTGGAACGGCAGGGGTTGCCCGAACAGCCGCCCGATGGATTCGGCATAGGCGGCGATGTCGAACAGCGCCGCGATCTGCCCGTCGAAGGCCAGTCTGGAGCCCGCCCAGACATTGATGAAGTCGCGCCCGATGGGATGGCCAGTGACGTCGAGGCCATCCCCCGCTGGCCGATAGAGGCGGAACAGAAGCGGAGCGGTCGCGATCAGCCCGAGGCTGGCCGCCAAGACCGCGGGCCGAAGCGGCGCCGCCATTTCCCTCCCCGACATCCACGCCCTCGAAGAACCGGCCGGGCGCTTCAGATTCTGAATGGCCGGCGCTCCCCAACTCTTAGAACGGCATGGTTAACGGATCGACGCGGACAGACCGTGCTTACGCGTCGGATGATCGGGACGGAGGTGCCTTGATCTCGGACAGGCCGGCGCCGAAAGGCATCGGAACCTGAAGAGCCCATGCGAGGGTGAGGAACGAGACGCCTCCAACCATGGCGCCCACGATGATGTCGGTCAGGTAGTGACTGCCCTGAACAGGCGTGGCGGCCAGCATCAGCCCATTCAGGGCGAGGGCAGGCCAGCGAAGTGCGGGCAATGACCACGCCGACATGATGAAAATGATGGCTGCGGCAGCATGCCATGAGGGGAAGGTGATCAGCCGAACGTCCCGAAATGGCGGCAGGACCGCTGGAAGTTGTTCCTGTCGAAGCCACAGCATCGGCTGAGTCATGCCATCGGCAAATTCCAAGGCAAGACCCGGATGTCGATCCGGTGTCATGCCATGAAACTGGTATGCACCGAGCGCGGGCATCAACGTAGCGACGATGCAGGTGAGGGCAAGTGATAATGAAAGCGACGTTTGCAGGATCATGAAATTCGGCAGATTTCTGCGCCACATATAGGCAATGAACAGGCAGACCGGTTGAATCCAGATCGATTGATATGCGTAATCAAATATTTGGAAAATAATTCTATGATTAACTGCCCATTCGAAGTATGATGTCCAATCGAATCCTGTATTCGCATCGATTGCGCCAAGATTGCTGTCTATGAAATCGAAGTGTCTGCCGATATAAAATATGACGAATTGTGTTCTGAGAACGGACGCTCCGCACCAGTAAAACAATCCTATCGATAGGATTGCCATGCCGGCTCTGATGTAGTCTCTTACAAAGATGCAGAATATTCCGGAGAAAACGAACGGTGCGCCTGTCAAAAACGCTTGAAGGCCCTCAAGGGCAGCAGCTTTCCCTCCGATAACATCCGGTAGATTGTAGCAAAGAGCGATCCTTCCAATCCCCATTATAACGATCGCACCTAAAGATAGCGCAAATGAATTTTTGCAACTCAAGGTTGAGTATTCGAAGGCCATGTGAAACGCCGGAAAATCAATAATTCCGGGATTGCTATCGGCGTCCTGCTTTCGGCCTGCTTAAGGCTGACTTATGCTCTCTTCCAGGGCGGAAGGGTGTTTCTCCTCGACCGGCCGCAGGTAGCCTTTGCGACCCGGGCTCCGACGCTCCTCCGGCGGTCGGCCTCAGCGCTTCCTTAACCTCGGCTGCGCGAGAGTGGCGCGAGCGGGCTTGGCCCGTCCTGCAGGTTCGATCCGCCGGAGTCGTAATGAGCCACCACACCGAGACCCTGGTGATCGGCGCCGGGCCGGCGGGGCTGACGGCGGGGTATCTTCTCTCCAAGGAGGGGCGCGACGTCACCGTTCTGGAGCGCGATCCGTCCCAGGTCGGAGGCATCAGCCGCACGGTTTCCCATCACGGCTATCTGTTCGACATCGGCGGGCACCGCTTCTTCTCGAAGTCCAAGGCGGTGGTGGATCTCTGGGACGAGATCCTGCCCAACGATTTCATCGACCGGCCGCGGCTGTCGCGGATCTATTACAAGGGCAAGTACTACGCCTATCCGCTGAAGGCCTTCGAGGCCCTGCGCAACCTGGGCCTGCTGCAGAGCGCGGCCTGCGTCGGCTCCTATCTGCGGGCGCGGGCCCGGCCGGTGCGCGAGCCGAAGACCTTCCACGAATGGGTGCGCAACCAGTTCGGCGAGCGGCTGTTTGCGATCTTCTTCAAGACCTACACCGAGAAGGTCTGGGGGATGTCCTGCGACGCGATTTCCGCCGATTGGGCGGCGCAGCGCATCAAGGGGCTCGATCTCGGCGCCGCGATCCGCGACGCGGTGGTGCGTTCGCTGGGCCTGCGCAAGAAGAAGCCGGCGGCGGGCGAGCCGGTGATCAAGACGCTGATCGAATCCTTCCGCTATCCCCGGCGTGGCCCCGGCATGATGTGGGAGGCCGCCGCCGAGAGGATCGCGGCGCAGGGGGGCAAGGTGCTGCTCGACCGCGGCGTCGACGGCCTGCGCTACGACGCGCGTACCGGGCTCTGGACCGTGACCGCGCTGCGCGGCGACGGCGCGCGGGAGACCTTCACCGCCCGCCACGTGATCTCCTCCGCACCGCTGCGCGAGCTGGTCGATGCCCTGCGCCCGACGCCCCTCTCGACCTTCAACGCCCGGGCGCTGGCCTATCGCGACTTCCTGACCGTGGCGCTGATCGCCAAGGCGCGGGAGGATTTCCCCGACAACTGGATCTATATCCACGACCCCGCGGTGCAGGTCGGCCGCGTGCAGAACTTCCGCTCCTGGTCGCCGGAGATGGTGCCGGACGAGCGCTTTACTTGTCTCGGCCTCGAATATTTCTGCTTCGAGGGCGACGGGCTGTGGAACGCCTCGGACGCGGAGCTGATCGCGCTCGCCAAGCGCGAGATCGGCCAGATCGGGCTGATCGCCCCCGAGGACGTGGTCGATGCCTGCGTGGTGCGCCAGCCGAAGGCCTATCCGGTCTACGACGAGGACTACAAGGCGCATGTCGCCACGATCCGGCGCGACCTGGAGAGTGCCTTCCCGAGCCTGCACCTCGTCGGGCGCAACGGCATGCACAAGTACAACAATCAGGACCACGCGATGATGACCGCGATGCTCACGGTCAAGAACATCCTCGCGGGCGAGCGGCTCTACGACACCTGGTGCGTGAACGAGGACGCCGAATACGCCGAGGCCGGCGTGTCGGGCGCGCAGGAGGCCCTCGCGAGCGAGCGGCTCGTGCCGCGCCGGGCGGCCTGAAGGGGCGCCCGCGGCTTCGAAGCGGCGGGCCCCCGGCTTCGGAGCCTCACCCCGCCTGCTCCGAAGCGCCTCCCAAGGCCGAGAAGATCCGGTCGGGTGCGAAGGGCGTCGCGCTGAGGCGCACCCCGGTCGCGTCGCGGATCGCGTTGGCGAGGGCGGCGGCGATCGGGTTGTAGGGCGCCTCGCTCATCGATTTCGCGCCGAGCGGCCCGACCGTGTCGTAGGTGTCGGCGAAGATCACCTGCGTCAGCGGCACGTCGGCGATGGCCGGGATGTGGTAGTTGCGGAAGGTCTGGGTGAGGACGCCGCCCTCCGCGTCGAGCTGCACCTCCTCGTAGAGCGCGGCACCCAGCGCCTGGGCCACGCCCCCCTCGATCTGGCCGCGGCACTGCATCGGGTTCATCACCCGGCCCGCATCGGCGGCGTGGACGCTGCGCAGGATGCGCACCTCGCCGGTGACCGGGTGCACGGCGACCCGGAAGGCCTGGACGTTGAAGGCCACCGAGCGCGGCGTGCCGTCCGAGAAGCCGGCCGCCTCGATCCCCTCCCCCGCCGCCAGGGCGGCCAGGGGAAGAATGCCCCCCGGCACGGCGACGTGATCGGCCGCGATCCGGCAGGATTCGGGGACCGTGCCCGCCCGAAGCGCGGCGGCGGCCCGGATCGCCTCGGCCAGCGCCTGCGCCGCCCGCATCGTCGCCTGCCCGGCCACCACCGTGCCGGTGCTGCCATAGGCGCCGGTATCGTGGCCGACCATATCGGTATCCGATTGCCGCAGGACGATGCGCTCGACGCTGGTGCCGAGGACCGAGGCCGCGATCTGCCGGTGCACGGTGCTGGTGCCGTTGCCGAACTCGGCGGTGCCGACGAACAGGGCGTAGGTCCCGTCCGGTTCGAGCCGGATGCGGGCATCCGCCCGGTGCCCGCGGGGCGGGATCGTGTCGATCATGCCCATGGCCATGCCGGTGCCGACCTGCCAGTCCGGGCCGGGGGACGGCAGGCCGGGATCCTCCGTCAGCGCGACCTGGACCGCGTCCAGGCACTGGTCGAGCCCGTAGCTGCCATACGCGACGTCGTGCGGCTCCAGGCTGGTCGAGACCATGGGATCGCCGGGGCGCACGGCGTTGATCCGGCGCATGGCGAAGGGATCGATCGCCAGGCTGCGGGCGAGCTCGTCGAGGGCGGATTCCATGGCGAAGATGGTCTGGCTCAGGCCGTAGCCCCGGAAGGCGCCGGACGGGACCGTGTGCGTGTAGACCGCATAGCCGTCGACCCGCTTGTTCGGGCAGCGATAGGCAGCGATCGACTCGTTGCAGCCGTGGTGGAGCACGCCGCCACCATGGTTGCCGTAGGCGCCGGTGTTGGAGACGACGTGGAGCTGGATGGCGGTGAGGGTGCCGTCGCGCTTCGCCCCGAGCTTCACCCGCACCCGCATGGGATGGCGGGTGGTCGAGGCGGCGAATTGCTCGGCGCGCGTCATCTCCCATTTGACCGGCCGGCCGGTCTTAAGGATCGCGAGGGCCACGAGGTCCTCGGTCAGCGTCTCCTGCTTGCCGCCGAAGCCGCCGCCGACCCGTTCGCAGAGCACCCGAACCCGGTCGCGGTCGAGGTCGAACAGGGCGCAGAGGGCATCGCGGGTCAGGAAGGGCACCTGCGTCGAGGAGCGGATGACGAGGCGCCCCTCCGCATCGAGCCAGCCCACGGCGCCGTGGGTCTCCAGATGGGCGTGCTGCACCCGCTGCGAGACGTAGGTGCCCTCGTGGATCGCGTCGGCCTCGGCGAAGCCCGCCTCCACATCGCCGATCCGGCCATGGGCCTCCCCGGCGAGATTGGGATGGGACAGGAGCGGCGGCGCGTCCTCGCCGGGGCGGTCGGAGCCGTCATGGACCCGCGGCGCCTCCGGCCGCATGGCGGCGTCCGGGTCGAACACGGCCGGCCGGGTCTCGTATTCGACCACGAGGGCGCGGCAGCCGGCCTCGGCCGCCGCCTCGCTCTCGGCGACGACGGCCGCGACCCGCTGGCCCTTGAAGCGCACGACCGCGTCGAGGATCAGCGTGTCCGCGGGATCGTCGTGGGGATTCTCGTGACGGCCGGTGGAGAAGCGGCGGGCGGGGACATCCTCGTGGGTGAGCACCGCGACGACGCCGGGCACGGCGAGGGCGTCGGCGCGGTCGATCCGCAGGATGCGGGCATGGGCGTGGGGGGCGCGCAGCACCTTGAGATGCAGCAGTCCGGGAATCGCGAGGTCGAAGGTATAGGGCGTGCGCCCGCTCACCACCCCGGGTCCCGCCGGCGCGGGCAGGCTGCGACCGACCGGATCGCCCGCCTCCGACTCGACATGGCCGATGCCGGCGATGGCGTCGCGGATGGCGCGGTAGCCGGTGCAGCGGCAGAGATTGCCCTTCAGCGCGGCGTCGAGATCCTGGCGGCGGCCCTGGTCCAGGGCGGCGGCGGTCATCACCATGCCCGGCGTGCAGAAGCCGCACTGGAAGCCCTGGGCGGCGAGGAAGGCCTCCTGCATCGGATGCATCGCCTCCGGCACCCCCTCCGAGAGGCTGCAGGGTCCGGCCAGCCCCTCGATCGTCGTCACCGCCCGGCCCTCGGCGCGGAAGGCCGGGAGCAGGCAGGAATGGACCGGCTCCCCGTCGAGATGGACGGTGCAGGCGCCGCAATCGCCGGCATCGCAGCCCTTCTTGACGCCGAACCAGCCGAGATCGCGCAGGAAGGTGCGCAGGCACTGGCCGGGGCGCGGCTCCGCCTCGAAGGCGCCCCCGTTCACGCTGAGCTGCATCAGGCGATCTCCCCGGAAAGCTCGGCCCGGATGTCGTGTGCGAGGTGATGGGTCACGCGTTCCCGCCAGTCCGGCGCGCCGTGGACGTCGTCGTACCAGAGGGAGGCGGGGATCGCGGCGGCGAGCGCCGCGGTCAAGGCATCGGCATCCGGGACCGTCGCGAAGGCGATCTTCACCGGACGGCGGGTCGAGGCGGTGACGGTGAGGGCGAAGGCCCCTGCGGCGTCCAGGGTCCCGATCAGGAGGGCGCCGGAGCGGCCGTTCGGGCTCAGGGAGATGCGGCGGAAGGCCGTGCGGCGGCGCAGGGCCGCCACCGGCAGCGCGATGCTGCGCAGGATCTCGCCGGGGGCGAGGGCCGTGCTCTGCGGCCCCGATACGAAGGCTTCGACGGCAAGCTGGCGCTCGCTGCCCTGCGGCGTCCACAGCGTGCAGACCCCGTCGAGGGCCGCCGTCAGCGCGATCATCGGCCCAGCGGGCAGCGCCATGCAGAGATTGCCGCCGACGGTCGCGAGGTTCCAGACCTTGAAGGAGCCGAGCAGCGCCCGGCAGCACTGGCCGACGAGGGGGGCCGCCGTCCAGGCGGGCGGCAGGTCCAGCCGCTCCAGGGCGGCGATGGTGCAGGTCGCCGCGAGGGTGAGCCCCGCCGCGTCGATGCGATGCGTCTCCCAGCCGAGCCCGGTCAGGTCGATCAGGCGGCGCAGGGAAGGCTGCGGCTCGGAGAAGAGCCAGGTTCCGCCCGCGAGCCAGGCGTCGCCCGGCTGCCAGCCCGGCAGATCCGCCTTGTCCCGTGGCTTCACCACCGTCTCGATCGTGTTGAGATCCATCGTCTTCCGGTCCGGCGCCCCTCGCCTCTCTGCACCCCACGCAAGAACGCTTCCAGCTCGGCCGTCGCCGTGGCGGAGCGCGTCATCCTGCGGCGGCCGGGCGAGGGCTGGCCATTTCGCAGGCGGTGTTTCGCGGATTGATGCGTCCGCGATCCCGATGCCGTCCCGGCCCCGCGGCGCTGCCGTCCCGGCCTCGTTCCGGGTCGCCGGGGACCGGCGCAGGGCGGCCAATGTTTGCCGCGCCCCAATCTTGCCTTGAGAAAACGCAGTTCCGCTCAGGATTCGTCAACCTGATGCCGTCACATCGAAGTTGATGGGATGGCCGATCCGGGGAGGCTCGGCGCCTGAACTTCGGGCTTTTCAGAAAATCGGCCGGTCCCGACGACCTGCCTGGCAAAAATGGTGTCCCAGTGAGCTTCATCGTCAATGCACGGACGGGCGCGGGCCAGGTCAGCTTCGAGCGGGATTCGATGCTCTCCGCCCTGGAACAGGCGCTGACCATGAGCGCGGCGGGCATGCAGGGCGTCGTGATCGTCGACAGCCTCGGTGCCCGTCACACGCCGGCCGAGGTAAGCCGCAGCCTTCTCGCCGCCTGGGGCGGTGGCAAGGGCGGCGACGCCATCCGTGTGAAGCGCGCCGCCTGACCGCGCGACCCGTGCCGCCGCGCTGCGGCGGCCGGACGTGGCGAGCTCATCCCATGGGGGCCGACCGTTCGCGGCCCGGTCGCGAGCCTCAGGCGTTCCCGGTGCTCCCGGCCAGCCGCCGCTCCGTGCGGACCGACCGGGCGGACCCGGCCGGCGCGAAGACGGCGCTGCAGGCGACGAGGACGATCGTCTCGGACAGGAGCAGGCCGAGGATCGACCAGGCCGGCGTCGAGACGACGAGGAGCAGCGTCACCGCCGCCATGCCGGCCGCCGCGCTCGCGGCCGAGAGGCCGGCCAGGAAGCGGAAATCCTGGGCCGTCTCCAGCAGCAGGCGCGGCGCCCCGTAGGCCAGGGAGACGGTCACCACCGCCCAGAGCAGGCCCGTGATCAGGGCGAGGGGCTCGTGGGCGTAGCGCCCCGCGAAGAGATGCGCGTCGATCACCGGCATGCCGAGGAGAAGCAGGCCGCCATAGGCGAGGCAGCCGGCGACGAGCAGGAGCGTGGCGCGGCGGGCGAGGCGTCGGGCGCCCGTGAGATCCCCCGAAGCGAGATGCGCGGCGATCTCGGGCTGGACCATGTTCCCGAGCGCCGAGGCGCCGAGGCGCAGGGGCGCGAACAGCACCAGGCAGGCGGCGATGGGGGCATAGGCGTCGGGCCCCGCGATCAGGGCGACCACCAGAACCTGACCCTGGCCCTGCAGCGTCGTGGTGGTGACGCCGAGGAGCGACCAGCCGAGTTTCCCGCGCAAAGCCCCGTAGCGCCGGCGGAACGGCGCGCCGAAGCTGACCCGCACCCGCTCGCGCAGGGCTGCGAGGGAGACCAGGATCCCCGCGGCATGGGCGCAGGCCAGGGCCACGAACACGCCCTCGATGCGCCGGGCATCGTCGCCATGCACCAGCAGGAGCGCCAGCCCCGTGCCGAGTAGGGCGAAGGTGAGGTCGCCGAGACCCGATTCCAGGGGGCGGCGCTTGGCGAAGAAGGCCAGCCGCAGGTAGCTGCGCAGGCACCAGAGCGCGACGAAGAGGCCGCCCGGCAGGGGATGCACCTGCGGCGTGAACAGGAGCGCCACGCAGACGCCGGCCCCGATCAGCACCGAGACGAGGAGCGCCCCGGAGCCGAAGGTCACCTCGATCGCCTTCGCCCCGGCGCGGCCGAGGCGCGGCGGCACGAAGGTGATGGCGGGCACGCCGGCGAGCGCCCGGACATAGGTGAGGCCGATGCCGCCCACCAGGAAGACGATGGAGAAGACGCCGTAATCGTACTGGGTGAGCGTGCGCACCAGCGCGATGTTGAGCGCGAAATGGAACGCACTCTGGACGAACTCGCCGCCGAGGATGAGGACGAAGCGCGCCAGCAGCCCCTTGTCCCGGGTCATCGGTACACCGCGCTGCCGGCCGGCGCCGGGGCGCGGCTCGCCCGCGCGCCGAGCACGCCCTCGAGGGCGGCGCTCAGCGCCTCCGCGCAGGCGCCCTGGGCGAAGATCCGCTCGTAGCGGGCCCGTGCGGCGGCGGGGTAACCGGACCAGGAATCCGGCTCGGCGATGATGGCGGCAAGCGCCTGGGCGAGCGCGTCCGCCCGGCCGGGGGGCACGATCCAGCCGGTGCGGCCATGCTCGACCACCTCCGGCAGGCCGCCGATCCGCGAGACTATCGGGGGAACGCCGTGGGCCATCGCCTCGATCGCCACGCGGCCGAGGGATTCGGGCAGGCGGGAGGGCACGGCGACGACATCCGCCCAGCGGAAATGCGCCCCCGGATCCGGCACGAAGGGCAGGCAGGTCACGGTTCCGGCAAGGCCGGAGGCGAGGATGGTCTCGGCGAGGGCCCGCTCCCGGGCCTCGTCCTCGAAGGCGCTGCCGACGATGCGCACCGCGATCCGGTGCTTGAGGGCCTCCGGCAGCTGCGCCAGGGCCTCCAGCAGCACGTCCTGGCCCTTGATGCGGCTGATCCGCCCGAGCATCAGCAGGCGCAGGGGGCGCGTGCCGTCATAGCCCATGCCCTTCGGGGCGCCGGGATCGGCGATGCCGTTATAGACGACGCGCTGGCCGATCCGCGCCGGCAGGGCGAAGGCGGCCTGCGTCGCCCGGGAATTGAACACGATCTCGGCCCGGCTCCCGCGCAGCAGGGCCCGCAGGCCCTGGCGCACCATGCCCTCCGGGATCTCGTGGACATGGACGATGGTGCGGCCCGGGCTCAGCCCGGCGGCGAGGAGGTAATCCGCCACGACGCAGGTGTTCACGTAGACGAGGTCGCTCCGGCGCAGCCGCCAGAGGGCGCGGCCGACGGCGAGGGGCAGGCGCAGCAGGCCGAGGGTGGCGAGGCGCGGCAGGTCGCGGCGGCGCAGCACCCAGAGCGGAACGATGGTGACCTTCGAGGCGAAGTCCCGCAGCGGGGCGACGATCGGTCCGTCGCTGGGCAGGAGGACTTCGATGAAGGCCTGTGGATAGGAGGCGCGGATCACGCGCACGCTTTCCACGAAGCTCCGGTCCGAGCCGTAAAGCTCGTAGCCCTGATGCACGCAGGTAATGCGGGTCATCCAGAGTTCCCTGTGCTCCCAATCGGCACGATTGACGACGTTGCAACCTGAGAAGGGCAAAAGCCGAGCCGGGTGCGAAGTTTGCTCAACCTTCCGTCGAGGTGGCACGGTGCTGCCGGAGCTGTGCGAAAATCCTTCCGGGATGATTGCGACATCCTTTCGTCATCCCGTTGCGAGACGCACGACGTTTCATTGTGAGACCAGGTATGACCCTGCCCCGACCTTCCGTCCTGATCCTCGGGACGCGCGGCATCCCGGCGGCCCATGGCGGCTTCGAGACCTTCGCGGAGCGGCTCGCGCTGTTCCTGGCCGGCCGCGGCTGGCAGGTGCGCGTCTATTGCCAGCGCGAGGTGGAGAGGGTCGCGCAGCGTTTCGCCACCGAGACGTGGCGGGGCGTCGAGCTGATCCATGTCGAGGTGGCCTCCAAGGGGCCCTGGGCCACCCTCGAATTCGACTATCATTGCGTCGTCGATGCGGCGCGGCGGGACGGCGTCTGCCTCGTGCTCGGCTATAACGGCGCGGTGTTCCTGCCGCTCCTGCGCCTGCGCGGCCGTCCGGTCCTCACCAACATGGACGGCATCGAGTGGCGCCGGCCGAAATGGATGTGGGCCGTGCGCACTTGGTTCTGGGTCAACGAGTGGATCGCCGCCTGGTCCTCGCACCGGCTGGTGGCGGACCATCCGGTCATCGCCGACCACCTCGCGACGCGGCGCCCCCGCAGCGCCATCGCCACGATTCCCTATGGCGGCGACCCGGTCACCGAGGCTCCGGACGCGCCGGTGCGGGCGCTCGGGCTGGAGCCCGGACGCTACCTGGTGTCGATCGCCCGCATCGAGCCCGACAACAACATCCTCACCTTCGTCGAGGCCTTCGCGCGGCGGCGGCGGAACGCGACCCTGGTGGTGCTGGGCAAGCTCGATCCCGCCAATCCCTACCATGTGCGCGTGAAGGCGGCCGCGGGCGACGAGGTGCTGTTCCCGGGCGCCATCTACGATGCCGGCACCGTGAAGGCGTTGCGCTTCCACGCCCGGGCCTATCTGCACGGCCATTCGGTCGGCGGCACGAATCCGTCCCTGGTCGAGGCGCTCTGGGCCGGCAGCCCGATCATCGCCCACGACAACGCCTATAACCGCGGCACCGCCGGCGAGGGACAGGCCTATTTCACGGATGCCGAATCCTGCGAGCGGCTGATCGTCGACATGCTCGAGAACGACGAGCGGGCCGGGGCCGCGCGCCGTGCGGCGCGGCGTCAGGCGAAGCGGTTCGACTGGACCGAAATCCTCGAAACCTACGAGGACGAGATCCGGGCGCTCGGCGGCTACGCGGCGGCACCGACCGGCGGCGGCGCGCCGGCTGCCCTCGGGATGGCGCAGCGCTCGCGATGAGCCCTCCGCCGAAGGACGCCCGCCCGACGCGCCGGGGGGCGATCGCCGGGGCCCTCGCCTGCGCCGCCCTGCCGGGCTCCTCGCCGGGCGCCTGCGCCGCGCCCGAGCCGATCGCCCTGCGCCGGGGCGTCAACCTCTGGCCCTGGTTCGCCCTGACCCGGGAATACCCGCCGCCGCGCACGGATTACGGCTGGCCCGCTTTCCAGCCGGAGCGGCCGGTGCCGAGGCGGCAGGATCTGGCGCGCCTCGCCGCGTCGGGGCTCGACTTCGTGCGGCTGCCGGTCGATCCCGGCCCCTTCCTCGCCTTCACGGACCGGCAGCGCGACGCGCTCTTCGCCGAACTGGACGGTGCGGTCGACGCGATCCTCGGGGCCGGCCTGTCCCTGGTCCTCAACGTCCATGCCAATGGCGCCACGCATCACTACAACCCCGCCGCGCTCTACGGCAGCGCCCGGGCCCCGCTCTGGCCGGACTACCGCGCCTTCGTGGCCGCCCTCGCCGCGCGCTTCGGCCGTCGGGGACGTGTCGCCCTCGAACCGGTGAACGAGCCGCCCCAAGGGTGCGGGGCGGCCGATTGGGACGCCC
This sequence comes from Methylobacterium organophilum, assembly GCF_022533465.1. NCBI lineage: Bacteria > Pseudomonadati > Pseudomonadota > Alphaproteobacteria > Hyphomicrobiales > Methylobacteriaceae > Methylobacterium > Methylobacterium organophilum. The sequence continues at coordinate 3,232,222 of NZ_CP092848.1, read as the reverse complement.
TGCAGCGAGACCTGCTCGCGGCGGCGCGGGCGGCCTCGTCCGGCCTCACCCTCGTCGCCACCGGGGCCTGCGGCAGCATGGTCCCGGGCCTGCTCGCCCTCGATCCGAAGCGGCTCGCCGCCTTCGCGCCGCTCCTCTACGACGTGCATTTCTACGAGCCTTACCTGTTCAGCCACCAGGGTGCCCCCTGGATGCGCGAGCCGGTCTACCGCGCCCTCAACGCGGTGCCCTGGCCGGGCTCGGCCGGCCGCCTCGACGAGACCCTTGCCGCGGTGCGGGCGCGGATGGCGGCGGATACCGGGCGGAGCCGGGCGGAGAAGGAGGCGGCCTACCGGATCACCGAAGCGAAGATGGCGGAGTATTTCGCCGCGAATCCGGACCGGCGCTTCCTCGACCGCTATCTCTCCGCTGTGAGGGGCTGGGCGGACACGCATGGCCTGCCGCCCGGGCGGATCCTGATGGGGGAGTTCGGGGCGCTGCGCAGCGATGCCCGCTACGTCGCGGCGAAGGCCGCCGACCGTGCCCGCTACGTGCGCGACGTGCGCGAGAGCGCCGAATCCTTCGGCTTCGCCTGGGCCTTCTGGAACCTGTTCGACGGCATGGGCCTGATCGACGACACGACCCGCGCGCCCGATGCGGCGATCTTCACGGCGCTCGGCCTGCGCGTGCCCTCCCCGCGCTGAATCTCCCGCGGTTCAGCGGCGGGCACCGGGGCGTTCGGGCAGGGGCCGATAGAGGGCGAGGAGCAGGATCGCGAATTTCGACAGCAGCGTCGTCTTTCCGCCCAGACTCTCGAAGGTCATGATCAGCATGAGGAAGGCGATCATCGGCAGGGCGATGCCCCGGCGGCAATGCCGGGCGACCTCGACCAAGAAGAGCGTCACGCCGATCATGAGCAGGCCGGTCATCAGCGCGCCCTGGTAGAGCAGCGTGCGGATCACCGGGTTCTCGATGCCCCATTCGAGGCCGTTGATGCGGCGCAGGCTCTCGACCAGGGCGGTGTCGGGGCCGAAGACGAGCTGACGCAGGGGCAGCTTGCCGAACAGCGCGAACATCTCGACGCGGGCATTGGCGCTGCCGCCATCCGAGGAGAAGCGCTGGAGCAGCGCGTCGAAGAAGCCGAAATAGGCGAGCGCGCCGATGCCGAGTGGCACGAGCGGCAGGGCGAACACGGCCGCGGCGGCGGCGAGCAGCGGGATCCGCCCGGCCATCAGGGTCCGGTGAAGCAGCAACAGGCCGTAGCCGCCGCCGAGCACCAGGGTGACGACCATGCCGGAGCGGCCGCCGAAGGTGACGAGGGCGGCCGATTGCAGCCCGATCATGCCGAGGCGCAGGAGCGGCGGCATCGATCCGCCCCCCGCGATGAGGGCGAGGACATAGACCGAGGTGAGCGTGGCGTTGCCGAGCGGGTGCCCCTGCAGGGAGGTCGAGCGCGTGTCGTTCCCGAACAATTCGCCGTCGAGGCGATAGGGGAAGAAGCGCTGGTTGGTGGCGAACTCGACGAGGCCGAGCCCGGCATTGGCGAGCATCACCGCGTGCACCATCCATTCCAGCCGGCGCAGGGTGCGCGCATCCGCGTCGGCAAGCAGGATGCCGACGAGGCCCGGCAGCATGAAGGTGTCGAGGGCGCCGGCCATGCCGGGGGCGCCGCGCAGGACGATGTGCAGGAAATAGACGAGGCCGATGATCGTCATCAGCGCGCTCGCCGGCCGGCGCGCGGCGGCGCTCGCGAGATAGGCGACCGGGTTGCCGGCCCGCAGCATCGCCACGGCGAAGAGGAGGCCGGACAGGTAGGTCGCGGGGTGCAGCTTGTGGATCGCCGAGCCGGTGAGCCCGTCGTAATTGATGCCGACGAGCCAGAGCATGCCGCCGGACACGCCCATGATGATCGCCGCCGTGAGGAGCAGCACCGGCTCCATGCTCAGCCGCAGGCCGCGCCGCCGCGGGGGCGCCCAGGCGGTCTGGCCGGACGGGATCATCGACCCGCCTTTCCGCCCTCGATCATGAGGGTGCCCGCGATCGGGCGCTGCAGCGTGGCGGCGACCTTGCCGAGGTCGATCAGGTCCTTCTGCCGGGTCAGGCCGCCGCGGGCGACCACGAGCAGCCGGTCGACCGAGGCCGCCAGGGCGCCGATGCGGAGATTCTCCGAGAGCGTGCCGCCGTCGAACAGCACCAGATCGTAGCGGCTGCCGATACCGGCGAGGAAGCGGCTGACATTCTCCCGCTCGAAGGCGTCGCGCACCGGCTTCTGGCCGTTGCCGACACCGAGCCGGCGGGCCCCCGTGGCGGTGTCTTCCGCCGAGACGGCATTGAGGCTCTGCTCGCCCCGCAGCACCTCCAAGAGGCCGCCCTCTCCGACCTGGCCGGCGCTGAGATCGGCCTCGATCACCAGGACCCGGTCGCCTCTCGCCGTCGCCACGGCGGCGAGGAGGTCGATGGCCGCCTTGCGCTCGCTCGCGTCGGAGGCGGCGGCCGTCACCATCACCGTGAGCGCCCGCTGGCCGCCCGGGGAGCTGTTCAGGCCGTAGAGCCCGTCCAGGGCGAAGGCGGCCGGGGCGCTCCCCTTGGCGAGGTGCCGGGCCCCGGGCAGCACCGCCAGGACCGGGGCGCCGAGGAGCCGTTCGAGCTGGCGGCGGGAGAGCAGCGTCGGATTCACGTATTCCCGCACCAGGGCGAGACCAGCGCCGCAGCCGAGGCCGCCGGCGAGGCCCGCGCCGATGACGAGCAGGCGCAGGGGCCAGCTCCGCTCCTCCGGCGGGCGCGCCCAGGTGATGACGCGGGCATTGGTGGGATCGACGCCGGCCTGCTCGCCGACCTCGCGGGAGCGCACCAGGAAGGCGTTGTAGACCGAGCGCGCGGCCTCGACCTCCCGCTCCAGCTCGCGCAGCTGCACGCTGGCCTTGCCGGTCTGGACGGACTCCGCCCGCAGGGCGTCGAGATTGCCGGTGAGCATGCGCTCGTTGGTCAGGGCGCGCTGATATTCGATCTCCGCGGCCTGGACGATGCGGTCGAGCTCGGCATCGATCAGCCGCTTCACGTCGGCCTTCTGCGTGCGCACCGCCTGGATGAAGGGATGGCGCGCCCCGAGCTGGGTGCGCAGATCCGCCTCCCGGCTGGTCAGATCGGCATATTGCGAGCGCAGCCGCTCGATCACCGCGGAGGAGATCGCCTCCGGGGCGGCGCCGGGATCGAAGGCCCGGCCGCGGGCGTCGCGCACTGCCTGGAGCCGGCTCTTGGCATCGGTGGTGCGGTTGCGGGCGGCCACGAGCCGGGCGTTGCTGTCGGTGATCTGCTGCTCGTTGACGATGCGGCCCGAGGAGGCGATCAGCCCGTTCTTGGCCTTGAAGGCCTCGAGCCGCGTCTCGGCCTTGTTCACGTCCGTGCGCAGGGCGTCGAGGCGCGCGCTCAGCTCGCCGGCGGCGCGCCGGGCCGCGTCGGCGCGGGCATCGGCCTGATCGGCGAGGTAGCCCTTCGCGATGGCGTTGACGATCCGCGCGGTCTTGTCAGGGTCGGAGGCGGTCACGATCACGTCGATGACGAAGACCTTGTCGGCGCGCTTGACCGCGAGCTTGCGGCGCAGGCTGCGCAGGGCCTTGGCCTTGGCCGCCTCCGGGCTCTCGTCGGCGCTGCCGGTGAAGCTCTGGACGAGGCGGCTCACCAGGCCCGTGCTCGGCCCGCCGAATTCCGGATCGGTCTCGAGGCCGACCTCGGCGATCGCCCGCAGCAGCACGCTGTCGGATTCGATGACGCGCACCTGGCTCTCGACCTGGGCGATGCCGCCATCCGGCGAGAGCGCGGAGGAATTCAGGTCGTTGGACACGACCTGCCGGTCCCGCGGGTCGATCAGGATCTGCGAGGTCGCCGTGTAGAGCGAGGGCGCGAGGAAGGCGTAGAGCAGGGACCCGGCCGTGACGAGCGCGGTGACGAGCAGGATCGTGCGGTAGCGCCGCGCCAGGATGCGCCAGAGATCGCCCACCTCGGCGGTGGTGTCCGGCGTCTCGCTCGCGCCGCGGTCCATGCCCGGGGACATGAGCCACTGCGTCTGGGGAAGATTGCGATCGATCCGTGCCACGCTCGGCCACTGTTGGTTCAAAACAGGTCTCCGTGCCGCCTGCACCGTCCGATCTGCAAGCCGCACGCCCCGGGCTGCTTATAGAGGTCCCGATCTGCGCAGGACACGGCCGCCGGCCGACCATGAACACGTGATCGGGAAGAAGAATTCCATTCGAGACAAGAAAGTAAACAGGGCCCGTCGCTGCGAGCAGGCGCATCGTTTCGTCATGCGGCCCGAGATGAGCCGACCGGATCGGATCCGCGCGGGGGCGAGAGGGCCGTCACGGGCCGGCCTGCTCCTGCGTCTCTTCGCCCGCGGTCCGGCCATCGTCGCGGGCGCGGTGGAGCACGAAGATCGCGATCACCATCGTCAGGATCAGGCCGGCCAGAACGCCGAGCTCGATCATCGAGGCCTGGAACAGCGCCTGCTTCTCCGGCGACCAGTCCTTGGCGTGGGTGATCTCCGAGGATTGCAGGGTGATCACCAGCACCCGTCGGATCGAGGCGATGAGCCCGACGATCAGGAACGGCTCGCAGGTCAGCTTGCCCGAGCGCATCGACACCCGCACCGTGTGCATGATCTCGATGAGCATCAGCAGGAACAGCAACCGGTCCACCACCTCGAGGATCTGGTCGGCGCCGCCCAGGGTGGTGAGCGCCGCCCAGGTCAGCCCGGCGGCATCGATCAGCGCGACGAGGGCGGTGAGGGCGAGCAGCGCGCCGAGCGCCGCGTAGATGGCATGCTCGGTGTGGAGGAAGATGAAGCTCGCCGCGCGCGTGAGCCGGCCCTGATCGTCCCCGTTGCTGGACATGGCGCGCCTTCCCCCCTCTGTCCGGGCGATCTGACAGGATCGGAGCCGACGCGTCCAGCGCCGCGGTGCGCACCCGGCTCGCGGCCCCGGTCCCGTGGCCCGGCTCGCCCTCTCGCTCGCCGCCGGCACCGCCGCCCAGGCTGCCCCCGGCGCCGTCGTCCGCGTGCAGCGTCATCGGCGGCCTCGCCCCATTCCGGCCTTGCTGTGGGCGTGTGGAGAGCCTCCCTCCGCACAAGGCCCGATTCGTGACGCGTCCCGAGACTTCCCGCCTGTCCGCAGCGTTCCGCGCATGAACGCGCCGCTTCCCGCCGCGCGGGCGCCCCTGAGCCAAGTCGAGATCCGCGCCATCGTGATCGGCCTCGTCGCGGCGATGCTGCTCGCGGCCCTCGACCAGACCATCGTGGCGACCGCCCTGCCGACGATCGGGCTCGATCTCGGGGATGCCGGCGACCTGCCCTGGATCGTCACCGCCTATCTGCTCGCCTCCACGGCGGTCACGCCGCTCTACGGCAAGCTCTCCGACATCCACGGCCGCCGCATCATGCTGCTGATCGCGATCGGCACCTTCAGCCTCGGCTCCCTGCTCTGCGCCCTGGCCCCGAGCATGGTGACGCTCGCCCTGGCGCGGGGGCTGCAGGGCATCGGCGGCGGCGGCCTCATCGCCCTCGCCCAGACCATCCTCGCCGACATCATGTCGCCCAAGGAGCGGGCGCGCTATCAGATCTACATCGCCGGCGTGTTCGCCCTCGCCTCGGTGGCGGGGCCGCTGCTGGGCGGCTTCCTCGCCGAGCATCTGCACTGGTCGGCGATCTTCTGGATCAACCTGCCGATCGGGCTCCTCGCCTTCGCCCTCACCAACGGGCAGCTGAAGCGCCTGCCCCGCAACGAGCGGCGCCACCGCGTCGACTATCCCGGCGCCCTGCTGCTGGTGCTGAGCTCCACGAGCCTGATGCTGGCACTGAGCTGGGGCGGCCTGCGCTATCCCTGGGGCTCGGCGCCCGTGCTCGGGCTCCTGGCCCTCGGCTTGGTCGTCGGCGCGCTCTTCGCGGCACGGCTCGCGACGGCGCCGGAGCCCCTGATCCCGACCAGCGTCCTGAAGGATCGGGTGGTGTACAGCGCGACGCTCGCCGCCTGCTTCGCCATGGGCACCCTGATCGGGCTCTCGATCTACGTGCCGATCTTCCTCGAAGGCGTCATCGGCCTCAGCGCCAGCCAGTCCGGCGCGGCGATGGTGCCCCTGATGGTCGGCACCGTGCTCGGCGCGACCGCCTCGGGCCGGGCGATGGTCTCTCTGCGGCACTACAAGCGCGTGCCCCTGGCGATGCTGCTGATCAGCATCGCCTGCTGCGCGGCGCTCGCCGCCGGGAGCCGGAGCCTGCCGCTCTGGCTCCTGGAGAGCCTGTTCGTGCTGCTCTCCATGGGGATCGGCACGGTGCTGCCCCTCTCGACGATCGCGATCCAGAACGCGGTCCCCCGGCATCAGCTCGGCATCGCGACGGCCTCGATGAACTTCTTCCGCTCCCTGGGCGGCGCCCTGATCGTGGCCGTGTTCGGGACGATCGTGCTGGGCGGCGCGATGGCTGGCGACGGTGCGGGCGTCCGGGACATGGAGAGCCTGATCCGCGGCGCCGAGGCGGGGCAGCTCGCCCTCACCTTCCGCTCCGTCTTCGCCGCCGCCTGCCTCGGCCTGATCCTGGCCTTCGGCTTCCTCGCCCTCATGGAGGAGCGTCCCTTGCGCGAACAGGCCGGCGGAAGCGATCAGCCATCCCGAGCGTCGTAACCGGTGCCTGGGCGACGAACTGAGCGTTGGCCTGTTCGGATCGGCCGGTTCGGCGTGATCGGCTCCGCCCGGCGTTGGCGGCCCGGCAAGGCCGGCCTTACCGGCCGTCGACGCACCGTCGGGCCGACATCTCGGCAGTCACGAGGACGCCGGGCTCATTCTTCGGTCTGTCGGACGCCTGTACCCGCGCCGACCAGAACGACTCCGACCGCATCAGCGGGACGACGGCCTCGGCTTTCAGATCGGCCTCGGCGGCGGCATCGAGCTGACGGGCGAATATCAGGCCTATGTCGGCGACCGCTTCCTGTCGCAAACCGGCACCGCGCGCCTCTCCGCACGGTTCTGAAGCAATCATTGTGAAGGCGAGAGGAACTGATCGTTCCGTGACTTCGCGGGGATGGGGTTCGCTCGCGGTTCATTCGGCCTGCTCGGGCGTGAGATAGCCGAGCGCTGAGTGGATGCGCTGCCGATTGTAGTAGCCTCTAGGCAGGGGACTCATACAACCAATTGCTGCTGCTCGCGTTTTCTTCCTGAGTTTGGAGTTTCCAGCGCAGGAGGATCGCGAGGGCACGGTTGTTCTGGCTCTCGGATGAGGCCTGGGCGCGGATCGAGCCGCACCTGCCGCATGGCCAACCGGGCAAACCTCGGGTCGACGACAGGCGGGTGATCAGCGGTATCCTGCACGTCCTGAAGGTCGGCTGCCGCTGGCAGGACACGCCCTCCACCTACAGCCCACACACGACGATCTACAACCGCTACAACAGGTGGTCTCAGCGCGGGATCTGGCAGCGGCTGTTTGCCAAGATCGCAGCCGCAGGCCCCGTTCCCAACGAGTTGATGCTCGACGCGTCTCACGTGAAGGCCCACCGCTCGGCCGCTGGCGGAAAAGGGGGCCTGGAGCCAGGCGATCGGCCGATCGCGCGGCGGCTTCACGAGCAAAGTCCACTGCTTGGCCGATGGTCGTGGCCGACCGGTTGCGTTCGTCCTGGCACCCGGCAACGTGGCCGACATCACCATGGCGCTGCCTCTGCTGCGCGCTGTGGTGCCGCCCAAGCGACTGATCGCCGACAAGGCCTATGACGCGCAGAGCTTGAGGGATTGGCTCAAGAGCCACCGGGTGATCGCCACCATCCCGTCCACGGCCACCCGGACAGTGCCCTACAAGCACGGCCGGATCGCCTACCGGCGGCGCAATCGGATCGAGCGCTTGTTCGGACACCTCAAAAACTGGCGGCGCGTCGCGACCCGCTACGAGCGCTTGGCCTGCAACCATCTGGCCGCCGTCGCGCTCGTTTCCTGTGTCATCGCATGGACCTGATCGAGCACCCTACCTAGCCGGGCGATGCGTTTGCGAGAATGCCGTTCCCCCTGCTCACGCAGTTCGGCGTGGACCCGTGGCACGCCATAGGTCTGGCGCGAGCCGAGATGGATGGTGCGGATGCGCTTCAGCAGCGCGGCGTCTGCCACAGCATGCGCCGAGGGCTGCCGGCTGGCCCAGGCGTAGTACCCGGCCTTCGACACGCCGAGCGTGCGCGCCATGACCGAAATCGGGAAGTCAGCCTGGTTGACGCGCATGAACCGGAAGACCCCTCAGGCAGAACCCCGGTCTCCCGCGCAAACCAGGCTTTCGCGCGAGAGAGGATGTCACGCTCCAGCTTCAGTTGCCGGTTCTCGCGCCGGAGCCTGACGAGTTCGTCGCGCTCGGCTGCCGTCAGGCCGGGATCGGCTGTCGACAGCTTGGTCTCTCGCCGGCCCTCGCTGCGGTCTGCCTCAGCGACCCAATTGCGGATGGCCTGCGCGGAGGGCTCGAACTCGCGGGCCAGATCGGTCGGATCGCGGCCAGCACGGACCCACTCGACCATCTGACGGCAGAACTCGGCCGGGTATGGGGGACGGCTCTTGGGCATCGGAAAAACACCTCACGCCAAAGCGCTCGCGGTGTCCACCAAACCGGGGCAATCCCATGAGTCCCCTACCTAGCTCCCTACGTACCGTGCCCCCTGAGACCGCCTGAAGCCTGAGGTCCCTGTAGGAGGCCACCAGTCCGGTGTGACACGTGTGACAGCCACCTGAGCCATAGGATGGGCTAGGAGGGTCTTGATACGTGATTGCTCTGACCGGCTGCTTCGCTTCTTCGGTATGACCTGGGCTTCATAGCGCCTTAGGAGATCACCGAGAGCACACCCTTAGCGGCCCGATTGCCTGCCGGGAGATGGCCACGGTCGATGTTGTGTTCCTGCTCTCGGCCCCAGGAGACCGCCTCAGCCTTGGCCGGGAATGACCGGGAGAGCGGGGGGGTATCCCTCACGCCTACCTGAGCCTGCCAGGAGCTTCCACGCTTACGAACGGTCGCCATGAGTCGCGCCTTCACTGTGACAGCGGCGTGACAGACGGACCTTTTGGAGACTGAGGGCTAAACCCTAGAAACCGAATCTGCCTTTATTGACAGTAGGTTAACTTGGCGCACCCGACACGATTCGAACGTGTGACCTTTGCCTTCGGAGGGCAACGCTCTATCCAGCTGAGCTACGGGTGCTAGCCGTGGGCGATGGAGTAGCCCAAGCGGGGCGTCGGCGCAATGGTGGCTGTGTGGGCCTTTTTGCTCAAAGGGATGGCTGCGTGGTCCTCCGATAGCAAAGGTCACACGTTCGAATCATGTCGAGGCGCAGGGACGGGCGGAGGAATGCGCGCGTTCCGGACGGTATGTCCGCGAATGCGGACGGCGTGCGGCGCTGTCCAGGGACGTGCGCCGCGATTGTGCCGCGCCTGCGCCGATGCTGGCTATGTCGCGCCCACCGGAATGCGGCGATCTGGATCGATCGGCACTCCCATTAGTCTCGCTGCTTGTTCAAGGCGCTGACGGACTTCGGCGGCTGCCGGGGTTACCATGTAGCCTGAGACCCGATCGCCGAGCATGATCGAGGCGTCTCGCGATGCTACGCGCCAGTGCAGGGCGATCAAGGCGCAGAGCACGGCGTCTAACCGGTCCTGATCTGCTTTTCTTGGCTCGGAAATCGTAGCCAACGCATCGGCCCACTCACCCAGCCTCTCGATGCCTTCGCTATCTGCACGGCGACGGACCGCATCGATCACACCCTGCCATCCGGCACGCGTGAACGTCTTCCGCCGAGCAGGATTATAGCGCGCTCCGAGCAGACGACCGCAGAAGAGGGGCTCGAGGGACGGCAGAGCGAGGGCCGGAAAGACCTCCATCAGGAAGAGGCCCTCCGTCGCCGCACGCGAGGCCTCCGGATCTTCGATCGCGTCAAGTCGGTCCTTGAACCACCAGATCGCGGCCGCGTCGTCGAACATGCCAACCTTCGATCGGTTGGCTGGCTGCACGCCGCCACCGAGCCAGGATATGAGTGAAGCGGCAACTCGATCCACCGGACGCATGCCGGTCGCGTTCGGCACAATCGTTGGCTGGTCAATGGCGACGATGCGTAAAGGGCTGACGACCACCTCCGCTGCGATTGCGACCAACGCTTGAGCGAACGTGACCAACATTGGCGGAATGAGCATGCGGCGACCTGCTGCGTCGAGCCGGATGATGCAGAGCGCACCCGGCGCCTTCGGGTTGTCCGTCCAGGCCGAGTCGAACCCGATGATGCTGACCGCGCCCATAGCCTTCACGCTCAACCTTCTTTCAAGATTGTTATCGCTCGAGCAGCACGTCGCCGAGACGCTTGCGGTCTGTCGTGCGGATCCAGTCCCCGTGTCCCGTTGAGATTGCCCCGTTTTTGTGGACGGTTGAGGGGGGTTGGCTGAGCAGAGTCTCGATTGGCGGTTTTGATCCGACCTCCTGCTCGTAGACGACCGGCGAGCGGTAGCCGAGCGCCGAGTGTCGGCGCAGCGGGTTGTAGAAGCCCTCAATGTAGCTGAAGACGGCCATGCGTGCCTCCGCCTGCGAGCGGAAGCGGCGGCGGGCGAGCACCTCGCATTCGAGGGGCAGGGCCTATGTCGCCGACACTCTGGTGCCTGCACTGAAGCCGGGTGACACCGTCATTCTGCACAACCTGGGCGCTCACAAGGTGGCCGGTGTGCGCGAGGCGATACAGGCAGCGGGAGCTAAGGTGCTCTACCTTCCGCCCTACTCGCCCGACTTCAACCCGATCGAGCAGATCTTCGCCAAGCTGAAGGCAGACCTGCACAAAACCGCCGCCCGCACGCTTCCCGACTTGAAAGCGGCCATCCGCTCAGCCTTCGACAGACTCACACCAAGGGCCTGCCGCAACTGCCTCGCCGCCGCTGGATACGACGCGTACGATCCAACCTGATCGGCAACAGCTCTAACTTGGATTGGCTTAGCAGCACTCCCTGCCAGAGAAGCAATCGAAGAGCCGGAGACTTCGCCGTTACATTCTTCGAAACGAACGAAGCTGTCTCACGCTGGTGCGTCGCACCAGATCCGGGCTCGGCTCGCGATGCCGGCGCGCCGGGTCAGGTCGGCGGCTGCCGCCTGAGCCCGGGCCCGCACTGCCCCCTCATCGGCGCTCAGCAGCTGACGATCGCGCATGACGAGGCGGCCGTCGATCAGGACGTGCCGTGTCTCGTGGCCGAGCGCTGCATACACGAGAGAGGAGACCGGGTCGTGGATCGGCGACGCAAAGGCGTCGCGCAGGTCGACTACGGCGAGGTCAGCTTTTTTGCCGAGCTCGATCGAACCGATTTCGGCCTCGAGTCCGACCGCGCGGGCGCCTCCGATTGTGGCCATCTCCAGGGCGTCCCGCGCCGTCATGATCTCGGGGTCGCGGTGGAAACCTTTTTGGGTGAGAGCAGCGAACTTCATCGCCTGGAACAGGCTGTGATTGTTGCTGCTCGCCGGGCCATCGCTGGCAAGGCCCACTGGTATCCCTGCCTTCCGCATGGCCGGGATCGGGGCGAGGCCCGAGGCGAGATACATGTTGCTGCAGGGATTGTGCGAGACCTTCGCGCCGTGGCGAGCGAGCAGGGCAATGTCTTCGCTGCCGCACTGGACGCAATGCACCGCCAGCACGTCCGGCTTCAGGAAGCCGATATCGCTCAGATAGGCTGTGTCGGTGCGGCCGTAGCGCTCGGCTGCGACCTCGATCTCGAAGGGAGTCTCGGCGACATGGATGGTCACGAGAACACCGAGCTCGTCGGCGAGCGCCCGCGTTGCATGCAGGCTCGCCTCGTCGAGGGACCAGATCATGCAGGGCGCGAGCCCCACCTGCACGCGGCCGCCGGGGCGGTTCTGCGCCAGGATCTGAGCGCGAGCATCAGCTAGGGCCGCCTGCACCGTCTCGATTAGCGGCTCCGGCACACCGTATTGAAGGCCATCCGTTAGGAAGCCGCGACAGACGAAGCCGCGCATGCCTGTGGCCTCGTAGGCCTCGACCACGGCGCGGGTCAGTCCGGGGCGCGGATGGGCATACATGAAGTCAACCAGGGTTGTGACCCCCGAGCGGATCGACTCCACGCACCCATGTGTCGCCGCCGCGCTCACATCCGCCTCCGTAAGGTTGCAGGCCGCCGGTCCGGTCATGCAGGCGAACCACTTCTTGAGCACCATGTCGTCGCCTGGCCCCTTGAGTAGGGTCTGAAACAGGTGCGTGTGCGTGTTCACCATGCCGGGAATCACGATCATCCCGGCGCAATCGAGGATCTCGGCCTCGGGAGCCCGGGCAGACAGGCTCGCCCGGCTGCCGATGCCGGCGATACGATCCGCTTCCACGAGCAGGCTCGCCCGCTCTAAGATCTCCCAATTCGGGTTCATGGTGACGAGACAAGCATCCGCGAGGATGAGGCTCATGCGGCATTGTCCTTAATCGCGTCCTTGGCGGAGGCCGCGGCCTCCCGGATCAGGCGGAGGAGGGTCGGAGGCGTGAACGGACCGTCGCCCTCGATGACGACACCCAGGGGGGCGAGCGCATCGGCCACGGCGCCGGTGATCGCGGCAACCGAGCCGGTGGTGCCACCCTCGCCCGCGCCCTTCATGCCGAAGGGGTTGAGCGGAGAGGGGCTCTCCATCGAACCGGTCCGGATCACCCGCGGCATGTCCGCCGCGGTAGGCAGCAGATAATCGGCGAAGCTCTGCGCTAGGGGGCGACCCTGCGCGTCGTAACGGATCTCCTCGAACAGGGTACCACCGAGCCCCTGGGCGAGGCCGCCGATCACCTGTCCCTCCACGATCATTGGGTTGATGACCGTGCCGCAATCGTGGATCACGGCATAGGTCGTTACCGCGAGTTCACCGGTGCGCGGGTCAATCTCGACCTCGCATAGGTGGGTGGCGTTAGCGAAGGCGATGCCGGTGACCTGATGGTGGGCCTCCCCGGCCAAGTTGAAGGACGTGAGGCCGTCCGGCATCGCGTTCCAGGCCGTGGCCCTCCCGGCAATCGCCGCAAGGCTGGCGCTGGCGCCGTTGGGCGCACGAGCCTCACCCTCGGCCCAGGTGAGATCCTCGGGTTTCGCCTGAAGCATCTCGGCGGCGACGTGCAGCGCCTTCTCGCGGACCTTGCGGGCAGCGAGCCGCGCGGCGGCGCCGGCGATGGCTCCACCGCGGCTCGCGAAGGTGCCGACGCCGTCGGGCAGCAGGTCGGTGTCACCGTGGCGCACGACTACCCGGTCGATGTCGATCTCGAGCTCTTCCGCCACCAATTGGGCGAGGGCCGTGGCGGTGCCCTGGCCGTGAGGCGAGGCGCCGGTGAGGACCGTCACCTTGCCCGAACCGTCGACCCTCACGTTGCCGGTCTCGTAGGGGCCGATCGCGGTCTCCTCCACGAAGCAGGCGAGGCCGACCCCGTGCAGCCGACCGCGGGCGCGCGCCGCCTCGGCCCGGGCGCCGCGGCTCTCCCACAGGCCGAGGGTGAGCGCTTGGTCGAGGGAGGCGGGATAGTCGCCGCTGTCGTAGACGACCTTGCCGGCGAGCACTATGGCCGTGCCGCGGTCGAGCGGCAACTCGGCGGGCGTTATCATGTTGCGGCGGCGCAGATCCACCCGGTCGAGGCCGGTGTCCCGGGCTATGTGGTCGAGCATCAGCTCCATGCAGAGCGTCGCCTGGGGATGCCCGGCGCCGCGATAGACCGCGAGCGGCGTCTTGTTCGTGACCACGGAATGCGACTCTGCCCGGTAGTTCGGGACGCGGTAGGGGCCGCGCAGCATGGCCGAGGAGATCGAGGCCGGAGTCACAGAGAGAGTGGCCGCCGCCGCGCCGTTATCGGTCAGCGAGTGCAGCGTCATGGCGGTGACGATACCATCCGCGTCCAGCGCCGCGCGGACACGGTGAACCTGCTCGCGGGCATGGGTCGTCGCCACGAAGTGCTCCGCTCGGCTCTCGATCCAACGGACCGGGCGCCCGAGGCGCCGGGCGGCCACCACGGCCAAGATCTCCTCAGGATAGAACTCGCACTTCACCCCGAAACCGCCGCCGACATCCGGAGCGACTACCCGCAGGTCCGCCTCGGGCAGGCCGAGCACGCCGGCGAGGAAGCCGCGCAGAAGATGCGGGAACTGGGTCGAGCTGTAGAGGGTAATGCGCTCGCCTTGGCCGGTCGGGTCGGCAAGCACGCCGCGGGTCTCCATCGGGGCGGCGACGTAGCGGTGGATGCGGAAGGTCTTTTCGAACACCCGGTCCGCCGCGGCGAAGGCGGCGTCCGGGTCACCGACCTCCTGCCGGCAGGTATGGATGACGTTGCAGCCGAGCCGCTCGTAGAGCAGGGCGGGGGGAGTGGCAGAGGCGGCGGCTTCCGCGTCGAGCACCACCGGCAGCGGCTGGTAGGCAATCTCGATCAGGGCAGCGGCGTCGGCAGCCATGAAGGGATCCTCGGCGACCACTACGGCGACCGGCTCGCCGACAAAGCGCACCCGGTCGGTGGCGAGCACTCGCTGGAGTGCGGCATTGCCCTCACCCGCGAGGTCGATCGATGGTAGGGGGCCGACGCTATCGGAGAGGTCCGCGCCTGTCAGGACGAGGCGAACACCGGCGGCCGAAGCAGCCGCGGTGATATCGATGCCTTTAATGAGGGCATGGGCGTGATCGGAGCGCACCACCGCCATATGCAGCATCCGCGGCAGGGCGATGTCGGCCACAAAGCGGGCTTGGCCGAGGAGGAGGCGGCGATCCTCCTTGCGGGGCACGGGGGTTCCGACAAGACGGCTGGCTGCCATGGCTCAGACCTCCGGATGCGCGGGAATGGCGAGGGTGGCCAGGGCCTCGGCGATGTTGCGGTAGCCGGTGCAGCGGCAGAGATGACCCTGCAGCATTGCGTCGAGCGCCTCCGGGGAGGGCTGCGGATCCTCCCGGAACAGGGACACCGCGGCCATCACGATCCCCGGGGTGCAGAAGCCGCATTGTAAGGCGTGATGATCCTGAAAGGCCTGCTGGACCGGATGCAGTCCCTCTGGGCCACCGACGCTCTCGATCGTCTCGATGGTCGCGCCATCCGCCTGCACAGCCAGCATCAGGCAAGCGCGCATCGGCGCCCCATCGACGAGCACGGTGCAACTGCCGCAGGCGCCGGTGCCGCAGCCGACATGGGTGCCAGTGAGCCCGAGCCGGTCGCGGAGAAGCTCGCTGAGCAGAAGGCGAGGCGGGACAGTTGCCTCCGCTGGCTCGCCGTTGACGGTGGCAGCGATCCGATGGAGCACCGGCTTGACTGCGGCTGGGAAGGTCGATCCGCTCATGCCGCGTCCTCCTGAAAGCGGTCGGCGAGGCGGGCGAGCGCCCGCTCGAGGAGAATTGGTAGGACGACCAGGGCATAGGCTGCCTCGGGCACGTCGGGATGCAGGGCCAATCCCTCATTGGACCAAGCGGGCACCGGCTCCCCGAGCCGTCGGCCCACCAGCGCAGCCTCGGCCACCGGACAGGAAGCTGGAACGCCGGTCACGCCGCCAACAACGATCCGGACGCCCGCAATCACGCCGTCGGGATCAAGGCTGGCGGCGACCGCCAGGCAGGCGAGAGGCGGTGCTCCGGCCCTCGGGGCGATCTCCTCGAAGGCACCAAGCAGTGCCGGAGCAGACGCAGGCACGGTAATCGCGGTGACGATCTCGCCGGGCGCGAGGGCGGTGCGATGAGGACCGACGAAGAAGTCCTGCGCCGGCAGGCTGCGTTTGCTGGAGCGGCTGCGCAGGGTCAGGGCCGCGTTGAGGGCAACCATCGCCACGGGCAATTCGCTGGTTGGGCTCGCCTGCACAAGGTTACCGGCAAGCGTCGCACGGTTGCGCACGGCCGGGCTCGCCACGGAGGAGAGCGCCTCCCTCAGGAGCGGCCAGGCAGAGAGGTCCGGGCAAGCCAGGATCCGCGACAGGCTCACGCCACTGCCGATCCGCAAACCGGTGGCATCCGCGGTGATCGTCCCGATTTCGGGAAGCCGGCCGATATCCACGACAAGCCCAGGACGCAGCGATCGCTCGTTCAGGAGAGGGATCAGGCTCTGGCCGCCTGCCATGGGGAGGGCGTTAGGGTCCTCGAGAAGGCTCAGCGCCTCGTCGAGGCTTGAGGGCCGCACGTATTCGAAGGACGCCGCTCGCATCAAAGGCTCCCGCTTCGCCCGGATCCATTCGCCCAGATCCTGATGACACAATCAGGATCTAGCATGCTCCATGCCAATGCGGGGATTTGCCGACGGGCTGGCGTTCCGGCGCGCGCCGATAGATGACACGCATGAGGGAACGGAAAGGAGAAGCGCATGGAGGCGACCCGTGCAGCGGCGGCCCAGGCGAAGGCAAGGATCCGGGCTCGCGCAGAGGAGCGGATCCTGGACGCGGCCGCCGAGATCTTCGCGCGGGAAGGACGTGCCGGCGCCACCATGGCTGCCATTGCTGACGCGGCGGCGATGGCAGCGGCCACAGTTCACTATTATTACGGCACCAAGGCTGCCCTCTACGACGCCGTTCTCGACCGAACTTTGAGTCTGTGGCTCACCGAACTCGCCTGCATCGACGAGGAAAAGGCACCAGCGGACGCGATCGCGGACTACATCCGCGCCAAGATGCGTGTGTCCCAGGCTCATTCCGCTGCCTCACGGATCGTGGCAGGGGAGGTCCTGAACGGTAGCCGGCGCATCGCTCAGTTCCTGGAGGAGGAGCTGAAACCAGTCTTGGAGCGCAAGCTCGGCCGCGTGCACACTTGGCAGTTAGGCGGCGCACTGGCACCCGTCGACGCGCGACACCTGTTCTTCCTGATCTGGGCAGCCACGGAGTTCTACGCCAACAGCGCCATCGAGGTCGCGACCGTGCTCGGCCATGGAGCAACCGAAGAGACGACGATGGAACAGGCGGCTTGGGACAGTGCTGCGGAGAGCATCATCCATATCGTGCTTCACGGCGTCAGACACCGGCCGTGATCCAAGGCTTTGCACTCTGATCCCGAGGCTCATCGAGCGCACTGATGAGCGCCACGATACCGAGCCTGCGCGATGTTCCAGGTCGAAGTTCTACGTCAAGCCCAGCAACTCACCGCAGCGCATGCCGGTCTCGACGACAAGTCCAATCATCGGATGAAGATAAGCCGCTTGGCCCCGGTCAGCGGCAGTGCGCGGTCGCTGTTCCTCGTCGCCTTCTATTCGCCCCGTGCGGCCCTTAGGCGGTGATGGTCGTCGCACGAACGCGCACTTGAGGCGCTCAGAGCTTTGGCCTGCTGCCGGTTTGGTAGACACCGTCCTAGGCCAATTGGGCACGGTTTTCGAACTCGACAGGGCTGAGGTAGCCCAAGGTCGAGTGCCGCCGCGCCGGGTTGTAGAAGCGCTCGATGTAATTGAACACGTCCGCGCGGGCCTCGTCCCGCGTCCGGTAGGTCCGTCGGGCCGTGCGCTCGGTCTTCAGCGAGGAGAAGAAGCTCTCCATTGCCGCGTTGTCCCACACGTTGCCGGAGCGGCTCACTTGCCCCTGCGCCAGATCGCCATGACGAGCGCATCCGTGACGAGTTGAGCCGTCATGCTGGCCTGCATCGACCGGCCTACGACACGGCGTGAGAACAGGTCGATGACGGCGGCAACGTAGAGCCAGCCCTCGGCGGTCCAAATATACGTGAAGTCGGCGATCCATTTCCGGTTTGGAGCGTCGGCCACGAACCGCCGCTCCAAGAGATTGGGCGAGGCGGCGGCCCGTTCCCCCTCATCCTTCTGCAACCCGCGTCGGCGCGACCGTGCCCGCAGGGCGTTCTCGCGCATGATCCGCTCGATGCGGTGCAGCCCGCACGAGACGCACTCGGCCAGCACGTCGCGCCAAACGCGCCTCGCGCCATAGGTGCGGTCGCTGGCCACGAAGCTCGTGCGGGCCTTGCCCAGAATCGCTTCATCGTCGCCTGCGCGTTGGCTGGGTTGGTGAGTGAGCCAAGCGTGGAAGCCGGAGCGGCTGTAACCGTAGTCGGAGAGCACGTCGATCACATCAGCAGCCTTCAGCTTACGAGCGACGCGGATCGCCAGACACTCGCGGCTGAACTCGTCGACCACGTTGAGGATCCGGAACCTGCGGCCATCGTGCGTGCGCACCTCGACGAAGTCGTAGGACCACACGTGGTCGCGTCGCTCCGGCCACAGCCGGAGGCAGGAGCCATCGCCGTCCCATAGCCGAATCTGCTTCGACTGGCGCGCCGGCACCTTCAGACCTTCGCGCCGCCAGATCCGCTCGACCCGCTTGTCGTTGACCAGCCCGCCCGCCGCCTTCAGCCGCGCACCGATCTTCCGGTAGCCGTAGCGCCGGTACCGGCGTGCCAGTTCCACGAGGTCGGCGGTCAGCGCGGTCTCGTCGTCTCTACCCCGCGGCCCCTTGCGCTGCGTCGAGCGATACTGGCCGAGCGCGCGGCAGGCGCGGCGCTCGGATACGTACAGGACGTCCATGACATGCGCGATGCAGGCGCGTCGGCGCACGGGGCTGGTCCGTTTCCCCGAGCGGCCTCCTGCAGGATCAGCGTGTCGAGGGTGAGATCCGCAACCGCCTTGCGCAGCCGCTGGTTCTCGGTCTCCAGGTCCTTCACCCGCCGGACCTGATCGCTCTTCAGGCTGCCGTACTCCTTACGCCAGCGATAGTAGGTCACTCCGTCACGCCGACCGCCCGGATCGCCTCGGATACGCTCTGGCCCTGCGAGACCAGAACGTCCACCTGCCGCCGCTTGGCGATCACATCCTCCGGCTTGTGCCGCTTCGTTCCCCTCTGTCCGTCCTCGTCCTGGCACGAAAGCCATACCTCAGGGCAGATCACTCCTCTGGGGGAGGATCACCGGACGGCAGATGTCTGGCTGGCCAAGGATTGCCCCGCCTCAATCGGTGTTGAACCTGACGACGCAGTGCGTTTCAGGGGAAATCAGGGCTCGCTGTCCGTCGCCGTTTCGAACCCCCAATGTCCATCGCGGAGGGCGGGGGCCGTTCGCCGCAAATTCAGCGCGCTGCGCGACAGGTTGATCGGCGTCCGCAGGCCTGGCTGCCCCTCGGGATCGATCCGCAGGCCTCGTGCCGCCACCTGCGGATCGGCCAGCGCCTCCGCCACGGTGTTGATCGGTCCGGCCGGAACCCCCGCCTGTTCCAGAGCCGTGATCAGCTCCCCCTTTCGCCAAGTCCGGGTTCGGCCCGCGATAAGCTCGGCCAGGGCGACGCGGTGGGCGACGCGGGTCTCGTTGGTGGCGTAGCGTGGATCCGTCGCGATCTCGGGACGATCGAGCAAGGTGCAGAGTGCGGCGAACTGGCGATCGTTGCCGCAGGCGATGATGAGATGACCATCGCGTGCCGGGAACACCTGATAAGGCACGATGTTGGGATGGGCGTTTCCCATGCGTCGCGGCACAGTGCCGTCGACGAGGTGGTTCATCGCCTGGTTGGCCAGGACCGCCACCCCCACATCGAGGAGCGACAGGTCGACATGCTGACCGAGGCCGGAACGCTGCCGCTCGGCAAGCGCGGCTTGGATGCCGATGACGCCGTAGAGCCCCGTGAAGATGTCGATCCAGGCGACCCCGACCTTCTGCGGCTCGCCGCCGGGCTCGCCGGTCAGATCCATGATGCCGCACAGGCCCTGGATCATGAAATCGTAGCCCGGCTGCTTCGCCCGCGGCCCGTTCTGTCCGAACCCCGTGACGGAACAATAGACCAAGCGGGGATGGGCCTTCGACAGACTCTCGAAATCGAGGCCGAACTTCCTGAGGCCTCCGACCTTGAAGTTCTCGACGACGACATCGGCCTCGGCGATCAGGCCCTTCAGCCGGGCGAGATCGGCTGGATCGTGAAAATCGCAGGTGACCGAGCGCTTGCCCCTGTTGGCCGCCAGGAAATAGGCGGCGGTCCGCTCGGTGCCGCCTTTCCCGTCCGGGCGCTCGACGAAGGGCGGGCCCCAGGTCCGGGTATCGTCCCCCTCCGGGCTTTCCACCTTGATGACCTCGGCGCCGAGATCGGCCAGCGTCTGGCCGATCCAGGGGCCCGCCAGGATGCGGGCCAGCTCGACCACCTTGAGCCCCGCGAGGGGGGCCTCCCCCTGAAAGGGCATCATCAGAAGGCCTGGAGACCGGTCTGAGCGCGGCCGAGAATGAGGGCATGGATGTCATGCGTGCCCTCGTAGGTATTCACCGTCTCCAGGTTCTGGGCATGGCGCATGACGTGGTATTCGATCTGGATACCGTTGCCGCCATGCATGTCGCGGGCGGTACGCGCGATCTCCAGCGCCTTGCCGCAATTGTTGCGCTTGATCAGCGAGATCATCTCCGGCTCGAAACGATCCTCGTTCATCAGTTCCCCGACCCGCAGGGAGGCCTGAAGACCGAGGGCGATCTCCGTCTGCATGTCGGCGAGCTTCTTCTGGAACAGCTGCGTCTGGGCGAGCGGGCGCCCGAACTGCCGGCGGTCGAGACCGTATTGCCGGGCGCGGTGCCAGCAATCCTCCGCCGCTCCCATCACGCCCCAGGCAATGCCGTACCGGGCCCGGTTGAGGCAGCCGAACGGTCCCCGTAGGCCCGACACGTTCGGCAGGAGCGCCCCTTCGCCGACCTCGACGCCGTCCAGCACGATCTCCCCCGTGACCGAGGCGCGCAGGGACAGCTTCCCGCCGATCTTCGGGGCCGACAGCCCCTTCATGCCCTTCTCCAGCACGAAGCCGCGGATCTTGCCGCCATGGGCCTCGGATTTGGCCCAGACGATGAAGACATCGGCGATCGGTGCGTTGGAAATCCAGGTCTTGGCGCCGCGCAGGCGGTAGCCGCCCGCGATCTTCTCGGCCCGGGTCGTCATGGAGCCGGGATCCGAGCCCGCATCCGGCTCGGTCAGGCCGAAGCAGCCGATCAATTCGCCCGACACGAGGCCGGGCAGATAGGTCCGGCGCTGCTCGTCAGACCCGTAGGCGAAGATCGGATGGATGACGAGCGAGGATTGAACGCTCATCATGGAACGGTAGCCGGAATCGACCCGCTCGACCTCGCGGGCGACGAGACCGTAGGCGATGTAAGAGGCGTTGGCCGCGCCGTATTCCTCCGGCAGGGTGACGCCGAGAAGGCCCGCCTGCCCCATCAGGCGGAACAGGCCGGGCTCGGTCCGCTCCTCGAGATAGGCTTCCTGCACACGGGGAGCGAGTTCGGCGGCGGCGAAGGCGGCGGCGGTGTCGCGGATCATCCGCTCTTCCTCGCTGAGCCGATCCTCCAGCAGGAAGGGATCGGCCCAGGCGAAGGCGCCGGTCCTGGGCGCGGCCGAAGCGGCGTCACGTACGATATCGCTCATGGCAGCGTCCCTGTCCTCCGCGGGAGATGGCGTGCCGGTTTTTTATTGCTGGATCCGCGCGCTCGCCAACGGTATTACGCTCTAAGTTTATGCATAAAATGCATCGATGATCGCATGCGTCCGCGTCGCTTCCTCCCTTCCGTCAGCCAACTCTCCGCCTTCGAATCCGTGCTGCGCACCGGATCGACGGCGGCGGCGGCCCGTGACATGAACCTGGCGCAGGGAACGGTCAGCCGGCTGGTGCAGTCCCTGGAAGGCCAGCTCGGGCGTGCGCTGTTCGTGCGCCGGAATCAGCGGCTCGTGGCGACGCCCGCCGCCCTCGCCTATGGCCGCGAGGTCTCCCGCGCCCTCGACATTCTGCAGCGCGCGAGCGTCGATCTGGCCTCCAATCCGGATGGAGGCGCCCTGTCGCTGGCCATCCTGCCCGCCTTCGGCACGCGCTGGCTCTCACCCCGGCTCAGCCGTTTCCTGGTCAAGCATCCGGGCGTCAGCATCCATCTCGGGACGCGCCTCAAGCGATTCGACTTCGATGCGGAAGCCTTCGACGCGGCGATCCACTTCGGCCACGACGACTGGCCGGAGACCGAGCGGATGGAATTGTTCAAGGAGGGGCTGACCGCCTGTGTCGCGCCGGACCTCCTGGCCCGCACGCCAATCCAATGCCTTGAAGACATGATGAAGCTGCCGCTCCTGCGGATCGAAACCCGCCCGACCGCGTGGCGGACATGGTTCGAGGCGCAGGGGGCGCCCCCACCGGCAATCACCGGCATGCTGTTCGACCAATTCGCTCCCATGACCCAGGCAGCGATCTACGGTCTGGGTGTCGCGCTCCTGCCGCACTACCTGGCGGAGGCGGAAATCGCCGAGGGCCGGCTGGTGCCGCTGTTTCGCCAAGCGGTCCCGGGCTCCGGATCGTATTGGCTGGTCTGGCCCCGGTCGCGGCCTCCCTCCCCTGCCCTCATCGCCCTGTTGGAATGGCTGCGCTCGGAAATCGGCGCGCAGACTTGACCGGGCCCCGAACCGCCGTTCCGACGGTGCCGGCTGTTCGAGCGCCTTACGGCACCCCGGCCGCAGCCCCATCGGCCCGCGGCGTGGCGACGGCATCGTCGGCGTCACGCCGGGCGGCAACCGAACCGGCAGACCCCGGCGTCAGGCGCCGTCGCAGGCGGCGGGGCGGCGGAAGATGAAGCAGGCCGGCCAGCAGACCCTGGGGCGCGAGCACCACGGTCGCCACGAACAGGAGCCCGAGCGCCAGCAGCCAGTAATCGGCAAGGGTCGCCGACATGACGTTCTCGGCCGAGCGCACCAGGAGGGCGCCGAGGAAGGCCGCCATCAGGACCGCGCGTCCCCCGACCGCCACCCAGATCAGCACCTCGGTGGACAAGGCGAACCCGACGAGGCTCGGCGACACGAAGTTGAACTGGACGGCGAAGAGCGCGCCCGCCAGCCCCGCGATCCCGCCGGAGACGGTGAAGACGAAGATCTTGTGGCTGCGGACATTGTAGCCGAGATGGGCGGTGCGGTTCTCGTCGTTGCGGATCGCCGCGAGCACCGTGCCGAGGGGCGAGCGGGTGATGGCGAGGCCGAGGAGATAGGCCGCCAGCGCCGCCGCCAGCGTGGCGTAGGCGGTGCCGATGCCCGACAGCGTGTCGCCCTCGAAGGGGAAGGCCAGAGGCGGCACGCCGAACAGGCCGTTGAAGCCGCCGATGAAGTCCCAGCGCCGCGCCGCCGTCTCGGCGACCACCGCCGCGCAGAGGGTGACGATGCCGAGTTGCGCCCCCGCCAAAGCGCGCCCGCGGAAGAGCAGCCAGCCGATCAGCGCCGCGGCCGCCGCCGGCAGGGCGAGGGCGAGGGCGAGACCGGTCCATTGGCTGGTGCCGAGGGCCGGGAGCTTGCCGAGGGTGACCAGGGCCATGCTGTAGGCGCCGATCCCGAAGAAGATGGCCTGCCCGAAGCACAGGATGCCGGCCGTGCCCCAGAGAAGGCCGAGGCTGAGGGCGAAGATGCCGTAGGTGACGTATTGGGCCAGCAGGCTGGCGTTCCAGTCGCCGAGCATCGGCGGCAGGATCGCGAGCATTGCCCAGCACAGGAGCGTCAGGAGGGTTCCACGAGCCACGCGCATCAGCGCCGACCTCCCGTCAGACCTTGAGGAAAGAAGCGGATCACCACGATGGCGAGCAGGAAGACCAGGATCTGCGCATCGGCCTGATCGAGCCGGGCCGAGAGCAATGTGGTCGTGCCGCCGATCACGCCCGAGCCGAGGGCGGCGCCGACCAGCGAGTTCACGCCGCCGACGAGGACGGCCAGGAAGGAGGGGACGAGGAAGCCCATCCCCATCTGCGGATCGACGCTCATGATCGGGGACATCACGGCCCCGGCGAAGCCGGCCAGCGCCGCGCCGGTGGCGAAGGTCGCCCAGTCCATGCGGCGGGTGTTGACGCCGAGCGAGGCGGCCATGGCCCGGTTGGCGATGACGCCGCGCGCCTGGAGGCCGAGGGAGGTGCGGAAGAACAGCCAGTAGGTGCCGAGGGCCAGCCCCAGACCCATAGCCATGATGAAGAGGCGGTAGGCCGGATAGGCGACGCCGATGAGGTCGATCGTGCCGGGGATCGGATTGGGCACGCTCTGCGAACCGGGGCCGAACAGGATGATCACCCCCTGCTTCAGGGCCAGCGAGAGGCCCCATGTGGCCAGGATCGTATCGATGAAGCGGCGGTAGATGTGACGCACGACCAGCCATTCGATCGCGAAGCCGAGCAGGGCGAGGAGGCAGGGGGCGAGCACCAGGCCGAGCCAGAACGAGCCACCGGCCCGCGTGATCGCCACCACCGCGTAGGCGCCGATCAGGAAGAATTCGCCATGCGCCATGTTGATGACGTTCATCATGCCGAAGATGACCACGAGACCGAGCGTCACCAGCAGCAGGGTCAGCGTGAACGAGAGCGTGTCGATCGAGAGCGCGATCACGGTGGCCATGGGCGCCTCAGATCGAAAGAAAGCGATGGACGAGGTCGGGATTGGAGCGCAGCTCGCCCACCCCGGCTTGCTCCGGCGCGATCCGGCCGTTCTCCATGAACAGGATCCGGCTCGCGAGCTGCTCCACGAAGTCGAGATTCTGCTCGACGATCAGCACGGTCAGCTTCCTCTCGCGGGCGATCCGGCCCAGGGTGACGGCGATCTCGTCGACGATCGAGGGCTGGATCCCTTCCGAGGGCTCATCGAGGAGAAGGAGCCGCGGCTGGCCCACCAGCGCCCGCATGATGGCGAGCTGCTGCTGCTGGCCGCCCGAGAGCGTGCCGGCGCGCTGGGCGCGACGCTCGCCGAGGATGGGGAAGATCTCGAAGGCTTCGGCCGGAACGCTCCGGGGCAGACCCGGCTTGCCGAGGGCCCCCAGCATCAGGTTTTCCTCGACCGTGAACTGCGCAAACACTTCCCGGCCCTGCGGCACGTAACCGATGCCCGCCCGGGCGAACTGGAAGGTCGGTTGGCCGCCGAGGCTGCGCCCTCCAAGCCGGATCGTGCCGGTCTGGAGCGGCAGCTGCCCGCACAGGGCGCGCATCAGCGTCGTCTTGCCCATGCCGTTGCGGCCGAGCAGGGCGACGATCTCGCCCTCCTTCAGCTCCAGCGCGACGCCGTCCAAGATGCGCCCGCCGGACGGATAGCCGGCCGCCAGGCCCTCGACATGCAGCATCATCGGACGCGTCCAAGGTAAGACTGGATGACCGCCGGGTCGCGGCTGACCTCGTCATAGCTGCCGCGGGCGATCACCTTGCCGCGGACCATGACCACGATCGGGCATCCGAGGGCGCGGACGAAGCCCATGTCGTGCTCGATCAGGAGCACCGCCCGGCCGTGCTTGTTCTGAAGCTCGGTCACGAGATCGCAGACCGCCTGCGTCTCCACGGTGGACATGCCGGCCGTGGGTTCGTCGAGCAGAAGGATCCGCGAGCCCCGCGCCAGCAGCATCGCGATCTCCAGGCGCTGGCGCTCGCCATGCGAGATGGTCGCGACCGCCTGCTCCGCCTTGGCGGCGAGGCCGCAGAGGTCGAGCAACTCGTCCCGGCGGGCCCGGCTCGCCGCCCCACCGCCGAGCCGCCGCAGGAGCGCGAGGGGGCCGTTTCCGGCCCCGCCCGCCATGAGCGGAACCTCGAGATTCTCGGCCACGGTCAGTTCGGGATAGATGCCGGGCACCTGGAATTTGCGCCCGACCCCCTTGCGCGAGATCTCGTGCGGAGCGAGCCCGCCCACCTCCGCGCCGTCGACCCGGATGGTTCCCCCGTCCGGCGTGAGGGCGCCGGTGATGAGGTTGAACAGGGTGGTCTTGCCACAACCGTTCGGGCCCAGGATGCAAGCCATGGCGCCGCGACCGAGCTGAAGATCCAGCCCGTCGAGGACGGTCAGCCCGCCGAAGCGCTTGGAGACGCCCGTCAGTTCGAGGGCGGGCGGGAGGCCGGGCTCGCTCATGGCTCTTCTCCGCAGCCGCGCCGCCTCAACCGCACTGGCTCGGGGTTTCGATCCGGCCGAGATCCTTGACGACCTTGAGCTTGCCGGCCTGGGCCTGGACGATCAGGACGTTGAGATCGGCATGCCGGTCGGAGGCGCGCATCACCACCTCGCCGTTGCCGGACATCAGGGGATGGCCGACCATCGCCTGGGCCACGGCCTGCTTGTCGACCGTGCCGGCCCGCTTCACGCCCTCGATGAAGAAACGCGTCAGCGTGTAGTGGGCATCGACGGTGTTGGAGACGACGGTCGACGCGCCGTAGCGCGCCCGCACCTTGGCGACGAAGGCCTGCGCCTCGGGCTTGTCGAGTGTCTGGACGAAGTTGGACGGGGCGACGATGCCCTCGGATTCCTCGGCGGACAGGCCGGCCATATAATTCTCGCCGAAGCCGAAGAAGATCATCCGGATCCGCTTGTTGAGCCCGGCGGCCGTGAACTGCTTGACGAAGGTGATCGCGTCCGCCCCGACGATGGAGACCACCACGACCTCGGCTCCCGAGCTCTCGATCTTGCGCAGGGTCGCCGAATAGTCCTTCGCGCCCCACGGCGTGTATTCCTCGCCGAGGACGCGGCCGCCGGCCTTCTCGGCCTGCGTGCGGAATGCGGCGTTCATCTTCTGCGGCCAGACATAGTCGGACCCGATGAGATAGAATGCCTTGCCGAGATTGGAGAGGGCGTAGGGAACCAGCGGGTTCACCCAATGCGCCGGCAGGGCGCTGTAGCAGAAGACCCGCGGATCGCAGACGCCGCCCTCGTAGTCGGTGGCGTAGAGCAGAAGCGACTGGAAACGACGGACGGTCGGCAGGATCGCGTCCCTGTTGGCGCTCGTCACCGGGCCGACGATCGCGGCGACCTCGTTCCGGCGAATCAGTTCGAGCGTCCGCTCCACGGCCGTTTTCGGATCGGTCCGGTCGTCGGCTCGGACGATCTCGAAGGGACGGCCGCCGAGCACGCCCCCGGCCTCGTTGGCCTCCAGCAATGCCAGCTCGGTCCCTTGCGCGCCCTGCGTGCCCAGAACCTCGAGACCGCCTGAGAAGGGCTGAAGGATGCCGACCCGAATCGGCTCGGCCGCGCGGGCCAGATAGGGCCGCCCGAGGCTGACGGCGAGGGCGCCGGCACTGCCGAGGATGAGGCCGCGGCGGGATATGGGCCGATGCGCGGAAGAGAGAATGCTCATTGTCCGTCCCCCTGTGCCTGAAGACGCGCGAGGCGGGCGGCTTGGCCGCATCCTCGCCTCGCGGCACGGACGCTGTTTGCGGCCATTCCCACCGATGCCCAGCGACGCCTGTTCGATCGTCGCTCCCGCAATCCGGCTCGAAGCGACCTCCGAAACCTAAAAGCGGCACACCAAAATTTGTTGGTGCTCGCATGAGATTATGAGTGGTCTAACAACCTGTCAATCGACTTGACCGGGTCTCCAAGACATGACCCGGCGCTCTTCGCCGGCAAGGATTTGATGGCGCCCCTTCGGCGATCCCTGCTTGACAGCAACCCGATGACAGATTTTGTTTGTGTACCAACGAAAGGGTCATGGAAGGCAGTGGGATGGCAACGCCAAGCGTTCGCAAGTTCGTGACGATCGTGGACGAGGTCTTCCACGAGAACGGTCCGCCCGCGTCGACGCCCCAGCGCCGCGGCGCGATCCTGGCGGTCATCGAGAATCCGTTCGCAGGCCGTTACGTGGAGGAGATCCAGCCCTTCATGACGGATCTGGAGCCCCTCGGCCTCGAGATGGCGCGGCGGCTGATCGAGGCCCTCGGCGGGGCGCCCGAAACCGTGGAGGCTTATGGCAAGGGGGCCATCGCCGGGACCGCCGGCGAGCTCGAACACGCCGCCCTCTGGCATGCGCCCGGGGGCTACGGCATGCGGGAGGCCCTCGGCGGCGCCAAGGCCATCGTCCCCTCTGCGAAGAAGGTGGGCGCACCGGGAACGCGCATCGACATCCCGATCGCGCACAAGGATGCCTCCTACGTCCGCAGCCATTTCGACGCCATGGAGGTCGGCATCAACGATGCGCCCCGGGCGAACGAGCTGGTGGTCGTGCTGGCCATGACGACGGGCGCCCGCGTCCATAGCCGCTCCGGCGGTCTGGAGGCCTCCGCCATCGAGGGCAAGGACGGCCTGCGATGAGCAAGGATATCCGCCGTATCGTCACGATCGTCGAAGAGACGCTGCAGGAAGGCGGACGGCCCGTTGCCTCCCCCATCCGGCGCTGCGCCGCGGTGGCGGTGATTCGCAACCCGTATGCCGGCCGCTTCGTCGAGGATCTGTCCGATCTCACCGCTATGGGCACGGAGCTCGGCCGGATCCTGCCCGAGCGGGCTCTGTCGGCGCTGAAGCTGCCCGGCGGTGCCGTGCAGAGCTTCGGGAAGGCCGCGCTCGTCGGCGCCGAGGGCGAGCTGGAGCATGCCGCCGCCCTCCTGCATCCGACGCTCGGCACGCCGTTTCGGGAGGTGCTCGGCAAGGGAGCGGCCCTGATCCCCTCCTCGAAGAAGCGGGGACGGCCCGGTGCCGCCTTCGACATCCCCCTCGGCCACAAGGACGCGGCCAAGGTGCGCAGCCATTTCGACGGCATGGAGGTCCTCGTGCCGGATGCGCCGCGGGAGGACGAGATCGCGGTCGCCATCGCCATCACGGATGGCGGCCGTCCGCATCCGCGCGTCGGCGGCCTTCGGCTGGAGGCGATCAAGGGCGAGGACGGCTTGGTCTGAGCCGGGCCGATCCTGATCGAATCGGGCCGGAGGTCCGGACAGAAAGTGAAACCCATGGCCTATCCGAACACCGGACTGCAGATCGGTGGCGCCTGGATCGCGGCGGAAGCCCGCGCGGCGCTCCCGGTCGTCAACCCGGCCACCGGCGCGGTGATCGGGGCGGTCGCCAAGGCCACCGCCGACGATCTCGACCATGCGCTGGCCGCGGCCAAGCGCGGCTTCGCGGCCTGGCGGGCCGTCTCCGCCCTCGAACGCGGGCTGATCCTGCGCCGGGCCGCCGATCTGCTGCGCGCGCGCGTCGAGACGATCGCCCGGCTGATGACCCTGGAACAGGGCAAGCCCCTGCGCGAGGCGCGGGTCGAGACGCTGGCCGCCGCCGACACCCTGGACTGGTTCGCCGAGGAGGGCCGGCGCGCCTATGGCCGGGTGATCCCGGCGCGGGCGGAAGGGGTGATGCAGACGGTGATCCGCGAGCCTGTCGGGCCGGTCGCCGCCTTCACGCCCTGGAACTTCCCGCTCAATCAGGCGGTGCGCAAGGTTGCCGCCGCCCTCTGCGTCGGCTGCAGCGTGATCCTGAAAGGGCCGGAGGATACGCCGGCGAGCTGCGCCGCGCTGGTGCAGGCGCTGCTCGATGCCGGCGTGCCGGGCGAGGCGCTCGGCCTGCTCTACGGCGATCCGGCCCCGATCTCGGCCTACCTGATCGCGGCGCCGGAGATCGCCAAGATCTCCTTCACCGGCTCGACCGCGGTCGGGAAGCTGCTCGCGACGCTGGCCGGCACCCACATGAAGCGGGTGACGATGGAGCTCGGCGGGCACGCTCCGGCGATCGTCTGCGCCGATGCCGATCTCGAACGGGCGGTCGAGATCCTGGCCGCCAACAAGTTCCGCAATGCCGGCCAGGTCTGCGTCGCGCCGACGCGCTTCCTCGTCGAGCGGCCGGTCTACGAGGACTTCGTCGAGCGCTTCGCCGCGCGGGCGGCGGCGATCACGGTCGGCGACGGCCTCGACGAGGCCACGCAGATGGGTCCGCTGATCCACGAGCGCCGCCGCCGCGCCGTGGAGGAGCTGATCGCCGAGGCCGAGGCCGCCGGCGGCCGGATCGTGACCGGGGGCCGCCGCCCGCACAACCAGGGCTTCTTCCTGGCACCGACGGTGCTCACCGAGGTGCCGACGACGGCCCGCATCCTGAACGAGGAGCCGTTCGGCCCGGTTGCGACGGTGGCGGCCTTCTCGGATCTGGACGAGGCGCTGGCCGAGGCCAACCGTCTGCCGTTCGGGCTGGCGGCCTATGCCTATACCCGGTCGAGCCGGACGGCGTCGCGGCTGGGGTCCGGCCTCGCCTGCGGCATGCTCGGCATCAACCATCACGGCCTGGGCCTGCCCGAGACGCCGTTCGGCGGGGTGGGCGATTCCGGCTACGGCAGCGAGGGCGGACCGGAGGCCCTGGAAGGCTACCTCGCGACGAAGTTCATCACGATGGCAGCGTAGGGCCGTTTCCGAAGCGGATACCGACTCTGGCCTCAACGGCGCGCCGAAACAGGGGGCGAGATCGGTGCAACCGGTCGAACCAAAGACACTCGGGCTCGTGCGTTCAGGCCCGATAAGCAGACTTGTGCTGTGGTGCAGTCTATCGTGAAGGCCGCACTTTTCATGATTAGTGTCAGATAGAGTACAAATCGTGTTTCCTGCGAAAAATCTACGGATCTATGCCTTTTCTATCTGATAAATAGACAATCAGTAGCTGACTTTGTAGTATGAGGCTGATTAAGATCAGTCGAGGATCCGCGATGGATGCGATTGTATCGAGCCGAAAGAAGCTCGACCTGTCTCAGGCAAATCGTGCCGAGGCGTAAAGGCTTCGGTCTCTACGATGTTGCCCGCTCTAGTTCTGCGGGGCCTCTGCTCTGAGGCAATCATCTCAGTTCGGATTAATTTTCCAAGAGAGACGCTGCGAAGTGATCAGGCCGCAGGTGCCTATGTGCACGTGTGGAGGTGATGTTTCGTGGCTCTATGGGAGGGGGAAATGAGGGTAAATTGGAAGTCTTCTATCCAATTGCTTGCGGCTTCTGCTGGTTTCCTATCAGCCGCCGCTTCGGCGGCTGAGTTTGCGACCCCACTCCTCCCCGGCGCGACCAGTGGCATCCCGGTCGGCGCAGCTGCTCCGGCGGGCCTCTATGTCTCCCTGACGAATTTCTACTGGCAATCCCGGCTCACGAACGAGGCCGGGCAGGATAACCCGCTCCGCGTCAACTTCTTCGAGACCATTCCCACGTTTCTCGTCGTGCCCGGCGTGAAGCTGTTCGGAGCCGATTACAGCTTCCTCGTCTCGCAGGGAATCAGCACGAGCTCGAACAACATCTTCGGGCAGAAGACCGGCGCGGTCGGTGCGTTCAACACCTTCCTCAGCCCCTTCAACCTGTCCTGGGCCCTGACGGACAGCGTCTTCGTCAGCGCCGGCCTGTCCGTCTACCTGCCGACGGGGAGCTTCCGCCTCAACGGAACCTCGAACGGCAATGGGTTCTATTCCTGGGCGCCGACGTTTGCCGCCACCTATCTCCGCGACGGCTGGAACCTGACGGCGCGGCTGGAACTCAATCTGAACACCAAGAACGACGCGACGAACTACCAGTCGGGCAACGTCTACGGCGTCGACTTCACCGCCACGAAGTCGTTCGGGCCCTGGACGGTCGGATTGCAGGGATACTACGTCAATCAGTTCGAGCCCGATCGCCTCAACGGCGCGGTGGTGCCAGCCACGCTCTATAACGGACGCGGCAACAAGATCGAGCAGTTCGCTCTCGGTCCCTATATTGCCTACGACTTCGGAAGCTTCGCGATCTCGGCCTGGTACGACCAGCATATCAGGACGTGGAATGCGGCGGCCGCCAACATCGCCTGGCTGAGGGTTTCGGTGCCTCTCGGCAATCCCTTCACCGCGGAGCCTCAGGCTCCGCCGGTCACCCTGCCGGACCGAAAGGTTCCGTAGCAGACGTCATCCGACTGGGGCATTTTCCGTGATCCGATGATCATCGGAAATGCTCCAGGCGCCCGCCGGCCCCGGCCGGCTCGCGGAGACGGGGCGGCCGCAGCGGTTTGGGGCAGCGATCCTTGACTTCCAGCCGCTTCAGTTTGTATGTGTACGAACAATCTCAAACCGCGCGGGGGAGTCTGCCTTGGTCGAGATGCGAGATGCCGAGCCGCTGTCGGACCAGGCCGGCTCCTCCCCGGATGTGTTCTCCGCCAACCGGTTGCGGGAAACCGTCCGCCTCGATGCGGCCCGGACGGCGGTGGTCGTGATCGACATGGTCAACGACTTCTGCAAGCCGGGCGGCGCGATGGTCCTGCCGGGATACGAGCGTCTCGTCGGCCCTCAACGCGCGATCATCGAAGCGGCCCGCTCCGTCGGTGCGCCGGTGGTCTGGGTGCACGATTCCCATCGCCGGAACCTGCGTCGGGACCGTGAGTGGCTGAAGCGCACGCCGCATTGCGTCGAGGGCACCTGGGGCGTCGAGGTCATCACGGATCTGAACGCCCGCGACGACGAGATCCATGTCGTCAAGCATCGCTACTCGGCCTTCTTCAACACCGACCTCGATGTGACGATGAAGGACATGCTCGTGGACCAGCTGGTCGTGATGGGCGTGGTCACCAATATCTGCGTGCGCTCGACCGTCCATGACGGCTTCTTCCTCGGCTACGAGATCGTCGTGCCCGAGGATGCCTGCGCGGCCACCGGCCCGCGCGAGCAGGCAAGTTCCCTCTACGACATCGCGACCCATTTCGGCGTGGTGAGCGACGCTGCCAGCGTCGCGCACGCCCTGGTGAACGGAGCCGAGATCAGCAGCCGCGCCGATCTCGGAGCCTGACATGCGCCCCGATCACGCAGCGCACGACGCGTTGGCGAACGATCCGCGCTCCCAGGGGGTGGGCGAGCCTACCCGGCGCGAGGAGGCCTTGGCGGTCTTCGCGAAGGTCGGCTACGACTTGGAGCGCCATCCCGCGCATGTGATCCGCCGCGTCCATCAGCGGGCGACATCCTGCTTCCAGCAGGTCATGGCGGGGGAGACGCTGTCCCCGACGCAGTTCGCGGCCCTCGCCACGATCCTGAAGCACGGGGAAATCTCCCAGAACCATCTCGGCCGGCTGACGGCGATGGACCCGTCGACCACCAGCCTCGTGGTGCGCAAGCTCGTCAAGGACGGGCTGATCTCGCGCAGCACCTCCAAGGCAGATCAGCGGCTCACGATCATCCGGCTGACCGACGAGGGGCTGCGATACACCGCCAACCGCCTGGAGCGCAGCCTGGAGGTCGGCCGGCGGCTGCTCAGCCCCCTGAAGCCGAGCGAGCAGAAAGTCTTCCTCGCGTTGCTCGAACGCATCGCGAACGACGAGACCCCGCTTTGAGCGCGCGCCGAAACGCCACCCCCTTCGGCGGAGAGCGCGCCATCGCGTCCCGCCCCTCTCGATGATCTGAAGGACGAGTCATGGCTGCCCCCAGCGCGGAAATCCGGCAACAGGGCCAGATTGCGATCCGCAATATCGGCCTGCTTCTCAGCGGCGACATCTCCCGGCCGATCCTCGACGCCGATACGATCCTGATCGAGGACGGGCTCATCAAGGCGGTCGGCCGGGCCGATGCGATCGATCTCGCAGCCGCCCATACCGTGACCGATGCCTGCGGTGCGGTCGTCACGCCGGGCCTCATCGACAACCACGTCCATACGACGGCAGGCGACTGGACGCCGCGCCAGAACCAGCTCGGCTGGATCGAGGCGAGCATGCATGGCGGCGTCACCACCATGATTTCGGCGGGTGAGGCGCATTATCCCGGTCGGCCGCGCGATCGCGTGGGCATCAAGGCGCTGGCGATCGCCGCGCAGCGCAGCTACGCCAACTTCCGTCCCGGCGGCGTGAAGGTCATCGCCGGCGCGCCGGTGCTCGAGCCGGGCTTCACGGAGGCGGATTTCCGCGAGTTGGCCGAGGCGGGAGTCTCGCTCATCGGCGAAATCGGCCTCGGCGGCATCAATGACGGCCCCCGGGGACGGCAGATGATCGCCTGGGCCCGCGCCCACGGAATGACCTCCATGACCCATACCGGCGGCCCGTCGATTCCCGGCTCCAGCCGGATCGGGGCCGACACGGTGATCGAGGTGGATGCCGACATCGCGGCCCACATCAATGGCGGGCCGACGGCCCTGCCCTTCGAGGAACTCGACCGCATCGTCGACGAGAGCGATCAAGCGCTCGAGATCGTCCACAACGGCAATCTGCGGGCCGGTCTCCACGTGCTCGAGCGGGCGGCGCGGCGCGGTGCGCTCGACCGCATCCTCCTCGGCACGGACGGCCCCGCGGGCTCGGGTGTGCAGCCCCTCGGCATCCTTCGGATGATCGTGATGTTGGCCTCGCTGAGCGAGATTCCCGTGGAGACGGTCTTCTGCTTCGCGACGGGCAACGTCGCCCGCGTGCGCAAGCTGTCCGACCGCGGCGTGATCGAGCCCGGCCGTGCCGCCGACCTGATCGTCATGGATCGCGCCGCGGGCGGCGCCGGGACGACGTTCCGGGAAAGCCTCGCGCTTGGAAACATCCCGGGCATCAGCATGGTGCTGATCGATGGCGTGACGCGAACCACGCGAAGCCGCAACACCCCCCCGGCCGACAAAGTGCCGTCGACCACAATCCCCATAACCTAACTGGCTGGTTTCGGTTCAAGCTCATTAAGGGTTTTAATCAGAGCGATCCGAAAACGATGGAATCACAGTGCGGGCGACCACACTATCCCGGCCGATTTACACTGAGTGGTAGAAGATCCACTTCCGGCTGCCGCAAAGCTACGACTTATGGCGATCATTTGTGAGCATGAGAACTTCTTGCATCCTCCGGTCAGGTGTGAAGAGTCGCTATCGTTCTTCTAGGGTGTCTCTGCAAAGGGGTTTACAGGACGGGTGAGGGGCCTGATGTGGGCGTGATGCGACGCTTTGAACTGACTGACGCGCAGTGGGAGCAGATCGCTCCGCTGCTGCCAGCGCAAAAGCCTGAGAGTCCGTCCGAGAAGTCAGGTTGATCGGGCGAGGCGTCGGACGAGGATCATGACGGCTGCGGCGTAGAGGAAGGCTCGTGCGGAGGCGAGGGTGGCTTCCGGATCCTTCCAGAGGCGTCGGTTGCGACTGATCCAGGCGAAGAACCGTTCAACGACCCAACGGCGTGGATGAACAGCAAAGCCAACCTGATCCGGCGGCTTGCGCACGATTTCGACGGCGATGATCGTGGCGGTCGCTGGCTTGTCGCCGGCATAGCCGGCGTCGGCGAAGGCCTTGGTGATGAACGGGAAGGTCCGGCGCGACAGGCGTAGCACCGGAACGGCTCCGTCCCGGTCCTGCACGTCGGCAGGCTGCGGATCGAGGACGAGCGCACGCCCGTCCGTGTCGACCAGCGCTTGGCGTTTGCGGCCTTTGACCTTCTTACCGGCATCGTAGCCGCGCGGCCCGCCGCTCTCCATCGTTTTGACGCTCTGGCTGTCGAGCACGGCTGCGGACGGCGAGGCTTCTCGTCCGACACGCTCGCGATCGGCCATGACGAGGTGGTGGTTGATCCGGCCGAACAGCCCTGTGTCGCGCCAGCGGCTGAAGGAGCCGAACGTTGTCGAACGCGGCGGCAGATCCTTGGGGATCATCCGCCATGCGATGCCGCCGCGCAGAACGTAAAAGATCGCGTTCAGGATCTCCCGCGGCGTCCAGATCGAAGGTTGTCCGCGCGGCTCAGGCCTCGGCATCAGTGGCGCGATCACCGCCCACTCAGCGTCGGTCAGGTCGGTTTCATAGCGTAGGCCCGTGCGGCTATGCTGCCGCCGGGTGGTCGGGGTCCACATGGCGCTTCCAGGTCAGGCTTCAGCACCCTCCTGGAAGCATCGCCATCCCGGCCACTCAACCCCGCCTCAGATCCTTATCGGACGGGCTCTGAGACGGAGCGACCGGCCGAAGATCACCGTCGGATCCTCAACGGCATGCTCTGGATCCTGCGCACAGGCGCACCCTGGGAGGATCTGCCGTCGCGCTACGGTCCGGTCGGCACGGTGTCGAGCCGGTTCTACCGCTGGCGCAAGGCCGGGGTGTTCGATCGGATCCTGCGGCAGTTTCAGGCACGGGCCGACGCCCGAGGCGAGCTCGATTGGGATCTGCACTTCGTGGACGCCACGGTGGTGCGCGCCCACCAGCACGCTGCCGGCACACGCCGATCTGGCGCCATCGGGGGGGTGAGGGCACGGTCGAGGGCGTGGGCGAGGCACTCGGGCGCAGCCAGGGTGGCTTCTCGACCAAGCTGCCTCTGCGCGCGGAGGGCGGCGGCAAGCCGATCGCCGCGGTGCTGACGGCGAGCGAGCGGCACGAGCAGTTCGCCTTGGACGCGCTGATGGACAAGGGCGCGGTGCGGCGCCGGGGACGCGGCCGTCCGCGCCTGCGTCTGCGCAGAACGGCGGGAGGCCGAGGCTACGCCAGTCCGCCAGCCCGGCGCCGCCTCAAGCAGCGCCGGATTGCGCCGGTGATCCCGACCCGCAAGGATCCGCCGCGTCAGCCTGACTTCGACAAGGCCGCCTACCGCGAGCGCAACAAGGTCGAACGGCTGATCAACCGCCTCAAGCCGTATCGCCGCATCGCCACCCGCTACGAGAAACGCGCCGCCAACTACCTCGCCATGCTCACCCTCGGCAGAACCATGCTCTGGCTCACATGACTTTGCAGAGACGACTTGGTCATTGCACCAAGGCTGAGGCTGCCGCATTGGGCTGACCGGCGCTCACTGCGGGCAACGTTCGTGCAGGGGTGGCTCTGCTCCGCCGCTCGCTTCGCCGGCCAAGGCTGGCGCGAAAAACCTTGGGGATGGGCCGCGGCTGGTTTCGCTCTACGGGCGCATGCCTTCCGTCACGATGCCTGCGACCGCGCCGAGGGATGTGTAGCTGTCCCGCTGGCGCTCGGCCGGGTCGGCGAAGGAGCCGCTCCAGAGGCCTTCGCGCCTGGCCCAGGCCGGGAGTTCGGCTGTTGCGTAGGGACGGTCTCCGGTCCGCTCCGCCATGGCGTGGCCATGCGAGACCATCCAGGCGTTCAGGTCCTCCTCGTCCTTGTGGCAGATGGAGAGCGCGCGGCCCGCGGCATCGATCCCCTGCACGATCTGACAGTGGAGGGTCGCGCCGCGCACGTGGTGTTCGAGCGCCTGGGCCGATTGGAGACCGCACCGGTAAGGAAGGCCCTTCCCGTTCAGGCAGGTTTCCTGGAGGCCTGGCGCGGCGAGCCCGTAGAGGCCGATCACGCGGCCGCCGACGAGAAGCGTATCCCCTTCGAGGACCGTCGCCTTGCCGGTGACGGTCTCGCCGGCCTGGGCCGCACCGGACAAGGCCAGGGCGACGAGACCCAGGCTCCCCCATCCTACGCGCTTCATGAGGCTGGCGCCCTCGCATCGTTGCTGGTCATCGCCGCAGGAGCATGTCTCGTGCCGTTTTCGCGATCGCGCCCCCTTCAGCCCCGGAAAGGGCGCCGGTCTCGGGGGCTCTCAGGTATGGAACAGCCCGTGATCCTGGAAGTGGAAGTCGTCGGCCGTCAGGGAGGCGGCCTTCACGTTCTTCAGCAGGATCGTGTCCGTCGCGCTCAGCTTGATCAGCGTGTCGCTCCCCGAGGCGGTGATCATGTGGCGCGCCTGCAGGTCGGCGAAGCTGGCGGCCTGGGACGCGTCGAGCACGAGCAGGTCGTGTCCGGTCTCGGCGCCGCTCTGGAATCCGGTCACCGTGTCCTTCCCGAAGCCGGCGGCGAAGACGAAGGTGTCGCCGCCCGCACTCTTGAACAGATCCGTCACGCCCGCCGTCGACGTGAGTGTGACGCCGGCTTTGTAGGCCGTCTGTGAGTGGGACTGATCGAGATTCGTCCGATCGAGGAGGACGACCTTGCCGCCGCCGTCGAGGACGCTGTGCTCGGCCGTGTAGCTCTGGCCGGTGATGCCGCTCTTATAGATGTCCTTGGACTTGTCGGCATGGATCTGCGTCTGCGTGACAAGGCCGTTGCTGCCGTAGGCCACGGTGTCCGAGCTGCCATCGGCCTTGACCACCCCATGCGACGTGAGCGTGCCCGCGGCGTCGTAGAGATCGGTGATCTTCGTGCCCGTCGCCGGATCGTAGCTGTAGCCGTAGGCGGGGCTGCCATCGGCATGGGCGCGGGTGATCGCGGTCAGGTTGCCCTTGGCGTCGTAGACGAGATGCTCGTCCGTGTAGTTCTGGCCGGTGATGCCGGTCTTGTCGACGATTTTGGACTTGTCGGCATGGATCTGCGTCTGCGTGACGAGGCCGTTGCTGCCATAGGCGACGGTGTTCGAGCTTCCATCGGCCTTCACCACGGCGTGCGACACCAGAGAGAGGTCCGGTGCGGTTTCCGCCCGGAGCAGCGAGGCGCCGCCGGTGCCGCTGCGGGCATAGCTGAACGTCTCCGAGCTACCATCGGCCTTGACCACCGCGTGGGACGTGAGCGTGCCCG
Source organism: Methylobacterium organophilum (assembly GCF_022533465.1). NCBI lineage: Bacteria > Pseudomonadati > Pseudomonadota > Alphaproteobacteria > Hyphomicrobiales > Methylobacteriaceae > Methylobacterium > Methylobacterium organophilum. The sequence continues at coordinate 3,194,194 of NZ_CP092848.1, read as the reverse complement.
CTGCGTCGTAGAGATCGGTGATCTTCGTGCCCGTCGCCGGATCGTAGCTGTAGCCGTAGGCGGGGCTGCCATCGGCATGGGCGCGGCTGATCGCGGTCAGGTTGCCCTTGGTGTCGTAGACGAGATGCTCGTCCGTGTAGTTCTGGCCGGTGATGCCGGTCTTGTCGATGTCCTTGGAGCCGTCGGCGTGAACCCGCGTCATCGACGACAGGGTTCCGTCGGCCGCGATCACGACCGTCTGCGCGAGGGAGGCCTTGCCCAGGTTGCCCGCGGCATCCTGCGCCCGGGCGGTCAGAACATGCGTGCCCGCCGCGAGCGCGGGAAGGTTTCCGAAGCTGTAGACCCCCGTCACCGCGTTCGCCGTGGTCGTCGCAAGCGCCTTCGTGCCGTCGTAGAGCGTCACCGTGGCGCCGGGCTCCGCCGTGCCGGCGGCCAGCGGGTTCGGCACGGCCTTGCCGATCGGGCCCGCCAATTCGAGGAACGGCGCGGCCGGAGCCACGGTGTCGAGGACGATCGTCACCGCCTTGCTGGTGCCGGTATTGCCGTTGCTGTCCGTGTCCTTCGCCGTCAGCGTATGCTTGCCTTCGCCGGTGAGGGTGACCTTGGCGCTCCAGCTGCCATCGGACTTGACCGTCGTGGTGCCGATCACCTTTCCGCCGTCGAGGATCGAGACGGTGGTCCCGGCATAGGCGGTGCCGACGGTGCCGGTGAGGGTCTGGGTGGCCTTGTTCGTCGTGCCGCCGGAGGTCGTCACGGTCACGACCGGAAGAACGGGTGCGCTGGCCGAGCGCGCCTCGTAGGCCCGGAAATAGTCGACGTAGAGCGACACGTCCTTGAGGTTGGGATCGATCGGCCAGCCGCCGCCTGCGGCGAGGTTGATCATGAACATCAGATTGCTGTCGAGGGTCGCGGGCGTCGCGATCGACCAGTAGGCCCGGTCGTCGAAATAGAACGTCATCCGCTCGGGCGTGATCTCGACGCCGTAGGTGTGCCAGCCCGAGGAGACGACCCCGGCCCCCGGTGTCGCGCGGGCATATTGCTTGGTTTCGCCCTCGAGCGTCTTCCCGGCCCAGTTCCAGTCATGCACCACGCTGGAGAACTGCGTCGGGATCGCCGTGCCGTAATTCTCCATCACGTCGACTTCGACGACATGGTCGCGGTCCGCGGAGAGCCGCTCCGACTCGATCCCCCAGAAGGCCGGCCAGATGCCGGTTCCCTGGGGCAGCCACATCCGGGCTTCGTAATAGCCGTAGGGGTTTCCGTCCTGCGGCGTCTTGCTGGTGCCGTCCGGGAAGGTGTTGGAGATCAGACCGCTCTGCAATTGGCCGCTGGCATCGCGGGTCATGTTGATGCGTAAAGCGGATTCCCCGCCCTGCTTGACGATGGAGAAGGGCGAATTGCTCGCGCTGGCCGACACGAAGCGGGCCTCGCCGAAGCTGCCGCCCCAGGGTTGACCACTGTACCAGTTCGCATCCGCCGTCCGGCTTGCCGAGACGCTCAGGGTGCTGAACTCGTCCGCAAAAACCAGATTGTATCCTGCCGGGGCCGTCATGCCGTTGCCCAATCATCAGAAGATCGTGCGAACAGCAGGATGTATCCAAAATAATAAAACGTGAATTTCGATCTGTTCAGGAATGTTCTCGCGATAAATAGGCGAAGGGGGATTACGAATTTCGAATCACTAACGACAAATATTGCCCGATTTTATAACTGAATATTCATCATGCCTTGAGCGTGCCCTTTGCCTTGGAGAGGATGCCGAGGTGGCGCGAAAGACCGTGACGCAGCAAAGGCTTGAGGGAGGGGCGCTGAGGATCCGATCGGAGGGGCCGTCACCCCGGCGGTCGGCCGGGTTGGCCGCCCGATAGGCGCCGAGACCCCGGCCTTCGTGGCGCTTTCTCGGCTCGCTGAGGTGGCGCCGTTTGACTGCGCGAGAGGGCCCCGTCCGTCCGCGCCCGCAGCCGTCACGGCAACGAGCTGTGCCGTCTGGCTCGTCTCCGAAAAGCTTCCTGGCCTCTCGGTTTTCGCGACCCGACCGCGCGAGGGACGCGAACCGGTTCGGCCGCGGTCCGGAGGCTGCCGGCGGGTTTGCGGGAAGCGTCCCACACAGTCCGTCCTTGGGCGCGAGACCTCCAACGGGAGGGAAATGCCAACGCGGGAGGCGAAATCAAACTATGCCGGTCGCAATGTCAGGATCGACAGATATCAGCGAGTTTTTGCGCGAGGAAAATTTGTACTCGGATCATAATTGCGGCAATGGGCGACTTGGTTCTTCAAGGATTAAAAACGGAATGAAAATGGTTTTCGCGCGTCTTCGGACGTTCCTGAATCCGTCGTGGACGGCGGAGTGTCCAACTGACTTGCGTAGTTCCCCGCTCTTTGCTCGACGGACGAACGCATCAACGAGAGGCGGCTTGTTTTGATGCGCCGCACCATGGGAATCTTGGCATTCTTGTATCGAAAGAGCTTGATCCGATTCGAATGAATACCTGAGAAGGCACGCTTTCTCGAGGGCCGAGAACAATATCTCTACGACTGGTTGCAGGATTGCTCAAGCACGCCACGGGCGGCAAAATTGTGCATATTTTCTGAACGCTCCGTTCTGCTCGATTCTACCTACGTAATACGAAATTACGTCAGGAAGTTCACTATTGCTCTCGTGGTTGGCCTCGAAGGGGGAAATAATAAGCCAGCTTGCCTATTTTTTTGGCTTTTCTTGTGCGCTGCAAACTGGAACACTGAGTTAACGCGTGGTAAATGTCTCGACTAAAGGTTGTGGCGAAAGGGGGACTGAGTGTCGAATCCAAATCTTTTTGCCTTCGGCATGCGTCTCAAGGGGGCTGCCCCCAACGTTCCGAGCCGGACCGCTTTCGCGGCGCGGCGAACGGTCGACCGGGCTTTCAAGCGGAGCTTCGATTTCAGCCTCGCGTTCTCGGTCCTCGCGATCCTGCTGCCGCTCTTCGCCCTTGTTGCGCTGTCCATCTGGATCGTCGATGGCGGCTCTCCCTTCTTCCGCCATGCCCGCCTCGGTCGGGGGCGTTCGAGCTTCGGCTGCCTCAAGTTCCGCACCATTCGCATCGATGGCCAGGAGGTGCTCGCCCGCCATCTTGCCGAGAATCCGGATGCGCTGGTCGAGTGGAACCGGACGCGCAAGCTGAAGGATGATCCGCGCGTCACGCCGATCGGCCGCGTGCTGCGCAAGACGAGCCTCGACGAACTGCCGCAGCTCATCAATATCCTCCGCGGCGAGATGAGCGTCGTCGGTCCGCGTCCGATCGTGGAGGAGGAGGTCGAGCGGTATGGTGATGCGGCGCAGGCCTATTTCGCGGTCCGCCCCGGTCTGACCGGTGCCTGGCAGGTGAGCGGCCGCTCCGACACGACCTACGCGGAGCGTGTCCGGCTCGACCGTCAGTATGTCGAGACCTGGAGCTTCCTGAGCGATCTGAAGATCATCCTCCGGACCATTCCGGTCGTGTTCTTCGTCAAGGGCGCCTACTGACCGCGATCGGGATGCGCGCGATGCGGCTCTCTGGAGTGGCGTCGTCGGTTTTTTGCTGAGGCGCCCTTCGGGCAGGAGCTGGGTTCTGCGCCCGGCCGATGCTCGATGTCCCCTCCCTGAGCGTCGCGGTCCGTAGGGTGGCCGCGCGCCTCGCGGGCGAGGGCCGCGAGGCGTCGGACCGTGCCGATTGCCGAGGCCGGAGGAGTATCATGCGCGTTGCGATCATCCATTACTGGCTCGTCGGCATGCGGGGCGGCGAGAAGGTCCTCGAAGCCCTCGGCCGGATGTATCCGGAGGCCGACATCTTCACGCATGTGGTGGTGCCCGAGGCCCTGTCCGAGGATCTGCGCCGGCACCGGATCCGGACCTCTTTCATCGCGAAGCTGCCCCGCGCGGCGCGGAACTACAAATCCTATCTGCCGCTGATGCCCCTCGCCTTGGAGCAGCTCGATCTCAGCGGATACGATCTGATCATCAGCAGCGAGTCCGGGCCCGCAAAGGGAATCATCCCGCCCGAGGGGGCGGTGCATGTCTGCTACTGCCACTCGCCGATGCGCTACATCTGGAACATGTACCACGATTACCGGCGCACGGCCGGGCGCGTGGCCAAGGCGGCGATGCCGCTCATGACGCATTACCTGCGCACCTGGGACGAGAGCTCGGCGGCGCGGGTTGACCACTTCGTCGCCAATTCCCGCACCGTGGCCTCGCGGATCCGCCGCTATTACCGGCGCGAGTCCGACATCGTGCACCCGCCCGTGGATGTCGGCGCCTTCGCGCCCGTCGGGCCGGAGGAGGTCGGCGACTACTACCTGATGGTCGGCGAACTCGTCCGCTACAAGAGGCCGGACATCGCCGTGCAGACCTTCAACGCCCTCGGCCGCCGCCTGGTGGTGATCGGAGGCGGAGAGATGCTGGCGGAGTTGCGCGCGCTCGCCGGCCCGACCGTGCAGGTGCTGGGCGCTCAGCCCTTCGAACAACTGCGCCATCACTACGCGCGGGCACGCGGGCTGATCTTTCCGGGCGAGGAGGATTTCGGGATCGTGCCCGTCGAGGCCATGGCGAGCGGCCGTCCGGTCATCGCCTACAATCGCGGCGGCGCGACCGAGACGGTGGTGGACGGGCGCACCGGCACCTTCTTCGAGGAGCAGAGCATGGACTCGCTCGTCGACGCGGTCGAGCGCCTGGAGGGTATGCCGCTCGATTCGGCCGAGATCGTCCGGCACGCGCGGCAGTTCAATCCCGAGCGCTTCGAGCAGCGCATGCGCGAGGCCGTCGCGGTGGCCTGGGCGCAGGTTCACGGTCGGCGCCCGCCCACGGAGGCGCTCGAGGATTCGGCGCAACCGCTCCGGTTCGGAAGCCGCCGAGTGGCCTATGCCTGATGCCGTCGGCGGAGGGAGGGGCACCTGCGATGAGGATCACCCGCCAGTTTGAGCGGCCGTCCTCCCGCCCGATCTGGGGCGGGGATCGCCCGGTCGCGGACGCGACGCGGGGGCTCAAGGAGACGCTCCACCTGCTGCGCCGGAACCTGCCGTTCCTGGCCGTCTGGGTATCGGTCTGGTTCGCCGGCGGGCTCCTCTACGTGAAGCGTCTCGCGCCCGAATTCGTGGCCAGCACCCAGGTGCTGCTGCAGCCGCGCCTGATCGTCAACGACGGTCCCGAGGACGTGCGCCACTTCCATCAGTTCACGGTCGACGGCGACCAATGCGAGACGGAGCTGCGGGTGCTGCGCTCGGAGCAGCTGCTCTACCGCGTGTTCAAGATGCTCGATCTTGCGGATTCGCCGGAGAGCCGCAGCGGGCCCAACGGTCTGTGGGCGTTCCTCGCGGCGCAGGCCCACCGTCTCGAAAGAAACAGCCAGCCTTCCGATGCCGACATCGAGGCGTTCTACGCCTTCGCCGATCGGGTGAGAGCGCGCCGGCTCGGCCTCTCCTACGTGATCGAGATCTCCTACCGGGCGCAGAGCGCGGCGCAGGCCGCCCGCGTCGCCAATGCGATCGCGGTCGCCTATGCCGCGCATCGCCTGCGGGGCGTGCTTGCCCGCGAACAGCGGCGCGGCGTCTATCTGGAGAGCCGGCTGAAGGGCCTCTACAGCCAGATCCTGGCCGCCGATGCGGGCGTGCGCTTCGGGACGATCCCCGACGCACGCATGCCCGATGCCGATGTGCGCCTGCTCGGCCCCGCCAGCGTGCCCCTGCGCAGCTCCTACCCGAAGAGCGGCCCGTTCCTTCTCATGATGGCGGGGCTCGGCACCTTGAGCGGCCTGCTGATCATCCTTCTGCCCGGGCGTGCGCCGCTCCGGCCCGCCGCTCGGCGGGGCACTCTTCCGAACTTCCTTCAACGCATGAGGCTCGCGTGATGCGTTATCCCTTCCGTCTGCCTCTGGCCTTTCTCTCCCTCCTCGTCGCCGCCGCTCCCCTCAGGGCCGAGGATGGCTATCGGCTCGGCCCTCAGGACCAGCTCCAGGTCAAGGTGTCGGATCTGCGCGCTGGCACCGGCGAGGCCTATCAGTGGCAGGCCTTCACCGGCGAGTTCACCGTGGCCCCCTCCGGGAAGGTGGCGCTTCCGGTCGTGGGCGAGATCGATGCGAGCGGGCGCACCACCACCGACATCGCCGCCGACCTCGCGGCGCGGCTTCAAGCCAAGGCGGGCCTCGCCGCCAAGCCGGACGCTTCGGTGCAGATCGTCAAGTTCCGGCCCTTCTACGTCATGGGCAGCGTCGAGAAGCCCGGCGAGTACGAGTTCCGGCCCAATCTCAACGTCCTGCAGGCGGTGAGCATCGCCGGGGGGCTTCAGCGGGTCCCGACCGACGTGCTCCTGAACTTCGTCCGGGATGCGGTACAGTCACGCGGCGAGATCAAGGAGCTGAGCGCGACCCGCCTCGCCCTGATCGCCCGCCAGACGCGGCTGGACGCGGAGATCAAGGACATCCCCCTGACCTTCCCGGCCGAGCTGGAGGTCCGTGCCCAGGAGCCCGAGATCGCCCGGATCCTGAGGGAGGAGCGCCTCGCCCTGGTCACGCGGCAGAACGCGGTGAACTCGCAGATCACGAACCTGACGCAGTACAAGGAATTCCTTGGGGAGCAGATCAACTCCCTGACGGCCAAGGACGCCAATACGGCCACGCAGCTCGACCTCATGAAGAAGGAGCTCGAGCGCATCACCAGCCTGGTGACGAGGGGATTGTCGGCGATCCCGCGTCAGCTGGAAGCCTCCGCGACGACCGCGCAGCTCGAATCGAACCGGCTGGATGCGCAGATCGCGATGATCCGGGCGCGCCAGGACATCTCGAAAGCCGATCGTGACATCCTCGACCTGCGGGACCAGCGCCGGAACACGGCGTTGCAGGAGGCTGCCGAGACCCGGATCAAGCTGAACGAGACGGAGGCGAAGCTCGAGGCCGCCAACAACCTGCTCTATCAGGCCGAGATGCGGTCGCCGATGACGGTGCTTGCCAACAGCGAGGCTTACGCCAAGCCCGAATACGTCATCTTCCGCCGTCGCTACGGGAAGGCCGAGACGCTGCCCGCGAGCGAGGACGATCTGCTGCAGCCGGGCGACGTGGTGCGCGTGCGTCCTCGTCTGGCCGCACCGTCTGGCGCGCCGGTTGCAGGCAACGGCAATGCCCGCGCCGCCGCGCAGGCGACCGACTTCTGAGGGTGGCCCGATGCGAGGGGCGGGCACAGGCACGATGCCAGGGGAGACACGCCCGTGAGCTGGCCGGCTGTCGTCCTGTGGCTGCTCCTCTTCGCGGCTACCTTTTCGAGCGGCCCGGGGCTCCTCTACCTGCTGATGGCCTGCGGCGCGCTCGGCTCGTTGCAGATGCTGCCGGGCGACGGAGGCGGCGCGAACCTGCTGCCCCAATCGGCCTGCGCCGCCCTGTTGGTCTGCAAGGTTCTGCTCCAGCGCGGCAACGTCCTGCGGGGGCTTGAGGCCGCGCTCGATCCGCAGCGACTCGTCCTGTTCTCGGCGTTCCTCGTCTACGCCGCCTTCGGCGCCCTGGTGCTGCCGCGCCTCTTCTCGGGGATGATGGAAGTCGTCCCGGTCTCGGCTTTCCGCTTCGGTACGGACGTCCTGAAACCGAGCTCGGGCAACATCACGCAGACCTGCTACATGGCCCTGTCATACGCGACGACCCTCGTCTTCGCGGTGATCGGTGCGACGCAGGCAACGCGCCACCACTACGCGCAGGCCGTGCTGGTGGCCGCCTACGTGCTGATCGCGACCGGCGTGATCGACCTCGTCACCTACACGCTCGGCATCGGGGCCGTGCTCGACCCCTTCCGCACCGCGACCTACGCGATGCTGACCGATGTCGAGGCGGAGGGCGCCAAGCGGGTCGTCGGATTGATGCCCGAGGCGTCCAGTTACGGATCCGCCTGCGTCGGCATGGTCGCCGCGCTCACCTTCATGCGGCACATCTACGGAAAAGGGACGCAGCAGTTGGTGGTGGCCCTGGCCATCGGTCTGCTGACCGTGATGATCCTGCTCTCCACCTCCTCCACCGCCTATGTCGGCTTCGCCGTGTTCGGAGCGGTCTACGGGATGGACCTCATGGTGCGGATGCTCAATCGGCAGAGCCTGCGCCGCGACTACGTCACGCTCGAACTCACGTTGATCGCGTTCGCGGCGCTCGGGGTTTTCGCGGCCTTCGTCATCAAGCCGGACCTTTTCGATCCCATCGTGCAGATGGTCGACAAGATGGTCTTTCAGAAGACGGCCTCCGCCTCCTATGTCGAGCGCAGCTTGTGGACCCGGGTCGGCTGGCATGCCTTCCTCGATTCCGGGGGGCTTGGCGCGGGTCTCGGCTCGATCCGTGTGTCGAACTGGGCGGTGTCCATTCTGGGCAGCACCGGTGTCGTCGGCGCGCTGCTGATGTTCGGCTTCGTGACCCAGATGATCGTCGCGGCGCCCCGCGAGGCGTCGCCTGAAGCCCTTGTCTTCGCGACCGTGACCAAGCTCAGTCTTCTGCCCGTGCTCGTCATGTACCAGCTCTCGGGCACCATTCCCGATATCGGGATCGCCGCCTCCGCCGCATTGGGCCTGATCGCGGCGACGCATATGCCAGGCCTCCGTAGGGATCGGCGGGTCCGGCCGGAGCGCGGCTCGCACGCGCCGCTCGGGCTGTCGGCTCCCCTGTCCGAGGCGCGCCGATGACTGGTCAAGCGCCGTCGGCCCGATCCAAGGCCATTCTTGTGTGCAGTCTGTACAAGTCTATCTACTTAGATCGGCCCGACCCTGTTGCGGACTCTTCCAAGAGGATTGAAACTTGCCGTCATGGGCGCACCGCAATCCTCGTTTGTGGCGAAACGACGCGGTCCGCGTTTCTTCAGGGAGGGGCCGATGGCCCAGGCCGCCGGGCCTCCGTTCGCCGCCAGCACACTCGTGAGACCTTCGACCACGCAGCTTCCGGCACCAGCCTTCTCCATCAATGGTCGTTTCTATACGCAGCCCGTGACGGGGGTGCAGCGTTACGCCCGGGAGATCGTCCGCGAGATCGACGGGCTGCTCGTGCAGCAGGAAAAACACGCGCGCGTGATTTTGCCGCCGGTCACCTCCGGCCTCCCGCCCTTCGGCGCGATCGAGTCTCAGGTCGCCGGAGGAGCCTCGGGCCATACCTGGGAGCAGGCGGTGCTCCCGGCCCGGGCCGAGGCGCCGATTCTCAACCTGTGCAACACGGGCCCGCTGCTGGCCCGGCGTCAGATCGTGTGCATGCACGACGAGAACGTGTTCGTGGAGGCGGACAGTTACAGTTTTGTCTTCCGCGCCCTCTATCGTCTGCTTCTGCCGGGGCTGGCGCGTCGGGGCGCGATCGTCACCACGGTCTCGCATTACTCCGCCCGGCAACTGGCCAGGCATCTCGCGATCGAGCCGGGCGACATCACGGTGATCCACAACGGTCACGAGCACGCGCTGCGCTGGGATGCGGGAGCCTCGTTCCTGCCGGAACGGATGCCGCTGGACCGGCCGTTCGTGTTGCTGCTGGGCAGCCGCGCGCGCCACAAGAACGCGGCCTTCATTCTTCGCCAGGCGGAAGTGCTCGACGGATTGGGACTCGACCTCGTGGTGGCGGGCGGCTCGGCACCGATCTTCGCACGTACGGAGATGGTCGAGGCGCGCAACATCCGCCGGCTCGGCTTCGTCACGGACCACGATCTGGCGTGGCTCTACGCGAACGCGCTCTGCCTCGCCTTTCCGTCCCGGGCGGAGGGATTCGGATTGCCGGTGGTCGAAGCGATGGCGCTGGGCTGCCCGGTGGTGTCCTCCGATCGCACCTGCCTTCCGGAGATCTGCGGCGGTGCGGCCCTGTTGGCGGGACCGGACGACGCCGCGGCCTGGCAAGGGCATTTCCAGGCCCTTCTGGCCTCGTCGACGCTTCGGGCCGACCTGCGCGGGCGCGGCCGGGAACGCGCGGCGACCTTTTCCTGGCGGGCCTCGGCCCAGGCCTATCTCGACCTCATCGCGCGCCTGTGACGTGGCGCCGTTTCGTTGGCGCGATGCCGGAGACTTCACGATGACCCTCACGCCTTCCCCTCGCACCGGCGGGGCAACCCCGCGCGTCTGCGTCGGCATCGCGACCCGCGGCCGCCCGGAGCAGCTTGCCGCGATGATCGACAATCTCCGCTTCCAGACCCTGGCGCCGGAATCGATCATCGTCTGCTGCACGGGGCCGCAGGATGTGGGGGCGGCGACCGCCCGCCCGGGGGTGCGCGTGATCTACGAGCAGCCGGGCCTGGCCCGGCAGCGCAACGGCGTCCTGCGGGCCCTCCCGGAGGGCACCGATTTCCTCGTGTTCTTCGATGACGATTTCTACCCGCATCCGCGTTGGATCGAGACCGTCGTGGACGCCTTCCAGAAGGACCCGGTGCTGGCCTGCGTGACCGGCCACGTGGTGGCGGACGGGATCCTCGGCCCCGGCCTGACCCGGGAGGAGGCGCTGGCCGCCATCGCCGCCCATGATCCGGCCGCGAGCGACTGGGTGGTCGAGGGGTACAGCCCCTACGGCTGCAACATGGCCTTCCGTTGCGCGACCATCGCCGGACTGACCTTCGACGAGCGGCTGGTGCTCTACGGTTGGCTCGAGGATCGCGATTTCGGTGCGGCGGTGGCGCAGCGCGGCGGTCGACTGATCAAGCTCGGAACCGCCGTCGGCGTCCATCTCGGCGTGAAGGGCGGCCGTGTCTCGGGACGCAAGCTCGGCTATTCGCAGGTGATGAACCCGGTCTACATGCACCGCAAGAGCACGATGACGACGGCTCAGGTGCTTCGGCAGATCGCGCGCAACATCGCGGCCAACCTCACCAAATCCATCCGGCCAGAGCCGTATGTGGATCGTCGCGGCCGACTTCTCGGCAACCTGATCGCCGCGCTCGACCTCCTCCGCCTGCGCCTGACCCCTGAACGGGCGGCCTCCCTATGAACTACTCGGCGCCTCTCTTCCGCACGGACGGTTCCGGCAGCACGAGTCCTGTGCCGGAGTTTGACTTGGCGAATTCGCGTCTTCCCGAGTTGGACGAGCCGGCGGGTTCGTTGATCGGCGACCTGATCGCGGCGGTGCGACGCAACGTCGTCGGCCTGCTTGTCTGGATCCTCGTCTGCGTCGCCGGTGCGGTCGGCTACGTGGTCACGGCTCAGCCGGAGTTTCTCGCGTCGGCCCAGATCGCGCTGGAGCCGCGCCTTCGCCTGCCGCCCGGGGCCGACGCCGCGGCTGCGGCCGCGGCCACCGCGCCCACCCTCGACAGCGCCCAGGCCGAGAGCCAGCTCCAGGTCATCCGCTCCGTGCGCAACCTGCGCTACGTGTTCGACACCCTGAAGCTCGACGCGGATCCGGCCTATGCGGATGCGGGCCCGGGCATGATCGGACGGATCCTCGGGGCGGTGGGGAGGCTCCTGCCGTTCGGAGGCGGCTCGTCGCTCTCGCCCGAGGAGGCCGCGGCCCGCGCCCGTGAGATCGCCTTCCAGAACTTCTCGGACCGGGTACAGGTCCGCCGCCTCGGGCAGTCCTACGTGCTGGAGGTGTCCTTCCGGGGCCTCACGGCGCGCGACGCCGCCCGGATCACCAACGGGATCGCGGCCTCCTACATCCGCGATCAGGTGTTGGTCCGCGCCGCCTCCGATCAGCGCGGAAGCGAGTTCCTGCAGGGGCGCATCGCCACGATCCAGGCGGAGAAGAAAGCTGCGGACGAGGCGGTCGCCAGCGGTGTGATCCAGCCGGATGTCCAGTTCCCGGATTCGGATGCGCGCATTGTAGGCGCGGCCCTGGAGCCGCTCACCACCGCCTATCCGCGGACGAAGCTCATCCTGCTGCTGGCCGGGCTCTTCGGCATCGCCAGCGGGATCGGCGCCATCGCGGTCCTGCACAGCTTCGACCGGGTCGTCCGCACGCCCGGACAGGTCCGGCAGACCCTCGGCGTCGATTGCCTCGCCGTCGTGCCCCGTCTGCGCCACGGCGCGGCGCGGCTGCCGGATACCGCGGCCTTGGATCATCCGACTTCCGACTTCGCCCAGGCGCTCCGGCTCCTGCGGGCCGTTCTGTTCACCGCGGGAAATGATAGCCAGCCGGTCTCGGTCGGTTTCGTCTCATGCCTGCCGGACGAGGGCCGCAGCGCGCTCTCGATCAACCTGGCCTGCCTGCTGGCGGCTTCGAGCGACCGGGTGGTGCTCATCGATGCCGACCTCCAGAACCCCGATCTCAGCCGGCGTCTCGCGCCCAGGGCCGAGGCGGGGCTCGACGAATTCCTGAGAGCGCACCGGTCGGGCGCGGATCTGCCGGAGGTGCCCCTGGCGGGGACGCTCAGCTTCGTGCCGGCCGCCGCCGAAGGGCGCACCGCCCATCCCAACACCTTCCTCGGCGCCAGCCCCATGCGCGAGGCCCTGACACGCTTCGACGGGCGCCGAGATCTGATCCTCGACCTGCCGGCTCTCAGCCGCTCGTCCGACGTCCAGGCGATCGGCGACCTGCTCTCGGGCGTCGTCCTCGTCGCCGCCCTGAATCGAACCACGCTCGACCAGCTGACGGAGGCCAGGCGTTCGCTGCACGCCGCCAATATCCGCGTGCTCGGCGTCGTGCTCAACGAGCCCGACGCCCTTCGTAAATCGAGGAGATCCGTCTTTGCATCAGCCCTTGCCGCGGTGCGACAGTAGCCCGGTCCGGCCTTCGCGGCCGGAGGGACTTCGCGTCGGCTTGTTCAACGTCAAGTACAGCCCCAACCTGGGGGATGGCCTGCTCTCGGAGTGCCTGGAGGCGGAGCTCGTCCGCATTGTCCCCGGCCTCACGGTCGAGTCCTTCGATCTCGCCGGGCGCGACCGCTACGAGGCGGGCGGTCGTCTGCGCGGCGTTGCCCTGGGCGTTCTCCAGAGTAGCCCGACTCCCGTGCGGCACAGGCTCGCCCGCGTTCTGCTCGGCCGGTCCCTGCAGCGGATCCGGCCGTCGTGGCGGGCGCGGCTCGGGAGCATCGACGTGGCCGTGACCGGCGGCGGCAACCTGTTCAGCGACGCGGATCTCAACTTTCCGCTCAAGATCGATGCCGCCTGGGGGGAGTTGCGGGCGGCCGGTATCCCGAGCGCCGTTTTCGCCGTGGGCGTTTCGGACAACTGGTCCGAGACCGGCGCCGCGCTGTTCCGGCGGGCGTTTGCCGGCACGCAGGTGCCCTACGCGTCGGTGCGGGATGCGCGCTCGGCCGAGATCTGGAATCGACGGCTCGGACCCCATGGGGTGCCGCGCGCCCGGGTGGTGCACGATCCGGGGCTGCTCGTGGCCAGGCACGTCCCGCAGGAGCGCACGGGGGCTGAGCGGCCCCTGATCGGCCTGGGCCTCACCCATCCGACGGCGCTTCGCTACCATTCGGACGGGGAATCGCCGAGCGAGCGCAGCCTGACCCAATGGTATGTCGAGCTGGTGCGCGGGTGCCGCGCCCGTGGCTGGCACGTCCACGTCTTCACGAACGGCAGCCCGGAGGACGAAGCCTATCTGCGCCGCGTCTATCCGCTCCTGGCGGAAGGCGACTCCGCGGCGGGACTCCAGTTTGCCCCCCGCTTCGCCAACCCGACCGAACTCGCGACCTTCGTCTCCGGCCTCGACCTGCTGATGGCGCATCGGCTGCACGCCAACATCGCCGCCTATTCCTATGCCGTGCCGCAGATCGGCTTCTCGTGGGATGTGAAACTGGCGAGCTTCCTGACCCAGATCGGGCGGAGCGATTACATCTGCCGGGCGGGCTCCGATGCGACGGACGATGTGCTGGCGCTCGCGGATCGTGCGATGCGGGAGGGGATCGATCGCCCCCGGCATCAGCAGATCGTCGAGGCGGCTTCCGCCGATGTCGCGGTCCTCGCCGAGGCCTTGAAGGTCGGAGCCGGGTTGAGCGCGTCCCCCTCCCGCGAGGCGCAGGCGTGAGCGCGGCCGTTCTCCCCCGACCGGCGTCCAGGCGGATGCCGAGCCGCGTCGTGGTCATCAACGACCGGTCGCTCGCCTTCGGGGGCGCCACCGGGCTGGCCCTGCTCAGCGCGTCGCTGCTGCGTCGGCGAGGTCTTCCGGTCCGCCTGGTGGTGGGCGATTCCGGCGAGAACCCGGCCCTGGCGGATGAGGGCATCCCCGTGCATGCGCTCGGAGGCGCCCGGCTGCTCGACGGGGGCGCCATGGCGGGTCTGCGGGGCCTCTACGAGCCGCGCACCCTCGATCTGCTCGGCGCGGTGATCCGCGAGCACGACGATCCCGACACGGTCTATCACCTCCACACCTGGAGCCAGATCCTCTCGCCTTCGGTGTTCCGGGCACTGGCCCCGGTGCGCGAGCGTCTGTTCGTGAGCGCGCACGATTTCTTCCTCACCTGCCCGAACGGGGCCTACGCTCTCTTCCGCCAGGGGGAGACCTGCCCGCATGTGCCGCTCGGGCTCGCGTGCCTCACCACGCAATGCGACCGACGCAGCTATGCTCACAAGCTCTGGCGCGTCGCCCGGCAGACCGTGCAGGCGGGGACCCTGCGCTATGGCGCGGGTGGCCCGGGAATCCTCGCGATCCACGCGGCCATGCGGCCGCTGCTGGTCCGCGGCGGAGTGCCCGACAGGGCGATCCGGACCTTGCCGAACCCGATCCGCCCCTGGAGTGCCGATCGGATCGCGGCGGAGCGGAACCGCGAATTCGTTTTCGTCGGCCGCCTCAACGAGGAGAAGGGGCCGGACCTCGCGCTCGCGGCGGCGCGGCAGGCCGGCGTGCCGCTCCACGTGATCGGTGATGGACCGCTGCTCGAGACGCTGCGGCAGGCCTATCCGGAAATGCGCTTCTCGGGCCGCCAGCCGGCCGAGACCGTCGCGCAACTCGTGCGCGGGGCGCGTGCCCTGGTGATGCCCTCGCGCTATCCGGAGCCCTATGGTCTCGTCGCCGGGGAGGCGCTGTGGAGTGGTCTTCCGGTGATCCTCACCGATCAGGCGCTGCTCGCGGCCGACATCGTCGCCCGCGAGGCGGGGCTCGCCTGCGATCCGCGCGAGGTGGACGCGCTGTCCGCGGCGATGGGACGACTCGCGTCCGACGATGCGCTGACCGAGCGGATGAGCCGCAACGCCTTCACCCGGACGGTCGATCTCGGCCACAGCGCCGAGGGCTGGATCGATGCGCTGCTCGACGCCTATGCCGGCGCGCTTCCGGCGCTGACCACGAGCCGGGTCGCGGCTCCGGTGTGAGGCCGGAGCCGGTCGTGCCGACCGGATCCTGGAACGCGCTTCATCGGGAAAGGATCATGGCGCGGCGAAGCGCCCGCCTCAACGGGACGCGGCGGGGCATCGTGCGGCCTGCCCGTCCGGATCGGGCGCGTAGACATGCACGTAATCCACGTACAGCACGGAGGGATTGGGCGTCCGGTCGATCGGGAAGCCGGAGCCCAAGGCGAGATTGACGAGCGGAAAGAGCGGCTTGTCGAGTTCGGCCGGCGTCGGCTTCTCCCAGACCGGCTTGCGGTCGAGGTAGTAGGTGATCGTCTCGGGCGTGACCCGCACGCCGTAGGTGTGGAAGCTGTCGAGCAGCGAGCCTGACGGCACGGGGACCTTGTGCACCGTATGGGTGCTGCGCTTCTCGTCCGCGCCCTTGTACCAGACATGCAGGGCCGCCGAGTAGGCGGCATCCGCGTGGCCGTAATACTCGATCACGTCGATCTCGATGCTGGGTGTCTTGTCGGTGTTCGGGCGCTTGGTGCCGAGCCAGAACGCGGGCCAGGTGCCGGCACCCGGCGGCAGGCGCATGCGGGCTTCGAAGTAGCCGTAGCGCACGCCGAAGCCGGCGCCGGTGCCGTCCGAAGCCGCAAGCAGGCCCGAACGCCACTTCCCCGCCTCGTCCCTGCGCGCGGTGATGCGCAGAACGCCGTTCTCGATCGAGAACGGGCCGGCCGGCGCGTCGTCGGCGAAACGGGCATCGCCGAAATCCCCGTTCCAGGGCGTATGCGCGATCCAGCGCGCGGATCCGAGCACCCGCGAGGCGACGCTGAGGCTGTCGAAATCCTCCGTGAAGACCGGCTTGTAGCCGCACAGGTCGAGGGTCGGTTCCGCGGCGCGGGCGGGAAGGACCGACGAGCCCAGAAGGGCCGTGAGAAGGACGGCTTGCGGCTTGGGCAGGGTGATCATGAAGATAGCATCTCGCGGCTGATATCGACGTGGCGTTGGATGAAACTCTCCGCTCCCAGCCCGGACTCCGCCATGTGGGCCTGGGCGCGGAGCGCCCGGGTGCGGGCGGCTTCCGGATTCTCGGCGATGTCGAGCAGGGCTGCGCGAAGGGCTTCGGGATCGCCCGGCGGCACGTAGCGGATCGCATCCGGCCCGAAATAGCCGTCGAGTCCGCCGGTCGCCGTCGCGACGACGGGCACGCCGGCGAGCACGGCCTCCTGGACCACCGTGATGCCGCTGGCATGGAGGTTCGGCTTGAGCGGCACGCAGACGACGCTCGCCGTAGAGAGATGCTCCGAGAGCTCCGGATTGGAGCGGGCCCGCGTGATGCGCAGGTTCGGCCGGCCCCGGGCGAGCGCGCGCGGCGCCGTCCCGGACAGGATCGTGGCCGTGGCCTCCGGCAGGCCGTCGAGCGCGGCCGCGAGGGTCGCCCAGTCGCGATGCCGGTCGCTGCCGGGCGCCAGGATTCGCAGCGGTCGCGCCGTGCGCAGGACCGGCGGCGTGACCCGTTCGGCCGGGATGCCGAAGGGCACGAACCGGACCGGTTTCTCGGGGAACAGGGCGGCGGCGACGGCCCGATTTTCCGCGGAAAGCACCGTCAGCACGTCCACGCGCCGGATCAGCCGACGGTAGAGCAGCCGGTGGAGCGGCGAGATCCGGCTCCAGCGGTCGAACAGCCAGACACTCTGCCCGAGCAGCTTCGGCCGCCTCTTGCGGAAGGCGAGAGCCGCCGCCACCGCGAGATACTGTGATTCCGTGTGCGTCCACACGACATCCGCCTCGCGCAGGGATTCGCCCTGGCGGAGCGCGTGCAGCAGATCGAAGCCGATGAGGACCCGCAGGCCGAGCCGCAGAAATTTCTCGGCCGGGTTTTCGGGATGCGCATGCGAGAACGAAAGAGCACAACCCATCCGCTCGGCGCGCCCGTAACCGTAGGGTGTCTCGTCGTTGACGCCGACGAGTGTGCCCGCCTGCCAGGCTTGCCGCCAGGCCTCGGCGTCCTTGTCCCGCGCCAGATGCACGAAGACGCGCAGAGGCCGGGCCACGCCTCGGTCGCGGTCAGCCGGAAGCGAAGCGGGAGCCACGGGCGCGCTTACCTGCAAAGATGCCTCCTTGAGGCTCGTCCGTAGCGGCGGTCTCGCCCTGCGCGCAGAGCCCGATGGACAGAAGGCCGCTTGTCGATGCGACCGTGCATGAATTTTGCGATGCACTATCCGTAAGACTACTGCATGATGCAAGACATGGCCGGCCGATAGAACTCGACATGCAAGCCAGTTCGGATCACCTCCCTGTGTGTTTCAGCGGCGCTCGGTATTTCCACACGTGTATCCATTTTGTTGCGGTGCCAAAAATACCGTGTTCCGCCTAGAGGCGCCCGTCCGGGCATGGCAAAATTTCTGATCGATTCGACGCACTCTGATGGTCGGCTCCGTCGCGCAGACATTCGTGATGCGATGCCCAACAAGAAGCGACCCGCGATGGAGGCTGCCGCGATATGAGGGAAGACAGCGAGCGTTCCGGTCGCGGTGATGGACCCGAATCGCAGGGCGACGTGCCATCGGATGCGGGCGCCAAGCTTCCGCTCGGGACCGGAGCCCAGCCTGGGGTGGATGGGACGACGACGGCGGAACTCGCCGCCGTGGCCCAGGTGCCCGCGCGGGGTGAGACGCGCCGTCTCGCGGTGAACGTCCTGGCGGGGGGAGGCGCGAACCTGATCAAGATCGGCGTGCAGCTCTTGATGCTGCCGCTGATGGCGCATCTCCTGGGCCCGGCCGAGTTCGGCGTCTACGGACTTGCCCTGCCCACCGTCGCCTTCTTCATGACGCTCGCGGATGGCGGCCTCGGCGCCTCCCTGGCCCGGGAGCAGACTCAGTCGCGCGAGGTCTGGTCCACGGCGTTCTGGCTGATCCTGATGGTGGGCGTCGGGCTCGCGGCCCTTGTTGCCTGCTGGGGCCTGGTGCTGGCCCAACTCTCGCACGAGCCGGAAGTCGCCAGCGTGATGGCGCTCCTCTCGATCAGCTTCATCCTGCTGACCGCGGCGGTTCTGCCCTATGCGCGGTTGACCCGCGCGCGCCGCCTCGTGGTCATTTCCGGAGCGGATGTCGGCGGCAACCTCGTCGGGGCTGCGGTCGCGGTGGCGCTCGCCATGAGAGGCGCGGGGGCCATGAGCCTGGCGGCGCAGTACGTCACCGCCTACCTCGTGCGAGCGATCGTGCTCAACGCCGCCGCCTTCGTGCGGCCGAGCTTCGTTTTCCGCCCGTCAGCGCTGAAGTCGCATGTCTCCACCGGCAGCTCCCTCGTCTGCAGCCGGCTGGCGGACTTTTCGGGCCGGCTCATGGAGAACCTCGTCTTCGGGCGCAGTTTCGGCGCGGCTGCCCTCGGCACCTTCACCTTCGCCAACCAGGTGCCGCGCTTCCTCTGCGAGGCGGCATCCGGTCCGCTCTGGGCTGCGCTCTACGCCCACAGCCTGCGCGAGGACGACGCGCATATCGCGCAGCTTCACACCAAGCTCGTGCACATCCTCGCGCTGCTCCTGTCGCCCGTTGCCTTCCTGACGGCCGCCACCGTGCCGGGCCTGATCCATCTGATCCTCGGGCCGGCCTGGTCTCAGGCGGCAACGCTGATGAGCATCCTCATCCCGTTCTACGTGCTCAACGCCATCGCGCATCAGAGCGGTGCCATCCTCCTCGCGAAGGGCGCGGGCTGGACCGTGTTCCGGCTGTCCGCGCTGCTCGTCGTCACGCGCGTGGCGGCGGTGGCGGCCGGCCCCTGGATCGGACCGACCGGCGTGGCCTGGGGCATCGGCCTCGCACAGGTGCTCTTCATCGGTCTGATGCTGTGCGCCCCGAGCCGGATCGGCCTGTCGCCGGTCGGACCGCTGCTGCGCGGCCTCCTCGCCCCGACGCTCGCCGGCATCTGCGCAGGTCTCGCCTGCCACTTCATCGTACAAGCCGCACCCGCCGATATCCTGCGCATCCTGATCGGTCTGGCGGCCGGCGTCGGATGCTACCTCGTGGCGCTTCTCCTGCTCGAAGGTCGCCGGCTCCGCCAGGATGTGATGGCGATGCGGCGGCTCGTGCGCCCATGACGGCTCCCCATCAGGCGGATCGCCCCCGATGATGTGGCTGTCGGGCACAACTTCGAGTCTTCGTCTCGTCGCGCTCTCCCGTGCCGAAGGGGCCATGTTTTCGGCCGAGGGCGTCCAGCTTCAAGGGATAATTGTGCGATGATCACCGCCGCCATCCTCGATGCGATCTGGCAGAGGCCCGCCCTGTGGGAGAAGTTGCGCGTCCTCGTGCGCCGCACGGGGTACGACACGACCGATTGGCTTCGCTCGGCGATGTACAAGGACTGCTTCGCGTTCATTCGGTCCTTGGGTCCCGAAAACCTCGACGTGCTGGAGATCTCGGGCGGAAACCAGTGGACGCGCGATTTCGCGTTCAAAAGCTACGAGAATACCGAATATCCCGGGTTCGACATCTGCGCCGAGACCCTGCCGCGGCAATACGATCTCATCATCGCCGATCAGGTGTTCGAGCACCTGCCTTGGCCCTACCGCGCCGGCCGCAATGTCTGGTCGATGCTGAAGCCCGGTGGCCATCTCGTGATCGCCACACCCTTCCTGGTCCGCATCCACCGCGTGCCGATCGACTGCTCCCGCTGGACGCCGGACGGGCTGAGCTATCTGCTGCAGGAATGCGGCTTCGCCGCCGAGGACATCACCACGAAGGCCTGGGGCAACCGCGCTTGCGTGGTCGGCAATTTCCGCAAGTGGCGCAAGCGCGGCTTCTTCGGGTCACTCACCAACGAGCCGGATTTTCCGGTGATGGTCTGGGCCTTCGCCCGCAAAGCGACCGATGCCTGAGACGTACAAACGGAGGAGCATGCCAACATGCTCCTCTCTCACAGGCCCCCACCTCATGATCAAAACAATCGGGGGCTGCTTAATCGCCTGCGCGCCCCGGAAGGTCCGGTGGCTTGATCGAGCCGAGAATGGAAGACGCGGCTCTGCTATCGGCGGCTAATCGTGCTTCATATGCAGGTCGCCCTCGACCTGCCGGGGATCTTTGGTCGACAGCCGGGTGAAATGACCGACGAGGGCGTTGAGAATGACGGACACGAAGTAGCCGACCTGAAGCGCGACAAACGCACCGACCAGCATCAACGCAGTCAGCGGACCGCTCAGCAGGAAATTGACGGCACCGATCGCGAGTATCACCAGAAGTCCGGTCAGGATGAAACCGACAACCGAAACGTACCAGCCGCAGATCGCTCCGAAGACGGCAAACAGTCCCCAAAGTCCGATGGTACCCATCAAATCTCTCCGTGCTCCGGAAACGTATCGACACCGTTAATCCGGCTTTCGAGGTTCGATGTTCCGGTGGGACTGACTTTCTTGCTGCCCATTATGTGGGCCAAGCGTGAACGAATCTTTCTCGAACCGTTGCGATCGAGTCGCCCGGTCTCGGTACACGCGACAAGCCCCACAGTCAGGTAACCGTGTTGTGAGGGGCTATCGTCGCCCGAAAGGGTGCAACGTCGCGTCCCGTCGATGCCGATCGCTCCCGAGAGAAGGCGCCGAGGATGCCGCTTTCGCGGGCGATCCATGATGTGAGACATACGCTCCACGATTACCTCGGTTCCCTCCCCGGGGGCGGCTTGCCTTATCCTTGCTTGATTTCCGGCCGCTTCAAGTAGCGAAAGAGTGGATCCCTCGTTTTCTTCCGGATGGCGCTCGGGAGAGCGCGCAAGCCTGCTAGGCCGACGAAAACAAAAGCTACGGACCTCAACGCGAAACTCGGCTCTTCGCCGGGTTCGACTCTGTCGTACCAGAGTGGATCGTGATCCTGTGCCATGGACCTCTCGCACGGTCTCGGACATGACGAGGCCGTTACGATTCGTTTACCAAAGGCCGAAGCCGTAGACCATCTCGTGTCACGACAGACCGACGCCGTTGTCTTCGGTCGGCCGCAACGCGGCAAAAAAGGCCCGACGGCCGGAGCCCGGCGCTCGCGCCCGCGGCCAACCCGTCATCGATGGGCCGGTAGGCCCGTCTCGATGATGCGCGCCCAAAGCGAGGCGCCGTAGGGCGCGGCCTCGTCGTTGAAGTCGTATTCGGGGTGGTGGAGGCCCGCCGAGGGGCCGTTGCCCATGAAGATGTAGGCGCCCGGACGATGCGCGAGCATGTAGGAGAAATCCTCTGCCGCCATCATCGGCGCCACGGCCCGGTCGACCTTGTCCTCGCCCACGATCGCCGTTGCTACGTCCGCGATGAAATGGGTCTCGGCGGGGTGGTTTTCCGTGGCGGGATAACCGCTTGCGAAATCGATCTCCGCGCGCGCTCCGAAGCCGGCTGCGACGTTGCGGGCGATGGCTTCGAGGCGTTCTCGCAGGAGCGCACGGACCTGGGGCGTCAGCGCCCGCATGGTGCCGCGCAGCTCCGCGCTCTGCGGCAGCACGTTGAAGGCCTCCCCCGCATCGACCGCGCAGACCGAGACCACGGCGGATTCCAGCGGATCGACGGAACGGGACACGATCGATTGCAGGGCGACGACGATGTGGCTCGCCACCAGCACGGTGTCGATGGCCGCCTGCGGCAGGGCGGCGTGCCCGCCCCGGCCCTGCACGGTGATGGTGAAACGGTCGGTCGAGGCCATGATCGGGCCGGGGCGGATCGCGAAGGTGCCGACCGCCTGGTTCGGGATGTTGTGCAGGCCGTAGACCGCCTCGACCCCGAAGCGCTCCATCATCCCGTCCTTCACCATGGCCTCGCCCCCTCCCCCGCCCTCCTCGGCGGGCTGGAAGATCAGGACGGCGCTTCCGTCGAAATCGCGGGTCTCGGCGAGGTACTTGGCGGCGCCGAGCAGCATGGCGGTGTGCCCGTCATGACCGCAGGCATGCATCTTCCCCGGCACGGTCGAGCGGTAGGGAAGATCGCGCACCTCCTGGATCGGCAAGGCATCCATGTCGGCTCGCAGGCCGATCGCCCGGTTGGAGCCGTGCGAGCGCCCGCGGATCACGCCGACCACGCCGGTGCGGCCGATCCCCTCCGCCACCTCGTCGCAGCCAAAGGCGCGCAGCTTGTCGGCCACGAAGCCCGCCGTGCGATGCACGTCGTATTGCAGCTCCGGATGCGCGTGGAGATCGTGCCGCCAGGCGGCGATCTCGTCGGCGAAACCGCGGATGCGGTCGATCACGGGCATGGGGAACTCTTCGCGGCTCGGGCTGTCTCGTTGGAGGGATACCAGCAAACAGAAGGCCAAAGGGCGGGTCAACGGCCGAGCTTGGCCGATCTCCTATGCGGATCCGTCCGGCCCGCCCGCGAGGTCGTCGAGGATCGGGCAATCGGGCCGGTCGTCGCCGCAACAGCGCCGGGCGAGATCCTCCAGGGTGCGGGCCATGCCCTCGAGCTCGGCGATGCGCCGGCGCAGGTCGCCGACATGGGCGAGGGCCACGGCCTTCACCCCAGCGCTCGCGCGGGAGCGATCGTGCCAGAGGGCGAGCAGCTCGGTGATCTCCGTCATGGAGAAGCCGAGGTCGCGCGCCCGGCGCACGAAACGCAGGGCATGGAGATCCGCCGGCGCGTAGAGCCGGTAACCGGCCGCGGTCCGCTCGGCCGGGGCGATGAGCCCGGTCTCCTCGTAGTAGCGGATCATCTTGGCCGAGACGCCGGTGGCGCGGGCGGCCTCGCCGATGGTGACGTGGCCCGTCACGTCGCCGCTCCCGCCCGGCGCAGGCGCAGGGCGTTGCCGAGGACGAACAGGCTGGAGAGCGCCATGGCCCCCGCGGCGAGCGCCGGCGAGAAGAGCGGGCCCCCAAGGGCCGCGGGCAGCCCGGCCGCGACCGGGATCAGGGCGACGTTGTAGGCAAAGGCCCAGAACAGGTTCTGGCGGATATTGGCCATCACCGCCCGGGAGAGGGCCAGCGCCTCGGCCACGCCGGTGGTGCGGCCGGTCATCAGCACCACATCCGCGCTCTCGACCGCGATGTCCGTGCCCGTCCCCATGGCGATGCCGACATCCGCTTCCGCCAAGGCGGGCGCATCGTTGATGCCGTCGCCGACGAAGGCGACCGGCCCATGGGCGCTGCGCAGGGACTTGAGCGCCTCGACCTTGCCGCCGGGCAGGACCTCGGCGACGATGTCCTCGATGCCGAGTTCGCGCGCCACGGCTTCCGCGGTGGCGCGGCCGTCGCCCGTGATCAGGGCGACACGCCGCCCGCCGGCCCGGATCGCGGTGACGGCTCCCCGTGCCTCCGCCTTGATCGGATCGGCGACGGCGAACAGCGCGGCGATCTTGCCGTCCAAGGCCAGATAGAGCGGGCTGCGGCCCTGCCGGGCCAGGTCGTCCGACGCCGCGGCGAAGCCTTCGGTGGCGATGCCGAGCCGTTCCATAAAGCGCCGGGCGCCGATGGCGACGCTGCGCCCGTCGATCCGCCCGGAGACGCCGAAGCCAGCCTCCGCCGCAAATGCCTCGACCGGCGGCAGCGTGATCGCCTCGTCCCGTGCGGCCGCGACGACGGCCCGCGCGATCGGATGCTCGGAGCGGCTCTCGATCGCGCCGGCGAGGGCGAGGGCCTGTGCCCGCGTGACGCCCTCGGCGAGGATCAGATCCGTAAGGCGTGGATGTCCCTCGGTCAGGGTCCCGGTCTTGTCGAAGGCGACGACCTTCACGTCTTGCAGCGCCTGGAGCGCCGTCCCCTCGCGAAACAGGACGCCCCGTTCCGCAGCCCGGCCGGTGCCGACCAGGATGGAGGTCGGCGTGGCGAGCCCCATGGCGCAGGGGCACGCGACGATCAGCACGGCCACGGCCGCGACCAGGGCCTGGCCGAGCGCCGGGCTCGGGCCGAAGGCGAGCCAGGCCAGGACGGTGAGCGCCGAAACCGCCATCACCGCCGGCACGAACCAGAGCGTGACCCGATCGACCAGGGCCTGGATCGGCAGCTTGCCCCCCTGTGCCGCCTCGACCATGCGCACGATTTGGGCGAGCATGGTGTCGGCGCCGGTCCTGTCGACGCGCAGATCGAGGCTGCCGCTCGTGTTGAGCGTGCCGCCGATGGTGCGGTCGCCGGGTTTCTTGCCGACCGGCACCGGCTCGCCGCTGACCATGCTTTCGTCGACATAGCTCGCCCCCGCCACGACGATGCCGTCCGCGGCGACGCGTTCGCCGGGACGAACCCGGACGATGTCGCCGAGCCTGAGCTCCGTGATCGGCACGTCCTGCTCGGTCGCGCCGCGCAGGACGCGGGCGGTCTTGGGGGTGAGGTCGATCAGGCGGGTGATGGCAGCCCCGGTTTGGCCCTTCGTGCGGGCTTCCAGCAGGCGTCCGAGCAGGATCAGCGTGACGATGACCGCGCTGGCTTCGAAGTAGAGATGCGCCGTCCCCGGAGGCAGCCAATCGGGCGCGATAGTCGAGACCAGGGAATAGAGATAGGCCGCGCCGGAGCCGAGGGCGACGAGGGCGTTCATGTCCGGATGCCCGCGCAGCAGCCCGGGCAGGCCGGCGGCGAAGAAGCGCCGGCCGGGGATGGCGAGCACCAGCGTCGCCAGCAGCGCCTGGAGCACGGCGCCCCCCTCCCCCAGCCGCTGGCCCACGAGCTCATGGAAGCCGGGGACGAGGTGGCCGCCCATGTCGAGCACGACGATGGGCAGGGTGAGGAGCGCCGCGACCAGGGTGTCCCGGCGCAGGTGCTGGGCCTCGCGGGCCTGACGCGCGGCCCGGTCGTCGGAGGAGCCCTCCTCGACCGCCCGCGGCTCGTAGCCGGCCGCGCGGATGGCGGCTTCGATGGCCTCTCGGCTCGGAAAGCCGCCGGCGTGGCGGATCTCCGCCCGGCCGGTCGTCAGGTTGACGGCGGCCTGCGTCACGCCGGGCAGCCCGTTCAGCACCCGCTCCACGCGCGCGGAGCAGGAGGCGCAGCTCATGCCCTCGATGCCGATCCGGGTGACGGTTTCCGGGACGTCGTACCCCGCCGCGCGGATCGTCTCCGGCACCGCGGCCGGGTCCGCCGCTTCGGGCAGACGGAGGGAGGCCGTGCCCGTGGCGAGATTGACCGCGACGTCGCGCGCGCCCGGCAGGGCCGCGAGCGCCCGTTCGACGCGGCCGACACAGGAGGCGCAGCTCATGCCCTCGACGGGCAGGACGAGGTGCCGCAGCGGCCCCGTCGCAGCGGGGGCCTCGGCGGCTTCGGCCGGCATGGGGGAAAGATCGCTTCGAGGGTCCATGCCCGTTCAGATAGGGCTTCCCATCATGGGAAGGTCAAGGGCTGGCGGGGCGCCGCGCCTGCGGCCCTCTGCACCGTGCCTCTCGAAATCGCCGTGAGCGATGGTTTGGGGGCGGTGTCGCGTCCGGGAAGGGAGCGCTTTGGATTGCTCCGGCTCCGCCTCACGATGACGAGGGAGAGGGGCTGATCGATGGCAGGACGCTGTGATGAGGATTTTATCTGGTCGCCCCCTATCACGATTGTCGTGCTTGCATAAAACAACCTGTAATTGTTATTCAATGCGATAAATTCTGAAATTACTGTGCGGGCGTGCGTGTTGGCGCTCGCGTAAATTAGTCATTTGGAAATCGGATTTCAGGGAATGCGTCGAAAAACTGCATTCCATGATTGCATTTCCGTAGATGGCTTCGGGTCTCGTCTTGCTTGATGCGGGTTCTCCCCGCATGAGGCCAGGGCCGCCAACGTATGCGGCCTTGGGGGAACGACATGTCCATTGTGAAACTGTCCTCGGCCGCTCTGCTGGCCGTATCGCTCTGCGCTTGCGGAAGCGTGGTGCGCGGGACCAGCGAGAGCATCGCCTTCGTCTCCGAACCGTCCGGGGCGGCGATGACCACGAATTCGAAATATGCCTGCCCGGCCACCCCCTGCACCCTGCAGGTCGAGCGCTCCGACGAGTTCGACGCGACCTTCACGCTGCCGGGCCATCGGCCGGAGACGATCCCCGTGCGGACCAAGGTCGTCGCGGGCGGCGCCGCGGGCTTTGCCGGAAACGTGCTGGCCGGCGGCCTGATCGGCATGGGCGTGGATGCCTATACCGGCGCGGCCCTGGACCACTCCCCGAACCCGGTCTTCGCGCGGCTCACCCCGCTCACTCCCCCCGTGCTCCACAAGCGCGGCCGCGCGCCCCGTGCCGGCGAACCGGGCATGTAGGACCGCACGGAGCCGGTCCCGGCTCGGTCGGGACCGGCCTCGCGCTCAGACCGGGGGCGGCTCGGGCGGGCGCTCCCGGTGTTCCGGCAGGATCGCGCTGACCGTGGTGCCGTGGCCGACCTCGCTCTCGATGACGAGCCGGCCGCGGTGGCGGTTGAGGACGTGCTTGACGATGGCGAGACCGAGCCCTGTGCCGCCCTGCTGGCGGCTCGAGGCTACGTCGACCCGGTAGAAGCGCTCGGTGAGCCGCGGGATGTGCTCCGGCGCGATCCCCGGGCCCTCGTCGCGCACCTTCAGCCGTATGGGCGCCGGCTTCCCGCCCTCCGCCTCGCCCCGCTCCAGGGTCACCGCGACGAGGCCGCCCTCGCTGCCGTATTTGAGGGCGTTCTCGACCAGGTTCTCGACCACGCGCTGTAGCTCGTCGCGCTCGCCCAGCACGAGGCAGGCATGCTCCGGCCCCTCGAAGGTGATGGCGACGCCGCGCTCGCGGGCGAGGGGGGCCTGGATCTCCACCATCTGCCGGGTGAGCGCACAGAAATCGACCGCTTGGGTCGGAGCCATGTGCTCGCGCAGCTCGATCCGCGAGAGGGAGAGCAGGTCGTCGATCAGCCGCGTCATGCGCTGGGCCTGGGTGCGCATGATCCCGAGGAAGGTCTCCCGCGCCTTCGCGTCGTCCCGGGCCGGCCCCTGAAGGGTCTCGATGAAGCCGAGGAGCGAGGCGAGCGGCGTGCGCAGCTCGTGGCTGGCATTGGCCACGAAATCCACCCGCATGGCCTCAAGGCGCCGGGCGGAGGTGAGGTCGCGCAGGAACAGCACGACATTGGGCGCGCCGCCGCCATTCGCGTCCGGCATGGGCAGGGCGCCGATCTGGACCTCGAAGGCGCGCTCGTGCGGCACGCGGGTGGCGTAGCCGGTCTTGAGCGGTTGGCCGTTGCGCAGGACGGCATCGATGGCGTCCAGCACGTCCGGCGACCGCAGGGCGAAGGAGAGCGGGTGGCGCAGCTTGAGGGCGGGCAGCAGAGCCCGGGCTGCCGGATTGGCTTCGATCACCACCGCGCGGCGATCGACCAGGATGACCGGATCGGGGATGTTGGCGAGCAGCGCCTCCGCGATGGCGTGGCGCTCGGCCATGGGCCGCTCCTCGGCCTTCCGCAGCATGGGCTGGCGGGCCGCCCGGGCCGCGAAGGCTCCAATCGCCACCGCGACGAGGCAGGCGAGCAGGAATTCGAGATCCAGGCGTCCGCGCAGGGCCGCGACGAGGGCGAGGACGCTCGCGGCGACGGCCGCGCCGAACCACGCGGGGGGAGAGCCGGCGGTGCCGAGCATCGCGTCCGTCAGGGATCGTTGGCGGCGCGGCGCCGGTGCAGGCGCCGGGCGCCCTGATGCAGCCCCAGCAGGGCGAGCGCCAGGGCGAAAGGCACGAGATAGTAGCAGACCCGGAAGAGGAGCAGCGAGCCGAGCACCTCGTCCCGCGGCAGGCTCGACAGGGCGAGCAGGATGGTCGCCTCGAACACGCCGAGGCCGCCGGGGGCGTTGGAGGCGATGCCGAGCATCGCGGCGAGCACGTAGATCGCGACGAAGGTGGTGAAGCCGAGGTTCAGCTCATGGGGTAGCAGGACGTAGAGCACCGCCGCCGCCGAGCAGACGTCGCCGATGCCGACGAGCATCTGGCTGAAGGAGACGGTGGCCCCGGGCAGTTCGAGCTGCCAGTGCCGCACCTTGATGTAGCGGCGCTTCACCGAGACCCAGACGAGGTAGCCGAGCACCAGCAGCAGCGCCCCGAAGCCGAGGCCCTGGTTCAGCTCGATGCTGGTGAAGGTGAGGCTCGCGAGCTGGCCGGCCTCCACGATCAGGCTGAGCCCGAGCACCACGCCCATGCCGAGCCAGAAAGTGAAGCCGGCGATCACCGTGAGGGCCGCGATCTTGGCCGCGGAGAGGCCGCGGCTCGAATAGATCCAGTAGCGGACGGTGCCCGCCGTGAAGAGCGGGAAGCCCAGGGTGAAGCTCACCGCGTAGCTCGTGAAGGAGGCGAGCGCGGTGATGCGGTAGGGCATCTTCAGCCGCAACTGCTTGAGCGCCAGGGCGTCGTAGCAGGTGAGGAACAGGTAGCTCACGCCGACGAAGAGGAAGGCGAGCCAGAGCTGGCCGCCGGTCACGCTCGTGAAGGCGCTGTGCAGCTCGGCCCAGGTGATCTCTTCCGAGAGCTTCCAGAGAACGAACAGCGAGATCGCGATGAGCACGAGGCTCGCCACCGTGCCGATCCAGGCATAGCGTCCCCGGAAGCTGCCCTGGCGCGCCGCCGCTCTGTCGCCGGCCTGGTCCGGCTTCACCGGCTCGGCCTGCGAAAGGTCCTTCCGCTTACCCGCGAAGTTCATCTGAAACGGCGTCTGCTCCCGCTGATCGCGTTAATCGGCGCCCGCTCCGCGATCCGGGGATCCGCGGAACACGCCCCGAGCGTCCGGTCTTGCGCATGTCCTTCACGCGGGCCGGGAGACACCTCGCTCGAACATGTGCCGAGGGCCGGCCGCGACGAGACCGGCCCGGGCGATACCGGTGCCGGCCCACCCGCCGCATGTAGGCCGTTACCCGGGCAAACGCCAGCGAGGGCGACGACTTCGCCCGTCTCCGACGGATTCTACACGGGATCGTGCGTCAGGCGGGCCGCGGCCTCGCGCAGGCCGGCCCGGATCCGCTCTGCCACGCTCGGCGAGGTGCAGACATAGGTCGGGCTCGGATGCGGCACGGCGATCACCGGGAGCGTCGGGCGCAGGGCGCCGAGGGGCGCCGCCGCCCGAGCGGCGAAGCGGCCTGCCGTCACCACCACTGCGAGACGGGGCAGGAGATCGAGGAGAGGCGCGAGATAGGCCGCCCCGGCCAGGGCCTCGGCTCGGGTGGGCGCCCGGTTGTGCGCGCCCTCCGCGTGGATCACCCAGGGTACGGCGTTCCAGATCAGGGTGTCGGCCCGGGCGATGCCGGCCTCGGCGAGGAAGCGGAACAGGTTCGCGGCGGTGCCGGTGGCGTTGTCGCGGGAGACGAGGCCGGTGCCGAAGATCGCGGGACCCGGTGTCTCGAGGAGCAGGAGCAGCCGCGCGCCGGTTCCACCATCGAGGGGATCCGGGTCCGGCACTGGCGCCCGACGCTCCGCTGCGATGCGCCGGGCGAAGGCCCCGAGCGGGGCGACGTGGGGGGCGTCGCGCAAGGTCAGGCGCGCCGCGAGCACAGCGGGATCGCGGAAGCTCTTGGGCGCGGCCGGCTCAGGCGGCCGCGACATCGAGGCCGGCGACGGCCGGGGCGCGGCCGGACAGGCGGAAGCGCTCGGTGCGCTCCTCGGCGGCGAGCCGCCGGGCCAGGCCGTCGGGGCCGCCGAACTGGAAGCCGATCTGGCTGGCATAGGCCGCGCAGGCGGCTTCCTTGCGCGCCTCCGTCCCCGCGCCGAAGCGCAGGGTCGCCACCGGCAGGCGGGCGAAGCGCGTGCGGCACGGCTCCTTCGGCGCGGGGACGCGCACGGTGTAGGGGAAGTCGCGCCACCACAGCGCCGTGCTCCGGCGGCAGACCGCCTGGAGGGCGCGCACGACATGGACATGGTCGACATGGCCGCCGATGGCCTGGGGCGCCAGCACCAGATCCGGCTCCATGTCGGGAATCAGCCGCTCGAAGGCGTCCGCGAGGCCGAGCTCGATCCGGTCGTCGGGCCGGATGCCGTCGAACAGCGCCGGGGCCGACTCGTAGCCGCGGTGGGGCGCCTCGCGGAAGGGCAGGTGCACCGGCTCGGCGACGCCGAGCGCCCGCATGGCCGCCGCATCCTCCTGCCGGCGCAGGGCCATGTAGTCGGTCTCCGCGGACAGCCCCTTGTCGAGCTGGCAGGCCAGGGCGAAGCCCTGGGGGTGGGGCACCGAGGCCGTGAAGACGGTGGCGACTACCACCTCCCAGCCCGCGGCGGCCAGATGCGCGAGCAGGCCCCCGGCGGAGAAGGCGGCGTCGTCGAGATGGGGCGAGATGGCGAGCGCGGTCGGCATCAGAGCAGATGCGGCTCCTTGCGGAATCGGCAGGCGGGATCGTGCGGCAGGAGGTCTGAAAAGCCCGTCCGGGGCGCTTCGTTCCGGATGGCGGCGTAGACCTCCATGATCTGCCGGCCCACCGCCCTCCAGGAATAGACCCGGCGGCACTCGTCGAGGCCGTCGCGGGCGAGGCGGCGGCGCAGGGGTTCGTCCGCGATCACCCGCACGAGCGCCCCGGCCAGGGCCGTCACGTCGCCCGGCTCGACGAGGAGGCCGTTCTCGCCGTCGCGCAGGCAATCCGACACGCCGACGGAATGGGTCGAGACCACGGCGAGACCGGCGGCCATGGCTTCGAGGATCGTGTTGGAGAAGCCCTCGGCATAGGTCGGCGAGACGAAGACATCCGCCGCCCGGTAGAGCTCGGGCACGGTGTCGTACGCGGCATAGCCGGTGAAGCGCACCTCGTCCGTGGAGAAGCCGAGGGCCTGCGCCTTCTCCTGCGACGGCGCGACGTCCGGGCCGATGCCGGAGATCGTGGCGGCGAAGGGCGTGCCCCGCTGCTTCAGAAGGGCCAGGGCGTCGAGGAAGTCGAGCACGCCTTTCCGGCGGTCGACGCGGCCGTGATAGAGCAGGCGCACCGGGCCGGCACGATCCCCCTCCCCCGGCGTGAACCGGGCGGTGTCGACGGCGCCGGGCACGATGGTGAAACGGTCCGGGTCCGAGCCGAGGCGGTCGCAGACCTCCTTCACGAAGGATCGGCCGCCGATCAGCAGGGCATTGGCCTCGGCCAGAACCGTGCACATCGCGACGCGGTGCGTCTCGCAGCAGGAGCCGACCCAGTGGCCGTCCCCGCCCTGGATCGAGACCACGCTCGGCACGCCGATCCGCTTGGCCGCGAGCAGCACCGCCCAGCCGGTCGGGTAGCCGTATTGCGCGTGCAGGATGTCGAAGGGCCTCCGCGCGTGCTCGGCGCGGATCGTGGCGACCATGGTGTCGATATCGCGCTCGAAATCGCCGCCGTCCTGCTCGCCGCGCTGCTCCAGGCCGATCACCCGCACGCCGGGCACCGCCGGGGGCGGCCCGCCGCCATAGACCCGCGTGCCGAAGGCGTCGCCGCGATATTGCGAGATCATCGTGACGTCGTGACCCGCGGCGACGAGCTCGCGCAGCAGGTTCTGCGCGTAGACGCTCATGCCGGATATCGCCGGGAAGTAGCGGCGGCTGACGAAGCAGATCCTCATGCGGTCGGCAATCCCGGGATCGGGGTTTCGCGGGGTGTCGCGTCCGGCGGTGGCAGGCCGGGACCCGGCCGGCGGCAGCTGCGCAGGTGGTCGAGGGCCTGGGCCACCATCACGTCGGCCCGGTGGCTCTCGCGGGACAGCTCGACGCAGACGAGCTTCCGGAAGTCCACCGCCTCCAGGGCGTCGAGCACGGCAGGAACGTCCATGTCGCCCTCGCCGAAGGGGAGGTGCACATGCACGCCCCGCTTCATGTCCTCGATCGCCACCGTGCCGAGCCGGGGGGCGAATTCGTATATGGCCGCGGCCGGATCGCGCTCGCCGGTGA
Organism: Methylobacterium organophilum; assembly: GCF_022533465.1. Taxonomy (NCBI): domain Bacteria; kingdom Pseudomonadati; phylum Pseudomonadota; class Alphaproteobacteria; order Hyphomicrobiales; family Methylobacteriaceae; genus Methylobacterium; species Methylobacterium organophilum. The sequence goes on along the minus strand of NZ_CP092848.1, from coordinate 3,162,331 downwards.
CGAGGCAATGGCCGGTATCGAGGGCGAGCGTCAGGCCGGGCAGGTCGAGGGCGGCGAAATCGTCGAGCGTCTCGATCAGCATGCCGGGCTCCGGCTCCAGGGCCGCGACCACGCCCTTCTCGGCGGCAAAGCCGGCGACCTCCGTCAGCCCCTCGATCAGCCAGCGCCGCGCCTCGGACCGGTCGATGCCGGGCTTGAGCACGCCGGCCCAGAAGGAGACCGCCTCCGCCTCCAAGATCCCGCCGATCTCGATGGCCCGCTTGAGGAAGCCGACCCGCCGGGCGCGGCCGGCGGCGTCCGCGGTGACGAGCGTCGGCTCGTGCTTGGCGGTGGGGTCGAGGAGGAAGCGGGCGCCCGTCTCGATGACGCAGCCGAGTTCCAGCCGCTTCAGGATGCTGGCGATGCGGTCCGCCTCGACCACCCAGTTCTCGGCGAAGGGATCGAGGTGGTGGATGTCGGGGGTCAGAGCGACGCCGTCATAGCCCGCATCCTTGATGAGGCGGATCGCATCCTCGATGCGATGGTGGGCGGTGCCGTTGGTGTTGTAGGCGAAGCGCAGGGTCATGCGCGCCTCCGTTCAGCCCGGCACCCCTGCCGCTCGTAGCGGAAGGGCGCGTGGTGGGATTCCGGCTCGCGATAGAGGGGATAATGCGAGCCCATGATCTTCTCGGCCAGCGCCACGTCGAAGAGCGGCTGGCCGCCGAAGCGCTCCAGGGCTTCCGGCGTCAGACGAACCGGCTTCAGGGTCTCCGTCGGCGCTCCGAAGCGGATCAGGGGATGGTCGCGTTCGATCAGCTTGCGGGCGTTGCGCTCGCCGATGCGGTAGTAGCTCATGGTCTCGACCTCGAGACCGGGCACGATCGCCTTCACCGTGCCGATGCCGGAGCCGGTCGGGGCGCAATCGACATAGAGCACGTCGAAGCCCTCCGCCTCCAGGCGCTCCCGGGCGATGCGGCCGCGGGCCTGCCCGTCCGGCGCCTCGGTGGTGGGCAGCGTCGAGAAGGCTTTGGTCGAGCGCTGGGCGTAGACCGTGTCCGCCAGCACGTCCCGCAGCTCGGTCTTGGATAGCTCGATCCAGGCGAGCATGGCCTGGAGGGCCCGGCTCTCCTCCAGGTCGAGGCTCGGCAGGGCCTTGTCGATGAAGGCCTGGACGTAGCCCGGCGGCGCCACCGTGTCGGCCAGCGTGAGCGGGCCGTGGCCGAAGGTCTTGCGCACCCGCGCGGCCTGGAATTCGAGGAGCGCCTTGCGCAGGGCCCGCTCCCGGTCCGGGTCGCAGGCCTCGCCGCAGGCCGAGAGGGCGATCGGGGCGGGGGCGTCGTCCGGGTTCTCGTCGTAGCCCACGACGTAGAGATTGGTCAGGCCGAACTGGTCGGTGGCGAATTTCGGCAGCGCCCGGATGCCGAGGGCGGCGAGGCGGTCGAGCATGCCCCGGGTCTCGGGGCCGATGCCGTCGAGGTCGAGCATCACCCCCTGGTCGAGGGCGCGGAAGAGCAGGCCGTTGCCGTCGCGCTGCAGCAGTTCGAGCAGGCCGTGGCCGAGGGCGAAGGCGGTGTCCGGCCCTGCGCCGAGGCCGTTGGTGATGAGGTTGGTGAAGGGGGTGTAGCCCGGGCGCAGCTCGAAATAGTCGGTCGCGGCGATGTCGAGGGGCACCAGAACGGTCTCGCCGGTGCAGGCGCGGATCGCTGGCGCCCAATCGAGGGGCGTGTCGCGTCCGACCGGCGAGCCCGCCGGCAGGCAGAGGGTCAGCGGGTCGGCCACCGATGAGGCGCCGTGCACCCGCACCAGGTCGTGATAGGCGATCCCGGTCTCGTAGCGTTTCGCCCGCTCCGGGAAGCTGACGGAGGACATCAGGTTCTCGGCGATCTCGGCGACGGCACCGATCAGGGCTTCGTCGTCGGTGGCGCCGTAGCCGATCCCCGAAGGCATGGCGCCCACGAAGAAGGGGTCGTCGAGGAACAAGGCCACGAACCAGACCGGGATGCCGGTGCGGTCGAGGGGCGCGATGTTGAACCCGACGATGCGGCCCTCGGGCAGCACGTCGAGATAGGCGCGCACCGCATCCGGCAGCCGCTCGGGCAGGCCCTCGATCCGGCGGGGGGCGCCGTAGCGGTACCGCCGCGGGGCCTTCAGGCTGGCGTGGCGAGCCCGGTCGTCCTGGTCGAGCGCGGTCGTGGTCATGGCGTTCCGGTCCTTGCTCGAACGGTTCCCGTCCCGCTGGGGCGCCCCTCCCCGGCTCGGGACGGTGCGGCCTCGCGGTCCGGTCTCCTCCCCGTGTCGTCGTTCAGGCCGCTCCCGCATAGGCGCGGGCGACGAGGCGCATGGTGTGCAGGTCGCGCTCGGCCGAGTAGGCGGCGCGGCCCTCCGGGTCCCGCAGGGCAGCGCTGAAGCTGCGCACCTGCTGCACGAAGGGCGAAAGAGTCTCGTCAAAGGCGACCGGCTCGGACAGGCCGGTCTCGCCCCCGGTGAAGCTGAGGCGGCCCCCCGCCGTCTGGCCCATCGTGTCCTCGGCGGTGAGGAGGGCTGCGGTGCCGACGACTTCCAGGCGCCGCCGGGGCAGCGGGTCGGGGCAGTTATAGGCGACATGGAGCTGGGCGAGCGCCCCCGATCCCGTCCGCCCGACGAGCACGGCGCCGTCGTCGACCGCGTAATCCTGGGCGCGGGCCTGGGTCAGGGCGGCGATGTCGCGGAGCGGCTCGTCGAGTAGGAAGTCGACCAAGTCGATCCCGTGGGGGGCGAGGTCGATCAGAGCGCCGCCGCCGGCCCGGCCGGCGTCGATGCGCCAATTGTCCTGGCCCTGGAAAGCGGCCCAGTCCCGCCCGAGCCAGCAGGCATAGACGATGCGCACGCTCGTCACCGTGCCGAGCCGCCCCGCCCGGATCGCCTCGCGCATGGCGATATGGGCCGGGTGGTGCCGCTGGTCGAAGGCGGTGCCGTAGAAGGCGCCAGCCCGCCAGACCGCCGCCGTGATCGCCTCGGCATCGGCCAGGGAGGCCGCCATCGGCTTCTCGCAGAGCACGGCCTTGCCGCTGGCGGCAAGCGCCTCCACGGCCTCACGATGCAGGTGGTTCGGGGTCGCGACATAGACCGCCTCGACCTCGTCCTCCGCGATCAGGTCTGCGAGATCGGCATGGGCGCGGGCGCCGTCCGCCTCCGCCTTCGCCCGTGCCCGCGGATCGAGATCGGCGACGGCGACGAGGCGGTGCCCCGCCGCGGCGATTGCCGGCATCATGTAGTCGCGCGCGACCCATCCGTAGCCGACGATGCCCCAGCCGACGCGGTCGCCCATCACCAACGCTCCGGCAGATCGACGAATTCGCGCCGGCGGATCCGCTCGGCCTCGGCCGCCTGGAGGTCGCCGTCCCAGATGATCGCGTCCGGACCGTGGGAGCGGAGTGGATAGGTCACGCGGTCTGCGTATTCGGCCTCGTAGCGCTCGGAGGGCCAGCGGATCGCGAAGCCGCCGCCGGAGTCCGGCACGTAGAGCGGGTTGAGGCGCAGATGCGCATCCGCCGGCGGCAGGGTGATGCCGTCGAGCACGGCGCGGGGCGCCGGGCGCATGCCGGGGCCGGCAACGAGGGAGAAGGCTTCGCAGGTCTTGAGCGCGTTGGGCTCGCGCGGATGCGGGGCCCGCGCCTCGACCAGGGCCTGGGTCAGCTCCGCGTCGTCGTAGACGAGGCCGTCCGGGAACAGCTCCTCGATCTCCGAGGCCGAGACCGCCTTGCCCGCCGAGAAGCCCGGGCAGCCGCTGTTGTGGATGTGGCTGAGGGCCAGCCAGCCCTCCTCCCCCGCGGTGTGGCGCAGGCATTCGAGCACCCGGGCCTTGTCGTCGAGGAAGTAGAAGGCGTCGTTGCAGAGCGCGAGGTCGACGGAGGCCGCCGGCACCGGCCAGTGCGGCGAGGCGGCATCGAAGCAGAGCAACTGCGCATCCGGCCCGACCACCCAGTTGCGGGCGACCCAGAGCTTGCCGAAGACCACGTCGCCGCCCGCCACCTTGCAGCCGCGCCGGAGCATCTCGCGCAGGTAATGCCCGATGCCGCAGGCGAGCTCGAACACGCAGGCCGGCTCGTTCCAATGGGCCTCGAGCAGGCTGAGCCCGGCGAGATAGGTCGGGTCGGTCCAGCGGTTGACGAAGTAGTCGCCCACCCGGCCCCAGCCGAGCAGGTCCACCGCCTCGCGCAGCGTCGCCCGGGTCCGGTCCGCGACGAGGCGGTGCAGGGAATCCGGGTCGGCGGCCGGCCCGTTCCACCAATCGTCCTGATCGGCGAGCAGGCCGATCAGGGCCTCCTCGGTCGCGCCCTTGTCGATGGCGGCGAGTGTGTGGGCGACGAGCTCGTCGCGCCCCACCCGCAGATAGGGAATGCCGTCGATCACGGGCCAGCGCTCGCCGGTCCCCCCATCCTTCAGGATGTGGGGGCCGTCGGCCTTCAGCCGGTTGCCGGTCGTCGGCGAGAGGGGATCGAACGGGATCATGGGCAGGACAGATAAGGCCCGAGCGCGATCATGGGATATGCATGTCGCGCAGGACGCGATCCTGAAACCCCTTCACGGGGCCGGCATGGACCAGCTCCATCTCCCCGAGCACCGTCTCCATGGTGAGGGAGGCCGCCCGCAGGTGCTGGGCGATCTGCAGCACGCGGTCGATCGAATCCGCCGCGTGGAAGGCGCGCCCCTCGGCTGTGGAATCGTCCGGCAGGACGGCGCGGGCGCGGGCGACCGTCTCGCGCAGCGGCGCGTCGAGTTCGTTCAGCGCGCGCTCGGAGAGGCGGCCGACGATGGGCCAGAGATGGTCGCCGAGCAGCATCTCCCCGGTGAAGCCGGCATCCGGCATCTCCGCATTGTGGACGTGATGCGCCAGGGCGGCGAGGAAGACGGTGGTGGGGTCGGCCCGGTAGAACGGGCTGAGGCAGACGCCGTAGACCGCGACGACCAGGCAATGCTCGGCGTGGTTCTCCGGCGGCTCCAGCAGGATGCGCGGCTTGCCGGGGCAGGTGACGCCGGCCCGAGGCTGGCAGGCGAGCGCCGGCACGAAGCGCGGCAGCGCGCCGGCAGGCAGCGGCGCGGCGTGTCGCAGATGCGCCCGCAGACGGGAGCGCAGCGGTTCTTCCACGGCCCCCGTCACGGCGTCGAAGCCGGCCACGAGGATCTCCGCCGCCTGGGCCTCGTCGAGGCCGGCCGAGGCGAGGAACGGTTCGTCGATGTCGCAGAGGCGCGTCGCGGCCAATGCGTTCGCCGTGATCCGGAGGGCCACCGTCTCGGGTTCCGCGCCGCCGGTGAGGGCGACCCAGCCCTGGGCGAAGAGCCGTTCGGCGATGGAGCCGTCGCGCCCGGCGGAGCGGACCCGTTTCAGGTCGCCGAGTTCCACCAGGAGGTCCCGCAGCGCCAGGGGCGCCGCGGGCGAGGCCTCGAAGTCCATCAATGCACGCCGCCGAGCCAGTCGAGCAGCATGGCCTGCTGCTTGCCGAAATCATGCTCAGGCCCGTGCCCGTTCCGGACCATGGGCGCCTTGAAGAAGCTCGAGAGCTGCTCCTGCACGCCGCCCTCGCCCCGGGCCTTGGCGAGATCGAGGACGCGGGCGATCTCGATGACGAGGGGCGCGGCCAGAATGGAGTCCTTGCAGAGGAAGTTCACCTTGATCTGCATGCGCTGGCCCAGGAAGCCGGTGACGTCGATGTTGTCCCAGGCTTCCTTGTCGTCGCCGCGGGGGCGGTAATAGTGGATGTGCACGAGGTGGTCCTCGACCGGGTAGCCGAGGATCGAATCGAGCACGCTGCCCTTGGTGTTGATCTTCGATTGCAGCGAGGACGGGTCGTTGAGGGCGAGCCCGTCGCGGTTGCCGAGGATGTTGGTCGAGAACCAGCCGTCGACATGCAGCGCCCGGGCCTTCAGGGCCGGGGCGAGTACGGTCTTCATCATGGTCTGGCCGGTCTTGCCGTCCTTGCCGGCGACGGGGACGTTCATCTGCCGGGCGAGGTCGAGCAGGGCGGGCACGTCGGCGGCGACGCTCGGAGTGAAATTCGCGTAGGGCACGCCGCTCTTGATGGCGGCATAGGCGTAGAGCATCGCCGGGCTGATCGACTCGTCGCTCGTGTCGAGCCCCTTCTCGAAGGCGTCGACCGAGTTCAGCACGGGGGCCGAGAGGTCGGGCCAGCGCTCGGTCGAGGCGAGGTTGACCATCACCACCTCGTCGAGATTGCTCTCGGCCCGGAAGCGGCGCAGGTCGTTGGCGATGATCGAGACCGTCTCGCGATGGTCCTTGGCGACGATGCGGTTGGCGCCGTCGATGTTCTTGCAGAACTGGGCGCTGCCGACCGCGGGCCAGGGGGTGATGCCCTTGAGCACCTGGGCGCCGTTCTCGATGTCCTGCTTCGTCAGAACGCCGTGGCCGGCGGCGGCGGCGGCGAGGTCGTCCCCGTTGAGGTCCCAGCCGCCGAAGCTGAGGTCCTTGTAATCCGCGAGTCCCTGGACCGAGAGCGCGGCGAGCGGCAGGCCGTCGAGCCGGTTGGAGCCGGACTTGATCATCTCGATGCCGGCGATGGCGGTGGTGGCGACAGCCCCCCCCATGCCGACGAAGGCGACGCCGACGCGGCGACCGGTCTGCTTGCTCATCGGAACTGGACTTTCTGCTGTGGCTGGGACGCGCGGTACGGGTCGTTTCGGAGCCTGCCCGAGCGTCGAAGACCGGTTCCCGTTGCGGAACCGTGCCGGTGCTGCGCCCGCCGCGGCGCCCGTCCTCCGCGGCCCTAGACAACTGTGGCCGAGATGGAGCGTTCCAAGGCGGCCCCTGCCACTTTTGGTTGGACAAAACCGCGCGCCGCGCCGCAAAAAACCTTAAAATATCGTTAAAACAATGGGTTAACCAGAGCTTAACCGCGCCGCGATTGGATCACGGGGTGGTCCCATTGTGGTCACACCGGGCGGCGAGACCTCCGCCCGCTCAAAAACACGCTGCACCACAACAAACGGGCGGCGCGCGACAAAAGGAAGACTGATGGGGGTTCATCCGGAGCCGGCGCGCTGCGCCGACGACGTGAGCCGACTCGTGTCCGGCGGGTCGCTGGTTCGAAACAACACCGCGGGCGCGACGCCGCGGCACGACGCTTCCGCCGCGAAGCGCTCTCCGTCCTCGGTGCGCCGGACGCGCCGGATCCTCGCCTCCCTGGCCCTCGGGCTCTCCATCGGCGGGGCCCTGCCGCAGGGCGCCCTCGCCCCGGCCGCGTCCGCCCATGACGGCGGCGACGCGATCGTTCGGGCCGCCGCCGAGACGCATGCGGTGCTGCGCCCTGAGGGCGCTCCCGCGGATTGGGGCGGCGTGCCGCTGCTCGACCAGGAGCCCGCGACCCTGTCGATCATCGAGAGCGACCTCGCTGGGCTCACTCAGAAGAACGTCGACGAGGACGCGCTGCGCTTCGGCGACATGAGCGTGTCGCGCGGTCTCGTGGAGACGATCCTGCGGGCCGCCGCCGATACCGGGGTCGACCCGGTCTACATGATGGCGCTCGCCGACAAGGAATCGAGCTTCGACACGGATGTGAAGTCCTCCGCCTCCTCGGCCCAGGGGCTGTTCCAGTTCGTGACGGGGACCTGGCTGGAGCTGGTCCGCAGCTACGGCGCCAGATACGGCCTGGCCGCCGAGGCCGCGGCGGTGAAGGGCCAGGGCGGCGGCATCACCATCGCCGACCCGGCCCTGCGCAAGCGCGTGCTCGACCTGCGCAACGATCCCTACGTCTCCGGCCTGATGGCGGGCGAGCTGATCAAGCGCGACCGCGCCCGGATCGAGGCCCGGATCGGCCGCGAGCTCAAGACCACGGAGCTCTACCTCGCGCATTTCCTCGGCACGGCCAGCGCGGGCAAGTTCCTGTCGCTGTCGGCGGAGGATCCGGAGAAGGTCGCCAAGCAGGTCTTCGGCCGGGCGGCGCGGGCGAACCGCAGCATCTTCACGGAGAAGGACGGCAAGAAGCGCCGGGCCCTCACCGTGGCCGAGGTGCATGAGCGGCTGGATGCGATGATCGACCGCCGCATGAGCCAGTACGAGGGCATCACCGCCCTCGCCAGCCAGCCCCAGGACGGGCGTGCCGCCGACGCCCCGGTGCTCGACGCCCGCCTGCGCAGCGGCGAGGTCCCCACCGCGATCCCGACGGTTCAGTGACCGGCGGGGGCCGCGCCCCCGTCCCGCTTCACGCTCTTGAGGATCAGCGCCAGCGGCACCGCCGAGAAGGCGACGAGGGCGAGCACCTTGAACACGTCGATATAGGCCCAGTACGCCACCTGGGTCTGGAGCTGCTGGCCGATCCAGGCGACGGCCTGGTTCTGCGCATCCGGCCCGGCATAGCCCTGCTGCGAGAAGTAGCGTGTCGCCTGGGCCAGGGTCTCCCGATAGGCGGGCTCCACCGGCGAGATGTGCTCGACGAGCCGGGTCTGGTGGAATTGCTGCCGGTAGGCCAGCATGTTCTGGGCGAGCGACACGCCCATCGATCCGCCGACGTTGCGCGCCACGTTGATGAGCGCCGAGGCCTGATCCGTTTGCGACTTGTCGATGCCTTCGTAGGAGGCCGAGGTGATCGAGAGGAAGATCATCGGCAGGCCCATGCCGATATAGACCCGCGACCAGACGAAATAGGAAAAGCTCGAATCCGGGTTGAGCCGCGTCAGGTCGAGCATGCCGGCGCCGACGATGGCCGCGCCGAGGGCGATCAGCCATTTCGGCTGCACGTGACCCGAGAGGCGCCCGACCAGGAACATCATCACCACGGTGACCACGCCGCCGGGGCCGAGGACCTCGCCGGAGAGCGTGGCGGTGTAGCCGTAATAGTCCTGCGTGAGCTGGGGCAGGAACTGCGTGGTCGCGATCAGGATCGCGCCCGTGAACAGCATCACCACGAAGCAGGAGCCGAACTGGCGCCTGCCGAGCAGGCTCAGGTCCACGACCGGATTGCGGTGCCGGAGCAGCCAGGGGATCATCGCCACGAAGGCGAGGACCATCAGGCAGGCGAAGGTGACGATCAGGTTCGAGCCGAGCCAATCCTTGCGCTGACCCTCGTCGAGGACGACCTCGAGCGAGCCGAGGAAGGTGGCCACCAGCAGGAAGCCGACGATGTCGAAACGCACGCCCGACTTCCGCAGGCGCTTGCGCTCGGCCACTGCCTGGGGCGGGTCCTCGATCAGGATGTACATCAGCGTCAGGGCGAACAGGCCGACCGGCCCGTTGATCAGGAAGCACCAGTGCCAGGAGGCGTTGTCGGAGAGCCAGCCACCGAGCGTCGGGCCGATCGCCGGCGCCACGACGATGGCGACGCCGTAGAGGGCGAAGGCTTGGCCGCGCTTCTCCGGGGGGAAGGAATCCGCGAGGATCGACTGGGCGAGCGGCGCCATGCCCCCGCCGCCGAGCCCCTGCAGCACCCGGAAGAACAGCAGGGATTCGAGGCTCCAGGCGAAGCCGCACAGGATCGAGGAGAGCGTGAACAGGGCCACGCTCCACATGAAGAAGGCCTTCCGGCCGTAGCGCTTGGCGAGGAAGCTCGAGGCGACGAGGGTGACGGCATTGGCCACGAGGTAGCTCGTCACCACCCAGGCCGCTTCGTCGGGCCCGACCGCGAGGCCGCCGGAGATGTAGCGCAGGGCCACGTTGGCGATGGTGGTGTCGAGCACCTCCATGAAGGTGGCGAGCGCCACCACGAGGGCGATCACCCAGGGATTGCGCCCGCCCGCCGCCGTGGCGGCCTTGCCGCCGGAAGCCTTTCCGGTGGACCTGCCCCCCTCCCCGGCCGTCGCCGCCCCGGCGCTCACCGGACCCGCACCGTCGGGACGATCGACATGCCCGGGCCGATCGAGACGTCCTTCGGCCAATCGTCGACCACGATCTTCACGGGGATGCGCTGCGTGACCTTCACGTAGTTGCCGGTGGCGTTCTGGGCCGGTAGCAGGCTGAAGGCGGTGCCCGATCCCGGCTGTACGCTGTCGACGCGGCCGTGGATCTTGCGATCCGGATAGGCGTCGATCTCGACATCGACGCTCTGCCCCGGCCGCATGTCGGTGATCTGCGTCTCCTTGTAGTTGGCGGTCACCCAGATGTCGTCGGGCACGAACATCGACAGGCTCTGGCCGGCCTGGGCGTATTCGCCCCGGGCGCCGGTGAGGCGCACGACGCGACCGGCCTGGGCGGCCGTGACCGTCGTGTAGCCGAGATTGAGCCGGGCCTGGTCGCGCTGGGCCTTCGCTTGGCCGAGCTGCGCCTCGGCGCTTGCCCGCTGCGCCTGCAGCGAGCCGATCTGCTTCTCGGCCGCCACCACGCCGGCCTGGGCGCGGGTGAGGTTCGCCTGCTGCTGCTGCAGGTTCGAGGTCGAGGATTGCGATTGCTGGATGGTGCCCGCGCCCTTCTGGGCGAGCGTCCGGTACCGGTCGGCGTCCTCCTCGGCGAATTTGAGGGCGGCCTTGGCCTGCTCGACCTGGGCCTCGGCCACCACGACCTGCGCCTTCTGCGCCTCGATCTGCGCGTCGATGTTGCTGATCGAGGCTTCGGCCGCCTGGACCTGGGCCTGCGCCTGATCGAGGGCGATCTGGTAGTCGCGCTGGTCGATCTGAAAGAGGACCGTGCCCGCCTCGACATGCTGGTTGTCGGTGACCGGCACGTCGACGACGTAGCCGCCGACCTTCGGCGCTAGTGCGAATTGGCGCGAATCGACGAAGGCGTCGTCCGTCGTCTCGTAGGGATGGACGTAGAGGCTCCAGTAGAAGAATCCGGCGACCCCGAGGGCGACGAGGGCGATGGCCCCGATGGCGAACCAGAACGGGTGCCGCCGGAGCAAGCCTGGCCGCTTTTCGTCCTCCCCGGGCGAGGCGGATTCCGCCTGATCCTCGTCATTCTCGGCGGGAGAGGGCCTGTCCGCGCGATCCTGGCGCAGGGCATGGGCCTGCTTTCGGGAATGTCCAGCGGAGTGCTCGTCTACGGTGGGCGCGCGCTCCCCCGCACGCTGCTGATCGTCCAGCATCGTTCGTCCGATCCGATAGGAGCGCAGGTTCGACAGAGGGCCGCCCGCGCGCAGCGCCCACCTCGCGGGATTAAAAGGTTTCGCGGGCCGTGGTTCCGTCCCGTGCATCGAAGCCTGGGGATCGGGCGGAACGGCCCGCAGCGCGGCACGTTTGGCTCTTGCGGAAGCCTGGCCGCCGGCTCCGCAGGAGCGAGGCAGGTTCGCCATGAGCACAGGCATCCATCCGAGTAATCTCCCGCCGGTCTCGGCCAGTGGCGTCCCCCTTGTCGGGGCGGCGCGCCTCGACGCCATGAGCGCCGTGCTCGCGCGCAACTGGTGGCTGGTGGCCCTGCGTGGGCTGCTCGCCATCCTGTTCGGCGTCATCGCCTTCGTCGCGCCCGGCGCCTTCGTGCTGTCGCTGGTGCTGTTCTTCGCGGCCTACATGCTGGTGGACGGCGTCTTCGCCATCGGCTCGGCGATCCGCGCCGCCGAGAAGAGCCAGCGCTGGGGCTTCCTGCTCGTCGAAGGGCTCCTCGACATCGCCGTCGGCATCGCCGCCTTCCTGGTTCCGGCCGCGGCGGTCTGGGCCTTCGTCCTGCTCGTCGCCGCCTGGGCTCTGGTGACCGGCGGTCTGATGATCGCCGCCGCCTTCAGCCTGCACACGCATTATGGCCGCTGGTGGCTGGTGCTGGGTGGCGCGATCTCGGTGCTGTTCGGCCTCGCCCTGATGATCAACCCGGGCATGTCCGCGCTGGTGCTGACCTGGTGGCTGGGCGGCTACGCCATCGCCTTCGGGATCCTGCTGCTGATCCTCGGGATCTCGCTGCGGGGGCGACATGTGGCCGGACCGGCCGCTCTCACATCGAAGAACCGTTCTGCTGCGTGAGATCGGCGATCATCGCGTCGATGACCGGGCCAGTGCGGGCAGGTGCTCCGCCAGAATGTTCCACAGCACCCGAGCATCGACGGCGAAATAGTCGTGCCGCAGAATGTTGCCGATGCCCTTGATATCGTTCCATCGGGGGCCTGGATGTCGCTCGAGAAGGTCGGCCGGTAGGGTGCGTACCGCCTTCGAGACGATGAGAATCGCGTGCTCCGTGGTTCTGCGCAGCACATAGGACGCGTGGAAGGTTTCGTAAGAAATTCCGTCGGTTGCCGATCGAAGCGCGGCGATCTCGTCCCGAATGTGATGCAGGCGAAGCAGTGGGTTGCCGCTCGCTCCCATCAGAAGATCCGGACTGCTTCGCGCTCGACCTCCGGCCTGATATGCTTCGAAAGCCCGTCCCAGGTGCTGTAGCCGATCTCGCGATCCGGGAATGCCATGCGCAGGCGCTCGTAAGCGCCCACGTAGTTCGCGAGCGTGTAGAACTCGGATGCGGCCGGCTCCACAAAGATGTCGATGTCCGAAGTCGGTGTCGCCTCGTCCCGGGCTACGGAGCCGAAAAGGAACAGGCGGCCGATCCCGAGTGCCCGCATATCGGGCTCGACGGCTTTCAGGCGCGAAATGGCTTCCTGGCGACGCATGGATGAAATCTAGCCTGTCGACTCCTCCGGCGCCACAGGGACGCGCCTGTGTCCCCGAGGCCACCGCCGCGGTGGCCGGCGCCCTCCATCGCCACGGCGCATAGCGCGGCCCACACGCTCCGGGCTAATCTTACAACCGTGGATGCCCGATTTCCGGGCGTGAGGGCGAGGTTCGATTGGCTCCGCGTGGTTCGGATGGGCGACCCGGTGGTGGCCTGCGGGACGAAGGCGATACGCGTGCGGCCGCCCGCGAAGCGGCCCGGGCTGCGGGCCTGCTGGCAAAGCAGCTCGGCCGGCTCGCGGACAGCGCCGGACGGACCCTGTGGCAGCGGGGACGGGCGGCCGCGCGCCGGGCGCCTCTGGCCGGAGGAAGGCCGAGGGGGGCGGGAGCGCAGAACGTCTCCGCGATCCGGGCCAGCCCATCCGGAGCGACGCCGCAGGGCCTGTCCTGGGCGCGGATCCGCCGATATCCTTGGTTCGCGGCGCTGCTCGCCCTCGTCGCGCTGCCGGTCCTGATCCTCTTTTTCGTGATCCTACAGGCCTTTGCCACCCTGCCGCCGCTCGGCGGCGTGGTGCCGGAGGCGGGGCAACGGGCGATGACCGTGGAGGCCGATGACGGCCGGCCTTTCGCCACCCGCGGCGCCTTCCGCGGTGAGAAGCTGACGGCGGCCGAGATGCCGCCCCATCTCGCCCAGGCCATCACCGCCATCGAGGACCGGCGCTTCTACAGCCACTGGGGCATCGACCTGCGCGGGCTTGCCCGCGCGGCCTGGCGCAACGCGACCGGCGGTGGCGTGCGCGAAGGCGGCTCCACCATCACGCAGCAATATGCCCGGCTGACCTCGCTCAGCCAGGAGAAGACGCTCCGCCGCAAGCTCCAGGAGGCGCTCCTCGCCCTACGGCTCGAGAGCACGATGTCCAAGGAGGATATCCTGCTCGGCTACCTCAACACCGCCTATTTCGGGGCCGGCGCCTACGGCATCGACGCGGCGGCGCGGCGCTATTTCGGGCATGGCGCCAAGGCGCTCACCCTGCCGGAGGCGGCGATGCTCGCGGGCCTCGTGCGCGCGCCCTCCCAGCTCGCACCGACGCGCAATTTCGGCGGCGCCAAGGAGCGGGCCGACCTCGTGCTCCAGGCCATGGTCGAGACCGGGGCCATCACCCAGCCGCAGGCCGACAAGGCGCGGGGGGAAAAGCTCGTGCTGCGTACGCCGCCGGAGACGCCGCCGGGCACCAATTACTTTCTCGACCTGGTGGCCGGCGACGTGAAGCGGCTCGCGGGCGATGCCGGCGACGTCACCGTGCGCACCACCCTCAACCTCGACTTGCAGAGCCTCGCCGAGGGGGTGCTCGCCCGCCGTCTCGATACGGAGGGTGCGAAGAAGAAGGTTGGCCAGGGGGCGCTCGTCGCCCTCTCCAAGGACGGGGCGATCCTCGCCATGGTCGGAGGCCGCGACTACGAGGACAGCCAGTTCAACCGCGCGGTGCAGGCCAAGCGGCAGGCCGGCTCCCTGTTCAAGCTGTTCGTCTATCTCGCCGCCTACGAGAAGGGATATTCGCCCGAGAGCGTGCTGGTCGACCGGCCGACCCAGATCGGCGAATGGGAGCCGCAGAACGCCAACAACCGCTTCCGCGGGGCCTTGCCCCTGCGCAACGCCTTCGCGCTCTCCGTCAACACGATCGCTGCCCAACTCGGCGAGGAGGTCGGCATCCCGGCGGTGATCGCGGCCGCGCGCCGGCTCGGCGTGCAGTCGGACCTGCCGAACGTACCGAGCCTGGCGCTCGGCTCCGCCGACGTGACGCTGCTGGAAATGACCCGCGCCTATGCCGGCGTGCTCAACGGCGCACTGCCGGTCGAGCCCTATTCGATCCACGTGATCCGGGGGAACGCCCCGAAGCCGCTCTATCTCCACGGCGAGCCGCCTTCGACCGGGGCGCTCGGCCGCGAGGAGCAGACGATGCTGCTCGACTCGCTCCAGGCGGTGGTGGATTTCGGGACGGGCAAGGCGGCCCGCGTCTCCGGCCCGCCCATCGGCGGCAAGACCGGCACCAGTCAGGACTACCGCGATGCCTGGTTCGTCGGGCTGACGCCGGACATGATCGTCGGGATCTGGGTCGGCAACGACGACAATGCCCCGATGAACAAGGTCACGGGCGGCGACATCCCGGCCCGGATCTTCCACGACTTCATCGAGCGCAGCCACAAGGCTCTGCGCGGCCGCAAGCGGCCGGCGCCCGCCCTCGCCCGCGCGCCGGCAGCCCAGCCGGCGGCGGTTCCCCTACCGCCCGGCGAGATCTCGACGACGCCGATGGCCGCCGCGCCGGCGGGCGGCGATCTGCGCGGCGTGCCGGAGGTGATCGACACCGGGACGCTCGCGATCCGCGGGCAGCGGGTGCGGCTCCTCGGCGTCTCGGGCGAGGGCGGCGCGCTCGCCCGCCAGCTCGCCCGCTACCTGCGCCGCCGCGAGGTCGCCTGCGGTGGCGACCCGGCGAGCGTCGGGCAGCGCTGCCAGATCGACGGCGAGGATCTCTCCGCCCTCATCATCGGCGCCGGCGGCGCCCGCGCGAGCGACGACGCGCCGCCGGACTTGGTCGAGGCGGAAGACCAGGCACGGGCGGAGCGGGCGGGACTGTGGAGCCGGGAGCGGTAGGGACGTTCCGGCCAGTCTGGATAATGCCCCACCCTCATCGCGGGATGAGACGTCAGCAATCCGGTGGAGCGGCTTGGCCGAGCGAGACTCGACCTCAGCGCTGACACGCGGCTGACACGCGCGCGAGGGCGAAGCAGCCTCAGCCGCGATGGAAGGCGCCCACAACCGCATCGTAACGCCGGTTTGGGCGCGTCTGGCCGCAACGCTTGGCGTGAGGCAAGCCTTGGCGTTGTTTCCAAGAAAGGTTCGAGCTTTATTGACGATGTTGAGTTGTATAAAATATCGCAAGAATTTCATCTAGTTGTATGTCGAGATTTGTTAAAAGATTTTCCTTGTCATCAGATCAGCGTGGTGAGATGGAGCCGCTTCTAGAGACTTGCGGAGATGTCGGCGATGGAGCGGCGTACGTTTCTCAAGGCCCTGTCCGCGCTGGGGGCCTGTCCGCTCTGCCCGACGGCGGGCTTCACGGCCGAAGCGCTGCATTGGGGCTATGAAGGAGAGGCGGCCGCAGATCATTGGGCGTCTCTCAGTCCCGATAACAAGGTCTGCGCGGTTGGAACACAGCAATCGCCGATCGACATCACGACAGCGACCAAAGCCGATCTGCCTCCGGTCGCGGTCGATTGGAAGAACGCCGGTGGGACGATTGTCAACAACGGCCACACGATCCAGGTCAACCTACCCGCGGGCAGCACGCTTATGGCTGGCGGCGAGACCTACGAATTGGTCCAGTATCACTTCCATACGCCAAGCGAGCATCTTGTCGGGCACAAGAGCTACGCGATGGAGGTGCACTTCGTGCACAAGAACAAGACCAGCGGTGGTTTCGGCGTACTGGGGGTCTTCATGGAGGCCGGGAAGGTCCATCCTGCCTTCGCGAAGCTCGCGGCAGCCATGCCCAGGCAGATCGCAGGCGAGGCCTCCGGAGACGGGATCGACCCGAAGTCCTTCCTTCCCGATTCCCTCGCACATTGGATTTATGAGGGATCGTTGACGACGCCGCCCTGCAACGAGGTGGTCGACTGGATGGTCTGCGTCAATCCGATCCAGGTCGCGCAGGCGGATATCGACAGGTTCAAATCTCTCTACCCGATGAATGCGCGGCCGGTTCAGAGCACGAACCGTCGCTTCGTCCTCCTGGGCGAGTGAAGCTGACTCTGATGAGCCGGGTACGGCCTTGGGCTGGCCCTATCCGGCTCACGATGACGCGCCCTACCGGAACGGCGGCTCGTCGAAGCTCCGCAATTTCCTCGAATGCAGCCCGGCCCGGTCGGCGCGCAGATTGTCCAGGGCGGCGAGGCCGATCAGCAGGTGCTCGGCCACCGCCCGCTCGTAGAAGGCATTGGCCGCCCCCGGCAGCTTGATCTCGCCGTGCAGCGGCTTGTCGGAGACGCAGAGCAGCGTGCCGTAGGGGACCCGCAGACGGTAGCCCTGCGCGGCGATGGTGCCGCTCTCCATGTCGACGGCGATGGCGCGGGACAGGTTGATCCGCCGCCGCTCCTGGCTGAAGCGCAGCTCCCAATTGCGGTCGTCGTAGGTCACGACCGTGCCCGTGCGCAGGCGGCGCTTCAGGGCCTCGGCCCGCTCGCCGGTCACGGAGGCGGCGGCGTTCTGCAGGGCGATCTGCACCTCGGCCAAGGCCGGCACCGGGATTTCCGGGGGCACGAGGTCGTCGAGGATGCGGTCGCGGCGCAGGTAGCCGTGGGCGAGCACGTAGTCGCCGATGGTCTGCGACTGGCGCAGGCCGCCGCAATGGCCGACCATCAGCCAGCAATGCGGCCGCAGAACCGCGAGATGGTCGGTGATGGTCTTCGCGTTGGAAGGGCCGACGCCGATATTGACCAGCGTCGTGCCCCGCGCTGCCCCGTCCGGTCCCTTCGCCACGAGGTGGTAGGCCGGCATCTGGAACCGGTGCCAAGGCGAGGCCGCGATCAGCGCTGCCGGATCGGCGGAGGCGGCCTCCGCCCGGGTCACGCTGATCCCGCCGGGCAGGACCAGCCGCTCGAAGCCTTCCTCGCCCGAGGCCAGCCGTTCGAGGCCGTGGCGCACGAAGCCGTCCACGTAGCGGTGATAGTTGGTGAGCAGGATCCAGGGCTGGATCTCGCGCCAATCCGAGCCCGTGTAATGCACGAGGCGGCGCAGGGAGTAGTCGGTGCGCACGCCGTCGAACAGGGCGAGCGGGCGCGGCTCGTCCGGGTGCTCCAGCCAAAGCCCGTCGGCGATCTCGTCGCCCACCACGGAGAGGCGCGGCGTCGGGAAGAAGGCGGCGAGGTCCGCCGTCGTGGTGCCACCCCGGGTCAGGTCGGCGCCCGGCTCGATCACGTAGGGATACGGGATCTCCTGAGCGCTCAGCCCCACCTCCAGGCTTGCTTCGTAATCGTGCAGCAGAGGCTTGAGCTGCTCCAGAAGATAGCCGCGGAAATGGGCGGGCTGCGTCACCGTCGTGGCATAGATGCCCGGTGCCTGGAGCTTCGCCGTGGCTCGGTTCAGCCGAGGCATCGGCTTGTCGGGATGATAGGTCAGGCGCAGTTCGGGATAGCGGAAGCGCAGGCGCTCGGCGGCATCGGGGGGCGGCCCCCCCTGGAGATAGCGCTCCAAGGCCGCGCAGAGGGAGCGGGTCGCGCCGTCGAACAGGGTTTCGAGCCGATCCACCGCCGTCTCCGCGTCGGCGATCGCCTCCATCGGCCGCAACTCGTCGATGCCCATCGCGAAACCCCTGCCCTCGTTTCCCGCGCTCTACACCGGCGCAGCGGGCCTGGCGACCGATCCCGGCGGGCGATCCTTTCGAGAGACCGTCCCTTGTGACGCCGCCACGGATCGACGACATCCGGCCGACCGCGTTGGCACGACACGCAAGGGCAAGGCCGGGAGAAGCGAGCGATGAGCGAGGATTTCGGCAGGCGTGCCGGCGAGGTTGGCATCGTGCTGCCCGATCGCTTCGACGCGGGAGTCTATTTCGTCGGCCGCATCCGCACGCCCTGGGCACTGCGGGCGGAATGCCCGAAGAACGGCACCCAGTCGGACGCGGTCTGCACCCTGGTGGTCGATCCGCTTTTCGTGCCCGCGCTCCAGAACGTCGAGGGCGCGAGCCATCTGGTGGTGCTCTACTGGATGGATCGCGCGGTGCGCGACCTCGTGATCCAGCAGCCGCGCCACGCGGAGGCGGGCCGCGGCACCTTCTCCCTGCGCTCGCCGGCCCGGCCCAACCCCATCGCCATGGCCGTGGTCGAGCGCCTCTCCATCGAGGGGGGCGAGGTGCGGGTGCGCGGGCTCGACTGCCTCGACGGCACCCCGCTCCTCGATATCAAGCCCTATTACGTCTCGACCGATTGCCGCCCGCAGGCGCAGGTCGACCGTTCGGGCAAGGCGTCCCGGGCATGAGGCGCCTCGTTCTCGCGGGGATCGCGCTCTGTCTCGCTGCGGGCGGCGCGGCGCTCGGCTGGTGGCTGAGCAAGCCGGAGTTCAATGCGCAGCTCTACGGTCAATTGCGGCTCGTCTCGGTGCAGGCGCAACTGGACGAGGCCAAGCCCGGCTACATCCTGATCGCCGGGGATTCCCAGGCCGAGATGCACAACCCCTCCGGTCCGCTCTGCGGGGCGGAGATTGTCAATGCGGGGACCGGCGGCGCGACCGCGGAGGCCTATGCCCGGCTGCTGCCGCAGCTGAAGCTCGACCCCAAGCCCGGCGCGGCGATCCTCACGATCGGCAGCAACGATCTCAACCGCAAGCACAAGCCGAATTCGGAGGCGAGTGCCCGGGCGTTCGGGGAGGCGGTCTCCAGGATCGTGCTCCTGCTCCGGCAGGCGACCCCCCGCGTCGTGGTCACGGCGGTGCCGCCCATCGGCCGGTCCGTCGGCGATCGGCTCGAGGCCTCCGCCGTCGGTCCTTACTCGCGCGTCATCCGCGAGGCCTGCGAGCGCCTCGGCTGCCTTTACGCCGATCCGTTCGCGGCCTTGCGGGATGGGGACAGCGGCTTTGCACTAAAAGGTGCATTGCGCGATGGACTGCATCTTGCACGTTTTAGGCCTGTGCAGGCCGCGCTCGCCCCCCTTCTCTGTGGCGCGGGGGAGAATGGTCCAAGCACTAACGTGCGTTAATGCAGAATAACAGGAAGTACCTTCGGTATCGTCAGGCGAAACCTCGGGGCTGCGACGCCTTTGCCATCGGATGCCATTTTCGGAGGATCTTAACCTTGATTTTTTTTTATAGGGAAGTGCTTCGCCGTTCTGGAACTTGACGGGGCAAATTGATGGGGCAGATGACCCGCAAGAATCGCGACGAGGATCTAGGAATCGGGGATTTCCTCAACAGCGAGAGTCTCCTCGACAACGACGTCTACGTTCCTGCTTTGCTGACGACTCTGTCCAACACGCTGACGGCGGATGGATCGAGCTTCTATCGTCGGAATTTCGGCATTGGCATCACCGACTGGCGTCTATTGCGGACCCTCGCCTCCGAGCCCTGGATCAGTGCCCAGCGCGTTTGCATGGCGACCGGCCTCGACAAGGGCGTGGTCAGCCGCAGCGTGGCCTGGCTCGAGGAGAGCGGGCTGATTCTGGTCCGCGGCGATGAACGGGATGCCCGGGTCCGGCTGCTCGCCCTGTCGCGGGAGGGGGCCGAGCTGCACGAGCGGATGACCAGCGTCGCCCGGGCCCGCGAGCGCAATTTCCTCGAAGTGCTCAGCGCCCACGAGATCACCCAGCTCGTGGGGCTGCTCGGGCGGCTCGCGCGCAATATGGGCGCGTTCTCCAAGCCGGTGCCGATCCCGCCCTCGCGGGCCGGCCACCCGGCGAAGGAGATGCCGCCGCGGGAGAGCAAGCGGCCGGCGAAGGGCGCTCGGCCGATCGAGGGCGAGTGACCCGGCGAAAGCCCTGAGGATCAGGCGAAGCCGGCCATCGTCTCGAACACGATGGCGTGGCGGGCGGCGAGGGCGTCCACGTCATTGTCGTAGCCCCCGCCGATGACGGCGACGAGGGGCACGCCCCGGCTGCGGACGGCCTGCAGGACCAGGGTGTCACGGGCGCGCAGTCCGTCGTCGGTCAGCGTCAGCCGCCCCAGGCGGTCCGCCGCGTGCGGGTCGACACCGGCATTGTAGAAGACGAGGTCGGGGGAGAGCGCATCGACGAGACGCGGCAGATGCGCGGACAGTGCCGCGAGATAGGCGTCGTCCCCGAGCCCGTCCGCCAGCCCGACATCGAGATCGCCCGGTATCTTGCGCGACGGATAATTGCGTTCGCAATGCATGGAGAAGGTGAACAGGTCGGGATCGTCGTGCAGGCAATCGGCGGTGCCGTCGCCCTGATGCACGTCGAGATCGATCACCAGGGCGCGTCGGATCGTGCCGGCCCAGCGCAGCGCCCGTGCGGCGACGGCCACGTCGTTGAAAATGCAGAAGCCCGCCCCGCTCTCTCGCCGCGCGTGATGGCTGCCCCCCGCCGTGCTCCCGGCGAGCCCTTCTCCCAGGGCGAGGCGGGCCGCGAGCAGGGTGCCGCCGGACGAGGCCCGGGAGCGGTCGGCGACGCTCTCCGTCACCGGCAGGCCGATCTCCTTCTCGATCGCCCGCGGCACGGCCAAAGCCAGAACGGCATCGACATAGGCCGCATCATGGGCGCCGCAGAGAAGCGCGCGGTCCGCCGGTTCCGGCCGCGCGAAGCCGTTCGGCGCGAGCCCGCGCTCCCGGAGAACCTGCGCCAGGCGCCCGTATTTGCGCATGGGAAAGCGATGGCCCTCGGGCAGGGTGGCCCCGTAGGCCTCGTGGAAGACGATCGGCGGGGGCAAGGCTCGGCTCGAAGGGCAGAAACGGCTGCCGGACAGCGTGTCACACGCCTGAAATGCTGCGTCGGCTAGGCGGTGCCGGACATCGGCACGGAGGCGCACGGGATATGGCGGAGACGTTCGGGGACGGCACCGTCATCGCCCTCACGCTGTGCGCGCTCCTCGTCCTCGTCAACCTCGCGAGCGTCGCGGTGGCGGCGTGCCGCATCGGGCGGCAGCGCCGCGTCTCCGCCTTTCCGGCGGGCGCCCCGGTCAGCCTCGTCAGGCCGGTGCGGGGGATCGAGGCCTTCAGCGAGGAGATGCTGAGCCGCGGCTTCACCCTCGACTATCCCGATTACGAGATCATCTTCTGCGTGGCCGATGGGAGCGACCCGATCGTTCCGCTGCTGCACCGCCTCATGCAGGCGCATCCGCATGTCGCGTCCCGCTTGATCGTCGGCGACGAACGCCTCGGCGACAATCCGAAGCTCAACAATTGCGTGCGGGGCTGGGATGCGGCCCGGCACGACTGGGTGGTGCTGGCCGATTCCAACGTGATGATGCCGCCCGACTACCTGCAGCGCCTCCAGGCGGCCTGGCGGCCGGATACGGGCCTCGTCTGCTCGACGCCGGTCGGCTCGCGGCCGGACGGCTTTCCCGCCGAGATCGAGTGCGCCTTCCTCAATACGCTCCAGGCCCGCTGGCAATATGCCGGGGAGGCGCTGGGCCTCGGCTTCGCCCAGGGCAAGAGCATGCTCTGGCACAAGCCGTTCCTGGAGGCCCGGGGCGGCATCCGGGCGCTCAACGCCGAGATCGCGGAGGATGCGGCCGCGACCAAGCTGGTGCGGGCCGCGGGCAAGCGGGTCCACCTCGTCGCCGCGCCCTTCGAGCAGCCGCTCGGCCGGCGCAGCCTCGCCGAGGTCTGGGGGCGGCAGGTGCGCTGGGCGCGCCTGCGCCGGGTCACCTTCCCGCTCTTCTTCGCCCCCGAGATCGGCATCGGCGCGGCTTTGCCGCTCACCCTCGGGGCGGCCCTGGCCGGCACGTTCGAGGCGGCCGCCGGCTGCTTCGCCCTCGGCGCCCTCTGGTACGGGGCGGAATACGCGCTCGCCCGCCGCGCCGGCTGGCACCGCTCGCCCCGCCTGATCGCCGCCTTCCTCGTGCGCGACCTGATGTTGCCGGGCATCTGGGCGAGCGCTTGGCTCCAGAGCGCCGTGGTCTGGCGCGGCAATGCCATGGAGATCCGCCCGAAGGACGCCGCGCCCCGCCTGCGCCCGACGGGCTGAGGATGATTTTTCGGGGCAGCGCGTGTTCGGCTGTCCCAAATCGGCAAAGCTCTTGCCTGAGGGGAGCGCGCGTGCCTTCCTGCACGCGGGCCGCGGAGCATCTGGCATGGGCAGTCCGGAAACGAAGCTCGACAAGAGCCTCAACGCCTTCCACCTTTGGGGCATCGCCGTCGGCCTCGTCATTTCCGGCGAGTATTTCGGCTGGAGCTACGGCTGGGCGCAGGCCGGCACCCTCGGCTTCCTCATCACCACCGCCGTCGTCGCGGCGATGTACGTGGCCTTCATCTTCAGCTTCACCGAGCTCACCACCGCGATCCCGCAGGCGGGCGGCCCCTTCGCCTACGCCCTGAAGGCCTTCGGCCCGGTCGGCGGCTGCATCGCGGGTTTCGCGACGCTGATCGAATTCGTGTTCGCCCCGCCCGCCATTGCGCTCGCCATCGGCGCCTATCTGAACGTGCAGTTCCCGGCCCTGGACCCGAAGCATGCGGCGCTCGGCGCCTATCTCGTCTTCATGGGGCTCAACATCGTCGGCGTGCAGATCGCGGCGACCTTCGAGTTGTTCGTCACCCTCCTGGCGGTCGGTGAATTGCTGGTCTTCATGGGGGTCGTCGCCCCCGCCTTCAGCCTGCAGAACTTCGCCGCCGGGGGCTGGGCCGGGTCCGACACCTTCGGCTGGCCGGCGGTGGGCGGCATCTTCGCGGCGATCCCCTTCGCCATCTGGTTCTTCCTCGCCATCGAGGGGGTGGCGATGGCGGCGGAGGAGGCCAAGGATCCCAAGCGCACGATCCCCATCGCCTACATCTCCGGCGTGCTCACGCTGACGGCGCTCGCCTTCGGGGTGATGCTGTTCGCGGGCAGCGCCGGCGACTGGAAGAGCCTGTCCGACCTGAACGACCCGCTGCCCCAGGCCATGAAGCGGGTGGTAGGCGAATCGAGCGGCTGGCTGCACATGCTGGTCTGGCTCGGCCTGTTCGGCCTCGTCGCCTCCTTCCACGGCATCATCATGGGCTACGGGCGCCAGATCTTCGCCCTGGCCCGGGCCGGTTTCCTGCCCGCCCTCTTCGCCCGGCTGCATCCGCGCTTTCAGACGCCGCATTGGGCGACGCTCGCGGGCGGGGTCGTCGGCATCGCCGCGATCTACAACGACAACCTCGTCAGCATCGCCGGGCAGTCGCTCACCGCCAGCATCGTCACGATGTCGGTGTTCGGGGCACTGACGATGTACATCGTCAGCATGGCGTCCCTGTTCAAGCTGCGCAGGAGCGCGCCCGATCTGCCGCGGCCCTACCGCGCGCCGCTCTTTCCCCTGGCGCCGGGCCTCGCGCTGGGGCTCGCCTGCCTCTGCTTCGTGGCGCTCGTGATCTACAACCTGCTCATCTTCGCGCTCTTCGCGGGCGTCATGATCTTGGCGCTGATCGGCCATCGCCTGCTCGCACGGCCGGCCACCCCGGGGGCGCTTTCACAGTTCGACCCCGCTCTCTAGATCCCGGCGCGGAGCCTCCTGCTCCCGTCGCGCCGAGATCCACCCATGAAGATCGCCATCCTGGAGACGGGCCATCCGCCCAAGCGCCTTGCCGGCCGTTTCCCGAGCTACGGCCGCATGACCGCGGATCTCGTGGGCGGCGGGCACGATTACCGCCTGATCGATGTGCAGGCGGAAGGGCTGCCGGAGGATCCCGCCGCCTTCGACGGCTACATGATCACCGGCTCGCCGGCGGGGGTCTACGATCCCGATCCCTGGATCGTCGACCTGCTCGGCTTCCTGCGCGGTCTCGATCCGCGCCAGAAGCTCGTCGGCATCTGCTTCGGGCATCAGGCGCTGGCCCAGGCCTTCGGCGGCCATGTCGAGAAGAGCGACCGGGGCTGGGGCCTCGGGCTGCACAGCTACACGGTCGCCGAGCGCCTGCCCTTCATGGACGAGGCCGAGCGGATCGCCGTGCCGGTGAGCCATCAGGATCAGGTGGTGCGCCTGCCGCCGGCCGCCCGGGTGATCGCCGGCTCGGCCTTCACCCCCTACGGCGCCCTCGCCTATTCCGACCGCGCCGCTCTCTCCTTCCAGTGTCATCCGGAATTCGCGCCGGACTACGCCCGGGCGCTGACGGACGGCCACCCGGCTGCCGAACAGGACCCGGATTTCGTCCGCCGTGCCCTCACCTCCCTCGAGGCGCCGCACGATTCGCAGCGCGTCGGCGGCTGGATCCGCCAGTTCCTGGCCGAGGATTGAGCGCGAAGACGGCCCCGCACGTCGGGACCGTGACAAGGAAACGCCCGCGGGCGACAATCCCCGCGGGCGTTTCCATGACGATCAGTCGATGTCCTCGACCGCCTCGCCGCCGCCATAGACGCGTTGCGCCAGGGAGGCTTCCATGAAGGGATCGAGGTCGCCGTCGAGCACCTCGTCCGGGTCGGTCGATTGCGTGCCGGTGCGCAGGTCCTTCACCAGCTGATAGGGCTGCAGCACGTAGCTTCGGATCTGGTGGCCCCAGCCGATATCCGTCTTGGCGGCGGCCTCGGCATTGGCTTTCTCCTCGCGCTTCTTCAGCTCCAGCTCGTAGAGGCGGGCGCGCAGCATGTTCCAGGCGGTGGCCCGGTTCTTGTGCTGCGAGCGCTCCTGCTGACAGGCCACCACGATGCCGGTCGGGTTGTGCGTGATGCGCACCGCCGAGTCGGTCGTGTTGACGTGCTGGCCGCCCGCGCCCGACGACCGGTAGGTGTCGATGCGGCAGTCGGATTCCTTGATCTCGATCTCGATCCGGTCGTCGATGACGGGATAGACCCAGACGCTGGCGAAGCTGGTGTGGCGGCGCGCGTTGGAATCGTAGGGCGAGATGCGCACGAGGCGGTGCACGCCCGATTCGGTCTTGAGCCAGCCATAGGCGTTGTGGCCCTTGATCAGGAGCGTGGCGCCCTTGATCCCGGCCTCTTCGCCGTCGGTCATCTCGACGATCTCGACCTTGAACTTCCGCCGCTCAGCCCAGCGGGCATACATGCGCTGGAGCATGTTGGCCCAGTCCTGGCTCTCCGTGCCGCCGGCGCCGGCATGGACCTCGAGATAGGTGTCGAAGCCGTCGGCCTCGCCCGAGAGCAGGGTCTCGACCTGGCGGCTCGCGGCCTCCTTCTCGACGGCCCGGATGGCGGCCTCGCCCTCCGCGATGGAGGCCGCGTCGCCCTCCATCTCGCCGAGCTCGATCAGGGTGGCGGCATCCTCGAGGTCCCGCTCCAGCTTCCGGATCGCGGAGACGGATTCGTCGAGCTGCTGGCGCTCGCGCATCACCTTCTGCGCGGCCTCCGGATCGTTCCAGAGGTCGGGGTCCTCGGAGCGGGCGTTCAGCTCCGCGAGGCGTTTATCGACGGTATCCCAGTCAAAGATGCCTCCTCAGCAGCCCTATAGACTGCTTGGCGGCATCCGAGCTCTGCTCGATCTCGGCGCGCATCTGGTGTGAAACTCGATCTGTCGGTGTGGGCGGGGGTGATACCGGGCGGGGGGCGGGCTGTAAATGGCGCGCCCTTGCCCCGGGGCATCCGGCTTGCCAGAAGCGGGGCGATCTTTCCTGCCCGGAGCCGCGCATGACCCCCGAAGCCGTCCTCGAAGAATTCCGCTCCGCCGGCGCGCTGCTGCAGGGCCACTTCATCCTCAGCTCGGGCCGGCGCTCGCCGACCTTCCTGCAGAAGATGACGATCTTCTCCGATCCCGCCCGCACGGAGCGCCTGTGCAAGGCTCTCGCCGCTACGATCACGGCGCGGTTCGGCAAGATCGACATCGTGGTCTCCCCGGCCATCGGCGGCATCGTCCCGGGCTACGAGACCGCGCGCCATCTCGGGGCGAAGGCGATCTTCGTCGAGCGCGATCCCGGCGGCCCGTTCGAGTTGCGCCGGGGCTTCTCGATCCCGCAGGGCACCCGGGCGGTGATCGTCGAGGACATCGTCACCACCGGCCTCTCCGCGCGGGAATGCTTGGCCTCCCTCAAGGGACAGGGCGGTGAGATCGTGGGGGCCGCCTGCCTGATCGACCGCTCCGGCGGGCGCGGGGAGATCGGCCTGCCGCTCCTTTCCCTCGTCACCCTCGACATCCCGGACTACGCTCCCGACGCGATCCCGCCCGAACTCGCCGCGATCCCGCCCGTGAAGCCGGGAAGCCGGGCGATCCCCACCAAGTAAGGGGCCGGGCGACCCTCCCCGATCACGACTTCGAAATGCGGGAGGGGCGCCCTTGACAGGGGAGGTATCTCTCATCATGCAAATTTAAATTGATCGAGCGCGTTCGCACGTCCTCGCGCCCTCGATCGCGCTGGAGAACACCATCAAACGCATTCGGAAAAGATTTCGGTCAATGTAACTCCGATTTTCAACGAAGCAAAAACTTTCCCAGCAACGCCCGCGAGCCATACCCACCGGCGCCGACTCGGCGCCAGACAGGCGCGGTTCCTTCATTCCAGAATGGACTATTTGATGAGCGACAAGCAGCGTACTGCGATCTTTATCGACGGCGCCAATCTCTATGCCACCACCAAGGCGCTCGGCTTCGACATCGATTACAAGCGATTACTCAAGGATTTTCAGAGCCGGTACAATCTGATCCGGGCCTTCTATTATACCGCCATGATCGAGGACCAGGAATATTCCTCGATCCGCCCGCTGATCGACTGGCTCGACTACAACGGCTACCGCGTGGTCACCAAGCCGGTGAAGGAGTTCAGCGACTCCACCGGCCGGCGCAAGAAGGGCAATATGGAGATCGAGCTCGCGATCGACGCTCTGGAGTTGGCGCCGCATCTCGACGAGATCTACCTGTTCTCCGGCGACGGCGATTTCCGGTCCCTGGTGGAGGCGGTCCAGCGCAAGGGCGTGCGCGTCACCGTCGTCTCGACCATCCAGACTCAGCCCGCGATGATCGCGGACGACCTGCGGCGGCAGGCGGACGAGTTCCTGGACCTGTCCCAGCTGATCGGCCGCATCGGCCGCGACCCCGGCGAGCGCCCGGTGCGGGCCGCCTCCGACACTCCCCGTCGCGACCAGCCGCCCCGCAGCAATCCGGGCCTGGAGAGCCGCTACGGCATCCGTCCCGCCAGCGACGGCGACAGCGAAGGCTGACGGCGATCCCGCCTCGCCGGCGCGAGGCGACACTCGGACAATCCCGGCGCCGCGAGCCTTCGGAAGGCCGCGCCGCCGGGATTTTTTATGGGTGCTCGAAGAGGAGCGACGCCGGCTCAGCCTTTGTCGCGCATGAGCCTCGCCTTGTCGCGCTGCCAGTCGCGCTGCTTCACGCTCTCGCGCTTGTCGTGGAGCTGCTTGCCCTTGCCGAGGCCCAGCTCGACCTTCGCCCGGCCCTTGTCGTTGAAGTAGATCTTCAGCGGGATGACCGTGTAGCCCTGGCGCTGCGTGGCGCCGATCAGCTTGTTGATCTGGCGGCGGTGCAGCAGCAGCCGGCGCGGCCGCTTGGTGTCGTGGTTGAAGCGGTTCGCCTCCAGGTATTCCGGGATGAAGGCGTTGAACAGCATCAGGTCGTTGCCCGAGGGCCCGGCATAGGATTCGCCGATCGTCGCCTTGCCGCCGCGCAGGGACTTCACCTCGGTCCCGGTCAGGGCGATGCCCGCCTCGAAGGTGTCCTCGATGGCGTAGTGGAAGCGTGCGGAGCGATTGTCGGCGACGACGCGCCGACCGGGTTCGTTCTTCGGGGCCATGCTTTCAGTTTTCGCGTAGGGCGTTCGGCGCGGATCGCCTGATATGGGGGCTGGGAGGCCCCGGGGCGAGCTGCGCCGCTTGTTTCGGTCAGCCCTCGATAAGTCCGGCGCGCCGGAGTGCGGCGTCGACGGCGGCCTTGCAGCCTTCGGTCGGCGGCACCAGCGGCAGGCGCACCTCGGCCGACATCCGGCCGATGCGCGACAGGGCATACTTCACCGGGACCGGGTTGGACTCGTAGAACATTGCCGTGTGCAGCGGCATCAGCCGGTCCTGCACCTTTAGGGCCGTGGCGAAGTCGCCGCGCAGAGTGGCTTCCTGCAGATCGGCGCAGAGCCGGGGCGCCACGTTCGAGACTACGGAGATGCAGCCGACGCCGCCCTGGGCGTTGAAGCCGAGCGCCGTCGCATCTTCGCCCGAAAGCTGGATAAAATCTTCTCCCATGGCCTGCCGCTGGAGGCTGACCCGGTCGATCTTGGCCGTGGCGTCCTTCACCCCGGCGATGTTCTTGAGTTCGAACAGGCGCGCCATCGTCTCGACGCTCATGTCGACGATGGAACGTCCGGGAATGTTGTAGATGATGATCGGGATGCCGACGGCGTCGTTCACCGCCTTGAAGTGGGCATACAGCCCCTCCTGGGTCGGCTTGTTGTAGTAGGGCGTCACGATGAGCACGGCGTCCGCGCCGACGGCCTCCGCATGACGCGCCCGCTGCACCGCCTCGGCGGTCGAGTTCGAGCCGGCGCCGGCGATCACGGGCACGCGGCCCGCGGCCTGCTTCACGCAGGTCTCGACCACCCGGTCGTGCTCCGCATGGCTGAGGGTCGGGCTCTCGCCGGTGGTGCCGGTCGGCACGAGGGCGTGGGTGCCCTCTGCGATCTGCCAATCCACGAAGGCGCGGAAGGCCTCCTCGTCGAATTCGCCGTCGCGAAACGGCGTCGCGAGCGCCGTCATCGAGCCCCTGAGGCGCGCGTGGATGTCGGTCATGTCGGCGTTCCCGGCCTTCCTTGTTCTCATGTGCCGGGAGCCGGGCTTCGCCGCCGGCCGTTCGGCCGCGCATCCATACGGCCTCGCCCGGCCCGGCGCAAACGCTTCGCGCGGGCGGTTAATGCCTTCTTAACGCAGCCGCGGCCAAGTTAAGGCTTGGCTGCCCTCCACGGGGTGTACCGGACCATGGCGCTGCCCGCCCGCTCGCTTGCTCTGCTGCTCACCGTCGCGCTCGGTGCGAGCGCCGCTGCGGCCGATCCGGCCGAGGGCCTGCGCGGGGTTCAGCCCGCCGGCGCCCCCGCCGTCCCGGCCTCGGATGCCGCCGCTCCCTCGGCACTGGTCAAGGACGGCCAGCCTCCCGCCGATCCCGTCGCGGCCGATGCGCTGAAGGTGGAGACGACCAAGGGCGAGGCAGCCTCCGACGCTCCGCTTCCCGCCGCGGCCTCGTCCTACGCGTCGACCGACGGCGACGCGCCGGTCGCCTTCCCCCTGCCCGATGCCGCGGTCTCCCCTGCCGCACCCGTCCCCGAGCTGCCGGACCCGGCCCGCGCCGTAATGGCCGGCGACACCGATCTCGCCCAGCTGCGCCAGGCGATCGATCTCTACCGCAAGGGCAAGGTCGCCGAGGGCGACCGCATGCGGGACGGCTTCAAGGACGAGGCGGCGCGCACCCTGCTCGAATGGGTCGCGATCCGCGCGGGCGCCGGCATCGGCTTCGAGCGCGTGACCGGCTTCCTGAAGGCGCATCCGGACTGGCCGGCCGGCCCCCTGCTGCGGCGCCGGGCCGAGGAGACTCTGCTCAGCGAGAAGAAGAGCCCGGCCGTGGTGCGGGCCTATTTCGCCAGCGCCCGGCCCGTGAGCGCGCCCGGCAAGTTCGCCCTCGCCCTCGCCTTCAAGGCGGACGGGCTCGACGCGGATGCCGCCGAACTCGTGCGCGCCCTCTGGCGCGAGGACACGTTCGGCCGCGTCCTCGAGGGGAAGGTGATGGACGCCTTCCCGAACGTGCTCGGCAAGGTCGACCATCGCTACCGGATGGAACGCGCCCTTCTGAAGGAGGATTTCGCCACCGCCGGCCGCGCCGCGGATTATGCCGGCGGCTCCTATGCGAGCCTCGTGCGGGCGCGCCGCGCCGTCGAGGCCAAGAGCTCCGCCGCCCCGGCCGCACTCAACGCCGTGCCCCCTTCCCTGCGCGGCGATTCCTCGTTCCTGCTGTCGCGGGCGCAATATTACCGCCGCGCCGACAAGGCGGCGGAAGCCGCCAAGATCCTGATCTCCGCGCCTTCCAACGGCGAGGTCCTGGTCGACGGGGACGAATGGTGGGTCGAGCGCCGCATCGTGGCCCGCAAGCTCGTCGACGAGGGCGATCCGAAGACGGCGCTCGCCGTCGCCGCCGGTCACAGCGCCCGCTCGGTGGAGAAGACGATCGAGGCCGAGTTCACCGCCGGCTGGATCGCCCTGCGCTTCGCGGGCGATGCCGAGACGGCGCAGCGCCACTTCGCCAAGGCCGCCGCCGTGGCGGAGACGCCGATCTCGGTGGCGCGCACCACCTACTGGCAGGGACGGGCCGCGGAGGCCCTCGGCCAGAGCGAGACGGCCAAGGGCTTCTACGAGAAGGCCGCGCTGCTGCCGATCGCCTATTACGGTCAGCTCGCCCGGGCCCGGCTCGGCCAGAACAGCCTGCCCCTGCGGCAGGCCGCCCAGCTCGAAGGCGCGGCCCGGACCGCCTTCGAGGATCGGCCGTTCGTGCGCGCCCTGAAGCTGCTCGCCGCCGCCTCCATGCGCGAATTGGCGCTTCCCCTCTACATCGACGCCGCGACCAGGATCTCCGACGAGGCGACCCTGAACGCGCTGGGCGACGTCGCCGTGCAAGTGCGCGATGCCCGGGCCCTGGTGGCGGTCGGCAAGCTCGCCACCCAGAAGGGCCTCCCCCTCGACACCCATGCCTATCCGACGATCGGCATTCCCGATTACGAGGCCTTCGGTGCGGTGACCCCGGTGGAGCGGGCCATGGTCTTCGCCATCGCCCGCCAGGAGAGCCAGTTCGACCCGAAGGCGCAGTCCGGCGTCGGGGCGCGGGGGCTGATGCAGATGATGCCGGCCACCGCCCAGCGCACGGCCCGGCGGGTCAGCGCCGCCTACGACACGGACCGCCTGACCAGCGACCCGGCCTACAATGCCCGGCTCGGCCAGGCCCATCTCGGCGAGCTGATGGAGGATTGGCGCGGCTCCTACATCCTCGCCTTCGCCTCCTACAATGCCGGCGGCGGCAACGTGAAGAAGTGGATCGACGCCTATGGCGATCCGCGCAAGCCCGATGTCGATCCGGTCGACTGGGTCGAGCGGATCCCCTTCACCGAGACGCGCAACTACGTGCAGCGGGTGATGGAGAACCTGCAGGTCTATCGCAACCGCCTCGACGGCCGCAGCGCCCTGTTGATCGAGCGCGACATGAACCGCGGCGCGCGCAGCGCGGTGAGCGCCGAGGCCGCGCCGACGAAGCCCTGATTAGATTCTCAGCCGCGCCGGGCCAACGCGCCGGCCAGGGCGCCGACGAGGCAGCCTGCGAGATAGAAGCCGAGCAGCAGGGTGCAGCTCTCGACCACGAATTGCTCGTGGCCGGGGAGCCGGCTCGAAAGTGCGGCGAGGGCGAGCACGGCTCCGCCGGCGGCCAGGGCCGCGCCGGCGATCCGGGCGAGCCGGGTTCTCGGCCAGCCGGTCCAGGCGCCGACCACGGCGCCGAGCGCCAGCGCCGCGAGAAGTCCGGGCCAGAGCGCGGACGCGAGAACGGTCAGGGCCATGTCGGTGTTCGTTACGAGCGCAGGCCGAGGCTGACGCTCTGGCGCCCGTCCGGTGCGGCGCCGGAGGCCGCGACGAGCCGGTCGGCCGGGACCCCGGCCTTCTGCAGATAATCGAGGATGGCGAGGGCGCGCTGGCGCGGCAGATCCACCGGCGGTTCGGCCGGCTCGGGCTTCTTCTCCGCCGCCTTCTTGTTGTCCTTGACGCCCTTGGCGGCCTTGCTCCCCGGCGTCGTCTTGCCGGCTTCCGCCTTCTTGGGATCGGGCTTCGTCTCCGCCGCCTTGGCTTCCGGAAGCGGCTGCGGGCTGGGCGGCGGCGTGCCGGGGGCGTCGGGGTGACCTGCGACCTCGACGCGCTCCTCCGGGCAGGCCTTGGCGAGCTCCGCCAGGGCATCAAGGACCGGATAGAAATCCCGCTCCAGCGCGACGCTGCCGGCGGCAAAGCGCAGGGCATGGCCGGAGACGCGCTCCGTGAACAGGCGCGCGCAGGTGGCGGCATCGTAGCGCCGAGGCGCATCGGCGACGTCCACGGCGACGCTCGCCGTCCAGCCAGCGGGCAGGGCCTGCGGCAGCGTCTCGGCGATGCGTCGGGCGCTCTGCGCGTAGAGGCTGCGGCCGGACAGGCGCAGGGCGGTGTCGGAGAGGGCGAGCTCGCCCTCGGCCAGGGTCGAGAGGGGGTCGATGGCGCTCTTCAGGGTGCGCAGCAGATTCGGCGGCGCCCCCTCGGCGATGCGGCTGCGATCCACGATCGCTTCCCGGAAGAAACGGGCGCCGAGCGCATCGAGCAGCGCGGTCCGGGTCTGACCGTCCGGGAAATGTCCGCTGACGAGGACGCGCTCGGCCTCCCGGCGGATCCGGATCCGGTAGGGCGAGACCGGCTGGGCCGAGAGCCGCACGCTGCCCGCCTGCAGGCCGGCAGGGAGCCCCTCGGCTAGCCACTTTTGCACATCGCCGATAGCCTGACCGTCGATCGCGACACCTTCGACCGAGAGGCGTCCCTGGGCGAAGCTGGCTTCGCCCTGTCGCAGGAGGGTGGCGAGGTCGAACAGGGTCCGGGCCAGCGCCGTGAAATCGACGCCCTCCGGCAATCCGCGGGCGGCGCGGGTCTCGTCCGTGACCGGAGCGCCCTCCGCGACCTGGGCGGCGGTTGCCAGGAGCTCTGCGCGCGCCGCCTCCGAGACGACGTTGCCGGAGAGGCGCAGGCTTCCCTCGGCCCCGCGGGAGACCGCGAGCCGGAAATCGTCGGTGCGCGGCGGCTGGATCGCGAGCGGGCCCAGGCCGAAGCCGTTCGGCGGCGTGAGCGCGGTCGCGCGCAGGGTCTCGTAGGCCGCGCCGTCGACGGCGGCGCCCTCGATGGACAGGGTCGTGTCGCCCAGGCGGACGCGACCGCCGGGCTCCAGCTTGACGATCTGCCGGGCGGCGAACAGGGCCGCCTCGACGAAGTCGGGCGGGGCGCCCCGGGCGGCATGGGCCGCATCCTGCAGCACGGTGCCCCTGGGCAGTTCGGCGATCACCCGGTCGGCCAGCAGATGCCCGCCGATCTCGGCCGGCCGGCTGCCGCTCGCCGCGATGCGCCCATCGGCCTCGCGGGTGAGCGACCAGACGAAGGGCGAGGCTT
This sequence comes from Methylobacterium organophilum, assembly GCF_022533465.1. Classification (NCBI taxonomy): domain Bacteria; kingdom Pseudomonadati; phylum Pseudomonadota; class Alphaproteobacteria; order Hyphomicrobiales; family Methylobacteriaceae; genus Methylobacterium; species Methylobacterium organophilum. The sequence continues at coordinate 3,129,076 of NZ_CP092848.1, read as the reverse complement.
CCTCGATCAGCCCGGTCCTATCGATCAGGCGCCGCAATCCCGGAAGGACCGCGAGCCGCGCGAGGACCGAGGCGCGCAGGGCCGCGTCGGGGGCTTCTCCGAGGGCGACAAGATCCCGCCCCTGCGGCTCCACCCGGAGCCAGGGCTCCGGTACCCCCTCCCCCGTCTCGCGCACGAGGCCGGCGGCGGCCTCGCGCAGTTCGGCGGCCACGCGCGCCTGTCCAAATCCCACGCTCGCCGCGGCGATCAGGGCGAGACCGGGCAGCCCGACGAGCCAGCCGGCCCGGCGGATTTTCTCGGTGAGGGCGGAGTCTGCGGGCACCGGCGGGACCTCGGAACTCCGGCGCGACGGGCGCACGCGGGGAGGCGAAGGAAACACGCCCATTCCGGCATCTTGAAGGCTCGGGACGCCGGAGGGATTTCACGAATAAAAAAACCCGGCCGATGGCCGGGCTTGGAGGTTTTCGAGGGGCCGCGTGCAGAACACGCGGCCCGAACCGTTCCGGGCCCTCCCAGCACGCTGGGAGGATCCTTTTCTTAGAAGTCGCGCTGAACGCGGAAGCGGGCCTGGTACACGTCCTCGCTGCTCTTCGGGTAGACCGGGAGGCCGCCGACGGTGAGGCTCTTGTCCGCGTTGGTGGTGCGACCGGCATTGACGGCCGTACGGATGTACTGGCCCTCGACGCCGATATCGAGGTCCTTCACCGGCGACCAGATCAGGCTCGCGCCCGTCACGATCTGGTTGGTGTCACGCAGCGAGGGGCTGAGCGCGTAGCCGGTGGCGTTGGTGGCGAAGGAGGGCGGAGCGTTGGCGCTGCTGGCACCGATCAGGCTCGAAGCCAGGCTCACAGCCTGGCGGGCGCCCTGCGGGAACCAGATCTCGCCGTAGCTGCCGTAGAAGGCCGAACGCCACTCCGGAGCCCAGTAGTGGAGGTAGGAGGCCACCACCGTGAAGCTGGAGGAGAGCTCGATCTTGCCGGTCAGCGGGTTGACGATCGCGTCCGACAGGTACTGGTTGAAGGGGTTGCCGGTGTAGACGGCAGCGTTGCTCAGGTAGCCCGCGGTGAAGCGGTTGATGCCGGTGTAGAACGAGGCACCCTCGCCGTAGGCACCCTGCAGGTAGAGGCCGTCGCCCGGAGCGATGAAGGGCAGGTTGAACTTCAGACCGCCCTGGACCGCCCAGCCGTACTCGGTCTGCGCGCCGGTGGAGGAGATGCCGCGAGCGGCGAGCAGCGTGGCGACCGCAGGCTGGCTGAGGACGGCGTTCGTGCCCGTGCCGGGGGTGGCGTTGAAGATACCGGAGCCGCTGATGAAGCCGCCGACGTTCACGTCCTTGACCGCACCCGAGATCTGGGCCGAACCCCACGGGGCGTCGTAGCGCAGCGAACCGACGAAGTCGGGCATGCGCGAGCGCTGCACGGCGTCGAGGAAGGCCACGGCCGTCGCGTTGCCGGCGGCGTTGGTGCCCAGGATGATCGGGGTCGGGGCCGTCGTGAAGACGTTGTTCAGGCCCGCCTGACCCGGGACGAGGGCGGTCGCGCCGACCGCGTCGGAGTAGAGCGGGTTCTTGCGGTAGTTCGGGTCTTCCATCGACAGCGTCGCGGAGAAGCCCTCACCGATCTTCTGGGTGTAGGCGAGGAGGTTCGTCGAGGGCATGTCGGAGCCGAGCGACGAGCCGATGATCTCGTAGTCGTGGGCGTAGAAGTCGAAGAAGGACGAGGCGCGACCGGCGGTGAGGCCGGCGAACTGCACGAAGGCCTTGTCGACGTTCAGGAAGTTCTGGACACGGCCGAGCTGGTCCTGGCCGGTGCCGGAGAAGGCATAGGCGCCGCGCAGGTTCGTGCCGGAGGAGAGCTTGGTGTGGCCGGTCCGGCTCGCCGCGTCGAGACGCAGGAAGGCGCGGAGCGTGCCGTAGCCGGTCTGGGTGCGGGCATCGAGGTTGAAGCGCGCGAGGCCGGTGAAGCCCGAGAGGTCGCCGCCGCCGGAAACGTTGCGGCTGTCGCTGCCGATGTAGCCGTATTCGGCGCGGGCACGGCCCGAGACGCGCAGGCAGGTGTCGGTGCCCGGGATGTAGAAGAAGCCGGCACCGTAGGCGGTGCAGACGCGGACGTACTCGATCGGCACTGCCTTCTTGACGGGAAGGTCGGCGGCCTGCGCCGCGGCAACGACGGTCAGCCCCGCCGCCGATCCCAGAAGAAGGCTCTTGACGAGCTTCATTGTTGAAACCTCCAGAAGTTTCGAGACCCATGGGATCGAACGTTGTTTTCAACCGGTGGGCGCCCCCAGCGGGCCGTCCCGGTTTTCGTTCGTGTTCCCTTGGAGGTTTGGCCCTCCCCGCACGGGCATTGGCCGAACCGCGTCGGAGCTTGGCGCTCCGTCCGCGCAGTCACCATGGGCGACCAGTTACGCTCAGGCAACAAACATCGGCGTCTTCGAAGTGTCACGAACCGGCTTCCGGACACGCTGTTGCAGCCAGGCCACGATCTTCAGACGCCCAAAGAAGACCGCACTCCGAATCCTAGAACCGGCAAAGTATTTTTCGCCGGGTGGAAGCTTGTTGGCCCGCGGCAAGCCTGCTTCCTGGCGGCGCGATGTCCATGCGCCAGCGGCCGGATGGAAGAATCGCGGGCCGAGGACGTATCCACCCGGCGTCGCTGGCGGCGTCCTTCAGCCCCCGAGCGATTCCTTCAGCAGTTCGAGGGTGAGCCAGCGCTCCTCGGCGGCCGCGAGTTCGGCTTCTGCCGCCGCGAGCAATCCGGAAGCCTTCTCGAATCTCGCCGGGTCGCGGGCATAGAGACCCGGATCGGCCAGAATCGCGCGCAGCTTCTCCGCCGTTCCTTCCAATTCGACCATGCGGCCGGGCAGCGTCTTGAGTTCGTGCTGCTCCTTGAAGCCGAGCTTGCGCGGCGCGGCGGAGGGGGCCTCCGCGGCCTTCTCCGTGCGGGCGCGGGGCTCGGACTTCTCCGGAACCGAGGTGGCGCGGGCCTCGACGCCCCGGCCGCGCTGGGCGACCATGTCGCTGTAGCCGCCGGCATACTCGACCCAGCGCCCCTCCCCTTCGCTCACCAGCACGCTGCCGACCACGCGGTCGAGGAAGTCGCGGTCGTGGCTCACCAGGATCAGCGTGCCGGCATAGTCGCCGAGCATTTCCTGCAGCAGATCCAGGGTCTCGAGGTCGAGGTCGTTGGTCGGCTCGTCGAGGACGAGCAGGTTCGAGGCCTGGGCCAGCGCCCGGGCGATCAGCAGGCGGTTGCGCTCGCCGCCGGAAAGCACGCTCACCGGCGTGCGGGCCTGCTCGGGGGCGAAGAGGAAGTCCTTGAGATAGCCGATCACGTGACGGCTGCGGCCGCCGACGATCACCGAATCGCCGCGGCCCCCGGTGAGCACGTCGGAGACGGTCATGTCGGGCGAGAGGCTGGCCCGGGCCTGGTCGAGATGGACCATGCTGAGATTCGTGCCGAGGCGGATCTCGCCCGAATCGGGCGGGAGCGCCCCGGTCAGCAGCTTGATGAGGGTGGTCTTGCCGGCGCCGTTCGGTCCGACGATGCCGAGACGGTCCCCGCGGAGCACCCGCAGGGACAGGCCGTCGACGATCCGCCGATCCCCGTAAGCCTTGGTGACGTTGCGGGCCTCCGCCACCAGCGTCCCCGAAGCCTCGCCCTCGGTCGCGGCCATGGTCACGGTGCCGACCGGGCGGCGATCCTCCTTCCGCTCCTTGCGCAGGGCGTGGAGATTGCCGAGGCGGCGCACGTTGCGCTTGCGCCGGGCGGTGACCCCGTAGCGCAGCCAATCCTCCTCCGCGGCGATCTTGCGGTCGAGCTTGTGCCGCTCCCGCTCTTCCTCCTCGAAGAAGGCGTCGCGCCAGGCTTCGAAGCTCTCGAAGCCCTGCTCGATCCGCCGGGTGACGCCGCGGTCGAGCCAGATCGTGGCCCGCGACAGCGCGGACAGGAAACGCCGGTCGTGGCTGATCAGGACGAGGGCCGAGCGAGTCCGCTTCAGCTCGGCTTCGAGCCATTCGATCGCCGGCAGGTCGAGGTGGTTGGTGGGCTCGTCGAGGAGCAGGATGTCGGGCTCCGGCGCCAGCGCCTGGGCGAGCGCCGCGCGGCGCGCCTCGCCGCCGGACAGGCGCGCCGGATCCTCGGTTCCCGACAGGCCGAGGCTCTCCAGCAGGTAGCGGGCGCGATACGGGTCGTCGCCGGGGGCGAGGCCGGCCTCCACGAAGGCGAGGCTCGAGGCGAAGCCGGAAAAGTCGGGCTCCTGGGCCAGATAGCGGACCGTGGTGCCCGGCTGCAGGAAGCGGACGCCGCGATCGGGCTCGACCAGCCCCGCGGCGATCCGCATGAGGGTGGATTTGCCCGAGCCGTTGCGCCCGACGAGGCAGGCCCGCTCCCCAGGGGCGATGCTGAGGGAGGCCTGCTCGATCAGCGGGGTGCCGCCGAAGGTGAGGGCGATGTCCTGGAGGGTGAGAAGCGGAGGGGCTGCCATGGCGGGGCTTATGGCAGCACCGGCCTCCGCGAACAAACGCTCTCCGACGCCTCAGGCCGTCGGGTTCGCGGGCCCGGTCGGCGTCGGTGGGGCCGGGGGCGACTCGGTCGGGATCTCGGGCGGCGCTTGGCCCGGGACATCGGCCGGCGCGTTCCCGGGGATCTCGGGCGCCTCCGATGGCGGCGGAACCTGCGGCGGCTCGTAGGGCGTGTCGGGGACGGGTTGCGCCGGAACGGGCTGTTCGGGGATGGGGCCCGGATTCGCCATGAGCAGGAACTCCAAACGCGTCTCGATACGTCAGCGTCGAAGTTGAACAGCCGGCGGCGGAGGCGGTTCCGGCCGGGACGCGCTTCGCCGAAGCGGCGTCCCCGCAGCGGGGGAGCTACTTCTTGGTCAGGAGCTTGGTGCCTTCCTTGCCCACGAAATCCTGGACCTTCTCGGCGAAGAGCGCGAGCAGCATCGGCAGGCGGGCCTCCAGGCGCACCCGGTCGTCCTGTACGTCGACGGAGCCGTCGACGCTCTGGCCCAGTGTCGAGACCGAATAGTCGAGCCGGTCCCCGACCCATTCCAGGGTCTTGATGGTGATGCCGCTCTTGGTGAGGAAGGCGCGGGCCTTCTCCATGCCGCCCTCGATCCGGCGGCGGGCCTCGGCACGCCCGAGCTCGTGCGGGATTTCGACCACCAGCGGCTTCGCCATCGTCACGCCTCTCCACGCGCCGCGCCACGCGGCCTGGGCGAGAGACTAGGGCATGCCGGCCGGAAGTGCATACCGCCGGAAGCGCAGGGCGGGCCGGCGGGCGATCCCGCCGGCCCCTGCCGCATCAATGCATCACGTTGAGGGAGACGTAGCTGGTCCCGCTCATTCCGATGGCCCGGGCCGAGCCGCGGGCGAGATCGATCACCCGGCCGCGCACGAACGGCCCGCGATCGTTGATCGTCACCACGACGGAGCGCCCGTTGGCGCGGTTGGTGACCCGCACCCGCGTGCCGAACGGCAGCGTCCTGTGTGCGGCGGTGAGGCCATTCGGATTGAAACGCTCCCCGCTCGCGGTGCGGTGACCGCTCGCGTACCAGGAGGCGTTGCCACCGCGAGCCTGCGCGGTCGACGTCATCGCGCCGACGGCGAACGAGGTTCCGAGGAGGGCGGCAACGGTCCAGCTGACAACCTTCATTTACGATTGCATTCCCTTGTTGTTTTGGCGGGCGGTGCAATCGAGGCTGAAGGCGGCCAAAATGCGACAGGGATTTTCGGTCGGGTTCCCTGCGCGTGGGTGGGTAATATTGTCAGGCCCGTGGTCGGTCCCGTGTCGATGTATTGATTATTTGCGAAATGCGCCGCCCGAGCTGCGCCTGAAAGTCTCAAACCTTGCGGGCAAGTATTCTGGGGTGTCGGTTCGTAGCCGGCTTTCCCTGTGGAATGACTGCTTGCCCTGCCCGGAGCGGGAACCTGCCCTGCATCGGATGCCGAGCTTGGCCGTATCGGCTCAGGGGGCGGTTCGACCTGTGGTCGATGCCCCGCCCGGCCTACGCGCGAGGAAGTGGTACCCGGCCATGCCGACGGCCATGGCCAGGGTGAAGACCGCCGGCGGCAGGGCGGCGCTCGCCAGGGCGGCGACCGCGGGGCCGGGGCAGAAGCCGGACAGCCCCCAGCCGATGCCGAACACGGCGGAGCCCGCGATCAGCCGGACGTCGATGCGCCGGTTGGTCGGAATCTGGAAGCTTTCGTCGAAGGCCGGGCGCGTCAGAAGGCGCGACAGGCGGTAGCCGAGCGTCGCGACGATGACCGCGCCGGCCAGCACGAAGATCAGGGTCGGGTCCCAGTCCCCGGTCACGTCGAGGAAGCCGCGGACCCGGGTGGGATCGAGCATGCCCGACAGAGACAGGCCGAGGCCGAAGACGAGGCCGGCGGCAAGCGCCGAGGCGAGGCGCAGGGCCGCGTTCATGGAGAGAGGATCCGAAGCAGCGCGACCGTCAGCATGCCGCTCGCGAGGAAGGTGAGGACCGCGGCGAAGGAGCGGGGCGAAAGGCGGGCGAGCCCGGCGACGCCGTGGCCGCTGGTGCAGCCCGAGCCGAGGCGGGTGCCGAAGCCGACGAGCAGGCCGGCGAGTGCCAGCACCGGGAGCGAGGCGACGAAGCGCATCTGCGGCCAGGCGCCGGTCAGGAGAGCGAAGACCGGCGGCCCTGCCACGAGGCCGGCCACGAAGGCGATGTCGGTGAGCCGGCGCTCCCCGCGATCTTCGCCGAGTCCCGCCACGATTCCGCTGATGCCGGCGATCCGACCGTTGAGAAGAAGCAGCATCGTCACCGCGAGGCCGATCAGGGCGCCGCCGGCGAGGGCGGGGAGATAGGCGCTCATCGGGGGCCGCCCACCGCGTCGTTCGCCTCCAGCCAGCGCAGGGCGCCGGAAAGGTCGTAGCCGTGCCGCGCGGCATAGGCCGGGATGTCCTCGCGGCGCAGCTTGCCGGCCAGCACTTCGCCCAGCACCCAGAGGGTGAGCGAGCGGGTGCCCCCGGCGCAATGGGCGAAGACCGGGCCGGGGGCGCCGGTCACCGCCGCGTGGAAGCGCTCGATCGCCGCGCGGGTGATCGTCTCGCGGGTCACCGGCAGATCGAGATAGGCGAGCCCCGCCCCTTCCGCGGCCGCCCGTTCCGCCGCGCCGCCGGGCTGGCCCGGCGTCTCCCCGTCCGGCCGGTTGTTGATGAGGAGCGTGACGCCCTCCCCGCCCAGAGCCGCAATCTCCGCGAGGCTCGGCTGGCCTCCCACGGAGAGTTTCTCGTCGATGATCCTGCGCGTCATGGCGTCCGTCCCGTCCGTCGGCGCGGGGTGTCCGGTCCAGCGGTGTCCCAGCGGGGTAGCGCGCCGAGCCCGGCGAAACAAGGCTTGCAAAGCGCCGTGTCCTCCATAAATATGCAGCTATAACAATGACTTAGCGAAAATTTTGCTAGGGTAGGGACACGGCACGATGGAAGTCTTCCCTCACGAAGAACGGACTTGGAAAAGACTTCCTTCCTCCTCCGGCACCCCAGGCAGGGCATCGGAGATCGGCGAGAATCATCGGGAGAACACGGTGACGGGACACGGCATGAAACCCGGCGACGCGGTGGTGTTCGCGCGGCTCGACCTGGCGGAGACCCTTGGGATCTGGCGCAACGCCAAGGGGCGGGTGGTCGGCATCCGGACGGGTTATGGCCGCGCGCCAACCGTCGACGTGAAGTTCGACGGGCACGAGACGCTGCAGGAATACCTGCCGACCGTCTTCCGCCGCGTGAATTGAGGGCGGACGAACCCATGGCCGCCGCCAAGCCCGCCGCCACAGGTTTCGAGGGCGGAGCCGGGATCCTGCCCCGGCCCCTCCGGGCGACGCATCACAGCACGGCGGAGGCCGATGTCTGGCAGGAATTGCGGTCGGAGGCCGAGGCGGCCCTGATCGAGGAGCCGCTCTATGCGGGTCTCGTCCAGGCGACGGTGCTCGACCAGCGCAGCCTCTCCGGCGCCCTCGCCTATCGTTTGGCCCACCGCCTCGGAGATGGCGACCTCTCCCGCCTCTCGATGCGCGACCTCTGCCTCTCGGCCTTCGAGGCGGATCCGCAAGCCTCCGCCCGGGCCGTCCGCGACCTGGTGGCGATCCGCGAGCGGGATCCGACCTGCCGGCGCTATCTCGATCCCTTCCTGTTCTACAAGGGCTTCGCCGCCCTCGAAGCCTACCGCGTGGCCCACTGGCTCTGGCACCAGGGCCGGGCGACCCTCGCCCTGCACGTTCAGAGCCGCATCTCCGAAGTGTTCGGCTGCGACATCCATCCGGCGGCGCGGATCGGATCGGGCGTGTTCATCGACCACGCCACCGGCGTCGTGATCGGTGAGACCACGGTGGTGGCCGACGATGTCTCGATTCTGCAATCGGTCACGCTGGGGGGCAACGGCAAGGAGAGCGGCGACCGCCATCCCAAGATCGAGCGCGGCGTGCTCCTGAGCGTCGGGGCCAAGGTGCTCGGCAACATCCGGGTCGGCGAGGGGGCGAAGGTGGCTGCCGCCGCGGTGGTCCTCCACGAGGTCCCCGCCCACACCACTGTGGCGGGCGTACCGGCGCGCGTGGTCTCGCGCCTGTCGAAGGACGAGGAACCGGCCCAGACCATGGACCAGTCCTTCGTCGGTTACGGCGAGGGCATCTGAGCTGTCCCGTATGAACCGGGCTACCGGCGGCGTCGTGGCGCTTTGGGCCGCGATCGTTCCGGAAAGGGCACGCCGCCGTTCGGCGACCACCGGCGGCAGGCTTGCTGCGCGCTTCCGCGCGCCGGAATGAGAATTCCATACCAAGTTCTCTGCGCGAACTGCGTAATTTAGAATGTAATTCTACTTCGATAATAATTATTAGAATCAAATACCTCCATTGGCCGGCAACGCAGGAGGATTTTTTACAAATCCGCTGCAATAAGAAAAAAGTTCCTATTGACCCATGTTGAGGGGCGGGCCTAGCTTCCCATCACCTCGCGAAGCCGACACAAGTCGCGGCCTCGGAGAAAAAGCATTCACAAGTTCAGGCCGGACGCGTTCGCAATAGAGCGCGGCTCCGATACGGGCATGTCGCCGTGTCGAGGGTTTCCGCATGCGTGCCGGCCATGATGACGAATCGAGATCTAAAGGGAGACGACGACAGATGAGTGGACCCGGCCTGAGCGTGAGCGCCTCCGCCGCGCGCAATCTAGCGACTGCGACCGTTACGTCGGTCCAGAACGCGGCCAATACGCCGCGCTGGCTCCTGCGGCTCCTGCCCTTCGTGGATGTCGCTGGCGGTGTGTACCGCGTCAACCGTCGGGCCGTGGTGCTGGCCAAGCCCGGCCGCGTCGATCTCGCCACCGAGGACAAGGGCCGCGCCATCCGTCCCGGCTCGCTCCGCGCCGTGCCGCTGTTCAGCCGCCTGGGCGATGCCGATCTCGCTGCGCTGGCCGGCAAGTTCACCGAGAGCAAGCACAAGGCCGGCGAGACCATCGCCGAGGAGGGCTCCACGGGCCGCAGCCTCGTGGTGGTGGCCGACGGCACCGTCGAGCTGACCCTGTCGGGCCCCTACAAGGGTCGCCTGCGCCAGGGGCTCGCCACCCGCGGCGACTATTTCGGCGACGCCGATCTCCTCGGCGAGACCGGCCCGGCCCCGGCCGTGAAGGCGCTCTCGGCGGTGACGCTGCTCACCCTCGACCGCGCCGCGATCGAGGAGGAGGGCATCCGTTCGCGCATCGGCCAGTATCGCGAGGAGCGTGATCGCCTGAAGGGGCACACCAACTCCCACGGCGAACAGGGCATCGAGCTTCTGGCGGTCCATGCCGGCGAGCCGCGCCTGCCGACCACCTTCGTCGACTACGAGACCGATCCGCGCGAGTATCACCTCTCGACGATCCAGACGATCCTCAACACCCATACCCGCGTGACCGATCTCTACTCCAACGAGATCGACCAGCTCCGCGAGCAGATCCGCCTCACGGTCGACGCCGTGAAGGAGCGGGAGGAGTGGGAGCTCCTGAACAATTCCGAGTTCGGCCTCCTGAACGAGGTCTCCGGCCGCCAGCGCATCCCGACCCGCTCGGGCCCGCCGACCCCGGACGATCTCGACGAGCTGCTGACCCTGGTCTGGAAGAAGCCCGCCTTCTTCGTGGCCCATCCCCGCGCCATCGCCGCCTTCGGCCGCGAGGCCACCCGCCGCGGCGTGCCGCCGGTCGTCGTCCACCTGTTCGGCGCGCCCTTCATCACCTGGCGCGGCGTGCCGCTGGTGCCGAGCGACAAGCTGCCGATCGACATCGATCCGGTCACCGGCGCCCAGACCACCTCGATCCTGCTGCTGCGCGTCGGCGAGGGCGAGCAGGGCGTGGTCGGCCTGCAGAAGACCGGCGTCACCGGCGAGATCGAGCCCGGCCTGTCGGTGCGCTACGCGGGCACCAACGACCACTCGATCGCCTCGCATCTGGTGACCCGCTACTTCTCGGCCGCGGTTCTGGTCGAGGACGCCATCGCCCGCCTCGATAACGTGCTGCTGGGAAACTACCATGACTACGCCTGAGGCGCCGGCGATCGGCCTTCCCACAGGCAGCGCTGGCGACCTCGCTCATGCGGATCTCGTCGGGCGTCTCGCCCGCGAGATCTACGGCCAGGGTCAGGCGGCGAGTGCGCCGTTCCAGCCCCACCTGCCGCAGACGCCTCAAGCCCCGCAGGGGCTCGAGACCCTCACCACCGGACCCGGGCAGCCTGCGCTGCCCGGCGCCAATCTCGGCACGCCCTCGGCCCCCTCGGGCGCCCTGCCGGCGGGCTACCAGCCCGACGCCTCGGCGCAGGCGGCCCGCTCCTTCGGCGCGCCGCCGGTCGGCCTGCCGGGCCTGACCGGGCCGTCCTACGCCAATCCCATCGGCGCCACCCCGGCCCCGGCGGGCGCGAATCTGCTCGACGTTTCGGCGATCCCGCCGGTGCATCCCTTTCCGGGCCAGCCGCGGCTGCCCGAGTTCTTCGTGCCGAGCCTGCCGGAGGTCGCGGCCGGGCTTCCGGGCGGTCCCGATCTGCACCGCCAGATCGCGGCCGACCATCCCCGCGCCAACGGCTTCGCCCATGCGCTGGCGCCTCATCTCGTCCCTCTCGACCCTTCGAGGGCCGGCAAGGACGAGGCGCAGGAGAGCTTCGCGCGCACCGGCCGCCTCTCGCGCGTGCCGGAGCCCGCGGGCATGGGCGATTACTACTTCCTGGGCCCGGCCTCGGCGCCGACCCGGGGCAAGAAAGCCGCGGCCCAGCCGCGGGTCGAACCCTCCCGTCATGCCGGCCCCGCCCCGCGGGTGACCTCGCACGGGTCGAGCCCGGTCGCCGCGCCCTTCGACGTCGAGCATGTCCGCAAGGACTTCCCGGCGCTCCACCAGAGCGTGAACGGCCATCGCCTCGTCTGGCTCGACAACGCGGCCACGACCCACAAGCCGCAATCGGTCATCGACGCGACGAGCGAGTTCTACGGCCGCCACAACTCGAACATCCACCGGGCCGCGCATACGCTCGCCGCGCGCTCCACGGACCTGTTCGAGGGCGGCCGCGAGAAGACCCGCCGCTTCCTCAACGCCCCGAGCAAGGACGACATCGTCTTCGTGCGCGGCACGACGGAAGGCATCAACCTCGTCGCCAATTCCTACGGGCGGGCCCATATCGGCCCGGGGGACGAGATCATCGTCTCGACGATCGAGCACCACGCCAACATCGTGCCCTGGCAGCTCCTGGCCCAGGCGACCGGCGCGACGATCCGGGTGATCCCGGTGGACGACAACGGCGACATCATCTTCGAGCAGTTCGCCGCGCTTCTCTCGGGCCGCACCAAGATCGTCTCGGTGACGCATGTCGCCAACGCGCTCGGCACGGTGAACCCGGTCCGGGAGATCATCGCCCTGGCCCATGCCTATGGCGTGCCGGTTCTGGTCGATGCCGCGCAGTCCACCCCGCATATCCCGATCGACGTGCAGGCGTTGGATGCCGACTTCGTGGTCTTCTCCGGCCACAAGGTGTTCGGGCCGACGGGCATCGGTGCGCTCTACGGCAAGAAGCACCTACTCGAGGCGATGCCGCCCTGGCAGGGCGGCGGCCACATGATCGAGGACGTGACCTTCTCCAAGACCGTCTACAAGGGCGCTCCGGAGAAGTTCGAGGCGGGCACGCCGGACATCGCCGGGGCGGTCGGCCTGGGCGCGGCCCTCGACTACCTGGAGAGCGTCGGCCTTCCCGGCATCGCGGCCTACGAGCACGATCTGCTCGAATACGCGCAAGCCGGCCTCGCCGAGATCAAGGGCCTGCGCCTCATCGGCACCGCCCGGAACAAGGCGAGCGTGATGTCCTTCGTGATCGACGGGCTCGAGAACGAGACCATCGCCCATCACCTCGACGCCCACGGCATCGCGGTGCGCTCGGGCCATCACTGTGCCCTACCGGCCCTGCGCCGCTTCGGCGTCGATCAGTCGGTGCGCGCCTCGCTCGCCTTCTACAACAACCGGGACGACGTCGACGTCTTCCTCAGGGCGCTGCAGACCCTGCCGCGGCACTGACGCCGCCGCAGCTTCGACACGGAAGGGCGCCTGCTTCGCGGGCGCCCTTTTGTCATGCGCCCTCGATCATCTCGCGGATCCGGGCGGCCAGGGCCTCCATGACGAAGGGCTTCGTCATGACCTGCATGCCGGGTTCCAGATGGCCGTTGCCCACGGCGGCGTTCTCCGCATAGCCGGTGATGAAGAGCACCTTCAGCTCCGGCCGCGTCACCCGGGCGGCGTCGGCGACCTGCCGGCCGTTCATCCCGCCGGGCAGCCCGACATCGGTGATGAGCAGGTCGATCCGCAGATCGGATTGCAGCACCTTCAGCCCGGAGGGGCCATCCGCCGCCTCAATGGCCGTGTAGCCGAGATCCTCCAGCACCTCGGTGACGAGCATGCGCACGGTCGGCTCGTCGTCGATGACGAGCACCGCCTCGCCCTGTTGGGCCCGCGGCGCGTCGGAGAGATGCGGGATCCCGTCCTCGGCGCCGACCTCGCCGTAATGGCGGGGCAGGTAGAGGCAGACCGTGGTGCCCTGCCCGAGCTCGGAATAGATCCGCACCTGGCCGCCGGACTGGCGCACGAAGCCGTGGACCATGCTCAGGCCCAGGCCGGTGCCCTGCCCGAGGGGCTTCGTGGTGAAGAACGGGTCGAAGGCCTTGGCGATCACCTCCGGCGCCATGCCGGTGCCGCTGTCGGAGACGCAGAGCGAGAGATACTGCCCGGTGGGCAGGTCGCGCTCCCGGGAGGCCCGGTCGTCGAGCCAGCGGTTGGCGGTCTCGATGGTGATGCGCCCGCCCTCCGGCATGGCGTCCCGGGCGTTGATGCAGAGGTTGAGCAGGGCGTTCTCGAGCTGCGGCGGATCGACCAGCACCGCCCAGAGACCCGGCGCGCCGACCACCTCGACCGTGATGCCCGGGCCGACGCTGCGCCGGATCAGGTCCTCCATGCCGGCCACCAGCCGGTTCACGTCGGTGGGTTTCGGGTCGAGGGTCTGGCGGCGGGAGAAAGCCAGCAGCCGATGCGTCAGCGCCGCCGCCCGCTTGGCCGCGCCCTGCGCCGCCGTCATGTAGCGGTCGATGTCCTTGAGCCGGCCTTGGCTGACGCGGGTCTGCATCAGATCTAGGGAGCCGGAGATGCCGGCGAGCAGGTTGTTGAAGTCGTGGGCGATGCCGCCGGTGAGCTGGCCCACCGCCTCCATCTTCTGCGACTGGCGCAGGGCCTCCTCGGCCTGCCGGAGCCGTTCCTGCTCCCGGATCCGCTCGGTCACGTCGTGGACGAACTGGTAGGCGGCGAGTAGCGTGCCGTCGGGCTCGCGCAGCACGCTGAACTTCATCTCGTAATGGCGCCGCTCGCGGTTCGGATCGCCGAAGCTGGCGATCTCCGTGAATTCCTCGCCCGCGAGCGCGCGGCTCCAGACCGCCTCCACGGCGTCTCGATGCTCCGGCAGGTCGGCGAGAAGGTCGAGCATCGACAGGCCGGCGCTCGGCCGAACCCCGTAGATCTCCTCGAACGCGTCCGCCGCGGCCTTGTTGACTGCGAGCCAGCGGTAATCGGGGGCGACCACCTGCACGAAGGCATCCGTGCCTTCCACGAGGTCGGCGAAGAGCTTGCGCTCGGCGAGCGCCTCCGTGACGCGCCGCTCCAGATTGTCGTTGAGCTGGTGCAGCTCGGTCTCCGCCCGCTTGCGGGCGGTCACGTCCTGGAACAGCACGGCAACCTGCCGCCGGCTCTCCGGCTCGACCCGGAAGGCGGAGAGCTCCAGGTGCCGGCCGGTGGCGACGAGCTCCCGCTCGAAGCGGATCGGCTCGCCGGTGCGCAACACCTTACCGTAGAGCTCGACCCAGCCGCCGGCCTCGTCAGGCACCATCTCCCGTACTTTCTGGCCGACCACGTCGCTGATGCCGGCATGGGCGGCATAGGCGGGGTTCGCCTCGACATGCACGTAGTCGCTCAGCGGCCCGTGCGGGCCGTCGAGGAATTCGATGATGCAGAAGCCCTGGTCGATCGAGTTGAACAGCGTGCGGTAGCGCGCCTCGCTGTCGGCCAGCGCCGAGGCGATGCGCATGGCTTCCGTGATGTCGTAGCCGCCGACGAAGATGCCGATCACGTCGCCCGCATCGTCGCGGATCGGCTCGTAGAGCAGGTCGATGTAGCGCGGGGACGCGTCGCCGCTGAGGCTGACCGGCATGCCCCGGGCCGTGTAGCGCTCGCCGCTGGCATAGACCTGGTCGAGCAGCTCGAAGAAGCCCTGCCCCTCGAGCTCGGGAAAGACCTCGCGCACGGAGCGGCCGATGAAGTCGCGCTGCCCGGCGACGGCGAGATAGGCGTCGTTGACGTAGTCGAAGACGTGGTCGGGGCCGGCGAGCAGGGCCGCGAAGCCCGGCATCTGCTGCAGGCTGAGACGCTGGCGCTCGACCTCCTTGAGCAGACGGCGCTCCGCCTGCTGACGCTCGGTCTCGTTGCGGGCGACCTTGATGAAGCCGCGCTCGCGGCCCTGCGCGTCCTGCGGTAGCGGATGGACCGAGCCCGTCACGTAGACCTGCGCGCCGGACTTCGTGACATACCAGCGCGCCGCATCCGCCTTCCCGTCCCGGGCGGCGGTGGCAAGCTCGCGCACGTCGGCGCCCTTCGCCCGATCCTCCGGCGTGAACAGGATGGCGCAGGGCTGGCCGATCGCCTCCTCCGCGCGCCAGCCGAAAGCCTCCAGCGCCCCGGCGGACCAGCTCGTGATGATGCCGCCGGGATTGGTGGTCAGGATGGCGTGGTCCTTCGCGCCTTCCACGACGAGGCGCAGGCGCTCCTCGCTCTCGCGCAGGGCCGCATCGCCGAGCACCCGGGCCGTCGTCTCATTGGTGAAGATGAACAGGCCGGCAATGGCGCCCGCGGCATCGAGGATGCGGGAATAGGAGAAGGTCCACCAGGTGTCGGCGGCGCCGCGATCGGTGTCGAGCTTCCAGGGCAGGTCGACGAAGCGCCGGCTGCGCCCGGCGAAGGCTTCGTCGATGATCGGCTTGGCCTGGTCCCAGCCATCGGCCCAGACGCGGTCGAAGCGCTCGCCCATGGCCCAGGAGATCCGCGGCCCGAGCAGCGGGATGTAGGTGTCGTTGAAGAAGAAATGCAGCTCCGGGCCCCAGGCCAGGATCATGCTCTCTGGCGAGTTGAGGACCAGGGAGAGGGCGACGCGCAGGCCCTCGGGCCAGGATTCGGGCGACCCGAGGGGATGATCGGTCCAGTCGCGCTCGCGGATCAGCCGCGCGGCCTCGCCGCCCCCGGCCAGGAAGGCAAGGGCGTCGTTCACGGAGCGTCGTGTCCCGCGGGCGGGAGGGCGGTCGCGGCGTCCTCGGTCATGGTCTCCCCATAACGACAGGGGAGCACAACCGACAAGCGAAGCGTGCGCTCGATCTACCGGTAGCCGTAGCGGGCCTTGGCGGCGGCGTGCAGGTGCAGGGCCTCCGCCGAGCGGCCGGCGGCGCAGGCCGCGGCGGCGGCGTCGAGATCGGCATCGAAGCGCTTGGCGACCGGATCGTTCAGATTGCCGGTGGCGAGGTCGCTGGCGACGATCGCCTTGGTGCGGGCGATGGTGGGCGCGCAGCCGCTCCCCTCCGGCGGAAGCGGGGGCAGCGCCGGCGTCGCGGCGGCGATGGCCGCGGGCGGCGGTGCGCTGGACTGGCAGGCACAGAGCGGCACGGCGAGCAGGACGGCGAGAAGGCCCGGGCGGAATGGCGGCACGGCGGTTTTCCCAGCGCGTTGGAGCGGTGATCGGGACAAACGGCGAAGCTTGTCTCCGGCGGCGTTCTGCGCCCGGCGGCCCGGGCCGGTCAATCGATCGTCGCCGACTTGTCACAGGCAGGGCGCGTCGGTAGATAAATCCCCGAATCCGGGTCCGCGCTTGGCGGCCCGACGAGAAGAGGACGAGCCGTGGCCTGTGCCGGCTCAGCGCTGACGACGGGAGGCGCCGCTTTCGCGGCCGCGTCCGCGTGCGCGCCTCTGACCCTCGCCCGCCTTCTCCTTAGCCGCCCCTGAGGGCCGTCCGGGCATGTGCCTGGGCTCTCAGGGGATGTCGTCTCGCAGCCACCGATCCCAAGGGTTCGGCGCCGCTCCGTGACCGTCGAGCGCGCCGTGAGAAGGAAGACGAGAGTTATGAGCAGCACCAAGGACCGCGTCGTCATCTTCGACACGACGCTGCGCGACGGCGAGCAATGCCCGGGCGCCACCATGACCCTCGACGAGAAGCTGGCCGTGGCCGAGCTGCTCGACATGATGGGCGTCGACATCATCGAGGCCGGCTTCCCCATCGCCTCGAACGGCGATTTCGAGGCCGTGGCCGAGATCGCCCGGCGCACCAAGCGCGCCACCGTGGCGGGCTTGGCCCGCGCCATCCCCGCCGACATCGCCCGCGCCGGCGAGGCCGTGCGGCAGGCCCAGCGCGGGCGCATCCACACCTTCGTCTCGACCTCGGCGATCCACCTCGCCCATCAGATGCGCAAGACGCAGGACGAGGTGATCGAGATCATCCACAAGACCGTGACCCAGGCCCGCGACCTCGTCGAGGACGTGGAATGGTCGGCCATGGACGCGACCCGCACGGATATCGACTACCTGTGCCGCTGCGTCGAGGCGGCGATCACATGCGGTGCCACCACCATCAATCTGCCCGATACGGTAGGCTACGCCACGCCGGACGAGTACCGCGCCATGTTCCGGCAGGTGCGCGAGCGCGTGCCGAACGCGGACAAGGCCGTCTTCTCGGTCCATTGCCACAACGACCTCGGCCTCGCGATCGCCAACTCTCTGGCCGGTGTCGAGGGCGGCGCCCGGCAGGTCGAGTGCACCATTAACGGCATCGGCGAGCGGGCGGGCAACGCGGCCCTGGAAGAGATCGTGATGGCGATCCGCACCCGCGCGGACGTGATGCCCTTCGAGACCGGCATCGACACCACGATGCTGACCCGCGCCTCGAAGCTCGTCTCCCACGCGACGAACTTCCCGGTGCAGTACAACAAGGCCATCGTCGGCCGGAACGCCTTCGCCCACGAGAGCGGCATCCATCAGGACGGCATGCTCAAGCATTCCGAGACCTACGAGATCATGACTCCGGCTTCGGTCGGGCTCACCAAGACCTCGCTGGTGATGGGCAAGCATTCGGGCCGGGCCGCCTTCCGCACCAAGCTGACGGAGCTGGGCCTGAACCTCGCCGATAACCAGTTCCAGGACGTGTTCGAGCGCTTCAAGGCGTTGGCCGACCGCAAGAAGCACGTCTACGACGAGGATATCGAGGCGCTGGTGGACGAGAATCTCGCCACCGCCCACGACCGCATCCGTCTGGTTTCGCTCTCGGTGATCGCCGGAACCCGCGGCCCGCAGCGCGCCACCCTGAAGATCGAGATGGACGGCCGCTTCTTCACTGAGGAGGCCGACGGCAACGGGCCGGTCGACGCGGTGTTCAACGCCATCCACGCGCTGGTGCCCCACGAGGCCAAGCTCGAACTCTATCAGGTCCACGCCGTCACCGAGGGCACCGACGCCCAGGCCGAGGTCTCCGTGCGCCTGAAGGCGGGCGAGCGCTCCATGACCGCCCGCGGCGCCGATCCGGACACCCTGGTCGCCTCGGCCAAGGCCTATCTCTCGGCGCTCAACAAGCTGTCGGCCACCAGCGTCCGCCTGCATGCCCAGCATGCGGCGGCCGAATAGCCGACGAAAATCATGCCGGCGGGGGTGGACAGCCCCCGCCGGCATTGGTATCAGCCGCCTCGTTCCGGGGCGGACTGGTGGCCACCCCGGCATCGCCGAAAAGGCGATGGGCGCATAGCTCAGTTGGTAGAGCAGCTGACTCTTAATCAGCGGGTCCTAGGTTCGAACCCTAGTGCGCCCACCAAATAACCCCCACAGAATAAACGTTTTTCCGCAAGGCGCCCCCGGGGCGCCTTTGTCGTTTCCGGGCCTTGGGCGGGGTTTGGGCGGGGACGCGCTACACCGGTGGGGCGGCCGCCCGAGGTTCAGACGCTCGGATGAATTCCCCCGTCCGGCCCCGGCATTCCCTCGCTCGTGTGAAATCAGAAGGGGCCCCGGTTCGCGCCGGGGACCCCTCTCATGCCGCGGCAAGCCCCCCGGCCGGGGCGCGGCCGCCGTGCACGGGAACCGCGCGGCCAGGGTCTCTCAAGCCGAGCGATTCGTAACCGCTTGGGCCCGTCAGGTCACCGTGTCCGGGGATGGCGCGGAGCGCCGTAGACCCACATGCCGCCCTCGTATGTGCCGATGGTGAAGAGCACCCGCTCGGCGGTCCAAGCCTGCGCGCCGAATGTCTCCATGTCGAGGTCGTCACGGTCCCCCGGCTCGCCCCCCTCCGGGTTCACCCAGTCCTCCGACGAGAGCTCGATGATGGAGAGCCGGCGCCGGGCCTCATCCTCCGAGACCGTCCGATCCCCGATCTGCCACGCCGCGATGTGGGCGCCGTCGGCGCGCGAGAGGAAGAAGTCGTACATCGAGGTCTTCATGCGTTGCGGCCCCTACGGCTTCGCGACTGGGCCGCCCGGAACGATGCGCCCCGAGATCTGGCGGCGGTAGCGCCATGCCAGGTAGGCGGCGACCTGGCACTGACGCGGGGTGAACGGGCGGCCGCTGTCGAGCCGGCGCGCCAGCTCGCGGGCTAGCTTCTTGTCCGTGCTGCCCACCGAGTAGGTCACCGCGCCTGGCGACAGGGCGGCCGCCCTCGTGCTCGCGAGGTCCTGCATCTCCCGCCAGATCCGCCGCAGGCGCTCGCGCTTGTCACGGTCGCGCTCGGCCATCACCTCCTCGCAGGAGAGGTCGAGGGAGGCGCACATGCGGGCCATGGTGGCGCGGATGCACTCCTCGTAGGTCATCTCAGCCATGGAAGGACCCCACGGCGGGAAGGTCGGCGTCGCGGGTGCGGGCCGGCGGATCCAATGGGATGACGTAGGCGGTCGGGTTGCCCTCGGCGTCGAACTGCATCCCGGACGCCGGCGGCGTGGCGGCCTCGCCGGCTGGCAGCGCGACGAGTTCGAGCGGCTCGAAGCTGGGCAGCCCCGGGATCCTCGGGCGGATGTCGCCGTCGATGAACGGGTCGTAGGGACGGGCACGGCGGGCGGCGAGCGCCCGGCAGCGGATGGGATGCGCCTTCTTCATGCCCATCAGGCTACCCTCGGCGCGGGCCGGGAACAGGGGTCCTGCCGCCGGTTGCGGTAACCATGTTGACGGCGGTGAGGGGTCTGGATGAACTCGTAAATGAGTTATCCGGGGGCCTAGGGCGCCCGACCCTAGCTATATGAGTTGCCCGGCGGCCGACGTCGGCGACCGCGTTAACCATGCGATTCCGAGAGTGGCCTCTATACGCGACATCCGGACCGCCCCATCCCCGCGATGTCGCGTATACGAACCATTCGGCCTCCGGCGTCGGCGACCGTGTTAACCATGGCCGCCTCCTCGTGGTGGTCCACTACTTTACGCTCTGGACGGTCTGATGGACATCGAGGAGATCCTGCTCTGCCCCGTCCCCGAGGATCCCCGGATCCCAGGGACACCGGTCGGCCGCGTGGGGTCGGTCGGCCTGGCGAAGCTCACCCGCCGCGTCCCCACGATGGGCGCGGTCCTCTCGTACGAGGGCAGGCAGGCCTATGTCGACGGCCGGCCGGTCGAGCATGCCGTGCTCGCCGAGGCACTGTTGCGGGCGGTCGTGGCGGCGGCGAATAGGCTGTGGGGCGACCTGTGGGTCGCGCCCCTCGTCGCCGTGACGCGGCTCGGGCAGCGCACGGCCCAGCGCGACCGGATCATCAAGTTCGGTCTGCCCACGCCCGTCTTGAAGCTGCTCGGGTCCGCCGCGTACGTCGACCACCCCCGCGCCGTCGGGTACCAGTTGCTCGCCGTCGCAACGGTATGGGACGAGATGGGCAGCGACGATGAGGAGCACCACCGGTCCGGCGTGCTCTCGCACAGCGACCGCGAGGACCTCGACCGCCGGCTCCATGGCGTCCTGCGCGCGGCCCAGGGCCTCGTCGAGGAGATCCGCGAGGAGACCGACCTGGCTCGACGTATCCGCCTCGGGCTAGAGACAAAATCTTAACGAGTCGCGCGGTATCCAAGGGGGCCTGTCACGTGCGGCCTAAGCCGGCGAGCAGGACCTCATAGCACGCCCGCGGTGATACACGGGGCGTCTCCGGAAAGGGATCCGATGACCGACGAGATCCGGCGCGCTCAGCGCGCCCGGGCGCAGCGCGACGCGTCCACGCCCCCCGACACCGTCACCTTCCCCGCCACCCTCCGCCAGCTCCTAGACGGCTGGCCCCTGTACTGGAATCACCCCGGGGCCGACCTCCTGGCGTGGTCGCGCTCGCTCCGGCGGGACGGGCTCCCCCGCGGCCTGCGCGACGCCCTGGCCGCGCTCGACGAGGGCACCGTCACCGCGCCCCTCGCCGCCGCGCTGGCAGAGGCGTTCGCCGAGGCCGCCGCCGACACCCGGCTCACGAAGGCGGTGCGCGAGGACTGCCGGGAGCATGCCTCGCGCTGCCGGCTGAGTGCCGCGTGGCTCGGTGACTATGACTGCGCCGTGCGGGCAATGCACGAGGCCGACGTCTCGCTGGGCGGCTCGTTCGACGACTGCGAGCGATGGGCTCTGATGCTTACGCGCACCGAGCTCTCGTACGTGGCGCATCAGAACCTGCTCGGCACGCACGATCCCCAGCAGCCCGTCCACCGCGCCGTCCTGCGCGAGCGAGCGGGCCAGGAGCTCCTCGCCGAGGCCGAGGTCACGCGGTTCTGGGCGGCGCTAGACCGGGGCGAGAGCCGCTCCGCCCTCCGGGGCGCGGTCCGGAGGGGCCCGGTCCGCGACGACACGGGCGCGGACCCGCGCGACCCCGATTTCGACCCCCTCGACCTGGGAGAGGCCGAGGCGGCGCCCCCGGCCGGCGTCCGGGTGGCGGGGCCGTTGACGCACCTCGCGGACACGCGGGCGGGCCCGCGGGCGGAGTTCCGTGACGTCGCCGACCGTGTCCTGCCCGTCACGCCGGCGCCGGACCCGCAGGCCGTCCACGCCGCCCTACTGCGGCGCGTGCCGTGGGCACCGGCCCTCGCCGACGCCGTCGCCGGCGATCTCGTCGGGGCGCCCTACGCCCGCGTCCGGCCGCTGCTGCTCGTCGGGCCGCCCGGCTCCGGGAAGACGTCCGCCGCGCTCGCGCTCGGCGAGATCCTGGGCCTGCCGTCGACGCTCTATGGCGCGGGCGGAGTGGCGGACGGGATGTTCGGCGGCACGTCCCGGGCCTACCACACGGGCCGCGCGAGCGTCCCGCTGCAGGCCATCCGGCGGGTGGGGCGCGCCAACGTGCTCGTGGTGATTGACGAGGGGGACAAGGCGGCGACGGGGGACCACAACGGAAGCCTCGTTTCGACGCTGCTGCCGTACCTCGAATCGACCTCAGCGCGCCGGCTATACGACGTCTACCTGGAGTGCGAGGTCGACCTGTCGCCCGTCTCGTACGTCATCACGGCGAACGAGCTCGCGCGCGTCGCCGGCCCGCTCCGGGACCGCTGCCGCATCATCCACGTGCCGCGTCCCGGCCGGGAGCACCTCGCTGCCCTCGCGCCTCAGATAGCGGAGGCGCTCTGCCGCGAGCGGGGCATGCACCCGTCCGAGGCCGTCCTCGACGCGGCCGAGATGGAGAGCCTGCGGGCATTTTGGCGCGGCGGTTCTCTCCGGGAGCTCACGGCATGCGTCGCGGTCTGCCTCGACAGCCGCGCCCATGGTCCGCGGCATTGACGGGAGGACAGGACATGCACGCTCCCGTCCTCGACTACCTGCTGTCGACCCTCCGCGCCCACCGTGCCGCGGGTACCGTCCACCCCGAGGCGGCGCAGGGCATGGAGGCCTACATGCTCCACGTCATCCGCCTCGCGGACCAGCGCGCCATCACCGGGCCCGAGGCCCTGGTGGCGGCGAACAAGGCCTTCAACGGGGCCCTCGGCCTCCCGCACCTGCAGGAGGCGCGCCGTGAGCCCCGGTGATCCCGTCGCCGCGGCGGCCGCGCGGATCAAGGCGGCGTGGGAGAGCGGGCGCATCTGCCCGCTCTCCGGCAGGGGGCTCCGCGCCCGCGTCCTGCGCGCCGGCAGGCTCGTCCGGGCCGGCATGCTGTCCCCGGCCGAGGCGGCCGCCGTCGCCGCGGAGGCGGAGAACGTGGCGATGGCGTTCGCGCCCCTGCCCGTGCCGCCCCTCGATGACTGACGTCTACCGCAACCTCCGGCGCGCGGGCGGCTGCTGGTCGGTGCGCGAGGGCGGCCGCGTCGTCGCGCACGTCCCCGAGATCGCGCTGCGGGACGTGCGGCTGGTGGTGCAGCCCGGCGGCCGGGCGGCGTGCCTGCGCACCGGCGTCCGGTCGGTCCATGCGGTCGCGCGAGGCAGCCGCACCGATTTCGCCGGCGTCCCCGAGGGCGCCGTCGAGGTCGGCTACAGCCCCTGGCACGCCGAGGTTTTCACGGTGCGCCCAGGGTTTCATCAAGTATTGGCCTGTAGACTGATCGTATTCACAAGCAACGGAACGGCCTGGGCGCTCCTCTAGCGCCGGCCGGAGGATTCCCGCCATGACCGCGCGCCTATGGGTCCTCTCGGACCTGCATCTCGACGTCTGCCCACTCGATCTCGACCCGCCGCCGCACGACGTCGCGGTCATCGCCGGGGACGTGTCCGAGAAGCTCTGCGACCGCGTCCTGCCGTGGCTGCGGGATCGTTTCCCGGGGCCCGTCGTCTACGTGCCCGGCAACCACGATTTCTGGCGCTGCACGTACCAGCGCGAGGTCGCCGAGGCGCGCGAACTGGCGGCCGCCGCCGGGATCCACCTGCTCGTCGAGGGCGAGACGGTCGTGCTCGCTGGGGTCCGGTTCGTCGGCGCGACCCTCTGGACGGATTGGGACCTGCGACCCGAGGAGCGGGCCCGCGCAACGTCTGAGGGGGCGGTTCGGGCAGGCGGGATGCGCGACGTCCGGCGGATCAAGTGGCGGCGCGGGCCGCGGGACTACAGCGCGTTCCTGCCGCGCGTCTCCGGGAGCCTGCATCGCGAGCAGCGCCGCCGCATCGAGACCGCGCTGGCGGAGCCGTACGCGGGTCCGACCGTCGTCGTCACGCACCACGCCCCGCACGAGCGGAGCCTGCGCGGCGGCGGCTGGCGGACGCCTCTCGACGCGGCCTACGCCTCCGACCTGAGCGCCATCCTGGAGGGATCGCACGCGCCGGCGCTCTGGATCCACGGCCACATCCACGAGTGCCGTGACTACGTCGTCGGCGGCACGCGGATCGTCGCGAACCCCCGCGGCTACGTCACCGAGAGCGCGGGATCCCGCCACCGGGCGCCCTCGCAGGAGATCGAGAACCCGGGCTGGGATCCGGCCCTCGTGGTGGAGATCTGAGCATGCGCGCCATCAGTCTCGTGGTCGCCCTCGTGGCGGCCGCTCCGGCAAGCGCCGGCGTCATGGATCAGGCCCTGTGGTCCGCTGGGACGGTCGAGCGCCGCGGCCCCCTCAACGTGACGACGGGGCTGGATTTTAAGCGAGCGGCGCCGGGCGAGTGGCGCGTGCGGGTACGGTGCGAGATCCGTGACACCCGGACGGGGCGGTGGTCGGCGCGCACGGCGCGAGGCGTCGCGGTGCTGTCCATGGGGATGGTGATGGTCGACGTCGGGCGCCTCGGCCGTCTGGTTCTGTTCCCGAACGGCGAGCTCGCCGCCAACACGAAGGCATGCGCCTCGGGGACCGCCGACCTCGGGACGGGCGACTAAGCGATCGTTTCGTTTCCGGGGGCGGGACGGCAGAACTAAGCGCTCGCTTAGTCCGACCTCATCCCCACTTGTGCTCGCTCAGGCCGCGCCCGGTCAGGAACATCAAGAAATCTTTCCCCAACGGTGTAAGCGCGGCCCGAGTATCATCGTCGACGGGCTGGCGTTCAACGGCCACAAGCCCACGCGTGAGCAAGTAATCGCCCCACGCCTCGAAGGTCTCAGGCTTGAATATATCAGGATTGTTGCGCACGGCGGTGAGGGCATAGATCTCTTTGGCCTGCGCGACTGTTATGGGCCCTCGGACGTTCAACTCTTTCAAGGCCGTTATCTGACTCCCGAATATTAACCTATAAGTCTGCTCGTGATCGCGCTCGACCTGCGCCGCCACCGCGATCCGGACGGCCCATGCCATCTGAACGTCCACACCGCCGGGCACGACGGTCTCGATGCGGTGGCGCAACTCGGCCTCCAGCGGTCCGTAGACGGGGCTGGGGGGCGGGAGCTCCGGGAGTCTCTCGCCGGGCTCCGGTGATGGAACGGGCAGCTTCTCGGCCTCGGGGGCGTGCCGCTGCGCCTCGATCTGGGCGGCCGCCTCGCCGCCGGTCAGGTCAGCGGAGCCTCCCGGGAACGTGAGGGCTCGCAGGTCGCCGAGTTTCTTCCTGACCTCGGGGCGGAAAAGCCCTGCGAAGGCGAGGAGGCCGGCAACGATGACGAGGGCGAGTTGGGCGTTCGGATCCATGGTTAATGAGCCTGGGACGGCCTCGCCCAAACGCAAGCGGCCCGGGAGAGTTATCCCCGGGCCGCTGCGTAGCTAACTGGTGTTCGGTTCTCTTTACTGACGCGGGTAGCCGAGGCGGAGCTCACCCTGGATCCTGGCGCGCTCGGCCTCGCGCTCCTCCACGCGGAGGTGGGCGGCCCAGCGGTGCCAGAGCCACACACCGCCAAAAAACAACATGATTTCAATGGGGGTGATCCCCCACTCAGTGCCGCATGCAACCGGCAACCGCCGGCCGTGCTGCGGTGCCGCGAGGGATTGCCCAAGATTTTTTCGAGGCTCCTGGATGCCCGTCAGGGGGTCAGGATCGCATCGCCGGTCCTTCCCCTACCGGCCGGTGCGCGCGGCATGGCGTGGCGGCGACCCACGCGGCCTGGCGGGGCGTGTTTGAGGGTCTCGCGCGGGAAGGTTTCGGGGCGTTAACCTCGGACCCTCGGGACCGAACCGCCACGCTTGTGAAAGGACGCGACGCGACCCACACTGTGCAGGTTCGCGGGTGTGGTGCCCTGCGACGCCCAGCAGAGCCCGATGCCACTCCCCCCTCGCCAGCCCTACGCCGTCCCGCCGGCCCCGTCCGTCCTCATGGACCGGCCCGACGTCGAGACGCTGCTGTGCGAGCAGGAGGAGCGCACCGCCCTCCAGGCCAAGCTCGCCCACCTCCGCACCCTCCACGCCCCCCACGCCCGCGGCAACGCCACGGTCATCGTCGACAGCAAGTTCGCCGAGGGCGTTCATCTCCGCACGCGCGAGCTCGTCAAGGACCCGGCCGCGCACGCCGCCTCCCACATCTCTCTCCAGCGCCACTACGAGAGCCGCGGCGCCCACGCCCTCGCGCGCGTGAATGCCTTGATGTGGGCGGACTGCGAGATCTCCTCGGGCTCGCCCTTCCACGGGATGCCGCCCCATGAGATCGCCGGCATCCTGCTCGCCCGCATGGATGCCGCCGGGATCCCGCGGCCCTCCTACATCCTGTTCTCGGGCCGCGGCCTGTGGTGCGTGTGGCTGTCCCGCCGCCCCCTCAAGGCCCGCGTCCAGGCCCGCGTGCGCCGCCTCATCTGCTGCCTGTGGGGCGAGGCCGTCCAGACCGGCGCTGCCAACATCGAGCGCGTGAAGGCCAAGGCCGCCGCCAACGCCGCCATCTGGGCCGGCATGGACCTCGACTGGTCCGTCGGCGACATGGCCCGCGTCCACCGCGTCGCCGGCAGCACGAACGAGAAGAGCGGCGAGCGCGTCCGCCTCCTGTGGCCCGAGAGCTGGGAGGACGTGCAGCGCCACGACCTCGACACGCTCGCGGACGCTGTGTTCCCGTTCACCCGCGCCGAGACCACGCTGTACCGCGAGGAGCGCGACGCGCGCCGGGCCGCCCGCGAGGCGCAGGCCCGGGCCGAGGGCAAGCCGGTCGCGCCGTCGCGCCTGCGCACGCATTCCCGCGGGCTGTGGGGCGCCGTCGAGGCCGAGCTCCTCCGCGTCCTGGCCATCGGTCCCGAGCGTCTCGCCCGGCTGGAGAAGCGCGACCTGCTCTGCTTCCACGTCGCCGTCGCCCGGGCGCGGACCGGCGTTGGGGGCGACGCAGATTCCTGGGCGATGGAGTTCGGCCCCTACGTCGTCGGCAACGGCCTCACGCAGGAGACCCTCCGGTCCTACCTCGGGTCGGTCGCCAAGCGCCTGCGTGCCCACGAGGCCGGCGAGGTGCGGATGCACCAGGGCAGGGCCTACAGCCCGCTCTACACCCCGAAGCTGGACAAGGTCCGGTCCGACCTGAACCTGCCCTCCGACCTGTGCGACGAACTCGGCCTGACCCTGCTCCGCCCCGACGCGCCCGTCCGCACGGCCACCGAGCGGTCCGCGGCCCGGCGCCAGCGCGAGGGGGCCACGGCCCGCGCCGAACACGCCCAGACCCTCGCCGAGGTCGCCAGGCTGGCCCGCGAGATCCAAGGGGCGACGGACCTGCCCCTGACCGAGGTCGCCCGCCTGCTCGACTGCTCGCGCGCGACGGTCTACCGCGCCCTCGATGCCCACCCGGCCGAGGCGGTGGGCGAGCCCGTCCCGTCGGAGGAGACCGTCTCGGAGGGTGTCTCAGAAACGGCACGTAATCTAAAGGGTGGCTACGCCAGCCCGCCCCGCCCCGCCCCGCCCGAGACCCTCGCACCGTCCGCCCCCGCCGCCAAGGCCCCTGAGGCCCGCCCCAGACGCCGCAAGGCCCAGGCCGCGTCACAGCCCCAGACCCCGACCTGGCTGATGCACGGCCCCCTGTCGCGCCTTCTCGCCCTGTACGAACATGCCAGGTCGTGCCGCGCCTCGAACCGCAACGGCGCCTCCTTCGGCCCCATGGGCTGCGAGTGGGAGGACATTGAGTACGCCCAGTACATGCTCAACGAGGAGGTCGGAGAGGGGCGCAAGCTCTTCCCCGGCGGCCTCAAGCCCCTGAACCGGCCCAAGGCACTCGCCCGCCTCGCCAAGGTCGGTATAGACCCCTACCGCTACCTGCCTTGTTCCTCGCCCGAGGCCCGTCTACATTGAGTCCTGGGATCGAGAGATCTCTGCTCGGGTCTACTTTGCACCACACTGTCGACCAGACCTTCGCCCGCCCGGTGACCCCGCGGCGGGCGTTGTCGTTTCAGGGGGCATGGTGCCTTGCCAAGGCCGTAGGCAAGATCCGGGGGCCATGATGCTCTCCCCTGCCATGCCCCATCCCCCCACCGTTTCCGCCCGTGCCCGGCGCGAGGCCGACCGCGACCGCAAGCGCGCCGAGCGAGCCGCCCGCAGGGAGGCAGGCGCGCCCGATCCGCGGGCTCTCGACGCCGCCCTCGTCGACGCCCTCCGGGATGCCCTGCAGGGCACGTCGGGGCATGGCGCGCTCCGCCCCTCCGTGCGGCTCGACGACATCCTCAGGCGCGCCCTGGGGCACCTGCGCGGGCGCACGAACGGGGGCGTCCCGCTGCAGCGCGAGGCCGTGCACCAGGCCCTCTCCAACCGGTTGGCACCGCCTGCCGTCTGAGACCCTGGGAGCCCGCCAGGCAGGCCCGTCCCCCGTCCCGGCCCCTCTCACCCCGTCCCCATCGAGGCCCGCCCAGCCCCCTCCAGGGGCCTTGTCGTGTGAGGCCGTGAGGCAAGGTTCGGGATCCGGATTGTCGGTTGCACGGGGGGCCGCGAGGTTGGCCGGGTGCGGCGACGCATGAGGCTTGATCCCCTCGGGGGCCGGGCAGCCCCGGTCCCCGTCCTGCCCTCCCCGGGGTCCAACAGGCCCGGAAGGGGGGTGGGGGTCACGGGTCCTACCGGGAGGGGCGAGAACTTCAAGTCCCGGCGGCAAAGGTCCCGCGCGGCGCCAGAATTCAAATCGGGGTTCGCACCCCACAGGTTCGCAGGGGCCCATGGCTGTTGATGTAGCCGTTGAGGAACAGCGCCATGACGCGCACGCTACTGGCGCATCCGAAGATCAGCGCCGTGTTGGCCTCGCTGAAGCCCATCTCGGCGATCGGCCTCAGTGCGTTGCGCTCCATCGTGTCCCCCGGTATGGCGAGCGTGAAGGCGTTCAGCACCATCATCGTCGCCATGCACCACTCGAACAGGCGGTAGGTGCTGTAGGGGCCGGCGGAGTGCATCGGCAGGAGCGGGCGGCGAGCGGCGCCGTTCGAACCGGGCATGCGCCCCTCCTGCTTATCCTCGGGCCATCCAATCCGCCTCGCGCAGCTCGTCGGCCGTCACCGTGCCGGCGCCGATCTGCAGGCAGGAGATCTCGCGCGCCCTGAAAGGCGTCCGCCGCCACCTGGCAGAGCATGCCGGCAAGCGCGCCGCCGCGGCCGACGAGGTCCGTGCCGCCGCCGCCCGCCTGGGCCTGCTCAAGGCGCTAGCCACGGCCCGGCTCGTCATCCCCCACGTCGAGCTCGTCGAGATCGTCTCGCAGCTAGACACCCCGCAGGAGGCGTGATGCGCGCCCTCTTGCGTCTCACCGTCGGCACGGCACCGGCGTGTCACGTCACCACCGGCGCCATCGCCACCATCGCGTTCGTCGCCGCTGGGTATGGGGCTCCCCTGTTCGCCGCGGCCCTGGTGACGGGAGCCTGGGGCCTCGCGTTCTGAGGCCACCTTTTCATCACGATGGTCGTGGCCACGCCGCCGACGTCCTGCAGTCAACATCCACGACTTCAACAACCTGTTAGAGGAAGCGGTCTATCGCTTCGCCCAGATCGTCCACGACGGCCGATAGCCTCAGTGATGGCGCTGTAGGTTAGCAACCGATGACCTCAGGGCACAGCATTCTCAATGCGGTTGAAGCTATCAATTTAGGTGAGTTTGATACTCATCCCTTGTGAGCAAGCGCATCTCCGTTCGGCCGCCGGTGTCTAATCATGCGTAAATTTTCAGGTCTGTCCTACGCAATCCAGAGCGGAACCTCGATGACAATCCGTCGCTGATGCTGACTTTCGAAAGTATCATAAGGATATACAGAGCTTGATGCTCAAACCCAGTGCCGAAAAATTTTTAGCCGGCGCGCTTGCTGATTTTGTTTGGCCATTTCCGTGGACTATGCCACTCCTGTTTATGGATCTAAATATTATTTAGGACAAAACCCATCAACGATCTATCGGAGGTCCAGCGTCACATGTACGAACATCTCGGAAATCCCAACCCATTTGCCAACTTAAGGTGCGTGCTTCTATCCGTTAGCGCGCATTGTATGTACAAGTCACTTCGTCATACTACCAGAAATGAACTGCAAATATTATTCAAAAGCATTGGGATGAAGGGGTTTCTTCTCGAATTCGAGCTATCAAGCCTTGCAGATCCGCATGGCACTTCAATTAGCTCTGACTATATTCGCGGCAAGGTTGACGCCTTGATCGAGGACATACGCGCCACTCGGGCCCCCTCAGATCTCGCTGATCGTCTTGAGACGGCAGCGCGGGCGGCCTGGAAATGGCTTAGCCATGCGACATCGGCCCAGCTTTCTGAGGCCCTCGCTAACTCTATTATGCAGGTTAAAGCTGATAATAGCGATTCTGTAGTAAGTAGTGATATGGCAGAATGTGCCTAAAGCACGATCCGAGCGGGTTGAATCGTCTGGGGCGCCGGTTGCGCTGTATCTCGTAGCCGGCTGTCCTCGCCTTTTCGGCCCGGTGTTCCACGGCTCGTGAGCGAGGCTTTCTAGGCGCCCTGATCGGTCCGCACCTTCGGCTGTCGTCTGCGCGCTGAAGCTCGATCTCGATGCGGAAGCCGCGCTCCAACTCGTCGACCGAGATCTCGGGCCATCGGTCGAGGATGGCGTCGACCCACACGTCGGGGCTGTCTTCCTGGCGGATGCCCTCGCCGTTGATGAGCATCTGCGCTACCGCGGCGGAGAGGTCAGCCATCGGCGTCGCCCCTCCATCCCGCCGCTCTCGCGCTCGCAGCGGCCACCGCTGCCTCGGCCGCCTCAGCAAGGCGGACTCGGGCAGCATCGCAGGTGAAGCGGATCGTCTCGTCCTTGAAGCGTGTCTTCGGCAGGAACACGGTCAGCTCCTTGCTGATGCCGTGCCGCTGAAGGCGGGCGCCGCGCACCAGGGTTGGGCCGCAGACGAAATCGAAGCGGGCTATGACGCCGGCCGAGATCGCGCCCGGCTCAAGGTTGAGGTCGATCCGAGTGATGCGCGCCTCGCTAAGCTCTCGCGGGCGACTCACGGCTTCTGCTCCCGCCCTGCGGCCTCGCGATCGGCGAGCCAAGCAGCGACGGCGCCGCGGCGGGCGCAGACGGTCTTTCCGACCTTGAAGGTCGGAAGGCCGTGCGACTCCTTCAGGTGCTCGGCCTGCCGCTGTCGCCAACCAAACGCGGCGGCGATTGCAGGCATACCATAGAGGACATCATCGGGGCTCGGGGGGCGGTCGGTCATTGCTCTCCTCGTGCGTAAAGTCATGCGTAACGGAAGTGCCCGGAAACCGCGGGGAATGACCGTAAGCTGTTGATTTCATTGGACTCGATCGGGCGCGAGCTTCACCCATAGAAAAAGCCGCCCAGAGGCGGCTAAGTCTTTGATGTTAGATGCTATATTTCCGAGACAGTGATAGCACCCCCGGGAAACTGCTTGTGCGTCAGCGTCGAGCCGGCGTCCCGAGATTTCGCGTCCCCGAACAGGTCCCGCAGCACCTTCGTGTCGCGGATCATCGGGGCGAGCCGGGAGCGATGTAGGCTGTTTGGGCGCCGACGCCGGTGATCCAGGCCTGAACCGACTTGGCGACGAACTCTGGTCCGTTGTCCGAGGCGCACACCGCGTGCGGCGGTGTTCACCGCACTTCCACCATTGGCATCTGCCAGCGGAATAGCGGCCCCTCCGGCGGCGCGGACCGAAGCACGGAAGTGGCGCATCCGCCCGAACAAGCCTGAAGCGAACTCCTGACCCAAAGCAGGCCCTCGCCACGTCCGCTTTCGGGCAGTCTGATAAGGGGCACGAGCGCTCGATAGTGGCCGAAAGCGGACCGGCAGCTGTCGGCGTCCAAGCATTGAAAGCGGACGCGTGATAGGCCGGCGTTCGCGCGCCGCGCCCATCCGTGACCGGGTTTGCGTCATGCCCCTTGCGTTGGCCTGGCCCGTAACCAAACCTTTTCCCGGGCGGCGCGGCGTGCTGCCGGGCTCGGGCGGCGGATCACCGTGATCATCTCCTACCAAACGAGGGAACAGCAGGTTCTCTGCTGTAAGATCGATGAGGGCGAGGCGACATTCGGTGCCCCCGCTGCCCAAGCGCTCGTCGCAACGATAGCCGACCTCGAAGCGTTCGAGACGGCGGAAGAGATGGTAGGTTTCTGGCCGGGCGTTAAAATCTCGGGTGACAAGTCTATCGAGGTGGAGATCGGCTCCTACTTCCGTGCGACACTCGTGCCTGCCGGGGTCAGATTCGAGCGCTCCGCCGACGGCGTGCCGAACTGGTCCACGGTCCGGTATCTTAAGCTGGTCGAGCTTGTCAGTTGTCCATGATCCACGAGCAGTCCCTCCAACGCGACTGGTTCTCCAAGCCGGGCGACTCGGTGCTCTCGCTCATGGAGCGACGCAATCTGAGCGCTGTGGACGTGTCCGCTTCGCTGGACGGCGGCATCGAGACGCTGCGTGGGCTGGTCTCGGGCAGCGTCCGGATCGACGGCAAGCTCGCGGACAAGTTGGCCTCGGTCCTCGGGGGCACCCCGGGCTTCTGGCTCAGGCGTCAATCCGGGTACGAGGAAGCGTTGGAGCGGGTCGTCAGCGCCGTCGTGTCAGGCCACTTTGTCGAGTGGCTGGAGCGCGTGCCGATCCCGGGCTCGACCGGGCGGGCGAGAATGACCGAGGGCGAGAAGCGCTCCGCCGTGCGGCAACGACTGGCGTTCTTCAACGTGAACGGGCCAGACGCTTGGGCACGGCGTTACGCCTCGACCAGCGAGACGCGCTTCAGGACGTCAAACTCCTTCTCGTCCAGCGAAGGCGCCACGACCACATGGCTGCGGCTTGGCGAGCTTGAGGCGTCGTTGATCCAAACGGGGTGCTGGGATCCCGACGCGCTGCGCACGCTCGTTCCCGAGATCCGGACCCTCACGAGCATCAGCCAGCCCGCCCGTTTCCTCCCGAGGCTCAGGGCCATGCTCGGCAGCGTCGGGGTGGCCCTGTCGGTCGTACGCGCGCCCGACGGGTGCAGGGCCAGCGGAGCAGCCCGGATGCTCTCGCCGACGAAGGCCATGGTCCTGATGAGCTTTCGGCATCGCTCGGACGACCATTTCTGGTTCACGCTCTTCCATGAGCTCGGTCACCTGCTCCTTCATGCAGGGGCCACGTTCGTCGATGGCGAGGGCACGACCGCCGACGAGCACGAACGCGAGGCGAACGAGTTCGCGCGTGATTGCATCATTCCCGCGAGCCGCCGTGCCGAGTTCGAGGTCCTGCGCCCGGACCGCACCGCAGTGCTGCGGTTCAGCGTATCGGTCGGGATCGCCGCGGGCATAATCGTCGGCCAGATGCAGCATAGCGGGATGATCCCCTACGACCGCCTGAACACCTTGAAGCGGCGTTGGAACTGGGACGACATCCGCGAGGCGCTGCCCTAGCCCTTGAAGTGGACGAACCTGTCGGGGCTCTTCTGCCAATTGCAGAGAGCGTCCTCCATAACCGCCATGCCCACGCCCAGGTCCCGGTCGAGAACGTCGAGCCGCGCCTGCAGCACGTGGAGCGGCGTCGCGCTCCGCGCCTGCCCGTCGAGGAGCAGGCGGGCTCCCATCGCTGGGCCGGTGGCGCCGTCGAGGTAGGCGGACCCGGCCGCTATGGGCGCGATCCGGTATCGACCGATCAGGGAAAGGTAGTCGAAGCGGGCGAGCCGACCGAAGGTCGGCATCGGGAGCTCGCGGTAGAGGACGTCGAAGATGGCGTGGGGGTCGTTGCCGGCCCGCCTGACGACATCGGCGAAAAAGCGGGCGTGACCCGCAGGTCCGATCCATCTCACGTAGCTGTCAACTACCGCGCTCATGGGACGGGAGGCGTTCGGGCGGAGGCTCTCGTACTTGCGGTGGTTGCCGAACTTGCCGCGGATCCCCTGCCAATTCGCAGCGAGCCACGCGTTGAAGGCCGCGGGGTTGCCGCTGACCGTCGCCCAGTCCCACCTTCCCTGTCCGAGCCGACCGTAGACGTCGCGCAAGCGCAGCCAACCGGTATCCACGGGACGCGCGAAGTGGGTCATCAGGAAGACCAGCCAGGCAGCCTCGTCGACGTCGCCGTTCTGCACGTGGTAGGCGACCGCGCGTTCGGCATCGAACCCGGGATCGTTCGGGTCGGCCCGACGGGGATGGATCGGCCCGCGCTGGACGACCTGGTAGTAGCTCTCGCGCCGCAGGCTGGCGATGAACTGCGTGGCGAGGCAGTCGAGCGCCGCGGGCGCCGCGATGCCCGGGAGAGGATGCTGGTGCCGGCTCAGGGAGTTCGCGATGCGCGTCTTCTCCCCGGCCCAGGACGGCCACGTCACTCCGGCTTCCTCCTCGCGTCGACGGGTTCGCGGGGCGACGGTTCCTTGAGCCTCGCTCCCCGGCGGCCCTCAATATAGGCACGATAAGCAGGCTCTTGAAGCTCGGCCTTCAACTCGTCGAGGCGAGCCTCGTCACCTGAGGACCAGAACACCTGCATCATCCGCAGGATGTCGGCCCAGTAAGGTTCCGGCAGGAGTTCGCCGGCGACGACCCGTTCTTTCAATCGGACCCGCCCCTCGGCGGCCACGAGAGCGTCGACATGCTCGAAGGGGTCGCCCTTCGGCATCTCAGGCATTTCGAACGTTCGCTGGTACCCTTCGTCCAGATACTCAAGGAGCGTTTCGTGGCGATCGTCGTAGAAATGCATGCTCCCGACATAGTGTAGGTACTCTCCGAGCTCGACTCCCAGGCGCCTCGCCATCATCTCCTGCAACATCGAGAAGCAGAAGACGTCGTGCGGCAATCCGAGGACGGCGTCGTTAGAGCGCATGTTGACCGACATGTGCAGCGAGCCGTCCCTAAGGTGGAACTGCAGGCTGATCGTGCACGGGGTCTCGGGGTGATGGAACGGCGTGCCGAGATCGGCAGGATAGTCGAGCGCGATGTCCTCGGCGTTGAAGAGCTGGATGACGGCGCGCTTGGACGAGGGCTTGTACCGCAGCAGGCGGATGACGCTATCGACCTGATCGATGCCGTTTCGCATGGCGAAGAGACGGGGGCCGTACCCACCAGGCACAACGCCGTCGACGGCCTCCTTCCTATAGTCGGGGATGTACGGCTCGATGAAATCGAGCCTGTTCGACTGGGTTAGGTACCAGAAGAACTCGCCGAGCGCGCTGAACGGCTTGCCTCGATTCTCGGATCGACTCAAGCGTGCCCTGGGCTTGGCGATGCGGAGCGCGACGCCCAGCATCTCGATCGTTTCGCCACGGGATCCCTTATTACGAGCGCCTTGGTCGAGCAGCCGCCGGTAGAGCTCGATCAGGATGTCGTCGAGGCCTTCGCCGCTGATTTCCACCTTCGGTCACTCCGCTCCGTGCCGGCTTAGACGTACAGGGCCGTCCCCGCTCGCCACCATATACGGGTGCACGTGGAGATGCCGGTAAGCCTCCAGGGCTCCTATCGCGCGCAGATCGTCCCTCGCACTTTCGTCCGGTCTCATTGCGCACCGGGAAATTGGATCGAGGGCAGTCGCCAAGGACACGGGTTGCGGGAAACGTCCGCTCACGGGCCACCTGCCACTCGGCGCTTGTAACGTCCAGTTTCGGAAACGACGAAATCAGCCTTAATGACCGACATGGAGCGCGAAGCCTAAGCTCCGGTTTTGGGCAGCGCGCTGATGTCGGCTTCTGGCGCGTTGCAGTCCAGACGGCGTGCGATGTCCTGACCTAGACCAGACGGCGCCGCCGTTCACGAAAATGCCGATTGGCTGCAAAGCGGAATGACTGACCAGGGTTGTAGCTGCCAGTCTGCGTTTCGCACCTAAACCGTCTCCGACCGGTACAACAGCCTTAATGAGCGGTCAGGACTGTGAGGAAGCTGCTGGCTCGCGCGGTTTCAGGCAGCGGATCGCGATAAGCCGCAAAGAGATTTTTGCTGAGTTCGATGCCTGCCACAGGCAATGCGGCCAGCACTCCGCTCCGCACTTCATCTTGAACCGAGCAAGCCATGACAATCGAGATCCCCAGTCTGGCCCGCACTGCGCGCTTCACCGCTTCCGTGCTGCCGAGCTGCCGGTCGAGGCGGAAGCCTGCACCGACCGCACCGAGGGCCTCGCGAAGAACACGTCCCGTCCCGCTTCCCGGCTCGCCTCCGAGCAGCGATGCGCCGGTCAGATCCTGTGGCGTCAGATGCGCCCGTCCAGCCCACCGATGGTCGGGATCCACGATGACAACGAGCGGTTCGCGACGCCATACGTGGGCATCCAGACCGGTTCGCGGCTCCCACCATTCCAGCAGTGCAACATCGATCTCGCCAGCTTCGAGCCGGGCGATGAGGTGAGGGTTGGTGGCAATTTCCGCGTCCGCGGTCGCGGCGTGCGTTTCCTCGTAGCGTCGCAGGATCTCCGGCATGAGGAAGGTGCCGATATTGCCTGAAGCGCCGATCGCGAGCCGGCTTCCCGCAACCGCCTCCTCCGCGCGTCGGCTGGCGCGGACCAACGCCTCTGCATGAGGGAGCAGGGCTCGTCCCTGGGGTGTCGGGCGACACCCCGCTGGATCGCGCTCGACGAGTGTCGCCCGCAGCGCCGTCTCCAGCTTGCGCACATGCTGAGAGACCGTCGGCTGGGACAGGTTGAGATACCGGCCAGCCGCGTGGAAGCTGCCCGTCGCCAGGACCGCTAGGAGCGTCTCCACGTATTGGAGGTTCAGCACCGGCGTCTTGCCACCCCCTCCGCGCTCAGTTCGCGCCATCGAACCCGCGCAGGCTATCGGGGTGGTTGATCGCGTCCGCGGGCACCAAGCCCTTTAGGGCGTCGAGAAGGTTATGGGCCGCCGCCGCCTCGATCCGGCGGCGCGTGTCGACGACACCCGAGCCGAGGTGCGGCGTGAACAGCGTTCGGTCCTCGTCCGTGAGCAGTCCGGGTGCGATGCGCCGCGGACGGTCGTCCAGTGCCCAATCCTCCATCTCGAAGACGTCGGCCGCGTAGCCCCCGAGGCG
Source organism: Methylobacterium organophilum (assembly GCF_022533465.1). Taxonomy (NCBI): domain Bacteria; kingdom Pseudomonadati; phylum Pseudomonadota; class Alphaproteobacteria; order Hyphomicrobiales; family Methylobacteriaceae; genus Methylobacterium; species Methylobacterium organophilum. The sequence goes on along the minus strand of NZ_CP092848.1, from coordinate 3,092,399 downwards.
GCCTTCCGCGAGGGCCTCGGCCACGGCTGCTTCGTCCACGACCGAGCCACGACCGGCGTTGACGATCCGCAGTCCGGGGCTGGCTGCGGCGAGTGCGGCGGCATCGAGCATGTGGCGCGTGTCCGGTGTCAGGGGAAGCGCCAGGATTAACAAGTCGCTTCGACCCACCAGCGTGTCCCAGGATACGCGGCAAGCGCCGAGTTCCGCCTCAGCGGAAGCCGGAAGCGCCTGCTCATCAAAGTAGAGGAGTTCGCGTGCGCCGAAGCCCTTCAGCCTGCGCGTGATCGCCCGGCCCACCTTCCCCATTCCGGCAACGCCGACGACACTGCCGTACAGGCCGCTGCCGTACAGCCTCGGTCGCCAGCCGTCGAAGCTGGCCCGCACCGCCCGGTCGCCGGCCACCACGTTGCGGCACAGGCCGATGGCCAGGCCGACCGCCAACTCGGCCGTCGGCTCGGTCAGGAGGTCGGGAACGGCGGTGAGCCAGATGCCGGACCGTGTGCAGGCCTCTACATCGAAGTTGTCCCAACCCTTCAGCGCGCACGCAACCACCTTCAGGCGCGGGCAGGCCTCCAGGAAGCCGGCATCCACGCAGTCGGTCATGAAGGCCAGCAGGGCGTCCGCGTCCGAGCAGCGAGCGCGGACCTCTGCCACGGGCCAGGGCTCGGGGCCTGGGTTGATGTCGACGTCGCAGAGTTCCTCCAGGATCTCGCGGGTCTCAGGGAAAACGGGGTTCGTGACGACGACCTTGAAACGCATGGTGCTTCTCACTTGAGCCGGCGGCGCAGAGCCCCGCCCAGGGCGTCGACGAGCGTCACGGCAGCCAGGATGCAAAGCATGATGGCTGCGACCTGATCGTATTGGAGCAGGCGTAGGGAGGCGATGAGTTCGAAGCCGATGCCGCCCGCGCCGACGACGCCGAGCACCGTGGAGGCCCGGAAGTTGTATTCCCAGCGATAGAGTGTCGTGTCGGTGAGCTGCGGCAGGACCTGGGGCAGCACGGCATGCGTGACGACCTGAAGGGGCGAAGCGCCGGCCGCTCGTGCCGCCTCGATCGGCTTGTGGTCCACGTGCTCGATCGCTTCGGCGAAGAACTTGCCGACCATTCCGGTGGAATGCAGGCCCAGCGCCAGAACGCCCGGCAGCGCGCCGAATCCGACGGCCGCGACGAAGAAGATACCCATGATCAGTTCGGGGACCGACCGAAGCGCGTTGAGCAGCAGCCGGAACGCGCCGTAGACGAACGGGTGCGGACTCGTGTTGGGGGCAGCCAGCAGCCCGAGCGGCAGGGACAAGGTCACGGCGAGCACCGTGCCGGCCACGCTCATCGCGAGCGTGTCGACGATGGGTCCCACCCACGAGCGCCATCGCGTGAAGTCGGGCGGGGTCATCTCACCGAGAAGCTGCGCCATCGCGGGCGCGCCTTCGGCGAGGCGCCCCGGATCGAGAAGTCCCACCTTCCAGAGGCAGGCGAGGATCGCGGCGGCAGCCGGCAGGGCAACCATGAGCCGGCGGACCGACGCGCCACGGGCCCGTCCGAGAATGGCGTCATAGCCGTCGGCGGCACCGACCGCCGACGCAAGTGAGGGCGCTCGAGCCATCGCTCAGCCCTTCACCTTCGTCAAGTCGATGTTGAGGAGCTTGGCCGTCTCCCGAAGCACGTCGTAGTCCGCGTCCGTGATGGGGGCGAAGGACTCGGCCTTGAACGGCTTGAGGATCACTGGATCCCTGATCTCTAGGAAAGCGGCCTTGATCTTCTCCTTGAGGTCCGGCGCGAGGTCGCCACGCACCGTCCAGGGATAGTTCGGGATCGGTCGGCTCTCCGCCACGACCTTGATCTTGGCCGGATCGATGCTCTTCTTCTCGACGAGGGCGGTGAAGATGGGCCGGCTGAGACCGCCGGCCTGCACATGGCCTGCCTGTACGGCCCGCGCGACGGCATCATGGGTGCCGAGATGCTGAAAGCCGTAGTCCTGACCGGCTTCGAGGCCAGCGTTCTTGAGCAGGGCCCGAGGGATGAGGTGGCTTGATGTGGACGCCGTGTCACCGAAGCCGACCGTCTTGCCCTTCACGTCGTCCGCTCGCGCGATGCCTGCGGCCACGTTGGCGATCAGGTAGCTGGTGTAGGTCGGCTGCCCGCCCGACACGAGTGCCGCGAACGGTTCGATTTCCGGCGAACGGCTCTTCGCGAGGACGTAGGAGAGCGGCCCGAAATAGGCGAGGTCGATACGCTTGAAGCGCATGGCCTCGATCATGGAAGAATAGTCGGTCGTGACCACGAGTTCGATGCGCTTATTGAGCCCCTGTTCAAGGTAGCTCTTCAGGCCCTGGTTGTTCTGGATGATCGTCGATGCGCTCTCGTCGGGCAGCAGCGCGACCTTGAGCGTGTCGGGATTCGCGCCCTGAGCCAGCGACGGTCCGGCACGCAGGACGGCGCTCAGCGCCAAGCCGGCGCCGAAGGTACGTCTCGAAATCATGATGGCTTTCCTTCAGACTGTTCGGGAGGCGTAGATCGCGGCCCGCCGCGCACGAGGAGCTTCGACGATGTCGACCGAGACCTCGGCGGGCCGTGCGCCGTAGATTCGCGACAGGACGCCGTCGCAGAGACGGGCTGGCGGGCCGTCGAAGACCACCTCGCCTCCACGGACCCCGACGACCCGGTCAGCGAAGTGCCGGGCCAGATCGACTTGGTGCAGGCTCACCACGGCTGAGATGCCGTCCGTCCGACAGATGCTGCGGAGGAGATCGAGCACCCGCGTCGCCGTCGCCGGGTCGAGGCTGGCTACCGGTTCATCGGCGAGGATGAGCCGGGGCCGCTGTGCAACCGCGCGCGCGATGCCCACCCGCTGCTGCTGCCCGCCGGAGAGCAGGTCCACGCGGGTGAGGGCGCGATCGAGAAGATCTACGCGCTCTAGCGCCTCCAATCCGAAACGTTGATCGCTCCGCGACGGAGGCCAGAGCGAGCGCAGGGTGCTCTGATGGCCGAGCCGGCCCATCAGGACGTTCGCGAGCGCGGTCAGGCGGCCGATCAGATGGTGGTGCTGGAAGACCATCCCGGTCACCGCCCGGTGGCGGCGCAGCGTGGCGCGGCTCGCGGCGATGTCTCCTACTCCAGGGGCGGAAACTCGGCCGTTCGTTGGGCGGACGAGGCCGTTTAGGCAACGCAGGAGCGTCGACTTGCCGGCACCAGACGGTCCCAGCAGGACCGCGAACTCGCCTTCGCGAAAAGTCAGAGTTGTCGGTCGCAACGCCTTGATGCCACCAGGATACGCGACTTCCAAGCTTTCAAGGGCCAGCATTCCGCACCCATTCGAAAATCCAATCGAAACCCCCGATTGATTGCGAATGTGAGTAGCGGGGCGACATGAAGAACGGATGACATTGTGCGCCCCCCAACGCTACGGTGCTGCCTCGAACGAAACTCTGTGCGCTGCTCGGCCACCGAGTGTCCTGTGTGGATGGCTCCCGCATTGCAAGTGGCGAATCGAGCTTCTGGCGCGTTGGTCGGGTGCAGTCTTGTGTCCGGCCTGTTGATGCAGTCGTGCATGTTGACTGCTGGCCCTGATGGTATCCGCGAGCTGGGTCCCACTCTGCTTAGCGGGCTATGACGCCCTGGACATTCGGCGGGGTGTCCCGGCTCCCGGTCTGACCGGTTCGCCATCAACTCTCATCGTCCTCGCAACCTGGCAAAGTCTCCTCGCCGTGCTGTCAGGCGGCCATGGCCGCTGGTGCGCGGTAGGTGCCACCGCGGGTCATGATCGCCCAGGCGACCCGCGCCGTGCGATTGGCCGCCGCAACAGTCACCACGCGCACCGGCTTGCGCTGCAGCAGCGCCGGCAGCCGCGGGTCGACCGAAGTCGGCGTCGCCTTCGCGCGCCGGATCAGAGAGGTCATGCCGACCACGAGCAGGCGGCGCAGGTAACGGTCGCCCATGCGCGAGATCCGACCCAGGCGCTCCTTGCCGCCGCTGCAGTTCTGCAGCGGTGTCAGACCCAACGAGGCCGCGAACTGCCGACCGGAGCGGAAGCGCTCGGGCTCGCTCACCGAGGCGGCCAGCGCGGTCGCCGAGACGATGCCGACACCCGGGATCGTCGCCAGGCGCTGTGACAGGTCGCAGTCCCGATGCCAGGCCAGCAACTCCTTCTCCAGCCGGGTGAGCTGGATCTGCACGGCGCCGATCTGATCGGCCAGCCCATTCACTACGCGCTGGGCCAGGGGCGGCACCTCGGCCGCGTCTCCGGCTGAGAGCCGAGCTGCCAGTTCGAGCGCATGGCGCAGGCCCCGCGCCATCTCGATCCCGAACTCGGCGAGCAGACCGCGGATCATGTTCACCAGCTGCGTGCGTTGCTTGACCAGCAGGTCGCGCGTCCGGTGCAGGGCCAGCGCCGCCTGCTGCTCGGTCGACTTCACCGGCACGAAGCGCATGCTCGGGCGTGTCACCGCCTCGCAGATGGCAGCGGCATCATTCGCATCGGTTTTGCCGCGCTTGACGTACGGCTTCACGTAAGCTGGCGGCATCAGCCGCACGTCATGGCCGAGCCTCATGAGTTCCCGGGCCCAATGGTGCGCTGTGCCGCACGCCTCCATGCCGACCAGGCAGCGCGGCAGCTTGGCGAAGAACGGCACGACCTGCGCCCGCCTCAGAGCCTTGCGAACGACGACGTGCCCAGCTGCGTCGACGGCGTGAACCTGGAAGATGCTCTTGGCTAGATCGATGCCGACGGTGATGATCTCCATGGGGATGGCTCCTGCATCTGCGTGGCTGCTTCGACAGCAACCACATCCTGGCACTCAGATGCCGTCAGTCGGAGCGGGAGCCATCCACCCCATCTGCTTTGAAAGCAAAAGCGGCGGCCATCACATCAGGGTATGCCGGCCCGCCGACGCTACTGCGGAAGTGGCTAGCCGAAGCGGAATGAGGCGGCATGCATCGCGCCATCCCAGCATAGGAACGTCGCTTCCCTATACGGCTTTGCCGACGAGGTGGCCGATGCCGGCCGTGACGGCCATCGCGGCGGCGCCCCAGAAGGCCACCCGCGCGGTCGCCCGCGGGATGGCGGCGCCCCCAGCCTTGGCCCCAAGCGCGCCGAGTACCGCCAGGAACACCAGCGAAGCGGCGGATACCGAGTAGACGACGATGTTAGCCGGTGAGAGCGCGGCCACGAGCAGCGGCAGAGCCGCCCCGGCCGAGAACGTCGCCGCCGACGTCAGGGCCGCTTGGATCGGGCGCGCCGTGGTAAATTCGGAGATGCCGAGCTCGTCCCGGGCATGGGCGCCGAGCGCGTCCTTCGCCATGAGTTGGTCCGCGACCCTGAGGGCAAGGTCGTGGTCGAGACCGCGGGCGACGTAGATTCCCGCAAGTTCCTCACGCTCGGCCGCAGGGTCCTCAGCGAGCTCGCGTCGTTCCCTTGCGAGATCGGCTTGTTCGGTATCGGATTGCGAACTCACCGAGACGTACTCGCCGGCCGCCATCGACATCGCCCCGGCGACTAGACCGGCCGTCCCGGCGACGAGGATCTCCCCGGAGGCTGCGGCGGACGCGGCGACGCCGACAATGAGGCTCGCCGTCGAGACGAGGCCGTCGTTGGCGCCGAGGACGGCGGCACGCAGCCAGCCCACACGGTCGATGAGGTGGTTTTCCTTATGGGACGCACGCATCGTACTCAGGATCTCTCGTATGGGGCGGAAGAAGCGCGTCCCGGGAGGATGCGACGCAGTACGGCGTCGTGCCAGAGGTAGTGATGGCCCAGGGCGGCCGCGGCGTGGAAGGCGGCGACCGCCATCAGGACGTTGGCAGCGAGCCCGTGCCAGTGGGTCAGCGGCCGGCGCCATTCCGGGTCGCCGAGGGCCGGCAGAGCGAGCGGGCCGATCAACGTGACACCGCGCACGAAGGCATTCGCGATCCCAAGGCCCGCGATGACCAGGAGCAATAGGTAGAGCGCAAGATGGGTCGCCTTGGCGAGAACATGCAGGGGGCCTGGATCATCGACCGGAAGCTGACGCCCTTTCGTTTGCCGCCAGATCAGCAACATGACGATGACACCGGTGAACGCAAAGCCCAGGACGAAGTGGGCGGACCAGATCCCGGAACGGAGAGTGCCCTTGGGCACAAGGTCTTCCAGCAAGGTGCCGATGAGCCATAGGACCAGCACTAGGCCGCCCGTGAGCAAGTGCAGGGCGATAGTGGTTCCGTCGTAGGACGTCTCTCGTGAGCTCGTGTCGTATCCGGTCTCATACGGCGCACGCCCCAAACTTGGATGGCAGGGGCGTGTGCCCGGTGCATCAGGGCTTCGAAGGTGCCTGCGGCGCAAGGTCGATGGGCTTGTTGTCGTTGAGGTCCCAGCCCGTGTTCGGATCGGTCTTGGTGCGCTGGACCTGGGCGCGCATCTGCCACTGGTACTTGGCGATGCCGTGCTCGACCTCCTGAAGGAGGTTGGACGTCGTCGGGTCGACCTTCTCCGTGGCCTTGATGGCCGCGCTCACCTCCTCGCCGACCCTTTTGTACGCGTTCATGAACCATGACAGGATCTGGGCGTCGTCGAGGAAGCCGCCGGGAATCTCCGAAACGCCAGAGGTCTTCACGATGGTATTGGCGCGGCCGTCGGCCGACGATCCGACGGCGAGCAGGCGCTCGGCGATGGTGTCGGCGTACTTGGACAGGCCCTCGTAGTGCTCCTGCAGAAGCAGGTGCAGCGGGTAGTACAGGGTGCCGGAGGCGTTCCAATGCGCTTGCTTGGTCTGGAGCTGGAGCTGCTGCAGCTCGGTCAGGGTCTGCTGGAGGGCTGCGACATCCTTCTTGATTGCCTCGGCGTCGCCGTCGAGGCCGATAACCGGAAGCGTCGTCATCTCGTTGGTCGGGAAGGCGCCGACCGGCTGCGAGCTGGTCGTCTTGGTCTGCGAGGCGCCACGGACATCGTCGGTGCTTTTGGCGGTCTGCTGATCGGCCTGGGCAAGGTCGATCCGCGAGAGAACCTTCATCGCGCTCGGGGGCGGCGGCGCGAGGGTTGGCGTTCCGTTGGCGAGAACGGGAAGCGGCAGGGCCGTCCCGACAAGGAGCATAGCCGAGAGGAAACGGGCATTCTTCATGGGCAGTTGATCTGATCCTGGTGTGTGCACCGCCCGGGCGAGCGATGAGGACCTGGAAAACGAACGCAGTTTGGAAGCGTTCGAAAATGACATCGAATTTAGGATTTCGCCGCATGCCCCGCGGACATGAGAATGGCGGGGCATCCTACCCTGAATGCCCCGCCATTCGCTCCCCAAGTGGAGTGCGCCCCTATCGGTAGACAGGCTCAGGCGAGGGGTTTGACCCGCTGCCGGGCGTGTTGCTCCTCGAACTGCACGGGGCTCAGATAGCCGAGCGCGGAATGCAGCCGCTTGGCGTTGTAGACTTCGTCGATGAAGCGCGGAAGGTCAGCCGCGACATCGGCGAAGGTTTCGTACTCCGTCACGTACACCGCTTCGACCTTGAGCGTCTTCATGAAGCTCTCGGCCTTGGCGTTGTCATAGGGATTGCCGCGGCGTCCCATCGAGCCGACCAGTCCATGCTCGGCCAGGACCTTCCGGTAGGCAGCAGAGGCATACTGCGACCCGCGGTCGGAATGATGCACGCAGCCCTTGGGCGGCGAGCGCGCCGCCAGGGCGGCCTCCAGCGCGGCCACGGCCGTGCGCGCTTCGAGCGAGCGGCTCACGGCATAGCCGACGGCCTTGCGCGACCAAGCATCGAGGATCACGGCCAGATAGACGAAGCCGTTCGGGACGGCGATGTAGGTCAGGTCGGCGATCCAGAGCTGGTTGGGGCCGTCCGGCACCCGCTCGGCCGCCACGTTCGGGAAGACGGGCAGGTCGTGGTCGCTGTCGGTCGTTGCCTTGAACCGTCGGCGCAGGCGCGGCTGCAGGCCGTGCTCGCGCATCAGGCGGCGCAGCTTCTTGCCGTTGACGACGATCCCCTGCTGGCGCAACGCCGCTCCGACGCGTCGATAACCGTAGCCTTCGAACGCGTCGCACAGGTCCGTCAGGCGGGCCAGCAGCTCGGTTGCATCCGTGCTGATCGCCGGCTGGTCGTAGAAGGTCGAGCGCGGCAGGCCCATCAGCGTGCATCCTCGGCTGACCGAGAGACCGGCGGGCCGGCAACGACGGACATAGTCACGCTTTTCTGCGCTCGTGCGGGCTGAAGCCCCCCTTTGAGGAACTCGATCTCCAGCGTCTGCCGTCCGACCAAGCGCTCCAGCATCGCGATGCGGGCCTCGTACTCCTGCAGGAGGTCGGCAGCCTGCACGTCCTCGTCGAGGGCGCCCGCCTCGTGCTTGGCGATCCAGACCCGGATCAGATTGCGCGAAAGATCGTGACGCAGGGCGAGGCCGCGGAGCGTCTCGCCCGCGAGATACGCCTGCACGACCTGCCGCTTGAACGCGACACTGTGGGTTCGATACCGAGCCATGACTTCCATCCTCCGGAAGCCCAGCGCGGCGGGTCAATCCTCAGGTCCAGCGCCGTCCACTCCCAGGGGCGCACTCCAAAGGGATGCCTTTTTTAGCCTGAATCAATCAGGATCGGACGTCGTAGCGGTCGAGCATCATGACCTTGTCCCAGAGCTTGACGAAATCCTCTGCGAACCGGGCTTCATCGTCGCTGCCGGCATAGACCTCGGCCACAGAGCGGAGCTGGGCATTCGACCCGAACACCAGATCGCAGCGCGTCGCGGTGAACTTCGCCGCGCCGCTGGCCCGGTCGACGAGTTCGAAGGCCATGCCCGTCTCGTCGGTCTTGCGTCATTCGAGGTCAACGCTGGTCGGGTTTACGAAGAAGTCGTTCGACAGCACGCCGACCCGGTCGGTGAAGAGGCCGTGCTTCGAGCCGTCGTGGTTGGCCCCGCGGGCCCGCAGGCCGCCGACCAAGGCGACCCACTCGGGGGCGAGGGACAGGAGATACGCCTTGTCCAGGAAGAGCTCTTCCGGCGAGACGCGTCCCGACGTGATGGGCGCGTAATCGTCGGCCACGTAGTTCCGGAAGCCGTCCACGACGGACTTGAGCCACGTGAACATCTCGATGTTGGTCAGCTCCTGCCGGGTGTCGACGCGACCCGGGGTGAAGGGCACCGTCGCGGGATGGCCACCGTCGGCGAGCGCCTTCTCGACGGCGGCGCAGCCGTCGAGCACGATGAGATCGGCGAGGGACACCCTCCTGGCGCCCCCCGTCCGTTGAACGTGTCGGCGATTTGCCGGAGCGCGGCCACCACCGGCACGGTGCGCCGGTTGATCGCCCAGTCCTTCTGGGGCGCGAGCGCCAGCCGACCGCTATTGGTCATCGAGGGCCCGACGCGAAGCGGGTCATGCCGTTGGCCCCGGGAGCACCCATGGCGCCCAAGCCTTGGCCATTCCCGTCCGGAGGCCTTCAGTCCTCGCCGCCATGGCATTCCATTGCCGGCGGGGCTGTCGAGCAGTTCAACTCGCAAGTCTGGTCCGCCCTGCAATACCATTGCAGTGAACCCCGACTGATGCAGGAACCCGCACAGTGCTTGTGGGGAACACCGACCGGCTCTGAGAAGGACAATGGAGGGTCGTTTCGGACTAGGCTGGAACCCGCTGTCCCTGACGTTTGCATCGCCGTGAAGGCAAGGATCGCGCAGGCCCACTTCCGGGCCGCATAAGAATGCTTCGACATCATCCGAGCGATCTCGCACCCAAATCCAGATTGGCACAATTCTTAAAATTATATTCATTTTTCTTCGCGCGTCTTGACGGAGGGCGCCCGGTGATACGCCTCTCCCAACGCCGTGCTTGCCATTCGACGACAGACCCGACGTTCAGCCTGTCACCGACGCATGACGTTCCGCCTCCGGACATGCCATCTCGAAGCGGCATCCCCCATGGGGACTATCACCGACGCTGAGTGGAAATCGGTGCAGCTTGGCGATGGCCGCAACGAGGCCGAGGCCGAGCCCGTTGCCTTGCGTCTGCCTGGCACGTTCCGCACGATAGAACCGCTTGAAAACATGGTTACGTTCGTCGGCGGGAATGCCCGGACCCGTGTCTTCCACGGACACCACGGGAACGCCGTCGCGCCGAGCGAGGCCGATCTCGACGCGGCCTCCGGTCGGGGTGAACTTGATTGCGTTGTCGAGGAGGTTCGAGATTGCCTCGAAAATAAGGCTGCGGTCGCCCCGAACGGCGGACTCTTCCCCCTCAATGCGGATGCCGAGGGCGATTCCCTTCTCGTCGGCCAAGGGTTCGAACAACTCAGCGGCCTCACTCACCACGAGCCGTAGGTCGACCGGGCCGAAGGCGGCGCAGCGCCGTCCGTGCTCGATCTCGCCGATGCGCAGGACCGCCGTCACCATGTCGAGGGTCTGGTCGATCCAGACGAGGCCCTGGTCCACCGCCTGGCGCAGTTCCTTGATGTCGCGGGCTTGGTCCCGGCCCCGCTCAAGACGCAGCCGCAAGCGGGTGAGCGGCGTCCGAAGATCGTGCGCGACGGCGTCGCCCACCCCGCGCACCTCCTCCATGAGGCGTTCGATCTCGGCGAGCATGCCATTGACGTCACGCGCCAAGCGGTCGAATTCGTCTCCCGCCTCGCCGACCGGCAGGCGCTGGCGCAAGTCGCCCCGCATCACGCGTGCGACCGCCGCCTCCGTGGACGCCAAGCGGCGCTTGGCGCGTCCAGCGAGCAGGACGCCGCCGAGTATCGAGAAGGCCAGGGTCGGCACGAGGGCGAGGCCGAGCGCTCGGATCACGGTAGCCTTCGCGCGGTCGATCTCGTCGGTGTCGTGCGCCACGACCACGATGCTGCCGTCGTTCAAGGCCACGGCCGCCGACCAGAGTTCCTCGTTCAGGCGCCGTCCCGCGATGGCGACCTGCGCCCCGATCCGGTGGACCTCGCCATCCACCGGCAGGCTTGGCGGCCGCGCATCGAGGTTTCCTGCGTGCTTGCTACCGTCGGCCCCGAACAGGCCGGCGAAGTGGACGCTGTGCAGGTCCTCGCTGATCCATGTCTCGATGCGGTTGACCGCTTTCGCAGGCTCACGGGCGGCATAGTGCGCCTTGTGGCGCAGGACCTGGGCGAGTTCGTCCTGCATAAACGCCGCGGTCTGCCAGTACACGAAGGCGAACAGGAGTAGCGACAGCAGGGTAGACCATAGGGCGATGGCGAGCGCCCAGCGGAATGCGAAGGAATGGACGAGCCTAGACATCGGGAGACAGGGTGAAGCCCTCTCCCCGGACGTTATGGATGAGCATCGGCTCGCCTTCGGCCTCAAGCTTCTTGCGCAGGCGTCCGAGATGCACGTCGATGAGGTTTGATTTGGGAGTGAACCGGTAGTTCCACACTTCCTCGAACATCATCGCCCGGGTCACGACCTGCCCGGGCCGTCGCATGAGGTATTCGAGCAGCTTGAGCTCGCGCGGCAGGAGGTCGAGATCGCGCTGACCCCTGCGACCGGTGCCGGCTATGAGGTCGAGCTCCAGCGTCCCCACCCTGATTACCGTCTCACGGACGTCGGTCGGACGCCGTAGCAAGGCCTCGATCCTGGCCGCGAGTTCGGCGAGGACGAAGGGCTTGCCGAGATAGTCGTCGCCCCCGGCGCGCAGGCCCCGGATACGCTCGTCGACATCGCCGAGCGCGCTCAGGACAAGGGCGGGTGTGCGATCCCCGGCGCCCCGGAGGTCTCGCAGCAGGGTAAGTCCGTCCAGGCCAGGAAGCATCCGGTCGAGAATGATGGCGTTCCATCCTCCCGAACGGGCTGCGGCCGCACCGTCCGGGCCGGTGGCGGCCCAGGCAACCTCATGCCCACGCCCATGCAGGTCGCCAAGGATTTCCTCGGCCGTCGCGGCATCGTCCTCGATCAGAAGCAGCTTAGCCAACCCGGTCCACTCCCGGGCTCAACGCCCCTATCCCACTGCCTGATGTGGTCCGGAACCAGTCGCATGACCACGAGTGTGAACGCGAATTTAATGGTGCGGGTGTCGGCTCGTCCTATCTCCTAGAATGAATCTAATCTAATCGACGGACGATAGCGTGCTGCTGGAGGCGGAGACGGACGTGCTCGGGAACGGCGAGGGAGGGATCGCCGGTCATCGCCAGGCGCGTGAGCGCTCGGTCTCCGAGACATCGAGGGTGGCAGGTTCTTCCGCTGCGTCCGCCCTATCCGGTCAGCCCCCCAGGGGGATGAGGCGTTGGTCCTTGTTGGCCGTGTTCGCTTGCCTGATCGCGGTCGCACTGGCCGGCTGGTGGTATCGCGAGGCCGCCAAGCCCTACTTCGAACCCGTGCTGGGCCTCATCGGGCTTGCGGCTGCCCCCGACACTGCGCCGCACCCGAATGGGGCCGCTTCCGAACAGCCGACCGAGGACAACGTCGTCCGCCTCGATGCCGATGGGCAACGCCGCCTCGGACTGGCCTTCGAGCAATCCGAGACCCGCCGGATCATCCTGCCCGTTCGGACCCCCGGCATGGTCGCCTTCGACGAGCGCCGGGTCACCCGCCTCAAGCCTCGCACCGCGGGCCGGGTCCTGAGCCTGGCCGTGCAACCCGGCGACCGGGTGAAGGCCGGCCAGACGCTGGCCACCCTCGATGCCTCCGGCGTCCTCGACGCTCGCAACGGCCTCGCCGCGGCGCAGGCCAGCCTCGGAGAGGCCCAGGCGACGGAAAAGGTCGCCGAGACCAACCTGAAACGCGGCAGCGACCTCGTGAAGATGGGCGGGGTCGCCCAGGCCGAGGTCGACCGGCGCCAAGTCGATCTCGCGAAAGCGCATGCAGCCACCCTCTCGGCGCAAGCCCAGGTCGACCTCTACCGCGCTCAGTACGAGCGTCTCGCGCCCGCGCCTGGACAGGCCCCCGGTACCAGCGCCATCGTCTCGCCCATCGACGGGGTCGTGACGGCCGCTGGGATTACCCTGGGTGAGGTGGTCGATACGAACCGCGATGCCTTCACGGTGGCCGACCCGTCGCAGATCCAGGTGCTGGCGAACCTCTACGGAACCGACATCTCGACCGTTAAGGCGGGCGACCGAGCGACCATCGAGGCCCCTGTCACGGCGCATCCGCGCTTCGAGGGCCGTGTGCGGTCGGTCAATGCCGCCATCGACCCGATGACCAACACCGCCCCGGCCCGGATCGAGGTCGCCAATCCCGACGGGAGCCTGCGCGCCAACATGTTCGTCTCCGTGGAGATCGCCGCCGATCTCGGGCGCGAGGGCCTCACGGTGCCGTCCGCCGCGATCCAGCAGACGGAAGCTGGCCCCATCGCCTTCGTGCGCACCGGCAACGACCGTTTTGAGAAGCGGGACCTCACCCTTGGGGTGCAGCGCGCCGACTGGGTCGAGGTCAAATCCGGTGTCCAAGCGGATGAGACAGTGGCGACGCAGGGCAGCTTCGGCCTCAAGGCGATCATGCTGCGCGCCTTGCTCGGCTCGACGGATTGAGGTCGCGATGAACGCCTGGTTCGCCCTCCTCATCCGCCGCCGCTGGCTGGTCCTGGTCCTGGCCCTGGCCGGGGCCGTCGGTGGCATCGTCAACCTTGAAGGCCTGTCCATTGACGCGGTCCCGGACATCTCCCCGAAGCAGATAATGGTCCTGACCCTTTCGCCTGGCCTCGGCCCCCTGGAAGTCGAGCGGCTGGTCAGCTTTCCGGTCGAGAACGCCATGGCCGGCGCACCGGGGCTGACCGGTCTCCGCTCGACCTCGCGCTACGGCGTCTCGGCCGTCTACGTCACCTTCGACGATTCCATGTCGATCACCGAGGCTCGGTCCCAGGTGTTCCAGCGCTTGCCGCTGGCGAAGACCATGATGCCGGCCGGCGTCGGCGATCCCGAGATGGGGCCGATGGCGACGGGGCTGGGCGAGATCTACCAGTTCGAGGTCCGGGGACCGGGCTACGAGCCGATGGCGCTGAAGCGCATCCTGCAATGGACCATCGCGCCCAAGCTCAAGCTCACCCCCGGCATCGCCGACGTGAACGTCTATGGCGGCCAGATGCCGACCTACGAAGTCCGCATCGCCGCCGAGAGCCTGCACCGCTACGGCGTAACGATGGGCCAGGTCTACACGGCGCTGTCCGAGAACAATGCCGCGCGGGGCGGCGCCTACATCGAGCACAACGACCAACAGGAGGTCATCCGCGGCCTCGGCCTCGCCAAGGACACCAAGGACCTCGCCAATGTCGTCGTGACGACGGGTCCGGGCGGCGTGCCGGTGACGGTCGCAACCTTGGGCGAGGTGGTCGAGGCGCCCAAGGTCCGCCTCGGCGCCGTCACCCACGATGCGGCGGGCGAGACCGTCGTCGGCATCGCCATGATGCAGCAGGGCGAGAACGCCAGCGCGGTGGTCGAGCGCGTCAAGCAGACCATCGAGGCCCTTCGCCCGCAGCTACCGCCGGGCGTCGAGATCGTGCCCTACTACGACCGTAGCACCCTGGTGGCGCGGACCATCCGCACCGTCGAGCACAACCTCATGGAGGGGGCGGTGCTCGTCATCGTCGTCCTGCTCCTGCTGCTCGGCAACCTCCGGGCCGGCCTCGTGGTGGCGGCCGCCATTCCCCTGTCGATGCTCATGGCCTTCGCGGGCATGCGGCTGTTCGGGCTCTCCGGCAACCTGATGAGTCTGGGCGCCATCGATTTCGGCCTCATCGTCGACGGCGCCGTGGTGATGATCGAGAACGTTCTACGTGCCCGCGGCGAGCATCCCGAACGCCCGGCCGAGGAGGTCATCCGCAAGGCGACCGTAGAGGTGGCGCGTCCGATCCTGTTCGCCGTCGCCATCATCATCATGGTCTACCTGCCGATCCTCGCGCTCGAAGGGGTCGCGGGCAAGATGTTCCGGCCGATGGCGCTGACCGTCATCCTGGCGCTCACCGGCTCGCTCGTCCTGACGATGACGCTGATGCCGGCCCTGGCCGCCATCGTGCTGGCCGGCCCCGGCATCGGCGAGCGCGAGACCCGTCTCGTCCATTGGGCGCGCAGTGCCTACACGCCGGTCCTGCGCCTTGCCGAGCGCCGCACCGGTCTCACTGCCCTGGTGACGCTCGCCCTGTTCGGCGGGAGCTGCTTCCTGGCGACGCGCCTGGGCGGCGAGTTCCTGCCCAAGCTCTCGGAAGGCTCCATCGTCATCACCTCGGAGAAGCTGCCGGGCATCAACCTCGATGCTTCCCTCAAGGTCATGCATCGCATAGAGCAGACCTTAAAAAGCTTCCCAGAAGTGAAGCGGGTCGTCTCGCTCACGGGCAGCGCCGAGATCCCCACGGACCCCATGGGGGTGGAATCCACCGATAGCTTCATCACGCTGACCGACCCCTCGACTTGGACGACGGCGACCACCCAGGAGGGGCTCGTCGCCGCCCTCGACAAACGTCTGCGCGCGGAGGTGCCGGGGGTCTCCTACGCCTTCTCGCAGCCGATCCAGATGCGGATGGACGACCTGCTAGAGGGCGTGCGCGGCGACGTCGCGATCAGCCTCTACGGCGACGACCTCAAGGCGCTGAAGGACAAGGCGGACGCCATCGTCCGCGCGGTCTCCGGCGTCTCGGGGGCGGCCGACGTGAAGGCCGAGGCGCAGGCCGGCATGCCCGCGCTCTCCATCCAGGTCGACCGGGCGGCGGCCGCCCGCTACGGCGTCAACGTCAGCGACGTCCTCGACGTGGTGGAGAGCATCGGCGGCCGCACCGCCGGCATGATCTACGGTGACGACAACTCCATCACCGATATCGTGGTCCGGCTGAAGTCCGGGGACCGCAGCGACATCGAACGCATCCGCGACCTGCCGGTCGGTCGCAACGGCAAGGCACTGGTGCCGCTCTCGCTTGTGGCCTCCGTGGACGTGGCGACCGGTCCCGCCCAGATCAGCCGCGAGAAGCTCCAGCGGCGGATCTCTGTCCAGGCCAACGTGCGCGGGCGGGACGTGCAGAGCTTCGTAACTGACGCGCAAGCCGCGGTTAAAGCCCAGGTCACCCTGCCGCCGCGCTACTCGCTGCAATGGAGCGGGCAGTTCCAGAACCTGCAGGAGGCGACCGTTCGGCTTTCCGTCGTGGTCCCAGCGGCGATGGCGGCGATCCTGGTGCTTCTCGTGGTGATGTTCGGCGACGTCCGCCTCGCAGGGCTGATCTTCCTGAACGTACCCGTCGCCGCGACCGGCGGCATCGTCGCCCTGTACCTGCGCGACCTGCCGTTCTCGATCTCGGCGGCCATCGGCTTCATCGCCACCTTCGGCATCGCCATCCTGAACGGCGTGGTGCTGACGAGCTACATCCGCGACCTCGAACGGGTCGGCCTCGATGCCCGAGAGGCAGCGACCCGAGCCGCCGAGATGCGCCTGCGGCCGGTCCTGATGACGGCGCTGGTGGCGGCGCTGGGGTTCCTACCGATGGCGCTCTCGACGAGTGCCGGCGCCGAGGTGCAGCGTCCCCTGGCCACGGTGGTAATCGGCGGCCTCGTCACCGCAACCCTGCTAACCCTCGTCGTGCTTCCTGCCGTCTATTCGTACCTGGCGCATCTCCGGCTCCCCTGGCGCCGTCGCGACGACGACGAGCCATCCGGCCTGGGAGCGAAAGGCGGCCAGCGCGCGGGCGTTGATGGCTAGAGGCCTTCGGACCGGCAACGGGCCTACCGTCCTGGTGGGGGTCCTAATTCTGGCTGCTGGCGCCCGACCCGCGCCCTCCGCGGATTTCGATTGCGCCGGATTCCTTAGGATGCACGGGATGCTCCGCAAGGCGTCGGCAGCCTGCGGTTTCGCGTCCTACAATCCCGCCATCGTGGATCGGGCACGCACCTGCTTCGATGCGCTTGGTAGCCGCCGCGGCGCCGAGGCGATGCATACGGGCGCGGCCGAGTTCGAGCGCTGGAAGTCCATACGCAACCACGACGCCCTCTGCGGAACCCTGGCCGCCCGGTTTCCGATGGTCGTCAAGCCGTAAGCCGGGAGTCACAAATTCGACGGCTACCCGACTTGACCTGAGGGTGGCGTGGCGGATCTCGGATCAAGCAAGTGCATCGGTGGACGCCGCATCGCCGAGTCCGAGGACCTCAGAGAGGTAGGCGCGGGCCCGGCTGACCCGGCTCTTCACCGTGCCGACCTTGCACTTGAGCACCTCTGCGGCCTCCTCGTAGGTATAGCCCTCCGCTCCCACCATCATCAGGGCGATCCGCTGGGCCTCGGGAATGCCGGCGAGCCGATCCTGGAGGCCCCTCAAGCTCACCACCCCTTCCTGCTCGGGCGGGGCGACGAGCGTCGCGGCATGTGTGCCTGTCCGCCGTCAGCGGCCGTGAGACAGAGTGAGGCCCTTCACGAACGGAGGATGACTGGTTCATCGTAGCCCCCAAGGAGCGAAGATGAAGCAGACATCCGGGCCGGCACGGAAGCCGGCAGAGGCGGTGATCAAGGACATCCGCCGCGCCACCCGCCGCCAGTTCTCGGCCGAGGAGAAGATCCGCATCGTGCTGGAGGGCCTGCGCGGCGAGGACAGCATCGCAGAGCTGTGCCGACGCGAAGGCATTGCCACCTCGATGTACTACGGCTGGTCCAAGGAGTTCCTGGAAGCGGGCAAGAAGCGGCTGGCCGGCGACACGGCCCGCGCCGCCACCTCGGACGAGGTCAAGGACCTGCGCCGTGAGGCTCGTGCCCTCAAGGAGGTCGTGGCCGATCTCACCCTGGAAAACCGCCTGCTCAAAAAAAGTATGAGCGGAGCTGGGGAAGACGAGGCATGAGGTACTCGGCTTCTGAGAAGCTGGAGATCATCCGGCTGGTCGAGCAGTCCTCTCTGCCGGTGCGCGCCACCCTGGAGAAACTCGGCATCCCGCGCGCCACATTCTACCGCTGGTACGACGCCTACCAGCAAGGGGGACCCGAGGCCCTGGCCGACCGACCCTCTCGGCCCAGCCGGGTCTGGAACCGCCTGCCCACGGCGATCCGCGAGCAGATCGTCGCCCTCGCGCTCGAGCAGCCGGAGCTCAGCCCACGCGAGCTGGCCGTGCGCTTCACCGACGAGCAGCGCTCCTTCGTCTCGGAAGCCACGGTCTACCGCCTGCTCAAGGCGCACGACCTGATCACCAGCCCAGCCTACATCGTTGTCAAGGCAGCCGACGAGTTCCGTGACAAGACCACGGCCTCCAACCAGCTCTGGCAGACCGACTTCACCTACCTGAAGGTGGTCGGCTGGGGCTGGTACTATCTGTCGACGGTGCTCGACGACTTCTCCCGCTTCATCGTGGCCTGGAAGCTGTGCGCCACGATGCAGGCCAGCGACGTCACTGCCACGCTCGACCTGGCGCTCAGCGCCGCCGGGCTCGATCAGGTGCAGGTGGTGCACCGGCCGCGGCTGCTGACCGACAACGGATCGAGCTACGTCGCGGGTGACCTGGCCGACTGGCTCGGCAGCCGCGGCATGACCCACATCCGCGGTGCTCCCCGCCATCCCCAAACTCAGGGCAAGATCGAGCGCTGGCACCAGACGCTGAAGAACCGCATCCTGCTCGAACACGCCTATCTGCCCGGCGAGTTGGAGGCGCGGGTCGGGGCGTTCGTGGAGCACTACAACCACGTCCGAGCTCATGAGAGCCTGAACAATCTCACGCCGGCCGACGTCTACTTCGGCCGGGGCGAGGCCATCCTGCGCGAGCGGGAGCGGATCAAGCGCCAGACTCTCACCGACCGCCGCTTGCGCCACCACGCGCAGGCTGCCTAACTTCTCAACCCAGGTGGACCAGTGCCTCCGTTCCTGAGGCCCGCAGCCTGTCTCAAATCATCTGACGACGGACAATCCTCGCCGGATGGCGGCTCCTCCGGAATGCGCCGGTCCTTCGGTGGGAGCGACCTGGCGGTGGCCCGTGGGCATTCGGACATGGCTGGCTCCGGGAACAGTGCCGGGTCCGGTGCGATCCTCGGCCACTGAAAAACGAGCCTGCGGCGTCGGCCTTGATCTGGGTCAAAAGTCGGGGAGCCCCGCACTTGGCCGGCACCGAGCCTCCATTGATCTGTCTCAAGGCCCGGTGTCGCGGTTGTCTGAGGATGTCCAATCCGACGACGGCCCTAGCGGTCATGGGCCCGGCGGCCGAGATGGAGGTCACGATGACCACGTTCGACGAACGCGAGCAGGCCTTCGAGCGCCGCTTCGCGCACGACGAGGAGGTGCGCTTCCAGGTGCGCACCCGGCGCAACCTGCTCCTGGCGACCTGGGCCTGCGAGCGGATGCGGCTGGGGAAAGACGCGGCCGCGCGCTTCGTCGAGGACTTCACCGACCGGGGCGTCCTGACCGCCGACGAGCCACTGGTCGCCGAGTTCCAGGCTGACCTCAAGGCGGCGGGCGTCGAGGAGACGCTCCCAGCCCTGCGCACGGAAATGGAGCGCTGCGCCGCCATCGCCCGGGCCGAGCAGCGCGTCGGGCTTGCGCTGGATCAAGGCCGACCCGCCTAGGGCGCCCACACTCCCACCGCTGCGACCATGCCAGCCACCGGGAGAGATGCCATGACCGACAAGGACCTGCGCCGCGACGTGCTTGACGAGCTCGACTTCGACCCCAGCCTCGACGCGGCCGAGATCGGCGTCGCCGTCTCGGACGGGGTCGTCACCCTGACGGGCCACGTCGGCAGCTACGCCGAGAAGGTCGAGGCCGAGAACGCCGTGCGCCGCGTCAAGGGCGTGCGCGCCATCGCCCAGGAGATCCAAGTCCGGTACGCTGAGGCCAAGAAGATCGAGGACGACCAGATCGCCGCCCGGGCGCTCGCCATCATCGACTGGTCGGTGCACCTGCCGAAGCAGGCCATCCAGGTGAAGGTCGCCAAGGGCTGGATCACGCTCACCGGCGCGGTGCCCTGGCAGTACCAGGCAATGGGGGCCGAGGCTGCCGTGCGCAAGCTCTCCGGCGTCGTCGGCGTATCGAACCTCATCCAGGTCAAGCCCGAGGTCAGGCCCGCCTTGGTCAAGGACAAGATCCTGGAAGCGTTCAAGCGCGGCGCGATGTTCGAGGCCGATGGAATCAAGGTTCGGGTCGAGGGCGACAAGGTCACGCTGGAAGGTGCCGTGACGGCCTGGGCCGACCGCGAGGCGGCTGAGCGCGCGGCCTGGTCGGTGCCGGGCGTGCGAGCCGTCGAGGACCGCATCGTCGCCCTGAGCTGAGGAAATCCGCCATGTCTCATGGAACGCACGGCATTGATGCCATCGCTCCCCGGTTCGCGCAGCGTGCCGGCAATCCGGACGTCACGGCCAGGCTGCGCCGGGTGACCCTGACGCTGGCACGCTGCCCGGAGCATCCGGAGGGCAGCGCGGGCCGCGGCTACGACATCGTGGCCCCGCTCGGTCCCGACGGCCGCTTGGACACGGCGCTTTGGCACGAGGCCCGCGACCACTGCCGTGCCCGCCGCTTCTGGACGGGCGAGCCGGACCGGCACGGCCGGCTCGTGCACCGCGCCGGCGGCGAGGGCGGCGCCACTTGGCTGATCGACTACGAGGACTGGACGAACGAGGACGACGAGGCAGCCTACCGGCTTGGCACGCACGCCTTCGTCGAGGGCGAGTACGTCTCGATCCGCGAGGCGGGGGAGGAGGAGTACCGCACGTTCAAGGTCGTCCGCGTCGACGCGGCAGGCGTGGGAGGCCATCCATGATCCCGATGTCCCGAACCCTGCCGGCGGGATCTCCCCGCCCGGAACTGCCCTTGCCGGAGCCGGCATGGCTCGCCTTGTGGCGCGCCTTCTGGCTCGACTTGCCGGTCGCAGATACCCACAAGATTGGCCGCATGTCGTTGCGGTGCCTGCAGCCGCCGGCGGACTGGTCGAGCAAGACGGACACGCCCTGAACGTTGCCTCCGGCGTTTGGCCACGGCAGCCGTCCCTCGAAGTCCTCGACCAGCGGACCGGGGCCGTCATGTGCGGGGTCTTCCTGCCCGGCATGCCCCCTGCTGCAGGTTCGGCGGGAGGATCTCGTGGGTCACGTCCTGCCCCGTCTCGGCCTCGCGCACGCTGATCCTGACGCCCTGACGGATGAGCCGCTCGACGTCACGCGCCGACAGGTAAGCCTGGCTCTCGGGGTCGTAGAGCCTGCAACCGCTGTACCGTCTCAGGTGGCGAATGGATGAGGGCTTCCTGCGGGTCATTCTCACAAGGGCACGGACGAAGCCCCCTTCTGACAGCTTTCTTTAGTTGGAATAATTAAATTGTGCTTGCAAGTTGCGCAACGTCTTTGCCCCTTACGCGGCGGCTTGGCCGGGATCATCATCGCCCGAACGACAAGGGGTCCCGGCCGTTGTGGTTCTTAGCCAGAAAGCCGGCCATCGAT
The DNA here is from genome assembly GCF_022533465.1 of Methylobacterium organophilum. NCBI lineage: Bacteria > Pseudomonadati > Pseudomonadota > Alphaproteobacteria > Hyphomicrobiales > Methylobacteriaceae > Methylobacterium > Methylobacterium organophilum. The sequence goes on along the minus strand of NZ_CP092848.1, from coordinate 3,071,146 downwards.
AGGGCGATCTCGCGCTCCTCGTCCGCGGGCACGATCCGGACCTCGACCGCCGCCCTCTGGACTCCGATGTGTTCCTCGCAGCGGTCGTTGGCAGCCTCGTCAAGCGTCACGTTGGCGAAGGCTAGACCGCGGCAGACGGCGGCCCGAACCTGCGCCGAGTGCTCGCCGATGCCGCCAGTGAAGACGAGGGCATCGAGCCCGCCGAGCGCCGCGATGAGGGAGCCCGCCTCGCGCACGATCCTGTAGGCGAACAGGTCGAGGGCCTCGCGCGCCTCCGGAGCCCCGCTAGCCTTAAGCACCCGCACGTCGTCGCTGATGCCGGAGACGCCAAGGAGGCCCGAGCGCTCATTCAAGAGTTCGGCCACCGCGTCGGGGGTGAGGCCATGCTCCCGGATCAGGTGCAGCACCAAGCCCGGGTCGACCGCGCCGCTGCGGGTGCCCATCATCAGTCCGTCGAGCGTCGTGAAGCCCATCGTGGTGGCGACGCTGCGCCCGTCCCGGATCGCGCACAGGCTGGCCCCGTGTCCAAGATGGGCCGCCAGGACCCGGCCATGCGGAAACGTCCGGGCGACGTGGGCGTAGGACAGGCCGTGGAAGCCGAACCGCACGAGTCCCACGTCGATGAGGGCGCGCGGCAGCGGGTAGAGCTGCGCGAGCCTGTCCTGCGTCCGATGGAAGGCCGTGTCGAAGCAGGCGACCTGTGGCAGGTGCGGCCACGTCTCCGCGACCGCCCGGATGCAGGCCAGCGCCTGCGGCTGGTGCGCCGGCGCCAGCGGCACGAGCTGCTCCAGCGCCGCCATCACCTCCGCGTCGAGGCGCACCCGCGCCGCGTGGCGCAGGCCGCCATGGACGACGCGATGCGCCGCCGCGGTCGGGGCCGCGGGCAGCCGCGCGAACAGCCAGCGGGCGACGGTCGCATGGTCGTCTTCCGGGGGACGCTCGCCCTCCTGAGAGGCGCCGTCGACGGTGAGGTTCGGCTCATGCCCGATCCCGGCCACGTGCGCCCGCCAGGCCGGTGCGTCTGCCCCTGACCGGAACAGGGCACAGCGCAGGCTGGAGGAGCCGGCGTTGAGGACGAGGATCATCGCCCGGCCTCAGGCGATGATGGTCCAGTCGTCCACGGTCTCGCCCGGCCGGAGCTCCCCCGTGCCGGCTTCGGCCGGGCCGCACTGCATGATGTCGCCCTCGATGCGGCGGCGGTCGGGATGCTCGTGGGCATACCGCTCCGGCCAAGCCCAATCCCGCACCTCCGGCAGGTCGTCACCCGTCTGGCAGACGTACTCGCGGTGGCGGGCCAACGCGTCCCGGAGTGCCTGCTCGGCATGCTCGGCCCGCGTTCGCAACCCCGCGACGGCGCGCAGGGCGGCCTGCGCGAGGTGGAAGCGGTCGAGCCGGTTCAGCACGCAAATGTCGAAGGGCGTGGTGGTCGTGCCCTCCTCGATGAAGCCATGCACGTGGAAGTTGCCGTGGTTCGTGCGCTTGTAGGTCAGCCGATGGATGAGCCAGGGATAGCCGTGGTAGGCGAACACCACCGGCCGGTCGCGGGTGAACAGGCTGTCGAAGGTCGGGTCGTCGAGCCCGTGCGGGTGTGTCTCGCGCGCCGGGAGGGTCATCAGGTCGACGACGTTCACCACCCGGACACGCAGCTCCGGGACGTGGTGGCTTAGCCAGTGGACCGCCGCGAGCGTCTCTTGGGTCGGCACGTCGCCGGCACAGGCCATCACTACGTCGGGCTCGTCCTCGCCCTCGTTCGAGGCCCAGTCCCAGATCCCGGCACCGGCCGCGCAGTGCCTCGCAGCCTCGTCCAGGTTCAGCCACTGCAGCGCCGGCTGCTTGCCGGCCACGACGACGTTGATGCGGTCGTAGGTCCGCAGGCAGTGGTCCATGGCGCAGAGCAGGGTGTTCGCGTCCGGGGGCAGGTAGATCCGGGCCGTGTCGCCGCGCTTGTTCGCGACGAAGTCGATGAAGCCGGGATCCTGGTGGCTGAAGCCGTTGTGGTCCTGCCGCCAGACGTGGGACGAGAGCAGGATGTTAAGGGACGGCACCGGCCGACGCCAGGGCAGGTCGCGCGAGGACTTCAGCCACTTGGCGTGCTGGTTCACCATCGAGTCGACCACGTGCACGAAGGCCTCGTAGGTGGCGAACAGGCCGTGCCGGCCGGTTAGGACGTATCCTTCGAGCCAGCCCTCGCAGAGGTGCTCGCTCAGGATCTCCATGACGCGCCCATCCCGGGCGAGGTGGTCGTCGCCCGGCAGTACCGCCTCCTGCCACGCGCGGCCCGTCACCTCGAACACCGCGTCGAGCCGGTTCGAGGCAGTCTCGTCGGGGCCCATGATGCGGAAGTTGCGTGCCTCCGCGTTGAGGGTGAGCGTGTCCCGCAGGTACGCCCCGAGCGCGCGGGTGGCCTCGAACTTGGTGCGGCCGGGCTCTGGCACGGCGACGGCGAAGCGCCGGAGGTCCGGCAGGCGCAAGGGAGCGCTCTGGTGCGCGTTGGCGTGCGGGTTGGCCGAGAGGCGACGCTGTCCCTTCGGCGGCAGCGCGGCGAGGTCATGCACGAGCGAGCCGTCCTCCGCGAACAGTTCTTCGGGGCGGTAGGAGCGCATCCAGGCTTCCAGGATGGCGAGATGCGCCGGGTTTTCCCGCGTGGCCGCCACGGGCACCTGATGCGAGCGCCACGTCCCCTCGACCGGATTGCCGTCGACGGTCTTCGGTCCCGTCCATCCCTTGGGGCTGCGCAGCACGATCATGGGCCAGCGCGGTCGCCCGGCCTCGCTTCGGCCGGCGCGCCTCCGGATCTCTGCGACGGCGTCGAAGGCCGCGTCGAGGGCCGTGGCCATGGCTTGGTGCATCGGGGCCGGCTCGTCCCCCTCGACGAAGGTCGGCTCGTAGCCGTAGCCGACGAGAAGGCTCCGCAGCTCCTCCGGCGGCATGCGGGCGAGGACGGTCGGGTTGGCGATCTTGTAGCCGTTGAGGTGCAGGATCGGCAGGACCGTCCCGTCATGGCGGGCGTCGAGGAACTTGTTCGAGTGCCAGGCCGCCGCGAGCGGGCCCGTCTCGGCCTCGCCGTCGCCCACGACGCAGGCGACCGTCAGGCCTGGGTTGTCGAGGGCCGCACCGAAGGCGTGCGCCAGGGAATAGCCGAGTTCCCCGCCCTCGTGGATCGAGCCGGGCAGTTCGGGCGAGGCGTGGCTCGGGATGCCGCCTGGGAACGAGAACTGCCGGAACAGTCGGCCCATCCCCTCCGCGTCGCGCGCCACGTCCGGATAGATCTCGCCGTAGGTGCCCTCCAGGTACTCGTTGGCCACGAGCCCTGGCGCGCCGTGCCCGGGCCCCCAGACCGCGATCATGTCGAGGTCGCGCTGGCTGATGACCCGGTTCAGGTGGGCATAGATGAAGTTGAGGCCGGGCGTCGTGCCCCAGTGCCCGAGGAGCCTCGGCTTGACGTGCTCGGGCTTGAGCGGCTCGCGCAGCAGCGGGTTCCCCATGAGGTAGATCTGCCCGACCGACAGGTAATTCGCGGCGCGCCAGTAGGCGTCGATGCGCTTGAGGCTGTCCGGTCCGAGCGGCCCGGGCACGAACGCCGGTGCGCGTCCGTCGCCCCGACGACCGCCTTCGTGGCGCTCCCTCGTTCCAAGCGTCGCGTCCATGTCGGCCTCCCGGCGGAGCTGGTCTCGGCGTCGACCGTGCCGGCGGACGGGGCAGGCGGCGTTGAGGTGGATCAAGGCGCCCTCGGGGCGCGCCGCCAGGATGGCTCCCGTCAGAACGGCAGGAGCGAACGATGACCCTGGTGCTTCGAACCACCTACATCCAGACGGTGCGCCGCGTGCGGGTGCCGGTCAGGCTGGCGCCGCGAAACGACGCGGGCCAACGGGTGGTCGCGGACGGCTACCGCTACCGGAGCATCGGGAGCCTGCAGGCCCTGGCCCTGGCCATCGTGGCGTCGGCGGCGACGCCGGCGCTGCTTTGGCTGGTCCTCTGAGCATCACACCCAAACGAGGAGACGGGCGATGGACGACATCACCGTGCACCGGCACGTGCTCGACGAGCTGGAATACGCCCCAATGATCGACGCGGCGCAGATCGGCGTCACCGTCGAGAACGGCATCGTGACCCTGACCGGCCATGTCCGGAACTACGCGGAGAAGAGCATCGCCGAGCGCGTCGTACTCCGGGTCCGTGGCGTCCGGGGCGTGGTCGAGCGGATCGAGGTTCGTTACCCCGACAACCCCAGCATCGGCGACGAGGCCCTGGCCGAGCGCTGCGCCCGGGTGCTCGAATGGGACGTCCGCATCCCAGAGGGCTCGGTCACGCTGAAGGTCGCGAAGGGCTGCGTCACGCTCGAAGGGTGCGTGCCGTACTACCACCAGAAGGCGGCTGTCGATAAGGCCCTGCGCCGTCTCGCCGGCGTCACCGACATCGTCAACAGCATCGCCGTGAAGCCGCCGGCCCAGGCCGCCGAGGTCAAGTCCCGCATCCTCGCGGCTCTAAGGCGGAGCGCCCGGGACCCGGACACCATCCAGGTCCTGGTCGACGGCGACAGGGTGACCCTCGACGGCTGCGTCGAAGTCTGGCGCGAGCGCGAGCTCGCCGAGCGCGCCGCCTGGGCCGCGCCGGGCGTGCGCGCCGTCGAGGACCGACTGACGCTCGCCTGCTGAGGTTCGTCGATGCTGGCGATGGTGCTGCAGGGGGTCGGCGCCCCCCTGGTGCCCGAGGAGCGGCCGGCCCCGGAGCCCGGACCCGGCGAGGTCCGGATCCGGGCTCCGGGGCCTGCGCCGTCTGCCGCACGGACCTTCACGTCATCGACGGAGACCTGCCCCAGGCTGTCTACCCCATCGTCCCGGGCCATGAGGTCGTCGGCATTGTGGAAGCGGCCGGCGCGGGCGTAACGGCGCCGCTTCCTGGCAGCCGAGTCGGCGTGCCCTGGCTGGGACACACTTGCGGCCACTGCACCTACTGCAAGACCGACCGGGAGAACCTCTGCGACGCCCCCGGCTTCACCGGCTGCACGCGCGACGGCGGCTTCGCGAGCCACCTCGTGGCCGAGGCGGCCTTCATCATTCCGCTCGACCCGAGCCTGGACCCCGTCGCGACGGCACCGCTCCTCTGCGCCGGGCTGATCGGCTGGCGCACCCTGCAGATGGCCGGGGATGCCCTGAGCATCGGGCTCTACGGCTTCGGGGCGGCCGCCCACATCGTCGCCCAGGTCGGCCGCTGGCAGGGACGGCGCGTATTCGCGCTCACCCGCCCCGGCGACCGGGAGGCGCAGGAGTTCGCCCGCTCGCTCGGGGCGGTTTGGGCCGGGGGCTCGGACGAGGCGCCGCCCGAGCGGCTCGACGCCGCCCTCGTCTTCGCGCCCGACGGGAGCTTGGTGCCGGCGGCCCTCAGGGCCGTGCGCAATGACGGCTGGGTGGTCTGCGGCGGCATCCACATGAGCGACATCCCGGCCTTCCCCTACGACCTGCTCTGGGGCGAGCGGTCCGTGCGCTCGGTGGCCAACCTCACCCGCGAGGACGCCCGTACCTTCTTCGAGACCGCGCCGCAGGCAGGCATCGTCACCCGCACGCGCACCTACCGGCTCGCGCAGGCCAACGAGGCTATTGGGGCCCACCGCTCCGGAATTCTGCATGGCGCGGCCGTGCTCGTGCCCTGATGGCCGAGGTCAGCCGGGGCCCTCGCTCGCGTCCACTCCAGGAGCCTTGGACCGGCCGTGCCGGTTCGCTCAGAGTATTCGCACCAAAGGAGGCCATGGGTTTCGGTGTTGCCCGCGTTCGCGACGAGCCCTCGGGTTGAGCCACGTCAATGCGGGCGGGTCACGGACGGCCCTCCATGCCGCGGCGTTCGCCATGGAGGGTCGGCACGATGAACCCGCTGGCGCGGAAGCTGGAGCACTTCACCCGGTTGACGGCCGCAGACAAGGCGGTCCTCGACGACCTCGCGGCCCTCCCGCATCGAACCTATGCGCCGCACACGGACATCGTTCGAGAGGGCGAGCCGCCCAGGGTCATGCGCCTGATCCTCTCGGGCTGGGCCTGCCACTACAAGATGCTGGAAGACGGCCGGCGGCAGATCGTCGGGTTCGTCCTCCCCGGCGACTTGTGCGACCTGAACGTCCCGATCCTGCGTGCCATGGACCACGCGCTCGCGGCCATCACGGCCGTGAGCTTGGTGGAGGTCTCGACGGATACGCTCGGCGCCATGACGCTGAACCATCCGCGCCTGCTTCGGGGCCTCTGGTGGGAGACGCTGGTCAGGGAGGAGATCCTGCGCGAATGGACGCTGAACCTGGGGCAGCGGGACTCGCTGGAACGCACGGCCCATCTCCTCTGCGAACTTTTCGTACGCCTGGAATGCGTCGGGTTGGCTGACGGCCCGAAGTGTCCGTGGCCGCTCACCCAAACCGAGCTCGCCGACACCCTCGGCATCTCGACCGCCCACACCAACCGGGTCCTCCAGGAGCTGCGCACGCGAGGGCTGATCATCCTGAGGAACAGGACGCTGACCATCCCGGACCTCAAGGCGCTCCAGCGCGTCGCCCTGTTCAACCCGAACTACCTGCACCTAGAGCGCGAGGTCGCGTGAGGGCGCCCGAGGTTCCCGTTCGCCCTCACCGAAGGCTGGGGACCAGCCGGTAGCTCACCCTGCGCGTGTAGTCCCCGTACCCGGCAAAGTCGTTCCTCGGCGAGGCTGGCCGGGTTGCCCATCCAACCCTTAGTCCCTGCCCGGGCGAGAGCTCCACGGTCGCGCCCGAGCCGCCCCTAGGCCGGCCCAGCGACTTGATTCCCCGGCGCGGGCGGCGCCGGGTCCGTCAGCGCCTCCAGGCCAGTATGCGGCGCAGGACCGCGTCGTGCCACAGGTAATGGTGCGCCAGCGCGGCCGCGGAATGGAAGAGGGCAAGGGCCATCAGCAGGTGGGCGGCGAGGCCGTGCCAGCGCGTCAGCGGTTTCCGCCATTCCGGATCACCGAGCTTGGGCAGGTCGACGGGTCCGATCAGGTGGACGCCGCGCACGAAGGCGTTCGCGATGCCGAGGGCAACGATGAGCAGCAGCAGCAGGTACAGCGCCGCGTGGGTGCCCTTGGCCACGCGGTGCAGCGGCCCGGCATCCTCGATGGGCAGCCTGCGGCCGCCCGTTCGGCGCCACGCCATGAACGCGACGAGCACGACGGCGAGGACAAGTCCGAGGTCGAAATGCGCCGACCATACCCCCGAGCGCAAAACTCCCTTCGGCAGGAGGTCTTCCAGGAAGGTCCCGATCAACCAGAGCACGGTCACGAGGGCGGCTGTCAGCCAGTGCAGGGTGACGGTGCCACGGTCATAGCTGGGTTCTGTCGGTCGCATCGAGCGTTTGCCTTCGTCACGGGAATGGGACCGGCTCACCGGCGGAGCCAGACGGTGACGAGGCTCGCCACGAGGGCAGCGAGCCCGCAGGTCTCCCCGACGCGGCCGAACCCTGCCGCGGAAAGGGCGGCGACGGCTCCGGCCACCACGAGGACGATCCCGAGGACAAGCAGCCGGTCGATCAGCCAGTTCATGGTCATGGACCGGTTCGAGCCTCCGCGCCGCCGGCGTCCGCCGCCGCACGGGGCAGCGCCCGCTCGCCCTTGCCGCTAAGGAACCACAGGCCGGCCGTCTCGATGTCGCTCCCGCCGCGCATCCTCGGCCTGACGAGCCCCCGCGCGAGCAACGAGCGGATGGTGCGCATTTCCCAAGGGGCGAGCGAGACCAGGGGGCCGTCGCGATGCAGGCGCAGCAACATCGCCCGTTGCCCGGGGGTCAGGGCGCGCCAGCCGGCAGGTCTCCCTCGCGCTCTCATCTTGAATTAGAATTAGTGTAATCTACTCGGATTGCGCAAGTCGTTCCCCGGACAAATGGCGAGGCGGCGGGGCGGCCACCCCCGCCCGGCCGAAGGCGATGGTGGTGCTCACATGAGGGGATTTTCGGGGCTAATCCGGAGAATGCTCGGCGGGCATCCATGGCGGCCGCGCGCCTACCGCATGGTCCGCGACAGCGAGATCGAGCCCGGTGCCACTGCGGGAACCGTGGTCTACGAGCTGGCCGGATGGGATGTCGGCTGCGCGGCCGCCGATACCCAGGCGCTGGGGACGGAATGCCTCAGCGTGACGTTGAAGCCCGACGGATCGCCCCCGTTCTTCGTCGTCCCAGTACGGGACCTGTCCGCCTGCGCGAGGCCGGCGTCCCGTTGAGATGGATCAAGGCTTTGGCCGCCGCCGCGCGCAGGATCTCTCCGGCAAGCCGGTGAGCCCGGCAGCGGGAGGCGGTCATGAAGATCTCCAACGTCATGGTCTCGGTCGACCTCGGGGCCGCGGCCGCGGACCGGGTCCAGCTGGCGGCCGGCCTCGCGGAGCGGTTCGAGGCCAGGCTGATTGGGGTCGCCGCGCGCCCGGTCCTGGCCCCCATGCCGGTCGGCGACATGCTGGAGGTCGAGCGGGTCTGGGCCATCGAGGAGCGCCTGGCGGCCGAGCAGCTCGCGGAAGCCAAGGCCCTGTTCGAGCGCGAGGCCGGGGCCGCGGAGGGGACGGCCTGGCGCTCGGCGCCGGCCCAGCCCCTGGCCTACCTCGTCGGGCAGGCGCGGGCCGCCGACGTCGTGGTGGTCGGCCGGCAGGGGCCGGCAGACGGCGACCCGGGCCCGATGGGCGTCGCGGCCGGGGCGCTCCTGATGGAGGTCGGGCGGCCGGTGCTGGTCGCGCCGCCCGGCATCGAACGCCTCGCGGCAAAGCGGGTCGTGGTGGCCTGGAAGGACACGCGCGAGGCGCGCCGCGCAGTCCACGACGCGCTGCCGTTCCTGACCCGGGCCGACGAGGTCCTCGTCGCGGTGGTTGGCCCCGATGCCGACCGGGAGGGCGCCGAGGACGTGGCCGCCTATCTCTCCGACCATTCTGTGGCTGTCACCACGCACCTGCTGCGGAGCCCGGAGGTCAGCGCCGCGGACGAGATCCTCCGGTTCGCCGGTCGCGAGGAGGCGGACCTCGTCGTGATGGGAGCCTACGGGCACAGCCGCCTACGCGAGTGGATCTTCGGGGGTGCAACCCGTGACGTCCTGCAGACCACGCCCGTCTGCTGCCTGATGAGCCACTGATGCGTCCGGCAGCCCTCAACCTGATCGGCGCCCTCACGCTTCTGTCGAACCTGATGGCCGGCCCCGCCACTGCCTGGGACCGGCAGGTGAAGCAAGGCGAGACGCTCGCCCGGACCAACTGCGCCCGGTGCCACGCGGTGGGGCGCGTCGGAGGAAGTCCACTGCTCGCGGCGCCGCCCTTCCGTGAGTTGCACATGCGCTACCCCGTCGAGGATCTCGGCGAGGCGCTCGCCGAGGGCATCCGCACCGGACACCCCAGCATGCCCGAGTTCCGGTTCGACCCGGACCAGGTCGAGGCCCTGATCGCCTACCTGAAGACCCTGGAACGCTGAGCGAGGAGATCCCCGATGTTCCTGCGCTGCCTCCTCGTCCCGACCGCGCCCGGTCTCGACGCCACGCGCCGGCTCGACGCCGCCCTGCGCCTGGGCCGGCGCCTGCGGGCCCACATCGGCGTCGCCTTCATGGCGCCGGGCCCCGAGCACGTCATGGCCAGCATGGCGAGCCTCGTGCCGATGGACTGCGCGACCATCGAGGCCATCGCGCGGGGCGTGCGCGAGGCCGCGGCCGAGGGCAAGGCAGCCCTGGAAACCTGGTGCGAGCGCGAGGGTGTGGCGTTCATGCCGGAGGGCGACCGGCTCGACGCTACTTTCGTGACCTGGACCGAGCTCTCTGGCGAGGTCGAGCCTCTGCTCACCCTCGCCGGCCGGATCAACGACCTCGTCATCGTCGACCGCCCGAACCCGGATGAGCCCTTCACCGGCCGCGCGCTCGACACTGCCCTGTTCTCGGTCGGGCGCCCGACGCTCATGGTCGGTGAGAGCGTGCCCTACGACCTGCTCGACCACGTCGTGGTCGCCTGGAACGGCAGCCTGGAGGCGACGCGCCTGATCGGCCAGTCCATCACGCTGCTGCACGAGGCCGCCAGGGTCACTGTCGTGCATGCGCGCACCGATCGCTTCGAGGAGGCGCGGGCGGCCGACCTGTGCGCCTACCTGCGCTGGCACGGCATCGTGGCGGAGGCCGCCACCCTGGAGGTCGAGGATGGGACTTCGGTCGGCGCGGCCATCCTGGCCGAGGCGGGGCTGCGGAACGCCTCGATGCTGGCGCTCGGCGCCTACACCCACAGCCGCGTGCGCGAGTTCCTGCTCGGCGGCGTCACCCGCCATGTCATCGAGCACGCGCACATCCCAATGCTCATGGCCCACTGACCGACCGTGAGTGCAAGGAGGCGGAGCCGACGGACGCTCTAGCCCAGGCCTGTGCCTCCACTCGCCGCTGCAGGTCGTGGCAGTGCATATGCGGGGGCGCCGTGCCGCAGTCCAAGCTGCAGGTCTGGTGGGGCTTGCAGAACCACCGCAGGGTTCCGCTCTTCAGGCAGGAGCCGGAGCAGTGACGATGGGGCGCGTTTGCCGGCTCAACAAAGGTTCCTCTCGAATCGGGTGAGCCCGGCCTCGACTGTGCATGGATAGCCGATGCGCTCGCCATGACCGCGGCGAGGCCCAGTTGGGCAGCGCGTGCCGCGGCTGTACGCGCGACGGCGGACATCAGTGGCTCATCAGGCAACAGATAGGGGCATATGCCAGAAGGTCGCGAGTGACGCCGCCGAAGGCCCATTCGCGGAGCCGACCGTGGCCGTAGGCACCCGCGACGAGCAGGTCGGCGGCCTGCTCGGAAGCGGCGTCCACGAGGGCCTCGGAGGCTGCGGAGCCGCAAGCGTCCTTCCGGACGGACGTGGCGTAGACGTCGTGGACCTGCAGCAACCCGACGATGTCCTGCGGATCGGCCGCGCCGTCCCCGTCGTCGACGGAGATCACGACGACCTGGGACGCCCGCTTGAGGAAGGGCAGCGCGTCCCAGACCGCCCGGCGCGCCTCACGGGTGTCCTTCCAGCCCACTGCGACACGCTTGGCGTCGAGGTGGTCGACCTCGGGCGGCACCACCAGGACCGGCTGCCCGAGACGCATGACGAGGTCCCCCGGGTCGACCGAGAACAGCATGGTCCCGGGCTCGGTCTTGCGCCCGACCACGACAAGGTCGGCGGCGGCGGCCTGCGCGACGAGGAAGGGCAGCGGGAGCTCGATGTTGGAGCGCCACTCGACGCGGCTGCGATTGCCGGCCGCCTCCTCGAAGGCGGCGTGCGCCTGCCTGAGGTCATTCAGCACGGTCTCGTTCGAGGCGGTCAGCGCGTAGGCGCTCGCCGGCGTCGGTCCCACCGGCGGCACGGCGTAGGCCGGCGTTTCGGCCGCCACGCCGATCAGGCGGGCGCGGAACTCGTCGGCGAGGTGGCCGGCCAGGCGCACGCGGTCGCGCGCCTCCGTCGTCAGGTCCATCGCCACCATGATGCTGGCAAAGGTCATGGGAGGTCTCCGGCCGGCAGGCAAAGACGGGGTTGGGAATGCTTGATGGGTATGGTCCGGGACCACACCCATCCGGCGGGGCTCAGCCCAGCGTGAGGTGGTCCTCGACGGCGCGCACGCCCGGGGCCGACCACGCGGCATTCTCGGCGAGCTCGCGCTCGTACCAGGCGTTCACCTTGCCCTCCAGGACGACCTTGGCGTCCTTCACCGTCACCTTGATGGCGTCGGCCTCAAGCTCGGCGTTGCGCTTGAGCGCCGCCATGATCTTCGAGCGCACGTCGGGCACGCTCGCCTTCGGGGTCACCTCGATGGTGTTCATGATGCCGGCGACCCCTGCGAGGCGCCGGATCGCGCGGTAGGCCTCCTCCCGCTGGTACTGCCAGTCGACCTTGCCGGAGAGCGTCACCCAGCCGTTCTGGACCTTCACCTGCACGGCGCCCTTGGGCACGGTCACCGACCAGTCGAGCATCTGCACCGCGCGCTGGGCGATGTCCTCGTCGCGCGGCGGTGTCTCGCCGCCGAAGCGGACCTGGATCTCCTCCACCACCCCGCGCACGCCGCGCACCTTCTGGGCGGCCTTCTCGGCGGCGACGCGCTCGGTGTAGCTGCCGACGTGGCCGGTGAGCGTGACGATGCCGTTTTCCACGGCGACGCCGATGTGGGCGGCGTCGATGCTCGGGTCGAAGTCGAGCTCGTCGATGACGTTCTGGCGAATCAGCTTGTCGCCCATGGTCCGTCTCCTCGATGAGGCCCAGGTCGTACCTGGCCGGAGCCGACGCTAGGCGCGGCAGGCCGTCGGACATTGATCCAGCGCAAGCTCCTCTCCGGCCGCGATCCTACCCAGCATCGGGCAAGTCCGCGGGCAGCCCGGGACGGCGCAGGAGGCGGCCACGGCCGAGACCATGTCCCGGGCATCGAACAGCCGGTCGAACACGGGCACGTCCGCGAAGGCGCCCGGCACCCGGGCGTTGCCGGCGATCAGGGCGAAGGGGATGCCGCGCCGGCGCAGTGCGCAGGCGAGCGGAAAGCCAGGACCCCAGTTGAGGTCGACGCTCACCACCGCGAAGTCCGGGGGGCTTCGGTCTAGGCTCGCAGCGGCATCCTCGCAGGTGCCGTAGGGGCCGCTGACGGCGCAGCCGGCGCCAGTGAGCACGTCCTCCAGCCACATGCCCGGCAGCGCCTGAGGCTCGGCCACCAGGACGGTGGGTTGCCTCTCTCCGCCACATGCCTGCATCGCACGATTCCCGTTCCCGGTTGCGGTGCATGAAGAATGGACCGGGCGAGCCAAGCCGCCTTGCGCTGGATCAAGGGAGCGCGGCGGTGGCCAACATGGCGAGGACGGCGAGCAGCATGCAGGCCGTGGCGGTCCAGCCGAGCAGCCTGAGCGGACCGCGCACCGCGAAGGCGCCCATGATGTCGGCGCGCGCCGCCGCCAGCATCATTACGGCCATGACGGGGACCGCGATGACGCCGTTGACGACCGCACTCCAGTAGAGCGCGCGGATCGGGTCGACGGCACCCAGGCTGATGACCATGCCCACCAGCGTGGCGAGCGCCACCGTGCCGTAGAAGGCCCGCGCCTCCAGGAGGCGGCGGCCGAAGCCCACGGGCCAGCGCCGCGCCTCGCCGACCGCGTAGGCCGCCGAGCCCGCGAGCACCGGGACCGCCAGCAGCCCGGTCCCGACGATGCCGAGGGCGAAGACCGTGGCGGAGAAGGGGCCGGCCAGCGGGCGCAGCGCTTCCGCGGCCTGCGCCGAGGTCTGGATGTCGGTGATGCCGCGCGGGTGAAGAACCGCCGCGGTCGTGACCATGATGGCGAGCGCCACCAAGTTCGAGAAGGCCATGCCGACGAGGGTATCGACCTCGATGCGGTGGAGCGCGGCTCCGCCCTGCTCGGGCGCGTGCAGGAGGTCGCGCCGGCGTGGGTAGGCGTGCAGGTCCTCGGCCTCCTCGGCTGCCTGCCAGAAGAACAAGTAGGGGCTGATCGTGGTCCCGAAGAGGGCCACCAGCGTGGTCAGGCCGCCACCGCTGAGGTCGAGCTGCGGAACGGCCAGGGCCAGCCCGAGGTCCCACCAGGAGACGCGAGCGAAGATCACCACGCCCAGATAGGCGAACAGGCTCAGCGTCAGCCACTTCAGGACGGCGACGTAGCGGGTGTACTGCAGCACGAGCTGCATGAAGGCGCAGATGCCGGCGAACAGCACGACATAGAGCCAGCGCGGGCCCGGCAGCAGCAGGTTCAGGGCGTCCGCCATGGCGCCGAGGTCGGCCCCGAGGTTGAGGATGTTGGCCACCAGCAGGAGCAGGACGACGGACTGCAGCAGGCCATTCGGGTAGTGCTCGCGCAGTACGCCCGCGATGCCGTGGCCGGTGGTGCGCCCGATCCGGGCCGAGACCATCTGCACGGCCGCCATCAGCGGCAGGGTGTAGAGCATGGTCCAGCTGAGGCCGTAGCCGAGCTGGGCCCCGGCCTGGCCGTAGGTCGCGATGCCGCTGGGGTCATCGTCCGAGGCACCCGTGATCAAGCCGGGGCCGAGGACCCTCAGCAGGCGCGGCTTCGACGGCCCGACGGCGGGGCTCGGAACCTCCGGGTCGTCGGCCTTCTCGGCCGCGGGGAGGTGAGCGGTGCTCATGCGGCCGACTTCGACGGCGCAGCCTCCGCTCCGGGCCGGACCGTGCGCGCCACTCGCAGGGCGGCGGCGAGGTCGTCGCGGTCGGTGCCGTAGCGGTGGCACAGGTCTTCCAGCCACCGGGGCGGGGCGGCATCGATGTCCGGGATGTCGGAGAACGGGACGTGGTACATCCCGTCGAGGGCCTCGATCCCGTAGCCGGTGACCGCCCATTGCCGCCCCTGCCAGTGCACGGGTTCGGTGAGTTCGTGGCTCATCCCCACCTCCTCAGGCGGCGTGCTGGCTGAGTTCGACGACCTCGCAGGTGTCGGCCCGCAGTCGCCAATCGACGACGCCGTCGGCCTCGCAGAGCATCGCCTTGGCCGCGTAAGCGGCTGCGACGTCCGAGCGGGCGTGGACCACCGCCTGCCGCTGCAGGATGCGATGGTCGTGGCCGGTGTCGTCCAGGACGGTTTTATGGAAGGTGACGAGATACTCGTGCATGGTTCGCCTCCGCTTGCTGGTTGGGGCGAAACCTGGGGCCGGCCGGGGTGGCCGGCCTTGATCCAGCGCAAGGCCACCGGCGCTCAGGTGCCGGTCGCCGGCGGGAAGAGGCGCTCGCGGCCGGGCTCGCCGTCCGCCGGACGGTGGGCCTTCGCGGCGCGGTGGGCGCGTGCCTTGCCGTGCATCGGCCAGTAGCGCTCCATGGCGAGGTAGGTGAACGAGGCCGACCAGCCGATCAGGAGCAGGCCGTTTAGCGCCTCGACGCCGGTCAACAGCCGGGCATGGCCGACCGGCGCGTGGTCGCCGTAGCCGAGCGAGGAGTAGGCCACCACCGAGACGAAGAGGCAGTCCTCGAAGCTCTCGATGGGCACGCCCGAGAAGGCACCGAGCCCGAGCCGCAGGACGAGGAGCCAGTAGGCGGCGGCGTAGATCCAGACCGCCACCGTATGCCCGACGAAGGCGGCGAGCACCACGGCGACGATGCGCCAGCGCGGCGGCACGGGCAACTCGGCGAGGTGCTCCGAGGTGAGGCGGAGCGTCTCGTAAAGCACCAGGATGGTGACCGCGACGAGCACGACGCTGGCGGCCAGGACGACGAGCATGGTTCCGGTCCGAGGAAGGAGCCTGTGGTGAACCTGCCAAAGCGTCCGGGAGCCGCCTTGACCTGCCTCAAGGCCGCGGGATGCCCGCCCGTCACGCCGTGATCCAGATCAAGGCGGACCTCCATCCGATGCCGTCCCCTGCCGGCCGGCGACCCTGTCGCGCGCCCCGAGCCAGGAGGCGGTCATGGCGGACATCCACGTAGCCGAGGGTCTCTGGACCACAGGCATGCTGCCCGAGGGCGTACTGGAGCGCTGGCTTGTCGCGGACGGAACAACTGTGCGGGCCGGCGAGGCCGTGGCCGCCGTGCGCATCGGCGAGGCGTTGCACGACATCGTCTCCCCCGCCAGCGGCCGCCTGGAGGTGCTGGCGCCGGCGAGCGAGGTGGTCGACCCCGGCTGCATCATCGCCGAGGTCCACGCCTGAGTTCCCGCGGCGGGCAAGCGCCCGTCGGCGGCCGCGACGACAATGCCAATCGAACATGGTGGAGGCAGGTCATGTCCCAGGCACGTATGCGGGTCACGCCCTCTCCGGGCTGGGGCACGGACGAGATCCTCGTCGGCGCCCTCGAACACCTGGCCGGTACCGCGCTGGTGTTGGCCGCCTGGGTCCTGGTCTTCGCCGACCAAGGCCCGGCCGCCTTCTCGGCGCTGCTGCCGGGCTTGGTGATCCTCTCGCTCACGGGGATCAACCAATTTCGTTTCCGCCCGTCCTTCGAGCGCGCGGTCGCGCTCGCCGGGGCATGGACGGTCCTGGCGCCGTGGCTCCTCGGGTTCGCAGTTAACGACGCCGCGACCTGGGCGCACGTTACCGCGGGGGCCGTCGCCATAGGCGCCGCCCTGACCCGCCTCAGGATCGCGAGGGCTTCATGACCGCTCCCTCGCCACGGCGGTCCGGAACCCTCGCACTGGGCAGCCTGCTCGCTGCCTTCGTCGGCTCCCCGGTCATGGCCGGTGGGATCGAGGACCGCCGCGTTCGTGGCTGGACCATTGCCACGCAGCTCTGCAGCCAGTGCCACGTCATCGGCCGCGGGTCGCAGGCGGGCGAGTTTTCCGGCCCCGCCTTCCTGCGGGTCGCCAACATGCCTTCAACGACGGGGCCGGCCCTCGCGGTTTTCCTGCAGAGCCACCACGAACGGATGCCGAGCCTGCGCCCCGACCGCGATGAGATGGACGCGGTCATCGACTACATCCTCAGCCTGAAAGGGCCTTAGCCTCACGTCCGTGAGCCTGGGATATTTACGGAGCGGCCGTGATGAACGAGATGACGGTTCAGCCCACGGTCACGCTTCCGGCCCTGCAGGTATCCCTGGACGGCCTCGGGGCCGGGCAGGCCCTGCGCCTGACGAACGCGGATTGCGACCGCCTGTTCGGCGTCGACGACGCGCTCCTCGGCCGGGTACGGAACTTCGCGCTGGGCCACGGCTGCATCGTGGTCTGGGACGAGGAAGGTCTGACCTTCTGCCGGCAGCCTCATGCCACCTGCTGCAAGCCCCTCGGCTAGGCCACCGCGCCCATAGCGGAGACCCGTCGGCATGCTGCCCTATCCCGTGCTCCTGGCCGACATCGGCGGCACCTACGCCCGCTTCGCCATGCTCCCCGCGCCGGGAGCATGCCCCGGCCCGATCCGGAAGGTGCCGACAGCCGGCTTCCCCGGGCCCATCGCGGCCCTGCAAGCCTACCTCGACGGTCCGGGGACGCCGCGGCCGCGCTCCGCCTTCCTCGCCGTCGCGGGGCGCGTCGACGGGTACGCCACGCGCATGACCAACGCGCCCTGGCTGTTCGACCTCGGCGACATCGGCGTCGCCCTCGGGCTGGAGGCGGCGCGGCTGGTCAACGATTACGTGCCGCAGGCGGCCGCCTTGCACGTGCTCGACGAGGCGAACGCGGCCGACCTGGCGCGGATCGGGCCCGTCGCGGCCGGAAGGGGGCCCCGCCTCGTCCTCGGGGCAGGCACCGGCCTCGGCGCCGCGGCCCTGGTGCCGGCGGGCGACCGCCTCCTGGTCCAGACGACCGAGGCCGGCCATGTCGGCTTCGGCCCGTGCGAGCGCGACGAACTGCCGTGGCAGGCCCTGATGCCGGCGGAGGGGAGGCTTACCGCCGAAGCCCTGCTGTCCGGTCCCGGCCTCGCCAAGCTCGCGCGGGCGCTGGCGGCGGGGCGCGGCGTGGCCGCCTGGCAATCGCCGCCGAAGGTGCTCGAAGCGGCCAATGTCGGCGACCCGCTCGCGCGGGAGGCCGTCCGTCAGTTCGCGCGCCTGCTGGGCCGGTTCGCCGGCGACCTCGCCCTGATGTTCTCGGCGACGGGCGGGGTCTACCTGGCCGGCGGGATCGCGCCGCGTATCGTCGAGGCCCTGAAGGGGGAGGCGTTCCGGGACGCCTTCGAGGACAAGCCCCCGTTCAGCGAGGTGATGCAGGCCATCCCCCGCTTCGTGATCACGAGGCCCGAGCCGGCCATCGACGGCCTGGCGGCGCTCCTGCGCGCGGCGGACCGATTCCTGTTCCCCGGCCAGGACTGGCGGGCTTGAGGCAGATCAACGCCGACCGGCACGGGCGCTCGCATCCTGTTGTTGCCCGTTCCGGGTCGAGGGAGGCTCCCGTGTCAATTGCCAGCATCATGGTCGCGGTCGACGACGGGCGCCACGCCAGGACGCGGGTCCGTCTCGCCGCGGACCTGGCTCACCGCCTCGGCGCCCGCCTCGTCGGGGCCGCCGCCTGCATGCCCGACTACCCGCAGGGCTACGGCGAGACCGCCGTGCCCATGGGCATGGTCATCGAGGAGATCCGCCAAGCCGCCCTCGACAGGTGCGCAGCCGCCGAACAGGTCTTCCGCCATGGCTCCTGCCTGAACGACTGCGTCGAGTGGCGCTCCGACATCGCCGGTCCGGTCCCGTTCCTGGCAGGGCAGTCCCGGGCCGCGGACCTCGTCGTGGTCGGTCGCTACGCCGAGGACGAGGGCGTCAGGCCGGGCATGGCCGTCGACCTCGGCGACGCGCTCATGGGCCTGGGCCGCCCCGTCCTCGTGGTTTCGGCCGGCATCGAGCACCTGGAGGCTAGGCGCATCGTCGTCGGCTGGAAGAACACGCCGCAGACCCGCCGGGCGCTCTCGGACGCCTTGCCCCTGCTCAGGCGCGCGGAGGCGGTCCAGGTGCTTCGAATGACGGACGACGGGGACCGGGCGGAGGTGGACGACGTCGTCCGCTACCTCGCCCTGCACGACGTCAACGCCAGCGGGCATCTGGCGGCGCGCTCGGGCTGGAGCGTCGCCGAGGACCTGCAGAAGGCCGTCCGCGCGATCGACGGGGACCTTATCGTAACGGGCGGCTACGGCTACAGCCGCCTACGCGAGTGGTTCTTCGGCGGGGTCACGCGCGACCTGCTGAGCGAGACGACCGTCTGTTGCCTGATGTCCCACTGAGGAGGTCGCTACAGTCGTGACCACCCGGTCCTATAGGCGCGCGTCTGCTCTCGGTCGATGACCAGCCCTTCGAATGGCTGACGGCAAAGGTCAGCTCATGGCGCATTACTGACTGGTGCGTGTCGGGCGCACTCAGGCCGCCCGCCGCGGCGCCTCGGATTTCCGTTACAGATCCCCGAAGTAACGGGGGGGCTATCCGGCCAGGGTCGAGAAGGAGCCCGGACGCGTCCCGAGCATTCGACGCCCAGGGATCCAGTAACCCTCTCGCCAAGCGCAGCTGGACAGGGAGCCTGGACCCTGAATCTATAGGCCTCCTGAGAGAGGGAGGCGGACATGAGCCACGGGCATGCAGTGACGGGCGAGGTCGGTACCGGCCTGCTCAACGCCCTGCTCGCCGCCGACGGGGCCGCCAAGGCTGCCCTTGAGCGGGCCGCGTGGGACCGTGCCGAGGCCCGGTCGGAGGCAGCCGTCCACCGCCTCGGCCAGGCCCTCCTGGCCTCCCGCGCCCGTGAGGCCGAGCTCGCCCGCCAGCTCGCCGCCGCCCGCGCTGAGGTGGCCGGCCTGAGGATCCGGGCGTCCAAGGCGGAGGCCCGCCGGCCTGCCAGGCGCGCCTGAGAAATCGTCGGCGCCCCTCGCTTTTTCGCTTGCGGCTTTCCCGGTGCGCCTACGCGGGGCCGCAGAGAGACGCACATGGAACGCACGTCGGCCCCGCGCGGGCGCACGTCGGACAACCAAAAGGCCCGCCGGTCACCCCGGCGGGCCTCGTTGCTTTCGGGGGCTGGGGCGGCCTAGGCGACCCTGGCCTGCCTCGCCCTGACGCCCTCGACGTGCGCGAGCAGGTCGGCCATCGCGCGGTCCGCGGGCGTCCCCCGGTAGGGCCAGTGGAATGCGGGCGCGGACGCGTCCACATCGGCCGCCTGGGGATGTGTCACGGGCTCCGCGGACACGTCCGCGTCGTGGGAGCCAGGCAGCCCGGGGACGCGTCCGCGCCCGGCGGCGAGGGCCTCGGCCTGATGGGGGAGCGTCCGGGCGAGGACGGTCAGCTCGTCCGGCGAGAGGGAGTGCAGCCACGTCGCGACCGGCACCGGCAGGCCGGACAGGTCGACAGGGTCGCCGCCGGCGGTCAGGTGCCGGGCGTGCATGACGAGCGCGACGCCGACCGGGTGCGTCGCAGGGACGCCGGCGACAGTCGGCAGCCTCGGCGCGGGGACGGCCGCGGCAGCGTCGAGATATTCCTCGGCCGCGACGGCGGTGGGCAAGACGGGATCCGGCCGGACGCCCGCGACAGTCCGGAGGACCCAGCGGCCGCCCTCCCACACGAAGACCAGGGGCGCGAGGGCGACGGCGGCGAGGGCGGCGAACAGGCGGGCAAGGGAACGCATTGGAGATCTCCTGTCGGGGGCGACGCTTTGATGATCGCCTCGCCCCCGCAACCCACAATCACGCCGCCGCGGCCGCCGCGAGCAGGTCGGGCAGGTCGAGGCCGAACACCCTGAGCGCCAGCTCCGGGGGGAGCTGCTTGCGGTGCGTCCGGAGCGCCCGCAGCGCGTGCGAGGCGAGCACGGCATTCAGCGCCGGGAGGCCGGCGAGGATGTGCCCCCGGACCGTGCTGTTCCGGCCCCATCCGGACTTGTTGACGACCGAGGCCCGGTCCGCGTCGCGGGCGGTCAGGAGCCGGCAGCCCTCATGCGCCGCGGCCTGCACCTCCGGCAGGGCGGCCCGCTCGGCCTCGGGCTCGTACGGGATCTCCATCGCGCGCATCGCGCGGTCGATGTTGGCCTGCGCGCGCACGACGAGGTCGAGCAGGTGCTCGCTCTGGTAGCGCTCCAAGCCAGCCGGTCCCCTGGCGATGCGACGCTCCGCGAGCTCGACGTCGTCGCGCACGGCCCACGCCCACCCCTGCGTCCGCAGCGACTCGCGCGTGGCGGCGATGGCGCGCTCCGCGAGGGCGAGGTCCTCGGCCCTCCGGCGCTCCGCCGCGGCGGCCGCCTGGGCGCGCTCGCGAGCGACCCGCTCTCGGTGGGCGGCCAACCCCCGGGCGGCCGTGTTGAGGAGGACGGCCGCCTGCTCGCGGTCGTAGTCCGGCCCTTCCCAGAGGCAGGGCAGGCCGGACCTCATGCGATCGTGCGAGAACCCGATGGCCTTCAGGTGGCGCCCCTCGGGGCCGGCGAGCGCGTCGTCGTAGTCCTGCGACGGGGCCTCAGCCGTCCAGAGGCACTTCAGGACGCCCGACACGCGCAGCTCGCGCGGCGGCTGCCACTCCAGGCCCAGGCCCTCCGGCGGCCCCTGCCAGTCCCGCGTCGTCCTGTACAGCTCCGGCATCGCGTCCTCCCTGTGCTGTGCCGCGACTACGGCACATGACGAATGCTAGCACTCGCGGGGGCAGCCGCAAGATCTCGTTCAGTCCTGGTGTCAATTTTGGACCCCAACCGGATGCTCATTAAATGAGTAAATTCTGAGTGCTCCATGCTCATCCAGTCGTCCGCGTTAAGTTTGTGCCCTCAACTCCCCTTTCGTCATCTGACGAACGTGCTTGAATGCTTGGGCGCGGCGTCGCGCGTCGATTCGTGGAGGGGTCTATGCGGGTGTGGAGGGAGGTCGGCTCGGGCGTGACGGCGGCGCAAGTCCGCCGTGTCGTCGCGAGCACGGTGGGCGTCGGCGCCGTCGCGCGCCGGCTGGGCGTCGCGGAGTGCACGGCGCATCGCTGGGCCGGCCTGGCGGGCGTGAGCATCGTACCGCGGCCCCGAACGGAGCGCATGCCCGGGCGCCAGCTCGTGTCCGACGCCGCCGTGCGGGACGCCATGCTCGGCCCACTCTCGCTCCGCGCCGCCGTCGAGCGCGCGCCCTCCGCCGCCCGCTGGGCCCGGCGCCACGGCGTCGGACCCGGCTACCTCGCAGACGTGCTTTCGGGCCGCCGCCCGCCGGGCGCGAAGATCCTGTCGGCGCTCGGCATCGGCCGGGCCTACGTGAGGGGGCGCCCGTGACCGACCGCGACGCCGCCGTCCTGGCCGCCCTGCGCGCCGTCCCCGCGGGCGCGCTCCCGATGCACCTGGCGCCCGGCCTCGGGCTCGGGGTCAAGCAGGTCTCGACCGTCCTGCAGCGCCTGCGCATCGCCGGCCTCGTCCGGTTCGAGGCGCCCCGCTGGACCGCCATCGAGGAGCCCCGCCCGTGAGCCCTCCCCTGCTCGACGGCCTCGACGCTCTCGTCGGCGCCGCCCCGTGAGCGCCTCGTCGCCGCCCTGGCGGCCGCCCTGGCCGCCGCCGCCGGCGACCCCGCGCACCCCCTCGTCGCCCGCGTCCGCGCTGCCGGGCGAGGCGGCCGCCCCGGCGCCGCGCACCCCGATCCGCCGCGTCCCCGCACCCGCCCCGAGGTCCCATGACGACGCCCCCGCCGGACCCGCCGCGCCTGAGGCTCGTGCCGGGGCCGCCCCGGGATCCCCGCCGCCGGCGCGGCCGCGGCCCCGCCCGCCATCATCGATCCTCGGGCCGGCCTCGTGCGAGCGCCGGTGGCGGCCGGCGGACCGGCGTCCGTGGCCGGACGCGGAGCGCTGGCCGCGCTGAGGCGAACGTCGGCGGCCGCGGCGGACGGCCCGCCCGAGACGCCGGAGCGGACCGTCCCAGCGAGGCCGGGCGTCCCGCCGTCCCGCCCGCAGGCCCGTCGGCCGGTGCCGCAGCTCGCGCCGCCGCCCCCTCGCCGTCGCCCTGGCGGCCGCCGAGGCGCGCTGCCCGCCGTCCCGCCGCCGTCCCGGGCGAGATGACCGCCGAGGACATCGCGTGGCTGCACGCGCTCCCCGACTACGAGCCCCCGGCCGCCCCGGCGCCGGCGCGCCGCCCCACGGACGGCGCTTGGCTCCGCGACCTGCTCATGCAGGCGAGGTGAGCATGGCCGCCGTCACCGCCCCCGCCTTCACCCGGCCGATCCGCCGCCGCATCCGGTGGGGCTACGGCCGCACGGTCATCCGGCCGGGCCACAGCGACCTGGCCGGGCTGCGCCGGTTCCCGGTCGAGACGTGGCACCCGATGAACGTCATCCTCGCGCCGCTCCCGGACCCGTGGCGCGAGGACCTCTACCTCTCCTCGCCCCTCCGCGACGCCACGCCGGCATGGGCCGCGCGCGTCACGGACGACGAGACCGGCGACCTCGTCGGCCTGCTCGTCGAGACGCCGCCCGGCGCCTGGCCCGCCCACGCCTGGCACCGGGGCGAGCTCGCCGCCGACGGCCACGCCGCGGGAGCCGGGGGCGGCCGCTACGCCGCCGTCGACCGGGAAGCGCGCCTCATCGTCGGCGAGTGCGCGGTGAGCCTGGACTCGGCCCTCGACGCGCTGTGCCGGACCGTGCGCCGCCGGCGCGAGACCCCCGAGGACCTCGCCGCGCTGGAGGGACTGCAATGACGCCCGCCGACCTCGCCCCCGCCGGCCGCCTGCTCTCGGGCAGCGACGAAGAGTGGAAGCGCCCGCTCGCCCGGATGCTCGGCGCCATGCACCCCGACGGCCCCCGCGAGAGCCTGGATCCCCGCGGCGTCGACCGCTGGGCGTCGGGCGCCCGCGAGATCCCCGGATGGGTCGGGCCCGCCGTCGCGCGCCTGCTCACGGACCTAGCGGACAGCCTGGAATTCGAGGCGGCCGCCGCTCGCGCCGTGGCGGTTAGGGTTGCCGCGGGTTGAACGAGCCTCATCGCATTTGACGCGATTCCCGACGGGTCGATTCACGCGCGCCTGCTACGCCGTCCCCGTCGAGAGCGAGGAGGGCGGCATGCCTGAGGATTACACGGTCGAATGGCCGAAGGTGCCCGGGGCTAAGTATATGCACCTCGCCGACATCGGCTGGGGCTGGTGGCGGCCCATGCCGGTCGTGCTCGAAGAACACAGCGATCCTTGGGCGCACCGGCTCTACGCGCAGAGCCGACTGCCACAGGCAGTGCATCCCGAGCGCCGCCCACGGCAGGGCCTCCTCGTCCTCAACCCGGACCCGGCCCTCGACCAGAGGGAGCGTGAGCTCGCGCTCATCCTCCGCATGCCCCGAGACCCGCCGGGTGAAGAGCACCGGCTCCGATACCGTTGCCTGTACCTCGACGACCGCCATCCCGACCCGGGGATGCCGTGGGAGGACTGGCTCGTCGATAACCGGCGTTGGATCGCCATACGGTCGGACTGGCGGGTCGTTCGCGCGACGACGACCCGCGCCGA
Organism: Methylobacterium organophilum; assembly: GCF_022533465.1. Classification (NCBI taxonomy): domain Bacteria; kingdom Pseudomonadati; phylum Pseudomonadota; class Alphaproteobacteria; order Hyphomicrobiales; family Methylobacteriaceae; genus Methylobacterium; species Methylobacterium organophilum. The sequence continues at coordinate 3,047,382 of NZ_CP092848.1, read as the reverse complement.
GGCCATCCGACATGCCCTCCAACCGCACCGGAAGTGGGTGTCATCGCCGGCCCCGGAGCGGGAGGCCGAGCCCGAGGGCGAGGACCTGGTCGAGCTCGGGATCGTCGCCGAGGCTCATCTCGGGCGGGGCTAGCCCCTGTTCCGCGCCCGGGCGACCTCCTCCGGCACGGTGTCGCTCAGGGCCATCGCATCCACGATGTTCGAGAGCGACACCGGCCGGTAGCTCCAGACGTCGACGCCTACGTCGCAGGACTGCGTCGTGCCCGGCAGCGTGCCGTGCACGTGCCCGTACAGGTGCAGGCTGCCCCGGAACGCCCGCGGCCAGCTACGCATGGGATAGTGGCACAGCACCAGGTGCCGCCCCTCGACCGAGATCTCGCGGATCCCGTCGTGCTGCTCCGCCCAGGGGAGCTTGCGCGACCGCTTGTCGTGGTTGCCAGCGACGAGGCACTTGCGCCCGTGCAGCCGGCGGAAGATGCGCTCGGCCGCCTCGGCCGGGCCCAAGGCGAAGTCGCCCACGTGGTAGACGGTGTCGGCGGGCCGGACGGTCGCGTTCCAGGCCTCGACCAGCGACGCGTCGTGCTCGGCGATGGACGAGAACGGGCGCCGGCAGGCCGGGATGACCCCGGCGTGCAGGAAATGCGTGTCGGCGGTGAACCAGGTGTCGGGCACGGAGGCCTCCAAAAATCGGAGGCCGGCGTCGCGCGCTCAGGGCCTCCGGGATGTCGGGACGGGCGGCGGGGCCCAGGGTTTTCGGGACATCGGGAAGGTCTCAGGCGGGGCAGGAATCGTGACGATCGCAGCTCGCGGCGTGGCGGTCCAGCGCGGGCTCGCGGCAGGGTGAACGAATGCCTGGCCGGGGCGGTCTGGTGGGACAAACCTAAGGCGGATCCGGGATTCTGCCTTAGGTTTGTACCGTGGGCTCCCTCCCCTTCTGCCTAGCGCGTGCAGCCAGGAACCCGGCCCGCACCTCGTCGAGGTCGAACTTCGCCTTGCCGGCGTGCTCCTCGACTAGGTCCCACCACGCCCTCATCGCGGGCCGCTTCAGGTCCATGCGGTCGTCGTCGACGTAGTGCCGCTCGGACACGTTGCCCGACGCGACGCCCTCGGCGTGGTCGATGATCATGTCCAGGACCGACGGCGCCAGGCCCAGGGCCCGGCGGCCATGCGAGCGCAGGGCGCGGCGCAGGTCGTGCGGGCTAGTGTCGACCGGGAGCGCCGCGAGCAGGTGCGTCAGCGCCGATTCGGACAGGTAGCCGACCGGCGCGCCGGCGCGGCGCGGCCGCATCCCCGGGAACAGCCACGGCCCCTCCCCGAACTGCCCCCGGACCGCCGCCCAGACCGGCGGCGGCAGCGGCACCGCGTGGTGCGCCTGCGCCCGGCCCGTCTCGCCCGTCTTGCGCCGCACGGGCGGCAGGCGCCACACGCCCCAGCCATCGCCGGCATCGGAGAACTCGTCGAGCCGGGCGGACACGATGGCGTGCCGGCGCTGGACCGTCGCGACCAGGAGCAGCACCGCGGCGGCCAGGCGAGGGTCGAGCAGGTCGGTGCGGGCGAGCGCCACGAGCAGCCCGACGCGCTCCATCGTCGGCCAGCGCACCTGCTGCCGCGGCGCCTCGCCCTCGCGCGCCTTCGGGCGCTTGGGCCGCTGCAGGTCGTCGAGGTGGCCCTTGGCGACGCCGCTGTCCCGCCTCGGCCCCGGCGTCGCAAGCCAGCCGTAGAAGTGGCGCAGCCGCACGAACAGGGCCTCGGCCTGGCGGTGGTGCGAGCGGTTCTTCGCGGCCAGCACCGTCGCCAGGTCGTCGGGCGTGACGGCCGCCACCGGCATGCCGGCGAACCGCTTGAGGACGGGGTGGCGCAGGTTCTTGCGCGCGTCTTCGTGGGCGGCCTTGCGCCACTCGGGCTCGTGGGCGGCGAGGTAGGCGGCGACGGCCTGATCGTACGTCCAGCCCCGGGGCCGCGGCGGGGGCGCGGGCGTCGGGTGGTGGTAGACGTTCTTCGGGAACACCTCCTCGATCCGCATGAGGCCGAGCTCGGCCAGGCGCCGGTTGAGCCAGAGCAGGGTCGGCCAGCCGTTGCCGGAGCGAAGCAGGTCCATGGCCTCCCCGGCGACCTGGCGGGCCTGGGCGACGGTCAGCCGCTCCACCGGCCCGAGGTCAAGGCGTACCGTCCTCTTGAGGCGCTCCGCCTTCCAGCCCCACGATATCGTCCGGGGCGAGACCCGCAGCAGCAGGCCCGGGGCGCGCAGGTCGCGGACGTCGACGGCCGGCACGCCGGGGCGCTGCTCCTCCCGGCACCGGGTGATGAATGTCCCCGTGATGTCGACCGGCCCGCGGGGCGGCCAGTCGATCCGGGCGCGGGCCGGTGCGGCCTTCTTCGCAGCGGGCTTGGCGCGGGCCATTTGGGCGGGATTCCTTGGGCGGCTTTGGGCGGGGCCGCGAAAATCACCCGGCCGGGGCCCGCCGTCGAGGGAAAACCGCCGCCGCTGGCTAAGTCCCTGTGGATGCTCGCGGAAGTTAACGCCCGTTAGCTACACGTTCCTGGCACCAGAAGCCGCCCAAAACCGGTCGGGAAGCTGACTCTTAATCAGCGGGTCCTAGGTTCGAACCCTAGTGCGCCCACCAATCATCCCAGAGATACAGAATCCATTTCGCCGTTCTTCTGATGAACGGCGTGAGGTTGCTCGCGAAATAGCCTTCGCCCCTGCGCGTGGCGGCGTATTCTTCCCGACTTTCGGACGACCCGACCGGTTTCCGGCGAACCATCGCAGGGCGGCGTCCGACGGCGCTCGACAAGCGCGCGGTGGCAGGCCAATGGACGGCGGCCAATATGGGGAGAGACAAGGTGGCGGGCGAGATACGATCCGGTTTGCCGATGCTCCGGCCGGACCCGGCCGGCGAAGTCGCGGCGCTGCGCGCCAAGCTTGCTCTCGCCCAGCAGCGCGAGGAGGCGGTGCGCATGGTGCTGCGTGCCCTCGTCGCCAGCCTGCGCCCCCTCGGGTTCAACCGGCGCAAGTTCCTGCGCTGCGTGCGCGAGGAGGGACAGGACACGCCGAACGAGGGGCCGGAGGCGATCCGGCACACGGTTCTGCTTCAGGAAGCGCGGCGCGTGATTCGCGAGGCGCCGTGACCGTCCCGCCGGTCGTGGCTTCTTCTCAGGAAGGCTGCCCTTCGCCGCGCCAGGGGCGGACCCTGCCGGCGGGACGGTTCAGGCTCGTCTGCGCGGCTCTGCTTCCCCTGGCCCTCACCTCGCCGGCTCAGGCGGCTCCCTTTGACGATCTGAAAGACGCCCTCGCCTCCTGCCTGCGCTTCGAGAGGGAGGGGGCAAGGCCGACGCGGGCCTCGCCGGCGCTCCTGCTCCGGCGTTGCGCACCGGAGGTGCAGCGCTTGGAGCGGGCGGATCCCCGTCGCCTGCGCGGCGACCGCGGGCTCAGCCCTTCGACCCGGAGCGTGATCGAGTCCGTTCTCGGACGCGGCGATCGCTCGGTTCGGGAGCGTCGTTGACAGCGCGCTCTTGAAGGCCTGGCCTCTGAATGCGCCCGGAGCGCCCGGACCGAACTATCGACCGTGCCTGGGGTTGTCGAAGTCCAAGACACAGGAGGACGACACGCCATGCGCATCACGATCCTGACGCTCGCTGCCGCATTCAGCCTCGGCCTCACGGGCAGCGCCCTCGCTCAGAGCACGACCGCCCCGGCGGGAACCGAGCACAACCTGAACAATCCCGGCAGCGTGAAGAGCAATTCCGAAAAGGGTCTTGAGCGGACGGGCGCTCCCCACGCCGGCGCTCCCGCCGGAAACCCGAGCCAGGATACGACCGGGTCCGTTGGCCACCCCAAGAGCAGCAACAGCAACGGCGCCACCTCCGCTCCGGCGGCTCGCTGATCCTGGCGGCGCGAGGGGGCTGAACCTCCGCTCCCCTCGCCTCACGCGGCAAAGCGGGGCGCTGGCGTATAGCGTCGATAATATTTGTCGTAGGTCGCAATCAAGGAATGAACAATCTCTGTATCCTGGAGTTGTTGACGGGAAACCTCTAGGGATGGAGAAGATATGCGTAACGGAACTCTTGCGCTTGCTGCTGCACTGACCTTGTCTCTTTCGGGAGCAGCCTTCGCGCAGACGGCCGCCGGGGGCGGCAGCGCCACCGGCAACATGAACAATCCCGGAAGTGTGAAGAGCAATTCCGAGAAGAGCATGGAACGCACGACCGGATCGGCGACCGGCGACGCCACGGGCTCGGTCGGCCGGGGCACCGGAACCGGTGTGAACCCCTCGGTGGGCGGTGCGGCCGGCGCCAATGCCGGCGGCAACATGGGCAATAGCGGGTCCGATGCCGGCGGTGGCGGCGCCGCGGGCCGCTGAATCATCCAAACTGTCGAAACGAGAGGGTCGGGCCATTGCCCGGCCCTTTTCGTTTGTCCCGCGGGGCTCGTCCCGCATCCGCCTGCGCCTTTCGGAGCCGCAGACCTGCAGAGACGGGAGGTGGTGTTCGAGATCCGCGTTCGGCTCTGCCTGGATCTCGACACGGTGCCGGTCGAGGACGCCTCGAAACCCTGGGACGAGGAGTGAGCCCCTACCGCACGGTGGCCCGCCTCGTCCTGCCGCCGGAGGACGGCCTCGCGGAAGCGAAGCGGACCTTCGCCGACGATGTGCTTTCGCTCCGGCCAGCCCACAGCCTCGCCGCACAGCGGCTCCCGGGTTCGCTGATGCGGGCGCGGCTGAAGACCTATCGGGCGCTCTCGCGGTTCCGGCATGCCGCGCAATCGGGTGGCCGAGGGCGAGCCCCCTTCCGTGAGCATGTGCCGGCCTGATCCGGGCCTCGGCTCGGCCCGCGATGGCGGCGATGTTCCTCGGCTGACGACCAAGCGCATCCCGCGTGACCCGGCGTGGAGCGACATGAAAAAAGAGGGGCCCTGGAGCCCCTCTTCGGTTTCGTTCGCTGTGTGTCGGCTTCAGTTGCCGCGGCCGCCCATGCTGCCGCCCTGCTTGCCGCTGCCGGCGGAGTTCGTGGAGCCGGTGGTGTCGCCGCGGCCCATCGTGCCGCCGCCGGCCTCACCGCCCATGCGACCGCTGCCGGACCGCTCGCCCGCGTTGCGCAGGCCCGCACCGCTCCCGTCGCGGGCACCGGTGTTGCGGATGTTGCCGCGATCCTCGCCGCCCTTCATGCCGGCATCGCGCACGCTGCCGCGTTCGGTCGACTCGCGGCTGCCGCGCTCGGTGGTCGTGTTCCGCTCAGCATGGGAGCGATCCTGGCGGAAGCCGCCCCGCTCGCTGACACGGGATTCGGAGCGGCTCGACACGCCGACGCCGGATCGCTCGTAACCCCCGCCGCGGCCCGATACGGTGGTGCGGCTCTCGACGGTGGTCAGGCGGCGATATTCCGGCGAGCCGTAGAGCACGCGCTGGCCGCGGATGGTGACGTAGCGCTCGCGGGAGCCGCCCGAACGCTCGGACACGACCAGCCGGCGGTATTCCGGCGAACCGTAGATCACCCGCTGGCCGCGGATGGTCACGTACCGCACCCGCGGGCCGTGCCGGTGCTCGACGATGAGGCGGCGATATTCCGGCGATCCATAGACCACCCGCTGACCGCCGATGAAGACGAAACGCCCTTCGCGGCGGAAACCACCCTCGACGCGGCTGGAGCGGTTGGTGCTGACGCTGCGGCGATCCTCGCTGAAGCGGTCCCGATGCTCGCCGCGGAACGAGTCGCGGCCTTCGCCACGACCGGTGCGGTCGGCCTGCCGATCCCTGTCGCCCATCCCGCCGTGGCGGCCCTCACGGTCCAGCCCGGCATTGCGACCCTCGTTGCCCCGGGCATCCCCGGCGGAGGAGCCGCGGCCCTCGCGGCCCATGCCCGCTTGCCGGTCGCCAGCCTCGCCGCCGGCCGCACGGCTGCCCGAACGCGACTCGGCGCCGAGGCCCTCTTGTCCGCCGGTCCTGCCGCCGGCTTCGCTGCCCCGCTGGGACGCGCCCGCCTCGGACGTCGCCCTGCCCGAGGCCCCCGCCGCGGCACCCGCACCGCCCTGCTGCTGCGCGTACACGGAGGTGCTCAGCAGAAGAGCCGCCAATCCGATCGCATACTTTTTCATGGACCCGTTCTCCGAGAAAGATTTCCAGGGTTCTGCGCCTTGGAACGCCGATCTCGGCAAAAGGGTTCGGCGGAATTTTTCGATTTTTAACGAATAACGCAACGGCAAAGCTTCGACGGAGCCTTGTCGTGCACGATTCAATGCTGTGCGAGATTGTGCTGCGCCGCGAAAACCTGTCGGCGCATGTCTCTCGGTGCATGCCTCTCGGTGCATGCCTTGGGATCGCGCCCGAGCGCGTCTCTGCAGGCCTTCCGTTCCGGCGAGCTCTCTGGTTGGCTTCGACGCGGCGCGTTAGGCGACCAGCCGTTCGTGCGAGACCACGGCGTCTCCGAACGCGACGACCAGGCTCTGCTCGATCTTGCCACGCATGCTTTCGAGGATGTGCATGGCTTCGGTGGACGACAGCGGCTTCTTGTAGGGGCGCCGCTCGATCAGGGCCGCGTAGATGTCGCAGATCGTCAGGAGGCGGATCGGATCGCTGATCGCGTTGCCGCTGAGGCTGTCGGGATAGCCCGACCCGTCGAGAAGCTCGTGGTGGTGGCGGGCGACGGCGAGGGTCACGGGATCGCAATCGCCGGAGGCCGCGAGGATGTCGTAGCCGAGGGGGGCATGGGTCTGCATCACGGCCCGTTCGTCGTCCTCGAGCTTGCCCGGTTTGTTGAGGATCTCGAGGGGGATCTTCGACTTGCCGACGTCGTGCACGAGGGCCGCCCGCGTCAGCAGCCGCTGGTCGGCTTTCGACAGGCCGAGATTGCATGCGAAGGTCGCGGTCAGGCCCGAGACGAGCAGGCAGTGCTGGAACGTGACGTCGTCATGCGCCCAGACGTCGTCGAGCCAGCGGGCCAGGCCGCCCTCCTTGATCGCGGTCAAGACGGGGTCGATGCCGCGCTCGACCGTCTCCATGGCGACGGCGCCGCGCTCCGCCCCCTTGAACAGCGCCGTCATCACCGACCCGGTGCGGGCGACCTCCCGGGTGACGATGATGTCGGCGATGGTCTTGCCGGGGCTGATCTGGTGGACCAGCGCGTTCACGACGGATTTGGGATCCGAATAGGCCGGCATGCAGGCCGTGGCGCCGAGGCTCTGAGCCTCGCGCAGGAGCGACTGGTCGTTGCCGCGGGTGAGGAAGATCACGGGCAGGGGGGGCTTGCCCCGGCGGCTCGCGGCGAGCGCGCGCAGGCAGCTCTTCGTCTGCGGGCGCGACAGTGTCACATCGGCGATGACGCCGGCGCAGTGCTCCTGGCTCCAGGAGACATCGAGCCCGACCACGCGACAATCGGCGACCATCTTCGCCACCTCGACAAGCTCATGGCTGCGGTCGAGCCTGTCTGTGAGAACGGTGACGGCGCGGTTGAGCATGGTCGGCGCAGGCCTCGTTCCCGCACAACTAGAATTTGCCGAACACACAGCTCCGCGCACGGCGGGACGGCACCTCCCCGATGTGCCACCGTACGCAAAACAGTTTCCAGCGCACGGACACCTTTAGGCCCCGCTCGTAAAAAGTTTGGAAAGACACGTGCTTAGATTCAGGATATTCGGAGCCTCTAAGTTGGTCTTTTTGCATTTGGATGGGACGCCGGCATTGCAACTTCGGCGAGAGCATCACATGCACGAACCGATAGACCAACCGATCTCTTGAACCGCACAATTTATCTCATATTGAGATCGTAGCGGAGAAAATACAACTTCAGCGGGAATTTGTGGTCGGATCAATCGCTGGTAGTTCGTTCGGTGGTAAACCGGCGGCTGTCTGGCCCGTTTGCGGTGCGTCGACGCCGCGGGCGCGGTTGGCGAGCGCCACCGTCAGCTTCTCCGCCGGTTCCGGCTGCATCACGGCCAGCACCTCGGCCATCTTGCGCGGGTTCATGGCGAGCACGATCGGCACTAGGACGTCGAGGCGGAGCCGGTCGAAGACGCGCGCCGCATCCTTCGGCTTCATCGTCTCGTACATCGTGACGATGCCCTTGAGGGCCACGCGCTCCGCTTCAAGTTTCTTCGTGCCTCCGACATCCATCTTGTCTTCGGATTGCTTGAGGTCGGCCACACCGGTCTCGAGCTTCTTCTCGGCCTCGTTGAGGAGCTGCTCGCGCAGGTCGAGACTGTCGGAGCGCTGCTTGAGCGCGTCGCGGCGGGCGCTGAGCTTCTCGAGGAGAACCTTCTCGCTGGGGGAGACTGGTTCGGGCACCTTCGGCTGGTAGACCGGCGGTTCCGCGGGCTTCTCCTCCGTCTTCTCCGGGGCGCTGCCATGCCCGACCGAGCCGGTGGTGGCGGGATCCGGCGGCTCGTAGCCGGTGCGGGGGCTGGCGAGCGCCCGGGCGAAGTCGGGCAGCGGCGCTCCGGGCGCCGGTGCGCTGGTCACCTGGAGAAGGGCGGCGAGCTTCAGCACGAGCAGCCCGCCGGCCGCCAGCGCCACGGCATCGATGAGGCGCAGCTGCAGGGGGCGCGCCGGAAGCTTGGCCAAGCGCACGAGGGGGCGGATCGGGCGGCGCGTCGGCGCGCTCATGCGGCCCTGGCCCGGAGCCGGTCGAGGGCGCGCTCGGACAGGGCCTGGGCGGCGGCGAGCGCCGCGCCGAGACGCTCGCCATTGCCGGCGGCCTCGGGCATCGGCTCGACTATGCGGGCCGGCGCCGCCTCGGCCGCGGAGGCTGCGCGGGCATTGGCGACGATCGCGCCGATGCGGGCCACGACCTGCTCCCCCGCCCGGACCTGGGCGGCGAGCTCCGCCGAGCCGCGCTCGGCGGCGGCAAGGCGCTCCGCGAGGGTGCGGTCGCAGTCGTCGAGGGTGGCGCGCAGGCCCGTGATCGCCCGCTCGGCGGTGGCCGAGGCGACCACGAGGTCGCCGATGGTCTGGCGCATGGCGGCCTCGTCCGCCTTCAGGGTGGTGATGCGCCGCGACAGCTTCAGCGAGGTGGCGATCGTCGCCACGAGAAGGATCGCCACGAGGATGTCGGCAGCGAGAGAGACGAAGAGCGTCACGGCCGCATCACCCGTCGTTGCGGTTGTTCATGGAGGCCTCGTAGGCCTGGAGCGTGGTGCGCGACTGACGCAGGGGCCGGGCGATCTGCACGGCGATGGCGTCGTCGATCCGGCCGATCCGCCCCTGGGTGAGCGCCCAGTCGCCGCAGCGCACGGCGATCAGGTCGGACGGCTTCTTGTCGAACATCAGCGTATCGCCGACCTTGAGGTTGAGCACGCGCTTCAGGGGCAGCGTCATCTCGTGGAGCACCGCCTCCATCTCGACATCCGCCTGCCAGAGCTCGGTGGCGAGGTGCCCCTCCCAGACCGGATCGCGCCCGAGCTTCTCGCCCATGAAGCTCTGCATGAGCAGATCGCGGATCGGCTCGATGGTCGCATAGGGGAAGAGGATCTGCAGGCCGCCGCCGCGGCCGTCCATGTCGAGCTTGAGGCTGATCAGGATCGCTGCGTTGGCCGGCCGGGTGATGGTGGCGAAGCGGGGGTTCGTCTCGATGCGGTCGATGCCGAAGCGCACCGGCGAGAGCGGCTGGAAGGACTGCTCCAGGTCGGTGAGGATGATCTCGATGAGGCGGCGCACCAGCGTCATCTCGATCGAGGTAAAGGGACGGCCGTCGAGGCGGGTCGAGGCGCCGCCGCGCTTGCCCCCGAGCAGCAGGTCGAGGGTCGAGTAGGCGAGCGTCTGCTCGACGGTGACGAGGCCGGAATTCTCCCAGGCATCCGCCTTGAACACCCCGAGCAGGGTGGGGAGCGGGATCGCGTTGAGGTAGTCGCCGAACCGGACCGAGGTGATGTTGTCGAGGGTCACCTCGACGTTGTCCTGGAAGAAGTTGCGCAGGGAGGTCGACAGCAACCGGATCATCCGGTCGAAGACGATCTCCAGCATCGGCAGGCGTTCGTGCTGGACGACGCCCGAATCGACGATGGCGCGCACGCCCCCCGCCCCGGAGGCGGAGAGCTCGCGCAGGGAGAAGCCCAGGACCGCATCGATTTCCTCCTGGTTGAGGATGCGGTCGTTGCCGGCGAGCTCGGGGAGGTTCTCCGTCTCCCCGTCCTCGATCATCGTCGCCCATTCGGCGGCGACATCGCCCGTGTTGTTGGTGGTGCCCTGCTCGGCGAGCGCGGCGCCCCATTCCTCGGCGAGCGAGGCATCGCCGCCCGCGCCCTGCTCCATCAGGGCGGCGGCCCAATCGTCCTCGTCCGCGCCGCCTGCGGCGCCGGACTGGAGATCGTCGTCGGGTCCGGCCATGGGTCGCTCCCGCCCCTACTGAACCGCGACGTCCTTGAAGAGCACCGCCTCGGCCTTGGCCGGGTGGATCGCGACGTTCACCCGCCGCAACAGCTCCTCGCGCAGGCGATAGAGGCCGGCCGACCCGGCGAGGTCGCTCGGACGCAATTCGCGCATGTAGGTCTGGAAGGCGTCCTCGACGCGCGGGAGCAGCGGCGACACCTCCTGCTCGACCTTGGCGTCCTTGAGTTCGAGGGCGACGCGGAGCTTGAGCAAGCCGCCTTTCTGCTGGCCCGGCTCGGGGCTCAGGTTCACGATCATGTCGCGGACGTCGAGGAAGACCGCCGGCTTCTTTTCCTCCACGGCGGCATGGGCGCCGTGCTCGCCGCCCTCCCCGCCGCCATGGCCCTTCATCATGAAGAAGCCGCCGCCTCCGAGGAGGAGCAGGCCGACCACCGCGCCGATGATGATGAGTTTCTTCTTGGACTTCGGGGCGTCCTCGCCGGCTTCGCCTTCGGCCTCCGGTGCCTTCTGCGGCTTCTTGGCCATGATCCGAGCGTCCCGGTCCTACGCGCACGTCCAGCGATGTCGGCCCCGCCGGCCCGAGCGGGCAAGGGGCGACCTTCGCCTTATCGGCCAACGTGGTTAACGTGTGATTAAGGCGGCAGATTCTGCCGGGTCGAACCTGCCGATGGACCATCGCGCCCGGCCCGGGAAAACGAAGGATTTTTCGCCTAAATATCTGAAATAATTGCGTAAAACTTTATGCCTCGCTCTGGCACGTTGCCTGCGGTGCTGTCCGCGAACGACGTCCCTTGCCCGAGGCCGCCCATGCAGAACGCGCTCTTCGTCGGAACCTCCGCCCAGGTCGCCCTGGCGCGCGAGCTCGACGTCATCGCCAACAACATGGCCAACGTCTCGACCACGGGCTTCAAGGCCCGCAGCGCCCGCTTCGAGGAATTCCTGAGCCCGACCGCCCGGGCCGACAGCTTCCCCATGCCCGACCGCCGGGTCTCTTACGTGATGGATACCGGCACGCCCCTCGACCTCTCGCAGGGGCCGATCGAGCCGGACGGCAACCCGCTGCACGTGGCGGTGAAGGGCGATGCCTTCCTGGTCGTGCAGACCAAGGACGGCACCCGCTACACCCGCAACGGCGCCCTGGAGATCGACGCCAAGGGCAACCTCGTCAATTCGGACGGCAACATCGTCCAAGGCGACAACGGCCCGATCGCCATCGGCCAGCAGGAGACGGGCATCGCCATCGCGCCGGACGGCACGATCTCGACGAATTTCGGGGTGCGCGGGCGCCTGCGCATGGTCCGCTTCCCCAACCCGCAGGCCCTGCGGAACGAAGGCGGCAACACCTATTCCTCCACGGGCCAGCCGCAGCCGGCGGGGCTCGAGGGGCGCCTGGAGACCGGCGCCCTGGAGCGCTCCAACGTGCGCCCGGTCATCGAGATGACCCGGCTCATGGACGTGAACCGCAGCTACGCGATGGTCTCGAACACGATCTCGCGCCTCGACGACCTGCGCGGCACGGCGATCCGTCGCCTCGCCGACGTCGCCTGACAAGGAGCCTGACCGATGCGCGCCCTCTACGCCGCCGCCACGGGCATGGCGGCCCAGGAACTCAACGTCCAGGTCATCTCGAACAACATCGCGAACCTGCGCACCACGGGCTACAAGCGCCAGCAGGTCCACTTCCAGGACCTGCTCTACCAGAACCTGCGCCGGTCCGGTTCCTCGACCTCCGACCAGAACACCATCCTGCCGGCGGGTCTCGCCCTCGGCTCGGGCGTGAAGACCACCTCGACCGCCCGGCAGATGTCGCAGGGGACTTTGACCTCCACGGAGAAGGACTACGACGTCGCCATCCGCGGCGAGGGCTTCTTCCGCATCACCCTCCCCGACGGACGCACCGCCTATAGCCGCGACGGCTCCTTCGATCTCGACGCGCAGGGCCGTCTCGTCACCCGCGACGGCTACCTGATCGATCCGGGCGTCACCGTCCCGAACAACGCGACCTCGGTCACGATCAGCGCCACGGGCGCGGTGCAGGCGACGCTGCCGGGCCAGACTGGCCCCGCCACCCTCGGCCAGTTCCAGCTCGCCCGCTTCGTCAACAAGGTCGGCCTCGAATCCATCGGCGACAACCTCTTCATCGAGACCGCGGCCTCGGGACCCGCCATCACCGGCTCGCCCGGCGCGGAGGGCTTCGGCAACCTGCAGCAGAGCTATCTCGAAGAGGCGAACGTGAACGCCGTCACCGAGATCTCGTCTCTGATCGCCGCGCAGCGCGCCTACGAGATGAACTCGAAGGTCGTGACCGCCGCCGACCAGATGCTGTCCACCACCTCCCAGATGTTCCGCAGCTGAAGCGGGCGCGCGCGATGTACGACCTCAAGCCGATCCGGACCGTGTCCCTCCCGAAGGCGGTGCCGCCGAGCCGGTCCGCCATCCTGCGCGCGCTGCTCCTCGTGGTGCTGCTCGCCGCCCTCTCCGTCCTTTCGGCGCCGCTCATGGCGAAGGAAGCGGCAAAGGACGCCGCGCCGCGCTTGCGCGGCGACGTCACCGCCTCGGGCGACGTGCTCAGCCTCGGGGAGCTCGTCGAAGGCGCACCCGCCGACATTGCCGGCCGGCCGCTGTTCCGTGCCCCGCCGCTGGGCGCCACGGGCACGATCCAGGCCCGGCGCATCGTCGAGGCGGCGGCCCATCTCGGCCTCGTGGTCGAGACCGGCGGCCGTGCCCAGATCAGCGTGCAGCGCGCCGCCCGCCGGGTCACCGGCCCGGAGATCGAGGCGGCTCTGAAGCGGGCCCTGGAGACCGGCTTCGGCCTCGACCCGCGGACGATCGCCGTGCGCCTCGACGGCGAGACCCCGGTCCTGCTCGCCCCCGTCGATCTCGACGGGCAGGCCAATGCCCTCGACGTGACCTACGATCCGCGCACGCGCCGGCTCGCCGGCCTGATCGTGCTCGGCGAGCGGCAGGCCTCCCTGCGCGTCTCCGGCCAGGCCCTGGAGATCCGCGAGGTGGCGGTGCTGATGCGCAGCCTCAACCGCGGCGAGACGATCGCGGCCGAGGATCTCACGATCGAGCGCCGCCCCCGCGAGGCCGTGCCGGCCGATGCCCAGGGCATCGCCGCCCCGGTGGCGGGCCAGGTCGCGCAGCGCAGCCTCTCCGCCGGGAGCATCCTGCGCTCGGGCGACGTCGCCCCGCCGGATCTCGTCGCCCGGGGCGATGCCGTCACCATCGTCTACGAGACGCCCGGCGTGGTGCTCTCCCTGCGCGGCATCGCCAACGAGGGCGGCCGTCTGGGCGCGACGATTTCCGTCGTCAACAGCGCCTCGAAGAAGGTGCTGCAGGCCGTGGTGACCGGCCCCGGCCGCGTCTCCGTCGGCCCGGCCCCGCTGCCCGGCCGCCAGGCGAGCGCCGCCCTCGGCGCCCCCGGCGTGAACTGATCCCGCTCCTCACGATCACGGCCCGTCCCATGACCGCCCGCCGCATCACCCCCGCCCGGCCCGCCGCCCTCGGCTTCGCCCTCCTCGCCTGCGCCGGCCTCGGCGCCTGCAACACGGTGGACCGCCTCTCGCAGGTCGGCGCCACACCGGCGCTCTCGGCGATCGAGGACCCGACCAGCCAGCCGGGCTACAAGCCCGTGCGGATGCCGATGCCCGACGTGCAGCCGGTCTCCTACGCACCGAATTCCCTATGGCGCACCGGCTCGCGGGCCTTCTTCAAGGACCAGCGCGCCGCCCGGATCGGCGACCTGCTCACCGTCAAGGTGAACGTCACCGACAAGGCCAACCTCAACAACGAGAGCAAGCGCTCGCGCGCCAACACCGAGTCCTTCGGCCTGCCCAATGCCTTCGGCTTCGAGAACAACGCCGCGGTCACCGCCGCCGGCATCACGCCGAAGAGCCTGCTGAACGCGACCTCGACCACCTCCAATGATGGCGCCGGCTCCGTGCAGCGGGCGGAGACGGTCTCGACCAACGTCGCCGCCGTGGTCACGCAGGTGCTGCCGAACGGCAACCTCGTGGTCGAGGGCAAGCAGGAGATCCGGATCAACTACGAGGTGCGCGAGCTGATCGTCGCCGGCGTGGTACGGCCGGAGGACATCGAGTCCGACAACACCATCGATTCCACGAAGATCGCCCAGGCCCGCATCGCCTATGGCGGACGCGGCCAGATCACCGACGTGCAGCAGCCGCGCTACGGCCAGCAGATCGTGGATATCCTGCTGCCCTTCTGAGGCGCGGCCCGCCCTGCCCTCTCCAGCGGGGGCTCGGCTCAGTGCTCGGTCCCCGGCCGGTTCGGCCGCGGCGGCCCGCCGTGGTTCTGCGTGAAGCTCGACCGCCGCGGATCGCCCTTCAGGCGGGCAACACGGCCGCGCTGCCAGATCGCGACGGCTGCGACGATGACAATCGTCGCGAGTGCGAGAACGAGGATCAAGACGTCGTTGGACATGGGCGAACCCTCCGAAAACTGCTTTCGGAGGAAGAACGTCCCGTCTCGATTGTTCCGAAACGTGAAGAGGCGCGTCCGGATCAGTCGTCGCGGTAGACCCGCTCGCGACGCTCGTGGCGCTCCTGGGCCTCGAGCGAGAGCGTGGCGATCGGGCGGGCATCGAGGCGCTTGAGGGAGATCGGCTCGCCGGTCTCCTCGCAATAGCCGTAGGAGCCGTCCTCGAGCCGCGCGAGGGCTGCGTCGATCTTGCTGGTCAGCTTGCGCTGGCGGTCGCGGGCGCGCAGTTCGATCGAACGGTCGGTTTCCGAGGAGGCGCGGTCGGCGAGATCGGGGTGGTTCTCGTTCTCGCTCTGCAACGTCGTCAGCGTATCCTGCGCTTCACGCAGGATCTCGTTCTTCCAACTCAACAGCTTGCGGCGAAAATATTCGCGCTGCCGTTCGTTCATGAAGGGCTCGTCTTCGGAGGGCACGTAGCCATCCTCGATCGTGACCTTCGCCATGCGTTGCCCCTCGCAACTCCTGCCGGTCTGCGGCGATTTCGGCAGGCGTATAATCGAGGTGGTAGTGCACCACAACGGATGGATCGCGTGCGATCTTCGGCGGGGCGACGAAGTCGCGGCGCTGCGGCAAACTCGCCACGGTCATTTCGGGAAGTTTGAGACTCAATGCTTTGAAAGAAATCGAAATTCTTTGCGATGACGAGCGCAAGCTTCGGGCAAGTCGCTCCCGAATGAAAACCCTGGCACGAAAGCTCCTGCCCGAGGCCCCTCCCCTCGCCGCGAGACCCGCCGAGGCAGGCCGGGCCCTACAAGCTATCGATCTTCCAATTCCCGCAGTGATTGTACGATCTCGTCGGTGACACGCCGGGCGAGGGTGTGCCGATAATGGGTCTGATCGAAGAACAGGGCCGGATCTTCGACGCCGGGACGCGGGCGCCGCCAATCGATCACGGCGCTGCGCGCGTGCCGCCGCGCCGCCGTGGCGATGGCGGCCTTGCAGGCGGCTTCCGCCTCGGCCCGCGCGCTGCCGGGGGGCGGGAGGGCTGCGGCATAGACCGGCGGGAAGACGAGAATCAGCGCCGTGCGCGCCGGTAGCGCCTCGACGAAGTCCCCGAAGCGCGCCGCGGCCGGGAAGGCGGGGCCGCCGCGCCCGGGGGCCGGGGTCGTGGGAGGGCGGATCTCCCGCTGCGCGTCCCAGGAGGGATTCGTGCCGAAGCCGAGATCGAGATAGTTCTGCTCGTAGTCCCACCAGCCGTCGGGCCGGGCGGTCTTGTGCCGCTTGCCGAGGAGCCAGCCGATCCGCCCGGCCACCTCCTGCGCCACGGGCCAGCGCAGGAGCCCGCGCAGATAGCTGCCGCGATCCGGTGCGAGCAACCAGAACGGGAACGGCTTCTCGTTGGTCAGCGCCGGATCGCCCGTGCACCAGTAATCGTCCGCCGCCACCACCAGCGCCCGCGGCGCGGGATGGTGCGCGAGGAACCAGCGCATCAGCGTCAGCTGCTCCAGCGGCCCGGTCGCCGGCACGGAGAGCTGGACGAAGGGGATGCCGCTGCCCTGCGCGAGACGCTCCGGCTCCACGAGCTGGATGTGGGAATTGCCGAAGACGGCTCCCGCGAAGGCGGGATCGCGTCCGCGCAGGGCGGAGGCGGTGCGGGGCCCCTGCGGCCGCACCGCGCCGGCCGAGAGCAGGGTCGAACGGCCGCTGTCGTAGGGATCGACCAGATAGGCCAGCGCCAAGTAGCCGGCGACGATCAGGACCAGGGTCGCGAGAAAGGTTCTCGCGAAGGCGGTCCAGCGTGCGGCGTCCGGCGGTGCGCTCATCGGATGCGACCGCCTCAGAACTGGAAGTAGATGAACTCGTAGTTCGCATCGTCCCCGATCTTCAGGAGCACGACGACGAACAGGAGCGCGAAGACGAGGGCGAGGCTCCGCCGGGGCGGCAACCGGTGCACGGCGGCCCAGGCGCTCGGGCCGATCAGGGCGACGGCCGCCGCGAAGGCGAGGGTGCGCCACTTGAAGCCGGCGCCCGCGGGTGCCAGTCCGAGCAGCCCCTTGTAGATCGTCACCGCCGCCTCGAAGCTCGCGGCGCGGAACAGCACCCAGGTGAAGATCACGAAGGCGGCGGTCAGCGCCCAGCCGACGAGTTGCGGCATCCGCCCGCCCGCCCGGCGCCAGAGCACGCCGGCCCCGAGGCCGAGGCCGTGGGCGGCGCCCCAGGCCACGAAGGTGAGGCCGGCCCCGTGCCAGAGGCCGCCCAGCGTCATGGTGGTGAAGAGGGCGCCGATCTGCAGGGCGAGGCCGCGCCGGTTTCCGCCGAAGGGGATGTAGAGGTAGTCGCGCAGGAAGCGCGACAGCGTCATGTGCCAGCGCCGCCAGAAATCCCGCAGGGAGGTGGCGCGGTAGGGCACGTCGAAGTTCTGCGGCAGCACCAGGCCGAACAGCAGCGCGATGCCGAGCGCCATGTCGGTGTAGCCGGAAAAGTCGAAATAGATCTGGAAGGTGAAGCCGAGCGTCGCCTGCCAGGCTTCGGCCGCGCTCACCGCCTTGCCGGCGGCCGCCGCCTGGAAGACCGGGTTCACATAGGCGGCGAGCGGGTCGCCGAGCAGCACCTTCTTGGCGAGGCCGATGGTCAGCAGCATCACGCCCCGCCCGATCCGCTCCGCCGCGTCCGGCCGCGCATAGGGGCGCTCGTCGAACTGGTGCATGATCTCGCTCCAGCGCACGAGCGGGCCGGCGAGAACCTGCGGGAAGAAGGCGATGTAGAGCGCGTATTTGGTGAGCCCGAAGCCCGGCGCACGGCCGGCCCTCAGGTCCGTCAGGTACATGATGTGGTGGAAGGTGAAGAAGGAGATGCCCAGCGGCAGGGCGAGGTCCAGCCGCGGCGCCGCCATGCCCGGGATCAGGTTCGCCAGATCGGCGAAGAAATCGAAGTACTTGAAGACTGCCAGCACCGCGAGGTTGCCGGCGATGGCCGCCGGCACGAGCCAGCCGGCGCCCGTGCGCAGGAAGGCGCGGGAGACGAGCCAGTTCACCCCGATCGAGGCGGCGAGCAGCGGCACGAAGCGCGGATCCCACCAGCCGTAGAACACGAAGGAGAGGAGGATGAGGAGCGGCAGCCGCCCCTCCGGCCGGTAGCGCTCGACGAGCGCGTGCGCGAGCAGCGCCGCGGGCAGGAAGGCCAGGAGGAAGACGAAGGAATTGAACAGCATCGACGCGTGATCGGGCCACCCGGAGCCGTCTCTCGCGCCCGGCCCTTCGCGCGGGCGCCCTTCTCGGCAATCCCGCCGCGGGCGTCAACGCCGCGGGCGCCGAGCCTCAATCCGACCGTGCGCAAACCGTAGGCGCGCACTTATCCACCGCCGGCGCGCCGCAACTGTCGCAATTCAGCAACAATCCATGGAATTGCATGGCTCCGTTGGAGGCGCCTCGAAGGAAAATCCAGTCATCGGGATTTTTAGGCAAAAGAGGCCAGGACCCTTTGCCCTGGCGCAATTATTGAATTCTCAGAATAACCGAGCCAGCGACAACCGGTGCTGGCAAAGGCGATATGCTGATCTGCCAGTCCCCGTCCGCTGACCCGTTCAAAAATAGACAATACAATCGGAGGACCGGGCAATGGCACTGCCAATCACATTCAACAACACCGTGTACCAGGCTGGGTTCTTCGGCACCGACGATGGCGGCGTGCCGACCAATGCCACGCGCAGCTTCCGGATCGACGACACCTACGACTTCCCGGTGACGCTCAACGGCACCGTGACCGACTCCAACAGCACGGTCACGCTCACCTACACCCTCCCCGGCAACACGACGCCGACGACGGAGACCCTGAAGGCAACCGGGCTCGATAACCCGAACCAGATCCTGTTCCTGGGCTCCAACGGCGTCCCCGGCAGCGCGAACGGCACCACCAACCGCTACGTCTTCTCCAACACCCAGATGTTCGGCAGTGGCAATCCGAACCGGACCACCTTCGCGGATGACGGCAACGGAACCGGCGGCGACTACGTCGTGCCCGTCTGCTTCACCACCGGCACCCTGATCCGCACCGCCCGCGGCGAGATCGCGGTCGAGGCCCTGCAGGTCGGCGACATGGCCGTGACCGCCTCCGGCGCGCTGCGTCCGATCACTTGGATCGGTCACCGTGAGCTGGGTGGCGCCGGCAAGGCCTTGTCCGACGATCAGCGGCCCGTGCGGGTGCGTGCCGACGCCTTCGGCCCCGGCCTGCCGGCCCGCGACCTCCGTCTCTCGCCCGGCCATCCTGTCCTCGTCGGCGCGGATGCCGATGGCGAAGGCGGCGTGCTCGTGCCGATCATGTGCCTGATCAACGGCACCACGATCGCCCGCATGCCCGCCGAGAGCGTGACCTACTGGCATGTCGAGCTCGACGCCCACGACATCCTCCTCGCGGAAGGGCTGCCGGCGGAGAGCTACATCGATGGTGGTGACCGCGCCTTCTTCGCGGAAGCCTCCGACCACGCGCTCCACAACCCGGACTTCGTGGCCCCGGGCTGGAACGGCCGCTGCCGCCCGGTCGCGGTGGACGGTGCGATCGTCGAGGCCGAGCGGGCACGGCTCGATCAGGTCTTTGCCCTCTCGCTGAGCCACCACGCCGCCTGGCCGACCGCCGCGCTGAGCGCCTTCTCGGCCTGATCCGTCACGCCGACCCGGCAGAACGTCTCGAGGGTGCGGAACGCGTTCCGCACCCTCTTTCGTGTCCGATGGAGGGCTGCGGCATCACTCCGCAGGAACGGCGTGACACCGCCTCAGAGCGAGCCTGGCGGACGCCGAATCGGGGCGCGCAGGGAGGGGCCTGCTCCGCTCTCGCAGAGAGAGACCGGATCAGACGCCCTGCGCCGCCTCGAGCTTGGCGAGTTCCACCGCCGCCCGCAGCTCGATCTCCGCCGTGAGCGCGTCGAGACGGGGATCGCCGCTTTCCGGGGCGCGCTCGGCCAGACGGCCGGCGATGGCCTGGAGGTCGCGCGCCGAGACGCGGCCGCCGAGCAGCGCCGCCTTGAGGCGATCGAGACCGTCGAGCAGGTCATGTCCGCGCTGGACCGAGCGGCGGCGGCGCTGTTCCGGCGTGTCGCTCTCCGCCTGGAGGGTGAGGATCGCGTCGAGCCCGGCGAGCATGCTGGGCTGGGCCGCGGCGGCCGCGGACCGGGCTTCGCCCGCCTCGGTGCCGCCTGCGAGCACGAATGTCCCGCCCGCGGTCTTGCGGCTGGCGGCCGAGCCGGCCGCGGCGATGGTGGGGCGGGTTTCGACGCGCATCAGGGATTCGGGACCGCCTCGCAGAGGGCCGGTGAAAGCCCGACCGACCATCGGCCCGCATGGTTAACCGGGCGTAAACGGCCCGGCAGGATCTGCCGCCCGCCCGGCAGGAACCGGCCCTGCCTCCCCGGCGAAACCAAGGCGACTTTCGTAAAAGTCGAGCAATCGCAGTTGCTTGGCGAAGAGGGCGGGCTGGCATGCTCCTGGCAACGCGATGGACCAGCGTTCGTCACCTCTTTTGGTTGCCATGGCTGCCTTCCGCGACGGCCCGTTTCCCCTCTCGATCCTGCGGCTCGCCGCCGGCGCGCTCCTGCTCTGGGGATTCGCCTGTGCCGATGCGTTCGCCCTGTCGCGGGTGAAGGACCTCGCCTCGATCGAGGGCGTGCGGCAGAACCAGCTCGTCGGCTACGGCATCGTCGTCGGCCTCAACGGCACCGGCGACACCCTCAACAACATCCCCTTCACCAAGCAGTCGCTCCAGGCGATGCTCGAGCGGCTCGGGGTCAATACGCGGGGCGCCACCATGCGCACGCAGAACCTCGCCGCGGTGATGGTGACGGCGAACCTTCCGCCCTTCTCCACCCAGGGCAACCGTATCGACGTCACCGTGTCCTCCCTCGGCGACGCCAAGTCGCTCCAGGGTGGCACCCTGCTGGTGACGCCCCTGCTCGGCGCCGACGGCGAGGTCTATGCCCTGGCCCAGGGCTCGGTCGCCATCGCCGGCTTCTCAGCCGAGGGCGACGCTGCCAAGATCACCCGCGGCGTGCCGACCAACGGGCGCATCTCCAACGGCGCCATGATTGAGCGCGAGGTCGCCTTCAAGCTCAACGACGCCCGTTCCCTGCGCCTGTCCCTGCGCAACCCGGATTTCACCACCTCGAAACGGATCGCGGCCGCGATCAACGACTTCATGGGCGCCGACACCGCCGAGCCGACCGACCCGGCCACCGTCACCCTGCAGATCCCGAACCGCTACCACGGCAACATGATCAAGCTGATCACGGAGGTGGAGCAGCTCAAGGTGGAGCCCGATCAGACCGCGCGCGTCGTGGTCGACGAGCGCTCCGGTATCATCGTGATGGGCCGCGACGTTCGCGTCTCCACGGTGGCGATCGCGCAGGGCAACCTCACGGTCACGATCACCGAGCAACCGCAGGTGAGTCAGCCCGCCCCGCTCTCGAACGGCCAGACCGTGGTCGTGCCGCGCACCGGCGTGAAGGTCGATACCGGCGACGGCAACAAGCTCGCCCTCGTGAAGGAGGGCGTGACCCTGCGCGAGCTCGTCGACGGGCTCAACGCGCTCGGCGTCGGCCCCCGCGACCTGATCTCGATCCTTCAGGCGATCAAGACGGCCGGGGCGCTCCAGGCCGATATCGAGCTGATGTAACGGAGGAGGAGAGACATGCTCCCGCTCGCAACCTTCGCGGCCTCGGCGGCCGTCGGCGTCGGCAAGTCCATCGTCAACGCCCTCGCCAGCGACAATTCCAAGACGCTCTCCGACGCCGCCAAGACGGCCTCCGAGACCAAGGCGCGCAAGACCGCCAACGACTTCGAATCGATGTTTCTCGAGAACAGCATGGAGGAACTGACGAAGTCCGAGGGCACCGAGGGGCCGCTGGGCGAGAACGGCACCGGCGGCGGCGTGTGGCGTTCGATGCTCAGCAAGGAATATGCGGGCTCGATCGTGAAGAGCGGCGGCGTCGGCATCGCCGACCAAGTCTATCGCGAGATCCTCAAGCTGCAGGAGGCGGGCAATGGCGGCAAGTGACGGCAGGCCGGAAACCGGGCCCCTGCGCATCCTCGACCGCGCCACCGCGGAAGCCTTCGTGGCGGATCTGACCACCACGATGCGGGAGCTCGAAGGCGTGCTCGTCCGGGAGAGCGAAGGTGTTCGCGCCGGCCGCCTGCGGGAAGCGCTGGCGGATTCCCCGCGCAAGACGATGCTCTCGGCGGCCTACATGACCGGGCTGGAGGCGGCCAAAGCCAATGCCATCGCCCTGGCCCGCTTTGCGCCGGCGAGCATCGAGGCGCTGAAGAGCGCCCATCGCCACTTCATGGAGGTGGTGGAGACCAACCAGGCGGTGCTCGCCACGGCCCGCAGCGTCTCGGAAGGGCTCGTGAAGACGCTCGCCGAGGAGATCGGCCGCACCCGCACGCCGACGCTCTACGGCAAGCCCTCCACCGCTCCCTCCCCCTACGGGCGCGGCCCCGCCCGCAACGGTCCGCTGGTGCTCTCGCGGAGCCTGTGACGCCTCACGCCCCCGCCGCCTCGAGAAAGCCCTCGACCATGCCGCGATAGCCGGCGCCGAACAGGCGCAGATGCACCAGGGCCGGCCAGAGTTTGTAGAGGGGAGCGCGCTCGGCAAAGCCCGGCTCGGCCGGGCCGTAGGCGGCGCGGAAGGCGGGTCCCGGGCGGCCGAACAGATCGAGCATGGCGAGATCGACCTCGGCATGGCCGTAAGAGCAGGCCGGATCGATCAGCCCCGAGACGCGGTCGCCGTCGAGGAGCACGTTCCCGCTCCAGAGATCCCCGTGCAGCAGCGCCGGGCGCGGCCTCTCCGGTAGACGTCCGGACAGGGAGGCGGCGAGCCGGTCGATGCGCCGGCCGAGATCCGCCGGGATGTGCGGCAGGTGGCAGAGCAGGCGGCGCTCGGCCCAGAAGGCCGGCCAATCCTCCGACCAGCCATTGGCGATGGTCACGGGGCCGAAGGCGAAATCCCGCTCCCAGCCGTAGCGCGGCCCCGTCGCCCCGTGCAGGCGCGCGACCGCCGCGCCCAGGGCCGCGTCGGCGCCACTTGCCCGACCGGTCGCCAGCACGTCGAGCACGAGCACGCTCTCGTCGACGGCGAGCACCTGCGGCGCGGGCGCGCCGCTCGCGCGGATCGCCTCCAGCATCCGGGCTTCCTCGCGGGGATCGGGGCCGCCCTTGACGATGGCTTGCCGCCCATCCTCCAGCGTGATCGCGACGAGGCACGACAGATCCCCGCCCGAGAGCGGCCGCGCCTGATGCAGCGCGCCGCCGAGCAGGGCCGCGCCGGCCTCCGCGAGGCCGCTCATCCCTTCGCGAGCCGGGCCGCCAGGGCGCGGGCGCCCGCGGTCACGTCGGCCCAGGTCGTGTCGAAGCCGGAATCCGCGCCGTAATAGGGGTCGGCCACCGCCTCGCCACGCCGGCCGGGCACGTGGTCGAGGAGCAGGGACAGCTCGGCGCCCTCGGCCGGGCGCAGGCGGCGCAGGGCGGCGAGATTGTCCGGATCGAGCGCCACCACGTGGGTGAAGCGCGCGAAATCCTCCCGGGAGGCCTGCCGCGCGCGATAGCCGGAGATGTCGACGCCGTGGCGGAGCGCCACGGCCTGCGCACGGCGGTCGGGCGGCTCGCCGACATGCCAGGCGCCGGTGCCCGCGGAATCGACCTCCACGTCGAGGCCGATGAGCCCGGCCTCCTGCCGGAAGGCCGCCTCGGCCAGGGGCGAGCGGCAGATATTGCCGAGGCAGACGAAGAGGATGGCGGGCTTGCGCGCGCTCACGCGGGCGTCCCCACCGGCCGGGTCGCCGCGTCGAGCCAGGCGCGGGTCTCGGCATCGAGATCGGGCGATAGGGCCTCGCGGACCCGCGCTTGATAGGCGTCGAGCCAGGCCGCATCCGCCGGGCCGAGCAGCGCCGGCTCGACGAGGCGCAGGTCGATCGGCGCGAGGGTCAGGGTCTCGAAGCCGAGCATCGGCCGCTCGCCCCCGGGCAGCGCGCGGGGCTCGACCAGGATCAGGTTCTCGATGCGGATGCCGTAGGCGCCGGCCTTGTAGTAGCCGGGCTCGTTCGAGAGGATCATCCCCGCCTGCAGGGCGACGGTGCCGACCTTGGCGATCCGCTGCGGCCCCTCATGCACCGAGAGGAAGGCGCCGACGCCGTGGCCCGTGCCGTGGTCGTAGTCGAACCCCGCCTCCCACAGGCTCGCCCGGGCGAAGGCATCGATCTGCGTGCCGGTCGTGCCCTTGGGGAAGACGGCCCGGGCGATGGCGATATGACCCTTCAGTACCCGGGTGAAGCGGTCGCGCATCTCGACGCTCGGCGTCCCGATCGCGACCGTGCGGGTCACGTCGGTGGTTCCGTCGAGATATTGCGCCCCGGAATCGATCAGGAAGAGCTCGCCCGGCCCCAGCCGGCGGTCGGTGGCGCGGGTGACGCGGTAATGCACGATGGCGCCGTTCGGTCCCGAGCCCGAGATCGTCGGAAAGGAGACCTCGCGCAGCAGACCGCCCTCCGCCCGGAAATCCTCCAGCGCCTCCACCGCCGCGATCTCGGTGAGGCCGTTGGCGCCTTCCCGGTCGAGCCAGGCGAGGAAGCGGGTGAGCGCCACGCCGTCCCGATGATGGGCGGCGCGGGTGCCGGCGATCTCGGCCGGGTTCTTCACCGCCTTCATCAGGGTGATCGGATCGGCGCCGAGATCGGCGACGCCGCCGGCCGCCTCGATGCGGTTCTTCAGCGCCACGGCGCCGGTCGCCGTGTCGAGCCGGACCCGGGCCGCCCCCGCGGCGAGCGCGAACAGCGCCGGTTCGAAATCTGCCCGCCCCGCCAGGGTGGCGTGGGGCGTGAGCGCCGCGCGCAGATCCGGGTCGATCTCGCGCGAGGCGAGATAGAGGCCGGCCAGCCCCTCCCGCTTCACGATGGCGTAGCCGAGCGCCAGGGGCGTGTGCGCCACGTCCGCGCCGCGCAGGTTGAAGGTCCAGGCGAGGTTGTGCGGATCGGAGATCACGAGGGCGTCGACCTCGGCCTCGGCGAGGGCCGCGCGCACCCGCGCGAGCTTGTCCGCCACGCTCTCGCCGGCGATCTCCGCCGGGTGACTCACGACGGGGCCGCCGGGCGGTTTCGGCCGGCCGGCCCAGACCGCGTCGACGAGATTCGCATCGAGGGGCTTGAGGCTGCCGCCGGCCTTGGCCGCGGCCCGTTCCAGCCGGGCCACGCCGTCCGGCGTGTGCAGCCAGGGATCGTATCCGAGCACCTGCCCCTTGCCGAGATTCTCGCCGAGCCAGGCCTCCGCCGTCTTCTCGGCGAGCGGCACCACCGTGATCACCCCGGTATCGACCTGCTCCGGCGCCTGCAGCGTGTAGCGGCCATCGACCACCAGGGCGGCCTTGTCGGCCAGGATCACCGCCGTTCCGGCCGAGCCGGTGAAGCCGGTCAGCCAGGCGAGGCGCTCGGCATGGGCGGGCACGTATTCGGATTGGTGCTCGTCCGCCCGCGGCACCACGAAGCCGTCGATGCCGGATTCCCGCAGGGCGGAGCGCAGGGCTTCGATGCGCTCGGATCCCTTGGCATGGCTCGGATCCTCGAAGGACTGGAAGCGCGGGCGTTGGCTCGTCATGGCCAGAGGGTTACGCCGCGCCCCGGGCGGCGTCTACCGGCCCATCGCCTGGCGCTGGATCGCGTTCAAACGATCGGTCGGGGCGCCGCGCCGCCCCGGCGCAGGACCAGGGTCGCCCAGCCCTCGATCAGGCCGTGGCGCACGAGGTGGAAGCCGCGGTGGCGGTAGGTGGAGAGCACGCCGGGCACGTCGCGCTCGATCAGGCCGGAGAGGATCAGCACGCCGTCATCGGCCACCACGGCGGTGAGCGAGGGCGCGAGGCGCTTCAGGGGCCGGGCCAGGATGTTGGCGAAGACGATGTCGAAGCGGCGCGGCCGGTTGGCCAGGGCGTGGCGCACCCCCGGCCCTTCGTAGAGCCGCAGGAAGGGGGTGAGCCCGTTGAGCCGGGCATTGCCCTTGGCGGTCCAGACCGCCTCCGGGTCGAGATCGCCGGCGAGCACCGGTGCGCGCAGAGCCTTGGCCGCGGCGAAAGCGAGAATGCCGGTGCCGGTGCCGACATCGAGCACATGGGCCGGCCGGCCGCGTTTCAGCTCGTCGACCAGGGCACGGAGGCAGCCGAGGGTGGTGCCGTGATGGCCGGTGCCGAAGGCGAGGGCCGCCTCGATCTCGATCGGCAGATCGTTCGGCCGGATTTTTTCCCGGTCATGGGCGCCGTGCACGAGGAAGCGGCCGGCCCGCACGGGCTTCAGCCCCTCCAGGGAGGCGCGGACCCAGTCCTGCTGGTCGATCGTCTCGAACACCGCCTCGTCCGCGGCGTCACCGACGATCGGCCGGATCAGGTCGCGGATGATCTCTTCGTCGGGCGCTTCGGAGAAATAGGCCTCCAGCCTCCAGGTCTGCCCGTCCTCCGCCTCGAAGGCGGCGACCGCCGTCTCCGTCGGGTCGAAGACCTCGCCGAGGAGGTCCGTCATCGAGCGGGCCGCGGCCTCGTGGGTGAGGAGGCGCAGCAGGTGGGTGGGGCGGTGGGGCGGCAGGCCTTCGAGCATGGCGCGGGCTTTAGCACCGGCCGGCCCGGACCGCCACGCATTCCAGAATCCGGCGCGGGAACGCCCGCCGGGCTGGCAGATTGTACAATCGCTAGGCGAAATCCCGCCGGATGGAACGAATGGCCAAGCTTCGCGTTCTGGCCGTCGCTTCCCCTTGCGGGCGACGCCGCAGAGTCCGTTGCGTGTGATGACAACAAGAAAAGATCTCAGGAAACGCAGTCCCATCGTGCTCCCTCGCGATCCCGCATCGCGGAAGGGGCGGAGGCGTCCATCCCGGTTCGACCTGACCGCGCCGGAGGCGCAGGATCCGCCGATGCCCGGCGAGATGCTGGTCCTGCTCAGCCGCCTCCACCGCTCCGAGCGCGGCTCGGGCCAGGAGGGCGGTGGGCCGCAGACCCTGTGAGGAACGCCTTTCCGCCTGGAAGCGTCGTTCCCGTTCGGCTATAACGCATCTCTCCGGAGGCGCGGGTGGTCCTGCCTTTGCGCCGCTCCGGAGCATGCGCGCGTGCGGCGGGTGCGGACGGGCGGAAGGAGAAGTCATGATCTCGACCAGACGTGGGTGGCTCGCGGGGCTGCTCGGCGCCGCCCTCCTCCTCGGCACGCCGGCCGGGATGTCGGCGGCACGGGCGGCCGATGCGCCGGTCGTGGTCTTCGCCGCCGCAAGCCTCAAGAACGCCCTCGACGAGGCTTTGGCCGCCTGGGGCAAGGAGACGGGCAAGCAGGCCCGGGTCTCCTATGCCGGCTCCAACGTGCTCGCGAAGCAGATCGAGGCGGGCGCCCCGGCCGACCTGTTCTTCTCCGCCGACATCGCCTGGATGGATTACGCCGAGAAGGCGGGCACCCTCCGCGCCGGCTCCCGCAGCGACGTGCTGCGCAACGCCCTTGTGCTCGCGGCACCGAAGGATTCGTCCGCCAAGGTGGAGATTGGCCCGGGCTTCGACCTCGCCGGCGCGCTCGGCGGCGGGCGCTTGGCCATGGCCAACGTCGAAGCGGTGCCCGCCGGCAAGTACGGCAAGGCGGCTCTGGAGAAGCTCGGCGCCTGGAACGGCGTGAAGGACAAGGTCGCCCAGGCCGACAACGTGCGGGCGGCCCTGCTCCTGGTCTCCCGCGGCGAGGCGCCCCTCGGCATCGTCTACGCGACGGATGCCGTCTCCGACCCGGCGGTGAAGATCGTCGGCACCTTCCCGGCCGACAGCCACCCGCCGATCGTCTATCCCCTGGCGGTGACCAAGGATTCCAAGAACCCCGACGCGGAGGCCCTGGTCGGCTATCTCAAGAGCCCGGCCGCCCGGCCCTTCTTCGAGCGCCAGGGCTTCACCGTGATCGGCGAAGAGAAGAAGTCCTGACGCCCCGGCGACCGGACGCCCACCTTTGGACGCTTTCGGCCTCACGCCGGACGAGTGGACGGCGGTCGCCCTAAGCCTGAGGGTGGCCGCTCTCGCGACCCTGTGCAGCCTGATCCCGGGCTTGTTCGTCGCCTGGCTGCTGGCCCGGCGGCGCTTTCCCGGCCACGGGCTCCTCGACGGGCTCGTGCATCTGCCGCTCATCCTGCCGCCGGTGGTGACGGGCTATCTTCTACTCATCGCCTTCGGGCGGAAGGGCTTCCTCGGCGCGCCCCTCTCCGAGATCGGCATCGTCTTCGCCTTCCGCTGGACCGGGGCGGCGCTCGCCTGCGCCGTGATGGGCTTCCCGCTGATGGTGCGGGCCATGCGCCTGTCGATCGAGGCGGTGGACCGGAAGATGGAACAGGCGGCGGCCACCCTCGGCGCCGGGCCGGCCGCCGTCTTCCTCACGGTGACGCTGCCGCTCAGCCTGCCGGGCATCCTCGCGGGGGCGGTGCTCGCCTTCGCCAAGGCGATGGGCGAGTTCGGCGCCACCATCACCTTCGTCTCGAACATCCCCGGCGAGACGCAGACCCTGCCCTCGGCGATCTACACCCTCACCCAGGTGCCCGGCGGCGAGGCCGGCGCCCTGCGCCTCACCCTGATCTCGGTCGCCGTCTCCATGTTCGCCCTGATGCTGTCGGAGCTCCTGGCCCGCCGCCTCGGGCGCAGGCTCTCCGCCTGATGCTACGCATAGGCGTAGGCTCCGCCCCGCTCCAGCGCGCGGGCATAGGCCGGGCGGGCATGGATGCGCGCGAGCCAGTCCGTGATGCGCGGGCCCGCGCCGGTGCCGCGGGCGGCGAAGGCTTCGAGGGGGAAGCTCATCTGGATGTCGGCGGCGGAAAAGTCCTGCCCGCAGAACCACGGCCCCTCCGCGAGCGCCTGCTCCCAGTAGGCGGCATGGCGGCGCAGGTCCGGATCGACGAAGCGGGCCAGGACGCGGTCGGCGACGCGGCGCACCAGGGGCCGCACCAGGGCCGGACTGCCCGGGGCGAGGCGGGCGAAGACGAGCTTCAGCAGCAGCGGCGGCATGGCCGAGCCCTCCGCGTAATGCAGCCAGTAGGCGTAGGCCCGCCGCGCCGCGCTGCCCGCCTCCGGCACCAGGGCGCCCCCGCAGCGCCCGGTGAGGTATTCGACGATCGCGCCCGATTCCGCGACCGTGACGTCACCGTCCGTGATCACGGGCGACTTGCCGAGGGGATGGACCGCCCGCAGCTCGGGCGGGGCCAGCATGGTCTCGGGATCGCGGGCATAGCGCTTGACCTCGTAGGCCAGGCCCAGTTCCTCCAGGAGCCAGAGCACGCGCTGGGAGCGGCTGTTCTCGAGATGATGGACGGTGATCAACGGGCGGGCTCCTGTGCATTCCCCGCCGACAACGCCGCTGCGCCGGATCGGAGCCCGCTCTCGTGACGATCGCGGTCGATGTCGCCTTGCGCCGCGGCGCCTTCGCCCTGGAAACCCGCTTCGCGGCGGGCAGCGGGCTCACGGCCCTGTTCGGCCGCTCCGGCTCGGGCAAGACCACGCTGATCGACCTGATCGCCGGCCTCTCCCGGCCGGATCGCGGGCGCATCACCCTCGACGGCCATACCCTGGTCGACACGGAGCAGGGGCTGTTCGTGCCGGTGCATCGCCGCCGGATCGCCTGCGTCTTCCAGGAGGCGCGGCTGCTGCCGCATCTCAGCGTGCGGCAGAATCTCGGCTTCGGCCGCTGGTTCGCCCGGCGCCGGGCCGAGCAGCTCGCGGAGGCCGACGTGGTCGAGCTCCTCGGCATCGGCCATCTGCTCGACCGGCGCCCGGCCGGGCTCTCCGGGGGCGAGCGCCAGCGCGTGGCGATCGGCCGGGCCCTGCTCAGCCGCCCGCGCCTCCTGCTGATGGACGAGCCGCTCTCGGCGCTGGACGAGGCGAGGAAGCGGGAGATCCTGCCCTGCCTCGAGCGGCTGCGGGACGAGGCCGGCCTGCCGATCGTCTATGTCAGCCATTCGGTGGCCGAGGTCGCCCGCCTCGCCACCACCGTGGTGATGCTGGACGGGGGCAGGGTCGCGGGCCAGGGGCCGGCCGATGCCGTCCTGCGCCGCTTCGACCTGGTGCCCGACGAGGCGGGCGCCGTGCTGACCCTGACCGTTGCGGCGCACGACGCGGCGACAGGCCTGACGCGGCTCTCGGGCGAGGCCGGGCAGCTCTCGGTGCCGCTGCTCGCCCTGCCCGCCGGCCGCTCCGTGCGCGTGCGCCTGCCGGCGCGGGACGTGCTCGTCGCGACGCGGATCCCGGAGGGGCTGAGCGCGCGCAACGTGCTGGCGGGCCGGATCGCGAGCCTCACCGAGGCGGGGTCGGGCGCCCTGGTCGAGATCGATTGCAACGGCACGCCTGTGCCCGCCCGGCTCACCGCCGCCTCGGCACGCGACCTCGGGCTCGTGGTCGGGCTGCCGGTTTACGCGGTGGTCAAGAGCGTCGCCGTCGATCCCGCCGGTCTCGGCGCCGGCGCGGCGGGGCGGATCGAGATCTGAGGCCGTTCAGAGCCGCCCGTCGAGGAAGTCCCGCAGGAGCAGATGGGCGATCGCCATCGGCTGGGGGGCGAAGATCCCCTCCGGATGCGTGCGGGCGAACAGAGTCGCGAGCTCGGCCCGGTCGACCCAGCGGGCATCGGCGAGCTCGGCCGGATCGATGATGAGATCGCGGCTCTCGGCCTCGGCCACGCAGCCGATCATCAGCGAGGAGGGGAACGGCCAGGGCTGGCAGGCATGATAGCGCACGGCGCCGATGCGGATGCCGGTCTCCTCGGCGGTCTCTCGGCGGACCGCGTCCTCGATGGTCTCGCCGGGTTCGAGGAAGCCGGCGAGGCAGGAATACATGCCCTCCGGGAAGTGGGGGCCGCGGCCGATCAGGCAGCGATCCCCGTCGCGGATCAGCATGATCACGACCGGGTCGGTGCGGGGGAAATGGTGCGTCCCGCAGTTCGGGCATTCCCGGCGGAACCCGGCGGCCCTGATCTCCGTCGGCGTCCCGCAATTGGCGCAGAAGCCGTGGCGCGCATGCCAGCTCAGCAGGGATTTCGCGGTGGCGAGCAGGCCGAGCTCGTGGGGCTCGACGCTGCCCTCGACCGCGAGCCAGCGCAGGTCGCTCGTGCGGAAATCCGGCTCCGGGAAGGAGGCGGTGGCCTCCGCCGGGAGCGAAGCGGCGAAGACCGGCCTTTCGTCGAGCGTGCCGAGGAAGACGTCGATGGCGCGTCCGGCCGCGGCCCGCCTCTGGGCGGGGCCGAGCAGGCAGGTCTCCGGTCTCCCCGCGCGCAGCAGCACGTCCCCGCCGACCAGCAGCACGTGCAGGCTGTCGGGCGCTTCGGGATCGGGGAGAGGCAGATGCTCGCGCTCCGCGGAATGGCGGATCAGGCGGCTCGTCGCGAAGCCGAGGGCGTCCCGCCCGCTCCCCGACCCGTTCATTGGGCGGCGAAGAGCCCGGCGGCGCGCTCAATCAGCTGGGCACGGGCATGGGGCTGGTAGGGCATGCGCTCGCCCATGCCCCAGACCGGGTTCGGCCAGGCGGGATCGGAATGGAAGCGGCCGATCACGTGGACATGGAGCTGCGGCACGACGTTGCCGAGGGCGGCCACGTTCACCTTGTCGGGCTTGGAGAGCAGCTTCATCACCGAGACGGCGATGCGGATCTCGGCCATGAGCGCGCCGGCATCCTCCGTCGAGAGATCGGTGATCTCGGTCACCGCCGCCCGGCGCGGCACCAGGATCAGCCAGGGAAAGCGCGCGTCGTCCCGCAGCAGGACCGAGCACAGGCTCAAATCGCCCACCGGAGTGGTCTCGGCGGCGAGGCGGAAGTCCAGATCGAAGGCATCGCTCATGGGGGAGCGATGTAGGGCAGGAACGCGGCTTCTGCGAGCCGGGACGTGAGAGCCTTCCGCAGTTGTGAAACGCCGCTTTACGGTCCACATGGGAGGTGGCGCCGCGTCTCCTGGCGCCGTTCCCGGCCGGCCTTGAACCGGCGCAGAGGACGAGGTCCATTCCCCCATGTTCATCCAGACCGAAGCCACCCCCAATCCCGCGACGCTGAAGTTCCTGCCCGGCCGCGTCGTGCTGCCCGAGGCCACCTTCGAGGCCAAGGATGCCGAGAGCGCCGAGCGCTCGCCCCTGGCCAGCGCCCTGTTCGCCATTCCCGGCGTGAGCGGCGTGTATTTCGGCCACGACTTCATCTCCGTCACCAAGGCGGACGGCGTGAGCGAGTGGCCGCAGGTGAAGCCGGCGGTGCTCGGCGCGATCATGGAGCATTTCCAGTCCGGTGCCCCGGTCCTGGCCGAGGGCGCGGTGCTCGATTCGCCCCACGGCGAGGAGTTCTACGACGAGGCGGACCACGACACGGTCGTGACCATCAAGGATCTGCTCGAAACCCGGGTGCGCCCGGCGGTGGCGAGCGATGGCGGCGACATCACCTTCCGCGGCTTCCGCGACGGCATCGTCTACCTGGAGATGAAGGGCGCCTGCTCCGGCTGCCCCTCTTCCACCGCCACCCTGCGCCAGGGCGTGCAGAACCTCTTCCGCCACTTCCTGCCGAGCGTGCGGGAAGTGCAGGCGGTGTAACCGCCGTCCGCGCGACGACCCCGCTGCTGCCGTCATCGCGAGGCGGCAGCACGTATCCAGAGGCCGGGTCAGGCGCTCCGGCGCGAAACCAGCAGTGCTGCCCCGCTCGTGAGGGCGCCGAACAGGCAGGTGCCGGCCCAGCCCCAAGCGGCGTAGGCGGCCCCGCCGATCCCGGCGCCGAGCGCGCCTCTGGCCAGCATCGTCGCCATGAACACCGTGTTGAGGCGGCTGCGCGCGCTCGGGTCGAGGGCGTAGACCCGCGCTTGGTTGGCGACCTGCGAGGACTGCACCGCGAGATCCATCACTAGAATGCCGGCGACTAGGCCGACGAGGGAGTTCCGCCAGAGCCCGAACAGGACGAAGGCGAGGAGCACGATCCCGGCGCCGGCGGAGACGACGATTGCCGGCCCCCTGCGATCCGCGAAGCCGCCGGCGAGCGGCGCGGCGAGGGCGCCGACGACGCCAACCAGCGCCAGCAGGCCGACCGCGGTTCCCCCCATGAGGTAGGGCGGCGCGATCAGCAGCAGGGCGAGGTTGGACCAGAAGGCCATGAAGGCCGCGAAGATCAGGAACTGGACGGCGACCGCCTGCCGGAGGACGCGATGCGTCCGGACCAGCGTCCAGAGCGAGCCGATCAGGCGCGGATAGCTCAGGTCGGTCGTCGGGGTTGCGCGGGGCAGCCACAGGGCGAGCGCTCCGCCGACCGCCACCATGAGCCCGGCGGCAAACCAAAGGACGCAGCGCCAGCCCCAGAGATCCGCGATCGTGCCGCTGACCGTCCGCGCCAGCAGGATGCCGATCAGGATGCCGCCGGTCACCATGCCGAGGACGCGCCCGCTTTCCGCAGCCGGGGCCAGATGCACGGCGAGCGGCACGATCTGCTGCGCGACGGTGGCGAACAATCCGATGGCAAGGCTCGCTGCCGCGAGCCAAGCGAAACCCGGCGCGAGCGCCCCGCCGATCAGTGCCGCCACCAGGGCGGCGATGGTGGCGAGGATCAGGGCGCGGCGTTCCAGCCGGTCGCCGAGGGGCGCCAGGAACAGCACGCCGAGGGCGTTGCCGCCCTGCGTCAGCACCGGGACCAGAGCGGCCGTGCCGGAGGCGAGCCCGAATTCCACGGTGAGATGACCGAGGAAGGCCTGGTTATAGTAGCTGTTGGCCACCGCCGCGCCGGCCCCCAAGGCGAGGAGGCGGATCAGGGCGGCTGACAGGATCTCGGAGCGGAGGGCGTTCGTCTGCATGCCCGGTAGACAGGCGATCCGCCGCCCATCGCGCAAACCATCCCTGGTCCCCGACGGTTTAGTTCAGCTAAACTCGGGCCATGACGTCCCCGGTCTCGTTCGGCGCCCTGCGCAGCTTCGTCGAAGTGGGGCGCCGGGGCAGCATCAAGGGCGCCGCGGAGGCGCTCAACGTGACGCCGGGCGCGGTCAGCCAGCAGATCAAGGCATTGGAGACGCGCTTCGGCGTGCTGCTTCTCGAACGCGGCCATCGCCGGGTGACGCTCTCGGCCCATGGCCGGCGCCTCCTCGGCGAGATCGCGTCGAGCTTCGAGCTGATCGACGCCGCCGTGCAGCTTTTCGAGCATCGCCGGCCGGGACCAAGCTCCCTGGTCGTCAGCACCACGCCCTCCTTCGCCGCCTGCTGGCTCACGCCACGCCTCGGCGGGTTCGCCGCCCGGCATCCGCGCATCGAGATCCGCATCGAGACCTCGGTGCAGCTGGCGGATCTCGCTGGCGACCGGGTCGACATAGCGATCCGGCACGGCTCCGGGGATTATCCCGGCCTCGACACGGCTCTGCTGGCCTCGCCGCGCCTGGTGGCGATCGGGGCTCCGGCCCTGCTGCGGGACGGATCCCTGCCGAACCTGGCCGCCTGCCTGGACTACCCGCTGCTTCAGGACCGCGACCGCGCCGACTGGTCCACATGGCTCGAAGCGCAGGGGGCAAAGCCTGGCCGCGCCGCAGCCCGAGGGCCGAGCTATGCCGACGACGCCCTGCTGATCCAGGCCGCCATCGCGGGCCAGGGCCTGGCCGTCGTGCGGGACGTCTACGCGGCCCGGGCGCTCGGAGCGGGAAGCATCCTGCGCGCCTTTCCCGCCTCCGTGGCGACGACAGTGGCCTATTACGTCGTCACCCGGCCCGACCGGACCCGGATCTCCCGCATCGCCGCCTTCCGAGACTGGATCCTGGCGGAAGCGGCGGCCGTGACTTGAAGCCACCACGCGGTCGAGTTTCCTCGACAAAGCCCTCCACCGTCATTGCGAGGCGGAGCCGAAGCAATCCAGGGCGCGATCTTTCCGGGAAAAGCCCGGCCCCTGGCTTCCTTCGCTCGCGCTCGCAAGGAAGAGACGGCCCGCGGCGTTCATCCGGAGCCAGCGCGTGCCCTGCTCAGGACGGCGCCGAGCGTCGGAAGGCGTCGCGCTGTTCCAGCACCTCGATGAGATCGAGCACCCGCACGACCTGGCCGGAGATGTTCCACCAGGGCGGGAGGCTGCGCAGGGGCGCGGGGTGCCGGGCGACCGCCTCGATCAGGTAGGCCGTCTCCGGCAGGGGCGGCGCGTCGCGGTCCGTTCCGCGCAGGGGCAGCGTGGCGCGGGCCAGCAGGGCCGCCTTGCGGGCGCCGTGGACGCGGGCGCGGGGGCCGATGCTGTCATGGCCGTTCCGTGCGATGGCGCGGCCGATCTCCGCATAGATCAGCCGGGCCGCGCGGATCGCCGGGCGGCAGGCCAGGGGCAGATCGGGGATGCCGGATTCCGCGCGGGCATAGAGGATGTCGGCCGCCGCGAGCAGGCGCGCGGTGACGGCGGCGAGCGCCGGGCTCGGCTGCGGGCGGGCGAGCAGCTCGTCCGGCGCGAGCCCCGCAGCGTCGAGCCAGTCGAGGGGTAGATAGAGGCGACCGGCCCGGGCATCCTCGCCCACGTCCCGGGCGATGTTGGTGAGCTGCATGGCC
Organism: Methylobacterium organophilum; assembly: GCF_022533465.1. Classification (NCBI taxonomy): domain Bacteria; kingdom Pseudomonadati; phylum Pseudomonadota; class Alphaproteobacteria; order Hyphomicrobiales; family Methylobacteriaceae; genus Methylobacterium; species Methylobacterium organophilum. The sequence continues at coordinate 3,012,097 of NZ_CP092848.1, read as the reverse complement.
ACGCCGAGATCGCAGGCCCGGGCGAGCACCTTCGGGTCCCGCGTTCCCATGATCAGGCACATCATCGCCCCGACCGCTCCCGCCACCCGCGCCGCATAGGCCGAGAGCGCCGGGAGATCGGCATAGCGGCGCCCCTCCGCGTCCCAGGCGAGGCCTTCGAGCAGGGCGGCGGGCAGCGCCTCGGGGATGGCGTGCCGGGCGACGATCGCCGTGAGCGCCCGGTCGGCCGGGTGGTTGCCGGGGCGGCCGGCATAGGCGAGGCGCAGCCGTTCGCGCAGGCGCGCCACCGCCGCGGCGCGGTTGCCCCCGGTCTCGTCCACGGCATCGTCGGAGAGCCGGCAGAAGGCGTAGAGGCCGTAGGCCGGGGCTCGCACGGCGGGCGGCAGCAGCAGGGAGGCGGCGTGGAAGCTCCTCGAGCCGGTGCGGATCATCGCGGCGCAGGCGGCGCGATCGGTCGCCGGGGACGGCTCAGGCGCGAAGGCGGGCATCCGGCACCAGGGAATCGAGGACGCGTGCCGAGGAGAGCACGCCGGGCAGGCCGGCGCCGGGATGGGTGCCGGCCCCGACGAGGAAGAGGTTTTCGACCTCCTCCGAGCGGTTATGCGGGCGGAACCAGGCCGATTGCGTGAGCACCGGCTCCAGCCCGAAGCCCGAGCCGCGATAGCTCAGGAAATCGTCGGCGAAATCCTGCGGCGTCGTCACCTTGGAGGTGACGAGGGCCGCGTCGAGGCCCGGCAGCACGGAGGCTTCGAGCATCGCCGCGATGCGGGCGCGGTAGCCTTCGGCGATCCGGCCCCAATCCTGGCCGCCGGCCAGGTTCGGCACGGGGGCGAGCACGTAGAAGGCGTCGCAGCCCTCCGGGGCGAGCAGCGGGTCGGTCGCGGTCGGCCGGTGCAGGTAGAGGCTCGCATCCTCCGCGAGGGTCTTGGTGTCGAAGATCTCGCGCAGCAGGCCGCGATAGCGCGGTCCCATCAGGATCGTGTGGTGGGCCACGCCCGGATATTTGCGGCTCGTGCCAAAATACCAGACGAACAGCCCCATCGAGGAGGCGGCCCGGGCGAGCCGCCGGTCGCTCCAGCGGCGGCGGGGCTGGTCCTTCAGGAGCTTCGCGTAGGTGACCGCCGAATCGGCGTTGGAGACGACGATATCGGCGGGGAGGGTGCTTCCGTCGGCGAGCGTCACGCCGGTGGCCACGCCGCGTTCGACCCGGATCCGTTCCACCTCCGCCCCGCAGCGGAGGCTGCCGCCCTGCCCCCGGATCAGTCCGCACATTCCTTCGACCAGGCGGCCCGTGCCGCCGAGGGCGAAATGCACGCCCCAGCGCCGCTCCAGAGAGGCGATCAGGCAGTAGATGCCGCTCGCCCGGAACGGGTTTCCGCCGATCAGCAGGGGGTGGAAGCTGAAGACGGTCCGCAGCCGCTCGTCCTTCACGAAGCGGGCGACCACGTCGTAGACCGAGCGGTGGCCGCCGAGGCGCAGCAGGTCCGGCGCGATGCGCAGCATGCGGCCGACCCGGTCGAAGGGCACGTGGCCGAGCTCCTCGAAGCCGAGGGCGCAGACCCGGCGACTGTGGGCCATGAAGCGCTCGTAGCCGGCCACGTCGTCCGGGGCGAAGCGGCGCACCTCGGCGCGCATCGCCCCCTCGTCGCCGGAATAGTCGAAGCTCGCCCCGTCGGCGAAGCGGATCCGGTAGAAGGGCTGCATCGGCACCAGGGCGACATCGTCGGCGAGGCGCTTGCCGCAGAGCCGCCACAGCTCCTCGAACAGGAAAGGCGCGGTGACGATGGTCGGCCCAGCATCGAAGGTGAAGCCGTCCTGCCGGTGGACGCGTGCGCGGCCTCCAGGCTGCCCCAGGCGCTCCAGGACCGTGACGCGGTAGCCTCGCGCGCCAAGTCTCACCGCCGCCGCGAGGCCGCCGAAGCCGGACCCGATCACCACCGCATGCGGCCGCCGATCGGTCGACGGTTCGGCGCGCGGCCTGTCGTCGAGTGTCAACATAAACTGACACTATCGTGCGAAGTTGACGCTTCGCAAGGCCTTCGTCAGGCCCGGACTGAGGTATCCGCGGGAAGCATGCCCATCGCCTCCGCTTCCGCGCGCAGGAGACCGGCGACGCGCTCCGGCGCCTCCTCGTGGGCGAGGTGGCCGAGGCCGCGGATCAGCTCGACCCGCGCCTCCGGCAAGCGGTCGCGCACGGCGAAGGCGGTGTCGGGCAGGATCGCCTTGTCCTCGCCCCCGACGATCAGGAGCGTGCGGGTGGTGAGCCGGGGCAGATCCCGGTCGAGGCCGGCGAGGTCCCAGTTCGCCATCATCCCGAGAGCCCCGGCGACATGGCCGGGGCTGGCGAAGAGGCGCTTGTAGAGGGCGATGCCCTCCGCATCGAGCTTCGAGCCGGTGCCGCCGATGAGCCGCTGCACCGCCGGGCGGTCGGCGGTCCAGGCGAAGACCCGCGGCGTGAACGGGTTGAGGAACAGGAGCCGCGCCATGGTCGGGAACAGGAAGTTCGCCGCCCCGGGAAAGGGCTTCAGCGCCCCGTTGAAGGCGACGAGCAGGCGCGGCGCGATCGCCCCGTCGAGGCAGAGCCGGACGAGGAGCGCCGCCCCCGCCGAGTGCCCCGCCACCACCACGGGGGCGAAGCCGAGCCCGTCGAGCAGGCCGGCGATGGCCTGGGCCATGCCGGGCAGCGACAGGCGGCCGGGCGGCAGCGGATCGGTGAAGCCGTGGCCCGGCAGATCGGGCACCACCACGCGGAAATCGCGGGCGAGCAGGGGCGCGAGCGCCCGGTAGGAGTGGGTGGAGGCGCCGGTCCCGTGGAGCAGCAGCAGGCCCGGCGCCTCCGCCGCGCCGAATTCCTGCACATGCCAGGTCAGGCCCGCGGCCTCCACGCGGCGGCTCGCCGCCCGGTTCGGCCAGTCGGCGCCGTCCGTCGCCCAGTCCAGGCGGTCGAAGTTCTTCTGTAGCGCCATGGCATCTCGCTGGCCCGGCGCCTTCCCGGGGGAAGGCTCGCGGAGCCGGTCAGGAAGCGGCCGCGCGCACGGCCGCGGTGAGGGCGCCGGAATCGGCGTTGGGCATGGGACAGTAGCGGGCGGCGGCGGTTTCCGCGAGGCGGCGGGCACCGTCCGGCCGCGCCCCCGTGTCGATGACGAGGAGCGGCAGGGCCTGCGCCCGCAGCCCGCGGGCCGCCGCGAGGGCGTCCTCCGAGGCCCGCGCCCGGCCGCCCTCCCCCGAGCGTGCGACATTGGCGCGCCCGTCCGTGAGCAGGACGATCACCGGATGGCCGCCGGCCCGGCGCACCGCCAGCGCCAGGCTCGTGGCCGCATCGAGCCCCGCGGCGAGCGGGGTGCCCCCGCCCCCCGGCAGGCCGGAGAGGCTGCGCTTCGCCCGCACCAGGGAGCGCGTCGGCGGCAGGACCACCTCCGCGCCGCGGCCGCGGAAGGCGACCAGGGCGACGCGGTCGCGGCGGATATAGGCTTCGGCCAGCATCAGCTCGACCGCACCCTTGGCCTCCGCCAGCCGCTCCAGGGCCGCGGAGCCGGAGGCGTCGACGCAGAAGATCGTCGTGGTCTCGCTCTTCTGGCGCAGGACGCGGATGCGCAGGTCGTCGGGCAGGACGACGATGCGCCGCGTCTCCTCCGGTCCTTTCCGCAGGCGCTGCCAGGGCGCGGCGGCCCGCAGGGTGGCGATCAGGTCGAGGGGGGCGCGCCGCGGATCCCCCTTCCGGCTGCCGACCGGCCGGCCGGAGCGGGGGGCGCTCGCCGCGGCGCCCATGCGGCCGGCCTTGGCGGAACGCAGGCGCGGCCCCTCCGCCAGGAGCTGCGCCAGGAGGTTCTTGGGGATCGCCGCCCGGGCCGCTTCGAGCACCGTCTCGGCGGCCTCGCCGACGGACTCGTCCGGGCCCGTGCCGGGATCGGCGGGGGGCGGAGGGGGCGCTTCCTCACCCGCATCGGCTTCGGAGCCTTCCGCCTCCGGCTCCGAAGCCAGACGCGTCGCCCTCGGAGCGAGGACGAGCCGCGCCGCCTCGGCGAGATCCGCCTCCACGGGCGCGTCTCCCCCGACGAGCCGGGCCACATGCAAGGCGAGCAGGGGCGCGCGCAGGGACGTGATGCCGAGGGCCAAAGCCGTCTCGCACAGGATCGCGGCCGCGTCGGCAGGCTTTTCCGCGACCGCGGGAGCAGGGGGGGAGGACAGTGCGGACGGCCCCGCCCCGCCTGATTCGGCGCGATCCCCGTCGCCTGTCGCCCCGGAGGGGCCGCCTGCCAGATCCGCGAGCCGGAGGCCGTCGAGATCGATGCGGAAGGCGAGCCGGTCGGCCAGGGCTTCGGCCACGCTCTCCTCCGCGCCGCCCTCGTCGAGGAGGATCAGGCCGATCCGGGCCGGGAGCCGGGCGCTCGAGCCCTCCCGTTCGAGGGCGACCGCCCCGGTGTCGAGGGCGGCGGCCAGCCGGGCGACGGTGCCGGCACCGAGGCGCTCGGCCATCGGCACCACGATGAGCCCGCCATCGGCCTCCGTGAGCAGCCCCGCCTGCGCCACCGGCCGGCCGGCGCGCAACGTCGCGGGGAGGTCGAGGCCGCCGATCAGGCGGTCGTCGGCGATTCCCGCCGGCATCCGCCGCCACGGCCTTTCTGGCGGAAGCCGAGCCCGGAGGGCCGCGAGCCAGCGTTCCCGCACCGGGCCGGCTCCGGCTCGCACCACCACCCCGCCGAGCCCATGCGGATCCGCCGCGACGAGGGCGGCCACGCGCAGGGCGTCGCTCCAGGCGGGGTCAGGCATCCGCTCCCCCGGGCACGAAGGGGGGTTGAGCGGCCTTCCTCACGGCCCGAACACCTCGTCCACCGCCCGTGCCACCCGGGCGGTGGAGCCCGACTCGTCCAGTGGGTTGCGGCGCAGGCGGTGGCGCAGGGCGCTGGGGGCGATGCGCTTCAGATGGGCGTCGGTGACCGTGTCGTCGCCGTCGAGGGCGGCGAGCGCCCGGGCCGTGCGCAGCAGGGTGAGTTCGCCGCGCAGGCCGTCCGTGCCGAGCGCCAGGCAGAGCCGGGCTGCCTGTTCCAGCACCGCATCGGGCACGCTCACCGCATCGAGGCGGGTGCGGGCGGCGACGAGTCGCTTGCGCAGGGCTTTCTCCGCCTTCGCATGGGCGGCGCAAAATCCCTCCGGATCGCGCTCGTAGGCGTCGCGGCGGCGCACCACCTCGATCCGGGTCGGGATGTCGGTGGGGGTCGTCACCTCGCAGGCGAGGCCGAACCGGTCGAGGAGCTGCGGGCGCAACTCCCCCTCCTCCGGGTTGCCGGAGCCGACCAGCACGAAGCGGGCGGGATGGCGCAGGGAGAGCCCCTCGCGCTCCACCGTGTTGACCCCGGAGGCGGCGACGTCGAGCAGCAGGTCGACGAGATGGTCCTCCAGCAGGTTGACCTCGTCGATATAGAGGAAGCCGCGATTGGCCCGGGCCAGCAGCCCCGGCTCGAAGGCTTTCTCGCCGAGGCTCAGGGCCCGCTCCAGGTCGAGGGCGCCGACGACCCGGTCCTCGGTTGCGCCGAGCGGCAGGTCGACCACCGGCACCGGCACCTCCACCGCCTTCTTCGGGCGCGGATGCGTGGCGCAATGGGGGCAGGCCTGCGCCGGGCTCGCCGGATCGCAGGCATAGGGGCAGCCCGGCACCGCCTGCATCGGCGGCAGCAGGGCCGCCAGGGCCCGGATCGCCGTGGACTTGCCGGTGCCCCGGTCCCCGAACACCAGCACTCCGCCCACCGACGGATCCACCGCCGCGATCAGCAGGGCCTGGCGCATCTCGTCCTGGGCGACGATGGCGGTGAAGGGGAAGGTGGGCACGGGGATGGTGCTCAAAGCGACGTTTCCGACCGTCCTGACATGTCGGGAATGAACCGCAAACCCCTCGCCCCTCCGCGGGAGAGGGTGGCCCCGTAGGGGGTTGCGTGAGGGGAGCGCCGCGTCCGGAGGGGGCTGAGCCGGCCCCTCTCCCGCCTGCTCCGCAGGCACCCTCCCCCGCGGAGGGGGGAGGGTTCGAGGGCTACTCCGCCGCTTCCTGCCTGAGGCCGATCCGCCGCCAGATCGTGCTCAGCGCGTCCACCAAGTGGTCGATGTCCTCGTCGGAATGCAGCGGCGAGGGCGTGATGCGCAGGCGCTCGGTGCCGCGGGCGACGGTAGGGTAGTTGATCGGCTGGACGTAGATGCCGAACTCGTCGAGCAGGGTGTCAGAGATCGCCTTGCAGAGCACGGGATCGCAGACCATCACCGGCACGATGTGGCTGCGGTTCGGCAGGGTCGGGATGCCGGCGGCGTCGAGGGCGGCGCGCACGCGGGACACCCGGTCGCGGTGGCGGGCGCGCTCCGCCTCGCTCTCCTTCAGGTGGCGGATGCTGGCCGCCGCGCCGGCCGCCACCGCCGGGGGCAGCGAGGTGGTGAAGATGAAGCCGGAGGCGAAGCTGCGCACGAAGTCGCAGAGCTGGGCCGAACCGGTGATGTAGCCGCCCTGCACGCCGAAGGCCTTGCCGAGCGTGCCCTCGATCACGTCGAGGCGGTGGGCGAGGCCCATCCGCTCAGAGACGCCGCCGCCCCGGGCGCCGTAGAGGCCGACCGCGTGGACCTCGTCGAGATAGGTGAGCGCGCCGTGCTTCTCGGCCACGTCGCAGATCTCGTCGATCGGGGCGATGTCCCCGTCCATCGAGTAGACCGACTCGAAGGCGACCAGCTTGGCCCGGCCGGGCTCGATCAGGGCGAGCTTGCGGTCGAGGTCCTCGGGGTCGTTGTGGCGGAAGATGTGGCGCTCGGCGCGGCTGTACCGGATGCCCTCGATCATCGAGGCGTGGTTCTCCGCATCGGAGAACACGGCGCAATGCGGCAGGCGGGCGGCGAGCGTACCGAGCCCCGCCCAGTTCGAGACGTAGCCCGAGGTGAAGAGCAGCGCGGATTCCTTGCCGTGCAGGTCGGCGAGCTCCCGCTCCAGCAGCACGTGGTAGTGGTTGGTGCCGGAGATGTTGCGGGTGCCGCCGGCGCCGGCGCCGCAGCGCTCCAGGGCCTCGTGCATGGCGGCGAGCACCTTCGGATGCTGGCCCATGCCGAGATAGTCGTTGGAGCACCAGACCGTGACCTCGCGCAGGCCGCCGGGGCTGTGATGGGTCGCCTTGGGGAAGCCGCCGCGGTGGCGCTCGAGATCGGTGAAGACCCGGTAGCGCCCCTCGCGGTGGAGGCCGGCGATCGCGTTACCGAAGAAGCCTTCATAGTCCATGGCCATCCTCCCTTGGTCGTTTGTCCCGCTGGGTGCGCTCACTCGCGTGGGCGCCCCGCGGCGTCGTTGATGTCGATCAAGCCCCCTGCCGGCTTGCCCGGCAGGCTCCAGCGCCAGAGCGCCACCGAAGGCAGGGGCAGCATCAGGAACCAGTGTTCCAGCACCGCGAGGGCGGTCAGGCTCGCGAGCAGGGTGAAGCCCACCTGCTCGTGGGGCAGCCTTCCCTCGCCGAGGGAGGCCCGCAGCATCAGCGCGGCGGCGATGGTGCCGAGGCTCACCGAGACCGGGAAGAGCAGGTTCATCGGCTTCCGGGTGAGGAAGCAGGCGAGATAGGACAGGTGCGGCGGCAGCAGCTCGGCGTTGAGGTTGCGCACCCCCAGGAACAGGTTCAGCCGGGCCGAGGCGTTCATCAGCACCAGGGTCGCGTAGGTGCACAGGGCGAAGTGGTTCGGCTGGCCCCAGGTGAGGCAGAGGATCGCGAGGCCGCCGATCAGGATCGCGAATTCGTGCCAGAGGCTGGTGGCGAGCGCCGCGAGGAAACGGTCGAGCCCCCGCAGGGACGGCGCGCAGGCGACGGGCTTCGGGCCGGAGAGGAACCCCATATAGTAGCTCATCTCCTGCCAGCCCCAGACGAGGATCGCCGCGGTGAAGGCGGTGTAGACCCCCGTCTCGGAGGGGTCGCCGGCGCTCGCGCCGATCGCCCAGAGGGCGCCCGCGAGCACCAGCGTCGCCCCCGCCATGCTGTAGGCATGGGTGTGCCGGGGCCGGTGATCCAGGAGCAGGATCACCCCGGTGGAGAACCACCAGAGCAACACCGCGTAGAGCGCCGGGGTGGCGTAGGCGCCCATGCTACCAGACCGGTTGCAGGCGGATATCGGCGGGCATGGCGTTCTCCTTCACCGGCAGGGCGTAGAGCCGGGCGAAGGTGAAAGCCGCGCGCGTACCCTGCAGGGCGAGCTTCAGCGTGCCGGTCAGACCGCCCGCCGCCCGCGCCGCCTCGATCCTGCGGGAGCAGTCGAGCAGCGTGTCGAGGCCCCGGCGGAATTTCGGGCTCTCGATGTCGAGGGTGATCGGGAAGGTCTGCTTCGAGATCTCCGAGGTGATGCGGAAGACCTTGAAGTCGTAATCGGTCGGGTCGACGCCCAGCGCCTTGTGGAAGGCCGGGCGGCAATGGTCGCGCACATACATCGTCGCGAAGACCGCGAGCAGGAAGAACCGGATCCAGTAGCGGTTCACGCCCGCGGTGAGCTTGGGATTGGCCCGCATCAGCAGGGCGAAGGCCTCGCCGTGGCGGAACTCGTCGTTGCACCACTTCTCGAACCATTTGAAGATCGGGTGGATGCGCCGCTCGGGATGGCGCTCCAGCTCGCGGAAGATGGTGATGTAGCGGGCATAGCCGATCTTCTCGGAGAGATAGGTCGCGTAGAAGATGAATTTCGGCCGGAAGAAGGTGTATTTCTTGGTCTTGGTCAGGAAGCCGAGATCGACGCCGATGCCGAAATCCTTCAGCGTGTCGTTGATGAACCCGGCATGCCGGGCCTCGTCCCGGCTCATGAAGCCGAACAGCTCCTTGATGTCCTTGTTCTTGGCGCGCTTGCGCATCTCCGCGTAGAGCACGCAGCCCGAGAACTCGGCGGTGATCGAGGAGACGAGGAAGTCGAGGAATTCCTTGCGCAGCTCCGGCTCGAGATTCGAGAGGTCGCAGTCGAATTCCTCGTTGCGGACGAAGTGGCGCTTGTTCGGGTCGGAGCGCAGTTCCTCGATCAGGATGTCCCATTCCCGGCGCACGGGCTCGACATCGGTGCGGTCGAGCTCGTCGAAATCGGTGGTGTAGAAGCGCGGCGAGAGGAAGGTCGTTTCCTGTGCAGCCTTGGTCGAGGCGTTGACGGGCGATTTCGGAATCGGATGGACATGCGCGTTCACAGCGTCCTCCTCTCGGAAAAGCTCACCTCGTAGAGCTCGGTCAGCTCCAGGTGGGCGATCAGCTTGGTCCAGGCGCGCCCCAGCGCCCCGGCGCGGGTCACGGTGGCGCGGCCGTGCAGGATCACGCGCTCGCCATAGGGGATGATCGCCGGGGCCTCGTGGACCTGCACGGCGTCGCCGGGCTCGATCTCGAAGCCGGCATCCAGGGTGACGTGGGCGTGCAGGCTCTCGGGGGTCTGCTCGATCTCGATGGTGCAGGGCACCTCGACCACGCGCTTTCGCAGGAAGTCCATCAGCGGGTCTCCGTGGAATCGGGGAGCAGGCGGGCGAAGGCGCGGGCATTGTCCGGCCCGAAGGCTTCGAGGGCGATGCTGCGCCCGGTGGCGGCGTCGGCCAGCGACAGGCGGCCGTCGTCGTAGCGGGTGAGGCGGAAGGGGGTGGCGCGGCCGAGCCCCTCGCGCTGGCGCGCCTGGGCGAGGCTGCGCAGGGTGCCGCGCACGAAGCCGTCCTCGCCGGGGCGGATCGTGGCCAGGAGCCGGGCGGTGGCCGCGTCCTTGAGCGCGATGGAACCGTCCGCCGCGTCCTCGGCCCGGAAATCCAGGCGGGCGAGCGGGGTCGCCTCGGGCAGCACCGTGCGGCCGATATCCTCGCGCCGGCCGAATCCGGCGGCGACCATGGTGAAGCCGAGGAGCCCGAGGATCCCCAAAGCCGCGAGCTTCGGAATCGGTCCCGTGTGCGTGCGATCGGGCATGGCCGCCCTCCCCTATTCCGCCGGGACCAGCCGGCCGGGCAGGGCCGGCTCGGAGGGCCGTGCGACGATGACGGGGACGACGCTCTCCGAAGCCCCGTGATGGGCCGCCAGCGCCTCGGCCAGGAGGCGGGCCACCCGCGCCGCCTCGGGCACCGAGCGCAGCATCGGCTCGGGCCGGGCCACGCGCCAGGGCCGGGCATGGGGCCAGAGATGCAGGTAGGCGATGCGCTGGCCGTCCTTCAGGCGCAGGGGCAGGTCGCCGCTGCCGTCGCGGAAGGCGTGCAGGCCCGCCGCCTCGATCTGCGCGAAGGGCAGGTTGAGGGTGATCGGCAGGGCGATGCCGACATGCAGCACCACGCGGCGGTTCGTGAGGGTGTAGACCGTCGTGCGGTGGACGAGCCAGGCGAACAGGCCGAGCAGCGCCAGGGCCAGGAGGCCGGCGAGCAGCACCGGCGCCGCCGCGGCGAGGGCTTCGAGCCGACTCGGCGCGGCGAGCGCGAAGGCGAGGGCCGCGGCCCCGAACCACAGGGCGACGAGGCGGGCGTGGAACACCCGCAGAAACACGCCGCGGGTGCCGGGCGCGCCCTGCCAGACGCGCCGCTCGCCCTCCGGCAGCGGACCGGGCAGCCCGCGCAGGGTGCCCTCGGGGAGGAAATCGGATTCGGTCACAGGATCGGCTCCGCGCGGGCGGGCGTGGCGTAGAGCGTGCCGGCGCCGAAATAGGCCATGATCTTCTCCTCCTCGAGGAGGGTCACGGAATCCGGGTCTCTGGTGCCGGGGATGTCCGCGAATTGGCGCGCGAGCAGCGCCTCGGTCTTCACCGTGTCGTCCAGCGGGCCGGTCCGGCAGAAATTGACCGGCATCAGCACCCGGCGCCCGCCGGCGCCGAGCTCGACCTCGTAGTAGCGCACGAAGGATTCGCCCCGGTCGACCCAGAGATCGACGACGGTGCCGGCGGGCTGGCGGTCGGCGCCGAACACCACCGAGCCGATCGGGTTCGGCCCGGCCTCGTGCACCACGAAATGCGTGGCGACCCGCAGGGGCACGATGCGGTTCTGCCCGTCCCAGGTCTGGTCGTGCTCGTCGTGGCGCGGCGCCCAGGAGCCCGGGCCGACCGGGGCCTGGAACGAGCGCTCCGTGCGCTCGTAGGGCGCCCCGGGCCAGGGCTCGACCTTCGCGCTCGGCACGCCGGTGGCGTAGTCGAGATTGGTGTTGGGCGCGTAGGTGGTGTGCCCGCTCGACAGCCGGAACGCCTTGGGCGTCGGGATCAGGATCGGGTTCGGGCTCTTCAGTCGGCCGGCGGCCTCGTTCTCGAGGGGATAGCCCTCCCGGCGGTCCTCCCGGCGGAGCCAGAAGACGAGGCCCGCGAAGAAGATCCAGAACGCGTAGAGCACGACCTGCGCGACGTCGATGTAACCGGTGATCTCGCCTCTGGGCATGGCGCGCCTCCCGATCAGGTGGGCTGGTTGACGAGGGTGTCTGGACGGGGCGCCCGCGCGCCCCGGCGGCGCACGAGCGGGCCGAGGGCGACGAGGGTCGCGAAGAGCAATGCGATCTCGAGGTGGTAGACGATGAGATAGCCGGTGGAGGGCAGGTTCATGCCCTTGCCCAGCGCCCCGGAGGTGGCGAGCGCCGAGCCGAGGTCGCGCAGGAGCCCGCTCGACCCGATGGCGAGGCCCGCGGCGCTGGCCTGGGCCGCGCCCCAGGCGCCGAGGGCGAGGCCCGTATCCTCCGGGCCGGCCTTCTCCATGGAGGCGGTGAGCGTGCCGTGGGCGAAGAGGCCGCCGCCGACGCCGATCAGCGTCACGCCCACCGCGAAGAGCCGGGTCGAGGCGAGCGGGGCGGCGAAGACGACCGCCGAGAAAGCGACGATGCCGATGCCGGCCCCGGCCGCGGCGACGCGGTAGGGGTCGCCCCCGCGGCCGAGCCAGCGGGCCGCCGTGACGAGGCCGAGGCCGCCGCCGGCGGCGAGCATGGCGGTCAGCGCCGTGGTCTGCGAGACGGTGAGCCCGAGGATGTGGCCGCCATAGGGTTCGAGCAGGATGTCCTGCATCGAGAAGCCGGCGGTGCCGAGCGCGATCGCGGCGAGGTGCCGGCGCGCCCGGCCGTCCCGGGCATAGGCGCGCCAGGATGGCGCGAAGGCCGGGCGCGGGGCGGCCCGGTCGGTCCGGGCGGCTCCGCGCGGCTCCTGCTTCCACAAAGCGATGCCGTTCAGGACCATGGTGGCCAGCGCGGCGCCCTGGATCACCTGGATCAGGCGGACCTGCGAGAAATTCGCCAGCAGCAGGCCGAAGATCACGGCGCTGCCCATCATGCCGGCGAGCAGCATGGCGCAGAGCAGGGCGACCACCTTCGGGCGGGACTGGGCCGGGGCGAGATCGGTGGCCAGCGCCAGGCCCACCGTCTGCGTGGTGTGCAGCCCGGCGCCGACGAGGAGGAAGGCGAGCGCAGCCGCCGCATCCCCGACCCAGAGCGGCCCGGTGGTGTCGCCGGAGAGCAGCAGCAGGGCGAAGGGCATGATGGCGAGGCCGCCGAATTGCAGCAGCGTGCCGAACCAGATGTAGGGGACTCGCCGCCAGCCGAGCACGGAGCGGTGCGTGTCCGAGCGGAAGCCGACCAGGGCCCGGAACGGCGCGACCAGTAGCGGCAGGGAGAGCATCAGCGCCACGATCCAGGCGGGCACGGCGAGCTCGACGATCATCACCCGGTTGAGCGTGCCGATCAGCAGCACCGCGGCCATGCCGACGGTGACCTGGAACAGCGACAGCCGCATCAGCCGCCCGAGCGGCAATTCCTTCGTCGCCGCATCGGCGAAGGGAAGGATGGCCGGGCCGAGGCGCAGCAGGGCGCGGGTGATGGCGAGGCCGGACTTCATGCGCCGCCCCCGAGATCCCCTCTCCCCGCCGGGAGTGAAGGGTCGTCGCGGGTCAGCGCGATGGCATTGGAAAGATAGAACCCGCTGTTCACCCGCCGCGTCCGCGCCAGGGCGAAACCGGCCAGGGCCGGCTCGCGGGCGATCCGCCGGCGCAGGGCGCCCTCGGTCACGGGCACGATGGCGGGCGCCCGGTCGGATTTCGGAAACAGCGTGCCGGCCGCATGCATCAGGGTGAGCAGGGCCGTGCGCGGCGCCACCGTGATCAGCAGGCGGCCGCCGGTGCGCGGCGCCAGCACGGCCAGCGCCCCGACGATGTCGGCGGCGCTGTAATGGATCAGCGAATCCATCGCCACGACATGGTCGAAGCGCCCCAGGTCCGGGTCGAGCATGTCGCCGACGCGGAACGTGATCCGGCCGGCGCCCGGGATCGCCGGCAGGCGCTCGCGGGCGAGCCCGACCAGGGTCGGCGAGACGTCGACCGCCACCACCTCGGCCCCCCGCCGGGCGGCCTCGACGGCGAGCGCCCCGGTGCCGCAGCCGGCGTCGAGCAGGCGCTGCCCGGAGAGATCCGTGGGCAGCCAGTCGAGCAGCGTCGCCCGCATGCGGTCGCGGCCGGCCCGCACCGTGGCGCGGATCTTCGAGACCGGGGCGTCCGAGGTCAGCCGCGACCAGGCCTCGACCGCGGTGCGGTCGAAATAGGTCTCCAGCTGGGAGCGGCGGGTGGCGTAGCTGGTGCTCATCAGTCGAACCCGAGGAATTCGAACAGGTCGCGGTCCTTCATCGGCGCGGCCTCGCAGGGATCGGCGCCGGCCCAGAGCGTCTCGGCGAGCCGCATGTACTCGTCGGTCACGGCGGTCAGCTCCGGCGACGGGTCCATCTCGAACAGCGTCGATTTCTTGAGGCGCGAGCGGCGCACCACGTCGAGATCGGGGAAATGGGCGAGCCGGCGCAGGCCCACCGCCGCGTTGAAGCGGTCGATCTCGTCGGTCTTGGCCGAGCGGTTGGCGATGACGCCGCCCAGCCGCACGCCGTAGTTCTTCGCCTTGGAATGGATCGCGGCGACGATCCGGTTCATGGCGAAGATCGAGTCGAAATCGTTGGCGGTGACGATCAGCGCCCGGTCGGCATGCTGCAGCGGCGAGGCGAAGCCGCCGCAGACCACGTCGCCCAGGACGTCGAACACCACCACGTCGGTGTCTTCGAGCAGGTGATGCTCCTTGAGGAGCTTCACGGTCTGGCCGACGACGTAGCCGCCGCAGCCGGTGCCGGCAGGGGGGCCGCCGGCCTCGACGCATTTCACGCCGTTGAAGCCCTCGACCACGAAATCCTCGGGCCGCAGCTCTTCCGAGTGGAAGTTCACGGATTCGAGAGCGTCGATCACTGTGGGCGCGAGGCGCTTGGTCAGGGTGAAGGTCGAATCGTGCTTCGGGTCGCAGCCGATCTGGAGGACGCGCTTGCCGAGCTTCGAGAAGGCGACGGAGAGGTTCGAGGAGGTGGTCGACTTGCCGATCCCCCCCTTGCCGTAGACCGCGAAGACCTTGGCCGTCTCGATGCGGTCGTTCGGGTCGAGGGCGACCTGCAGGCTGCCCTCCTCCTTGCGCGCGACCACGGGGTTCCGGATGGCGATGTTCATGCCGCGACTCCTGCGGTGACGGCGGGGATCACGCCCTCGAGGCGGTCCTCCAGTTCCTCTTCGGCGCGGTCGAGGGCGTCGCGCGTCGCCGCGTCGGGGCTCCAGAAGCCGCGCCGATGCGCCTCGATCAGGCGGCTCGCCACCCGGGCGGAGGCGGTGGGGTTGAGGCTCGCCATGCGGTCGCGCATCGCGGGATCGAGCACGAAGGTCTCGGTGATGCGCTCGTAGACCCAGGGCTGCACGGCATTGGTCGTGGCCGACCAGCCCACCGTGTTGGTGAGATGCGCCTCGATCTGGCGCACGCCCTCGTAGCCGTGACCGAGCAGGCTCTCGTACCATTTCGGGTTGAGCATGCGGGTGCGCGTCTCCAGCGCCACCTGCTCCGAGAGGGAGCGGACCTTGCCTTCTCCCCGTGTCTGGTCGCTGACATAGATCGGCACGCTGGTGCCCCGGGCGCGGGCCACCGCCCGGCCCATGCCGCCGAGCCCGTCGAAGTAGTGGTCGACGGAGGTCACCCCGACCTCGACGGAATCGAGGTTCTGGTAGGCGAGGTCGACCTGGGCGAGCACGGCCTTCATCAGCGCCTTCTGCGGCGCCGGGCGGCCGGAGCGGCCATAGGCGAAGCTCTTGCGCTTGGCGAAGGTCTCGCAGAGCTCGTCCTCGTCGTCCCAGCGGCCGGATTCGACCAAGTGGTTGACGTTGGCGCCGTAGGCCCCCTCCGCGTTGGAGAAGACGCGGAGCGCTGCCGTCTCCATGTCGCAGCCCTGCGCCGCCTGGATGGCGAGGGCGTGCTTGCGCACGAAGTTCTCGGCGACGGGCTCGTCGGCGGTCGCGGCGAGGTAGCTCGCTTCGGCGAGCAGCTTGGTCTGCAGCGGCAGCAGATCGCGGAAGATGCCCGAGAGGGTGACGACGGCGTCGATCCGCGGGCGCCCGAGGGCGTCGAGGGGGATCAGCTCCGCCCCGGCGAGCCGGCCATAGCCGTCGAAGCGGGGCCGGGCGCCGATCAGGGCCAGGGCCTGGGCGATGGGGCCGCCCTCGCTCTTCAGGTTGTCCGTGCCCCAGAGGACGAGGCCCACGCTCTCCGGCAGGCTGCCTTTGTCGGCGCGGTGGCGCTCCAGCAGGCGGGCGACCTGCCGCGCACCGTCCGCCACGGCGAAGGCCGAGGGCAGGCGGTAGGGATCGAAGCCGTGCAGGTTGCGCCCGGTGGGCAGCACGGCCGGGTTGCGCAGGAGGTCGCCGCCGGCCACGGGGGGCACGAAGCGCCCGTCCAAAGCCCGCAGCAGGGCCGGCACCTCGTGGTCCTGCGCCAGCAGGCGGTCGGTCTCGGCGAGCTGCGCGAAGGCGGCGCGATGGGTCTCGTCCCGCGGCAGGCCGGCGGCGTCGAGGGCCACGTCGAGGGCGGCGCCGGCGACCAGCCGGGCGATGCCGGCGCGCGCGGGCTTGAGCCCGTGCGAGGCCTCGGCCAGGGCGAGCAGGAGGTCGATCCGCTCCTCGGTCGGCGTGCCCTCCCCGACCACGTGCAGGCCGTGGGGGATCAGGGTCTCCTCGAGCTCGGTCAGGGCGGTGGCGAGCGCCGCGACCCGGGCCGCCAGATCGCCTTCCCAGGCGGGCTCGGCCGGCACCAGGTCGACAGCGGCGCCCTGGCTCTGGATCATCGCGGCGAGCGCCGCCCGCTCGGCCTCCGCCTCGGGTTCGAGGGCGCGCCAGCGCTCGATCGAGGCCTTGAGGTCGACGAGGCCGCGATAGAGGCCGGCGGCGGCGAGACTCGGGGTGAGGTAGCTGACCAGCGTCGCGGCGGAGCGGCGCTTGGCGAGCGTGCCCTCGGAGGGGTTGTTGGCGGCGTAGAGATAGAGGTTCGGCAGGTCGCCGATCAGCCGCTCCGGCCAGCAGCCGTCCGACAGGCCGGTCTGCTTGCCGGGCATGAATTCGAGGGCGCCGTGGGTGCCGAAATGCAGCACCGCATCGGCGCCGAAATCGTCCCTCAGCCAACGGTAGAAGGCGCAGAAGGCGTGGGTCGGGGCGAAGCCGCGCTCGAACAGCAGCCGCATCGGGTCGCCTTCGTAGCCGAAGGCCGGCTGCACCCCGACGAAGACGTTCCCGAACTGCGCGCCGAGCACCAGGATCTCGGCCCCGTTGCTCTGGTGGCGGCCGGGCGCCGGCCCCCATTGCGCCTCGATCTCGGCGAGATGCGTCTCCCGGCGGACATGCGCCTCGGCGGCGACGCGGGCATGGACATTGGCCGGGGTGCCGTAGCGGGCGGCATTGCCTTCGAGGATGCCGGCGCGCAGGGCGTCGACGCTCTCCGGCAGCGCGACCGTGTAGCCCTCGACGGCGAGGCCCTTCAGGGTGTTGAGGAGCGAGGCATAGACCGAGAGGAAGGCGGCCGAGCCGGTCGCGCCGGCATTGGGCGGGAAGTTGAACAGGACGATGGCGAGGTGCCGGTCCCGCTTGGCCTTGCGCCGCAGGGCCACCAGCCGCGCCACGCGGGCCGCGAGGCGGTCGGCCCGCTCGGGATGCACGCGCATGTCGCGGGCATTGTCCGGCCCGGAGGCCGAGGAGCGGCCGCCGAACACCATCGGCGCAGTGGCGCCGTCGAGCTCGGGGATCGCGACCATCATGGTCGCCTCGACCGGGGAGAGGCCGCGCTCGCCCGCCTCCCATTGCTCGATGGTCTGGAATTCGAGCGCCTGGGCCGCGAGATAGGGCACGTCGAGCCGGGCCAGCAGGGCCTCCGCGGCGGCGGCGTCGTTGTAGGCGGGACCGCCGACCAGGGAGAAGCCGGTGAGCGACACGAGGGCGTCGATGGCGGTGCGGCCCTCGCGCAGGAAGAAGGCCTCCACCGCCGGGCGGTTGTCGAGGCCGCTGGCGAAGGCCGGCACCACGGAGAGGCCGCGGGCCTCCAAAGCCGCGATCACCCCGTCGTAATGGGCGGTGTTCCCCGCGAGCACGTAGGAGCGCATCAGCAGGAGGCCGACCCGGCCGCGCTCCCCCGCCACCCGCGGCAGCCGCGACGGATCCTGGCCGATGCGGCCGGGAAGGCGCGGGTGGTAGAGCCCGGTCTCCGGATAGTCGAGCGGGGCGGCGGCCGAGGCGAGGTCGCGCCAGGGGCTGCGCGGGCCGGCGGCGTAGCGCTGCACCAGGAAGCGGACCAGCGCGGCCACGTTCTCGTCGGAGCCGGCGAGCCAGTATTGCAGGGTGAGGAAATAGGCCCGCACGTCCTGGGCCGAGCCGGGGATGAAGCGCAGGATCTTCGGGAGCTTGCGCACCAGGGCCATCTGGCGGGCGGCGTTGCCCTCCGCGCCGGGCTTGCCGCGCAGCTTCTTCAGGAAGTCGAGGGCGCTGCGCTTGGCGCCGCTCATGTCGAAGCGGTTGAGCTTCGTCGTCTTCACGATCTCGCCCGCCGCCAGGCAGCCGACCATCGCGTCGCAGGCCTCCCGCCGGGCCTGGAGCGCGGGCAGGATCGCCCGCACATGCTCGTCGAGGAACAGCATGGCGCAGAGCACGATGTCGGCCCGCGCGAGATCCGCTTCGCAGGCCCGGAGCGTGTCCGGATCGGTCTCCCACTCCGCGGCGGCGTGGAAGCTCAGGGCGAGCCCGGGCATCTCGGCGCCGAGGCGCAGGCGCGCCCGCTCCACCGCGCTCGCCAGATGATTGTCGAGCGTGACGATGACGACGCGGATCTCTGGCCTATCGGCCGTAATGCGCCTTGGCATCGTAAAGGGTCTCGAGGGTGATGCGCGCGAGGTTGCGCTCGCGGGCGAAGCGCTCGGTGTTGGCGCGGGCTTTTCCGCGCACGAAGAACGGGATTTTCTTGAGTTCCTTCTCGGCCTCGGGCGCCCAGGGCGCGGTCTCATCGAGGACGATGGGCGCGGCCTGGGAGGCGGCCGTGTCCGGTGCAGGCGCCGGCTTGTGCGAGGAGCCGGCCGGCGCCTGTCCCACGGCGTCTCCGGCCGCTCTCGGCGCCGCGCCGAGATGCGACGGCCCGACGCCATCGTGGAATTCGTGGTCCTCCCGGAACATGCCGAGGAGGTGTTCCTCCAGCCCCATCATCAGGGGATGGACCAGGGTGTCGAACAGGACGTTGGCGCCCTCGAAGCCCATCTGCGGGGCGTGGCGGGCCGGGAAATCCTGCACATGGACCGGCGCCGAGATCACCGCGCAGGGCAGCCCCATGCGCTTGGCGATGTGGCGCTCCATCTGCGTGCCGAGCACCAGCTCGGGCTGGGCCGCCTGGATCGCCGCTTCGACGTCGAGATAGTCGTCGGTGATCGTGGCCTCGAGGCCGTGGGCGGCGGCCTCGGCCCGGACCTCGCGGGCGAATTCCCGGGTATAGGTGCCGAGCCCGACCAGGGCGAAGCCGAGCTCCTTCGTCGCGACCCGGGCGAGGGCGAGCGCGTGGCTCGCATCCCCGAACACGAAGACGCGCTTGCCGGTGAGATAGTTGGAATCGACCGAGCGCGCGTACCAGGGCAGCCGCGAGGGCGCGCCGGCGAGCACCGGCGCGGGATCCACCCCGGCGAGCGCCGCCACCGCCTCGACGAAGCGGATGGTGGCGCCGACCCCGATCGGCACGATCTCGGTGAAGGGCTGGCGGAAGGTCTTTTCGAGGTATTGCGCGGCGCTGCGCGCGATCTCGGGATAGAGCACGACGTTGAAATCGGCCGCGCCGAGGCGCCCGAGATCGGCGGGTGTGGCGCTGAGGGGGGCGACCACGTTCACGTCGATGCCGAGGGCGTCGAGGATCTTGCGGATCTCGATCAGGTCGTCGCGGTGGCGGAAGCCCAGAGCCGTGGGGCCGAGGAGGTTGCAGGAGGCGCGCCGCCCCTCCCGCGGGGCGCGTTCCACAGCCGGACCGGCCAGCGCGCGCACCAGGCGGTAGAAGGTCTCCGAGGCGCCCCAGTTCTCCTTCTTCTGGTAGGCGGGCAGTTCCAGCGGGATCACCGGGATCGGCAGGGCGAGGGCCTTGGCGAGGCCGCCGGGATCGTCCTGGATCAGCTCCGCCGTGCAGGAGGCGCCCACGATCATCGCCTGGGGCGCGAAGCGGGCGTAGGCCTCCGCGACCGCGTCCTTGAACAGGGCGGCGGTGTCGCGGCCGAGATCCTGGGCCTGGAAGGTGGTGTAGGTGACGGGCGGGCGGGCCTCCCGCCGCTCGATCATCGTGAAGAGCAGGTCGGCATAGGTGTCGCCCTGGGGGGCGTGCAGCACGTAATGCAGGCCCCGCATCGCGGTGGCGATCCGCATCGCGCCGATATGGGGCGGCCCCTCATAGGTCCAGACGGTGAGCTGCATCGCTACACCTCCAGCCTGGCGCGCCGGTCCAGGGGCCGGGCGAACAGGGCGGCGAGGTCGCCCGCCTGCTCGTAGCCCTGGATCGGCGTGAACAGCAGCTCGATCGACCACTTGGTCGCCAGCCCCTCTGCCTCCAGCGGATTGGCGAGGCCAAGGCCGCAGACGGTCAGATCCGGCCGCGCCTGCCGGCAGCGGTCGAGCTGGTCGTCGAGGCTCTGGCCCTCCACCACCGTGGCGCCCCGGGGCAGCAGCGCGAGCTCGGCGGCGAGGTGGCCGCGATGCAGATAGGGCGTACCGATCTCGATCGGCTCGGCCCCCAGCTCCCGGGCGAGGAAGCGGGCGAGCGGGATTTCCAGCTGGGAATCGGGGAAGAAGAAGACGCGGCGGCCTTCGAGCCGCTCCCGATGAGCCGCGAGCGCCTTGCGAGCCCGCGCCCGGCCCGGCGCCGTGGCCGCCTCGAAGCGGGCCGGATCGACGCCGAAGGCCTCGGCCGCCGCTTGCAGCCAGCCGGTGGTGCCCTCCGCGCCGAGGGGGAACGGTGCCGGGATGCGGCGGGCGCCGCGCTCCTCCAGGGCCCGGGCGGTCTCGGTGAGGAAGGGCTGGGCCAGGAGGAAGCGGGTGCCGCGCCCGACCGGCGGCATCGCCCCGGCCCGGCGCGCCGGCAGGAACCGGGCGGCGAGGCCGAGTTCGGCGAAGATCCGGCTGAACTGATCCTCGACCACGTCGGCCAGCGCGCCGACGATCAGGAGATCGGCGGCGTCGCTCTCCCCCATCTCCGGCACGAGGGCGGCGAGGCAGGCATCCTCTCCTTGCGTGAAGGTCGTCTCGATGCCCGAGCCCGAATAGTTCAGCACGCGCACCGCCGGGGCGAGGCGCTGCGACAGGCGGAGCGCCGCCCGCGACAGGTCGAGTTTGATCACCTCGGAGGGGCAGGAGCCGACGAGGAACAGCAGGCGGATATCGGGGCGCCGCTCGATCAGGCGGGTGACGACCCGGTCGAGCTCCTCGTTCATGTCGGCGAGGCCGGCGAGGTCCCGCTCGTCGATGATGGCGGTGGCGAAGCGCGGCTCTGCGAAGATCATCACGCCGGCGGCCGACTGGATCAGATGCGCGCAGGTGCGCGAGCCGACGACGAGGAAGAAGGCGTCCTGGATCTTGCGGTGGAGCCAGACGATGCCGGTCAGCCCGCAAAACACCGCGCGCTGTCCGCGCTCCTGGCGGATCGCGACGTCGCAGCCACCGTTCGGGATGGGTGCGTGGGCGTTCATCGCGCGCCCTCCCCCACGAGAGCGGGCGCTTCCAGCCGGGCGGCGCGCAGCTTCAGCAGGAACTGCGCGGCGTTGACGACATAGGCCGCGTAGGCCGAGAGCGCGAGGAGCAGCAGCTGTGTCCCCGGCAGGGCGCCGGTCAGCAGCGCGGCGAGATAGGCGCTGTGTAGGGCCAGCACCAGCATGCTCACCGCGTCCTCCCAGAAGAAGGCCGGGGCGAACAGGTAGCGCCCGAACACGTCCTTCTCCCAGATCGAGCCCGTCACCATGATCGCGTAGAGCACGAGGGTCTTGGCGACGACGGAGGCATTGGCCGCCGCCAGGCCCTCCCCGGTGAACAGCGTGCGCAGGACCAGGGCGAGGCTGATCAGGAAGACGAGGAACTGCAGCGGCGCCAGGATCCCCTGGACCAGGGTCCAGCGGGACGCGTCGCGGCGGCGGCGTTCCTCGCTCGTGTAGAGCGGTCTTGCCGGCAGGGTCGTGTGGACGCCCATGCGCTCGCCTCGGTCGCTTCCGGCTCCGTCTGTCGCGGAACCTTGCTCCCGAAAGAGCCTAACCGCGCCTCATCGAGTGTCAATGGCGCTTGACGTAAAACCAGTGTGACAGTGGTGTCGGGTATTATACAATTTCGACGATTGCCAAGCCGTCAGATGAGCGTATCGTGGGCCCAACCGGATATAACAAACTATAAGAAACGGGGCTGCGCGTACGGGTCGTCCAAAAACAACCCTGGGAGGCGCCAATGGGAGACTGGAGGCATTCCGGCGAACGAATGGAGCTCGCTGCGGCGCTTCAGGAGTTCGGCCGGCCCGAATCCCCTTGCGCCCTGCCTTGCACGCCCGAGATCCTGCTGGCGCTCGATCCGCTCCGCGCTTTCGCGGAGGTGCCGGGGCCCTTCCCCGACGACCTCGCCCGTCTCGTCGAATCGGAGATCCTGCCGCGGCTGATGCTCGCCCATCGCGAGCCCGCCCCGATCGAGCGGCTGCGCGGCCGGCAGCGGCCGAGCCCGGATCAGATCGCCCGGTTCTGCACCCTGCTCCTCGCGCCCTCGGGCCAGGACGTGGCGCCCCATGTGCTCGGGCTGCTCGACGAGGGCGTCTCGGTCGAGGGCCTTCTCCTCGACCTCCTCACTCCGGCCGCCCGGCATCTCGGGACGCTGTGGGAGGAGGACGAGTGCGATTTCGTGCAGGTGACTCTGGGGCTCAACCGGCTCCAGACCGTCGCCCGCGATCTCTGCGGCCTGATGGAGCGCGACGGCCTGCCCGAGCATGGCCGGCGGGTGCTCCTCGCCGGCTGTCCCCAGGAAACGCATCTCTTCGGCCTTGCCCTGGTCGCCAGCTTCTTCCGGGATGCGGGCTGGACCGTGAGCCGGGCGGAGTCGCCCCAGGCGGTCGAGATCGCGCGGGACGAGTGGTTCGACGTGATCGGGCTCACCCTGTCCTGCGAGGTCTTCCTCCCGGCCATGGCGGAGACGATCGCCGTGCTGCGCAAGGTTTCGCGCAATCCCGGCGTTCGGATCCTTGTCGGCGGCTCATTGTTCCTCCGTCAACCGGAGCAGGTCGCACGCGTCGGCGCCGATGCGACGGCCGCCGACGGTCGACTTGCCCCAAAAGTTGCAGAGAGCTTGCTTGAAATGCGGACGCGGGCCTGCTGAAAGGTCCCGTTCGACACTTCACGACGTGGTGAACGTGACCCCCTTGGCCCGATCCGCCCCGCATCAGCCCTCCGTGGCATTGCAGCTCGCTTCCGGCGTCCTCGATGGAGAGGCGGCCGGCCTCCTGATCGCGGCCACGACGGACCTGTCCCTCGTCGTCGATGCGGAGGGCGTGATTCGGGAGACGGTGATCGGCTCCTCCGAGCTCGGCGACGAGCGAATCGAATCCTGGCTTGGCCAGCGCTTCGTCGACACGGTGACGGTGGAGAGCCGGCCGAAGATCGACGCCCTGCTGCGGGATGCCGGGTCCGGTGCGGTGACCCGGTGGCGCCAGGTCAACCATCCCTCCCCCACCGGCATCGACCTGCCCGTACGCTACGCGACGATGCGGCCGAAGAAGGACGGCCCCATCGTGGTGATCGGCCGGGAGCTGCGCGGGGTCGCCGCCCTGCAGCGGCGCTTGGCCGACGCGCAGCAGGCGCTGGAGCGCGACTACGACCGGCTGCGCGCGGCCGAGACCCGCTACAAGCTGCTCTTCCAGCTCTCCGGCGAGCCGGTTCTGGTGGTCGATGCGGGCACGCGACGCGTGACCGAGGCCAACCCCGCCGCCCTGCGCCTCCTCGGCAAGGCGGCCAAGCGCGTGGTCGGGCAGGACGTGGTCGAGCTGTTCGAGGCCGGCAGCACCCGCGAGGTGCAGGCCCTGTTCACCGGCCTGCGGGTGACGGGGCAGGATAGCGATCTCCTGGCCCGCCTCGGCCAGGGCCGGGGCGAGACCCGTATCTCCGCCTCCCTGTTCCGCGGGGAGAAGGCGACGAGCGTGCTCGTGCGGCTCTCCGCGCCGCAGGGGGCGGCGGAGACGGAGAACATCGGGGGCCAGGCCTTCGAGGTGATCCGCCGCATGCCCGAGGGCTTCGTCGTCACCGATCCGGCGCGGCGGATCCTCTCGGCCAACCCCGCTTTCGTCGAACTCGTGCAGCTCGCCACCGAGGAGCAGGTGCGCGGGCAGCCCCTGGAGCGCTGGCTCGGCCGCGAGGGCATGGAGAGCCAGGCCCTGTTCGAGACCCTGCGCGAGCACGGCTCCGTGCGCCGCTTCTCCACGGTGACCCGCGGCACCTTCGGCTCGGTGGAGGATGTGGAGATCGCCGCGGTCTCCGTGCCGGGGGGCGAGCGGGCCTGCCTCGGCTTCGCGATCCGGCCGATCCCGCGCCGGACCGTGCCCGCCGTCCATGCCGGTGCCCGCGAGGTGCCGCATTCCGTCGAGCAGATGACCGAGCTCGTCGGCCGCGTCTCGATGAAGACCCTGGTCCGCGAGACCACGGACCTCATCGAGAAGTTGTGCATCGAGGCGGCCCTCCGCATCACCCGCGACAACCGCGCCTCCGCGGCCGAGATGCTGGGGCTGAGCCGCCAGGGCCTCTACGCCAAGATGCGCCGCTATGGCATCGGCGATCTCGACGGCAGCGAGATCGAGGCCTGACCGTCGGTTTGACACCGAAGTCTGTAAATAAAACTTGACACTCCGGGGCGTCAAAAATAGCTTCGGGGCATGCAAACGCCCGCTCCGAGCGCCGTGGTCGAGCTTCTGAAGCCGATCACGTGGTTTGCGCCGATGTGGGCCTTCGCCTGCGGCGTGGTCTCGTCGGGCCATCCCGCGAGCGGGCAATGGCCGGTGATCCTGGCGGGCGTGTTGCTGGCGGGCCCCCTCGTCTGCGCCACGAGCCAGGCGGCCAATGACTGGTTCGACCGGGAGGTCGACGCCATCAACGAGCCGCAGCGGCCGATCCCCTCCGGGCGCATTCCCGGGCGCTGGGGCCTCTACCTCGCCGCCGGCTGGACCCTGCTCTCGCTCCTCGTCGCCGCCGTCCTCGGACCCTGGATCCTCGGGGCGGCGATCTTCGGCCTGGCGCTGGCCTGGATCTATTCGGCGCCCCCCTTCCGGCTGAAGCGCAACGGCTGGTGGGGCAATTCGGCGGTGGCGATCTGCTACGAGGGCCTGCCCTGGTTCACCGGCGCGGCGGTGATGGCGGCCTCGCTGCCCGATCCGCGGGTGCTTGTCGTCGCCCTGCTCTACTCGATCGGCGCCCACGGCATCATGACGCTCAACGACTTCAAGTCGCTCGAAGGCGACCGGGCCATGGGCCTGCGCTCGCTGCCCGTCCAGCTCGGCGCGGCCCGGGCGGCGCGCTTCGCCTGCCTCGTCATGGCCCTGCCGCAGATCGCGGTGATCGCCTGCCTCGCCGCCTGGGAGCGGCCCTGGCATGCGGGCCTCGTCGCCCTGCTGCTCGGCGGCCAGCTCGCCCTGATGGCGCGCTTCCTGAAAGATCCCCGCGCGCGGGCCGCCTGGTATAACGGAACCGGCACGACGCTCTACGTTCTCGGCATGCTGGCTGCGGCGTTCGCCCTGCGGCCGCTCGTGCAGGGAGCGCTCTAGAATGCCGTCCTTCTCCTGGTGGCAGATCGTCCGGCTCGGCCTGGTTCAGACGGCGCTCGGCGCCGTGGTCGTGCTGATGACCTCCACCATCAACCGCGTCATGGTGGTGGAACTCGCCCTGCCGGCGATCGTGCCGGGGGCGCTGATCGCCCTGCATTACGCCGTGCAGGTGCTGCGCCCGCGCTGGGGCTACGGCTCTGATATCGGCGGCCGGCGCACGCCCTGGATCCTCGGCGGCATGGCCGCGCTCTGCCTCGGCGGTTTCGGCGCGGCGGTCGCGACGGCGCTCGCCGCCACCAACACGGTCGCCGGGCTCGCGCTCGCCGCCCTCTCCTTCCTCACCGTCGGCATGGGCGTCGGCGCGGCCGGCACCTCGCTCCTCGCCCTGCTCGCGGGCGGCGTCGCGGCCGAGCGGCGGGGGGCGGCGGCGACCATCGTCTGGGTGATGATGATCGCGGGCTTTGCCGTGACGGCGCCGCTCGCCGGTCACTTCCTCGATCCGTTCTCGCTGACCCGCCTCGTCGCGGTCTCCGGAACCGTCTCGGCGCTGGCCTTCGTGCTGGCCGCGCTCGCGGTGACGGGCATCGAGCCCCGGAACCGGGCGGTCGCCGCCGAGAAGGCCGAGCCGAAGCGTCCCTTCTTCACGGTGCTGCGGCAGGTGCTCGCCGAGCCCGCCGCCCGGCGCTTCACGCTCTTCATCTTCGTGTCGATGCTCGCCTATTCGGCACAGGAGCTGATCCTCGAACCCTATGCCGGCCTCGTCTTCGCGATGACGCCGGGGGCGACCACCAAGCTCGCCGGCCTCCAGCATGGCGGGGTGCTCGCCGGCATGCTGCTGGTCGCGGGCATCACCGTCTTCATCGGCGGCCCGGTGCTCGGCTCCTTGAAGCTCTGGACGGCGCTCGGCTGCGCCGGCTCGGCGCTCGCCCTCTTCGCCATCGCCGCGGGCGGTCCGGTGGGGCCGGATTTCCCCCTGCGGTCTTGCGTCTTCGCCCTCGGCCTCGCCAACGGCGTCTATGCCGTCGCGGCCATCGGCTCGATGATGGGGCTGGCCGGGCGCGGGGGCGAGCGGGAGCGCGGCACCCGCATGGGCGTCTGGGGGGCGGCGCAGGGCGTCGCCTTCGGAGCGGGCGGCTTCCTCGGCACGCTCTGCGTCGACCTGATGCGCCTCGTCGTCGAGGCGCCGGTCCAGGCCTATGCGACGGTGTTCGCGGCCGAGGGCGGCCTGTTCCTGGTCGCGACCCTGATCGCCCTGCGCGTCGAACATGCGCCGCCGCGGCTGCGGGCCAATCCGCTCGCCCGCACGGCCGCCTTCCAGCTCGATCCCGGTCTCGAAGCGAGGTAGCGCCATGGCCCACCCGCCCTCTTCCGATCGCCTTGAACGCTTCGACGTGGTGGTGGTCGGCGGCGGGCCGGCGGGCGCGACGGCGGCGACCGACCTCGCCGGAGCCGGCTTCTCCGTCCTGCTCCTCGACAAACCGGGCCGGATCAAACCCTGCGGCGGCGCGATCCCGCCGCGGCTGATCCGCGACTTCGCCATCCCCGACTCGCTCCTCGTCGCCCGCATCCGCTCGGCCCGCATGGTCTCGCCGAAGGACAAGCGGGTGGACATGCCGATCGGCGACGGCTTCGTCGGCATGGTCGACCGGGAGACATTCGACCCCTGGCTGCGCGCGCGGGCGCGGCAGGCGGGGGCGGATCTGCGGGAGGCGGTGTTCGAGGAGGTCTCCCGCGAGGGCGGCGAGACCCTCGTGCGTTTCCGCTGCGGCCGGGGGGAGACGGAGCGCGAGAGCCTGGTCCGCACCCGGCTCGTCATCGGCGCGGACGGCGCGACCTCGCCCGTCGGCCGCGCGGAGATTCCGGGCCACGCCGCCATGCGGCAGGTCTTCGCCTATCACGAGATCGTCCGCCGGCCGGAGACGGGCGCCGATGTCGAGGGCACGCGCTGCGACGTCTATTACCAGGGCGCGCTCTCGCCGGATTTCTACGCCTGGATCTTTCCGCACGGGGACACGATCAGCGTCGGCACGGGCAGCGCCCGCAAGGGGTTCTCGCTGCGCTCCTCGATCCGTTCCCTCCGCCGATCGAGCGGCCTCGAAGCGGCGCAGACCCTGCGCCGGGAAGGCGCGCCGATCCCCCTGAAGCCGCTGAAGCGCTGGGACAACGGCCGCGACGTGCTGCTGGCCGGCGACGCCGCGGGGGTGGTCGCGCCCGCCTCCGGCGAGGGTATCTACTACGCCATGCTCGGCGGCCGGCTCTCGGCCGAGGCCGCCGGCGCCTTCCTGCGCACGGGCGATGCCCGCGCCCTCGGCGGGGCCCGGCGCCGCTTCATGAAGCTGCACGGGCGCGTGTTCTGGATCCTCGGGATGATGCAGTGGGTCTGGTACCGCAACGACGCCCTGCGGGAGCGCTTCGTCGCGATCTGCCGCGACCGCGACGTGCAGCAGCTCACCTGGGACGCCTACATGAACAAGGAACTGGTGCGCGCGAAGCCCGCCGCCCATGCGCGTATCTTCTTCAAGGACCTCGCTCACCTGTTCCGATGGGCCTCGACGTGACGGGGCTCACGCAGGGCGGCCTCGGCCCGCCGGTGGTGGCGGCCCTCGCCGCGCTCGTCGTGGCCGTCGCGGGCGGCCTCGCGACGGTGACCGACGCCTGGTACCGGAGCCTGCGCGTGCCCGACTGGAAGCCGCCGGACTGGGCCTTCGGGCCGATCTGGACCGTGATCCTCGCGCTGACCGCCGGCGCCGCGGTGATCGCCTGGAACGCCGATGACAGCTTCGCCGCCCGGGTCGTGCTGGTCTGGGCCTATGCCATCAACGGTGTGCTCAACATCGCCTGGAGCGTGCTGTTCTTCCGCCTGCGCCGGCCGGACTGGGCGCTGACCGAGGTCGCTTTCCTCTGGCTCTCCATCGCCGTCCTGGTGCTCGTGACCGGCCGCGCCGCGCCTGCGGCAGGAGCGATGAACCTGCCCTATCTCCTCTGGGTCGGCATCGCCGCCTGCCTGAACCTCCGGATCGTCCGGCTCAACCCGTCGCTCCGGGGAGCCTGAGCCATGGAGGGCCTGTTCGCCTCCGGCCGCATCGTCGACCTGATCCTCGTTCTCGTGGTCGCCGAGACGCTCGGCCTCGTCTGGCTGCGCCGGGTCCTCGGCCGGGGGCCCTCCCTGCCCGCCCTGCTGCCGAGCCTGCTCGCCGGGGTGGGGCTGATGCTCGCCCTGCGCGCCGCCCTGCTCGGATCGGCCTGGACGGGCATCGCGCCCTGGCTCGTCCTCTCGCTGCTGGCCCATCTCGCCGACTTGGCCCTGCGCTTCGCGCGGGAGACGGTTCGCCGCAGGCCGCAATACTGCTCACCTGGAACATCGGTTGAAAACACCGCGTTCCCGCCCGGGCGCTCGATTTAGAATTACTGTTCTTCTCGATCCGCTTCGAACCCGGAGAAGGCCCATGGACCGCAGAAAAGCCCTCGGCCTCGCATCGGGATTGGCGAGTCTTCTTGCCGTCGCGCAATCCGCCTCGGCGCAGGACGCGGACAAGGATCTGATCGAACGCGGCAAGTACCTCGCGACGGTGGGCGACTGCACCGCCTGCCACACCAAGCCCGGCGGCCAACCCTTTGCCGGCAATTACGGGCTCAACACCCCGATCGGCCTGATCAAGACGCCGAACCTGACGCCGGACGACGAGACCGGCCTCGGCAAGTGGACCTACGAGACCTTCGAGAAGGCCTTCCGCCACGGCATCGGCGACGAGGGCGAGTATCTCTACCCCGCCTTCCCCTTCGGCTGGTACACGAAGGTCTCGGACGAGGACACGCGGGCGATCTTCGCCTACCTGAAGTCGCTGCCCCCGGTGAAGGAGAAGCGGGAGGCGAGCGACATCCCGTTCCCGTTCAACGTGCGCACGGCGCTGATCACCTGGCGCACCGCCTTCTTCTCCGCGGAGCGCTTCACGCCGGACCCGAACGCCAGCGCCGAGGTGAACCGCGGCGGCTATCTCGTGGAGGGCCTCGGCCATTGCGGCATGTGCCACAACGAGCGCAAGCTCGTCGGCAACACGAGCATCGCCGGCCGGCTCGGCGGCGGCGTGATCGACGGCTGGTACGCCCCCAACATCACGCCCGACGGGCACCAGGGCATCGGCGCCTGGAGCGACGCGGAGGTGGTGGCCTATCTCAAGACCGGCACGGCGCCGGGCAACCGCCCCGGCGTCGCCGCCGGGCCGATGCGCCAGACCATCGAGGAATCCCTGTCGAAGCTGAGCGATGCCGACCTGAAGGCGATGGTCGCCTATCTGCGCACGGTGCCGGCCAAGCAGACCTACAAGGAGAAGGACCTGCAGGCCTTCAACGGCCCCGGCGCCCCGGGCGCGGAGACCTACCTGACCTATTGCTCCTCCTGCCACCGCCCGGACGGCAAGGGCGTCGAGGGTGCGATCCCCGCGCTCGCCGGCAATACCTCGGTGCAGTCGGCCGGACCGGAGACGGTGCTGCGGGTCGTCCTCGGCGGCCTGTCGGCGCAGAGCGGCTACGCGCCGATGCCGGCGATCGGCCAGGAGATGAGCGATCAGCAGATCAAGGACGTGACCGACTACATCCGCAATTCCTGGGGCAACAAGGCGCCCCCGGTCTCGGAGACCGGCATCGTCGCGGATCTGCGCGGGCGCACGCAGACCATGATGGCGGGCAACGCCGCCTGCTCGACGGTGGAGAACGAGAAGCTCAAGGCGGCGCTCGGCGAGGCCGGCCTGCCCGACGCCCTCAAGGATCTGAAGCCGAACGACTTCGTGCCGACCCTGTCCGCCCTCGTGCCGAAGCTGAAATCCGCCGGAACCGGCGCGGCCGACGACGCCCTGGTCAACGGCCTGACGAGCGCCTTCTGCACGGCCAATCGCGGTGCGGGCGACACGGCCCCGCTCGGCTGGTCGGCGACGATCGGCTCCTTCGCCAACATCGCCTACAGCCAGGTCAAGCATCCCGAGAAGCAGGCGAGCGCCGAGCCCGGCAAGCCCCCGGCCTCCGGCGACAGCCCGTCCAAGCCCTGAACGCCGGGGCGCAAACGAAAAGGCCGCCCCGAGAGGCGGCCTTTTCCGGTTCCGATCGAGATCTTTTCAGCCGAACTCAGCTCAGCGGGCCGGGGATGGCCGCCTCGGCCTTGAGGAGCAGGCGCTCCTCGTGGCGGCGCATGAACAGCCAGAGGGCGAGGCCGCCGAAGATCACGAAGGCGAGCAGGGCGAGGCCGACCGGGCCGACGATGTGCTCGATGGAGCGCCCGCAGAAATAGGCGCCGAAGCCCATGATGGAGGCCCAGGCCACGCCGCCGAGGCCGTTGAACAGCATGAAGCGGCGGGCATCGAGCTTGTTCACCCCGGCGAGCACCGCCGCATAGGCGCGCAGCATCGCGGTGAAGCGGCCGAAGAACACGATCTTCCCGCCATGCTCCCGGAACAGGTACTGCCCGAGCTTCAGACGGCCATGGTCGAGGGCGATGAGGTGGCCATGGCGCAGAAGCAGCGGCATGCCCCAGCGCCGCCCGACCCAGTAGCCGAGATTGTCGCCGAGGATGGCCGCGGCAGCGGCCGCGCTCACCACGAGCACGATGTTCAGATTGCCCGTGCTGCCGGCATAGACGGCGGAGGTGAGCAGGATCGTCTCCCCCGGCAGCGGCACGCCAGCGCTCTCCAGGGCGATGATCCCGAAGATGGCGAAATAGCCGTAATGCGCGATCAGGTCCGCGACCGGCAGGTCGTGCAGGAACGACATCTTGGAGGATCCCCCGCCCGTTTCGACGGCGCGAACCTGCCGTCAGGAACGTGGCCAGAACGGGGCGCGAAGACGGTCAGCCCGTGGCGCCCTTCGCCACCCGTCCCGAGTGCCCGGCATCCCGGTCCGCGCGTTCGCCCGCCCCGTCCCGCGGTGCTCCTTGCCGGTGCGGCCGGTCGAGGGCGTCGACCGGGAAGAGCTTGGCCAGGCCGTCCGCGATCCCGAACAGGACGGGATTGGAGCGGGGACCGGCCATGGGCGGGAGAAGGGAATGCGCGTGCAGCATCGTCGTTTGCCGGCTCGTTCCGGCGCGTTTCTGGAATGAGCGGGGACAAGTCCGTCGACGCCGATCGGTTGCATGCATTTTTCGAAAGCCGCCTCTCCCAATGCGGCAACCCCTGAATGATCTCCGCCGCACGTCCTTGAGGCCGAGCCGTGACGAGAAGGCCGTCTTGCCGGGCTCGTCCTGCGCCACTGGCGCAACTCAAAATTGAATTATTGGAATCGATTTATTTCTGCGCGAGTTGGCGCGGGAAGAAGCCATCGGATGCTTCACGGTCGCGCTCTTTAACCTCTTGCAATACTTCCGCGCGACGGACGGTCCGTGAAAAGCTCTGTCACGCCTCCGTGATTGTTCTGCGACGAGCGAATTGTCAAATTCTGCCTGTATCCGAATGCTTTAATCTTTGATCAACATTTGAGAATCAAAAATCGAAGCCTGTTCGGAGGCGATCTGTAGATCCACCATGAGTGATCGGAGAAAGGAGCCGCGCATCTGGGCGGACAATCACGCCCTGATCGTCGCGCCCACCGGCCTGGGAATCCCCTGCCGCGTCAACGACCGTTCGGAAGGCGGCGCGATGCTGCTCGTCGGCAACCAGTTCGGCATCCCGGACCGCTTCCGCCTGCAGATCGAGTCGACCGGCGAGAGCCTGCCGGCGCGGGTGGCCTGGCGGGGCGCGCGGGCGCTCGGGGTCGCCTTCGAGTGAGGCCGGCGCCATCCGGGAATGATGGACGTCGCCTCATCGAGCCCTCGCCGAAATCCCGATCCGGTCGCCGAGCCGATCGCGCGACGTCGGGATGCTGCGCTTCCCGCCGGACGGACTCGGCGGCACTTTGCAAGGAAGACACGAAGCGTTCCAGGCCACTCAATCGGAAAGGGTGCCCGATCGCTACAATTCGAACGACCCGACCGTCGAAGCCTTAAGACGCCCATGCTCACACTGGACGGCGAACGAGAAGGCGAGACACCCGGTATGGATGAGCGGCGCGCGACCCCCCGTCATCGTGTGACGGAGAACGGTCTGATCGCGATCGACGAGCATACGTCGATACCCTGTATGCTCTACGACATCTCCGAGGGTGGCGTGCGTCTGACCCTGCCGGATACCGGGCCCGTGCCCGACACCTTCGTCCTGGTCTCGCCCTGCCTCGGCGAGGTGCGCGTCTGCGCCGTCGCCTGGCGGACGGACGAGACGATCGGCGCGCAGTTCAAGACCGCCGCCTGAGGCTGTCCCGGCGGGCGCGCGTCTCAGCGCTCGAGGAGGCGCGGGTCGCCCGCGCCGGACAATCCGCCGGGCAGGCCCTGGGACATCGCCCTCGCGAGGCCGGAGGCCTGCGCCGCCGCCGCGCCCGACGCGAGGCTGCCGCCCAGCCCTCCGCCAAGGCCGCTGCTGATCGGGCTGGCGGCCACGCTGTCCGATCCGATCTTCTCGGGACAGATCTGCATGCAGATCGGCTCGACATCCGTCGGCAACGAGCAGGCGGCCCGTGACTTCCCGGCCGCGCAGACGCATTGGCAGGCCGCCGACGCGGCGCCGGGTACGAGCAGCAGCGCGCCGACCAGCAGAACCGTCCTCATGGTGCCTCCCGAGGCGTGCATCTCTGCCGGCAGCCTAGCACGTCCCATCGGACGCGGCACCGGCACACGCGGCACATGGCGGGAGAAACCGCTGGCCGCCATGAACGTATGCTTTGAAAATGTCAGGTCCGGTAAACCTGGGAATACCATCTCCCGCGACATACGTCGGAGATGGTGGGCGCGACAGGGATCGAACCTGTGACCCCTACCATGTCAAGGTAGTGCTCTCCCGCTGAGCTACGCGCCCGGCTGAGGCCTGTCGGCCCCGGCGGTGAGGGGGCTATAACCAGAGCCGACAGACGATGCAAGCGAGCTCATGCGCAACGCGCGGAAAACTCTGCGTGCCTGCAATGCGGGAGAAATTGCGCTATGGCCTCCGGACGCGGCCGAAGGCGGCCGGAGCGGGACACCCTTAGCGAGGCATGCGCTTCTTCCTCCAATCGGATTCCGGCGACCGGATCGTGGGATGGGTGGTGCCCGACAACCCGGCGGCGGTGAGCCGGGTCCACGTCTCGGTCCATGGCCGCCGCGTCGCCGAGATCGCCGCGACGGGCTTCGATGCCAACATCGTCGCCCTGGGCTGGCACTCCACGGGCCAATGCGTGTTCCAGGTCTCCGAGGAGCACGTGCCCGGGCTCGGCGCCCTCGACCGGCTCGAGATCCGCGACGCCGACACCAACATGCTGGTCTATCGCCGGGCGCCCCTCGAAGGCCTGTCCCGGAACCGCGTGGTGCTCGTGAACACGAGCGTGAACCCGGAATTGCCAATCGAGGCGGCCCTCTTCCCGCATTTCCGGCAATGCTATTTCGGCATCGGGAAATTCTCCGACGAGATCCTGCGGGTGATCTTCGACACGGCGGAGATGACCTCCTGCCTGATGTCGGGGGCGATCAACTTTCCCCGTTACGAGCCGCATTTCGTCCAGTCCGAGACGCTGTCGGCCATGCTCGTCCACGACCCCTATGTGGAGATGGCCCAGCGTCTGACCTGGCTGCGCGACCGCTCCGGGCTCGCCGCCGATCCGGTGCAGAGCTGGCGCCTGGGCAATTTCGTGGACGGCGCGCGCTACGCGGCGGAGTTCGACTTCACCGACGCCAAGAGCCTGAAGCGCCTGTTCCGGTTCATGCCGGAGGAGGTCTACCACTTCCTCTACAACCCGCTGACCCGCCAGCTCGGCACCCGCGGCTTCGACGAGCGGGTGACGCCCGGCTCCTCGATCATCGCCGTCGAGGTGCTCGCCCGGGTCGGCGTCGTCGGCCATTTCAACTACCACAGAGCCTTCCTCTCGACCCTGTTCGACCAGAACGGGATCACGGCCGAGCCGCCCGATCCGCCCCGCCTGCGCCCGGCGATCCTGGCGCTTGCGGACCTTCTGAAGACGATCAAGGTCGCCACCGACATGGTGGATTTCGACAGCGTGCTCAGCGACCTCGTCCTGCGCTCCGTCGCCAAGGGCTGGGGCGCGTGAGAGGGCGGGCGTCCGGTTTGCCGCAGGCGGCAAAGGTGTCTAAGACCGTGCGCCGCAACATGGTCGAACCGTAGGTTGTTGCGGCATGGGAAAGGCGTGACATGCGCATAGCGATGGTCGGGTCGGGATATGTGGGCCTGGTGTCCGGAGCCTGCTTCGCGGATTTCGGCCACGACGTCGTCTGCATCGACAAGGATCCGGCCAAGATCGAGGGCCTGAAGGCGGGCCGGATGCCGATCTACGAGCCGGGTCTCGAGGCCCTGGTCGCGGAGAACGTGAGGCAGAACCGGCTGTCCTTCGGGACGCAGCTGGCCGAGGCGGTGGCGGGGGCGGATGCCGTCTTCATCGCCGTGGGCACGCCCTCCCGGCGCGGGGACGGCTTCGCGGATCTCTCCTACGTCTATGCCGCCGCCAAGGAGATCGCGGCTTCCCTGAACGGCTTCACCGTGGTGGTGACGAAGTCGACGGTCCCGGTGGGCACGGGCGACGAGGTCGAGCGCATCATCCGCGAGGCGCGGCCGGAGGCCGCGTTCGCCGTGGTCTCCAATCCGGAATTCCTGCGCGAGGGCGCCGC
Source organism: Methylobacterium organophilum (assembly GCF_022533465.1). Classification (NCBI taxonomy): domain Bacteria; kingdom Pseudomonadati; phylum Pseudomonadota; class Alphaproteobacteria; order Hyphomicrobiales; family Methylobacteriaceae; genus Methylobacterium; species Methylobacterium organophilum. The sequence continues at coordinate 2,977,366 of NZ_CP092848.1, read as the reverse complement.
GATCGGCGACTTCAAGCGGCCGGACCGGATCGTCATCGGGACGGAGGACGAGCGCGCCAAGGCGGTGATGAACGAGATCTACCGCCCGCTCTACCTCAACCACTCGCCGATCCTGTTCACCGGGCGGCGCACGGCGGAGCTGACCAAGTACGCGGCCAACGCCTTCCTGGCCACCAAGATCACCTTCATCAACGAGATCGCGGATCTCTGCGAGCAGGTCGGCGCGAACGTCCAGGAGGTGGCCCGCGGCATCGGCCTCGACAACCGGATCGGCCGCACCTTCCTCCATGCCGGGCCGGGCTATGGCGGCTCCTGCTTCCCCAAGGACACCCTGGCGCTGGTGAAGACCGCGCAGGATTACGGGGCGCCGATCCGTCTGGTGGAGACGGTGGTGGCGGTCAACGACCAGCGCAAGCGCGCCATGGCCCGCAAGGTGATCGCCGCCTGCGGCGGCTCGGTCCGCGGCAAGACGGTCGCGATCCTCGGCCTGACCTTCAAGCCCAACACCGACGACATGCGCGACGCGCCCTCCCTGTCGATCATCGCGGGGCTGCGCGATGCGGGCGCGGCGGTGGTCGCCTACGATCCCGAGGGCATCGAGCAGGCGCGGCCGCTGCTCGAAGGCGTGACCTATGCCGAGGACGCCTATACCTGCGCCGAGGGGGCGGATGCCCTGGTGATCGTCACGGAGTGGGACGCCTTCCGCGCCCTCGATCTCGGCCGCCTGCGCGCCTCGATGAAGGCGCCGGTGCTCGTCGATCTGCGCAACGTCTACGCCTCCGCCGATGCCGAGCGGCATGGCTTCCACTATACCGGCGTCGGCGTCGGAAGCGGGACGGCCGGACAGGGCTGAGGCCCTCCCGGTCTCCCCGGCGGTCCCGGGACCGGCTGTGGCCCTCTATCCGCACCGATCCGGATTCGGCCCCGCCGCCGGATCCGCGGCGGCCTGCGTCATCCTTTGGTCACGTTCGCAGGCGTTCTGCCGCCGCACGGATGCTTGAGGTCAGGCAGTTTGTTTCCGGATACGGTGCCCGATAGCCGCGATGGACTGCTTTTGAGCGCGTTTTTCGACTGTCGCCGGCAAGCGTCTGCTGTTTTTATCAACTCATGGTGGTGCAAGCCCATCCGTTTCGATTGATGGGCGCGTGCCACACTATCACCCAATCTTTAGGATCAAGTCCGTTTCTGCGCTGCAGCGTTGGACAGCCTTCGCGGGTGCGGCCTAAGGTCGAAACGGGTGCATGCCGGACGGCGAGAGCCGCCCGTTCTTCCACGAGCGTATGCGGATCGACGTGACTCAGCGCCAGGATATCGCCATCATCGGCCGGGCTTGCCGGCTCCCCGGTGCCCCCAGCGTCGAGGCCCTCTGGCAATTGCTCACCGAGGGGCGTTGCGCGGTCTCCGAGATCCCCGCCGACCGCTGGACGCGGGAGCGCTTCCTGCATCCGCGGGCGCAGGAGCGCGGCAAGAGCTACACCTTTGCCGCCGGCGTCCTCGACGACATCTGGGCCTTCGATCCCGGCGTGTTCGGCATCTCGCCCCGCGAGGCCGAGCAGATGGATCCGCAGCAGCGCCTGCTGCTGGAGCTGACCTGGGAGGCCCTGGAGGATGCGGGCCTGCGTCCCTCGGCGGTGGCGGGCAGCCATATCGGCGTGTTCGTCGGCGCCTCGGCCCTGGATTACGGCAACCTGCGCATCCTCGATCCGTCGAGCGCGGATGCCTACGGCGCCACGGGCAACACGCTCTCCATCGTCTCGAACCGCCTCTCCTACATCTACGACCTCAAGGGGCCGAGCTTCACCCTCGACACCGCCTGCTCCTCCTCGCTCGTCGCGCTCAACGCCGCGATCACCGCGATCGAGAACGGCCAGGTCGACACCGCCATCGTCGCGGGCGTGAACCTGCTGGCGAGCCCGTTCAGCTTCATCTCCTTCTCCAACGCGCAGATGCTCTCGCGCACGGGCCTGTGCCAGGCCTTCTCGGCGAATGCGGACGGCTATGTCCGCGCCGAGGGCGGCGTGGTGCTGGTGCTGCAATCGGCCAAGGCGGCGGCGCGGGCCGGCAGCCTGGTGCGCGGCGTCATCGCGACGAGCGGCGTGAATTCGGACGGGCGCACCACCGGCATCTCCCTGCCCTCGGGCGAGGCGCAGGCGGCCCTGCTAGAGCAGGTCTACCGCGACGCCGGCATCGCGCCGGACGCGATCGCCTTCGTGGAGGCCCACGGCACCGGCACCGCGGTCGGCGACCCGATCGAGGCCAATGCCATCGGCAGCAAGCTCGGCAAGGGCCGCAAGGCCCCGCTGCCGATCGGCTCGATCAAGACCAATATCGGCCATACCGAGCCGGTCTCGGGTCTGGCCGGCCTGCTCAAGGCGCATCTCGCCCTGGAGAACGACCTGCTGCCGGCCTCCCTGCACGCGGCCGAGCTCAATCCCGAAATCCCCTTCGACACGCTGAATCTCGCGGTGAACCGCGCCCCCCTGCCGCTGAAGCGGGGCAAGGAGCGCTTCGCCGGCGTGAATTCCTTCGGCTTCGGCGGCACCAACGCCCACGTCGTGCTGACCGACCCGGCCCCCGTGGCCGCGGCGGGCGCCGATTTCCGCGCGCCGGAGATGCTGCTCCTCTCGGCCCAGAGCCGGGCGGCCCTCTCCGAGCTGGCGCAGGACTATGCCGACCGGCTCGCGCACGCCGATGCCGCCGAGACCGCCCGCATCGCCGCCGCCGCCGCCCATCGCCGGGAGCGCCAGGCCGTGCGCCTCGCCGTCCCGCTGGACGGGCCCCTGGTCGAGACCCTGCGCGCCGTCGGCGAGGGCGAGGAGACCGAGAAGGCCGTCATCGGCACCGCCGTGGACCGCGCCGCCGAGGTCGCCTTCGTCTTCTCCGGCAATGGCAGCCAGTGGGCCGGCATGGGCCGCGAGGCCTATGCGGAGAACCCGACCTTCCGCGAGACCTTCGACCGGATCGACACGCTCTTCGCCGGCCATTCCGGCTGGTCGCTCAAGGACGCGCTGTTCGCCGAGGATCTCGACGCGCAGCTCTCCCTCACCCGCGTCTCGCAGCCGCTGATCTTCGCGATCTCCGCCGCCTCCAACGCGGCCCTGCGCGCCCGCGGCCTCAAGCCGGCGGCGGTGCTCGGCCACAGCGTCGGCGAGATCGCCGCGGCGGAAGCCGCCGGCATCCTCAGCCTGGAACAGGCGGTGCGGGTCATCTTCTACCGCAGCAAGCACCAGGAGACGACGCGCGGCCACGGCAGCATGGCCGTGCTGCTCGGCCCGGTCGAGGAGATGGAAGCCTTCCTCGCCGATTATCCGGACCTGGACATCGCCGCCTATAACAGCCCCAAGGCGATCACCGTCGCCGGCCCGGTGGACTCGATCGAGGCCGCGATGAAGGCGCTGGCCCGCAAGCGCTGCCGCGGCAAGAAGCTCGACCTGGAATACCCCTTCCACGGCCGGCTGATGGACCCGACCGAGAAGCCGCTGCTGCGCGATCTCGACGGGCTGAAGCCCTCCGCCGGCCACACGGCGATGGTCTCCACCGTCACCGGCGACGTGCTCGCCGGCACGAAGTTCGGCGCCGGCTACTGGTGGCGCAATATCCGCGAGCCGGTCCGCTTCTGCGAGGCCCTGCAGGAGGCGACCCGCCGGGGCGTGCGCGTCTTCGTCGAGGTCGGCCCGCGGGCGACGCTGCTGCCCCATATCGGCGACGCGGTCGAGCCGCTCGGCATCGAGGTCGCCTCCGTCGGCGTGCTCCACCGCAAGCCGGCCGAGGGCGATCCCATCGCCCGCGCCGTCGCCGCCGCGATCGTGGCGGGTGCCGCGGTCGACGAGGCCGCCGTGTTCGGCACCAACCCCGCCGGGATCGTGCCTCTGCCGCTCTATCCCTGGCAGCGCCGCAGCTTCCGCCTCGCGGAGACGGCGGAGGGCGCGGGCTGGGTCAACACCCGCAGCCACCACCCGCTCGCGGGCGTCCGCGCCGTGGCGGACGGGCTCGAATGGCATGGCCATCTCGATGCCGCGACCGTGCCCGAGCTCGGCGACCACGTCATCGACGGGCAGGTGCTCGTACCGGGCGCCGGCTTCGTGGAGATGGCCCTGCACGTCGCCCGCGAGGCGCTGCGCTCCGAGACGGTGACCCTCGCCGATTTCGAGATCCACTCGCCGATGATCCTCGCCGAGGATTCCCTGCGCGAGGTCGCCGTGCGGCTCTCGGGCGGCGGCAACCAGATCCAGATCCTGAGCCGGCCCCGCCTGACCCAGGCCGCCTGGCAGCTCCATGCCCAGGCCAAGATCGTCGAGGGCCAGTTCCGCGCCCCCGCGCCCCGCGTGATCGACCTGCCGGACGAGCAGGCGGTGGCGGGGGCCGATCTCTATCGCCGGGCGCTGGCCTCCGGCCTCGGCTTTGGCCCGTCCTTCCGGCAGGTGGCGGCCTCCGCCCGCCTCGACGAGGCGACCATCGTCTCCGAGCTGGTGCCGGCGGAGGCCGATGCGCGCTACGGCCTCGTGCCGGGCCGTCTGGACGCCTGCTTCCACGGCCTGATCCTGCTCTTCTCCGAGCTTCTCGGCGAGAACGCGGTGAAGGCCTATGTGCCCGTGCGCTTCGGCGAGATCCGCCTGATCCGGCCGGGCGCCGTGATCCGTCGCGCGCTGATCGAGACGCGCCGCTGCAACGAGCGCAGCATCCTGGCCGACTTCACCCTGGTCGATGCCGAGGGCGCGGTGGTCGCCACGATCCGCGAGGGCCGCTTCCAGGCCCTGCGCGCCCGCGGCGGCGACGAGCTCGCGGCCTATGCCGTGGCGCAGCGCACCGAGCTCGCCTCCGAGCCGACCGCGCTCCCGATCCTGCTGGGCCCGGCCATCGCCGAGATCGTCCGGCCGGCGGCCGAGGCCGCCAAGGGCGACGACGAGGCCAATCTCGGCCCCGGCCATCTCCTGCTCGAAGGCTGGGCCACGGCCCTGGCCTACCGCGTCGCTTCCGGCCTCGTCGGGGCGGACGGCGCCGTGTCGTTCGAGGACGCGCGGCTGCCCGCCGCCCTGCGCCCCTGGCTCGTCAACGCCCTGCATGCCCTGGAGAGCAGCGGGCTGGCCGATCTCGACGGCGCGCACTGGCGCCTGCGCAGCGACGTCACCCTGCCCGATCCGGAAGAGATCATGCGCTGGGTCGCCGCCGACCATCCCGAGCTCTCCGCCGAGCTGGTGCTGATGGCCGACGTCACGGCCCTCGCCGGCCGCCTCGTCGCCGAGGGCCTGGAGGAGGCGGTCAGCCTCAATCAGGCGGCGATCGACGCCTTCCATCTGCGCGGCGCCACCGCCCGCGCCTCGGCCGAGACCGTCGCCCGCATCGTCGAAGGCGTCCGGGCGAAGCTGCCCCAGGACCGGGCGCTGCGCGTCCTCCAGGTCGGCTTCGGGCCGCTCGCCGCCCAGGCGACCCGCTTCGCGGAGGAGGTCCAGGGCCGCCTGAGCCTGTTCGAGACCGACCGCCGCCGGGCGGAGCGGGCGCGCCTCGCCTTGCCCCACGGCGTCACCGTGATCGAGGCCGCCGCCGACCTGCCGCCGGCCGGCTTCGACCTGATCCTGGCCAGCGACACCCTCCATCGCGGCGCGCGCGACCTGCCGGCCGCCCTCTCCGCGTGCCTCGCCACCGGCGGCCTGCTGGTGGCGGTGGAGCCGGGCGTCTCCCTGTTCCGCGACCTCGTCTTCGGCCTCGACGCCGACTGGTTCGATTCGGCCCTGCCCGACATGCCGGTCAGCCGGCTCGACGATACGATCGGGTGGCAGCGCCGCCTCAGCGCCTCCGGCCTGGTGCGCGTCACCGCCGACCGCGCCGTCTCCGTCAACGGCGACGACCTGCTGCTGCTGGCCGAGGCCCCGGTCCGCCCGGCCGCCGCCCATGGCCAGAGCTTCGCCTTCGTGATCGGCTCGGACGACGAGGTCGGCGCGGAGACCGCCTCCTCGCTCGCCACCCTGCTCATCGCGAGCGGCGTGCATGTCTCGATCATCCTCGATTCCGAGCAATCCCTGAAGGAGCTGGAGCGGGAGACGCCGGACACGGTGGTCTTCCTGGCTGGCGCTTTCACCCCGGGCGGCGAGGCCGCCGCCCGCCTGCGCGACCGCTGCCTCAGCCTGAAGCGCTGCGCCGAGCATCTCGGCAGCCGCCCGACCCGCCTCTGGGTGATCGCGCCCGGCGCGACCCGCGACCGGGGCGGCCAGGTCGGCTCCGTCGAGACCGGCCTCTGGGCCTTCAGCCGGGCGCTCGCCAACGAGACCGCGAGCCTCGACCTGCGCCGGGTCGACCTGTCGCCCGCCATGGATCCGAAGGCCGCCGCCGAGCGCCTGCGCGACCTCGTCCTCTCCGGCACGCCGGAGACCGAGATCGTGCTGGACGAGGACGCGACCCGCGTCGTCCGCTTCGCCGCCGGCCGCCCGGCCCGGCGCCGGGAAGGCACCTTCGAGCCGGCCGTCGCCGCCCGCCTGGAGCGCGGCACCACCGGCGGCCTCAACGAGATGATCTGGGGCCCGGCCGAGCGCGCCGCCCCCAAGGCCGGCGAGGTCGAGATCGCGGTGGAGGCCACCGGCCTCAACTTCCGCGACGTGCTCTGGGCGCTGAACATGCTGCCCGAGGAGATCCTGGAGGACGGCTTCGCCGGCCCCCGCCTCGGCCTGGAAGTCGCCGGCCGCGTCGTCTCCGTCGGGGCGGACGTGACCGAGTTCGCCGTCGGCGACCCCGTGGTCGCCTTCGCCCAGTCGGGCTTCGCCACGCATATCGTGGTGCCGGAGGCCGTGGTGGCGCCGATGCCGGCGGGCCTCGCCCCCGCCGCGGCGGCGACCGTGCCGGTGGCCTTCCTCACCGCCTATTACGGCCTCGTCACCTGCGCTCGGCTGCGCCGCGGCGAGTGGGTGCTGGTGCATGGCGGTGCCGGCGGCGTCGGCCTCGCCGCGCTGCAGATCGCCAAGCTCAAGGGCGCCCGCGTCATCGCCACGGCGGGCTCCCGCGAGAAGCGCGCCCTGGTCCAGGCGCTCGGGGCCGAGCACGTGCTCGATTCCCGCTCCCTGGCCTTCGTCGACGATGTCCGCCGCATCACCGGCAAGGGCGTCGACGTGGTGCTCAACTCGCTCTTCGGCGAGATGATGGAGCGCACCCTCAACGTGATGGCGCCCTTCGGCCGCTTCGTGGAGCTGGGCAAGCGCGACTATGTCGCCAACACCCATATCGGCCTGCGTCCCTTCCGCCGGAACCTCTCCTATTTCGGCGTGGACCTCGATCAGGTGCTCCAGCACCAGGGCGAGGACGGGGCGCGGATGTTCCGCGAGGTGATGGCGCTCTTCGCCGAGGGCGGCCTGAAGCCCCTGCCCTACCAGCCCTTCACGGCGGACGAGACCTCCGACGCCTTCCGGCTGATGCAGCAATCGGGGCATGTCGGGAAGATCGTGATCGCGCCGCCCAAGGCCGGCAGCGTGGCCAAGCTCGCCCGCCAGCCCTTCGCGGTGTCCGACCGCAACGTCCACCTCGTCACCGGCGGCCTCGGCGGCTTCGGCATCGAGGCGGCGCGCTGGCTCGCCGACCGGGGGGCGAAGCACCTGCTGCTCGTCGGCCGCACCGGCAAACCCAACGCGGAGGGCGCGGCGGTCATCGCCGAGCTGAAGGCCCGCGGCGTCACCGTCGAGACCAAGGCCTGCGACATCACCAGCCGGCAGGCGGTGGACGATCTCGTCGACGCGATCGAGCGGCGGGGCAAGCGCCTCGCCGGCGTGATCCACGGCGCCATGGTGCTCAACGATGGCCTGATCGCCAATCTGGAGGCCGAGGCGCTGGAGGCGGTGATCCGGCCGAAGGTGATCGGCGCCCAGCATCTCGACGCGGTCACCCGCGGCCGGCAGATCGACTACTTCGTGCTGTTCTCCTCGGCCACGACCTTCATCGGCAATCCGGGTCAGGGCGCCTATGTCGCCGCCAACGGCTTCATGGAGGGCCTCGCCCGCCAGCGCCGCCGCCTCGGCCTGCCGGCCCTGGCGGTCGCCTGGGGCGCGATCGGCGATGTCGGCGTGCTCGCCCGCAACCGCGCGGTGATGGAGAGCCTGGCGGGCCGCGTCGGCGTGACGCCGATGGATGCGCGCCACTGCCTCGACCTGATGGCCCAGGCCCTGGAGACGCAGGGCGCGGAGAGCGACGACGCGGTGATCGCGATCGCCGCCATGCATTGGGGCAAGGCGCGCGAGCGCCTCGCCACCATGCGCTCGCCGAGCTATGCGGGCCTCGGCTCCGAGAACCAGGCGGAGGCCGGCGGTGTCGCGGCGATCAATATCGGCGCGCTGCTCAAGAGCCAGGACATCGACGCGGTGCGCAAGGTGGTGGCCGATGCCATCGTCGAGGACATCGCCCGCATCCTGCGCCTGCCCAAGGACGATATCGGCCGCACCCGGCCGCTCTCGGAGATCGGCCTCGATTCCCTCATGGGCGTCGAGCTCGGGGCGAGCCTGCAGGAGCGCTTCGCCCTGGAGGCGCCGCCCGCCGGCATCTCCTCCGGCCTCACCGTCAACGAGCTGTCCGAGACCCTGATCCAGTCCGTCTCGGCGCCGGTTGACGAGGCCGCGGGCGCCGTGCTCACCCTCGCCCAGAAGCATGTCGGCGCCGATGTCGATGCCGCGACGCTGGCGCCCTTCCAGAACCTCGTCGAGCAGAACAGCCAGGACATCAAAGAAATCCTATGAGTCAGGCCTCGGGATCGGATGGGGGGCGCGCGGCGCTCGCCAGCTTCGTCACCAACCGGCTCGGGCGGCACGCCGCCAAGCCGTCGGCACCGCGCAACGAAGCCAAGGCCCCGGCGAAGGAGACCGCGCAGGATTTCGCCAAGCTCACGGGCTACCGCGAGCTGAAGCTCCAGCGCTCCGCCGCCGACCTGATCGGCCTCGACAACCCGTTCTTCCGGGTGCACGAGGCCAAGGCCGGCGCGACCACGCGGATCGGTGGCAAGGCGCTCACCAACTTCTCGTCCTACGATTATCTCGGCCTCAACGGGCATCCCGAGGTGAACGCGGCGGCCAAGCGCGCCATCGAGCAGTTCGGCACCTCGGCTTCGGCGAGCCGGGTGGTGGCCGGGGAGCGCCCCGGGCATCTCTCCCTGGAAAACGCCCTGGCGCGCCATTACGGCACCGAAGCCTGCGTGGTCATGGTCAGCGGCCACGCCACCAACGTCACCGCCATCGGCGCCATCCTGGAAGAGCCGGACGTGATCTTCCACGACGCGCTGATCCACAACAGCGTGGTCACCGGCGCGCAGCTCTCCGGCGCCAAGCGTCGCTCCTTCGCCCATAACGATGCGGAATCGCTCGAGAAGCTGCTCGCGGCCACGCGCCACGAGCATCGCCGGGCGCTGATCGTGATCGAGGGCCTCTACAGCATGGACGGCGATGCGCCGGACCTCGCGGCCTTCGTCGCGCTGAAGGAGCGCTACGATTGCTGGCTGATGGTCGACGATGCCCACGGGCTCGGCGTGCTGGGCCGGACCGGCGCCGGCCTGCATGAGCATTGCGGCGTCGACCCCTCGGCGGTCGACATCTGGATGGGCACGCTTTCGAAGACGCTCTCCACCTGCGGCGGCTACATCGCCGGGCCGAGCGCCCTGGTCGAGTATCTGAAATGCACCGCGGGCGGCTTCCTCTACAGCGTCGGCCTGTCCCCGCCCCTGGCCGCCGCCGCGGAGACCGCGCTGAACCTGCTCCATGCCGAGCCGGAGCGCGTGGAACGCCTGCGCCGCAACGGCGCCCTGTTCCTCGCCAGCGCGAAGAAGCTCGGCCTCGATGTCGGCACCAGCCTCGGGCTCGCGGTGATTCCGGTGATCGTCGGCGATTCGCTGAAGGCCGTGACGCTGTCCGACCGTCTGTTCGCCCGCGGCATCAACGTGCAGCCGATCATCCACCCGGCCGTGCCCGAGCGCGCCTCGCGCCTGCGCTTCTTCATCACCTCCGAGCATACGCCGGAGCAGATCAAGGACACGGTGAACGCGGTCGCGGAAGAGCTCGCCGCCCTCCAGACCGGCGCCTCGCTGATCGAGCAACTGATGGCGCGCCGGGGGGCCTGAGCCCCCCTCAAGCCGCCCCCCGATCGCGTTACCATCGGGGGCGGCTCCAAGCCCTTGTCGTGACGCGTTCTGCGCCGAACCGGTGTCCCCTTCGGCGGAAAGCGCTCTAGCGCGAAGCCAGCCAGATCCGGTGCCGGGCGCCCCGGCGTCCGGCATGGGCGCGCACCGTCTCCTCCTGAACGGAGAAGCCCGCCTGCCGCAGGCGCCGCGTGAAGGCGTCGTCGGGATGGGCCGACCAGACCGCGAGCACGCCGCCCGGCCTCAGCGCCCCCCGCGCCGCGTGCAGGCCCGCCGCGTCGTAGAGCCGGTCGTTCTCCGGCCGCGTCAGCCCGTCCGGGCCGTTGTCCACGTCGAGCAGGATCGCGTCCCAGGCCGCCGGCCTCTCGCGGATCGCGGCGACCACGTCGGTCTCGCGCAGGCGCACGCGCGGATCGTCGAGGCTGGCCCCTGACAGCTCCGCCATCGGGCCCCGTGCCCAGGCGAGCACCGCCGGCACCAGTTCCGCCACGACGATCTCGGCCGTTGCCGGCAGGCAGCCCAGCGCGGCGCGCAGGGTGAAGCCCATGCCGTAGCCGCCGATCAGCATCCGTGGCGACCGGGCGCGGCCGATCCGCTCGGCCGCGAGCCGGGCCAGCGCTTCCTCGGACCCGCTGAGGCGGCTGTTCATCAGCTCGTTCTGGCCGAGCTGGATCGAGAATTCCTTGCCCCGCCGCATCAGCCGCAGCGTGTCGCCTTCGCCGGGGATCGAGGCGGTGTCGAGATGTTCCCAGGGAATCATGGTCGGGGGACCTCGTGCCGGGGGGACGGTCGAACGGCAGGGTCGGGGACGAAAGCAAAACGGCGCGGAGAGCCCCCGCGCCGTTCGTCAGATCGTCCGCCGCCGCGACGCGATCACATCCCGTAGGCGACCTTGCCGGTGTTGCTGCGCTTCAGGTTGCGGAAGCGGGCCATGGCCCAGAGCGGGAAGAACTTCGGGTAGCCGTGGTAGCGCAGGTAGAACACCCGCGGGAAGCCGGTGGCGGTGTAGCGCTCCTCGTTCCAGAAGCCGTCCGCGCCCTGCGTACGGGTCAGGAAGTTGACGCCGCGGGCGACGGCCGGATCGTCCACCTCGCCCGCCGCCATCAGGGCGAGGAGCGCCCAGGCCGTCTGCGAGGCGGTGGAATAGCCGGGCTCGAAGGCCGGGTTGATCTTGTAGGAAGAGGCATCCTCGCCCCAGCCGCCATCCGGGTTCTGGATCGCGATCAGCCAGGCCACGGCCTTGCGGATCTCCGGCGATTGCGGATCGACGCCGGCCGCGTTCAGGGCACACAGCACCGACCAGGTGCCGTAGATGAAGTTCATGCCCCAGCGGCCGTACCAGCTGCCGTCCTTCTCCTGGTCGTTGAGGAGATAGGTCACGCCCCGGTCGAGGGCGCGGCTCGTCGCGCGGGTCTCGCCGAGCTGGGCGAGCATCGAGACGACGCGGGCGGTCACGTCCGCGGTCGGCGGGTCGAGCAGGGCGCCGTGATCCGAGAACGGGATGTGGTTGAGGTAATGGTGGTTGTTGTCGGCGTCGAAGGCCGCCCAGCCGCCATCGGCGCTCTGCAGGCCCTCGACCCACTCGCGCGCCCGGGCGATGGACTGGCTGTAATCCGGCATGCCGCTCACCAGCCCGTGCTGGCGCTGGGCGCGGTCCATGGCCATCACCACCACGGCGGTGTCGTCGAGATCCGGGTAATGCGGGTTGGCGTACTGGAAGGCCCAGCCGCCGGGGCGCACGTCCGGCTTGGTCGCGGCCCAGTCGCCCTTGATGTCGGTGACCTGGAGCGGCTTCAGCCAGTCGAGGCCGGAGCGCGCCGCACCCTCGGCACCCTCGCCGCCCGCCTCGAGCAGGGCGTGGGCGCTCAGCGCCGTGTCCCAGACGGGGGACAGGCAGGGCTGCACATAGGCTTCGTGCTCCTTCTCGGCCACGAGCTTCTCGATCGCCTCGCAGGCGATCTTCACCTGCGGATGGTTCGAGGGATAGCCCAGCACCTCGTACATGAGCACGGAATTGACCATGGCTGGGAAGATCGCGCCGAGCCCGTCCTCGCCGTTCAGTCGCTCGCTCACCCAGGCCACGGCCTTGTCGATGGCGCGCTTGCGCGGCGTCTTCGGGAAATAGGGCTCGGTGACGCGCAGCGCCCGGTCGACGGCGCCGAAGATCGGCGTCCACGGCCAGGTCGCGTGCGGGGAGCCGGGCCAGGACATGACCGAATCGGGCGGGGTCACGAACAGCTCGCCCACCCCGATGCCGCGCGGATTCTTCGCCCGCGGCTTCTTCGCCTGCAGCACGAAGAGCGGCACCATGGTGCAGCGGGCCCAGTAGGAGACCTTGTCGAGGTGGAAGGGGAACCACTTCGGCAGGTGCATCACCTCCACCGGCATCACCGGCACCGCCGCCCAGGGCACCTCGCCGTAGAGCGCGAGCAGGAAGCGGGTGAAGACGTTGGCGTTGCTTGCGCCGCCGCGGGTCAGGATCGCCTCGCGGGCGCGGCGCATATGCGGCGCCTCGATGTCGTCGCCGATCATCTTCAGGGCGAAATACGCCTTGACGGTGCAGCTCATGTCGAACGGCCCGTCATGCACCAGCGCCCAGCCGCTATGCTGGGGCGACTGGGTGCGGCGCAGGTAATTGCCGATCTTGGCCTCGAGGCCCGGCCGCGGCTCGGTGCCCCGGAAATGATGGAACAGCACGTATTCGGAGGGGATGGTCGCATCCGCCTCCAGCTCGAAGCAGATATGGCCGTCGGACTGGGCGAGATCCGTCAGGGCGCGGGTCGCGCTCTGGATCGCGCGCTCGACCTCCTCGATGGCCACGTCACGGGTCCGGGGACGCTTGAGCGTCTCGACCTTGCCTGCTGCCTCTCGCATCGTTCTCGCCTCTGCGACCGTCTTTCGCGGCCGTTTTGTTTCACGCGGCGCTTGACGCCTGTGTCCGCCCGCACATCCCGGAACGGGTCAGTGCGTCCGCGGCCATGGTGCCCGAGCGGATCGCGCCCTCGATCGTCGAGGGCAGACCCGTCGCGGTCCAGTCGCCTGCCAGGACCAGGTTCGTGTAGGCGGTCGTCGCGCCGGCGCGCCGGGCCGCCTCGGCGGGCGTGGCCGCGAAGGTTGCCCGCTTCTCCTTGACGATCTGCCAGCTAGGCAATTCGCGTGCAAGTCCGTGAAGGTCCGCGATCTCGTCCCAGATCCGGCGGGCCAGCTCCTCGCGGGGCGTGTCGAGCAGGTGGTCGGCCCCGCTGATCGTCACGGAGAACCGGTCCGGATAGGCGAAGAGCCACTCCGTCAGGCCGCCGACCACGCCGAGCAGCAGCGGCGCGCCGGCCGGCGGAGCCCCTGCGAAATGCGCGTTAACGATGGAGCGAAATTCCTGCGGCGCCGGCAGGCCGGGCAGCAGATCGGCGGCGACCCAGGGCGGCAAGGCCAGCACGACGCCGTCCCGCGGCCCGATCTCGGTCGGGCCGTCCGCGAAGTCGAGGCCGGCGATGCGGCCCCCGGAGATCCCGAGGGCGCGCAGGCGCCGCCCGTAGCGGATCTCGCCGCCCCGGGCCGCGAGATAGCTGAGCGCCGGATCGACGAAGGCGGCCGAGAGCCCCTGGACCGCGACGAGGGGCCGGCAGGCCCGGCCGCCCGCCCCCAGGGTCTCCTTCAGGATGGTCGCGGCGAGCCCGACATCGCTCTCGCGCGGGTCGGTGTTGAGGGCGGCGAGCAGCACCGGATGCCAGAGCCGCTCGTAGAGCAGGCCCTCGCAGGCCATCTTCTCGCCGATCGTGCCGGCCCGGCCCGGCGCCTTGCCGGAGGCGGCCATCATCAGGCTCAAGGGGGCGAGGTAGTCGGAGGCGCGGCTGCCCGGCACCCGGCGCGAGGCGTCGAGCACCCACCAGGGCAGGCGGCCGGCATTGGGGCGCAGCTGCCAGCGCTCGCCGGTGCGCAGATCCGCGAAGTCGAAGGCGGCCTCGTCCGGCCCGTCGAGCACCCCCTGCGGCGCGCCGATCCGCGTCAGGAAGTCGAGGGCCGCGGTATTGCCCGAGAGCAGCAGGTGGTTGCCGTTGTCGATGGTGAGGCCGAGGGAGGGGTCGTAATAGGAGCGGCAGCGCCCCCCCGCCTGCTTGGCCGCCTCGTGCAGCACGACATGGCGGCCCATTTCCGCGAGGGAGGCGGCCGCCGAGAGGCCGGCCAGCCCGGCGCCGACGACGTGGACGGTTCCCGACATCAGAAGATCCCGTGGCGGAGCGCGACCGCGATCAGCGCGGCCTTGCTCGGCTTCACCCGCGCACGGGGCGCGGCCCAGCCGCGGCGCAGCACGGCATCGAGATAGAGGCGGTAGGCCGCGGCCATCAGCCGGGCGGCCTTGGTGGTCGAGCGCGGGTTGCGGGCGATGATCGCCCAGGTCTGGCGGTAATGCTCCTGCGCCTCGGCCGCGACGGCGTTGCAGACCTCGGCGAGGCGCGGATGGGCGAGCGCGCTGCGCGGCGTCGGATCCTTCAGCCCGACGGCGTGGAACTTCTCGAGGGGCAGGTAGAGCCGGCCGCGCTCGGCATCCTCGTCGATGTCGCGCAGGATGTTGGTGAGCTGGAGCGCCCGGCCCTGGTGCCAGGCGAGCGTGACCCCGTCCGCCTCCGGCATGCCGAAGATGCGCACGGACAGGCGTCCGACCGCGCTCGCCACCCGGTCGCAATAGAGGTCGAGCTTGGCCTCGGAGGGGGCGACGATGTCCTCCTCCGCATCCATCGCCATGCCGTCGATGACCGCCTGGAAATCCTCGCGCTTCAGCCCGTATTGCCGGATCGGATCGACCAGGGCGCGCACCCGGGCGGGCGGCTTGCCGGCATAGAGCGCATCGATATCGGCGCGCCAGCGGTCGAGCTCGGCGGCGCGCACGTCCCGGGGGCCGCCCTCGTCGGCGACGTCGTCCACGGCGCGGCAGAAGGCATAGACCGCGTACATCGCCTCGCGCCGCGCCTTCGGCAGGAGGCGCATGGCGGTGTAGAAGGACGAGCCCGCGGCCGGCAGCGCCTGCCCGGTCTCCATGGGCAGGGCTTCCGCGGTCGAAAGGGTCGTGCTCACCGGTTCGCTCCCGTCTTCCCCGTCCGGACGCGGCTGCGGAACGGCCGTCGCAGCAGCGTCGCGGCGATGCCGCCCAAAGCCGTCATGGCGAAGGCGGCCTTGCTGTGATGCACCGTCTCGGAGAGCGGATCGCGGGTCAGCAGGCCCCGGGTCAGCACCACGGCCAGCCGGTGGATCGCGGCGATCTCCAGGCTCAGGCGGAAATCGTCGATCTGTCCGGGGAGCGGTGCGCCCTCTTCGAGCAGCACCAGCGTGCGCTCGGCCAGCTCGCGGATCACGGCCTTGAGCTGCGGCGTGGCGCGGTCGAGGCCGAGCATCGACACCTCGGCGCCGTGCTTCGCCATCAGGTCGAGGGGGATGTAGACCCGGTCGAGATGGCGGAAATCCTTGCCGCAATCCTGCATGTGGTTGAGCACCTGCAGGGCGGCGCAGATCGCGTCGGAGGTCTTCCAGACCCGGGCCGGGTCCTCGCCATGCACGTCGAGCACGAAGCGCCCGACCGGCATGGCCGAGTAGCGGCAATACTGGATCAGCTCGTCCCAATCCGCGTAGCGGCTCTTGCGGGCGTCCAGGCGGAAGGCCTCGAGCAGTTCGAGGGCGTGGGTCGGCGGCAGTTTGTGGGCGGCGAGCTCGCGCTTCAGCGGTTCCACCGAGGGGTCGGAGGCCCCCTGCCCCGTCAGCGCGTCGGCGAGCGCATCGAGCAGCGCGAGCTTGCGCTCGGGCGAGAGATCCGCGTGGTCGGCGACGTCGTCCCCCGCCCGCACGTAGTTGTAGAAGGCGAGGATCGCGCCGCGGTTGCGCGGATGGATCAGGTGCGAGGCGACGGGAAAATTCTCGTCGTGCGCTCCCTTGCCCGTGCGGGCGTCGCTCGCGGTCTGCATGGCCGAGGCGGCGCTCATTTCATGTATCCCGCTGTCCGGAACCACTGGATCGCGTCGGACAGGCCCTCGCGATAGGGCCGCGCCGAATAGCCGAGCTCCGCCCGCGCCTTGGCGTCGGAGAAGAACATCCGGTACTTCGACATGCGCACGCCGTCGAGGGTGGCGAGCGGGGCCTTGCCCGTCACGCGGGCGATCTGCTCGGAGACGAACGCGATCGGGTAGATCACCGCATAGGGCAGCTTCATGGTCGGGGCTTTGCGGCCGACCATGCCGGCGATGTCGGCGAGCATCTGCGCCAGCATCACGTCCTCGCCGCCGAGGATGTAGCGCTCGCCGATGCGCCCCTTGCGCAGGGCCAGCAGATGGCCGGCGGCCACGTCGTCGACATGGGCGAGGTTCAGCCCCGTATCGACGAAGGCGGGGATCTTGCCCTGGGCGGCGTCGAGGATGATGCGGCCGGTCGGCGTCGGCTTCACGTCCCGGGGGCCGATCGGCGTCGAGGGATTGACGATCACCGCCGGCAGACGGTCGCGGGCGACCATCTCCTCGACCACGCGCTCGGCCACGACCTTGCTGCGCTTGTAGGCGCCGATGGCGGTCTCGGGCGTCAGCGGCCGGGTCTCGTCGGCGGGGGTGCCGTCGGCATGCGGTTTGATGGTCGCGACGCTCGACGTGTAGACGATGCGCTCGACGCCGGCTTTCAGCGCCTGCTCCATCAGGATGCGGGTGCCATCGCGGTTGGTGCGGACGATCTCCTCCATGTCCGGCGCCCAGAGCCGGTAATCGGCGGCGGCGTGGACGAGGTAGCTCTGGCCCTTCATCGCCGCGGCGACGGCGGTGGCGTCGCGCATGTCGGCCTCGACGATCTCGACATCGGGCCAGGTCAGGTTGGTGCGCGGCGAGGAGGCGCGCACGGTGATGCGCACGCGGAAGCCCGCCTTGCGGAACACGTCGACGAGGGCGGCGCCGAGGAAGCCGCTCGCGCCGGTGATGAGCACCGGACCTGCATCGAAGGGGCCGGTCGGGGTCGGCTCGGTCATCGCACGCCAGGATTCATCGTGGGACAGGCGCTGGCGCCGAACGGACGGCGGGCGCTTTGATTCGGCTCTGGGGAGGCCGGCTCGTACGGAACGGCCCGCGCCTCCAGAAGGCGCGGGCCTTGTCTCACCGAAAACCGGGAGCGGCAAGCGCTCCGCTTGCAGGCCCGATCAGGCGAGGCGCAGGCGCCCCGGCCGCGCATCAGCCGGCGGCATTGCGTTGAGGACGGTATTTTGGATGCCGTGTGCGTCGAGGCCGGCCTCGGCGTACATCTTCTCGGGCTTGTCGTGGTCCTGGTAGGTGTCGGGCAGGGTCATGGTGCGCACCCGGACCGTGCCCGCATCGAGGGCGCCCTTGGCCGCCAGCAGGTGCAGCACCATCGCCCCGAAGCCGCCGACCGAGCCCTCCTCCAGGGTCACCAGCACCTCGTGGCTGCCGGCCAGATCCAGGATCAGGTCCTCGTCCAGCGGCTTGGCGAAGCGCGCATCCGCCACCGTCACGGCGATGCCCTCCGCCGCCAGGGCGTCCGCCGCCTTCAGCGCCTCGGCCAGGCGCGTGCCCAGCGAGAGCAGCGCCACCCGCGCGCCCTCCGGACGCCGGATCACCCGGCCCCGGCCGATCGCCAGCACCTCGCCCCGCTCGGGCATCTCCACGCCCACGCCCTCGCCGCGGGGATAGCGCAGGGCGATCGGGCCCGAGTCGTGGGCATGGGCGGTGGCCACCATGTGCACCAGCTCCGCCTCGTCGGCCGCCGCCATCACCGTCATGTTCGGCAGGCAGCACAGATAGGCCAGATCGAAGGCCCCCGCATGGGTCGCCCCGTCCGCGCCGACCAGGCCCGCCCGGTCCAGACAGAACCGCACGGGCAGGTTCTGCAGGGCCACGTCGTGCACGACCTGGTCGTAGGCCCGCTGCAGGAAGGTCGAGTAGATCGCCACGAACGGCTTGTAGCCCTCCGTCGCCAGGCCGCCGGCAAAGGTCACCGCATGCTGCTCGGCGATGCCGACATCGAAGGTCCGGGTCGGATGCGCCTTGCCGAACAGGTCGATGCCGGTGCCCCCGGGCATGGCCGCGGTGATCGCCACCACCTTGTCGTCGGCATCGGCCGCCTTGATCAGGCTCTCGCCGAACACCCGGGTGTAGCTCGGCGCGTTCGCCTTGGCCTTGGCCTGCACGCCCGAGACCACGTCGAACTTCACCACCCCGTGGTAGCGGTCGGCCGAAGCCTCGGCCGGGGCGTAGCCCTTGCCCTTCTGCGTGACCACGTGCAGCAGGATCGGGCCCTGCTCGGTGTCGCGCACGTTCTTCAGCACCGGCAGCAGGTGGTCGAGATTGTGCCCGTCGACCGGGCCGACATAGTAGAAGCCCATCTCCTCGAACATCGTGCCCGAGCCGACCACCAGGGAGCGGGCATATTCTTCCGCCCGCACCGCCCGCTCGTAGAGCGCCTTGGGCAGGAGCTTGCCGAGCTGCTTGGCGGTCTCGCGCAGGCTCCGGTAGGTGCCCCCCGAGGCCAGCCGCGCCAGATAGGCCGACATCGCCCCCACCGGCGGGGCGATCGACATGTCGTTGTCGTTCAGGATCACGATCAGGCGCGAATGCAGCGCACCGGCATTGTTCATGGCCTCGTAGGCCATGCCCGCCGACATCGAGCCGTCCCCGATCACCGCGATCACGTTGCGACGCTTGGGCGGCTCGGCGCCCGAGGCCTTGGCCTCGGCTTCCGAGAGGTCGCGCGCCACCGCCATGCCGAGGGCGGCCGAGATCGAGGTCGAGGAATGCGCCGCGCCGAAGGGGTCGTACTCGCTCTCGCTCCGCTTGGTGAAGCCCGACAGGCCCCCGCCCTGGCGCAGCGTGCGGATCCGGTCGCGCCGACCGGTCAGGATCTTGTGCGGGTAGCACTGGTGCCCGACATCCCACACCACCCGGTCGTAGGGCGTGTCGAACACGTGATGCAGCGCCACCGTCAGCTCGACCACGCCCAGACCCGAGCCCAGATGACCCCCGGTCACCGAGACCGCGTCGATCATCTCCGCACGGACCGCATCCGCGATCCCCTGAAGCTCGCCCTCCGGAACACGCCGAAGCGCATCCGGCGTCTCAAGCCCCTCCAATATCGAGGTGTCAACGAGTGCCAATGGATGCCCCCGACCTGTCTTCGCGTTACCGTCCGTGTCCTTCCGCCGCCCCTCCGGCTCCCGCCGGGTGTCGGACGGTGCCGTCCGAGGATGCCATGATCCAGGGAAGGGATCGGATGGAACATCCCGAGATTTCGGCAGATTCCCGCACCTCATGTGCCAAGGAACGCCGCCCGGACAGCGGACGTAGATACCGCCACCTATGGAATGCCAGCGGAATGATCAATATTGTGCATGCGCATTTTCGGCGAAGCGGGCATCCGGGCAACATGAGTCCCCTCGCAAATCCCAGGCGTGGGGCATGCTGTCTCACGCTGGCCCTCGCGCTGCTTGCGCAGCCCGCCCTGGCCTCCCCCGCGGAGATCGAGGGCGAGCTCGCCGCGGGCGCCTTCACGCTCGTCTGCGACCTCGATCCGGGCTGCACCCGCGTGCCGCCGGGGCCGCCGGACCGGGACATCCACCCCTTCGAAGGGCGCCTCGGCCGGCCCTGCGGCTGGCGCGAGCGGGCCACGCCCTCCGGGACCCGTCACGTCCGCATCTGCCACTGACCGTGACCGCGCCTTCCCCGCGCCCGCGCCGCGGCATCCTGCTCGCCGCGGCGCTGCTCGTCCTCGTTCCGCGCGCGGCGGCCGCGGAGTCCTGCCCACACGTCTTCGCGAGCGGGCAGGCCCCGGTGCTGACGAACCCCAGGCTGGGCACCGGCGCGCAGGCCCTCTGCTACGCGGCCTTCGCGATTCTCTACTCCCCGCAATCGCGCACGCCCCTCTACGCGGCGGAGCGCCTGACGCGCGGCGGCGTCTTCGCCGCGCGAAAGGTCGAGCGGGCGGATTCCTTCCACGAGGAGGAGCGGCTTCCGGAGCCGGCGCGGTCCCGCCTCGACGATTACGTCCGCAGCGGCTTCGATCGCGGGCACATGGCGCCCGCCGGCGACATGCCGAGCGCCGCGGCCCAGGCCGAGTCCTTCACCCTCGCCAACATCGTGCCGCAGGACCGCGAGGCCAACCGCTCCCTCTGGGCGGCGATCGAGGAGAGCGTGCGCCGGCTGGCCCTGGAGCGCGGCGAGATCTTCGTGGTGACCGGACCGATCTTCGAAGGCAGTTCGGCACAGGCCCTCAAGGGCCGCGTCCTCGTCCCGACGCAGATCTACAAGGCGGTCTACGATCCGAGATCCGGGGAGGCCGGGGCCTATCTCGCCGCGAATGCGGGAGGTGGCGCCTGGCGCCGGATCTCCGTGGCCGAACTCGACCGTCTCGCCGGTCTCGCGGTCTTTCCCGCCCTGCCGGAGGCGGCACGCACCCGGACCATGGACCTGCCCGAGCCGCGGGAATTCTCCCGCGACGGGGGCGCCTCTGACCGCGGCGATCGGGACGGCCTCGAGGCCTGGCTGCGCCGGGAACTGCACCGCCTCCTGCGCGCCCTCTGGCGCGAGGTGATGCGGGCGATCTTCTGAAGGGGGGAGCGATGACGAAGCGCACCAAATCGGGAGCGGCCGGGCCCGGAACACCCGCGCCCGCCTTCCGGCCCTTCGCGGACGATGCCTCCGTGCAGACCTTCGGCGCGCTCACTTTCGAGAACGGCTCGAGCCGGATCGCGCTGCACGGCTCGGCGGAGATCACCCGCGATCGGGCCGGCCTCGCCCGCGCCCGCCAGCTGCGCGACCTCCTCGCCGCCATCGCCTCGGCCCTCGAAGGCGCGGATCTGCCCGAGACTGTCACCGAGACCGCCGAGGCGCCGGAAGTGGTCAGGAACCCCTTCGCCTGAAGGGGGAGAGGAGTCCGCCCGAACCGCGCGATCGCCCGGAACGGGCCCTGCCGCATTGGCGCCGTCCCCCGCCGTCCCCATATCCGGGGGCACGTGCCGTCATCGGGGCGGGCGCCTTCCTCGGTCGCGTCCTTGCCCGCTTCCGGGCGCCCTGATACTCGGGCACGAAACTCTCATATCCCGAACGTCGCCGGACCCGCGGCGCGGCCTCATCGAGCCGCGGCGGGTCGAACGGCCGGTTCGCGTCGAGACGCCGGAATCTAAGGAACCGCAATGGCCCGCGAATTCATCTACCACATGCGGGGTCTCACCAAGACCTACCAGGGTGGCAAGAAGGTCCTCGATAACGTCAACCTGTCCTTCTACCCCGATGCCAAGATCGGCGTGCTCGGCATCAACGGCGCCGGCAAGTCGACGCTGCTCAAGATCATGGCCGGCATCGACAAGGACTTCACCGGCGACGGCTGGGTCGCGCAAGGCGCCCGCGTCGGCTACCTGTCGCAGGAGCCGCAGCTCGATCCGAACAAGACGGTCCGCGAGAACGTCATGGAGGGCGTGGCCGAGAAGCAGGCGCTGCTCGACCGCTACAACGAGCTCGCCATGAATTATTCCGAGGAGACGGCGGACGAGATGACCGCCCTCCAGGACCAGATCGAGGCGCAGAACCTGTGGGAGCTGGATTCCAAGGTCGATCAGGCCATGGAAGCCCTCGGCTGTCCGAGCGACGAGCAGCCGGTCGCCACGCTCTCGGGCGGCGAGCGCCGCCGCATCGCGCTCTGCCGCCTGCTCCTGTGGGAGCCGGAGCTGCTCCTCCTCGACGAGCCGACCAACCACCTCGACGCCGAGACGGTGAACTGGCTCGAAGGTCATCTGCGCTCCTATCCGGGCGCGATCCTGATCGTGACCCACGACCGCTACTTCCTCGACAACGTGACGGGCTGGATCCTCGAGCTCGACCGCGGCAAGGGCATCCCCTACGAGGGCAACTACTCCTCCTGGCTGGTGCAGAAGCAGAAGCGCCTGGAGCAGGAGGGCCGCGAGGACATGGCCCGCCAGCGCGCCATCGCCCGCGAGCAGGAGTGGATCTCCGCCTCGCCGAAGGCCCGCCAGACCAAGTCCAAGGCGCGTATCACCCGCTACGAGGAGCTGGTCGCCAAGCAGCAGCAGAAGGTCGACGCCACCGCGCAGATCGTCATCCCGATCACCGAGCGGCTCGGCCAGAACGTCATCGAGTTCAAGAACCTCAACAAGGCCTTCGGCGACCGACTGCTGATCGAGAACCTGTCGTTCAAGCTGCCGCCGGGCGGCATCGTCGGCGTGATCGGCCCGAACGGCGCCGGCAAGACCACCCTGTTCAAGATGATCACCGGCGTCGAGAAGCCCGATGGCGGCGCCATCGAGATCGGCGAGAGCGTGCATCTCGGCTATGTCGACCAGTCCCGCGACGCGCTCGATCCGAACGCGACCGTCTGGCAGGAGATCTCCGGCGGCAACGACATCCTCTATTTCAACAAGCGCGAGATCAATTCCCGCGCCTATTGCGCGGCCTTCGCCTTCAAGGGCGGCGACCAGCAGAAGAAGGTCGGCGTGCTCTCCGGCGGTGAGCGCAACCGCGTCCACCTCGCCGCCACGCTGCGGAAGGGTGGCAACGTGCTGCTCCTCGACGAGCCGACCAACGACCTCGACATGGAGACCCTGCGGGCGCTCGAAGAGGGCCTGGAGGATTACGCGGGCTGCGCGGTCATCATCAGCCACGATCGCTGGTTCCTGAACCGCATCGCGACCCACATCCTCGCCTTCGAGGGCGACAGCCATGTCGAGTGGTTCGAGGGCAACTTCTCGGATTACGAGGAGGACAAGAAGCGCCGCCTCGGCACCGACTCGATCATCCCGAAGAAGCTGAAGTACAAGAAGTTCTCGCGCTGAGGCTTCGGGAGGAGTCTCCCGGTCGCCCCGCGTCCCCCCTCGCCCCGCTTGCGGGGAGAGGGCTTCGGCGACATCAGAATTCGGGTCGACCCGAATTCTGCTCATGGGTGCTCAAGTCGGGCAAGCCCGACTTGGGTGTCGTCGCGAAGCGAGGCGGCAGCCGAAGGTGCGGGGGTTCGAACGGAAGAGTCTCATCCGTCGACTTCCCCTCGACCCCTCATTCTATTCCTGGACGATGTGAGCGGTCGCCGCGCCTTTCCTCGCCCTCTGGGCGAGGGGAACCGCGCGTGAGCGCGGTGGAGTGGGCCTCCGCGCGAGGCCGGCAACCCCGGCCCTGTCCTCTCCGTCCGCTTCGCGGCCACCTCTCCCGAGGGGACAGGAAACACGCCCTGCGCCGGGGCGGCCGCTCAGCGGTGGAGGCGCAGCGCGTCGCGCAGGTCGCGCCCATCGACCAGTTTCAGGCCGCGTTTCCCCATCGTCTTCAGCAGCGCGCGGTCGGGAAAGCCGCAATAGGGCAGCACCGGAACCGTCCGGCCCTGCGGAACCTGGCCGGTCTGCGCGATCTCCGCGAGCACCCGGTCCAGCATCGAGCGCCCGTGATCGTGCAGGAGCCGGGCGGCGCGGGTGGCGGTGACGTCCGCCGGCAGTGGCGGCGCCTCCTGGGCCAGGATCGCGCCGGCATCGATCGCCTCGGCGAGGCGATGCACGGTGACGCCGAAGGCCCCCTCCCCCTCGGCCAGGGCGTGCAGGGTCGGCACCGGCCCGCGATGGCGCGGCAGCAGGCCCGGATGCAGGTTGAGGCCGCCGAGCGACGCCAGCGCCAGGGTCGCGCCGGAAAAGATCTGGTCGAAATGGAAGGCCACGATCAGGTCCGGGCGATGCGCGCGGAAGGCCGCCGCCACGGCCTCGCCGTTCACGTCGTCCACCGTCAGCACCGGGAGGCCGAGCCGCCGGCCGAGCCGGGCAAGCGGCGTCGCCTCGGGCGTCTCCTGCGCGCCGGACACGGCCTGCGTCAGCGGGGCCAGGGGCCGGAGCAGGTCCGGCAGGCCGAAATTCACCGCGAGATAGGGCAGGAAGCCCGGCCCCGAGCGGGCGAGGTGCCGGCGGACCTGGCCGGTCAGCCCCCCGCTCGACGGGCGTTCGGCATTGGAGAGCCCGAGGAAGGCGATGTCCTCCGCATGGTCCGCGACGAAGCGGCGGACGGCGCGGGCATTGGGCAGCGCTTCGAGGGTGAAGAGCGCGATCCGGGGGCGGCCCATGGCGTCGTCAGCGCCGCGGCTGATTCTTGAAGCGGAAGCTGTGCAGGCCGAGGCTGCGCACCGATTCCGGCACCAGCATCGCGCCGCGGGCCAAAGCCGCCAGGAGGCCGGGGAAGGCGATCACGTCCTGGTCCCGCTCCAGGCCCCGCGCGATGCGGGCGGCGGCCTCCTCCGCGCTCATCTCCAGGGGGCGCCAGCCCTTGATGACGCCGCCCATCGGCGTCTTCACGTAGCCGGGCGTGACGACGCTGAGCTTCACCCCCAGGGGCTTGAGCTTCGTGCGCAGGGCGAGGCCATGGGCGAGGAGCGCGGCCTTGGTGCCGCTATAGGCCGGGGCGTCCGGCAGCGGCGCATAGGCGGCGAGCGACGAGACCAGGGCGATCTGGCCGCTCCCGCGGGCGCTCATCCGGCTCACGCAGGGCAAGGCCACGTTGAGCGCGCCGCCGAGATTGATGTCCAGGGTCTCGAAGGCGGTCGCCTCGCTCTCCAGGCCGCCGGTCGGATGGCCACCGTTCACCCCCGCATTCACGATGACGAGATCGAGGGGCGTGTCCCGGTCGAGGTCGCGGATCCAGGCCCCGACCGCGTCGCGGTCGCGCAGGTCGAGGGGCATGGTCCGGGCCTGCGCGCCCCGGGCGCGGCACGCCTGCGCCACGGCTTCGAGGCGCCCGGCATCGCGCGCATTCAGGACGAGGGCAGTGCCCGGTGCCGCGTAGTGGCGGGCGAGCGCCGCGCCGATGCCGCTCGAGGCGCCGGTGATCAGGATGACGGGCATGGGGAACGCGTTCGGGAGGAGGTGTCGGCGCTCAATAGACCGGCGCGAGCGCGCCGCCATCCATCCCGCGCTCGCGATTGGCCCGGGCGGCGGCCAGGGCGGCGGCGGGCAGCACCGATTCCATGCGCAGGATCGAGCCGGTCACCGCCCGCTCGATCGCCGGCCGCGAGAAGTAGCCGCCGTTGATCTGGGTCCGGTGCATCACGACCCGGCTGAAATCGGTCATCAGCTCCCGATCCGGCGGCGTCGGGTTGCGCCAGAACGTGTCGATGCTGCCCTGATGGGTCAGGCCCGGCATGTTGTAGATCGCCGTGCCGGTGGCGAGCGTCGGCTTGCCCCGTTCGAGGGCGAGCATCCCCACCGTCGAGTTGACCAGCACCACGCCGCGGCTGCGGTCGATCAGCGTCGGCAGGTCGCCGCCGTCGATGAAGTCGAGCCGGTCGTTCACCCCGTGGCGCTTGGCGGCCTGACGGCCCCGCTTCCACCAGTTCATGATGCCGCTGTCGAGAGGGTGCAGCTTGATGAGGAGCCGCGCATCGGGATTCGCGTGCTTGGCGAAGGAGGCGATCACCCGGTCCATGAAGGCCTCGACCCCGAGGAAGGGCGAGTGGACGCGGATCTGGTAGTCGCTGTCGAGCTGCAGCGGCAGCAGGAAGTACTCGGCGTTGACGATGCCGTAGAGCTCGTTCACCCGCGCCGCGTGCTTCCGGGTGCGGCTCCGCCGGGAGAACTTGCGCAGCCAGCCGGCATATTCCCGGATGATGTGGTTCGGGCGGTGGCTGCGGAAGCCGGGATAGAGGTAGGGGAAGGCGACGTTGGCGACGTTGTAGGAGATGTCCCAGAAGCTGCGCCGGGTCATGTCGCCGGTGAGCGGCATCGCCCGGCCCGGCTTGGGCAGGCGGCGGGCCAGGGCCCGGATCTCCGTGGCGTCCTTGGAGAGCGAGGAATTGCCGTTGGTGCCGCCATGCTCGCAGGTGATCCAGTAGGGGCGCAGATACCCCTCCTCGAACACGTGCACGCGGATGCCTAGCGGCTTGGCGACCTTCACCGCGGCCACGTGGTAGGGCCGGCAATCGCCGAACAGCACCAGGTCGGTGATGCCGTGCGTACGGATATAGCCGAGGAGATAGGCGTCCCAGCCGGCCCGGGAGCCGCGGTAATGGTCGGAGGCGCCCCGCCAGAACAGCCAGTCGCCCGGGGCGAAGTTGATGCGGCGGACGCGATGCCCGCGCTCGCGCAGGGCGGCGCCGAGCTCCGAGAAGAACGGGGACGCGATCCCCTGCAGGAAAAGGAAGGTGGCAGCCGGTCCACGGGGCATGTCGGGCTGAGGCTGCGTCATACCAAGCGCGGTTCCCTCGATCCGGGCGACCCTGAACCGATCAGCAACGTCGCATGCCACCCGAAGCTTAACAATTTGCCAAGGCTGGGGATGGCGGCGAAACCCGTAAGCCGTTGTGAGACGGCCACATCCCGCCATCGGCGCGATCGCCGAGCTGTGGCCTGCGATTGCGGCTCCCGTGTGGTCGAACGGCGCGGCTTCCCCGACATTTGTGCGGCGCCGCTTTCCGTCGCTCGACGGAATTTCCGTCGATAACCTTCGGATTTCCGTCGCGGGCCGAACCGCACTATGAGCGGCCCTGCGCTCGTTTCGGGTTCCGATGTCCTCGCCCCTGCCCCACGCGCCGTTTCCGGTCGGCCGAACCATCCGTCAGCTGCGCGCCGAGATCGAGTCGATCCTCGGCCGCGACCTCGCGCGCGCGCCGACCCCGCTGCCGGTGCTCTGGCAGGGTTCGGCCCGGCGCCTGCCCTGGCCCGGCGCCCTCGTCGTCGCCCCGGGCCCCCTGCTCAGCCCCTATGACCGGGCCGAGACCGGCTTTGCCAGCCTGTGCCTGCGCTTCCGGGACGCCCCCTATGGCGGCGCGTCCCTCGGCCCGGATTTCGGCGCGCGCCTTGCCGCCGCGGGCCTGTCCGAGGCGGCCGCGAGCCACGGGCTCCGGGAGCGCTACGGCGCCGGCGTGCATTACTTCGATCCCTGGACCCGGGCGCCGATCGCGCCCGAGGAGGCCGTCGAACGGGTCGCCTGGCTGCGCGCGCGCTTCGCCGGGAACGCGCGGCGCGTGGTGCTGGTCGGGATCTCCGGCTGGAAGCGCCCGGCCATGGACGTCTTCGCGGACGGGCCGGCGGGCCGGCCGATCCACGCCATGACCGCGCAGGACGCGATCGCGGCCGCCCGCCGGGAGGGCGGCGAGATCCGGGCCTGGGCGACGCGCCTGCCCGAGAGCCTGCCCCGCCTCTGCGCGGAGGCCGGTATTCCCTTCCGGCGGATCGAGGACGGCTTCCTGCGTTCCGTCGGGCTCGGGGCGAGCCTCGAGCCCGGCGCCTCCATCGTGCTGGACGATCTCGGGATCTACTACGATCCCCGGGTCGAGAGCCGCCTCGCGCGCATCCTGAAGGAAACCGATTTTCCGGCCGATCTCGTCGCCCGGGCCGGGGCCCTGCGCGCGGCGATCGTGGCGCGCCGGCTCAGCAAGTACAATGTCGGCCTGCGCGATGCCGGGGCGATGGACTGGCCCCCGGGGCGCAAGGTCGTGCTGGTGCCGGGCCAGGTCGAGGACGACGCCTCCGTCACCTTCGGCTCGCCGAAGGTGCGCTCGAACCGCGACCTGTTGCGGGCGGCCCGGGCCCGCCATCCGGACGCGTTCCTGCTGTTCAAGCCGCATCCCGACGTGGAGGCGGGCTTCCGCCCGGGCAAGATCCCCGAGGCGGAGGCGCTTGCCATCGCCGACCGGATCGTGGCCGGCCTCGCCATCGTCGACCTGCTCGACCGGGTCGACCATGTCGAGACCATGACCTCCCTCGCCGGCTTCGAGGCCCTGATCCGCGGGATCCGCGTCGGCGTGCATGGCCGGCCCTTCTATTCCGGCTGGGGGCTCACGGAGGATCTGGCGCCCGGCGCCGACCGGGGCCGCCGCCTCGCCCTGGACGAGCTCGTGGCCGGCACCCTGCTCCTCTATCCCGTCTATCTCGATCCCGTGGCGATGAAGCCCTGCACGCCCGAGCAGCTGCTCGATCGGCTCTCGCAGGCGCGGGACGCGGCCGGCCCGTCCCGGCTCGCCATCGGCCGCGGCCGACAGCTCGTCATGCGGATGCGCTATGCCCTGATCAATCCGGTGCTGCGGGCGCTGCGGGCGCGCCGCGGCGTGCGGGGCGCACCGGAGGGCGAGGGATGAGAGCGCCGTGCCGGATCTCCTGACGAGCGTGTTCGCGCCCCTTCTCGTGGCGCTGCTCGGATCCTTCGCCATCGAGGCCGCCGCCTCGCCGGTGGCGGTCGGGCGGCGCCCGCGCGACCTCGCGGTGCGGCTGGCCGCCTATGCCCTCGTCATGGCCTTCTGGTTCACCTTCTCCTGGCGGCCCTGGCTTGCAGCCACCTCGTGCCTGCTGACGGTGGCGGGGTTCGAGGCGGTGAGCGCGCTCAAGCGGAAGGTCATCGGCGAGCCGCTCGCCTTCAGCGATTTCGCCCTGCTCAAGCAGGTGCCCCGCTACCCCGAGCTCTATTACGTGCCGCCGGTCTCCGATCCGCGCGTGGCGCTTCCGGCCCTGGGGGGGATCGGCCTCGTCGTCCTCTGGTACGTGCTGGAGCCCGCCCAGCTGCCCCGGGCGACCGGGGCCGCCCTCGCTGCCCTCCTGCTCTGGCCCCTGGCCCTGGCGGGCCTCCTCGCCCTCGCCCGCTCGCCCTGGGGCCGGTCCCGGCTGGCGCGCCTCTTCCCGCGGCCCGCCCTCGCCGCGGACGTCGCCCGCTACGGCCATCCCGCGACCCTGCTCGGCTATGCCCTGCGCCGGGATGCCGAGCGCGCGGCCGGTCCCGCCCCGCGGATGCCCCCCGCCGCCCCGGCGACGGGTCCGGAGGTGATCGTTGTCGTCCAGCTCGAATCCTTCCTCGATCCCGAGCGGCTCGGCGGCCCGGCCCTGCCGCTGATGCGGCGCATCCGGGAACAGGCCGAGAGCCATGGCCGCCTGAGGGTGCCGGCGCATGGCGCCTACACGATGCGCACCGAGCATGCGGTGCTCACCGGCCTGCGCCCGGAGGAGCTCGGCTTCGGCGTCTTCGATCCCTACCTGTCCGGCGGCGGGAGCGAGCCCGAGAGCCTCGCCCGCCTCGCCCGGGCCGCCGGCTACGAGACCGTCTTCGTGCATCCCTTCGATGCCGATTTCTTCGAGCGCCGCCGAATCTTCGCGCAGCTCGGCTTCGATCGCATCGTCGATCGCGATGCCTTCGCCCAGGGCGACAGGGTCGGCCCCTATATCGGCGACGCGGCCGTGGCGGCCCACCTCCTGGCAGAGGTGCGGGGGCGGACCCGCCCGCTCTTCCTGTTCTGCGTGACCATGGAGAATCACGGCCCCTGGCCGCCGGGGCGGTTGCCGGGATTTGTGGATCCGCTCGCGCAATGGTTGCATCATGCCGCGAATTCCGGCCGGGCCGCGGAGACCTTGATCGACGGGCTCGCCGGCGTGCCGGCGCTGCTCTGCCTCTACGGGGACCACGCCCCGTCCCTCCCGAACTGCCGCCCGGGTTTCGGCGATACCTGCACCGATTACGCCCTGTTCCGCTTCGGCGGCGAGGGCGGCTCGCCCACCCGCCGCGACCTCACGGCGGACGGGCTCGGCCGTCTCCTGCGCGGGCATGTGACCGGGGCCGGCGCAGGAAAACGCGAT
This sequence comes from Methylobacterium organophilum, assembly GCF_022533465.1. Lineage (NCBI taxonomy): Bacteria > Pseudomonadati > Pseudomonadota > Alphaproteobacteria > Hyphomicrobiales > Methylobacteriaceae > Methylobacterium > Methylobacterium organophilum. The sequence goes on along the minus strand of NZ_CP092848.1, from coordinate 2,947,709 downwards.
GAAAGCTTGGCCTTGTCACGGTCGTGACGCAATGTCGGCCGAGGTGTCTGCTCGCGAGGGTTGCCGTGCGGCAGCGCTTAAGCGTTCGTTATAGGGATCCAGGCCTTTTGACCGGAACCATTCATCGACCGGACCGGAGCAGTGCGCGCGTGAATTCTCAGGCGAAGTCCTCGATTCTGCGCGGCACCGCCCTCGTCGCCCTGGCGACCACCCTCCTGTCCGGTCTCGTCTCCGGGTGTTCGGTGCTCCCGGCTTCTGGGCCGACGACGAGCGCGGTCGTTGAGGGGGCGGACATTGCCACGAGCGAGGGTCTGTTTGCGCGCTACGAGATCGTGGACGTTGACGCCTCGGTGGTGGAGGCCCTGCGGGCGCGCCCGCTCGACAGCCTGCTCTCGACCTTCGGGGACAATCGCGGTGCGCCGGAGCCGCTGATCGGGGTGGGCGATTCCGTCTCGGTGCAGATCTGGGAGGCGGGCTCGGGCGGTCTGTTCTCCGGCCCGCTGGTGGCCGACCGGTTCTCGGCGGGCTCCAAGTCGGCGATGATCCCGGACCAGCCGGTGGCGCGCGACGGGACGATCTCGGTGCCCTATGCCGGGCGCATCCCGGTGGCGGGCCGGCGCGCCCAGGACGTGCAGACGCTGATCGAGAACGAGCTGTCCGGCAAGGCGATCCAGCCGCAGGTTCTGGTGAGCGTGTCGCGGCCCCTGTCGCAGAGCGTGACCGTCAACGGCGAGGTGGTGGCCGGGGCGCGCATCCCGCTCTCGCAGAAGGGCGACCGGCTGCTCGACGTGCTGGCCTCGGCCGGGGGCACCCGCGCACCGGTGCACGAGGTGTTCGTGCGCCTGTCGCGCAACGGCACCACGGTGACTGTGCCGCTCTCGGCGGTGGTGGCCAACCCGCGCGAGAACATCTACCTGCGCCCGGGCGACACGCTGACGCTGGTGCGTGATCCGCAGACGGTGCTGGCGGTGGGGGCGCTCGGCAACACCACCGAGATCGAGTTTCGGGCCGAGGGCATCTCCCTCGCCCAGGCCCTGGCCCGGGCCTCGGGGCTCTCCACCTTCGCCGCCGATCCGGAAGGCGCCTTCATCTTCCGCTTCGAGCCGGCCTCGCTGGTGCGCCGCCTCCGCCCGCGCTCGCCCCTGCTCAACGCCAAGCTCGTGCCGGTGGTCTACCGCTTCAACATGCGCGACCCCAACAGCCTGTTCCTGCAGCAGGCTTTCCGCATGCGCAACCGCGACCTGATCTACGTCTCCAACGCCCCCCTGGTCGAACTCCAGAAGGTCCTCTCCGTCTTCTCAACCGTCACATCCCCCATCGCCGCAGGCGCGGGCGTGGCCACGGCGGTGCGGTAACGGGCGCATGGGCCTCTCTCCTCCTCCCGCGGGGAGGACGTGAAGGTGGGGATGGCCAGGATGAAGCGAAGCGCGTCGAGTCGGCTCCCCCCCTCTCCCCGCACGCGGGGAGAGGCCCGCATGGACCTCGCCGTCCATGCGGGGAGCGCAGGCGAAGCCGGAGCGGCGGTGAGGGGGCTTGAACGGATGTGGCTCCTCCGTCACCGCCCCCTCACCCTCGGCTGCCGCCTCGCCGCGCCGACGACGAGGTCGTCGCGGCCCTCTCCCCGCCCGCGGGGAGAGGGGATGCGCGCGCAGCTGAGCGGACAAGCCACCAGACCGTTTCCGCGTCACCCAGAGCGGATCGAGCCGGCTCCCCCCTCTCCCCGCACGCGGGGAGAGGCCCGCATGGACCTCGTCGTCCATGCGGGAAGCGCAGGCGAAGCCGGAGCGGCGGTGAGGGGGCTTGAACGGATGCGACTCCTTCGTCACCGCCCCCTCACCCTCGGCTGCCGCCTCGCCGCGCCGACGACAAGGTCGTCGCGGCCCTCTCCCCGCGTGCGGGGAGAGGGGATGCGCGCGCAGCTGAGCGGACGAGCTACCAGACCGTTTCCGCGTCACCCAGAGCGGATCGAGCCGGCTCCCCCCTCTCCCCGCAGGCGGGGAGAGGAGATGCGCGCGCAACCGGCGCGGCGGACCGGCTCGACGTCCAAACCGTCCTTGCGAGGCGGAGCCGACGCAATCCAGCGGCACGACCTGTCCGGAAAAGGCGGCGCCCCCGGATCGCTGCGCGCGCGCTTGCAAGGGCGGAAGCCCCCCATCCACCCACCGGAACACCGATGACGACGACCCTTCGCAGCGATGTCCTCGCCCTCTGCGGGCTGGCGCGGGAGGCGCGGATCGCCGCCGGGGACGGGGTCCTGACCCTGCAGGCGGGGGGCGATCCGGCGCGCCTGCGGGCGCGGCTCGCCGAGCACCCGCCCGAGGGCCTGCGGGCGGTGGTCAGCTTCGGCATCGCGGGCGGGCTCGATCCGGCCCTGAAGCCCGGCGCCGTCGTGATCGGGACGGCGGTGCGCGGCGCGCAACGCTGGCAGGCCGATCCGAGCCTCGTCGAGGCCTGGCGCCGGCGCCTGGGGGGAAGCGGCCTCGCCCTGGTCGCCGCGGAGGTCGCGGGGGTGGAGGCGGCGGTGCTGAGCCCGCAGGCCAAGGCCGCCCTGCGGCAGGAGACCGGCGCGGCCGCCGTCGACATGGAATCGCAGGTCGCCGCCGCCTATGCGGCGCAGCACGGCCTGCCCTTCGGCATCCTGCGCGTGGTCTGCGATCCCGCAGAAAGGGCGCTGCCCGCCTTCGCGGCCAACGCCCTGAAACCGAACGGCGATCCCGACATCGCCGCCGTGCTGATGGCCCTGGCGCGCCGGCCGTCCCGGCTCGGCGCGCTCCTGAGCCTCGCCCGGGATTCGGGCGAGGCCTTCCGGGGCTTAGGCCGCGCTCGCGCGCTTCTGGGTCTCGCGCTTGGTGTCGACGCCTGAGGCGCGGATCTCCGAGAGCTTCTCGGCGACGTTGCGCGAGAACACGAACTCGGCGGGGCGCTGGTTCTCGAGGCTGATCTCCGGCGCCATGTCGCCCTCGGTCTTGATGCCGCGCAGGGCATGGACCAGCGGCTTCCAGGGCTTGCGGACGGAATCGACCACCGAGGAGGCCTCGTAGCCCGAATGGACCATGCAGTCGGCGCACTTCTCGTAGTTGCCGGTGCCGTAGGCGTCCCAGTCCGTGGTCTCCATCAGCTCCTTGAAGGTCTTCGCGTAGCCTTCGCCGAGGAGGTAGCAGGGCTTCTGCCAGCCGAACACCGTGCGGGTCGGGTTGCCCCACGGGGTGCAATGGTAGGTCTGGTTGCCGGCCAGGAAGTCGAGGAACAGGCCCGACTGCTGGAAGGTCCACTTCTCGCGGCCCTTCTCCTTGCCGTGCCGGAACACGCCGCGGAACAGCTCCTTCGTCGCCTTGCGGTTGAGGAAGTGCTGCTGGTCGGGGGCGCGCTCGTAGGCGTAGCCCGGCGAGACCGTGATGCCGTCGATGCCCATGCGGGTCACCGAGTCGAAGAAGTCGGCGATCTTGTCGGCCGAGGAATTGTTGAAGAAGGTGCAGTTGATGGTGACCCGGAAGCCCATCTCCTTGGCCTTCTTGATGGCCGCGACGGCCTTGTCGTAGACGCCGCGCTGGCACACCGACTGGTCGTGCATCTCCTTGTCGCCGTCGAGATGGATCGACCAGGTGAAGTACGGGCTCGGCTTGTACTGGGCGATCTTCTTCTCGAGCAGGAGCGCGTTCGTGCACACGATCGCGAACTTCTTCTGCGCGATGATGCCCTCGACGATCTGCGGCAGATCCTTGTGGAGAAGCGGCTCGCCGCCGGCGATCACCACCACGGGTGCACCGCACTCGCGCACGGATTCCAGCGCCTCGTCCACGGGCAGGCGCTTGTTCAGGATCTCGTCGGGGTAGTCGATCTTACCGCACCCCGCACAGGCGAGATTGCAGCGGAACAGCGGCTCCATCATCATGACGAGCGGGTACCGCTTGCGGCCGGTCAGGTGCTGCTTGAGGATGTAGCCGCCGATCTTCGCGACGTACCGAACGGGAATTCCCAAGACGCGGCTCCTTTGTTGTTGGCCCCGGATTGGGGGGCTGCTTAGCGCGAAAAGAACACGGTTTCCAGCGAACTAGGCTGAAACGACTCTGAACTGTCCCGGCGTGCCGGCCCTCCGGCGCGCCGTCTGGCGATCACGTTGCCGGAGCCGAGGCGGGCGGATGAACACCCCGATCGCCCAGCAGGAGCCGTGCCTGAACCCGCGCTCTTCCCGTTTCTTGCGGCGATTTCGAGACAGCTTGAGCCTTCGCTGCTGAGCCGGCTGCGCACAATCCTTGTGCGGTGCGATTTTGCACGCCGACCCGTCCGGGGCCACGATTCTCACGCTGCGTTGCATTCCGGTGCCAAGGACAGTACTTAGCCCGGCCGTCCGGCGGCGTCTTCCCGTGGAAAGGGGGGCGCCGCGTCTGCCGCACGGGATGGATCCGGTCTCCTCCCTTGGGCAGGATCCGCCCCGGCTCGATGCCGATTCGGGCGGCTTCCCCACTTCGGGGCCGGACGGGGCGGGATCGGGAGCCGTGTTCAGGCGCTCGCGCCCTATCTCCCTCCAACCGCAGCCCACGACCGAAGGCAGGCAGGAACCTCGTGATCGAACGTCTCGTCGCGTTTTCCGTAAAGCGCCGGTGGCTCGTCCTCGCCCTCGCGGCGCTCGTGACCGTGGCGAGCGCGGGTCTTTCGGCCAAGCTGTTCCGGATCAACACCGATGTCGAGCGGCTGATCGATTCCAAGGTCCCCTGGCGCCAGGACGAGATCGCCTTCGAGAAGGCTTTCCCGCAGCGCTCCAACCTCGTCGCGGCCGTGATCGATGGCGAGACGCCGGAACAGGCCGAGGAGGCCGCGGCCGAATTGTCGCGGGCGCTCGCCGCGCACAAGAGCGAGATCGAGACGGTCTACCGTCCGGATGGCGGTCCGTTCTTCGACCGCAACGGCCTGCTCCTGATGTCGCAGAAGGAGCTGGAGCAGACGACCGAGAAGCTGGTGGAGCAGCAGGGCCTGCTCGGACCGCTCGCCGCCGATCCCTCCCTGCGGGGCATCATGCGGGTGCTCAATCTCGGCGTGAAGGGCGTGAAGAGCGGCGACGCCAAGCTCGAGGATCTCGAGCGGCCGATGAACCAGATCGACACCACCATCCGGAAGGTGCTCGACGGTCAGCGGGCGCGGATGTCGTGGCAGGAGCTTCTCGCCGGCGGCAAGTCCACGGTCACGGACAAACGCAAGTTCGTGATGATCCAGCCGCGCCTGGACTACAACGCGCTCGAGCCCGGCCGCGAGGCGACGAAGCTGATCCGCGACGTCGCCAAGGAGCTGAAGATCACGCCCGAATACGGCATGCGCATGCGCCTGACCGGGCCGGTGGCCGTGGCTGACGACGAGTTCGCGACGCTCGCCGACGATGCCCTCCTCAACTACTCGCTGACGACGGGCGCCATCGTCCTGTTCCTCTGGCTGGCGCTGCGCTCTGCGCCGCTCGTCGTCGCCGTGCTGCTCACGACCTTCGCCGGCCTCGTCGTCACGGCGGCGCTCGGCCTCCTCATGGTGGGCGAGCTCAACCCGATCTCGGTGGCCTTCGCGGCCCTGTTCGTGGGCCTCGGGATCGATTTCGGCATCCAGTTCGCCGTTCGCTACCGGGCCGACCGCTATGTCGAGAACGGGATCGAACCCGCGATCCGGGCCGCCGCCCGGGGCGTGGGATGGTCGCTGACCCTCGCTGCCGTCTCGCTGCTCGCCGGCTTCTACGCCTTCCTGCCCACCAAGTTCCGCGGCGTCTCCGAGCTCGGCCTCATCGCCGGCTCGGGCATGATCGTCGCCTATCTCTTCTCGCTGACGGTCCTGCCGGCGCTCATCGCCCTGTTCAATCCCAAGGGTGAGAAGCAGGCGGTCGAGACCACCTGGCTCGCCGGGGTCGATCACTGGATTATCGTGCACCGGAAATGGGTGCTGATCGGCGTCGGTCTCCTGACCGTCGCCGGGATCCCGCTTCTCCTGAAGCTGCCCTTCGATTCCAACCCGATGCACCTGCGCAGCCCGAAGGTGGAGTCGATCGCGACCTATCTCGACCTGATCAAGGATCCGGGCACCAGCCCCAACACGATCGACGTGCTGGCGCCGTCGGTGGCGGACGTGCCGAAAGTGTCCGAGCGGCTGAAGAAGCTCGACTCGGTGGCCGAGCTCTACAGCATCGACACCTTCGTTCCGCGGGACCAGGACCAGAAGCTCGCGACCATCCAGGAGACGGCGCAGCTCCTCGCACCCTCTCTCAACCCGGGCCGCAAGCCTCCGCCGCCGACCGACGCGGACAACGTGAAGGCGCTCAAGGAGACCGCGACCGCGCTCAAGACGATCGCCGGGGACAAGGGGGGTGCCAAGGCCGCCGGCGATCTCTCCGAGACGCTCGACAAGCTCGCCGCGGCGCCGGTGGCGACCCGCGAGGCGGCCTCCGTCGCGCTCACCACCGATCTGAAGACGCTGATGCGGCGCCTGAGCGACCTGCTCAACCCGCAGAAGATCACGCTGGAGAACCTGCCGCCGCAGCTCAAGGCCGAGTGGGTGACCGCGGATGGGCGCGCCCGCATCGAGGTGCATCCCAAGGGCAATTCCAACGACGACGAGGTGCTGCGGCGCTTCGCCAAGCAGGTGCGCACGGTCGATTCCCATGCCACCGGCGCGCCTGTGGCGACGACCGAGTCGAGCTACACCATCCTCGGCGCCTTCATGCAGGCCGGCATCACCGCCTTCGTGCTGATCTTCATCATCCTGTCCATCGCCCTGCGCAAACCCTGGGACGTGGCGATGACGCTCGGGCCGCTGGTGCTGGCGACGCTCTGGACGCTGATGGCGCTCCACGTCATCGGCATGCCCCTGAACTTTGCCAACATCATCGCGCTGCCGCTGATGCTCGCGGTCGGCGTGGCCTTCCACATCTACTACGTGATCGCCTGGCGGGCGGGCGTGGTCGACATGCTGGCCTCCAGCCTGACGCGGGCGATCTTCTTCTCCGCGCTCACCACGGGGACGGCCTTCGGCTCGCTGATGCTGTCGAGCCATCCGGGCACGGCGAGCATGGGCAAGCTCCTCGCCCTGTCGCTGTTCTTCACCCTGATCGCCGCCTTCTTCGTGGTGCCGGCCTTCCTCGGCCCGCCCCCGGTTCATCCCGACAAGGATCGGCCGGAGGGCGAGGAAGCCGGAAAGCTGCCCGGGACCAAGCCGGGCACCAACAAGACGATGCGCGAGGCCGCAGCGGTGAAGTGAGCGATCCCTGCGTGGGGCCTTCAAGCCCCGCGCAGGGAGGCCGGCTCACAGGAAGTCGGAGAAGCCCCCGCTCCGGGCTCCCGAGCGTGCGACGGCCTCACGGGCGGCGGGGGCGATCAGCGCGTCGCGCTCCGCCGCATAGGCGTAACCCGGCGCCTCGCCGGGAAAGCCTCCCGCCGTGGCCGGGTGCGTGTAGAGTTCGGTGAGCCCGTTCGGCAGATGCGCGAGGAGGCTGGCGACCCGGCCGGGCGTCATGGCGCCGGACCAGGCGAGGCCGAGGGTTCGGTCCGGAATGAGCAGCCCCGCCTGCCGCGCCCGGGCGGCGAGCAGCGCGGCCCAGGGGGCGATGTCGAGGGCGGCCCGCGGCCGGGCGCCCGGCTCGGCGAGCCGCAGCAGCGGCCGCGGCTCCCGGGGCACCCGGATCGCCCGCATCCCATAACGGCGGCCGATCGCGAGCACGGCCCCCGCGATCAGCGGGTGGACGTGGAAATGCTTGTGGGCGTTGACGTGGTCGAGGGGCAGGCCTGTCGCCCGATAGGCCTCGAATTGCGCGGTGATCTCGGCGGCAAGCTGGCGCCGCGCGGCGGGCCGGGCCGCGAGGTCGAACCCGAGCCGCCCCATGTCCCGGCGCATCAGGCCCTGCCCGTCGACGAGATCAGGCAGTTGCGCCGGCGGCAGGGTCGGCCACGCCTCCACCAGGACGAGATGCAGGCCGACCCGCAGGGAGGGCATCCGCCGGGCGCGCGCGACCGCGTCGGCGGCGGCCGGTGCCGACACCATCAGGCTCGCCGCGGTCAGGATCCCCTCGCGATGGGCCTGCTCGACCGCCTCGTTCACCTCATCGCTGAGGCCGAAATCGTCGGCCGTCACGACCAGTCGCTTCACGCGCGTCTCTCCCGCTTGCCTCGCACCTCCCGGCGGACTGACGGGAGAGCCGGTTCCGGTCAAGAGCGGGGGAAGCCGCAAGCGCGACCGCGACGGCCGGGGCGGCAGAGTGTAGAGCGCGGGCATGCCCGCCTCCGCTCCCTCCGCCCGCCGGATCCTGATCGCCAGCTTCATCGGCACCGCGATCGAGTTCTACGATTTCTACGTCTATGCCACGGCCGTCGCGCTGGTGATCGGGCCGCTCTTCTTCCCGCCGGGCGATCAGGCCGCCCAGACGCTGAACGCCTTTGCGACCTTCGCCATCGCCTTCATCGCCCGGCCGGTGGGGGCGGCCCTGTTCGGGCATTACGGGGACCGGATCGGACGGAAGGCGACGCTCGTCGCCTCGCTGATGATCATGGGCGTCTCGACCGTCCTGATCGGCTGCCTGCCCTCCTATGCCAGCGCCGGCTGGATCGCTCCGGCTCTCCTGTGTCTGCTGCGCTTCGGCCAGGGGATCGGCTTCGGCGGGGAATGGGGCGGTGCGGCCCTGCTCGCGGTGGAGAACGCCCCGCCCGGGCGGCGGGCGCTCTACGGCATCTTCCCGCAGCTCGGCGCGCCCCTCGGCTTCGTCGCGGCCAATCTCGGCTTCCTCGGCCTCAGCGTGGCGCTCACCCCGGCGCAGTTCGAATCCTGGGGCTGGCGGCTTCCCTTCCTGGCCTCCGCCGCCCTGGTGCTGGTCGGGCTCTATGTCCGGCTGAAGCTCACCGAGACGCCGGTCTTCGCCGCGGCGCTGGCCCGGAGCCGGCCGGAGGCGGTGCCGCTGGGCCTGATCCTGACACGCCATCGCAGGGCGACGCTGCTCGGCACGGGCGCGATGATCGCCTGCTACGCCGTCTTCTACATCACCACGGTCTTCGCCCTGAGCTGGGGCGTCGGCCGCCTCGGCTATGGCCGCCCGGCCTTCCTGCTGTTCGAATGCGTCGCCGTCTGCTTCATGGCCCTGGCGATCCCGCTCTCGGGTGCGGCCGCGGACCGGTTCGGCCGCCGCCCCGTGCTGATCGCGGGCCTCCTCTGCGCCGCCGGGCTCGGCCTGCTGATCGGCCCGCTTCTGGGCAGCGGCTCGGCGGTCGCCGTGCTGGCCTTCCTCTGCCTCGGCCTGTTCGCCATGGGCTGGATCTTCGGGCCGATGGGCGCGCTCCTGCCGGAGCTGTTTCCGACGCGGGTGCGCTACACGGGCGCCTCGGTGACCTACAATCTCGGGGGCATTGTCGGGGCCTCGGCGGCGCCCTTCCTGGCGCAGGCTCTGGCCGAACGCGGCGGCATCGGCGCCGTGGGGCTTTATCTTGCCACGGCGGCCGGCATCAGCCTGTTCTGCGTGATGCGGATGCCGGAAACGGCCAAGAGCTCGGTCGCGGACTGAAACGAAAACGGCCGGGCGAGCGCCCGGCCGTTCCGCAGGATCGATGCCGTCCCGTTCAGGCAGCCTTGGCGCCGGACTGACGGTCCTTGAGGAAGTGCCAGAACTCGACGCCCTCGCGCAGGCGGCGCTTCATCATGTCCGGCGAGCGGACCATCTCGCCGACGATCGAGGCGATCTTCGGGGCGCGGAAGTAGAACTTCTTGTAGAAGTCCTCGACCGAGTTGAAGATCTCGGTATGCGAGAGATGCGGGTAGTGCAGCGGCGCGACCTGCACGCCGTTCTCGTCGACGAGCTCCGCGTTCTCCACGTCGAGCCAGCCGTTCTCCACCGCCTGCTTGTAGAGGAAGGTGCCCGGATAGGGCGCCGCCAGCGACACCTGGATCGTGTGCGGGTTGATCCGGGTCGCGTACTTGATCGTCTCCTGGATCGTCTCCTTCGTCTCGCCGGGCAGGCCGAGGATGAAGGTGCCGTGGATGGCGATGCCGAGCTCGTGGCAATCCTTGGTGAACTTCTCGGCCACCTCGACGCGCATGCCCTTCTTGATGTTGTGAAGGATCTGCTGGTTGCCGGACTCGTAGCCGACGAGCAGCAGGCGCAGGCCGTTGTCGCGGAGGATCTTCAGGGTCTCGCGCGGCACGTTGGCCTTGGCGTTGCAGGACCAGGTCACGCCGAGCTTGCCGAGCTCGCGGGCGATCTCCTCGGCGCGGGGCAGGTTGTCGGTGAAGGTGTCGTCGTCGAAGAAGAATTCCTTCGTCTGCGGGAACGCCTTCAGGCAGTACTTGATCTCCTCGATCACGTGGCCGACCGAGCGGGTGCGGTAGGTGTGGCCGCCGACCGTCTGCGGCCAGAGGCAGAAGGTGCAGCGGCTCTTGCAGCCGCGGCCGGAATAGAACGAGATGTAGGGGTGCTTCAGGTAGCCGATGAAGTAGTTCTCCATTACGAGGTCGCGCTTGTACACGCTCGTGACGAAGGGCAGCTGGTCCATGTCCGTCATGATCGGACGGTCTTCGTTATGAACGATGACGCCCGAAGAGTTACGGTAGGACAGACCCTTGATCTGGGACATGTCGACGCCGTCGGCGACGTCCTTGATCGTGAAGTCGAACTCGTTGCGGGCCACGAAATCGACGGCGGGCGCCTGGGCGAGGGAGCCGGCGGCATCGACAGCGACCTTGGCGCCGATCAGACCGGCCTTCAGATTCGGGTTCTCGGCCTTCAGCGCCTCGATGGTCTTCACGTCCGACTTGAAGGACGGGACCGAGGTGTGGAGCACCACGAGATCGAAGTCCTTGGCCTGGCCGCGGATCTCCTCGAGCTTGGTCTTGTGGGGCGGTGCGTCGATCAGCTTGGAATTCTCGACGAGGGCGGCGGGCTGGGCCAGCCAGGTCGGATACCAGAACGACTTGATCTCGCGCTTGGCCTGATAGCGGGAGCCGGCGCCCCCGTCGAAGCCATCGAAGGTGGGTGCCTGCAGGAAGAGCGTGCGCATGGGGTTCAAGGCCTCAAGCTAAGCTGTGGGGACGATCATCGTTAAATTATGAAAAACTTAGACCGAGGTGGCGCCGGTCTTCTGAGCCAGACCGTGTTCCGGGATCAGCGTACCGTCCGCAACCACACGGTAATCGTGACCTTTCCATGTCACGGCCCCGGAGACGAAGCTCCAGGTAAAGCTTGCAAAGGAGAGCATGTCGCGGATCGGCAACAGCCAGTAGGCGTGGGGTGCCAGGCCGAAGGCGCGCTCGACGCGCAGGCAGAGCAGGATCCGGCAGGCGAGCGCTAGCGCGGCGACGGCGAGCGCGCCGGTGCCGGCGCCCGGCAGCAGCGCCCCGATCAGCGCCAGCGGGAAGGCGTGGGTGACGATGGAGCCGGCATAGCCCGCGGGATCGACGTTCCGAATCGTGCGGTTCCAGCGCAGCTCGTGCCGCCACAGCCCGGAGAGCGCCGTATCCACGCAGGCATGGCCGATGGTGAAGTTCGGGATCGCGACCCGGCTCCCATCGGCGCGGAGGGCCTCGCCGATGGCGTAGTCGTCGGCGAGGTCGTTGCGGAACGCCTCGAAGCCGCCGATGCGGGCCAGGGACTTGCGCTCGAGCGCGATCGTGGAACCGAAACACGGCTTCGCGAGGCCGAGGGAGGTTCCCACGATCACGTTGGTGGCGAACTGCACGTCGATGGCCAGGGCCGCGAGCTGGGCGAAGGGCCCGCGCTCGCCCGGCACGCCATGGTAGAGGCAGGTGACGCCGCTCACCCCCGGCTGCGACAGCTCGGCGACGATGCGCTCGAGATAATCGGGGCGCACGCTCATGTCGCTGTCGGCGAGCACGATCACGTCGTTCGCGATCGCCTTCGACATGTTGATCAGGTTGGAGACCTTGCGGTTCGAGCCGTGCTGGCTCGCATCGAGCACGAGGTCGATGCGCAGGCGGGGAAAGCGCTCCTGCAGCCGCCGTACCACGCCGATCGCCGGATCGGTCGCCGTCTGCACGCCGAAGACCACCTGGACCGGGCCGGCATAGTCCTGGGCGCAGAAGCTCGCGAGATTCTTTTCGAGATCCGGCTCGTCGCCGCAGAGGGGTTTCAGGATCGTCACGGAGGGGCGCGGCGCCTCCGCGGGCAGGCGCGGCGACGGGCGACGGGCGAAGCGGCCGGCGAGGAAGGCCGCGAGCAGCACGTAGACGCAGCCCGCCAGCGCCAGCGCCAGCAGCAGCGGAGAGATCCAGGACGACAACGCGGTCAGATCCATGGGAGGCGTCGCTTGGGTCTTTCGTCGAGGGCGGAAGCCGCTGCGCGAGCGGCGCGAAAGGTCGGGGAGGCGTGGTCTAGGGCGCGGGCTTGGGAGCCAGCATGCCCGCGGTACGCTCGCGCAGATACGCCACCAGCGTCTCGGCCCCACCGGTCTTCAACGGCTCGGAGAAGCCGGCCCGCATGGAGGCGACCTCGCTGACATTGCCGTTGAGCAGAACGTCCTGGATTCGGCCCTCCGGGCTGACCACGTAGTCGACGTCGGTCTCGTCGCCGTCCTTGCTGGTCACGCGGCTGCGCACGATCCGGTTCGGGCCCTGCTCCTCGCTCTGCGGCTTGATGTCGAACTTGCCGCCGGCCGCCTGCGAGAGGCGCCGGGCATAGAGGGCGACGAAGTAGCTGCGGAACGCCTCGGCCACGGCGCCCTGCTGCTCGGGCGTGAAGCTCTTCCATTTCGGCCCGACGGCGATGCGCGCCATGGTCGCGGTGTCGAACACCTCGGCGAAGGTCGGCCCGACGGCGTCGACGCGGCTCTTCACGTCGCTGGCCCCGCTCTTCAGCGCCGATTCGACTGTGCCGTAGAGCTTGGCGACCGTGGCGATGGCCGGGTCGTCCGCGGCGAGGACCGGGGCCGTCCCGAAGAGGAAGAGAGCTGCGGCGACCGAGAGGACGCGGCGAGTCAGGCGCATTTCTTGAACTCCGGGCGCTCGATGTCGGGCGTCCTGGCCGGCGCACTCACGACATTGGCGGCGATCCCGTAGCTGCGGCCCGGTTCGAAAATGCGGCCGAAGCGTGCCCGGATCGCATCGAAGGTTTCCGGCTTCTCGGCGGCGGCCTTGCCCTCCATGGCGTGCCAGGCGATCAGGCCGGGAATGCCGATGGAGAGATCGGCGACGCGCTTGACGAGGGACAGGGCGAGGGCCGCCTCCGCGGGGATGCCGAACAGGGCGCAGAGGGCGATCAGGCCCCCCTCCTGGGCGCCGAGGGCCCCGGGAATGGCGAAGGCGGCGCCGCGCACGGCCTGGGCGAGGCTCTCGATCACCAGGGCCTCGGTGAAGCCCACCGAGAAGCCCATGGCGTTCAGGCAGACCCAGACCTCGAAGGTGCCGATGATCCAGCCGACGAAATGGAGAAGGATGGCGAGAAGGACGCGGGGGCCGTTGCCGTACATCCGGCGCAGGCTGTCGTAGAGCACGTCGACCGCGCCGAGCGCCCGCCATTCGCGGGCGGCGGCGAAGCGGGAGAGCGCCGCCTGGATCAGGCGATGCCCGCTGCGCCGCTGGATCACGTAGAAGGCGATCAGGGCCGGCACCGCCACGACGAGGCCGCCCTCGACCACATGCGCGATCGGACCGTCGCCGGTGAGCCGGATCAGCAGGGCGAGGCCGAGCACCGTGAACAGGAGCTGCGTCACGGCCTGGGTCATCAGGTCGACGAACATGCTGGCGCCGGCCATGCCGCCGGGCGTGCCCCGCTTGGTGAGGAGGCGCGCGCCGATCAGGTCGCCGCCGACCTGGGCGACGGGCAGCAGGGTGTTGATGCCCTCGCGCACGAAGCGCAGCGACACGCAATCCTTCAGGGCCGGCCGTTCACGGGACGGGAACACGACGAACCAGCCGAGGCCCGCCCAGGCCACGGCGAGGCCGCGAATGGCGACGACCGCGAGCGCGCCCCAGCCGGCGCTGACGACCGCAGCCGACACGTCCTGCAGCCCTGAGGAGAGGAACAGCCCGACCGCCGTGCACAGTCCCGCGATCAGGGCCAGTGTGGTGAGGCGCTTCATAACCCTCTTTCATCGCACGAGGCGTTCGGGGTGTTGGATTTGCGCCGCAGCTTCGAGCGTTCACTCTCGGACAAGGCGCGGAGCGTCTTCCGAAGTTGCAGCTTTGAAAGGTGGTGTCTATCACCCGATAGACACACCGTTAGGCAAACAGGCGCTTCGGCCGGCTTTCCTGCATCATTGCGCAGCGCCTTCAAGGAACAATCTCAGAGGGAATCATGGACCGCGAGATGCCTTTCCCTGCGGAGAGCGCCCTGCTCGATGCCGGCACGACGGACTCGTCCGGAGCCTTCACCGACGCTCGGCGCGATCCCGCTCCCCGCAGCCCGGTGATGGCCTGGAACGAGTGGGACCCGCTGGAGGAAGTGATCGTCGGCTCCCTCGACGGAGCGACCATCCCGACCCACCACCTCACGGTGATCTTCAACCTGCCGCGGGCGGCCCAGCCGTTCTACCGCTTCGCCTCCGGCTGGAAATATCCGAAGTTCATGAAGAAGCTTGCTCAGGCCGAGCTCGACAACTTCATCAAGATCCTCGCCGGCGAGGGCGTAAAGGTCCGCCGTCCCGATCCGGTCGACTTCTCGAAGAAGTTCAAGGCGCCGCGCTGGACCTCCCGCGGCTTCTGCGTCGCCTGCCCGCGCGATCCCTATCTCGTGATCGGCGACGAGATCATCGAGAGCCCGATGTGCTGGCGCTCGCGCTACTTCGAGGGCGATGCCTACCGCTCGCTCTTCAAGGAGTATTTCCGGGCCGGCGCCCGCTGGACCTCGGCGCCGCGTCCTCAGCTGACCGATGATCTGTACAACTACGACTACCGGGTGCCGAACCTGAAGGCCGGCGAGCCCATGCAGTTCACGGTCAACGAGTTCGAGCCGGTCTTCGACGCGGCCGACTTCGTGCGCTGCGGCCGCGACCTGTTCGTGACCCGCTCCAACGTGACCAACCTGATGGGCATCGAGTGGCTGCGCCGCCACCTCGGCCCGGGCTTCCGCATCCACGAGATCGAGAGCCGCTGCCCGCAGCCGATGCACATCGACTCGTCCTTCATGCCGCTCGCGCCGGGCAAGGTCCTGGTCAATCCCGACTACATCGACGTCGAGAAGCTGCCGGCCGTGCTCAAGAAGTGGGACGTGCTGATCGCCCCGCGCCCCGACCCGGTCTCGGGCTTCATGAGCAAGATCTCGATGTGCTCGCCCTGGACCTCGATCAACGTGCTCGCCATCGACGAGAAGAAGATCGTCGTCGACCAGAGCCAGCCGACGCTGATCAAGGCGCTCAAGGACTGGGGCTTCGATCCGATCCCGGCGCCGTTCCTGTCCTACGGCCCGTTCGGCGGCTCGTTCCACTGCGCCACCCTCGACGTGCGCCGCCGCGGAACCTTGAAGTCCTACTTCTGAGACGTTCGACACGCCATCGCCAAGGACGGTCGCCCCCGTCGGGGCGGCCGTCCTTGGCATGTCCGGTTCGTTGCGCCTTCGACACAGCGCGACTCAATCGGGATTAAACGGCCAAGCTCCCCGTGCGGCGGCGGCCCAATATGTCCATAACCGGAGGCATGGAAACAAAGCGTCCCCTCGCCCTTCCCTGCGCTGCCCTCTGCGCCGTCCTGCTTGCGGGCGGCAGCGCCGCCGCCGCCGACCTCTCCGACCGCATCGCCCCGACGCAGCCGGTCTTCACCCAGGTCGATCCCAACACCTGGATCGTCACCGTGACGGGCAACGTGGCCGCGAGCCCGCGCTATCCCGGCGCCTCGCGCTACACCGCCATCGGATATCCGTCCCTCGACATCCGCCATGCGGGCGAGCCGCGCCGCTTCTCGTCGCCCGACGACGGCTTCAGCTTCGCGCTCTACGACACCGACCTGCTGCGGCTCGGCCCGACCGCCCGCTACGTGCCGGGGCGCTATTTCGGCGACGACCAGCGCCATCTGCTCGGCTTCCGCGACGCGCGCTTCGCGATCGAGCCCGGCGTGTTCGCCGAGGTCTATCCCGTGTCGAACATCCGCGCGCGGCTGGAACTGCGCCACGGCGTCTACGGCCATCACGGCTTCGTCGGCTCGCTCGGCGCGGATTACATCCTGCCGTTCGACCGCTTCCAGTTCTCGATCGGCCCGCGCTTCAACTTCGGCGACGCGACCTATGCCCGGAAGTATTTCGGGGTCGAGCCGTTCGAGGCCGCCATCAACGGCCGCGTGACGCCCTATCGCCCGAACAGCTTCTACGCGGCGGGCGGCCTGGCCGCGCTGACCTACACGCCGAACGAGACCTGGGCCTACACGGTCTATGGCGGCTACAGCCGCATCCTCGGCGACGCCGCCGACAGCCCGCTGGTGCGCCGCCCCTTCGGCAACCCGAACCAGTTCAGCCTCGGCCTGAAGGTCGATTATTCCTTCGCGACGCCCGCCTGGTTCTGAACCGCGCGCCGATAGGTGACGTGGGCCAGGGCCAAGGCGCCGCCGATTTGCAGGAAGCCGCGCTCCCCGAGACCCTCGGGGGCGATGTGCCACTGCAGGGCGAAGCGGGTCAGCGCGTCGAGGGCGATCAGGGCGAGGCAGAAGACCGCGGCGGCGGCGAGGCTGGCGACGAAATCCGGCATGGGCGAGCGTTCCCGTGGAGCCGGCTAAATCTTAGCAATCGCCGAGCCATCTCCGCGGGCCGCCCGCGCCTCTTTCCCTGGGACGAAGTGTGATCGCGGGCAGCCTGTTGCGCCTGCGACACCGGATCTCCGCGTTCAGGCCGCCGGCGGGCGCGTCGCCTGCATCGAGGGACGCTGCGCGAAGGCGTCGTACCAGGCGGCGAGCTGCGGGCGCCCCGCGCGCCAGCCGAGATCGGAGAATCGCAGGTCGAGATAGCCGAGGGCGCAGGCGAGCGCGATCGTGCCGATGTCGAGCCGGTCGGCGAGCAGGGGGATGCGCGGCTCGAACCAGTCGAGGGTGCTCGTGATCTTGGCCTGCTGCCCGTCGATCCAGGCCTGCGAGCGCTCGTTCTCGGGGCGCGCGGTCAGCTCGTAGCGGATGAGCAGCGCCGCATCGAGCACGCCGTCGGCGGCGGATTGCTCGTTGAGGGCGCGCCAGCGGGCCGGGCCCTCCATCGGGAACAGGCGGTGTCCCGCTTGCGCGTCGAGCATCTCGCAGATGACCCGGCTGTCGGCGATGCCCTCGCCGGATTCGTCGATCAGGGTCGGCGCCTGCGCCAGGGGATGCGCCGCCAGGACGTTGCGGTCGCGGTTGAGCGGATGCACGGCGGCGGACAGCAAGTCGAGGCGGTCGGCGAGCCCGAGCTCGTGCGCGCAGACCATGACCTTCCGCACGAAGGGCGAACTGTGGGAGTGGAACAGCTTCATCGAGACGGGCCTTGGGACGGGAAGACGGGGCCGGGCGCGGGCTCAGCGCGGGCCGGCCTGGGTCGCGGGGGCGGCGCGGGGCACCTCGACGGCGAGCCGCTTGACCGGCCAGCCGTCGCTCCAGCGCTGCATGTCGCCGAAGGCGGGATCCGCCTTCAGGCTCGTGGCGTCCTTGCCGGCGAAGGCCGCCGCGGCGGCCATGTCGAAGGTCCGCCAGAAGGCGAGATAGTCGAGCGTGTCGACCCGGGCATTGTTGATCTGCGCGACGAGGGTGGTCTGCTCGCCGGTCAGGGCCATGTCCGGCGACCACTTGAAGGGGGGCGCCTTGGCGTCCTTCGGCTCCGGCGGCATCTTGATCGCGCCGCCGTCATAGGCGGCATCGACGCCCGCGGGCGCGGCCAGGGTGGCGGTGAGCGCGGGGAAGCCGTGATCGTCGGAGAGCGCGCGCACGAACAGCTTGCGGTCATGCGGCACCGTGGTCGCGCCGCGCAGGATGCGGCGGCCGGCGGCGTCGGCGGCGCGGGCGTCCTTGTCGCCGATCACCGTGACGAGGAGCGTGCCCGCCGGGATATGGGCGAGCTCCGAGAGCGGGATGCCCCGGGATTTCGGGTTGCTGGCGATGCCGCCGGGCATCGTGCCGTAGACGAGGGCCGGCGCCGGCAGCCCCGTCGCGGCGGCCTCGGCGGCGATGTTGGCGGCGAGCGGCACCCCGGCGAGATGGCCGATCACGGCGAGGCGCTTCGGATCGGGCTTGGCCTCCGCGTCGGCCGCGAGATCGTCGAAGGCCGATTTCAGCGCCCGCAGCGCGTTGGCGGTGGCGTCGGCCGGCCGGGTGCGGTTGACCTCCTGGAAGCGGGGAAACACCACGAGCCAGCCGTTGCGGGCGAGGTGGTCGATCCAGGCGCCGTAGGCCTGCGGATTCGGCGCGCCCCAGGCATGCAGGAACACCGCGACGGGGCGGCCGCCCTCCGGCGCCGCGCCCGCCTTGTAGAAGACGAAGCTCCCCGCCCCGGCGCGCCCGATCCCCACTCCGCGCTTGACGATGCTCGCCGCCTTGTCGCCGATCCCGCCCGGGCCTTCGGCCGGCTGGCCGGGCGGGGTCGCCGCCTCGGCCGTTCCGGTGAGCAGGAGCGCCGCGACCAGCAGGCTGGCCGCACGGATGAAAGGAGTGGTCAGGCGCATCCTCGGCTCGATCTGGGGCGGGCACTCACGGAAGGGGGCCTTCATAACAGATTCAATACCGCTGACGACGGCGCCCCGACCGCTGTCACCGTTGTCCCCGCTCACCCCTCGTCGTCCAGGGGGCGCTGATGGCGCGCCGCCTCCTCGAGCCAGGCCAGGATCTCGGGCGCGCGCCAGGGTTTCGGGATGAAGGTCGCCGAGACGCGCAGGTCGCTCGGCTGGTCGCCGGCCTCGCCGGAGGTCAGCAGCACGCGGACCCTCGGCCAGGTGACGCCGATGATGCGGGCGAGCTCGAAGCCGCCGATGGAGCCCGGCGTACGCACGTCCGAGAAGACCACGTCGACCTCCTCGCCGCGGTCGTTGAGGATGGCGAGCGCCCGCTCGGCGGTCTCGGCCTCGATCACGGCGAAGCCCGTCTCCTCCAGCATCTCGGCCGCGAGGAATCGTTCGTCGGGCTGATCCTCGACGACGAGGATCACCGGCTTCCTTTCCGCGTGCGGAAGGTCAGTCATGGCGCCCGTCACCCATGGCCCTGCTTCACTCTCCGACGTCCGGCGGAATCGCGCCGCTCGCCGAAGCCGCTCTCCGACGCAGTGCAACGATAGGCTCTTGCGCCGCCGCGTCTGTGTTGAAGGGGCAACTACGCGTGGAATTATCGCGGAGCCTACGCGCGGCAAGCGCTATGGCGCCGGGCATTTCAGCCGCCGTTCAGGCGACGCCGTGGGCCTTCAGGAAAGCGAGCGCCTTCGCCCAGCCATCCTCGGCCGCGGCCTTGCGGTAGCTCGGGCGGTAATCGGCGTGGAAGCCGTGCGGCGCCTCGGGATAGACCACGAGCTCCACGCTCCGGCCCGCCGCCCTGGCCTTGTCGCGGGCCTCCTCGACGGAGGCCACGGGAATGCCGCTATCGGCCCCGCCATAGAGGGCGAGCAGCGGGGCCTGGATCTCGGCGGCGACGTCCCCCGCCGTGCGGGGCTGGATCGGCGTGCGCTCTCCGCCGAGGGGGCCGTACCAGGCCACCGCCGCCTTCAGGTCGGCCCGGTGCGCGGCATAGAGCCAGGCGCCGCGCCCGCCCCGGCACCAGCCCATCGCCCCGAGCCGCGACAGGTCGCCACGGGAGGCCGAGGCGGCCCAGGCCGCGGCCGCGTCGAGATCGCCGATCCACTGGGCGTCCGGCGTCTTCGCGATCACCTCGGCCACGATCTGCTTCACGTCGGTCATGGTCGAGAGGTCGCCCTGGCGGGCATAGAGCTCCGGCGCGACGGCGCAGTAGCCGGCCTTGGCGAGGCGCCGGCAGATGTCCTTGATGTAGTCGTGGACGCCGAAGATCTCCTCGATCACGAGGATTACCGGGAAGGGCCCCTCCCCCTTCGGCACGGCGCGGTAACCCGGCATCGGGCCGTCGGCGGCCGGGATTTTCACCTCGCCGGCCTCGATCCCCTCGGCATCGGTCCGGATCACCTGCGCCTCGACGCGGGGCGTGGCCAGCGTCAGGCCGGTGATCAGGCTCGTCATCACGAAGCCCCGCCGGGAGAAGGGTTGCGGCACCAGGCCGTCCAATCCGCCGAGGTTCGGCGCCTCGTCCTCGCGCCGCACGCTGTCCTGCTGCATCGCCACACCTCCCGTTGCGGGGGATGTAGCGCGAGCCCGTCAGGCGGCGACGGCGAGGCGCTTCGTCTCTTCGGAATCCTGCACGAGCACGTCGCCGAGGGCGACGAAGCCTTCCGGCACACCGCCGCGCAGGTTCGGCCTCAGGCCGAAGCCGATGGCGAAGGAGGGGGCGAGATGCGCGTCGCGGGCGATGCCGAAATGCTGAAGCGCCTGCACGAAGGCCTCGCGGAAGAAGCGCGGCGTGCACCAGCCCTTCTCGGCGAGATGAAGCGGCCAGTTCCAGAGGCCGTTCTCCCGCCGGGCGCCCAGAACGTCACGGGCGATGAAGTAGAGCGTGCGGCGATGCTCCATCCCGTCCTCGGTCACGCGCCATTCCGCGTTCTCGAACAGCACGGCCTCGCCGGCGACGTCGTCCAGAAGCTCCGTCTCGTCCATGAGCGCCCCTCCGTGATTGCCGCGGCCTCGACCGAAGCAGATGGGAACATTCATGGAACATAGGAACGCATCGCTTGCGGGGTCAAGCGTTTGTTCACGATGCGTTCGATAATGTCGCGGGTTGGCGCCTATCGGGCGCCGAACATCCCGTGCTGCACCCGGTCGCCCGCGCGGATCCCGAGCTTGGCGGCGACCCCGGCATTCAGCTCCAGCACGCCGAGCACCGGCTCGCCCGAGGGGATGATCCTGGTCGACAGCGGCTCGGTGTCCGCGGCGACCCGCGCCACCGTCCCGTCCGCGCGGATGAACACCATGTCGAGGGGCAGATAGGTGTTCTTCATCCACATGGTCACGGGCTGCGGCCGCTCGAAGTCGAACAGCATGCCGTGATCGGCCGCCATCGAACGGCGGAACATCAGGCCGCGGGAGCGGTCGGCATCGTTGCGCATCACCTCGACGGCGAAGCGGTGCGGGCCGTTCTTGGAGACGATGGTGAGCGGCTCCGTCGCGGCCTGCCCGGCCTCCTGGGCCACGGCAGCGGGCCCGTGCAGCAGGGGCGCGGCCGCGAGTCCGGCGAGAAGGGCGAGGCAGGCCGTCCGGGCGAAGCGTCTCATGGGTGCCTTGAAGCGTCAGTGGGAAGCCGGAAGCGCCCCTTCGACGAGGCGGACTTCCGCCGCCATAGCACCCTTCGAGCCGTCGCCGTAGCGCACGAGCACCTGCTCGCCGGGCTTCAGTTCGGCGATGCCGAAGCGGCGCAAGGTCTCCATATGCACGAAGATGTCCGGCGTGCCCTCGCCGCGACTGAGGAAGCCGAAGCCGCGCAGGCGGTTGAACCACTTCACCACCGCCGTCTCCAGGCCGCTCGTCGGCGTGACGCTCACATGGGTGCGCGCCATCGGCAGCTCGGAGGGATGGATCGCCGTCGACTGGTCGAGAGAGAGGACCCGGAAGGCCTGCCAGCCGCGCGCGCGCCGTGCCGCCTCCACCACGATGCGCGCGCCCTCGCTCACGCCCTGGTGCCCGTCCCGCCGCAGGCAGGTGACGTGGAGCAGCACGTCCGGCGAGCCGTCATCCGGCACGATGAAGCCGAAGCCCTTCGAGACGTCGAACCACTTGATGCGCCCGGCCACCTCGATGAGGTCGAGGGGACGCTCGGCCTCGCCCTCCGTCTCGGCGCGGCGCGCGTCCAGGTCCGCGGACGAGCGGGAGCCGGCCGGCTCGGAACCTGGATCGTTCGACATCGACTCTACCCGTATCGAATCGCTACACGCACTTCGGAAGACAGATTAACAAAGTCCAGACTCTGCGGAAGCCCGTTTGGCCGGCAGCCTTGCCTGCCGATGTTGCTTTTCCCGAGTTGCCGGCTCTCCACGACACACGTTCGCGAGAGATCGGAGGTCGCCCCGCGGGTCCGTCGCAACCGTGCGGGCGAGATGCTACTGCCCGGGCGATGACCGAGCCGGCCCTCGCCTCCCCTCCCCGCCCCCGCATCGACGCCCTCGACGCCGCCCGCGGCGCGGCGCTCGCCGCCATGGCGCTCTACCACGCCACCTGGGATCTCGGCTTCCTGCAGCTGACGCCCGAGAATTACGCGCTGACCGGCCCGGGCCACGTCGCGGCGCATCTGATCGCCGGCAGCTTCCTGACCATCGTCGGGATCGGGCTCTGGCTCGCCAACGGGCGCGGCCTGCGCTGGCGCCCCTTCCTTGCCCGGCTCGCGCGCATCGGCGGGGCGGCCCTGGCGATCACGGCGGCGACCTGGTGGTGGTTTCCCGACGCCTACATCTTCTTCGGCGTCCTGCACTGCATCGCCGTGGCCAGCCTGCTGGCGCTGCCCTTCCTGCGCCTGCCGGCCCTGGTCACGGCGCTCGTGGCCGCGGCCGTCGTCGCGGCGCCGTTCTGGGGCCGGCACGCGCTGCTGGAGGAGCCGGTCCTGTCCTTCCTGGGGCTGCGGACGATCCCGCCGCGCACCAACGACTACGTGCCGCTCTTCCCCTGGTTCGGCCTCGTCCTCCTCGGTCTCGCCGCGGCGAAGGCGGGGGCGCCGCGCCTGCTGCGCGGGCCGCTCGGGCGCTGGCAGGCCCGGAGCGGGCTTGCGCGCGCGGCATCCTTCGCCGGGCGCCACAGCCTCGCGATCTATCTCGTCCACCAGCCGCTGCTGCTGGCGATCCTGTCCGGCATCGCCTTCCTGACCGGGCCGCATCCGCGGGCGGGGCTGCCCCAGTTCCAGCGGGACTACGCCGCCCAATGCGAGCGCACCGGCGGCAGCCCGGAATCCTGCCGGATCGCCGCCCGCTGCACCGGCGCGGCCCTGCGCCGGGAGGGCCTGTGGGGCCTCGGCGGCTTCACGCCCCTCGAACGCCAGAGGGCGCAGGCCCTGTCGCAGGACTGCTACGAGGCCGCCACCGGGAACGGCACGGCGCCCTGAATGGCGGAAACGAAAACGGCGCCCGATCCGCTGGGATCGGGCGCCGCTTCGGATCGCGACGGGAGGGCCTGCCGGCGAGGCCCCGGACCTCAGTCCTTGGCGCGCTCCACGTAGGAGCCGTCGGCGGTCATGATGACGACGCGGGTGCCGGTGGTGATGTGGGGCGGGACGCTCGTCTTCACGCCGTTCGAGAGGATCGCCGGCTTGTAGGAGGAGGAGGCCGTCTGGCCCTTGGTCACCGGCTCGGTCTCGACGATCTCGAGGGTGACGCGCTGGGGCAGCTCGATGGCGAGGGGGGTGGCGTTGTGGATCGAGAGCATCACCGCCATGCCCTCCTGCAGGTAGGGGGCGGAATCGCCGATCACGTCCTCGGGCACCGCGATCTGCTCGTAGTTCTCGGGGTTCATGAAGTGATACCCCTCGCCGTCCTGGTAGAGGAAGGTGTGCTCCCGGTCCTCGACGAAGGCGCGCTCGACCTGCTCGGTGGTGCGGTAACGCTCGGAGACCTTCACGCCGTCGGTGATGCGGCGCATGTCGAGCTGGGTGACGGGCGTGCCCTTGCCGGGGTGGATGTTCTCGGCGGTCAGGATGACGTAGAGCTTGCCGTCCTTCTCGACGACGTTCCCCTTGCGGAGCGTTGAGGCGATCACCTTCACGGGTTTGGACCTTGCTTTGACGAAAACGACGACGGCTCCCGAGGGTTCTGAGAACCGCGGAAGCGAAATTCCTGCGCAGCCCCTAACCTATCCGCGGCCTCGAGGCCAGACGGAGACCGTCCGCTCTTGAGCAGCGCCCCCTCCCCCTGGTGGTCGCCGGCCGTGCATGCCGACCGCCGCCCGCTCCTGATGGCGCGCAGCCGCATCGCGGCGCAGATCCGCGCCTGGTTCGCCGCGCGCGATTTCGTCGAGGTCGAGGCCGCGGCCCTGCAGGTCTCGCCGGGCAACGAGGCGCATCTCTCGGCCTTCGCCACGCAGGCGCTCCTGCCGGACGGCAGCAGCGACGCGCTCTACCTGCACACCTCCCCGGAATTCGCCTGCAAGAAGCTGCTCGCGGCCGGCGAGCCGCGCCTGTTCAACCTGTCCCACGTCTTCCGCAACCGCGAGCGCGGCGCCCTGCACCATCCCGAATTCACGATGCTCGAATGGTACCGGGCGGGGGAGAGCTACGACGCCCTGATGGCGGATTGCGCCGGCCTCCTCGCCCTCGCCGCGGAGGCCGCCCAGGCCGGCAAGCTGAGCTGGCGCGGGCGCGAGGCGGACCCCTTCGCGCCCTTCGAGCGCCTGACCCTGGCGGAGGCCTTCGCGCGCCATGCCGGCATCGACCTCCTGGCGACGATCGATGCGAGCGGGGCGACCGATCGGGACGCCCTCGCCGCGGCGGTCGCGGCGAGCGGCCTGCGGGTGGCGCAGGACGACACCTGGGCCGACCTGTTCTCCCGCGTCCTCGTCGGGCTGGTCGAGCCGCATCTCGGCCTCGGGCGCCCGACCATCCTGTGCGAGTATCCGGTGAGCGAGGCGGCGCTGGCCCGGCCGAGCCCGGCCGATCCGCGGGTGGCCGAGCGCTTCGAGCTCTATGCCTGCGGCGTCGAGCTCGCCAACGCCTTCGGCGAGTTGACCGACGCGGCCGAGCAGCGCCGCCGCTTCGAGGCGGAGATGGCGGAGAAGGCGCGGGTCTACGGCGAGCGCTACCCGATCGACGAGGATTTCCTGAATGCGCTCGCCGCGATGCCCGAGGCCTCCGGCATCGCGCTCGGCTTCGACCGGCTCGTCATGCTCGCCACCGGCGCCCCGCGCATCGACGACGTGATCTGGACCCCCGTCGCCCGGGGCGTGCCGGCATGACCAAGCCCCTGCGCAGCCCGGCCGATCTCGCCCGGGCCGGCCTCGTGCGGGCGGAGGACCTGCCCGGCCTCGAGGCGGTCGCCGCCCGCTACGCCGTCTCGGTCACCGCCGACATGGCCGCGCTGATCGAGCGGGACGACCCCGCCGATCCGATCGCCCGCCAGTTCCTCCCGCGGGCGGAGGAGATGGAGACGCTGGCGCAGGAGCGCGCCGACCCGATCGGCGACGACGCGCATGCGCCGCTGCCCGGCATCGTGCACCGCTATCCCGACCGCGTGCTCCTGAAGCCGCTGCATGTCTGCCCGGTCTATTGCCGGTTCTGCTTCCGCCGGGAGCGCGTCGGCCCCGCCGGGCTCGGCACCCTGAGCGAGGCGGAGCTCGCCGCCTGCTTCCGCTACGTCGCGGACCATCCCGAGATCTGGGAGGTGGTGGTGACGGGGGGCGATCCCTTCGCCCTGTCGCCCCGCCGCCTCGGCCAGATCGCGGAGGCCCTCGACGCGATCCCGCATGTGAAGGTGCTGCGCTTCCACACCCGGGTGCCGGTGGTCGATCCGGCCCTGGTCACGGCGGCGCTGGTGGCCGCGCTCCGGCGCTTCCGGGGCGCCGTCTTCGTGGCCCTGCACGCCAACCATCCGCGGGAATTCACGGAGGACGCCCGGGCCGCCTGCGCCCGGCTCGTCGATGCCGGCGTGCCGATGGTGAGCCAGAGCGTGCTGCTGCGCGGCGTCAACGACGACCCGGCGACGCTGGAGGCGCTGATGCGCGCCTTCGTCGAGAACCGGATCAAGCCCTACTACCTGCATCATGGCGACCTCGCCCCTGGCACCGGGCATCTGCGCACCGAGATCGCGGAGGGGCAGGCGCTGATGCGGGCCCTGCGCGGCCGGCTCTCCGGCCTCGCCCAGCCGACCTACGTGCTCGACATCCCCGGCGGCCACGGCAAGGTGCCGGTCGGCCCGGATTACCTGCGCCGCGAGGGGGGCGCCCTCCACGTCACCGACCCGTCCGGCCGGGAGCATCCGTATCCGCCGCCGGTCGCCGAGACCGGGTAGGCGCAACAATCGGTCCACCTCGGCCGTTCTGACGGCGCATCCCGGATCCGTGCCCCGAGACGGATGCGCCGCGAGGCTTTCCATGGCTGATGAGACAGGCCCGTCGCACGGGCGCTCCCCGCGATCCGGAAAACCGATGTTCTTCCCTCTCTCGAAGCTCGCCTTCTTCGCCTTCACCCCGTCGAACTTCCTGATTCTCCTCGGGCTCGTCGGCGCGTTGCTGCTCTTCACCGAGATCGGGCGCGGGCTCGGCCGCGTGCTCTGCCTGGCGAGCCCCCTCGCCCTGCTCTTCGCGGGGCTGGCGCCGCTCCCCAACTGGTCGATGCTGCTTCTGGAACAGCGCTTCCCGGCCTTCACGGATGACGGGAGGCCGGTGACCGGCATCATCGCCCTCGGCGGGAGCATCGAGACCACCACCTCGGCCGAGCGCGGCCAGCTCAGCCAGAACGATGCGGGCGAGCGGGAGATCGCCTTCGCCGACCTCGCCCGGCGCTATCCCAAGGCGCGGCTGCTCTTTTCCGGCGGCAGCGGCAGCCTGCATCCGGGCACGGTCACCGAGGCCGAGACGGTGAGCCGTCACGCCGACACGCTGGGCCTGCCCCGCGACCGCCTGATCCTGGAGCAGCGCTCCCGCAACACCCGCGAGAACGCGATCTACTCGGCCCAGATCCTCCAGCCGAAGCCGGGGGAGCGCTGGCTGCTCGTCACCTCCGCCTGGCACATGCCGCGGGCGGTGGGCTGCTTCCGCAAGGCCGGCTTCGACGTGACCGCCTATCCCGTCGATTACCGCACCGGCGGCCCGCAGGCGGCCTTCCGCTTCCAGACCTTCGCCTCGGACGGGCTCTACCAGTTCGACATCAGCGTGAAGGAATGGGTCGGCCTGATCGCCTACAAGCTCGCCGGCTATATCGACGACTGGATGCCGAAGCCCTGATCACGCGTCCCGCGGCAGGCCAAGCCGATAGATCCCGCGGAAGTCGTCGGGGTCCGGCACCGGCTTGCCCTTGCGCAGGATCGCGATGCGGCCCTCCTTGGTCAGCCGCACGGCGACCCGGCGCACCGGCTGCATCAGCGGTCCCCAGCCGTCCGGATGCGGGCCGCCGAGGGCGCGGGCGACCTCGGAGGGACAGACCGTCTTGTCCGCCCCCCGTTCGGTGACGAGGTGGAGCAGCGTCTCCTCGATCGCGCTGTCAGCGGGCTTCATGGGGCTCCTCCTCGGCGAGCAGTTCCCGCCGGATGCGCGAGGCGAACTGGCGGCGCCACATCACCAGCACCACGCAGGCGGTGGCGACCATCAGCACGGGCGCGCTCACGAACCAGCCGAGATAGGCGAGCGCGAAGAAGAACGCACGCTGTCCCTTGGCGAAATGGCTGCCGGCGGCGACGTTCATCGCCGCCGCTCGCCGCGCCGCCCGGTGCATCGCGTCCAGCGAGGCGCCCGAGCCCTTGGGCGGGATCGTGCCGATCAGGATCGCGCCGTAATTGAACAGGCGATAGGCCCAGGCGAATTTGAAGAAGGCGTAGACGAACACCACCGCGAGGCCGGCGACCTTGATCTCCCAGGTCGCCCGCGAGGCGACGGTGCCGAAGGGGAGCGCCCCGAACAGGGTCAGCACGTCGTCGCCCGAGCGCGACAGGGTGAGCACCGAGCCCAGTGCGATCAGCGAGGTCGAGGCGAAGAAGGCGGTGCCGTTCTGCAGCGAGGCGTTGATGGTGGTGTCGACCACCCGGTTGTCGCGGCTGACGATCTGCTCGGCCCAGAGGCGCCGCTGCCGGTTCATGAGCTGCGTCAGGCTCAGGCGCCCGCCCCTGCGCCGCTGCACGGCGACGGCGTAGCCGAACCACGACGCGATGAAGAACAGGAGCCCCGCGAGGTCGAGGAGCGAGAAGGCGTGCAGATCCCACATGGCCGATGGCGACGAAAAACAATGGGCCAGCGCCTAGCACAGGCCGCGCGCCCCGTGTCACGCTAATCCGTCACCGCGAAGCCCTGGGTGAGGACGGGCTCGGCCGGCTCCGTCGCCACGTCGGCGACGCGCGCGGCGGGCGGGCCCTCCCGGCATTCGGCCAGCATCGCCTGCACGGCCTCCTCGGGGCCGGAGAACACGGCCTCCACCGTCCCGTCCGCCTGGTTGCGCACCCAGCCGTCGAGGCCGTGGGCGAGCGCCCGTTCCCGGGTCCAGGCCCGGTAGAACAGCCCCTGGACCTTCCCGCTGACGACGACGTGGACGGCTGTCTTGCTCAAGCGGCCGTGCTCCCGGACCGGGGATCGGTCCGGGCGCATGGTCGATGCGGAGCGTGGGGTTCGTCAACGCACCGCCATCGCCGCGGAGGCGGGGCTCGCCTCGCCGCGGCTGGGGGCGGCGGCCTTCGGGCGGTAGGTCAGGTACCAGGCCAGCGAGATGAACAGCACGCCGCCGGCGAAGTTGCCCAGCGTGACCGGGATCTGGTTCCAGACCCACCATTGCTCGAAGGAGATCGGCGCGCCGAGCATCATCCCGGCCGGGATCATGAACATGTTGACCACGGCGTGCTCGAAGCCCTGGGCAAAGAACAGGAAGATCGGCAGCCAGGCGCCGAAGATCTTGCCGAAGGTCGAGGTCGACATCATCGACATGGTCACGCCGAGGCAGACCATCCAGTTGCACAGCATCGCCTTGACGAAGCAGGTGATCATCCCGGCCGTGCCGAGGTTCTGGTAGACGAGCGTCTTGGCCTGGCTGATCTCGACGATCTTCTTGGCGACCGGGTTCGCGTCGATGCCGGTGTGCCAGAAATTCGTCAGCGCGATCACGAGCAGCAGGGCATAGAGCAGGCTGCCGATCAGGTTGCCGAGGAAGCCCCAGGCGAAGTTGCGCATCATCGGCGCGACGGCGATTCGGCCCTCCATGTAGGAGAGCATCAGGATGCCGAAATTGCCGGTGCAGAGCTCGAGCCCGAGGCAGACGATCATCACGAAGCCGACGGGGAAGATGATGGCCCCGGCGAAGGGCACGCCGGTCTGCACGGCGCCGGTGACGGCGAGGCTGGTGGCGATGCCGAGCAGGGCCCCGGCCATCATGCCGCGCACCAGCATGTCGCGGATGGGGAGATCGGCGCGCACGACGCCCGAATCGCTCATGGCCTTGGCCATCTCGGCGGGTTTGACGAAATCCATGGAGGCGTCCTTCCGGTTGGTTCGTGACCGGAGGAGAGGCACGATCGGTGCCATGGATTGTGCGCGAGCGAATCTTATCCTTGCGCGCGCCGCATCCAGCTCTGCAATTCCTGAATGTAGGGCCCGGGGAGCTGCGCCGCCCGGGCCGCGGCGAGCACCGCGTCGAGATAGCCGGGCCGCGGAATGCCGGCGGCGGTGCTGCGGCCGAGATAGATTAGCGCGCGCTTGATCCCCGTCTCGGTGACGACGGGCTGCGAAGCCTTGAGGTAGAGCCCGCTCGCCACGCCCTCGTAACGGTCGAGCGCCGGCACGTCGGCCAGCGCCAGATCCCAGAGCACGCCCCAGACGGTGGAAGTCGGCGCCCGCACCACCGAGGCGTAGCCCTCCTTCATCACGATGAAGCGATGGCGGTTGAGGCGGCCGCGCCCGATCAGCCGCGAGGCCGGGCAGCGCAGGGCCATCGCGGCGGCATCCATGTTGGCGCCGTAGGCGAAGTAGAGGGGCATGGAGGGCGGTCTGTCGCCTGTTCTCCGGGCATCCTGAAAGGGCGCACGGCCGGGATCACGATGGGCGCGACGGCGATGGCGTTCATCCCCGTCGCGCGCCGAAAGCCGCGGGCCGTCCGATCAGGCGAATTCGAGGATCACCTCGTCCACGGCGAGGCTGTCGCCCTCCTTCGCGGCGATCTTGGCGACCGTGCCGTCGCGCTCGGCGCGCAGCACGTTCTCCATCTTCATCGCCTCGACGATGGCCAGGGGCTCGCCGTTCTTCACCTCCTGGCCCTCGCTGACCATGATCTGCTTCACGAGGCCGGGCATCGGGCAGAGGAGGTGCTTGCCGGAGCCGGCATTCTCCTTGACCGGCATGAGGGCGGCGAGCTGGGCCTCGCGCCGGGTGAAGACCCGGGCCTCGGCGGCGGCGCCCGCATGCTGCAGGAAGACGCCGTTGAGGAGCGGGCGCACCTGGATCGCGACATGCTTGTCGCCGACATGGCCGGACCAGACCGGCTCGCCGGGGCGCCAGTCGCTGCGCACGGTGGTCACGGTGCCGTCCTCGGCGGTGACGACGAGGTCGGTGCCGATCGTGTCGACGGTCACGTCGCTCGACTGGCCGGCCAGCACCACCACGCGCTCGCGCTCGAAGCGGAGCAGGCCGGGATCGCGCATCTGGCCCGAGATGCCGCGCTTGCGGATGTTGAGCTTGTGGTCGATGGCCGCCGCGACCGCGGCGAGCCGCCGGGCGACCTCGCCCGTGGGTTCCGGCGGCACGAAGCCCTCCGGGAACTCCTCCTTTATGAAGCCCGTGGAGAGCCGGCCCTCGCGCCAGCGCTCGTGGGACATCAGAGTGGCGAGGAAGGGGATGTTGTGGCGGATGCCGTCGATGGCGAAGGCGTCGAGGGCCTCGGCCTGGGCCTCGATCGCCGCGAGGCGCGTCGGCGCCCAGGTGACGAGCTTGGCGATCATCGGATCGTAGTGGATCGCGATCTCGCCGCCCTCCTCCACGCCCGTGTCGTTGCGCACGATCGCGTCGCCGGAGGGGCCCTCGGCCGGGGGCTGGTAGGTGGTCAGCCGGCCGATGGAGGGCAGGAAGTTGCGGGTCGGGTCCTCGGCATAGACGCGGCTCTCCACCGCCCAGCCGTTGAGCGTCACGTCCGCCTGCGCCAGCGGCAGCGTCTCGCCGGCGGCGACGCGGATCATCAGCTCGACGAGGTCGAGGCCGGTGATCATCTCGGTGACGGGATGCTCGACCTGGAGGCGGGTGTTCATCTCCAGGAAGTAGAAGGACTTGTCCTGGCCGGCGACGAACTCGACCGTGCCGGCGGAATCGTAGTTCACGGCCTTGGCCAGGGCGACCGCCTGCTCGCCCATCTTGCGGCGGGTCTCCGCGTCGAGGAGCGGCGACGGGGCCTCCTCGATCACCTTCTGGTTCCGGCGCTGGATCGAGCACTCGCGCTCGCCGAGATAGATCACGTTGCCGTGCTTGTCGCCGATCACCTGGATCTCGATGTGGCGCGGATCGGTGATGAACTTCTCGATGAAGACGCGGTCGTCGCCGAAGGAGGACGAGGCCTCGGACTTGGCGCGCTCGAAGCCTTCCTTCACCTCGCCGGCCGATTCGGCGATGCGCATGCCCTTGCCGCCGCCGCCGGCGGAGGCCTTGATCATCACCGGGTAGCCGATCTCGTCGGCGATCCGCACGGCGTGGTCGGCATCCTCGATCACGCCGAGGAAGCCCGGCACCGTCGAGACCTTGGCCGCGGCCGCCGCCTTCTTCGACTCGATCTTGTCGCCCATCGCGGCGATGGCGCCCGGGTTCGGGCCGATGAAGACGATGCCGTGCTCGGCCAGCGCCTTCGGGAAGGCCTCGCGCTCGGAGAGGAAGCCGTAGCCCGGATGCACGGCCTGGGCGCCGGTCTGCTTGCAGGCCTCGATGATCTTGTCGATCACCAGATAGGACTGCGCCGCGGCGGCCGGGCCGATATGCACGGCCTCGTCGGCCATGGCGACGTGGACGGCATCGCGATCGGCATCGGAATAGACCGCCACCGTCTTGATGCCCATCTTCCGCGCCGTCTTGATGATGCGGCAGGCGATCTCGCCCCGGTTGGCAATCAGGATCTTTTCGAACATCGCGCGCCGCACTCGTGAGGAAACGGTCTTGGGTAGCGCCCCTCCCCAGGGCGCCGGACCGGTTCCCGATAAAGCACTTGCAACGCGGACGGAAGCTGCGCCGCTTGCTTCCGGAAAATGAATACAATCCTCGCTGGTCAGGCCGCCAGCAGAAGGCGCGGACGCTCCGCCCGTTTGGGGTCGCGGGTCCAGCGATTGGCCTCGAGGGCGAAGGCGATCAGCGTCTCGTCGCTGGCCTGCGCCTCGCGCACCACCTCCATGGCGATTCGGGCGCCGGTGCGGGTCGGGCCGGAGCCGCCGCCGATCGAGCCGGCGAGCCAGGCGGCGGTGCCCTCGTCGATGTAGCCGGTCGGGCGCTCGCCCCACACGGCGAAATCGATCATCTCGGCCACCAGGAAGTCGGCGAAGGCGGGCGCCGTCTCGGAGACGGCGCGGTCGAGGGCGATCAGCAGGTCGGCTTCGTCGCGGGAGGCGAGGCCGTAGGGCATCACGTCCCGGCGCAGCAGCGCGAGGTCCTCCTCGGTGAGGCGGCCGGCCTCGACGATACGGTTACAGAAAAGTTGCAGAGAAGCGTTGAACATTTGCTGATGCCTCCCCGGCGTTTGTTTGTGCCGGTCTTTGTCCCTGTGTGTCTCCACTATGCGGGACGGCATCATCTTCAGAAGTTAACGGCCAAATCT
Source organism: Methylobacterium organophilum (assembly GCF_022533465.1). Lineage (NCBI taxonomy): Bacteria > Pseudomonadati > Pseudomonadota > Alphaproteobacteria > Hyphomicrobiales > Methylobacteriaceae > Methylobacterium > Methylobacterium organophilum. The sequence continues at coordinate 2,915,318 of NZ_CP092848.1, read as the reverse complement.
GAACCCGCGTTCAGGTTAAAGCCTGCTCACGAATTGGCCTTTCGGGAATCTTTCGATAGTCGACGGCATCGTACGGATGCACCGGGCACGCCGCGATGGAACGCCCTCAGCGGACGATGACCTTGGAGCCGATCGGCACGCGGTCGTAGAGGTCCATCACGTCCTCGTTGAGCATGCGGATGCAGCCTGAGGACACGGCCTGCCCGATCTTCTCCGGCTCGTTGGTGCCGTGGATGCGGAACAGCGTGTCCTTGCGGTTCTGGGCGAGATAGAGGGCCCGGGCGCCGATGGGGTTGTAGGGGCCGCCCTGGGTGCGGGAGGGCAGGTCCGGCCGGCGGGCGAGCATCTCGGCGGGCGGGTTCCAGTCCGGCCATTCGAGCTTGCGGTCGACCTCCGCCGTGCCCGACCAGGACATGCCCGCCTTGCCGACCGCCACCGGATAGCGCACGGCCTTGCCGCCGGGCAGCACGTAGTAGAGCCGCCGCTCCTTGGTGGCGACGATCACGGTGCCGGGCGCCTCCGGGGTGGCGTAGTCGATGGTCGCGCGGGCGATCTTGGGGTCGACGACGGCGCTCGGGGCGAGCTTCATCCATTCCTTGTCGCGGGTCGCGCCTTCGAGCTTCTGCGGCTCCACCGCGGCCACCTTCACGGGGGGCGTGCCTTGGGCGGTCTGGGTGTTGCAGCCTGCGAGCGGCAGAGCGGCCGCGAGAACGACCAGGGAAAGGATGTGGCGCATGGCGGAAAGGTGCGGGGCAGTCCGATTTCGAGACCCGTCCAGCACATTTCGAGCGTGATGAACGGATTATTGCCGAGCTTAACCCTTGTGCGTTTCAGGACGTAGGCCGTGGACCGGAACCGTCGCGCAATTGCCGCCCTTGTTGCCGTGAGGATACAGAGAGTTGCGACACGGAGTTGAGCCCGGGTGAACCGGGCCGTGCCGGGAGGGACGATCGGTGACGACTTTGTACGTGAGCCACCCCGCGGCCCTGGACCACGCCGTGCCCGTCGGCCATCCGGAGCGGCCGGCCCGGATCAAGGCGGTCGAGCAGGCCCTGGAGGCGGAACGCTTCTCGACGCTGCTGCGCCATCTCGCCCCGAGGGCCGAGCTGAGCGTGGCGGAGCTCGCCCATCCGGCCTCCTATGTCGAGGCCATCGCCGCCGCCGTCCCGCAGGAGGGGCTGGTCCAGATCGATTCCGACACGCTGATGTCGCCCGGGTCGCTGGAGGCGACGCTGCGGGCGCTGGGCGGCGCGACCTACGCGGTCGACGCCGTGATGAGGGGCGAGAACCCGAACGCCTTCGTCGCCATGCGGCCGCCGGGCCACCATGCCGAGAAGGACCGGGCGATGGGCTTCTGCCTGTTCAACCACGCGGCGGTGGCGGTGCGCCACGCCCGCAAGGCCCACGGCGCCACCCGCGTCGCCCTGGTCGATTGGGACGTGCATCACGGCAACGGCTCGCAGGACATCTTCTGGGACGATGCGAACGTCCTCTACGCCTCGACCCATCAGATGCCGCTCTATCCCGGCACCGGATCCCGCAGCGAGCGGGGCAACCACGACACCATCGTCAACGTGCCCCTCAAGGCCTTCGACGACGGCGCGGTGTTCCGCGAGGCCTTCGAGGCGGGGATCGTGTCGCGCCTCGAAACCTTCGCCCCCGACCTGATCGTGATCTCGGCGGGGTTCGACGCCCACCACCGGGATCCGCTGGCCAATCTCCAGCTCGACGAATCCGATTTCGGCTGGGCGACCCGGAAGCTGATGGAACTCGCCGACCGCCATGCCGGCGGCCGCATCGTCTCCGTGCTGGAGGGCGGCTACGACCTCGAAGGCCTGAGCCGCTCGGTGGCGGCCCATGTGGATGCCCTGATGGGGCGGTGACCGGGCCGCGTCCCGCGGCCGCACGAAGAGCCCACCGACGCGCGCCGAACCCTCCGCCATACCGCGGCGGCGGACGCCTTTTGAGGCAGGCCCGGCGCCGTATCCCGCCTTGCTTGCATCGGATTGCCGGCTCGCAATCCTCGATGAGTTGCGCCTTCGGCCAAGAACAGCCTCGACGTGTGATTTCGAATGCGGGATTTCGTATTTCTCCCAGGCAATAGGGAAACATTGCACTCAAATTCGAACGAAGCCCCAACTGAAATTGGTAAAATTATTCAATGGACGCTTCTAAAGATTGTTAACTTGCGTCCCCTACACGTGCATCTTGGGCAGAGAAATCTGCAATATGTTTCCACGGTGTACGATGATGCTTCGGTCGATCTCCATCAAAGGCAAGCTGATCGCGTGCTTCGGCCTGATGTTTGCCCTCGTGGCGGCGCTGACGGGCCTGTCCTTCTATCAGATCCACGTCATGCACGGGGCGAGCGAGGATCTCGGCGCCAACCGGCTCCCGGCCATCCAGATGCTGAGCCGGATCCAGACCGCGGCCCTGCGCATCCGCATCAATGGCGGAAGGCTGCTGTCGTCGAAGACGCCGGAACAGCGGGCGGATGCCCTCACGTCGCTCGATCAGCGTTTCGAGGAGCTCAAGACCCAGAAGGCCGCCTATCTCGCGCTGCCGTCCACGCCTGAGGCGCGCAGCCTGTTCGCGACCTTCGAGCAGGAATGGGAGGCCTATCTGACGCTCCACAGGAACGCGCTCGCGCGGGCCGAGGCGGGCGACCTCGCGGGGGCGAGCGCCAGCTACGACACGGAGATGTCCGACGGCATCCGCAAGATCATCGCCACCCTCGGCAAGATCACCGCTCTGAACGACGCGGCGGCCGACGCGAGCCGCGATCAGGCCCGCGCGGCCAATGCGCAGGCCCAGATCCAGCTCCTCGCCTTCCTCGGCCTCGCGATGCTTCTCTCCGTGGGCGCCGCGCTGCTCCTCATCCTGGAGGTCAGCCGCCCCCTCGGGACGATGACGGGGGCGATGCATCGGCTCGCCTCCGGCGACACCGGAACCGTCGTCCCCGCCATCGGCCGGCACGACGAGATCGGCGCCATGGCCGACGCGGTGCAGGTGTTCAAGGAGAACATGATCCGTACCGACGCCCTGGAGAAGGAGGCCGCCCTGGCGCGGGCCGGCGCGGAGGCGCAGCGCAAGGCGGCGATGGCCGAGATGGCCGACGGGTTCGAGACGGCGGTCGGCGGCATCATCCACTCGGTGACGAGCGCGGCGGCCCAGCTCCACGCCACCGCTCAGACCATGACCGCGACCGCCACCCAGACGGCCAGCCAGTCCAACACCGTCGCCGCGGCGGCGGAGGAGGCCGCCTCCAATGTCGGCACCGTCGCCGCCGCGGCGGAACAGCTCGGCTCGTCGGTCCAGGAGATCGGACGCCAGGTCGAGGGCTCGAGCAACCTCGCGCAGGCCGCCGTGTCGGAAGCCGACCAGACCGCCCATCTCGTCCAGGAGCTGAGCCAGGCCGCGGCCCGCATCGGCGACGTGGTCAGCCTGATCTCGACCATCGCCGGCCAGACCAACCTGCTCGCCCTGAACGCTACCATCGAGGCGGCCCGGGCCGGCGAGGCGGGGCGCGGCTTCGCGGTGGTCGCCGCGGAGGTGAAGGAACTCGCGAGCCAGACGGCCCGGGCGACCGACGAGATCTCCGGTCAGATCGCGCGCATCCAGGGCTCCACAGGGCACGCCGTCACCGCCATCGGCGCCATCGCCGCGCGGATCCGCGAGATCAGCGGCGTCGCCACGAACATCTCCGCGGCGGTGGAGGAGCAGGGCGCCGCGACGCAGGAGATCGTGCGCAACGTCTCCCAGGCGGCGACCGGCACCGGCCAGGTGACCGCGAACATCGCCGGGGTGGCGCAGGCTGCCGACGAGACCGGCACGGCGGCCAACCAGCTCCTCGCCTCCGCGTCCGAGCTGTCGCGGCAGTCGAACCAGCTCGACCACGAGGTCAAGCGCTTCCTGGCTACCGTCCGGGCCGCGTGAGGCAAGGTCCGCCCGGCCGGTGACGGTCGGGCGCCTCGGAGCCACGGCTTCCTCGCTTCGGAGCCGTGGCCCGATCGCTCCGAAGCCGTGCGAGGCCCCTTTCAGCCCTCCAGCGGCTCGTCCCCGACGAGCTCGATGCCGAAGCCGGAGAGGCCGACATAGGAGCGGGAGGAGGTCGCCAGGTTCCGGATCGAGCTGACGCCGAGGTCGCGCAGGATCTGCGCGCCCAGGCCCACCTCGCGCCACTGGCGCACGCGCTGCGCCTCGGCGCCCTCCTCCGCATAGCGGGACAGCGGCACGCCGGCGGTGCCGTCGCGCAGATAGACCAGCACGCCGCGGCCCTCCTTGGCGAAGCGGCGCATCACGCACTCGATCTGCTTCCCGCCCTCGATCACGTCGGCGACGACGTTGGAGCGGTGCAGGCGCACCAGCACGTTGCGGCCGTCGCCGATCTGCCCGTGCACGAAGGCGAATTGCTGGATCGTCTCGAAGGGCGTGACATAGGCGTAGCCCGTCATCGCGCCGAACTCGGTCTTCACCGGGAAGCTGCCGACCCGCTCGACCAGCCGGTCGCGGGCCTGGCGATAGGCGATGAGATCGGCCACCGAGACGCGCTTCAGGTTGTGCTTGCCGGCGAAGTCCGCGATCTGCTCGCCCTTCATCACCGTGCCGTCGTCGTTGGCGAGCTCGCAGATCACCCCGACGGGCGGCAGCTCGGCCAGACGGCAGAGATCGACCGCGGCCTCGGTATGGCCGGAGCGGATCAGCACGCCGCCATCCTTGGCGATCAGCGGGAAGACGTGGCCGGGCCGCACGAAATCGCCCGCGCCCATGTTGCCGTTGGCCAGCGCCCGCACGGTGTTGCAGCGCTGCTCGGCGGAGATGCCGGTCGTCAGCCCGTGCTTCACGTCCACCGTCACGGTGAAGGCGGTGCCCAGCGGGGCGTCGTTCGAGGCGACCATCGGGTCGAGATGGAGCCGGCGCGCCTCGGCGAGGGTGATCGGCGCGCAGACGATGCCGCAGGTGTTGCGGATGATGAAGGCCATCTTCTCCGGCGTGCAGAGCGAGGCGGCGACGACGAGGTCGCCCTCGTTCTCGCGGTCGTCGTCGTCGGTGACCACGACGATCTCGCCCCGGGCGAAGGCGGCGATGGCTTCAAGGACGTTGGCGTGGGACAAGGCAGATCTCGGGTTGGGCGGCAGCGGCGACGGTCAGGCGGCGGGGCCGACCTGCCCCCGATGGCGCAGATAATGATCGGCAAGGACGCATGCCATCATGGCCTCGGCCACCGGCACGGCACGGATGCCGACGCAGGGGTCGTGGCGGCCCTTGGTGACGATGTCGACCTCGCGCCCGTCGGCGGTGATCGTGCGCCGGGGCGTGAGGATCGAGGAGGTGGGCTTCACGGCGAAGCGCACCACCACCGGCTCGCCGGACGAGATGCCGCCGAGGATGCCGCCGGCATGGTTGGCGAGGAAGCGCGGGCGCCCGTCATGGTCCGCGCGCATCTCGTCGGCATTGTCCTCGCCGCGCAGCGCGGCGGCGGCGAAGCCGTCCCCGATCTCGACGCCCTTGACCGCGTTGATCGACATCATCGCCGCGGCGAGGTCGGCGTCGAGCTTGCCGTAGAGCGGGGCGCCGAGGCCCGGCGGCACGCCCTCGGCCACGACCTCGATCACGGCGCCGACCGAGGAGCCGTCCTTGCGGATGCCGTCGAGATAGGTCTCGTAGAGCGCGGCCGCCTGCGGGTCCGGGCAGAAGAAGGGGTTGCGGGCCACCTCCTCCCAGTCCCAGCGGGCGCGGTCGATGGCGTGCGGCCCCATCTGCACCAGGGCGGCGCGGATGGTGATGCCGGGGATCACCTTGCGGGCGATCGCCCCGGCGGCGACGCGCGCGGCGGTCTCGCGGGCCGAGGAGCGGCCGCCGCCGCGATAGTCCCGGATGCCGTATTTGGCGTCGTAGGCGTAGTCGGCATGGCCCGGCCGGTAGCTGTCCCGGATCTCGGAATAGTCCTTGGAGCGCTGGTCGGTGTTCTCGATCACCAGGGCGATGGGCGTGCCCGTGGTGACCTGGCCCCCGGTGCGGTCGTCGGAGAAGACCCCCGACAGGATCTTCACTTCGTCCGGCTCGCGGCGCTGCGTGGTGAAGCGGGATTGCCCCGGCTTCCTGCGGTCGAGCTCCGCCTGGATCTCGGCCGCCTCCAGCGCCAGGCCGGGAGGGCAGCCATCGACCACGCAGCCGAGCGCGACCCCGTGGCTCTCGCCGAAGGTCGTGACGCGGAAGAGATGGCCGAACGTGTTGTGCGACATGGTGGGCGTGCTCTAGAGCGCTCGCCGCCTCGTGGGAAGCCGGCTCCGTGAATGGGAGCCGCGCGCCCGCCCCGCCTCAGCGCAGCGGGAGCGGTTCCTTGGCGAGCGTATTCACCTGATCGATCGGGATCTCGCACTCGTAGACGCCCTCGGCATAGGCGCCGACCGCGTATTGCCCGAACTCGATTCGGGCGGTCTTCTCCTTGAAGGACCAGTTGGCGAGATCCTTGACCACATCGGCGACCTGTTTGGGCAGATCGGGCTGGATGTCCTCGCCCGCCCCGCGCTCGACTTTCTCGGCCTTGACCTTGGCGAGGCAGATCTTGTCGATCGCAGCCTGGGCTTTGGCATCGAACAGGTCGGCGAAGCCGAGCAGCTTGCCCTTGCGCAGATCGATATGAATGCCCCGCCCGCTGGCCGAGCCATGGGCGCCGCCGCTGAAATCGTAGCCCGTGGACCAGATCGAGAGGAAGGTCGGCGAGGCGTAGGCGATCGCCCAGCTCTCTTCGTGGCTCCAATCGCGCTCGTCCGGCTCGTCCTTTTTGAAGGCGATGCCCTCGGCCGTCTTCTTGGCCTCGGCGTCGAGAAGGCGTTCGCCGGGCGTCGCGGGGTCGGGGAAGCTGTAGAGCTGCACCGAGACCTCGACCTTGTCGCGGCTGCCGGCCTGATTCACGAAATAGGGGAGTGGGCGCCGGGACAGGCCGGGGCCCGATTCCGGCCGCGCCGTCAGCACGCCGACCCGGGCATTGTTGGCGCTCGCGATGCAGGCGGCCGGCGCCTTCTCGTTCAGGCAGTTGCGGTTGCGCTCCTTCAGCCAGCGCCGCTGGTCGTCCAGAGCCGGCTTCTTCTGGTCCTCGGGAAGCGCCGCGCGGATGCCGGCAAAGGCCGCGTCCATGGCATCGTCGGAGGTCTTCGCGGCCGGGTCCGCGCAGATCATCTTCTCGATCGGCTGCTTGGCCTGAGCGCAATCGAAGGCCGCGGCGGGCGTCGCCACGAGGCCGCCGAAGAGGAGCAGCACCGCCACCTCCATGCCTCGACCGTACCAACGCATCGCCCGTGTCTCCGCTCTCTGGGAAGCCGTGCTTAGCCGTCGGCGCGGCGGGAGGCGAGATGGGATCTCCCGTTGTCCTCTCCTTACGGCCGCGCCAGCACGCCCCCGGAGATCGGCGCGCGCACGCCCGTGGTGCTCGGGAAGGTGATCGGCAGGCCCTTCAGCGATCGCACCGCCAGGAAGGCGAAGGCCTGGGCCTCGAGATAGGCCGAGGACCAGCCGATGGCGTCGGCGGTCGTGATCTCCGCGCGCAGATGGTAGTTCAGGAGGCGCACCAACTCGCCGTTGCGCGCGCCGCCGCCGGCCACGATCCAGCGGGTCGGGATCTCGGGGGCGTGGTCCAGGGCGCGGGCCACCGCCCGGGCAGTGAAGGCGGTGAGCGTGGCCGCCCCGTCCTCCGTCGAAAGCTGGCCCGCGAGCTTGTGCGAGAACCAGTTCCGGTCGAGCGATTTCGGCGGCTTGCGGAAGAAGAAGGGGTGGGTGAGGAGCCAAGCCAGCAATTGCTCGTCCGGCCGGCCCCGGGCGGCGGTGCGGCCGCCATCGTCGAGATTCTTGTTCTCGCGCTCCTGCATCCACTCGTCGATCAGCGAATTTCCCGGCCCGGTATCGAAGGCGATCACGCCGCCCTTCGAATCGATGAGCGTGGCGTTGGCGACGCCGCCGATATTGAGGATGCCGAAGGGGCCCTCGAAGCCGGAGGCCTCGGCCAGAGCCTTGTGGAAGATCGGCACCAAGGGCGCGCCCTGGCCGCCCGCCTCGATATCGGCCCGGCGCAGGTCGGAGACGACAGGGATGCCGAGGCGTGCGGCGAGCGCGGCGCCGTCGCCGATCTGGATCGAGAGGCGTTGGTCGGGGCGGTGGATCACGGTCTGGCCGTGGAAGCCGATCACGTCGATCTCGGCGGCCTTCAGCCCGTTCTCTTCCAGGAAGCGCTCCACGGCCTCCGCATGGGCCTGGGTCACGAAGGCCTCTGCCTCCGGCAGGCGGCCCGGCCGGTCCCCGGGATGGACGACGCTCTCGGCGTCCTTGGTGGCCGCGCGCAGCAGCGCCTTCTCCTCGTCGGCATAGCCGCGATAGCCGGTCGGCCCGAGGGGTTCGAGGAAGTTGTTATGGCCCTTCACCACGTGGACGCGCTCGCCGTCCGTCTCGATCAGCGCCACGTCCACCCCGTCCAGGGAGGTGCCGCTCATCAGGCCGATCGCCCGCATCATCGCCATCGTCTGCCCACGCCCGCGCGCGCCCCGTGCCTTTCGCCGGCTCTGCTGCTAAGAGCCGGCGCCTGTCATTTCCGACGATGTGGCTAGCACGGGGGATTCGGACTGTCCCCTCCCCCGGGGCCGCCGAACCGATCGAGACGAAAACCTGTCATGTCCTCTTCGCCCGAGCCCTTCGCCCCGAAATCCGACTTCCTGCGGATCCTGAGCGAGCGCGGCTACATTCACCAGGGCTCGGATCTTGCCGGCATCGACGCCGCGGCCCTCGAGGGCCGGCTGACCGCCTATGTCGGCTACGATTGCACGGCGGCCTCGCTGCATATCGGCCACCTGCTCTCGATCATGATGCTGCACTGGCTGCAGAAGACCGGCGGCAAGCCGATCGCGCTGATGGGCGGCGGCACCACCCGCGTTGGCGATCCCTCAGGCCGCGACGAGACCCGCAAGATCCTGACCCTCGAGCAGATCGAGGAGAACAAGGCCGGCATCCAGAAGACCTTCGCCCGCTTCCTCGATTTCGGCGAGGGCGGCAACGGCGCGCGCATGGTCGACAATGCCGAGTGGCTGACCAAGCTCAACTACATTGAGATGCTGCGCGACATCGGCCGGCACTTCTCGGTCAACCGCATGATGTCGATGGACAGCGTGCGCCTGCGCCTGGAGCGCGACCAGGAGCTGTCGTTCCTGGAGTTCAACTACATGATCCTCCAGTCCTACGACTTCGTGGAGCTGAACCGCCGCTACGGCTGCATCCTGCAGATGGGCGGCTCGGATCAGTGGGGCAACATCGTCAACGGCATCGATCTCGGCCGCCGCATGGGCACGCCGCAGCTCTACGCCCTGACTTGCCCGCTGCTCACCACCGCCTCCGGTGCCAAGATGGGCAAGACCGCCGCCGGCGCCGTCTGGCTGAACCCGGACATGCTCGCGCCCTACGATTACTGGCAGTTCTGGCGCAACACCGAGGACGCGGATGTCGGCCGCTTCCTCAAGTTGTTCACCCTGCTCCCGCTGGACGAGATCGCCCGGCTCTCCGCGCTCGCGGGTGCCGAGATCAACGAGGTCAAGAAGGTGCTCGCGACCGAGGCGACCGCGCTGATGCATGGCCGCGAGGCGGCGGAGGCCGCCGCGGAGACCGCTCGCAAGACCTTCGTGGAAGGCAGCGTCGCCCAGGATCTGCCGAGCGTCACGATCTCGCCGGACCTGCTGGAGGCGGGTCTCGGCGTGCTGACCGCCTTCGGGCCGGAATACGCCAAGCTCGTCCCCTCGACGAGCGAGGCGCGCCGCCAGATCAAGAGCGGCGGCCTGCGGGTCAACGACGTGCAAGTGAGCGACGACCGGGCCGTTCTGCGCGCCTCCGACCTCACGAGCGAGGGCGTGATCAAGCTCTCCTTCGGCCGCAAGAAGCACGTGCTGCTGCGGGCGGGCTGAAGCGCCCGCCTCTCATCGGTCCGAAGGCGGCGGCTCCGGTAGCCCGTTGGCGTAGGCGTCGCCGCCACCCGCACCGAAGAGTTTGCGCAGGAAGCCCGGTGCCACCGCCGAGAGGGGGTTCACGTTCACGTTCGGCTTGGCGATCGGCCCCGAGACGTTGAAGTTGATGGCGAACAGGCCCTCGTTGTGTCCTCCCGCCAGGAGCGGGCCGACCAGGGGCACCTGTGCCACCACGTTGTTGAGCCCGTAGAGCGGCACGAAGGTGCCGTTGATCTCGGTGCGGCCCTTGTCCGTGTCGAGCCATCCGCCCAGGGTGAAGCCCATGGCCGCATTCGAGATGGCGGCATCGGTGAAGGTCATGCGCGATCCCGAGCGGGTGAAGTTCGCCCGCATGCGGTCGAATACGACCTCGCTGCCCTGCCCCTGCACCACATGCCGGCGGCCCTTCGCATCGACATATTCGCTGGTCTCGGGTCCCTGCGCCATGATGCTGGACAGGGCCGGCTCGTTGCGCAGGGCGAAATCCTTGATCTGCACGACGCCCTGCTGCGGCCCATCGCCGAGGGCGATGTTGAGCAGCACCCGGCCGCCATACATGCGCTTGTAGATGTCGAGAAAGCGCAGGGTCGAACCGGCATCCGACGAGTCGAGGGAGAGCATCGGCACGCCGCCGGCGCCCTTGGCCACGGTGGCGGAGACGGGTGCCGCGCCGAACTTGCCGCGGAACTGGGCCGAGCGCACGTCGCTGCCCCGGGTTTTCAGCTGCAGGCTGGCATTGGTGAGGTTCTCGTTGTTGAAGCCCGCCAGCACGTTCAGGCTGACCTCGGCCTCGATGTCCTTCGGCGCGGGATCCTTGCTCCCCTTGCCGTCGGTGCTGGTCAGCGCCCGCAGGAACGGCCGCGCATCGCCGACGGCGCCCTTGACGACGACCTTGTAGCCACCGGTGATGCGGTCGAGGCTCGCCCTCATGTCGTCGCCCGGCGAGAGTTTCAGCGCGGTCAGGTCGGCCCGTTCGAAGCCGTTCTCGGTGCTCACCGTGGCGCTGCCGCGGGCGAGCGCGGGCGCGGCTTCGAGGACGATGTCGCGAAGCTCCATCGCCGAGCCGGTATCGAGCAGGGTGAGGCTGAGCCGGCCGGGCTTGCCGGCGGCCTTGCTCCAACCGGGCAGAAGCCCGTCGATCGAGGCCTTCATCAGATCGGCCTCGACCTTGATCGGCGGCTTGCCCGACCCGGCGCGCCCGATCGGCACGACGAAGCGCAACGGGATCGTTCCGGCGAGCTGCGGCGCGGAGGGCAGCCCCTTCTTGGCGCGGAAACCGTCATCGACAATCACGCCGACCACTGCCTCGCCCGGCGCGCCGGGCTTGGCCTGCTTCAGGTCGACCGTCACCGGTGCCCCGAGCATCCGCCCGTCACCCTTCAGGCTGAACCCGCTGCGGTCGTAGGACAGGGCGAAGCGGCCGTTCTCGAAACGGTCCTTGCCGACGATCCTGTCCATGGCGAAATCCGAGAGCGTGCCGGTCAGCACGATCGGGATGTCGACGAGGTCCCCGGGATTCTTCAGGTTGAGCGGGAAGTCGATGCGTAGGTCGACGCGGCCCTTGATCGTGGCGGGATCGATGTCCGTGCCGGTCAACCCGTGGAACATCTTGGTCTGGAGGAGCGCGGCAAGGGCATCGCCGCCGCCCGTGAGCCGGAATCCGATCTGGGCGGTGATGTCCTCGGGCTTCGGATCCCGGATCACGAAGGAGCCTTCGGTCAGGAACATCGTGCGGTTGTCGGCCATCCGCAGCTCGGCGGTGGCGCCCTCCACCGTCGTGCCGCGCCCGGTGATCACCCCGGCGACTTGGCCCCGCGACAGGGGCGGCGCGTCGGGGGAGATCAGAAGTCCCGCATCCGAGAGCGTGAAGGCGATGTGGATCGCTTTGTCCGGCATCGGGTCGCCGCGAGTGGCCGCGGCCAGCTCGGCGCCGCTCATGTCGACGACGATGTCGGCCGCCTCGACATGGCCGCCGCGCAGGTAATCGACCAGATAATTGCGCACCGGCGGTGCGATGTTCTCCGGCCAGAGGCGCAGGGCCGCGCGGGTGTCGGTGTCCCCCGCCTCGATATGAAGAGTCAGGCCGCCATCGTCCCGGGCCGCGCCCACGCTGCCCGAGAGCCGGCCGCTGAACAGGTCGCCCTTCAGGTTCAGCTCGTCGATGCCGACACCGCCGGCCCAACCGACCAGGCGGCCGTCGATCTCCGCGATCTTGACCGGGGCGTCCTGCTTGGCGGCGCCGCGCAGGATCGCGTCGCGCCCGGAAAAGGTGAAGGTCCAGGCCGTGGGCGAGCCCGGCGGGTTCATCGCGAAATTGCCGGTGAGATGCGCACGGTTGCCGGCGCCGAGATAGTCGAGCCCGTCGAGCTGGACCGCGCGATGGGTCTCGTCCCAGCTCATCCGCGCCGTCACGCTCTCGATCGTGACCGGGTTGAAGTCCTTCTCCTCGATCAGCAGGTTGCCGTCGCTGGTGCGGACATCGGCGGTCATCGTGTCGATGCGGCCGGCGGTGAGCGCCACGTCGGCCTCGGCCGAGAGCTTCAGGTCCGTGACGATCGGCAGCTTCGACTGGCCGGACAGCAGCAGCATGTCCATGACTGGCAGGTCGTCGAGGGTGATGGTGCCGGTACGGTGACCGTTGCTGCCCTCGTGCAGGGTGCCACCGAAGCGCCATTCCCCATGCGGGCCGTCGATGCGCAGCTCGAACAGGCGCGCGTCCTGTGCCGCGTCGCGGTGGAACAGGCCGTTGACGTGCTCGAACACGGCGCGCGTCCGGGCGTCGTCGTCGATCAGGGTCAGGCGGCCGTTGGTGATGCGGGCCCGGTCGAGGGCGCCGATCACGCCGGCGGAATCGAGCACCACACCGAAAATCGAGGCGGCGGCCGCCGAGATCGGCGAGACGGTGCCCCGGGCCGCGTCCACGCTCGGCAAGGTGTGGGGCTTGGCCGCGCCTTCCTGGCTGGGCGAGGAGGCGGCGAAGGCGATCGAGCCGTCGTTGTGGACGAGGGCCGTCATCTGGAGGTCGCGGAACTCGATGGAGCGCGGCTGCACCGAGAGGCGCAGCAGGCTCCAGGTGTCGAGGCTCACCACCGCCAGCGGCGCGCGCACCACCAGGGCGCCTTCCGGATTGTAGACGTCGAGGCCGGCCACCCGCAGGGCCAGGGAATCTTCCGCGTCGAGCTCCAGGGCGCTGTCGCGCAGCTCGACCTTCCAGTTGGGCCCGATGCTGCCGGCGATGGCGGAGGCCACTTGCGCCGACATCCCGTCGATGCGCAGGGGCCCCTGGGTCAGCCGGAGCACCGCCCAGCCGGTCCCGAGCAGGGTCAGGCAGAGCAGGAGCGTGAAGGCGAACGTGCACCATAGGACAGGCCGCCGCCGACGCCGCGACGGCTCCGGAGCGGTGGGCGTGCAGGGACCCGCGACGGCTTCCCGCAGCAGGGTCCTGGCCGTTTCCTGGTCCATCAAACCTTCGCCGTCGGATCGGATCGCCCGCCCGAGCGATCGGGCGACTTTCCACGGAATTCACGGCCTCCGGCATGGCATGATCGGACCGGTCGGCGCATCACCAAGGCACACCATCAATCGGCCGAAAGGAAGGCACGATGTCTCTGAAAGACGGCGACCAAGCCCCGGATTTCACACTTCCCGGTGCCGGAGGCGAGACCATATCCCTCGCCAACCTGAAGGGTCGCAAAGTTGTGTTGTATTTCTATCCGAAAGACGACACTAGCGGTTGCACACTTGAAGCTCAGGGCTTCAACGCGCTTACAGAAGCCTTCGAAGCGGCGGGTGCCGTCGTGATCGGCGTCTCGCCCGATTCGGTGAAGAGCCACGACAAGTTCCGCGTCAAGTACGGTCTGACCTTCCCGCTCGCCTCCGACGAGGCCAAGTCGATGCTCGAAGCCTATGGCGTATGGGTCGAGAAGAGCATGTATGGCCGCAAGTACATGGGCGTCGAGCGCACCACGATGCTGATCGATCCCGAAGGCCGCATCGCGCGAATCTGGCCGAAGGTGAAGGTGCCGGGCCATGCCGACGAGGTGCTGACCGCCGCCCGCGCCCTCTGAAGCGGACGCGCATCACCACGAACGCGAAACGGGCGGCCCGCGAAGGCCGCCCGTTTCGTTGTCCGGCAGGCAAGCGGCCCGGGGCGCGGGCCGCCGCCCTCCTCAGTAGCGGTAATGCTCGGGCTTGAACGGGCCGCTCTCCGGTACGCCGATATAGGCGGCCTGGTCGGGGCGGAGCTTGGAGAGCTTCACGCCGATCTTCTCGAGGTGCAGGGCCGCGACCTTCTCGTCGAGGGTCTTGGGCAGGGTGTAGACCTGCTTCTCGTACTTGCCCGGGTTGGTCCAGAGCTCGATCTGGGCGAGCGTCTGGTTGGTGAAGGAGGCCGACATCACGAAGGACGGGTGGCCGGTCGCGTTGCCGAGGTTCACCAAGCGGCCCTCCGACAGGAGGATGATGCGGTGGCCGTCGGCGAACTCGATCTCGTCGACCTGCGGCTTGATGTTGGTCCACTTGAGGTTCTTCAGGCCGGCGACCTGAATCTCGTTGTCGAAGTGGCCGATGTTGCACACGATGGCGCGATCCTTCATCGCCCGCATGTGCTCGATCGTGATGATGTCCTTGTTGCCGGTGGCGGTCACGAAGATGTCGGCGCGGGGGGCCGCCTCTTCCATAGTGACGACCTCGTAGCCCTCCATCGCCGCCTGCAGGGCGCAGATCGGATCGATCTCGGAGACCATGACGCGGCAACCGGCGTTGCGGAGCGAGGCGGCCGAGCCCTTGCCCACGTCGCCGAAGCCCGCGACCATGGCGACCTTGCCGGCCATCATCACGTCGGTGCCGCGGCGGATGCCGTCGACCAGCGACTCCTTGCAGCCGTAGAGGTTGTCGAACTTCGACTTGGTGACCGAGTCGTTCACGTTGATCGCCGGGAAGAGCAGCTTGCCCTCCTTGGCGAGGATGTAGAGGCGGTGCACGCCCGTGGTCGTCTCCTCGGAGACGCCCTTGATGGAATCGGCGAGGCCGGCGAACCAGCCCTTGGGCTTCTCGGCGAGCTTCTTCTTGAGGAGCGCGAAGAAGATCTCCTCCTCCTCGGAGCCCGGCTTGTCGAGGAAGGCCGTGTCGCCCTGCTCGGCGCGCAGGCCGAGATGCACGAACATGGTGGCGTCGCCGCCATCGTCGAGGATCATGTTCGGCATGGAGCCGTCATGCCAGTCGAACAGCTTGGCGGTGTAGTCCCAGTAATCCTTCAGGGTCTCGCCCTTCACGGCGAAGACCGGGATGCCCGCGGCGGCGATGGCGGCGGCGGCGTGGTCCTGGGTCGAATAGATGTTGCAGGACACCCAGCGGATATCGGCGCCGAGAGCCTTGAGCGTCTCGATCAGCACCGCGGTCTGGATGGTCATGTGCAGGGAGCCGGCGATCTTGGCGCCCTTGAGCGGCTGGCTCGCGCCGTACTCCTCGCGAACGGCCATCAGGCCGGGCATCTCGCTCTCGGCGATCGAGATCTCCTTGCGGCCGTAATCGGCCAGGCCGATGTCCTTGACGATGTAATCCTGGGCGACAGCCATGGGATGTCCTCTCTCGCGTTGCCGTTGGCGCGGCCTCTTTAGCAGGGGCCGGCCTAGCGAGCAATCAAGACATAAAGATGTCTTTATGCGAATAGGTCCAAGCAGGCGTCGCCGCTGGGGCGAGGCTCACATGTCGCGGTTGCGACGGGCCTTGCCCCTGCCGGCGGGCGCCGAGGTGCGGCGCATGCAGGCCGTGTAGATCCGCTTGCCGATCGCATAGGGGCCGAGGCCCTGCGGATCGGGGGTGCTGAACACCTTTGCCTCGGCCTCGGAGCGACAGGCTGCGTCCTGCGGGCTCTGGATCGGCGGCTGCGCCGCCGCGCCGGCGACGCTGAGGCCGAGCAGGACGGGAGCGAGGACGGGGGTACGCATCATCGGGGTTCCTCCTTGGTTTCGGACATGCGGGCACGGTCCCGGGAACCGGGTAGCTATCATGCCGGGTGGGGAGATAGGTCTCAGCCGGAGCAAGGCCCGCTTGGCCGAACCGAGGCCACTCTTCGCAGCGCTTTATGCAGCTTGAAGTTGCGAAGCTCGGCACGGGAGGCCGGATCCGCCCCTCCCTCGACGGTCGGAACAGGCGCGGCGGATCCTTTGGCAGGCGCCGGAGGAGCCTCAGGCCGTCCCGTCGCGCAACTGGCGGCGGATGATCTTGCCGGACGTGGTCAGAGGCAGGGATGCCCGGAAGATGATCTGGCGCGGATATTCATGGGCCGAGAGCCGCTTTTTCGCGAAATCCCGGATCTCCTCTGCGAGAGCCGGCGTGGGCTGGAAGCCCTCGCGCAGCACCACGAAGGCGGTGACCACTTCCGTGCGCAAGGCATCGGGCATCCCCACCGCCGCGGCCAGGGCCACGGCCGGGTGACTCGTCAGGCAGTTCTCGATCTCGGTCGGGCCGATCCGATAGGCCGCCGAGGTGATGAGGTCGTCGTCGCGGCCGACGAAGCGCACATAACCCTCCGCGTCCCGCTGCGCCCGGTCGCCGGTGAGCCACCAGCCGTCGCGGAATTTCTTCGCGGTCGCTTCCGGCTGGTTCCAGTAGCCGAGGAACATCACCGGGTCGGGGGCCTGCACGCAGATCTCGCCGATCTCCCCCGCCGCCGCCTCGGATCCGTCCTCGCGCAGGATCGCGACGCGATGGCCGGGCACCGGTTTGCCGGTGGAGCCGGGGCTCGCCACGCCGGCCGCTCGGCACGAGGCGAGCACGAGGTTGCACTCGGTCTGGCCATAGGCCTCGCCGATGGTCAGGCCGAGGGCGTCCTGCGCCCAGGCGAAGGTCTCCGGCCCGAGGGATTCCCCGGCGGAGGCGATGTTGCGCAGGGAGGAGAGATCGAAGCGCGTCCGCGGATTCTCCAGGCCGCACAGCATCCGCAACGCGGTCGGCGGCAGGAAGGCGTTGGTGATGCGCAGGCGCTCGATCAGGCCGTAGGCCGCCTCCGGCTCGAAGCGAGCGGAGGGCCGGGCCACGACCGGGACGCCGAGCTTGAGGGATGGCATCAACACGTTGAGAAGGCCCCCTGCCCAGGCCCAATCCGCGGGCGTCCACATCAGGTCCGCGCCCTTGGGCAGGAAGTCGTGCATCATCAGGAAGCCCGGCATGTGGCCGAGCAGCACGCGGTGGCCATGCAGGGCGCCCTTGGCGAGGCCGGTCGTGCCGGAGGTGTAGATCATCAGGGCCGGATCGTCCGGGCCGGTCTCCCGAGTCGCGAAGTCCGGCGAGGCCGCAGCAATGGCTTCCTCCAGCGCCTCCGCCTGCGCGGACGCACTGTCGGCGCTCAGGAACACGCTCAGTCCGGGCAGCGCCGCGCGGATCGGGGCGAGCTTGGCGAGGCCGGCGGCATCGGTGACGATCGCCCGGGCACCGGAATCCGAGAGCCGGTAGCGCAGGGCCTCCTCGCCGAACAGGCCGGCCAGCGGCAGGGCGATGGCGCCGAGGCGATAGGCGGCCAGATGCGTGACGACGACATGCGCCGATTGCGGCAGCAGAACTGCGATCCGGTCGCCGGGGGCGATGCCGCGGGCCGCAAGGGCGCCGGCCAGACGCAGCGAGCGGTCCCGCAGGTGGCCGTAGGAGACCGGGGTGACGCTCCCGTCCTGGGCCACCTGGAGCAGTGCCGTGCGCTCCGGCGCGGCCAGCGCCCAGCGGTCGCAGACATCCGCGGCGATGTTGTAGCGGTCAGGAATCTCCCAATGGAAGCCGGCGACGAGCGCGGCATAATCGGCCGCCGGCTTCAGCATGGCGCCTGCCTCAGCCCTGGCGCGGCAGGAAGCCGCCGGCCTGGACGAAGTCGCTGATCGGCCGGCGGCCGTTCGGCGTTTCCTTGACGCGCTGCTCCTCGCTCAGATCCTCGTAGGCAATGGGGCGGCCGACCGCGTAGGCAGCCTCGATCCGGTGATGCTCCGGCAGGTTCAGCTCGATCGCGGCCCGCGCCATGTCGAAGCCGGTCATTCCGTGGGCGAGCCAGCCCTGCTTCACCGCTTGCAGCGCGAACAGGGCGGAGGCCGCACCGGCATCCAGCGAGGCGCTGTAGGAGGGCTTCAGCTCGTCGCCGAGCTTCATCATGCCGTTCGAGGCCAGGATGACCAGGGCACCGGCATCCTTGGCCCATTTCTGGTTGCCCGGCACCAGCAGACCGAGGAACGTCTCCCATTCCGGCGTGTCGCGCAGGGCGTAGGCGAAACGCCAGGGCTGCGAATTGTAGGCGGAGGGCGCCCAGCGCGCCGCCTCGAACATGCGCTTGAGCTCGGCTTCCGGCACGGCCTCGCCCGTATAGGCGCGCGGCGAGCGGCGGTTCAGGAACAGCGGATCGATCTCGTGATCGGCCTGGCGCGGGTTCGGATGCGTCACGGGTGCCAAAACTCCGGTCGAAAACGCCTTCGCAGGCGCGAACGAGCCCTCCTATGGCATGGCGAAGCCCGGGGGCTCCAGTCGCCTTGCGTATGGGGGGCATCGCCACATCGTGAGGCTGCAAATCATCCACATCGGAGCGGCCGGTGCTGCGGTGCGACAGCGCGGTTCAACCTCGCCTGATCGAACCGTGATCGATGCGGATGCCGGGCGAGCGAACCCTGGGGCGGCGGAGACGTTGCGTCTGCGCCCCTCCGGGCCGCCTCATTTCCGTCATTCCGGACCTCGACCGCTTCGCGCATGCCCAGATCCGCTCCCAAGCGCCGCCGCTTCGACTTCGCCGATTCGACCCGCTGGGGAAGCCCCGCCCGCGCACCGGGCGAGCGCAAGATCGTGAGCTGGAACCTGCTGCGGCGCACCGGCGCCGCGGTGGAGTGCCTGGTGGAACTGATCGAACGGGAGACGCCGGACCTCGTGCTGATGCAGGAGGCAACGGAGGAGATCGCGGCGCTTCCCGAGAAGGTCGGCGGCGTCTTCGCCCGGGCTCCCCTGCCCGGCCGCATCCACGGACCCGCCATGTGGAGCCCGACGCCCTGGTTGCACCCGCCCGAGATCGTGGCGCTGCCCTCCGGCGTCCTCATCGACCGGGTCTGCCAGGTCCTAGATCTCGGCGCGTTCGGCGTCGCCAACGTCCATCTCTCCCACGGCCAGATGCTGAACCGGCGCCAGCTCCGCCGGATCCAGCAGCACCTACCGGAGCGGGCGGCGGTGCTCGGGGACTACAACATCGTCGGCCCGGCCCTGCTGCCGGGCTTCCGCGATGTCGGGCCGCGCCGGCCCACCCACGCCATGGCCGACATGGTGCCTCTGCGGCTCGACCGCTGCCTCGTGCGCGGCCTCGTCTGCCACGAGCGGGCCGTGCTCGCCCGCGGGCTCTCCGACCATCGGCCGATCGTGGTCAGCCTCGCCCCGGGCACGGAAGCGCAGGCCCGCTTCGCCCGGCTCAGAGGTATGGCAGAAGCAGTCGGACGCCTGCGTCGCGCAGGCGCACCGGGAGCGCGCGAGCGGCCAGATCGTCCGCTGTCAGCCGGGTCTCGCGCTTCGCCAGGATGAAATCGTCGAGCCGGGCGGCCAGGGCGGGATCGTAGACCTCGACATTCATCTCGAAATTGAGCCGGAACGAGCGCGTGTCCCAGTTGGCGCTGCCGATGAAGGACCATTCCCGGTCGACGGCCATTGCCTTGGAATGGTCGAAGGGCGGCTCGTCGAGCCAGATCCGCACCCCGGCCTCCAGCAGCGGGCCGATATGCGCCCGGGTCGCCCAGTCGACGAAGCGATGGTCGCTGCGATGGGGGATGACGACGTCGACCTCGATCCCGCGCCCTGCGGCGAGGCAGAGGGCGTTGAGGATCAGCTCGTTGGGCAGGAAATAGGGCGTCGTCAGCCGGATCGAGCGCCGGGCGCAGGCGAGGGCCTGCAGGATGACGCTGGCAATCTTCTCGATATCGGCATCGGGCCCGGAGGTGACGACGCGGGCGGTCACGTCGCCGGCCGGGGCGAGGTCCGGGAACCACGCCTCGCCCTCGAGCTCCTCGCCCGCCACGAAGGCCCAGTCCGTGGCAAACGCCTGGGCGAGCTGTTCCACCACCGGTCCCTCGATCCGGAAATGCGTGTCGCGGATCGGGAAGGCGGGGTTTCTCGCGACGCGGTTGCCGTCGGAGATGTTCACGCCTCCGGTGAAGGCGAGGCCTCCGTCGAGGAGGAGCAGCTTACGGTGGGTGCGCAAGTTCAGGAACGGCATGCGCCAGGGCAGCGCCGAGTGCATGAACAATCCAGCCGGCACCCCGGCCCCCCGCAACCGCCGCCAGACGGCGGGGAAGAAGTAGCCCGAGCCGATGCCGTCGACGATCACTCGCACGGCGACGCCCCGTGCCCTGGCCGCGATCAGCGCCTCGCAGAAGGCGCCACCGATCTCGTCGTCGCGGAAGATGTAGCTCGACAGAGCGATGCTGGTGCGCGCCTGCCCGATCGCCTCCAGCATCGCCGGATAGGCCTCGTCCCCGTTGCGCAGGAGCGCGATGCGGGTGCCGGCGACGACGGGAAGCTGCGTGATCGCCTGCACCGCCCGGTCGAGGGCGCGATAGGCCTCCGGCACGGGAGCCGGCGCCTGCGGCGTCTCGTCGGTCTGCTGCGAGGGCCGCCGCTTGAGCTTGCGTGCGCGCCGCTCGACCCGGTTGATGCCGAAGGTGAGATAGAGAAGGCTGCCGAAGAAGGGCGAGAGCCAGGCGAGCCCGATCCAGCCGATCGCCGCCCCGACCACGCGCTTGCGCAGGAGCGCGTGCACGGACACCAGCAGGGACAGGGCGAGACCGGCCAGGAACAGGAGATCCGTGCGGATCGAGGCCGTTTCCTGAAGCCAACGGGTGAGGGCGTCTTCCACGCTTGAGTCGCTGTTCGCCGAGAGGTCACGGGATCGGCGCCGGGTGGCGCTTCAAGACACCAAGCTAGAGCGGTCGCGCCGGAAGGGGACGTCGGCGTGGCGCTACTCGACCACCAGCTTGTAGCTCTGCCCCGGCCGCACGCTCGCGCCGCGCTCCATGCCATTGAGCACGAGGAAGCGCTCGCTCGCCCGGTCGGTCACCACCATGCGGCGGGCGAAGCTCTCGACGGTGTCGCCCTGCGCGGCGGTGACGACTTCGAGATGCAGCGGCTTGAGGGAGCGGGCCTCTTCCGGCGGCACGCTCGACAGGCTCTCGATCCAGCGCCGGAAGGCCGGCTCGGGATCGGTGCTGCCCTTGGCGGCCATGATCATGCGGTAGGTCGCGTCGCCCTCTCGGATGGCGGCGAGGCGGAAGGTCCAGTCCTTGCCGCGGGAGAGCGCGGTGACGGCGGCCCGGCTGCCGATCATCCGGTTCTGGATGGAGCCCGGCTCGATCGCGTCGTTCCAGGTCGCCTTGAGCATGTCCTCGAGGCTGCGGCCGCTGTTGCTCTCGACCTGATCGAACAGGAGCCGGCTCCTGCCGTCGCGGGTGGTGCCGAGCACGGCGTTGCGGGTGTTCTCGATCGCGAAGCCGTCGGGCACCTCGAAGGCGATGCCGAGGCTCTGGTGGATGAAGCGCTTCCCGCGCACCACGCCCTCACCGGGATTGTCGCCGTAGCTGAGCCCGTCGATCGCCGCCATGTAGCGGGCGCGCTCGTCGGCCCCGAGGCCGGGGGCACCGATGCGGCGGGCGGCCTGGGTGACGAGGACGACGCGCTCCGCGGTGGCCGGATGGGTCGCGAGCATGTCCGGTTCGCCCGGCGCCCCGGCCCCCGCGCCGAGGGCCATGGTACGGCTCAGGCTGGTCAGGAAGCGACTCGCGCCGAAGGGGTCGTAGCCGGCCTTCGCCAGGGTGCGCACGCCGATCGTGTCGGCCTCGAGCTCCTGCTCGCGGGAGAAGCGGGCGAGTGTCACCTTCGACTGGCTCTCGAGCTGCGCCCCGGTGACGGGATCGTTCAGCACGTCGGCGACGACGCGGCTGACGAGCTGCGACCGGAGGGCCATCTCGCTGCGCGCATTGGCGTGGCGCAGCGTCACGTGCGCGATCTCGTGCGCGAGCACCGCCGCCACCTCGGAGGTATCGGTAGCGAGCGCCAGAAGCCCGCGGGTGACGTAGAGCCGCCCGCTCGGCAAGGCGAATGCGTTGACGACGGGCGAATCGAGCAGCGTGACCGCGAAGGCCTCGTCCGGCCGATCGCTCGCCTTCACGAGCCGATTGGTCACGTCCGTGAGAAGCCGGTGCACCGTGGGTGAGCGATACTCGCCCCCGAAGGAAGCGACGAGCTTGGCGTGATCCGCGTCGTCGGACGGCCGCTCACGCCCCGTCGTGCGCGGGGCCTCGGCGGGCACCTTGATCGCAGCGGGCGTCAGAACCGCACCGGTCTGGTCGCCGGCGCAGGCGGCGACCTGCAGGGCCAAAAGAAGAGCGAGCGCGTGGCGGCAGCCTGCGCCGGGCCGGTTGGCCTGTCCCAATTCCCCGTTCATGACGTTCAGCGCCGTGGCGCCCTGTCCCCCTCGAGCACCTCGATCATGTCCGCACTGGCGATGTCGAGGATCGGGCCGCGCCAGATCTCCAGCATGCCGCGAACGCGCACGAAGCGCCCCTTCAGCGTCTCTGCAGACAAACCACGCTCGCGCATACTCCGCCAAGTGCGTTTCGTCACGGTCACGCTGAGCCCCGCCTCGCCGCGTGCAGAGAAGTTCAGATAGGTGCGCGAACGCCTCTCTCCGACGGAGCGCACGCGCCCGGCCGCGACCACGAAGCGGCCGGGCCGCGTCCCGAGTTCTTCGGCCCTGGCGGCATCGAAGACGCCTTCGCGCCACACGCCGAGGCCTGCCTTACGAGGGGCCTCCTCCAGGGCGAGCAGGGCCGGCCGGCACAATCGGTCGACCTCGCCGGCATCGGCATAGGCCAGCCCGGACGCGACGAGGCCGGCACCGAGATCGACCGGCTCCTCGCCTTCGGTCACGGCGTCCGCCGGGATGCGGCCCCAACGATCGGCCTCACCGCGGGGCGTCAGCCGCAGCAGGCTGCCGCGATGGCCAGAGAGCCAGGCGCCCGCTTCCGCGGCGGTCGCTTCGTCCTCCGGCCAGCCGATTCCGGAGAGCACGATCCGGCCGCCATCCGCGAGGACGAGTTCTCCCCGTGGGCCGAGCCCCTGAAGGCGCTCCGTCCGCGCGATGCCGCTCCGGCAGGACTCGGCCGCCTGCGCGGCGGGAGACGTCGCGAGAAGGATGCCGAAGAGCGCACGCACGCCAGAAGACATCGATCCGTGCTCCGTCGGCGGCATCCGTGCCGTGCCGCAGGATGAGTCAGGCGCGCATCGCAGAGAAGCATCGCCTTCGGCAGGAGGCGCGATCCGTGCTGCCCTGCGGCCCGCCGGCAACGCCCTGTTCTCTGGAAATCACCTGTCGTCGGCGTGGTTGGCGCGGCGGCCTGCCGATGCTATGGCAGGCGCGGTTGTCTCCGTAGCTCAGCTGGACAGAGCACAGGTTTCCTAGAGAAAATTGGGCGCCGCGACCGGGAAACCACGCGGCGGATCCGCTCAAATTCGGGGAAAGCTTACGGCGTCTCAGTGCGCCCTGCCGATCCCGAGCCAAGCCTTCGCAAGCCCCGCCAGGGTCGAGCGAAGGAAGGTGTAGAGACTAGACGGGCGGCACCTAACGGTACGGTAGGCTCCGTGCCCATGGTGAAGGGATAGTCCAGGCCACGAACGCTCTGCAACGAGCGGCGGCGAAAGCCGAAGTGGTATGAAACCTGGGGTCGCAGGTTCGAGCCCTGCCGGGGACGCCATTTTTTCATTCTTCACCTTACACTGTGCCTGCCTCAACGCATTTTTGCTTGCAGCGCTTGGCGTTTCGTTGAATCGATCCGATCAGCGGGGTGCGGCGGGGCAGACATGGCAGGGCAAAAGACCGATGAGCGAGACGTCCATCTCGGCCGGCGCATGGCCGAGCGACGCAAGCGGTCGAAGCTGACGCAACGCGAGGTCGCCGACCGTTTCGGCATGTCGGCCGCCCAGCTTCAGAAGTACGAGAAGGGCGTCAATCGGATCAGCGCGATCCACCTCGCCATTCTCAGCCGGTTGACCAACACGCCCGTCAGCGATTTCCTGGACGGCATCGCACAGGACCCGTCCATGCCGGGCTTCTCGGACCAGGGGCAGCAGATTTATGCCGCCGACGATCCGTGGAGCGGTCTGGCCCGAGTCGTGGCCCGCCACGTCTCGCAGACGTTCAGCGAGCAGAGCCGGCGCGAATTTGCGGCTGCCGTCGATTCTCTCCATCGTGAATTGAACGGCTGATTGTTCGGCAATCAAGAGCTGTATCGATCTGAGGCAGCCGTCGGCGGCGGATCGTGTTCGTTATAACGGACGATTCCGCCGTTTCGCCTTGACCGACCGTTTTATGGGTGCAAGAACCCTGCGCCGTATCGGGTCAAGCGCCGCAATCACGTCGGGCGCGCCCGCGATCGGGGTGCCCTGCATGCCGCGCTCAGACTTCCTGTTCACGAGCGAGTCCGTCTCGGAAGGCCACCCTGACAAGGTGAGCGACCGGATCTCCGACACCGTCGTCGACGCCTATCTCGGGGTCATGCCCGAGGCGCGTCTTGGCGTCGAAACGCTGACGACGACGAACCGCATCGTGATCGCAGGCGAAGTGCGCGGTCCCGATTCCGTGACCTTCAAGGACCTGGAAGAACTGACCCGCGAGGCGGTCAGGGACATCGGCTACGAGCAGGACGGCTTCCACTGGAAGCACGCCGACGTCGCCATCCATCTGCATGCCCAGTCCGCCGACATCGCCCAGGGCGTCGACGCCTCGGGCAACAAGGACGAGGGCGCGGGCGACCAGGGCATCATGTTCGGCTACGCGTCGGACGAGACCCCGGCTCTGATGCCGGCCCCGATCTACTACGCCCACAAGATCCTCAAGGACCTCGCCGACGCCCGCAAGGCCAAGCAGGGCGAGGCCGCCAAGCTCGGCCCCGACGCCAAGAGCCAGGTCACGGTGCGCTACGCGAATGGCCGGCCGGTCGAGGCGACGCAGATCGTGCTCTCCACCCAGCACCTCGACGAGTCCCTCGACTCCGCGGACGTGCGGGCCATCGTCGAGCCCTATATCCGCGCGGCCCTGCCCCAGGACTGGATCACCGAGTCGACGGTGTGGCATGTCAACCCGACCGGCAAGTTCGTGATCGGCGGCCCAGACGGCGATGCCGGCCTCACCGGCCGCAAGATCATCGTCGACACCTATGGCGGAGCGGCCCCCCATGGCGGCGGCGCCTTCTCGGGCAAGGATCCGACCAAGGTCGACCGTTCGGCGGCCTACGCGGCGCGCTATCTCGCCAAGAACGTGGTCGCCGCGGGCCTCGCCCGCCGGGCCACGATCCAGCTGTCCTACGCCATCGGTGTGGCCAAGCCCCTGTCGATCTATGTCGACCTGCACGGCACCGGCAACGTGGACGAGGCCAAGCTCGAAGCGGTCCTAATGGACGCCCTCGATCTCTCGCCCCGCGGCATCCGGACGGCGCTCGGCCTCAACAAGCCGATCTATGCCCGCACCTCGGCCTACGGCCATTTCGGCCGGGATCCCGAGGCGGATGGCGGCTTCTCCTGGGAGAAGACCGACCTTGCCGACAAGCTCAAGTCGGCGTTCTGAGGCCCGAACCGCCATGGGGAGGGATGAGAGCATCCCTCCCGAAGCGGGCGGGATCGGCGAGCCGGATCGGGCTTTCTTCGGCCGCCGCAAGGGCAAGCGGCTAAGGCCCGGTCAGGAGCAGCGCCTTGAGGCGCTGCTGCCCCAACTTCGTGTGGCCCTGCCCCCGGCAGGTGCCTTCCTCGATCCGCCGGCGCTCTTCCCGGTTCCGGTGGACGAGGTCTGGCTCGAGATCGGCTTCGGCGGTGGCGAGCATCTCGCGGCTCAGGCCGAGGGCCATCCCGGCACCGGCATCATCGGCTGCGAGCCCTTCGTCAACGGGGTCGTCAAGCTCCTGCGGGAGGTCGACGAGCGCGGGTTGCGCAACGTCCGCCTCTGGGACGAGGATGCGACCGCCGTGCTCGCGGCGCTGCCCGATGCGTCGGTTGCGCGGGTCTACCTGCTCTATCCGGATCCCTGGCCGAAGCGCCGCCAGCGCAAGCGCCGCTTCGTCGCGGACGCCTCGCTCGCCGAGATCGCCCGCGTTCTGAAGCCCGGCGGCCTGTTCCGCTTCGCGACGGACATCGACGACTATGCCGGCTGGACGCTGGTACGCGCCGCCCGTTGCCCGGGCCTGCGCTGGACAGCCGAGCGGGCGGACGATTGGCGTACGCCGTTCCCCGGCTGGCCCGGCACCCGCTACGAAGCCAAAGCCAAGGCGGCCGGGCGGCGGCCGAGCTACCTGACGTTCGAGCGGGTTCGGCCGGTTTAGCCTTGGCCGCTGCGCCGGGCCGCCACGCTCGCGAGGGCCGCGAAATCCTTGTCGCCGTCGCCGTGGCTCAGCGCGTCGATGAAGTTGTCCCGCAGCACGCTGCCGAAGCCGAGGGGTACGCCCACCGCCTCGGCGGCGGCGAGGGCCAGGCGGATGTCCTTGGCGCCGAGTCGCATCGTGAAGCCTGGCGGCTCGTAGCGCTTCTCCGCGATCAGCGCGCCGTACCCCTTGTAGACCGGGGAGGCGAAGAGGGTGTTGGTGAGCAGGTCAAGGAGGTCCGCCCCCTTGACGCCGTGGCCCTCGACCAGGGCGCAGGCCTCGCCCATGGCCTCGATCGCCGACATCAGCATGAAATTGCCCGCGAGCTTCACCGTATTGGCGCGATGCGGCTCCTCGCCGAAGCGCCAGGTCTTAACGCCCATGGCGTCGAGCAGGGGCTGAACCGTCGAGATGGCCCCGTCATCGCCAGCGGCCACGATGTTGAGCGCACCCTTCTCGGCTGCATCCGGCCGGCCGAAGACGGGGGCGCCGACATAGGCGACGCCGGCCCGAGCATGGATCGGTGCCAACTCCTGGGCGAGTGCGACGGAGATTGTCGACATCGAGACGTGCACGGCCGGGCGCTCCGGCGCGTCAAGCAGCCCACCCTCCACGATCACCGAGCGCAGGGCAGCATCGTCGGCGAGCATGGTGATGGCCGCGTCGCCGCGGAACGCCTCCGCCGCGCTCGCCACGGGAGTGGCTCCCGCAACCTGCCGCGCCGGGTCGGGCGAGCGGTTCCAGACCCGGACGTTATGCCCGGCCGCCACGAGTTGCGCCGCCATGGCGCGGCCCATGCGGCCGAGCCCGAGAAATCCGACATCCATGGCTCTCTCCGATCCCTGCGCTAATGCCCGTTGAGGAAGTCGAGGGCGAGGGCGTTGAAGCGCTCGGTGGCTTCCATGTGAACGAGGTGGCCGACGCCGTCGATCACTTCGACGCGGCCATCGGCCATCTTCCCGGCGAGCGCCCTGGCATTGCGCGCGTTCTCACCCATCCCGGCTCGCAATTCGGCCGGCGCGTAGGGCTTGCCCGGGGCGTTGTGATCGTTGCCGCCCATGATGAACAGGGTCGGCGCCTTCACGAGCGGGATCTCGTGGACCACGGGCTGCCCCCAGATCGCCTGGTAGGAATTCACGAAGGATTGCAGCCAGCGGGGATACTCGCCGGAATCCTTCACCCGCTCGCGGATCGCGACGAAGGGCTCGATGGCCGATTCCGGCAGGGACAGGGCGTAGCTCGTCATCAGCTGCCGGCGATAGGCATCGGCCGTCAGTTCGCCCTCGCGCTTGAGCAGAACGGCGTTGGAGACCGGCGGCACCGTGAAGCGGTAATCCTCGAGCCCGATCGGCGCCTCCAGAACCAGGGAATTGACCCAGTCCGGGAAGTTGCGGGCGAGGCGGAGGGCGAGCATGCCGCCCATCGAGTGCGCGACCACGTCGACGCGCTTCAACCCCAGCCGGTCCAACAGGTTAACCGTTTCCGCAGCCATGGTATCGAAGCTGAAGGCTCCGACGGGCTTCGAGGACTTCCCGAAGCCGAGCTGGTCGACGGCCACGACCCGGTAGCCCGCCGCCGACAGGGCCCGGATGACCGGCTGCCAGTAGCTCGAGGGGAAGTTGCGCCCGTGGAGCAGGAGGGCGGTGCGTCCGTTGGCGGTTCCCGAGGCCGGCACGTCCATGTAGGCGAGGCGCAGCGCCTCCCCGTCCCGCGTCACTGGGAGGTAGCGGACGGGATAGGGATAGGCGAAGCCTTCGAGGGCGATCCCCAGGGCCGGGTCGGTCGTCGCGGACGGCCCCTCCTGCGCGGGAGCGGCCTCGGGGAAGGCCAGCTGGGCGAGTCCGAGGCCGAGAAGCCCGAGGATCGCGGCGAGACGCATGGGAACTCCGGTGCGGATGCGGCGTCGCGCGCCGCTGCGGCACGGGAGATAGGGTTTTGCGCGCTCCGGCAATGGCCCACGGCGCCGCGGTCGGGAGGTTTTGCCGGATGACGCCCATGCCGAGCACCCAAGGGGACGGCCTGCCCGTCCGCGAACGGATGCTGGCGCTCACCGGGATCGCGCTGGCCATGACCCTGGCCGTGCTGGACGGGGCCATCGTCAACGTGGCCCTGCCGGTCATGGCCAAGGACCTCGCCGTCGCGCCCGCCGCCGCGATCTTCGTCGTCAACGCCTACCAGATCGCGGTGACGGCGACGCTCCTGCCCCTCGCGAGCCTCGGCGAGATCGTGGGCTATCGCCGCGTCTATCTCTGGGGGCTCGCCGTGTTCACCGCGGCCTCCCTCGCCTGCGCCCTCTCGCCGAACCTGACCGTGCTGATCGCCGCACGGATCGCGCAGGGGCTCGGCGCGGCCGGCGTGATGAGCGTGAACATCGCGCTGGTGCGCTTCATCTATCCCCACCGGATGATCGGGCGGGGCGTCGGCAACGTCGCCCTGATCGTCGCGGTGGCCTCCGCCGCGGGCCCCACGGTCGCCGCTGCGATCCTGTCGGTGGCGACCTGGCCCTGGCTGTTCCTCGTGAACATCCCGACCGGGCTTGCGGCGCTCGCCGTCGCGGCCCGCACTCTCCCGGCCAATCCCCTGAGCCAGCGGCGCTTCGACCTCGTCAGCGCCGCGCTCAACGCACTCACCTTCGGGCTGCTCATCGTCGGGGTCGACGGGCTCGGCAGCACGGAGGGGCGCGGGATCGCCCTGGCGCAGATCGGCGGCGCCGTCGTGGTGGGAGGGATCTTCGTGGCCTACCAGCTCCGGCTGCCCGCGCCGCTGCTGCCCCTCGACCTCCTGCGCATCCCGGCCTTCGCCCTGTCCATGGCGAGCTCGATCTGCGCCTTCGCCGCGCAGATGATCGCCTATGTGGCGCTGCCCTTCTACTTCCAGGACGTGCTGCATCTCTCCGAGACGCGCACCGGCCTGCTGATGACGCCCTGGCCGCTCGCCATCGCGGCGATGGCTCCGGTCTCGGGACGGCTCGCCGACCGGTTTCCGCCCGGGCTTCTCGGCGGCCTCGGCCTCCTGATGCTCGCCGCCGGCCTGACCGCCATCGCGCTCCTGCCGGATGACCCCACCACCCTCGACGTGGTCTGGCGGCTCGGCCTCAGTGGCCTCGGCTTCGGCCTGTTCCAGGCACCCAACAACAAGATCATCATCACCAGCGCGCCGCGGGAGCGGGCGGGTGGCGCCAGTGGCATGCAGTCCAGCGCGCGGCTCGTCGGGCAGTCGCTGGGCGCGGCCTATGTCGCGGTCGTCTTCGGTCTGCTCGCGGGGCGGGCCTCCTCCGCGGTCGCCGCGGCGTTGTGGAGCGCGATGCTCCTCTCTCTGGTCGGTGCCGTCACCAGCGCCCTGCGCCGGACCCGGGCCTGACCGCCTGCCGCGGCGCACCCATGCTCCCCCTCGCGCGTTGACGCGACTGAGGCGGCGCATCGCGCGTCATGCGGGAGAAACGGCCATGGACATCGACTTGAAGGGCCGCAGCGCCCTGGTGACCGGTTCGACCGGCGGCATCGGCTACGCGGTCGCCCGGGAATTGGCCCGGCTCGGCGCCTATGTCGCCGTGAACGGGCGCACCGCCGAGCGCGTCGAGGCGGCGATCGAGCGGCTGAAGGGCGAGGTCGAGGGCGGCCAGTTCATGGCCGGGATCGGTGATGTCGGCACCGCGGAGGGCGCGGCAGACCTCGTGGCGGCCCTCCCCAAGGTCGACATCCTGGTCAACAACGCCGGCATCTTCGAGCCGAAGCCCTTCTTCGAGATCCCGGATTCGGACTGGGCGCGCTTCTTCGAGGTGAACGTGATGAGCGGCGTGCGCCTGTCCCGCGCCTATGCGCCAGGCATGGTGGAACGCGGCTGGGGCCGGGTCGTCTTCGTGGCGAGCGAGTCGGGCGTGAACATCCCGACCGAGATGGTCCATTACGGGATGACCAAGACGGCGCAGCTCGCCATCGCCCGGGGCCTCGCCGAAACGGTCGGGGGCAGCGGCGTGACGGTGAACGCGGTGCTGCCCGGGCCGACCCTGACCGAAGGCGTCGCCGAATTCCTGAAGGCGATGGGCGGCGCGGGCGAGGATCTGGAGGCCCTGGGCCGCAACTTCATCGCGGAGAACCGGCCGACCTCGCTGATCCAGCGGCTGGCCCGGCCGGAGGAAGTCGCCAACCTCGTGGCCTATCTCTGCTCCCCCGCCGCCAGCGCAACCACGGGGGCCGCTTTGCGGGTCGATGGCGGGGTGCTCCGCGGCATCGTCTGAGCCCCCGGTCTCCCGGCGCGACCGGCAGATCCGGTCGCGCGCGGGGCGGTCTCTTTCGAAGAGGCCGTGATCAGGCCTTCAGATGCGCGGCGAGATGCTTGTTCATCTCGAACATCGAGCACTTGTCCTTGCCGAAGATCTTCTTGAGCTTGTCGTCGGCAACGATCTCGCGCTTGTTCTCCGGGTTCTGGAGATTGTGCTTCTTGATGTGCTCCCACACCTTGCTCACCACCTCGCCGCGGGGAAGCGGCTTGTCGCCGACGATGGCGGCGAGCTCGGCGGAGGGCTTCAGCGGCTGCTGAAGGGCGTTGGGCTTGCCCTCGCCTGCGGCGGCCTTCTTGGGGGCGGCGGCCTTCTTCTCGGTGGTCTTCGTTGCCATGGGTTCCTCCGTTACGGCGCGCCAGCGCAAACGCCTGCCGGCTCGCAGCCTGCGACGCTGAGTGCAACAACTAAGCGGTGTTACGCGTGTTCCAAGAGCGCGGCGCGGTCAACCCGGAAGCCGTCCACAGGCGGGCACCGAGAGCGGTTTTCATCCCGCATCCCCTCAAATTTGCGTCCCAACCCCTCTAGGGAGGGCAGCGGCGCCCGGCCGCCTCCCTGTTTCGCCTCCCCTTCCCCCGCGCGGCACCATGCTCGACAGCCTCTCCCCCTCGACCCTCGACAGCACGGCGCACATCATTCAGGTGGCGCTGACGCCGGTGTTCCTGCTCTCGGGGCTCGCCACGCTGCTCAACGTGTTCGCGACCCGGCTGGGGCGCGTGGCCGACCAGTTCGACGCCCTCACCAACCGCATCGTCCCCGTCGAGGACGGCGAGCGGGCCCATATCGAGCGGCGTATCGCCCGGCTGCGGGTCCGTTCGCTCCTCCTCGACCTCGCCGTCCTGCTCGGCGCCGCCGGCGGGGTCGCGATCTGCGGCGCGGTGC
Source organism: Methylobacterium organophilum (assembly GCF_022533465.1). NCBI lineage: Bacteria > Pseudomonadati > Pseudomonadota > Alphaproteobacteria > Hyphomicrobiales > Methylobacteriaceae > Methylobacterium > Methylobacterium organophilum. The sequence goes on along the minus strand of NZ_CP092848.1, from coordinate 2,883,768 downwards.
TGACGCTGCTCGTCGGCGCTTTGCGCGACGCGACGGTCGCCAGTCTGCTCTTCGCCCTGTTCGGCGCGGCCATCCTGTGCACGATCTGCGCGCTCGTGGCCTTCGGCGTCGAGATGCTGATCGCCAGCAAGGGCGTGCGCCTGCAGATGGCCGCCGAGGAGGCCAAGGCCGGAACCGGCGGCGACGCCCGGGATTGAAACCGGATCGTCGTGTGCACTGCGTTGGAGGCCACCATGCCGACGGATCTGCCCGGGGAAACCCGTTTGCGCCCTCCCGGCAGCCTGGAGCTCGATCCCTCCGGGGGCGAGGGCGTCGCCCTCGACGAGACGCGCCGGCTGATCGCCTCGAACAAGGTCGAGGGCACGCCGGTCTATGACGGCGAGGGCCGCCATCTCGGCACGGTCCACAATTTCATGGTCGACAAGGTGTCGGGGCAGGTCGCCTACGCGGTCCTGTCCTTCGGCGGGTTCCTCGGGCTCGGGGAGACCTATCACCCGCTGCCCTGGAACGCCCTGCGTTACGATACGACGCTGTCCGGCTACGTGGTCGACATCGATCCGCGGGATCTCAGCGGAGCGCCGACCCAGGGGCGCGACGAGGATCCCTTCGCCGAGCCGGGCTTCGGAGGCCGGCTCGACGATTATTACGGCGGCCGGAAGGCTCCGACCGCCTGAGCGCCCTCAGAAGCTGCCGCCGACGCCGACGCCACCGCTGCCGGTCAGGCTCGGCGTCAGGCCGCCGGAGCTGCCGCGCGGGCCCGTCTCCGCCCCCTCGATCTCGTCGCGGCTGATCCGGCGCGGGCCGGTCTCCGCCGTCCGCGTGGCCACGCCCGCGTTCTTCGGGATGTCGAGGCGGCGGGTCGGCGTCGTGGCGATCGGCTTGCCGTCCTCGTCGACGGAGGAGGTCCGGAACTGGCCCGGCACGGAGCCCCTCATGGAGGGCGGCGGCCCCACATCGGATTCCGGCATCACGCCGCCACCGCCGCCCAGGGCCTGGCAACCGGCCAAGCCGGCGGCAAGGAGAGCCGCGGCACCGACGCGCCTGGCATGAAAACCGACGGACGAAGCGGACCCTTTGACGGACCCCTTCGCAGACCCCTTGGGCGGCATGGCTCGATCCTCGCACGACGCGGCGCCGTTCCAGGGCGCTCGACTTTGATCTCCGGCTGCCGCTCTACGACGCGGTTACGGCGAAAACCAGACAAGGTCGTCGGCTACCATTGGCCGTTCCCCCACCGCAACGGCTGCCGCGCCCCCGACGCGGGATCGTCTCGGCGGGTCCACAACTTCGCCTTCCTTGCCGGCCAGAAGGCCATGCCCGCCGCGCGGTTGCGAAGAGGGCCGGAACCGGGTTGAACCAGGGCTGTTCTTTGCCGGTGCCGCGCATGGCCGCATGCGCGGGACGATCGAGAGGTGACGGGGTGCGCAGACTGATCCGGACGATCGCTTGCTCGACGATCGCCCTGTGGGCCGCAGCCGCTTCGGCCGGCCAGACCAACCCGCCGGCCGCGTCGGACCCGGCGCCGGCCGCCACGCCCGCCCCGGCCCCCGCCGCTGCGCCACCGCCTGCGCCGCCGGCCCAGAATCCCGGCACGCCCGCGACCGTGCTCGACACGCAGGACTACGAGACCCTGCTCGGCAAGAGCGTGCGCGCGGCCAATGGCGACGATCTCGGCCGGATCATCGACATCGTGGTCGACAAGGACGGGAAGCCCCGGGCCGCGATCATCGATTTCGGCGGCTTCCTCGGCGTCGGCTCCCGCAAGATCGCCGTCGAGTGGCGCGCCCTGAAGTTCAACGCGGACGGCAAGCTCGGCGCGCTCACGCTCCAGCTCAATCGCAACCAGGTTCGCGTCTCCCCGAATACAAGTCGGGTGAGCCCATCGTCGTGCTCGGCCCGTCGAGCCCGGGCAACGCCGCCGACGCCGATCCGGCCGCCCTCGAACGGGCCGCGCAGGAGAAGGCCGCTCAGGAGAAGGCGCTCCTGGAGCGGGCGGTGCAGGAGCGGGCCGCCCAGGAAAAGGCGGCCGCCGAGAAGGCCGCGCAGGACAAAGCCGCTCAGGAGCGGGCCAACCAGGACAAGGCGAGCCAGGAGAAGGCCGCCCAACCGGAGATCAAGCCGGAGAAATGATGGCAACCCGGCCGAAGGAGAGACGCCCGATTTCCCGCGTGAGCGCGATACGGCGCGGCCCGACCCGCGCGAGCGCGGTGCGGCCCGGCCGCTGAGGCGCGCCGCCGGCGGCCCGGCCCCGGCGCCGTCCGCGCCGAACGCGCGGTCGGGCGCCTACGGGCTCGACGCCTTCGCCTTCTTCGTCGCCAATCTCCAGACCGGCTTCGGCCCGTTCCTGGCCGTCTATTTCACCCAGCAGAAATGGACGCAGTCGGATATCGGCCTGGCGCTCACCGTGGGCAGCCTGGTCAGCCTGCTCGGCCAGGTGCCAGGGGGCGCCTTCGTGGACGCGTCCCGCTCCAAGCGCTTCGCCGCCGGCTTCTCCGCCTTCTGGGTCGGCGCCAGCGCCTTCATGCTTGCCGCCGTCCCGACCTATCTCGTGGCCCTGCTGGCCATGGCGATCCACTCCGCCGCGAGCTGCGTGCTGACGCCGGCCATCGCCGCGATCTCGATCGGCCTCGTCGGCCATGCCCGGGCCGGCGCCCGGCTTGGGCGCAACGCGAGCTTCTCGGCCATCGGCAACGCCCTCGGCGCCGCCGGGATGGGCGCCATCGGCTACTATCTCTCGAACAACGCGGTGTTCTACCTCGCCGGGGCGCTCGTCATCCCGGCGCTCTTCGCCCTCTCCTTCATCCCCGCGCGCGGGGTCGAGGAGATGCCGATGCCGAAGGCCTCCGCCGCCTCGGACGAGCCCGGAGGCCTGAAGGCGCTCCTGAAGAACCGGGCCCTGCTGTGCTTCGCCGCCTGCATGGTCCTGTTCTTCCTGGCCAACGCGGCGATGCTGCCCCTCGCCGGCTCGGTGCTGACCCTGCGGGCGAGCGAGACCGCGACCGCGCTCGTGGCCGCCTGCATCATGGTGCCCCAGGCCGTGCTGGCCGTGACGGCGCCCCTGGTGGGACGGCTCGCCCAGAGCTGGGGCCGCCGGCCGCTCCTGCTGATCGGCTTCGCGGCCCTGCCGATCCGCGGGTTCCTCTTCGCCTATGTCGACAGCCCGCACCTGCTGGTGGCGGTGCAGGTCTTCGACGGCATCTCCGCCTCGGTGCTCGGCGTGATGGTGCCCCTCGTGGTCTCGGACGCGACGCGCGCGACCGGCCGCTTCAACCTGGCGCTGGGCGCGGTCGGCACGGGCATGGGCATCGGCGCGGCCCTCTCGACGGCGCTGGCGGGGGTGGTCGCCGACGCGTTCGGCACCCATACCGCCTTCCTCGGGCTCGCCGGCATTGGCGTCCTCGCCTTCCTCCTCGTGCTGGCGATCATGCCCGAGACCCGGGCCCCGGCGGAGGCAACGCCCTAGAGGCGGCGAAAGAAAATCGTGCCGAAGCCCCGGGGCGGGTTGAGCCCGGGCGCGTGCGGCGCGACAAGGGACGCGTGCGATGCGTCTCCCCGCTCAAGCGCCGTTCAGGTTCCGCGATTTATGAATCTGGTCGCGGCCTCGCTTGAAACATAAGGCGACGCTTCGCGTTCCGACCTTTGAGGGTGAGTGCGGCCTGCCGGCGGCGCGTCGCCCTGCAGGTCTGATCAATCGGGATCGGCAGTCGCGATGGAAGATCTCTGCAGTTACGCCAACAGGCCCTGGGCCTTCGTCGGGCGCTACCTGAAGCGCCGCATCCTCCCCCATCTCGTCATCCTCGTGGCCGTCCTCGGTGCTGTCGGTTTCTCGGTCTCGACAGACTATGCCCTGAAGGGCGTGGTCGATTCCCTGAGCAAGGGGCCGCAGGCGAGCCATGTCTGGACGGCGCTCGCCGTGCTGATCGGCTTCATCGCCGCCGACAACATGCTCTGGCGCGTCGCCGCGCTGGTCGGCGCCTTCACCTTCGTCGGCGTGACGGGCGACATCCGCCGCGACCTGTTCCGGCACATGACGGGCCACGCCCCGTCCTTCTTCGCCGACCGCCAGCCGGGCACGCTCGCCTCGCGCATCACGGCGACCTCGAACGCGATCTTCACGGTCGAGAACATGTTCACGTTCAACGTGATGCCGCCCTGCGTGGCCGCGTTCCTGTCGATCCTCTACATCGGCACCGTGAACCTCACCATGGCGGCCGTGCTCGCCGGCATCTTCCTCGCCGTCGTCCTGCTGATGTTCAAGATGGCCTCGGCCGGCAAGCCGCTGCACCACGACTTCGCCGCCAAGGCGGCCTCGGTCGACGGCGAGATGGTCGACCTCGTCGGCAACATGAACCTCGTCCGGGCCTTCTCGGCCTTCAAGCGCGAGTACAAGCGCTTCGACGGCACCATCGGCACCGAGATGGGCGCCCGGCGGAGCTCGCTCCTCTACCTCGAGAAGCTGCGCATCACCCACGCTTTCCTGACCGTGATCTCGATCCTCGGCCTGCTCTACTGGGTCATCAGGATGTGGGAGGCCGGTCAGGCGACGAACGGCGAGGTGGTCCTGGTCTGCACGCTCGGCATCCGCATCCTGGCCGCCACCCGCGACCTCGCGGTGGCCCTCGTCGACGCGACGCAGCACACCGCCCGCCTCTCCGAGGCGCTGCACACCCTGCTGCAGCCGCACGAGCTCAAGGACCATCCCGAGGCTGAGAAGCTGGAGCACCAGACCGGTGCCGAGATGACCTTCGATCACGTCGCCTTCAGCTACCCCGACGGGCGCACGGTGTTCTCCGACTTCAACCTGGTGATCCCGCCGGGCCAGACGGTGGGCCTCGTCGGCAAGTCGGGCGGCGGCAAGTCGACCCTGTTCTCGCTGATCCAGCGCTTCTACGAGGTGCAGGGCGGCCGTATCCTCATCAACGGCCGCGACATCACCCGGGTGACGCAGGAATCCCTGCGCGAAGCCATCACGGTGGTGCCGCAGGACGTGTCGATGTTCCACCGCTCGCTGCGGGAGAACATCCGCTACGGCCGGCCGGACGCCACCGACGAGGAGGTCTGGCAGGCGGCGGAGGCGGCCCACTGCACCGACTTCATCAAGGCCCTGCCGGAAGGCTTCGACACCATCGTCGGCGACCGCGGCGTCAAGCTGTCGGGCGGCCAGCGCCAGCGCATCGCCATCGCCCGCGCGATCCTGAAGGACTCGCCGATCCTGCTCCTCGACGAGGCTACCTCGGCGCTGGACGCGGAATCGGAGGAAGCGATCCGCGCGGCACTGGCGAACCTGATGAAGGGCCGCACGGTGATCGCCATTGCCCACCGGCTCTCGACGCTCAAGGACTTCGACCGGATCGTGGTGCTCGAGGGCGGCCGCATCGCCCAGGACGGCTCGCCGGAGAAGCTCACCCATCTCGACGGCTTCTACCGCGAGCTGATGAAGAAGGAATCGATGTCGATGTCCCTCGCCGCGGCATAGGCGGCGGGATCGACGCCGAGACGAAAAGGGTCGCCGCGCGGAGAGCGCGGCGACCCTTTTCATGAGGGGAGGACGGTGCCCGAAGACCGTCGAGTCAAGGGCGCTTCACCGACGCGCCCTCAGGAATGCGCCGCCCCCCGGACGGGACCGCGCGTCCAGCGCCCAGGACATTGTCCAGATCGCGAGACCGCCCAGCGCGAGGGCGACGCCGACCCAGCCCGTGGCCGGCAGGCCGAAGCCGGATGCGATGGCGAGCCCCGCGAGCCACGGCCCCAGCGCGTTGGCGACATTGAAGGCGGAATGGTTCAGCGCGGCGGCGAGGGTCTGGGCATCCTCGGCGACGTCCATCAGTCGGGTCTGCAGGATGGTGGCGAGGCCGCCGCCGCAGCCGATCAGGAACACGACCGGGAGCAGCGTCCACAGGCTCGCCGTCGCCGCGGGATAGAGCGCGAGCACCACGGCACTCCAGACGAGCGTCGCCGCGGCCGAGAGCATCAGAGCCCCAGACCGGTCGGCGATCCAGGCCCAGCCGAGATTGCCCAGGGTCAGACCGGCGCCGAACACGGCCAGCGCCACCGGGATTAGCGCGGGCGAGACCTGCGTGACCGACAGCATGGTCGAAGCGAGATAGGTGTAGACCGAGAACATCCCGCCGAAGCCGACGGCGCCGATCGCGAGCGTCAGCCAGACCTGGCCGCGCTTCAGGGCGCCGAGCTCGCGCAAGGGGCTCGCCCCCTCCGTCGGCGCGCCGAGGGGCGCATAGAACCGCACGAGCGCCGCCGTGAGCAGGGCGAGCCCGGCCACGATGGCGAAGCTCCAGCGCCAACCGAAGATCTGACCGATGGCGTTGGCGAGCGGCACGCCGACCACCGTGGCGACGGTGAGGCCGGTCAGGACCTTGGCGGAGGCGCCGGCGCGCTTCTCCCGCGGCACGAGCGAGGCGGCCAGCAGCATCGCGACGCCGAAATAGGCGCCGTGGGGCAGCCCCGCGAAGAAGCGGAACGCCAGTATCGCGTGATAGCTCGGCGCGATCGCCGAGAGCAGGTTACCGAGGGCGAACATCACCATCAGGCCGACCAGCAGCGTCCGCCGGGCGATCCGCGCCGCGAGCACGGCGATGACCGGCGCGCCGACGACGACCCCGAGGGCGTAGGCGCTGATGACGTGGCCGGCGGTCGGCGCGTCGATACCGAGCGCCGGCGCGAATTCGGGCAGCAGGCTCATCGACGCGAACTCGGTCGTGCCGATGGCGAAGCCGCCGACCGCGAGGGCCAGGATCACGAGGGCGGGATGATGGGCGTCGGCGGCAACCGTCGGCGCCGCATCGGCGGCGCAATCGGCCGTCGAGGCGTGGGGCACGGGCAAACTCTTTCGATGGCGTGGTGCGCCGCAACGTAGACCTCACGGTCGAGCGGCCCACCGAAATCCGTTCATGTCCGGCATGTGCCGGGTGCAAACGCGATGTGGGCCGGGGCGGCTCATCGAACGACCATGTGCGTGGGCGCACCTGACGGGTGCGCAGGCAGGCGATCTGACATAATCAGCAACAAAGCGGAGCGTGCCGGGAGAACGATCGGATGTGGATGATCGGCAAGCTGCGTCAGGCGTTCCGCGAGAATGGCATCTCCGGGCTGCTGAGCCGCAGCCTCGGCTTCCTGTACCGGCGCCTCGTCCGCCCCCTCTCGCCCGCGCGCCGGCCCCTGCGCTGGGGCGGTGTCCCGATCTGCCATCTCCGCAAATGGACCGATCTCCTGGTGCCGGATTCCTGGCACACGGAGCGGCTCGACGATCCGATCTACGAGGCCGGGCTCGTCGGTGGCCTGAACGCGCAGGTGCGCCCCGGTGACCGGGTCGTGGTGGTGGGCGGCGGCGTGGGGGTCACGGCGGTGACGGCGGCCCTGTGCGCCGGGCCCTCGGGGCGGATCGAGTGCTACGAGGGCAGCGCCGAGAATTGCGGCCATGTCCGCGCCACCGCCGCGCTGAATGGTGTGGCGCTCGGCATCCATCACGCCGTGGTGGGCGAGCCGATCGCCGTCTACCACGACCCCGCCGGCTTCGGCGCGCCCGTCGCCCCGGCGGCCCTGCCCCCCTGCGACGTGCTCTGCCTCGATTGCGAGGGAGCGGAGGTGACGATCCTGCGCGAATTGCCCTTCCGTCCCCGCGTGCTGCTCGTCGAGACGCACGGGGTCTACAAGGCGCCCTCCGTCCTCGTCGCCGCGATGATGCGGGAGCGCGGCTACGCGGTCACGGATCTCGGCTGGGCCGAGCCGCGCTTCGCCGAATCCTGCCGCAGGGACGACATCCGCGTCCTGCTCGGGACCGCGGCCTGAGGGATCCTCAGAGGGCGCCCTCGCGGATGGCGCCGGGATCGGCGAGGGCGTGCAGCAGCCCGGCCGCGCTGTGGGCGAAGCGGAGCGTCACCGCCTTGCGCCGGGCGGGGCTGAGCGCGTGGTCCGGCGGCTCCCGCAGGATCGCCGCGCCGAAGGCATCGGCGACGATCAGCCCGCATTCCTCCGGGATGAGGCTCTCGGGCACCGTGTCGGGGATCGCGAAGAAGAAGCGGTCGCAGAAATCGCGGTAATCGGGCCATTTCCGGTCGGCCCGGAAATCGGCCACGCTCGACTTGATCTCGACGATGGTGAGCTTGCCCACCCCGCAGAGGGCGATCACGTCCGCCCGGCGGCCATTGGCGAGGGAGAATTCGGGGAGCGTGACGCAGCCCATCTCGGCGAAGAGCCGCCGCACGCCGCGCTGGACATGGAGCGCGGTCGGCGACTGGCGGCGGTCCGGCGGCAGGGTGAGGGCGACGGCGGCGGACATCGGGCTTCCTTGCGCGGCGCCGGTGCGCGGGGACGCCCCAGGCCGAATCACGAATCCGCATCCTGCCAAGGCCGGACTCGCCCTGTCACCTGCGGCGGGTTCACGCGAGCAGGCGGCGGATCGCCTCGAAGCCGTCGCCGAGCGCCGCCGGGCCCGGCTGCAGGATCAGCGGGGACTTGATCTCGTGGATGCGCCCGTTGGCGACCGCCGGGATCGCCGCCCAGCCCGGGCGCCTGGCGATGTGCTCGGGGTTCACACGCTTGCCGCACCAGGAGGCGAGGATCACGTCGGGCGCGGCAGCGATCACCATCTCCGAGGTCACGATCCGGTCCTTGGCGGCCTGGGCCTTCGCCCGGTCGGGAAACACGTCCTGCCCGCCCGCGAACCCGATCAGCTCCGAGACCCAGCCGATGCCGGAGATCATCGGCGCGTCCCATTCCTCGAAATACACCCGAGGCCGCGCCCGGCCCGCGCTGTCCGCTGCGGCCTGAGCTAACCGTGCCTCGTAGTCTCTCGCGAGATCGTCGGCCTCTGCGGACATGCCGACGAGGGCGCCGAGGGTGCGGATCATGGCGAGGCAGCCCGCCACGTCGCGCTGGTTGAACAGGTGCACGGCGATGCCGGCGCGGGCGAGATCGGCCACGATCTCCGCCTGCAGGTCGGAGAAGGCGAGGACGAGATCGGGATCGAGGGCGAGGATCTTCGGCAGGTCGGCGCTGGTGAAGGCCGAGACCCGCGGCTTCTCCTTGCGCACCCGGGCCGGGCGCACGGCATAGCCCGAGACTCCGACGATACGGTGCTCCTGGCCGAGCAGGTAGAGCGTCTCCACCGTCTCCTCGGTGAGGCAGACGATCCGCTCCGGCGGGAAACGGCGCATCAGCCCCGGAACCAGCCGAGCAGCCCCGCACCGGGGGCGAGCAGCACGAAGGCCCAGACGAAGGCCGATCCCCAATTCGCGATCTGGAACGGGATGCGCGTCACCCCGAAGCTGCCTGCGACGAGGGGCACCACGGCCCGGGCCGGGCCGAAGAAGCGGCCGATCGCCACCGCGCCCGCGCCCCAGCGGCGCAGGAAACCCTCGGCCTTCTCGGTCATCTCGGGATGGCGGCTCATCGGCCAGAGCCGCTTCACGCCGTCCTTGAAGTAATGGCCGACCTCGTAGGAGATCCAGTCGCCGAGCCCGGCGCCCACCGCCGCCCCGATCACGATCGGCCAGAACGGCAGGTCGCTTCCGCCGATCAAGGCGCCGATGCCGACCAGGATCACGGTGGCCGGCACGAGCAGAGACAGGAAGGCCACGGATTCGCAGAAGGCCAGGAGGCCGGTCACCAGGGGCGCCCAGGCCCTGTGCGCCTCGACGAAGGCGAGCGTCGACTGGCGCAGGGCATCGATATCCATTCCTGAAAGGCTCCCTCCCCCGGAGCCTGCCATGTGGCCAAGGCATCGCCCCTCGGCAAGCGGCGCCGTTCGTCAAACGGCGCCGCCACTGAGGATCCCGTGGGCGGATCAGGCCGCGCGGACCCCTTCGAGGAAGCGGTTCACCTCGTGGCCGAGATGCGTCGACTGGCGCGACAGCTCGGAGGCGGAGGCGAGCACCTGGCTCGCGGCGGCCCCCGTCTCCCCCGAGGCCTGCGCCACGCCGGCGATGTTGGTCGTCACCTCGCCGGTGCCTACCGAGGCCTGGGCGACGTTGCGGGCGATCTCCTGCGTCGCGGCGCCCTGCTGCTCGACCGCGGCGGCGATGGTGACGGCCACGGAGTCGATCTCGCGGATGCGGGTGGCGATCCCCGCGATGGCGCGCACGGCCTGTTCCGTCACGCTCTGCACCTCGGTGATCTGCTGGGAGATCTCGTCGGTGGCGCGGCCGGTCTGGTTGGCGAGCTCCTTCACCTCGGCGGCGACCACCGCGAAGCCCCGGCCCGCCTCCCCGGCCCGGGCAGCCTCGATCGTGGCGTTGAGGGCCAGCAGGTTGGTCTGGGACGCGATGGTGGAGATCAGGCCGACCATGTCGCCGATCTTGGTCGAGGTCTGGCTCAGGAGCTGGACCAGATGGGCCGTCGAATCGGCCTCGCCGACGGCGGTCTGGGCGAGCCGGGCCGAGCCGGCGACCTGGCGACCGATCTCCTCCACGGAGGTGCCGAGTTCCTCGGCCGCCGCCGCGACGGTCTGGACGTTGCCGGAGGCCTGCTGCGCCGCGGCCGCTACGCTGTTGGACTGGCTGGCGGTCTGGGTCGCGGAGGCGGTCATCGCCTGAGCGGTCGATTGGAGGTTCGACGCGGCGTCGTTGATTGTCGCGAGCGATCCCCCGACCGTCGACTCGAAGCCGCCGATCAGGCTGTCCAGAAGGATAGCGCGGCGGTTCCGGCGTTCCTGCTCGGCCGCCTGCTCCCTCTCCAGCCGCTGGCGCTCGATGGCATTGTCGCGGAACACGAGGACGGCCCGGGCCATCGCGCCGATCTCGTCGCTGCGCTTGGCCTCCTCCAGCGCTACCCCGGTCTCGCCGGTGGCCAGCACGCCCATGGCGTCGAGCAGCCGGTTGTTCGGGCGGATGATCGAGCGGATGATCAGGCCGGAAACGGCGGCGAGGGCGATCATGATCCCGACGCCGATCAGCGACAGCCGCTTGATCTGCTCCCAGATCGCCGTGTTCAGATCCCCGATATGCACGCCGGTGGCGACGTAGAGGCCCCAGGGCTTGTGGTAGCGGAACACGGCGATCTTGGTCGTCGGCTCGTTCTCTCCTGGCCGCACCCAGGCATAGGACACCTGGGCATGTCCCTCCTGGCGGGCCCGGGGAAGGACGTCCGCGACGAAGCGGAAGCCGTTGGCATCGGCCTGGTCGCTGAGATCGGTGCCGATCATCTCGGGCTTGATATGCATGCGGATTCTGCCCTTCTCGTCCATGACGAAGAAGTAGCCGTCGTGGTCGAACCGCATCGCGACGACGTTCTTCAGAGCCTCGGACTGGGCTGCGGCCGCGCTCATCTCACCCTTCTCGGCCAGGGCATGATAGCGATCGATCAGGTTCACGGCCGCTTCGGTCATCAGCTCGATGCGGTTGACCCGCTGCTGAAACATCGTTCCGAACTGGTAGTAGAGGGCTGTGCCGCCGAGAATGATCAAGCTCAGGCCGGCGAGCGCGACAAGCGCGTAGAGTTTGCGTGGAAGATTGATCCGCAGCACTTCGAGCGCTCCAAAGTTCGATCAGATGCCCGCGATCAACAATGATAAAATGCTTAACAATTAATTAAAATTATAATAAGCATCCCGAACGGTCATGATTATGACAATGATTTTGATGGGTTTTTGAAATCCTGTTCGGATTTCAAAATTTCATAATACAATCGATACCCACACGCCTCGACTGCCGCAATCGAGAATTGCAAATATTCGTCCGTTCCGCGGAACTCGAAGCGTCGTTTTCCCTGAGACGCGGGCCGAGTCACGTTCGATCGGACGCGGCCCAGCCTCGGCCGCCCCGGCCGCCCGAGGCCCGGTCGCCGTGACAGCCGCCAGGATCATGGCCGCCCCGGCCCATTGTCGGGTGCGCCCGCGTCCGGTTCCGGCTAACACGGCCTCCCCTGCCTGACTTCCAGAGGGCGCGATGAACGTCCTGTCGATCCAGTCCCACGTTGCCTACGGCCATGTCGGCAACGCCTCCGCCGTGTTTCCGATGCAGCGGCTCGGCGTCGAGGTCTGGCCGGTGCATACGGTGCAGTTCTCCAACCACACCGGATACGGCGCCTGGCGCGGGCGGGTCTTCGACGGGCCAGCGGTCGAGGAAGTGGTGCAGGGCATCGCCGAACGGGGCATGCTCGCCGCCTGCGACGCCGTCCTGTCCGGCTATATGGGCTCGGCCGAGATCGGCACGGCGATCCTGCGGGCGGTGGCGGCGGTGCGGCAGGCCAACCCGCGGGCACTCTATTGCTGCGATCCCGTCATCGGCGACACCTATGCCGGGATCTACGTGCGGCCGGGCGTCGCCGAGTTCATGCGCGACCATACCGTGCCCGCCGCCGACATCGTCACGCCCAACCAGTTCGAGCTCGATCTTCTCACCGGCCTTCCCACGGGAACGCTCGAGGGGGCCAAGGCTGCCGCCGCGGCCCTGCAGGCTTTCGGGCCGCGGGTGGTGCTCGTCACTTCCCTGACGACCGAGGAGACGCCCGCCGACGCCATCGACATGATGGCCGGCGAAGGCGGCGGGTTCTGGCGGGTGCGCACGCCGCGGCTCGATCTCAAGGCCGTCAGCGGGGCGGGCGATGCGGTCGCCGCGCTCTATCTCGTGCATTACGCTCGCACCGGATCCGCGGCCCTGGCGCTCGGCATGGCCGCCGCCTCCATCCACGGGCTGCTGCGGCGCACGGCGGAGGCCGGCGCGAGCGAGCTGCTGACGGTGGCCGCACAGGACGAGTTCGTAGCGCCGAGCGCGACCTTCCCCGTCGAGGCGGTCTGACCGCCCGGCGCCATCACGAGGACGACACCATGGCTGAGCCGACGGCCGGACGCCGCTTCGCCACCCTGGACGTGTTCACGCAGAATCCCCTCGCCGGCAATCCGCTGGCGGTGGTGCTGGATGCCGGGGGGCTCGACAAGGACGCGATGCAGGCCATCGCCGGCGAGTTCAACCTCTCCGAGACGGTGTTCGTGCTGCCGCCCGAGGATCACCGCCACCGGGCGGCCCTGCGCATCTTCACGCCCGCCCGCGAATTGCCCTTCGCCGGCCATCCGACCATCGGCACCGCCGTTCTGCTCGCCCTGCACGACAGGGCGGCAGACGGGCGGCCGGATGCGGGGATGTTCGGGCTCGAGGAGGCGGCGGGGATCGTGCCCTGCGTGGTCGAGGCGGACCCCGCCGCCCGCCGCGGCCAGGCCCGGTTCAAGGCGCCCATCCTCCCCGCCTGGCTCGGCGAGGCCGCGGAGGCGGAAGCCTATGCGGAGGCCCTGGGACTCGCCCCGAGCGAGATCGGCTTCGGCCGTCACGCGCCCAGTCGCCACGAGGGCGGCGGCCCGCGCTTCACCGCGATTCCCGTCGTCTCCATCGAAGCCCTGACACGGGCCCGTCTCGACGCCGCCGCGCTGACCCGGCTCGCCCCCGAGAGCGCGCAGGACGGCCTCTATCTCTACGCCCTCGACCCCGAGGGCTTGGGGCGGAGCTATCAGGCGCGCATGTTCGCCCCCCATCTCGGCATCGCCGAAGACCCGGCCACCGGCTCGGCGGCGGTGGCCTTCGCCGGGGTGCTGATGCAGTTCGAGCCCCTGGGCGAGGGCACGCACGACGTGGCCATCCGCCAGGGCGTGGCCATGGGCCGGCCGAGCGCGATCGCGCTTCAACTCGTGGTGGCGGAGGGCGCCCTGCGCTCCGTCGAGATCGGCGGAGCGGCGGTGGTGGTGAGCGAGGGCAGGCTCCTTGTCTGAGCCGGAAGCGCCGGTCTTCACCCGGACGTCCCTTATTACGCTCTCGGCCCGGCTCGTGCCCCATCGCTGGGCCTGGGCGGAGGCGAATGCCGCGATGATCGCCGCCAACTGGGAACGCCGCCGCGCGGCGACGCCGGGTTTGTTCGACGGGATCGTGCTGCTGGCCTCCAGCTGCACAATCTCGGGCGGCCATTGCCAGGTGGACTTCTTCGAGGCGCGCTATTCGCGCTTCATCGCGTTCCGTGACGCCGGCTCGCCGGATCCGGCCGTCGCCAACGCCTTTGCCGCGATCGTGCCCCGGACCGCGGATGGCGCGGTGCTGCTCGGCCAGATGGCGCCCGGCACCGCCAATGCCGGCCAGGTCTATTTCCCCTGCGGCACCCCCGATGCGGGCGATGTCCGGGACGGCGGCGTCGTGGATCTCGCCGGCAGCGCGGAACGGGAGTTTCGCGAGGAGACCGGCCTCACCCTGCCCGCTTCGGCCGCGCAGGCGCCGTGGACGCTGCTGCAAGGCGACGGCCAATTCGCCTTCCTGCGCCCGGTGCGCTTCGAAGCGCGGGCCGACGCCCTCAAGGCCCGCATCGCGCAGAACCATGCGGGCGAGGCCGAACCGGAACTGTCCCGGATGATCTGCGTGCGGAGGCCGGACGATATCGATCACGCCCGCATGCCGCCCTTCGTGCGGGCCTATCTCGACGGCCTGTTCGCGGCGCGCGACCTCGCGGCCGGCTGAGCCGGTTCGGCCCTAGCCTTCGCCCCGCTCGCGGCAATTGCCGCATTGCCCCTCGACTTCCAGGATCCGGCTGAACGGGGTGAAGCCGACCTGGGCCAGGGTGCGGTCGAGGGCATTCTCGACGTTGGGTGCGGTCATCTCGTCGATGCCGCCGCAGGTCCGGCAGATCAGGAAGACCAGTCCGGCCTTGTCGCCGTGCTCGTGCCCGCAGGACACGAAGGCGTTGCGGCTGGCGATGCGGTGGACCAAGCCCTGCTCGGTGAGGAAATCCAGCGCGCGGTAGACCGAGACGGCGGCGACACGGCGCCCCTCCCCGCTCAGGCGTTCGGCGATGTCGTAGGCCCCGAGTGGCCTGCCCTCCTTCGCCACCGCTTCCAGCACGTCGCGGCGCAGGCGCGTGAACTGGAGATCCCGCTCGCGGCAGAGGCGCTCGGCGCGCGCCAAGATCTCCCCAGGCCCATGCTCCGCCTCGCAGCAGCCGGCTTCCTCGCCGTGCGCGTGGTGGTGCATCCTCCGCTCCTCGCTGGCGGCCCGATTGAGTTCGGCGCCTGTTACAGTGTATCAGCCGCAGGATCATACGCGCGCACCCGGACCCCGGCAATCCGAAGGTCCCCACGCCCGCCTGTCACGCGGCGCGACCCGAAGTCGGCCGCGCCCTGGAGACCGCATGTCCCGCCCGCCCGGCCTCGCCCGAATGCCACGCCGGTCCCTGTTCCGTTCGAGCGCCTTCACGCGTCTGATCGCCGCCTTCGTGCTCTCCGGCCTGCTCTGGGCCGCGATCCTGTGGGCCCTGGCGTGACGACCGCGGAGACCGCCGCGATCCGCTTCCGCGGCCTGACCCTGGGCTACGACCGCCATCCGGCCGTGCACCATCTCCAGGGATCGGTGCCGCGGGGCGACCTGCTGGCGTTGATCGGCCCGAACGGGGCGGGCAAGTCGACCCTGCTGAAGGGCATTGCGGGGGAGTTGCGGGCGCTCGACGGCGCCATCGAGCGGCCCCGGGGGGAGGTTGTCGCCTATCTGCCCCAGGCGGCCGAGATCGACAGTTCCTTCCCCTTGAGCGTGCTCGATCTCGTCTCGATGGGCCTGTGGCGCCTGCACGGCGCCTGGCGCAGCCTGTCGGGCGAGCGCAGCCGGCTCGTCGGCGCCCTGGGGACGGTGGGCCTGTCCGGCTTCGAGGACCGGCCGATCGGAACCCTCTCCGGCGGCCAGTTCCGGCGCGCCCTGTTCGCGCGGCTGATCCTGCAGGATGCCTCGCTGATCCTGCTCGACGAGCCCTTCACCGGCATCGATGCCCGCACCACCGCCGATCTGCTGGCGCTGATCCGGGGCTGGCACCGGGAGGGGCGCACTGTCGTCGCGGCCCTGCACGATTTCGCGCAGGTGCGGACGCATTTCCCCACGACCCTGCTCATCGCCCGCGCGCCCATTGCCTGGGGGCCGACCGCGACGGTGCTGACCGAGGAGAATCTCGCCCGCGCCCGCCATCTCTCGGAGGCCTGGGACGAGAACGCCGCGATCTGCCGCCACGACGACGCGGTGGCCGACCCGTCGGATCACGACCATGACGGCCACGATCATCATGATCACAGCCATCACGGGCACGACCACGCTCGTCCCGTCCGTCACGAGGCTGCCGAGTGAGCGCCGTTCTCGATTATCTCGTCGGCCCCTTCGCCGAATTCGGCTTCATGCGCCGGGCGCTGGTGGGCTGCTTCGCCCTGTCCCTGTCGACGCCGCCCCTCGGCGTCTTCCTGATGCTGCGCCGGATGAGCCTGATGAGCGAGGCGATGAGCCACGCGATCCTGCCCGGCGCCGCGGCCGGCTTCCTGGTGGCCGGCCTGTCCCTGCCGGCGATGACGCTGGGCGGCCTCGTCGCCGGCCTCGCGGTGGCCTTGCTCGCGGGCCTCGTCACCCGCTCCACCCTGCTCAAGGAGGATGCGAGCCTCGCCGCCTTCTACCTGATCTCCCTGGCGGGCGGCGTCTTCCTCGTCTCGCTGAGGGGCTCGCAGGTCGATCTTCTGCACATCCTGTTCGGCTCGGTTCTGGCGCTGGACGACGACGCGCTCGTGCTGCTGGGGGGCATCGCCACGGTGACGCTGATGGGGCTCGCGGCCCTGTACCGCCCCCTCGTCATGGAATGCGTCGACCCGCTCTTCCTGCGCACGGTGAGCCGCGCCGGGGGGCCGGTGCATTACGCCTTCCTCGGCCTCGTGGTGATGAACCTCGTCGCCGGCTTCCAGGCGCTCGGCACCCTGCTCGCGGTCGGGCTGATGCTGCTGCCGGCCATCACCGCGCGCTTCTGGGCGCAGGACCTGTCCGGGCTGATCCCGGTCTCGATGCTGGTCGCGATGCTCGCCAGCCTGATCGGGCTGATCGGTTCCTACCATGCGGAGATCCGCCTGCCGACGGGGCCGGCGATCGTGCTCGCCGCGGGGGGGCTCTACATCCTGTCGATGCTGTTCGGCCCCCGCGGCGGCCTGATCCACCGCCTGGTGCGGCGCCGCCACCTGGAGGCGTGACGCCTGTTCAGAACAGCCGGCTGCCGTTCGGCACCGGCTGATCCGGGGCGAACAGGACCACGGCGCCCTGCGCGTCTGCGAAGCCGAGGGTCAGCACCTCGGACAGGACCTTGCCGATCTGCCGCGGGGGAAAGTTCACCACCGCCGCCACCTGCCGGCCGACCAGCGTCTCGGGCGTATAATGCTCGGTGATCTGCGCGCTCGATCGCCGGGTGCCGAGGGCCGGGCCGAAATCGATCGTGAGCTTGAGCGCCGGCTTGCGCGCCTCGGGAAAGGCCTCCGCCGCCACCACCGTCCCGACGCGGATGTCGACGGCCAGAAAGGCGTCGAAGGCGATCCGCGGCGCCGCGGGCGCGTCGAGGGCATGAGTCGCGTGCATCCGGCTTCCTCCGGCCCGGTCAGCCGGCGCCGTTCAGTGGATCAGCGCGGCGAGCCCCGGCACGAAGCCCGAGAGCCACGTCAGCGCGCTCATGACGCTCGCGAACAGCGTGTAGACGAAGCCGACGGAGATGCCGACACCGACCGCGCCGATGGCGAGGCCGCCCATGACTACGAAGCCGTCGCGCTCCACCAGCCCGAGGCCGATCAGCGAGACCGCGAGCCCGAGGGGGATCTGCCCGAAGAAGGGCGGCGCCACGATCAGCGCCAGGGCCAGCGCCAGCAGCAGCACGCCCATGCCGCGCATGCCGACCGCGCTGTCGAACAGGCTGAGGCGCGGGCGCGACCAGCGCTCCAGGCGGCGCAGGATCGGCACGGCGCGGGTCACCGCCCGCTCGACATTCTCCCGGGCGATCGACTGGCCCAGGATGCTGCGCGGCAGCCAGGGCGCCGACATGCCGGCCACGATCTGAACCGCGATCATCAGCAGCAGCAGGCCGCAGACCAGCGGGATCGGCGGCGGCATCGGCAGGCAATTGGGCAGGCCGAGCAGCACCACGAGCAGCGCGAAGGCGCGATCGCGGAGCACGGCGATGATGTCGCCGACGGTCAGGCGGTCGCTCTCCTGGCTCGCGAGCACAGTGAGGACGTCGGAAGTGCGCGCGCCGGAGGACAAAAGGCGGATGCCGTCTCTTTTCTCGTTCGGCGGCGGCTCTAGCCGATGCCGCCGCTTCCGCCAAGCGCGCCAACGCACCTGTGACGTGTCGCGATGCCCGGCGCGTCAACGTTTGCCGCCTCGCGATTCGACAGCGCTGAAGTTCAGGTCAGTGACGAGATCTGATCTGAGGTCCCCCGGTTTGTGGGTATACACAGGGAGAATCGAGTAATCGTGGACATGATTGCTAGAAGATTGATAGTATTATTCGAGTTTAATTCATCGGCTTAAACCATCCCAGGTTGCATATAGTGCTTTAGCGCGACGGCAGGCGGATGCCCGATTTGGCAAAAAATCTTTTTCCGAGGATTTTGCCCGTCATCCACACGCTCTGCCTGATGATGTCGCCGGCGATCGTCCGTGCGGAACAGGATCCCGTCCACACGATCCTGTTCGGAAGCCTCGATGCGGGGCGATCCTCTTTCACGAGCGCCGGGGCCAAGGTCGGGCTCGCGGGCCATGATCGCGAGGGAATCGCCGTCCTCGTCAGCATAGGCGGCGGGGTGCGCCGCGAGCGTAGCTCAGGCCCGGCCTCTCCGGTTTTCCTGCGCGCGACGATGCTCGGCTCTGCCCTGGCCGGTTATCAGATGGTGCGCCCCTGGGGCGTCGCCGCTTTGTTTGCCGGCCCCGAGGTCTCGGCGGAGGCGCTCGCCGGAATCGACGCGTTCCAGATGCTCAAGCCGCGTGTCGGCCTGCGCCTGCACGGCGAAGTCTGGGCGCGGCCGAGCGACGACACCCTGGTGACGCTGACGCTGATCCTCGGTTCGGCCCGCTCCGATGCCTATGGCCGGGCCTCGTTCGGGTACCGGATCTGGGGCGCCTATCTCGGGCCGGAAGCCGCCCTCTATGCCGACCGGACCGGCTACCTCAAATGGAGCGTCGGCGTTCACGCCACGGACTTCGCCCTCGGCGCCGTCAGCTTCCGCGTTTCGGCCGGACTCCAGGGCGAGACCGGCGAGGACGATCCCTGCGGCTATCTCACGCTGGCCGCCTGGACGCCGCTCTGACAGCGCCGTCACGTCTCCAGCGCGTCGAGGAAGCGCGCCGCATCGGCCACGATCGCGGCCCGCCGCTCCTCGCCCATGGCGCGCAAAGTCCGGTACGGCATCGCCATGCGCGGATTGCTACACAATCTCTGTTCGTGCGTGATAAGAAAATTCCAGTACAGATAATTAAATGGGCAGGCCTCCGAGCCCGTCTTCGCTTTCACGTCGTACCGGCATTGCGCTCCGCAATAATCGGACATCCGGTCGATATAGGCCCCCGAAGCCGCGTAGGGCTTGGAGCCGAGCAGGCCGCCATCGGCCCAGAGCACCATCCCGTGCACGTTGGGCAGCTCGACCCATTCATAGGCGTCGGCGTAGACGACGAGGTACCATTCCTCGACCTGGGCCGGTTCGATCCCCGCGAGCAGGGCGAAATTGCCCAGAACCATCAGCCGCTGGATGTGGTGGGCATAGGCATGGTCCCGGGTCTGGGCGATGCATTGCCGGAGGCAGTTCATCCCCGTCTCGCCCGACCAGTAGAACCAGGGCAGGTCACGCCGGGCCGCGAGCGCGTTGCTCTCGGCATAGGCCGGCATCCGCGCCCAGTAGAGACCCCGCACATATTCCCGCCAGCCCAGGATCTGTCGGACAAAGCCCTCCACCGCATTGAGGGGGATGCCGCCCTCGCGATAGGCGCGCTCGGCCGCCCGGCAGACCTCCTCCGCCGTGAGCAGCCCCGCGTTCAAGGCCGGGGCGATCAGCGCGTGGTAGAGGAAGGGGGCATCCGCCTTCATCGCGTCCTGGTAGTCGCCGAAACGCGGCAGGCCCTCGCGGAGGAAATGCGCGAGGCTCCTCAGCGCCTCGGCACGGGTCACCGGCCAGGCGAAGGCGTCGAGGCTGCCGAAATGGTCGCCGAATTCCCGCGCGACCAGCGCCATGGCCTCGCGGGTGATCGCGTCGGGTGGGAAGCCGATCCGCTCCGGCGGGACATGGCCCCTGGGCAGCCGCTTGCGGTTCTCGGCGTCGAAGTTCCACTGGCCGCCTTCGGGTCCGTCCTCCGTCATCAGGATCCCGGTCCGCTTGCGCATGAAGCGGTAGAAGGTCTCCATCCGCAGCGTAGTGCGGTCGCCGGCCCAGGCCTCGAAGGTCTCCCGCGAGCACAGGAAGCGGTTGTCCGCCCGGATCTCGACCGGGACGGACAGCTCCTCGCGCCAGGCCTGCATCATCTCCCAGACACGCCACTCCCCCGGCTCCGTGACGACGACGCGCTCCGGATCGTGCCGGGCAATCGCCCGCTCCAGCTCCTCCGTGAAGGACCCGGTATTGCCCTCCGCATCGAGCCGCACGTAGTCGACCCTGACGCCTTCGGCTTCCAGCTCCGCCGCGAAATGGCGCATGGCCGAGAACAGGAAGGCGATCTTCTGCTTGTGGTGGCGGACATAGGTCGCCTCGGCGCGGACCTCGACGAGAAGGACCACATCCGCCTCGGGATCGAGATCGGTAAGCGAGGCGACCCGGCGATGCAGCTGGTCGCCGAGGATGAACCGCAGCACGCCCATGGCCGCTCAGGCCCTGCCGCTCGAGAGACCGACGCGCTGCATGGGGATCCCCCGTTCCACGGCCTTCCCGTACCGCCCAAATCGACTAGCTATCGCTCCGATGCGGGCCTGGGATCCGGCAGCCGCGCGTCATGCCCTGCGCCGAAGGTCGCAGGGCCGCTCACGGATGGTCTGGACGGCCCATGAAATTCGCCTTCGCCGGCATCGATTTCCTCGGCAGCGTGTTCGACGGGCTGGTCGAGGCGGGCTGGAGCCCGCTCAAGCTGTTCACCCGCCCCTGCGACGGGATCTACGACCACAACGACGTCATCGTGGCGCAGGCGCGCCGGCACCGCATCCCGATCCAGCTCTCGCGGGTGCTGCCCGCCGATCTCGACGCCCTCAACCGGGAGCACGGCCGGGACTGGGCGCTGGTGGTGGCGGGCTATCCCTGGCTGGTGAAGGGCTGGCACGGCAAGGCCCGCTTCGCCCTCAACTTCCATCCCTCGCCCTTGCCCATCGGGCGCGGCCCCTACCCGCTCTTCCACGCCGTGCTCGATTCCTACGAGAGCTGGGGCGTCACCGCCCACACGCTCTCGGAGAATTTCGACACCGGCGACATCCTGGCCCAGGACATCTTCCCCGTCTCGCCGCTGGAGAGCCACGAGACGCTGCTCGCCAAATGCAGGATGGCCGGGCGCCGCCTCGCCGTGGGGCCGATCGCCAGGAGCCTGCCGGATCTCTGGCGCCGGGCCGAGCCGCAGGGCGACGGCTCCTACTGGCCGCGGGTGAACGATGCCGACCGCACGCTCGACTTCCGCAAGGAGGTGGCGGAGGTGCTGCGCAAGGTGCGCGCCTTCGGCACGATCGAGACCATCGCGCGGCTCGGCGAATCCCGCGTCTACGTTGCCGCCGCCGAGGGCTGGACCGAGGCGCACCGGCTGATCCCGGGCTCGGTGGTGCACCGGCATCGCCGCCACGTCGTCGTCGCGGCGCAGGACGGCTTCGTCCAGCTCACCCGCTGGAGCCCCGTGCCCCTGGCCGAGGCCGGCCAGATCGGGCGCTGAGAGGAGGCGCCCCTGCCCCCGATGCGCCGCAAGGGCGACCTCCCGCAGAAGATCTGCGCCACCTGCGGCCGGCCCTTCGCGTGGCGCAAGAAGTGGGAGCGGGTCTGGGAGGAGGTGCGCTACTGCTCCGAGCGCTGCCGCAACGCGGCACGCCGCGAGAAGACGTGACGGCTACCCGCGCGGCAGGGCCTCCGGCGTGTCGACGTCGAAGGCGACGGCCTCGTCCGTGGCGATCTCCAGTACGTCGTCCCGCGCCGCCAGGATCGCCCCTGCGCCGCGATCCCCCTGCAGAGCCGCGAGATCGCCTCCCAGGCGGTCGAGATCGAGCAGGACCGGGTTGCCGCGCCGGCCGCCGCTCACCGGCACGACCGCGCAGGTGCAGCCTTGGGCGAGCCGGTAGGCCGCGATCAACGCGTCGAGATGAGTGGCGGTGATGCGAGGCATGTCGCCGAGCATCACGATCGCGGCCCGGGTGTTCGGCGGCAGGGCGGCGAGACCCGCGCGCAGCGACCCGGACAGGCCCTCGGCATAGGCCGGATTGGGCACGCGATGCAGGTCGAGGCCGTCGAGGCTCGCGCCGACGGCTTCCTCATGGGCGCCGAGCACCGCGATCACGGGCCGGGCACGGGAGGCGAGCGCGGCCTCCGCGGCGTGGCGCACCAGCGGCTTGCCATCGAGCCGGGCCAGGAGCTTCGGCGCGGCGCCGAATCGTGTGCCCCGGCCGGCGGCGAGCAGGACGAGGCCGACCGGTACGTTCCGGTCCCCCCTCATGCCTCCTCCCCAGAGCTCGCGCCGCCCTCGCGCGGCTGAGGCCGCGAGACGATCTCCATGAGCAGCCCGCCGACGCCGAGGCGAACGATGTCCGCCCGGGTCACCGGTAGGTCGGCGAGCAGGCGGTGAAGGATCCAGTCGAAACCGTTCTCGACGGGCGAGCGGGCACAGCCCGGCGCGCCGATCACCGGCATTTCGCGTAGGGCGCCGAGCAGCAGGAGATTGCCCGGATCGACCGGCATGCCGAAATGCGCGACCTGCCCGCCGGCGGCCTCGATTCCGGCAGGGATCACATCGCGCCGGTCGGCGATGGCCGAGGCGCCGAACACCACCACGAGATCGGCCGCGGCCGCCGCCTGACCGAGGGCCTCGGCGACGGCCCGGGCCTCGTGGGGCACCCGGCTCTCCACGACGATCTCCGCCCCTGCCGGTGCCAGCCGGTTGGCCAGCACGCGCAGGGTCTTGTCGATGGTCGCGGGCTTCAGCCCGGAGAGAAGGGTCGAGATCACGGCGACCCGCCGCCGACGGTAGGGCGCGATCCGCAGAGGCGGCGCGGGCACCTGGGTAGCGGCACGGCCGAGGGCAGCGCCGGCCACGGCATAGGGAATGATTTTGACCGTCGCGACCATCTCGCCGGCCACCACCGGCTTGAAGGGGGGAAGCGTCGCGGCGGTGATCGATTCGTCGACGCCGTTCAGCGCGTCGACCGTCTCGGCCTCCACCAGGAAGACGCCCGCATGCTCCGCGAACAGGTTGCAGCGGCCGGTGAAGGGCGGCTCGATCCGCAGGCCGGGACCCGCGAGGCAGTGGGCAAGGCGCTCGGCCGCCGCATCCTCCCCGACATCGCCGGGTTCGAGAATGGCCACCACCACCTCCGCGAGCCCCGCCCGCTCCAGGGCGGCGGCGTTCTCGAGTGTGATGGTCTGACCCTTGCGCACGGCGAAGCCGTCGCCGCGGACGCCGTGCGCCGCGATCAGCCCGGCGCTCTCGCGGACCGGGATGGGACCGAACTTCATGTCGTCGCCTTGATCCGGTCCTTGCGCAGGGTCGCGACGATCTGGGCGAGGATGGAGACGGCGATCTCGGCGGGCGAGACGGCACCGAGATCGAGGCCGATCGGCGCGTGGATACGGGCGATCTGGGCCTCCGAGAATCCCGCCTGGGTCAGGCGCTCGACGCGGCGGCCATGGGTCTTCCGCGAGCCGAGGGCGCCCACATAGAAGCATTCCGCGGCGAGCGCCGCCGTGAGGGCCGGATCGTCGATCTTTGGATCGTGGGTCAGTGCCGCCACGGCCGTGTAGCGGTCGAGCGGCCCGAGAGCTTCCCAAGCCACATCCGGCCATTCCGCGATCAGCCGCACGCCGGGGAAGCGCTCCGGCGTGGCGAAGGCCGTGCGCGGGTCGATCACGGCCACGTCGAGATCGAGGCTCGCCGCCATCGGGCAGAGCGCCTGGCTAATATGCACCGCTCCGATCACCACCAGGCGGATGGGCGGCACCTGCACCGTCAGGAAAAGCGAGCGGCCCTCCGCCTCGACGAGCCCGCTGCGCCCGCTCTGCAGGCGCTCGCGCAGGGTCTCGGCTAGCGGGTCGGAGGCGAGATCGGCCTCGGTGACGAGGCGCTGGCTGCCCTCGCCCGTATCCGTGACCAGGATGGCGGCCCGGCGGGCGGCCCGCTCGGCGTTGAGGCGCTGGAGAAGATCGAGGCGCATGGCGCTCAGTCGATCCGCTCGACATAGACGCGGATCCGGCCGCCGCAGGACAGGCCTGCCCGCCAGGCGGTCTCGTCGGCCACGCCGAATTCGAGGGTGCGCGGGCGCCCGTCCTCGATCGCCTCCATCGCCTCGGTGATGACCTCGCCCTCGACGCAGCCGCCGGAGACCGATCCGAGGAAGCTGCCCTCTCCGTCGATGACGAGGTGACTGCCGACCGGGCGCGGCGCCGAGCCCCAGGTCTCGATGACGGTGGCGAGAGCGACCCTGCGCCCCTCGCGCCGCCAGCCCTCGGCCGTGCGCAGGATGTCGTCCTCGGTGGAGAGCATGTCTGAAACTCCCGGGCGCGGATCGAGAACGCCGCGCTCCGTCATCGATCCGAAGTAAGCCTTCGCGCCCGTTTCGCAATGCGGATCCATCCCCCGGGACGGGCAAGCAAACAGGCTCGCGCGACTGTTCGGGGAAGCGGGGCCGGGCTAGGGTGGCGGCGAGGTCTCACGCAAAAGGCGCGCCGCGATGCCGCTCCGGGTAAAAGCGGCTGCCGCCGCGCCGGCCCTGCTCTCCCTGACGCTGCTCACCGTGCCCGCCGCGGCGCAGGTGCGGATCGGGCTCGCCGCACCGCTGACCGGGCCGGATGCGGGCTTCGGGGGCGGGATGCGCGCCG
Source organism: Methylobacterium organophilum (assembly GCF_022533465.1). Classification (NCBI taxonomy): domain Bacteria; kingdom Pseudomonadati; phylum Pseudomonadota; class Alphaproteobacteria; order Hyphomicrobiales; family Methylobacteriaceae; genus Methylobacterium; species Methylobacterium organophilum. The sequence goes on along the minus strand of NZ_CP092848.1, from coordinate 2,858,969 downwards.
GCGTCGAGCAGGCGGTCGCGGACATCAACAGGGCCGGCGGCATCGGCGGGCAGAAGATCCAGCTCGTCGTGCAGGACGATGCCGGCGATCCGAAACAGGCGGCGGAGGCGGCGCGCCGGCTCGCGGCGGCGGGGGTGAAGCTCGTCGTCGGGCCGCTTGATTCGGGGGCGACCGCCGCCGCCCTGCCGATCTTCGAGGAGGCGGGCCTGCTCGCCGTGACGCCGGGGGCGACTTGGGCGAGCCTCACCGCCCGCGGTGCAGGCCGCCTGTTCCGCCTGGCCGGCAACGACGCGCAGCAGGGTGCGGTGGCCGGCGCCTGGCTCGCCGAGACCTTCCAGGGGCGGCCGGTCGCGATCCTCAACGACAAGACCAGCTTCGGCCGGGCGCTCGCCGAGGACGCGGCCCGGGCCCTGCGCAGCCGCGGCGGCCGCGAGGCCTTGTTCGAGGGCATCAACCGCGGCGACAAGGATGTCTCTGGCCTGATCGGCCGCCTGCGGGCGGCGGGGGTGGAGGCCGTGTATTTCGGTGGCCTCGCGCCGGAAGCGGCGCTGCTGATTCGCGTTTTGCGCGAGGCCGGGCTGCAAGTGCCCCTCGTCGCCAGCGACGGGATCCTCGACAAGGATTTCGCCCAGCTCGCCGGGCCCGGTGCCGAGGGCACGCTGATGACGCTGGCGCCCGATTCCCCCCGCCTGCCCGAAACGAAAGGCGCGAAAGGGGCCCGCACCCCCGAGGCCGAGATGTTCGCCGCCCCGGCCTATGCCGCGATCGAGGTGATCCGCCAGGGCATCGAGGGCGCCCGCTCGACGGACCCGGCCAAGGTCGCCGCGTTCCTGCATGCCGGCCGGCCGCTGCGCACGGTGGTCGGCGAGCTGGCGTTCGACGGCAAGGGCGACCTCATCCGGCCGCCCTACCGGTTGCATGTCTGGCGCCGGACGGCGGACGGTCGCATCGACTATGCCGGAAACGTCGTCCCGCGATAGCGCCGCACCCGTTCGATGGAGAATCTCGGCGGGAATCCTGGACAATCGACAACTTTCGTTGCGGAGCTCCCGCCAATCAGGTGCCTCTTTCCTTGCGAAAAGGCGGTTGCGGCATTAGATGCACGCACACGCTGGCGTCGCTGCGCCTCCGAATGGATCGGACCCGCACCACCAAGCGTTTCGCACGACGATCTGTAAAAGGATTTGCCGGGGCTGTGTGCGGGCCGCCCGGCCAAGGACACGGTGCATGGCGAAAGAAGAATTGATGCAGTTCGAAGGGCTCGTCATCGAGATCCTTCCCGATGCGCGCTACCGCGTGCAGCTCGACCAGGGTCACGAGATCGTGGCCTACACGGCGGGCAAGATGAAGAAGAACCGCATCAAGACCTTGGCCGGCGACCGCGTCACCGTCGAGATGTCTCCCTACGATCTCGAGAAGGGCCGCCTCGTGTTCCGCCACAAGGACGAGCGCTCCTCCGGCCCGCGTCCGCCCCAGCGCGGCGGCCAGCAGTTCCGCCGCCGCTGAGCCAGCAGGCGATCTCCTCAAGAAAAAAGCCGGGCACGATGCCCGGCTTTTTCATTTTCCGAACCGCTCGAATTTCGGGAAGCTGCGGGTCATCAGCATGCCCGCCTCGGCCCGGTGCCCCATCCACTTCTCCAGAATGCCGGCATGGGCGAGCCGGCCTTCGGGGGAGCCGTCCCGCCAGGGCAGTCCCTCGGCCAGGGTGAAGACATGGGCGTGGACGAGGCTGCTGCCACGGCAGCGCTGCAGGCGCACACCCTTGCCGCGGGAGAGCTCCTGCAGCTCCGAGACCGGGAAGATCAGCAGCAGCTTGTCGGACGAGCAGACCGCGACGTGGTCGCCCTCGGCGGGGACGAGCACGGTGGCGGTCACGCCCTCGTCGACGCCGAGGATGCCCTTGCCCTTGCGGGTATTGGCCACCACCGCATCCGCGGGGGCGACGAAACCGCGTCCGTCCGAACCCGCGATCAGGAGCTTGCCCTCGGGCTGGTAGGGCAGAGCGGCGACGATCTCGGTACCGTCGTCGAGATCGACCATGAGGCGGATCGGATCGCCGAAGCCGCGGCCCCCGGGCAGCTTCGAGGCTTCCAGGGTGAAGACCTTGCCGTTCGAGGCGAGCACCAGGATCTTCGCCGTAGTCTCGCTAAAGAAAGAGACCTTGAGGGCGTCGTCGCCCTTGAAGGCGACGCCGGACAGATCAGCGACATGGCCCTTGAGGGCGCGGATCCAGCCCTTTTCCGAGACGATCACCGTGATCGGCTCGCGCTCGACCATGGCCTGGGTGAAGTCGATGCCGGCGGTGTCCGGCGGGTTCTCGAGGGTGGTGCGGCGGCGGCCGAGGGCGGTCTCCGGGCCGAAGGTCTTCTTCACCGCGCGGATCTGCTTGGTGATGTCGCTCCATTGCAGCTTCTCGGAGCCGAGCAGCGCCTCGAGGCCCTCCTTCTCCTTGGTCAGCGCGTCGAATTCGCGCTTCAGCTCCATCTCTTCCAGCTTGCGCAGGGAGCGCAGCCGGGTGTCGAGGATGGCGTTGGCCTGAACCTCGCTCAGCGCGAAGCGGGCCATGAGGGCGGGCTTGGGCTCATCCTCCTCGCGGATGATGCGGATCACCTCGTCGAGGTCGAGATAGACGATGAGCAGGCCGCCCAGGATCTCGAGGCGCCGCTCGATCTGGCCGAGGCGGAAGCGCGAGCGCCGCTGCAGCACCACCCGGCGGTGGTCGATCCACTCGCGCAGGGCCTCGACGAGCCCGATCACCCGCGGCACGAGCCCGCCGACGAGCACGTTCATGTTGAGCGGGATGCGCGCTTCGAGCTCGGTGAGCCGGAACAGCGATTCCATCAGGATGACGGGATCGACCGAGCGGGAGCGCGGCTCCAGCACGATGCGCACGTCCTCCGCGGATTCGTCGCGCACGTCGGCCAGAAGCGGCAGCTTCTTCTCCTGGAGAAGCTCGGCCATCTTCTCGATGAGCCTGCTCTTCGGCACGCCGTAGGGAATCTCGGTGACGACGATGTTCCAGGTGCCGCGGCCGAGATCCTCCTTGGCCCAGCGGGCGCGCACGCGGAAGGCGCCGCGGCCGGTGCGGTAGGCCTCGGAGATGGTCGCGGCGGAATCGATCAGGATACCGCCGGTGGGAAAGTCCGGCCCCTTCACGAAGGTGAGCAACTGCTCGGAGGTCGCCTCGCGATTCTGGATCAGGTAGAGCGCCGCGTCGCAGAGCTCGGCCGCGTTGTGCGGCGGGATCGAGGTCGCCATGCCGACCGCGATGCCCTGGCTGCCATTGGCGAGCAGGTTCGGGAAGGCGGCCGGCAGCACGACCGGCTCTTCCTTCTCACCGTTATAAGAGGGCCGGAAATCGACCGTGTCCTCGTCGATCCCGTCGAGGAGCAGGCGGGCGACCTCGGTCATCCGCGCCTCGGTGTAGCGGTAGGCCGCCGGGCCGTCGCCGTCGATGTTCCCGAAATTGCCCTGGCCGTCCACGAGCGGGTAGCGCTGGGCGAAATCCTGGCTCAGGCGCACGAGGGCGTCGTAGATCGCCTGGTCGCCGTGGGGATGGAAATCACCCATCACGTCGCCGACGATCTTCGCGCATTTCTTGAAGGTCGCGGTCGGGTCGAGGCGCAGCAGGCGCATGCCGTAGAGGATGCGGCGATGCACCGGCTTCAGGCCGTCGCGCGCGTCGGGCAGCGCACGATGCATGATCGTGGAGAGCGCGTAGGCGAGGTAGCGCTCCTCCAGGGCCGATTTCAGCTCGACGCTCTCGATGCCGTCGCCGGTCGGCGGCTCGAAGGCCTCCCCCATCACTCACTCCAGGTCAACGTCTTTGAAAAACGGAACATAACACGAACATCAAGGCCGCGTCGCGGTGCCGAGTGCGACGAATCGTGCCCGTTCCTCCGGCGGTGGCAGCCCGCGCGGTTCCCAGATGTGCTGAGTGAGGAAATACCCCGTCAAGGTAAACCCCTCGGAAACGTCCTGGGCGTCCGGAGGGCGCCAGCCGCTGCCGGGAACGGAGCGGTCGCGCAGGAAGGGCGGCAGCGACAGCAGGCGGTCGCGATAGGGTTCGCCCGCCGAGGCGCTGACGGCCCGCCCGCTCCGGGGCGAGACGTAGATCAAGGCGTCGTTCTGGCCGGTCGACGCGCAAGCCGCGAGGTCGAGGCCGAAGCCGAGTTCGGCGAGGACCGCGAGCTCGAAGCGCACCATCAGCGCCGGGGCGATGGCGGGGTCGTCGAGATGGCCCACGAGCACGCGCATCGCCTCGTAGAGGGCCGGATGCGGATCGCGCTCCGGCAGGAGCCGCAGCAGGGACGTGGCATGGCCGATGCCGTAGAGGGCGAGGCCCGAGCCCATCAGCCGCGCCGCGACCATGGCGACGGGCTCCACCGCATAGGTGCCCAGCCCCTCGTCGAGCCGGGCCCGCCAAGTGGCGCGCAGGTGGTTGCCGGGTTGGAGCATCGGCTGCATCCGGCGCGAGCGCCCGCCATGGACGAGGCCCGCATGGCGGCCGTGCATGGCGGTCATCAATTCGAGGATGACGCTCGTCTCCCCGTGCCGGCGCACTCCGATCACCAGCCCGTCGTCGGTCCATTGCATGATGCCGGGACGATACGCGTTCCGGGGACCGCGCGCATCCTGCGCAGGGACGAAACCTCGCCGCGCACCGATGCAACCGCGGGTCGCTTCCTCGGCCCCTTCCGCGCGGCTACGCTCATCCGGGCTGAGAAGCGGGGAATCGGGCGATGGACGGGCGGCCTGCGGCGCGGGGCTTCGCGTTGGGAATCGCGCTTGTCGTCTCCGCCTGCACGACGGCCACGGCCCCGCCGGCCCCCTCCCCGATCGTGCCGACGACCTTCCGCGAGCGCGTCGCGGCCCTCGCGCTCAAGCAGGTGAAGTTCGGCGCCGTGTCGCTGCTCCCGGTCCGGTTCGAGCGCAGCCGCATCGCCGGCCCCTTCGAGGACGGGGAGCGCACGCTCTACTGCGTGTCGAGCCGGATGTATGGGCGCGACTTCTTCGAGCCGGAGCGGCCGAAAGTGGTGATCCGCGAGGAGATCGGCACGGAAAAGCTCAGCATCGTCGAGGAGGACGACGAGGTCTGTTCCGGCCATCGCTATCAGCCGTTCCCGGAACTCGACGCTCTCGGCAACCGGCGCGGCGGATAAGCTTCGGGTTGCATTGCGCGGCGGAGTTTGGTCCGCTGCAACCCATGGCTTCGCGCTCGCTCGATCTCAGCCTCGCCCTCATCGCCCGCGCCCACCCCGATCCCGTCGCCGACGACGAGACGGCCCTTCATCTCCTCTCCGACACGGAACTGACGCCGGGGCTCGAGACCATCCTGGCGCATGCGCGCCGCCCGCCGGGCGACCTCTGGGTCTTCGGCTATGGCTCGCTGCTGTGGAGCCCCGAATTCGAGATCGCCGAGCAGAGGGTCGCGACCCTGCGCGGCTGGCACCGCCGGTTCTGCCTGCTGCAGCGGCGCTTCCGCGGAACGCCGGAACGGCCGGGCTTCGTCCTCGCCCTGGAGCGCGGCGGCCTGTGCAAGGGCGTAGCCTTCCGCCTTCCCGGGGACGATCCCCACGCCGTGCTGATGCCGCTCTGGCGGCGGGAGATGAAGGGCAAGGGCTACGAGGCCCGCTGGGTGGAGGTCGCGATCGCGCAGGGGCCGGTCACGGCGCTCACCTTCGTCGTCAACCGCGCGAGCGACCGCTACAGCGGACGCCTTTCGGAAGAGGCCATCGCCGACAAGATCGCCAGCGCCTGCGGCCATCTCGGCCCGAGCGCGGAATACCTGTTCCGGACGGTCGCCGCCTGCGCCGAACTCGGGATTCGCGACCGCCACCTCTGGCGCCTCCAGGCCCTCGTGGCCGCTCGGCTGCGTGACGGTGACACAGCCTCACAGAAAATTGAGATCCGCGCTTAAGCTTCCGTGAAAACAGCGATTTTTCAGAGACTCCCCGCTCGCGACCATGTGCCGCGAACACACCCCGCCAGCGTTTTCGTGCCGGGATCGTCGTCTGGTATATTGAATACCTGACGAAATTTTGCATGCTCGCGGGACGGTCGCAGGACCGAACCAAAACAAGGATTCAGGGATGGAACGCCAGGACGCCCCCTCGGCCAAATGGTGGCAGCTCGCCTTCGGCGTGCTCTGCATGGCCATGATCGCCAACCTGCAATACGGCTGGACTCTGTTCGTCGATCCGATCGACGCGAAGCACCACTGGGGGCGGGCGGCGATCCAGCTGGCCTTCACGCTGTTCGTGGCCACCGAGACTTGGCTGGTGCCGGTCGAGGCCTGGTTCGTGGACCGCTACGGCCCCAAGATCGTGGTCTGCTTCGGTGGCTTCATGATCGCCCTGTCCTGGGTGCTGAACGCCCATGCCGACTCGCTCGCCCTGCTCTACGCGGCGGCCGTGGTCGGCGGCATCGGCGCCGGCTCGGTCTACGGCACCTGCGTCGGCAACGCCCTGAAGTGGTTCCCCCATCGCCGCGGCCTCGCGGCCGGTGCGACGGCGGCGGGCTTCGGCGCCGGCGCGGCCATCACCGTGGTTCCGATCGCCAAGATGATCGAGACCAGCGGCTACCAGGACGCCTTCCTCTATTTCGGCCTCGGCCAGGGCGCCGTGGTGATCGCGCTGTCCTTCCTGCTGCGGAAGCCCTCGACCCTGGTTCCGGTCACCCGCAAGAACCTGCGCCTCCCCCAGACCACCGTCGACCGCACGCCCCGCGAGGCGGTCCGCACGCCGGTATTCTGGGTGATGTACGTGATGTTCGTGATGGTGGCCTCCGGCGGCCTGATGGCGGCGGCGCAGATCGCCCCGATCGCCCACGACTTCAAGGTCGCGGACGTGCCGGTGAGCCTGTTCGGCATGCAGATGGCGGCGCTGACCCTGGCGATCTCGCTGGACCGCATCTTCGACGGGTTCGGCCGCCCGTTCTTCGGCTTCGTGTCCGACAATATCGGCCGCGAGAACACGATGTTCATCGCCTTCAGCATCGCCGCCCTCGCGACGATCATGCTGATCGGCTACGGCCGCACGCCGATCGTCTTCGTGCTCGCCACGGCCTGCTACTTCGCGGTGTTCGGTGAGATCTACTCGCTGTTCCCGGCGACCTGTGGCGACACCTTCGGCTCCAAGTATGCAGCCAGCAACGCCGGCCTGCTCTACACCGCCAAGGGCACCGCGGCCTTCATCGTGCCCTTCGCGAGCATGCTGTCGGCTGCCTATGGCTGGACGGCGGTCTTCGCCCTGGTGATCGGCTTCAACATCACCGCGGCGGCTCTGGCCCTGTTCGTGCTGAAGCCGATGCGCCTGCGCCTTCTGGCCTCCGAGGATGCGCCCACCGCGACGCGTTCCGTCAAGCTCGCCGAGAACGCCTCGGCGTGACGCGACGTGCGGGTGCGCTCCGCCCGCACGCTTTTTCCTCCGACACTTGCGAGCCCGGCGCCCTCGGCGTCGGGCTTGCCTTTCCCGGATACGCCTCGGAGCGATCGATGAATGTCCCCGCGGCGCTTGCCCTGCAGAGCATCCCCTTCGCCGGCCTCGCCTTCCTGCGCAGCCGGAACCCGAGCCGCTTCATCCTGCTCTACGCGGTCATCCTGGGGCTCCTGCTCTCGGCCATCGCGCTGATGGGCGATCCCCGCATTGCAGAGACCTTCGAGCAGAGCATCGAGCAGGCGGAGTAGAGACGCGCGGGTGCCGCGGCCCCGGCCTCAGTTCACCTCGACCTGCACCACGCCCGGCACCGCCCGCAGGGCGCCCGCGAGCTGGGGGCTCGCCTGGTAGCGGTCCTTCAGCTTCACCTCGACCTCGCGCTCGCCGCCGTCGAGGATGAGGATCAGCGACACCTCCCCCTCCCCGCGCATGGTCAGGCGCTGCTGCACCGAGCCCAAGGCCCGGTCGTCGCGCAGGTAGATGCGCATGCCCTTCTGGTGGCGGGCCACCGCCTGGTCGAGGGGCTCCGCGGTCTGGATGCGGGCGCGCACGTCCTCGCCCTCCAGGTTCGCCTGGAGCGTCAGCACGAGCGGGCGGCCGGGCTCCAGGATGTCCCGGTAATGGCCGAGGCCCTCCGAGAAGATGATCGCCTCGAAATGGCCGGTCTGGTCCGAGAGCGTGACGATGCCGAGCTTGTTGCCGCTCTTGGTGCGCCGCTCCGCCCGGTCCAGCACGGAGGCGGCGACCCGGCCGACGCTGGCCGAGCCCGCCCGCACCGCGCGGCAGAAATCCACCCAGCTCTGGACGCGCAGCCGGTCGAGCAGGCCGGCATATTCGTCGAGGGGATGGCCCGAGAGGAAGAAGCCGATGGCCTCGTATTCCTTCTTCAGGGTCTCCGACATCGGCCAGGGCTCGTAGGGCGGCACCCGCAGACCCACCTCCGCGGCGGTGACGCCGCCGAACATGTCGACGATGCCGGTCGTCTCGGCCTCGGCCGCGCCCTGGGCCATCTTCATCATCGGCTCGACGGCGGCATAGGCGCGGGCCCGGTCCGGCTCGATGCAGTCGAGGGCGCCGCCGGCGATCAGGTTCTCGAGCGTCCGCTTGTTGACGTGGCGTGGGTTGAGGCGCCGGGCGAAGCAGGCAAGGTCCTTGAACGGCCGGTCGCCGCGCGCCTCCACGATCGATTCCACCGCCGCCCGGCCGACGCCCTTGATGGCGGCGAGCGCGTAGCGGATGCGCCCCTCGTGCACCGTGAAGACCACGCCCGAGGTGTTGATCGAGGGCGGCTCGACGGTGATCTTCAGCCGCTGCGCGTCCTGGCGGAATTCGGCGATCTTGTCGGTGTTGTCGATGTCCAGCGTCATGGCCGCGGCCAGGAACTCGACCGGGTAGTTCGCCTTCAGATAGGCCGTCTGGTAGGTCACCAGGGCATAGGCCGCCGCGTGCGACTTGTTGAAGCCGTAATCGGCGAACTTGGCGAGCAGGTCGAAGATCTCGTTGGCCTTCGCCTGCGCGATGCCGCTTTCGAGGCAGCCCTTCACGAAGCGGTCGCGCTGAGCGTCCATCTCCGCCTTGATCTTCTTGCCCATGGCGCGGCGGAGCATGTCGGCCTCGCCGAGGGTGTAGCCGGCAAGGACCTTGGCGACCTCCATCACCTGCTCTTGGTAGACGATGATGCCGAAAGTCTCCCGCAGGATCGGCTCCAGCATCGGATGCGGGTACCAGCTCGCCTCGTTGCCGGCATCGCGCCCGAGCTTGCGCTCGCAATAGACCGGGATGTTGGCCATCGGGCCCGGCCGGTAGAGCGCCACCAGGGCGATGATGTCCTCCAACCGGTCGGCCTGCATCTCGCAGAGCGCCTTGCGCATGCCCGCCGATTCCACCTGGAACACCCCGACGGTCTCGCCGCGGCCCATGGGCTCGTAGGTCGTCTTGTCGTCGAGGGGGATCTGCGCGAGATCGACCTCGATGCCGCGCTGCTTGAGCAGATCCGTGCAGCAGCGCAGCATGGTCAGGGTCTTGAGGCCCAAGAAGTCGAACTTCACCAGCCCCGCCTGCTCGACCCATTTCATGTTGAACTGGGTCACCCGCATGCCGGTCTTCGGGTCTCGATAGAGCGGCACCAGCTCCTCGAGGGGCCGATCGCCGATCACCACGCCGGCGGCGTGGGTCGAGGCGTGGCGGTGCAGGCCCTCCAGCTTCTTGGCGATCTCCATGAGGCGGGCGACGATCGGCTCCTCCTCGATCGCCTGCTGCAGCTTGGGCTCGCCCTCGATGGCCTGGACCAGGGTGACCGGGTTGGCCGGGTTCTGCGGCACGAGCTTGGTCAGCTTGTCGACCTGCCCGTAGGGCATCTCCAGCACACGGCCGACGTCGCGCAGCACGCCGCGGGCGAGCAGCGTACCGAAGGTGATGATCTGCGCCACCTGCCGTTCGCCGTAGCGGCGCTGCACGTACTGGATCACCCGCTCGCGGCCCTCGACGCAGAAGTCGATGTCGAAATCCGGCATCGAGATGCGCTCGGGGTTGAGGAAGCGCTCGAACAGCAGGCCGAAGCGGAGCGGATCGAGGTCGGTGATGAGGAGCGACCACGCCACCAGCGAGCCGGCACCCGAGCCGCGGCCCGGCCCGACCGGGATATCGTGCTCCTTGGCCCACTTGATGAAGTCCGAGACGATCAGGAAGTAGCCCGGGAACTTCATCTTGACGATGACGTCGAGCTCGAACTTCAGGCGCGCGCGGTAATCCTCTTCCGAGAAGCCGGGGGCGGTGCCGTGCTGCTTCAGGCGCAGCTCCAGCCCGGCTTCGGCCTGCCGGCACAGCTCGGTCGGCTCGTCGGCGGCCACTTCCTGCGCGACCGCCTCGGTCGCCTCGGCGATCGCTTCCGCCATGGCCGGCGTCTCGCCCGCGGCCACGGCGCCGAAATTCGGCAGGATCGGCTTGCGGGTGCGCACCCGGTAGGCACAGCGCATCGCCACCTCGACCGTGGCGCTCAGGGCGTCCGGCAGGTCGCGGAACAGCTCGACCATCTCGGCGCGGGTCTTGAAGCCGTGCCGGGGTGTCAGCCGGCGGCGGCGCTCGTCGGAGACGAGGCGCCCCTCGGCGATGGCGAGCAGCGCGTCGTGGGCGTCGTAATCGGCCTCCTTCGAGAAGAAGGGTTCGTTGGCGGCCACCATGCCGAGGCCGTGGCGCTGGCCCAGAGCCAGCAATTCGCGCTCGATGCGCGCCTCGCCCTCGGCGCCGTGGCGCTGCAATTCGAGATAGAGATTGTCCTCGCCGAAGGCCTCCTTCAGCCGGTCGAGGCGGCGGGCCACGAGATCGGCCCGGCCGGTGCGGATCGCCTGGTCGAGGGGGCCGGTCGGGCCGCCGGAGAGGGCGATCAGGCCCGCCGAGGCCTCCTTCAGGGCCTGCGCGTCCAGGCAGGGCGGCTCGCCCAGGGGGACGTCGAAATGCGCGCGGCTCGCCAGCCGCAGCAGGTTGCCGTAGCCGATCTCGTCCTGGGCAAGCAGCACGAGGTTGGCGCTGCCGAGCTGGGCGCCGCGCGCCATCGGATCGGGCGCCTCGAACCGCACGGAGAGCTGGATGCCGGGGATCGGCTGGATGCCCTTGCCCGCCGCCTTCTCGGAGAATTCCAGGGCGCCGAACAGGTTGTTGGTGTCGGTGAGCGCGAGCGCCGGCTGCCGGTCGCCATAGGCCGCCCCGATCAGGTCGCCGACCTTCAGGGCACCTTCGAGGAGCGAATAGGACGAGTGGACGTGGAGGTGGACGAAACCGACCTCCTTCAGCAACCGCGTCATGACCGACCTTCGTTGGAGGCGGGCAGGATCGGGAGAGTCGGCTCAAGAGTCGACTGCGAGCCGGCTCACGAGACGCGATATCCACCGGCCGTGCCCCCGCGGCATCATCGCCCAGGGGCGGAGGCACCCGCGGCGGGGCCTTTCCGCGATCTCCTGTGAACAACCCGTTTCCGGCGGAACACGGGCGGACCCTTCAACGCGGCCTTCACCGGATCGGCGACAGAGCTACGGCCCAGAGCACGACGGCGCTCGACAGGAGCCCGAAAGCGGTGAACTCGACCATGCCGGTGAGGATGATGCGCCTGACCATGTTCGCCTCCCGTTCTGTGTACGGGAGAAGTCTTGTTCCTGTTTTGTTCTGTGTAAAGCCTGTGCAGGACGCGTTCGGAAACTGGGGTTAACGTGCGGTAAATCAGGCCCCGATCGACAGGCGCCTCACACCACCTGCTCGATCAGTCCGTCCCGGATCGTGACACGGCGGTCCATGCGGGCGGCGAGGTCGAGGTTATGGGTGGCGATCAGCGCGGCGAGCCCCGAGGCCCGCACCAGCGCCATCAGGACGTTGAAGACGTGGTCCGCCGTGTGCGGGTCGAGATTGCCGGTGGGCTCGTCCGCCAGCAGCAGGCGCGGGCCATTGGCCACGGCGCGGGCGATGGCGACGCGCTGCTGCTCGCCGCCGGACAGCTCGGCCGGACGGTGCGGAAGCCGGGCGCCGAGGCCGAGGAAGCTCAGAAGCTCGGTGGCGCGCTTCTTCGCCTCTGCCCGGGAGAGGCCGCGGATGAGCTGGGGCATCACCACGTTCTCCAGGGCGGAGAATTCCGGCAGCAGGTGATGGAACTGGTAGACGAAGCCCATCTCCTCGCGCCGGATGCGCGTGCGCTCCACATCCGACATCGCCGCGGTCGGCCGGCCGCCGATATAGACCTCGCCACCGTCCGGGCGCTCGAGCAGGCCGGCGAGGTGCAGCAGGGTCGACTTGCCCGCGCCCGAGGGTGCGACCAGCGCCACCAGCTCGCCGGGCCAGATCGCGAGATCGGCCCCGCGCAGGATCTCGAGGGCGCCCTCCGCCTGGGCGTAGCGCCGCTCGACGCGGGCGAAGAACAGAGCCGGCACCGGCTGGCCGCCGGCTGCCTCCTTGCTGGACATGTGAGGAAACAGCTCCCGGGATCAGCCGTAGCGCAGGGCCTGCACCGGATCGAGCCGGGCGGCGCGCCAGGAGGGATAGAGGGTCGCCACCAGCGAGAGGGCGATGGAGGTGAGCACCACCGCCGTGATCTCGTTGGCGTTCATCTCCGCCGGGATCTCGGCGAGGAAGCGCACGGTCGGATCCCAGGCGGAGGGGAAGAGGATCCGCTGGATCGGCTTGATGTTGAGGGTGAACACGATCCCGAGCGCGAGCCCGCACAGGGTGCCGACGATGCCGATCAGGGCGCCGTTGAGCAGGAAGACCCGCATGATCGTGCCCGGCGTCGCCCCCATGGTGCGCAGGATCGCGATGTCGCTCGACTTGTCGCGCACGAGCAGGATCAGGCCGGAGATGATGTTGAGGGTCGCCACCACCACGATCAGGCTGAGGATGAGGAACATCACGTTCCGCTCCACCTCCAGCGCGCCGAAGAAGGTGCGGTTGCGCTGGCGCCAATCGGTGAGCACCACCGGGCGCTCCGCGGCCATCTCCAGGTCGCCGCGCAGCTCGGCCACCCCGTCGGGATTGTCGATATAGACCTCGATCAGGCTGACATCGCCGTCGCGGTTGAAGAAGGCCTGCGACTCCGTCAGCGGCATGAACACGAAGGTCTGGTCGAACTCGGTCATGCCGATCTCGAACACCGCCTTGACCGTGTAGGTCTTGGTGCGGGGCGCCACGCCGAAGGGCGTGCTGGCGCCCTTCGGCGTCGAGAGGGTGATCTGGTCGCCGGCCTGGAGGCCGAGCGTCTCGGCGAGCCGGCGGCCGATGGCGACGCCGGTGCCGTCGTCGAAGCCGGCGAGCGAGCCGCCTTTGATATTGGAGGAGATCGCCGCGATCTTGTCGAGGTCCTTGGCGCGTACGCCGCGCACCAGCACGCCGGAGCCGCCATAGGGCGAGGAGGCGAAGGCCTGCCCCTCCACGAGAGGGATCGCCGCGCGCACGCCGGCCACCTTCTCCAGGCGGTCGGAGAGGTCGGCATAGTCGGTGAACAGGCGATCGACCGGGGCGACGAAGATGTGGCCGTTCAGCCCGACGATCTTCGACAGCAATTCCGTGCGGAAGCCGTTCATCACCGAGAGCACGATGATGAGCGTGGCGACGCCGAGGGCGATGCCGAGCACCGAGAACAGGGCCACCACGGAGACGCCGCCGCCCCGCCGCCGCGCCCGGAGGTAGCGCCCGGCGATGATCCACTCGAAGGGCGCGAAGGGCGCGGTGCCGCCGCCGCCGAAGCGCGCGGCGAGGCTGCCGGCGAATGCCCGTGCCTTGATCCCGAGACCGGCCGCGCCCGCCATCGCCGCCTCAGACCAGCCGGAAGCGCGCGACGAGGTCGATCGGCGCGATGGTCTCGCGCTCGCCGGTGGCGCGGCGCTTGATCTCGACCTTGCCCTCGGCGAGCCCCTTCGGCCCGACGATGACCTGCCAGGGCAGGCCGATCAGGTCGGCGGTGGCGAACTTGGCGCCGGGGCGCTCGTCGCGGTCGTCGTAGAGCACCGACATGCCGCCGGTCTCCAGGCTCGCCTGGATCTCGGCGCAGGCCTTGTCGCAGGCGGCGTCGCCGACCTTCAGATTGATCAGGGCGACGTCGAAGGGCGCGACGGAATCCGGCCAGATGATGCCGCCCTCGTCGTGGCTCGCCTCGATGATCGCCGGCACGAGTCGGCTCGGGCCGATGCCGTAGGAGCCCATATGCACCGGCCGCTCCTGGCCGTCCGGCCCGGTGACCACGGCCTTCATCGGCGCGGAATACTTGGTGCCGAAATAGAAGATGTGCCCGACCTCGATGCCGCGGGCGGACATGCGCGCCTCCTCGGGCACCTCGGCGAAGACCGCCGCGTCGTGCATCTCGTCCGTGGCGGCGTAATGCGAGGTCCAGGCATCGACCGTGCCCTGCAGCCCGGCCACGTCGTCGAAATCGACGGTGGGCGGGGGGATGTCGAAGTCGAGATAGGCCTTGTCGCAGAAGACCTCGCTCTCGCCGGTCTGGGCGAGGATGATGAACTCATGGCTGAGATCGCCGCCGATCGGGCCGGTATCCGCCCGCATCGGGATCGCCTTGAGGCCGAGCGCCGAGAAGGTCCGCAGGTAGGCCACGAACATCTTGTTGTAGGAGTGCCGCGCACCGGCCTGATCGAGATCGAAGGAATAGGCGTCCTTCATCAGGAATTCCCGCGAGCGCATGGTGCCGAAGCGCGGCCGCACCTCGTCGCGGAACTTCCAGGAGATCTGGTAGAGGTTCTTGGGCAGGTCCTTGTAGGAGCGTGCGCTCGCCCGGAAGATCTCGGTGACGACTTCCTCGGCAGTGGGGCCGTACAGGATGTCGCGCTCGTGGCGGTCCTTGATGCGCAGCATCTCCTTGCCATAGGCCTCGTAGCGGCCCGATTCCCGCCAGAGATCGGCCGACTGGATCGTCGGCATCAGGATCTCGATGGCGCCAGCGCGGTTCTGCTCCTCGCGGATGATCTTACAGACCTTGTCCAGCACCCGCAGGCCGAGCGGCAGCCAGGCATAGATGCCCGCCGCCTCCTGACGGATCAGGCCCGCGCGCAGCATCAGCCGGTGCGAGACGATCTCGGCTTCCTTGGGCGTCTCGCGCAGGATCGGCAGGAAGTAGCGGGAGAGACGCATCGTCAGGCCTTCATGAAACCTTTTCGCACCCGTCGAGGGCGCGCTTGCGGGGCACACAACACATTGCCCCGGCAAAAGACAAGCGTTCCGGGGCGACGGTCTCCGCGCAATCGACGGAGGGGGACTTCACATCCCGGCGGCGCTGCGCCGCGCCGCGGTCCCCCCGACCGGAAGGGCATATTGCCCCGTGAAAAAAAACGCAGCAAATCTCTCTTGGGCTGATGACAAAGGGAAATCTTCTTCCTATAAGCGGCCCCGTGATGGTCGCAGCCGTCTTCCGGCAGCGAACGGTCCGGGTCTTGGGAGGAACAATCAGCCGCCGCGCCGATCAAGATGCGCGAGACAAATCGAGGCTGTTCATATCCTTTATTCAAAAGCAAGGCTTCGAGCCTTGCTTTTTGTTTTGTTGGACCCTCCCTTCCAACGCGTAAGTCTTGAAGACCCGCTCGCAGCAGAGCGGCCTCGGATGCGGCGTATCCGATTGTCTTGGACGCGCCCGATCTCCCCGGAGATCTGAACCGTCCCGCCGCTCCTCCAGCTCAGCCGGCGAAGTGTCACGCGACTTCTCGCGGTCGTCTCCCGAGATCCGGCCCGCGGCCGTGCACGCCGCTACGCGGCGACCGCGCCGGACCGCGTCGAGGCCTGGCCGAACACGTCCCGCAGGTTGGCGAAGGCATAGGCCGCGATGCAGAGGTAGCAGACCACCGGGGCGCCGAGGGATACGGCAAGCCCGAAGCCATCCGCCAGCATGCCGGTGATCACGGGCACGATCGCCCCGCCGACGATGGCGACACAGACGATCCCCGCCCCCTGCGCGGTCCGCGCGCCCAGCCCTTCGATCGCCATGGCGAAGATGGTCGGGAACATGATCGCATTGGCGAGCCCCACCGCGATCAGCGTCCAGGCCGCGAGCGGGCCGGCCGACAGGCCCGACAGGGTGGCGAGCAGGCCGGCCGTAAGCGCGCAGGCACAGAGCGCCGCCCCCGGCCGCACGAGGCGCAGCACCGCCGCGCCGACGATGCGGCCGGTGAGCGCGCCGCCCCAATAGAAGCTGAGGAGATGGGCCGCCCGTTCGGGGGTCGCCGCCAAAACCCGGGGCTGCTCCAGATAGCTGACCATCAGCGTCCCGATGGAGACTTCGGCGCCGACATAGAGAAAGATCGCCAGGGCTCCGAAGGCGAGGCGCGGCCGCCGCAGCAGGTCGAGCCCGAGGCCGCCGCGCCCGGCGGAGGCCGGCTTCTCCTCCCGCACCCGGCGGCGCAGGGACCAGAACAGGATCGCCAGGGCGCCGAGCCCCAGGGCAATCACCAGAAAGGGGGTGCGCACGACATCGGCCTCGGCCTGGCGCGCCGCGGCGAGGGCCGCTGCGTCCGTGCCCGCGGGCGCGGCCGATTGCGCCAGGATGGTGTAGGCGCCGATCACCGGCCCCACGGTGGTGCCGAGGGAATTGAAGGTCTGGGCCAGGGTGAGGCGGCTCGAGGCCTGGGCCGGGTCGCCGAGCCGGGCCACCAGGGGATTGGCCGCGACCTGAAGGATGGCGATGCCCGAGGCCATCACGAACAGGGCGAGCAGGAACATCGGGAACAGCCCGAGCCGCGCCGCCGGCGCGAAGAGCAGGCAGCCCGTGGCCATGACCAGCAGCCCGGTGACGAGGCCGCGCATGTAGCCGATCCGCGCCACCATCGCGCCGGCCGGCAGCGAAACCAGGGCATAGGCCGCGAAGAAGCAGAACTGGGTGAGCGTCGCCTCGGTGTAGCTCAGCGAGAACAGGCTCTTGAGCTTGGGCGTGACGATATCGACGAGGACGGTGGCGAGCCCCCAGGCGAAGAACAGCGCCAGCATGCAGGGAAAGAGCCAGCCCTGGCCGCCCGACCCGCCCTCGCTCCTGGCGGAGGTCGTCCCCGGGGCCGTCACCATGGCGTTCTCCCTGTCGCGCGCGGGTCAAGCCCGGCTCGCCCTTCGGCAGCTGCGCGTCCAGGGCAAAGTTGCAGAGGCAACGGCTCGGCTGTCAACAGAAAGCCGCACCGCATCCCAGGGGCTTCACAGCCGGGCCAGGGGGAAGACCAGCACCGCGATGAAGAATGCCACGGCCGCGACGAGGGTCGTGACGAGGGCCTTCTCGCGCAGGCGCGGCAGGGCGGGCGCGCCGGGATCCTGCCCCGGCACCATCCGCTGCGGATCGGCCTCCGGCGCGTTGCCAATCGGCAGGATCGCGAACAGGAAGGTCCACCACAGCACGAAATAGAGGGCGCAGGCCCCGAACACGGTCAGGTCGAACACCTTCACGGCGATCCAGGCGATCGCCGCCACGCCGGCGGCGACCACGAGGAGCGTGAGCGGCGTGGAGGCCGCGACGGATCGGAACAGGCTGCGCACGAAGGGGCTCTCTCGGAAACGTCGGAACGGCCGCAGGTCGCTCAGACCTGTTCCAGTTCCACCAGGGTGCCGAGGAAGTCCTTGGGATGCAGGAAGATCACCGGCTTGCCGTGGGCGCCGATCTTCGGCTCGCCGGTCCCGAGCACGCGGGCGCCGGCAGCCTTCATCTTGTCGCGGGCGGCGATGATGTCCTCGACCTCGTAGCAGACATGGTGGATGCCGCCGGCCGGGTTCTTGTCCACGAAGCCCTGGATGGTCGAGTTCTCGCCGAGGGGCGACATCAGCTCGACCTTGCTGTTGGGCAGCTCGACGAACACCACTGTCACGCCGTGCTCCGGCTGCGGCAGCGGCTCGGTCACCTTGGCGCCGAGGGTGTCGCGATAGACGGCCGTCGCCGCCTCGAGGTCCTTCACGGCGATGGCCACGTGGTTGAGCCGCCCGATCATTGTGTCGTCCTCCCTCGTCTCGTTCTTCGGTCACCGCGGGCGCGCGCGGCGGGTCGCCCGCCGGCGCCCGCGGTGACCGTTTCGGTCCCCGGCGCACGGGGCGCCGGGAAAGCTATCACACCTCGACCACCTGCACGTGGCAGGCGGGCTTCTTGCCCCAGGCCTCGTTGACGGCAGAGCGGACGGCCCGGTCGACCGCGTTCTCCACGGCCTCGGAATCCTTCATCTTGCCCCGCGACAGGCCGCTCAGGGTCCGGTGCACCGTGTCCACCACCGTGTCGAGCAGGGGCTCGTTCGAGCGCCCGCGGTTGGGCAGACCCATGATGTCCACCGCCGGCTCGCCGATCACCTCGCCCCGCTCGTCGATGGCGATGGCCACCGAGACGATGCCCGTCTGGGCGAGCTTGCGGCGCTCGGGGATGGCCCGGTCGTTCGCGTCGATCAGGACGTTGCCGTCCTTGAACAGGCGGCCGGCCTTGACGTGGCTGATCACCTCCGGGGCGCCCGGCGCCAGGCGCACCACGGAGCCGTTGCGCGCCTTCACCACCGTGTCGACGCCCTGCGAGCGGGCGAAGCGCGCATGCTCGTCGAGATGCAGGGCCTCGCCGTGCACCGGCACGGAGGCCTTGGGCCGCGTCCAGGAATACATCGCCACCATCTCGTCCCGGCGGGGATGGCCGGAGACGTGGACGAGTTCGGTCCGGTCGGTGATGACCTCGACGCCGGCCTCGATCAGGTCGTTGATGATGGCGCCGACATCCCGCTCGTTGCCGGGGATGGCCCGCGAGGAGAAGATCACCCGGTCGCCCGCGGTCAGCGAGATCGCCGGATGGTCGTCCCGCGACACCCGGGCCAGGGCCGCCCGAGGCTCACCCTGCGAGCCGGTGAGCAGGCAGACGACCTTGTCGCGGGGCAGGCGCGCGTAGGAATCGGCGGAGAGGAAGTCGGGCAGGCCGTCGAGATAGCCGCATTCCCGGGCGACATCGATCACCCGGTCCATGGCCCGGCCCACGGCGATCACCTGCCGGCCGCAGGCCTTGGCCGCGTCGGCCACGGCGCGGATGCGGGCGACGTTGGAGGCGAAGGTCGTCACCGCGACCCGGTGCGGCGCCTCCTCGATCAGGCGGGCCAGGGTGGCCGCCACCTCGGACTCGCTCGGGGAGCGGCCCTCGCGCACGATGTTGGTGGAATCGCAGACGAGCGCCAGCACGCCCTCGTCGCCGAGCGCCCGGAAGGCGTCGGGCGAGGTGATGTCGCCGGCCACCGGCGTGTCGTCGAGCTTCCAGTCACCCGTATGCAGCACGAGGCCGTGCTCCGTGCGGATGGCGATGGCGTTCGATTCCGGGATCGAGTGCGAGACCGGCACGAACTCGATCTCGAAGGGGCCGATCGGCACGCGCTTGCCGGGCTTGATCTCGCGCAGCTCCACCTTCGGCGCGCCGGGCTCGGAGAGCCGGCGGGTCTCCAAGAGCTGCTTGGCGAAGCGGGTCGCGTAGACCGGCGCCTTGAGCCGCGGCCACAGCTCGCTCACCGCGCCGATATGGTCCTCGTGCGCATGGGTGATGAAGATGCCCAGAAGGTCCTTCCGGCGCTCCTCGATGAAGCTGAGGTCGGGGAACATCAGGTCGATGCCGGGGAAACCCTCCTCGCCGGCAAAGCCCATTCCGCAATCGACCATGATCCATTTGCGGCTCTTCTCCGGGCCGAAGCCATAGAGGGCCGCGTTCATGCCGATCTCGCCCACGCCGCCGAGCGGCACGAAGACGAGTTCGTCCTGCCTAGTCGTCATCTTGTCCTTGGTTCCACGTTCAGGCCGCCGTCGCGGCTTCTCCGAAATGCACCTCGCCCGCCGTCACGGTTCGCCGCGTACCATCATCCGGGGCGAGGATCACGAGCCGCCCCCCCTCGTCGATATCGTCGAAGGTCCCCGCCAGCGTCTCGCTGCCGGTGCGCACCGCCACGGGCTGCTTCAGCCCCGCGGCGCGCTCCAGCCAGCGCCGGCGGATTCCTTCCGGAAATCCGCGCCCCTTGTTCCAGATCCGGGCCGCTTCCACAAATCGTTCCGACAGGAATTCGAAGAGAAGCGGCGCATTGCCCCCGCCATGATCGCGCAGGCAGGCCGCCGGAGAGGGCAATCCCTCGGGTGCGGCGGCGACATTGACGCCGAAACCGATCACCACCGCCCGCCGCCCGCCGGGCAGCTGCTCGGCCTCCAGGAGGATGCCGGCGAGCTTCCTGCCCTCCGCCAGCACGTCGTTGGGCCATTTCAGGCGGAACGCGTCCGGGGACTTGGTCACGTCGCCGAGCGCCCCCACCAGGGCCACGCCGGCCACGAAGCCCAGGGTCGCGACCAGCTCCGGCGCCACGCCCGGCACCGGCCAGAGCAGGCTGGCGGCGAGGTTGCCTTCCGGCGAGACCCAGGCATTGCCGCGCCGCCCTCGGCCCGCCTCCTGGCGCTTCGTCACCACCCAGAGCGGGCCGGCCGTCCCCTCCCGGGCGAGGCGCAGGGCCTCGCTGTTGGTCGAGGGCAGCGTGTCGTGCAGGTGCAGACGATGCCCCTCGGCCCTTGCCCCCTGGCCGAGCCGAAACGTCATCGCTCTCAGAACAGGGACTTTGCCGCCTCGCCGGCCGCCGCCACGAGGGGCGCCGGGGCGAGGAAGAACAGCAGCACCACCGCACTCGACACGCCGAGCACGATGCGCAGGCCCGGCGCCATCGGCTCGTAGGGCGCGCGGGCATCGTCGAAATACATCACCTTGACGAGGCGCAGGTAGTAGAAGGCACCGACCACGCTGGTGACGACGCCGATCACGGCCAGCGTCACGAGCCCTTCCTTGATGGCGGCGGCGAAGACGTAGAACTTCGCGAAGAAGCCGGCCAGGGGCGGGATGCCGGCCAGCGAGAACATCATCGCGGCGAGGCAGAAGGCCAGGACGGGATGCGTCCGCGACAGGCCGGACAGGTCGTTGATCGTCTCGTACATCCGGTCCTGGCGGCGCAGGCTCAGGAGCACCGCGAAGGCGCCCAGCGTCATCGCCAGGTAGATGATCATGTAGATGATGACGCCGCGCACGCCCTCCTCGGTGCCGGCGGCGAGGCCGATCAGGGCGTAGCCGACATTGCCGATGGAGGAATAGGCCATCAGGCGCTTGATGTTGCGCTGGCCGATGGCGGCGAAGGAGCCCAGCGCCATCGAGGCGATCGCCACGAACACGATGATCTGCTGCCAGATCGCCGTCACGTCCGGGAAGGCGCCGATGAAGACGCGCACGGTCATCGCCATGGCCGCCATCTTCGGGGCGGAGGCGAAGAAGGCGGTCACCGGGGTCGGCGAGCCCTCGTAGACGTCCGGCGTCCACATATGGAACGGCACGGCGGCGAGCTTGAAGGCGACGCCGGCCGCCACGAACACGATGCCGAGCACGATGCCGAAGCTGGTGGCGCCGTGCAGGGCGGTCACGATGCCCGGGAAGGAGACGGTGCCGGTGAAACCGTAGACCAGCGAGGCGCCGTAGAGCAGCATGCCGGAGGAGAGCGCGCCGAGCACGAAGTACTTCAGCCCGGCTTCCGTCGACTTCACGTCGTCGCGGTGGAAGGCGGCGATGACGTAGGCGGCGAGCGACTGCAGCTCCAGGCCGAGATAGAGCGCGATCAGGTCGTTGGCCGAGGCCATCACCATCATGCCGATGGTGCAGAGCACGACCAGCAGCGGATATTCGAACCGGTCGATCCGCTCGCGCTGGAAGTAGTCGCGCGAGAGCAGGATGGTGGCGGCCGAGCCGATCAGGATCAGGGCCTTCATCACCCGGGCGAAGTTGTCGGCGATGAAGGCGCCGTTCAGCGTCGTCACCTTGCCCTGCTGGGTCACCACCAGGAAGAAGGTGAAGATCAGGAAGGCGAGCGCGCCGAGATTGACCCCTTCCGAGGATTTCTCGCCGCGCCAGGCGCCGTAGAGCACCAGCAGCAGGGCGCCGATGCTGAGCACGATCTCCGGCAGGACCGGGAGGATCGAGGGCATCACGGAATGGATGTTGCTCATCGGGCGGCGACCTCGGACGCGGCGTCGGCCAGCTTGGGCTTCTCCGCCGTCTTGAGCTTCAGCTTCTCGGCCTCGGCGGCCTGCGTGTTGGCGAGCGCGGCGCGCATGTTCTGCATCAGCTGGTCCGTCGACGGGGCGAAGGTGTCGAGGACCGGCGCGGGATGGACGCCGTACCAGATCGTCAGGGCGACGAGGGGGGCGATGATCAGCTTCTCGCGGGTGTCCAGATCGAGAATGCCCTGGAGGCTCGGCTTCTCGAGCTTGCCGTAGATCACCCGGGCGTAGAGCCAGAGGGCGTAGGCCGCCGAGAGGATGATGCCGAAGACCGAGAAGAAGGCCACGGTCGGGTTCGTCCGGAAGGCGCCCATCATGGCCAGGAACTCGCCGACGAAGCCGGAGGTGCCGGGCAGGCCGACATTGGCCATGGTGAAGACCATCATCGCCGCCGCGTAGAGCGGCATCCGCTTCACCAGGCCGCCATAGGCCGCGATCTCGCGGGTGTGCATGCGGTCGTAGACCACGCCGACGCAGAGGAAGAGCGCGCCCGAGACGATGCCGTGGGAGATCATCAGGAACAGGGCGCCCTGGATGCCCTGCTCGTTCAGCGTGAACAGGCCGAGCGTCACGAAGCCCATATGCGCCACGGAGGAATAGGCGATCAGCTTCTTGATGTCGGTCTGCATCATCGCGGTGAGCGAGGTGAAGATGATCGCGATCACCGAGAGGGCGAAGACGAGGGGCGCGAAGTACTGGCTCGCATCCGGCAGCATCGGCAGCGAGATCCGGATGAAGCCGTAGCCGCCCATCTTCAGGAGGATGCCCGCCAGGATCACCGAGCCGGCGGTGGGCGCCTCGACGTGGGCGTCCGGCAGCCAGGTATGGACCGGCCACATCGGCATCTTCACCGCGAAGGAGGCGAAGAAGGCGAGCCAGAGCCAAGTCTGCATGCCCACCGGGAAGCGGTGCGCGAGCAGCGTCGGGATGTCGGTGGTGCCGGCCTCCCAGTACATCGCCATGATGGCGAGCAGCATCAGCACCGAGCCGAGCAGGGTGTAGAGGAAGAACTTGAAGCTCGCGTAGATGCGCCGCTTGCCGCCCCAGATGCCGATGATGAGGAACATCGGGATCAGTCCGGCCTCGAAGAACAGGTAGAACAGCACCAGGTCGAGGGCGCAGAACACGCCGATCATCGTCGTCTCGAGGACGAGGAAGGCGACGAAGTACTCCTTCACGCGGCTCTCGACCGAGAGCCACGAGGCGCCGATGCAGAACGGCATCAGGAAGGTGGTCAGCAGGATCAGCGGCATCGAGAAGCCGTCGATGCCGAGCTTGAACTTGATCGTCTCGGCGAGCCAGCCATGGGTCTCGACGAGCTGGAAGCTCGGGCTCGCCACGTCGTAGCGCGCCCAGGCGACCAAGGAGAGCAGGAAGGTGACCACCGTGGTGATCAGCGCCGCCCAGCGGGCGTTGCGCTTCACGCCCTCGGTCTCGTCGCCGAGGGTCAGGATGAAGGCCGCACCGACGAGCGGAACGATCAGCAGGCCCGAGAGGATGCCGAGACCGAGCATCAGTGCGCCCCCCCGGCCGCGCCGGTCACGAGATACCAGGTGATCAGCCCCGCGACGCCGATCAGCATCACGAAGGCGTAGTGATAGACGTAGCCGGTCTGGAGCCGGACCACGCCGCGGGTCACGTCGACCACGCGCGCGGCGATGCCGTTCGGGCCGAGGCCGTCGATGATGCGGCCGTCGCCCTCCTTCCAGAGGAACAGGCCGAAATTCTTGGCCGGTCGGACGAAGATCCGGTCGTAGATCTCATCGAAGTACCACTTGTTGAGCAGGAAGCGGTACAGGACCGGCTGGGACTCGGCGAGCCGGTGCGGCATGTCCGGCCGGCGGATATACATCCAGAAGGCGAGCAGGAAGCCGGCCACCAGCATCACGAAGGGCGAGAGCGAGACCCAGCGGGGCGCCTCGTGGATCGCGTGCATGATGTGGTTCTCGGGGCCGTGCGCCAGGGCATGGCCCCAGAAGGCCTCCATGTCGTGCCCGATGAAGCGCTCCTTGAACACGAGGCCCGAGAGCAGCGCGCCGACCGCCAGGATCGCCAGCGGGATCGTCATCACCAGCGGGCTCTCGTGCGGCGTGTGGACGTGGTCGTGATGCTCGATCGCGCTGTGCGAGGCGGGCTCCACGTCGTGGCCGTGATCGTCGTGGGCGACGCCCTCGTGGTGGCCGGGGGCTCCGTCCGCCTCATGGGCCGAAGCGCCATGGGCATGGGCGCCATGAGCGTGGGCATCGTGGCCGTGGGCGCCCTGCGCCGCCCAGCGGGCCGGGCCCTCGAAGGTCAGGAAGAACAGGCGCCAGGAATAGAAGGAGGTCATGAAGGCCGCCACCACCGTCGCCAGGAAGGCGAGCACGTGGCCCGGGCGGTCGGACATGTAGGCCGCCTCGATGATCGCGTCCTTCGAGTAGTAGCCCGCGGTGAAGGGGAAGCCGATCAGCGCGAGGGTGCCGATCGTCATCATCGCCGTGGTGAAGGGGATGTAGCGGCGCAGGGCCCCCATGTTCCGCATGTCCTGCTCGTGGTGCATCGCGTGGATGACCGAGCCGGCCCCGAGGAACAGCAGCGCCTTGAAGAAGGCGTGGGTGAAGAGGTGGAACACGCCCGCGGCATAGGCGCCGACGCCCAGCGCCACGAACATGTAGCCGAGCTGCGAGCAGGTCGAGTAGGCAATGACCCGCTTGATGTCGTTCTGCACGAGGCCGACGGTCGCCGCGAAGAAGGCGGTGATGCCGCCGATGATCGTGACCACCGAAAGCGCGGTCGGCGCCAGCTCGAAGATCGGCGACAGGCGGGCGACCATGAACACGCCCGCGGTCACCATGGTGGCGGCGTGGATGAGGGCGGAGACCGGGGTCGGGCCCTCCATCGCGTCCGGCAGCCAGGTGTGCAGCAGGAACTGCGCCGACTTGCCCATGGCGCCCATGAACAGCAGTAGGCAGGCGAGCGTCAGGGCGTGCCAGTCATGGCCCAGGAAGTGGAAATGCGCGTCCTTCAGCTCGGGCAGCTTGGCGAAGATGCCGTCGAAGGCGACCGAGCCGGTGAGCACGAAGACGAGGAAGATGCCCAGCGAGAAGCCGAAATCGCCGACGCGGTTGACGATGAAGGCCTTCATCGCCGCGGCATTGGCCGAGGGCTTCTCGTACCAGAAGCCGATCAGCAGGTAGGAGGCGAGGCCGACGCCCTCCCAGCCGAAGAACATCTGCACAAGGTTGTCGGAGGTCACCAGCATCAGCATCGCGAAGGTGAACAGCGACAGGTAGGCGAAGAAGCGCGGCCGGTGCGGATCCTCGTGCATGTAGCCGATGGAATAGAGGTGCACGAGCGTCGAGACCGAGGTGACGACGATCAGCATCACCGCGGTCAGCGTGTCGGCCTTGAAGGCCCAGTCGACCACGAGGTCGCCGGCGGAAAACCACTGCGCCACCTGCACCCGCTCGGCATGTCCCTCTCCGGTCACCAGGAAGAAGGCGCCCCAGGCGATCAGGCAGGCGAAGGCCAGGCAGCCCGTCGTCACGTACTCGCTGATCCGGGCGCCGATGACGCGGCCGAACAGGCCGGCGACGAGGGCGCCGATCAGGGGGAAGAAGACGATCGCGTGGTACATGTCGGGCAGAAGCCTCGCAGAAGGCGGAAGGAAAGGGCGGCGGCGCTCGGCGCGGTCACCCCTTCATCATGCTCACGTCCTCGACGGCGATGGAGCCGCGGTTGCGGAAGAACACCACTAGGATGGCGAGCCCGATGGCGGCCTCGGCGGCGGCGACAGTCAGCACGAACAGCGCGAAGACCTGCCCGGTGATGTCGCCGAGATGGGTCGAGAAGGCCACGAGGTTGATGTTCACGGCGAGCAGGATCAGCTCGACCGACATCAGGATCACGATGACGTTCTTGCGGTTGATGAAGATGCCGAGCACCCCGAGGGTGAACAGGATCGCGGCGACCGTCAGGTAGTGGCTCAGGCCGATCATGACGAAGACTCCTGCCTAGCCCGTTCAGACCTCGACGCCCTGGCGCGAGGGCACCTTGACGTTGGTCACGGCCATGCCCTGCGTGCGGGCGTTCTGGACGGCGATGTTCTGGCGCTTCACGCCCGGGCGGTCCCGCAGCGTCAGCACGATCGCGCCGATCATCGCCACCAGCAGGACGAGGCCGGCGATCTGGAAGAAATAGACGTAGTCCGTATAGAGGACGCGCCCGAGCTCCTGGGCGTTGGTCAGGCCCTCGGCGCCGGCGGCGCGGCCGAGGGGCGCTTGCACGAGGCCGGGATCGATCGTCCAGGATCCGACGACGAGGATGAGCTCGATGGCGAAGACCGCGCCGATCAGCGCGCCGATCGGCAGGTAGCGCTGGAAGCCCTGGCGAAGCGCGGCAAAATCCACGTCGAGCATCATCACGACGAAGAGGAACAGCACCGCCACGGCGCCGACATAGACGACCACCAGAATCATCGCCAGGAACTCGGCGCCCATCAGCACGAACAGGCCGGCCGCGTTCACGAAGGCGAGGATCAGGAACAGAACGGACGTGACCGGGTTCCTCGCCGAGATGACCATGAAGGCCGAGGCGAGGGCGACGCCCGCGAAGAGGTAGAAGAAGGCGGCGGCTGCGGTCATGCGGTCTTCAGCGTAGCCGCCCTGCGAGGGCGGCTCCTCCTGCCTTGAGAGACTCGGTCGAACCGCGGCGGGCGGCCCGTCTATAAAACCCGGTCCTGCGGCGCACAACCGGCGCGCCGCCCGGTCCAGAGCGTCAGCGATACGGCGCGTCGATCGCGATGTTGCGGGCGATCTCGCGCTCCCAGCGGTCGCCGTTCGCGAGCAGCTTCTGCTTGTCGTAGAGCAGCTCTTCCCGGGTCTCGACGGAGAACTCGAAGTTCGGCCCCTCGACGATGGCGTCCACCGGGCAGGCCTCCTGGCACATGCCGCAATAGATGCACTTCACCATGTCGATGTCGTAGCGGGTGGTGCGCCGCGTGCCGTCGTTGCGGCGCGGCCCCGCCTCGATGGTGATGGCCTGGGCCGGGCAGATCGCCTCGCAGAGCTTGCAGGCGATGCAGCGTTCCTCGCCGTTGGGATAGCGCCGCAGGGCGTGCTCCCCGCGGAAGCGGGGGCCGCGATGGCCCATCTCGAACGGGTAGTTGATGGTGGCCTTGGGCTTGAAGAAATACTTCATGGCGAGGACGAACCCCGACACGAACTCCTTGAGCAGAAGGCTGCGTGCGACCTGATCGAGCTTCACGGCGCGATCTCCGATGCGGTTGCGGTCAGGCCCCCGGCGCGAGGCCGGTGAGCTTGAGGACGAAGGCGACGACGACGACCGAGATCAGCGAGAGGGGAAGGAACACCTTCCAGCCGAGCCGCATGAGCTGGTCGTAGCGGTAGCGGGGCACCATGGCTTTCACCATGGCGATCATGAAGAACAGGAAGCTCGCCTTGAGCGCGAACCAGATCACGCCGGGCACCCAGGTGAAGGGCGCGAAGGGGATCGGCGAGAGCCAGCCGCCCAGGAACAGCACCGTGCCGAGCGCGCACATGGTCATGATCGCCACGTACTCGCCGAGCATGAACAGCAGGTACGGGGTCGAGGAATACTCGACCATGTAGCCGGCCACGAGCTCGGATTCCGCCTCCGGCAGGTCGAAGGGCGGCCGGTTCGTCTCGGCCAGCGCCGAGATGAAGAACACCACGAACATCGGGAACAGCCACAGCCAGTACCAGCCGAGGATGCCGAGCGAGGTGTCCTGCGCCATCACGATGCGCGACAGGTTGAGCGAGCCGGCGCAGAGCAGCACGCAGATGATCACGAAGCCGAGGGAGACCTCGTAGGAGATCATCTGCGCGGCCGAGCGCAGGGCGCCGAGGAAGGCGTATTTCGAGTTCGAAGCCCAGCCGCCCATGATGACGCCGTAGACGCCGAGCGACGAGATCGCGAAGATGTAGGTGATGCCGACATTGATGTCGGCGATGGCCCAGTTCTCCGCGAGCGGGATCACCGCCCAGGAGGAGAGCGCCAGCGTCGCGAAGACGAGGGGGGCCAGCAGGTAGATCGCCTTGTTGGCGCCCGCCGGGATCACCGGCTCCTTGATCACGAACTTGATCAGGTCCGCGAAGGACTGGAACAGGCCGAAGGGGCCGACCACGTTCGGGCCGCGGCGCAACTGCACTGCCGCCCAGATCTTGCGGTCGGCGAGCAGGGCATAGGCGATGAAGACCAGCAGCGCCGAGAGCAGAACCAGGCTCTTGAGCGCCACCAGCAGCACGGTGCCGATCATCTCGAGGGGCGTCATGGGCGTCTAGCTCCTCACTCGGCCGCTTCGAGCGCCCGCCCGCGGGCGAGGTTCGAGCATTCCGCGAGCACCCGCGAGGCGCGGGCGATCGGGTTCGACAGGTAGAAGTCGCTGATCGGCGAGACGAACCCGTCCCGGGCCGGGCTGCCGCCGAGGCCGCTCAGGGTCTCGACGGTGGCGGCGACGTCGCCGCCCTGGACCGCGTTGAGCGCGGCGAAGACCGGATATTCCGCGTAGAGCGCCCGGCGCAGGGCGGCGAGGGAATCGTAGGGCAGCGTGTGGCCGAGCCGCTCGGACAGGGCCCGCAGGATCGCCCAGTCCTCGCGGGCATCGCCCGGCGGGAAGCCGGCGCGCCCGGTCATCTGCACCCGGCCCTCCAGGTTCACGAAGGTGGCGCTCTTCTCGGTGTAGGTGGCGCCGGGCAGGATCACGTCGGCGCGCATGGCGCCGAGATCGCCGTGGGTGCCCTGGTAGATCACGAAGGCGCCGGGCTCGATCGCCCGCTCGTCGGCGCCGAGGTTGAACACCACGTCGAGGGCGCCCGCCGCGCAGATGCCGGCGAAGTCGAGGCCCCCCTCCCCCGGCACGAAGCCGAGATCGAGGGCGCCGGCGCGGGCCGCGGCGGTCGGCAGCACGCCGAAGCCGTTCCAGTCCGGGGTGACCGCGCCGATCGCCTTGGCATAGGCGGCCGCCGCCGCGAGCACCGCGGCGCCGTCGGGCCGGGCGACCGCGCCGGTGCCGACGATGACGAGGGGCCGCTCGGCCTTCTCCAGCACCGCGTGGAAGCTGTGCTGGCCCGCGGCGAGGTCGGCCAGGGTCTCGGGGCCGGCGCCGAGATAGGTGTGGGGATAGGTGAGGTCCACGTCCTCGCCGATCAGCCCGACCGCGAGGGGCGCCATCCGCCAGCGCTTGCGGATGCGGACATTGAGGAGCGAGGCCTCGAGGCGGGGATTGGTGCCGACGAGCAGGATCGCGTCCGCCTGCTCGATGCCGGGGATCGTCACGGGCAGGGTGTAGGCGGCCCGGCCCCAGGCCGGATCGATCGCCTCGCCGGCCTGGCGGCTGTCGCGGTTCGTCACGCCCAGCGCGGTCATGAGCTGCTTGAGCGCGAAGATCTCCTCGACGCCGGCGAGGTCGCCGACGAGCGCACCGATGCGGCTCGGATCCGTGCCCTTCACCTTGGCGGCGATGGCCGCGAAGGCCTCGCCCCAGGAGGCGGGGCGCAGGCGGCCGTTCTCACGCAGGAAGGGCCGGTCGAGGCGCTGAAGCCGCAGGCCGTCCACGACCTGGCGCGTCTTGTCGGAGATCCACTCCTCGTTGATGTCCTCGTTCAGCCGTGGGTTGATCTGCATGACCTCGCGGCCGCGGGCATCCACCCGGATCGCGGAGCCGACCGCG
The DNA here is from genome assembly GCF_022533465.1 of Methylobacterium organophilum. Taxonomy (NCBI): domain Bacteria; kingdom Pseudomonadati; phylum Pseudomonadota; class Alphaproteobacteria; order Hyphomicrobiales; family Methylobacteriaceae; genus Methylobacterium; species Methylobacterium organophilum. Next base: position 2,829,311 of record NZ_CP092848.1, on the reverse strand, counting down.
TCCATCACGTCGATCGACTCGGTCTTGTGCAGCTCCCAGGGGCGCACGTTGTAGCTCTGGGGCTTGGGCACGAGGGCGCCCACGGGGCAGAGATCGGCCACGTTGCCCTGCAGCTCCGAGCCCATGGCCTGCTCGAGATAGGAGGTGATCTCCATGTCCTCGCCGCGGCCGATGGCGCCGAGATCCGGCACGCCGGCCACCTCCGCCAGGAAGCGCACGCAGCGGGTGCAGTGGATGCAGCGGTTCATCGCCGTCCGCACCAGCGGGCCGATATACTTCTCCTCGACCGCCCGCTTGTTCTCCTTGTAGCGGGTCGAGTCGACGCCGTAGGCCATCGCCTGGTCCTGCAGGTCGCAATGGCCGCCCTGGTCGCAGATCGGGCAATCGAGCGGGTGGTTGATGAGCAGGAACTCCATCACCCCCTCGCGCGCCTTCTTGGTGAGCCCGGAGCGGGTCAGCACCTCGGGCGGCTCGCCGTTCGGGCCGGGGCGGCAATCCTTCACCGCGTAGGCGCAGGAGGCCACGGGCTTCGGGGCGCCCTTCAGCTCCACCAGGCACATGCGGCAATTGCCGGCGATGGACAGCCGCTCGTGGAAGCAGAAGCGCGGGATCTCCGCACCCGCGATCTCGCAGGCCTGGAGCAGGGTGTAGTCGGCCGGGACATCGACCTCGGTGCCGTCGACGAGGATCTTGGTCATCGGGTCATCTCGAAGGTGAGCTGCGGCACGGCGATCACTCCGCCGCCATCGGCACCGCATCGGAATGCGGGTTGGCGCTGTAGCGGTCGATGCGCTTCTCGATCTCGGGGCGGAAATGCCGGATCAGGCCCTGGATCGGCCAGGCCGCGGCGTCGCCGAGGGCGCAGATCGTGTGACCCTCGACCTGCTTGGTGACCTCGAGCAGCATGTCGATCTCGCGCTTCTGGGCACGGCCCTCGGCCATGCGGGTGAGCACGCGCCACATCCAGCCGGTGCCCTCGCGGCAGGGGGTGCACTGCCCGCAGCTCTCGTGCTTGTAGAAGTACGAGATGCGCGCGATCGCCGAGACGATGTCGGTCGACTTGTCGAGGACGATCACCGCCGCGGTGCCCAGGCCCGAGCCGAGATTGCGCAGGGTGTCGAAATCCATCTTGGCGTCGATGATCTGCTCGGCCGGCACCAGCGGCACCGAGGAGCCGCCGGGGATCGAGCAGAGCAGGTTGTCCCAGCCGCCGCGCATGCCGCCGCAATGCTTGTCGATCAGCTCGCGAAAGGTGATGCCGAGCTCTTCCTCGACGTTGCAGGGCTTGTTGACGTGGCCCGACACGCAGAACAGCTTCGTGCCGGTGTTGTTCTTGCCGCCGAGGCCCGCGAACCAGGCGCCGCCCCGGCGCAGGATGGTGCCGGCCACCGCGATCGACTCGACGTTGTTCACCGTCGTGGGGCAGCCGTAGAGGCCCATATTGGCCGGGAACGGCGGCTTCAGCCGCGGCATCCCCTTCTTGCCCTCGAGGCTCTCGATGAGCGCCGTCTCCTCGCCGCAGATATAGGCGCCGGCGCCGTGATGGACGTAGATGTCGAAGGGATAGTCGTGGACGTTGGACTGGCCGACGAGCCGGGCCGCATAGGCCTCGTCCACCGCCCGCTGCAGAGCGAATTTTTCCGCCACGTACTCGCCGCGGATGTAGATGTAGCAGGCATGCGCGCCCATGGCGAAGCAGGCCAGCATGCAACCCTCGATCAGGAGATGCGGGTCGTGCCGCATGATCTCCCGGTCCTTGCAGGTGCCCGGCTCCGACTCGTCGGCATTGACGACGAGGTAATGCGGGCGCCCGTCGGACTTCTTGGGCATGAAGGACCATTTCAGGCCCGTGGGGAAGCCAGCGCCGCCGCGGCCGCGCAGGCCCGAAGCCTTCATCTCGTCGATGATCCAGTCCCGGCCCATGTCGAGCAGGAACTTGGTGCCGTCCCAGGCGCCGCGCTTCTTCGCGGCGTCGAGATCCGGCGAATGCAGGCCGTAGAGGTTGGTGAAGATGCGATCCTGATCGGAGAGCATGCCGTCCTCCTCAACCCCTGGTGCCGGCGAGGCCGCGGGCCTGGCCGACCCAATCCTCGCGGTCGATCCGCCCCGGGAACGCCAGATAGGCGCCGACCCAGGCGACCTCCTGCGGGGACCAGGCGGCGACCTGATCATAATGCCAGATGCCGAGATCGTTGAGCCGGCGCTGGTTCACCGGGCCGATCCCCTTGATCTTGGTCAGGTCGTCCGGCCGGTCGTCCCGGGCGGCGGTGAGGCCCTGCGGGCGGGTGCCGGCGGCGTCGGCACGGGCCTCCGGGTTCTCGAACTCGGGCACGGCGTTGTCCGCGCCGCTGGCGACGGGCTGGGCCGGCGGCTCGGTGCGCAGCACCTTGTCCTCGGCGACCGCGCGCTCCTCCTCGGCGATCTCCGCCTTCGGAGCTTCGCCCGCCGGAGCGGCATGGGCCTGCGAGGTCTTGGGCTCGGCGGCATCCGCCTCGTCCGAGGGCTTCACCGGCGTCTCGCCGGAGGCGGCGCGCTGAGCCGGGGCGTCGACCTTGCCCTGCTCGGTCGGCCGTCCGGCCGAGGGATGCGCGGGCTTGGCCTCGGTGGCCGCGCGCTGCTCGGTGGAGGCCGCCTCGTCGGAGGTCTCCTTGGCCTTGTCGGCCTCCTCGAAGCGCTTGCGCCAGGCGCCGATCCGGGAGCCGTCGAACAGACCCGGATCGGTCAGCGTGTTGACGGCGCCCATCGGCTCGGACGCCTTGCGGCCGTTCTGCGGGCCGATCTTGACGGGGCGGCCCGCGGCGAGGTCGTCGAGGAGCGCGTTCAGGCTCTCCGGCGTCAGGTCCTCGTAGTAGTCTTGGTTGATCTGCACCATCGGCGCGTTACAGCAGGCGCCGAGGCACTCGACCTCGATCCAGGAGAAATTGCCGTCGGCGGAGACATGGCCGGGGGGGCCCAGCCGCTCGTGCAGCGCCTTCTTCAGCCCCTTCGCGCCGCAAACGTCGCAGGGGACGGTGCCGCAGAGCTGGATCCAGAACCGGCCGACCGGCTCGAGGGCGAACATCGTGTAGAAGGTCGCCACCTCCAGCACGCGGATATGCGGCATGCCGAGCTGGTCGGCGACCGCCTCGATCGCCTTCTGCGGCAGCCAGCCGCCATTCTGCTCCTGCGCCTTCCACAGGAGGGAGATCACCGCCGAGGCCTGACGCCCCTCGGGATATTTCTCGATCTGGCCGCGGGCCCACTCGGCGTTCTCGGGCGTGAACGCGAAGCTGGTCGGCTGCTCGGCGGCAGGTGCAAGTCTGCGGTTCGCCATGACGTCCGACTCGTCTCCTCAGCGGTCCACTTCGCCGAACACGATGTCGAGCGTGCCGAGCACGCAGGACACGTCGGCGAGCAGGTGGCCGCGGCACATCCAGTCCATCGCCTGTAGATGGGCGAAGCCGGGCGCGCGGATCTTGCAGCGATAGGGTTTGTTGGTGCCGTCCGAGACCAGGTAGACGCCGAACTCGCCCTTGGGGGCCTCGACCGCGGCGTAGACATCGCCGGCGGGCACGTGGAAGCCCTCGGTGTAGAGCTTGAAGTGGTGGATGAGCGCTTCCATCGAGCGCTTCATCTCCCGGCGCGGCGGCGGTGCGAACTTTCCGTCCGTCGAGGCGATCGGCCCCTGGCCGGCGGGCTCGCGCAGCTTGGCCACGCATTGCTTCATGATGCGCACGGACTGGCGCATCTCTTCCATCCGGATCACCTGGCGATCGTAGGTGTCGCCGTTCTTTCCGACGGGGACGTCGAACTCCATCTCCTCGTAGGCCTCGTAGGGCTGCGCCTTGCGCAGGTCCCACGGGATGCCGGAGCCGCGCACCATCACGCCCGAGAAGCCCCAGGCGAGGGCCTCGTCCTGCGTGACGATGCCGATATCGACGTTGCGCTGCTTGAAGATGCGGTTGGCCATGACGAGGTCGTCGAGGTCGTCCACCACCTTCAGGAAGGGGTCGCAGAAGGCCTCGATGTCGTCGATCAGCGCGGGCGGCAGGTCCTGGTGGACGCCGCCGGGGCGGAAGTAATTGGCGTGGAGGCGGGCGCCGGAGGCCCGCTCGTAGAAGATCATCAGCTTCTCGCGCTCCTCGAAGCCCCAGAGGGGCGGCGTGAGCGCGCCGACATCCATCGCCTGCGTCGTCACGTTGAGGAGGTGGGACAGGAGCCGCCCGATCTCGCAGAACAGCGTGCGGATCAGCTGCGCCCGCCGCGGCACCGGGATGCCGGCAAGCCGCTCGACCGCGAGGCAGAAGGCATGCTCCTGGTTCATCGGCGCGACATAGTCGAGCCGATCGAAATACGGCGTGGCCTGCAGATAGGTCTTGTGCTCGATCAGCTTCTCGGTGCCGCGATGGAGCAGCCCGATATGCGGGTCGACCCGCTCCACCACCTCGCCGTCGAGCTCCAGAACGAGACGGAGCACGCCATGCGCCGCCGGGTGCTGCGGCCCGAAATTGATCGAGAAGTTGCGGATGTTGTGTTCGGACATGCCCGCAGCCTTCAGCTCGACTTCTTCTCGTCCCCCGGAAGCACGTAATCCGTGCCTTCCCACGGGGAGAGGAAGTCGAAGTTCCGGAATTCCTGGGTGAGCTTCACCGGCTCGTAGACGACGCGCGCCGCGTCCTGGTCGTAGCGAACCTCGACGAAGCCGGTGAGCGGGAAGTCCTTGCGGAGCGGGTGCCCCTCGAACCCGTAATCGGTGAGCATCCGGCGCAGATCCGGATGGCCCGAGAACAGGATCCCGTAGAGGTCGTAGGTCTCGCGCTCGAACCAGTTGGCGGCGGGAAAGACCGAGATCACGGAGGGGACCGGGGTGTTCTCGTCCGTCTGCACCTTCACCCGGATGCGCAGGTTATGGCGCAGGGAGAGCAGGTGATAGACGACGTCGAAGCGCCGCTCGCGCTCGGGATAATCGACCCCGCAGATGTCGATGAAGCTGCGGAAGGCGCAGGCCGGGTCGTCGCGCAGATAGGTGAGCGCGTAGACGATGTCGGAGCCTTGGATGCCCAGGGTCAGCTCGCCATAGGCGACCTTCCACTCGGTCACGGCCGGGCCGAGGGCGCCGGCGATGCGCTCGCCGAGCGCCTTGAGGGCTTCGTCGCCCTGCGGCACCGCGATGGTGGAGCGCAGGGTGATGCCGTTGGTGGTGATGGCGTCGGTCATGCGCTCACCGCTCGATCGTGCCGGTGCGGCGGATCTTCCGCTGGAGCAGGAGCACGCCGTAGAGCAGCGCCTCCGCGGTCGGCGGGCAGCCGGGCACGTAGATGTCCACCGGGACGACCCGGTCGCAGCCGCGCACCACCGAATAGGAGTAGTGGTAGTAGCCGCCGCCATTGGCGCAGGAGCCCATGGAGATGACGTAGCGCGGCTCCGGCATCTGGTCGTAGACCTTGCGGAGGGCCGGGGCCATCTTGTTGGTCAGCGTCCCGGCCACGATCATCACGTCCGACTGGCGGGGCGAGCCGCGGGGGGCGAAGCCGAAGCGCTCGCAATCGTAGCGGGGCATCGACATCTGCATCATCTCGACGGCGCAGCAGGCGAGACCGAAGGTCATCCACATCAGCGAGCCGGTGCGGGCCCAGTTGATGAGATCGTCCGTCGTCGTCAGCAGGAAGCCGCGGTCGGCGAGCTCGCTGTTGATCGACAGGAAGGTCGGATCGTTCGCCCCGACCGGAAGACCGGTGGCGGGATCGAGGATGCCCTTCGGCTTGGGGGCGACCTCGGGCGTCCGGGAAAGCGCGGTGTTCAGAGCCATCCGAGCCTCGGTGAATAATGAATTATGGCGGATAACACGACCGTCAGTCCCATTCGAGAGCGCCTTTTCGCCACTCGTAGACGAAGCCGACGGTGAGCACGCCGAGGAAGACCATCATCGACCAGAAACCGAACCAGCCGAGCTCCCCGAAGGTGATGGCCCAGGGGAACAGGAAGGCCACTTCGAGGTCGAAGATGATGAACAGGATCGCGACGAGGTAGAATCGCACGTCGAATTTCATGCGCGCGTCATCGAACGCGTTGAAGCCGCATTCGTAGGCCGACAACTTCTCCGGATCGGGACTGTTGTAGGCCACCAGGAAGGGGGCGACGAGGAGCGCAACGGCGATGAACAGCGAGACGCCGATGAAGACGATCAGGGGAAGGTAATCCGCCAGCAGGCCTGTCATCGCGACACCTCTTCGGCTCCCTGTGCTCTGGCCCGGTTGTCCGGTGGAGTTGGAATTTATCCAATGCCAGGCTGCGTTGGCGGGAGGCTTAGACGAGCGGTCCGGGTGAAACAAGGGCATTGCGCGTCGCACAAATGGCTTCTTGTCACTGCCGAGCCGTCGCGGACCGCGCGGCGCCGGATCGGCGAATTCGGGCGGCCGGGGGCCGGGATGAAGCCTCGCCGTCGCCCGTGCGGCGACTCGACTCGGAAACGCCTTGACAGGTCGGGGCGGCGCTCATACACCGCCGGCCGTCGCCCAGAAGGCGTCACGCCACGCGGGCGTAGCTCAGTTGGTTAGAGTGCCGGCCTGTCACGCCGGAGGTCGCGGGTTCGAGCCCCGTCGCCCGCGCCACGTTCCTTGTACAATCCATCGTCGATGCCGCGAGCCCGACTCGCCGCGACGCTACTGTACCATACGGAACCATCCGGCGGGACATTGCAGGGGACATACGCCACGCGGGCGTAGCTCAGTTGGTTAGAGTGCCGGCCTGTCACGCCGGAGGTCGCGGGTTCGAGCCCCGTCGCCCGCGCCACGCATACCACGCATTCCCCAGCACCATACGGCCACGCTTGTTGCGGCGCGTCAGATCGCGCCTTCGGCTCTGTGAACCTCCCCGGCGCGCGCGGTGTTGGACCTCCATCGTCTCCAGATGGACCCTGTCGCATGCGAATTCCGATTCTCGCCGGCCTGACCAGCCTCGCGCTGCTCGTCTCGGGCGGCGCCATTGCCCAGACCAGCACCACCGGCGGCCCCACGGGCAGCAACCTCAGCAATCCCAGCCGTGCCGGCGGCGCGGGACCGCAACCCCTGAATTCCGCCGGATCGACCACGGGCTCGGTCGACCCCGGAGCCGCGCCGGCCGGCGCGCCGGCAATCGGCTCGACGCCGGGCACCAATATCGGTGGCACCCCGACCAGCGGTCCGCCCGGCACCGGGGGCGCCGCGGGCGGCCCCTCCCTCGGCGGGCGGTAGCACCGAGAGAGACCCTGACACGGCCGGGCCGGCAGCGCTCCTGCGCCGCCGGCCCGATTCCTGCGATGCCGCGCGATCGGGAACGGGAGAAGGATGGAGGCGGGATGGCGGGCTTCTTCTTTCTCTATTTCACGGCCTGTGCCGCGAATGCGCCGGATACCTGCGAGTCGCGGCGCCTCCCCCTCGACGTCCCCGATGCGCGCGCCTGCCTGCACGTGGCCCAACCCCAACTCGCCCGCTGGGTCGGAGAGCACCCGCGCTATCGCATCACCCGCTGGCGCTGCGGCGCCCCACCGAAGGAGGACGGGACGCGCATCTGACCCGAAGGCGGCGTGACCGGGGGGCCACAGGGCACCTTCTCGCACGGGCGCGGCCGCCGAGGGTGCCCGTCATCGCCTCGCTTTCGCCTCAAGCGCCCGGAATGCGGGAGTCGGATCTCACCTCTGGCTCAGCCTCCGGCCCATGTCGCGCCCCTCTTCCGTCCGTCCCGCCCTGCTCGCGGCGGCGACGCTGCTCCTGGCGGCTGTCCTCTCCGGCTGCGGCATGGGCTCCTCGGTGCTCGAAGCCGACCTGCCGGTGAGCCCCGTTATCCTCGACGAGGGCGCGGCCGCAGCGGCGATCTCCCGCTACCGGGCGCAGTACGGGCTCGGTCCCGTGGTGATCGATTCCAGCTTGATCCGGGCCGCCTCGTTCCAGGCCGGTGCCAATGCCCGGGCGGGGCGCCTCAGCCACGATCGCTTCGAGAGCCGCATGGCCGGCATCGGCCTCGGCCGCAGCTACGCCGCGGAGAATCTGAGCGCGGGTTCGGAGACCTTCGACCAAGTCTTCGCCCGCTGGAAGGCTTCGCCGGAGCACAACCGCAACATGCTGATCCCACAGCTGCGCCGGGTCGGCATCGCCCGGGTGGATGCGCCCGGCACCCGCTACAAGCGCTTCTGGGCGCTGGTGATGGCCGGCAATTGAGGGCCGTCGCCGGGTGCCTCCCGGCCCCGGCGACACTTTATCGCCGCCTCTCCCCGGCGACGCTTGCGCCGCCAAAGCAAAATGGTTTTGAAACGCTCTGAACTCGCGGTTGCGATCGCGGGAACCGCGGACCGGTCTCCGGGCCGGTCCGGTGATCGAGAACAAGGATGATGCCGCAACGGCATCCAGGGCGGAAACGATGACGAGCTACGCGCCGGCGAGCGAACAGGAGGCGGCTGCCCTGGTGGCGGAGGCGGCGGGCCGGGCGGAGCGGCTCCGCCTCGTCGGCGGCGGTACCAAGGCCGCCATCGGCCGGCCGGCCCAGGACGAGGCGACCCTGTCGGCGGCCGGCCTGACCGGCGTGACCCTCTACGAGCCGGCGGAGCTGGTCGTCTCGGCCCGGGCGGGCACGCCGCTCGCCGAGATCCAGAGCCTCCTCGCCGAACGCGGCCAGATGCTGCCCTTCGAGCCCATGGATCATCGGGTGCTGCTGGCGAGCACGGGCGTGCCGAGCTTCGGCGCGGTGGCCGCCGTCAACAATTCCGGCCCCCGCCGCATCAATGCCGGCGCCGCCCGCGACAGCCTGATCGGCGTGCGCTTCGTCAACGGGCGTGGGGAGGCGATCAAGTCCGGCGGCCGGGTGATGAAGAACGTCACCGGCCTCGATCTCGTGAAGCTCATGGCCGGCGCCTGGGGCACCCTCGGTCTTCTCACCGAGGTGACCTTCAAGGTGCTGCCCGTACAGGAGCGGGTGGCCACCCTGGTCTTCTCCGGCCTCGACGACGCCCGCGCGGTCGAGGCCCTGGCCACCGCCCTGGGTTCGCCCTTCGAGCTCACCGGCGCCGCCCATCTCCCGGCCGGAATCGGCGCCGGGGAGGCCCGGACCTGCCTGCGCTTGGAAGGCTTCTCGACCTCGATCGACTACCGCCTCGGCGAGCTGCGCCGCTTACTCAAGCGCTACGGCACGGCCGATACGCTGGAAGGCGAGGCAGGCGCGGCCCTCTGGCAGGGCATCCGCGACGTGGCGCCGCTCGCCGAGCCGCGCGACGCGGCGGTCTGGCGCATCTCCACCGCGCCGACGCGGGGACCAGCCGTGACGGCGGCCATCGCCGCGCGGCGGGCGGCCCGCTGGTTCTACGATTGGGGCGGCGGGCTGATCTGGCTCGCCACCGATGCCGCGGGCGATGCCGGGGCCGAGATCGTGCGGGCCGCCGTGAAGGCGCAGGGCGGCCACGCCACGCTGATCCGCGCCCCGGACGCAATTCGCGCCGCCGTACCGGTGTTCGAGCCGCAGCCCGAGCCGCTGATGCGCCTGACCGCCGGCATCAAGGCCGCGCACGATCCGGCGGGCATCTTCAACCCGGGCCGGATGTATGCCGGGATCTGAGGATCCCTCTGCCGGCAGACCGGCGGGCTGGACCCCGGCCTCTGCGTAGGCCCCGCCGCGCTAGGCTGACGGCGCGGACAGCGCCCGCATCGCCGTCTCCAGCTCCTCGCTCTGCGCGCGAAGCAACGCCGAGCTGTCTCCCAGGGAATGGGACGAGGCCACCGCTTCCGTCGTCGTCGCCTGCAGGGCGTCGAGCTGGCTCACGGCCTCGGCGATCGTCCTCCTGGCGCGGGAGACGCGCTCCGCCACGCCCGACGAGACCTCCTCGTAGGCGCCGCTGATGCGGCCGATATCGGAGGAAGCCCCCTGAACGGTCTCGATCTCGCCTCTCACGCGGTTCAGGGAGGCCGTCGCCTCCGCCGCGGCACGCCCCAGGCGGCCGACCTGATCGGCGATCTCGGCGGTCGCCTGGGTGACCTGGGCGGACAAGTCCTTGACCTCGGCGGCGACGACCGAGAAGCCCCGCCCGGCCTCGCCGGCTCGCGCGGCCTCGATGGTCGCATTGAGCGCCAGCAGGTTCGTCTGGCCGGCGATCACGCCGATCAGATCGCCGATATGGCCGACATCCCGGATTTTTCCCTGCAGATCCGTGAAGGTCGTCACGGCTTCGGCGAGCGCGGCCACCGTCGTGCTCGAGATGGCGTCGATCCTCTCCGCGTGGCCCCGCGCCTCGTGGGACAGCGTGACGAGCTGCTGCATGAGCGCCGTGGTGCCCTCGATCTCCTGCGAGGCCTCGGTGCTGGCCCGGTCGACATCGGCACGGCGCGCATCGACGTTCTGCGCCACGCTCAGCACCGTCCGGGATCCGATCTCGACGCTCGCCGTCGTCTCGGCGAGCCGGGCAGCGATGCTCCCCAGGGCCTGCATCAGCCCCTCGGACCGCGCCCGCTGATCATGCTCCACCAGGGTGATGGCCAGCCGCTCCGCGACATAGGCCATCAGTTCCAGAAGCTCGTCATCGAGTCGGGCGGGCTCGTGGGAGAAGAATTCGAGGACGATCTCGACTCGGCCCTCGACGATGACGGGGAAGGCGAAGCAGCCTCGCACCCCGTTGGCCTTGGCCGTCGCGGCGCGGAGGAAACCCGGCAGCACGGTCACATCCTCGCAGGAGACGGGTTTGCCGTCGGCGGCCACACGGCCGATCATGCCCTCGCCGGGGGCGAAGACGGCTCGTTCCGAGGCCGCGACGAAAGATTCCGCCGCCTGGCTGCCCTGGCCCGCCGCCAGGAACCAGACACCCATCGAGGTCATCCGCTCGTCGCCGTTGGGCTGCCGCCGATAGGCGTGGGCGATCGGCCAACCCGTGAAGCGCGCGACCGCCTCCAGGGATGCCCGGGTCGCCTCCGCGAGGCTCGGCGCCTGGGCGCAGTTGCGGGAGACCCCGTTGAGCAGGGCGAGGACGGAGGTCAGATCCCGGGTGATCGTCCGCGGCGGGGCAGGCTTGGCTACCCGTGCCTTGCCGGTCCTGAGCCACCTGATCCTGCTCATGATCTCCGCCCCGCGGGCCCCCTGACGACCCGAGGCCTCCGTGGAAACGGCACGCACGAGCGGCAAACTCTTCGTCTCTCTTCAAGAAGCGCCCATTCTATGCATCGGCTCTGTTGAAAAAAGATTTCGGAACTCGTCCGATTTCAACAGAAGTACGAGAAATTCTGCACAAATTTCAACTCGGACGCGCAGATATCCGCCAGATGGGTGCCCAAATCCTGGGCCCATATCGGCGCGGCGGGCGCGGTGCACCGGAGATGGCGGGGGGAGACGATGTCGCAGCCCGCGGGCGCGCTGCATTTCCTTGAAACCGGTCTAAAAGAGGCGGTACCGGCGACGCCACGCCCCAGAAACGCGACGAGACAAGCGTGCAAACCAATTTCAATCCCGCCCAGCTCGCCGATCCGGCCATGGCGGCTTCGGAAAAGATCCTGCGGACCTGCGTGCATTGCGGCTTCTGCACCGCGACCTGCCCCACCTACCTGCTGCTCGGCGACGAGCTCGATTCCCCCCGCGGCCGCATCTACCTGATCAAGGACATGCTCGAGGGCGGCAAGGCGGCGAGCGCCGAGGTGGTGAAGCATGTCGACCGCTGTCTCTCCTGCCTGTCCTGCATGACGACCTGCCCCTCGGGGGTGCATTACATGCATCTCGTCGACCATGCCCGCACGCATATCGAGAAGACCTATCGGCGCCCCCTCAGCGACCGGCTGATGCGCAGCGTGCTGGCCTTCGTCCTGCCCTATCCGAACCGCTTCCGGCTGGCGCTGCGCGGTGCCCGGATCGGCGCTCCCTTCCGGCCACTCCTCGCCAAGCTCCCGCGGGTCGGCAACCGGCTCTCGGCCATGCTCGACCTCGCCCCCGCCGCCCTGCCGGGCCGCAACCCGACCGACCGGCCGGGCGTCTTTCCGGCTGCAACCGCCGGGAACCGGCGCGGCCGCGTGGCGCTGCTGCGGGGCTGTGCCCAGAGCGTGCTGCGGCCGGACTTCAACGAGGCGGCGATCCGGCTCCTCACCCGCCACGGGGTCGAGGTGGTGCAGCCCAAGGGCGAGGGCTGCTGCGGCGCCCTCACCCACCACATGGGCAAGGAGGAGTCCGCCCACGCCCATGCCAAGCGCACGATCGACGCCTGGATCGCGGAGGCCGATGCCAACGGGCTCGACGCCATCCTCGTCACCGCCTCGGGCTGCGGCACGACCATCAAGGATTACGGCTTCATGTTCCGGGACGATCCGGCCTATGCCGAGAAGGCCCGGCGGGTCTCGACCCTGGCCAAGGACGTGACGGAATATGTCGCCACTCTCGGCCTGATGCCCGCCGTGGTCGAGGCGGATCTCACCGTCGCCTACCATTCCGCCTGCTCGATGCAGCACGGCCAGGGCATCCGCACCGAGCCGAAGGCGCTGCTCAAGGCGGCGGGCTTCACCGTGAAGGACGTGCCGGAGGGCCATATCTGCTGCGGCTCGGCCGGGACCTACAACATCCTCCAGCCGGAGATCGCCGGGCGCCTGCGGGCCCGCAAGGTCGCCAATATCGAGCGGATGCGCCCCGACGTGATCGCGACGGGCAATATCGGCTGCGCCACGCAGATCGGGAAGGGCACCGCCATCCCGATCCTGCACACCGTCGAGTTGCTCGACTGGGCGACCGGGGGCCCGAAGCCGGCGGCGCTGGCGGCCCTCGCACCGTCGTCACTCCAGGCGGCGGAATGAGACGCGCACATCGCCTTCTCAAACCGCCTGGCCCGTGATATCCGGCCCCTCGCGCGGGTGTAGCTCAATGGTAGAGCAGCAGCCTTCCAAGCTGAATACGTGGGTTCGATTCCCATCACCCGCTCCAGAGCGCCTTCCCGGCTCTGGCCGTCCGATCCTGCGGACGCTATGAGGCGAAAGCCGAAGGCTCATCGCTCCCGCTCCCCCATGCCGCGCGGATCCTCGATCCGCCGCATATCCCCGTGAGGCGCGAAAGCGTTCGCGCGTGAGGAAACATGGCCTCCCGGCGGGAGGCCGGGGGAGATCCATGAGCCGTTCCCTGTCGCTCGACGAGTTCCTGGCGCAGCGCGCGAAGGACCGGCGTCTCGCTCGCCTGACCCACGACGTCGTCCTTCCGGTGGCCACGGGCCTGGAATTCGGAGCGGCGGAGAATCCGGTCGCCCTGCCCGACGGCATCACCGTCGAGTACGTGGACTACGCCAAGGACGCGTGCAGCGACCGGCCGGGGGCGGTGGCCGTGGATTACGCCTGGACGGGCAGCGGCTCGCTCCAGGCCGTCGTCGGCCGCAGCGGCTACGATTTCGCCATCGCCGCGCAGGTCGCGCAATACGTTCCCAACCTGCTCGGCTGGTTCCGCGGCATCTACGAGGTCCTGCGGCCGGGCGGGGTCCTCAATCTCTCGCTGCCGGACCGGCGCTTCATGTTCGATCTGAAGCGGCATCCGAGCACCCTCGGCGAGGGCGTCGAGGCGCTGCTGCTCGATCTCGACCGGCCGAGCCCCAGGCAGATCTTCGACCACACCTACGGCACGGTCGCCCTCGATCCGACCCGCGTCTGGCGGGAGGACACCGATCCGGCCGCGCTGCCGCCCTTGAGCGGCGGCCATGCCCTAGCGCTGGCGCACAAACATGCCCGGGAGACCTTTTCGGCGGAGGGCCGCTACGTCACCTGCCATTGCTGGGTGTTCACGCCGTTCTCGTTCCTCGATCTGATCGAGGGCGCGAGCCGGCTCGGACTCTTCCCGTTCGTCGTGAGCCAGTTCTCCGCCACGGAGCCGGGCTCGTTCGAGTTCTACGTTTGCGTCCGGCGGGACGCGGAGGAGGATCCCGAGGCGCTGCTCCGGATGCAGCTCGGCGCGATCGCCTATGTGCGCGACATCGCCCGGCAGCATCAGCGCGTCGCCCGCCGCCTGGCGAGCGATTAGGCCCGACCGCCCCGGCTCTCAGCCGCCGGTGACGCTCATGTGGCGGGGCACGGCGGCGGGGCGGGCCCGCTCGATGACGAAGTCGTGCCCCTTGGGCTTGCGGGCGATCGCATCGATCACCGCCTGGGTCACGAGAGCGTCGTCGGGGGAGGCGCGCAGGGCCGCGCGCAGGTCGGCGGCGTCCTCCTGGCCGAGGCACATGTAGAGCTTGCCGGTGCAGGTCAGGCGCACCCGGTTGCAGCTCTCGCAGAAATTGTGGGTCAGCGGCGTGATGAAGCCGAGCCGGCCGCCGGTCTCCTCCACGCGCACGTAGCGGGCGGGGCCGCCGGTGCGGTCGGGCAGCGGCGTCAGGGTGTAGCGGCTCGCGAGGCGCTCGCGGGCCACGGAGAGCGGCAGGAACTGGTCCGTGCGGTCGCCCTCGATCTCGCCGAGCGGCATCACCTCGATCAGGGTCATGTCCATGTCGAGGCCGTGCGCCCAGGCGATCATGTCCGCGATCTCGTGCTCGTTGACGCCCTTCAGGGCCACGGCATTGATCTTCACCTTGATGCCGGCCCGGCGCGCCGCCTCGATGCCGGCGAGCACCGTGGATAGGTCGCCGCGCCGGGTGATCGCCCGGAACTTGTCCGCGTCGAGGGTGTCCAGCGACACGTTGACCCGCCGCACGCCGAGTTCGGCGAGCTCGGGGGCGAAGCGGGCGAGCTGCGAGCCGTTGGTGGTGAGGGTCAGCTCGTCGAGGGCCCCGCTCGTCAGGTGCCGCGAGAGGCGCCGGAACAGATGCATGATGTCCCGCCGCACCAGCGGCTCGCCGCCGGTGATGCGCAGCTTGCGCACGCCGCGGTCGATGAAGACGCCGCAGAGCCGGTCGAGCTCTTCCAGCGTCAGCAGGTCCCGCTTGGGCAGGAACTGCATGTCCTCGGCCATGCAATAGGCGCAGCGGAAATCGCAGCGGTCCGTCACCGAGATGCGCAGATAGGTGATGGCGCGCTGGAACGGGTCGATCAGCGGCGCCGGGCGCGTGGCCGGTGCAGCGGGACCGTCGTTGCGGGGACCCCACATGGGCTGCTCGTCACGCTCTGCGGATACCGAAGGAAGGGGTTTGTCGGCTGACAGATCCAACATCACCCCCCATATGAGGACTCTGGTATTTCAGGGCAAGCGCAGGGCGCGGGGATCCGATCATCGCTCCCCGCAGGGTTGTACCCACGCGATGCACAAGCCCCCCGATTCTAAGGTGTGACGATGAGCGAGCGCTGGCCGACCGAGATCCGCCTGCTAGGGGACAAGCGCATCCTGCGCGTCGCCTTCGAGGACGGGGGCCGCTTCGATCTGCCGGCGGAGTATCTGCGCGTGTCGAGCCCCTCGGCGGAGGTGCAGGGCCATTCCCCCGCCGAGCGCCGGGTGATCGGGGGCAAGCGCGACGTGGCGATTCTCGCGGTCGAGCCCATCGGCAACTACGCCGTGAAACTCGCCTTCGACGACATGCACGACACCGGCATCTATGGCTGGGAGTATCTGTACGATCTCGGCCGCGAGTACCGGAATCGCTGGGCGGATTACCTGCGCGAGCTCGAAGCCCTGGGCCTCGATCGGGATCGCGCCGCGAGCGCCCCGGTGAAGGGCGGCCATTCTCACGGCGGCGGCGGGTGCGGCAGCGGAAGCTGCGGCTGCCACTGAGAAGCAGGCTCCAACGACAAAGGGCCGGTGCGCTGCACCGGCCCTGCTCATGTCGCGGCGCTCGGCAGCGTCAGCGCTGCACGATCACCCGGGTGCCGACCTTCACGCGGGTGTAGAGGTCGCTCACGTCCTCGTTGGTCATGCGGATGCAGCCCGAGGAGACGGCGGTGCCGATCGTCTCCGGCTCGTTGGAGCCGTGGATGCGGTACATGGTGCCGCCGAGATACATGGCGCGGGCGCCGAGCGGGTTCTCGATGCCGCCCTTCATGTAGCGGGGCAGGTCCGGGCGGCGGCGCAGCATCTCCGCCGGCGGGCGCCAATCCGGCCACTCGCGCTTCATGGTGATGGTCTGCGTGCCGCCCCAGGTGAAGCCCGGACGACCGACGCCGACGCCGTAGCGCACGGCGGTGCCGTCGCCGTTGACGAGGTAGAGGCGACGCTCGGCGGTGGAGACCACGATCGTGCCCGCGCCGTAGGGACCGCTATAGGGGATGGTCTCGCGGGCGATCGCCGTCGCCTGCGGCACGGCCGCGGCGGCCGGCGCGGTCTGCTGCAGCGGATCGGCCGGCAGCGCCGCATTCGCCGTGGGCTCGGTGGCCTGCGGACGCACGCGAACCGTCAGCACCTCGGTGAGAGGCTGCCGGGTGAGCGGATCGATCTCGTAGGCATGGGCGGGAGCCGCCAGCGCCGCGGCGCAGGCGATCCCGGAAAGGGCGATGACAAGACGGCGCATCGAAGCCTCTGAGGCGGGCGGGCTGTGGATACTGGGTGGAAAACCAGCGCACGATGCCGTGGCAGTTCTCGCCAAGAGGTAAACTCCGCCGCCGTAAAGCCAAGCTTATTCCGCGCTGCGAAGCAGGTTCGCCCGACTTCGTGACCGTGTGGCAACACTGTGGCAGCGCCGCCGTAACTTGAAGGATTCCAGCCTTCTGCGCAGCCCTCACGGGAACGTTTGTTTTACCCGTCTCCAAGGCCGGAGCCTGCGCGCCTTCCCGCGCGACGCGTCAGGCGGCGTCGAGGCCGAGATCGATGATCGGCGCGCTGTGGGTGATCCAGCCGACCGAGATCAGGTCCACGCCCGAGGCGGCGACCGGGCCGACCGTCTCCAGGTTGATGCGCCCCGAAGCCTCGGCGATGGCGCGGCCGTCGATCATCCGGACCGCCTCGCGCAGGGTCTCCGGGCTCATATTGTCGAGGAGCACGGCATCGGCGCCCACGGAGAGGGCCTGTTCGAGCTGAGAGAGGGTGTCGACCTCCACCTCGATCTTCACGAGGTGGCCCGCGTTGCGGCGCGCCCGCTCGATCGCCGGTACGATGCCGCCGGCCACGGCGATGTGGTTGTCCTTGATGAGCACGGCGTCGTCGAGGCCGAAGCGGTGGTTCGAGCCGCCCCCCGCCCGCACCGCATGCTTCTCCAGGGCGCGCAGGCCCGGCGTGGTCTTGCGGGTGCACACGATCCGGGCATGGCCGTGGGGCCGGGCTGCCTCGACCAGGGAGGCGGTGGCGGTGGCGACCCCGGAGAGCCGGCAGAGCAGGTTCAGGGCGACGCGCTCGGCGGTAAGGATGGCCCGGGCGGGACCGGACAGGCGCAGCACCACGTCGCCGGAGGCGATGCGGGCGCCCTCGCCCCGCTCCACCTCGACCGAGACCGCGGGATCGATCAGCGCGAAGGCGATCAGGGCCGCATCCGTGCCGGCGATGACGCCGTTCTGGCGGGCGGCGATGACGCCGTCGAGCCGGGCGGAGGCGGGCACGATGGCGTCGGTGGTCACGTCGCCGGCCCGGCCGAGATCCTCCAGCAGCGCGGCCCGCACCAGAGGCTCGACCAGCAGGCGCGGCAGCGGGCTCAAGGGTTCGTCAGGCATCGGCGCGCTCGCGGATCGTTTGCTCCGCGCCGGTGCCGGCGAGGATCGCGGACAGGGTCGTCTCCGAGTGGCGCGGCGGCGCCTGTTCGGGATGGTCGGCCCGCCAATGGGCGCCGCGGCTCTCGCGGCGCTCACGGGCGCAGGCGGCGATCATCAGGCCGGTGAGGGCGGCCTCGCAGCCGGAAGCGGCGAGCTCCGAGAGCCGGGCGACCGCCCCTTCGAGGCCCTCCGCCTCGCGCACCACGCCGACATGGCGCTCCATGAGGGCGCGGACCTCCGCCAGGGCCGAGACGGGGGCCGCGGCCGAAGCCGAGGCGGGCCGCATCGGCGGAGCGCCGAGGGCGAGCGCGCTGCCCTCGATCGACTCGGCGATCCAGCGGCCGAAGGCCAGGGCTTCGAGGAGGGAGTTGCTGGCGAGCCGGTTGGCGCCGTGCAGGCCCGTGGAGGAGACCTCGCCGCAGGCCCAGAGGCCCGGCACGCTGGTGCGCCCGGCCGCATCCACCTTCACGCCGCCCATGTGGTAATGCGCCGCCGGCCGCACCGGGATCGGCTGCGTCGCCGGGTCGATGCCGGCCTCGGCGCAGAGCCCCGCCACGGTGGGGAAGCGCCCCGGCATGCGCCGGCCGAGATCGCCGGTCGCGTCGAGGAAGACCTGGGCGCCCCGGGCCTGGGCCTGGAAGATCGCCCGGGCGACCACATCGCGGGGCGCGAGATCGCCGCCGGCGATGCCCGCCATCACCCGCTCGCCGTGCTGGTCGATCAGGGCGGCGCCCTCGCCGCGCAGGGCCTCGGTGGCGAGCGGCATGGGATCCGCCCCGGCCGCGATGGCGGTCGGGTGGAACTGCACGAATTCGAGGTCCCGCAGCACCGCACCGGCCCGCGCCGCGATGAGCAGGCCGCGCCCGAGGGCGCCGCGGGGATTGGTGGTCGAGGCGTAGAGCGCGCCGACGCCGCCGGTGGCGAGCACCACCGCCGCGGCGGGCAGCCGGAAGGTGGCACCGTCACGGGCGCAGACGAGGCCGCGGACCCGACCCTCGCCGTCCTGCATCAGGGCGCGGGCCTCGGCTTCCAGCACCTCGATGGAGGGGCAGGCGCGCGCCGCGGCGGCCAGGGCTTCGAGCACCATGCGGCCGGTGGAATCGCCCTTCGCCCGCACGATGCGGCGGCGGCTATGAGCAGCCTCCAGCCCCAGGGCCAGGGCGCCGTCCGCCTCCCGGTCGAAGCCGGTGCGCAGGCCGACCAGCCATTCGACGAGGCGCGGCCCCGCCTCGGCCACGGCCAGCGCGATATCCGGCTCGCTGAGGCCCGCCCCGGCGGCGAGCGTGTCGTCGGCATGCAGGGCCGGCGCGTCGTCGGCGCCGATCGCGGCAGCGATGCCGCCCTGGGCCCAGCCCGTGGCGGTGCCGAGCCCGAGGGGCGCGGCGGTGACGAGGGTGACCGGGCGGGGGGCGAGGCGCAGGGCCACGCTGAGGCCGGCCACGCCCGCGCCGACCACGATCACGCGGTCGGCCGGGCTGCGCGGAAGGACACTCATCAGGCGTTCGCGACCTTGGTGACCACGGGGGTCGGCTTCACGGCGAGCATGCGCTCCACCGCCTGCCGGGCACGGTCCGCGAGCGCGGGCTCGACGGTGATCTCGTGGCTCATCGTCTCCAGCGCCCGGCGGATGTTCCTGAGCGACATCCGCTTCATATGCGGGCACAGGTTGCAGGGCTTGATGAATTCGATGTCCGGGTTCGCCACGGCGATGTTGTCCGCCATCGAGCATTCCGTCACCAGCACCACCTGCGCGGGGCGCTTCGCGGTGACGTAGTTCATCATCATCGCCGTCGAACCGGAGAAGTCCGAGGCCTCGACCACCTCCGGCGGGCATTCCGGATGTGCGATCACGGTGATGCCGGGATAGCTGTCGCGCACCTCGGCGATGTCGGCCGGGGTGAAGCGCTCGTGCACCTCGCAATGGCCGGCCCAGGTCAGGATCTCCACCTCGGGCACGAGCTGCTGGACGTTGCGGGCCAGGAATTCGTCCGGGATCATCAGTACCCGCGGCACGCCGAGGGAGCGCACCACGTCGACGGCATTGCCGGAGGTGCAGCACAGGTCCGATTCGGCCTTCACCGCGGCGGAGGTGTTGACGTAGGTCACCACCGGCACGCCGGGATACTTCGCCCGCAGCGCCCGCACATCCGCCGGCGTGATCGAATCGGCGAGCGAGCAGCCGGCGCCCATGTCGGGGATCAGCACCGTCTTCTCGGGGTTCAGGAGCTTGGCGGTCTCGGCCATGAAGTGCACGCCGGCGAGCACGATCACGTCCGCGTCCACGTTCACCGCCTCGCGGGCGAGCGCTAGGCTGTCGCCGACGATGTCCGAAACCGTGTGGAAGATCTCCGGCGCCTGGTAGTTATGGGCCAGGATCACGGCGTTCCGCTCCCGCTTCAGCCGCAGGATCGCCTCCACGTCCGGCGCGAGGGCGGGCCACTCGATAGCCGGAACGTGCCGGCTGACGCGATCGTAGATGTCGGCGAGCGGGAAGCCCTCGGCGCGGTCCACCGGGCGGGCGAGAGAGGAAAGAGCCATCGGCACCTGCCTTTATGCTCACTTTGAGCATTGTGCCGACTAAAGTAGGCGTGGCTCCGGTCGTTGTCCAGATATGCTGAGACTGAGCATATCAGTTTTGCGACGCAAATCGCCGCTGCGGTGCAGCATGGCGGAATCGGGCCTTGACCCGCGCGCCCAGCTTCCAAAAGCGGAAAACTGATTACAATTACAGATTGTGAACACTCGAACCGAGTTAACCGGTTCGATCCCGCCGCGCCGTCAAATGAAGGCCTCCGTTCCTTCACCCGCGGCGACCACGATGACGACCGCTCTTCAGAGATCGCGCAGGATTTTCGCGAACATCCGAAGGATCGACTGCCTGTCCTGCAGCAGGGGCGCCTCCGCGATCGAATTCGCGCTGATCCTGCCCGTGCTCCTGTTGATTGTGATGAACATCTTCACCTGCGCCATCTATCTCGGCGCGGCCCACAACCTGCGTCAGCTTGCGGCGGAAGCGGCCCGCGCCTCGATTGCCGGCATCAACGACGCCGAGCGCACGGCCCTCGCCCTCCAGAGCGTGAAGGCCGGCCTCGCCTCCGGCTCGCTGATCCGCCCCGGCAGCATCGACACCGCCATCGCCGACGATCCCGCCGACCCGCAACTCTATCGGGTTACGCTGACCTTCGACGCGCGCAGCCTCGGCCTCGCTTCGGTGCCGGGAATCGCCCTGGTCGCGCCCGCCGTCCTCACAAGCTCCTTCAGCGTGCGCCGTGGGGGGCTGTGACCATGCCCCTCCGCAAGCTCTTCCCGCGACGGTCCTTCACGCAGGACCGACATGGCTCGGTCGCGGTGTTCGGCGCCCTCGGCATGACCGCGATCCTCGGGGCGGCCGCGATCGGCGTCGATCTCGGCGCTCTCTACGGGGCCAAGCGCCGGGCCCAGGGGGCCGTCGACCTGGCCGCCTCGCTGGCCGCGGCCGATCCCTCCGCCGCCCTGGGGACCGCCTGCCGCTCCCTCGCCGACAACGGCTATGCCGATTGCTCCAAGGCCGTCGTCCTGCCGGGCACCTATTCCGCGGAGAGCGGGAGCAGCGCCGCGAGCCGGTTCCAGCCGGGCGGCAAGCCGCCGAACGCGGTCCGCGTCACCCTCACGGCGGCGGCGAAGACCCTGTTCGCCCCCGTGCTCGGCCTGCCCTCCAGCTTCCCCGTCACCGCCGAAGGCACCGCGGCCACGGCGCGATTCGGGGCCTTCACCATCGGATCCGGCCTGGTCTCCCTCGACGGCGGCATCGCCAATGCCCTGCTCGGTGCCCTGCTCGGCGCCAAGCTCTCCCTGAGCGCGATGGATTACGACGCCCTGCTGAACAGCCGGGTCGACACCTTCCGCTTCCTGGATGCCCTGGCGAATTCCCTGAGTCTCCAGGCGGCGAGCTACAACGACGTCATCTCCGCCAATGCCAGCGTCGGTCAGATCCTGACCGCGCTCTCGGCCAGCGTGCCGGGTGCCGGCGCCGCCGCGGCCCTGTCCCAGGTCAGGGCCGCCGCCTCGGCCTCCGCCGGGCGGATCAACGTCGCCCAGGTACTCGATCTCGGCGATGCGGGCGCCCTGGCGCCCGGGCGCGGCAGCCGCGGCCCCTCGGTCGGCACCTACGATCTGCTCTCGGCGGCGGTCGCCGCCGCCAACGGCACGCGCCAGGTCTCCGTCGATCTCGGCCTGACCATCCCGGGCCTGACCCGGACCCGCGTCACCGTCGCCGTCGGCGAGCGCCGTCAGAGTTCGGGCTGGGTGCAGCCGAACAGCCCCAGGGCGACGGTGCGCACGGCCCAAACCCGCGTGCTGATCGAAGCGGGCCTCACCGCACCCCTCGGCCTCGGCACCCTGTCGCTGCCGGTCTATGCGGAAGCGGCCTATGGCCAGGCGACCCTGCGCTCCGTCTCCTGCCCCTGGACCGAATCGAGCGCCCGCTCGATGAGCCTCGACGTGCGCCCGGGGGCCGTCGACCTCGCCATCGCCAACGTTCCCGCCTCCGCCATCGACGGGTCGGGCGCCGCGCCCAATCTCAGCCAGCCCGCGGAGTTGCTACGGCTCGCCCTGCCTCCCCTCGTCATCACCGGCCGCGCGCGCACGACGATCGGCCCCTCCAACAGCCAGACCGTGACCTTCAGCGCCGACGACATCGCTCGCAACCGCGTCCGCACCGTCTCCTCGACGGGGCTCGTCGGCTCGGCCACCGCGAGCCTGCTCGCCTCCCTGTCGCTGGAGCTGAACGGCCTCGGCGTGCTCTCCCTGCCGACGCTGAAGCCCCTGACCCTGGCCGTGCTGAACACGGCGGCCCCGGCCATCGACCTCGTGCTCGACAACACCCTGCGGGCGCTCGGCATCCGCATCGGCTCGGCCGACGTCTCCGCCGACGGCGTGCGCTGCGATCAGGCGGTGCTGGTGCAGTGAGGCCGGGATCAGTCGGGGAGAGGGGAAAGCCGATCCCGCCCGCTTCGATCGGACGCAAACCGGATGAAGCAGCCGTACGCCCGAGCCGGTGGCTCGGAGCGCGTCAGCCCGCCTTCTTCTGGAGGGCGGCCTTCACCTGCATGAGCTGGTCCCAGACCTGGCCCGGCGAGGTGCCCATGAAATCGAGCCCCGCGGTCACGCCCCAATAGATCGCGACAACGATCAGAGGCACCAGGATCCAGCCCAGGATCTCCTCGTAGCGGTGCCGGTTGCGCCGCCGCCGCCGGCGCTCCTCGCGCGCGGTCGGCTTCCGGGGCTTGGCCGGAGCGGGCGGCGCCGAGACCGGGGTGAGCGGCTCCTCCTGCGCGTCGCTGGTCATGCTCCCCTCATCTCGTTTCCGTGGCGCGATCGACCGCGCCGGTGCGCGTTGCCCGGCATATCCGGGGTTGCGGCGGCGAAGGCAACCCGGAAGCGAGAGCGGCCCGCACTTCCGTCACCGGAAGGCGGGCCGCTTCACATGCCCTGCCTCAAGGCGATCAGACCTTGAGCGGGACCTTCGGCACGGTGTTCGGCGGCTTGCGCGTGCCGCCCGACCCGCCGGCGGGCGGGGTCGGGTCGCTCTTGGCCGCCTTCTTGGCGCGGGCGGCCGAGCGCGGCTTGGAGCGACGGCGCTTGGCCGCGTTGGTCACGTCCTTCTCCGGGCGGGGCGTGACCGGACCGGCGGGATACTCGAAGCCGAGGCTCGCCTTCTCGCCGGCCTTGGTGCCTTCCGGCTGGCGCAGCACGACGCGGACGGTTCCGCCGTTCTTGAGCTGCCCGAACAGCACCTCGTCGGCCAGGGGCGTCTTGATGGTCGACTGGATCAGACGGGCCATCGGGCGCGCGCCCATGGCGTCGTCGTAGCCGTTCTCCACCAGCCAGTCGCGGGCCTCGTCCGAGAGCTCGATCGTGACGTTGCGGTCGGCGAGCTGCGCCTCGAGCTGGAGCACGAACTTGTCGACCACCTTGGCGACGACCTCCTTCGGCAGGTGGCCGAAGGAGATGATCGCGTCGAGCCGGTTGCGGAATTCCGGCGCGAACAGGCGGTTGATCGCCTCGACGTCGTCGCCGGAGCGCTTGTTCTGGGTGAAGCCGTAGGCCGACTTCGCCAGATCCGAGGCGCCCGCATTCGAGGTCATGATGATGATCACGTTGCGGAAATCGACCTGCTTGCCGTTGTGGTCGGTCAGCTTCCCGTGGTCCATCACCTGTAGGAGGATGTTGAACAGGTCCGGATGCGCCTTCTCGATCTCGTCGAGGAGCAGCACGCAATGCGGGTGCTGGTCGATGCCGTCGGTGAGCAGGCCGCCCTGATCGAAGCCGACATAGCCGGGCGGCGCGCCGA
Source organism: Methylobacterium organophilum (assembly GCF_022533465.1). Classification (NCBI taxonomy): domain Bacteria; kingdom Pseudomonadati; phylum Pseudomonadota; class Alphaproteobacteria; order Hyphomicrobiales; family Methylobacteriaceae; genus Methylobacterium; species Methylobacterium organophilum. The sequence continues at coordinate 2,805,434 of NZ_CP092848.1, read as the reverse complement.
TCAGGCGCGAGACCGTGTGGCGCTCCATGTATTCCGACATGTCGAAGCGCAGCATCTCGACGCCCAGCGACGCGGCGAGCTGCTTGGCGGCCTCCGTCTTGCCGACGCCGGTCGGGCCGGCGAACAGGTAGGAGCCGATCGGCTTGTCGGGATCGCGGAGGCCGGCGCGGGCCAGCTTGATCGCCGAGGTGAGCGCCTCGATGGCGTTCGACTGGCCGTAGACAACCCGCTTCAGGTTCTCGGTGAGGTTCTGAAGCACCACCGCGTCGTCCTTCGACACGGTCTTGGGCGGGATGCGGGCCATCGTGGCGATGGTCGCCTCGATCTCCTTGATGCCGATGGTGCGCTTGCGGCGCGCCTCCGGCACCAGCATCTGCGAAGCGCCGGTCTCGTCGATCACGTCGATGGCCTTGTCGGGCAGCTTGCGGTCGTTGATGTAGCGTGCCGACAGCTCGACCGCGGCCTTCACGGCCTCGTTCGTGTACTTGAGCTTGTGGAACTCCTCGAAATACGGCTTCAGGCCCTTCAGGATCTCGATCGTGTCGGGGATCGACGGCTCGTTGACGTCGATCTTCTGAAACCGGCGCACCAGGGCGCGGTCCTTCTCGAAGTACTGGCGGTACTCCTTGTAGGTGGTCGAGCCGATGCAGCGCAGGGCGCCCGAGGCCAGAGCCGGCTTGAGCAGGTTCGAGGCGTCCATCGCGCCGCCCGAGGTGGCGCCCGCACCGATCACGGTGTGGATCTCGTCGATGAACATGATCGCGTTGGGGTGCGCCTCGATTTCCTTCATCACCTGCTTGAGGCGCTCCTCGAAGTCGCCGCGATAGCGGGTGCCGGCGAGCAGCGTGCCCATGTCGAGGGAGAACACGGTGGCGTCGGCCAGGACCTCCGGCACCTCGTGCTGGATGATCTTGCGGGCGAGGCCCTCCGCGATCGCGGTCTTGCCGACGCCGGGGTCGCCCACCAGCAGCGGGTTGTTCTTCTGGCGGCGGCAGAGCACCTGGATCGTGCGCTCCACCTCGGCGTGGCGGCCGATCAGCGGATCGATCTTGCCGTCCCGGGCCTTCTTGTTGAGGTTGACGCAGTAGGCCTCCAGCGCGTCGCCCTTCTTCTTGGTGCCGCGGGCCTCCTCGTCGCCGCCGCCGGGACGCTCGGAGCTGTCCTCCTCCGCCCCGCGCACGGGCTTCGATTCCGAGGCGCCGGGGCGCTTGGCGATGCCGTGGCTGATGTAGTTGACCGCGTCGTAGCGGGTCATGTCCTGCTCCTGCAGGAAGTAGGCGGCGTGGCTCTCGCGCTCGGCGAAGATCGCCACAAGCACGTTCGCCCCGGTCACCTCCTCTCGGCCGGAGGATTGGACGTGGATCACCGCGCGCTGGATCACGCGCTGGAAGCCCGCCGTGGGCTTGGCGTCCTGCCGCCCGTCACCGATCAGGTTGGAATGCTCGGTGTCGACATATTCGACGAGATTGCGCTTGAGCACGTCGATCTCGACGTTGCAGGCGCGCATGACCGCGGCTGCGTCCTGATCGTCGACGAGGGCGAGCAGGAGATGTTCCAGCGTCGCGTATTCGTGGCGCCGCTCGCCCGCCAGGGCGAGGGCTCTGTGAAGGGCCTGTTCCAGACTGCGGGAGAAGCTTGGCAATGCTCGGGCCTTTTCTCGCGAGAGCCTATTTCTTTTCCATAACGCACTGAAGCGGGTGTTGGTGCTTCCGGGCGAAGTCCATCACCTGCGTTACCTTCGTCTCGGCGACCTCGTAGGTGTACACGCCGCACTCGCCGACGCCGTTCTGGTGAACGTGGAGCATGATCTGGTAGGCGTCCTCGTGGCTGCGGTTGAAGAACCGCTCGAGAACGTGAACCACGAACTCCATCGGCGTGTAGTCGTCGTTGAGGAGCAGCACGCGATACAGGCTCGGCCGCTTGGTGCGCGGCTTGGTGCGCGTGATGATCGCGGTGCCCGACCGGTCGTCGTCGCCCGAGCCCCGCGGACCCGCCGTGATCGCGGCCGCCCTGCCCTGCATCGGCATCCTGCCCTGCCTGGGGATGACTGACATCTGAACCGAACCGAACCCTTGACCTGGGGTGACGCGCCGGGTGACGCGCTCGCTTCGTCAAGCAATCTATAGGCCGGGAAACGACTGCGCCAGTCGGTGCGCGAACTTGTCCGTCCCCGCCTCGGACATGGCGCCCCCGATCTGTTTACGGGTTGGGCGAAAAAGCGGTTTTGCCGACGTATCGCAGCGCATTAACGGGCGCGTAACCGCCTTTGCATACCGTCACCCAACGAGAAGGTGTGGGTCCGTCGAGCGGGACCCGGACAGGCGGGGCGGGGTCTATCGTGATGCGTTGCGTTGTCGGCGGCTTGAGGACATCCCGCGCGCTGTCGGCTCTGGTGGCGGCTGTCATGGTCGTCGCCTTCAGCGCGTCCGCCGAGGCCAAGCGCGGCCGCCACCACCGGCCCTCCGCCGGCGGCTACAACCCGCCCTACGCGGCGATGGTCGTGGACGTGAAGTCCGGCAAGGTGCTGCACGCCATCAACGAGGATTCCCCGCGCCACCCCGCCTCGATCACCAAGGTGATGACGCTCTACCTGCTGTTCGAGCAGCTCGAGCGCGGCCGCTACCAGCTCGACACGCCCCTCGAGATCTCCGCCAACGCCGCCCGCCAGGCCCCGTCCAAGCTCGGCCTGCGCCCGGGCTCGACCATCGAGGTCGAGGACGCGATCAAGGCGATCGTCACCAAATCCGCCAACGACGTGGCCTGCGCCATCGGCGAGAACATCGCCGGCTCCGAGGCGCGCTTCGCCGAGATGATGACCCGCAAGGCCCAGGCGCTCGGCATGAGCCGCACGCATTACGCCAACGCCTCCGGCCTGCCCGACCCGGACCAGATCACCACCGCGCGCGACCTCACCATCCTCGCCCGCGCGATCCAGGACCGTTTCCCGCGCTACTACCGCTATTTCCAGACGCGCTCCTTCGCCTTCCGCGGGCGCGTCATCGGCAACCACAACCACCTGCTCGGCAATGTCGAGGGCGTGGACGGCATCAAGACCGGCTACACGCGCGATTCCGGCTTCAACCTGATGACCGCGGCCAAGTCGAACGACCGCCAGATCGTGGCGATCGTGCTCGGCGGCAAGTCGGGGGCGAGCCGCGACCGGATCATGGCCGATCTGGTGCGCACCCATCTGCCCCGTGCCTATGCCGGGGCCCGCCAGACCGGCCCCGTCGTCGAGGTGGCCGAGCGCGGTCGTCCGGCGGTGGTCGCCGACCAGGTCTCCGCCACCCGCACCCAGGTCGCCTCGGCCGACGACGAGGAGGAGGTCGAGACCACGAGCTCCACCAACGCCGTGCGTCCGCTGGCCGCCACCACGACCCCGGGCATGGCGCGCCGCTCCGGCGCGATCCCCGGCGCCGCCCAGGCCTATGCCGGCTCGCCCGCGCAGGCCCCCTTCCCCAGCGCCAGCGGCAAGCAGACCGCCCGCCTCCCCTCGGTCGAGGGCGCCGCCTCCCGGGTCGAGGGCCCGGCCAAGGCCGCCGATTCCAAGCCGGTGGTCCCGACCCCCTGGGTGATCCAGCTCGGCGCCATGGACGACGAGGACAAGGCGCGCTCGATGCTCTCCGAGGCCCGCGCCAAGGCCGGCGGCGCGCTCGGCAAGGCCGCCCCCTACACCGTGCGCGTCAGCCACGGCGGCGCCACCCTGTACCGTGCCCGTTTCTCGGGGTTCGCCGAGCAGTCGAGCGCCCAGGATGCCTGCACCGCGCTGAAGAAGAACGGCTTCAACTGCTTCGCCACCCGGAGCTGAAGGCCCGAGCCGATCCGTCCCGCCGCCGGCGGAGAGAGGATGCGAGGACGCCGTGACGGCTGGGTGCGTCCCGGACGCGCCCCAAGAAGAAACCCGAGACCTTCGACAACGCGCGTGGAGTTCTAGCGATGTCGGTTCGTCAGTCTGTCCCGCGCCGCGTTGACCCGCGCCGCCCCCTCGACGCTGCCCCCCTGATCCGGGTGGAGGCGTTTCATGAGCGCCCGATGCGCCGTGCGGACCTCGTCGAGGGACGCCCCGCGCTCAAGCCCCAGGATCTGATAGGCCTCCTCCTCCGTCATCGGCCCTGGCTGAAGCGGTCGGCGCGGCCCCGGGTCCGCATCGCCCTCAGCGTGTTCACGCCATCCGGGGCGCCGGCTGTCCAGATACGCTTCTAGGATCGCCGCGCCCTGCGGGTCGGCGGATCCGCAGGCGACGAGGAGCCCCACGAGCTCCGGGACGGCGAGCGAGGACAGGCGCCGGCCGCGCAGCGGGCCGGCGAGCACCCGCCCATCGCTGAGGCTGCCGTCCGGCGCCTGCACGAGGGCGATCATCCGCGTGCGAAGACCCCCTCCCCGGCGCGCGCCCGGGTGAAACATCCGCGCGAAAACCGCGCCGAGCCGGCCCCGCTCCTGCAGCAGCCAGACGCCGAGGATGGCGACGAGGGCCGCGATCTCGACCCGCCCGCGCAGGGCGAACAGCCCCGCCAGAACCAGGGCCGCGTAGCCGGAGAGCTGCCGCGGATCGGCCCGGAAGGGCAGCGGCCGCCCGGTCCGGCCGAGCCACCACAGGCCGAGAAGGGCGAGAAGACAGAGGGCGAGGAGCAAGGCCGCGACTCGAGGAGGCTGTCGGTCCGGCGCGGAACCGGCTCCGGGCCTCGGATGGGAATGGGGCGCCCTCCGCCGAAGGGGAGACCGGTTCGGCGCTGGAGGACATGGACGAACGAGATGGGCGGCGACCCTATCCGGCGGCGCCTCCCGTTGAAAGGCGTCGCCCCGAATCCGGCCGAACCCTCCGGAAGAGGCGTCAGAGCCGGCTCGACGCGATGTCGGCCGTGTCGACGCGGACCTTTCGGATGCGCCCGTCCCGCTCGACGAGGAGCGTCACCGCGCTATCGAGCCCCGCCGCCTCGACCGCGGCGTTCAGGTCGGCGAGGCGATGGACCGGCCGGTCGTTCACGCCCACGATGACGTCGCCGATCTCGCTGGTCTGGGGATCGACCCCGCGCAGGCCGGCCCGGGCGGCGGGCGAGCCCGGCAGAACCCGTAGCACCACCACCCCGTCGATGCCGAGGCGGGCCGCCGTCGCCTCCTGCCCCGCGATGATGCCGATGCCCGGGTTGCGCACCCGGCCATTGCGAATCAGGTCCGGCACCACGCGGTTCACCACGTCCACCGGCACGGCGAAGCCGATGCCCGCGCTCGCGCCGGAGGGGGAGAAGATCGCGGTGTTCACGCCGATCAGCCGCCCGGCCGAATCGAGCAGCGGGCCGCCCGAATTGCCGGGATTGATGGCCGCATCCGTCTGGATCACGCCGGAAAGCTCCCTCCCCTCCTGCGTCGGCAGGCGGCGCTGGAGGGCGGAGATCACGCCGGTCGTCAGGGTGTGGTCGAGGCCGAAGGGATTGCCGATGGCGAAGGCCGACTGGCCGACCTTGAGATCGGCCGAGGAGCCGATGGCGAGCGGCGGCGGCATCTTGGCCACGCGCCCGAGGCGCAGCACGGCGAGATCGTAGTTCGGCGCGGTGCCGACGACGCTCGCGCCGACGACCTCGCCGTTCGACAGGCGCACGGAGATGGAGCCGCCGCCCTGCGTCGCGCCCTGCACGACATGGTTGTTGGTGACGATGTGGCCCGCCGCATCCCAGACGAAGCCGGTGCCGGTCTGGGTCCCGCTGCTCTGCTGCTGCTCGCTGCCCTCCTCGTCGAGATCCATCAGGCTGCGGCCCTGCGCCGCCGCCTGCGCGAAGACGTGGACGACGGACGGGGACGCCCGGGCGAAGAGTTCCACCGTGGATTGCTCGGCGCTCGACAGGTCCCCCCGCGCGGTGACCGCCCGGGGCGCGTCCGCGGCATAGAAGAAGGCCAGGATGTAGGGCTGCGCCACGAAGGCGATCAGCAGGCCGAGGGTGAGCCCGAGGGCGATCCGAACGAAGCGATCCGGCACGGGCGAGGGATCCGGCACGAGGAAAAGACGCGTTGCTGCAGCGCAACATCCGCCGCGCCGGCTCAAGGCTAAGTGGGCCATGTTCAGCGACTGTTCAACGCATTCCCCGTTTTTAACCGGGGGAAGCACGGTGGTGCGGCAGCGCACGGCCGGCGAGCTAGGGACAGGCTAACGAAATAGTCACAACTTCCAATGCAGGCTGTTTACTAACAGACGAGAAGCAGCCGTGGCGGTCGCAAGTCGCATTCACGTCGAACAGAGTGCGGCCTGTGCGAGGAAGTGCGTCAAAACGGTGTCAGGCCTGATGGTGATTGCCCGAATTGACCGCAAAGCCGCCGCAGAGATGCTTCCATCCTCCCGGAAACTCATCTCGCATTGGTTGTCGGCCATGTTCCACCCGACGACGATGCTCCGAACGGACACGGTTCATAAGGAAGAACAAGACATGGAAACCGAGGCCCTCGAACGACCCGCCGACCTGACGATCTGGCGCAGCGCACAAAACGCGTCGCCGCTCGCGGAGCCGGAGCGCTTCGACACCCTGCGCGAGGCGCTCGCCGCCGCCAGGGGCGCCCTGACGGATCCGTCGAAGCAACCCTGGATCATCACGGAAGAGGGCGAGATCCTCTCTCCGAACTGGATCAAGACCTACCTGAACTGACCTCCTTCGCGGCGCGCCCCTCACCCAGGCGCGCCGCGAACGCTTCAGGGCAGTCGACGTGCCGGCAAGCGGGAACGAAGACCGGGCGCAGGCTTTGCGCCGCGTGGGGCGCGAGCTGCGCCGCCTCGAGGTCCTCGCCGGAAAGCGCCGCCTCCGGGTCCGGGCGATGCGGGGCCTGCGCGGCAGCCTCGGCGCCACCGCCACCTTCGGCCTCCTCCTCAAACTGCAATTCGCCGGCTCGGTCGCGCTCAAGATCGCCCTCGCCGCGCTCGTCGGCCTCGGCTTCGCCTGGCCAACCCTGGCCCTCCTCGTCTTCACCCTGCTCGGGCTTCTCTGGGCGATCGTCAGCCTGTTCGACGGCAGCGGCGGCCCGCATCCGTTCGATGGCGACGGCCCCTGCGACTGCGCGCGCCGGGAGACCCGCGCCAAGCGCCTCGGAGATCTCATCGCGCAGCGGCGGGCCTGGCTCGACGCCCCGTCAGGCCCCGCCCCGAGCCTGCGCCGGGACGGGAGCCGCGTGCCGGCCCGAATCCTCGGACTTTAGGCCGAGAGGGCCGAAATTGTATTCATTTTCATTGCGATGCTCTTGGCAGTAGCCCCGCCCCACGGCTTTCCTATAATGCGCGGCAACAAAGAGGCGGCATCCGGCCGCCGACAAGACGACAGCCCGAGACGAACGCCATGAGTCCCCGCGCCACGAGCTCCCGGATCCCCGATTTCAGCACGCTCGGCTTCGCCGCGGGCGGGTTCAAGCCGCCGCCGCCGCCCCTGTCCGAGCCGTGGATGACGCCCGAGGGCATCCCGGTGAAGGGCTTCTACGGGCCGGAGGACCGCGAGGGGCTCGAAGGCGTCGACTCCTTCCCGGGTCTGCCGCCCTATCTGCGCGGGCCCTACCCGGCGATGTACGTCACCCAGCCCTGGACGATCCGGCAATATGCCGGCTTCTCCACGGCCGAGGATTCGAACGCCTTCTACCGGCGCAACCTCGCGGCGGGGCAGAAAGGCCTCTCCGTCGCCTTCGATCTCGCCACCCACCGCGGCTACGATTCCGACCATCCCCGCGTCTCGGGCGATGTCGGCATGGCGGGCGTGGCGATCGATTCGATCTACGACATGCGCACGCTCTTCTCCGGCATCCCGCTGGACGAGATGACCGTGTCGATGACGATGAACGGCGCGGTGCTGCCGGTGCTCGCGCTCTACATCGTCGCGGCGGAGGAGCAGGGCGTGCCGCCGGAGAAACTGGCCGGCACGATCCAGAACGACATCCTCAAGGAGTTCATGGTCCGCAACACCTACATCTATCCCCCCAAGGGATCGATGCGGATCATCTCGGACATCTTCGGCTATACCTCGAAGAACATGCCGAAGTTCAACTCGATCTCGATCTCCGGCTACCACATGCAGGAGGCCGGGGCGACGCAGGACCTGGAGCTCGCCTACACGCTCGCCGACGGCGTCGAGTACATCAAGGCGGGCCTCGCCGCGGGCCTGACCATCGACCAGTTCGCCCCGCGCCTGTCCTTCTTCTGGGCGATCGGGATGAACTTCTTCATGGAGGTCGCCAAGATGCGGGCCGCGCGCCTGATCTGGGCGAAGCTCGTGAAGCAGTTCGACCCGAAGAGCGACAAGTCCCTGCCGCTACGCACCCACTCGCAGACGAGCGGCTGGTCGCTGACCGCGCAGGACGTGTTCAACAACGTCACCCGCACCTGCATCGAGGCGATGGCCGCGACCCAGGGCGGCACGCAGTCGCTGCACACCAACGCGCTCGACGAGGCCCTGGCCCTGCCGACGGACTTCTCCGCCCGCATCGCCCGCAACACCCAGCTCTTCCTGCAGCAGGAGAGCGGCACCACGCGGATCATCGATCCCTGGGGCGGCTCCTACTATGTCGAGCGGCTGACCCACGACATCGCCGCCCGCGCCTGGGAGCATATCCGCGAGGTCGAGGAACTCGGCGGCATGGCCAAGGCCATCGAGGCCGGCATCCCGAAGCTGCGCATCGAGGAGGCCGCGGCCCGCGCCCAGGCCCGCATCGATTCCGGCCGCCAGACCATCGTCGGCATCAACAAGTACAAGCCCGACGACGAGATGGCGATCGAGCTCCTGCGGGTCGACAATGCCGACGTGCGCGCCCGCCAGATCGAGAAGCTGAAGCGCCTGCGCGCCGAGCGCAACCAGGCCGATGTCGACGCGGCGCTCGCCGCGCTCACCGCCGCGGCGGACACCAACGAGAACCTGCTCGCGCTCGCCGTGAACGCGGCGCGGGCCAAGGCCACGGTCGGCGAGATTTCGGAGGCGCTGGAGAAGGCCTGGGGCCGCCACCGCGCCGAGATCCGCTCAATCTCGGGCGTCTACAAGCGGGAGGTGGGCGGCATGTCGCCGGTGGTGGAGCAGGTGCGCGGCCTCGTCGAGGCCTTCGAGGAGAACGATGGGCGCCGCCCGCGCATCCTCGTCGCCAAGATGGGCCAGGACGGGCACGACCGCGGCCAGAAGGTGATCGCCTCCGCCTTCGCCGATCTCGGCTTCGACGTGGATATCGGGCCGCTCTTCGCCACCCCTGCCGAGGCGGCCCGTCAGGCGGTGGAGAACGACGTGCACATCGTCGGCGTCTCCTCGCTGGCCGCCGGTCACCTCACCCTGGTGCCGGAGCTGAAGGCCGCGCTCACCGAGGCGGGCCGCGGGGACGTGATGATCGTCGTCGGCGGCGTGATCCCGCCGGGGGATTATCCGGCCCTCTACGCGGCCGGCGCCTCGGCGATCTTCCCGCCGGGCACGGTCATCGCGGAGGCCGCGGTGAAGCTCCTCGGCGAGCTGAACGAACGCCTCGGCTATGTCGAGCGGCAGGCGGCCGAGTAGCGGGCGGCCCTTCGGGATCCCCCGGAGCGCGGGCGAAACGCGCCCGCGCTGGCCGAGTGGAGGAGTACCGAATCGCCCCGCATCAGCCGAAAAACCGCTCGCACGGTATTGCGATGCAGCGTAACCTCCGCCGCGAGTAAAGCGGGATTTACCAAGATGTCTGATGCCGATCGCGAGCTGATCCTTCCGGTGATCCTGTGCGGTGGATCCGGGACGCGGCTGTGGCCGGCCTCCCGCGAGAGCATGCCGAAGCAGTTCACGCCCCTGGTCGAGGCGGAGCGTTCGACCTTCCAGGCGACGGCGCTGCGGGTGTCGGACAAGACCGTGTTCGGCCGCCCGAGCGTGATCGCGGCGAGCGAGTCCCGCTTCATCGTGGCCGAGCAGCTGGCGCAATGCGGCAGCGCGGCCGACATCCTCCTGGAGCCGGATCGGCGGGATTCGGCCGCGGCCGTGGCGGTGGCGGCGCTGCACGCGGCGCGGCGGTCGCCGGAATCGGTGGTGCTGATCCTGGCCGCCGACCATGTGATCAGCGATCCGGCCGCCTTCACCGAGGCCGCCCGCGTGGCGGCCCAGGGCGCGCGCGCCGGCTACATCATGACCCTGGGCATCGAGCCGACCCGGCCGGCCACGGATTACGGCTACATCCAGCTAGGCGAGAGCCTCGACGGGCTGCCGGGCCAGTACCGGGTCGGTCGCTTCGTCGAGAAGCCGGACGCGGCCGGGGCCGGGCGCCTGATCGCGGAAGGCGCCCTGTGGAACTCGGGCTACTTCCTGTTCCGGGCCGACGTGATGCTGGCCGAGCTCGAGACCCATGCGCCGGCGGTGCTGGAGGCGGCCCGCGCCGCGCTCGCCGCGGCCACGACCGACCTCGACTTCGTGCGCCTGGACGCGGCCGCCTTCGCGCAGGCGCCCAAGATCTCGATCGACTACGCGGTCATGGAGCGCACGGAGCGGGCCGGCGTGCTGCCGGTCTCCTTCCCGTGGTCGGATGTCGGCACCTGGGACGCGGTCTGGCAGGTGCTGGACCATGACGGCTCCGGCAATGCCGTGCGCGGGCGGGTCGAGCTGATCGGCACACGCAACAGCTTGGTGCACAGCGAGGGCGAGGGCCTGACCACGGTGGTGGGGCTCGAGGAGGTGGTGGTGGTGGCCACCCCGGATGCGGTGCTGGTGGCCTCCAAGGCCCGCTCCGGCCAGGTCAAGGATCTGGTCACGACGCTTCGCGCCCGGGGCCATGCCGAGGCCGACGCCCACCGGCGCATGTACCGCCCCTGGGGCTGGTACCAGCGCATCGATATCGGCGAGCGCTTCCAGGTGAAGCGGATCATGGTCACGCCGGGCGGGCGCCTGTCCCTGCAGAAGCACTTCCACCGGGCCGAGCACTGGGTGGTGGTCAAGGGCACCGCCGAGGTGACGATCAACGAGCGCGTGGTGCTCGTGCACGAGAACGAGGCGGTCTACCTGCCAATCGGCTCGATGCACCGCCTCTGCAACCCCGGGAAGATCCCCCTCGAACTGATCGAGGTCCAAGTCGGCTCCTATACCGGCGAGGACGACATCATCCGCGTCGAGGACGTCTACGGGCGCTGAGCGCCGGCTTAACCCCTATCGAGACTGGCCACCCTCACGACGCGGCCAGTCTCCCCCAGATCACGGCAGCGAGGACGAGTCCGCCGAGGCAGCGCCGCCAGGGATTGACCCCGCGCACCACCTCGTCGAGGGCCCACCAGGCCAGGCTCAGGCTCGCGAGCCAGGAGAAGGCCAGCCGCGGCGTGCTATCCTCCGGCGACAGCCACGCACCGCAGGAGGCGGCCAGGAACAGCCAGAGCGGCACGTTCGGCCATTGGCCGATGACGATGCGGCCGGTCGCCCGGTCGCGGAAGAACCAGTCCAAGACGCGTCGCACGATGCGGAGCGGGATCCGGCTCAGGTCGGCTCGGCGGGGTTGCCGGCCTTGCGAATCGGCTCGCAGATCTTCGGGCTGATCTTGTCGAGATGCGGACAGGCATTGGTCTGGTACCAGCTCCGCAGCTCCGGCTGGTTCGGCGCGATGAACATCGCAGCCAGGACGAAGCCCGCGGCCAGGATCACGATCAGGACGATGAGGCTGCGCATGGAATGCTCCGGCGGGCGCGGAGGGAACGCACGGAGCCGCCCCCGCCGGCCAGGCACCGCGCCATCGAGAAGACGCGAGACCGTATCCGCGTTCCAGAACGCCGCGGCGAAACCGGTGGAGGCCCCTCAACGCGGAGGGGCTTCGGAGGGCTTGGTCGCAGGCGGCTCCGAGGGGGCCGCGAGGGGCGCATCGAGGGGCGATTGCGGCCGCAGATGCCGGAGCGGGCCGTCGCTCCCCGGCAGGAGCCCCGAATCCTGCATCAGAATCAGGATGAGCACGGCCCCGATCATGCAGGCGACCGTCCAGAGCAGCTCGAGCTGGCGCCGTCGAACGACGATGAGAATCAGGACGCCGAGAAACGCGGCGATCAGGAGAAACACCAGCATCGATCGACCCTGCCACCGTTACCGCTTTCACGCACCCCCGGGACCGGCTGAGCGTCGCTTTGAAGCCGCGAAAGCTTAAAGAAGGGGCCGCAAGAGCCTGCACCGCCTTGCCACACCCGCTCCGCGTCTGGTATGGCGACCGCCTTTCCGCGATGCGTGATCTGCCATCGCCGGGGCGTCCTTCGCGGCACCCCGTACCCGCGACACACTGATATCACAGGCGGCCGGGCCAGGACCGCGCCGACGGAAGACCGATGAAGATTCGCAACTCGCTCAAGTCGCTGCGCGGCCGTCACCGCGACAACCAGCTCGTTCGCCGCAAGGGCCGCGTCTACGTCATCAACAAGACGCAGAAGCGCTTCAAGGCGCGCCAGGGCTGAAGCCCGGCCCCGCGTCGGCGCAGCGCGTTGACGCGGCATCGCGGGGGTGAGAGCCTGCCGGCCATGCCCGGCCTCGCCCTCCTCCTGCTCAGGCTCATGAATTCGGCTCGCCTCGGCTTGGTCCTGGGCGGGCTTTTCGCATTTCCGGCCCTCGCGGGCGAGGTGCCGCGCAAGCCTCCGCATCCGCCCATGAGCCTCGACGAGCTCTACGGCCGGCTGAAGGAGGCCGACGAGCCGGCGAGCGCCAAGGCCATCGCCGGCATGATCGAGCGGCGACTCGCCCGCTCGGGCAGCGCCACCGTCGATCTGCTCAGCGAGCGTGCCCGCCAGGCCATGGCCGGCGACGACGTTCCCCTCGCCGTCGAGCTAATGGACCGGGCCACCACCCTGGAGCCGGGCTGGGCCGAGGGCTGGAACCGCCGGGCGACCCTGTTCTTCCGCCTGTCGGACCCGCAGAGCGCCATCGCGGACCTCCAGCACGCCCTGGTGCTGGAGCCGCGCCACTTCGAGGCCTGGGCAGCCCTCGGCAAGCTCTACCTCGCCCAGGACGACAAGGCGCGCGCGCTGGAGGCCTTCCGGCGCGCCGCGGCGATCTACCCGCAATGGGACGTCCTGCAGAAGGCGATCGAGCGGCTGACGCCCGACGTCGAGGGCCGCGAGCTCTGAATCACCGGCTGGGCGATACCCCGCCTCGATCCCTCCGAGCGGCTGCGGCCGCGCGGTCCCACGCCGAGAGCTCCCCAGCGCCCTGACCGGATGCGCCCTGTGCCATCCGAGCGTTGTCGCGCGCCCGTCGCCGCACGAGCCCCGAAGACCACAACCTTGGATGGTCCTTTCGCGCCGTGCGGTGCGACACGATCGCCTTTCGAGTCCTGGGGCAGATTAAATTCGATGGTCGTCCGTGTGTTGCGACGCACCGCACAAAGCTCAAGCCTGTGCGACGGTCGATCGTGACGAAATAGTGCAGCATATTTCGGACATTAGCGCAAAATCTCAGAGATTTGACGCCGGCCGAACCTTTTGCTGCATTGCACGTTACAGCCTTTCGAAACCGCTGTGCCGCTTCGCGGCGGAGCCGAGCCTCACGATCGGGAAGGAAAAGGAGTGTCGATGAAGTTTTCCGAGTTCGTATCCTACGGTTGCGCGGTTGCCCTGGTGGGCATGCTCGTCATGACCGCTCTCGGCGTCTCCGGCGTGATGTTCGACGATATCGCCGCCCAGGCGAACGCCACCCGCTGAGGATAGCGGCCGGCACAGGTCTCCAAGGCTTCTTTGCTTCCCTTGCGGGCCAGGCCCGCAAGCGTCACGCCGCCTTCAGGACACGGATGGCGCCGAGCGTCTCGTCCCGCATCGTCAGGAAGCGCGGAAACAGGTCGTCGAGGTCGCCGCCGTCACGGCAGGCGGCCTCGATCTCGCGGCAGAGTCGCGAGATGCCGACGAAGCCGAGGGCGCCTGCGGCCGAGACCACGGCGTGGGCGTCCTCGGCGAGCTTCTTCCGGTCAGGGATTCCCACGGGAACGGGCCGCGCGGGAAAGCGCAGGGCGATATCCGTCTCGAGCAGCGTCAGCAGGATCCGCACCCGGTCGTAACCGACGGCGGCCCGGACCGAGGCATAGGCCGAGCCATCGAGAACCTGGGGGTCCGCGCCGCTTCCGCCCGAGGGTGCCTTCCGCCGCCTCGGCCCCTTCTCCAGCCAGTGATCGACCAGCGCATGCAGCTCCGCGCGCTTGAACGGCTTGCCGATGTGGTCGTCCATGCCGGCCGCGCGCAGTTCCTCTACCTGATCGGGAATCACGTTCGCCGTCATGGCGAGGATGGGCATGTCGCCGGCCGGTGACGGGAGCTGCCGGATCCGGCGCGTCGCCGTGACGCCGTCCATGCCCGGCATCTGCACGTCCATGAGGATGAGGTCGTAGGGCCTCTGCCCGGGCTCCAGGCTCGCCTGGACCTTTGCCAGCGCCTCCGCCCCGTCCTGGGCCACATCGACCTGCCAGCCGCGCAAGGTCAGCACGGCCTTGGCCAGATCCTGGTTGATCGGAACGTCCTCGGCGAGGAGCAGCCGCGCCGGGGCCACGGCCGGAGCGTCCATGGCAGATCCGGCCGCGGTCTCCGCCGCGGGGGCCGGAGCGGAGGCGGAGGGCGTCTCGGAATCGGCGAGCGCCAGGGTGAACCAGAAGGTCGAGCCCTCGCCCTCGCGGCTCTGCACCCCGATCTCGCCGCCCATCATGGTGACGAGGTGGCGGCTGATCGCGAGGCCCAGTCCCGAGCCGCCGAAACGGCGGCTGATCGAGCCGTCGACCTGGCTGAAGCGCTTGAACAGCCGGTCCTGCAGGGATTCGGGGATGCCGATGCCCGTGTCGGTGACCTCGAAGCGCATCGCGGTGGCGGCCTCGCCATCGGCCAGGCGCACGCGCCCCTCCGGCCGCACCACGAGGCTCACCGAGCCCGAGGGCGTGAACTTCACCGCGTTGTTGAGCAGGTTGAGCAGCACCTGCCGCAGGCGGTTGCCGTCGCCGACGACCCGCTTCGGCAGGCGCGGATCGAGGCGGCAGGTCACCGCGAGGCTGCTCTTGAGGGCGGCTCCCCGCACGATCGCCACCGTGTCCTCGATGAGGGGGTGCAGGGCGAAGACGACCGGATCGAGCTTGAGCTGGCCGGCCTCGACCTTCGAGAAGTCGAGCACGTCGTTCACGACGGTGAGCAGGGCGTTGCCCGATCCCTGGATCAGCTCCAGGCGGCGGCGGTCCTCCGGCGTGTGATGCGGCTCCTCGAGCAGGAGATCGGCATAGCCGAGGATGCCGTTGAGCGGCGTGCGGATCTCGTGGCTCATGGCCGCGAGGAACTCGCTCTTGGCGGCGCTCGCCCGCTCCGCCTCCAGGCGGGCCGCCTCGGCGGCGGCGGTCGCTGCCTGCAGGGCGGCCTCGGCCTTCTTCTGGCCGGTGACGTCGATATGCAGGCCGGCCATCCGGTAGGGGCGGCCCTCCTCGTCGTAGAAGGTCCGGCCGCGGGCCTGGATCCAGCGCTCGGTCGTCCCGGAAATGATGCGGAACTCGGCCTGGTAAACGGAGCGCGTGTCGACCGCCTGCTTGATCGCGTCCCAGGTCGACATGCGGTCGTCCGGATGCAGGATCTCGGTCCACTGCGCCGCGGTGAGCGTGGGCGCCGCCCCGGTCAGCCCGAACAGCTGCATGCTCTCCGGGCTGAGCACCCCGATGCCGGTGACCATGTCCCAATCCCAGGCGCCGGCGCCCGCCACCTCCTGGGCCATGCGCAGCAGGCTGTGCGCATCCTCCAGGCGCTTGCGCGCGGTGACGATCTCGTCGATGTCGATGGCCGTGCCCAGCCATTCCACGGGCTCGTCGCCGGCCCGGATGATCGGGATCATCAGGAGCTTGTGCCAGCGATAGGCCCCGTCGTGCCGCCGGAGACGCCCCTCGACGGTGAAGGGCGAGCGAGTCTCGACCGCGCGGCGCCAAGCCTCCTCCATGCGCTCCTGGTCGTCCGGATGGTTGCGGCTGATCCGTTCCACGCGCTCGGGCCCGAGGGGGCCGTAGTAGGTCTGGAAGGCGGCGTTGGCGTAGATCGCCTGACCGTCCCGCGCCCGGGTCGCCCAGACCAGGATGGGCAGCGCCTCGGCGAGGCCGCGATAGCGCGCCTCGCTCTCCGCGATCGCCGCCTCGGCGGTCTTGCGCTCGGTCACGTCCATGATGGTGCCGAACAGGCCGATCGCGCCGCCCGCCGCGTCCGTCTCCCAGACGCCCTTCACCGCGACGTGACGCACCTCCCCGCAGGGCCGGACGATCCGGGCCTCGTAGTCGTAGCTGAGCCGCCCGCGGAGCGCCCCCTCGACCAGCTCGGCCACCCGGGCGCGGTCGTCCGGATGGAAGATGGACGCGATCTCGGACAGGGGTGGCCGCGGCGTGCCCGGGTGCAGGCCGAGGACGCGGTAGAAGCCGTCCGACCAGTGCTGGCACCCGTCGGCGAAGGCGACGCGCCAATGACCGATCTCCGCGATCTCCTCGGCCAGCGTCAGGGCGCAATTCGCCCCCGCCAGGGCCTGCTCGCGCTGGATCAGGCGCGCGCTCTGGGCGGCGATGAGCTGATCGCGGGAGCGGCGCGTGGCGATCTCGCGGTCGCGCACCACGCCGGCCTCGTGCAGCCGGAGATGGGCGACCACCACCGTGGCGAAATCGGCGAGCGCCCGGGCATCCTCCTCGGAGAAGTCGCGGGGGGCGGTGTCGATCAGGCAGAAGGCGCCGACCCGGATCCCCGGCCTCAGGGTCAGGGGGGCGCCGGCATAGAACCGGATCGGCCCGGGGGGAAAGCGCGGGTCGGCGGCGACGTCCGGGAGCACCAGCACCGTGTCGCTGCGGATCGTGTGATCGCAGAAGCTGCCCTCGCGCGGGATCTCGACCGGCATCAGGCTGCAGCCGGCCTTGAACCAGAGGCGGTCGGCATCGACCAGGGAGACCAGGGCGGTGGGCACCCCGAACAGGCGCTCGGCGGTGCGGCAGACGGCGGAGAAATGCTCTTCCGTTGGGGTGTCGAGAATCGCGAGCGCGTGCAGTGCTGCGAGACGGTCCGCCTCGCTCAACGAAATGTTCATCCGAGGTGCGTCTCGTGCGAGGCGTCGAAGGTCGAACGCGACGCGGAAATTGACGAATCACGCTGCGCCGAAGAGCCGGCAGCACGCGAATTCAGATTTGGCTTCGCAGTGCAGCAAGCGTCAAGCTTCTCCTTGCCACGGGTCAGGCCGATCGACCGCCCGCGCCACTCCCAATTCAGGCGTGCGGCCTCCAGAGCCCAGATCATGCCGAGCATCATGTAGACGTGGCGCCACTTCTCGACGTCGATCTGCACCGCCTGCAGGAAGAACATCAGCAGAGCCGGCCAGACGATCTGCGCATGGCTCCGGAACGGCGTGTCCCGGGCGAGCAGGCGGAAGCCGACGAAGCCCGTGGCCAGGACGAGGCCGATGAAGAGGGCCCCGCCGAACCAGCCGCCATTGGCGAAACTGCCGATATAGGAATTGTGCGGCTCCAGCCGGAAGATCTGGCGCCAGTGCATCGGGCCCATGCCGAAGGGCAGCTCCAGCAGCATCTCCATGCCGCGGATCTGGTTGCCGAAGCGGCCGGTCTCGCCCTCGTCGTAGTCCTGGGTCACGGAGGCCCGGGCCTCGAACTGCTTGGCGACGCTGTCGACGGAGAGGAGCCCGACCATGGTGACGAGGCCGAGCGCCGCCGTCACCGCGGTGATGGTGAGGATGCGGCGGCGCAGCCGCGGCGACCGGCTCGTCACGAAGACCGAGGCGACCATCAGCCCGACCGCGACGACGGTGCCGCCCCAGGAGCCGCGGGAGAAGGACAGGAAGATGCCGGCGAGCACCACGAGGGTGGCCAGCACGCACAGGAACGGGCGCCGCGCCGTGCCCGTCAGCAGGGCGTGCATCGGGTAGAGCGCGCCGAGGGTGAGGAAGGAGCCGAACACGTTCGGGTCCTGGAAGGTGCCGGAGGCGCGGCCGTATTTCGAGAACAGGTCCTCGTTCCCGATCAGGCCGAGATAGCCGAGGATGCCGAGGCTCGCGGAGAAGACGCAGCTCGCCGTGTAGGCCCGCAGCGCGAGCTCCATGCGCCGATGGGTCTCGTCGGAGAACAGCATCGCGAAGAACAGGCAGGTGACGATGAGGTAGCCGAGCTGGATCGTCCACATCAGCGGCACCGGCTCGTCGACATAGGGCAGCAGCGCCGTCGTGATCGCGGCGAAGTAGAGGAGGAGCAGCCCGACGAGGGGCAGGATGCCGCGATGCAGCCGGATGCCGAGCATCAGCCAGAGCAGCATCGTCGGGATGGCGACGACGTCGTAGGGCGAGGTCTCGGAGAAGGCGAAGCAGGCGAAGAAGATGAAGGCCGCGAGCAGCGCCTTGGCCACGCCCTCGACGACGACCCGCACGGGCAGGCGGCTCCAGGCCCCGCGCGCGAATGGGCCGGCCTCCGGCGATGCGCTGGTGGACGACACGGGATGCCCTGAACTCCGCGGGCCCGCGACGCCGGCCCCTTCCAGCGGCCATGATGGCCCCGGAAAGGTTGAGATTTGGCTGCCCGGGCGGCGGCACCGCCCGGTTCTCAACGGGTCTCACGAAGGCCCGCTCGACCGAAGGAGCGGCGCCGGCGCCTTTCCTCGTCCCTCCGGGAGAGGTGGCCGCGCAGCGGACGGAGAGGGCGGAGCCGGTGTTGCCGGCATGGCGCTCGGCATGCCCACTCCACCGCGCTCACGCGCGGTCCCCCTCGCCCAGGGGGGCGAGGAAAGCGCGGCCACCGCTTCCCTTGGCTGGAAACGGCATCGCACCCCCGTCCCTGCAAGCGCGAGCGAAACCGCTCCCGTCCTCGCGAGGCGGAGCCGAGTCGATCCGGGGCTCGCCTTTTCCGGAGGGGTCGCGCCCTGGATTGCCTCGGCTCCGCCCCCGGAGCGTCACGCCTTGCAGGCGAGAAACTCCTCCCGGATCGCGTCGGCGTCGAGCTTGCGGCCGATGAAGACGACCCGGGAGATGCGGGGCTCGTCGTCCTTCCAGGGCCCCTGGAGGTCGCCGTCGAGGATCTGGTGGACGCCCTGGAAGACGAAGCGCTGCGGCTCGCCGGGGAAGGCGACGATGCCCTTGCAGCGCAGGATGTCCGGCCCCTGCACCTGGGTCAGGTTCGAGATCCACGGCATGAATTTTTCCGGATCCACCGGGCCGTCGATGCGCGCGGAGACCGACTGCATGTCGTCGTCGTGATGATGGTGGTGGCCCTCCTCGAGGAAGTCGGGCTCGATGTCGAGGATGCGCGAGAGATCGAAGGCGTTGCGGTCGAGCACCTGGTCGAGGGGCACCGCGCAGCGGCTGGTGCGGTGGAGCTTGGCATAGGGGTTGATCGCGCGGATCAGGCCCTCGACGCGGTCGAGATCGGCCGCCTCGACGAGGTCGGCCTTGTTGAGCAGGATCACGTCGGCGAAGGCGATCTGGTTCTTGGCCTCCGGGGCGTCCTTGAGGCGCTCGGCGAGCCATTTCGCGTCGGCCACGGTCACCACGGCGTCGAGGCGGGCGGCGCTGCCCACATCCTCGTCGATGAAGAAGGTCTGGGCGACGGGGGCCGGGTCGGCCAGCCCCGTGGTCTCCACGATGATCGCGTCGAACTTGCCGCGGCGCTTCACCAGCCCGTCCATGATGCGGATCAGGTCGCCGCGCACGGTGCAGCAGACGCAGCCGTTGTTCATCTCGAACACTTCCTCGTCCGCGCCGATGACGAGGTCGTTGTCGATGCCGATCTCGCCGAACTCGTTGACGATCACCGCGTAGCGCTTGCCGTGGTTCTCGGTGAGGATCCGGTTGAGCAGCGTGGTCTTGCCCGCGCCGAGATAGCCGGTGAGCACGGTCACAGGGATCTTGTCGGTGGAGAGGTCGGCCATGGGGGATCTTCGTGCCTGGGGACGGGGGTCGTCCCTGTCATATTGTATCAGCACGCCGCGATGAAAGTGACCGGCCGCCGGCTTTCTTCGGATGTGGCGCAGCCGCTCCCAGGGCGTGTCCCGGGGGGACGGGAGAAGCGTCGCAATATTGGCGCACGCCGTCGCTAAAGGCCGGCCCGGCGAGGCGGGCGAGCGGAATCGGCTTGCCAAGACCGGGGCGGGGCGGAACCGTCCGGCTCGTATTCCAGGAGGCACCGGGGGCGTGGTGGAGCGGGGGACAGCAGCGCACGGCCGCGGGCCGCGGGCGGATTCGGCATGGCCGTGGGGGCCCGTGTCTCGGCGGCCGGCGGCTCACGAAAAGCTGATGGGGCAATCCGACGCTTTCCCGCGCGCCCGTCGCGGTTTCGGTGCACAGGGAGCGCCGCTCCGCACGGACGGGCCATCCGGCACCGCCTTCCGCCCCATCCGACGCCGAGCCTGACCCGTCCATGGACGCCCGAAACACGACCACGCCGGACATGCGCGACCAGATCGATTCCGAGCGCGCCCATCGCCGGGGGCGCCGCTCCGCCCTGCTGCGGATCGCCCTCCTCCTGTCGCTCGTCGTCGCGGGCGTCGCCGCGATCGCCATCTGGCCGCAGCGCACGCGGGAGCTGATCGCGCAGGCGGTCGCCCTCCTCCACGACGTCAAGGAGGGCGAGACGGCGGAGAACGAGGCGGCCGAGGCCAAGCCCGCCTCGGGCCTGCGCGTGTTCAAGCCCAGCGCCGAGCAGCGCAACGCCTTCGCGATCAAGCCCGTGGAGACGATGCTGTTCCGGCCCGAGGGCTCGGCGGAGGGGCGCATCGCCCTCAACGACGACGACAACGTGCCCGTGACCTCGCCCTATGCCGGGCGCGTCAACAAGGTGCTGGTGCGGGCGGGCGACCGCGTGAAGGCCAACCAGGTCCTCCTGACCATGGAGGCCACGGACATGGTCCAGGCCCAGAACGACTACCAGGCCGCCCTCAACACCCTGCACAAGACGCAGGCCCTGCTGAAGCTCAACCAGACCATCGCCGCCCGGCAGCAGGAGCTGTTCCAGGCCCGGGCCACGGCGCTCAAGGACTATCAGTCCGCCCAGAACGACGTCATCGCCGCCCAGAGCGACCTCGGCACGGCGGAAGCCTCGCTCCAGGCGGTGAAGAACCGCCTGCGGCTCCTGGGCAAGACCGACGCCGAGATCGTGCAGTTCGAGCGGAACGGCACCCTCAGCTCCGAGACCGAGATCCGGGCGCCGATCGCCGGCACCATCGTCCAGCGCAAGGTGGGCGTCGGGCAGTACATCTCCTCCAACAGCGATCCGGTCTTCGTGATCGGCGATCTCTCCACGGTCTGGCTCATCGCCAATGTCCGCGAGAGCGAGGTGCCCCGGATCAAGATCGGCCAGGTGGTCGAGGCCCGGGTGGTCGGGCTGCCGCGCCTCACCTTCAAGGCGAAGGTTGACTACATGGCCGCGAGCCTCGACCCGGCCACGCGCCGGCTCGCGGTGCGCAGCGAGGTGGAGAATCCCGACCGCCTGCTGAAGCCCGAGATGTTCGCGAGCTTCACCATCGTCACGGGCGACGACCGGGCCTCGCCGGGCGTGCCCAGCGCCGCCGTGGTCTACGAGGGCGAGCGCGCCCATGTCTGGGTCGCCCGCCCCGATGGCGCGGTCGAGGCCCGGGACGTGAAGCTCGGGCTCACCAACGGCGACTTCGTGCAGGTCGTCGAGGGGCTGAAGCCCGGCGAATCCATCGTGACCCGCGGCGCCCTGTTCATCGACCGGGCGGCGAGCGGGGAGAAGGCGTCGTGAACGCGCTGATCGCCTTCTCCCTGCGCCAGCGGGTGCTGGTGTTCCTGCTGTTCCTGATGACCCTCGGGATCGGCTATGCCAGCTACACCCAGCTCAACATCGAGGCCTATCCCGATCCGGTGCCGCCGCTGGTCGACGTGATCACGCAGGTGCCCGGCCAGTCCGCGGACGAGATCGAGCGCTACATCACGATCCCCCTCGAGGTGCAGCTCGCCGGCATCCCCAACGCCACCGTGGTGCGCACGATCTCGCTGTTCGGCCTGTCCGACGTGAAGATCCAGTTCAACTACGAGTTCACCTATCAGGAGGCGCTCCAGCGCGTCCTCAACCGGCTGTCGCAGCTGCCCCCGCTGCCCAACGGCGCCCAGCCGCAGATCTCGCCGACGAGCCCGGTGGGCGAGATCATGCGCTACAAGCTGCTCGGGCCGGCGGGCTTCAGCTCCACGGACATGAAGACCCTGCAGGACTGGGTGCTGCAGCGCCGCTTCAAGGCGATTCCCGGCGTGGTCGACGTCACCGCCTTCGGCGGCAAGGCCAAGGAATACGAGATCTCCGTCGATCTCGCCCGGCTGCAATCCCACGGCATGACCCTGGTGCAGCTCGTCACCGCGCTGAACAACTCCTCGATCAATGTCGGCGGCCAGACGCTGAACGTCGGCGAGCAATCGGCCGTGGTGCGCGGCATCGGCCTGATCCGCGACATGGACGATATCGGCGACACCATGCTCACCCAGGTGAACGGCGTGCCGGTGCTGGTGCGCGACGTCGCCGAGGTGCGGGTGTCGAGCGCGCCGCGGCTCGGCATCGTCGGGCACGACGCGGACAGCGACGTGGTCGAGGGCATCGTCCTGATGAGCCGCGGCGGCGAGTCCCTGCCGACCCTCAAGCGCGTCGAGGCGGAGATCGACCGCATCAACGCCGGCGGCATCCTGCCCCCGGGCGTGAAGATCGAGCGGATCTACGACCGGCGGGGCCTGATCGAGACCACCACCCACACGGTCATGCACAACCTCGTCTTCGGCGTGGTGCTGGTCTTCGTGGTGCAGTGGCTGTTCCTGGGCTCCTTGCGCAGCGCCATCATCGTGGCCGCGACCATCCCCTTCGCCCTGGGCTTCGCCATCACGATCCTGGTGCTGCGCGGGGACTCGGCCAACCTGCTCTCCCTCGGCGCGATCGATTTCGGCCTGATCGTCGACGCCACCGTGATCATGGTGGAGAACATCTTCCGCCACTGCGCCGAGCCCGAGCACGGCGAGGGCCAGGCGCCGCCGCCGGGGCTCAGCGGCCGGCTCGCCACCATCGCCATCGCCGGCATGGAGGTGAACCGGGCGATCTTCTTCTCGGCCACCATCATCATCGTCGGCTTCCTGCCGCTCTTCACCCTGACCGGCGTCGAGGGCCACATCTTCGGCCCCATGGCCAAGACCTACGCCTACGCGCTGATCGGCGGCCTGCTCGCGACCTTCACCGTCTCCCCGGCCCTCTCGGCCCTGATCCTGCCGAACCACGTGGAGGAGAAGGACACGCTGATCGTGCGCCTGCTGCGCTTCGGCCACGTGCTGATCCTGCGCTTCGCCCTGCGCAACAAGCTGCTCGCCCTGCTCGGGATCTTCGCCATGCTCGGCGCCTCCGGCATCGCGGCGCGGACCCTGGGCCTCGAATTCCTGCCCAAGCTCGAGGAGGGCAACCTCTATATCCGCGGCACCATGCCGGGCTCGATCTCGCTGGAGGCGGGGGATTCCTACGTCCAGGGCATCCGCAAGCTGGTCCAGGCGGTGCCGGAGGTCGTCACCGTGATCTCGCAGCAGGGCCGGCCCAACGACGGCACCGACGCGACGGGCTTCTTCAACGTCGAGATCCTGGCCCCGCTGAAGCCGATCGGCGAGTGGCGCAAGGGCATCTCGAAGGAGGACATCATCGCCGACCTGCAGGCGAAGTTCGACGCGCAGTATCCCGGCATCGAGTTCAACTTCTCCCAGTACATCGAGGACAACGTCCAGGAAGCGGCCTCGGGCGTGAAGGGCGAGAACTCCGTCAAGATCTACGGCACCGACCTCAACGAGATCACCAAGACCGCCGAGGCGATCAAGCGCGTGCTCTCGACCATCCCCGGGATCGAGGACCTCGCCGTCTTCACCTCCCTCGGCCAGCCGACGGTGCGCATCGACATCGACCGGCGCAAGGCGGCCCGCTACGGCCTCGCACCGGGCGACGTGAACACCACGGTGCAGGCGGCGATCGGCGGCCAGACCGCGGGCGACCTCTACGAATACGGCTCGGACCGGCACTTCCCGATGCGGGTGCGCCTGGCGCCCGAATACCGGCGCTCCCTGGAGACGATCCGCAACATCACCATCGGCGCCACCGCCAGCAACGGCAGCGTCCTCCAGGTGCCCCTCTCCGAGATCGCCACCGTCGAGCTCGTCTCGGGCGCGGCCTTCATCTACCGCGAGGATCAGGAGCGCTACATCCCGGTGAAGTTCTCGGTGCGCGGGCGCGACCTCGGCAGCGCCGTGATCGAGGCGCAGCGCCGGGTCGCCGAGGAGGTCGCGCTGCCCGCCGGCTACCATCTCGAATGGGTCGGCCAGTTCACCAATCTCAAGGAAGCGGTGGCCCGCCTGAGCGTGGTGGTGCCGATCACCCTCGCCCTGATCGCCCTGCTCCTGTTCGTGAACTTCTCCTCCGTCTCCGACATGCTGCTCACCCTCTCGGTGATCCCGATGGCGATGATCGGCGGCATCTTCGCCCTGGTGCTGACGGGCACGCCGTTCTCGATCTCGGCGGCGATCGGCTTCATCGCCCTGTTCGGCATCTCGACGATGGAGGGCGTGATCCTGCTCGCCTATTACAACCAGCTCCTCGAGGAGGGGCAGAGCCGGACGGAGGCGGTCTGGAACGCCGCCAACGTGCGCATGCGGCCGGTGATGATGACCTGCGTGGCCGCCTGCGTGGGCCTGCTTCCGGCGGCGGTCTCCACCGGCATCGGCTCGCAGGTGCAGAAGCCGCTGGCCCTCGTGGTGGTGGGCGGCATCCTGCTCGCGCCGAACCTGATCCTCGTGGTGGTGCCGGTGCTGATCGGCCTGTTCTCCCGCCGCCGCCCGAATCCTGCCGCCCAGCCCGGCGCCCATGCGAGGGCCGCCGCGTGAAAGAATCCGCCGTGTTGCCCAGGCCACAGCCCCGCCGCGGCAGGCCCCATGCGGCCGGAGCCGCGTTGACAGGCGGGCCCCTCCCCCGCCTCTACGGGGCGTCGGCACGCGATCGGGGAGCGGGCGCCAGGATGCTTCAGGGACGGCCGCGCAGCCTCGCCGCCGCCGCGCTCGCGCTCTTCGCCGCGCTGGCGCAGGCGGGCTGCGCCGTGGGTCCCGACTTCGTGGCCCCGAGCGATCCGCAGGTCGCCGGCTACACGAAGGGCCCGCTCAAGGACCCGCGCGCGGCCGCGGGCGTGGCGACGAGCCAGGGCGGCTCGGCCGACCAGGATTTCGTGCATGGGGCCGACATCCCCGGCGAGTGGTGGCGCCTGTTCCGCTCCAAGGCGCTGAACCGCCTGGTCGAGGAGGCGCTCGCCAACAATCCGAGCCTCGACGCGGCCCAGGCCACCCTGCGCATGGCCCGCGAGAACATCCTGGCGCAGAAGGGCACGCTCTTCCCCACCGTCGGCTTCAACGGCCTCGCCTCGCGCCAGAAGGTGCCGGGCGGCGACCTGCAGAGCCCGCTGCAGAATCCCAACCAGCTCCTCTACAGCCTCTACACGCCGCAGGTGCAGGTCGCCTTCACGCCGGACGTGTTCGGCGGCAACCGCCGCCAGATCGAGTCGCTGGAGGCCCAGGCCGAGAACCAGCGCTTCCAGCTGGAGGCGGCCTATCTCACCCTCACCTCCAACGTGGTGCTCGCCGCGATCCAGGAGGCCTCCCTGCGGGCGCAGATCGACGCGACCAAGCGCGTGATCCAGGCGCAGACGGAGGTGCTGCAACTCTACAACAAGCAGCTCTCCCTCGGGCAGGTCGCCGGGGCCGACGTGGTGCAGCAGCAGGCCCAGCTCTCGGTCTCGCAGCAGCTCCTGCCGCCGCTGGAGAAGCAGCTCGCCCAGCAGCGCAACCTGCTCACCGCCCTGGTCGGCCGCTTCCCGAGCGAGGAGGTCACCCAGACCTTCACGCTCGCGAGCCTCAAGCTGCCGACCAAGCTCCCGGTCAGCCTGCCCTCCAGCCTCGTGCAGCAGCGGCCGGACGTGAAGGCGGCGGAGGCTGCGGTGCACCAGGCCAGCGCCGATCTCGGCGTCGCCGTGGCGAACCGGCTGCCCCAGTTCACCATCACCGCGAATGGGGGCTCCTCGGCCACCCGCATCGCCCAGCTCGCCACCTCGGCGGCGAGCTTCTACGGCATCGTCGGCACCATCGCGCAGCCGCTCTTCGACGCGGGCACGCTCTACCGGCGGCAGCGGGCCTCCGAGGAGGCGCTCAACGTGGCCCAGGCCCAGTACCGGGCGGTGGTCATCTCGGCCTTCCAGAACGTCGCCGACGTGCTGCGGGCGCTGCAATCGGATGCCGACGCGGTCGCGGCCGCGGGCGCGGCGGAGAAGGCGACCGGCGAGAGCGTCGGGCTGATCCGCAAGCAGTTCGAGGCCGGGGCCGTCAACAGCGCGACGCTGCTCATCGCGCAGCAGGCCTATCTCTCGGCGCTGGTGAATTCCGCCAGCGCCCGCGCCAACCAGTATGCCGACACTGCCGCCCTGTTCCAGGCGCTCGGCGGCGGCTGGTGGAACCGCATGGACGTCCGCTCCCCCCGCCCCGAGACGGACCCGGCGCGGTTCTTGTGAGCGGGTTGCTGGGCTGAAGACCCGGCCGGTCTCCGGTTCATCGGAGCGGCTTGAGCTGCATTCCCCCTCTCCCCGCACCGGGGAGAGGCCCGCATGGACCTCGTCGTCCATGCGGGACGCGACGGCGAAGCCGGAGCGGCGGTGAGGGGGAGTCGCCGGAGGTGGCTCCGCCGGAATCGCCCCCTCACCGCGGCCTCAACGCCTCCGTCAGGGCCCGGACGGCATTGCCGAACCCCTCCGGGCCGGCGAGCAGGCGCTCCAGCAGGAGGGCGCCCTCCAGGGTCGCCACCACCATCCGGGCCTGGGCGGGCGGGTCGAGGTCGGCGCGGAGCGTGCCGCTGGCGACGCCCTCCCCGATCACCCGCTCCAGCCAGCGGATATGCTTGTCGAAGAAGCGGGCGATGTCGCCTTTGAGCGCGGCGGGCAGCGTGTCGAGCTCCACGGCCAAAGCCGCGCAGAGGCAGCCGAGCCCCTGCTCGACGCCGAGGAGATAGAGCCGGGCATAGGCCGCGATCCGCGCCAGCCCATCTCCGGTCTCGCTCAGGATCGTGTCGAGCGCCGCGTCGTAGCGGGCGTCGTAGGCCTCGATCAGGGCGCGGGCCAGGTCTTCCTTGGTGCGGAAATGGTGATGGATGCTCGCCTTGCGGATCCCCACCGTCTCCGCGAGGTCCGCATAGCTGAAGCCGGAATAGCCACGGCCCCGCACCAGGATCTCCGCCTGGACCAGAAGCTCGGCACGGGTGTCTCTCATGGGCGTCGTCGGGGTCGTCTTCGGGTCGTCGCGCGAGGGCCGATCACGGGACAGTGACCGTGTCGGATCCCTGGAAAGCTAGGTCTCGCACTTGACGCGGCAAAAATCTACCTACTAGATGGTAGCAATATAAATCAGGAGGAAATGGTCGATGGCTGCGGGAGCGGTCGGAAACGGTGTCGCCACCGCGGAGCGTCCTCCCTTCGGGCGCGCCTCCCGGCGCGAGGCCCTGTTCGGCGGCCTTTGCCTCTGCTGCCTGCCGACCCTGGGACGGGCCGCCGAATCGTTCGCCCTCGACGAGGTGGCCCCCGGGACCTTCATCCGCCGCGGCCCCGATGCGGAGGCGACGCCGGAGAACGACGACGCCATCGCCAATATCGGCTTCATCGTCGGCAAGGACGGGGTGCTCGTCACCGAATCCGGCGGCAGCCTCGCCGATGGGCAGTGGCTGCGGGCCGAGATCGCCAAGCGCACGGACAAGCCGATCCGCTACGTGGTGCTGACCCACGTCCATCCCGACCATTGCTTCGGCGCGGCCGCCTTCGCCGCGGACAAGCCGACCTTCATCGGCCATGCGAGCCTGCGCGAGGCCCTCGATGCCCGCGGCGAGTTCTACCGCAAGCGGCTCGCCGAGATCCTCGGCGAGGACAAGGCCGGCACCGTGGTCTACCCAACCATGACGGTGAAGGATTCGGCCGAGATCGATCTCGGCGGGCGCCGGCTCAGCTTCCACGCCCACGGCGCCGCCCATACCAGCAGCGACCTCTCGATGCTCGACCACGAGAGCGGCCTCTTGTTTCCCGCCGACCTGCTCTTCGTCGGCCGCATCCCCTCCCTCGATGGCAGCCTGCTCGGCTGGTTCAAGGAGATCGAGGTGCTGAGGGCGATGGGCGCCACGCGTGCCGTGCCGGGCCACGGCCCCACCCTGGTCGATTTCGCGCCCGAGACCGCCAACCTCGCGCGTTATCTCGGTGCCCTGCGCGACGAGACCCGGAAGGCGATCTCCACCGGCCTGCCGATCGAGCAGGCGGTGGCGACGGTGGCTCAGTCCGAGCGCGGCCAATGGGCGTTGTTCGACACCTATAACGGCCGCAACGTCACGCAGGCCTATAAAGAGCTTGAGTGGGAATGAGGCGGGGCTACGTCAATTTGGAGTGGAGGTTCACGCCATGAAGAACTGGATCCTCGCCCTCGGGCTGACCCTGTCGGCCGCGGCGCTGAACACGGGCCAGGCGCGCGCCGGCGCCACCGATTCCGACGAGGAGCGCGCCGCCCGCTGGAAGGAGGTGAAGACCTCCATCTTCGGCGACCGGGCGATCGAAGCCGGCGAGAACGTCGTGAAGATCGACGCCCCCGCCCGCGCCCTCGACGCCGCCCTGGTGCCGATCACCCTGACCATGCCCGAGAAGGACAAGGTCAAGGCGCTCTCCTTCGTGATCGACGACAATCCGTCGCCCTACGCCGCCCACTTCACCTTCGGCCCGGCGGCCGACCCGGGCGAGATCAAGCTCCGGGTGCGGGTAAACAAC
Organism: Methylobacterium organophilum; assembly: GCF_022533465.1. Classification (NCBI taxonomy): domain Bacteria; kingdom Pseudomonadati; phylum Pseudomonadota; class Alphaproteobacteria; order Hyphomicrobiales; family Methylobacteriaceae; genus Methylobacterium; species Methylobacterium organophilum. The sequence goes on along the minus strand of NZ_CP092848.1, from coordinate 2,776,690 downwards.
TACACGAACGTCCACGCCGTCGTGGAGACGAAGGACGGCAAGCTCTTCGAATCCGCCAAGTTCGTGAAGGCCTCGGGCGGCTGCTCCGCGCCTATGGGCATGAGCGACGAGGAGGCCATGAAGGGCATGGGCGAGATGCGCATGAAGTTCGGCGGCGAGCCGGCCCCCGGCAAGCCGGTCGAGGCGACGCTGATGGTCCGCCACCCGAACTTTTCCGGCATGCAGATGAACCAGATCACCCGCGACTACACGCCGGCGCGCTACATCAACAAGCTCGACGTCTCCTACGGCGACAAGCTGATCTTCCACCTCGACGGCGACATCTCCATCGCCTCGAACCCGGTGATCAACTTCGCCTTCCTCCCGGAGGGCAAGGGCCCGATCAAGGTCGTCGCCTCCGACAACCAGGACGGGCACTGGGAGCAGACCTTCAATGCCCCCTCGCCGAGCAACTGAGCGGGCGGACATGATGCAGGCCTGCCTTCGCCTCGCCGCCCTTGCCGGCCTCGCCCTGCTCCTCGGAGCGGCGGGGCCGGCCAATTCGCCGGTCGACGTGCCGGAGCCGGAGGGCCTCTATACCGGGCCGCAGCGCGGCTACACCCCGCCGACGCTGAAGGGCGCCAAGGTCGTCGACCTCGCCGCGCTGGAGGCGCTCCAGGCGGAGGCCAAGCCCGTGCTGATCGACGTGGCGCTGGCCGACCGCAAGCCGGAGGGCCTGCCGCCGGACCGGCCCTGGTTCCCGGCCCACCGCTCGATCCCCGGCGCGGTCTGGTTCCCCAATGCCGGCGCAGTGCCCCTGCCGCCGGAACGGGAGGCGACCTTCCTCAAGCGCGTCGAGGACCTGACCGGCGGCGACAAGGCCCGCGCCATCGTCACCTTCTGCCATCCGGAATGCTGGGGCAGTTGGAACGCGGGCAAGCGGCTCGTGCTCGCCGGCTATACCAACGTGCACTGGTTCCCGTCGGGCATCGAGGGCTGGCAGGACGCGCACGAGACGAGCGTGCTCAAGCCGGATCCGGCCTGGGGCGCGAGCGGAGGCGCCGCGCAACGCTGAGGGTTCCATGCTCGACCGCCGATCGATTCTCCTCAGCCTCCTCGTCCTCGGAGCCGGCCTCGAAGCCGGCTTCGGAGCCGCGCTTCCCTTCGACGAAGCCGGCTTCGAAGCGGCGCAGGCCGCCGGGCGCCCGATTCTCGTCGCGATCAACGCGCCCTGGTGCCCGATCTGCAAGGCGCAGAAGCCGATTCTCGCCCGCCTCTCCGCCGAGCCCCGCTACAAGGATCTCGCCCTGTTCGAGATCGATTTCGACAGCCAGAAACCCCTGGTCCGCCGCTTCGGCGCCACCATGCAGAGCACGCTGATCGCCTTCAAAAACGGCAGGGAGGTCGGCCGCTCCGTCGGCGAGACGCAGCCGGAGTGGATCGAATCTCTTCTGGAGAAAACCCTCTGAGCCCCGTTCGCGCCGCTTTCGCCGGCAAACCGGCTCACGTCTGAAATTTCAGCAAATTCAAGTGCATCGAACCCCTGTGACCGATTGACAGGGGCCGGGTTGTGGCAGAAAAAAGGCAGGCCCGGAGGCGGTCCGAAGTCCAGGGAGGAAACGCCCGCAAAGGGCCTGGGAACGGGTCAATCGTTACCCAAATCGGTCGCAGCGGCCCCTCCGGGTCGCTCGCCTCTACCGGCGCATCGGCCCAAGGAATGGGCAACGGCCGGCAATCCGCTTATAGGCACCGCATCGTAACGCCGCTCCGTCGAGCGCCGCGAATCCGTTGCGGCACTCGCCTGTCTCGAGCGGCAGGAAGGGCGTTCCGCCATGTCGCAGCTCGTGCAATCCCGCCGCGTCAAGGCCGTCGACCTCGCGCGCCGCAAGGCCGAGGGGCGCAAGATCATCGCGCTCACCGCCTATCACGCCCACACGGCGAGCATCCTCGATGCCCATTGCGACTTCATCCTCGTCGGCGATTCGCTGGGCATGGTGATGCACGGCATGGAATCGACCCTGCCCGTCACCCTGGAGATGATGATTCTGCAGGCACAGGCGGTCATCCGCGGCACCAGCCGGGCCCTGATCGTCGTCGACATGCCCTTCGGCTCCTACGAGGCGAGCCGCGAGCAGGCCTTCATGAACGCCGCCCGCGTGCTCAAGGAGACCGGCGCCGGCGCGATCAAGATGGAGGGGGGCGCCCGCTTCGCCGAGACCGTCGAATTCCTGGTCCAGCGTGGCATCCCGGTGATGGGCCATATCGGCCTGACCCCTCAATCGGTGAACACGATGGGCGGCTTCCGCGTCCAGGGCCGCACCGCCGAGAGCGAGCGTCGCCTGATGGAAGACGCCCGCGCGATCAACGATGCGGGCGCCTTCGCCATCGTGATGGAGGGCATCGTCGAGCCGGTGGCCAAGGCCATCGCCACCTCGGCGGCCATCACCACGCCGACGATCGGCATCGGCGCCACCGCCCATTGCGACGGGCAGATCCTGGTGCTGGAGGATATGCTCGGCCTGTCCGACCGCTCTCCGAAATTCGTGAAGAGCTACGGCTCCCTGCGCTCCCATATCGAGGAGGCGGTACAGGCCTATGCGGAGGAGGTGCGCAGCGGGCGCTTCCCGGCCGAAGAGCACACCTACCCGCCGGCCTGAACGCCCCCTTCGCCTTGACGAAGAGCGGCCGATCGGGCATTCACGCCCGCGAGTTCGGCCGGGCTTCCCCGGCCCTTTTGCGTTTCGCGCGAAGCGGAATGCCCTCACCCTTGAAGCGCCGTGGCGGTCCTCTCGCGAGACCGGCCGGCGCTTGAGCACCGCTTCAGGAGCCACACATGGCCAAGGCCGTTACCGTCAAGATCCGTCTCGTCTCGACCGCCGACACAGGCTACTTCTACGTGACCAAGAAGAACTCGCGCACGCAGACCGAGAAGCTGACCATGCGCAAGTACGATCCCGTCGCCCGCAAGCACGTGGATTTCAAGGAAGCCAAGATCAAGTAAGCTCGTTCGAGTCGCGCGCAGCGACCGAACGCAAAAGAAGCCGCCCCGGGATCCGGGGCGGCTTCTTTGCTTTTAGGGTCGGCACTCAGAGCACCGGCATGGCACCGGCCACCGTCACCAGGGCACCGGAGGTGTAGCTGCTCTCCTCCACCGCCAGCATGACGTAGGCGGAGGCGAGTTCCGCCGGCTGGCCGGGGCGGCCGAAGGGCACCTGGCTGCCGAAGCTCTTCACCGACTCCTCGCGCATTCCGGAGGGGATGAACGGCGTCCAGATCGGCCCCGGCAGTACCCCGTTCACGCGGATGCCCTTCTCCGCCAGGAGCTGGGCAAGGCTGAGCACGAGGTTGCTGAGGGCGCCCTTGGTGGCGCTGTAGGCGAGGAGCGTCGGCATCGGGTGCTTGGAATTCACCGAGGAGGTGAAGATCACCGAGGCGCCCGGCTTCAGATGCGGAACCGCCGCCTTGGTGACGTAGAACGCGCCGAAGACGTTGGTCCGGAAGTGGTCCTCGAAGATCGTATCCTCGATCGCCTCGATCCCGTCATTGGGCTGCTGGAAGGCGCCGTTATTCACCAGAACGTCGAGGCGGCCGAAGCTCTCCACGGTGCGGGCAACGATCTCGCGGCCATAGGCCGGATCCTTGAGGTCGCCCGGCAGCAGCAGCACGCGCCGCCCCGCCTTCTCGACCCAGCCAGCGACCGCCTCGGCGTCCTTCTGCTCCTCGGGCAGGTAGGAGATGGCTACATCGGCGCCCTCGCGGGCATAGGCGATGGCCACCGCCCGGCCAATGCCGCTGTCGCCACCGGTGATAAGCGCCGCCAAGCCGGAGAGCTTGCCCGAACCGCGGTAACTCTCCTCGCCGTGGTCAGGCTCGGGCGTCATCTTTGCCGTCTTCCCGGGGAAACTCTGCGGCTGGCCCTCGAAGGGCGGACGGGGGTATTTCTTCAACGGATCGTTCGGCATGAGGCGGGTCTCGGAACTCCCTGAGGTTCCTCCGGCAACCGGACCGATCCCAAGCTGTTCCCGCACCTGCCTGCGCCGATCGTCGCGAGCCGCCGAGCCGTGATGCTCGCACGGGCAGGCGCGCCTCTGTATTCCACCCTCTGTCATCGAAACGTCGCGGATGCGCCGGAAAGGCTGGCATCCCCTCGCGAGGAGAACCGGGCTCAATGGATTTCCACCGCCGCTTCACCGTGCTGATGTGCGCTCCGGCCTTCGACCCGGACGATCTCGAAGGCGCGCGGGTCGCGCAGATCGTGGCGGCGGTCGAGCAGCGCGGCTTCGAGGTGGTGCGCGCCCGGCGCGTCGAGGACGCGGCCATCGCCGTGCAGACGGATGCCGCGGTGGGCTGCCTCGTGGTCGACTGGGGCAAGCGCGGCCTCGATGGCAAGGCCGCGGCGCTCATCGACATGATGCGCAAGCGCGGCCTGGAAATGCCGATCGTCATCATGGTCCGGCGCAAGCGGCTTGAGGACATCCCCGTCGAGCTGCTCGACTTCATCGACGGCTACATCTTCCTCGCTGAGGAGACCCCGGAGTTCATCGCCCGCAACCTCGTCTCCCGCGTCACCCAATATGCGGAGACCTTGAAGACGCCCTTCTTCGGCGCGCTCGTCGACTATGCCGAGGAGGGCAACCAGCTCTGGACCTGCCCGGGTCACAATGGCGGCATCTTCTACAACCGCTCGCCGATCGGCCGGATCTTCGTCGAGCATCTCGGCGAGGCGATCTTCCGCGACGACCTCGACAACTCGGTGCTCGATCTCGGCGATCTGCTGACCCACGAAGGCCCAGCCCTGAAGGCGCAGAAGGAGGCCGCCAAGATCTTCGGGGCAGAGAAGACCTACTTCGTCCTCAACGGCACCTCGGCCTCCAACAAGATCGCCCTCTCGGCGCTGGTGGCCGAGGACGACCTCGTGCTGTTCGACCGCAACAACCACAAGGCGGCCCATCACGGCGCCCTGTTCCTGGGCGGCGGCATCCCGATCTTCCTGGAGACGGACCGCAACGCCTTCGGCCTGATCGGGCCGATCTATCACGAGGCCCTCGACGAGACCCGGATCCGCGAGAAGATCCGGGACAACCCGCTGGTGAAGGACAAGGAAGCCTGGCGCCGGGAGCGCCCGTTCCGCGCCGCCGTCATCGAGCAGTGCACCTATGACGGCACGATCTACGACGCGCAGGAGATCGTCGAGAAGATCGGCCACCTCTGCGACTACATCCTGTTCGACGAGGCCTGGGCGGGCTTCATGAAGTTCCATCCGCTCTATGCCCGCCGCTTCGCCATGGGCCTGACCGGGCTCGACGAGACCTCGCCGGGCATCATCGCCACCCAATCGACCCACAAGCAGCTCGCCAGCTTCAGCCAGGCCTCGCAGATCCACACCCGCGACGGGCATATCCGCGGCCAGACGCGCCGGGTCGAGCACAAGCGGCTGAACGAGAGCTTCCTCGTCCACGCCTCCACCTCGCCGTTCTACCCGCTCTTCGCCTCCCTCGACGTGGGCGCCCAGATGATGAAGGGCCGCTCCGGCGTGGTGCTGTGGGACGACACGATCCGGCTCGGCATCGAATGGCGCAAGAAGGTGCGCGCCATCCGCAAGGAGTTCGAGGAGAACGAGGCCGATCCCAAGCGGCGCTGGTTCTTCGATCCCTTCGTGCCGGACGTGGTGACCGGCCCCGAAGGCACGGAGGTTCCCTGGGAGAGTATCGCGACCGACGCGCTGGCGAACGACGCCCGGTACTGGGAGCTGACACCCGGCGCCTCCTGGCACGGCTTCACCAAGGTGGCGCCGGGCTACGCCATCACCGATCCCAACAAGCTCACCGTTCTCACTCCCGGCTTCGACCGTAAGACCGGCGAATATGCCGAGCACGGCATCCCGGCCCCGATCGTGGCCCAATACCTGCGTGAAAACCGCATCGTCGCCGAGAAGAACGACCTGAACTCGCTGCTCTTCCTGCTCACGCCGGGCGTCGAATCCTCGAAAGCCGGCACCCTCATTTCGGGCCTCGTCGCCTTCAAGCGGCTGCACGACGACAACGTGCTGCTCGAAGAGGCGATGCCGGAATTCGTTGGCCGGCGGCCGAAGCGCTACCGGGGCGTGCGCCTGCGCGACCTCTGCGCCGACTTCCACAACTTCCACCGCGAGGCGAACACCTCCGCCCTCCAGCGCAAGCAGTTCATGCCCGAGCACCTGCCCGAGATGGTGATGGCGCCGAAGGCCGCCGCCCAGATGCTGACCCGCAACAAGGTCGATTACGTGCCGATCGCGGAAGCCGAGGGGCGCATCGCCACCACCCTGATGCTGGTCTACCCGCCGGGCATCGGCACCGTGCTGCCGGGCGAGCGGCTCGACGCGCGGGCGAAGCCCATGCTCGACTACTTCAAGATGTTCGAGGCCTCGGCGAACTTGTTCCCGGGCTTCGAGGCGGAGATCCAGGGCGTCTACCGCGAGGTCGATCCGGACGGCCGGATCCGCTTCCACACCTACGTGCTGCGCGAGGGCGCCTGATGGCGGAGGGCGCAGCGCGGTTCCTCAACGGCCAGGACATCGTGATCCGCCCCTCGTCGGACGCCGATGTCCCGGCGATGATCGCGATCTACGAGTGCCATATCCGCAGGGGCGTCGGCGACACGGGCGATTTCGAGGAGGAGCGCCTGCTGCCCGACGACCTCAAGCGGCGGCGCAAGAACATGCGCAAGAAGCGCCTGCCCCACCTCGTCGCCGAGCGGGGCGGCGCGGTGGCGGGCTACGCCTATGCCGTGCCGTTCCGCAAGCGGCCGGCCTATCGCTACACCCTGAAGCACTCGATCTACGTGCATCCCGACCACCTGCATGCGGGGATCGGGCGCCGGCTGCTGCCGGCGCTCATCGAGGCCTGCGCCGCGGGCGGATACCGGCAGATGATCGGCTATATCGATGCCCGCAACGAGGCGAGCCTGCGCCTGCACGAGGCCTGCGGCTTCACCCGAGTCGGGTACTTGCCGGCGATCGGCTACAAATACGGCCGCTGGAGCGACAGCGTGATGGTCCAGTGCCCCCTCGGCACCGGCTCCGACGACCAGCCCTCCTCCTGGCAACGGCCGGAAACCCTGGTTCCGGCCGTCGTGGAGGAAGATGCGCTTCAGCCCTGAAGCTTCGCCATCAGGGCTTCGGAGAGGGCGAAGTTGACGTAGACGTTCTGCACGTCGTCCTGATCCTCGATCACCTCGACCAGGCGGACCAGCTTCTCGCCGGTCTCGTCATCGACGTCGATCGTGTTCTGCGCCTTCCAGACGAGGCCGGTGCGGGTCGGCTCGCCGAAGCGGGCTTCGAGGGCCTTGGCGACCTCGCCATAGGAATCCTGCGCGCAGGTCACCTCGTGACCGTCCGCGTCCGAGCGCACGTCGTCGGCTCCCGCCTCGATCGCTGCCTCCAGCATCGAATCGGCATCCGCCACCGAGGCCGGGAAAGCGATGACGCCGACGCGGTCGAACATGAAGGCCACCGCTCCGGTCTCGGCGAGGCTGCCACCGGACTTGGTGAAAGCGGAGCGCACGTCCGAGGCGGTGCGGTTGCGGTTGTCGGTCTGCGCCTCGACGATCAGCGCGGCGCCGCCCGGGCCGTAGCCCTCGTAGCGGATCTCCTCGTAGTTCTCGCCGTCGGCACCGGCGGCCTTCTTGATCGCCCGCTCGATATTGTCCTTGGGCATGTTCTCGGCCCGGGCCGCGAGCACCGCGGCACGCAGGCGCGGGTTCATGGCCGGGTCCGGGGTGCCGAGCTTGGCCGCGACGGTGATCTCTCGGGCGAGCTTGCCGAAGACCTTGGAGCGGACCGCGTCCACGCGGCCCTTGCGGTGCATGATGTTCTTGAACTGTGAATGGCCGGCCATGGCGCTTTCCCCGTGCCGTGGCGGAGGGCTCGGGAGGCCCGATCCTCGACGCCCGCGGCGATGTTTCTAAGGAGGCAGCCTTATAGGCGGGGCGCCCCTTCGCTGGCAACGCAGGGCACCGCCTCGCGAAGAAAGAACCCGGGAGCATCGACTCGCCCACGGGAACGTTGTCCCGGCTCAACCATGACGGGATGGACGATGACGCGCGGGCGAACAGGTAGCGTGGTGGTGACAGGCGGAACGGCCGGGGTCGGCCGGGCGGTGGCCGAGGCCTTCGCGAGACGCGGCTGGAACGTGGCGGTGATCGCCCGCGGCGAGAAGGGCCTGCATGGCACCGTGCGCGCCATCGAGCGGCTCGGCGGCCGGGCGCTCGCCTTCTGCGCCGACGTCGCGGATGCGGATGCCATGCGCCAGGCTGCGGACGAGACGGCGGAGGTCTTCGGCGGCATCGATGTCTGGGTGAACAACGCCATGCTCACGGTCTATGCCGAGGTGCGCGACATGGGCCCGGAGGAATTCGCCAGGGTGACCGAGGTGACCTATCTCGGCCAGGTCCACGGCACCCAGGCCGCTCTGCGCCACATGCTGCCAGCGAAACGCGGCACCATCGTCTATATCGGTTCGGCCCTGGCCTACCGCTCCATCCCCCTGCAATCGGCCTATTGCGCGGCCAAGGCGGCGGTCCGCGGCTTCGTGGATTCCCTGCGCACCGAGCTCCTGCATGAGGGCAGCGCCGTGCGGCTGACCATGGTGCAATTGCCGGCGGTCAACACCCCGCAATTCGACTGGGCCCGCTCGCGCCTGCCGCGAAAGCTCGAGCCGGTGCCGCCGATCTTCCAGCCGGAGGCAGTCGCCGAACAGATCATCCGCGCCGCTTTCGAAGCGCCGCGCGAACTCTGGATCGGCGGCGCGAGCTGGAAGGCGATCCTCGGCAACATGATCGCCCCGGGCCTGATCGACCGCTATCTCGCAACCCATGGCTTTCGCGGCGAGATGACGAGCGAGGAAGCCATGAAGCAACGTCCCGACAACCTCTACGAGCCGGTCGACACCGATCCCGGCGCCCATGGCCGCTTCGACGACCGCTCCGCGAACCGGGTCGCGGCGGCCGATCCGCGCTGGTTGAAGCTCGGCCTCGCAGCGGTCCTCGGGCTGGTCGGGGGCGCGACCCTGTTCGCGACGCGGGCCGAGGGGCGCGGGCTCAGCCGCGGCGCAGGAGGCGCTTCGCCTCGGCCTTCGCCGCGTGCTCGAAACGGGCGAGCCTGACCCGGCGCTCCAGGCTCACGAGCCCGTCGCCGCCGGGCGGCACCGCGACGATCTCGGCGACGATCTCGCGTTCCCGGTAGAGGCTTTCGAGGGCCGAGCCTGGCAGGGTCGCCGAATCGAGGCGGTCGGCGAAGGCGGTCTCGTGCAGGGCGCGCACGATCTCCGCTTCGAGGAGCAATCCGGGCGCCGCTTGGCGCTCGCCCTCGTCATAGGCGGTCTTGAGCAGGGCCGCGTTGCGGCCCGCGATGAGGGCGAGGCTGATCGCCAGCGGCCGCCCGTCCAGGGCGAAGGTATCGGCACGGATGCCGATGGGGCCACCGGTCGCCGCGAACAGGCTGCGGGCAAACGCTTCGGTGCGCGGGCGCGAGCGCAGGGCTGTGCCGGCCTCCCCCTTCCAGCCCGCCGCTTCGAGGGCAAGGAAGGCTTCCACCGCCTCAGCCAGAGCTCCGCCCTCGCGCGCCGTCTCGATGGTGAGGCGCCCCGTCTCTTCCAGGCGACGCCGGCGGCGGCGCAGATCCTTCAGGCGATTCTTGTGGGGATGCCCGTCGAGGAAGGCGTCATGGTCGGGCCGGCGTTCCAGGACCGGGCGTTCGAAGCTCTCGACCTCGGCGAAGCTCCAGCCCTCGGCCCGCATGGCCGCGAGCAGGGCCGCTCCGACCCGGGCCTGCGTTGACAGGAGCGGCCAGCGCCAGGCGCGACCGCCCGAGGCCTGCGCCAGTCCCTCCGTGAGGAGCAGCATGGTCTCGGCGAATTCGGGGCCTTCGGCCACGAGGGGCGCCGTCGAGGTGACGAAAGGAGAGAGGAACGGCTTGGCGACGGCCCGGCCGAAACCGGTGATGTCGAGCCCGCGGGTGAAGGGCAGCACCGCGTCGAGGCGGTCGCCGTGGCGCACGGTGACGAGGCCGAGGTCACGCGGAGCAAGGCCGTGGGCGCGATGCGCCTCGACGACATGGCGGCTGAAATGCGGATGCGGATCGGCGGCCCGCTCGGACAAGGCGTCCCAGTCGCGGCCACCGGCAGCGAGCACTTCCGCCGTGACGATCTCGATCCGTGCGGAAGCAGGACGGGAGACGGAACCGGCGCGGAACCGGGACAGGATCGCCGTCATGGGCAGGCGGGCTTTCGCAAATGGGTGAAGGCGCTCGTGGATAGGCCATGGATGGCGCGGGCGCCGAGCGCCATGCCGGCCGCCCGCAAGACGGTCGCCGACGCCATGGCCAGGGCCACGCCCAGAAGGCCGAGCAGGGGCACGAAGGTGAGGGTCAGAAGGACGCCGAGGACGAGCGCCGCGACCGTGATGCCGGCGCAAAGGCGCTCGCCCCCGAGCATGTTCAAAAGGTCCTCCCCCGGACCGAACAGGCTGGCCCCGACGCTGCCGGCAACCAGGATCGCGACGAGCGGCAACGCCTCGCGGAATTCGGGACCGAACAGGCCGAGCAGCAGCGGAGCCGCCACCACGGTCCCGGCGGCAATGACGGCGGTCGCGAGGGAGGTCCAAAGGGCCTGGCCCCGCACCAGCGCCAGAAGCGCCGCCTCGTCGCCCCGTGCGCGGGCGGCGGCGAAGCGCTGGGCCGTAGCCGCGGAGGCGGCGTAATGCACGAAGACCGTGAATTGCTGGATGCGCGTGGCCGCGAAATAGAAGCCGACGCTCGCCGGCGGCATCAGGAAGCCGAGCACCACCACGTCGATGAAGCCGAAGGCGGCCGTGGCGAGGTCGCCCCCTGCGATCGGCAGGCAGGCGGCGAGCCAGGGCCGCCAGCGCATCCGCCTCTCTCCTTTCGGCAGCACGGTGCGCAGGCGCGCGGCGAGCAGGATGGCCTGGAGTATCGCCGACAGGCCCGTGGCGAGCAGGGTGCAGGCGACGGCGACCCAGGCCTCGGCCGGGGCTCCGCCGAGCACCGCGGCGATCATGAAGGCCATGATCAGGCCTTGGCGCAGCAGGTAGGGCGGCGCGATCGCGAGCACCGCCCAGTTCTGGCTGCGCGCCACGCCTTCGAGATAATCCTGCAGGGCGAAGAGCGGGAGCGCCAGCGCCCCAAGCAGGATCGGTGTGCCGTAGGGGTCCGCGAGAAGCCCGCCTTCCAGGCACAGGCAGAGCCATCCGAGACCGGCAAGGGCGAGGCCGCCGAGGACGCTGGCGGCGGCACCTCCGGCCAGGAAGCCGCGCATCTCGTCGAGGCGCCCCGTCTCCTGGGCCGCCGGCAGGAAGCGGCAAGCCCCCTGCGACAGGCCGAGGGTGGCGGTATGACCGAGGATGGCGACCCAGACCCAAACGGTCGCGAAGATGCCGTACTCGGTGCTGCCCATCATTCGGGCCATCAGCACCTGGGCGACATAGGCGAAGCCCGCCGCGGCGATGCGCACGGCGAAGACCCCCAAAGCCGAGGCACCGGCGCCGGAGCGGGCCGCCTTCAGCCGGCCGAGGGCCGCATCGAGGGACGAACCGGCCGCCATCGGGGTTCCGCCTGCCGCGGGCGGAAGCGCGCCGCGACCCTCAGGTTACGCGGCGCGCGTTTCGGCAAGGTTAAATCGGCTCAGTTGCCCGAGGAGGTCGCCTTACCCGGAGGCAGCGCGCCCTGCGGGGCCGTCCCGGCGGTGCCGGTCGCGGCCGGATCGGATTTGAGAAGCGACAGGGTGATTGCCCGGGTCACGTGTTCGGCCATGCAGCGGAAGCCGAGATCGCTCAGCCGGAATTGCGGCCCGAGCATGTGGGTCTCGTAGCGGCCGCCGGTGGTGGAGAGGTAGCGCATCGCCTCGTAGCGATGCACCAGCGGCACCGCCTCGCGGCTCGCGATCTCGCGAACCTTGGCGACCATGTCGTTGTAATAGGCGTCCTCGGCGAGGCTCTGGGTGAAGAGCGGGTCGATCAGCACGATGTCGATGTGGTGCGACTTGATCCACTTCACGGTGTCGTCGAGCGCCTCGCCGAAGGCGTCGAGATCGACCCGAGCGAGGGCGTCGTTGGTGCCCACCTGCCAGACCACGAGGTCGGGCTCGGTCTCGGCCACGATGGAGCGCAAGCGCTCCCCGGCTCCGCTGGTGATCTCCCCTGAGAGCCCGCGGGAATCGACCTCGATGTCCACATCTGGCAACGAGCGCTCCAGCGCCGTCTCCAGCCTCACCGGATAGGTCGCCGCCGCGCCCATGCCGGCGGAGGAGGAGCCGATGGAGAGGACGCTGATCGGCCGCTTCTGCTTCAGGGCCACCTTCACCGCGGAAAGCTTGGCGAGGGTGTAGAGCTTCGAGCCAGGCACCCGGCATTCCGGCGACAGGCTCGGATCGACCGCCTCGACGCTGGATCCCGGCGCGGCGGGGACGGGCTGGGGCGGCGAGACCACCGCCGGCGCCGTCTCCGCCGCCAGCGGCGCGGCGACGAGGAGAAGCAGGCCGGCGAGGGCGGACGGGCGCAGCCGGCCCCTCATGGCGCCGGGGCCACCTTCGGCTTTCGGGAACGCCACTCGACGAACCATGAGGTGAAACCCAGACCGAACAGGCCGAACCCGACCACGCATACATCGACCAGGAAGCCGCCCCCCGTCTGGAACCGGACGAACTGCGCTCCCAGGCTGAAGAGCGAGCCCATCGAGAACACGGCGAGCGAGTTGCGCCCCAACCCCGAGAGGAACCGCGCCAGCGGCCCGATCCAGGGAAGGATCCAAGCATACACCGCCTGGAAGCAGAGGAGTACTCCGCAGAAATGAACGAGGCGTGCCGGGGTCAGATAGGTCTTGTCGAACACGAAGAGCAGGCGCGGCTCGGGCACGAGCAGGGGGTCCGGCCGGAGCTCGTAGACCGAGAGCACGACTCCGATCGCCACGATGACGGCGCCGAGCGGCATCAGCCGGCGGAACCACAGGCGCAGCCGGGCCGAGCGCCGGGTCGCGTCCTGCAGAAAGAAGCCGAGCACCAGCAGCAATTGCCAGCAGAGCGGATCGAAGAACCAGGCCCCCTCCCCCGGCCAGGAGGGCAGGTTCCAGTCGAAGATCAGACTCGTCAGGTAAAGGGCGAAGGACAGGCCCAGCACCGCCCAGCGGCTGAAACGCGACATGATCACCATGCCCGGCGACATGGCGAGCAGCACCACGTAGAGGGGCAGGATGTTGAAGAAACCGAGCTGGTGCGTCAGCAGCACCACGCCGACGATGGTCTGAATCGGGTCGGCGAACAGCACACCGGCATTGTGCCATTCGAGGATCAGCGGGTTGTCGAGGGCAAGCGCCGCGCCCGCGATCATGGCGAGCCCGAGGGTGATGATGGTGATCTGCGCCCGGTAGACCTCGATGGTGCGCGAGAGCATGCGCAACACGCTGCGCATCGCCGGCTCGGGCGTGCCGTCGCGCCCCCGCGTGGCCAGGCCGATCGACCAGCCAGCCAGGAACACGAACAGCTCCGCGGCATCCGAGATGCCGTATTGCGAGAAGGTGTAGTGCTGGAAGGTGTTGCCGGGAATGTGGTTGATGAAGATCGTGATCAGCGCGAAGCCGCGCCAGAAATCGATCGCGTTCGGTTCCCGCATCGGGCTCCCGTCTCCGGCGTGAAGGCGTCGCGGCGCGCTCCCGGCAAGCGCCCGTTGCGGAAAGCTGTGCCCTGATAGAGGGGCGGGCCGTCCTTGCAAAGCCGCCGCGCCGGACGCGAAACCCGGGTCGCGCAGCCGATCCCTGGAATTTGAAGAGCCGGATCGCTATAGCCTCAATCCGAACAACCGTTCCCTCGCGGCCTCGAACCGGCGCGGCAGGCGCCGCCCATTCATCGATGAACTCCCTCGATCTCCCGAAGCCCCCGCACGAGACGCGCGTCGTCGTCGCCATGTCCGGCGGCGTCGATTCTTCCGTCGTGGCCGGGCTCCTGAAGCGCGAGGGCTATGACGTCATCGGCATCACGCTGCAGCTCTACGACCACGGCGCCGCCACGCACCGGAAGGGTGCCTGCTGCGCCGGCCGCGACATCCACGACGCCAAGCGCGTGGCGGAGACGCTGGGCATCCCGCATTACGTGCTCGATTACGAGGACCGTTTCCGGGAATCGGTGATAGACCGCTTCGCCGAGAGCTACCTCGCCGGGGAGACGCCGATCCCCTGCGTCGAGTGCAACCGCTCCGTGAAGTTCCGCGACCTGCTCGGCATGGCCCGCGACCTCGGGGCCGAGGCCCTCGCCACCGGCCATTACGTGGCGAGCCGGCCCGGGCCGAACGGGCGGCGCGCGCTCTACCGCGCCCTCGATCCCGGCCGCGACCAGAGCTACTTCCTCTATGCCACGACGCCGGAGCAGCTCGACTACCTGCGCTTCCCCTTGGGCGAACTGCCCAAGGACGAGACACGCCGGCTCGCGCGCGACCTCGGCCTCGCCGTGGCCGAGAAGCCGGACAGCCAGGACATCTGCTTCGTGCCACAGGGGCGCTACGCCGACGTGATCGCCAAGCTGCGCCCGGAGGCGACCCGGGCGGGGGAGATCGTCGATCTCGACGGGCGTGCGCTCGGCACCCACGAGGGCATCGTGCACTATACGGTCGGTCAGCGGCGCGGACTGCGGCTCTCGGTCGGCGAGCCGCTCTACGTGGTGCGGCTCGAGCCCGAAAGCGCCCGCGTCGTGGTCGGCCCCCGCTCGGCTCTGGCCACGAGCCGGATCCGCCTGGACGACGTGAACTGGCTCGGCGCCGGCCCGCTCCAGGACCTCGACGGCCTGCCGGTCGCCGTCCGCGTGCGCTCCACCCGCGAGCCGCGACCCGCCCATCTGAGCTGGAACGCGCAGCGGGGATATGCGGAAGTCACACTGGTGACGCCTGAAGATGGTGTGTCTCCCGGTCAGGCCTGCGTGATCTACGCCGACGAGGATTCGCGCGCCCAGGTTCTGGGCGGCGGTACCATCCGGCGGGTGGACAGCGTGCCGGCGGGCACGGCCCAGGCCGCCTGACGCGTTGAGACCCGAACCCTTTCGACATTCCAGACGAGGACCGACGACGCGATGCTGAGCGAGCCGATGCGGGAGGCGGGGCCGAGCACGGCGCTGATGCGCAAGGCCTACGCCCGTTGGGCGCCGGTCTACGACGTGGTCTACGACAAGCTGACGGAGCCCGCGGCCCGCGCCGCGGTGAACGCCGCCGTGGCCCACGGGCCGCGCGTGCTGGAGGCCGGCGTCGGCACCGGCCTGTCGCTCGGCTACTACCCCAAGGGCAGCTTCGTCTGCGGGGTCGATCTCTCGGAGGACATGCTGAAGCGCGCCCGCGCCAAGGTGCGCCGCCGCGGGCTCTCCCATGTCCACGGCCTGCAGGTGATGGATGTCTGCCGCCTCGGCTATGCCGACAACACCTTCGACGCGGTGGTGGCGCAGTTCCTGATCACCCTCGTGCCCGATCCCGAGGCGGCCCTGTCCGAGTTCCTGCGTGTGGTACGGCCGGGCGGAGGCATCGTGCTCGCCAACCATTTCGGGCAGACCGACGGGCCGGTGGCCCGGGTCGAGGAGATCGTCGCCCCACTCTGTACGAAGATCGGCTGGTCCTCCGCCTTCAAGTCGACGCGGATCGAGGCCTGGGCCCGGGCGAACGGCGTCGAATTCGTCGGTGTGGCACCGACCTTCCCCGGCGGCTTTTTCAAGATCCTGCGGATGCGCAAGCCGGGGTGACCCCCCCTCCCACCATGCCGGCACCCCGCGGCGGCCTCTGGCTGCGGATCCTGCCCTTCGCCGCCCTCGTCTGCCTGACGCTGGTGGTGCTCGTCTCCGGGATCTGGCGCGAGATCAGCCTCGACAGGCTGCTCGCCTCCCGGGACTGGCTCCACGACAGCGTGGCGCAGAACCGGCCGCGCGCGCTCGCCGTCGCCGTGCTGGTCTACGTCTCCGCCGTCATCGTCTCGGTGCCGGCGAGCCTCGTGCTGACGATGATCTACGGCTTCCTGTTCGGGACCCTGACGGGCGCGCTCACGGCCGTCTGCTCGGCCACCACGGGTGCCATGATCGTCTTCTCGATCGGCCGCTACGCCGCCCGGGACCTGATCCTGCGCCGGGCCGGCTCCTGGCTGGGCCGTTTCGCCGAGGGCTTCCGGCGGGATGCCTTCGGCTACGTCGCCTTCCTTCGGCTCCTGCCGATCTTCCCGTTCTGGATGACGAATCTGGTGCCGGCGGCCTTCGGTGTGCGCCTGCGCACCTTCGTCCTCGCCACCTTCCTGGGGTTGCTCCCCGGCGCCTTCATCTATGCCAGCCTCGGCGCGGGCGTGAACGACCTCGCCGCCGCTCATGCCCACGCCAAGGCGCTCTGCCTCGCCACCAACGGCACGAATTGCGAGGAGGCGATCGATCTGCACGGGCTGATCACGCCGACCACGATCGCTTCGCTGGTCGGCCTCGCGCTTCTCGCTCTCTTTTCGGTCGGAATCAGGCGGCAGCTTGAGCGACGGACGCGACCGGATTAACGATTGCGCGCAATGATGCTGCCAGCCGACGCGGCGTCGGAATCTGGCGTCGGCAAGAGAAGCAAGAGAAGACGGCATTCGCCCATGAACGGCCGTCCCGGGGAACGAGCGGGGGAAACGCAAAGCGGAACCATGGAGATGGCAGGCAGCCAGACGGTTGCGTCGGCAAGCGACACGACCAAACGGCCCACGCCCGGGAAACGCCTGTCGGCGTTCTTCGGGCGCCAACTCGGGCTGTCCGGTCGCCTGTTCCTGCTCACCGTCGCCTTCGTCGCCATCGCCGAAATCCTGATCTACGTGCCGGCGGTGGCCAATTACCGCCGCTCCTGGCTCTCCGACCGGATCGCCGCCGCCCAGGTTGCCGCCCTGGTGCTCGACGCGGCGCCGGACGGCCATGTCACCGAGGATCTCGCCCGACGCCTGCTGACCGGCGTGAACGCCCGCGCCATCGCCGTGCGCGACAAGGAAACCCGCCAGCTCGTCACCCTGGAGACCGTCCCCGACGAAGTCGCGGACATGGTCGACCTGCGCCACTACGACTGGATCGAGGCGATCCGCGGGGCTTGGCGCACCTTCGTCGCGCCGTCCGACGCGCCGATCCGGGTGGTGGGCAAAGGGCGCGACGGCTTCGACCTCGTCGAGATCCTGCTCGACGAGGCGCCCCTGCGGGAGGCGATGATCGACTTCTCGATCCGGCTGCTTCTCTCCTCTCTCGTCATCGCCGCGGCCGCCGCCGGCCTCGTCTTCGTGACGCTGCAATTCTTCATCGTGCGGCCGGTACGGCGCCTCGTACGCAACATCACCGAGTTCGCCGACGATCCCGAGAGCGCGGAGAAAGTGATCCGGCCGACGCGGCGCACGGACGAGATCGGCCATGCCGAGACGGCACTCGCGCGGATGGAGACGGCGCTCTCGGACGAGCTGCGCCAGAAGCGGCGGCTCGCCGAACTCGGCCTCTCGGTGAGCAAGATCAATCACGAGCTGCGCAACCTGCTCACCACCGCGCAGCTTCTGGGGGACCGCCTGGAAGGCGTGGCCGATCCGATCGTGCAGCGCGTGGCGCCCCGGCTCGTCGCCACCCTCGACCGGGCGATCCGCTTCTGCGAGGCGACCCTGGCCTATGGGCGGGCGACGGAAGCGAACGCCCAGCGCCGTCTGGTGAAGCTCAAGCCGATCCTCACGGAGCTCACGGACCTGTCCGAGCTTGCCCCGGGCACCCGCACCCATGTGCGCGTGCAGGCTTCGAGCGATCTCGAGATCGATGCGGATCCGGAGCAGCTCCAGCGCGCCCTGACCAATCTCGTGCGCAACGCGGTGCAGGCCCTGGCGACCTGCCCGGACGCCGCCGTCGAACCGATGGTGCGGATCGACGCCCACCGGGAAGGCCCCTGCGGGCTCGGCCGGGTGACGATCCTCGTGACGGACAACGGCCCCGGCCTGCCCGAGCGCGCCAAGGCGCATCTCTTCGCCCCGTTCCAGGGCTCGGTCCGGGCCGGCGGAACCGGGCTCGGCCTCGCCATCGCCGCGGAGCTGGTGCGCCTCAACGGCGGCACGCTCGGCCTCGACGAGACCCGCTCGGGCGCCCGCTTCCGGATCGTGATCCCGGACCGCAGCGCCCGCGCCGAGGCGGCCTGAGGCGGGCTATTCCGCCGCCTTGAACTCGCCCTCGAGCCGCAGGGCGACCTCGTCGCCGAGCACCGGCAGGTAGGCGCTCACGCCGAAATCCGAGCGCTTGATCACCGCGCGGCCGTCGAAGCCCACGGTGTATTTCTTGTCCACCGGATGCGCGCCGGCCTGGTTGAAAGTGGCGTCGAAGGAGACCGGCTTCGTGACGCCCTTCAGGGTCAGGTCGCCGATGACGCGGGCCGTGGTCGGCCCGGTCGGCTCGACCGCGCGGGCGACGAAGCGCGCCTCCGGGAAAGTTTCGACATCGAGGAATTCCGGCTTCTTCAGGTGCTCGTCGAGCTGCGCGTTCAGGGTGCCGACGCTCCCCGTACCGATCCGCACGGAGAGGGTGCTCTTGGCCGGATCCTTCGGATCGAGGCTCGCCTCGCCGGACACGTCCGAGAAGGCGCCGTAATAGGTCGAGAAGCCGAGATGGCTGATCGACCAGGTGATCTTGGCATGGTCGGGATCGAGCAGGTAGCGCCCCGGCCGCACCTGAGTGGGGTCCGTCGAGACGCCTGGGGCCGGCGGCGCGCTCTTGGCCGCGGGCTCCTGGGCGGCGGCCGTGCCCGGCCAGGCCGTCCCCGTCGCGAGAAGGAGTGCCAGGACGGTCGCGCGATTCATACGTTCACCTTGTCGGTTCGGGTCGTCTCGGGGATATGGCACTCGGGCCGGCGAACCAAGCCCGGCGCCAGTACGGATCCCGCATGATCGGCAAGCTCAAGGGCGTGGTGGATTCCTTCGGGGAGGATTTCGTGATCCTCGACGTGCAGGGGGTCGGCTATCTGGTCCACTGCTCGGCGCGCACCCTGCAACGGATGAATGCCGGGGAGGCAGCGACCCTCTCGATCGAGACCCATGTCCGGGAGGACATGATCCGCCTCTACGGCTTCCGCGCAGATGCCGAGCGGGAATGGTTCCGGCTGCTCCAGACCGTGCAGGGGGTCGGCTCCAAGGTGGCGCTCGGCGTCCTCTCGGTGCTGGAGCCCGACGCGCTCTCCCAGGCCATCGGGACCGGCGACCGCACGGCCATTGCCCGGGCGCCCGGCGTCGGGCCGCGGCTCGCCGCCCGCCTCGTGGCGGAGCTGAAGGACAAGGCGCCTGCCTTCGCTCCCGCCGACCCCACGCTCGCCGCCCTGCGCGGGCCGGAGACCGGTGGCGGTCTGCCGCAGCCGGTCGCGGATGCGATCTCCGCTCTGGTCAATCTTGGCTACGCCGAGGCGCAGGCTTCGTCAGCCATCGCCGCCGCCCTCAAAGCCGCCGGCGAGACGCCGGAGACGAAGACCTTGATCCGGCTGGGCTTGCGGGAGCTCGCCCGCTGAGGTCCCTCCCACCAAACCCATCCCAGATAGCAGAAACGGGATCAGATCCCGCCCTCGTCGAAGGGCGGTGGCTGGAGTCGGGCCCAGGCGGCAGCGACACGCTCCGGCTTGAGGCCGAGGTCGCGGGCGCAGGCAAGCAGCATCGGCTCGTCGCGCATCACATGGTCGAGGACCGCACCGAGGAAACCCGGCTCCCCCGCGGCGGCCCGCAGGGCATCGGGCGTTAGCCCGCTCTCGGCCATGAAGACATGCAGGCGCTCGGGATGCTGCGCGAGCCAGCCCAAAACCTCTAATCCGAGGCGTTCGGCCGCGTCATCTCCATGATCAAATTTGCGTTTCATCAAGGAGTACCACTTAAAAGGAATTTGGTCAGCGTGCGAGGAGAGCGAGGTCACTTATGTCCCGGAACCTTGGGTCATGACAAAGACGGTTCTCATCGTCGAGGATAACGAGCTGAACATGAAGCTCTTCAACGATCTGTTGGAGGCTCACGGCTACGCGACCCTCAAGACCGCCAACGGCATCGAGGCGATCGAGCTGGCCCGGACGCATCGTCCGGACCTGATCCTCATGGACATCCAACTCCCGGAAGTCTCCGGCCTCGAAGTCACCAAGTGGCTCAAGGACGACGACGAATTGCGGGGGATCCCCGTCATCGCCATCACCGCCTTCGCGATGAAAGGTGACGAAGAGCGCATCCGAGAGGGCGGCTGCGAGGCATATCTGTCGAAGCCGATCTCCGTGGCGAAGTTCCTGTCGACCGTGCGCAGCTTCCTGGAAGACGGCGTGAAGCGCTGAGCCCTGCCCGAGGCGGCCAGGGTGTGAGGGATCGGATATGTCTGCCCGCGTCCTGATCGTCGACGACCTCTTTCCGAACGTGAAGCTGCTCGAGACGAAGCTCGCCCTCGAATATTTCGAAACGCTCGCCGCGATGAACGGCCCGGATGCCCTCGCGATCTGCGAGAAGGGCCTGTGCGACATCGTCCTGCTCGACGTCATGATGCCCGGCATGGACGGCTTCGAGGTCTGCCGCCGGCTCAAGGCGAACCCGGCCACCGCGCATCTGCCCGTGGTCATCGTCACCGCCCTCGACCAGCCCTCCGACCGCCTCCGCGGGCTCGAGGCAGGCGCCGACGACTTCCTCACCAAACCGATCGACGACACCGCCCTCTTCACCCGGGTCCGCAGCCTGGTGCGGCTGAAGGCGGTGACCGACGAACTGCGCAGCCGTGCACTGGCCTCGCGCGCGGTGGGCATGGCCGACCCCCTCGCCCTCGCCGCCGCTGAGGACGGCCAGAACGCCCGCATCCTGCTCGTCGAGGACCGGCCGAGCGCGGCCTCCCGCCTGTCCGAGGCGCTGTCGCGCCAGCACCACGTCGTGATCGAGCCCGATCCGGGCAAGGCGCTCGCCCTCGCCACGGAAGGCGATTTCGAACTCGCCCTGGTCAGCCTGGATCTCGCGGGGTTCGACGGCCTTCGCCTGTGCGGCCAGCTCCGCTCCCTCGACCACACGCGCAACATGCCGCTGATCATGCTGGCGGAGGAGCACGAGCGGGCGCGGGTCATCCGCGGCCTCGAATTCGGCGTGAACGACTTCTTACTTCGACCGATCGACCGCAACGAGCTGATCGCGCGAGTCCGCACCCAGGTGCGCCGCCGTCGCTTCTCCGAAACCCTGCGCGTCGCCCTCACCGCCTCCCTGGAACTCGCGGTGACCGACGATCTGACCGGGCTTCACAACCGCCGCTATCTCGACGGCCGTCTCGGCCCGGTCTTCGGCGACGCGGCGGCGCGCAAGCGCGGGCTCGCCTGCCTCCTCCTCGACATCGACCGCTTCAAGGCGATCAACGATACCTACGGCCACGATGCCGGCGACGAGGTGCTCCGCGCCTTTGCCGGCCGCGTCCGCGCCCTCACCCGCGAGGTCGACATCGTCGCGCGCTACGGCGGCGAGGAGGTGGTCATCATCCTGCCCGGCACCGAGATCGCGGAAGCCCGCGCCGTTGCCGAACGGATCCGCCTGCGGATCGAGCGGGAGCCCTTCGCCATCGAACGCGGCGCGAAGGCGATCGCCGTCACAGTCTCCATCGGCGTCGCCGAGCGTGAGGCGCGCGATCAGGGTCCCTCCGACATGCTGAAGCGCGCGGACACGGCGCTCTATCGAGCCAAGGAAGCCGGCCGCAACCGGGTCGAGGCCTCGGCGGCCGCCTGACTCCCCCGGGCGATCAACCGGCGCCGGGATCGGCCTCCTCCCCCTGCCCCGGATGCCCCGGCTTCCCGTCGGTCTTCTCGTTCGGATCCTTGACGGCATCGGGCGCGATGTTGCGCCGTGCGCCGCCCCCCTCGTCCGAAGCGGGAGGCTCTGTCCCGTCACGGTCTCTGTCTTTGTCTCTGTCAGCCTGAAGCATCGCATCTCTCTCGGATGGTATCCGCCAGTCTCGTCGCCTTCACCCTGGCGCTCGCGGTTCTCCACTACCTGACCGCGACCCTCGCCCTCCCCTTCGCGGACGAGATGCTGGCCCGGGTCGAAGCGGCCCTCGGATTCGACTGGGTTGCCCACATCGCCTTCCTCGCGGCGCATCCCTCGCTCTCGTGGTGGCTCGCGCTGGCCTACCATTCCAGCGGTCCCCAGATCGCCGTCGTGGTGATCGTCCTGAGCGCATGCTCCCGGCTGGGACGCTCTGGACGTTCGTGCGGCTCTACGCAGCGCTGATGCTGTGTTCGGTCGTGATGGCGGCAATCGTTCCGGCCATCGGCCCCTATGCCCATTTCAAGCCGGGTATCGTGCCTGCCGACCAGTTCGAGAGGGGAGCCTTAACCCACTCCCTCACAACGGCTTTCGGTGCCCCCCTTCAGGCGCCTACGAGCTCGTTGACCTTCGACAGGTCCACACCTTCGCGGAGGACGCCCAGGGCGGCCAAGACCTTCAGGACGGAGCAATGTCCGCGGTAGGCGCTGCGACCGGCTGAGGGGTCGCCTCAAGGGCCGCAATGGCGCTGTCAAGGCTGGACCCGTTCAGGTGGATGTACCGCTGCGACACTGAGAGTGAGGAGTGGCCCGCAAGGACCATGATCTCCATGGCCGAACGGCCGCGGTCCGCGAGACGAGAGCAGAACTCGTGACGCATGATGTGCGGGACGAACTGCTTGTCGTGCTCCAGATTGAGGGTCTCGGAGAGGCGCTCCCATTGGTGGCGGACCGCCCACTCGTTGAGGTTCGGGAACACGATGTCCCGCCCTTCCTTGCCCTCACCGCGCCGCATCAGGATCTCCGCAGCGCGCTTCGTGAGGGGCACCGTACGGGACTTGCTGCTCTTCGCGTGGGTCCCGAAGACCTGGACCCGACCGTCCACCACGTTGTGGAAGCGGAGGCCCAGCACCTCGCCGCGCCGAAGGCCCGTATCGAGGGACAGGGCCACGTAGTCCTGCATGTCCTGGTTGCTCCGCTGCTCGAAGTAGCGAAGCGTGGTCGCCTCCTCTTGCGGCGTGAACCGGCGGATGCGGTGCTGGGCTTCCTTGAAGCGCTCCATCACAGGCACCACGGCGATGATGCCCAGGGACCGCGCGACGGACAGCATCTTGGACAGGGCCGCCACCTTCCGGTTGACGGTGGCCTTGGCGTTGCCGCTCTCCAGGAGCTTCGAGCGGGCCTTGTCGATGGCGTGCGAGGTGATCTTGTGGATGGGCATCGAGGGGCCAATCTCGGCCGCCATCAGGCGGGCGTTGACGAGGGCCTTCTCGCCCCCTGCCATGGGCTTCCAGTGGGTCTCGAAGACGTACTCCACGAGCTGCCCGAGGGTGTGCGGGAGACCATCCAGCTTGCGGGCCCCCTCGCCGGTATCCATGGGGTCTCCGCGGAGGAGCGCCGCCTTGCTCTCGGCCTCCCACACCTGGGCGGCCTTCTTCGTGGGGAACTGGCGCCTGTACCGCTGGCCCTTATGGGTCACGGCGGCCTGGAACGCGTCCCCGCGCGGGGTCACGGGCATAGTGCCTCCTCCTCCATGTGTGATAAACACGCTTCCGGGAGCCCGCGTGCCGAAATTGGTAGCCGGACCCGACTTAAAATCGGGGGCCTAAGGGCGTGCGGGTTCGAGTCCCGCCGCGGGCACCAAGAGAGCGCCGAAGGTGGCCTCTAGGTAGGGGACTCATACAACCAATTGCTTTCTCTTGCGTTTTCTTCCTGGGTATGGGGCTTCCTGCGTAGGAGGATCGCAATGGCACGGCTGTTCTGGCTCTCGGACGAAGCCTGGGCGCGGATCGAACCGCAGTTGCCTCACGGTCAACCGGGCAAGCCGCGGGTCGATGACCGGCGGGTGATCAGCGGCATCCTACATGTGCTGAAGGTCGGCTGCCGCTGGCAGGACACGCCCTCTGCCTACGGCCCGCACACGACGATCTACAACCGCTACAACAGGTGGTCTCAGCGCGGTGTCTGGCAGCGGCTTTTTGCCAGGCTCGCTGCCGCAGGTCCTGTCCCCGAGGAGCTGATGCTCGATGCCTCTCACGTGAAGGCACACCGCTCGGCATCCGGCGGAAAAGGGGGGCCTGGATCCAAGCCATCGGCCGCTCGCGCGGCGGCTTCACGAGCAAAATCCATTGCTTGGCCGATGGTCGTGGCCGACCGATTGCGTTCACCCTGACACCGGGCAACGTGGCCGACATCAGTATGGCGTTGCCTCTGTTACAGGCCGTCGTACCACCCAAGCGCCTGATTGCCGACAAGGCCTACGACGCACAGAGCCTGAGGGATTGGTTGAAGAGCCGCAAGGTGATCGCCACCATCCCGTCCACGGCCTCCCGGACGGTCCCCTACAAGCACAGCCGGATCGCCTACCGGCGGCGCAACCGGATCGAGCGCCTGTTCGGCCATCTCAAAAACTGGCGGCGCGTCGCGACCCGATATGACCGTTTGTCTTGCAACTATCTGGCCGCCGTCGCGCTCGTTTCCTGTGTCGTCGCATGGACCTGAATGAGTCCACGACCTAGCTCCCTACGTACCGTGCCCCCTGAGACCGCCTGAAGCCTGAGGTCCCTGTAGGAGGCCACCAGTCCGGTGTGACACGTGTGACAGCCACCTGAGCCATAGGATGGGCTAGGAGAGTCTTGATACGTGATTGCTCTGACCGGCTGCTTCGCTTCTTCGGTATGACCTGGGCTTCATAGCGCCTTAGGAGATCACCGAGAGTCACACCCTTAGCGGCCCGATTGCCTGCCCGGAGATGGCCACAGTCGATGTTGTGTTCCTGCTCTCGGCCCCAGGAGATGGCCTCAGCCTTAGAATTAGGGACAAAACCGTCTGGCCTGAGCTTGGCAGATGAGGGCGCAAGCGAGTGTGGTGAAGGCGAGATGGAGATCGGCCCGGCGCTCGTAGCGGATGGTGAGCCGGCGGAAGCGGGCGAGCCAGGCCAGCGTGCGCTCCACACTCCAGCGATAGCGCCCCAGCCGTTGATTGCTCTCGATGCCGCGCCGGGCAATCCGAGGCGTGATGCTGCGGGCTCGGCACTCGCGCCGGCAGCGGCGATGGTCGTAGCCCTTGTCGGCATGCAGCTTGTCGGGTCTGCGCCGCGGGCGACCACGCCGGCCGGTGCGCACGCCCGGCACCGCATCGAGCGTGGCGGCCAGCATGCGGCTATCGTGGCAGTTGGCGCCGCTCAGTCTCAGGCCGAGCGGCGTGCCGTTGGCGTCCACGACGAGGTGGCGCTTCGTGCCCGGCTTGCCCCGGTCCGTCGGGTTCGGCCCCGTCGCGGAGCCCCTTTTTTCGCAGGTAGGCTGGCGCTGTCGAGGGCGGCCCGCGACCAGTCGAGCGCGTCGGCGTCCTGAAGCCGCTCCAGCATCGCGCGATGGAGTGCGGCCCAGACGCCGGCCGCCTGCCACGCTCCCAGCCGCCGCCAACTCGTCTTGCCGCTGCAGCCGACTTCGGAACGCGGCAGGTGCTTCCACTGCATGCCGGTCCGCAGCACAAGGATGATGCCCGCCAGCGCCGCCCGGTCCGAGGCTGGCGGGCGACCGCCTTTCGGCTTCTCACGCTCAGGCGGCAGAAGCGGCGCGATCACCGCCCACAGATCGTCGGGGACAAGGGTCTCCATGCCCTTCCAACTCGCTCACACAGGTTTCGTCCCACGCTCTTAGGATGCCGGATTGCCCTGCGACACGGTTCCGCGGAAGATGGCGTTACCGTTGCCGTCAATGGAGGCGATCAAGACTTGCGTGGCTTCATTCAGGAAGTAGATTTTCGCACCATCAGAGTACATCGAGAACGGCCCGATGGTGATCTTCTGGTTAGCCCCCACCAGGATCACGTGCGGCAGGTTGGCATTGACGGTATGGACGGCCGCAACGCTATGACTACCTTCCACCTTGAGAACGCTCTTCGAACCGTCGTTCAGTTGGATCGAATAATCGGTAACGGTCCCCTGGAGCTTGATACCGGCCGGAGCCACGCCGCTGGTCCAAATGAAGCTGTCCAGCTTGGCCCCGGAAATGGAAACACTGTACTTGCCGTTGGAGCGGTCAACGAATACCCCGTCCGTGTGCGTGCGCCCCTCATTGGCGCAGAATACCACGCGAGAGTTCGTATCGTCCAGGAATGTATAGCTGTTGATGAGCTTCGTAGATCCCTCTTGGTAGAACGTCCCGACGTCGAAGAAGGCGGGGCGGACTGTCCGCACGTACCGGTGATCCAGTGTGCGGCGACGGACATGAACTCGGAGATGCCGTTCTGGAACAGTCCGACAACGTTGCCCCGACCAGTTCCGATGCCGGCATTGAAAGCATTGTTGTTGAGGTCGATCTCATTCGCCTCAACGAACGTCCCGGTGTACCCAGGCATGAGGGTGGTTGTACCAGCAATACCCCACATTTGCCCACCGCCGGGGTAACCCGCGACCGCGTATCCGAAGCAGGTCTTCCCGTCGTTCATGTGCCCGGAAGCGCCTGAATGGGCCCCGGTTACGTTGTGAAGCTCCACATGGAGTCCCACCTCTTGGCAGTCATTGTCGCGCTTGGTCTCGAAGACCATTACCGCGCCAGACCGTAGGCGTCCGCAGGGCACGCGTCCGTGTGGTCGCATGCGATCCCGGAGTTTCCCTTCGGCACGGTGCTGCCGTTCACGAGAGGGTTCGTTAGATGGGCGAAGGTCAGGTTCACCTTCTTAGTCAGCTCATTGGTGACGCCGAGCAATTCGCGGGCTCGGGCCGCAGAAATCGGATTAAGTTCGTCGGCCATGCAAAAGCTTTCGGCCCGTACAGGAGTCGAACCTGCACAAGCGGGGAAATAAAAAAGGCCCCCTAAGCGTGCTCAGAGGGCCCCAGCGATTTTCGGATTTTGGAGCGGATGCGGTTGACGACGGACCGCGTGTGCGGGTAACGGACAGAGTCAAGCGGCGCTTGCCCCTAGGTCTTGAATGATTGGTCTTGTTCTCGTGACCTACGCCAACGACCCGGCGAAGCTGATTGCCAGTGTCGAGGAGGCGGGCTTAGAGGTGGTCTGGTACGTCCACCATCACGGGTCCGAGCCGACCTTCGCGGCGCAGATAGAGGCCCTCTCGGGCCGCCCGAATTTCCGTGTGGTCATGCATCGAGAGAACCGCGGACTGTCGCGGAGCTGGAACGAAGGGCTTCGGCAAGCTTACGACGACGGCGCGGAGCTGGCCCTTCTGGTCAATGACGATCTCCACTTCGTAGACGACGGCTTCCGAAAGTTCGTGGAGTTCGCCAGGACCCAGGAAGACTACGGGCTGGCCTTTCTCCACGGCCTTGAGACGGGCGGGAGCCCCTACGCTGGTGAGGTGAAGGTACAGGGTTTCGCGTGCTGTGTGGTGACGCCCCAGGCCATCGAGCGCATTGGGTGGTTCGATGAGAACTTCCAGCCGGCCTACTACGAGGATTTCGACTACTACCGCAGACGGCACCTCGTAGGCGTCCGCGACGTCATCGCCAGTGGTGTCATGGCTGAGCATGAACGCTCCAAGACCACCAGGGAGAACCCTGAGGTTTCCGCTGGGGATCCCGGAGCGCGCAACCTCGCATACTACACGGAGAAGTGGGGTAAGCCTGGAGAGGAGTGTCACCAAACGCCGTTCGGCGAGGCTGCCTACTCGAACCGCATCTCCTGGGAGGAACGTGGGGATCCCTATCCCGGCCGTTCGCCAATCACCTAGGCGTCGTATTCGATCTCCACGAAGCAATTCCACTGCCCGTATGCGGTGTTGTTCGTGAGGATGGATATCTTCGTGTCATCGAAGCTGACGAACTGGTCCATAACCACGGAGTTTCCTGTGTTGTCGGCTGCGCGGATGCGGGTCTTCACCCAGGCATTTCGCGCGCTCGCAAGCCCTGAGATGCCGTGATTGTATTCGGTGTTCCCTGCGCTGTTCATGAGCGTGACGTACCGCCGATACAGCTTGCGCACCGCGACTATGCCGGTGGTGGCCTGCGTCGGCGAGGTGATGCCTATGTTCGGTCCGTAGGTCCCGAGGCTGGCGTTCGCGGGCAGCTCCAGGGCCCAGCTCAGGAAGCTGTTCGCGGCAACGATATGCTGCCCGTCCGTGGTGATCTTCACGAAGGTCCCGGTGGCGCTGGACCCCTTATCCGCCGGTTGGCATCCGGTCATGATGAGCCGGCCGGTTCCCGACTGGAGCACCTTGGGCTGGGTGATGGAGTTGGTCGTGTCGTTCCCGGCGAACTGGAAGTTATGCACCTCCAGGGTACCGCCCGAGACGGTCGCGGCGATGGACAGACGGTCGCTGTAGCTTTCGCCGCTGTTCACGACGCAGCGCCCGCCCGTGACCACGATGAGCCCGGTGTGTGCCGAGGCGTTGCTATCGACGGTCGCGGCTCCGAACATGACCGACCCACCGGACACCCGGATCTTCGCGTCCGAGGCGCTGTTCGTGGTGCCGTAGAACGTGGCGATCTCAGCCCGCCCGGAGTTGTGCTCCCAGCGCGCATTGCTGTCGTCCGCCCCCACCTTACCGAACAGTGCGGGGATGCCCCGGTCCTGCCCGTTATACACCACGCGGCAACGGAAGCCGGCGATGCTGTCCACCATCAGTTCGTCACAGCGACCGAACCGACAGGTGATCGTATTGCCGTCCGAGAAGATGGCCGTGAGGTTGGTCGAGGGTGACGAGCCGTAGAGCCACGTATCCCAGAACCGGACGTTGACCGCGTGCAGCGGGCCGTCCATGTCCAGGCCGATATTGAACGACCCGTCAATCACGTGGTGGACGAGGCCGCCGCCGCAGTTCCCCAGCGCCTTGACGCCGTTGTAGGAGCGGAACAGGCCTACCCGTCCGAGGTAGAAGCCCGGTGCGGTGGAGACGTCGATGGCCCACGGGTAGACCACCAGATCGGACCGTAGGCCGGACGCGGCGGCAGCCGTCTGGGCGAACTCGAAGGCCACCTTATCGAGGCGGCAGCGGGTCCGCAGCTTGACGTAGCTGTCGAAGCCGAAGCTGGTTCCCTTGGCGGCCGAGATGACGAACACGGTTCCGAACAGGCCCGCCGCGTCATCCCCCTGATAGGGGCTCTCCCCGAACAGCTCCTGCCCGTTACGGGCGTAGTTAAGCTGCCCAGACAGGGGGTAGCGGCCGGCGGGTGCGAAGACGTTCCGCCCCGTGGCGAGCGCGGCATTCACGAAGCTGGTCACGTCGGTGGTGTTCGTGCCTGCCCGGATCGCATCCACCACGATGATGGGCATGTAATCGAACGCGGATACGGCCCCGTCCCAGATCTCCGCGCGCCGCCACCGGACGGAGGTGATGAACACCGTGGAGTTGGCAATGCGGTTGATGAGGCGCAGGAACAGCCGCCCCGGTCCGACCCACACTCACGAGGGTCGCCTCGGACTTGTTGAACATGACCTGGAAGTGGCCTTGGAGAACGTGCTGAGGATCCACCTCGTACACCTTCAGGACCCCGCCCAACTCGTTCATCGCCGCGCGGATGGCTTCGCTATCGAACCAGCGGAGAAGCTGCGCCTCATCCTGGAAGGCGCAGTGGTAAGCCGCACGGTCCGGGTGATCCTCCCAGCCTAGGATATCGACGTGCGGGCGCGGATGGCGAAACGGACTCGGCTCCGTCAGCTTACGAAGATCCTTCAAAGCGCGCGCGTTGGCTACCTTCTTCACCGCGGCCAGGACCAATTCCGGGCCCTGCGGGCCACCGAAAAAGCACCCATTCCCGTTCTGATCTTCGATCCTCAAGACGCGCATGACTTTCCTCGCTGGAGCGGTGGGCTTCTCGGGTGGCGGGTAATCGCCACATCAGGGGCGTGTGGCAGACGGCGTGTGGCACGCTCTGCGAAATAGTACCGCAAGAGGGACGATGTAGACGCACGTATCCCGCTTGATGGAGAGGCTAAATTGTAGGTGAGAAGGTGGAACGTCCCGCTAGGGGGAATGAGCCGCCGGACATTTTAAGTCTCGTGCGTCTACCGGTTCCGCCACGTCCGCGCCGGGCGACGGCGTAGCGGTCGCCCGGCGCCAGATCAAGCCGTCGCGTCGGTCAGGCGCCTTCGGGATTCCAGCCGTAGAGCCAAGCGTAGCGCCCGCTCATGCCGGTGGGGCCGAGGCGGCGCATCACCAGGTTGCGGACGGCTCCCTTGAAGGCGCCGGCATGGTACGCTCGGCCATTGGCCCGGGCCGCCTTCTGTACGCGCCGCACCCGCGCGTAGCGGGCGCGGGAATAGGCCGCGAGGGCGGCGGGCACGTCTGGGTCGCTCGCGAGGCAGCGGGCGAGGATGGCCGCGTCCTCGATCGCGAGAGCGGCGCCCTGTGCCAGGAAGGGCAGCACCGGATGGGCCGCATCCCCCAGGAGCGCCAGGCGCCCCCGCGCCAGCGGTCGTCCGGCCGGGCGGTCGACGAGGGACCAGACCACCCAGGTATCGGGCAGACCGAGCAGGTCGGCCAGGGGTGAAGCCGCATCCTCGAAATGGGCGCGCAGGACCGCCGGCTCGCCGAGGCGGCCCCAATCCTCGTCGCCCTCCCGCTCCGGCACAATGGCAACGACGTTGAGCCGCTGGCCGCCCATGATCGGGTAATGCACCACGTGCCGGCGCGGGCCGAGCCACAGCCCGGTCTGCTCGCCGGCTAGGGCTTCGGGCACGGCCTCCCGCGGCACCGTCGCCCGCCAGGCGGCCTGCCGGTGGGTCACGAGCGGGCGCGGGTCGAGCCCGTGCCGCAGGCGCGAGCGCACCCCGTCGGCCGCGACGACGAGATCGACCTCCAGGCTGTCCCGACGCCCGCCATCGACACTCTCGAGCGCCAGCGTCGCGGAGCGTGCCGCTTCCTGCAGTCTCGTCACCTCGCGTCCCACCATCAGGCGGATGCCCGTCCGCGCGCGGACGGCGTCGAGCAGCAGTGTCTGCAGGTCGGCCCGGTGGATGACGTAGTAAGGCGAGCCGTAGCGCTCGCGCAGGGGCGACCCGAGGGCGACGCCGCCGATCCGCCGCCCGCTCGTCAGGGAACGGATATCGACGCCCGGCGGCTCGTTGGCCGCCCGGCGCAGGGCCGCGCCGAGGCCGAGCCCGATCAAGACGCGGCTCGCATTGGGCGAGATCTGGAGTCCCGCACCGACCTCCGAGAAGCCGGTGCGGCGTTCGATGAGGGTGACGTCGTGACCGGCCGCATTCAGCGCGAGCGCAGCCGTCAAGCCGCCGATGCCGGCCCCGACGATGGCGATCGAGAGCGTACTCAAGGCCGGATCAGGCGGCGTCCTTGGCTCCGGGCTCGTCGCTCCAGAGGCAAGCCGCCGGCTCCGCGGTGCCGGGCCGCAGCTTCGGGTCGTAGCGGAACAGCGTCGAGCAGTACTGGCAGATGATCTCGTCGTCCCGCCCCATGTCGAGGAAGACATGCGGATGGTCGAAGGGCGGCAGCGCGCCGATGCACATGAACTCCTTGGAGCCGACATGCACCACCGCCACGCCGGGCTGGTTGTGGAAGTGCGGAACCGCCTTGTCTGCCATCGCGCCGTCCTGTGCCGGTGCCCGCGACAGCGCCGCGGACCGATCCTCGAATGCCGAAGGCTTGAGGGTCTAGCCCGTCGCGGCGGCGAAGCCTAGAGCCCGGGCGGCCCGACAGGGTTGGCGCTCGCCGCCGCGAAGCGTAAACACATCAGGAATCCGACCGAGCGCGTTAAAAATACCGTCATGAGCCGAGACCAAACCGCCGTTGCCGAGGGATCCCGGCGCGCGCCCGAGCCGCCGATCCACGGGCCGGAGGGATTCGAGGGGATGCGCCGCGCCGGCCGCCTGACCGCCGAGGCTCTCGACCTTCTCATGGAGGCGGCGCAGCCCGGCGTGACCACCGAGCATCTCGACCGTCTCGCCTTCGAGTTCGGCATGGATCACGGCGCTTATCCGGCCTCGCTGCATTACCGCGGCTACCGGAAGTCGATCTGCACCTCGATCAACCACGTCGTCTGCCACGGCATCCCCAACGACAAGCCCCTGCGCGAGGGCGATATCGTCAATCTCGATATCTGTCTGATCCTCGACGGGTGGCACGGCGATTCGAGCCGCATGGCCTATATCGGCGAGGTACCGCGCAAGGCGCAGCGCCTGTGCGAGATCACCTACGAGGCGCTGATGCGCGGCATCCAGGCCGTGAAGCCCGGCGGCTCCACCAACGACATCGGTCGCGCGATCCAGGCTTACGCCGAATCCGAGCGCTGCTCGGTGGTGCGCGACTTCTGCGGCCACGGGCTCGGCCGGGTCTATCACGATGCCCCGACCATCCTGCACTACGTCGAACCGAGCTACGACGTGCCGCTCAAGCCGGGCCAGTTCTTCACCGTCGAGCCGATGATCAATCTCGGCCGGCCGGCGGTGAAGGTTCTCGGTGACGGCTGGACCGCCGTGACCCGCGACCGCTCGCTCTCGGCCCAGTTCGAGCACACGATCGCAGTGACGGAAGACGGCTACGAGATTTTCACCCTCTCGCCCAAGGGCCTCGACCAGCCCAAGCCGCAAGGCTGAGCCGCGGATGTCGCGCAGGCTGCCGGACCCGTCCGCGGCGCCCGGCCTGCTCGATTCGATCGCCGACGTGACGCCCGCCCCGGCGCAGGCGGAGGTTCCCCATTACCACGGCCACCGGGAGCGGCTGCGTGCCCGCTTCGCGGAAGCCGGGGCCGATGCGCTCGCCGATTACGAACTGCTCGAGCTCGCCCTGTTCCGGGCGATCCCCCGGCGGGACGTGAAGCCGCTCGCCAAGGCACTGATCAAGCGGTTCGGCTCCTTCGCCGAAGTGGTGAGCGCGGAGCCCGGCCGGCTCGCCGAGGTCGAGGGCGTCTCGACCGGGGTGATCGCCGATCTCAAGCTGATCCAGGCCGCCGGCCACCGCCTCGCCCGCGGCGCCGTCGCCGCCCGGCCGCTGCTCTCCTCCTGGAGCGCGCTCCTCGAATACCTGCGCGCCACCATGGCCTTCTCGCCCCGGGAGGAGTTCCGGGTGCTGTTCCTCGACAAGCGCAACCACCTGATCGCCGACGAGGTGCAGGGCCGCGGCACCGTCGACCACACGCCGGTCTACCCCCGCGAGGTGGCCCGCCGCGCGCTCGAACTCTCGGCCACGGCGATCATCCTCGCCCACAACCACCCCTCGGGCGACCCGACGCCCTCCGGCGCCGACGTGCGCATGACTCGGGAGATCGTGTCCGTTCTCGATCCCCTCGGCATCGTGGTGCACGACCACGTCGTCCTCGGACGGGAGGGACATGCCAGCTTGAAGGGTTTGAAACTGATCTGACCTGGGGATGGCCCCGCACGCGGGTTCCCCTGGCCTGCCTCTTGCCTAGTTTGAGTCGAAGAAACGGGAGAGGTGGATGGCGCTCAAGGCCTTCGACGAGATGCGCGGTCCGGGGGATGCGGCGGCGGATTCGCCCGCCGTGCGCGCGGCCTATGACAGCCTGAAAACCTGGCTCGATCAGACCCCGCCGGAGCATTTCAACACGCGCCGCAGCCAGGCCGAGATGCTGTTCCGGCGCATCGGAATCACCTTCGCCGTCTACGGCGCCAACGAATCGACCGAGCGGCTGATCCCGTTCGACATCATCCCGCGGGTGCTCACCAAGCCGGAATGGGGTTTCCTGGAGCGGGGCCTGAAACAGCGGGTGACGGCGCTCAACGCCTTCATCAACGACATCTACGGCGCCGAGGAATGCATCAAGGCCGGCGTGATCCCGGCCGACCTCGTCTACCGCAACCCCCATTACCGCATGGAGATGCGGGCCTTCGACGTGCCGCACGATCTCTACGTGCACATCGCCGGCATCGACATCGTGCGCACCGGCGAAGACGAGTTCTTCGTTCTGGAGGACAATGCCCGCACCCCGTCCGGCGTGTCCTACATGCTGGAGAATCGGGAGGTGATGCTGCGGCTCTTCCCGGAGCTGTTCTCCCGGCACCGGGTCGCACCGGTCGAGAACTATCCCGATGCCCTGCTCGCCACCCTGCGCAGCCTCGCGCCCCAGTCCGCAACGCGGGACCCGACGGTCGTGCTGCTCACCCCCGGCCGCTACAACTCGGCCTTCTACGAGCACTCGTTCCTGGCGGACAAGCTCGGCGTCGAATTGGTGGAGGCGGGCGACCTCTTCACCAAGGACGACGTCGTCTACATGCGCACCACCGAGGGGCCGCGCCGGGTCGACGTGATCTATCGCCGCCTCGACGACGACTTCCTCGATCCCCTAGTGTTCCGGCCGGATTCGGTGCTTGGCGTGCCGGGCCTGATGAACGCCTACGAGCGCGGCAACGTCACCCTGTCGAACGCGGTCGGCACCGGCATCGCCGACGACAAGGCGGTCTACAGCTACATGCCGGAGATCGTGAAGTTCTTCACCGGCGAGGAGCCGATCCTGCACAACGTGCCGACCTGGCGCTGCCGGGAGAAGGAGGCCTTCTCCTACGTCATGGACAACCTGAAGGACCTCGTCGTGAAGGAGGTCAATGGATCCGGCGGCTACGGCATGCTCGTCGGCCCGCATGCGACCAAGCGCGAGATCGAGGATTTCGCCAAGAAGCTGCGCCACGCGCCGGACAACTTCATCGCCCAGCCGACCCTGTCGCTCTCGACCTGCCCGACCTTCGTCGCCTCCGGCGTCGCGCCCCGGCACGTCGATCTGCGCCCCTTCGTGCTCGCCGGCGCCGACGAGATCCGCATCGTGCCCGGCGGCCTGACCCGCGTGGCGCTGAAGGAGGGCTCCCTGGTCGTCAATTCGAGCCAGGGCGGTGGCACCAAGGACACCTGGGTGCTCGATGCATGAGCAATCCGGCGCACCGACGGGCACACTCGCCCCGTGCGCCGTTCCTTATTGCCGGCGGATGGAGCAGCTGCGCAAACAAGATGCAGCGTCCCCGCTTCTCCTTCCTTTCCGGCTCCGGCCGGGCGTGCCTATGACGTGAAGCCATGCTGTCCCGCACCGCCGACAATCTCTATTGGCTCTCGCGCTATGTGGAGCGCGCCGAGTTCGTGGCGCGCATCCTCGATGCCGCTCACCGGCTCGCGGCCCTGCCCTCGAACTACGGCGGCGGCGAGAGCAACGAATGGGCCTCCGCCCTCTCCTCCGCGGGCGACCCGGAGGTGTTCAAGACGCTCTACGACACGGTCGACGAGCACACGGTCTGCAACTTCCTCGCCTTCTCGCCCCACAATCCGTCCTCGATCCGCTCCTGCATCGCCACCGCCCGCGAGAACGCCCGATCGATCCGGACGGCGCTGACCACGGAGATGTGGGAGGCGATCAACGGCGCCTATCTGGAGCTGCGCAACTACGAGGGCCGGGAGCTCAACCGGGAGGAGTTCTCGCTCTTCCTCGACTGGGTGAAGCGCACCTCTCTGGCCTTCGACGGCTCGGCCTACCGGACGATGCTGCGCAACGACGCCTACTGGTTCACCCGCCTCGGCACGGCGATCGAGCGCGCGGACAACACCGCCCGCATCCTCGACGTGAAGTACCAGATCCTGCTGCCGGCCTCGGAGCGCGTCGGCGGCAGCCTCGACTACTTCCAGTGGACCACGATCCTGCGCGAGGTCTCGGCCTTCAACGCCTATCACTGGGTCTATCGCGAGAGCATCAAGCCGTTGCTGGTCGCCGACCTCCTGATCCTCAATCGGGAGATGCCCCGCTCCCTGGCGAGCTGCTACCGCATGCTGGTGGAGCATCTCGACCTGATCGCGGATGCCTATGGCCGGCGCGGCGAGAGCCAGCGGCTCGCGAGCAACCTGCGGGCCCGGCTTCATGGGGCCGATATCGAGCGCATCTTCGCCTCGGGGCTCCACGAGTTCATCGAAGGCTTCATCGCCGACAACAACAAGATCGGCGCGGCGATCAGCGAGCAGTATCTGGTCTGAGCAAGGTCGCGCGAGAAGAGTTCACGCCGGGAAGGCAAGGCATGCGAATCCGCGTCGTTCACGACACGATCTACACCTACGAACAGGCGGCACGGGGGCTGATCCAAGTGCTGCGGCTGACGCCACGGGATCATGACGGCCAGCATGTGCGCGAATGGCGCATCGAGCCTTCGGTGAACGGGCGCCTCACCGCCCGCGAGGACGGGTTCGGCAACATCGTCCACTGGTTCTCCGCGGACGAGGCGGCGGAGGAGCTGACCATCCGCGTGACCGGCGAGGTCGAGACCTTCGAGACCCACGGCATCGTGCGCGGCGCGGTCGAGCGCCTGCCCGACCTGTTCTACCTGCGCGACACGAACCTGACGGAACCCAGCGCCGAACTCGTCGCCTTCGCGGACGAGGTCGCGGCCCGGGCCGAGGCCACGCCCCTCGCCCTGTGCCACGCCCTGCTCGAGGCGATCCACGACCGGGTCACCTTCGAGCCCGGCCCGACCAGCGCGAGCACGACGGCGGCGCAATCCTTCGAGGTGGGCAAGGGCGTGTGCCAGGACCTCACCCACATCTTCCTCTCGGCCGCCCGCCACCTCGAGATCCCGACCCGCTACGTCTCCGGCTATTTCCACCGCAACGACGGGACCGACGACCAGAAGGCCGGACACGCCTGGGCCGAGGCGCTGGTGCCGGATCTGGGCTGGGTCGGATTCGATGCCGCCAACGGCATCTCGGCGACAGAGGCCCATATCCGTGTGGCGAGCGGCCTCGACTATCTCGGCGCGGCGCCGATCCGCGGCAGCCGCATGGGCGGCGGCATCGAGACCCTCGAAGTGGCCCTGCGCGTCGAGCAGGTGCAGGCGCAGAGCCAGCAGAGCCAAAGCCAGTCGCAGGGCTGAGGCCGCCCCGCGACGTCGCGATCAAGGACTGGGGCCGCAATCGGAGACCTTCGGTCTCATGGGGCGTACCAGCACCCCTGAATTTGCGATACCGGCCGCTAGATGTCCGAACCGATCCCTCGCGGTCGCGCGCGGAGGTATAAATGGGACGTCGTCCGCGAGCATAAAAATAGAATAATTCTACTGTGTTTTGCCTGCGCAACACCGCGTGCAATACATAATTCGCTTGCGCACTTCTCATTGACGCGCCAGCGATCCGTCCGCATCCCTGTGTGCAACTTCTCGCACCCGGATGAGATCGTGTTTCCCGTCTTCCTTGTCAGCCGCGGACGCGAGTCTGAGTCGCGGTCTCCCATCGACGCTCGCCGCACCCCGTCCACGGCCGGCACCGGGCCGGGCACGGATTTCGCCGTGGCGTCGCTCCCCGGCCGCCACCGTCATGCGGCCCTGGCCGGCGGCCTCTCGCTGATCGCCCTCGGCGTCGCGGCCCCCGCGCAGGTCCTCGCCCAGACGACGACCCGCCTCGAAGAGATCAGCGTGCAGGGGAGTCGGCCGGTGGATGCGGCCGGCGCGGGCACGTCCCGTGCAGTGGTGCCCGATTCCGCGGCCGCGCCCAACACCGCTGCGAATGGCGGCCTCAACGGGCCGGCCGGCGCCATCGGCACGCCGCCCGGCCAGGAGAGCCCGGTCGGCCCAATCCGGGGCTATGTCGCGACCCGCTCGGCGACGGCGACCAAGACGAACACGCCGCTGATCGAAACCCCGCAATCCATCACCGTGATTGGCCAGACGCAGATCGCCGAACAGGGCGCGACCACGCTGACCCAGGCGACGCAATACACGGCCGGCATCTATTCCGGGACCTTCGGCGCGGACGAGCGCGTCGACTACTTCACCCTGCGCGGGTTCGTCGCCAGCGATTACGGCATCTACAAAGACAGCCTGCAGCTTCTCAATTACGGCTTCGGCACGTTCAAGCAGGAGATCTTCGGCCTCGAACGCATCGAGGTCCTGCGCGGTCCCTCCGCCGTGCTGTTCGGCGCCGGGAACCCGGGCGGTCTCGTCAACCAGATCACCAAGCGCCCGACCGAGCAGCCCTTCGGCTATGTCGAGGCGGGGGGCGGCTCGTTCGGCCAGAAGTACCTTGCCTTCGACATCGGCGGTCCGGTCGATGGTTCCGGCCACTGGTTCTACCGCCTGACCGGCATCGGACGGCAGGGTGGGACGCAGATCGACGGGGCGGATTCGGACCGCGTCTACATCGCCCCGTCCTTCACCTACCGGCCGGATGCGGGCACCTCCTTCACGGTGCTGACGAGCTACCAGCGCGACTGGTCGGCCGTGACCGCGAACTTCCTGCCCTATTACGGCACGGTGCGGCCCAATGCGAGCGGCCTGCGCATCGACCGTTCCCTGAATGTCGGCGACCCCAACATCAACAACTTCCAGCGCGAGCAAGCTTTCGCCGGATACGAATTCGCGCACATCGTCGACGAGACCTGGACGGTCCGGCAGAGTTTCCGCTACTCGTTCAGCGACGGCACCCAGAACTCGTATATCGGCCAGCTCGGCTATGCGGATCCGGCCACCCAGACTCAGCTGGCCCGCTATCAGTTCAATTACAGCGACCGCGTGAACCTGTTCCAGATCGACAATCAGGCCGAGGCACGCTTCTCCGATGGCCTATTCCTGCACGACGTGATTTTCGGCGTCGATTACAAAAACTATACGCTCTACGATAATCAGGGCACCAACTTCGCGGCCAATCCGTTCTATGCCGCTCCGTCTCTGAACCTCCTGGCCCCGAATTTCGGCCCTCCCCTCGGGCGCCCGGGGCCTTATCAGGTCAACATCAACAGCTTCTCGCAGATCGGCCTCTACGCGCAGGACCAGATCAAGCTGACGGACCAGCTGACCCTGATCAGCGGCCTGCGCCAGGACTTCGCCGCGAGCGACGTCACCGACAAGCTCTTCAACGGCGCGAACAGCACCCGGCGTGACGACCAGGCGCTGACGGGCCGCATCGCGCTCCTCTACAATTTCGATCCCGGGATCGCGCCCTACGTCGCGTACTCAACCTCGTTCCAGCCCCAGATCGGACCGGACGCGATCACCGGTGCAGCGCTCAAACCCGATCGGGGCGAGCAGGTCGAAGTCGGCCTCAAGCTGCAGCCGGTGGGCGCGCCCTACTTCCTGACGGTGGCGGCTTTCGACCTCGTCCGCGACAATCCGCCGATCCCCGTTCCGTCGGGCGTGGGCTTCGGCACCACGCAGCTCGGAAGCGTGCGCTCCCGCGGCGTCGAGGCGCAGTTCGTCGCCACCCTGGCGGAGGGCCTGAACGTCGTCGCCGCCTATACCCACTACGACCTGGATTACATCAGGCTCGAGGATCCGCGCCTTCAGGGGCTGATCGGCAAGACACCGACCAATGTGCCCCAGACCTTCGCCTCCCTGTTCGCGGATTACACGATCCCGGTGGGGGAGCTGCGCGGCTTCGGTTTCGGTGGCGGCGTGCGCTATGTCGGGCATTCCTACGCGGATTCCTACAACACCTTGAAGGTGCCGGAATACGTGCTCTTCGACGCGACGGTCCATTACGCCTGGGACAATGGCTGGCGCGCGGCGGTCACCGCCGCCAACATCGGCGACAAGCGCTTCGTCTCCTCCTGCCAATCCGAGAATTCCTGCTTCTACGGCGAGGCGCGACGGGTGATCGGCAGCCTGAGCTACAAGTGGTGAGGGACTGAAAGCCGCCCGGCCCACGGGATCCGGGCGGCGGCCCGTGCAGGGCCGCCCGCCGAAAAGAGGATCTTGCGAGGCCTTGAGCGCCGTGCGATCCGAGCCGCGTTCACCTCTCGAAACACCCGGGCGGGCACTCTCATGACCTACTGCGTCGGACTGCTCGTCGAGGACGGGCTCGTGATGATCGCAGACACCCGCACCAATGCGGGCATCGACGACATCTCCACCTATCGCAAGCTGCACATGTTCAACGTGCCCGGCGAGCGCGTGATGATGCTCGCCTCGGCCGGCAACCTCTCGGTGACGCAATCCGTCATCAGCATGCTCGGCGAGGGCGTGGAGAACGAGGAGGGCGGCCCGCCCCAGAAGCTCGTCGAAGCGCCGACCATGTTCAAGGCGGCGCAGCTTGTCGGCAAGGCGATCAAGCGCGTGCACGCCATCGAGCGCGAGGGCTTCGAGCAGGCCCGGATCCGCTTCGAGGTGTCCTTCCTGTTCGGCGGCCAGATCGCGGGCGAAGGCATGCGCCTGTTCATGATCTACTCGGCCGGCAACTTCATCGAGTGCGGCAAGGACGCGCCGTTCCTGCAGATCGGCGAGCACAAATACGGGAAGCCGATCCTCGACCGGGCGGTGACCTTCGAAACCGACGTCTACGACGCCCTCAAGGTCGGCCTCGTCTCGATGGATTCGACCATGCGCTCGAATCTCGGCGTCGGCCTGCCGATCGACATCGCCGTGGCCCGCCGCGACGCCCTCGACCTCGAGGTGAACTACCGGATCGAGGCCGGGGAGAGCTACTTCCACGACCTGCGCGAGCGCTGGTCGGCGGCCCTGCGCGCAGCGCACCGGGCGATCCCGCGGCCGCCCTACGCGCCTCAGGGCTGATCGCTCAGGCGGGGACGGTCTCCCGCACCAGCGCCAGCAGGCCGTAGTAATCCTCCAGGATCCGCGGGTAATGCGCGGAGCGGTAAGGCTTGCGCCGCACCCAGAGCGCATCGATGGGCAGCGCCAGCAGGGCGTCGTTGAGGCCCTGCGGATCCTCGATCAGCCGTGAATCGAGGATGTGCCCCTCCCCGAGCGCCCTCAGGCGCTCGGCCTGGGCGCCGAGATCGAACACCACGGGCGGAACGCCGGCGGCGAGCGCCATGGACAGGGTGTAGCAATAGGTCTCCGGCCAGATCGACGGCAGGAAGACGAGGTCGGGATCGAGCTTCTTCAGGGCCGCGAAGGCCTCCGCGTCGCTGGCATAGCGTCCGGTCTCGCGCACGCCGACGCCGTGCAGGGTCTTCTTGACGTTGGAATAGCCGACGATGGTGAAGCTGACCGGCAGCGCGCGGAACTGCGCGTCGAGGGCCAGATTATAGAGCACGTCCGCCCCCTTGTGGGTGCCGAACGCGCCGAGCAGGGCGATACGCAGGGGCCGGTCGCCGCGGACGTACCGCGGCAATTCGGTCGCCGGCCAGTCCTCCTCGTGCGGTCGGATCACGAGATTGGGGAGCCCGAGGGCCGGCCCAAGGCGCCCGGCGATGTCGTCGGAGGGCGCGTAGACCCGCCGCGCGCCGGCCAGGAACTCCGCGAACACCGCGCGCCGTTCCGCGGGGTCCGGCACACCGTCCGCCTTGGCATCGAGCCGGATGCAGTCGCGGCAGACCTCCGGCTCCGGCATGCGGCAATACACGCCCTCGGGCCGGACCAGATGGTTGCGATGGCAGGCGGCGGAATAGTCGTGCAGCGTGCAATCATAGGCCGGCAGGCGCCGGATCAGCGCCATCAGGTCCCGGGCCGAACTCCAGCTCAGCTCTGCCAGCGAATGCACATGCACCAGGGACGGCTTCAGCCAATCCAGGAACTCGGCGAGCAGGCCGGCTTCCTTGGTGAGGGAGATCGGGTCGAGGGAGCCGGCGGCGAAGTCGATGCCCGTATCCTCCGGCAGGCCGAGCTTGACCGTGTCCGGCCCGGCCGTGCGCAGATAGACCACCTCCATCCCCTCGGCCCGCAGTCTTCGCGCCATCGCCTCGGTATGGGTCTCGATCCCCCCGCTCCAGTCGTGGGTGACGAACAGGGCGACGCCCTCCCCCGCCCGGCGGGCGAAGCGGAAGACATCGAGCCGGTGCCGGGCGAATTGCGCCGGGTCGACCTTGATGTGGGTCTCGACCCGCAGGCGGTAATCGGGGTGCTTGCGCAGCACCGTGTTGAAGATCTCTTCGCCCTTGGTCGCGATCAGCGAACCGAAGGAGACGCTTCCCGAATGGAAGACGTAGACGTCGTGGGCGAGCAGGTTCTGAAAGCCGGCCTTCGACGCCCGCAGGCAGAAGTCGTTCTCCTCGCCATAGCCCTTGCCGAAGGTCTCCGCGTCCAGGGAGCCGACCGCGTCGATGACCGCGCGGCGCATGTAGAAGCAGAAGCCGACGCCGGTCGGGACCGGCGAGTGCGAGCGGGCGTTGCAGAGCGCGGCATAGGCGTCGATCTCGTGCGGCTCGATCTCCAGGCGGTTCTGGTTGTCGGCGTTGAAGACCGGGTAGCTGCAGATGGTGGCGTTGTTGGAAAACGGCGTCACGGTCGCGACCCACGCGTCCTGCTGCGCATGCCAGAGCAGCCGGTCGAGCCAGTCGCCGAACACCACGATGTCGGCATTGAGCAGGACCACGTCCTTGCCGGCGGCGATGTCCAGGCCGCGGTTGCAGGTGGCCACGAAGCCGAGATTGGCCTCGTTGGTGCGGTAGGCGAACAGGCCCTGCGCGGCGAGGTCATCCAGCGCGGCGGTCAGGCGCGCGTCGGGGCCGGCATCGTTGATGACGAGCAGGGCGAAGCGCGTGCGCGGCCGGCTGGCCAGCACGGAATGGATCGCCCGGAGAGTGTCGTCGTAGCCCTTGTAGACGGGCATGATCAGGACGACCTCGGCCACCTCCAGATCGGCGGCGGGCGTCACCGCCTGCCAGGCCGTAGGCTCCGGCGCGACCTGGGGCGGCCAGTTGCCCCGTCCGTGCGGATTGGGGCTGTAGCCCCGGGCCCGCCCCACCGCGAGATAATGGAAGAACGGATTGACCCCGGCCGCGATCTCGTCGCCGTACCGCCCCCGGTAGTAATGCATCGAGAAATGCTTGTTCGGGTCGCGGTTCTCCCGGACGCCGAATTCGAGGAAGTGGCGCACCGGGTCGATGCCGGAAGCGCGCACGTCGCCCTGGCGGCTGAGATAGAACTCGGCG
Organism: Methylobacterium organophilum; assembly: GCF_022533465.1. Classification (NCBI taxonomy): domain Bacteria; kingdom Pseudomonadati; phylum Pseudomonadota; class Alphaproteobacteria; order Hyphomicrobiales; family Methylobacteriaceae; genus Methylobacterium; species Methylobacterium organophilum. Next base: position 2,733,999 of record NZ_CP092848.1, on the reverse strand, counting down.
TCGAACTCACCCCGGACGGTCTCGTAGACCTGCACGTCGGAGGCCGTCGCCAGATCCCGCGGCAGGCGGTCCGTGCCGAGATCCGCGTTCGCCCCCGGCAGCTCCGCCCCGTCATGCAGGAGCGGGTAGGTCGAGACGTAATGGTAGAACGGGCTCACCCCGAGCCGGCGCACATGGCCGTGCAGGTGGAGGTAGGTCTCGCCCGAGAAGCCTTCGGAGGGGTCCAGGCCCTGCTTCCAGCCCCGGGTCAGGTAATGGGCGATGGGATCCTCGTCGTCGTCGAGCGCGGCGGCGACGGCATAGCCCGGCGCATCGAAATAGGGGGCGATCAGGCCCGCCTGGATCTCGATGAATTCCGGCCCCGGCAGCGTCGGCGAGCGCAGGCGCTCCTCGGGCGAGAGCCGGGCGTAATGCAGGAGCGGGTTCACGGCTTCGGCCAGGCCCCGAAGGTAGCGGTCCCGGTAGTAGAGCGTCGAGAACACGGCCGAGGGATTGCGGCCCTCGCGCCAGCCATGATCGAGATAGTGGATCAGGGGATCGATCGTGTCCCGGCCGACATCGGGATACTCGGCACAGTAGAAGCGGGCGTCGAAGAACGGCTGGATCGCGTTGGCCTCGCGGCTCCGCCGGCGGAGGCGCCTCGACAATCTGAACACGACCAAGTCTTTCCCGAAATTAACGAATTCTGCCGCAATCGCGGCAGCGGTAGGCGGCTTCCTCGAATCGGTCAAGGTGGCGCGGGGCGGCTCGCAAAGGTTTGCTCCGGCGGTTCCGATGCCTAGTGGTACGCTCCCTTCGCGCCTTGCACGTGAAGTGTGGCACATGCCGGGCAGCCTCGGCGTTGCGAAGGCGGGACGGGCATGCGACAGCCCGTTTTCCCACGGGGCGGCACGAGGCCCCGGATCACGGGAGGAGCGAGCGATGGCGACGAGAGGCTTCACGGGGCGTCCCCCCGCCGCCGAGATCCGCGAGCGCCTGCCGCCCGGCCAGTATCTCACCGACGACTTCCCCGTGCTGCAACTCGGGCCGACGCCGCGGGTGTCCCTCGACACCTGGCGCTTCACCCTGCGCGAGGGCGCCCGCCCGATCGCGAGCTGGAACTGGGAGGAGTTCAACGCCCTCCCCCGCACGCGCTGGAAGGGCGACATCCACTGCGTGACCAAGTGGTCGAAATTCGACACGGCCTGGGAGGGCGTGAGCCTCGACGACATCCTCGCCGCCGCCGGCATCGCGGCGCCGACGCCCTACGTCCTGGCCGAGGGGCACGACGACTACACCACCAACGTTCCGGTCGCCGACCTTCTCGGCGGTAAGGCGATGGTCGCCACCACCTATGACGGCGCGCCGATCGAACCCGACCACGGGGGCCCGGCCCGGCTCTTCGTGCCGCATCTCTATTTCTGGAAGAGCGCGAAGTGGGTGAAGGGCCTGCGCTTCACCCAGAAGGACGAGGCCGGCTTCTGGGAGCTGCGCGGCTATCACATGTACGGCGATCCCTGGCGCGAGCAGCGCTTCACCGGGGATTGAGGCCCGTGTCCGACCGCCCTCCCCTCCCCTGGACGACCGCCACGATCGCCGCCATCGGGCAGGCGACGACACGGGTGAAGAGCTTCCGCTTCGACGGCCTCGGCGCCCGGCACCGGGCCGGGCAGTATGTCGAGGTCCGGCTCACGGCCGAGAATGGCTACCAGGCCCAGCGGAGCTACTCCATCGCCTCCGCGCCGGGCGATCCCGCCGGGATCGAGCTGATGATCGAGGCGCTCGACAACGGCGAGGTCTCCTCCTTCTTCGACACCGTCGCCGAGGTCGGCGACGCGATCGAGCTGCGCGGGCCCATCGGCGGCTCCTTCGTCTGGTCGCCGGAGGATGGCGGGCCGGTGCTGCTCATCGGCGGCGGCTCGGGGGTGGTCCCCCTGCTGTCCATGGTCCGGGCGCGGGCGCAGAGCGGGTCCGAGGCGCCGATGCTGCTCCTCTACTCGGCGCGCAACGCCGCCGAGGCCATCGGACGCTCGGAACTGCTGGCGCGCTCCCGCGACGAGACCGGATTCGACCTGACCCTGCTCCTGACGCGGGAAGGCCCGACCGCCGGGCGCCGGATCGACCGGGTGATGATCGACACGGCGATCGAATGCCTCGGCCTGCCGCGCCATGTCTTCGTCTGCGGCGGCAACGCCTTCGTCAGCCATGTGAGCAATCTGCTGCTCGATGCCGGTCTGAAGCCCGGCACCATCCGCACCGAGCGTTTCGGCGGCTGAGGCCCCGTCTCCCTCGAGATGTCTCGAACCCTTGGCACCGCGGCGGCGAGCGGCTACCGCGCATGCCTCCATCGATCGTCGGGAGCGCACAGGATCATGAAGCTCGTGGTGGCGGGCGCCGAGGGGCGCATGGGGCGGATGCTGATCCGCGCGGTGGCCGAGACCGAGGGCTGCATCCTGGCGGGCGTCCTCGACCGCGAGGGCTCCGCCGTCCTCGGCCAGGATGCCGGCCTGCTCGCGGGCATCGGCGAGACCGGTGTGAAAGTCAGCGACGACCCGCTGCCGCTGCTGGCCGCGGCCGAGGGCCTCCTCGACTTCACCGCCCCCGCCGCGACCGTGGCCTATGCGGCGCTGGCCGCCCAGGCCCGCATCGTCCACGTGATCGGCACCACGGGCCTCTCCGCGGAGGACCTGCGCAAGATCGAAGCGGCCTCCTACCACGCCCGCATCGTGCGCTCGGGCAATATGTCCCTCGGCGTGAATCTGCTCGCGGGCCTCGCTCGCAAGGTCGCCGCCACCCTCGGCGAGGAATTCGACATCGAGGTGCTGGAGATGCACCACCGCATGAAGGTGGACGCCCCCTCGGGCACCGCCCTGCTGCTCGGCGAGGCGGCGGCGGAGGGGCGAGGCGTCGCCCTCGACGAGCGCCGGGTCTCGACCCGCGACGGCCATACCGGGGCGCGGCGCTCCGGCGACATCGGCTTCGCCACCCTGCGCGGCGGCAGCGTGATCGGTGACCACAGCGTGATCTTCGCCGGCCCCTCCGAGCGCATCACCCTCTCGCACCACGCCGAGGACCGGGCGATCTTCGCCCGCGGCGCCGTGCGGGCCGCGCGCTGGGCCTTCGACAAGCCGCCGGGCCTCTACGGCATGGACGACGTGCTCGGGCTCGCCTGAGGATTGGACGAAAGTTCGGCTGACGATTTCCACGTGTCGTCAGCCCTTCGCTTCTGCGAAAGGACCGCCTCTGCTACAGCGGCCCCATGCTCAAGGCGATGGCGCCGCCGCGCCCGCCCGTCCCGGAGACCGATTGCCCATGGAGCGCATGCTCGTCCTCGCTCGCCACGGCCAGAGCGAGTGGAACCTCAAGAAGCTCTTCACCGGCTGGCGCGACCCCGAGCTGACCGAACTCGGCGTGGAGGAGGCCCGCAATGCCGGCCGCTGGCTCAAGGCGCAGGGCAGCCAGTTCGACGTCGCCTTCACCTCGAACCTGCGCCGCGCCCAACGCACCTGCGCGCTGATCCTGGAGGAGATGGGCCAGGCCGGCCTGGAGACGATCCGCTCCGAGGCGCTGAACGAGCGCGACTACGGCGACCTTTCCGGCCTCAACAAGGACGATGCCCGCGAGCGCTGGGGCGACGCCCAGGTGCATGAATGGCGCCGCTCCTACGACGTGCCGCCCCCCGGCGGCGAGAGCCTGAAGGACACCGCCGCCCGCGTGCTGCCCTATTACATCCAGACCATCCTGCCGCGGGTGATGGCCGGCGAGCGGGTTCTGGTGGCCGCCCACGGCAACTCCCTGCGGGCGCTGGTAATGGTGCTCGACGGCATGACCACGAAGACGATCGCGAGCCTCGAGATCGCCACGGGCATCCCGCTCGTCTATCATCTCAAGGCCGACACGACGGTGGAATCCAAGCTGATCCTCGACAAGGACATCGACCAAGATCTCTGAGCAGCATGCGCCCGTCGCCCTGGCGCCGGGCCTGATCCACCATCCCCGCTTCCTCGACGCGGCCGGGCAGGACCGGCTCGCCGAGGAGTTGTGTGCCGTCTTCGCGCAGGCACCGCCCTACCGCCCCACCATGCCGCGCACGGGCAAGCCCTTCTCCGTGCGCATGACCAATGCCGGCCCCCTCGGGTGGGTCTCGGACCGCGACGGCTACCGCTACCAGCCCCGGCATCCCGAGACCGGCCGGCCCTGGCCCGCGATCCCGCCGACGGCTTTGGCCGTGTGGGAGGCCCTCGCCGGATGGCCGGCCGGCCCGGAGGCCTGCCTAGTCAATCTCTACGATCCGCAGGCGCGGATGGGCCTGCACCAGGATCGCGACGAGGCCGAGCTCGATGCCCCCGTGCTCTCGCTCTCCCTGGGCGCCCCTGCCCTGTTCCGCTTCGGCGGCACGCGCCGCGAGGGGCCGACCCGCTCCGTGCGGCTCGAGGCCGGTGACGCCCTGGTGATCGGCGGCGCCTCCCGCCTGATCTTCCACGGGATCGACCGGGTCCTGCCCGAGGATCCGGACCTGTTCGCGCCGCGGCCGGAATCACGCTTCGGCGATCTGCTGCCTCCGGGCGGCCGCTGCAACCTCACGCTGCGCCGCGTAACGCGTTCGGACGCGTCCCCAACCGCTTGACTCGGCTCGGGCGGCGGTCGACCCATCGTAGGCGCGGCGGCGGCATGCCCCTGCCGGCCCGGCGGAGAAACGGTTCGATGTCCCTGCGTCCCAAAGCCCTCCTGCTCGCCCTCCTGGCTGTCCTGTCCGCGCCCCTCGCCCCCGCCGGGCTGCGGGCCGAGGAGGTGATCTACCCCTCCTCCTCCCGCTTCGGCCTGGAGCCGCCCGCGGACATGATCGCCTCCAAGCGCTTCCTGGGCTTCGAGCGTCCCGAAGGCGGCGCGACGGTGCAGATCGTCGAGCTGGCCCCCTCCGCCTTCGCCGAGATGGTCCAGACCTTCACCGACGAGAATCTGCGGGGCCAGGGCTTCAATGTAGAGAAGCGCGAGCGGCTGAAGGTCAGCGGCGACGCCGACGCCCTGCTCTTCACCGGGGACCAGCCCGCCAACGAGGCCCAGGGCACGCCGGCGATCCGCAAATGGATCCTGCTGGTCGGCGCCGCCGACGTCACCGGCGTCTTCGTGGTGCAGCTCGCGCCCGGGGCCGAGACCGAGGAGGCGATACGCGCCATGCTGACCGGCGTGAAGATCCGCCCGCCGCTGAGCCTGGAGCAGCAGGTCGAGGTGCTGCCCTTCCGGATCACCGATCTCGCGGGCTTCCACCCGGTGCGCGTGCTCGCCGGCAACTCGGTCCTGCTGACCAAGGGGCCGAAGGACCAGTTGATGAACCTCGATCAGCCGATCCTCGTCCTCGCCCAGGCCGTGCAGCAGCCTCCGGCCCAGGAGCAGCGCGACGGCTTCGCCCGGGCGGCGCTCTACTCGAACCAGACCATGAAGGACTTCTTCATCGAGCGTTCGCAGAGCTACCGCTCCAACGGCGTCGACTGGCACGAGATCGTGGCGCGGGCGACCGACGTGCCCTCGAACTCGCCCGTCGTCGTCTCGCAGACGATCCGCTTCAATCCGGATGGCTATGTCCGCGCCGTCGGCATCGCCCGCGCCGAGCAGCGTGTGGAGGCCCTGCCGCTGTTCCGGCAGGTGGTCGACAGCGTCGTGGTCCGATGAAAAAAGGCGCGCCGGATGTACCGGTGCGCCTGGAGGAGTTGGAAGAACCCCGCGCGATGCTATCGGGCCGCGAGGTCTTCTGAATACAGCCTGAGCTGCTCAGCCTGAAGTGCCAGTGTTTCCCGGGCGTTGTGCCGCTCACGCCCGGGCGGCGGTCACCGCGAGCTCGGGCTTGTGGTTCAGGGTCTGGAAGACGACGCAGTAGCGCTCGGTGAGCTTGAGGAGCTGATCGAGCTTTTCCTGTGGAGCGTCGGTGTCGAGGGCGAAGCTGAGGCGGATCGCCCGGAAGCCGACCGGAGCGGTCTTGTCCACGCCGAGGGTGCCGCGGAAATCGAGATCGCCCTCGGCGCTGACCGTGCCGGCCCGCAGGGGAATCTCAAGGGCGGTGGCGACCGCCTTCACGGTCACGCCGGCGCAGGCGACCAGGGCCTCGAGCAGCATGTCGCCCGAGCACAGCTCGGCGCCGGAGCCGCCGGTGGCCGGATGAAGCCCCGCTACGGCGAGCGCACGGCCCGTCTCGACCTTGCAGGCGATGCTGGTGTCGTCGAGCGAGCCCTTGGCCTTGAGGGTGATGACCGCGGCTTCGGGGTCGTCCCGGTAACGGCTCTTGATAGGGGCCTGCAGGGCGCGCAGGGCTTCGGCGTCCATGGGTGTTTCCTCTAATTCTTCGACGGAACCGGCTTAGGCGCTCACGCCGGCAGCCACAACCTGCTCTAGAACGAGCCGCCCCCGGCCAAGGCGGGCGTCTGCGGGCGCGGGCCGGAGGGCGGCTTCAGGGATCGATCGAGGGCCGCGAGCACGGCCCGCGTCGCATCCTCGCTCCGCCGGGAAGCCGGATCGCGCGGACGGGGCAGGTCGAGGATCACCGTCTCGTCGAGGCGACCGGGCTTGGGCCGCATCACCACCGCCCGGTCGGCGAGCGCCACCGCCTCGTTCACGTCGTGCGTGACGATCAGCACGGTCGGGCGCACCTCGTCCCAGAGGGCGAGCAGGTGCCCGTGCAGATCCTTGCGGGTGAAAGCATCGAGGGCCGAGAAGGGCTCGTCGAGGAGCAGCACCCGGGGATTGGCCACGAAGGCGCGGGCGATCGAAACCCGCTGCTGCTGCCCACCAGACAATTCCCGCGGCCAGCGTCCGGCATGTTCCGCGAGGCCGACCCTCTCCAGGGCATGCGCGACCCGCTCCTGCCGTTCCGCCTTCGGCAGATCCGCGAGGCCGAAACCGACATTCTCGGCCACCGACAGCCAGGGAAGCAGCCGCGGCTCCTGGAAGACGAGCCCGACGCCAGGATGCGGTTTCTCGATCGCCTCCCCGTCGAGGGTGACGCGGCCGACCGTGCCTCTGTCGAGACCGGCGATCAGACGCAGCAGCGTGGTCTTGCCGCAGCCCGAGCCGCCGATCAGCGCGACGATCTCCGCCTGGGACACGTCGAGCACGACGTCGTCGAGCGCCCGCGTGCCGTCGGCATAGGTCTTCGAGAGATTCTGGATGGAAAGCATCGGATCCCGGGCTTGCGGGGAAACGCCCCTGTCACACGAACGGCATAGCGGCTTCGGAGGGTCGGGTGCTACAGTTGGCTCCGGCTTCTCACGGGGACCGCTGCCGTGATCCCGATCCTCCGCTCCCTCGCGCTTCTCGGCGCCCTCCTCGCCGGACCGGCGCTCGGCGCCGACCTGCACGGCGCGACCCCCGCCACCGGGCGCTTCCTCGCGACCTGCGAGGATCTCGGCCAGCTCTGCTTCGCCGATGCCTGTGGCCGCAACCAGATCGACGCCGCCCTGACCTGCCGCGCAGCCTGCCCCAGCTCCGTCACCCTGCGCGTCGAGCCGGCGCGCTGCCCTTTGCCGGAGGGCAAGGTGACGGTGGTGCTGCGGCGGAAGGGATGAGCCGCGGCCTCAGGTCTCAAAGCGTCTCCCGCGCCGTGTCCTGCCAGCGCACGAGCGGGCTCGTCAGCGCGACGAGCAGAGCGTCGGCGAGCTTGCCGACCACGGCGAAAGCGATGATTGCCGCCAGGATCTGCTCCGGCTTGCTGAATTGTTGCCCGTCCACGAGCAGGTAGCCCAGGCCCTCGGAGGCGCCCATCAGCTCCGCCGCGACCACGAACAGGAAGCCGAGGCCGAGCCCGGTGCGCAGCGCCACCAGCGTCGCCGGCAACACGGCGGGCAGCAGGATCCGCCGGGCGAGCGCCAGCTTCGACAGGCGGAAGATCCGGCCGACTTCCACGAGCTTGCGGTCGACGGAGGCGATGGCACCGGCCACGCCGACATAGACCGGGAAGAACACGCCCACCGCGATCAGCGCGACCTTCGGCGTCTCCAAGATGCCGAACCACAGGATGAAGAGGGGGACCCAGGCGAGGGAGGGCACGGCCCGGAGCGCCTGGAACGTCGGGTCGAGGAGCCAGCGCAGCGGCGCCAGCGTCGCCGTCAGCGTGCCGACGAGAATCCCCGCCCCGGCCCCGAAGGCGAAGCCGAGGGCGACGCGCAGGAGCGTCGCCTCGACATGCATCCGCAAATCCCCCGAAACGGCCAATCCCCATAGGGTCGCTCCGATCCGGCTCGGCGGCGGCATCAGCCGGCCCTGGGCGAGCCCGGCATCGACCGCGACCTCCCAGCCCGCCGCCAACAGCAGCGGAAGGAGGAGGCCGAGGAGGAGCCGCCCCCCGCCAAGCGCCAACGGTCCCCGCAGCCGGGCGGCCGGGGCCAGGGGGCCGGATGACACCGCGGAACCGCTCATGCGGCGAGAATCCGGAGAGAAGGCTGCATGGCACGAGGAACGCAGGGGCTAAGGGCAGGTCGGAGGGTCGAAGGAGGACCGTATCGCCGGGCCCCGGGAGCGCGCCTCAGCGCGCGGCCGGGGGATTGAACTGCGGGTCGATCAGCCCGTCCACCGCGGCCCCGACATCGGTCCCCGCCGGAATGACACCGGCCTGCTGCAGGGCGAGCCCCGCGGCCTTGATGCTCTCGGCCTGCACCGGGCCGACGGTCGGATGGCTCAGCTCGGTGCGCTCCAGCTGGCGGGCGATCACCGGCTCGGGCAGCTTGGTGGCGGCAACAAGCGCGCTCCTCAGCGCCTCGGGATGCGCGAGAGCATAGGCCCGCGCCTGCTCATAGGCCGCGATCACGGTCTTCACGAGCTCGGGCTGCTCCTTGAGGAAGGACTCGCGCACGTCGAGCACGCCCCAGGTGTTGGCGGCGGCGTCGCGGTGGAACAGCACGTCGCCGTTCTCGATCTCGGCCGCGGCCATCATCGGGTCTAGGCCGGCCCAGGCATCTACGTCGCCGCGGTCGAGGGCCGTGCGCCCGTCCGCGTGCTGGAGCAGGACGAGCTTGGCGTCCTTCTCGGTGAGCCCCGCCCCCTGCAGGGCGCGGATCAGGAAGATGTGCGGGTCGGTGCCCCGGGTGACGGCGATGCGCTTGCCCTTGAGGTCGGCCACCTTGGCGATGCCGGCATCCTTCCGGGTCACCAGGGCCGTCCATTCGGGCCGGGAATAGGCGTAGACCACCTTCACCGGATTGCCGTTGATGCGCGCGAGCAGGGCGGCCGCGCCGGCGGAGGAGCCGATATCGATGGCCCCGCCATTGAGGAACTCGAGCGCCTTGTTGGAGCCGAGCGACTGCGTCCAGCGCACCTTGATGCCCTTGGGCTTCAGGGCCTCCTCAAGAAACCCCTTCTCCTTCAGCACGAGGCTGACCGGATTGTAGGTCGCCCAGTCGAGGCGGATCTCGCTCACCTCGGCCGCCCGGGCGGGGACGGCGGCGAGCCCGGCGAGACCGGCGAGGAACGAGAGGAAGGCGCGGCGGACAAACGGCATCGAACGTCACTCCGTCGGGCGGAGGTTTTGCCCGGCGCGCCATCGCTAGGACCGGTTTGTTCGTTTCGTCAAACGAAAATTCCCCCTGAGAGAACGATCTTCTCCAGGTCGCCGGTATGGGAGGAGCAACGATATCCTGAAGCGGGTTCAACGCATTCCCCGCACGCACACGCTGTTTGCCGCAGGTTTACATGCTAACGGGGTCGGCATGTTCGACGCCGCCGCCAGTCTCGAAAAAGTCCTGGAATCCCTCGATCGCGACGCCCGCGAGCCGACCCGCCTGCGCGCGGTTCTGGTGCCGGAGCTGCGCAAGGTCATCGAGGCGGGCCACCGGGATGCGGAAAGGCTCCTCCTGAAGGAACGCGACGGCGTCGCCTGCGCGCAGCGCCTGAGCGCGCTCACCGATGCGGTGGTTCGGGCGATCTACGACGCGGTGGTCTGGCGCCTCTACCCCAACGACAACCCCTCCACGGGCGAGCAGCTCGCCGTCGTCGCCACCGGCGGCTACGGCCGGGGCACCATGGCGCCGGGCTCGGACATCGATCTCCTGTTCCTGCTTCCCTACAAGCAGACGGCTTGGTCGGAGAGCGTCGTCGAGGCGATGCTCTACGTGCTGTGGGACCTCAAGCTGAAGGTCGGCCACGCCACCCGCTCCGTCGAGGAATGCCTGCGGGAAGGTCGGGCGGACATGACGATCCGCACGGCGCTCCTGGAGGCCCGGTTCCTGTTCGGCTCGCGCACGCTGTTCGAGGAGATGGTGACCCGTTTCGATTCCGAGCTCGTCATCGGTTCGGCCGCCGAATTCGTCGATGCCAAGCTGCGCGAGCGCGACGGGCGCGTGGCCAAGGCCGGCGCCTCCCGCTACCTCGTCGAGCCCAATGTCAAGGACGGCAAGGGCGGCCTGCGCGACCTCAACACGCTGTTCTGGATCGCGAAGTACACCTATCGCGTGCGTGATCAGGTCGAGCTGGTCCATGCCGGGCTGTTCACCCCCGAGGAATACCGGCTGTTCGAGCGCTGCGAGGAGTTCCTGTGGCGGGTGCGCTGCCACCTGCACTTCGTCACCCGGCGCGCGGAGGAGCGGCTGTCCTTCGGGCTCCAGTCCAAGATCGCCGAGCGGCTCGGCTTCGGCGCCCGGGGCGGCCTCTCCGGCGTCGAGCGCTTCATGAAGGCCTATTTCCTGATTGCCAAGGACGTGGGCGACCTCACGGCCATCGTCTGCGCGGAGCTCGAAGCGCGCCACGCCAAGCGCACGCCGGTGCTCGACCGCTGGATCGGCAAGTTCCGTGACCGGTTCAGGGCCACCGCCATCGAGGCGGAGGATTTCTGGATCGACAACGGCCGGGTGAACGTGCGCACCGACGATACCTTCGAGCGCGACCCCATCAACCTGATCCGTCTGTTCTGGCTCGCCGACCGGCACAACCTCCCGGTCCATCCGGACGCCGCCCGCCTCGCCAACCGCTCCCTGCGGCTCATCACCCAGGCCGTGCGGTCGGATACGGAGGCCAACAAGCTGTTCCTCGACATCCTGACGTCGAAGAATGCGCCGGAAACGACCCTGCGCCAGATGAACGAGGCCGGCCTGCTCGGCCGGTTCATCCCGGACTTCCGGCGCATCGTCGCGATGATGCAGTTCAACATGTACCACCACTACACGGTGGACGAGCACCTGCTGCGCTCGATCGGCGTGCTCTCAGCGATCGATTCCGGCCGCGCAGCGGAGGATCAGCCCCTCGCCTCCCGGTTGATCGACACGATCCACAACCGGCGCGCGCTCTACGTGGCGGTGCTGTTGCACGACATCGCCAAGGGCCGGCCCGAGGACCACTCGATCGCCGGGGCCGCCATCGCCCGGAAGCTCGGGCCGCGCTTCGGCCTGACCCAGGCCGAGACGAACACGGTAGCCTGGCTGGTCGAACATCACCTGCTGATGTCGATGACCGCCCAGAGCCGCGATCTCTCGGATCCGAAGACGATCGAGAAATTCGCCGCGGTGGTGCAGAGCCTGGAGCGGCTGAAGCTGCTCGCCATCCTCACCGTCGCCGACATCAAGGCGGTCGGCCCGGGTGTCTGGACGGCGTGGAAGGGTACGCTGCTGCGCACCCTCTACGACGAGACCGAGGTGCTGCTCTCCGGCGGCCATTCGGAGATCGCCCGCACCGACCGGGTGCGCCTCATCCAGATGGCCCTGCGCGAGCGGTTGCCCGACTGGTCCTCGGAGGAGTTCGACGCCTATGCCGCCCGCCACAACCAAGCCTATTGGCTGAAGGTGGACGGCACGCGCCACTTCAAGAACGCCACCTTCATCCGCCAGGTCGTCGCGGAAGGGCGCACCAGCGCCACCGCCTACGAGACCGATCCCATCCGCGGCGTCACCGAATTGACGGTCTACTCGCCGGATCACCCGCGCCTGCTCGCGATCATCACCGGGGCCTGCTCGACCACGGGGGGCAACATCGTCGACGCGCAGATCTTCACCACGAGCGATGGCTTCGCCCTCGATTCGATCTTCATCTCCCGCGCCTTCGAGCGGGACGAGGACGAGATGCGCCGCGCCCAGCGGATCGCCGTGGCGATCGAGCGGGCGCTGAAGGGCGAAATCAAGATCGCGGAGCTCGTCGCCGACAAGCACCAAGGCAAGGAGCGCCAGAAGACCTTCCTGGTGCCGCCGGACATCACCATCGACAACGCCCTGTCGAGCCGCGAGACCGTGGTCGAGATCACCGGCCTCGACCGGCCCGGGCTGCTCTACGAGCTCACCACCGCCATCAACCGCCTGCAGCTCAACATCACCTCGGCCCATATCGCCACCTTCGGCGAGCGGGCGGTGGACGTGTTCTACGTGACCGACCTCACCGGCACGCGGGTGGTGCAGCCGGACCGGATCGCCGCGATCCGCGCCGCGGTGATGGAGGTGTTCGCGGTCGACGTTGCGGCCCTCCGGGCGGAGGGGCTCGACGCGCTCGTCGAGTCGCCGCCGCCGCGGGAGGCGTGAGACGGGGAAGCCCCGGCAGCGAAACTTGATTTCGTTCCGGCCGCGCCTGATATCAGCGCCGTCCGGACGCCTCTCGCGGGCGCTCCGCCAGGAATCCGGCGCAACAAGCAATCCGACTCAAGACGAACGGCGATGATGGCAGATTCCATGCAGCACGACGACCGGCGCGAGGGAGCGGAAGAGGTGGCGCCCGAGGCGGCGCAGGCCGCTCCCGAGGCCACCGCGAAACCCGATGCGGACGCGCTCGCGGCCGCACTCTCCGAGCGCGACGAGATGAAGGACCGGCTGCTCCGCACGCTCGCGGAGATGGAGAATCTCCGCCGACGCACCGAGCGCGAGGTGGCCGACGCCCGCACCTATGCCGTGACCAACTTCGCCCGCGACGTCCTCAACGTCGCCGACAACATCCGCCGCGCCCTTGAGAGCGTGCCGGCAGAGGACCGCAATGGCGCCGAGGGCGCGCTGAAGGGCCTGATCGAAGGCATCGACCTGACCGAGCGCGACCTCTCCAAGACGCTGGAGCGGCATGGCGTGAAGGTCGTCGAGCCGAAGGGTCAGCGCTTCGACCCGAACCGCCACCAGGCGATGTTCGAGGTGCCAGACGCCACGGTTCCGAACGGCACCGTCGTGCAGGTCGTCCAGACCGGCTACGTCATCGGAGAGCGCACCCTGCGCCCGGCCCTGGTCGGCGTGTCGAAGGGCGGTCCGAAGCCCGAGACCAAGAGCGACGGCAAGCCGGCCGACGCGGCCTGAGGAAGCGGGGTTCGGTCGCGCGATCGCCTCGGCCGAACCTCTTCTTTTCGTCTTCCGAGGTGCAGCGAAGGGCGTCCTCGGCATCCTCCCGCCTCCCTGCCGCGACCGGCGGGGAACCGGGGTCTTACCGGAGGCAGCGCCGTCCCGTCGAGGGCGCGGGGATCGTCCTTCCGATCCCGGGGCCTGCCGCCGCGTCGCTCGGGGGCGGCAGGCCGCTCTATTCCGCCGCCTGCCGCGTCGTCTCGCGGAAGGGATGGGCCGGATAGGTGCCGATGATCTTCAGCTCCCGGGAAAAGTAGCGCAGCTCCTCCAGGGCCCGGGCGAGCGCCGGCTCGTCCGGATGGCCGTCGACCTCGGCATAGAACTGGGTCGCGGTGAACTGGCCCTCGACCATGTAGCTCTCGAGCTTGGTCATGTTGACGCCGTTGGTCGCGAAGCCGCCGAGCGCCTTGTAGAGGGCCGCCGGCAGGTTGCGCACATGGAAGACGAAGCTCGTCACCATGGGTTCGCCGCCCGCTTCCACCTGTCCGGGTTCCGGCGAGAATACCACGAAGCGCGTGGTGTTATGCGCCTCGTCCTCGACGTCCCGCTCCAGGATCTCCAGGCCATAGACCTCCGCAGCCATGGCCGGCGCGAGGGCGGCGCGGGTCGGGTCGCCGATCTCGGCCACCTCGCGTGCGGCCCCCGCCGTGTCGCCCGCCACGACCGCCTTGACGCCGAGGCGGCGGATGATGCGGCGGCACTGGCCAAGCGCGTGGACGTGGCTGTGCACGGTCTTGATGTCGGCGAGCTTCGTGCCCGGCAACACCATCAGCTGGAAATGGATCGGCAGGAAGTGCTCGGCGACGATGTGCAGCGTCGCCGTCGGGATCAGGTGGTGGATGTCGGCCACGCGCCCGGCGATCGAGTTCTCGATCGGGATCATGGCGAGCGCGGCACGCCCCTCGTTCACGGCGGCGAAGCAATCCTCGAAGGTGGCGCAGGGCAGCGGCGTCCAGTCGGGATAGGCTTTGGCGCAGATGATGTGCGAGTTGGCGCCGGGCTCGCCCTGGTAGGCGATGGTTCGGTTCGAAGCGGTCATCGTGGGCATCAGTTCAGGCGACGGCCGGCAAGGATGGCACGGGCGCGCTCCAGGTCCGCGGGGGTGTCGACGCCGAGCGGCAAGTCGTCGACGATCATGGCGTCGATGCGCATGCCGGCCTCCAGCGCGCGCAGCTGCTCCAATTTCTCGCGCCGCTCCAGCTCGCCCTGCGGCAGAGCGACGAAGCGGGTCAGTGCCTTCCGGCGATAGGCGTAGAGGCCGATATGGTGGAAGAGCGGCCCGTCCCCCCAGGGGGCGCGGGCGCGGCTGAAATAGAGGGCGCGCAGGCGTGCCGGCCCGGCGCCGTGGCCGATGAGCTTGACCACGTTCGAGTCCTCCGCCTCCTCGGCTCGCGTGATCTCCGCACAGAGCGTCGCGATGTCCACGGCGGGGTCGGCCAGGGGCAGGATGGATGCGCCGATGATCGCGGGATCGATGGTCGGCAAGTCGCCCTGCACGTTGACGACGACGTCGTGCTCGCCGTTGGGATCCACGGTGGCGAGGGCCTCGGCGAGACGATCCGAGCCCGAGGGGTGGTCGGCCTTCGTCATCACGGCGAGGCCGCCGGCCGCCTCCACCGCCCGCGCGATCTCCGCCGTATCCGTGGCCACGACCACGGGGCCGATCCCCGCCTCCGTGGCCCGGCGCCAGACATGCACGATCATCGGCTCGCCGGCGATCTCGGCGAGCGGCTTGTTCGGCAGCCGGGTGGCGGCGAGGCGCGCGGGGATGAGGACGAGGGGATCGGACATCGGCTCGGCAGCAGAGGCGCGGCAAGGGCAGCGGATGGCCGGCTGCTTACCAGGGCGGTTCTGCCTTGTCATGGCGGAGCCACGGCTGCGCCCTCGCACGGAACGGGACGAGAGGGGTCCCGCGCGGAGTCGCCGCGCCCACGACCTGCATTTTCCTGCTACATGTAGCCACGCTTGGCATACCAGCCCATTGTCAAGATCGGGCCGGAGCGGCTAATCACCCTCGAACCCTTCCAGGGTCCGGCCTCTTTCGCCGGACGCACTTCCTCCAGACCGTGATCCCGCTGCCGGAGCTTGTCGAGGATGGATTCTTTTGAGCTGAACAAGGTCGCGGGCGCCGTCCTCGGGACCCTGCTCTTTGCTATTGGATCGGGATTCGTCGCGGAGCTGATCTATCATCCCAAACCCGCCGGAAGCGCTGGCTACGCCCTGCCCGAGCCGGAGCCTGCCAAGGGCGGCGGCGAGGCCGCGGCGCCGAAGGCGGAGCCGATCGCGGTGCGCCTCGCCAGCGCCGATGCCGAGAAGGGCAAGGGCGGCACCAAGGCCTGCCAAGCCTGCCACAGCTTCGAGAAGGGCGGCCCCAACAAGGTCGGCCCCGACCTGTGGGACGTGGTGGAGCGCCAGAAGGCCCACCACGAGGGCTTCGACTATTCCGCCGGCCTCAAGGAGAAAGGCGGCAACTGGAGCTACGAGGATCTCGACCACTTCATCGAAAACCCGAAGGCCTATGTGAAGGGCACCAAGATGGCCTTTGCCGGCATCTCCTCGCCCACCGAGCGCGCCAACGTCATCGCCTATCTGCGCATGCTCTCCGACAGCCCGAAGCCCCTCCCCGCCGCCGAGAAGAAGGACGAGGCCAAGCCCGCGGAAGTCAAGCCTGCTGAAGCCAAGCCCGGCGCCCCGCCGGAGCCGCCGGCCACCGAGGCTCCCGCCAAAGCCAATCCCAACGCCGAGCAGAAGGCCAAGGATGGCGAAGTCACCAAGGACAAGCCCACGCAGCAGTGAGCGGGCTGCCAAGCACAGAATCGACAGGCCGGGCCGAGCGCCCGGCCTTTTTTCGTTTCCGGAGGACGCGGACGCCCCTGCGCGGAGGTGACGGCTTGGCGGGTGCGCCCGCGCCGTCCTAGAACGGCGCCCCAGCATCGAGAGATCGGGAGACAGCGCCACCGTGACAGGACAGCCCGCCATCGGCCGCCGCAGCTTCCTTACCGGAGCGATCGCCGCCGCAGCCCTGACGGCACCCGCCCGCGCCGCGGAGAAGGAGGGAGCTGATGCAGCGCCTGGCAGCCCCTCGGCGCAGGAAGCACCGGGCAGCTGGCGACACGCCCTGACCCTGCTCGGCGCCCCGAAATACGGCCCCGACTTCACCCATTTCGACTACGCCAACCCGGACGCGCCAGTGGGCGGTCTCGTGCGCCTCGGGGCGCAGGGTGGGTTCGACAACCTCAACTACATCGTCAACGGCCTGAAGGGCGACCTAGAGGGCGGCATCCTCCAGATCTACGACACACTGATGGAGAATGCTGGCGACGAGCCGTTCTCGTCCTACGGCCTCCTAGCCGAGAGCGTGCGGGTGGCCGATGACGGCGGTTCGGTCACGTATCGTCTGCGCGAGGGCGCCCGCTGGCACGACGGCAAGCCGGTGACCGCCGAGGACGTGGCCTGGTCCTTCGACACCCTGAAGGCCAACAGCCCCTTCCACGCCTCCTACTACCACAACGTCACCGCCGCCGAGCCGAACGGCGCCCGCGAGATCACCTTCCGCTTCTCGGAGAAGGGCAACCGGGAACTGCCGCAGATCGTTGGCGAGATGCAGGTGATGCCCAAGCACTGGTGGACCGGCACCACCAAGGACGGCAAGGTCCGCAACCCGGCCGAGACGACCCTGGAAATCCCCCTCGGCTCGGGCCCTTATAAGCTCGTCAGGATCGATCCCGGCCGCTCGGCCACCTACGAGCGCGTCGCCGATTACTGGGGCAAGGACCTGCCGGTGAATCGGGGGCGCAATAATTTCGGCACCCTGCGCTTCGAGTATTTCCGCGACGGCAGCGTGCTCCTGGAGGCGTTGAAGGGCGACCTCTACGATTTCCGTTCGGAGAACATCGCCCGCAACTGGGCGACCGCCTATGACGACTTCCCCGCGGTGAAGGAGGGACGGCTCGTCAAGGAGGAGTTCCCGAGCCGCGGCACTGGCATCATGCAGGCCTTCGCCTTCAACCTGCGCCGAGACATGTTCAAGGACGAGCGGGTGAGGCGCGCTTTCAATCTCGCCCTGAACTTCGAGGAAATGAACCGGCAGCTCTTCTACGGGCTCTACAAGCGGATCGACTCCTACTATTTCGGCTCGGACCTCGCCTCCTCCGGCCTGCCTCAGGGCAAGGAGCTGGAGATCCTGCAAGGCCTCAAGGACAAGGTGCCGGCGAGCGTCTTTACCGAGCCCTACACCAACCCCGTGAACGCGAGCCCCGAGCAGGTGCGCGCCAATCTGCGCGAGGCGGTGAAGCTCCTGCGCGAGGCCGGCTACGAACTGAAGAGCAGCCAGATGGTGCATGCCGCCAGCGGCAAGCCGCTCACGGTCGAGTTCCTGGAATTTCAGAACGTGTTCGAGCGGGTGATCCTGCCCTACCAAGCCCAGCTCAAGCTCATCGGCATCGGCTCCTCGATCCGAGTGATCGACCAGGCACAGTACCAGAACCGGATGCGCAGCTTCGACTTCGACATCACCACAACGAACTGGCCGGAATCGCTCTCGCCCGGCAACGAGCAGCGGGAATACTGGGGCTCGAAGGCCGCAGACCAGCCGGGCTCGCGCAACATCCTTGGCATCAAGGATGCGGCCATCGACGCCCTGATCGAGCAGGTGATCTTCGCCAAGGACCGCGAGACCCAGCTCGCCGCGACCCACGCCCTGGACCGGGTGCTGCTCGCCCACCACTTCGTGGTGCCGCAATGGGCCTCCGGCGTGACTCGGACGATCCGATGGAACCGCTTCGCCCGTCCCGAGATCCTGCCGAGATACGGCAGTTCGGGATTTCCCACGACGTGGTGGTACGACGACAAGCTCGCAGCCAAGACCGGGGCACCGCGTTGAGCGGCCGGACGACGCGCCGGACCCTGCTGGCCGGCGCAGCTTCCCTCTCCACGCTCCCCCTCCTGCCGAGGGGGACGAGGGCTGAGGCTGCCCGGACCGTGCATGGCCTGTCGAGCTTCGGCGAGCTGAACTACGCGCCCGACTTCAAGGCCTTCGACTACGTGAACCCGGAGGCGCCCCGGGGCGGGAACTTCGCGGCCCAGCTCACGCAGACCTTCGGCAATCAGGCCTTCGACACCTTCGATACGCTTAACCCCTATGTCTTCCGCGGCAACGGGGCGGCGGGCATCAACCTGACCTTCGACAGCCTGATGGCGCGGGCGCTGGACGAGCCGGACGCGGTCTACGGCCTCGTCGCCCGCGCCGTGGAGGTGAGCGCGGACGGGCTCGCCTACCGCTTTCTCCTGCGGCCGCAGGCCTGCTTCCACGACGGCACCAAGCTGACGGCGAAGGACGTCGCCTTCTCCCTCGCGATTCTGAAGGAGAAAGGCCACCCGACCATCTCCCAGGTGATCCGCGACATGGCGGAAGCGAAGGCGGAGGACGACACTACCCTGCTCGTGCGCTTCGAGGCCGGCCGCAGCCGCGACCTGCCCCTGATCGTAGCACAGCTGCCGATCTTCTCGGCGGCGAGCTTCGAGGGCCGCGATTTCGAGGCGCCGACCCTCAAGGCGCTGCTCAGCTCCGGCCCCTACCAGGTCGGGCGCATGGATATCGGCCGCTTCATCGAGTTGGAGCGGGTGCCCGATTACTGGGCCGCCGACCTGCCGGTGAGGATCGGCCAGAACAATTTCGACCGAGTACGCTACGAGTATTTCCGCGACCGGCAGGTGGCCTTCGAGGCCTTCAAGGGCGGCGCCTTCAGCTATCGCCAGGAATTCACCGCCCGGATCTGGGCCACGGGCTACGATTTCCCCGCCGTGCGCGAGGGACGGGTGAAGCGCGAGACGGTGGAGGACGAATCGCCCGCCAACATCCAGGGCTGGTTCTTCAACACGCGGCGGCCAGTCTTCAAGGATCCGCGGGTGCGCGAGGCGATCGGCCTGTGCTTCGACTTCGCCTGGACGAACCGCACGGCGATGTTCGGCGCCTATGCGCGCACGAGCTCCTTCTTCGAGAAAACCGACATGATGGCCAAGGGGCCGCCCTCGGATCTCGAACGCGCCCTGCTCGAATCCCTCCGCGGCCAGGTGCCCGACGAGGTCTTCGGCGAGCCCTGGACGCCTCTGGTCTCGGACGGCTCGGGGCAGGACCGGAGGCTCCTCGCTCGGGCCAACGCCCTCCTTAAGGAAGCCGGCTGCGTGCGCGAGGGCAGCCTTCTCAAGCTGCCGGGCGGTAAGCCGCTGGAATTCGAGTTCCTCGACACCGATCCGGTCTGGGAGCCGATCGTCCAGCCCTTCATCCGCAACCTGTCGCTGCTCGGCATCAAGGCCGTGCAGCGCACAGTGGACGCCTCGCAGTATCAGGCGCGGGTGCGCGACTTCGATTTCGACGTGACCTCCAGGGCGAGTTCCGGCGACGCCACGCCCGGGCCGGAGTTGCGCGAGGCCTACGGCTCCCGCTCGGCGACGATCCCCGGCTCGAACAACCTGATCGGCGTTGCCGACCCGGCAGTGGACGCGCTCCTCGACAAGATCGCCGGCGCGACATCGCGGGCGGACCTCACCATCGCCTGCCGGGCGCTCGACCGGGTCCTGCGGGCCGGTCGCTACTGGATCCCGATGTGGTACTCAGCAAACTACAGGCTGGCGGTCTGGGACGTGTTCGGCCGCCCGGCCAAGGCGCCAAAATACGCGCTGGGCGTGCCGAGCCTGTGGTGGTTCGACACCGACAAGGCCCGGCGGATCGGGCGGGAGTGAAGGCGGACCCATGCTCGGCTATATCCTGCGCCGCCTCGCCCTGATGGTGCCGACTATCTTCGGCATCATGCTGGTCACCTTCGCGATTATCCAGTTCGCCCCCGGCGGCCCGGTGGAGCGGGTGCTGGCCCAGCTCCAGGGCCAGCAGGAGGGCTCGCTCTCGCGCATCACCGGCGGACAGGGCGATCTCGGCGGCGGCGCGGCCCGGGGCGGCGGTGGCTCCGAGAATTCCCGCTACCGCGGCGCGCAGGGCCTCGACCCGGCCTTCATCAAGAAGCTCGAGACGCAGTTCGGCTTCGACAAGCCGGCCCCCGAGCGCTTCGCCAAGATGCTCTGGGACTACCTGCGCTTCGATTTCGGCAAGAGCTATTTCCGCGACGTCTCGGTGCTGCAGCTGATCCGCGAGAAGCTGCCCGTGTCGGTCTCGCTCGGCCTATGGATGACGCTGATCTCCTACGCGATCTCGATCCCCCTCGGCATCCGCAAGGCGGTGAAGGACGGCTCGCGCTTCGACATCTGGACCTCCAGCGTGGTCATCATCGGCTACGCGATCCCGAGCTTCCTGTTCGGCATCCTGCTGATCATCCTGTTCGCCGGCGGTTCCTTCGTGCAGATCTTCCCGATCCGCGGCCTCACCTCGGAGAACTTCGCCACCCTGAGCCTGTGGGGGAAGCTGGTGGACTACGCTTGGCACCTGACGCTGCCGCTGGCCGCCCTGGTGCTCGGAGCCTTCGCGACCTCGACCCTGCTCACCAAGAACTCGTTCCTCGACGAAATCCGCAAGCAATACGTGCTCACCGCCCGGATGAAGGGCCTTTCCGAGAGCCGAGTGCTCTACGGGCACGTCTTCCGCAACGCCATGCTGATCGTGATCGCGGGCTTCCCCGGCGCCTTCATCACGGCCTTCTTCACCGGCTCCCTGCTGATCGAGACGATCTTCTCCCTAGACGGGCTCGGGCTGCTGTCCTTCTCCTCGATCGTCGGCCGGGACTACCCGGTGGTCTTCGCGACCCTCTACATCTTCTCCCTGCTCGGTCTCGCGGTGAACCTGCTCTCCGACTTGATCTACACCTGGATCGACCCGCGCATCGATTTCTCGGCCAGGGCGGCGTGAGCAGCGGGACGGGGTGATGGACATACGCTCCGGTGATGAACCGGTGACGTCTGCCACCTCCCCGTTTGCCGCGGCACGGCGCGGCTGCTATCGGCGCGCGACCTGATTGCCGTAGCGCCCGCCGTGACCGCCCTTCCCCTGCTCATCCGGCCCGAGACGCCCGACGACGCGCCCGCCATCGAGCGGCTGCATGCCCGCGCCTTCGGCCCCGGCCGCTTCGCCCGCACGGCCTATCGCCTGCGGGAGGGCGTGGGGCCGCTGTCGGAGCTCTGCTTCACGGCCCTGGTCGGCACCTATCTGGTCGGCTCCGTACGGGTCGGCCCGGCGGAGGCGGCGGGGCGGCCACTCCTGGTACTCGGGCCGCTCACCGTCGACCCGGCTTTCGGCGACCGCGGCATCGGCTCGGCCCTGATGCACAGGAGCCTCGAGGCGGCCAAGGAGGCCGGCCACGGCCTCGTCGTACTGGTGGGCGACGCGCCCTATTATCGGCGCTTCGGCTTCAGCCCCGTGCCTCCGGGCCGACTCGTGCTGCCCGGTCCGGTCGATCCGGCCCGTTTCCTTTGGATGGAACTCGCCGAAGGCGCCTGCGGCATGGTCTCCGGAAACGTAAGCGTCCCCCGCGCTCGTTGACCCGCCGCATTCAGGCGGAGAGACGACCCGGCATGACCTGCATCCGCTGGGGCATCTGCGGCCCGGTCTTCCCCTATGCCTGGACTGACCGCCTCGACGAGACCTTCGCCGATCTCGACCTCGCCCCCTTTCAAGGGCCTCGGCCACTTCTCCCAACGGGAAGACCCCGACCCAGGGCCGCAGCCGAAATTAGGGGGTTCGTCGAAGGGCGGTGAGGGCGCGCCAATTCGAAATTGATCAGAGCGGTCGAGTTAGCACCCTCTTTCCTCTCAACAAGCACGAGCTCGGTCCTCGGACAAAACGAAAGCCCGCGGCGCTCTCGCGCGGCGGGCTTTTCGTGTTTCGATACCGAGAACCTGACGGCGCCTAGAAATCCAGCGCGTTCTTGGCCTCGCGCAGCTGCGCGATGTGGCCGTTGAGCTCCTCGCGCTTTGCGAAGTCCTCGGTGGCGTCGCGGGCCATCTCGGTCGCCTCGATCTCCTGATCGATCATGGCCGGGTTGATCTCCTCGATCGGAGCGGCGCGCTCGGCCAGCACCGTCACGGCGGCGGGGCCGATATCGGCGAAGCCGCCCTGCACGTAGATGCGCTTGCCGCTGCCGGCCCGCTCGGTGACGGTGATGACGCCGACCTTGAGCGAGGTCAGGACCGGAGCATGTCCCGGCAGCACGGTCATGTCGCCCTCGGTGCCGGGCAGCTGCACGGCCTCGACCTCGCCGGAATACAGCGTCCGCTCGGGGCCGACGAAATCGAACTGGAAGGTGGCCATCTTTAGAAGGTCCCGAGTGTTGAACTCAACGCCGGCCCCGGTCGGCCAGGAAGCCGGCCCCGAAGCCGACGATGGCGCCGATCACGGCGTAGATCCCGACATGCTGGAGCTGGCCGGTGGTCAGCTCGCCGCCTCGAGCGTCAGCCGTCGAGTCCCTGTCCTGGACCTCGACGCTGAGCGGCCCGAGCTTGATCTCCGTCGCCTGGGGGCGGGTCAGGAAGCCGACGAGGCCCCCGACCACGAGCCCGACCAGGAGAAGGACGACCTTGGCGTTCACGTGCCGGCGCCCTTAGGCGGCGAGCAGCTTCTTGGCCTTCTCCTGCGCCTCCTCAATGGAGCCGACCATGTAGAAGGCGGCCTCGGGGAGGTCGTCGTACTTGCCCTCGACTAGGCCCTTGAAGCCCTTGATCGTGTCTTCGAGCGCGACGAGCTTGCCCGGCGAACCGGTGAAGACCTCAGCCACGTGGAACGGCTGCGAGAGGAAGCGCTCGATCTTGCGGGCGCGGGCCACGGTCAGCTTGTCCTCTTCCGACAGCTCGTCCATGCCCAGGATCGCGATGATGTCCTGAAGGGACTTGTAACGCTGCAGGGTCTGCTGGACGCGGCGGGCCACATCGTAATGCTCCTCGCCGAGAATCGCCGGCGAGAGCATGCGCGAGGTGGAGTCGAGCGGGTCCACGGCCGGGTAGATGCCCTTTTCGGCGATCGAGCGCGAGAGCACTGTCGTGGCGTCGAGGTGGGCGAAGGAGGTGGCCGGGGCCGGGTCGGTCAGGTCATCCGCCGGCACGTAGATCGCCTGCACCGAGGTGATCGAGCCCTTGGTGGTGGTGGTGATGCGCTCCTGCAGAGCGCCCATGTCGGTGGCCAGCGTCGGCTGGTAGCCCACCGCCGAGGGAATGCGGCCGAGAAGCGCCGACACCTCGGAGCCCGCCTGCGTGAAGCGGAAGATGTTGTCGACGAAGAAGAGCACGTCCTGGCCCTCGTCGCGGAACTGCTCGGCGATGGTCAGGCCGGTCAGGGCGACGCGGGAGCGGGCGCCGGGGGACTCGTTCATCTGGCCGTAGACCAGTGCGCACTTGGAGCCCTCGACCGAACCGCCGTGCTCCTTCGGGTCGGTGTTCACCTTGGACTCGATCATCTCGTGGTAGAGATCATTGCCCTCGCGGGTGCGCTCACCCACGCCTGCGAAGACCGAATAACCCGAGTGAGCCTTGGCGATGTTGTTGATCAGTTCCATGATCAGCACGGTCTTGCCGACGCCGGCGCCGCCGAACAGACCGATCTTGCCGCCCTTAGCGTAGGGGGCGAGCAGGTCCACCACCTTGATGCCGGTGACCAGGATCTGCGCCTCGGTCGACTGCTCGTCGTAGGGAGGGGCCGGCTGGTGGATCGCGCGGAAGGTGTCGGCCTGAATCGGGCCGAGTTCGTCGATCGGCTCGCCGATGACGTTCATGATGCGGCCCAGCGTGTTGTGGCCGACCGGCACCTTAATCGGCGCGCCGGTATCCTCGACCTCTTGGCCGCGGACGAGACCCTCGGAGGTGTCCATGGCGATGCAGCGCACAGTGTTTTCACCGAGCTGCTGAGCCACTTCGAGGACGAGGCGGCCGCCTTGGTTGGTGGTCTCCAGAGCGTTCAGGATCTCCGGCAGGTGCCCCTCGAACTGCACGTCGATGACGGGGCCGATGACCTGCGTGATCTTGCCCTTGGCGTTGGTGGGGGAAGCGGTGTTCGCCATTGCGATGATTCCTCTTAAGCGGCGGTCAGAGCGCTTCCGCGCCCGAAATGATCTCGATGAGTTCCTTGGTGATCATGGCCTGACGCGTGCGGTTGTAGACCAGCGTCTGCTTCTTGATCATCTCGCCCGCGTTGCGGGTCGCGGAATCCATGGCGCTCATACGCGCGCCCTGCTCGGAGGCGGCGTTTTCCAGGAGCGCCCGGAAGACCTGAACGGTGAGGTTCTTCGGCAGCAGCGTCTCGAGGATGGTCTCCTCGCTCGGCTCGAACTCCATCGCCGCGTCCGATCCCGCGGCATTCGCAGCCTCCACCTGCGGCAGCTCTGCCGGGATCAGCTTCTGCGCCGTCGGGATCTGCGAGATCACCGAGCGGAACTCGGAGTAGAACAGGGTCGCGACGTCGAACTCGCCAGCCTCGAAGCGGGCCAGGATGTCGTCGGCGATCTCGGCTGCGAAGGGGTAATCAACCGGCTTATTGCCGCGGATGTCACGGGAGGCGACAATCTGGTCGCGGAACTGACGGCGCAGGATGTCGAGACCCTTCTTGCCCACCGTCATGATCTTGACGGTCTTGCCCTCGGCCATCAGCCGGTTGGCGTGGTCGCGGGCCAGACGCGCGATCGAGGAGTTGAAGGCGCCAGCGAGGCCACGGTCGCCGGTGCAAACCACGAGCAGGTGCACTTGGTCCTTGCCGGTGCCGGAGAGCAGGCGCGGAGCGCCGACGCCGCCGATCAGGTTGCCGGCGAGATTGCCGAGCACCTGCGCCATCTTCTCGGCGTAGGGACGCCCGTTCTCGGCAGCATTCTGGGCGCGCCGCAGCTTGGCGGCCGCGACCATCTGCATCGCCTTGGTGATCTTCTGCGTCGCCTTCACCGAGGTGATTCGGTTGCGCAGGTCCTTCAAGCTGGCCATCGGTGGCGTCCGGGTCCGTTCAAGAGAGCCTCTCCTCCCCCCTTGCGGAGAGGAGCCGGAGGTGAGGGTGGTTCAAGGCACGGCAGAGCTCATCCGGCACCACTCCCACCCGAACCCCTCCCCGCCAGGGGGAGGGGACGGTGCCTTTAGTCGAACGACTTGGCGGTGCTCTCGACGACGGCCTTCAGCTTGTTGGCGCTCTCGTCGGAGAGATCCTTCGAGGTGGCGATCGTGTCGAGCAGGTCCTGGTGCTTCGAGCGCAGGGTGCCGAGGAGCTGGTCCTCGAAGGCGCGCACCTTGTTGACCGGGAGCTTGTCGAGGTAGCCGTTCACGCCAGCATAGATCACCGCGACCTGCTCCTCCATCTTCAGCGGCGAGAACTGCGGCTGCTTCAGGAGCTCGGTGAGGCGCGAGCCGCGGTTCAGCAGGCGCTGGGTCGAGGCGTCGAGATCGGAACCGAACTGGGCGAAGGCCGCCATCTCGCGGTACTGGGCTAGCTCGCCCTTGATCTTGCCGGCGACCTTCTTCATCGCCTTGGTCTGGGCCGAGGAGCCCACCCGCGACACCGAGAGGCCGACATTCACCGCCGGGCGGATGCCCTGGTAGAACAGGTCGGTCTCAAGGAAGATCTGGCCGTCGGTGATCGAGATCACGTTGGTCGGGATGTAGGCCGACACGTCGTTGGCCTGGGTCTCGATCACCGGCAGCGCAGTGAGCGAGCCCTTGCCGGCGGCGTCGCCCATCTTGGCGGCGCGCTCGAGCAGGCGGCTGTGGAGGTAGAACACGTCACCCGGGTAAGCCTCGCGGCCCGGCGGGCGGCGCAGCAGCAGGGACATCTGACGGTAGGCAACGGCCTGCTTGGAAAGGTCGTCATACACGATCACGGCGTGCATGCCGTTGTCGCGGAAATACTCGCCCATGGCGCAGCCGGCGAACGGCGCAATGAACTGCATCGGCGCAGCGTCGGAGGCGGTGGCAGCGATGACGATGGAGTATTCGAGGGCGCCCTGGTCCTCCAGCACCTTCACGAACTGGGCGACGGTGGAGCGCTTCTGGCCGATGGCGACGTAGACGCAGTAGAGCTTGGCGTTCTCGTCGGTGCCCGAATGGGCCGGCTTCTGGTTGAGGATGGTGTCGAGGGCGATGGCGGTCTTGCCGGTCTGGCGATCGCCGATGATCAGCTCGCGCTGGCCGCGGCCGACCGGGATCAGGGCGTCGATGGCCTTGAGGCCGGTCGACATCGGCTCGTGCACCGACTTGCGCGGAATGATGCCCGGGGCCTTCACGTCGACGCGGCGACGCTCGGTCGACTGGATCGGGCCCTTGCCGTCGATCGGGTTGCCGAGGCCGTCGACCACGCGGCCGAGCAGGCCCTTACCGACCGGCACGTCGACGATGGCGCCGGTGCGCTTGACGGTCTGGCCTTCCTTGATCTCGCGGTCGGAGCCGAAGATCACGACGCCGACATTGTCCTGCTCGAGGTTGAGGGCCATGCCGCGCACGCCCGACTCGAACTCGACCATCTCGCCGGCCTGGACGTTGTCGAGGCCGTAGACGCGGGCGATGCCGTCGCCGACCGCGAGCACCTGCCCGACCTCGGTGACCTCGGCCTCCTCGCCGAAGTTCTTGATCTGCTCTTTCAGGATCGCGGAGATCTCGGCGGCGCGGATGTCCATCGTCGGGCCTCTTTAAGGTCTTAGGCGGTCTGTTCGGGTGTCGGTCGGCTCACGCGAGGTCTTAAAGAACCTCAGCGGGCCTCCCGCATGGCAAGACGGATGCTGTTGAGCTTGGTGCGAAGCGAGGCGTCGACCATGCGCGAGCTGATCTTCACGACGAGACCGCCGATCAAAGACGGATCGACGTGAAGATCGAGATCAACCTCGGCGCCGGCGACCTCGCGGAGCGCGATCTTGATCTCCTCGATCAGCGCGTCGGACGGCTTCTCGGCGACGCGGATCTCGGCCCGCACCACGCCCTTCGATTCGCGCACCTTCTCGCGGAAGGCGCGGATCATGTCCGGCAGGGCGAACAGGCGGCGGTTCGAGGCGGAGAGCTTGATGAAGTTGGCAGCGAGCCCCGAGATGCCGGCCTTGGCCAGCACGGCGGTAACGGCGGCGGTCTGCTCCTCGGCGGAGAAGGCCGGGCTCTTCACCAGGCGGCGGAGATCCGCGCTTTCCTTCAGAAGGTAATCGAAACGGTCGAGATCTGCGGCGACGGAATCGACCTGCCTCTCGTCCCGGGCGAGCTCGAAGAGCGCGAGCGCGTAACGGCCTGCCACGCCCGCAACCAGGGGACCTTCGGAACCGTTCTGCGCCACCCGTCGCTCTCTCTTATCCTTGTCCGCCGGTCTCGGCCCGGTGCGCGCCTGAAGGCGGCGGCTCGGAGAACCGTTGGAATTGGGAAAGCGCCGGGCCCGACGGGATCAAGCGACCCCCCCTCTCACGGCGCGGCTGTCGCCTAGCATGGGTTCGCGTCGCTGCGCAAGGCGACGTTTCTCCGGCGAATTCGCGGTTTTTTGCTGGCGAAAGGCGCCCGCGCCAGACGCAGCCGCTCCGTCCCTCCATGGGAGAATGCCCGTGCCGCGTGTGCTCCGATTGTGTCAGACCGGGTTCGCCTTTTCAGACGAAGTCCGCCAGCGCGTCTGGAAAGCTGCCGCCGCGCTTCAGCACCGCGACGGGGGCGGAGACCCGGCGGGCGATCGCGTCGGCGACCGTCTGGGGCGGGGTCGGCGCGCCCTCGCTCTCACTCACGATCACGGCCATCATCGCAATCCCGTGGAAGCGGAGCGTCTCGGCCGCGGTGAGCGCATGGCTGATCGCGCCGAGATAGGAGCCGGAGACGAGGAGCACCGGCAGGCCCAGCGCCTTCGCCCAGTCGAGCCCGGTGGCCTCGGGGGCGATTGGGCTCATCAGCCCACCCACTCCCTCGATGACGAGGTCGCCGCCCGATGTCGCGATCCGGTCGCGGCACCAGGCGACCAGGTCGCGCCAGTCGAGGGAGCGCCCTTCCCACGCGGCGGCGAGATCCGGCGCCAGGGGTGCACGGAAGCGCCAGGGCGAGCAGGCATCCACAGTTTCCGGCGTCACCGCCTGGCCGAGGGCGGCCAGCAGCCGGGCGGTGTCGCTCTCGGCGAAGGCGGGATCATCAAGCAGCGGCACGCCGCTCGCCAGGGGCTTGAGGGCGGTCACCGCTCGCCCCCGCGCCCGCAGGAAGCGGACCAGGGCGGCCGTGACGTAGGTCTTGCCAATCTCGGTGCCAGCGCCCGCGACGAATAGGGCGCTCATCGCGACTTCACTTTTCGACGAAGGCCTTTTCGATGACGAAATGGCCAGCCTCGCCGTGATTGCCCTCTTCGTAGCCGCCGGTCACCAGCAACTCGCGGGTGTCCTTGATCATCTCGGGCGAGCCGCAGAGCATGAAGCGGTCGTTCTCGATCGAGATGTCGGGCAGTCCGATATCCTCGAATAGCTTGCCCGACAGCATCAGGTCGGTGATCCGGCCCCGGTTGCGGAACGGCTCGCGCGTCACCGTCGGGTAATAGACCAGCTGGCTAGAGATCACCTCGCCCAGGAACTCGTGGTTGGGCAGGGTCTGGGTGATCGTCTCGCCATAGGCGAGCTCCTGCACGTGCCGGCAGCCATGCACCAGCACCACCTTCTCGAAGCGCTCGTAGGTTTCCGGATCCTTGATGATCGACATGAACGGCGCCAGCCCCGTGCCGGTGCCGAGCAGGTAGAGGTGCTTACCCGGAAGCAGGTTGTCGAGCACCAGCGTGCCGGTCGGCTTCTTGCCGATCATGATCGGATCGCCGACCTTCAGATGCTGCAGCTTGCTCGTCAGCGGACCATTGGGCACCTTGATCGAGAAGAATTCCAACTCCTCCTCGTAATTGGCCGAGACCACCGAATAGGCCCGCAAAAGCGGACGCCCCTCCACCTCGATCCCGATCATCGTGAACTCCCCGTTGCGGAAACGGAACGAGGGGTCGCGCGTCGTGCGGAAGGAGAACAGCGTGTCGGTCCAGTGATGCACCGACAGAACCCGCTCCTCGTTGTACTTGCTCATCGTTCTAAAGAGCCCGGTTTACGGAAATGTTCAGGGTGCTCATCTCGCAAGTGCGGGAGCCCCGTCAAGCCAGCGACACCGCGCAGCCGGTCTGATGACAATGCATCGTTCCCCAACGGCAACGGTGCATCGAACGGGCGCCGCGGCCCCGCCGGGACGCGGATTCAATCCTCGCTGCCGGCTGCTTGATTTTCTGAAATAATTCTATTTATAGTTTCATTTCAAAATCGCGATTCGTTTATTAGTCAGGCGCCTGTCTTTCCCCATCGAAATCGGTCTGGGGGGCTGCAATGGCAATCGATTTGACGAAGCCGCTTTCATGGAAGAAGGCGAACGATCAAGAATTAGCGGCTCTCCAGAGCCTGCAGGGAAACATCTTGAAGGGTCACGGCCGGAAATTCACTGGCAATATATTTTTCAAGCTCGATCCCAATCGATCTCTCGAAGCGCGGCGAATGCTTCGCGACCTCGCCAATTTCCATATCGTCAGCGCCTATCGGCAGCTGATCGACGCGGAGGCTTTCAAGAAAGCCGGCAAGAAGCACGATGGAGGCCGCGGCGGCGGCCCCTTCGTCCATGTGGCACTGTCGGCGCAGGGCTACAAGGCGATCGGAAAAGGTGGAGTTTGCCCGTCCGACCCCGAATTCCTGCGCGGCATGGGCGATGACGGGAGCATCGGTGACCTCAAGGACCCGCCCCTCGCGCAATGGGAGCCGGAATTCCGCACCCGCAGCCACGGCCTGGCGATCGTCGGACACGAGACCGCGAGCGAGACGGCGCTGCTGATCGGACAGATCCGGGACCTGATCGAGGAGGCCGGCGGCATCGTGTTCGTCCAGCACGGCGCGGCCCTCTTCAACGCGGCCAACGAGGGCATCGAGCATTTCGGCTACGTCGATGGGCGCAGCCAGCCGCTGGTGTTGGTGGAGGACATCGCCGAGGAGCGGAAAACGGCCGGAACGAGCCGCTGGGACCCCGCCTTCCCCATCGGGATCGCCCTGGTTCCCGATCCCGGCGTGCCGGGCGACGACACCGCCTTCGGCAGCTATCTCGTCTTCCGCAAGCTCGAGCAGCATGTCCGCGACTTCAAGACCCGCGAGCAGGTCATCGCCGACACGCTGAAGTTCAAGGGTGTGGACCAGCGCGAGCTGGCCGGCGCCCTCATCGTCGGGCGCTTCGAGGACGGCACGCCGGTGACCCTGTCGAAGGAAGCGCGCGGCGCGAAGCCACCCAACGATTTCGACTATACCGGGGATGGCGGCATCCGCTGTCCCTTCCACGCCCATATCCGCAAGACCAACCCACGCGGCTCCGCCGGGGACGAACAGGCGGAACGCACGCATCTGATGCCGCGGCGGGGCATTCCCTACGAGGACGCCCAGCGGGAGGTGCATCCCTCCGAGCTGCCGGAGGCGGACAGCCTCCGGGAGTTCCGCGAGAAGGTGGCCGACAAGCTGCCGAAGAAGGGGGTCGGGCTGCTCTTCATGGCCTACAACGCGGAGATCGGCCGGCAATTCAAGTTCACGCAAGCGGCCTGGGCGAACAACCCCGGCTTCCCCCCGGGCCCGCCCCAACCGCACGGGATCGATCCGGTGATCGGCCAGGGCCCCCTTACGCCCGGGCAGCAGAAGCTCCCGAAGGTCTGGGACGACCCAGGCGCCGGCGTGATCGGCAACGTCGATTTCGGCGGGTTCGTCCACATGAAGGGCGGCGAATACTTCTTCTCGCCGAGCCTGACCTTCTTGCGCAATCTCTGACGGCAAAGCCGGCCCCCGAAGCCGGCCTACCGACCTCACAGCGGCTTCAACCCCGCCTCGATCTCGGCGCGCCGCCCCTCCAGAAAAGGCGGCAAGGCGAGGCGCTCGCCCAGGCTCTCCAGGGGTTCGTCGGCGGTGAAGCCGGGGCCGTCGGTGGCAATCTCAAACAGGATGCCGTTCGGCTCGCGGAAATAAAGGCTACGGAAGTAGTAGCGGTCGACCGGGCCGCTCGACGGCATCCGATGGGCGCGCAGGCGCTCGGCCCAGGCATCGTAATCCGCATCCGGGATGCGGAAGGCGACATGGTGCACGCCGCCGGCGCCCTGGCCTGCGGGTGCGCCGCGATCCTCGAGCAGATGCAGCTCCGCGCTCGCGCCGCCCGGCCCCATGGCGAAGACTCGGACCTCGCCCTCCGGCAGCTCATAGGTCCGCTCGAAGTGCATGCCCATCAGCTCGGTGAGCACGATCTCCGTTCGGTCCGACCGCGGCACGGTGAGGCGAATCGGGCCGAGCCCCCGGATCTGCCGCTCCACCGGCACCGGGCTCTCCGCCCAGGAATGGGCCTCCCCCGCCCCGCCGTCGTCGACGAGGCTGAAGCGCTGGCCCTCCGGATCCTCGAAATCGAGGGTCTGGCGCCCGTCGCGCGCGATCACGGGGTGATGGCTCACCCCCTGCCGGGCGAGATGCTCGCGCCACCAGTCAAGGCTGCCCTCCCCCGCCACGCGCAGGCCCGTGCGGCTGATGCTCGACGTGCCCCGGCGCTCTCGAGGAGCCGGCCAGTCAAAGAAGGTCAGGTCGCTGCCCGGCGAGGCGAGCCCGTCGGCATAGAACAGATGATAGGCCGAAACGTCGTCCTGGTTCACCGTC
The DNA here is from genome assembly GCF_022533465.1 of Methylobacterium organophilum. Taxonomy (NCBI): domain Bacteria; kingdom Pseudomonadati; phylum Pseudomonadota; class Alphaproteobacteria; order Hyphomicrobiales; family Methylobacteriaceae; genus Methylobacterium; species Methylobacterium organophilum. The sequence goes on along the minus strand of NZ_CP092848.1, from coordinate 2,702,153 downwards.
TTCTTGACGAGCCGGAGCCCCAGCACCCGCGTGTAGAAGGCGAAGTTGTCGGCGGCCTGAGCCGTGATCGCGGTGAGATGGTGGATGCCGGTGAGCTGCATCGGGCGCCTCGATAGGAACGGATCGCGCCCGGAAGATGGGGAGGCGCGGCGCGAAGCCCAAATGCGAATCCCGCGCCGCCCCGCGGCGGGGGACGGCGCTTGAAGGCCGTGAGGCTCAGGCGGCTAGGCCGCGCTTCCTCAGGAGCGGATCGATGCTCGGCAGGCGACCGCGGAAGGCGGTGTAGGCGTCCCGCGGATCGCGCAGGTTGCCGGCGCCATAGACGAAGTGGCGCAGGCGCGCCGCGGTCTCGGGATCGAAGATGTCGCCGGCCTCGCGGAAGGCGTCAAAGGCATCCGCGTCCAGCACCTCCGACCAGAGATAGCTGTAATAGCCGGCGGCATAGCCGTCCCCGGAGAAGATATGCGCGAAATGCGGGCTGCGGTGCCGCATGGCGATCTCCGCTGGCATAGCGATGCGCTTGAGCGCATCCGCCTCGAAGGCAAGCACGTCGAGTCCCTCCTCTCCAGCCGAGGAGAGATGCAAAGTCATGTCGACGATGGCAGAAGCGGTGTATTCCACCGTAGCAAAGCCCTGGTTGAAGGTCCGCGCGGCGAGCAGGCGCTTCAGCAGGTCCTCCGGCATGGGCTCACCCGTGCGGTGATGGCGGGCATGGGCCCGCAGCACCTCCGGCTGCTCCAGCCAATGCTCGTAGAGCTGTGAGGGCAGCTCTACGAAATCGCCGGAAACGGCCGTGCCGGCCAACAGCGGATAGGTCACATCCGAGAGAAGCCCGTGCAGGGCGTGGCCAAATTCGTGGAAGAGCGTGCGGGCGTCGTCGAAGGAGAGCAGGGTCGCCTCGCCCTGCGGTGCGCGGGCGAAGTTCATCACGTTGACGATAATCGGCTTGATCTCGTCGGAAAGCCGCTCCTGCGTCCGGAAGGCGCTCATCCAGGCACCGCTACGCTTCGAGGGCCGCGCGAAATAATCGCCCAGGAACAGCCCGATCTCCGAGCCGTCGCGGTCGCGCACCAGCCAAGTGCGGACATCCGGATGGTAGCGCGGCGTGCCCGACAGTTCCTCGAAGCTCAGGCCGAAGAGCCGGTGCGCGGTGTCGAAGGATGCCGCGATCACGCCGTCGAGGGGCAGGTACGGCTTGATCTCCGTCTCGTCGAGGGAATGCTCGGCCTGACGCAGCTTCTCCGCATAGTGACGCCAGTCATGGGCCTGCAGGTCGAAATTCTGCCCCTCTGCCTGGATCAGTGCCTGGAGGCGTTCACGCTCGGAGAAGGCCCGCTGTAGGGCCGGCGTCCAGACATTGCGCAGGAGCTCCATGGCCGCATCGGGCGAGCCGGCCATGGTGTCATCGAGCTTGAGATGCGCAAAGCTGTCGAAGCCGAGAAGCCGGGCGCGCTCCGCCCGCAGCTTCACGATCTCGGCGATGATTACTTGGTTGTCGGTCTCACCACCACTCTCGCCACGGCGGATCCAGGCTTGGTAAGCGCGCTCGCGCAGGTCGCGTCGGGTAGAGAAGACTAGGAAGGGCTCGATCAAGGAGCGCGACAGGGTGATGACGTGGCGATGTGTGCCGCCGCGCTCGGCCGCGGCGGAGGCAGCAGCATCCCGCAGGAAGGGCGGCAGGCCGGCGAGTTCCTCCTCCCCGGCGAGCGGCAGCACGAAGCTGCTCTCGTCGGCGAGAAGGTTCTGCCCGAACCGGGTGCCGAGCTCGGCGAGCCGGGTCGCGATCTCGGCGATGCGGGCCTTGGTCTCGGGGTCGAGGTCGGCGCCGGAGCGCTTGAAGCGGATCCGGTAGCGCTCGAGCACCCGGCGCTCTTCCTCGCCGAGCGCCTCCGTCTCGGCGTCGATGGCCGAGATCCGCGCCCAGAGATCGGCGTTCAGGTAGATCGCGCTGGAATGGCGGGCGAGCCGGGGGGCGATCTGCCGCTCGGCGGCCTGGAGTTCCGGATTAGTGTGGCTGCCGGTCAGGTTGAAGAAGATTGCGGCGACGCGCCGGAGATCCCGGCCCGAGCCTTCCATCACCGCGATGGTGTTGGCGAAGCTCGCGGGCTCCGGGTTGCTGGCGATCCGGTCGATCTCCGCCTTGTGGCTCGCGA